>CAWBDK010000005.1:0-2259982 GCA_963787525.1 uncultured Acidimicrobiaceae bacterium | reverse complement strand
GCGCGGCCTTGGCCTTCTCGGCGTCGTCCTTGTTCGCCTTCTCCAGCACGGGCTTGGGCGCCGCCTCGACGAGATCCTTGGCCTCCTTGAGGCCCAGGCTGGTGAGGGCCCGTACCTCCTTGATGACCTGGATCTTCTTGTCGCCGGCGGCGGTGAGGATGACGTCGAATTCCGACTTCTCCTCCTCCGCGGCCCCGGCGTCGGCACCACCGGCTGCGGGCGCCGCCGCGGCAGCCACCGCAACGGGGGCCGCTGCCGTGACACCGAAGCGCTCCTCGAAGTCCTTCAGCAGCTCGCTCAGCTGGATCACCGACAGCTCGGCGATCCCGTCGAGGATCTCTTCCTTGGTCAGGGTTGCCATCTCCGTGGCCTTCCTTTCTTTCCTGCGGTCTGGTCTGGTCTGGTCTGGACAGTCGATCTGGTGCTACTCGGATGCCTCATCGGCGCCGCCCACCGACTCTGCGCCGGCCCCCGTCTCCCCGGCGGCCTCCACCGGCTCCGGGGCGGCAGCCTCCTCGGCCGGTGCGGCTTCGGCTTCGGCTTCGGATTCGGCCGGAGCGGCCTCAGCCTCGGGTTCGGCGGGCGGGGCTTCGGCTTGGACCGGCGCTGCCGCCAGCTCCGGCCCCGCCTCCTCTGCCGCGGGAGGCAGGGTCTCGCCGCCAGCCTCTCGCTGCTCCACCAGCGCCGAGATCCCATAGGCCAGGTTGCGCGGCAGCGCCTGGAGGAGCCCGGCCATCTGCTGCATCGGGGCGGCCAGCGCGCCGGCCAGGCGGGCCAGCAGCACGTCGCGGGGCGGCAGGTCCGCCAGCGCCGCCAGATCAGCCGGCGACAGGAGCGACCCGTCGGCCAGTCCGCCCTTTATGACCAGGAGGGGGTTCGACCGGGAGAAGTCCCGCAGCGCCTTGGCCACCGCGCTGACGTCGCCCTCGACGAAGGTCAGTGCACTCGGGCCGCTCAGGTACTCCGACAAGGGCTGGTACTGGCCGCCGTCGATCGCCCGGAGCACCAGCGTGTTCTTGAAGATCTTGTAGTCGCCGCCGGCGGCGGAGAGCGCGTTGCGCAGCTCCGCCAGCTCGGCCACGGTCAGACCGCGGTACTCGCTCACGATGGAGGCCGCCGCCGCGCCCATGCGCGTCTTGACCTCGTCGATCACCTCGACCTTGCGTGCCCTTGCTGCGTTCTGCGATGCCATCGGTGGCCTCCACCGGACTCGGCCCGAGTCTCCGGTGTGCGACGGCGCAGGTCGGCGAGAGCCAACGTGCTAGGTGTCGCCTCATCAGGCCGGCCCTGCGGGCCGTTTCGGCACCCTGGGGTGCACCGGAGGTCTCTGGCGTTCGGATTCAGTGCCCGTCCGCCGACGGCGGTGGGCTGTCCGCGAAGACTGTAGTACGGCGGTCGGAGGCCGTCCGACCGCGACGGCGGGTCAGGTCGGGACGGCGAGCTCTTCCTCGCTGTCGCGGCGCCCTCGCCGGGTCGATGCGGACCCCGGGGCCCATCGTCGTCGACACGGTGACCGACAGGAAGTAGCGGCCCTTGGCCGCCGGAGGCTTGGCCCGCTGGAGCTCCTCGATCACGGCGTGGATGTTGGCCACCAGCTGGTCGCGGGTGAAGGAGGCCTTGCCGACCCGGATGTGGACGTTGCCCACCTTGTCGGTGCGGTACTCGACCCGACCCCCCTTGAACTCGATCACGGCCTTGCCGACCTCGGTCGTGACGGTGCCCGTCTTGGGGTTAGGCATGAGACCGCGCGGCCCGAGCACCCGGCCGAGCGTGCCCACCTGCCCCATGAGGTCCGGCGTGGCGATGGCCACGTCGAAGTCCAAGAAGCCCCCGTTGATCCTGGCCACCAGGTCGTCGGCGCCGACCTCGTCGGCGCCCGCGGCACGGGCCTCGGCGGCGGCCTCCCCGGCCGCGAAGACCGCCACCCGCTCGGTCCGCCCGGTCCCAGAGGGGAGCGAGAGCGTCCCGCGCACGATCTGGTCCGCCTTGCGGGGGTCGACGCCGAGGCGGACGGCCAGCTCGACCGTCTCGTCGAACTTGGCGCTCGCCAGCGACTTGGCCAGGTCGACGGCTTCCACCAGCCCGTGGAGGGCTTCCCGGTCAACCTTGCTCAGACTCTCTGTGTACTTCTTGCCGTGCTGGGTCATTCGTTTCTCCTCCGCGTCCTGGCCTAGCCGGCGACCTTGATACCCATGGACCGCGCCGTGCCGGCGACCTGCTTCTTGGCCGCCTCGAGGTCGTTGGTGTTGAGGTCCTTGAGCTTGCTCGTGGCGATCTCGGCGAGCTGCGCGTCGGTGATGGTCCCGACCTGCTCGCGCCCCGCCGCCGCGGCGCCCTTCTCCAGCCCGGCTGCCTGACGGAGCAGGACGGCGGCGGGTGAGGTCTTGAGCACGAAGCTGAACGACCGGTCCTCGTAGATGGTGATGTCGACGGGCACGACCGAGCCGCGCATGCTCTCGGTGGCCTGGTTGTACTGCTTGCAGAACTCCATCGTCTGGACGCCGTGCGGGCCCAGGGCCGTGCCGACGGGCGGCGCGGGGGTGGCCGACCCCGCCTCGAGCTGGATCTTGACCACGGCGAGCACCTTCTTCTTCGGGGGCATCGTCTCTGTTCTCCTTCTTCGGTCTCTGGCTTCGGTCTCTGGTCCGGGCGCCTAGAGCTTGGCGACCTGGCTGAATTCGAGCTCGACCGGCGTCTCCCGGCCGAAGATGTTGACCAGCACCTTGAGCTTGAGCTGGTCCTCGTTGATCTCGGCGATCTGGCCTGAGAAGTCGGCGAAGGGGCCTTCCTTGACCCGCACCGTCTCGTCGACCTCGTACTCGAGCCGTGGACGGCTGCGCTTGGTGCTCGTCTCGGTGCCCTCGACCTTCACCTGCAGGATGTTCTCGACCTCGCGGCGCGACAAGGGCGTCGGCTTGGTGCCCGGTCCCACGAAGCCGGTGACACCGGGGGTGTTGCGGATGGCGCCCCACGTGTCGTCGTCGAGGTCACAGCGGACCAGCAGATAGCCCGGGAACACCTTCTTCTGCACCGTGACCTTCTTGCCGCCCTTGAACTCGACGACGTCCTCCATCGGGATGACGACCTCGAAGACACGGTCTTCGATGCCGCGCGATGCGACCACGTTGCCCATGTTGGAGCGCACCTTGTTCTCGTAACCGGAATAGGTGTGCACGACGTACCAGCGACCCGGACGGTCGTATGGGCTCTCGACCGGTACGACCTCGCCGTCGTCGCCGTCGTCGCCCCACCCGCCGAGCTCGACCTCGCCGGCAGCCTCCTGGCCGTCGGTGGCGTCCAGCACGAGGTCCGGCTCGACCGCCTCGCGCACGGCCTCCTCGACGATCGCCTCCTCGACGATCGCCTCCTCCACCGCCTCGAGGACCGCTTCTTCGACGATCTCCTCGACGATCGCCTCCTCCACGGTGTCGAGCTCCGCTTGCTCGACGATCTCTTCCACGATCTCCTCGACGATCGCCTCCTCCACCGCCTCGAGGACCGCTTCTTCGACGATCTCTTCGGCCACGATCTCCTCAATCAGCTCCTCGGTGGACGCGCTGCTCATCGCAGCCTCCTCGGGAGCCGCCTCGTCCTCCTCCCGCTCGGCCTCCAGCGCCTCCGCGACATCCTCCTCGTCGCCGCTCGCCAGTGCTTGCTCTGCCTCTGAATGTGTCATGTCGCTCATAGGGGTCCTACTTCGTGAAGAGAAGCGTGATGAGCTTCCCAAAGGCAAGGTTGAGGCCGAAGATCAGGCCAATCATGATGATCAGCGTCGTCAGCACGACCGAGGTGTAGTTGATGAGTTCGGCGCGAGACGGCCAGGCGACCTGGCGCATCTCGTCGCGTACCTCGCGGATGAACTGGACCGGCGTCGTGCGCTTCCGGCCGGAGGGGCCCTTCTGCGTGCGCGGCGTCCGCGTCTGCGCGCCCGCCGGCGCGCGCCGAGTGGCTGGAGACCCATCGGCCTCCATCTGCCCCTGGCGCTGCATCATGCGCTTGGTCTCGCGGTTCACGGGTCTCGCCTCACATACGTCGTTCTCGGGTGGATACGTCCGGGGCAGGGCAGGAGGGACTCGAACCCCCAACCGCCGGTTTTGGAGACCGGTGCTCTACCAGTTGAGCTACTGCCCTCGGTGGGGTGCCTTCGGTTGCCCTCAAGCAGGTGGTTCTTCCCCCTGACCTGGGGATCGGCCTGCCAGAGTAGCACCGGCGGGCTCGGGGTGGCTCAGCGGGTCTCCTTGTGCAGGGTGTGCTGGCGGTCCCAGCGGCAGAACTTCTTCATCTCGATCCGCTCACGGTCGTTGAGCTTGTTCTTGGTCGTGATGTAGTTACGCCGCTTGCACACCTCGCAGGCCAGCGTGACCTGGACCCTCTTCTCGTTCTTGGGCATGTCCAATCCTTCCTGGTCACTGGCCGGGGCGTCTGACCCGGATCTGGTAGCGGCGGCGGGACTCGAACCCGCGACAACACGATTATGAGCCGTGTGCTCTGACCAACTGAGCTACGCCGCCATGGGCGAGCCCCCTGTCGGAATCGAACCGACGACACCAGCCTTACCATGGCTGTGCTCTGCCGACTGAGCTAAGGGGGCGCCGCGGCTACCTTCCGCGAGCGATCAATGATAGCCAGGGCACGGCACGGGCTGCCTCCGCTCCCCCGTTTCAGGCACCCCAACAGTACCATCGGTTGATGCGGATCAGACTGGCTGAGGTCGCCGACGCCGAGGCCATCCGGACCATTTACAACGTCGAGGTGCTCGACAGCACGAACACCTTCGACATGGTGCCCCGCACCCGGGCCGAGCAGGAGGCCTGGATCCTCGGGCACAGCGGGGTCCATCCGGCGCTGGTGGCCACCGAGGACCACGACGCGGGGGTGGACGGCGCGGTCGGCGCCAACGGGGAGGTCGTCCTCGGTTTCGGCTCGCTCTCGGCCTTCCACGAGCGCTCGGGCTACTCGGCCACCGCGGAGAACTCCGTGTACGTCGACCGTGCCCAGCGCGGCAAGGGCGTCGGACGGGCACTCCTGGCGGAGCTTCTGGTCCTGGCGTCGGCCCACGGCTTCCATTCGGTCATCGCCCGTATCGCGGGGCACAACGAGATCTCCATCGGCCTGCACAAGGCGGCCGGTTTCGAGTTGGTCGGCGTCGAGCGGGAGGTCGGGCGCAAGCACCGCCAGTGGCTCGACGTCGTCGAGCTCCAGCTCCTGCTCTAGACGTTCCGGCCCCGGACGTGCCGTCGGGCCGCTGGGTCAGGACTCGAGGACTGCGCTCTGTCCGTGGTGGGCGGGCAGCGCCGGCAGCCGGGACCGGTCGATCCGCCACGACGTCGTCCAGTTGCCGAGCGGGAAGATGGCCACCGCCCACAGCACCATGACCGCCAGGACCATGCTGGCGGGGTCCGTGTGCACCAGTTCGTTGAGCAGATCGGTCCCGCCCGTCAGCCCGATGAAGGGCGTCACGATCGACAGCCCGAGCACGACGTAGAGCATGCGGCCGGCCACGACGGGCGCCACGATGATGATCCCCCAGGTCAGGTACCAGGGCTGGACGACCGGGCCGAGGAGCACGAAGGCCAACATGGTGATGCCGAGCGCGCTCAGCACCCCGATCCGCTGGCGGTTGCGCAGGCAGTACAACGCGACGGCGGCCGCGGTGAGCAGCCCGATGGCCCTCGTCAGCGTGAGCACACCGCCCAGGCCGACCCCGATGCCGACGACGTGGGCTGACCCGCTGATGAGGAGCCCGACGGCGGTTGCCGGGGCCATCCACGAACGCACGGTCCCGGGTGTCCCCAGGTTGGCGATCCAGCCCCAGCCGAGCCCGGACACGAAGGAGAGGGCACCCATCACCGCCACCGTGATCAGGGCGGAGCGCAGACCCATGCGGGCGCGCCCGCGCCAGTCCGCCGCCGGCCCGGCCCAGTCCCAGGCGATGTAGACGATGCCCATGGCCGCCGGCACCTTGATGGAGGCGGCCAGCGCGCACAGGACGACGCCCCAGACCGGGTGGCGGGCCCGCGCCGCCGTGACCCCAGCCAGAACCAGGCCCACCATGATGGCGTCGTTGTGCGCGCCACCCACGAGGGCGAGCAGGGTCAGCGGATTGAGCACCGCCAGCACGAACGCGGGGCCGGGGTCCCGGCCGAACGAGCGGGCGAGCTTGGGGATGCAGTAGGCGATGAGGGCGAGGCCCGCCACCGATTGGAACCGCAACAGCACGACGGTGAGCAGCGCGTGGTGCAGGCTCAACGAGGCCGACCAACCGGCCAGGATGAGGAAGAGCGGGCCGTAGGGGGCCGCTGTGTTCAGCCACAGCGGGTCGACCCCCGACACGTACGGACCCGAGCCGAGCGTGCCCGGCCCGTAGTGGTACGGGTTGATGTGGTGGCTCATCATCTCGCCCTGAGCGGCGTAGGAGAACACGTCCCGGCTGAACAGCGGCGCCACGACCAAGAGCGGGAGGATCCACAGGCCGAGCATGTAGGCCAGCTGGCGGATGGGGACGCCGGGTCGGGCCCGCAGCGTCTGGTACAGCCCGAACCAGACACGGACGAAGAGGATCATCCCCCCGTAGACGGCCACGACGCCCGGGAGCATCAACGTGGTCGTTGGCCAGTTCGCTTCCCCGAAGAACCACGCGCCGCCCTGCTCCAACTTGAAGGGAGAGCTCGGCAGCGACGCGCCGAGGCAGATGGAGACGACCGCGATGAAACCCAGGAGCGCGGGTCGGCGCAGGAATGACCAGTCACCCGGATCCTGAGATTCGGCCTCGACCCTCTCGGTCAGCGTGACGCCACGGCTCAGGCGGAGTCGAACGGCCTCCACACGCATGGAGAGGCGGCGGAGGCGCGTACCGACCCGGTCCAGTACCGATGGTGAAGGGGACATCGCGCTTTTCTCCACGGAGTTGTCAGTCTCGCTTGTCGTCTCCGGGCGCTACTGGCCCGTGGGGGAGGAAGGGCACACCGGGGGAGCGTGCGCCCGCAATCGATCCGAAACAGCATTGTAACGGCGGGCCGGGGGGTGGCAAGAGTCACGGCGCCCCAACAGCCAGGGAACCAGATTGTGCGTGGGCCGGGAAGGATTCGAACCTCCGTAGGTATCAACCGACAGGTTTACAGCCTGTTTCCTTTGGCCACTCGGACACCGACCCGCAGCCGGCGAGATTAGCCGGATCGGCCTCCCCGGGCCGGCGGGTGGCGCCGGTACGCTGAGGCCATGCCCACGTTTGACATCGTCTCTGAAGTCGACATGCAAGAGGTGCGCAACGCAGTCGACCAGGCCAACCGGGAGGCCGCCACTCGCTTCGACTTCAAGAACACCGACTCGGCGATCGAGCTGAGCGACGGCGAGCTCGTGCTCCGCTCGTCGACTGAGGACCGTCTGCGCGCGCTGCATCAGGTCTTGGACGAGAAACTGGTCAAGCGACAGGTCTCACTCAAGGCGTTCGAGGACGCGAAGATCGAGGAGGCCCAGAAGGGCACCGCCCGTCAGAAGGTGGCCATCAGGGCCGGCATCTCCTCGGACCACGCCAAGCGGTTGAACAAGTTCATCAAGGATCTGGGCCTCAAGGGCGTGTCGTCCCAGACCCAGGGGGATCAGCTCCGGGTCTCGGGCAAGAAGCGTGACGACCTCCAAGAGGTGATCGCGAAGTGCAAGGCCGAGGACTTCGGGATCCCGTTGCAGTTCAACAACTTCAGGGACTAGAGGCCCCCGCCGACGCCGGGGCGGCAGCTCAGTTGCGCGAGGCCCCGGTCGATTCCTCGTCCTCTTCGTGCGTGAGGTGCTCGTCGAACTCCTCGAGCTCGGTGCGGAACACGCGGTTGAAGACGAGCAGCTTGGCGACCCAGAAGATGGCGAACGATACGACGTTCGCAAAGAGGACGAGCACCGTGGTCTCGAAGTGGTCCAGGTTGTACTTGATGGCGAGGTGGCGGGCCACCGAGGCGCCGACGACGGAGAAAGCGATGCCCAACGCCGCCATTGTCCAGAACGGCACCACTTCCTTCATGAAGTGCGACCGACCGTGCTTGCCCCAGGCCCACTTTCGGTTGAGCCAGTAGGAGGGGAACGTGGCGACCACGTTGCCGAAGACTGTGCTCGGTACCTCGCTCCAGAGATGAAGGACGCCGTAGACGACGGAGATGACGACGAGGGACACGGCGGTCGAGACGACCGACACCATGGAGTAGCGGAAAATCTTCCGACCCTGGTGCGTGTGCAGCCAGTCGTCCACCGCCTGAACCCGGGAAAGCACTGCGACACCCTAGCCCGGGCACGAATTGGCTCCCTGTCGGCCGCCTAAGCGCCCGCTGTGAGTAACCGGTTAGTGCGGGCGACCTCGCCGAACCAATGGGCACTCGGCTTGGGCCGGCGCTCGAAGGTGCCAGGGGCCACGGCGACCAGCCCGAACTTGGGGCCGTAGCCCAGGTGCCACTCGAAATTGTCCAGCAGGCTCCACACGAAGTAGCCCCGCAGGTCGATGCCCTCGTCGAGGCAGTGGTGGGCACTCCGCAGCGCATCCGAGACGAACGTGATGCGCTCGGTGTCGTCGGCCGTCGCGATCCCGTTCTCGGTCACCACCACGGGCCGCCCGCTCACGCTGACGGCCCGCCGGACCGTGTACTCGACCGCCTGGGGCCAGCGCTCGTCACCCATCTGGGTGAGCGGGACGTCGGGGTCGTTGGGGGCCAGTCCGTCCGGGCCGAAGTGCATACGCGTGTAGCACTGCACGCCCACGAAGTCGTCGTCGCCGGTCGCCCGCAGGAAGACGTTCTCGAGCATCTCCTCGGCTGCGTCGCGCAGGGTCTCCCCTCCCTCGGCGGCCGTGATCTCGGCCATGGAGAGCGTGAGCCCCACCGGGAAATCGCCGGGACCGGCGCGCAGGGCATCGACGGCCAGTCGGTGCGCCCGCACCATTGCCTCGTTCACCGCGACCAACCGCCCGAAGTCCTCCTTGACCCCCGGCGGATACTGCCCCTGGAAGTAGCCCATGACCGCCACGACGTTCGGCTCGTTGATGGTGCAGGCCCACCCGATCAGGTCCCCGAGGTATGCCGTCGCCCGTGTCACGAAGCGGGCGAAGCACTCGGGGGCATCGGGCGCCTCCCAGCCGCCGCGACCGGCGAGCCACAACGGCGTCGTGAAATGGTGGAAGGTCACCACGGGGAGGATCCCGTGACCGTGACAGGCCGCACACATGCGCCGGTAGTGCTCGAGGGCCGCGATGGAGAACTCACCCTGGGCTGGCTCGATCCGGCTCCACTCGAGCGAGAAGCGATAGGCGGTGAGGCCCATGTCGGCGACGAGTTGTACGTCTTCGCGCCAGCGGTGGAACGAGTCGCACGCGTCCCCGCTGGGTTCCACCGTCCCCGACGTGGGGTCGTGCTCCCACGCCCACCAGTCGTTGTTCACGTTGCCGCCCTCGATCTGGTGCGCCGCGGTGGCGACGCCCCAGGTGAATCCGGGCGGGAATACGAGCTCGCTGTCTTCGTTGTGCTGTGCCACGCCGCCGCAGGGTAGTTGCGCTCGCGACGGCGTGCTCTGCGACGCACGATCCGGCGGCCTGCGATCATGGGCCGATGAGCGCGTCCTTGGAGTTCCTCGTCGACCTGCTTGACCTCGAACCGATTGAGGTCAACATCTTCCGGGGCACCCAGCCCAACGAGGAGCGCCAGCGCGTGTTCGGAGGGCAGGTGGCCGGGCAGGCACTGATGGCGGCGGGGCGCACGGTCGAGCACGGTCAGGTGCATTCGCTGCACTCGTACTTCCTGCGGCCCGGAGACCCGACGGTGCCAATCCTCTACGAAGTCGACCGCATCCACGACGGCAGGTCGTTCACGACCCGGCGGGTCGTGGCCGTTCAGCACGGTCGGGCCATCTTCAACCTCGAGGCCTCCTTCCACGATCCCGAAGAGGGCCTGGAGCACCAGCTCCCGATGCCCGAGGTGCCCGACCCCGAGTCATTGCCCCCGCTCTTCGAGCGACTGGAGCCGTGGAAGGCCGAGCTGGCCGAATGGTTCGACCGGCCGCACCCCATCGACCAGCGTCACATCGGCGACCTCCCCTGGCACTCGACCGGAAAGGGCGAACCGAGCCAGCGGGTCTGGATCCGAGCGGACGGCAAGCTACCCGACGATCCCCTGCTTCACGCCTGCGTCGCCACCTACGCGTCCGACATGTCCCTCATCGACACCATCCTCGCCCCGCACGACGTGCGGTGGGACGACGCCGACTTCATGAGCGCGAGCCTGGACCACTGCATGTGGTTCCACCAGCCCTTCCGGGCCGACGAGTGGCTCCTGTACGACATGGACTCCCCGGTCGCGGCCGGTGGGCGCGGCCTGGCTCGGGGGTTCCTGTTCGACCGCCCGGGCAGGTTGTGCGTCTCGATGACCCAGGAGGGATTGACGCGCCTGTTGAAGAAGCAGGGTGCGCCGCGTCGTTCAGCGCGCGTCGATCGGCACGTAGTCGCGTGGCTCCGGGCCGATGTAGAGCTGGCGCGGACGCGCGATCTTCGAATCCTGGTCGAGCATCTCCTGCCAGTGGGCGAGCCAACCGGCGGTACGGGGTATGGCGAAGAGCACGGGGAACATCTCGAGCGGGAACCCCATGGCCTGGTAGATGAGGCCGGAGTAGAAGTCGACATTGGGGTAGAGCCGCCGCGAGGTGAAGTATTCATCGTTGAGTGCGATCTCCTCGAGCTTCAACGCGATGTCGAGCAGCGGGTTCTTGCCGGTCACCTCGAAGACCTCGTCGGCCGTTTGCTTGATGATCTTGGCCCGCGGGTCGTAGCTCTTGTAGACGCGGTGCCCGAAGCCCTGGAGGCGCTGCCCCCCGGTCCCGGCCTTGACGGTCGCAATGAAGTCCGGCACGTTCTCGACACTGCCGATGTCGGTCAGCATCCGGATCACGGCCTCATTGGCGCCGCCGTGCCGGGGTCCGTAGAGCGCAGCGGCGGCGGCCGCAGTCGCCGAGTAGGGATCCGAGTGCGACGAACCCACGACGCGCATGGCCGTGGTCGAGCAGTTCTGCTCGTGATCGGCGTGGAGGATGAAGAGGATGTCGAGGGCGCGGGCCAGGACGGGATCGGCTTCGAACCTCGGCTCGGCCACCTTCCAGAGCATGGAGAGGAAGTTGGGCGCGAAATCGAGCGAGTTGTCGGGATAGACGAAAGGCATGCCGACGCTGAACCGGTGCGCTGCGGCCGCCAGCGTCGGCATCTTGGCGATCAGGCGGATGATCTGTTTGTTGCGGGACTCCGGATCGAAGATGTCCTTGGCGTCGAGATAGAAGGTGGACAAGGCGGCGACGGCCGAGACGAGCATCCCCATGGGATGGGCGTCGTAGTGGAATCCCTCGAGGAAGCGCTTGCGGACGTTCTCGTGGATGAACGTGTGGTAGGTGACCTCGTGCCGCCAGGCGGCGAACTGCTCCTCGTTGGGCAGCTCGCCGTTGAGGAGGAGATACGCCACCTCGAGGTAGGTCGAGCTCTCGGCCAGCTGCTCAATGGGGTACCCGCGGTAGCGCAGGATCCCCGCATCGCCGTCGAGGTAGGTGATGGCGCTCTCGCAGGCAGCCGTCGACATGAAGCCGGGATCGAAGAACCAGACCCCGGGCAGGAGCTTCGCCCACTCCTCGGCCGAGACCCCGCCGTTGACGAGCGGAATCTCAATGGACTCGCCATTGCGATTGTCCGTGATCGTGATGCTCTCGGCCACGTGAAGTGCCCTCCAATTCCTGATTTCGGTGCGTTCCCGATCCTATGACCACGATGCGAGTGCGGTCGACACGCGGGCAGCGCCCGAACGTCCCGGCCCCCGGCGCTCAGGTGGCGGGGGAGACCTGCAGCGCCTGCTGGAGCACGGTGTCGGCCGTCAGGGACTGGCCGGCTGGGGGAACCGCCTCGACCGTGAGCTCGTAGGTGGTGCCGGGCTTGACGTGGAAGGTCACCTCCGGCAGGGTCACCGCGGCACCGAGGGCCAGCGCAGCCGTCTCGACTCCGGCTCGCTGTCGCGCCCGACGACTGGTTCGCCAGCGTGAAACGGACCGAGCAGTGCGGCTCATCGACCGAGCCCTGGTTGGCCAGGACCACGATCACACCGATCTGTGACGGTGGGGCTGAGTACCGAGACGCTCGCCGACACGCCCTGTGGCGTCGGCAAGGCGGGCGGGTTCAACCGCACCGTGCGGAGAACGACGTCGTGGGTCACCGACCAATGCGGGCGAGGTGGCGATGAGGTCGACCTGGGCGGCCACGCTGCCCAGTTGCCACACCTGCGGGTCGGTGACCCAGACGGACGCGGGAAGCCGGCTCTGGCCGGCGGCGGCCGCGAGAGATCGCCGCACCGAGCGGTAGAGCGCGTCCGAACGGGCGAGCAGCGCACCAGCCGCAGCGATGCGGTTCGTCGCCTGGGTGGCGGACAGCAGGGTGGCCGACGCGGAAGAGGGCGCTCCGTCGCCGCCGGAGAGCCGGCGACGGGAATGGGCTGCATGCCGAGGAACCCGTCGACCGCGGCGCGGAGATCGGCCACGGACTGGGCCCGCTCGGCGAAGACGGTGGCGAACTGGCCGGCCACCGACCCCAGCGGGTTCGACCCCGCGGCGACGTCGGCCCGCGCCGACTCGTCGGCCGTCTGCTGGACGACGCTGTCGAGCGCGTTCTGAGGCCCTGGCGGGTCTGCCCCTGCAGGCCGTTCATCAGGCTGCGCACCGCCGACGACGTGGCGTTGGACTGCTCGGCCACGACGGCGCCCTGAGCCGCCGAGCGAGCGGTTGGAGTTGGCGTCGTAGCCCTGCGACTGCCGCGACACCTGGGTCAGCCCGCCCACGATGAGCACGAGCACGACCACCGCTGCGATGAGCAGGATGACCGGTCCGGCCGGTGATCGACGGCGCGCGCGGCGGCGTGGCCTGCGTGGCGACATCGCCACGGAAACTTACTGCCGGAGTTGGTGCTTTACACCGCGAGGAAGGATGCGTCCGGGGTCTCGCCGGCCGTGGAGAGGGTGCTGGCGCTCGAACGCCACTGCACCGTCGGGGCGATGGCCCGGATGTCCACCCGGTCGCGGTAGCGCTCCACCAGCTCGAGGATCCCCGAGATGACCTCGTCGGTCAGGAGGTGCGGCTTGAGTCCCAGGTCGAGCAGCTTGGTGTTGGCGGCGTTGAAGTAGTGCTCCTCGTGTCTCGACGCGTGGATTGGACAGGCCCTCGGCGATGTCGACCCGCGTCGGGCAGACCCGCTTGACCATCTGCGCCATTTCGCGCACGGAGAAGGACTCGGTGAACTGGTTGAAGACCCGGAACTCGCCGCGCTCGGCCGGGTTCTCGACGCGCCAGCGTCACGCAGGCCAGCGTGTCGCGGATGTTGAGCATGCCGCGGGTCTGACCGCCGGCGCCGTACACGGTCAGCGGATGGCCGGTGACCGCCTGGACGCAGAACCGATTCAGCACGGTGCCGAAGACGCCGTCGTAGTCGAAGCGGGTGGCCAGGACGGGGTCGAGGTCGGTCTCGTCGGTCGACTGCCCGTAGACGATGCCCTGGTTCAGGTCGGTCGACGCGCAGCCCCCAGATGCGGCAGGCGAACATGATGTTGTGGCTGTCGTGCACCTTGGACAGGTGGTAGAAGGAGCCGGGCTGCTTCGGGTAGGGCAGCACGTCGGTGCGGCCCTTGTGGGTGATCTCGATGAACCCCTCTTCGATGTCGATGTTGGGGTACCCGTACTCCCCCATCGTCCCGAGCTTGACGAGGTGGATGTCGGGGTCGGTCTCCGGCAATGGCGTACATCACGTTCAGGTGTGCCGACCACGTTGTTGACCTGCGTGTAGACCGCGTGCTCGCGGTCGATCATGGAGTAGGGGGCCGAGCGCTGCTCGCCGAAGTGCACGATGGTGTCCGGCTTGGCCTCGGCGATCACCCCGTAGGTGAAGGCGGCGTCGGTGAGGTTGCCGATGCGGACGTCGATGGCGTGCCCGGAGATCTGCTCCCAGCGTGTGACACGGTCCTGCAGCGAGGCGATGGGCACCAGGCTGTCGACACCCATCTCGCGGTCGTACTCACGGCGCACGAGGTTGTCGACGAGGGTGATCTCATGCCCCAGGGCCGACAGATGCAGGGCTGTCGGCCAACCGAGATAGCCGTCTCCACCGAGAACCAGAATCTTCATCTCACCCTTGTCTTCGCTCAGGCTCCGCCTTTGTTACGGAGTCATGTCAACGTCATCATGGGACAGCACCCTGAATCCAGCGCTGTGTAGCGGCTGTAATTGGCGTGAGACCAGGGGTTTTTCCCTAGCGGGGCAGCCTAAAGAGCATGAAACCGGCGCGGGCGGGATGGTCTGGCCACACGCTGACGGATACCGCGCTCAGCCCGCCTCGCCCCACAGGGCCCGCCGCAGTCCCGATGCCCGGGTGATCGGCCGCTCGATGGCGGCCCGGATCGACTCCTCGGGACCGACGAGGATGAGCCGATCCCGGGCCCGGGTCACCGCCGTGTAGAGAAGCTCGCGGGTCAGGACTCGCGAATCGGGGCTCGGCACCAGGAAGGCCACGGCACGGTACTGGGAGCCCTGGCTCTTGTGGACGGTCATCGCGTACACGGTGTCCACCGCGGCCAGGCGGGTGGGGCTGACCTCCGCGATGGTGCCGCGCCGCTCGAAGGCGGCCACCAACCGTCCCCCTTCGGCCTCGACCACCACCCCGGTATCACCGTTGTAGAGATCCAGCCCGTAGTCGTTCTCCGTCACGATCAGCGGACGTCCGACGTACCAGTCCGCGCCGGTGGTGAAGCCCTCGACCTCCGCCCGAAGCCAGTTCTCGATGTGGCCCATCCAGGTCGCCACGCCTTCGGGTCCCCGTCGGTGACCGCACAGGAGACGGAAGCTGCCGAGTGCGGCGATGGCCTCCGCGCGTCGACCGGCCCGAGCCGACTCGATGACGGCGCGGCCCGTCTCGACGGCGAGCGTGCGCACGTCGCCCAGCCCGTCGGACGACGACGGCGCCGGCGCAGCGGTGGCGATCCACTGCACGTTCGAGTCGCCCGCCTCGGAGTATGGCCATGGCCTCGTCGGCGTCGTCGCTGCCGGATGGCCCGAGCCAGCGCTGCGATCGCGCCGCCATGGCGGTGCACGTTGCGCAGCACGACGATTCCATCCCCGAAAGCGGAGCCGTCCCTGCCATCGCCGGCTGGAGCGCGCTGCCCGGTGACCGCGGCCAGTTGCTGCCGTGCCGCCGGCCGCATGCGGATGCCGACTGCGGCGCGGGCCCACGATGTCACCCAGCACGGCGCCCGCCTCGACCGAGGCCAATTGCTCGGGGTCGCCCACCAGGATCAGGCGGGCGTCCGGGCGGACCGCCTCGAGCAGGCGTGCCATGAGCGAGAGCGACACCATCGACGTCTCGTCGACGACGACGACGTCGTGGGGCAGCCGGTTCAGCCGATGGTGACGAAAGCGCGTCCGGTTGCCGGGGTTGAAGCCGAGCAGGCGGTGCACCGTCGTGCCCGCGAGTGCCTGCAGGCGCTCCCGCAGCTCCCGGTCGATGACCATGTCAGCGGCGCCCTGGCGCACGGCGTCCTCCAGGCGAGCCGCCGCCTTCCCGGTCGGCGCCGCCAGCGCCACGAGCGGTGGCCTCGGCGCCGACGCTGTCGCCTGAGCCTCCAGGAGGGCCAGGACGCGGGCCACCGTGGTCGTCTTGCCGGTGCCAGGCCCACCGGCGATGACCGACACCCTCCGCAGCACGGCGATGGCCGCTGCCATGCGCTGGTCGGGGTCGTCGCCTTCGTCGAACAGCTCCGCCAGGCCGGTCGCGAGCAGGTCCGTCGTCGACCCCGATGGCGGCGCCGTCCGAACGACGCAGCAGCTCGGAGGCAACCAGTCGCTCGTCAGCCCAGAGGCGGTCCAGGTACAGGGCCGTTCCCTCGAGGTGAAGCGGGCGGTCCGCCCCGACGATCGGGCTGCTGGACATCTGCTGCAACCACGAAGTCGGGTCGGGCCAGGGCAGGACGCCGAGGTCCGCTGGTACGTCGGTATCGGCGTCGGCGGTTGTATGGATGGTCGCCAGGTCGACGCAGACGTTTCCCAGCCTCGGGGCGCGGGCCGCGAAGGCGGCCCCCAGGCAGACGGCGTCGTCGCGCACTCCGCTCAGGCGGGCGAGCCTCAGCGCGACGTGGACGTCGGACGCGGTGAGGACGCCCGCCTGGTTGAACTCGTGGAGTGATCCTTGCGCCGCCGCGCACCAAACGGGCGTCGAAAGCGTCGACCGGATCCGACTCGCTCACGCGGGCGCTCCGCGGTCGAAAAGATCGCTCAATGATTCGACCAGTTGGGCCGGTGGACGCCAGGACCAGACCCCGGTGGCTGGAGCCGACTCGGGCGCGGGCTCGACCGCGCTCATGCCGCGCACGAACAGGTAGAGGACACCTCCGAGATGCTGTTCGGAGTCGTAGCCGCGCAGCCGCCACCGCAGATAGCGGTGCAGCGCCACCACATAGAGCAGGGCTTGCAGCGGGTAGTGCGCTGCGAGCATCTCGGCCTGCACGGCTTCGGGCCGGTAGTGCCAGGACGTCAGGGTCTCCTCTGGTGTCCCGAGTCTGTTCGTCTTGTAATCGGCCAGGACGAAACGGTCACCCGGGAGACGGAACACCAAGTCAAGGCTGCCCGTCAGATACCCGCGCAAGAGCCCGCTCAGGGCGGGGTCACGCAGCTGTTGGGCGTAGAGCGCGACCGGGTCATCCGCCGGGAGGTGCTCTTCGAGGAGGTCGGCCACCGCCGCCAGGTACAGGTTCGCCGTCGGAGTGTCCCCCCCGACGAGCGGGATCTCGAACGTGAGCTCGTCGAGTCGATCGCGTCGCGCGATGTCGCGCAGGCGAACGCCATTGACAAGCGGTCCGAGAGGACACTCGATGGCCGCACACAGCCCCGCGACGACGGCCTCGCTGCTGCCCATGCTCACGTTGCGCCTCATGACCTCGTGGTCCAGCGCGGCTGCCAGTTCGGCGGCCAGGTCCGGCGCGTCGAACTCAGTGTGTTCGAACACGCCGTGCACCACCGTGCCGACGAGAGCGCCTCCGGGCATGTCGGCCAATCGCAGTGCCACGGCTCCGGGCTCCTGGCTCGGCCGGATTCCAGCTCGCGCCAGCGGAACGACCGTCACCTCCTCGTCGGACGTGAGCTGGTGTTCCGGTTCGCTCCCGATTGAAGGTTGTTCGTGCAGCGCCCTGGTGATGCTCGAGTACGACGCGCGGCGCCAGCCGACGTCGAGTGCACGATCGAAGACCGCCGCCTCGAGGTGCGGTGGCTCACCCGCGTCCACTTCCCACCGGATGTTGGAGGGCTGGGTCACGCGCTCCACCGACACGGAGGGTCCCAACGCCCCGACCGCCGCCTCGACCGCTTCGTCGGTGCGGAGTGCGGCGCCGTAGGGCCCGACGACCCCCTGGTCGTCACGATCGAACAACAGGCGGGCGAGTGGAGAGTGCTGACTGTGCATCGCGCCGGCCCACCACACGACGGCCTGATGCCGGGCCCGCGTCAAAGCCACGTAGAGAAGTCGCAGATCCTCTCCCCGACCCTCCTCCAGCTCCATCTTCTGGTGGACGGCGAAGCTGTTGCCCTCGCGCCCTACGTCGATCGTGCGGAGGTTGAAGTTGTCGGGGTCATGGAACATGGGCACGTCACTGCTGTAGGGGCGGCCGTCCCACATATAGGGACAGAACACGATCGGGAACTCGAGCCCCTTACTGCGGTGAATCGTGATCACCTGCACCGCCTCGGCATCCGACTCGAGGCGCCGGGCGCGCTCCTCGTTGTCGGTGTCACTTGCAGCGTCATGGATTCGGCGGCCGAGCCAGGTGGCCATCGCCGTCGGACCGAGGCCTTCGGACACACCGGCCTCGTGCAGCAACTGGCTGATGTGGCGTAAGTCCGTCATGAACCGCTCGCCGGAGGGACGGGCCAGCACGCGCTCCGGTACTTCGTGCGAACTGCTGACGTTCTCGAAGAGGGAGGCGATGCCCTGATCGCGCAGGAGGGCCGCCCACCGATGTAGCGACCAGTGCAGGCCCTCCCATTCTTCTTCGCCGGCGGAGGCCACTTCCTCGGGTGTCCAGCCCACGAAGCAGGTCAGCGCGACCAGCGATGCGCGGTCCCGCGCCGTGGGACGTTCGAGCGCCTCGAGCAATCGGAGCCACTCCAGCGCCGGATCGGTGCCGAAGACCGAGCCGGAACCTCCGATCACAGCCGGGACTCCTGCCCCATGCAGCGCATCCCGGACCGTGACGGCGTGGCTGTTCGTCCGCACCAGTACGGCCATGTGGCCGGGGTGCAGGGTCATCCGCTCGAGTTCGGCCCCGTCCCGACTCCGGGCGATGACATCAGGGCGGTCCGAGAGGAGGCGGACGACCTCCCCGGCAAGATCCCGCGCGATGAAGCTCCGCGACTCGGGCACCTTGGGCTCCTGACGGCGCGCCGTCAGTGGGACGAGGCCGTCCGCCGCGTGGACGATTCGGACTCGCAGAGGAGCTGGGACGGAGGCGCCGACGAGCCTGGGCTGCTGGTTCGCGTCCGCCGCCCTGATGTTCCGGTAGGTGATGCCGACGTATCCGAGTTGGGCCTCGGCGAAGAGCGCGTCGTACGCCTCGAGCAGCCCCTGATCGCTGCGCCAGTTGACGTCGAGGGTCCACTCCGACTGCACCACGTCGCGCGCCTCGAGGTAGGCATGGACGTCGGCGCCGCGGAAGGCGTAGATCGCCTGCTTGGGATCTCCGATGAGCACGAGCGTCGCCCCGCCCTGCCCGAACGCCTGGTGCATGATGTCCCACTGGACCGGATCGGTGTCCTGGAACTCGTCGACCAAGACGACGTCATATCGCTCACGCAAACGATCGCAGGCCGCGGGACCTCGTTGCGGGTCGAAGAGGGTCTTTCGCAGACGGCTGAGCACGTCGTCGTAGGTGAGGATCTTGAGAGCCCGCTTGCGCTCTTCCATCTCCTCGCGCACGGCTTTGGCAAAACGGCGCCGGATCGACGGCAGATCCTCGGTCCGGGACAATGGAGGAACGATCTCTGCGTCGGGGTGACCGAGCACGTATTTGGCGATCTCCATTGCATCGCTGCGGTCGAAGTCCAGCAGGTTCGGCTTGTGCGCGAATCGGCGCAGGAAGAGGTCGTCGACCACCTCCTCCATCAGATCGCTGACATCTTCGACCAGCGTGACCTCCCGGTCGACGTCGCCGGCTGTGCCGAGTCCGTAGAGGACCTGCAGGCAGAACCCGTGCGTCGTTTCGATGGTGGCTGCATCGAAGTCCGCGATCGCCTTCCCGAGTCGGTCCCGCCGGGTTTCCACTTCTCCAGCCGATCCCTGCGCCAGGAGCTGCACGATCTCGTCGTCTTCGTGGCCCCCGTAGCCGGCCACCATGTCCACCAACCCGTCGAAGGCGCGGACCAAGCGGTCGCGCACCCGCTCGCGCAGCTCACCGGTGGCCATGCGGGTGAACGTGATGACCAGGAGGCGGTCGATCGGCAGCACACCCTCCGCCACGTACCGGGTGGTGAGCGCAGCGATCGTGAACGTCTTACCCGTCCCCGCACTGGCCTGCAGCAGTGTCATGCCGGTCGGGAGAGCTCCGCACACGTCGAACGGCTGGGGATCCGGGGCGGTCACGACCGTCATCGATCCACGATCTGCTCGTGGGCCAGCAGTCCATCCCAGATCCGGCGCGCGTAAAGCCCGAACCGCGTCGACTCCGAGGGGTCCCATTCCGCCTCGTCAGGCCGAGCCACCCCAGAGCACTCCACCATGGCCTGGAACGCCAGCCCGTCACCGAGCACCAGGGCGTGCTCGGCATCTTTGTCCTCCTTGTCGAACCTGTACTCCGACGCCCACGACCCCGCCGCAGCACGTTCGGGGTCCTTCCCCTCCGCGATGGCCGTGGCCCAGGCGGCCGAAGTCCGGCAGTACAGCGGTAGTGGCTCGCACATCCCACGCTGGAACACGTCGACCAGCGCGCGCAGATGGGTCTCGGCTGCTGCCTTCCGGCTGTGCTCGTCCGGGCCGAGCGGACTGATCGTGGCCACCGAGATGGTCGACCGGTTGCCCTGGCCTCGGCCGACGGTGAGGGCCGAGAAGGGCCGCTCCGGCCACGTCGCGGTCAGCGCGAGCAGCCGCACCCAGGCGATCAGGCGGGCCGGCGGAGCGAGCTTCGAGTACGTCACGGTGTGCACGACGTCACCGCGCACGCCCGGGACCGTGCCGACGACGCTGAGCAAATCAGAGAGATCGACGTGCACGTCGAGCGACTCTGGCGGTTCAGCGCTCCGCCCGGTGCTCACCAGGTCGTCGAGAGGCTCGGTGATCTGCTCCAGCTCCGAGTCGGCCAGCTGGCCCGGCGGCAAGGCGCCCCGGGCTCGCTCCGCATCGAGGCATGCATCGAGATCGGCCCCTTCGAGCCGCGCTTGGAGGACGCGGTCGGCGATCTGCCACCTCTCCAAAGCGTCGAGATCGATCGGGATGGCGTCCTCGAAGTCCCGCGTCTTGCTGCGCAGCGAGATGTTGAGCCGCTCGCGCAGGAAGGCCCGCACGGGATGGCGCAGGAAGCGCTCGAGCTGATCGAGGCCGATCGGGTTCGACAGGGTGGGCAGAAGTGGGCGATCGAGGAACGGCGGTACGTCGTGGCGGGGGGCGAGGGCCGCCCGGGCGCCGGCCAGGTGAAGCGAATCGAAGCTCCACGGGCTGTCCGGCACGAGGACGTGCCGTTCGAAATTCCGAGCATCGAAGGGCTGCAGGGGGTGCGCGAGCACGATGGCGTCACGGGCCCGGCCGCCCAGGGTCCGCACGGTGTGATCGACCACGTCGAGCAGCTCGCCCACCGGAACGGCGGGCGGGCGTGGGAGGTTGGAGCGCTCGTCGCGCCCCGAGTAGGTGACCACCAGGTGGTCACGCGCCGCGAGCAAGGCATCGAGAAGGAGTTGGCGATCCTCACTCCGCACGTCGCGGTCACCCACCCTCTGGTTGCGTGCCGTCAGATCGTCCCCGTCCCGTTCGATATGGCGGGGGAAACTGCCGTCATCCAAACCGAGCAGGCACACGACCCGGTGCGGGATGGAACGCATCGGCACGAGGGTGCAGACGGTCAGATGGCCCGTGCAGAAGTTGGCCCTGGTCGGCCGCCCCTTGAGGCGGTCGGACAGGATGGAGCGAATGTCGTCACAGCTCAGGGCGACGCTGCTTGTCGTCTGCTCCTCCGTGGCCTCGTCGACCAACTCGTCGAGCAACGTTTTGAGCTGGGCGCGCTGCCAGGCATCGGGCACTGATGTCGTCGCTAGGGAATCGGAGATCTGCGCAAGCGTGTCGGCCCAGTCCTCCACCGCACGGAGGCCGGCGAGTGCGTCCAGCGCGGCCTGCAGCCGATCGACGAATTCGGACAAGCGCCCCGCCAGATCGATGTCCCCGCTGTCGACGTCGTCCAGCGGCAGTGTCGCCCCGAACAGCCGCTGCCGCTCGTCCGCCATCGTCACCCCGAGCAGGATCCGGTCCAGTCCCGCCTGCCACGTGTTGGCCTCGATGCCCTCGAGTTGGAACGAGCTCCGGTGCGCGGCGTCGAACCCCCAGCGCACGAACGCTCCGTTCACCCATTCCTCCAACCGGTACAGGTCGTCGTCACTGAAGTGGAAGCGCCGGCGCACAGGATCGCGGCCGGCCAAGTCGAGAACCTCCGTCGCGGTGATCCTCGCCGAGGAGAGCTCGAGGACCTCGGACAGCACGCCCATCACCGGGTTGGTCTGGCGGAGGGAGCGGTCGGCCAGCCGGATCTCCAGCGTGCGCTCAGGGTCTCCCGATCCGCCATTCAGTCCGTGCCCGCCGAAGGTGGCCTGGATCAGCGGGGCGAAGGTCTCGATGTCGGGGCACATGACGATGATGTCGCGTGGCTCCAGCGTCGGATCGTCCTCGAGCAGGTGCAGGATCGCGTCACGCAGCACCTCCACCTGGCGCCCCCGGCCGTGGCAGGAGTGCACGCGAACGCTGTCGTCATCCATGGCGAGCAGCGGCCGCCGGTCAACACCTCCGCTGCCGCTCCCGACCGGTTTCCGGTCGGCGCGGACATCGTCCTGGATTTGCTGCAAGAGGGTGAGCGCCTCCGTGTCGGGCACCACGGTCACATCCTCGCCGTGGGGGACGGCCGCGCCCAGCACGAGCTGCATCTCCCTGGCGTCACGCCCCCACGACTGCAGGAGCGGATGCCGCGGGGCGGCGACGGTGGGATCGTGTGCCCGCGAGAGGAAGCGCGACGTCGACCCCACCTCGCCCTCCAGCCGTTTCCACAGTGCCGGAGACGGATGGAGCAGGAAGAGGTGGACGTGCCGGCCGGAGCCCATGGCCTCCAAGACGTCGAGATAGCTCGCCGGCAGCCGGGTCAATCCGAACAGCGAGAGCCTCGGCGGCAGGTCGAGCAGTTCGGGTTCGTCGCGCAGTCGTTGGCAGGCGTCGACCAGCCGCTCGGCCGGACCCGGTTGCCCGATACGAGCCCGCAGCAGTCGCCACAGCTCCACCTGCCACGTGGCCTCGTCCTCCGCCGCAGAACCTTCGGCCCAGCGCTGCAGCATGTCGGGCCGATGGACGGCGTAGCGGTCAAAGAGGTCGGCGACGTGCCGGATGCTGGAGAACCGCTTGGACTCGTGCACGGTCTCCGAGTTGCGGATGTGCTGGGACAGTGGCGCCAGCCACGGGTCGTCGAAGTGCTCCTCGACGACCTCGAGCAGCGGCCACACCGCACGCTGCGGGAGCCAGGGATCGGTATCGGGCTCGGTGCCGGCCGCCCGGGCCAGTGCGCCGTTCACCAACGACCCGGGGAACGGGAAGTCGACGTTGGCGCACACCCCGTCCTGCATTCCCTCGCCGGCACCCAGATGCGCGGACAGACGCTGGGTCAGCCACCGCTCGATGCCGCGGGTCGGGACCGAGACGACTTCCGGGGTCATCGGGTCGTCAAGGGGCTCGGCCACCAGATCGCTGAGCATCGCCACGAGCGCGTCGGCCCGCTCGGAACGGTGGACGTGCAGCATCCCCGCAGAGTACGTCGCGGCTGTTCTCCCCGGTCCGGGGGTCGCCGGGCCCATGCGACTCCTCTGCCGGGCTAGGACGTCAAGCGGGACACCGACTCAGGACCCGGTCCCCGCCGTGGCACCGCCGTCGGGAAGCGCCAGGATGATCTGTTCGCCGACCCCGGCCACCTCGTCCTCATCGTTCTCCATCTCGACCGCCTGGAGGTGACGCGGCGTGGCCTCGATCGGTGGGAGCGCGGCGATCTCCGCCGATTCTCCCCCGACGACGCCCAGCCCCGGGAACCGGCGGGCCGACACCAGCACGCGAGTCTCGAGCGAGCCCACCGCCTTGTTGTAGGCCTCGACACTCGAGGTCAGGCTGCGCTGCAGCGACTGCATATGGCCGGTCATGGTGCGCAGCCGCTCATAGAGCTCGGCACCGAGCTGTTGCACCTGGCGGGCGTTCTCTGCCAGCAATTCCTGCTGCCATCCGAACGCCACGGTACGCAAGAGCGCGATCAGCATCGTCGGCGTCGTGAGCAGCACACCGTTCGACATGGCGTGTTCTTGCAGCGAGGGATCGGACTCGTAGGCCACCGACAGCAGCTGGTCACCGGGGATGAACGCCACCACCTGCTGTGGTGATTCGAACTGCCTCCAATACTCCTTCTTCGCCAACTGGTCCACGTGGGAGCGGAGTTGCTTGGCGTGCTGATGCTGGAACAGGGAGCGAGATTCGTCGTCGTCGGCCTCGATCAGCTTGAGGAAGGCGTCGAGCGGCACCTTCGCGTCGACCACCATGTCCCGGCCTCCCGGCATGTGCACGACCATGTCGGGACGAAGTCGGCCGTCCTCGGTGCTGGTCGACACCTGCTCGTCGAAGTCGCAGTGCTCGAGCATGCCCGCCATCTCGACCACGCGTCGCAGCTGGATCTCCCCCCACCTGCCACGCGTCTGCGGTGAGCGCAACGCCGTGACCAGATTCCTGGTCTCCTTCTGCAGTTGCTCGTGCCCGAGATGCAAGGCCGCCACCCTCTCGTTGAGGGTCGCGTAGGCGCCCTTGCGCTCGACCTCCAGCTCCTGGAGCCCGCGCTGGTAACGAGCCAGGGTCTCGCTCAGTGGGTCAAGCAGCTGGGCGATCGCCTGCTGGCGCTGGGTCAGGTCACCCTGCGCCGCCGTGCTGGCCTCCCTGAGCTTCGTGTCGGCCAGCGCCAGGAACTGCTCGTTGTTCCGGGCCAGTGCCTCGGCCGAGAGCTCGGCGAAGGCGCCCGTCAGGCGGACGCGCTCTTCCTCGGCGCGCGCCGACGTCTCTGCCACTGTCCCGCGCATCAGCTCCAGCTCGCTGGCGGCCACGGCGCGCTCCTTCTCCGCCAGAGCCGCAACCTCGGTGACGGCCCTCAGCTCCACCGCCTGCTCGGCCGCCGTGGCCCGCGCGTCGGCCAGCCGGCTCTCGGCAACCCGTGCGGCGCCGACCACCCGGGCGCTGCGCGCCAGGTGCCATGCGATGCCGATCACCAGTCCGATGGCAAGCCCGAGGACCACTCCGATGACCATGAGGCCAGGGTAACGATGGGCTGTGTCAGCGGCGGGGACCGGTGCTCACCTGGACGTCTCCCCGCCACCGCCGCCGCGCGCGCCGCCGATTCGGGGTCGTCATCGGGTGGCGGAGCCGGTAGCGTGATCCGGATGCCTTTCAAGCTCGGTGGCAGCACGAGAACCGCCCCGGAGACCGATGAACTCGAGGAGAGCGAGGACCACCCCGTCCAGATCGCCCCCCTGGTCATGGAACAGCCGCTGTGGCCGCGCACGATGCCCGAGCCCCACGAGGTCGACCGTCTCTTCGCACAGGTCTTCGCGCTGGTGGGCGAAGGCATCGCCGGCGCCACCCACGCCCTCCTGGCGGGTGACCGCGATGCGGCCAAGCAGCTGGTCAAACGCGACGAGGTCATCGACAAGCTGATCGGTCAGATCTCGACGACCGTGCAGCTGCAGCTGGTGCACGGCGAGACCTCGCCCGACGAGCGTCGGGAGTTCGTGGCGATCCTGCGCATGCTGCCCGACATGGAACGCAACGGTGACCTGGCCGAGCACATCGCCCGCCGCGCCGCCCGCGGGCTCGGGGCCGAGATGTCGGCCCGCAGTCGCGGCCTCGTCGAGCGCATGGGGGAAGTCGCCACCACCATCTGGCGCGAGACCGCCGACGCCTTCGCCGAACGCTCCGCCGAAGCCGCCTCGTTCATCGACGACCTCGATGACGAGCTCGACGACCTCCACGTCACGTTGACCGCGGAGCTGGTGGCCGGCACCATGCCCCTCCCGGTGGCGATCGAACTGGCGATGGTCGCCCGCTTCTACGAGCGCTTCGGCGACCACGCCGTCAACCTGGCCCGTCGCATGGCCACGCTCGTCATCGGCGGGCCCGAGCCCGTGTCGTCCGGGCCCGACTGACCCCCGCACTCAGCTGCGGAGGGCCACCAACTCCTCTGCGATCTGCACCACGTTGAGCGCGGCGCCCTTGCGCAGGTTGTCGCCGACGACGAAGAGCGCCAGCGAATTGGTGGCACCGTGGGCCCGCCGGATGCGGCCGACGTAGGACACGTCACGGCCGGCCGCCAGGAGCGGCGTGGGGATCTCGGCCAACTCGACGCCCGGTGCGGTGCGGAGCACCTCGGTGGCGCGCTCGGGGGTGATGGGCCGCTCGAACTCGCAGACGATGGCGGCCGAGTGCCCCGTGAAGACCGGCACCCGGACGCAGGTCGTGGTCACGGCCAGGCCGGGGATGTCGAGGATCTTGCGGGCCTCGTCGCGGTACTTGTGCTCCTCGTCCGTCTCGAGCGAGCCATCGTCGACGATCGTGAACTGCAGAGGGATCACATTGTGGGCGATCGGCACGGGGTAGACACTGCGGGTCGGGTAGTCGACGGCCGAGCCGTCGAAGGTGAGGTCCGCCGCGCGGTCTGCCGTCTTGGACAGCTGCTCGGCCAGCTCGCGCACGGCCTCGACGCCGCCACCCGAGACCGCCTGATAGGTCGACACGATGAGCCGGGTGAGGCCCGCCTCGTCGTGCAGCGGCTTGAGGACGGGGATGGCCACCATGGTGGTGCAGTTGGGGTTGGCCACGATCCCCTTGGGGATGGAGCGCAGTGCCTCGACGTTGGCCTCGGGCACGACGAGGGGCACGTCGGGGTCCAGACGCCAGGCCGAGGAGTTGTCGATGACGGTGGCTCCCGCCGCGGCGAGACGGGGCGCCAGGGTGCGCGACACCGAGGCCGGCGCGGAGCACAGCGCCAGATCGATGCCGGAGAGGTCGGCGGTCTCGGCGTCCTCGACGACGACGTCGCCGTCAGCCCAGGGGAGCGTCGAGCCGGCGGACCGGGCGGAGGCGAGGTAGCGCATGGAGTCCACCGGAAAGTGGCGCTCGGCCAGGATGGCGCGCAGCACCACGCCCACCTGACCTGTCGCTCCGACGATGGCGATCCGCACCGCCCAATTCTACGGGACAGCGGGTGGCCCGGGTTCCCAGGCCCTCACACCTCGAGCGGCCGGCGCCCTTCGAGCGCCCGCCCGAGCGTCAACTCGTCGGCATACTCGAGGTCACCGCCGACCGGCAGCCCGCTGGCCAGACGTGAGACGGTGACGCCGAGCGGGGCGAGCTCGCGCGCCACCACCATGGCGGTGGCCTCACCTTCGATCGTGGGGTTCGTGCAGACGATGGCCTCGCGGATGACACCCTGCGTGACGCGGTCGAGCAGCTCCTGGAGGCGGAGCTGCTCGCGGCCGATCCCGTCGAGCGGGCTCAACGCGCCGCCGAGCACGTGGTACCGACCCTTGAAACCTGTGCGCTCGACAGCCACGATGTCGCGTGGGTCCTCCACAACGCAGATCACCTCGGCCTCGCGCCGGTCGTCGCTGCAGACGGCGCACAGGGCGCCGGACTCGGCCACGTTGAAGCAGATCTCGCACAGCGTCGTGCGCTCCTTGACCGCGATGATGGCGTCGGCCAGACGGCTCGCGTCCTCGCCCGGCACCTTCAAGATGTGAAAGGCGATGCGCTGCGCCGACTTGGGCCCGATGCCGGGGAGCCGGCCCAGTTCGTCGATGAGGGAACGCAGCGAGCCCGTGTACATCTAGTGGGCCACCTCGCTGGCACCGGGAAAGGCCTCGAGGAGGCGGGCTTCGGCGGCCGACGCATGGTCGGCGGCGGCGCCGGGCGCAGGGTCCGCTAGGTCGGCCGGGTCGACGTCGTCCTCCTCCGCGCCCGCACCGGGGTCGCCGCCGCCCTGGGGCGGCGCCACGGCGCGGCTGGACGCGCCGGCGGCGGGGGGCGCGGCGTCGTCCACGTCGAGGACGAGCGTCACCGCCGTGCCGAAGTGGTCGGCAAGCGCGCTCTCGACGAGGGGCAGGTGTTCGGCGCACTGGTCCCGGTGCGCCGCGTTGGGCAGTGCGAAGTGCGCCCCCTGCGCGTCGACGGCGACGAAGCGGCCGCTCGCATAGCGGGCCTTCGCCCGTGCCGGTAGGCCGCGCAGGATCCCGTCGCCCCATGCTTCGGTCAGGGAGTCGCGATCGACCACGACGACTGCGACCGGGGTCGTCGACCTGGCGGCCGTAGCGGCTGCGACGGGCGCAGGCTCTGGCGTCGCGGGATCCGGGACCGCTCCGGAAACGTCGGCCGGGTCTGCCCCGGACGCCTCAGCGGCCAGCTGACTGCGTCGCATGGCGCCGATGGAGGGGCGGCTGCCCACGTCCGCCGGAGGGCCGACGGTGCTGGCCGGTGCGGTTGTCGCCGCGGCGGCCGGGGTCGCCGGTCCACCCCCCGCCGGCGCGGCGGCGGCACGGTCCCCCGGCGCGCCAGGGCGCGGAAAGGCGGCGGCGCCCGACAGCGAGCGCTCCAGCACGCTCACCCGTTCGGACAGCGCCTCCATCCCCGAGTCGAGGTCCGGCCGCACGGCGCGCACGGCGGCAATCTCGAGCACGACCTGTGCGTCGGGCGCCTCGCGCATGTCGACCAACGCGTGGCCCAGGATCTCCATGCTGCGCACCACCCGGGGCAGCCCCATCGTCTCGGCCAACGACCGGAACCGCTCGAGGGACGATCCCGCCGCAGCACACAGCTCGGGCGCCAGCGCGGCCAGGAAGACCTGGCGCAGGTCGTCGATGAGCTCGGTGGCCAGCTGCTGGGGGCCCCAGCCACCGGCCAGAAGCGAGCTGAGGGCGACCAGCACGGCATTGACGTCTCCGTCCGCCAGGGCACCGACCACCTGGGCCAACTCAGGCCGCGCCGCGTCAGCGGAGCCGGCCGCCGCCACCTGGTCGAGAGCCGAGAGCGCGTCACGAGCCGAGCCCCGCCCCCGCCGCACGGCGGCCTCGAGCGCGTCGGCGTCGAGGTTGAGACCGGCTTCGGCGTTGACCGACTCGAGCAGACCGTGCAGGGTCTCCGCGCCGAGGAGGCGGAACTCGAGGTGCTGGGTCCGGCTGCGGATCGTCGGCGGCACCTTCTGCGGATCGGTCGTGGCCAGGACGAAGACGACGTGGCTGGGCGGCTCCTCGAGCGTCTTCAACAGAGCGTTGGCGGCGGCGGTCGAGAGCATGTGGACTTCGTCGACGATGTAGACCTTCCAGCGCCCCGGCGTGCCCAGGCTGGCGTGGGCCACCAGGTCTCGCATGGCGTCGACTCCGTTGTTCGAGGCTGCATCGAGCTCGTGCACGTTGAGCGAGCTCCCCTGGGTGATCTCGACGCACGAGGTGCAGATGCCGCACGGTTCACCGTCGAGTGGCGCCTCGCAGTTGAGCGCCTTGGCCAGGATGCGCGCCGAAGAGGTCTTCCCCGTACCGCGGGGCCCGCTGAACAGGTAGGCGTGCGACACCCGGTCGTCACGGACGGCGCTCCGCAACGCCCGTACGACGTGGTCCTGTCCCCTGATCTCGTCGAATCGCCCCGGCCGGAAGCGGCGGTACAACGAAACGAAGGGGATGTCGGCCATGTCGGCCGAGCCTACCCATGCGCTCAGACAGGCAACCTCGGGTCCCGGTGCTCGGTGCGGCGGCCAGGTTGGCTACGGCACCCGGCCATACCCGCTGAGAGCTGCTGCCTTCCGACCCTGACTCGATTCACGAGCGGCCGTTGCGCAGGACCCGGCCACCGCACCCAGCATCGGAGCGGCGCGATCGTCCAGGCTAGCGGCTCTCCCCGGATCGATTCCCTACACGACCAGGATGGCGCAGTCCGCCCTGTCCATCACGGCCTTCGGCACGTCGGAGAGCTGACGTGCTCCCCGCGCCGCCTTGGACCCGACCACGATGAGGTCGGCGTTCTCCTCGGTTGCGACCCTGGTGATCGCCTCTGCGGGGTCCGACGACACGGGGTGCGTCTCGACTGGGACCGACTCGCTCAGCGCCATGAGCCGGAACTCGGCCAGCAGCAGCTCGACCGAATCTGCTGGGCTCCCGCCGTCGGGGCGCTCGTCGGAACCGTCGCTCCGTCGCGCCCGCTTCGACCGGAACGCCGTCACGATGTGCAGCGTGCCACCCGAGGCCCGTGCGACTTCGATGGCGCGTCGCACCGCGCGCGTCGAGGTGGCCGAGTTGGTTGCACCGACGACGACGTTCTCAAACATGCACCAACCGGTCCATGCTCGCCAAGGGAGCCGTCTCGTAGGAAGCGGGACCGAGAGCGATCGGCCGCCGGACCCGAACATCCACGGGCCGCCGCTCCCGCGCGTTGCGCGGTGGGGCGATCAGCACGGGCACGTCTGTCGCCTCGGTCAGCTGCTCGCGGACGCTTCGGCTGAGGCGCTGGTGCGCGATGCGTCCCGGTTCGAAGCCGAGGACGATGAGATCAGCCCGGAACGTCTCTGCCGCTTCGGCGATGCCGCTGACCAGTCGCTGGTTGCGTACAGCCTTCGTGGCACCGCTCACGGCGAAGTGGTTCGCCAGTTGGCGTCCTTTCTGGCCCACGTCGGTGACGATCTCACACCTCCGCCTCGAGGACTCGTGAGTCAGCTGGATGAACCAGACACGCGAATCGAACTGCCGCGCCCAATCGCTCACGAACACGAACGCGGACCGAGCGGCATCCGAGCCATCCATCGCAACGAGAATTCGTCGGAACACCTCAGCCCCCCTCCGCGCTTCGGTTCCAAAACCCTGTGTCCGTTCTTCTTCGACGGTCCGACGTTCTCCCCTTAATCTACGCTGGCCCAATTGCCGTACGACTTCTACGCGACTTCTACTGCGTACGACCTCTGCGCGACTGCGAATGCGTACGACTTCTACGACGTACCACCGCTCCGTCGTACGACTTCTACGCCGCACGACTTCGCGGGAGATAACTTGAGCAAGGTGACCGCAGAGATGACACCGGTGATCTCCCCGGACCGATGTCTCAATCCCTGGGCGGCTGATCGAGGGGTGGCGCGACCGTTAGCCTGACCAAGCTGCAGTCTCGGAGGAGTGCGAGAGCGGCCGAATCGGCACGACTGGAAATCGTGTGTTGGGCAACCAACCGTGGGTTCAAATCCCACCTCCTCCGCCAAAGAAAGTGCAGGTCATCGTAGGTGCGACGGCTTGTGGTGCCCCGTGTTGAGCTCCGCGACGACGAGAGCCAAGAGTAGGAGCCAAATGGTTTCGGCTGGAAGACAACGCCGCGGTTGAGATGATCGAAAGGACACCGTGTGTCGGACGAGAAGGGCGTCGCAACCTTCTGGCAACGATCGCGACATGCTTTGATCGGCAAAGTGTTTGGCGGTCGCGCCGGCAGCCCGGCGATCGCGCACACTGCACGTCGCAACTTTCTTGCAACGATCGCGACGTGCTCGTGATCAGCAACGCGTTTGGGCGATCGCGCCGGCAGCGCATCGACCGCTCTCATTGCGCGTCGCAACCTTCTTGCAACGATCGCGACCCGCTCGTGGTCAGCAAGACGTTTGGCGGGTCGCGCCGCCAGCCCGGTGATCGCGCACACTGCACCAGGACGGTGGTCCCATACCGAGGATCGTCACACGGTGATCCTGATCCGCGACGAGGACCCTCTGCGTGGTGATTGAGGCGTCGGCTCCTGTGCGCATCTGCGACAACGGTGGGTGGACCGACACATGGTTTGGGGGGCCGGGACGGATCGTGAACATCGCAGTGACGCCGGGAGTCGAGGTTTCGATCCGCACGACCGTGGGCCCGGACCCTGTGGTGTTGGACGTGGAGGCCTTCGGCGACCGATACGCCATTGTCCCGAGGACGCCCAGGGTCGCCCGCCACCCGCTGCTGGAGGCCGCCATCGACGCGTTCCCACCACCAATGGGCCTCGCGGTGGAAGTCAGTGTTCGTTCCGGAGTTCCGGCGGGTTGCGGCACTGGGACGTCGGCGGCAGTTGCGGTTGCGCTACTGGGCGGATTGGCAGCCTTGCATCGAGAGCAACGCTCGCGGCGCGACATCGCCTATGCAGCACATCGGCTCGAAGTCGAACTTCCCGGCGTCCAGAGTGGGATTCAGGACCAGCTGAGCGCGGCCTTCGGCGGGATCAACTACCTCGAAATCGAGTCGTACCCCGAGGCCACGGTGTACCCACTCCCGACCTGGGGGGAGCTCAGCCTTCGTCTCACTCTGGTCTTCCTGGGTCGCGCCCACGACTCCTCGGCCGTGCACCGCCAGGTCATCGAGGATGTGGGTGGTGGTCGCGGGTCTGGGGTGTTCTCGAGGTTGCGAGATGCGGCGGTCGCTGCTCGCGACGCTGTCGTTGCCCGGGACCTGGACGCGTTCGGTCAGGCGATGATCGCGAACACCGAGGCGCAGCGGTCCCTGCATCCGGGGCTTGTGGGGCTCGACGCACGACGGGTGATTGATCTTGCGGCGGCTCAAGGCGCGGTTGGGTGGAAGATCAATGGGGCCGGTGGCGATGGCGGCTCACTCACGATCCTGAGCGCCACTCAGGAGAACAAAGAGGCATTCGAGCGTCGCGTCACCGGTTTGGATCCGCGCTATCGCGTGCTCCCCATTCAAATCAGCACCGTGGGGCTCGAGGTCCTGGGTGCCCTCTAGCCCGCTGCGCTACGAACTCCGCATCACCGACGACGGAGGCACCTATATCACCGAGTCATTCGACCTCGGCGACAACCTCTTCACCAAGATTTGGCGCCCACTCGGTGGGTTCCTTCGGGAACGTCGCAACGGTCGGGACATGCTGCGCAGCCTCGAACGAGTCAAGGTGGTCGCAGAGCGTTCGTAGGGCTCCCACCCTCAGTACCCGTACGGTGCAACTCTCACCGTTCGCTCGAACCCGGCGGCTCCTCAGCGAATTGGGCTACCGAAGCGAATCACGTTGCCGTCGGGATCGGTGACGGAGCCTTCCCGCTTGCCGTAGTCCTCGTCCCGCGGTCCGTGCACTTCGATCCCTGCCTGTCTCCACTCCTCCGCCACCCGGTCGGCTTCTTGACAGTGGATGTAGAGAGCACCGTGACCCGGAGACTCGTCTCCGACGACCTGGGAGAGGTGGATCGTTAGGTCACGATCCCGGTGAGCGAAGGCGTAAGTGTCATCGTGGAATGACACCTCGAAGCCTGCACGCTCGAACCAGGCGACCGAGCGAGCAACATCGTCGACCTTGAAGATGAGCTCGAACCCCGTGACCAACCACCTTCCCGACATGAGCTGCAGTTGGCCGTCTCGCTGCCCATTCAGCCCGCGAGGCAGTTGTGGCAGATCGGCAAGTCGGGGTGCGAGCGCAATCTGACCCACCAATCGACCGACGTTGAGCAGCACGTGCAGATTTCAGCCATTGCATCCAGGCTATTGGTCGACGGTCCCCACGACGAGGGTGCCACGAAGTGCCCAACTGTTCCATCGTCATCGGCAAAGCGAGTCGGTGTGGCATTCTCCGACGATGGATCTCTTCGCAGCCGCTGCGGCCTGGCGTCGTGACGGTTTCGTGGTCTTACCAGGCTACCTCGCAGGGCCTGATCTGGAGCTCGCCAAGGCCGGTCTCACCTCCGTTTACCCAACCGCTGATGAGTATCACGCCAATCCATTGAGCGATGGCAACCGGACCTACACCGGAGACGAGTACGGCGGCGTCATCGCTTTTCCGTTTCCAACCGTTCCCCTGTGCAATCTCGCCGTGCACGACAAAGTCATCTCATTGGTCCAGGCAGCCTTCGGAACGGAGGACGTCCGCATATACGGCTCGGAGCTGTGGGCGAAGTACTCCGGTGCAACGAACTACGAGCAGGAACATCACCGTGATTACCTGAACCACACACCGCTCACTCCGTCGAGTGATATGCGGTGGCGCGGTCTCGAGCTGTTCATCTGGCTGAACGATGTGTCTGAGGATCTGGGTCCCACTCACTTCGCCGCACTGACCGACACGGAAGGCCTTCCTGCGCTACCTCACGTCTATACGCGCCGCGAACGGGTGGAGCTCTATGAGCAGGAGGCCTCGGGAGCTGGCCCAGCAGGCACCGTTGTCGCTTACAGCACCGACACCTTCCACCGGGGCACCGAGTTGAGGGATCCGCGCGACAGCGCGTTTCAGCATCCATGCCAGCTACCGGCACGCCGACAACACGTGGACCTCCCGTCACGCCTGGGGCGACCGGTCATTTCACCCCGATTGGCAGCCCTTCGTGGAACAGGCGACGCTGCGCCAGCTCCTCCTCTTTGGGTTTCCACCCCCCGGTCATCCGTACTGGACCCCAGAGACCCTCGACGGCGTCGCAACCCGCTATCCCGGTCTCGATGTCACTCCGTGGCAGGGTCGCTCGCAGTCCGAGGGCTGATGGCTCCGGGGCCGGCGTCATTGCTCGGGGGCAACGGTCCAAACCTTGACCACCTTCCCGTCACGGACGCGGAGCCGCTTCGGCTGCCATCCGTGCAGACTGGATTGGATTGTTCACCGATCCGGCGGCGCCGTACCTCGGGCCGGAACGTGGTGGTCACTCCCGTGGATTCAGAGCTTCCGGGCCGACTCGGATTCCGCTACCAGGTGTCCAGTGTCTCCGAGTTGAAGTCGATGTTCGCCAAGAGATCACCTAGGCGACCGACGATCGCCTTGGTCTCGTCGGTGGGATTGGTGATCACCCGTTGCGCAGTGAGTGCCACCTCAGCACATGTGTTCAGCATCAGTGCGACGCGGCCCCCGAGTTCCACATCTGGGCAGGCGTTCACCGCCATCCACAGAGTCGCATCCCAGGTGGCCACCTGCAGCTCGTCCGCCGCCGCCAAGATGGTGACGTCGTTCACATGCAGCGACGCTGAGAACCGACCCTCGGCGTCCGTTACACGGCCAAGGACGGCCGTCGCCTTGATGCGCCAGAGCAACCGTGTGGTTGGTTCGTTATCCATGATGCTCAATGAGCGAACGGGGACGCAGTCCTAACCAACACGCCAGTTCTCGGAGCCACGCCATACCAGCGAGTCTGGCGAGAGCATTCCTTTTTCCATAGAGCCGTTCGGACCTTGGACCACACAACAGCTCCACAACACCCGTCTACAGGTGAGCGACCCCGTCCCCGAATGGCGCACCGCGGCGAGGCCGGGGCGAACAACTACTCCAGTTCCGGGCTCCATTCGTGCTGCACGATGACCCGCTGTCCGATGACCTTGCTCGCGTGATCACGAACGTAGGCCTGGTGCAGCGGGTCGTCGACATAACGACGGCATCGAAGTCGGCGAAGTCCATCACGGCAACAAGATCGAAGTTGTCGTCGAAGTGACCGGCGTCATCTCCCCACGTCAGGGACAACATCTCCGGAATTGAGCGCAGCCCTTCTAGGGAATCACGAAACGCCTGCCGTGCGTCAGGTGAAACCCCTTCGACCCATCGACACGCCACGACTTGTCGGAACACAGCCGTTATGACTCCAGGGAACGAAGAGTGTGAATGGCGGGGAATCCATCGAAGTGATCACCGGCAGCAGTGATGACGTCCGCGATGTGCGACGAAGCCATGTGTGTATCGATGTCCTCTTGCGACTGCCATTTCTCGATGGTGACAAATGTCCCAGGTGTCGAGTTCGAGGCAAACAGATCGTAGGAGATGCAGCCGTGGTCACCCCTGCTTGCGACAACGAGCGCCTTTAGAGCCTCTTCTACGATCGCCTCCGATCCTGGCTTAGCTGTGATCACGGCCACGACGTCAAGAGTGGGCATACGCCACCCTAATTCCGACGCACCACTGCCCGGCAACGATCGGGGGCACGCCGATGCGGACAAACCCAAACGGACCCCTCCAGGGTTAGTGTGCATCACCGTCGAGGGAGGGTTTGCCGATATGTGGGCACAAATGATCACGTCGCGTTTGAAGCCGGGCAGAGACGGCGATCTGGCGAAGCTGACTGCGCAGCTGAAGGCAGCCGAACAGCCGGGTTCAGGGCTCGTTCATTCGACGGCGACCAGGGACGCGAACGACCCGAGCCGAGTCATCATGTTCGTCGTCTTCGAAAGCGAAGAGAAGGCACGGGAACGAGAGAGCGACTCCCGTCGTCAGGAGCGGCTTCAGGAGGCTCGGACGCTCATGATGGAGATCTTCGAGGGTGCTCCGGAGTTCACCGACCTGACAGTTGTCGACGACTGGTCGCTGTAATCGCCACACACTGCTCGTGCCATCAGCTTGAGACCTCTGTGCTGTCCCACCTACCCCGGCGAATCGGAGCATCCCGGTAAGAGCGCGGTAGCGCGGCTACCTGGCGACGGCAGCGCACGCCGTAAACGACCCTTGAGCCGAGTTGTAGCTGGCGTCGTACTGTCCTGGAGGTTCGACCCAGACATTTCCCGACGAGTCGTACTCTATGACGTAGTGCGTCGTCTCAAGTGGGTAACTCATCCATGGGCCACCAGTTTTGGAGCCCAGGAGAGGGCCGAAGTTGGTGCTGTAGCTTGAGGCACTCCATGGTGCGGGCGGTACGGGGTAGGCGTGGTTGTGCGCGTTGTAGGCGTCGATGGCGATTTCGAGAATCTTGAAGTCCGCATCGCACTGCGGGACGAGCAATGAAGCCGGAATGGACGGCTGCAGGTTGGTGGTCGAAGGGGGGACAGCGACAACCTTCCCGGTTTCGGCCCCCTCGATGATTCTCTCCGCCGCCTGAACCGCGAGCGCGCCGCCCTGGGACCCTTCGGCCACTTGCACCGCATTGGTTGCATGAAGACCCGTCATGCACTCGGTGAAGCTCTTCGCCGCGGCCCGGAGGTAATACCGATAATCGAACGCCAGAGTGGACTCCGGAGGTAATTTTCCGCGTGACGCAGAAAGCACATCAACTTTGAATTGGTTGCAGTCTTGCTCTGCAACGCGGGCCGTCGTGGTTGTATTCACATCACGGAACCGTTGGACATCGGCCGTAAACTTCTCGGAGGCGGGTCGGCCAGATTGCTGATACCAGGTCTCCAGCGCGGAGTTCGTCGAATGGTTCGCTGCGAGAGCAGGAGGAGCGACGACGATCGCATATGCCGTCCATGTGCACATTGCGAAGAGAGACGCAACAACGGTGATCCCCCTCTTCATCGCTCCCCGCCTTCCGTGGTCACCAAGTGCGTCGTTCTCGTGCGAGCCTTCCGACCCACGCGGGCGCGCCGAAGTCCAGAATGACTTGTCACCGGACTTCTTCCCCCTTCAAAGTCAGAATACGGCAGAGAGAAGGCTGCTTCCCATAGGTCGAAGGTCCTAGATCCCAAATTCGGCGAGCTGAACCTCGGCCTTGCCCTGAATCACTCGGAGGGTCGCCCGAACAGCGACTGAGCACCGGCTCGTTTCGACCGCATCTACGGAAGCGCAACGAAGCCGGAGACCCGACTTGAAATCCCGACTCGTCCGCTTACGGAGAAGGCTCAATACCTTCGCACAAAGGTCCGATACGTCAACGTGGACCAGACTCTCGGCTCGACGGCCGATCAGCCACTCGACGGGCCCCTGCGTGGGGCCGTAGCCCGCCCGGCCTTGGCGCGGGCGTCATTCAGGCGGGGTTACCGGCACAGCGACTCACTATGAGCACCGACCTTTTCGACGAATCCGACCTCGATACCGACGCCTCCGATTTCGCCTGGGACGAGTTCGTGCCAGACCCGCCCGAGGCCGATGCGGAGGAGGCCGAGCTCGGAGCGGACGATGTCGAGATGGACACCGACGACTCGGACTTCGACTGGGAAGCAACGCTCAAGGAGTCCGAGGACACGGAGGAAGCGCTCGAGGCCGAGGCACGCGTCGAGGCGGCCTTCGATCGGATCGTCGACACGGTACGCCGGTCCTTGGAGTCCGAGTCGGACGAACCCGAACCCGAGACGGATCCGGAGCTGGACGCTGAGTTGGTCGCGGAGGCGGAACTGGTCGCGGAGGCGGAACTGGTCGCGGAGCGGGAGCCGGACCTCGAACCCGAGGCTGAGCTCGAGGCGGAATTGGAGCTCGACCCGGACCTCAAGGCCGAATTGGAGCTCGAACCGGAGGTCGAGGCGGCCTTGGAGCTCGACGGAGAGCCCGAGGCGGAATGGGAGCTCGAACCGGAGCCCCAAGCAGGGCTCGAACCCGAGGAGGAGCCCCACGCAGAGCTCGAGCCCGTGGCAGAGCTCGAGTCGGTGGCAGAGCTCGAGTCCGTGGCAGAGCTCGAGGCGGAGCTGGAGTCGGATGCGGAGCTGGTCTCGCTATCGGAGCTCGAACCCGTGGCAGAACCCCAACCAGTGGCAGAGCCCGAACCCGTGGCAGAGCCCGAACCCGAGCCGGTTGCGGAACTCGAGCCGGGGTTGGAGCTCGAAGGGGATTCCCAACCCGAGCCCGAAACCGAGTTGGAGTTGGATGCGGAGCTCGAGCGGGCCAGCTCGCGCGGTCCTGCGCACGCCCGCACGCGCAAGTCCGGACCGAAGGAGCGCCGGAGCCCGGTGTTCGTGGCGACTGCCGTGCTGGCGTGCGCGCTCATTGTGCTCGTCGGTGCGCTCGGAATTGCCCACGCCCTTCACCGCACGCCTGCAGCGACGGCGGGCCCTCCTGCCCACTCGGCACCTCCGGCGCCGTCCTCCTCACCCGTGCCGTCCCAGGTCCAGTCCGCCACAGACGAGGTCGACTCGGCCACCACCGCGGCGCAGGCCGCGCTGTCTTCGCTGCCGAGTTTCCCGACCCCCACGAATGTGGCTGCGGTCATCAACCCTTACGTGGCTTCGCTGCAGCTCTACGAGGCATTCATGACTCGGGCGTCGGTTCCCGGACCTGCTCGGACGGCTGCCCGGCAGGTCGTAGCCCAATCGCGCCAGGACGCGACCGCCCTCGCCGCAATCGACGGACTGCCTCCGGTTCGCCTGGGTGCCTTTCTTCAACAGTTCGAAGCCAAGGCCACCGAACTGCAGACGACCCTGAGCAGGCTCGAACAGAACCTGCAGACACCCACCGCGTCCTGAACCCTCTCGTCGGACCGCGGGCGGACTTCCGTCCCGACCCCGGAGACCGCATACTGGGGCATCGCAACCGCCGACACGACGAAACCGCTGAGTGACACCGACGCCATGGCACTGGCGCTGGCCGAGGCACGCGCGGCGGCTGGCGAGGGAGAGGTTCCCGTGGGCGCTGTTGCGATCGTGGACGGCCAGGTGGTGGCGTCACGCCACAACGAACGCGAGGGCACTGCCGACCCGACCGCCCACGCGGAGATGCTCGTCCTGCGCGATGCCGCTGCCGCCATGGGGGACTGGCGGCTCTCGGACGTGACCATGGTCGTGACGCTCGAGCCCTGCCCTATGTGCGCCGGCGCGCTCATTGCGGCAAGGGTGAGTCGTCTGGTCTACGGGGCCAGCGATCCCCGCGCCGGCGCCTGCGGCAGCCTTTACAACCTCTGTGCCGATCCCCGGCTCAACCATGAGCTTGCGGTGACCGACGGCGTGCGGGCGGACGAATGCGGCGCGCTCCTGACGTCGTTCTTCTCCGGGAGACGGCCCGATCAGACGACGTCACCGCAGACCGGAACTCCCGACCACGGCAACTGATCGGAGCTCCAGTCGCCGACAAGGGGTCAGCGAGATCAGGCGCCAGACTCGCTTCCCCCGGTCGAAACACCGGTGTGAGACCGCCCCGTGCGCCACACCCGGCGAGACTGTCGGTCCCTTGAACCGTTTCACATGCCACCTTCCTGACCTCCTCCTTCGCGCGCCAGAGCTGCTATCAAGCGCCGTCCCGAGCCTTCGGACCAGGTCAGAGCGACTAGGATTCCCGCCGGAGGAGTGCGAGAGCGGCCGAATCGGACGGTCTCGAAAACCGTTGTGCCTCATGGGTACCGTGGGTTCAAATCCCACCTCCTCCGCTCGTGGCCGGAGAGGCCCGCCGCATGGGCGAGTGCGGCGAGAACAACGGCAGGGCGGCCGCCTTGCCGGCAGTACCTGGTCGCTCCCCAGCGACCGGAAAGGAGTGAACCATGGCACGCGCACGTTCGACATTCGGGAAATTGCAGCGCGACCAGGCCAAGAAGGACAGGGCCAAGGCGAAGATGGACGATCGCCTCTCCCGACGCGAGGACAAAGCGACGGCGAGCGAGCAGGCGGTCAGCACCCCGTCGGCCGATGAGGTCGACCAGACCCAGCTGCTCGAGCAGTTCGCCGCGCTTCACGAGGACCTCGCCGAGGGACGCATCTCCCTGGACGACTTCGAGGTGCGCCAAGAGGAGCTGCGCGCCAAGCTCGTCGTCTGAGGCTCACGCAGCCGATCGTTCCCCGAGCAGCAGGGCAGCGGCTTCTTAGGTGGTCACAGCAGGGTCACGCCCCTCGAGCCAGCGACGGAAGCCGGCTGCGTTCGAGTGGACGCCGTTCATGATGTCCAGTTTCTCTTTGTGCGCGGCGTCGATGTCCCCCAGCAGCGGATCGAAGCGTGCGGCCAGCGCATCCGCGATATCGGCGCCTTCTCGGTAGGCCTTCTCGGCCGTCTCGGCCCACTGACGCAGTGTCTCCTCCGCCTCGGCCAGCAACTCCTCGGGCTGCTCGAGCAGCCCATAGTGGGCCAGAGCGATTCCCGACGGTCGCCGGGCCGCGAACTTGGCCAGCGAGGAGAGCGCCTGTCCGAGATCGAAGTCCGGCGGCGGAGTCGAGGGCCGCAGGACCCCTCCATCGGGCAGCTTCACACCGACCGCGTCGCCTGCGAAGAGCACCCCGCTCAATGAATCGTGCAGCCCGACATGGTGCTTGGCGTGTCCCGGCGAGTCCACGGCGACGAGGGTGCGGCCCGGGCCGATCTCAATCTCCTCTCCGTCGTCGAGCACGTGCAGGCGCTCTGGCGGGGTCGGGTCGATGCGGCCGTAGAGGGAGTCGAGGAGTGGGCCGTAGACGTGCGCGGCGGAGTCGATGAGTCGTGTCGGGTCGGCCAGGTGCCGCGCGCCCTTCTCGTGCACGTAGACCGTGGCGGAGGGAAAGGCGCGGGCCACGTCGCCGACACCCCCGGCGTGATCGAGATGGATATGGGTGACCGCAACCCCGGCCAACTCGGCGGGACCGACCCCGATTTGGCCCAGCGCGGCGAGGAGGATCGGGACCGAGGTCTGGCTCCCGGTCTCAATGAGGACCGGCGCCGGCCCTTCAATGAGGTAGCCCGCCGTCACCCGCTCCCATCCCCCGAGCATCGTGTCGATCTCGAGCACACCCGGCGCGATCGGGTGCGGTGGCGGGATTGCCGGGAGAGCGTCGCCGCTCTCCGGGTCGTGCACGTGCAGCCCGGCGTCGGGGTGGCGGTGCGCATGCCCGCCGTGCGAATGGGTCCCGCTCATGTCGCACCGTCCTCTTTGAGGACCATGACGTCCTCCGGCTGGTGTTCGAGCCCGGCGCGGACCGCCGACGCGAACGTCCCCTCGTTTCCCGTACGGACGGCGGACCCATTCACCGCGCTGCGCCTGAACGGCGGCGGGCCGACCCGCGACCGAGCCGCTTCATCCGTTGGAGGCCTGCCGAGCGGGACAGGGGCTCGTCGGTAACCAGGCGGGCCGACTCGTCGGCGGGCGCCACGGGTCCTTGCCGCTGAGACGGAAGGCCGAATTGATCAGGGACACATGAGAGAAGGCCTGGGGGAAGTTGCCCACCAGCCGGCCGGCAAGGGGGTCGTACTCCTCGGAGAGCAGGCCGAGGTCGTTGGGCAGGGCGAGGAGCCGCTCGAACAGCTCAGTGGCCTCCTCCTCACGCCCGATCATGTGCAGGCAGTCGACCAGCCAGAACGAGCAGGCCAGGAACGCTCCCTCCCGGCCGGTCAGCCCGTCGACGGCGCCGTCGTCGGCTGTCCGGTACCGCAGCACGAACCCGTGGTCCACGAGGTCGCGCTGCACCGCCTCGACGGTGCTCACCACCCGGGGGTCGCTCGGCGGCAGGAACCCGACCAGCGGGATCATGAGGACGCTGGCGTCGAGCTTGTCCGAGCCGTAGTACTGGGTGAAGGCGCCGACATCCTGGTTGTAGCCCTTCTCGCAGACCTCGGTGAAGATGTCGTGGCGCAACGAGCTCCACTTGTCGTGCGGGCCCTCGAGCTCGGGCCACTCCTCGAGCGTCCGCACGGCGCGGTCGACGGCCACCCACGCCATCACCTTGGAGTGCGTGAAGTGCCGGCGCGGCCCGCGCACTTCCCAGATGCCGTCGTCAGGTCGTGTCCATCCATCCTCTACGAACCTGATCAGCTGACTCTGCAGGGCCCAGGCGGCCCGGCTGTGCGCGCCCTCGGTCCGGGCGGACGAGTACAGGGCAGACATGACCTCGCCGTAGACGTCGAGCTGGTACTGCTCCGAGGCGGCATTGCCGATGCGGACCGGAGCTGGACCCTTCGTAGCCCGGCAGCCACGTCGCCTCCCACTCATCGAGCCGGCGCTCCCCCGCCGGTCCGTACATGATCTGCAGCTCCGAGACATCGCCCGCCACGGTGCGCAACAGCCAGTCGCGCCACGCCATCGCCTCGGTGTAGTAGCCACCCCGCATGAGGGACTCCAGGGTGAGCGTGGCATCGCGCAGCCAGCAGTAGCGATAGTCCCAATTCCGATTCCCACCCAGTGCCTCGGGCAGCGACGTGGTGGCGGCCGCCACGATGCCGCCGGTCGGCTCGTAGGTCAGCGCCTTGAGGGTGATGAGCGAGCGCACGACCGCATCCCGGTAGGGCCCGACGTAGCAGCACTGTGTCGCCCACTCGCTCCAGTAGGCCTCGGTGAGGTGGACGGCGTAGTAGCTGTCGAGTGGGGGAGGTGGCTCCTCGTGGGACGGATGCCACACCAGGGTGAAGGGGAAGCGCTGCCGCTCGGTCACGGTGAAGTCGGCCACCGTGTGCAGGTCCTTTCCCACCGCCTCGACCCGGTGCCACAGCGCGAGCGAGTCGGGACCGGCCGTCAAGCGCGTGAGGCCCTCGTGAGAGGTGACCCAGGGGACGACCTCGCCGTAGTCGAAGCGCACGGCGAGGTCCATGTGCATGTCCACGGTACCGCTGACGCCCTCAACCGATCGCACCATATGTGGGTGGTCGTCCCGCACCGGCATGCAGTCGGTGACGCGAACCGTGCCGGTGGCGGTGTCGAACTCGGTCTCGAGCACGAGCGTGTCGGGGCGGTACCAGCGCCGGGTGGCCAGCACGGCCGAGGCGCCCCCGAGCGGCGCAATCTGCCAGAAGCCATGGGAGTCATCGCCGAGCAGCCGCGCGAAGCACGACGGTGAGTCGAAGTGCGGAAGGCACAGCCAGTCCACCGAGCCGTCCCTGCCAACGAGGGCCGCGGCTGTGCAGGTCTCCGATGACGGCGTAGTCCTCTATTCGTTGGCTCATGACCTCATTCTTGCCTGCTCAGCCGCTGATGCAGGGCCCGGTGCTCACCGCCGAGCGGTGCTGCGCGGCGGCCTGGACGCGGGTCAGGACTCCCGGGGAGGTCAGGGCGTAGCCGACGTCCGGGTAGACGGTGGAACGCGAGAAGACAACGCCGATGACCTGGCCTCCCGGGCCCATGAGCGGCCCGCCCGAATTGCCCGGCAGCACGTCGGCGTCCAGGGCGTAGACGCCCCGGGTGACCGATCCGTTGTTGTAGATGTCCTTGCCGACAGCCGTGACCTCCTCGGTGACTCCGGCCGGGTCGACGGTCAGTGATCTGTCCTCGGGGTAGCCCAACAGCGCAGCTTGGGTTCCCCGCGGGACCAGGTCGGGGCTGATGGTGAGGGCGGGGCCGAGAGGCGCATCGGTGCGCAGGACGGCCAGATCGAAGGAGGGGTCGAAGAACACGGGCGTCGCGGCATAGGCGTCGCTCCCGATGAACACCTGGGTGTCGCCGCTCCCCTCCCCCGCCACCACGTGCGCGTTGGTGGCCACCAGCCCCGGCCCGACCACGAATCCCGAGCCTTCCTGCTCGTTGCTACAGGCCGTGCCGAGGATCTTGACGGTCGAGAACACCGCCGGGTCCCCCAGCGCGCGCGTCTCGGCGTTTGTCGGAGTCGAGACCGACGGGGTCGAGGGCGGGGTGAGCGTCGAGAAGACCTGCGGAAAGCCCTGGTTGTTCAGGAAGGTCTGCAGGTCGTTGAAGATGGAGGGGGCCTGGGGCAGGACCCGGTCGATGGAATGGAGGATGTCGGACCGGGTGACGGCCGTGTCGAGCGAGGTGAACCGGCTGTTGGGAGAGGTGAAAACCGCCGCCACCAGCCAGACGGAGAGGAGGACGGCCACCACCGCCACGACCACGCCGAGGACCGAGTCGATGTGACCCAGGTGATGTCGGCGCACGGTGACGTTGCTCCAGCTGCCGAGGACGCGGCCCGCCGAACCGAACGCACACGCCGTCAGCAAGACCAGCGATACGAGCAGGACCGAGCGGGTGACGTCCTCGTGACCGGTCCTGAGGAGGGGCACCCACACCAAGGTTCCAAGCAGGAGTCCGAGGAAGAAGCCGCCGAAGGAGAGGATCTGGACCAGCGCGCCGAGCCGCAGCCCGTGGACGGCGGCCAGCAGCATCAGCCCGATGATCAGCAGGTCCACCCAATCCACCGTGCGAGGGTATCGAACAGTGCGCCAGAAAATACGCCCCCCACCGCTATTGTCGTCCTGCCGTGCCTCCACGCTCCGTGCTTCGACACCGGCATCTCCGGCGACGCGGCTGCGGTCCGGTCCCTCCTCCTCGCTGCGGTGGCGGTCACCGCGTCGGGCTGCGCGCTGACCGGACACCCGGGTTCAACTCCGGCCACCCGCGTCCTCGGTGAACCCAAGGGCACACCCCTGGTGGTGGGGCAGCCGGCGCCGAGCGGTACCGGTCAGCTCGGTGCGGTGTCCTGCGCCAGCGCCCGTCGTTGTTGGGCCGTGGGCGTGGCGGGACCCGATCCCGCTCCGGCGCGGCGGGACCACGGTGATCATCGCCACCACCGACGGCGGCATCTCGTGGAAGGCACAGCACGTGGTGGGCGGCAGCACGCCCCAGCTGAGTGGAGTTTCGTGCCCCTCCGCGGTCGAGTGCATGGCGGTCGGCTCGAACGGGGCGTCCCTGCCCGGCAGCGGCGTCGTCGTGACCACGAGCGACGCCGGTACGACGTGGTCACCCGCGACCGCGCCCCCGGGGGCACTCGCGGTGACGAGCGTCGCCTGCGCCCGCCCTTCCGACTGCACCGCGATCGTCAGTGACGGCACCTCGACCTGGTCCGCCCACAGCGCCGACTTCGGGCAGACCTGGCAGCAAGAGGGCGATCTCCCCCCGCATGTTCCTGGCCGGCAACGACCTCTCGTGCACTCCCGGCGGCTCGTGCCTCGTCGCCGGCTACGTACCCGTCAGCAATGGTCACGGTGAGGGCGCGGTCGCGGTGAGCGCGGACGGCGGACAGACGTGGTCCCAGGCGACGGTGCCGGCCGGTATCGGTGTGCTCCAGAGCGCGGCGTGCCTCTCGAGCTCCCTGTGCCTGGCCGTCGGGACGACGACCACGACCGTCAGCGACGTCGTCCCGGCCAAGGGCGAACTCCTGCGCAGCGCCGACGGGGGACACACGTGGGAGCCTGCGACCGGACCGCTGTCCGTCGACGACGTCTACGGCGTCGCGTGCCCGTCCACCCGACAGTGCGCCATGGTGGGGACCATGTGGATCGGTAGCCCGGCCATCGGCACGGGGGCCGTCGCCCAGAGCATCAATGGCGGGGTGACCTTCCGGGCCTCCACCGCGGCCTACGTCCCCATCACGTTGACCGCGCTGGCGTGCCCCACCACATCCGGCTGTGTCGCCGTGGGCGGAGACACCGTGGCCCGTGTCACCCTCCTTGCACCCCGGCGGATACCGGTGCCGGCCACGACCCACGGCGCGTCGGGGGCTTAGCGTGCCTGGCCGGAACGAAAAGTCCCGTGAGCTGCGCTGTTGTGCAACCCAACAACGACGAGGATCCCTAGGCAGGAGGGGCTCACCCCCGTAGAATCTGACGTGCCGGACCGAACACCCACACGTGCGGGGGTACGCGGACTCCCGTCGCCCGAACGATGGAGGACCGTCATGCCGCAGACCTGCACCCAGTGCCAGAGCGAAGCAGCCGACGATGCGGCCACCTGCCCGAGCTGCGGAGCCTCGCTGACCATGGGCTCGGCCGCGACCCCGACGGCCCCGACCGTGGGGGCCCCCGCCGCCGCTGGCGCCGCGCCCGCCGCGGCGGCTGCGACCGGATCCTCCATCCCGGCCTACAAGTTCGATGCCGCTCGCTGGTCCCTGGCCGACCGGATCGCTGGTGTTGCCACGATCGTGTTGTTCATCTCACTGTTCCTGTCCTGGTTCGGCATCAGCGTCATCGGCGTCACTGTCACGGCGAGCGGGGTGTCGGCCCACGGGTACCTCTACATCGTGATGATCCTCGCCATCCTGATCGTGGCCTATCTCGTGCTGCGCGCCGGATGGGAGGAGCTGCCGATCAGCGCGAACCTTCCGCACCTGACGGTGATGATGGTGGCCACGATCATCAACCTCGTGCTGGTCTTCATCGGCTTCATCTACAAGCCGGGCGGTTCGGGCGTGGGTTGGGAGTTCGGCGCCTTCCTCGCGCTGATCGCGGCGATCGTTGCAGCAGCTCCCTATGCCATTCCGCAGCTGCGCGCCAAGACGATGGGCTGAGCGCGGGCCGCTGCGATCGGTCAGTGCCGCATCGCGGCGAGAAGCAGACCCGGGATCTTGGCCGCCGACGGATCGGCCTCGAAAGCGACGAAGCGGCGCATGACGTCGTAGGAATCGGGCGCGGTGGCGAACCACGGCGGCTTGGGCCGCGAGCGGAACGGGCCTCGCACGACTGACTTCTGGGGTCGGTCGAACATGGAGGCGTTCCCCACCACGCCGGTACCCGACTGGATGTCAGTGCGCGGGTGCCCCGGATAGGCGCCCCAGGTCGTGGAGCCCATGGCGAAGGACAGGCCGTGCCAGACGTTGACGCCGATGGACCCGTAGCGCAGCTCGGCCACGGCGCGTTCGACCGCCTCGGCCACGCCGGGCTCCTTCATCGACGAGGGGTTGACGATGATGGTGGCCCCCAGCGTGCCCCACACGACGTCGTTGCAGAAGCTGGTGGCGGCATCGACGAAGGCCGCCGGCGACGGGGCGGTCAATGCCGTCTCGGCCACCTCTCCGAAAAACGATTCCACGTTGAAGCAGATGTCGTCGGTGTGTCCGGGCGGCACACCCGCAATGAAGGTCCAGGGCAGTGCATCGGCCGGTCCCTTTGCCGAACTCCTCGGCCTCGGGATGGGCGGCCACGAACGCGTCGCGGCGTTCGCCGGCGCCCGGGTAGAACGCGTGGCGGGTGGTGATGCCCGACAGCGTCTGCGTCAGCGCGCCCAGGAAGGCATCGCGCTCGGGGCCAGGCGGCGTGCGTGACGAGGACCCGGGCCGAGATGCAGTTGAAGCCCGCATTGTTGACCAGCATGCTGGCCACGTGCTCGGCCTGATACCGCAGTTCGGGGATCGACCACTTCCCGGGCACCACGATCACCGGCGACACGTTGCCCAGCTCCGCCGTCACCGCTTTGTCCAGCACGGGCTCGTCGGCGGCCTTGCGCCGGGCACCTTCGGCGCCGGTGCCGAACACGACGGCGTCGTAGGTCTTGTCCGACCCGGTGATGTGCACCTCGTCGATCAGCGCGTGACCGGTGAGATACTGCCCGACCGCAGCGCCGCCCTCGACGATGCCGAGTACGCCGGCGTCGATCAGCGAGGCGAGGGCTCGGCTTCCAGTGCGGCACCAGGTAGTCGTTGACCGGGTTGGCCTTCATCACGACGACCTTGCCGTCGACGAAGAGCTTCGAGAGCACGTCGCGGGGTCCGAGCGAAGCCACGTTGCCCGCCGCCAGCACGAGCGCCGTCCCGGCGTGGGCGGGGGGGTCGGCGTAGGCCAGAGCCTGGCCCTCGGCGAGTGACTCCCTGGTGACGCCGGGCTGCATCCAGACCTCGGCGGTGGTCTGGGGAAACGTGATCCTGTCGAAAGCGGTCGCCGGAAAGACCTGCACCCGCAGTCGACCGTCGGGCGCCTGACGGACCGGCCCGGCGAAGGAGGGCTTGCCCTCGTTCGCGATGTCGCGCACGGCGTCGCGGAGCAGGCGCGCCATGCGCACGAACGTCCCAATGCCTACGAAGAGCTCCTCGCCTGCCTCGGTCGTTCGGGGGTCCAGCCCCTTGGCCGCGCAGGCTGCGGCCAACCAGCCCTCCTCGGCCGCCATCGTGTCGGTGATCACCTGCTGCAGGAGCTCGGCACGTGCGGCGGCCTCAGTCTTGGCCCACGACGTGGCGTGGGCCGCGACGTCGTTGACGACGGCAGTCGAGTGCGGCCGTATCGAGGCGGGCGAGCGCCTTCGATCCGGCCTGCTTCACCGGTCGGGGCCACTGCCCCCCGGCTCGTGACGGTCATGTGGTTCCTCCACTTCGCGCCGACCGATTCCGCACTGGCGGGTTCGGGAACGGTTCATCCGGCCTGTGTCCAGCGTACCGAGGATGTGATCGGCGCCGACCGGGTGCGAGAGCGGCCGCGCCGACCAGCGATCCCCCTGGTTATGGTTTTGTCAGGGTTTGGCCAATCCGGTTGACGGATTGGATATCGGTACGGACACTGAAGTCATGCCGAGACCGCAGGGACGTCCGCGGAACTCCCGTGTTGCGACGTCGGTCTCGTCTCTCGCCCCGGTGGCGGCCGGCGTCACGGTCCTGGCCCTGATGCTCAGCGCATGCAGCAGCTCGCCCTCGCCGTCGGCCGCCCACGTCGAGCGGGTCCCGGGCGGGCCGAACGGGAGCTACGTCGTCGCGGCGGGCATCCACAAGATCAAGCACATCATCGTCATCGAGCAGGAGAACCGGTCCTTCGACAGCTATTTCGGGACCTACCCGGGAGCCGACGGCCTCCCGATGGAGAACGGCACACCAACAGTGTGCGTACCCAATCCGGGGGGTGGGTGCACGGCGCCGTACCACGACACGGCCGACGTCAACGGTGGCGGCCCGCACGGGGAGCACAACGCAGAGGCCGACGTTGACGGCGGGAAGATGGACGGGTTCGTCGCGCAGGCGACCGATGCCAAGAAGGGGTGCCTGAACAAGGACGATCCCGAGTGCTCCAACTCCGCCACGCCGGACGTGATGGGCTACCACACCGCGGCAGAAATCCCGAACTACTGGACCTACGCGAAGGATTTCACCCTCGACGACCACATGTTCGAGCCGGTCAAGTCGTGGTCACTACCCGACCACCTGTACCTGGTCTCGGGGTGGTCGGCCAAGTGCTCCAGCCCGAACCCGATGAGCTGCAAGAACGCCATCACCGGCCCGTACACCCCGGCGCAGATGCAGAAGGCCGTGGACCAGGCCATCGACACCGGTACCGCCGACATCACCAACGCCTGGACCGACATCACCTGGCTCCTCTACAACAAGCACGTACCGTGGGCCTACTACGTGCAAACCGGGGACCAGCCGGACTGCGACGACGACTCGGCCGTCACCTGCCCACCGGTGGCGCAGAACTACCTGACCCCGGGCATCTGGAACCCCCTCCCGGTGTTCGAGGACGTGCAGAAGGACCATCAAATTCGCAACATCCGGCCCCTGAGCGACTACTTCAGCCGCGGCCAAGGCCGGCACCCTGCCCGCGGTGATGTGGGTGACCCCTTCCCAGGCCGACAGCGAACACCCACCGGCCAGCGTCCACCAGGGTCAGGCCTACGTGACGGCGGTCGTCAACGCCGCCATGAAGAGCCCTGACTGGGACTCGACCGCGATCTTCTTGCAGTGGGACGACTGGGGAGGTTTCTACGACAACGTCGTGCCGCCGGCCGTGGACCAGAACGGCTACGGCCTGCGCGTGCCGGCGCTGGTGATCTCGCCCTACGCCAAACAGGGCTCCATCGACCACCAGACACTCAGCAGCGACGCCTATCTCAAGTTCATTGAGGACGACTTCTTGGGCGGGTCGAGGCTCAACCCCAGGACCGACGGCCGTCCCGACCCCCGTCCGGATGTGCGCGAGGACGCCAAGATCCTGGGGAACATGGGCAACGACTTCGATTTCAACCAGAAGCCACTGGCCCCGGTGCTCCTACCGACCAACCCTCCCACCGACTCGCCGTCGATCCCGGCCTACTTCAAGGGCCAAGGACCCTGCGACGGGTGCACCGCCACGCCACCGAGCACCTGATCAGGTGACCCTCGGCAGTACGTCTGAGGCGAGCAGCTCGATGTGCTGCAGGTCGTCGAGGTCGAGCACCTGGAGATACACCGACTCCGCCCCGATGGCGGCGAACGCCTGCAGCCGCGCCACCACCTCGTCCGCCGTGCCCGCCGCGCCGTTGACGCGTAGCTCGTCGGGCTTGCGACCGATGTTGGCGGCGCGACGCTCCACCTCCGCCTCGTCGGCGCCGCAGCACACCACCTGGGCCGCCGAGAGCCGCAGCGTCCGCGGGTCGCGACCCCGTTCCTCGCAGGCGGCATGCACCCGGGCGAACTGCGCCTCGGTGTCGGCGAGCGACGAGAAGGGGAGGTTGAACTCGTTGGCGTACGTGGCGGCGAGGCGGGGCGTCCGCGCTGGCGCCGCCACCCCCGACGATGAGCGGCGGGTGGGGCTGCTGCGCGGGCTTGGGAAGCGCAGGGCTGTCCTTGAGGTGGTAGTGGCGACCGTCGAAGGTGAACGTCTCGCCGGCGGGGGTGCCCCAGAGACCGGTCAGGATGGCGAACTGCTCTTCGAGGCGCTCGAAGCGCTCGCCGAGGGGCGGGAACGGCACCCCGTAGGCGGTGTGCTCGGCGTCGTACCAGCCGGCACCGAGTCCGAGCTCGACGCGCCCGCCGCTCATGGCGTCCACCTGCGCCACCTCGATTGCGAGCAGACCGGGCAACCGGAAGGTCGCGGCGGTGACCAATGTGCCCAACCGGATGCGGTCGGTCTCGCGGGCGATGCCGGCCAGAGTGAGCCAGGCGTCGGTCGGGCCCGGCAGACCGTCACCGCCCATGGTGAGGAAGTGGTCGGAACGGAAGAACGCGTCGAAGCCGGCCGCCTCGACGACTTGCGCCATCCTCACCAGTTGGTCGTAGGACGCCCCCTGCTGGGGCTCCACGAAGATGCGGAGCTTCATCGGCTCAAGTTAACCGTTCCGGTCGCGCCGTCACGAGGCGGCGCGCCCAGGCGGGACGCGGCAGACTGCGCTCCATGGACATCGGCGTGATCTTCCCCCAGACCGAGGTGGGCGGCGACCGGGGCGCCGTCCGGGCCATCGGGCAGGCCGTCGCCGACCTCGGCTACACCCACCTGGCCGCGTACGACCACGTGTTGGGCGGCGACACCGCGGTGCTCGGGGACCTCGGCGGGCCCTACACGATCGACGACACCTTTCGCGAGCCACTGACGATGTTCGCCTATCTGGCGGGCTGCACCGATCTCGCCTTCGCCACCTCCATCCTGATCGGGCCCCAGCGCCAGACGGCGCTCCTGGCCAAGCAGGCGGCCGAGGTCGACCTGCTGTGCGGCGGTCGTTTCCGCCTCGGGCTCGGCATCGGCTGGAACAAGATCGAGTACGACGCGCTCGGCATGCCGTTCGACGAGCGGGCCGCCATATTGGAGGAACAGGTCGGCATCCTGCGCGCCCTGTGGACGCAGCGGAGCGTCACCGTGGACGGTCGCTTCCACCACATCCGGGCGGCCGGGTTGGCCCCGCTGCCCGTGCAACGGCCGATCCCGATCTGGATCGGCGCCTTCGCGCCCGGCCGCCTTACGCCGGGTCGGGCGGGTCGCCGACGGCTGGTTCCCCCAGGCCCGCCCGGGGGGCGGCCTCGAGCAGGCGCTCGGGCACATCCGCGAGGGGGCGGCAGAGGCCGGGCGCGACTTGTCGACCTTCGAATTCGAGGGGAGGGTCGAGTACGCCACCCGCGACCACGACAAGATGGGCGAGCACGCGCGCCGCTGGCGCGAGGCGGGCGCGAGCCATCTGTCGGTCAACACCATGCATGCGGGTCTCGAGGGCGTCGATGCTCACATCGCAGCACTGGCGGAGACGGCTGAAGTCCTGCTGTAGCACGGGGCTCGCGGCCGAGGCGTGCCAACATGAGACATGCCGGAGGAGCAGACGCCGGACGCCCGTCCCGACGTCGCGCTCGCCACGATCGCCAAGGAGTGGGGCCGCATCGGCTGCACCGGCTTCGGCGGGCCACCCACGCACATTGCCATGCTGCGCCGCCTGGCCGTCGAGCGCGAAGGGTGGCTCGGGGAGACCGAGTTCGAGGACGCCATCGCGGCCACGAACCTGCTCCCGGGTCCGGCGTCGACGCAACTGGCCATCTTCTGCGCCTGGCGGCTGCGCGGCCTGCCGGGGGCCCTGGTGGGCGGCGGGTGCTTCATCTGCCCCGGGTTGGCGCTCATCCTCGGGCTGGCGGCGCTCTTCCTGGCCTCCAACCCGCCCACCTGGGTCGAGGGTGCCGCGCTCGGAACCGGTGCCGCGGTGGCTGCGGTCGCGCTCAACGCCGCGCTCGGCCTCTTGCCGGCCAGCTGGCGCCGGGCAGGCACCAGCGCGCGCCCGCCGGGTTCGCTGGGTGGTCTACGCGTTGGTGGGCGCCGCCGCGGCAGCGACGGTCGGCACCTTCCTCGTGCTCGTCCTGCTCGGGTGCGGCGTGGTGGAGGTCGCCCTGTCGGGCGGCGTGCGACCGCCGAAGACCCTGCACGGCGTTCGTCGTGGCACCGCTGGGCGTGGTGGCAGCGGGGGGGCTCGGCGCACTGACCTGGGTGGCATTGAAGGTCGGGGCCCTGTCGTTCGGCGGTGGCTTCGTGATCGTCCCCCTCATGCAGGCCGACGCGGTGCACCACTACCACTGGATGACCAACGCGCAGTTCCTGAACGCGGTGGCCCTCGGGCAGATCACCCCGGGGCCGGTCGTCCAGACGGTGGCCGTCGTCGGCTACGCCGCGGCCGGTGTCGGCGGCGCGCTGTTGGCGGCGCTCGTCGCGTTCGCGCCGTCGTTCGTGTTCATCGCGCTCGGTGCGCGGCACTTCGGCGCGCTCCGGGCGAACCGGGTGGCGCAGTCGCTTCCTCGGCGGTGCCGGGCCAGCGGCCATCGGTGCCATCGCCGGCGCCTCCATCCCCCTTGCGCTCGGCATCGCGCACGTGTGGCAGGTGGTGATCCTCAGCGCCTCCCTGGTGGTCATCATCGGGCTGCGCCGCAGCGTGGTGCTCACGCTCGTGGGCGCCGGCCTGATCGGCGCGGTGGGTGCCGCGCTCGGGCTGCCCGTCGGAGGGTGACCGGCCGACCGGGCCTTCAGCGGGTCATTTCGAGTTGCACGAGTGACCGACTACGAAGGACGCGGAGCCGGTCGACGAACCGCTGCTCTAGCGCCATGGCGCCCGGGGGCGGAGCGGTGACGTGCACCGGGGCGGGCCCCGAAGGCCGAGAAGTTCAGCGTGTCGGTCGTGGTGCTCGGCCCGATCGGGAGTTGGCTGAACCCGGGCAATCGCCGCGGCGCAGCGGGGTGGCGGCCGCTGAAGTGCGACGAGCTGCGCACCCGGACCAGGCGTCCACGGCTGTCGACCCACTCCTGCGCACATATGCTCGTGCGCGTCGCCTCCGTGGCCGCCGAGGGACGACGATTGTGGCACGCAGCCCGGGGTTGGGACTCGTGGTGACGTGGCTGTAGCTGAGGTGCGCCGTGCCGGCCTGCGCCGTCGTGGTCAACACGTTCGCCACCCACTGCGACGGCGTGACGCCGGGCGCGCCGGGCGCGCCCGCAGCACCGAGCGCGGCTGCGGCGGCGGCGGCAAGCCCCACCAGTCCAAGCAGGGCCCAGGGGAATGCACGACGCACGGTGCAATTGTGCCGCAGGGCAGCGGCGCGCCGGCGGGCGGTGGGCTACGAGGCCCCGAGCGCGCCGGGCAGCCCGTCGTGCCAGTCGGGATAGCGGGGCGCCCAGCCGAGCTCGGCGCGGGCCCGCTCGTTGGAGACGGCCGGCTGATCACACATGAGATAGGCCAGGAACCTCCCGGCCCCGATGCGGACGAGCGCCTCGGGTACCCGGCGCGGTGGCTTGGCGCCGAGCAGCTGGGCCACGAAGGGCATCCACTCCGAGGCCGGGGCAGGGACGTCGTCCACGACGTTGAAGACGCCGGTCGGGCCCTCCAACGCCGCCACCGTCGCCGCCGCCGCGTCGTCGATGTGCACCAGCCCGAACAGGCCACCGCCGTCGCCCGGGATCGGGAGCCGGCGCTTGGCGATCATGGCGGAATACAGGCCACCGGCCGCGAAATAGGTGCCGGGACCGTAGAAGGAGCCGTAGCGCAGCACCACGCCCTCGGTCACGCTGTCACCCAGCGTGGCGGACTCGAGCGCGGCGATCGACCGGGTGAGCAGACCGATCTGCCCGGTGGCGTCGGTCCAGAGTGGATCGGACTCGCGGCGCACGCCGGGGCCGGGCCGGTAGGCGAACGAGATGCTCTGGGCGACGACGCGGCGGGCTCCGGCATCGCGGGCGGCGGCGACCAGCACGCCCGAGACCTCGCGGCGCAAGCGGCTGGTCGCATCGAAGCCGCGCTTGACGGCGAGGGGGTTGGCCGACTGGGGCAGGCTGGTCAACTGGTTGACGACGACCTCGGGCTGTGCCGCCTGCACGGCGCGGACGACGGTGCCCGGATCGAAGGCGTCGCCGACCGCCGCGACGACCCCGGGCAGGCCGAGGGCGGCGACCCTCTCCGGGCGGCGCGAGAGGACGGTTACTTCGTGACCCGCCGCGACCAGGGCCCGCACCAGCGGATGACCGATGGCGCCGGTCCCTCCGGCCACGAATGTCCGCATGCGGCCGAGGCTACACGTGCGCGAGGCAGACCCTCTCCTTTGGCAGGATGGAAGGGTGAGCGAACACAGCGGCTACCCCGGTGCGCCCCCGGGGTGGTACCCGGATCCGGCCGGTGGCCCCGGGCAACGCTGGTGGGACGGCTACGCATGGACCGAGGCGACCGTCCTGCCCCAGCAACCACCGCCGCCTCCGTGGGCCAGCGCCGGGCCGCCCCAGGGTCCGGCATCGCAGGTGGCACCGTGGGCGGTGGCGTCGGAGCGGCTGACCACCTTCAACGCGACCAAGTTGGTGAGCGACGAGCTGTCGATGGTGCCCATCGCGCGAATCGCCGTCGTCATGCCGGCCGTCTACTACCTGGTCAACCTCGTCGAGCAGCGAGTGAACGCCGATCAGTTGCGGTCCATCGGCCACCAGTTCCGGGTGGACTACCACGACGCCCAGAACGGCATCACCCCCCCGCCGTACCACGGCTCCGGCGGGTTCGGCGCCGTCAGCCTCCTGGTGGGGCTGGTCGCACTGGCCGCGGTCGTCGTCGCGTGCGTGTGGCAACACCGGGCGGCATCGGCCGGACGGTCGCTCGGGATCCCGTCCCGCCGCTCCCCGGCCTGGGGCGTCGGTTCGTGGTTCGTGCCGATCGTCAACCTGTGGGTGCCCTACTCGGCCATCCGCGACTGCCTCCCACCGCAGCACCCGCACCGACCGCGGGTGCTGCGCTGGTGGATCGCCTGGATCGCGGCCGCCTCCTTGAGCGCGGCCGCAGGCTTCTGTGCCCTGTTCTCCACGGGAGCGGCCTTGGTGGTGTCGATCCCGGCCGCGCTGGCGTGCCTGGCCGTCATCGCCTGGGCACCCGGGATCGTGATGGCCATCGCAGCCGCGCACCGCGAGATCTCGACGCCACAGACGCAGGCCGGCGGGGTACTGCAGAGCTGAGTACGTCGCGGCTGGCTCTTTAGACCAAGCCGTACAGCATCTCAACGCGACGAGCGAGATTGACGGCGTGATCGCCCAGTCGCTCGTAGAAGCGAGCGACGAGAGTCACCTGGGCACCAATGGCCGACGGCATTGTTCCCGCCGCAATCTCACCGGTCAGACGGTCGTGGAGAATATCGATCTCCTCGTCGTCTTCGGCGAGCGCACCGGATCGGGCGACCCGGTCGACGTACGCATCGGTGGCATCTCGCCACATCTCGAGGGCAACCTCGGACATCCGCTGCACGATGCCCCGGCTGAGCGGACTCATCTCGACGCCGATATTCGTCACCGCCCGTTGGGCGATGTGCTCGGCCAGATCACCGCTCCGTTCGAGCTCCGGCAAGATGAGAAGGACACCGACCAGATGGCGCAACGTCGAGCTGGGCGTGCCCTCGACGTCGAGCTGGGGCCAGACCAGGAGTTCGACCTCGGCGGTGAGGTCGTCGACCGCCTGGTCCCCCTCAACGACGGTCAGCCCGATCTCCGCATCATTGCCCAGCAGGGCTTCGGTTGCGCCCGCCAGGGCCTCTGTCACCATCGCGAAGAGCTGGGTGATCCGAACTTCGATGACATCGATCGCTGATGCCCGCGCTCCCATGTCAGGCGAGGCTAGCTGGGAAGAACCCCAAGAGTTCGCGCTTTGTTCGCGTAACGTTCACTTTCAGATGGTCCGAGGTTCACCCGGCACGGCAACAGTGGTGTGTGCTCTCGTGGCGGACCGAGGAAGACGAGCCGTCAAGCCCCCCGGAGGGTGCCCCAGGGGTCGAGGTGCCCGTCCAGCACGGTCAGACCGTCACCGACCTCCTGAACGAAGCCCCGACGAGCAGGTTCCATCGACGGACGGTGATCATTTCGGGTGTCGGGTTCTTCACCGATGCCTATGACCTCTTCGTCATCGGTACAGCGGCAGCCCTGGTTGCCGTCCAGTGGCACCTCAGCACGCTCCAGACCAGCTGGGTGACGGGCGCCGCCATTCTGGGCGCGTTCGTCGGAGCATTCACATTCGGTCGAGTGGCGGACGTCATTGGCCGCAAGAAGGTGTACGTCACCGTCGCCGTCGTCATGATCTTCGGGGCGATTGCCTCGGCCTTCGCCCCCGATTTCATGTTCTTGGTGATCGCTCGGCTGGTCCTCGGTTTGGGCATTGGCGGGGACTATCCCGTGTCCGCCGTGTTCATGAGCGAATACTCGAACCGCCACGACCGAGGTCGCCTGGTCGGCCTGGTCTTCTCCATGCAAGCGTTGGGGCTCATCGTCGGTCCGCTGATCGCAATCGTGTTGTTGTCGTCGGGGATCGGCAACAATTTGACCTGGCGTCTCCTGCTCGGCCTCGGTGCCGTTCCTGCCGCGGCAGTCGTCTACCTGCGTTCCAAGATGCCCGAGTCGCCCCGCTATCTCGCCCAGGTCCAAGGGGACTCCGCCCGCGCCGCGGGCGATCTGGAGCGATTCACAGATGGGGTCATCGCCGAAGAGGCGCCGGCGGCCGCCGTCACGGAGCGCCTCAAACTCGGTCAGTTCCTGACGGATGCAGGCATGCTCAAGCTCCTCTTCGGCACGGCTGGAGCGTGGTTCCTGTTCGATTACGCCTATTACGGGAACACGCTCTCACTGCCCGCCATCTTGAAGGAAGTGAACCCGACGGCCAGCCTGGAAACGAAGTTGCTGTGGTCGCTCGGCATGTTCGTCATCTTCGCCGTTCCCGGCTATCTCCTGGCGGTCAAGAGAATGGACCGTATCGGTCACCGTCAACTGCAATTCATCGGCTTCTCGGTCATGGCGCTGTGTTTCGTCGTCCTCGCCATCGTGCCGAGCCTGACCGAACATGTTGCACCATTCCTGGCCATCCTCGGACTGAGCTACTTCTTCGTGCAGTTCGGTCCGAACATGACGACGTTCGTCTTGCCCTCGGAGGTATTCCCCGTGAGCATGCGGACGACAGGTCACGGCGTGGCCGCCGGTATCGGCAAGCTGGGCGCGTTCGTCGGAGTGTTCCTCGTCCCCGTTCTCCAGGACCACGTCGGGTTGCGTGGCCTTCTCGCTGTGGCCGGCGTATCGGCCGTGCTCGGATTCGCAGTCACGTGCCTCTTGCCTGAGCCAGCGGGGCGTACCCTGGAGGACATCTCGGAGAACACGTTCGAGGGCACACCTCCTCGTGTAGACCCGGTGGAACCATCGATCGTCTCCATCGACCCCGGCTTGAAGAGGGTGTAGCTCGGGCCCGTCGCGGCACGCCGCCGGGACCACGACAGTGCAGGTACGAGGTCCGCCCCGGCCCTGCCGGTGCCGAACCCAATCCCAACATCCCCATCCTTTTGCGGAACTCGGGCTCACCGTGGTCGGGGATCGACATGGGGTTCGGCCCAATTCCTCCACGTCGCCAACTGTTCATTCTTAGGTTGCACTCCTGTTGCCGAGCGTTCACTTCACTTGGCTACGTTCCTGGTGGTGGCAGACGGTGAACCAATGCAGGCTCGTCACGATCTCGTTACGACCGACGTGCGGTCCGGTATCGACGAGGCCCTCAAGTCTCTCGACCCCGACGCGGCACGTCCCGAGCATGTCATGCAGTCGCACGAATTGACGCTCGGCTTCTCTGGCCGAATGGTTCTCTCCGACGTGAATGTCGCGCTGAAGCGCGGGTCGATCACCGCGCTCATCGGGCCGACCGGCTCGGGCAAGTCCACCTTTCTGCGCACGCTCAACCGCATGAACGACCGGGTGCCGGGATTCAGCCGCAAGGGTGACGTCACGTTCGACAGCGAGAGCCTGTGGGGCCAGTACGTGGACCTGCTGACACTGCGCCGCCGCGTCGGCATGCTCTTCCAGCGGCCCAACCCGTTCCCCATGTCGATCAAGGACAACGTGGTGGCGGGAGTGAGGGCCCACCGCATCGCCAAAGGCAAGCAGCTCGACGTCGTCTGCGAGCGCCGGCTGACCGAAGTCGGCCTGTGGGACGCCGTCAAGGACCGGCTGAACGATTCGCCCTTCCGCCTGTCCGGTGGCCAACAGCAGCTGCTGTGTCTCGCCCGGGCGCTCGCGGTCGGGCCAGAAGTACTCCTGCTGGACGAGCCGACCTCGTCCCTCGACCCGGTGACGACGGAGTCGATCGAGGCGCTGCTCAAGACATTGGCGCCGGCGCTCACGATGATCGTGGTGACGCACAACCTCGGACAGGCGATGCGTGTCTCACACCAGACGATGTTCTTCTACCAGGGGGCACTCGTCGAGTACGGCGCCACCGACGACCTGTTCAACCGGCCATCCAATCCCGACACGGAGCGCTACGTCACAGGACGGATGGGCTAGCGGCGGTCCAATTCTTGGCGAAACAAGGCGGCGGCCGCAGGCGCGGCGCGCATGACCGGGTCAAGTGCAACAGCAACACATCCACCTCACAAGGAGAGAACCTGTGACCAAATCGACGAGAACGATGCGATTGAGGCAGGGAGTGATCGCCGCTGCGGTGGCGGGACTCGCGCTGAGCTCGGTCGTCCTCAGCTCGGCGGCATCCGCGAGCGTCAAGCTCCCCAGCAGTGGCGTCGAGACGCCTCCGGCCGGCTCGCTGTCGGAAACGGGGAGCACGCTGCTCTACCCTCTGTTCAACCTCTGGGTCGGCGGCTACACCGGCAAGTACTCCAACGTCACCGTCCAGACCGCGGGGACCGGCTCGGGCACGGGGATCTCCGACGCCGAGAACAGCACGGTCGACATCGGCGCCTCGGACGCCTACCTGTCGCCCAGCGTCGCCACCGCCAACCCGGACCTGAAGAACGTCCCCCTGGCCATCTCCTCCCAGATCGTGGCCTACAACGTCCCGGGCGTGCTCTCGCACCTGAAGCTCACGGGCAAGGTGCTCTCGGCGATCTATCAGGGCTCGGTGACCTCATGGAACGCTTCACAGATCGCGAGCCTCAACCCGGGCGTGACACTGCCGAACATCCCGATCGTGACGCTGCACCGCTCGGACAGCAGCGGTGACACGTTCCTCTTCACGACGTTCCTCTCCAAGACGGATCCGTCAGGCTGGGGCGCCAAGATCGGCTACAACACCACTGTCCCGTGGCCGGCCGCGCCGGGCGCGCTCGGAGAGACCGGGAACTCGGGCATGGTGACGGGTTGCAAGGCGACGCCGGGCTGTATCGCCTATGTCGGCATCAGCTACCTGACCCAGGCACTTCAGGCCGGCCTCGGCTACGCCTCGTTGCAGAACGCCAAGGGCCAGTACGAGGTGCCGACTGCGGCGTCCATCAACGCCGAGGCCGCCGCCTTCGTGGCGAAGACCCCGGCCAACGGGACCATCTCCCTGATCTACGGTCCGGCCAGCGGTGGTTACCCGATCATCAACTACGAGTACGCCATCGTCTCGACCCACCAGTCGAGCAGCTCGACGGCGAAGGGCATCCGCTCCTTCCTCGAGTGGTCCATCAACCCGAAGGGCGGCGCAGCGTCTTCGTACCTGACCCAGGTCAACTTCCAGCCCCTGCCCTCCAAGGTCGAGGCGCAGTCTGTGAAGCAGATTCTGAGCATCCAGTAGTGACGTCCGTCGGTGGAGCGGCGGGGCCCGTCCCCGCCGCTCCACCCGGGCAGCCTGTCCCCCGCGAGTCGCCCTTCCGCAAGGTCGGGGACTGGGCCCGGGCCAACGAGGAGCACGGCTGGCGCTGGACCGCCCGGGTCGCGGTCCTCCTCCCTTTCGCCGCCCTCGTCTTCGCCGTCGCCGTGCTGGCCGTCAAGGCGTGGCCCGCCATCCGGGTCAACGGCTGGTACTTCTTCTACGGGAAGAACTGGACCTACGGGCAGAGCTACGGCACGACCGTGCACACCGACGGCGTCGCTCACGCGGCGGGCGCGCAATTCGGCGCTTGGCCCATCATCCTCGGGACCATTCAGTCATCGGTCATTGCCATCGTCGTGGCCGTGCCACTCTCCATCGGCGCCGCCTTCGCGCTGACCGAACGGCTACCCGGGTGGATCTCCCGGCCGCTGGGGCTGGCGATCGAGATCCTGGCCGGGATCCCGAGCGTCGTCATCGGCCTCTGGGGGTTGCTCACCTTCGGGCCGTGGCTGGCGAAGCACGTCTACCCGATCATCGCCAGCATCGCCGGCCACCTGCCCGACGTGTGGCCTTTCAACTACTTCCGAGGTCCCGTCGACACGGGGCAGGGGTTGCTCACTGCCGGACTCGTGCTCGGCATGATGATCGTCCCGATCATCGCGTCCACGACCCGCGACCTCTTCTTGCAGGTGCCACCGCTCCCGAAGGAGGGAGGCGAGGCGCTCGGGATGACACACTGGGAGGTGGCGAACAAGATCACGCTGCCCTGGGTGCGCTCGGGCATCATCGGGGCCACCGTCCTCGGCCTCGGGCGGGCGCTCGGCGAGACCATCGCCGTGGTGATGGTCGGCGGCGCCTCGCTCCACATCGCGCCGAACATCTACGCGCCTTTCGGGACGATCGCCGCCACCATCCTCACCCAGCTCGACGGGGCACTGACGGACGGCACCGGTTTCGCCATCGCCACGCTGGCGGAGCTGGCCCTCGTCCTCGCCGTGATCTCGGTCGCGGTCAACTTTGCGGCTCGCTGGATCGTCGCCGCGCACGTCACGCATCGGTGCGCCCGTCGGGGCATGACGATGTCCTCGCCCCTGGCGGCCGGCCCATCGACGCGGCGGCGGAGGACGTCGTCCATCGGGTTCCGTGCTTTCACCTACGCCGCGCTGCTCCTGATCGTGGGCCCGGCGGCCTGGATCCTGCTCGGCGTCCTCGGGCGAGCCCTGGGGCACTGGCGGTGGAGCGTGCTGTGGACGCCACTCACGACCGAGGGGGGCGGGCTGCGTGACCAGATCCTGGGCACCCTCATCCTGATGGCCGGTGTGCTGATCCTGGCCGGGACGATCGGTGTGCTGGCCGGCATCCACCTCTCCGAGCTGGCCAAGCTCCGCAAGAACGGCAAGGCCAGCGGCGGCTTCCTGCGCACCTGCTCTGACATCCTCTCGGGCTTCCCCTCCATCGTGCTCGGCTACGTCGGCTACACCGCCCTGGTGGTGGGGCTCCACTGGAAGTACTCCTACCTGGCCGCCGTGATCATCGTGTCGATCATGGTGGTGCCCTACATCGCCAAGACGACGGAGAACTCGCTGCGCCAGGTGCCGACGGGCTACCGCGAGGGGGCCGAAGCGCTCGGGATGACGATGGGCTACTCACTGCGCAAGGTGGTGCTCAAGTCCGCGCTGCCCGGCATCGTCACCGGCCTGCTCCTGGCGCTGGCCATTGCGGGCGGGGAAACGGCACCGCTGATCTACACCGCGGGGTTCGCCAACACCCTGCCGCACTCCCTGACCGGTGCGCCCTGGCCCTACCTGACCTACGTCGTCTTCGCCTTCTACGACTCGCCCAACCCGCAGTACCACTACCTGGCCTACGACGCGGCGCTGATCCTCGTCGTGATCGTGCTCCTGCTGCTGGTGGCCAGCCGGATCATCGTGTCGAGGACCCAACGGCACGCCGAGGGGGCACGTACCCGGACCCGCACACCCCGCCGGCCGCGCAAGCCGGAACCCTCGGGAGAGCCCCTGGACCTGGTCGACCTGCACCGCTGAGAAGCGACCTGGGACCTCGGTAGTGTGACGGCGGACACCCGAGAGAAGGAGCGCAACGTTGAGCGCAGGACCTGAGTGGGGGCCACTGGCCCGCCTGGCCGGCATCTGGGAGGGCGAGCGGGGCGAGGACGTCGCCTACGCCAACGAGGAAGGCAAGGTCGGGCTCACCCCCTACCGCGAGCACATCGACTTCAAGCCGTTCGGGCCGGTGGAGAACGGCAGCCAGGTCCTCTACGGACTCGACTACCGCATGGCGGCCTGGCGCGGCACCGAGGAGCACCCCTTCCACACCGAGGTCGGCTACTGGCTGTGGGACGCCCGCGACAGCGAGGTGGTCCGCTGCTTCCTCATCCCACGCGGCTCGGCCATCGTCGCCGGCGCCATCGTGGACCCCGACGCCAGGACCTACACCCTGAAATCGAGCGTCGGCAGCCAGACCTACGGCATCCTCTCCAACAACTGGCTGGACAAGAACGCCCGCTCCGTCACCTACGAGGTGACCATCGACACCAGCGTGGACGGCGAGTACACCTACACCGAGACGACGGTGATACAGCACGCCAAGATGCCGGACCACGTCGTGCACACGGACCGCAACACCCTGAAGCAGATCGCCGACGCGTAGGGCGGCCCTGTAGGGTCGTCACCTGTCCGGCGGTGCAGGGTCGGGAGCCAGGGAGGCAGCACATGTTCGAGTGGTCCGAGGAGCAGTTGGCCATCCGCGACGCGGTCCGGCGTTTCGTGGAGGAAGAGGTCAAGCCCAACGTCGAGGAGCTCGAGCACGGGGAGACCCCGCCCTACGAGGTCATCCGCAAGCTCTACCGGACCTTCGGGCTCGACGCCATGGCCCGGGACTCCTTCAAGCGGGCGCTCGAACGCAAGACCTCGGGCGCCAAGGCGACCGAACGGAGCGAAGGGGGCGGGAACGCCGCGCTGACGATGATCCCGATCATCGAGCTGTGCCACTACTGCCCCGGCATCGTGACCGCGCTCGGTGTGAGCACCGGCCTGGCCGGCGGCACGATCATGAAGGGCGGCACCCCGGCCCAGATGGAGCGTTGGGGCCTCGACCTCTTGACGCTGGACAAGATCGGGGCGTGGGCCATCACCGAGCCGGACTCGGGTTCCGACGCCCTCGGCGGCATGAAGGCGACGGCCGTGCGGGACGGCGACGAGTACGTGCTCAACGGCAACAAGACCTTCATCACGAACGGCCCCTACGCCGACACCATCGTCTTCTACGCCAAGCTCGACGACGGGAGCGACACCGCGCTGCGCCAGCGGCCCGTCCTGACCTTCGTCCTCGACACCGGGATGCCCGGGCTCGAGCAGTCCAAGCCGTTCCGCAAGATGGGCCTGCACTCGTCGCCCACGGGCGAGCTCTTCCTCACCGACGTGCGCGTGGGCAAGGACCGGCTGCTCGGCGAGAGCGAGGGAACGCCGGGCGGGAGCGAGGGCCGCGACAGCGCGAAGGGCAACTTCGTCACCGAGCGGGCCGGCGTCGCCGCCATGTCACTCGGCCTCATTGAGGAGTGCCTCAAACTCTCGGTGCGCTACGCCAAGGATCGCCTGCTCTGGGAGCGGCCGATCTCCGAGTTCCAACTCATCCAGCTGAAACTGGCCCGCATGGAGATCGCCCGCCTGAACGTCGAGAACCTGGTGTTCCGTCACATCGAGATGAGTGCGGCGGGTAAGAGCCTGACTCTCGCCGAGGCCTCGGCCATGAAGCTCTACTCGGCCCAGGCGGCCTCGGAGGTCGCCATGGAGGCCGTGCAGCTCTTCGGCGGCAACGGGTACATGTCCGAGTTCCGGGTGGAACAGCTCGCTCGCGATGCCAAGGTGTTCCAGATCTACGCCGGCACCGACGAGATCCAGGTGACCCATATAGCGCGCGACCTCCTCGGCCGCTGAGGTGAGCGAACTGTTCGGGAGAGCGCCCGGCGACGCGGCCTTCGATGAGATGGTGGACCTGCGACGGGAGTTTCACCGCCGACCCGAGCTGGCCTTCGCCGAACATCACACAACGCGACGCATTCGGGACCACATGACCGGCCTCGGCATCGACGAGGCCCTCGCGGTCTCCGAGACGGGTGGCATCTTCGCCATGGACGGCGGACGGCCGGGCCGCAGCGTCGTGCTGCGGGCCGACATCGATGCGCTGCCCGTCCAAGAGGACGAGGCCGGGGTCGGCCACTCGGAGGTCGAGGGTGTCATGCACGCCTGCGGCCACGACGTCCACGTGGCCGCCCTGCTCGGCGCGGCTTCGGTGCTCGCCTCGCGGCGCGAGGATCTCCCTGGGCGCTACGTCTTCGTCTTCCAGCCCGCAGAAGAGGCACTCTGCGGGGCCAAGACCATGATCGAGAACGGCGCGCTGGCCGCCATGGAGGATTCGCGTCTCGTCGGGTTCCACGTGACCTCCCAGATCCCGACCGGCCTGGTGGCGCTGCGTGGCGGCGTCACCATGTCCGAGGCCCACTCGCTGCGGATCACGCTGACGGGGCCGGGTGGCCACGGCGCCATCCCCACCGGACAGGGCGACGTCATCCGGGCCACCGCCGAGCTCGTGGGCCGGCTCGGCGAGGTGGCCGACGGGCTGTCGTTCGAGGGTTCCAATTGTGTCTGCAGCGCGGGCACGCTCAGCGCCGGCACGGCGGTCAACGTCGTCCCCACCTCGGCCCGGGTCACCGGGACCCTGCGGACCTTCACGACCGACCAGCGGGAGGAGGCGGTCGGCCGGCTGCGCGGCCTGTGCGACTCGGTCGCCGCCGCCCAGGGTGTCCACGCGTGGCTGGAGATGCCCGAGCACACCCCGGCGGTGGTGAACGACCCGGCGGTGACGGACGTCGTGGAGGCGGAGGCCCAGGGCGTGATCGGAGCCGACCACGTGTTCCGGATGCCGCCCTCGGCACCGAGCGACGACGTGAGCGAATTCCTCGCCCACCTGCCCGGCTGCTACTTCTTCGTCGGTGGCGCCGCGCCGGACGGGTCGAGCGGCATGCACCACTCCCCCACCTTTTCCGTGGAGGACGCAGCGCTGCGCGTCGGGGCGGGGATCATGGTGCGCAGCGCCCTGGCACTGGCCGCGCCGTAGGTCGGGCGGGCACAATGGAGCGATGAGCGCCTCCGACCTGTTCTCCATCGCCGGGAAGACGGCGCTCGTGACGGGGGGCACCCGCGGCATCGGCAGGATGATCGCCGAGGGGTTCGTCGATGCCGGCGCCACGGTGTACATCTCGTCACGCAAGGCTGACGCCTGCGCCGACGTGGCCGCCGAGCTGTCAAAGAAGGGCACCTGCGTGGGCATCCCGGCCGACCTGTCCAGCGAAGCCGGATGCCGCGGGCTGGCCGACGAGATGGCCGGGCGTGAGGGCTCCCTCGACATTCTGGTGAACAACGCAGGCGCGACGTGGGGCACGCCACTGGAGGACTTCGACGAAGCCGCCTTCGAGCGCGTGCTCGCCCTCAACGTCAAGGGCGTCTTCCACCTAACCAAATTCCTGGTGCCCTTGCTGCAGGCGGCCGGGACGGTCGAGGAACCGGCCCGCGTCATCAACATCGGCTCGATCGACGGCATTCATGTGCCGACGCTCGAGACGTACTCGTACTCCGCGTCGAAGGCCGCGGTACACCAGCTGACCCGTCACCTGGCCAAGCGTCTCGCCCCGCAGGTGACGGTGAACGCCATCGCGCCGGGGCCCTTCGAGTCCAAGATGATGGCGGCCACGCTCGATGCCTTCGGCGAGCAGATCGCCGCCAGCGCCCCGCTCAAGCGCATCGGCCGGCCCGACGACATGGCCGGCGCCGCCATCTACCTGTCGTCGCGCGCCGGGGCCTACCTGACCGGCGCCATCATCCCGGTGGACGGGGGAATCGCCACCACCCGCTAGGCCGTACGACTCGTCAGTTCGCCACAGGAATCAACGACAAGGGGTACACACCGTGCTACTGCTGCACCAGGTCCATCAGGTCGCCGGGGCAAAAGAGGACGCCTTCGACGATGCCTTCCGCGACGAGTACATGCCTGCGCTGGCCACGTCCGACGGCTCCAGGCTGCTGTGGTACCTGCGGCTGGCGCACGGGAGCGGGCAGGCCTACACCACGGTCTCCATCACCGGCTGCCGCGACGCGGCCGCGTGGGAGGAGCTGGGCGAGCGTGTGCGCGGGGGTGACCTGGCCGCCTGGTCCGCCAAGGTCGACGCCATGCGCCACTCCACCGTGGCCAAGGTGGTCCACCCGGTGCCCTGGTCCCCACTCCAGGAGATCGACCTCGCCACCGTGCCGGTCGACGGGTCCAGGCACAAGAACTCGCTCTTCATGGAGGACACGGCCTGGCCGTTCTCCGGCGGGCTGCAGGCCTACCTCGACAAGGCCGGCACCCTCTACGACCAGACGCTGAGCAACCAGAAGGAGGAGGGGACGGGCATGATCGAGCTCGAGGCCGCCTTCCAGCCCGTCTTCGGGACCCACATGACGACCGAGGTCATCTTGTGGCAGCGCGTGGTCAACACGAAGGCCGTCATGTGGATGCTGGGCCACGATCTCCCGCCCGAGGCATCGGCCCCGGGGACATGGCTGCACGACGCGCTCGAGGTCCGTGACCGCTGGGAGAGCCGGCTGCTGCGCAGCGCCGCCTGGTCGCCGCTGTATTGACGACGGACACGTTCATGAGCGACGGCCCGTTCGATCTTTCCCGCACCTTCGTCCACCTCGGACTCGGCTCCGCCGCGACGCCGCTGCCCGACTTCGTGTGGACGGCTGAGCACGTCGAGGCCTACCGCTCCCGGTTCGAGGCCGACGGGAAGGAGGGGCGCCTCGTCTGCGTCATCGCGCAGGACGCGACCTGGGACGGCTGGGAGCGGCACCCGGCGGGTGAGGAAGTCGTCTTCCTCATTTCCGGTCGCCTCGACGTCGTGCAGGAGGTTGACGGCATGGAGCGGGTGGTCGAGCTGCGGCCGGGCGATGCCATGGTGAACCCGGCGGACGTCTGGCACACGGCCCGAGTCCACGAACCCGGGCGGGCGCTGTTCATCACTCCCGGAGCGGGCACCGAGCATCGGCCACTCGCCTGAGGGTCTGGACCTCAGCGGACTGGCGCGAGGTCGTGCGGACCCTGCGGCGGATACCCCCCGGCATCGCGGATGGCCTGGCCCCATGGTGTGAGCAGCCCGATCAGATCCTCGAAGGCGTCACCGAGCGCGCCGAGCATGGCACCACACTGGGTGTCGGTCGTCACCTCGATCGCCTCGCGCTCCGCGCGCCCGGCCGCCGTCGAGCGCGCCACCGGCCAGGAGCCCGCGATCCGACAGGCGCGCTTCCGCGGCGTCGAGTTGCTCGGAAGTCCAGGCGCGGGTCCTGACGTAGGAACGCATGGGGAGGCCCCAGTAGAGCTCGGTCAACAACCCGACCTCGGCGGCGTCAAGGCCGGCCGACGTCCATGCGGCAGTGTGGGCGTCGCCCCGGTACTCGCGCAACATGTCGGCCAGGCGCCACATGTCGCCCACGGCATCGCCGGGCAACCCGAGGCTCAACAGCCCGGCGAAGAGCGGCTTGCCCTCGGGCCGCAGCGGTGCCGCGGCGGCGGCCAGGAGCTCGGTCGCGCGCCCCAGACCTGCGGGCTCCGGACCGAGCACGCGCACGCAGTTGCCCCACGGCACCCTGCGTGCGCGCGTCGCAAATGGTGGACGCGTCGACCTTGCTCCACCCGAACTCGACCGCCGGCACCACCGCCTCGGGGTTGAACACGGCGAAGGCGGCCGCCACCACCTCGCCGGGGACCTGACCCATCACCGAGCCACGGCTCGTGAAGTAGGCCGGCCCGTCCGGCAGCTGCACACCGCCGGCGAGCGAGCCCGGGCTGGGCGCAAAACCGAGCTCGGCATAGGCCGTATGGCACTCCGGGGAGAAGTACACCTGACCGGCAACCGGCTCGAGCGCCACGGCCAGGCGTCGGGCGCTGATTCCTGGCAATGGGGTCACAATTGCCACCCTACGCGGGCGACGTTCCCTTTATCGTCTTGTCCATGGTCCCCGCGCAAGAGGAGGCATGGCTCCACCCTTCACCGGGGCTCTGGAGGATGCGCCGGGCCGAAGTGGCAACCGTCACCCTCGTGTTGGCCGCCGTCCTCGGCCTCGTCTTCCTCGCCGCGCTGGGCGCGCTGGCCGCGGTCATCTGCCTCGCCGTCGTCGTGGCTCTCGGGGCGGGGTGGTCGTGGTTCGTCCGCCGCCGCTACCGGGCCTGGCGCTACCAGGAGCGCCATGAGGATCTGATCGTCGCCCGCGGCGTCATGGTGCAGCGCCTCTCGGTCGTGCCCTACGGGAGGATGCAGTTCGTCGAGGTGACCGCCGGACCCGTTGAGCGCCTCTTCCACCTCTCGACGGTCAAGCTGCATACCGCCGCCGCGGCGAGCGACGCCCGCATACCCGGCCTCGAGACGTTCGAGGCGGCCCGGCTGCGCGACCGGCTGACCGAGCTGGGCGAGTCGATGGCCGCGGGAATGTGACGGTCGAGGGGACCGAACCACCGCCGCCCGATCAGGGCTGGCGCCGTCTCCACCCTCTCTCCCCGGTGGCGCGCGTCGGCCGCCTCGTGCCGGCCCTCGTCCTGCTGTTCCTCGTCTCCACCCTCCACTCGAAATCAGAGAACAGCACGGCCGAGACCGACTACCTCGTCGTGATCATGCTGCTCTCGGGCCTCTACGGCTACATCCACTGGATGGTGACCCGCTGGCGTTTCGAGGCTGACACGCTGCGCATAGAGACGGGCCTCATCAGGAAGGACTCGCGCCGGCTCCCGCTGGCCCGGATTCAGGCGGTCGACATCGTCCGCCCCCTGTTCGCACGCATACTCGGCGTGTCCGAGCTGCGTATCCGTCTGGCCGGGTCCGGATCGACCGACGGCAAGCTGGCCTACCTCGCCGAGGCGGAGGCGGCCGAGCTCCGGCTGGTCCTGCTCGCACGGCACCTCGAGCCCGACACGGCGGTCTCGAGCAACACCGGCCTTCCGATGGCGATCGTGACCACCGGTCGCCTGCTCGGCTCGGTGCTGCTCTCCCTGGTCAGCATCGTCTTGATCGGCACCATCGCCACGCTGGCGGTGCTGGACCAGTTCGAGCCGAGAACGGCGGCGGCCGCGGCGGGCTTCCTCGCCGTCTATCTCCTGAGCTTCGCGGGCGTGGTCTGGCGGCGGCTCTCGGGCCAGTACGCCTTCACCGCAGTGGAGGCGCCCGAGGGGGTGCGCATCCGGCGCGGTCTCTTGCAGACGATCTCCGAGACGGTCCCCTATGGGCGGATTCAGGCGGTGCGCCAGGTGGAGCCGTTGTTGTGGCGACCCTTCGGATGGTGCCGACTCGAGGTGGACATTGCGGGGGCGACGGCGCGCAACCAGCGTGGCGAGGGCACCAGCGTCGTGCGCAAGGCCCTGTTGCCCGTCGGCTCCCACCAGGACTCCTGGCACCTGCTGGCCCGCCTGCTCGGGGCACCCGACCCGGAGCGGACGCCGCCGCCGCCCCGAGCCCGGTTCAAGGCCCCCCTCAGCTTCCACTTCCTCTCGGCCGGCCACGACGGCGCGCATGCCGTCTGCGTGACGGGGCGAATCAACCGGGCGACGACCTGGGTACCTCTGGAGAAGTCGCAGAGCATTCGACGGGTGCAAGGACCGCTACAGCGACCGCTCGGGCTGGCCACGGTCCACGTGGATGTGGCAGGAAAGCGGACGAGGGCCGAGTTCCGGGACCGGGAAGTGGCGGAGGCCGACCGCCTGGTCGAGGAGCTGTCCCTGCAGAGCCGCCTGGCCCGCACGCTGCCTCGGCCGCCACCGGCGATGTCGACGGGAACCGGCGGCAACGCCCCCTCAGGCTGGTACCCGGACCCGTCGGGACGACACGAGCAGCGCTACTGGCACGACGGCCGCTGGACCGATCGCGTCGGCGACGGCGGGAGGATCGGATCGGAGGCGGCTACGCCGGCACCGTGAAGCGCATCGGGAATTCGTCGATGGAGCGGATGCCGGCCGTGTAGACGAGGGTGTGGCCCGGCTCGATCTCGTACTCGGGAATCCGCCGATGCCATTCCCGCAACGCGACCCGGAGCTCGAGCCGGGCCAGGTGCGACCCCAGACAGCGATGAATACCGCCGCCGAAGGCGATGTGGCGGTTGACCTCGCGGTCGAAGCGCACCTGGTCGGCGTCGGGGAACTCGGCCTCGTCCGTATTGGCCGAGCCGATCATGATCATCACCTGATCACCCTTGTGGATGGGGCAGCCGGCGAGCTCGGTGTCCTCGACGGCGACGCGGGCCACACCCATGACCGGTGTCTCCCAGCGCAGCAGCTCCTCGATCGCGTTGGGGATGAGGCTCGGGTCCTCGACGAGCTGGCGTCGCTGCTCGGGATGCTGGGCCAGGAAGGCGTACATGCAGTCGAGCGTGGCCGTGACCGTGTCGAGTCCCGCGATGAGGAAGAGAAAGCAGATGTCGAGGATGTCGTTGCGGGTGAGCCGGTCGCCATCGACCTCGACGTCGAGGAAGTGCGAGAGCAGGTCGCCCCGCCGCTCCTTCTCGCGCTGGTCCAGGATCTCGTTGAAGTAGTCGTAGACGGAGTCGGCGATCTTCTGCTGGTAGGCGCTGGCCTCGGGCGACCCGAAGAGCTTCCCTGTCACGTGGTCGGGGCGGATGATGCCGTCCTTCATGACGAGGAACCGGTCCAACTCGTCGAGCGGCAGCCCCAGGAGGGTGAGGAACACCTGGGAGGGGAAGGGTATGGAGAACTCCTTGGCGAAGTCCAGCTCGCCCCGCTCGATGAAGCCGTCGATGAGATCGTTCACGATCACCGAGACCTCGTCGTCCATGAGCGCCATCTTGCGGGGGGCGAAAATGGGGTCGAGCAGCTTGCGGAACTTCTTGTGCTCCGGCGGGTCGATCTGCAGCGGGATCATGGGCCGCTTGTTCTTGAGGTCCACCGCATCCATGTTGGAGGAGAAGATCTCGGGGTGACGCAAGGCGTGGTCGATCTCCTCCTTGCGCGCCAGTAGCACCCCAGGACCGGAACCCAGGTCGATCGACATGACCGGCATGTCGTCGCGCAGCATCTTGAATACCGGCTGCGGGTTGGCGGCCATCTCGGCGTCCATGCCGCCGAGCGGGTTCTCGCCCTCTCCGGACGTCGTGGTCTCGGTCTCCATGTCACTCTCCATGTTCACTCTCCATGTTCACTCGGGCGCGATCTGAAGGATTCGGTTGACGGACTCGACGAGCGAGGTGTCGTCGGACTCGGGGATGATCCAGCTGGCTGCGAAGAGACGGACGATGACGTCGACCAGCTGCCCCCGGCCGAGGGCGCCGGTGGCCACCACGGGCACGCTGTCGAGGGCGTCCCCGAGCCGCAACACGAGCTCACTCCGCAGGGACGGCAGGTGGTCGAGCAGGTAGCTCATGACGAACCCGGACTCGGACTCGAAGAGAGGGCGGCAGGGGTGGGAACGGATGAACTCGAAGGCATAGGCCATGAAGGCCCCGATGCGCTCCTCGGCCCCCCCCGCCACCGCCAGCACCTGGTCGAGGCCGGTGCTGAAGCGGCGCTCGTCGAAGTCGGCGGCGGCGCTCAGCACGCGGTTCTTGCTCGGAAAGTAGCGGTAGAGGGTGCCCCGGGAGACGCCCGCCGCCTCGCTGATCTCCTGCATGCCGAGACGGCGAACGCCTCGGCGCCCGATGAGGCTCAGTGCGGCCGTGAGGATCCGTTCCTCGGTCGGGCTGAAGGAACGGGTCGCTGGCGTGCTCAGGCCGACGTCCTGGGTGGCGTCCTGCAGTATCGCCGTCATCACGGCACATATTAGACACTTTCTGTCCCTTTTGTCTCATCACTGGGAATCGCCCGGGAGTGCAGGGCCGGGCAGCGCCCTCGCAGGCCGGCGGCGGAGGTGGCGCGGAGCCCCAAGACACGACCTCAGGGCCGCCGGGGGTGCCCCCGACCCTCAAGCTCTCGCCTTGAGCCTCCATCGCCGCACCGATGGCACGACGAACATCACGATCAGGGCGACGAACCCGCTCAAGGCGGCCAGTTGACCGATGTCGTTCGCCGCGGACCGCCCGTACGTGAGCATCACGTCGTGGCTCGTGGGCACCACGACCATGAGATTGGGCGTCACCCGCCAGGGCCCGTCGGCACCGCTGGCGTGCCAGTTGGGGAAGTAGGAGACCTTGACCAGCACCGGTGTGCCCACCCGTGAGACGTGGAAGCTGAGGGACGAGTCGGTCTGCATGACACCGGTCACCTTCGTCGTCGGCACGCGTTCGACCGGAGGCCTGGTGTCACTCACCGGGACACGGGGCCACGAGGACGGGCCGCTCTGGGCCAGTTCGACGTTCCACCGGTTCGGGTGGGTGTACCAGGCCAGTGACGGTCCCTCGTCGGTGCTGCTGCCCAACCAGCTGGACGCGGCCGGCTTGACTCCCGACAACACCACCGGTTCGTTGCGCAGCGGTGTGACAAGGTCCGAGTCCTTCACTTCGTAGATGTCCCAGATCGTGTGGGAGACCGTGCCGTCGTAGTTGGAGGTCCACGGGCCGGTGCTGGCCACCAATTTCAACGCGGGATCAGCGTTCGCCTGCTGCTCTACCGCCGGCGTCTCGGCCATGAAGTACTTCACCCCCAGCAGTTGCAGGTGCTGCACCCCGAGCGTCACATCGAGTGGGCCGTAGGGGAGCCCGACTTCTGGTTCGGATGGCCCCTCGGACAGCTCAGCCTGGTTGATGAAGTGATAGGGCGTCGTGGTGGAGGACTCGAACAGGAGACCTTCCATTGAGGGGATGCACCCGTTCGTCCAATAGGGCAGGAGCATCAGTGCCTCGGGTGTGCCGAAGCGGTTCTCGCTGTCGCTGTACTCCCACATCTCGCGCCCACAGCCGTAGCGCTTGCTGACCCCTTCCATGGTCTCGATGATGGAGCGGTACTCGGGGTAGGACGCCTGACCCTCGTAGCCCTCGTAGTTGTACAAGGACCAGTTCGTCACCTCGTTGGGCCCGACGGTGACCGGGAGGGACGACGCCGAGAAGATGAAGGGCGGCACGACCGCCACCATCACCGCCAGCAGGCCCAGGATGGAGCCGCTCACGGCGGCCGGCCCCCAACGCGGCGGTGGAGGGCGCCGAGGGGTGAGCGCTTCGTCGGCATCGGCAGCCAACTCGCTCGGAGCAACGCTCTCGCGCGGTCGGTGCGGCGGCGGAACCTCGGCCCACGGTGCTGCTGCCGCTGCCGCCCAGCGACGGGCGCGCGCCCGTCGCCACGCCCGCGCCACCACGATGCTCCACGTCCCGAAGGCCCAGGCCGCCATCAGGTAGACCGAGATGAACCACAGTGGCAGGAACCGAACGTTGTAGAGGCTCCCCTGCGGGTCGAGCGCGGTGGCCAACGCCGCCGCGATACCCAACGCCGTCAGCGTGATGCCGAAGCGGCTGCGCACCAGGACCGCAGTGATCGCGCCGAGCCCGGCGAGGACGAGCGCCCAGGCATCAGCCTCTCGGAAGTACTGGGCCCAGCCCTCCACGTTCTGGTAACCCATGGAGGTCGAGTACGCGTGCTCGAGCCCGAAGGGCACCAGCCACCAGCCCGAGAGCAGGAGCCCGATGCCGACAGTCGAAGCGGCCCACCACAGGGTGCGCGCCCGGGGAACGGGTGCGGCTGTCTCGTCGCCGCGCCACAGCACGAGGCGCGAGTCGGTGATACCCCATCGCGCGGGCAACAGCTCCACGATGGTGAGGATGAGGGCACCGCCGAGTGCGTACATGGCCGGGATGATGTGCGACAGCACGCAGGCAGCGAGCACGACTGCCGTCCAGCCGCGGTACCTCCCCTCCCGGACGGCACAGGCGAAGAGCCCGAGAAAGAGCACGGCCAGCGACAGGCTGAAGGAGAACGCGTACTCCCCCGCCAGCGTCGAGAACAGATTGCCGCCGTAAATCGTGAATGTGTAGTCGAAGAGGAACGGCAGCGTGGCGGCGGCCAGAAGGGTGGGGATCGGGGGCCGCAACCGGAACAGGCGCCCAGCGGCCCAGGCGCAGATCGGGAGCAGCACCGAACCGAGGATCGTGCCCATCTTGAACGCCACGTCGTAGGGGATGACCCACCCGCCGATGGCGATGAAGAGGTCGGGAATCGTGAAATAGAAGGTGTACAGGGGGAAACCGTCGTACCAGCCCGGGTCCCACCCGGTGAGCTGGCCGTGGCTCAGCAGCGACTCGAGGTACTTGGGCATCGCGATGTGGGCGCCCGTATCGCCCCCGGTGGTCGTAGTGTTCGAGAAGAGCAGGCTGGGATGGAGCTGCGAGAGCGTCACGACGATGACGCTGGCGATGGTGATCACGGTGATGGCGCCCGGGACCCACCACCAGCTGCTGCGGGAGGACACTTCGGCGACTGGCGCGGGCTCGGTCGACGGCCGGTCCTGAACGCTCACGACGTCGGGACCGGGCCCCTCAGGCACGCGTGAGAGAGGTCGAAACAGCACGGTCCCCGTTCCCGGCGTCGTTCGGCCACATCCGGTTCACGTTATCGGCCGGACTTCCGAACGAGGGCTCAGGTCGCCGTACCCTGCGACCTTGGCTGAGCCTGGAAATGCCCGCTTACCAGGGGGTGCGGAGACCCTCCGGCCAGCAAGTCGATCTGTTCGAGGACACGCTCAATTATTCGAGTACGCGCCCAATTACTTAATTAGTGGAGAACTTCGCCACTGTCTTCTTCAGCCTTCGGCTCCGCCTGGTCACCAGCACCGCGCCTTGGACCACTCGCGGACGCTGGCCGGGCGTCAGGACATCTCGGCGAGGATCTTCGCCTTCTGGTCGTTGAACTCCGCCTCGGTCAGGATGCCCTGGTCCTTGAGGTTGGCGAGCTCCTTCAGCTTGTTGATCAGCTCGTCTGAGTCCGGTGCGGCGGCGACCGGCGGCGCCGCCGCGGCCTGCTGCGGGGCCGCTTGCTGCGCCGCAGCCTGCTGCTTCGCCTGTTGATGGCGGGACACCCCGCCTGCCACCACGGTGGCCGTGCCGGCGATGACCGCCGTCCTCCCCACGGTCCGCATCAAGGGACGTCGCATCATGGGCATTGTCGTGCTCCTTCTCTCTTCGATCTCTTTGTTCTCAGCTCTTGAGCGCCTGCGCCATCTCGTCGAGCGCCGCCTCAATCAGGTCAGCCGGGATGCGGGCGCTGTCGATGAGCACCCCACCAGACTCGCGCATCGCCGTGACCAGCGGTACCGCCCACAAATCCTCCCACAGGATGACCAGGGCGGAGTTGCCTTCCGGCAGGTTGGCCGCCACGTGGTCGAGGTCCTCAGCGTTGACGAGGCCGCCCGCCTCTCCGTCGATGTCGGCGAAGGGGGCAAGCTCGTCCATCTGGTCGAACTCGAGGCTGATGGTGTCGCCCTGCTCGTCCTTGGCGACGAAGACGAGGTCGAGGATCCGCACCGTGCCGTTGGCCACCAGCTTCGCGATCTCCGGGGCGATGTCCCCGTTGAAGCGATTGCCCGGAAAGGCGATCACCGTGTAGCTCACTGGTCCTATGGTCATCTTGTGTCTCCTATCTTCTGCTTCTGATCTTCTGCTTCTGATCTTCTGCTTCTGTTCGGGTCGCGCGTCGAGTGACGCCTGAGCCAGCTCGGCGCTCAGCTGGCCAGGATCTTGGCCTTCTGCGTGGCGAACTCGGCGTCGGTGATGACGCCCTGGGACTTCAGGTCGGCCAGTTTTGAGAGCTGGTCGGCGGTGGAGGTCCCGCCCGACCCGGCCGCCTGCTTGACATAGGTGTCGAAGGCCTTCTGCTGTTGCGCCGCCTGGGTGGCCGCCCGCTCGTGCATCTTGGAGCCGCGGGCGATCAGGTACACGAAGACGCCCAGGAAGGGGAGGATGATGACGAAGATCACCCACAGTGCCTTGGCCCAGCCGCCCAGGTCGTGGCTACGGAAGATGTCGACAAACACGATGAAGAGCAGCCAGATCCAGATGATGAAGAGGAAGAACTCCAGCATCGTCAAGAAGAAATCGAGGATCGGGTACTGATAGGTGGCGGCAAACATTCAAACTCCTTGGTTCGTTGCGATTGGGATCGTTGTCGTTGAGATGGCGACGCGAGCTGGAGAGGCAGGCTCAATGCCGCGCCAGCCCCCCGACGATCGCATCGCTTTCGTTGGCGCAGCAGGGTCGGAGTTCATTCTAGGCCCCGCCGCTCCCGTCGTCATTTGTGGACCCGGTTGTACAGGTCACTCAACGGCTGCCGGCCACGCGATTCGTACAGGACAGGGTCTCCGGGCGCCTTCCGGTTCTACCCGACCGTCCCGCGCCAGGGCCGAGGGCCCGCATCAGATCCCCTCTTCCGCCTGGAGCCGGCCGTTCTTGCAGGCGGCGGCGAAGGCGTCGTAGTCCCGCTCGTTCTGATCCGCGTAGGACTCGGCGAACCGAGCCAACGCCTTCTCGAACGTGGCGTTGTTGCCGAGATACGAGGCCATGGCGATCCGGTCTCCCGAGCGGGCGTGGGCCCGGGCCAACGTGTGGGCACAGAGCTCGCTATAGGCCTTCATGCCCTGGGGGGCCGCGTTGTCCGTGTCGACCGATCCCTTCCAGTCCTGCAGCTGGCGGATGTAGTAGTCACGGGTCACGCCGTCGATGCCGTCCGTGCGCTGCCAGCCCAGCAGGATGTCGCTGCTGGCCTGCATGAGCCGCTGACCGGCGACAACCCGGGCCCCGTGATTGGCGTAGGCGCTCTTCTTGGTGAACCGCTCCAGGACCGATGCCTCGGCCTCCTTCGCCTGAAGGAAGAGCACGTCCCCGTCACGGGGCCCGTGCAGGAGGACGATCCAGGCCCGGGTCCCCACACTGCCTACGCCAACGACCTTGCGGGCCATCTGGCTGAACTCGTACTGCTCGAGCAAGTGCTTGCGGTCGGTCGGCAGGCTTTGGCGGTACTTGCGGATGACGTCGTGGAACATGTGCAGCATGGCCTCGCTCTGGACGTTGGGGAACAGCTCCTCGACGGGGACGATGAGGGGCGGATCGCTGATGATCCGTCGCTCGCCGTCGACCACATAGGTCAACTTGTCCAGCGCCTTCATGGAGTCCTTGGTGTGGGCCTTCGCCGTGAGCTTGGAGGCGGTGGCCGCCATGCGGGCCTCGACCTTGGAGCCAGTCGTGGCGGCCTGCCGCACGAGCTGGGCCACCACGCCCTCAATCTCGACCCGGCTGTACCAGACCTCCAGGTTGGTCATGGTCGCCATCTGGCGCATGGCCTCCCGGTACACCTGCCCGAGGCCGACCACCGTCTCGGTCCGGACGCTCTTGGAGAAACCGAGCTGGCGGGCTGCGACGACGATGCTGGCGGCCAGGCGCTTGACGTCCCATTCCCAGGGGCCGGGGAGTGTCTCGTCGAAGTCGTTGCAGTCGAAGACGAGCTGGCGCTCGGGAGAGCCGAAGACGCCGAAATTGGAGAGATGGGCGTCGCCGCAGATCTGGGCCGTGAGCCCCGAGCGGGGCGTGGTCGCCAGGTCGGAGGCCATGATCAAGGCCGCCCCCCGGTAGAAGGTGAACGGCGAGACCAGCATCCGCCCGTAGCGGATCGGGACCAGCTGGGGCACCCGCGTCGTCGCCTGCTCCTCGAGGAGCGAGACCGGGTCCGGACGATCGGGCGCCGGCTCGAACGTCGCGTGGCTGTCCCGGGACACCCGGGCCCGAGCCTCCTTGCCCTTCGCCTTGCTCTCGGCCTCGCTCAGGTGCGGGAGCGCCTTGGGCAGCATGGTGTCCGCCAGCCGGAATTCTTCGTCAACGGTCATCTTCGGCCACCTTCCTGGACGCGCCCCGGCCCGCGTGTGCCGTGTGCGAGGCTAGGGCACGTTCGGGCCCGACGAACAGGGTCGCTTCGCCACCATCCCAGCATCAAGAGGGCGGCACGTCCATCGGCGGCCTGGTCGGGACCACAATGACGGGGTGGTACACCCGCTGCCGGGTATGAGGAGCGACGAGTGACGGTGGACTTCGAGGACCCGGGCGCAGCCGGTGAGGATGCCGGTGCGCCGTCGGATCCGAAGCCCGCGAAGGGTGCCAGCCCGTCCCGTCGTGGGCGCATCGGGGCGGGGCTGTCCCGGCTGGTCGAGGCCATCAACCGAAGCGACGACGACGCCGTCGAGCGGGCCGTGCTCCAGCTGAGCAAGTCGCGCCGCTGGCTGGCCCCCCTGGCCATGATCGTGGGTGCCTTCCTCATGCTCTTCCAGGGCCTGAGGCTCCTCTTCACGAACTGGCGCCTGACCCTGGTGCAGATCGTGCCCGCCATGTGGATCTGGATCGCGATGCTGGACATAAAGATCCACGTCCTCCACGGTAAGCAGTTCCATGTCCTACGCGGCCCGATCCTGATCCCGTGCGTGCTGGGGGTGACCGCCGTCACCGCGGCGAGCTTCTACCTGAACGGCGTCTTCGCCTTCGCCATCTCGGCGCCGGGGCAGCCAAAAATCCGCCCGGCCTTCGGCCAAGCCAAGCTCCACCTCCGGGTGATCCTGGCCTGGGGCTGCGCCATCGGGCTCGCCCTCGCCTTCTCCGCCCTTATCGCCACCCGCTGGGGCCACTGGCCGTTCGCCATCAGCCAGAGCATCGTCGTCGGCATCATGATGCTCTGTTATCTGGCCGTGCCGGCCCGCATCGTGGGGATTCAGAAGACTCGCAACACTCGGGACAAGCTCGCCGCCACCGCCATCGGCGGTGCCATCGGCGCGGTCGTCTGCTCCCCGCCCTACCTGCTGGGCCGGCTCGGCATCCTCATGCTGGGCTGGCACTACCTCTTCTGGTTGGGCATCGTTCTGATCGTCATTGGGGCCACCCTGCAGACGGGGGTGACGAGCGCGGTGAAGGCGGTGAAGTTCTCGGCCAAGCTGGTGGGCAGCCCATCGTCCGTGGCCGTCACCGACACCGACACCGACACCGACACCGAGGTCTAGCGGGACACGAAGGGGAGGTCGACGTGGCGACGACGCTGGAGTGGTTCGGGACCACGACGTTCCGCGTGCGCGACGCGGGACTCGATCTGTTCTTCGACGCCTACCTCGACCGCCTGCCCGGGCTCGACCCGGTGGGGCTCTCGACGTCCCAGGTCGACAAAGCCGACTTCGTCTTTGTCAGTCACGCTCACTTCGACCACCTGTACGGTGCCGACGCCGTCGCGCTCGGCACGGGCGCGACGGTCGTGTCGTCCCCCGAATCGGCCCGGTGCCTGCGTGCCCGGGGGGTGCCCGAGGAGCAGCTCCTGGTCGTAACGGGTGGTGAGACCGTGCGCTGCGGCCCCACGACGACCGTGCGGGTGCTCCCCGCCCTGCATTCGTGCCTGTTCGCGCACGGCGAAACGGACACGTCGCTCCCCTGCCTGGGCGATCTCGACATCGAGCGCGCAGGACCGCGCCGCCGCCGTCACGGGGCTCTTCGCCGCTATGGACGCGGTACCGCCACCCGCGGGTCCAGCTCTGGTCGCCATGAACGAGGCCTGCTCACGCCACGACGGTGGGCAGCTGGCCTACCTGCTGACAACGGCCGGCCGTTCGCTGCTGGTCAGTGCCAGTGCCGGCTACTGGCGGGGCATCTTCGAAGGGCTGCGACCCGATGTGGCCCTCCTCTCGCTGGGCGGGCGGCCCAATGTCGACGGCGAGCCGTTCCAGGGTTCATCGGTGCAGTACATGATCGAACAGGTGCAACTGCTGCGCCCGGGTCGGGTCGCCTTCTGCCACCACGACCCGCTGTTCCCAGGGCTACCCGGTATGGACATCGCTCCCGCCGCCGCCGCACTGCGTGCACAGGGCGCCGCCAATTACTTCGAGATGGACTACGCCACGCCGTTCGCGCTCTTCGACTGACCGCGGGTGGTGGCGTCGCCCGGGAGGTTTCGCGCCAGCGCCTGCGCTACCCGGCCACCAGCGCGTCGGTCAGCCCGCGGATCCCCTCGAACGCCGCCGCCAGGTCGGCGCTCAGCCCGTAGCGTGCCGCCAGCGCGGACGGCTCGGTGTAGCTCACCTGGGTGCCGCGCTCGGCGTCGGCCCAGATGAGGATCTTCAACGGGAGGTCGAGAGCGGCAAGCGGCGCGGCGTCCATCACACCCGTGCCAGCTGCGGGGTTCCCGAAGACGACCAGGATCGTCTCCCGCAGATCGAGGCCCACCGCACGCGCCTCCGCCTGCTGGTCGATCACCGCGAAGACCTTCAGACCCTTCGAACCGAGGAGCTCCAGAAGCCGGGCCGACGTGTCACTCACCGAACGGGGGCTCACCTTGGTGGTGGCCCCGGAAGCCGGGGTCACGGCTGCAGGGCCCAAAGCGTCAAGACGAGAAGGTGCTACGACGCGGCCCGGACCGGACGCGCCGCATGGTTGTCGCGCAGCCGCTCCGCCGTCTCGCGGTCCCGCAGCGGCATCCCGATACCGATCGGCACCGTGGACGAGAGGTCGTTGCGGCACTCGAGACACTCGACCACCCACGCCCGGTCAGGACGTTGGCCGATTCTGGGATGGTGGTTCTGCATGACCGGCTCCTGCGCTCCCTTGTGTCGAGCGCAACGATAGCCACCTCCACGGTGGGGTGGAAATGCCCATTTCCGCTGGGGGCCAACCCGCCCTCGCTGGGGACGGGGAACGGACCGCCAGCAGGGGTTCGCCTCCCCGGCCGGACCCCCGTGCACCTGCATGGAAGGCCTCTCGGGAGGCCTCATGTGGCCGAGCGAGGGGCGCCCCGGAGGCGCCGATAGCCCGCGAAGGTGAGCGCCGGCCGAGCCGTCGAGGCAACGCAGCGCGGGCGGCGGCCCGTCAGGTGGCCAACAGCGCGTCCGCCGGCCGGGCGATGATGTAGATCAGCGCGCCGAAGAAGGGGATGATCAGGATGAGCACCGTCCATCCCGCCTTGGCCAATCCGTGGTGGTCGCGTCGGCGGAAGTTGTCGACGAAGCACCAGATGACGAAGAACAACAGCAGGAAGACTCCGGCAAACATCAGGAACGTCCAGAACAGGCTGAGCAACGGCCACGTGTAAGCAAGCATCGTGTGCACCTCCAACGTTCGAAGCTACCCAGCACTCGCGTCGCAGCGGTGGATGCTTCGACCGGGCGGAGGGGGGGTGCCAAACCAGAGAGCTCAGCCGCCGCTGACCAGGCTGTAGATGCTCTTGGCCACGAGATACAACCCGAGCCCCAGCGACAGGAACACGATCGCCTGGTCCCGGTGCGTGTTGATCCATTCCAACAGCGCGTTGAGCCTGGCCTGGACCACCTGGGGACGGAGCGCGGCGTAGATCTCCAGGACGAGATAGCTGGCCGTGCACAAGATGCAGAAGGCGAAGACGGCGAGATACTCGAGATCCGACGAGAGCTTGGCCTGGGTGATCGTGGACACGCCCGCCGCCACGAGGACCCACGGTTGGAGCAGGAAGCCGAGTCCGGCCGCGGCCAACGGGTTGATGCGGTCGATGCCGGCCATCCACCTGGGCTGTTTCTTCGGTTCGGTCGCGGCCGGCTTGCCCCACCGTCGGTAGCCGATGAAGACGAGCACGACGCCGACGGCGAGCTTGATCGAGAGTGCGGCCGTCGACGGCGCGCTCTGGGGGACGAGCGGCTTGCCACCGGTCAGTAGGACCGTGGCGGCGACGATCGCCACCAGCGTGAACAGCCACCCGAGCGTGAAACCCAGGCCCTTCAAGATCCCCCGTTCGGCCGCCAACAGGAGGATCATCGCCGTGAGCGGGATGGGCTCGAGCGTGACCACGAGCCCGATCAGGAACAGATCAAGAAGCATTCATCCTCCACCGCCACGTCGGGCTGCCCCGAACGTACTCGGTGAAGGGTCGGCCGGCGTGGCCTCGGCCTACCGGACGCGCCCCATCCTCGCCCGCACGTCCGTCCCGAGGTCGAGCACCGTCACGGCCGACAGCGGCAGCTGCTCGGGCAGCGTCACCGTCAGCTCGCCGCCTTCGGCGGACCACTCGAGTTGTCCCTCGGCACCGACCAGGCGCACGCGCCGCATCCGCGACCCGTCGATCGCCCGGATGGTGATCCGCCGCGACGAGGGCATTCCCATCACGAGCGCGTAGACACCTTCACCGCTCTTGGTGAAGCGCAACGGGGTCCCCTCGGTGGTCATCGACTCGGTGATCATCCAGGGCCGGCTGCCGTAAATGGCCTCCCCGTTGGCCGCCAGCCACCTCCCCAGGCCGCGCAGCGGTGCGTGCTGGACCTCGGGGATGGTCCCGTCCGGCCGCGGACCCACCCCGATGAGCAGGTTGCCGTTCTTCGACACCACGTCGCAGAACATCTGAATCAGTGCGGTGTCGGTGATGATGTCCTCGGGCGACTCGTGCCGGTTGGCTCCGAACGAGTGCCCGACGCCACGCGCCAGCTCCCATTTGCGCTCCGACACCGTGCGCAGGACGTCGTACTCGGGCGTCCGGAAGTCGCAGTGCTTCGGGCTGGCAAAGGTCAGGTGCTTCTGTCGGTCAGGGATGAATCGCCACAACCACTGCACGAGAGTGCCCGCGCCGCGCACGAGCGCATCGGTGACGTCGTTGCGGCGAAGGTTCGCCTCCCGCCAGCGGTCGTTGATGACGCCCTCTTCCACCGTGTTGTAGTAGTACGCGAAGAGATCGGCGAGATTGCCTCCGCTCGGCCACGAGATGTCGTTCCACAGGACTGACGGCTGGTACAGGTCGATCAGCTCTCTCCAATGTGCGGTCACGTAGTCGACGTACTCCCGGCCGTGCGGGGTGGCGAGCACGGCGTCCGCCGCGCTGGAGAGCACCGCGTCGTTGTACGGCCAGTCGTAGCCGCCGGAGTAGTACAGCCCCATGCGCATCCGCTTGCCCCGGACGGCCTCGCTCAGATCACCGACCAGGTCGCGTCTGGCGTGGTACTCGCCACCCTTGGTCGGGTGGGCGATGGCAGAGGGCCACAGGGCGAATCCGTCGTGGTGCTTGGTGGTGAGGACCACGTAGCGCGCGCCGGTCTCGTGGCAGAGGTCCGCGATGGCTTCGAGGTTCGCACCGGTCGAGGCGTCGTTGAAGGTCCTGACGAAATTGTCGTAGGGGTACTCGTCGCCGTAGACCTCGGCGTGGTGCAGCTGGGTGGGGCTGCCCTTGATCTTCATGGTGTTGAGGTACCACTCGGCGTACGGATTCTCCCGCAGCATCCGCTTGGGGCCGTCCGCGATCAGCAGCTGCTGAATGTCGGGTACGCGCGGCGCCCACCCCGGCACCGAATAGAGGCCCCAGTGGAGGAAGACACCCAATTTGGCGTCGTCGTACCACACCGGGACCCGGTGGGTCCGGACGGATTCCCATGTCCCCTCATACATGGCAGCTGAATTTTCGCATGTCTCTACCCCGCCTGCGCAACGTCTCGCGTGCAATGTAGCCATGTCGTGCAACGCACATCACGCCGCGGGCGCCTGACGCGCTTGCGGGCGCCCCGTGACGGCCACGCGGTGCACTATCCCGCCGCCAGCGTCGGCCCGGCCCCCGAACCGGCCCCGGTCCCCCCGCCCTCCCCCGGCGGCCCGTAGCGCAGGCGGAAGGCGAGATACGCGAACGGCCCGACCAGGATCGGCAGCCAATACGAGATGATGCGGTACGCCAGCGTCGCCACGATGGCGTCGCCGCCCGGCACCCCCGCCAGGATCAGCAGCGCGCTCAGCCCGGCCTCGACGATGCCGAGCCCACCGGGCGTGATCGGGATCAGTGCCAGCAGCCCGGCCACGGCGTAGGCCAGCAGCACCAGCGACGGGTTGGGCTTGGCCCCCGTGGCCCGGATCGTCGCCAGCAGGGTCCCGAAGTCGAAGGCCAACCGCCCACTGCTCAGCAGCATGGCGGCCTTCCACCTCCGGCCCAGCACGTCCCGGATGCGGTTGCGCTCGTAGACCAGCCGGTCCTGCAGGCCGGTCATGGGCGGGGACTTCCGCTTGATCCGGTTGCGCACCGCCTGCACCACCCGCCCCGCCCAGCGCACGGGCCGGTCCGTCACCAGCACCACCGCGCCGAAGCCGGCGAAGAGGACGAAGGCCACGATGCCGAGGAGCGCCGCGTGCTCGCAGCCCCCGGTCGATCGGCGTGCCGGCCACGATGGCCGGCAGCACGAAGATGGGGAGGGCCAGCAGCCCGCCGATGCCCAGCAACGAGAACGCGGTGAGGCCGCCGACCGCGGTGGCCGCGTCGTTCCCCGAGGCCGCGAGCATGCGGAACTGCGTCGCCGCCCCGAAGGCGGCGCCGCCGGGCACGATGAGGCTGATGGCGTTCCCGGCCAGCTGCGACGTGGCCACCGAGAACCAGGCCTTGGTCCGGAGGGCGATCCGCTGCAAGGAAATCGTGCAGGTGAAGTGGGCGACCTGCAGGACGAGTGCGAACGCGAACCAGATCGGGTCGAGCGAGGTGAGCTTGGGGAAGGAGTCGAAGACCTCGAGGAGGCTGGGAAAGACGAAGTAGATGGTGATACCCCCCACCACCACCATGACCGTCTTCTTGGCGATCGACCGCCACGGCAGCGGCGCCGCGACGTCCTGCTCGAGGCCGCGTGGCCAGGCGCTGCGACAGCGCGTCACTGCGGGGCTCGGCCTCCCCCGGTTCACCCTTTCCGATGACTTCGGGTTCGTGGTCTTCCTCGGAGGCCACCGGCTCGCTCTCGGTGACGAGGGAAAGGCCTTCCTAGCTGCTGGCCAGGATCTTGCCTTTCTGGGCCTCGAACTCGGCGTCGGTGAGGACACCCTGCTACTTGAGATCGGCCAGCTTCGCCAACTGCGACGCGGTGTCGGCCCCGGCGCCCGCCGTCTCCTTGACGTATTGGTCGAAGGCTTTCTGCTGCTGCGCCGCCTGCTGGGCCGCCCGCTCGTGCATCTTGCCGCCCCGGGCGATCAGGTACACGAAGACGCCGAGGAACGGCAGGATGATGATGAAGATCACCCAGAGCGCCTTGGCCAAACCACCCATGTCGTGGCTGCGGAAGATGTCCATGAACACCATGACCAGGAGCCAGATCCAGATGATGAAGAGGAAGAAGTACAGCATCGTCAGGAAGGCATCGAGAACCGGATAGCTGGAAGCAAACATCAAGAAACTCCTTGTGGTCCGTGGTCGGCGAGTACCCCGACCTGCAATGTTTAGCCCGCGCAGCTGGATTCATGCTGGGATGGGCCGTCGGAGCCCGAGTTCGGGGCAGGCCACCTCGTCGCCCCGCCGGACCGAGGCCCGAGGACGTGACCTTTGGCCCTGACCAGGCGCGATGCGCACGGCCGACAATGGGAGCGGGCAGATGGACCACGACTTCAACCTCGCTGCGCTGGCCGTCGTCTCCGCCTGCGTCCTCCTCTGGGGCCTCGTCTCAGCCCGCCTCGAACGCTGGGACGTCTCCGCTCCGATCGCGTTCGTCGTCCTCGGATTGATCGTGACGCACGGGCCGACCGCTCTCGTCCATTTCAGCCTGCACTCCTCGACCATCCGCTCGCTGGCCGAGATCACCCTCGCCCTCGTGCTCTTCGCCGATGCCTCGCGGGTGAACCTCCGGGCACTGCGGGCCGACGCCGTGCTGCCGACGCGCCTCCTCGGCATCGGCCTGCCGCTCACCATCGGCGCCGGCGCCGGCGCGGCAGCGCTGCTCTTCGGCGGCAGCGGGCTGTGGGTGGCGGCCGCCATCGGCGCCATTGTCGCCCCGACCGACGCCGCGCTCGGGGCATCGATCATGGGGGACGAGCGGGTGCCATCGGCGGTACGGCGTCTGCTCAACGTGGAGAGCGGCCTCAACGACGGGATCGCAACTCCGTTCGTCAACCTCTTCATCGCCGGCGCGGTCAGCGCCGAAGCCGTGCGCGGCGTCCACCCGACGGCGGCGGCCCTCGAGCTCGTCGGCGGGGCCGCCCTCGGCATCGCTGTCGGCATTGTCGGCGCAGCCCTCCTGGCGCTGGCCCGCCGCCACCGCTGGAGCTCGCCGGGCTTCCGGCCCATCGCCGTCCTCGCCCTGGCGCTCTTCGCCTACTCCGCCTCCGTCGTCGCCGGGACCAACGGCTTCATCGCCGCCTTCGTCGCCGGCATGGCCTTCGGAACGGTCGACCACCAGGACGACGAGGCCGAGCTGCGCTTCACCGAGGAGGCCGGCACGCTCCTCTCGCTCTTCGTCTGGTTCATGTTCGGCGCCGTCATGCTCGGCCCGGGCCTCGCCGACCTGGGCTGGCGCGACGTGGTGTTCGCGCTGCTGGCGCTGACCGTGCGTGCGCATGGTGCCCGTGGCCATCGCGCTCGCCGGCAGCGGCCTCGACCGGGCCACGGTTGCTTCGTCGGTTGGTTCGGCCCCCGCGGCCTGGCTTCGGTGGTGTTCGGCCTGATCGCGGTCGACTCCCTGGCGCCGGCCCAGTCCAAGGTGGTACTGGCCGCGGTCACCCTCACCGTCGCTCTCAGCGTCCTGCTCCACGGCGTCAGCGCGTCGCCGCTCGCCGCCCGCTACGGCGCCCGGGCCTCCCGCCTCCATCCGGAGCGCCCGGAGCACAGAGTCTCCGCCCCGATCTCGACCCGCACGCTCGGGGGCGTCCACCCCCGGCTGGCACGCCGAGGAGACCCGGACTGACGGAAGCGAGCCGAACAGTCAGATTGCCGCCGGCCCGTCGACCAAGCCGTTGGTGTGATGGGCGACCAGCACGACCGGCTCGCCAGTCTCCTCATGACCCAGTCCGCCGGGCCATAGCATTTCCCGATCGTACGTTCTCGCGGTCATGCACGGGGCACGGATACGAGGTCCGTCACGCCATTGATCCTCCTTCGACTCCGTAAGCTCTCAGCGACACCGTCGATGGTCACGTGATGCCATGGGCGATGAGAGGGTCTCAATGACACAGAACGCCATGCCAACGAGCATGCTCTTCGGGCTTCGCTTCGACTTTCGCAATCCCGACTTCGCCGGCACGACCACCGCGGACCGCTATGCGGCGGCACTTCGGATGGCGGAATGGGCTGACAAGTTGGGATGCGTCACCATCGCGGTCTCCGAGCATCACGGCTCTCCCGATGGTTATCTCCCGAGTCCGATTCCCATGCTGGCGGCCATGGCGGCACGGACCTCGAACGTGCGCTTCCAGGTGGCCGCGTTGATTGCACCCTTCCACGATCCCCTCCGCCTGGCGGAGGAGATGATCGTGCTCGACAACCTCAGTAAGGGTCGGGTCGACCTGATCGTCGCGGGCGGTTACGTGCACGAGGAATTCGCCATGTTCGGGGTCCCGATGAACGAACGAGGAACGAGGGTCACCGAGACGGTGACAACCCTGAAGGACGCGTTCACGGGAAGGCCCTTCGCGTACCGCGGTCGAACGGTCCATGTCACGCCGGCACCGTTCCGACCGGGTGGACCGACCATTTCGCTCGGTGGCAGTAGCGAAGTGGCCGCCCGCCGGGCCGCTCGCATCGCCGACGGCTTCATACCGTCGCTCCCCGAGGTCTGGGACTTCTATCGGGACGAGGTCCAGAAACTGGGCCGACCTGACCCCGGACCCAGCCCGATCGGCGAGAACCGGGTCGTGGCACTGGCCAAGGATCCTGAAGAGGGCTGGCGGGAGATGGCGCCGTTCTTCTTGCACGAGGTGAATGCGTACGGTGTCTGGCAGGCCCAGGATGACATCGCATCTCCATTCCACACCGTGCGCGATGCGGATGCCTTGCGCGCGACCGGGCAGTACTGTGTCATGACACCGGAGGAGTTCGTGGCCGAGCAGAAGGCCGCACCGTTTCCGTTTGCGCTCTTCCATCCTCTGTGTGGCGGGATGCCAATTGAGCTGGCGTGGTCCAGCCTGCTCCTCTTCGAGCACGAGGTGCTTCCGGCGTTCGGGTAGGCCGACCGGCATGTGATGACGCCGATCTCGGGCCCGCGTCAAGGTCCCGGTGCCACCCCTCCTCACAGTCGTCCGAACGCCGGACGAGGGCAACCGTGTGCAGAAACACGATCCCTGGGACGACGTGGGCCCAGAATCGGCAATTACTCCTGCGGTGGAATCCCCGTGCTCTCGCGCCCGAGGAATTGGGACGGCGGTGGCATGGTGCCCGGAGCCGTATCGGGAGCGTGAAGCTCGTCGATGACCAACTGCGTCACGTATGAGGCCACGGCGTGGAGATCCATCGTGACGACGCTGATTGGTGGACGGTAGGCAGCAGCCCATTCGGAGTCCCCGTACGTCACGAACGAGCAGTCACCCGGAAGCTCGAGGTCGGCCGTTCTCAAGGCATGAAGGATCAGAGGCGCGAGTCCGTGAGTGGCACACACGAGTGCAGTCAGCGGCTCGGCGCCGCGGATCTGGCCATCGAGCAACTGCGCGACCTCTTCGGGCTCTCGCAGTCCTCGTAGGGTCGTCCGCTCTGCCCGGACCCCCAGTTGCTGACATCGACTCTTGATCAACTGCCATCGGCGCTGCCCCGCCTCCCCCGGTGTCTCCCAACGACTTACATACCCGATCCGTCGATGGCCGAGTGCGGCGAGCGACTCGCACATGGCAACCGTTCCGGGCTGTTCCAGTTCGGGCACGAGGGACCCTGGAAAGCCCCCGGTCGGACTGGCGTCGAGGACGACCGCGCCACTACTCCGCAGTTCTTCGATCCGCTCGGCGTTGCGGGTCGGACCGGCGAGGACGAGCGCGTCGACGCGCTGCGCGAGCAGGCGATCGAGCGCCAGCCGTTCGACCTCACTGGAACGCTGGGCATCGACAACGAGGACCGCATAGCCGTGTGCCTGGGCCACGTGCTCGACTCCGCGCAGAAAGGTCACGAATGTCGGGTTCGCCAAGTCGGGAACCACCACCCCTATCAGCATCGTGGGAGCGTTTCGCAGGCTGCGGGCCGACACGCTGGGGAGATAGTGCAGACGCTCCACCACGCGCTCCACCCGTCGACGAGTCGCCTCACCCACTGGACCCCGTCCCGTGGTCACTCGCGACACGGTCGCGATGCTGACCCCTGCCTCCGCCGCCACGAGGCGGATGTCAACCTTCTTGCGAGGACCGCCGGAACGATCCGGGTCCCGCTCGATGCGGACCCGGCGGGGCGGTCTGTCCTGTGCCATACTGTAAACGTTTACAGTACACCATGGAGGGATCATGCTCATCCAAGAACCCCGACGGGATGGTGTCCGGCACCGACTGGCGGCGACGCTCCGGTTGGCAATCGGAGTCGCGGCCGTGGCCGTTCTCGGCGCATGCGGAGGGGCCTCGACGGGCTCGGGCGCGTCGAGCCCAACAACCAACTCCGGCACCTCAGGGGATGCGTCCTCGAGCGCCTCCGGCTGCGGCACCGCGAGGTCGACGGGTTCGACCACGCTCGACTTGACGATAGGGGGCCACCGTCGGACCGTCATCGTCCACGTCCCGAAGGGTTACAGCGGGGCACAGAAGGTCCCGTTGGTCCTCAACATGCATGGCAGTGGGAGCACTGCGGTGCAGCAGGAAGTTTTCACTGGTATGGACGCCACGGCTGACGCGAGCGGGTTCATCGTCGCGTATCCCCAGGCGCTCATCCCGAATGGTTCGGGGTTCGATTGGAACGTGCCCGGCGTGCCCCTCATCGGCGACAAGCCGGTGCCCAAGAACGCAGCCAATGACGTGGAGTTCCTGACGTCACTCGTACACAACCTGGAACAGCGTTACTGCATTGACGCCTCCCGGGTGTATGCGACCGGCTTCTCGGGTGGCGCCCGTATGTCAAGCCAGCTGGCTTGCGACGCATCGAACACGTTCGCTGCAGTCGCCCCTGTGAGTGGGCTCCGCCGACCCACACCGTGTCCGACCACCAGACCGGTTCCGGTCATTGCGTTCCACGGGACCGCGGACCCGGTCGATCCCTACAACGGCAACGGACAGGCCTACTGGACGTACTCGGTCCCGCAGGCTGCGGCAGACTGGGCCAGTCAAGACAAGTGTTCACCAAAAGCGAGCTCGCAGGCCGGAGAGGGGTTCACGCTTACCACCTACGATGGATGTGCCGGCGGCTCGGAAGTCCAGCTCTACAGCATCACGGGCGAGGGCCACGAATGGCCGGGCGGCCCACCACTCCCCAAGAAAGTGACGAGACCCCTCGGACCCCAGTCGGACGCGATCGACGCCAACACCACCATGTGGGCGTTCTTCGAAGCGCACCCGCTGCCGTGATCAGGCTCCGCACCAATGGACGGGGGTAGGACTCACTTCTCGATGCTTCGCTCCGACGGGTCGACCTCGTTGAAAGAGCCGCCTCCTGGTCGACTCGCACTACGCCACCAACTCTGGTCCTGACCATTCGTAGCCCTCGCCGTCGACCAGCTCGACCTCGTCGAATTCGCTTTGGGTAAGGACCGCTTCCGCCGCCGCGGGCAGGCGGACCAGGAACGCCACCATCGCGAATGCAGCCAGCCCGAACAGGGCGGCGACACCGAACGTCACGTCGAGACCATGGACCAAGGTCGCTGTGGTACTCCCGCCCACCTTGAGCTGCGCGTGACCCGCGCTCGCGCTGAGGACGGTGACCAAGACGGCCAATCCGAGGGCCGCCCCCACCTGCTGGGTGACGTTGACGAGGCCAGACGCGGCGCCTGCATCAGCGGGCTCGACTCCCGAGAGTCCCGCTGTGGTCAGGGGCACGATTGCGGTCCCGGAGCCCAAGCCAAGCAGTACGAGGCTCACGAGGATCCGGGGATACGAAGCCCCGACGTGCAGCTGACTCGACATGAGCAGGGCGACGATGGTTAGACCGATGCCGGACATCATCAGAACCTTGGGCTGGATTCGGTTGACGAGGACCTTGCTCACCAGCTGTGACGACAGGAACACCGATATCGGGATGGGCAGGAAGCAGAGACCCGTCCGTAGCGGTGAATAGCCCTCCACGTCCTGCAGGAATTGCCCGATGAAGAAGAACATCCCGTACATGCCGGCATACATGAGCCCGCGGGAGACGTTCGCCGCGGTCCGTGTCCCACTGGCGAAGAGACGCAGGGGCACGATCGGTTCCTCGGCCCGAGTCTCGATGCGGAAGAACGCTCCCAGCATGAGGGCACCGACGGTCAAGGCACCCAACGTCACCGGGCTAGACCAGCCGTCTGTCCCGGCCTCGACCAGCCCGAGCACAACCCCCGCCATGCCGAACGTCGAAGTGAAGGCTCCTGCGACGTCGAAATGACCGGCGCGGCGCGGCGTCTCCTGAAGGACGATCCGACCGAGGCACCAGACCACCAGTCCGATCGGAACGTTCACGAACATCACCCAACGCCAGGACACCAGTTGCGTCAGTGCGCCCCCGGCAACCAGACCGATCGCGCCACCGGCCGCCGACACGGTGGTGAAGAGACCAATCGCCCGAACCCGCTGGGTCCCTTCGGAGAAGACGGTGGTCAACAGGGCCAGCGATGAGGGAGCAGCCAGCGCAGCACCCACTCCCTGAAGGGCCCGAGCGGTCAAGAGCATCCAGCCGGCGACGGCCAACCCGCCGAAGAGCGAGCTCAACGAGAAGATGGCGATACCCGTCAGGAACGTCCGGCGCCGACCGAGGAGGTCCCCGCAGCGGGCCCCGAGGAGGAGGAGGCCGCCGAAGGTCAGCAGATAGGCGTTGAGGACCCACGAGAGGCCGCCCCCCGAGAGGCCGAGCCCTTCTTGGATGTGCGGCAGTGCAACGTTGACGATCGTCGTGTCCAGAACCACCATGAGCTGGGAGGTCAGGATGACGAAGAGGAACACCCCGGGGGTGCTGAGCCGGTGTCGCATGCGCCCTGACCAGCCCTGATCAGGGTCGGCGGCAGGCACGGGGCGCGGTTCGAGAATGGCAAGTGAAGGCATTGTTGTCCGATCTTTCCGCTGGTACTCTGGGTAAGCGGAAGCTTCCTCCGGTTAGTATACGGAGGGACCCTCCGCTTTGCAAGACAGAATTTTCAGCCCTGGAGGATTGGGAGAAGATGACGGTTCAATCGAAGTCGATGACGGCGACTGAAGATCGCGCCGATCTTCCCGAAGGTGACGATGCGGGACGCCCGATGCGAGCCGACGCCAGGCGCAATTACGAGCGGCTGGTCGCCGCAGCACGGAACGTCTTCGCCCAGGAGGGTGGCGGCGCGTCCATGGAGGCCATTGCCAAGGAGGCAGGCGTCGGTGTCGGGACTCTGTACCGGCACTTCCCGAAGCGGATCGACGTCGTCGAGGCCGTCTACCGCGAGGACGTCGACGAGCTGGTCTCGGTGGCGGAATCGGTGGTCTCAGACATGGATCCGTGGCCGGCCCTGGTCGCGTGGCTCGAGGCCTTCGTCCGATACGCCAGCGGGAAGCGGCGGTTCCTCAGCGAGCTGCACGAGGCGTTCGAGAAGAATCCCGAACTGCGCGTGGTGTCTCGCGAACGTATCGAAGGAGCATTGAGCATCGTGCTGGCTCGAGCTCAGGAAGCCGGCGAGGTGCGCACGGACCTCGACGGAATGGACCTGATGCAGCTCCTGGGATCGATGTGCATGAGCGCCACCCTGACAACCGAGCAGAGCGCACGGTTGCTGCTCATGATTGAGGACGGCCTCCGCCCACCGACGTAGGAACCTCGGCGGCTCTCGCTGCGGCCATTTTGATGCCCTCGCGCCACGTGACGAGGAAACAGCCAGATCGGGTGGGCAGAAGGGCGATGTGCCGATTCAGGGCAACTTCGGCCTTTTCGAAGAGCACCAGTTCAGATCGCGGAAGGGCTGGCCGGTTGAGGTGCGTCAAGAACGGTCCGCCGATTTGCGGAGCCGGGCCGTCGCAGGTCTCGTGCTTCTGGCCACCGGGCGTGTCACCGGGTGCGCTCGTTCGGGGCGCACCCCTGAAGGAAGATTCCTGTTGCAGTCATGAGTCGGGGATCGAGTTCACCGATGTCGCCCCACCAGCCGGTGACCCAATTGGTGATGATGAGCATGAAGGTTGCCGTGAGCATCTCTGCCAACTGCAGTGGATGAAGTGCGGGGTCGATCTCGCCGGTCGCATGACCTTGACCGATCAGATCAGCCAGGAGAAGGAAGTTCTCCGTATCCATCTCTTTTCCGCGCCCCGTCGAGCCAGAGAAGATCGCGGTACGGCCGAGCACGGTGGCCATGAACTCCCGGTCACTGGCGAAGATTTGACCGATCACGCTGACGAGCTCCCTCACCCGGACCGAAACCGACTCGTCCGATCGTGCCACGAGTTCTCGGAGATACTGGGCGTAGAGATCCTTGAGCTCCAGCTCCGAGTCATGGAGCACGGCTTCCTTGGAAGGGAAGTAGTTGAAGAAGGTGGCTTCGGAGACCTGGACCTGCTCGATGATGTCCTTGACCCGGGTTTGCTCGAAGCCCGTGTCCCGAAACAGCGCCATGGCAGTTTCGTAGAGCTGCCGACGCATCCGTTCCTTCTTCTGCTCTCTGAGGCCCATTTTAGTGCCACCCTAAAGTTAGGGTTGATTGACTATTAGTGTAGCTCTAATAATGACCAGATGGCAGACATCGGATTCATGTCGGCGGTCGAACTGACCCAGTCTCTCCGGGACGGGGAGCTTTCCAGTCGGGAACTGCTCGAGCACTACCTGTCCCGGATTGAGACGCACAATCCGGCGCTCAACGCCGTCGTCACCCTGGACGCCGAGCGGGCTCGATCCGAGGCCGACGAAGCGGACGCCGCGCTGGCCCGAGGCGAGGCCACCGGGTTGCTGCACGGGTTGCCAATGACCGTAAAGGACCAATTCGCCACCCTGGGAATGCGCACCACAGGCGGGAACCGCGGCACCGCCAACTTCGTTCCCGCGTACGACAGTGTCCCGGTGGCCCGACTGCGTGCGGCGGGGGCCATTGTCATGGGCAAGACGAACATGCCCGCCATGGCCGCCGATGTCCAGACGTACAACCGCATTTTCGGAACCACGAACAACCCCTGGGACGTGACGCGCACGCCGGGTGGATCATCGGGGGGCTCGGCCGCAGCCGTTTCAGCCGGCTTGACCGGAATGGAAGTCGGGTCGGATATCGCGGGTTCCCTCCGTATTCCGGCTCATTACTGCGGCGTCTACAGCCACAAGCCGACGTTCGGACTCTTGCCCAATCCGTTCGGTCCCGAGTCCCCGGCGGGATATCGGGCCGACCATGACATGGCGACGCCCGGCCCGCTGGCTCGAGCAGCCGGTGACCTCGACCTCGCCATGGACGTCCTCGCCGGAGCCGACGACGCGCGGGCGGTGGCATGGCGCCTCGAGCTGCCGCCGGCCCGCAGGAAGTCGCTCGCTGACTACCGCGTTGCGACCTGGTTCGATGATGCCGACTGTCCAACCGATGCCGAGGTCTTGCCCGCGCTGCGGGCGACCGCGGATGCCTTGCGTGGGTGCGGTGTGGCGGTCGACGAAGATGCCAAACCCGGCTTCACCTTGAGAGATTCCTTTCGAAACTTTCAGAAGCTCCTCTACGGGGCCATCTGCCACGGTCTCCCCTACGCCCGGATATTGCCGACGAGGATGCCCTGGCTCTTCACACCACCGGTTCCTGGGGACAATCAGGTCTCCCGCGTGCTGCGCTACGGGCCGGCCAGCCACCGGGATTGGATCTTGGCCAATGAGGCGCGCGAGGAGTACCGACGGGACTGGGCGGCGTTCTTTGAGCGTTACGACGTCTTGTTGTGTCCAGCCAGCCCGGTCGCCGCGATCGCTCACAATCACCATTTCGGCGGCGCCATCATCCTGCGGACCATGAGGGGCACGGGTGCCCGCCGAGACTACGCGGACCAGATGATTTGGTCAGGAATGGTCGGCCAGGCGTACTTGCCGGCCACGGTGGCGCCGGTCGGGGCCACCGCCGGCGGATTGCCAGTCGGAGTCCAGATCGTCGGCCCCTACCTCGAGGATCGCACCACCATCGATTTCGCCCGTCGACTGGCCGGGGTGATCGGTGGTTGCGAGCAGCCACCAGGGTTTTAAGCAGAGGACGCGCCAGCTGCACCCACGAGAGACGACGCTTAACGGCTTACGGCTCGCTCGAGTTCGGCCTTCGTCATCTTCGAGCGACCTTTGACACCCTTGCGCCGGGCGTCCGCGTAGAGCTGGTCTTTGGTTCGCCCACCAGCGCCTCGGTGAGACCGCAAACCTCCTCGTCGACCCGAGGAGATATCTCGAGTTGAGGTGGAGCTGGACCGCTTGGACTCGCCGGCTCGAGCGCGCTCTTTGTTGACAGTTCTCGCGGCGATCTCCTCTGCCAAGTCCTCGGATTCCCCTCGCCGCTTCAGACCGCCCTTGATGTGCTCGTATTGGCGCTCTCGCTTCTGGCTCCACGTCTGCCGCGGCATCCGATTCCTCCCTGTGTTCGTTTCTGCCTTGGTCAGGGTGCTTCCAGCGGCGCCAACGATGGCAGACCTCGAGGCCGTCGAGGATCCGAACCGCGCCGAGCCCGATGAGGACCAACCAAGACCAGCGTGGCCCGGGTAACCGATCGAGACTCGCCGGAACATCCATCTCAATGGTTCTGGTGTCTGCTGGCTTTCCCCGTATGTCGTCATTTCGACACCGCGCTCGTCGTCAATTCCATGCCTGTCCCAGGGGGCTACCACCGATAGAAGTTGTGACGGCCAGCGCCCTCACCCCGGCCCAGAGCAAAACCAACCAGCCACACGACGGCGAAGACGACCGCAGCGATCCACAGAACATGGACTGCGAACCCTGCGCCGAAGAGAATCAGAACGAGCAGCAATGCGAGTATGAGCACCATGCAACGACACGTTCCCTGTGCCGGTTCACACTAAACCTCCCCAGGAGACGCATCCTCCGTGCACCGCATCCATCCCGTGAACGTGTCTTTAACGTTTCTTTGCATCGATCGGATCGCAACTGGACTGACCGCATGCAGGTGAGCCATCACTCGTGCGACTCACCTCCATGGCGCGAGACCGGCCGACAATCTGATTCTTAGGTCGTGAACACGACATCCCTTCGAGTCAAGCAGTCGATCGTGCTCTGATCCTCGTCGACGCACTGCTACTGGCACCCAATTTTGGAAGACCACGGGGTTGGCTCCGGCATATCTGGGTATGAGAGACACCTCTCCCCGCGAGAGGACTTGCATGCGCGAAGCATGTGGCTTGTAGGTCGAGTTGTCCGCTCACCTGCCAAGGAGCCCCGCTCCTCGGCATTTGTAACACCTGAACAGGAGGTTTCCGATGATCGGAGCTGGAGGGCTCGCGACAAGCATCATCGCCTTTGCTGTAGGCGCCGTCTTGGATTACGCCGTGGTTGCGAGCCCAGATCAACACGGCTTCAACGTCAACAAGGTAGGCGTGATCCTCATGATTGTGGGCACCGTGGGTGCCGTTTTGTCGCTTCTCGCAATGCTTTTCGCGAACACTCGCCGCCGCCGGACGGTCATTGACGATGGACAAGGTCACGTCACGCGTCAAGTTGACTCGACGTATTGAGCGATTGATGGTCGAGCTTCGGCTTTGAGTGGGAGGGGTTCTTGGCGGGTCCTCCCGCATGAACCTCGGGCCTCGCTCAATGGTCCTTGGGACAGACCCTGTCAATTGGCGGATCACGCCAATGGGTGTTGGTCGGCATTCATTGGGGTAGTGGCGTGAAGTGACACAAAAAGCGGTCAATCTCGAACGCGAAGTGAAGCTGAGCGTGCCTCGGGGGTTCCGACTTCCCGACCTGCATGAACTGGGGCTCGGCACAGTCCAACTGCCGACGCAGACGCTGTCCACCTCCTATTTCGACACGGAGGACTTGCGACTTTGGCAACGGAGGATCACGCTCCGCCATCGACTCGGAGAGGACGACGCTGCCGGAACATGGACGTTGAAGCTGCCAAACAAGGGGGCCGAAAATGAGGTCGCTCGAACTGAACTGACATGGTCCGGCAGCCCCGCAGAAATACCGCCCGAAGCGACAGGGCTCTTGCGCGGAATCGTACGTCGGCAGGCACTCAAGCAGGTCGTCGTTCTCGAGGCCGAGAGGCGACGCGTATTGGTTCGGACCAGAGGGTCCCTCCTAGGCGAGATCGATGACGACATCGTCACAGTGGCCGGCGGAGGCAGAACTGGACGAACCTTTCGTCAGATCGAATTCGAACTCGACTCCGGACCTGAGAACTCTCATCCCGATCCATCAGCCATCAAGAAGATGCTGGCTGCGATGAGGGAGGCGGGAGCGCACATCGATCGCAGTCAGAAGTTCGCAAAGGCGCTCCGCATCGACACAGAGCACCGGAGCCATGCAACGAAGGCCGGACCGCATTCAACGATCGGAAGTTTGGTACAACTGACCATGCAGGGCGAGCTCGAGCGAATTCTCGATTTCGACGTGTGGCTGCGGCTCGACCCGAATAACCCACCGGAACGTGCCGTACACCAGGCTCGAGTGGCGATGAGGCGCCTTCGGTCCGACCTCAAGACATTCGGTCCTGTCCTCGATCCGGTGTGGATCCGACACACCCGATCCGAGTTGAAGTGGATGGGCACGGTGCTCGGAGCAGTCCGCGACATCGACGTGTTGGGCAAAAGGTTTGCGTCCCATGGCTCGACCACTCTTGACTCCAGGGGTGAGGAAGAGTTGAGTTCGAGACTCGCGGCGCAGCGTCGACACGACTGCGAGGAGCTGGCAGATGCGCTGCGGAGTGAGCGCTACCTGGACCTGCTCGATCGGCTCGATGCTGGCGCGTCGTCTCCACGGTTCTACGTCAGCCCGGAATACGAGAAGATGGCCATCAGTGAGTGTGGACCAAACGACCGTGCACGGGGGGCACTCCCGTTTCTCGTGGGACGCCACTGGAAGGCACTGCGTCGACGGGTCAACAAGGCAGGACCGAGACCGAGCGACACCCAACTCCACCGGATACGGATCGGCGCCAAACAACTCCGATACGGAGCTGAACTCGCAGAGCCGGTGATGGGTCAGGCCGCCCGCCGGACTGCGCGCCGCGCAGAAGACATCCAAACGATCCTCGGGGACCATCACGATTCCGTGACGGCCATAGAGTGGCTGGAACGGATCCCTGTCGACGGCACCACAGAGGCCAGCTTTGTCGCTGGAGGCAAAACCGCCGATGCCCGTCGTCAGCAAGCCAAATCGCGACGGCAATGGAAACAGGCCTTGGACGCGCTGAAGAGGGGAGGCGTGACGGATTGGCTGCAATGAGAGTGGCGCCGGAGCCCTCAGGCGCATATGTCGGCCCGGATGGGACTGGTACAGGATTTAGCGGTGAGACGCCCGCTCAGCGAAATAATCGCAACCTCAACGACCTGCTGCAGGAACTCCGCGTGGCGGGCCTGGGCGTCCAGGTGCTCTTCGGATTCCTTCTCTCACTGCCCTTCACCGTGCGCTTCACCGAGCTCGATGGAGGCCAACAGGACCTTTACACGGCGACCCTTCTGTCCACAGCGTTATCCACCGCCTTGTTGATAGGTCCCGTCGCCTACCACCGGTGGGTGTTCCGCCGACATGAAAAGGAACACCTGCTGAGAACCGCCAATGTGCTCGCGTTGTTGGGGCTTGCCACCGTCGCCATAGCGATCTCGCTCGCTGTCTGGTTGGTCTTGAGCTTCATTGGGGCAAGTTGGATTGAGATAACCCTGTCCGCAGCTATGAGCGCCACGTTCGTACTGTTGTGGTTCGCGCTCCCGATCCTCGATCGCCTCAGATCGGATCCGCGGTCATACGACTGACGACTTGCAGCAGTGTTGGTCCCCGTTGAAGGAGCCGCGGAGTCGAAGGCTCGATCTCAAAAGCCATCGATCCTGGCGCTACGCCGGCGGACGATACAGAAGTTGGCGGGCGTTTGTGTGTGGTGCGCTGGTCTCAGTGAGAAGCTGCTCAGTCCACGGGCTTGGTTTGAGGGCGATGATCACCGAGGATGCCTTGTCCGGCCAAAGACGCGGCTTGGGCACGGTTTCGAACGTCAAGCTTGACGTATAGGTGCCGTAGCTGAGTCTTGATCGTGTTCTCACTGACGTAAAGATGGCTGCCGAGCTCGCGGTTCGTCATGCCCGTCGAGAGCAAGGATAAGAGCTCGCTCTCGCGTTCGGTGAGCCCGACCTCGCGCCCCGGCCATCGCAGCGCTTCGTCGATCTGGGCGTGTTGAGACCTTTGGGTCAGAACGATACGGTCGCCTTTTGCGGCAGCCTTGATCCCGTGAATGATTTGGTCCCGCGGTACAGCCTTGGAGATGAACCCTTGAGCACCGGCACGCATGGCACGATGCACCGCCTGAGGTCGATCGGAAAAGCTGAACACCACGATCGCTCCGTTGCCGGAGTCGGCGCCAAGAGACCGCACTCTTTCGCCGAGGGACTCGAGCTCTCCGTAGGTGTCGAGGAGCGTGACATCGACCCCTCGCCTTGGTCCTTTCCGAACGTCGATTTCTATGACCTGGATCTCCGGTTCGCTGGACCTGAGAAGGGCACGGAGGCCCTCAAGGACGATGAGGTAGTCATTGACGAGCGCGACCCGGATGGGTTTGGGCACGGTCTCATTCTAAAAGAGGGAGTCAGGCGGCAGAATCACCCGATCGGGTGATTGATCGAAGAGGCTCTTTGAACCAGGCTGGTGGCCAATCGATCCAAGACGGAACCTGAACGATCAGAATCGCACAGGACGATGGCTTCGCCCGCATCGAAAAGGGCGGGCAACAAAGCCAGACGCATCAAGGGCGGGTCTCTATGAGTCTCGCTCCTTCGCTCCCTTGCACGGGGGCGTGGCAGCGTTTCGACGGCGGTCAAGTACGGGTGGAGGCACGTGATGGTGGAATCATTTGGCATTACTTCTTACGACTTCGATGGAGGTCGCGTTTTCGAGATACGGGGAGAGCTTGACGCATCCACCTGTCGGGGGCTCGCCGAGCAACTGATCGGACCTCCAGGCTCGCTCATTGTCCTCGACCTCTGCCAGCTCACCTTCATGGACTCCTCGGGGCTGGGCGCCATTCACGCAGCGAGGCAAACGGCGATCAGGAACGGCGGAACCCTCGTCGTCTCTCGTCCCGGTCCGATGGTCTACCGAGTGTTGGAGATTACGGGCCTCGACATCTGGGTTACGGATTGGGACCCGGATTGGTCGAACGGTTCCGCAGTGGAATGTGCAACCTAGCGCGACTCATTCGGCCACTCAGGATCAGTGTGCCCGTTGACGTCACCCCACAGCAACGACCCGGAATCGAACCCCAACGGTGTTGGCCCGTGCAACCCGTCGGCAAATGGTCATGGACTGTCTGGCAGCGAACGCACCACTGTACGGCCCGTCGTCTCGCGCCGCTCGAGCGCTTCGAGCTCGACGGGGACGTCCGCGAACTCGATCTCCCGGCCGATCACAGGGCGGATCGTTCCGGCCCGGGTTAGGTGCAGAATCCGGTTCCAGATGTCGACGCCGTGGGCGGCAGAAAGGAAGTTCATGCCAAACGGGCGAGCCGGCCGCGGCGAGTCGGCGTACGCGAAGCAGATTCCTGCCACATCAAAGTTCCCGTAGATGCTCGGCTGGATTGGCAGCGGGCGCTCCTCCGCTGCGATACCAGAAGCGAATCCGATGATGAGGTGGCGGCCGTTGAACGCCATAACCCTGAACGTCTCCGTCGTCACGGCACCGCCGACGGTGTCAAACGCCACGTCGACTCCCCGTCCGTTTGTGACGTCGTCGACGAAGCCGACGAAGTCCTCGCTGCGGTAGTTCACGCCGTAGTCGGCTCCGAGCGAGCGACAGAAGTTGACCTTCTCATCTGTCCCCGCCGTGCCGATCACCGTCGCGCCGAATGCCTTGGCCAGCTGGACGGCGGCCGACCCGACGCCGCCGGCCGCGGCGTGGACGAGCACGACGTCACCCGGGGCCACCCGTCCCCGGACGTGCAAGGCGAGGTAGCTCAGCTGGTAGGGGAAGTACATCGCCACCCCCTCGGTCGCGCTGAGCCAGGTGGGGAGTTGCTGAAGCATTGCTCCGTCGAGCAGGGCCGCCGACGCGTAGCCTCCCTGCACGCCCGCTGTCGTGCCGACCACTCGCCGTCCGAGCAGCGCCTCACACCCCGGCCCGGCCGCATCGACCGTTCCCGCGGCAGCCATGCCGACGACGAAGGGGGGTTCGAACTTCAAAAGCCCGTATCGACCGCGGATGGTGTCGATGTCGTTGAAGTCGAGGCAGAACGCCTCCACGGCGATCCGCACCTGGTTGGCGTTCGGTTCGCCGACCTCCACCGTCCGGATCTCGAGGGCTTCAGTCGGTGCGCCCAGCCGGGTGACCATCCATGCCGCCGCTGTCGTCATCATCGGGATCCCCCATAGTTGACGGGAAGGTGCTTTATGCCGTTGAGCCACGACGAGCGGAGGCGGCGGGGCGGACCCATCAATGTCGTGTCGGGCAGCTCGTCGGCGATTACGTCGAACATGACCTTCAGCTCGAGTCGGGACAGGTTCGCCCCGATGCAGAAGTGTGAGCCGCCGGCGCCGAATGTGACGTGGGGGTTCGGCGTGCGACCGATGTCAAAACGGCGAGGGTCCTCGTACACCTCCTCGTCGAAGTTGGCGGAAGCGAAGTACAGGCCGACCCGCTCGCCCGTCCGCACCAACCGGCCGGCGACCTCGGTGTCCCCGTTGGCGGTGCGCTGGAGGACCACTGCCGGCGAGGCCCAGCGTAGGATCTCGTCGACCGTGGTCGCGGGGCGCTCGGACCGCCATCGCTCCCACTGATCCGGATGTTGCAAGAAAGCCAACATGCCGTGGGTGATCGCCTGACGGGTGGTCTCGTTGCCAGCAACGGCGAGGATCATGAAGAAGAACGCGAACTCTTCGCTGTCCAGGCGTTGGCCGTCGGCGTCCGGTTGGACGAGTCGGCTGGTGACGTCCCCGAGATCGGTCTCCATCCGCGCCTCCGCCGCCGCGTGGGCATAGGCGAACATCTCGACGACCCCCGAGAGGTCGGTGCTGGCGTACTCCGGATCCTCACTGCCAGCCATTTGATCGCTCCAGCGGAACAGCTGCTGGCGATCGTCGTCGGGGATGCCCATGAGGCCCGCGATCGCCTGGAGGGGCAGATGACGGGCGACGTCGATCACGAAGTCGCCCGTGCCGTCATGCTTGGCAGCCCAGACGATCCGCTGCGCTCGCTCGCGCAAGTCGTCCTCGAGGCCGGCTAACGCGCGCGGTGAAGCACCGATTTCCGACTCTGCGAACTCGCGTGTGCCGGGGTGGGTCCATGCAGAGCAGGAGGTTCTTGCTGGACTCGCCGGTGGGGTCGGACTCATTCAGGCGGCGGACGAAGGCGGAGTTCGACTCCACCGACCACCCGGCGCTCCTCGTCACCGCAGTGACGTCGGCGTGGCGGGTGAGCGCCCAAAATCCGGCGTCGCCGTATCCCGCCATCGGCGCTTGTGGATTCCACCGGATGGGTTGATGGCGGCGCAGCCAGGCGAATTCGTCCAGTGGCAGATGATCGGCGAGCAGATCAGGATCGCTTAGATCGAGGCGAGCGTCGACAGGCGTCGAGGGCACAACGGCGGACCTCCTTCCTTGACACCGCTTGGTGTCAGTGACCGTAGCTGGCCACCGGTCCGCCACTGATCTTCCCCGGTTCGCGCTTGACGCCGGACTTCGTGAGACCAGGCGTCTCGAGCGCCGGATCCGTGCGGGTGCACGGAGGGGCGCGTCGATCTGCAACCCGATGGCAACCGTGTGGGGTCACCAACCAGCCGACACTAGATCTGGGTTAGTGGAGAGGGGAGACCCACACGGTGGCTGAGCGGGGATGGCGCAGGGGAGGTGGGGTCGCGGAATCCCTGCCACTGCCGCCTCGGCGGCGTACGAAGGAGCGGCCGCGCCCGACTCTCGGGTCGTCTCCCGACGAGCGTGGCACCATGGCTGACGCCTTCGAGAACCTTCCCGACGCCGTCGTCATCGTCGACCGAATCGGGAACATCGTGTGGGGGAACCGCTCTGCTGAACGGTTGTTCGAACGGACGTTGGACGACTGGAAGGGCCAGTCCGGTTTCGACCTCATGCACCCCGACGACCACGAATTGGCGCTGCGTTCGCTTTCCACCGTTGGGGACAAGCCGGTGGGTGCACCCATCGAGATCCGGGTCAATGCGGCCTCGGGTTGGCGCCTCATCGAAATGGTCGGCACTGCGACACAGTGGTTGGGCGACGACGTTGTTCTGCTGTGTTTGCGTGACCTGACCGAGCGCCGACGGTTCGAGTTGGCCGGTGGACGTGAGGCCCGACTCCGATCGGTCGTGCACAACGCCGGGTCCGTCATCATGCTGGTGTCTCCCGACGGCGTCATCGAATCGGTCTCGGGTGCCATGACCCGGCTCCTGGGACATGACCCCGAGATGCTGGAGGGGCGGCCCTTGTCCAACATCGTCGCCTCACGTGACCGCCCGAAGTTCAACGCCCGCTTGGCTTCGGCATGTCGCAAGGCAACGTCGGCCCGCCCGGTCACCACCAGGGTCGGGCTCCTCCGTCACGACCGCGTCATCGCCGTCCCATTCGACCTCAGCATCGTCAACATGTTGGACGACCCGACTGTCGAGGGTCTCGTCATCTCGGGCCACGACGCTACCGCGCAGGCGTCTGCCGAGCGCGACCTGAGCGAGGCACTCTCTCGCCTGACCGCCACCTTGGACTCAACCGCGGACGGCATCCTGGTGGTCGACACCGCAGGCAAGATCACCGACTTCAACCGACGCTTCGCCGAAATCTGGGGTTTACCCCGCAACGCCGTCGCCAGGCAGGACGACCTTGCCACCCTTGCCTTCGCCCTCGACCAGCTCACTGACCCCGACGCCTTCGTGGCCAGGCTGAAGGAACTCGACCTCCAGCCCGACAGCGAGAGCTTCGACCTCATCGAGTTCAAGGATGGCCGCGTGATCGAGCGGTACTCGAGGCCCCAATGCGTCGACGGGGACGTTGTGGGGCGGGTCTACAGCTTTCGAGACGTAACCGATCGCCAGCTCTTGGAAGACGAGCTCTCCTATTGGGCCTTTCACGACTCGCTGACCAGACTCGCCAACAAAACACTCTTCCAGGACCGACTCGACCATGCCCTGGCTCGCAGCGCGCGTGCTGGCACCCACCTGGCTGTGCTCTTCATCGACCTCGACGACTTCAAGACGGTGAATGACACCCTCGGTCACGGCGAGGGAGACCAGCTCTTGAGGAGAGTTGCGAAGACCATCCTCGACACACTGCGTACCGCGGACACGGCGGCTCGTCTTGGTGGGGACGAGTTCGCGATCCTCATCGAAGACGTGCGGTCGCAGGAGGCTGTCACCGATCTCGCGCTGCGAGTGCTCGAGTCCTTGCGGGCGCCTGTCCGTTTGGGAACCAAATCGGTGAGTGCGGCCAGCAGTATCGGTATCGCCTTCGACGAGGAAGGCATCTGCAGTCAACAGCTGCTCCGCAACGCCGACATAGCCATGTACCAGGCGAAGAAACTGGGCAAGGACAGGTTCGAGGTCTATCGCGACGAAATGCACGCCCTGGTATTGGCCCGTGTCGAGCTGGAGGAGGAGCTGAAAGCGGCGATCTTCAACGGAGACCTCATCGCGCACTACCAGCCCGTGATGGATCTGCAGACCTACCGGGTCGCTGGGTTCGAAGTGCTGGTGCGGTGGCCGCATCCGGACCGGGGTCTCGTCCATCCGGGGGATTTCGTGCCGTTCGCCCAGGAGATAGGTCTCATCGGTGAGATCGATGCGTTCGTGATGCGTACGGCATGTCGGCAGGTTCGACAGTGGCAGCAAGCTGGCTTGTGCGGTCCCGACCTGGATATCGGTATCAACCTTTCTGCGGGCCAGCTCGCTGATCCGGCACTATCAGACCGGATCGCGGCACAGATCGAGGAATGCAAGTTCGACCCGCGGTCGCTCGTCCTCGAGATCACCGAGAGTGAGGTCATCACCGACAACGAAACCACGTTGCAGAACCTGGGTGCGCTGCGTGATCTTGGCGTGCGCATCGCACTCGATGACTTCGGTACCGGCTACTCGACCTTCCTGCATCTCGACCGTCTACCAATCGACATCGTGAAGATCGACCGGTCCCTCGTTGAGACACTGGGATTCGGGGACGATTCACGGAGCATGGCTGCAGCCTTGCTTCAACTGGCCCGAACCCTGGGTTACGGGACGATCGCCGAGGGTGTCGAGACCGCGGCTCAGGAGGACAGCTTGCGCGCTTTGGGCTGCGTACTCGCCCAGGGCTATCACCTAGGCCGCCCGCTCGACGCCGAGTCGGCAAGGTGGCTTCTGGCAGCGCACAGCGTTCCCGAGTCGGCGATCGACTGTGGGCTGAGCGTGTGAGACGCACCTCACCGGTGCTGCCTGGCGCGGGGCAGGTGATCGGGTTCCGGCTGGGCAAGAGAAACTCAGACAGCTGCGGGACTCCAAAGAAGCATGGTGTGAGGGTCGGTGGCAGTGAGCTATTCGAGGTCGGTGCCGCTCACCTCACGTATCGGGCCAAACGCAGTGAGGATGCTTTAGGCGAGCGCGGCACGTCTCGGGCCAGGAAGCGATCACGCGGATTACGCAAGTCCGATGAACCTCTCGAGACCGCTCGCGCTTTGATCCGGGAGTGACCACGGACCCACAGCACGATAACTAATCGCGACATCGTCGGAAATCACAAATGGGAGATGTCGAGAGTCGGTTCGAGTGTGGATGCGAGCGGTCTTGTGGGCCGCGCGTACCATACGGGGGTCTTGGCCGTCGACGGGACGCACCGAAAAGCAACGCATGAGCACGTCACCGTTCTCGAGTGGTCGTTACCCGAGTTCTCCAACCTGGCCGCATCAGGCAGGGCGCCGTGTGCCAGGGAAGTAGGGCCGGCCACGGTCTGCGCGGCCACATTCGGTTTGACCGGCCTCCGAATGGGAACACTGTCCATGTTTAGTCACAGCCGCCACCACGGGAACGGAGTGTCGTAATGGACAAGGAGAGCTTCATCGAAGCCCTCAATGAAGATCTGCGGACCGAGTATCAGTCCATCGTGCAGTACATCAGTCACATTGCAACCGTCACGGGGGCTGAGTTCTTGAGCACGATCGCCGAGCTGAAGGTCCACGTATCGCAAGAGCTGCACCACGCTCAGATCTTGGCTGAGCAGATCGCTTTCCTGGGTGGCACTCCTGCCACCACGGTCCCCGACGTGGAGACCGCCGCGGGCCGGGAGGCCCTGGCCGCCGACCTACGACTCGAAGAAAGCCAGCTCGAGCGTTATCGGAAGCGATTCACCGAGGCGATGGATCTGGGACTCGCTGACGTTGCCGAGGCCATGCGTCCCCTGCTCGAACAGACGCAGGAACACGTACGGGACCTCCAGACTGCACTGGGCCGTTAGGTCGAAGGCGGAGCCGCAGCCATGGCTCTTCTGCTGACGTCGGCATGGTCGGCGAAGCAGGGCGCAGTGGCGAAGCGCTTCGAACGCCTTTCAGTCAGATCTCTGGTCGTCGACCGTTCCAGATAGGCAGCCCTCACGGTCGCGGTCACTCCACAGGCGCCTCACGAAAGGAGACTCACCCAATGACTGAAGCCGAAGAACACGGAGCCACCCTCTCAAGACGAAGGCGGAGGAGGAACGCGAGGCACAGCCAAGCACGTTCCCGACCGACCGCCGACTGCAGCGGAGGAAGAAGCGGCCGACGAGCCAAGGGATCGTTACGCTGAGGACGCCGATGAGGTAGCGAAGAACACCCGTTCGGCCGCGGACACCTGATCATTGCGTGACGGGAGAGCCTGGGCAGCTCTTCATGGCCAACCTTCTGATCCGTAGCGCCTATTTGGGTAAATGACGAGAGGTGACAACGGTTGTCCAGCGGTGCCAGTTATGTCCTCTGACCTGGTCCTATGACTTCGTCTGAGTGGCCAGCATATGACACTCAGTGACAGCCGTTTCCGGCTTTACATACCCCTATAGTTCTCACGGTTGTTCTCAAAATTTGCCCCTTTTCGGCCGGAGTTCACTACCCAATACTCTTTTGACTTTGGCCGGGGATTGCTCTTTTATCAAATCACAATTCCCAATAGATCTTACATCGCGCGACTTTTTCTGGCATTTGCACCGCAAAAGTACTTCGATATCCGACAATCGTGCAGCTCAGACGAGCTCGGCCGCAGCGGGTGCCTTCGTCAAGGCAGAGTGCGGCGTGCGTCCGTTGGTCAGCGACGCCTCGGGGACGTGTGGCAGTGCCCTCACGAGCCCGGCGATTTCGACTCCTCACCCAAAGCCAATGCGATCGCGTGGGCGGCGATGCCCTCGTAGAGCGGACGGAGTTCATCAATGATGCTGGCGGCTTCGCCGAGCGGTGATGGGTCGAGTTGCCGGAGGATCAGGTCCGCAGCGACTGCGGAACGTGGTCGGAGCTCGATGGTCGAAACGTCCTCGGGCTTACCCCAAAACGAGGCAATATCAGCTGATCGAGTGGCGTTCCTCTGTTCAGAGTCGAACGTAGGCCATCCGAACTTCTCCACATGTAATCCGTCGACAGGCGTTGGTGCCTCGGACTCACCTGCACCCGGACTGTGGCGGCGGGCCCTCAGGTCCGCGAGCAACTGGTCCTTGTCACGGCCTCGCCAGGCGAAGATGAGGAAGGGGTCGTCGTCGAATGCCTCGGCCATGAGATAGAAGACCGCGGCCACGTGCTTGCACGGATTCTCCCAGTCGGGACAGGAACATGCGGAGACGAGGTCGTCGCCCGAAGCCGGGAAAAGGGTGGTCGCGGACTCGACGAACGCCTCTTCGATCTCCTCGGGCATCTCTCCGGACAAGAGTTTGGCCAAGAACACTGCACGTGACGCCATGACGTCCTCGATGCCGTCCCACTCGAGGTCGGTCAAGATCTCGGTTTCGATGAAGACGCGGTACGGCTTGGAGCGCGAACCCTGAACTGAGGCGCGGACCTGGCCGGGCACGAACTCCAGGCTCAGTACCTGCCCGGCGCGGGCATAGCGCTTGCCCCTCTGCAGGCGACTGCCGATTCCGAACGACTCCAGCACGCCGATGAAGCGCTGCGACCACCAGGTGTCTCCGATCTGTCCGCGTTTGCTCCGGGCCGTCACCCCTCCCTCGACCGCAATCGGCTTCGAGGCCGGTGGCCACCAGCCGTCTGGAGGTCGCCCGGTTGGGCTCGACGGACGACGGGATCGACGGCGCGGTGGCATCAGTCGTCCTCCACGGCATCGGCCGACAAGGCGACGACCTCGCGCAGCTGATCGGTCGACAGCTCGGTCAGCCAGCCCTCTCCGGTGCCGACGATCCGCTCCGCCAAGGCCCGTTTCGCCTCGATCATCGTGTCGATCCGCTCCTCGAGGGTCCCTCCGCAGACGAATTTGCGGACTTGCACGTTGTGCTGCTGGCCGATCCGATAGGCCCGGTCGGTCGCCTGGTCCTCCACCGCCGGGTTCCACCACCGATCGAAGTGCACGACCTGGGTTGCGGCCGTCAGGTTGAGACCGGTCCCGCCGGCCTTCAAGGAGAGGAGGAACACCGGCGGCCCGTCACTGCTCTGAAAGCGCTCGACCATGGCGTCGCGAGCCCGCTTGGTCACTCCGCCGTGCAGCCACAGGACATCGCATCGCAGTCGGTGGCGCAGGTGCCGCTCGAGCATGCCGCCCATCTCCGTGAACTGCGTGAAGACGAGTGAGCGGTCGCCCTCGGCTATCGCCTCGCCGAGGATCTCGACCAGGCGCGTCAACTTGCCCGAGCGACCGGCGAGGGAGGACCCGTCGGCGAGAAAGTGCGCCGGATGGTTGCAGACCTGCTTGAGCTTCATCATGGTGGCCAGGACCAGGCCCCGCCGTTCGATTCCTTCCGCTTCGTCGATCCGGGCCAGCATGTCGTCGACGACAGCCTGGTACAGCGTGGCCTGCTCGCGGGTCAGGGGGCAGAACTCCTTCATCTCGAGCTTTTCTGGAAGGTCGGCGATGATTGTCCGATCGGTCTTGAGGCGGCGGAGGATGAAGGGGCCGGTGACCCGGCGCAGCCTGCTCGCTACCTCGTCGTCACCCCCGCGTTCTATCGGGTCGGCGAAGCGCTCCCGGAACCTGCGCTCAGAGCCGAGGATGCCGGGGTTGAGGAACTCCATGATCGACCAGAGCTCGCTCAGTCGATTCTCGACCGGCGTGCCGGTCATGGCGATGCGCCGCTCGGCCGGAATCGACCGGACGCTCTGCGTGGTGCGGGCAGCGCTGTTCTTGATCTGTTGTGCCTCGTCGAGAACCAGCCGGCGCCAGCGAACGCCGGCCAGCAACTCCGCGTCACGCGTGGCGAGACCGTAGGTCGACAGGACCAGGTCCACCTTGCCCGCGTGCTTGGTGAAGGCCTGGTCCGTGAGCCGATCCGGCCCGTGATGGACGTACACCGCCAACTTCGGAGCGAAACGAGCCGCCTCGCGCTGCCAGTTCCCCACCAGGGACATGGGACAGAGCACGAGCGTCGGGCCCAGTAGGCGTCGCGTCGTTCGGCGAGCCGTGCCCGACGCGCCGGACCGCTGCCGGACGATCGGAGCGAGGGCGGCTCGGGCCCGCTCGTCAACCAGCAGCGCCAGAAGCTGGGCCGTCTTGCCCAGTCCCATATCGTCGGCCAGACAGGCCCCGAGGCCGAGCTCGCCCAAGAAGCTCAGCCAGGCGAGTCCGCGTTCTTGATAGGGCCGGAGCTCGCCGACGAAATCGTCGGGCGTGGGCGTGGGCTCGAGCGTGCGGTCTTCGGCACCAGAAAGCAGATCGCCGAGCCAGTTGTCCGCCGTCACGGCGACGACCGGCAGGTCTCCCGGACCGGGCTCGAGCCCCAGAGCCGAGCGCAGGACCTCTCCGGCGGACAGGACGTCACTTGCGGCGCCGCGCTTCCCGACCGCGGTGATGGCGGCCGAAAGTTCCCCGTGGTGCAGCTCCACCCATTGGCCGCGCAGACGCACGAGCGGCTGCTTCAGCCGAGCCAGCTGGCGGAGTTCGGTCACGCTCAAGGTGTCGTCACCCAGCACGGCCTCCCAACGGATGTCACACAGTCCGTCGAGACCGATGGTGCCGGTAGAAGTCCCACTCTTCGAGCTGGTCCGCGCCTTGAGCCGCAGTCCGAGCCTGGTCCTTGACGAGCGCCACCACGGAGGCGCGAGCACGCCGAAACCGGCCTCTTCCAAGAGAGGAGCGCCCTCGCGAAGGAAGGTCAGGATGCCCGCAGCGTCCGTGTTGTAGACGCATGGGGTCGCCGAGGACAGTGTCTTCCCCAGCGCCGGGACGAGACGGGCCGCCTGACCGAGGCCGCGCAGAAGATGCTCGTCGGGGTGCACGACGTGGCGCCCGATGGCGGTCAGTTCGGGCCCGTCGGACCAGACGTCCTCGGCGGAAACCACCAGGCTCGGGTCGTCGACCGCCTGGAGGGCGAAATCGATGCGCCAGACCGGCTCCGAATCTGGCGAAGTGTCCTTTCGTCTCCTGGGTCGAGCGGGCAGGTTCGCCGGGCCGACTCCCTCTGCGCCCTCGTCGGGAGGAGGGACGATCCGAAAGCAGGTCCGTACCGCTGCGGCCTCCGCACTCTTCGTGGCGTGCCACATGGCAAGCCGCCCGGCCAGTTGCACGCACTCGTCGTCCTCGCAATCAACGAGGCGGCCGTCGGGTGAACCGAGAGCACGCAGCCAGGCGTCGACGACGGTCGCTCCGGCACCCTGTCTCCGGGCCTTCGGCGTGGCGGGCGTGATCAAATCGCGGGCAAGAGCGTCCGTCACGGCCCACATCAGCGAGCGGAGGACCTCGTCGCTGGGTTCGGGTCCCCGCTGACCGACTGCGTCGTCGGTGTTCGACTCGGGCGCGCGTACCGCCACGAAGGAAGCAGGAAGGGCCCACGCCAACGCCTCGATCCGACCGCGGTCGTGACCTTCGATGAGGGGACGCCAGCAGGCCCTCCAGTGGCCGGCGACGAAGTCGAGATCGGGCAACAACCGGCCGCGGGCGACGAGTTCGACCACCATCTCGTTGGCGTGGGCCGCGAAGCGGATATCGGGCCCCAGTTCGATATCCGAAGGTCCCGCTTCGGTGAAGGGCCGCTCGCTTTCCCTCGGCAAGGGCAGCGACCGGAGGAACGTGGTTGCAGCAGGGGGCATGAGCACATAACCCGGAGCCGTCCACAGCGAGAGGTCCTCCCGGGGGCTCGAGAACGTTGGGGAGCCGCCAGGTGTTGGGCTGGGGAGTTCGTCGTCCGGCGCGGAGGCGATAGGAACTCCGCCGGCTTCCGGGAGCTGGAGCGTGAGTTGGACGTCTTCCCCGAGCAGGTCCGCCGCCGCGATCCCCGCAATGTCCGAGACGGCCAGCCGCAGACCTTCCGGATCGAGGGCAAAGGGATGGGGCGGGATCCGGCGTGCCGCACGGCGTCGGGAACCCAGCGTCGATCGTCCGTTTCCGCCCTCCGCCCAAAGAGCCAGGCGCCCTGATCCGGTCAGCCAGGCGGCATGGAGAACGGTCATCCGCCCATATTGGCGCGGCGCTGCCACCCATTCCGGACCCACCGTGGGAGCAGGTGGCGAGCCGGCGATAGCGTCGGCCAGCCAGGGCAGCCGGTCGCTACTGCACCAGCATCTCTCTGACGAGGTCGATGGGGCACTGGTGGTCCCGGGCGCTGTTGATGTGGCGCCGAAGCTGGCGGTTGAGCGCCCGGTCGTCCAGTGAGGCCGGGCCGCCGCTCTGGCCGACGGCCACCTCGACGAGGAAGGCCATGTCGTTCATGCAGCCGAGGACGCTGCGATCGGCGGTCTTGGCAATGACCAGCTCCTCACTCCTCGTGTCACCGAACGTTTCCGGCGGAAGCTGCTCCTCGCGCAGCTCCCGCTCGACGAGCGCCGAGACGAGCTCGCGGGTCGACCGGAGCTGACCGACTCGAACATCTGGTTCGAAGACGCTGAACAGAGTCGCAGCATGGGTAAGGAGAAGGCACTTGCGGCGATCGAGGACGAGCAGGTTGGCGTACCAGTCGCCGTCACCGGGTTCGGGGGCCGAGACCTGAGGGGGCCTGAGGACGTCGAGGAGCTTCTTGGTGCAGCGAAGGATCACGGGGCGAATGCTATGAGTCCGGGCTGTCGGACCAGCCACTCCGAAGGGCGAGCCCATCGAACGTCGGGCCGGCGTCGTCCAACCGTCCTTCGGGAGGCGCCGCACGGTCAGTTGACGCGCAGGCGACACCAAGAAGGAATCATAATGTCGGTTAAGTTCTAACTGGTACTATAGGAAGAAGGGAGGTACGTCCGTGGCACGGTACGAGGAACTGACCTGGCAGGGAAGCCCCACGGGGCAGACCCGCAGGGAGCGCACCCCGTGCTCCTACCGTGCCTACGTGCCCGATCCCCTCGCCGAGCGCGTCCTGGCGCTCCCGACCGGCCTCGCCGCTGATCTCTCCGACGCCGACCGGGCGGTCGGCGCACTCCAAGACCGCCAGATGGGCCTGGCCAGTGTCGAGTCCGTGGCACGGCTGCTCCTGCGGGCCGAGGCGGTCGGCTCCTCTTACATCGAGGGCCTCCAGGTCAGCGCACGCCGGCTCGCCAAGGAAGAGTTCGCCGAACGAACTGGACTCCCCACCTCCGACGACACTGCCCGGGCGGTGCTCGGGAACATACGCGCCATGGGCGGCGCCCTCGAACTGGCCGATCTCGAGCGGCCGATAACCGTCGAAGACCTCTGCGCACTGCACCGCCAGCTGCTGGTGGGAACGCGAGACGAGCACTGGGGCGGCGTGGTGCGCCAGGAGCAGAACTGGATCGGCGGTGTCAATCCCTGCCGCGCCGCCTACGTCCCGCCACCCTACGAATACGTGCGCGGTTTCCTCGAGGACCTGTGCTCGTACATCTCGGGCGACGACCACCCTCCCATTGTGCAGGCCGCCCTGGCCCACGCCCAGTTCGAGACGATCCACCCCTTCGTCGACGGGAACGGACGAGTCGGCCGGGCATTGATCCACCTCGTCCTGCGCCGCCGTGGGTTGGCCCCGAACTTCGTACCTGCGGTCAGCCTGGTCCTCGCTACCAACGCAGGTGCGTATATCGCCGGACTCGTCTCCTTCCGCTACGAGGCTCCGGCTGAAGACCCTGTGGGGGCCGAATCGGCGATCCAGTGGATCGACGCATTCGTCAATGCGCTGCTGCGTGCCTGTGCCGATGCAGCAGGGTTCGCCAATCAACTCGACCAGCTCGAGGAGCTCTGGCGCCAGGCAGCGAAGCCTGTGCGTCGCAGCTCCGCAGCCGACCTGCTCTTGTCGGTCTTGCCTGGCATCCCCATCCTCACGGTCGAAACAGCCGCGGAAGCCATTGGCCGATCGCGCAAGCGGACGAACGATGCGGTGAACCATCTCCACGCATGCGGCGTCCTGCGACAAGGCACCGTCGGAAGACGCAATCGTGTCTTCGAGGTCGCTGACCTCCTCGATGCCATCACCCAATTCGAGCGGCGTCTCGCGTCGCCCGCGGCGGACACAGCCATCGTCCGACCCGTGCGCGTCGTTCCCGCACGCAAATGAACGATCTTTTCGTCGCCGCAGGAATCGTGGCTCGCGAGAGAGCCGAAGACCGAATCTCAACCCTGCTTCCGACGCCAATCAGGACGCTTCGAGAAAACGGGTGTAGCGCTGCCCCAAGCGATCGGGGTCGGGCTTAGCCGCTTGGCTGCGTGGAACGACAATGGTCGAACCGTGCATCTCTTGGAGGCCGTGTTTGAGCATCGGACCGTCGATCTCGTCGAGCAACCGCTGGTTGATGTGCACCACCAACTTGGGAGTGATGCCGAGGAAGTCCCGTCGTAGGCGGCGTGGTGGATCTTGCACAGAGCCATGCCATTAGGGACGACGGGATCCCCGCCATCTTCGCCGTCAGCGATGATGTGGGCGGCATCGAGCAACTCGACATGTCGCAGCCTGCAGACCGCGCAGCTGGTGGCATAGGCGTGCAGGACCCTCTCGCGGAACAAAGGCTGATGAAGCCGCTGCTTCGTCATCCGGGCGGCGTACACCTTCTCGGGTGCGCTCAGCGACGAGAACTCGATCCCCACCTCGGCCCGTGAGAAACTCAGGATGAATTCCTGCTTCGCCGCATCCTCTCCGGCGATGTAAACGGGATGGACGGGCTTGTACACGCTTCGACGGACGCCGATGAAGTAGGTCAAGGGTAAGCGGCACTCCATGGCCGTGCGCAGCGATCGGTTCGTGGCCAGGTCGGGATTGTCGCCTTCGTACTTGTAGCGCGGGTAGCCGTCCTCGCCGATGGAGTCGCGGTAGCGGGGTTCGCGGCCGTATCCGGTGAAGGCGGTGGTGATCGAGAGCGCAGCGTCGAGCTGACGCGGCTTGTGGATACCGCGTCCCCGACTCTGTCGCAGCACGATGGTCTCGTCGAAGCAAGGGAACTCGGCCGTTTGCTCCCAGGTGAGGTTGCCCTCGGCGGACTGGCCAACGAGAGCATCGAGGTAGGCAAACATCGCCTCTCGCACGGCGAGCTCTCGGAGGTGGTCCACGGCCACAGCCTGCCATCGCCCCTTACCGAGGGAGGGAAAGGACTCTCGTCCGTACCACCTGCCCGTCAGTCGGAGCTCCGGCGCAACAACATTTCGTCAATGTCGTCGGCTACCGCCTCGTCCTCGAGTGGAAGAGCGTGGGCGTAGTTGCGCAGCGTCGTAGAGGGATCCCGGTGCCCGAGGCGCTGCTGAGCCCGCAACAGTTCGCCTCGCCCGACGAGGAAGGTCGCCACGCTGTGCCGCAGGCGGTGCAAGGAGGCTCCGGGGACTTCGGCCGCGCGGGCAAGTTCCGCGAACCAGTGCCCCAGGGCTCCGGCGGTGAGCCGGACGTCGTGGCCAGCCGTCGGAGAGAACAACCAAGGGCCCAGAGTCGAGCCGTCAAGAAGCCGGCCGGCCCAAGTCTGTGCACTCGAGCGCCACAACTCGACCGTCTGCCGCCCGAGGGTGAGCCGCCTGGTCCTGCCCGTCTTGGTAGGTCCGAGCACGTCGGCCGAGACGCCGCGCTCGATCGTGAGCACCCGATCCTCGAGATCGTCGAAGCGCAGCGCCACCAGTTCCCCACGCCGCGCTCCCGAGTCTGCCGCCAGGCGGACGAGCAACCGGATTTGCTCAGCCTTGTGTCGGTACTTCGCCTCGCGCGACTCAGCGGAGGCAACGAGCGCGTCGGCGGTCTCGAGCAGGCGGTGCACCTCATCGGTGTTGAGGTGCAGCCTGGTCCCGGGCCGCGTCGGACCGCGCATGCCGCTCAGCGGATTGACGTCGACGATGCGCTCGACGTGGGCCCAGCCGATGGCCGAACGCAGCACGCGGAATCGCCCCGAGACGACGGCGACCGAGGCCCCCGAGGCGCACCAGGCCGCCATGGCCGCCCGGACGTGCTCGGGCTTGAGCGTCGACACCCGACGCACCGCCAGAGGGTCGGCCCGGAGCGCCTTGACGTTCGAGCGCGCCCCGATCCACGTGGCCGGCCGCCAGTCGTGGTGGGCGCTGAGCCAGCGCTCGAGCAGTTCGCCGACGGTGAGGAACGGCGCTGTCCGCTGTATGGCGCGCCGCTCGGCCCACTCGGCGGCCAGTTCCTTGCGGCGAAGCTCGGCATCTTCCGCACCACCGTGGAAGGCGAAGGAACGCTGCACCGTGCGCCCCGAGACCGGGTCGACCCCCACGGCGACGCGGATCTCCCAGACGCCCGGACTGCGCTCGCGCATGGTGCCCTGTCCCCACGCCATGCGCCCAAAAGTAGGGACGACTGTAGGGATACGGCGCGGATCCCTGGTCCGCTCCGCGACCCGTTTGTAGTCTCTACGCTGGTCTTACGCGTGGCGCGCTCGGAGGTGTCTGTTTCCAGGACATAGGAGAGTTCCTGGCCCGGGCATGTGTCAAGACAGAGGAGAGTCCTAACTGGAAGGGGTCTCCCATGGACAAGGGCCGGTTCCTGATCGAGACGCACCTGCGGACGGGCCGCTCCATCAAGGAGCTGGCGGCGGCTCACCGGGTGAGCGAGAGCTGGCTCTTCAAGCTGCTGCGCCGCTACCGCCTCGAGGGTAAGGCCGGGCTCGAGCCACGCTCTCGGCGACCCAAGACCAGCCCGACTCGGATCGCCGACCTCTACGAGGACGAGATCGTGCGCCGACGAAAGGAGCTCGCCGAGGGTGGCTTCGACGCCGGGGCCGAGACCATCCACTTCCACATGGCCACCCCTGGACGTGAGATCCCTTCGGTCTCGACCATCCACCGGGTGCTCGTCGCCCGGGGCTTCGTCACCCCCGAGCCTCACAAGCGGCCCAAGAGCTCGTGGACCCGCTTCAGCGCCGAGTTCCCCAACGAGTGCTGGCAGGCCGACGTCACCCACGTCGAAGTGGCCGATGACGTCGTCTATGAGGTCCTCAACATCATCGACGACCACTCGAGGCTGTGTGTGGCGTCAAGGGTCTTCGTCACCACTCGCTCGCCCGACGTGGTGCGCACGCTGCACAAGGCCGCTGCAACCTGGGGCTATCCGAAGCGATTTCTGACCGACAACGGGCGCATCTTCACCACCCCACCAGGGTCCAGCGGTTGGCGCCATGGAGGCGGAATTGTTGTCGCTTGGCATCGAGACGAGGCACTCTCGGCCCTACCACCCCCAGACCTGCGGCAAGGTCGAACGCTTCCACCAGTGTCAACGGCCATTAAGAAATTCCCCACTGGCGGCCATTGGAATATCCCAGGGGACGGTCACGGAATTCCCCGCGGACGGGCGCCAAATCCCCGGCCGTTCAACTGGCCAGCGGCACCACCCCCTTGCCCGAAGTGGCGTCGATCAGGCGGACCGATTCACCTTCGGTGACCATGACGTGGGCATGGTGCAAGAGCCGGTCAACGAGAGCTGAGGCGATGGTCTTGTCCATGAGCTGGTCGAAGCCAGAGGGATGCAGGTTGGACGACAGAGCCACCGAACGGCGCTCGTAAGTGGCGTCGACCAGCCGATAGAGGCCTTCAGCTGCATCTGAAGAGATGGGGAGCAGCCCGATGTCGTCGACGACGACCAGGGCGACGCTGGCCAAGGAAGACGAAGACCTTCGACACGGTGTCGTCGACCCGGTGGCGCCGGACCAGCGCGCCGAGGTCCTCGACGCTGAACCAGGCAACGGTCATCTGCACATCGATGGCGGCGTGGCCGAGGGCCTCGAGCAGGTGAGACTTGCCGGTGCCGCTGGGCCCGGCGACGACCAGATTCTCCCGGCGTCCGATCCACTCCAATGAACGCAATGAGCGCTGTGCGTTGGGCGGGATCGACGAGCGAGATTCTTCCCAGGTGTCGAAGGTCTTGCCGGCCGGGAAATGGGCTCGCTTGCGACGCACTTCGATGGTGGAACGATCCCGGCCCTGCGCTTCGGCGACGAGGAGCGAGCGGAGCACATCGGTCGGATCCCAGCGCTGGGCCCGAGCAGTCAACACCACCTCTTCTACCTGCTCGCGCACGTATTTGAGGCGCAGCCGCCGACACAAGGTGATGACTTCGTCAATGGGAACCGCCGAACGTTCACTCACGATCCGGCCTCAGCGGTCGGCGTCTTGTAGTTGCTCCACGACGAGGTGCCCTGGGCCAAGGAGTGCTCGTCGGGTGAACCGCTGCGCACCACTAGTGCGCCAGCCGCGTGCACGAGGATCGACTCGAGATCGCCCTCCCAAAAGCGCCCGGCCATGGCCGCGAGTCCGAGAGCCTCGTCGACCGGGCCAACACCATGAAGTGCGGCCAAGCAGACCGCCTCGGCCATGCGGGCTTCGAGGCGCCGAGCTCCGGTCGCTGCTCCTTCGACCAGGTAGCGCTTGGCCCCTTCGCCGAGCGCCAAGAACTGCTCTTCGGATCGACTGGTCGGCCGGGGGCGGCGCTCACGTGGCTCGCGTGTGCGTTCTGGATAGTGGTCGTCGCAGATGGAGGATCCGCCAGGGGGCACCGTCTTGTGGCGAGCCACTTCTTTTGCCCCACTGCCCTCACCGGCGACGATAATGACCTCGTCGCCAATCGTCCGGACCCAGACCCTGGTGTCGCAGTGGGCGTGGGGCACCGAGTAGCGGGCGCCCCGATAAGAGATGACCGAGGACCACCCGACGCGGCGCGACTCACCGAAGGCGGCGGTGTAGGGGGAGTCGGGAAGACGGTGCAAGAACGCCAGTTCCTCTTGAAGGGCTTCAGTGGGGACCCGACGGGTCACCGAGTGCATGCGGCCGTTGAGCGTGCCCATGGCTGCTGCACAAGCCTCTTCGAGCTCGGCAAAGGTGTGGTACTCGTCGAGCAGGTTGGCTTGTGTCGGGACCAGGTCGGCCTTGGCGACCTTGACCGTCGACTCCGAGCCACCCTTGGATTCGGGGTCATAGGGCACGCAGGTGCAGATGGTCACCCCGTAATAGTTCGACACCGCTACCATGGTTTCGTTGCGCACCGCAATGCCTGCGATGTGGCGGTCCGTCACCGTCTTTTCGTTGTCGGTCAGGACATAGGTCGACGCTCCGCCGATGAGGCGGAAGGTCTGGTCCAAGGCGGCGACGACCGAGGGCATGGTCCGATCGCCAATGGCGATGATGACCCGGAAGCGGCTCCAGGCCAGCCAGGCACAGAACAACACCGTCTTGGCCCCGTCGACGACGGGGCCGTCACCGAAGTCGTATTGGAGCCAGAGTCCGGGTTCGGGGATCCAGGGCTTGTAGATGCGGTGGGTGGCCCGCTGATACGACGTCTTCAATATGGCCACCACCCGACGAGTGGTGCGCTCCGATCCGGTGTAGCCCATGGCGATCAGTCGTTCGTGCACGACGTCGGCGCGGACCTTGCCGTTGGAGCGATCGACCCACTCGGCGATCTTGTCGGCGAAGTCATCGCTCGCCTTGGGCCGCTCTTGAATTTCGTCGATGGGCCGCCCGGCCGCCCGGGCGGCCACATAGCGAGCCACGGTGTGATGGTCGACGCCGGTCAGCTGGGCGGCACCGCGTAGTGATTGGGTGAGGTCATAGGCCTCGAGTACGTCCATCTGCTTCTCCTTGGGCAACATGGGGTGTTCCTTCCTGGCTCGATGGGTGCCTTGCAGCTCCATCGATGCCAGGGAGGGACCGATCGGTGGTGGATGGGGACATCTCGTGTCCGTCCGTGGGGAATTCCGATGGCCGTCCTTGGGGAGATCAGATGACCGTCCCTGGGGAATTCTGTTGGCCGCCTATGGGGAGTTTCGCGTGGCCGCCGTCAACCAGACCATGAAGAAGTACCTCGCCAAGCAGGAGCCGGCCACGACGAAGAAGCTCCTGCGGGGTCAGCTCAACCGCTTCGTCGACTCTTACAACACCGAGCGGCCGCATCGAAGTCTCGGACGTCGAACGCCCCTCGAGGCTTGGAGCGCCCGGGAGAAGGCTGGACCCGTCGGCCCTCGCATCGAGGCCGCCGGCTATCGCATCCGCCACGACAAGGTTGATCGCGGCGGATCGGTGACGCTGCGCTACAAGGGGAAGCTGCACCACATCGGGGTGGGCTGTCCTTACGCCGGCTGGCGGGTCATCTTGCTCGTGGCTGGCCTCGACGTGCAGATACTCGGCATCGACGGCTCGCCGCTGCGGCACCTGACCTTGGATCCGAGCGTCGACTATCAGCGGATCCCCTGAAGCCATAGACCTGACCGAATGCCAGCTCTACGATGTCTCGAGACATCGCTCTCCGATGTCTTGACACATCACAGTGGCGCGCTCGGAGGGATTCGAACCCCCAACCTTCTGATCCGTAGTCAGATGCTCTAGTCCGTTGAGCTACGAGCGCAGGGTGAGACAGGACAGTGTACCGGAGCCCTCTCCCGGCTCCCGGGGCGTCGGGAGGACCAGCTCAGACCGAGATCGGCAGCTTGGAGTAGCCCCGGACCGTGCTGGTGTAGAGCGGGCACCGCCCCGTCCATGTCGACCGACCATTCCGGAAAGCGCTTGAAGGTCTCCTCCAGCGCGATGCGGCCCTCCGTCCGGGCCAGTGCCGCCCCCAAGCAGAAGTGGATGCCGTAACCGAAGGACAGGTGGTGGTCGAACTTCCGATGGATGTCGAAGCGGTCGGCGTCCGGGTAGGCCCGCTCGTCGCGTCCGGCCGAGCCGGTGATCAGGACGACCTTCGACCTCGCCGGGATCTTGCCCCCGTGCACCTCCACGTCCTCGGTACACCAGCGGCTCTGCACCGGTGACGGTGCCTCGTAGCGGAGGATCTCCTCCACGCAGTTCGGGATCAGGGCGGGGTCTGCCACCAACTCGGCCCGCTGCTCCGGGTTGTGGTCGAGGGTGAGGGCCGCCCAGCCGAGCATGCGGGCGACGGTCTCGGTGCCCGCGCTGCCGATCAGCGCGGCGAAGTTGACCGCCTGCTCGAGGGTGAGGCGCCGTGGCTCGCCGTCCTCTTCCACGATCTCCATGTTCACCAAGTCCGTGAACATGTCGTCGCGCGGGTCCTTCTGGCGGTCGGCCAGCGTCGCGCCGAGGTACTCCATGAAGCTGAGCATCGCCGTCGCCGACACGTCGTTCGACATCCCCGTCTCAGGGTCGAGGTGGAACGATTCGTCGATCCACCCCCGGACCGCGTCGCGGTCCCCGGGCGGCACCCCGAGGAGCGCCGCGATCACGTAGGCAGGGACCCGGGCCCCGAAGTCCTGCACGTAGTCGAACGAGGTCCGACCGACCAGATCGTCGAGCAGTCCGGCGCAGAGCGTCCGGATGTCCTCCTCGAGCAGCTTCATGCGCCGCGGCGTGAACGCCTTGGACACCAAGCGCCGGTACCGGGTGTGCTCCGGCGGGTCCATGAAGATCATCATCTCCATGTCGATCGGATCCGTCGTGATCATCTCGAGCACGGTGCCGTGCGACGAGCAGAACGTCTTCGGGTCCCGGCTGAAGGCATCGACGTCGGCGAAGCGGCTCACGGCGTAGAAGTCGAGCTGGTCGTTGTAGTAGAGCGGCGCCTCGTCCCGCAGGCGCCGCCAGATGTGGTGCGGGTCGACCTTGTACTTCTCGTTGAGCGGATCCCAGGCCAGCGGCTCGGTGTCGACAGCGGTCATCGTGCTCCCCCTTCAGATGGCGATGTGGTGCCCTTCCCAGAGCTTGATCCCACCCAGGATGCCCGCCTTGTTGTCCACGACGGTGATGCGCTCGAGCACCTCGCCCAGGTCTCGCCGGTTGACCCGGGGCCCGTTGCCGCCGCCGATGTAGAGGTGGTCGAAGAAGCTCAGCGCATCGAGATACGCGATGGCCTTCTGGACGCGCTTGTTCCAACGACCGTCGCCGATCTTCTTGCGCGCCGCCTCGCCGATCTGCTCGTTGAAGGTTTCGCCCTTCCGGAACTGCAGATGGGCGAACTCGATGTGTGGCATGAGGTTGCCATCCATGAAGAAGGCGGTGCCGAAACCGGTCCCGAGCGTGATCACCACCTCGAAGCCGTTGCCCTGCACGACCGCCGCCCCCTGGACGTCGGCGTCGTTCGCCACCCGGCACGGCTTGCCGATCGACTCGGCCAGTGCCGAGGCGAGGTCGAAGTCCGACCACGCCTCCACCAGCGCGGGGTCGACCTTGGTCCCCGGGCCCTTCACGGTGACGAAGTGGGGCGCGCTGAGCACGTGACCCTGCCGGACCATGCCGGGGAAGCCGCACGAGACGCGGTCGCCCTCGGGAAGCCGGGCGACCAGCTCGGTGAGCGTCGAGACCATGCCGTCAGGCGGCATCGGGTACGTCGTCGGCACCCTGACCCTCCCGGCCAGCGATGCACCGTTCTCGTCGAGCAGATCGGCCTTGAGGCCGGTGCCACCCACGTCGATGGCGATCGTGAAGGGGTGCTCGTGCGGCGCGCCTGCGGTGTCGGTCACCGTGGGCACTGTAGCCAGGCGGTGCGGCGCGGCCGGGTCCGGCGGAACCAGTTCCGTCATCCCTGCAGGACGTCCCGGATGACGTCGCGGAGCATGTCCCCCAGCTCCTGGTCGGTCGTCGAGGAAAAGACGTCGCCCGAGAGGAAGAGGCTCGTGAAGACGACGCCGAAGGAGGCGGCCATGCGCACCCGGTCCCGCAGCGGCACTCTGGGGTCGTTCAGCACCTGGCGGAACTGGTTCTGGATGTCCTCGTGCTCCGCCTCGTGCTCCGTGTTGTGCAACTTCTCGAGGGCAGCCTGGTTCCGCTCGTGCATGAGGAAGATCTTGCGCTGGGCCAGCATCTGGCCGACGATCTCGTCGAGCAGCTCCCCCCACAGTTCCAGGGTCACCGGCTCCTCCCCCATCATCCGCACCAGGGCTTCCTTGCCGAACTCGTGCAGGCGCAGGTGCAGCGCCATGAGGATGTCTTCCTTCGATTCGAAGTAGTAGTAGAGGGCCGCCTTGGTGACGCCGAGCTGTTCGGCGATCTGCCGCAGGCTGGTGCCGTCGTAGCCCTGCTCGGTGAAGAGGTCGAGGGCCACATCGAGGATGCGCTCCCTCGTGTTGGGTGAGACCGCCGCCGGTGGCGGGGCGTCGAAGCCCGCGGCGAGGTCGTCGGGCTCGGCCTTGGCCGGCCGTTCCTCTGATCCGGCTGGTGCGATCTGGGTCATCGTGTTGACTATTCTACTTGACGGCCGGTTAGTGAACCGGCGTACTCTGACACTGCCGACCAGTTTACTGACCGACAGGTAAGGAATCCATGGCTGATGACCTGATGATCCAGGCCGAGGGGCTCATGAAGCGCTACGGCGAGACCCAGGCGCTCGCCGGCGTCGACTTCTCGGTGCCGGCCGGGACGATCCTCGGGCTGCTCGGACCCAACGGGGCCGGGAAGACCACGGCGGTGCGCGTCCTGACCACGCTGGCCATCCCCGACGCGGGCCGGGGGACCGTCGCCGGCTTCGACGTGGTGTCCCACCCCGGCGAGGTCCGGCGCCACATCGGCGTCGCCGCCCAGGACGCCACCCTCGACGGCCTGCTGACCGGCCGCCAGAACCTGGTGCTCGTCGGCGAGCTGAGCCGGATGTCGCGCGCGGCGTCGAAGTCCCGGGCGGCCGAGCTGCTCGACCATTTCGAGCTGACCGACGCGGCCGACCGGATCATGAAGGGGTACTCGGGCGGCATGCGGCGGCGGCTGGACCTGGCCGCCTCCATGATGACCCAGGCCACGGGTGCTCTTCCTCGACGAGCCCACGACCGGGCTCGATCCCTCCAGCCGGCTCAAGGTGTGGGAGGTCATCCGCGAGCTGGTGCACGACGGCGTGACCGTCCTGCTGACGACGCAGTATCTCGAGGAGGCCGACTCCCTGGCCGACTCGATCGTGGTGGTCGACCACGGGCGGGTCATCGCCGAGGGGACGCCGCTGGAGCTCAAGGAGGCCAGCCGCGGGGCGCGCCTCGAGGTGACGTTGGCGGCCCCGCATCCCGACGCCGTCGCCGCGCTGCAGCCGCTCGTCGCCGGCCCGGTGCAGGTCGCCGACGACGGCCGGCGCCTGCACGCCCCCGTCGACCAGGCGCCGGGACTCGCCACCGCCATCGTCCGGGCGCTCGACGTGGCCGGCATCGGGGTGGACAACATCGAGGTCCGCCAGCCGTCCCTCGACGACGTGTTCTTCGCGCTGACCGGGAAGCCGGCGGAGGATGCCGCCGCCGGCGGTGGCGGCGGCGGCGGCAGCGGCGATCGCAGTGACGGCGACGCACCCGAGGTCCATCAGCTGGAAGGAGTCCACGCATGACGACCGCCACCCTGCCCGAGGTGCGGGTCGCCGCGCCGCGGTCCCGCGGCCAGCTGTGGAGCCCGGTCAAGGACATCTGGGCGCTGACGCGGCGCAACCTGGTCCACATCGCCCGCGAGCCGATGCAGCTCTCCGACGTGACGATTCAACCGGTCCTGTTCACGATGCTCTTCATCTTCGTGTTCGGGTCGGGCATCCCGATCCCCGGGGGCAGTTACAAGGACTTCGCGTTGGCCGGCCTGCTGACGTTGAACCTGACGACCTCGACCATGGGCACCGCCGTGGGCCTCAGCACCGACCTGCACGAAGGCGTGATCGACCGCTTCCGCACCCTGCCGATGTGGCGCTCCGCCGTCCTGGTCGGCCGCTCCATCGCCGACGGCATGACGGCGGCGCTCTGCTGCGCCATCGTCGGGTTGACCGGTCTCGCCATCGGTTGGCGGCGCCGGTGCCAGCTTCATCTCGGTGATCGGCGGCTTCGCGCTGGCCCTGTTCTTCGCCTACGCCATCTCGTGGGTGGTGGCCTGCGTCGGGCTCACCAGCAAGAGCCCCGAGTCGGCGACGTCGTTCGGGTTCATCGTGCTGTTCCCGCTCGCCTTCGTGTCCAACGCCATGGTGCCCACCAACAACATGCCGGACTGGCTCCGCACCATCGCCGACTGGAACCCGGTGAGCGCGGTGACGGCCGGCATCCGTGTCCTGTGGGGAAACCCGAACCCGTCGGGAACGATCGCGGTGTGGCCGATGCAGCACCCGATTGAAGCGGCGCTGCTGTGGTCGATCGCCATCCTGGCCGTCGGGGCCCCGCTGGCGGCGTACCTGTTCAAGCGGGCGGTCACCGAGTAGAGCCGGCGGTGGTGCACCCGCGAAGGTTCGGGTCGGGCCGTCGGGCGGCCCGCTCGCTAGCCTCCTCAGCAGTGACAGCAGAACCATGGTTGGGAGACGCCTGCTCGCTGGTCGACGCCTTCCGGGCGGGGACGCTCTCCCCGACCGAGGCGCTGGACGGCTCGCTGGCCGCCGTCGAGGCGTCGTCGTTGAACGCCGTCTGCTTCGTGGACGAGCAACGGGCGCGGGAGGCGGCGGCGGCGGCCGACGTGGGCCTGCCCTTCGGCGGCGTGCCGATGGGCGTCAAGGAGCTCGACCCGGTGCAGGGCTGGCCGCTCACCGAAGCCTCCCTGGTGTTCAAGGACCGGGTGTCCGACCACGACGGCACCATGACGGCGCGGCTGCGCGCGGCCGGAGCGGTCCTCGCCGGGCAGACCACGGCCTCGGAGTTCGGCGGCATCAACTGCACCTCCACGCGACTGCACGGCGCGACGTCGAATCCCTACGACCACGAGCGCACGCCCGGCGGCTCGTCGGGCGGCTCGGCGGCCTCGGTGGCGGGCGGTCTGTTCCCCATCGCCACGGGCGGCGACGGGGGCGGATCGATCCGGATCCCGGCCGGCTTCACCGGTTTGTTCGGGCTCAAGGCGACCTTCGGGCGGATCCCGAAGGGCCCGCACACCGAGATCGAGCCGCTGACGGCGGTGATCGGGTGCCTGTCGCGCTCGGTGCGCGACACCGCCCGCTGGTACGACGTGTGCAACGGGTACGACGAGTACGACCCCTTCTCGCTGCCCCGGGTCGACGGGTGGGAGGCGGGGCTCGGGTCGCCAGGACGTCCGCGGGATGCGGGTCGCGGTGTGCCCCGACCTGGGAGCCGCCGTGATCGCCGGCTGGCGTGCGGGAGAAGGTCGAGGAGGCCGCCGACCTCTTGGTCAAAGACGCCGGCCTCGAGCGGGTCGACCTCCCGATCGCCCTGCCGCGGGGCGGACTGGAATGGGCGCTGGCCGGGACCGCCAGTCTGCTGGTGGGCCTCGGCGATCTCTACCCGGCCTGCGAGTCGGAGCTGACGCCCGAGATCATGCTGGCCGCCAACATCGCCACCAACCACTTCAGCGTGGAGACGGCGAAGAGCATCGAGGCCTTCCGCCGGGCGATCATCGTGCAGATGGCGCAGATCTTCGAGCAGGTGGACTTCGTCGTCTGCGCCACGAACCCCGACGTCGCGTTCGGTGCGCAGGGCCCGATGCCGACGACGGTCGACGGGGTGGACCTCGTCGCCGAGCACGGCTTCGAGGCTGCGCGTCGGGAACAACGGCGCGCTGACCATCCCGGCCAACACGACGGGACACCCGGCGGTCGCCATCCCGGTCGGGCTCGTGGACGGTCTGCCGGTCTCCATGCAGATCATGGGACGGCGGCACGCGGAGCAGCTCCTGTTGGACCTGGCCCGGATCGTCGAGCTGGAGCGGCCGTGGCCGCTGGTGGCGCCGGGGGCGCCGACCTGACCTGACGTGTCCCGGCGCTCCCGACGCGGTGCGGTGCTGCGGGTCCGATGCGGTGCGACGCGACGCGACGCCGCCGGCGCGAACTAGCCGTTGCAGAGCGGTCCGACGAATGGGGGTGGTGTCACAACGGACCGACAAAACTCCAGAACCCGGCACGTGTATTGGGGGTGCGTTGAGACTTTCTGTGACTTTTGGTTCCTGCAGTCAACGACCGTTTGCCTTACCCTGTCGCGAGAGATGGCGGAAGAGATGCTCTTCACCGTTGCCGGGTCTGTTGCCGTGCCGGCTCAGATGATCTCGCTGGAAGAGGCGGGCCTCGAAGATCGCGCCGATCTGCAGGAATGGGTGCTCTCGAATCCGGCCATCCTCGGCCCCGCCGTGAAGGTGGTCTCGTTCGAATTCGACGGCCTGCCGAGCCCGCCGTCAGCCGCGACCGCATCTCGGTGCTCGGGCTGGGCGCGGACGGTCGCCTGGTCGTCGCCGAGCTCAAGAGCGGCCGGACGCCCGACACCGAGGTGACGGCCGTCAAGTACGCCGCCATGGTCAGCCGCACCCTCCCCGAGTCCCTGGCCGACCACTACGCCCGCTTCCAGTCCAGGCGGCAGACCCCGATGTCCGCCGAGGAGGCGCTCGCCGAGCTCCAGGCCCATGCGCCGGACCTCTCGCAGGAGTCGCTCCGGCGCCCCCGCATCGTCCTGTTGGCCCGGGACTTCTCCCCCATCGTCACCGCCAGCGTCGTCTGGCTGAGCGAGATGGGACTCGACATCTCCCTCGTGCAGATCAGCGCGTTCCGCTCCTACGTCTACGGCCAGTCCGGCAGCGGCAACGTGCCCATGATCTCGGTCAGCCAGCTCTACCCACTGCGCGAGGTCGAGGAGTTCACCATCAGCCCGGAGCGCCAGCTGGCCAAGGAGATGGCCGAGTCCAAGCGGCGCGTGCAGGACGCCAGCACGGTGCGGCGCCTGGTCACGGCGGAGTCCGTGGCGGACGGGACGCTCTTCACGCTGTCGCCCCGCAACGACATCAGCTTCGACATGCGCATCCAGCTCGAGGAGTGGCTCGATGCCGAGCCGGCGCGACGGACGGCACACTGGCAGAACAGCGTCAACGCGCCGTTGGTCTGGGACGTCGACAAGGCGGCGTACACGCCGGCCGGCCTGGCGCGCCACATCGTCGAGCAGGCCACGGGCATGAGCGACGACTTCTTCGGGACCCAGTGGTGGCGTGACCCCACCGGCTGGACGATGGCCGAGCTCGCCGGCCCGCTGGGCGGCGGCAAGGGCGCGCTCTACCGCGAGTACTGGTCGCGCTGGCTCGACAAGGTCCGCGTGCAGCACGCGCACTGGACCCCGATGTCCACCCTGCCCGCGCAGAACTTCATCACCCTCCCCGGCCCCCATCAGGGGCACCCACTACGGGCTGAGCTTCGCGGCGGGCGGCCGGCTGCGATCGGACTTCTTCATCGACCTCGGTTCCCAGGAGTCGAGCGCGGCGCAGTTCGAGGTGATCCAGGCGCAACAGGAGCTGGTCGAGTCGATCTACGGCGCGCCGCTGTCCTGGGAGCGGCTGCCCGAACGCGCCGCCTACCGGATCGCCGACTACACCGAGGGAGAGGTCACGTCCGTCGAGGACCACGCCTACTACATCGACTGGATGATCGAGTCGCAGGAACGGCTGCGCGAGGCCGTCGACGCCGTGCTGCGCATGCGAACCGCCGTCGATCGACGACTTCGACCGGCGCTGACGCCGGCCGTCACGACGTCTTCAGCTTCCAGGTCGCCAGCGGTGCGAAGACCACGATGAGCCCGACCGTCCACAGCAGTGCGGGCACCAGGTAGTACGACAGCGAGTGCCCGAGCAGCAGCTGCGCCGCCGGTCCGCCCGTCAGCAGGCGCACCGTGTTGACCATCGGCGTCATCGGCTGGTAGGTGGCGAAGCCCTGCATCCAGCCCGGCATGGTCGACACCGGCACGTAGGCCGAGGAGACGAAGCTGAGCGGGAAGACGAGGAACGAGAGCCCCTGAGCCGCCTGGGGGCTGCCCGCCGCCAGACCCATGGCGATGAACATCCAGACGAACGCGAAACCGAAGAGGATGGTCAGGCCGAGCGCCGCCAGCGCGGCGTCGACCGTGCCGCCGATGCGGAAGCCGACGGCGAAGCCCACCGCCGTCATGACGAGCACGCCCCAGGTGACGAGCGCCGAGTCGGCGCTCGACGCGCCCGGTGATGATGGACACCAGCCGGATGGGGAGGCTGCGCAGCCGGTCGAAGAGGCCGCCCTCCTGGTCGTCGGCCACGCCGCTGGCGGCACCCATGCCCTGGAAGAGCACACCGGTGACGACGAAGCCCGGCACCAGGAAGTCCACGTAGTCGAGCCCCCCGGTGTGGGCCACGGCGCCGCCGAAGACGTAGCGGAAGATGAGGAGGAAGAGCACCCCCTGCGCGGTACCCGCGATGATCAGCGCCGGGGTGCGCACGAACTTCTTGAGCGTCCGGCCCGCGACCTGGCTCGAGGCGACGAGATACGACGCTCCCCGGTTGACGGCTCCCGCCGCCGGGCTGCGCCTGGCGCGGCGGGTCGAGTGTGATGTCCATGGTCATGCTGCGTCCTCCTTCGGATGTGGTCGGAATGGTGTCGGTGGTGGTGTGCCCGGTCAGGGCCAGGAACACCTCGTCGAGGGTGGGCCGGCGGAGCGCGATGTCCTCCACCGGTACGGCCGCGTCGTCCAAGGCGCGGACGACGACGGGCAGGAGCTTCGACCCGCCCGGCGCCGCCAGTGAGCACCGGCGCGTCGACGGGTCGGTGACCGGCTCGGCCAGGCCGAGCGACGCCAGCACCTCGGCCGCCCGCTGCATGGTCGGGACGTCGATCGTGTGCAGCTCGACCATGTCGGCGCCCACGCGGGACTTGAGCTCGTCGGGCGTGCCCTGGGCGATGACGCGGCCCCCGTCGATGATGACGATGTACGCCGCCAGGTGATCGGCCTCGTCGAGATACTGGGTCGTGAGCACGATGTCGGTCCCGGCCCGGCTCATCGCGCGGATGGCGTCCCACACCTCGTTGCGACTTCCCGGGTCGAGGCCCGTCGTCGGCTCGTCGAGCAGCAACAGCCGCGGCGATCCGACCAGGCTGGCCCCGAGGTCGAGTCGCCGGCGCATGCCGCCCGAGTACGTCTTGACCAGGCGGTCGGCCGCCTCGACCAGATCCATCTGCTCGAGGATCCGCTCGGCCGAGGCCACCGCCCCGGCCCTGCCCTGGCCGTACAGGCGGGCCACCATCACCAGGTTCTCCCGCCCGGTCATCATCTCCTCGACCGCGGCGGACTGGCCGGCGAGGCCGATCATGCGCCGCACCGCCATGGGGTCGCGGACCACGTCGTGGCCGCCGACCCGCAGCGAGCCGCGGTCGGGCTCGATCAGCGTGGCCACCATGCGGACGAAGGTCGTCTTCCCGGCGCCGTTGGGCCCGAGGATGGCCACGGGACGCCCGGCCGGCAGCGTGAGGGTCAGGTCGGAGAGGGCCTGGACCTTCCCGAATTTCTTGGTGAGGCCGTCGGCCTCGATCAGGGCGTGCATGGGCGCGCCTCCTTTCGTCGTGCGGTTGCGTGTGCAGTGCAGAGCCCGCTCGACGGAGGTCGCCTACGCTTCGGAGTGCTGCCTCGGGCGAAGGTCCCTCGTGGGTCGGGCTCGTGGTCGTGTGGGCTCGGGGCCGCGTGGTGACAACACGCGGCCCCGGGTCATTCAGGGTTCGTGTCGAAGGTGAATTGCACCTCCTCGGGGTCGAAGCCCTCGGTGTGGAAGAGGCGCCACATGTCGAGGCCCTCGAGCGTGCCGGAGGACATGTCGTCGACCAGGCCGTTGACGAACTTCAGCTCGGCGACGATCTGCTGCTCCTCGTACTCGGTCTCGAGCTCGAAGAGGCGCGGCAGTCCCGCCGCCTGGGCCGCCTTCATGGCACCGCGGATGGCGGCCAGCTTGACCGTGAGCGCCTCCGCCCGGCTCCGCAGCGCCACGAGGGCGTCGTCGGGATCGAGCGACGGGAGGAAGGAGAGCCCCGCCATGAAGGCCGGGTACTCCTTGGCGGGGACGCCGATGAGCTCGGTCATCCAGTCGTCCATCTCCCGCGTGCCCTCCTCGGTGATCTCGTAGATCGGTCCGCTGCGGGTCGCTTGCCCTCCCGCACCGTGCCGGTGGCCTTGATGAAGCCCTTCTTCTCGAGCACGTCGACCACGGCGTAGAGGGAGCCGTAGTTGAGACGGACGCTCTCCTGCTTGGCCCGTTGGCGCAGCGTCTGGGCCACCTCGTAGGGGTGCATCGGCCGCTCGTAGAGGCAGACCAACACCGCCAGGGCGAGGGGGTTGGACCGGGACCATCTGGGCACGTCGATGACAGTACTCTATTCAGAGTAATCTGTAAAGAGTGCTCTAGATCGGTTTATTCGGATCAGTGCCAGGCGGGACGAATCGGCGGACGGGTGTGCGATCAGGACAATCGGCGATCGGGCGACAATGAGCGGATCGGCGACCGATTGGGAGGTCGGCGACCTGTGGTGCAGCGGGCCTAACCTCGGTCGGCGTGGCCCCGACGCTGCTCCACGTGGCCCCGCACCCCGACGACGAGGCCGTCGGCTGCCCGGGCGCGCTCCTCCATCTGCTCGACCGGGGCTGGACGGTGGTCAGCGTCATCGCCAGCCTGGGATTCGAGGGGCAGTGGGAACGCCGGCGGGCCGAGGCGGAGGAGGCTTCGAGGCGGGCCGGCTTCGTACCCGTCTTCTGTGGACCCGCCCCTCGAACCTCGACCTCGACGGGGACCTCGCCCTGGCCACCCGCCGGGTCGCCGCCGAGCTCCCGGCCATCGTGAAGGAGCACGACGCATCCATCGTGGTCTCGCCCTCGCCGCACGACGTGCACCACGGCCACGAGGCCGTCGGCCGAGGCGTCCAACGCGCCATGGCGGTCTCTGCCGCCGTCGGTGCGCTGGTGGATGTGGGGCGTGTGGGGCGACCTCCCCGTGCCGAACGTCTTCTACGCGTTCGACCAGAAGGTGCTCGACCGCGCCCTGCGACATCCTCGACGCCTACAGCGGAGAACTCGAACGCAACGACTACCGGCCCTTCCTCGCCGGCCGGGCGGCGGCCAACGCGGTCATGGGCTCCGAGCGGGTCTTCGGCTTCGGCTCTCCCGCCGCCAGCACGCTCCCCTACGCCGAGTCTGCTCACCGAGGTGCGGCTGATCGACGGCCGCTTCATGGCCTCCGAGCCCCATTCCCTCGACCAGGGCCCCGAGCCCACGACCCTGTACGACGTCGATCTCACCCCGTGGCTCGACTCGCCGAGCGTGCACGAGCTGGTGGGCTACATCCGCGAGGTGCGTGACGACCGGTCCGAGCACGGAGCGCGCAGTGACGACCGTCGCCACGCTCACTCCGCAGGCTCGTCGACGACTTCCGGCGCGACGGATTCGTCGTGGTGCCGGACCTGCTGACGTCCCGGCGAGCTCGCCCGGTACGGAGCGGCCGTCGACGAAGCCGTCGCCCGGCGCAGCCGGCACGACAACCGGACGTTGGCCGAGAAGTCGCGCTACGAGCAGAGCTTCACCCAGTGCCAGAACCTGTGGGAGGACTGCCCCGACGTCCGGCCCCTGACCTTTCACCCGTTGATCGCCGAGACCGCCGCCCGCCTGCTCGGGGTCGACGCCGTCCGGATCTGGCACGACCAGGCGCTCTACAAGGAGGCGGGCGGGCGCGAGACCGACCCCCACCAGGACCATCCCTACTGGCCCATCGTCGAGACGGACACGATCACCGCATGGATCCCTCTCGACGGCTCCACGCTCGACAACGGCGCCATGGGCTACCTACCCGGGAGCCATCGGCTCGGCATCCGCGAGTTCGTCGACATCTTCACCGGCGACGGCGGCGGATCCCCTGGCCCGGCGCGAGCTCGAGGGGATCGAGCCCGGTGTTCGTCGAGGTGCCACCCGGGTCGGTCGCCTTCCATCACGGCCTCACGTTCCACTTGGCCAAGCCGAACACGACCGGTACGGTCCGACGGGTGCACACCGCCATCTACTTCGCCGACGGGTCCACCCGGGGCGAGGGCCGCTTCCCGCACCCGTCGGTCGAGCGGGCCGGGATCGCCATGGGCGCGGTCATCGCCAGCGACGTCACCCCGATCGCGCTGGCCACGCCCCGAAGGCGACCTGCCCGATCCGCCGGCCCGGCCGATCGGAGGAGGCGGGTGCTGACCGACGAGCAGCTGGCGTCGTGGACGGACCGGGGGTTCTTCCGCATCGCCGGCTTCGCCAGCCCGGAGACCGTGCGCGGCCATGCTGGCCCGGGTGACCCAGGTCGTGCGCGAGCCCGACCTGGCCGCCGAGCTCGGCGTCAAGGTGGTGCCCGAGAGCAACAAGGCCGCCTGGTGGTGGACAACCCCGAGGACGGCGTCTCCAAGATCTTCCGGCTCCACCGCGACACCGTCTTCGCCGACTTCGCGCACTCCGAAGCGGTGATCGACCCGGTCGCAGAGCTGATCGCGCCCGACATCGACGTCTTCTTGTCCCAGTTCATCTTCAAGACCGCCGGCGCCTGGGGGCAGCCCTGGCACCAGGACTCCTTCTACTTTCCCTTCGAACCGGCGCGGCCGGTGGTCGGGGTCTGGCTGGCCGTGACCGAGGCGACCCTGGTCAACGGCTGCCTCCACGTGCTGCCGGGCTCACAGACCGAGCCGGTGCACACGCACGTGCCGGACCGCAGGCCGGGCGCCAACTACGGCTACTTCGAAATCGTCGACCACGACATGACCGCGTCGGAGCCGGTGCTCATGGACCCGGGCGACCTGCTGGTCTTCGACAGCCACCTCATGCACTGCTCGACGGACAACGAGTCCGACGGGATCCGCGCCGCCATGGTGTACCACTACGCGGCCGCCGGGACGGTCGACCACACGGAGGAGTACTTCCCCACCGTGAACGACTGGGTGCCGGCGCGACGAGGCGGGCTGCCGACGGCGCCGCATGCCGCGTGAGGAGCGCTGATCCGTGGCGCTGAAGTTCGACGCCATGTTGCCGGCGCAACCCTTGCGCCAGGCGGCCGAGCTGGGCCGGCGGGCGGCCGACGCCGGACTGTCGGGCCTGGTGGTCACCGAGGCGGGGCGCACGGCCTATCTCACCTGCGGCGCGCTGGTGGTGGCGGCCGACATCGACGTGCTGACCGGGCATCGCCGTGGCCTTCCCGCGCAGCCCCATGGTGACGGCCGCCACGGCGTGGGAGCTGGCCGAGGCGAGCGGCGGCCGCTTCCGCCTGGGCCTGGGCGCCCAGGTGCGGGCCCACATCATGCGCCGCTACGGCTGCGGAGTTCGACCCTCCCGGGCCACGGCTGCGCGAGTACGTCCTCGCCGTGAAGCAGATCTTCGAGACCTTCCGCAACGGGGCACCGCTGGCAGTGGAGGGCGAGTACTACAACCTCTCGCTGCTCCCACCCACCTGGGCCCCGGGCGCCATCGACTGCGCCGACCCGCCGATCGACGTTGCGGCGGTCAATCCCTGGATGCTCCGCATGGCGGCGGAGGTCGCGGACGGCGTGCACGTGCACCCGCTGAACACGCCGACGTACCTACGCGAGACCGTGCTGCCCGAACCTGGAGGCCGGTGCCGCGCGCTCCGGGCGCACGGTCGAGGACCTCGAGGTCATCGTCCCGGCCTTCCTCGTCGTGGGCGACACCGACGTGGAGCGCCACACCTGGCGCGAGATGGCGCGGGTGCAGGTCTCGTTCTACGGGTCGACCCCCAACTACGGGTTCATCTTCGAGCAACTCGACCGGGAGGGGACGACCGAGCGGATCCGCGAGCGCCAGCGGGCGGGCGACATCCCGGGCATGGCAGCCGTGATCGACGACGACCTGCTCGAGAACTTCATCACCGAAGGGACCTGGGACGACATCGCCGACAAGATCGTGGCCAGATACGGCGGGATCGCGACCCGTGTCGTCAGCTACTTCACCGGGTCCGACGTCGTGCGTGCCGCCGACGCCTTCGAGCGCTGGGGGCTGCTGGCCCGCCAGGTGACCGCCGCGACCTGACCGGTTCGGTTCAATGGTTTGGTTCAACATCGTGCGCTACGAGCGCCGGCTGGAACAGGCCGCGCTCGGGACCCCTCGGGCTGCTCCGCTCGGGCTCCTCGGTGACCAGGGCGGCATCGAGCTCGGCGAAGGCGTCGTCGCCCTCATCGACCAGACGCTCGGCAAACTCCGCGTGGATCGGTTCGGCGTCGACCTCGTCGCCGGAGTCGATCGCGTCGTGGTCGAGCTCGGCGAAGACATCGTCGCCCTCCGCATCCTCCCCCCGCCCGTTCGTGGGCGGAGCCGGCCGGGCGGGCGAGAAATCGGATGTCGGCGCCGGGCCGTCGGTGCGATCGAACAGGGTCGAGAGCCGATCCTCCACCGCATCGATGTCGGCCGTGGAAGCGGCCAGCGCCCGCTGGAGCTCAGGGACGTGCTCGGGCAGGCGGCAGTGACGCGTGACCTGCCGGCCGGGCGCACGCGGTCCGTCCAGTCGGATCCGTTCCAGTAGCGCTCCTGGTCCCCGTCCACGGGGTCGGGCAGCCACCCCGGGCCGTTCTCCATTGGTCCTCCCTCCGATCCACTGCGGATCCCCCGCCAGTGTCCCACGATAAATGGGCTGCCCGTTCGCGCCGGCCGGCGGCGGCGAGGAGCACCTCTGCCGCCCATTTCTGGCGGAAGCGGCCCATGTGGCGGAAGCGCAGGGCGAGGCGTCAGAATAGTGTCCCGAAATTCGCCCCTACCGTAGGGTTGGGCTGAAACGATCACCCCGAGAGCGAGGAAGACGTCGGTGGCAATGCAATTGAAGGCAGGGCTGAGGCTGCGAAGCGTGACCGACGCCGGCGAGGTCGTGGTGGTCCGGGCCCCGGCAGAGCCGGTCGACCTTCGCTGCGGGGGCCACGCCCTCGCTGCCATCGACGCCGAGGTCATCCTCCAGAGCATTGTTGCGGGCTTCGACCAGGGGACCCAGCTGGGCAAGCGCTACAGCGACGACGCGCTGGGCCTCGAGATCCTGTGCACCAAAGCGGGCGAGGGATCGATCTCGGTGGGCGAGACCCTCCTGGCCGTCAAGGGCGCCAAGCCGCTCCCGGCCTCGGACTGACGGGAGGAAGGCCCTCGTGAACATCGCCATGCTGCTCGAGATGGCGGCCGAGGGCGACCCCGAGCGCGTCGTCCTCGGCTCCCATGACGGCGGCATGACCGCCGCCGGCCTCCTCGAAGCAGGCCAGGCGGGCCGCCGTCTACTTCGAGAAGAGCGGGACCGAGTTCGTCGGCTACTTCGGGCTCAACTCCGACGTCCTGCCCGTTGCGCTGTTCGGCGCCGCGCTGGCCGGGGTGCCGTTCGCACCGATCAACTACCGGGCCCCGGACGAGCAGCTCAAAGGCATCCTGCAGCGCGTCGGCGGGCGGCCTGATGATCGCCGACGACGACGAGGTCGAACGGCTCGGTACGTGCGGAGCGGACCGTGTCATCACCAAGGCCGAGTTCGCCGCGGCCATCGCCGAGCCGGTGACGGGGGAGCATCCGTTCGTCGACCCCGAGGAGATCGGCGTGCTGCTGTTCACCAGCGGCACCACGTCGGAGCCCAAGGCAGCGGTGCTGCGACACCGGCATCTGGTCTCCTACATCATCTCGAGCGTCGAGTTCCTGGGTTGCGAGTCAACGGAGGCACAGCTGATCTGCGTGCCGCCGTACCACATCGCAGGGATCGCAGCGGTGCTGAGCTCGCTCTACGCCGGGCGCCGGATCATGTACCTTCCGGCCTTCGACGCCGACGCCTGGGTGCGCATGGCCGCGGACGAGCACGTCACACACGCCATGGTCGTGCCGACGATGCTGGGCCGGATCCTCCAGGCGGTCGAGGACATCGGGGTGGAGCTCCCGGCGCTGCGCCACCTCTCCTACGGCGGGGGGCGCATGCCACTCGAGCTGGTCGAGCGGACGCTGCGGGACATGCCCCATATCGACCTGGTCAACGCCTACGGACTGACCGAGACGAGCTCGACCATCGCCATGCTGACCCCCGACGACCACCGGGAGGCCTTCGCCAGCGACGACCCAGCCGTGCGGGCGCGCCTCGGTTCGGTCGGACGTCCCCTCCCGTCGCTCGAGGTCGAGGTGCGCGACGTCGACGACGTGACCCTGCCGACCGGCGAGAAGGGCGAGATCTGGGTGCGTGGCGAGCAGGTCGCCGGCGAGTACGTCGGCCACAACACGCTCACCGAAGACGGGTGGTTCCGCACCCGGGATTCGGGTTGGTTCGACCCGGACGGTTTCTTGTACGTCGACGGCCGGTTGGACGACGTGATCGTGCGGGGGGCAGAGAACATTTCGCCGGGCGAGGTGGAAGAGGTGCTCATGGCCCATCCGGCCGTGGCCGAGGCCGCCGTCATCGGCATCCCCGACGCCGAGTGGGGCGAGGCGGTGGCGGCGGTCGTGGTCCTGCACGCCGCGGGAGAGGCAAAGGAGTCGGACCTCCAGGCCTGGGTGCGCGAACGGTTGCGCTCGACCAAGATGCCACGCGTCGTGGAGTTCCGGGACGAGTTGCCCTACTCCCCGACCGGCAAGCTCCTGCGGCGGGTCCTCCGGGAAGAGCTGGCGGAAGAAGGAGCGAGCGGGACCCCGTAGGGACGTCCTCATGGGCGGCACGCCCGATGAGAAGGGCACGCCCGATGAGAACGGATCAATCCCTCAGCTCCTTGCCGGTCAGCCGCAAGAAGACGTCTTCGAGGTTGGGAGAGCGCACCTCGACACCGGTGAGGTCGACGCCGTGTTGTGCCGCCACGGCCACCACGGCCGGGAGCACGGCCGGCCCATGGTCCGTCGTGAGCTCGAGATGGCCGTCCACCTCGTGCGCGTCGTGGATGTTGTCGAGCCCGCGGCAGGCCTCGGCCAGCTCGTCGAACGCGGCGGCGTCGCAGGACAGGTGCACCTTGTCCTTCCCCCCGTAGTCGCCGATGAGCGCATCGGCCGTGCCTTCCGCCACGAGACGACCGTCGTCGATGATGCCGATCCGGTCACACAGCTTCGCCGCCTCCTCCATGTAGTGCGTGGTGTAGAGCACGGCGATGCCCAGCCTCCCGACGGTCTCGAGGATGGCGTTGCGGCTCTGCGGGTCGACACCGACGGTCGGCTCGTCGAGGACGAGCAACTTGGGACGGTGCAGCAGACCGGCGGCCATGTTGGCCCGCCGCTTCATCCCCCCGGAGTAGGTGCCGATGCGGTCCTTCCCGCGATCCGCCAGTCCCACCAGCTCGAGCGTCTGGCCGATACGCGCCTGGAGCTCCTTGCCCGCGAGCCCGTAGAGCTGGCCGAAGAACGTGAGGTTCTCCACCGCGGACAGGTCGGGGTAGAGGGCGAGGTCCTGGGGGACGTACCCGACCGCAGCCTTGGCCTCGAGCGTGCCCCCCTCGAAGCCGTCGACGGTGACCTCACCCTCGTCGGGGACCACGAGCCCGCACAGCATGGAGATGGTGGTGGTCTTGCCGGCGCCGTTGGGGCCGAGGAGGCCGTAGCGCTCACGCTCGCCGATGCAGAAGGACACCCCGTCGACGGCCTGACGGTCGCCGTAGCGCTTGCGCAGGCCCTGACAACGCAGCATCGGCGAACTTCGCAATGGGTGTCGGGTTCTGCCTATGCCACGACGATCGGGTACGACGCCGCCGCCAGTCCGAGTATCTCGTGGCGATCCTGACCCAAGAGGAAGCCGGAGGCGATGGTGGCGTCGAGGGAGGCCTCGAAGCGCTCGAGGTACTCGTTCTTCCCTCCGGGGTAGAGCGCGGAAAGCGTGGCGTCGTCGAAGGGCTCGGTGCGCCCGAACAACATGGCGAAGGACTCGCCGCTCTGGCCGAGGCCCGACATGACGGCGCTCGGCACATCCACCCAGGGGGTGCGGATGCCGCCGAGCGCGAGGCCCTGCTCGTCAAGGCGGAAGCCCGCTCCTCCGGCATCGACATCGAGCCGGGGCGCCCGCGGGGGCGGGTCGCCGCCGGCCGCCCACCGCGCCAGGTGGGCCAGGGCGGCCTGGGAGACATAGTGCTGCTGGGGACCGGCGTTGATCGGCGAGTCCGTGTGACCGATCATGAGATTGGTCGTGGGACGCAACAACTCGGCCAGGCGCTCCGGGCTGAGGGTGCCGTCATCGTGACGACCCGCGCTGACCGTGTACGTGTCGGCGTGCGCCGCACCTGCCATCTCCCAGACCCGGATGCGCTCGGAATCCGGCTGGTCGGCCAGCCCGCCCCCGAGGAGGATCACGTCGGTCTCGCTCTGCAGCACCAGCACGGGCACCCGCGGGTCCTGGCGGATGCGCTCGCCCTTGGACGAGATGGCGCGGCGGGTCGCCTCCATCGCCTCGCCCCGTGTCGCGGAAATGAACACCCCGTCGATGGAGACGCCGGCGCCGGGACGCCCGTGCACGAAGAAGCCGTCGAAGAGCTGCGCGTGGGGATCGACGGCGTTGATGTAGGTCACCAGGCACGCGGCGGATTGCGACTCGCCGGCCGCGAGCAGCTGCTCGGGTACGAGACCTCCGAGGGGGTTCCGGTCGCCCCGCAGGCGCAGCAGCGCGCCGACCTGGGAGAAAATGTCGAAGGACCACGCGTCGCCGGGGTGTTCGAGCTCGCTGTAACGCTCCGGCGCCAGGAGCTTGAGATGGATGCTCTCCACGAAGCCGCCGCCGTCGATGCCGACCTTCTGGGCCGACACGCCGACCCAGGCATGGCCCTGTGCGGCGAGGTGGCGGTGGAAGAAACCCCAGTCCGGGGCCGCGTCGATTCCCGCCGAGACGTTGTGCCACTCCACCACGACCGTGCCACTGAACCGGGCCGGGTCGTGCGGCCGGCGCACGACGAACCGAGTCCGGAACGGTGCCTCGGCGCCCGTCGTGACATGCCAGCGACCGTCGGACCCCCGCTCGCCCTGCAGTTCGTACGACGTGGCCGTCCCCTCGATGCTGAACTCGGTCTCCTCGTAGCCGAGCGTCGCCAGATCGAAGTCCCGCATCACGTCCGGCGCGGTACCCGGTATCTCCTCGAAAACTGCCGGTCGAATGTTGGCCACCGTCATCCCTCCCGGCCGGAGTCCCGACCCCACAAAGTCTTCTTCACCCTAAGAGGCCGCGCGGATAGGCGACAATCCCAAGAAGCCCGTGCTGCGAGCCTGAGCGCCAAAAGAGACATCCACCGGTCGTGGTGATGGCCCCAAGAGACTTGGGGTTCTCACCCAACACCAACGACCGAGTGGAGGTCGCAAAATTATGCCGCACGTTCGATCCTGAGGTGGTGAATGCCCTGTGGGCAGCCATCGAACCCCTGATCCCGACGTCCCACACCCACCATCCGCTCGGCTGTCACCGACCACGCAAGTCCGACCGTGCCTGCTTCGAGGTGATCCTGGTTCGCCTGGTCACTGGGTGCTCGTGGGAGGACGCCGAGCACCTCACAGGCCGGGTGGTCTCTGACACCACGGCGAGGCAGCGGCGAGACGAATGGATCGGTGCGGGGATCTTCGATGCCATCGCCAACGAAGCAGTGGCCGGCTATGACAGCGTCGTCGGGCTCGACCTGCGCGAAGTCGCCGTCGACGGGTCATTGCACAAAGCCCCAGCTGGCGGGGAGGGAACCGGCAAGAGCCCGGTCGATCGGGGCAAGCTCGGATGGAAGTGGTCCGTCGCCACCGATGCACTTGGCATCCCCATTGGCTGGACCGTCGGACCGGCCAACTGCAACGACGTCCGCCTACTGGCCCCCACCCTCGAAGAGGTCGCAGGACGTGGACTGCTCTGCGAAGTGGGCACGCTCTGGCTCGATCGAGGCTACGACGGGGCGCCGACACGCCACTGGCTGAGCCAACACGGGATCGACGACGCCAGGGTCACCAAGTGTCGCAAAGGCAGGCAACCCGGGGGTCCGACCAAAGATCCCATGGGTCTGCGCTGGCCGGTGGAACGGACCAACTCGTGGCTGTCGAACTACGGCCAGATGCGGCGCAACACCGACCGCACCCTGCGTCATCGACTAGCTCAGCTCGCCCTGGTGATTGCCCTGATCATCACTGCCAAGCTGATTGACTGGCGAAACCGTTGGTCGCCTCTGCTAGCACCTATCCGCTGAGTCTCTAAGGGATACGTTTTGCGCCCGGCGAGTGGCGCGGGCTCGGCACAGCGCGGCGGCGCGGGTTGACGGAGCGGTCACACGCGCTGCGCTCACGGGGCGGGCGGCGGGGCCGACGCCATCCCCGGCAGGATGGCCCCGTCGACGAGCACGTCGATGCCCGACACGAACGAAGCGTCGTCCGACAACAGGAAGGCGGCCACTGCCGCCACCTCGCTCGCTCGTCCGAGTCGCCCCAGGGGCACCTGTTCGAGCATGGTGGGCATCATCGGCTGCTGCTCGAGCTCCTGCCTGCCCATCGGCGTGTCGATGATGCCAGGGGCCAGGGAGTTCACCCGCCCGCCTCCCGGTCCCCACCGCACGGCGGCCCGGGCCGCCGCCCGCACGACGCCGCGCTTGGCCAGTCCGTAGGCAAAGCCGCTGTCCGTGACGAGACCGGCGATCCGGTCCAGGAATTCGCGGTCCAACGGCTCGTCGAGCAGCGCATCGAGAGCCGGGTCGGCGAACGGTGCGATCTGGTAGGCGGCCAGGGACGAGAAGCACACGGCCGCCGAACCGGGTACGACGAGAGGCTCGAAGGCGTCCAGCAGCCTCTGGGTCCCGACCAGGTCGACGTCGAAGATGCGGCGGGCGTCGGCCATGGTCGGGGAGATCCCGGCGACGTGAGCCAACGCCCGGAAGGGGCCGAGCGTGCGCACGTGTTCCACCAACGCGGCGATCGCGGATGTGTCCGACACATCGCACGACAGCCCGATCGTGCCCTCGATCTCGGGCACCTCGAGGTCCACGACGACGAGGTGCTCGCTGAGCCCCTTCAGCCTCTCCACACACTCGCGCCCCATGCCCCTGGCGGCTCCGGTGACCACGGCCACCGTCATTGCGTCCTCCCGGAACGAGCCGTCTGTCCGGCCGCCACGCGTGCCGGAGTTCGTCCGACCGCCCTGGTGCTGCATCGTTGCGCCCCTGTCACGGCACGTTGGGTCATTCAGTTTCCATCCCTTCGGTTACGAATCCGACGGTTGACCGCGAGATCTCAGCGGTACTGCGTCTCCGACGCCCGCGGTGGAGGCGGATTCGGGGGGTAGTTGCCGATCAGCGTGTAGGAGACCCCGTTGTTGAGGGCCGGAGTACGCGTCAGGTCCAAGGACTCCCAGATGGCCCGGACGGTGCCCTGGATCGCCTTTGGATTGCGACGCGAGATCGACAACGCGATCTCCCGGGCCCGGTCGCGCAATGCCTCCCGACTCACCACCTCGGTCACGAGGCCCAGGCGCAGAGCCGTCTGAGCCGTGATGCGCTCCTCGTTGCCCATCAGCGCCCACCGCAGCACGTCGCCCAGCGGCAATCCCCGATGGAGCATCCCGATGGGCTCGAGCGCGCTGACGATGCCGACGTTCGCGTGCGGGTCGAAGAACACGGCGTCCTCGGAGCAGATGATGATGTCGGACTCGTTCAAGAAGTACTGAGCCCCGCCGGCGCAGAGTCCGTGCACAGCCGTCACCACCGGCTTCCACACCTTGTGATGCAGTTTCGGCCCCAAGCTCACGCCGGGATCGAAGCTGTTCCAGACGTTGTCCTTCATGAACCAGTGGTCTTCGTTGCTGACGTCGACGCCCGTGCAGAAGGCGCGCTCCCCGTTGGCCTGCAGCACGGCGCAATAGATGTCGTCGTTGTCGCGGACGGTCTCCCAGGCCCATTGCATGTCCGCCGCCATGGCGTTGTCAAAGGAGTTCAGGCTGTCCGGCCGGTTTAAGGTGATGGTGGCCACACTGTCGGCGACCTCGAACAGGATGGCTTCGCGTTCCACGGTTCCTCCAGGGCGGGCGAATTGAGAGCGGAATGGGATACTCTTTTGGCCCAGTTTGCGGCTGGGTCCAACGGCCAGCCAGCATCACACACAACCAGTCGCTCGCGAGAAAGCTACAGAGAGGATCACGCCGTGGAGATCAAGGGAAAGAAGGCGGTCGTCGTCGGCGGCGCGTCGGGAATGGCCAAGGCCGCGGCCGAGTTGCTCCGCCAGAAGGGCGCCGACATCGCCATTCTCGACCTACCGAACTCGGCCGGCGCCGAGGTGGCCAAGGAGCTCGACGGCACGTTCCACGAGGTCGACATCCTCGACGACAACCAGACGGAGTCTGCCCTGGGCGACGCCGTGGCCGCACTGGGTGGCCTCCACATCGCGGTGAACACAGCCGGCGGCGGCATCGCGAAGCGCACACTGGGCAAGGACGGCCCCCACCCGCTCGACGAGTTCCGCCGCACCATTGAGCTGAATCTCATCGGCACCTTCAACCTGAACCGGCTACAGGCTTTCCACATGTCGAGCAACGAGCCCGAGGACGGCGAGCGAGGCGTCATCGTCGACACCGCCTCCATCGCCGCCTTCGAGGGACAGATCGGCCAGGTGGCCTACACGGCGGCCAAGGCCGGGATCGCCGGCATGACGCTCACCATGGCACGCGACCTGGGCAGCCTCGGCATCCGGGTTCTCGCCATCGCACCCAGTCTGTTCAGCACCGGCATCACCAAGGGCATCCCCGACGAGTTCGCCGACGTGCTCACCAAGGACGCCGCCTTCCCCAAGCGAATGGGCCGCCCCGAGGAGTACGCCAAATTAGCCGTGGCCATCGTGGAGAACCCGATGCTCAATGGCAGCTGCATCCGCCTCGACGCCGGCCAGCGCTTCGGCCCCAAGTAGACACCGCTGCGGTCCTCATGGAGCTCGAGCCGGCCGAGGACCTGGCGACCCTTCTGACGCTCGAGCGGGTCGACCGCGATCTGTTTCGCGGCCGCAACGGTCAGTACGGGCCGCGCCAGACACTCTTCGGCGGGCAGGTGGCCGCGCAGTGCCTCCTGGCGGCCGCAGCGACCGTCGAACCCGGTCGCCTGCCCCACTCGCTGCACGGGTACTTCCTCCGGGCCGGGCGCGTCGACCTCCCCGTCATCTTCGAGGTGGACCGGGATCGTGACGGGCGCTCCTTCTCGGCGCGTCACGTGGTGGCGGTACAGAACGGAGAGGTCATCTTCTCGATGATCACGTCCTTCCACGTCGAGAGCCAGGGCACCGAGTTCGACGAAGCCCCGCGCCGCGAAGCTCCCGACCCCGAGCTCGAGCCCCGGCGGCCGTGGAGCACGCTGCTCGACGTGCGCGAGGTGACACGGACCGACTTCTTGAAGGGCGTGTTCACCGACTGCATGTGGGTTCGCTCGTCGACGAGACTCGGCGACGACCCCTTGCTTCACCGTGCGGGTCTGACGTTCCTGTCCGACCTCGGCACCGGCTTCGGCCAGCAAGACCGGTCGGTGGTCGGGCGCGGAGGACCGTCCATCGACCATGCGTTGTGGTTCCAGGACGACATCCGGGCCGACGAGTGGGTACTGATCGACCTGCGGCCCGTGAAAGCACGCAGTGCCCGCGGCGCGTACCACGGATCACTGCGCGACCGCGAGGGCAGGCTCGGTGCGACGCTCTACCAGGAGCAGCTCCTGCTCCCAGGCTCGGCGGCCGACATGGCGGGCGCCGAGTCGGAGTTGGTCGAGCGCGCCCGGGCCGATGGTGTTCACCCGCTCCATCGGGCGGAAGTGCGCCGGGCTCAGGACCAGCATCCGACAGGCCGCTGACCCGGCCCCCGGCGGGCATACGCGCGGTGGTGCCATCAAAGCCGCGGTCACCGTTGGTCAGGCACGCAGGGACGGCTCGTGGGCGCGGCGGCCTCCTCCGCCAATAGAGGGTACTGTTTAGGCATGCCGATCGCACTCACCGAAGACCACCGCGCCCTGGGCCGGACCGCCTCGGACTTCCTCGCCAAGCACGATTCCCGGGGGTCCGCCCGCGCCCTGCTCGAGGCCGAGGTCGAGACGCTGCCCGCGTTCTGGCCCGACCTCGCCTCCCTCGGCTGGTTGGGCCTGCACCTTCCCGAGGACAACGGCGGCTCGGGCTTCGGCCTGCCGGAGCTGGTGGTCGTGACCGAGGAGCTCGGCCGCGCCCTGACCCCGGGGCCCTTCGTCCCCACCGTGATCGCCAGCGCGGTCATCGACGCCGCCGCGGGCAGTGAGCTCGCCGCCCGGCTGCTGCCGGGCCTGGCCGACGGATCGGCCTTCGGCGGCGTGGCGCTGACTTCCGACATCACCGTGTCGGGCGGCACGGCCGCTGGTACGGCGCCGGCGGTCCTGGGCGGCGGCCTCGCCCACCTTCTCGTCCTCCCCGCCGGAGACGACGCCATCGTCGTCGACACGTCGGCCGCCGGCGTGACGGTGGACGTGCCGGGCAACCTCGACCCGACGCGACGGACGGCGCGCGCGTCACGCTGGACGGCGCGCCGGCCGAGGTGATCCGGGGCGGACGACAGGTGCTCGTCGACCTGGCCCGGCTCGTCATCGCGGCCGAGGCGGCCGGCATCGCCACCGAATGCACCGAGCAGGCGGCCGCCTACGCCAAGGTGCGGGTCCAGTTCGGCCGGCCCATCGCCACCTTCCAGGCCGTCAAGCACCACTGCGCCAACATGCTCGTGGCCTCCGAGCTGGCCACCGTCACGGTGTGGGACGCCGCCCGTGCCGCCGAGGAAGGGGGCGACCAGCTCTCGCTGGCCGCGGCGATGGCCGCCACGCTCGCGTTGTCGGCGGGCGACGAGTGCGCCCAGCTCAACACCCAGGTGCACGGCGGCATCGGCTTCACCTGGGAGCACGACGCCCACATGTACCTGCGCCGCGCCACCGCCCTCGAGGCCGTGGTGGACGCTGAGGCGGCGGCGCGGGACGTGACCGACCTGGTGCGGCGTGGTGCGCGGCGCGTCCGCACCGTCGACCTGCCGCCCGAGGCCGAGCCGATGCGCGACGAGGTGCGGGGCTTCGCCGAGCGGGTGCAGGGCCTCGATGCTGCGGGACAGCGGGCGGCGATGATCGAGACGGGGTACGTCATGCCTCATTGGCCCGCGCCGTGGGGCCGCGCCGCCGGCGCGGTGGAGCAGCTGGTCATCGAGCAGGAGTTCAAGGCCGCGGGCGTCGTCCGCCCCCAGTACGCCATCACGGGCTGGGTGATCCTGACCCTCATCCAGCACGCCAACGAGGACCAGGTGGCCCGGTGGGTCATGCCCGCGCTGCGCCAGGAGGTCGTCTGGTGCCAGCTCTTCAGCGAGCCCGATGCCGGCAGCGACGCCGCCGGGGTCAAGACAAGAGGCACGCGGGTCGACGGCGGGTGGCTGCTCAACGGCCAGAAGGTGTGGACGAGCGGTGCGCATCACGCCAGCTTCGGCCTGGCCACCATCCGCACCGACCCCGACGCGCCGAAGCACGAGGGCATCACCACCATGGTCATCGACATGCACGCCGAGGGGGTCGAGGTACGCCCGCTGCGCATGGTCACGGGCCACTCGGAGTTCAACGAAGTCTTCTTCAACGACGTCTTCGTGCCCGACGACGACGTGGTCGGGCCGGTCAACGGTGGCTGGACGGTGGCCCGCGCCACGTTGGGCAACGAGAGCGTGTCCATCGGTGGCGGCCAGGGCGGAAGGGCGGCGCCGGCCGACATGGTGATCGCCCCCTTCGACGCCCACCCCGAACGACTGCCGGGCGGGGCGGGCCGGATCGGCCGCTCCATCGCGCTGGACCGAGGCCATGGCCGTGCTCAACATGCGCAGCGCCCACCGGGCCGTGATCGGCGGCGGCCCGGGGCCCGAGGGCAACGTCACCAAGCTCGTGCTCTCCGAGATCGGGCACGAGGCCGCGGCCATCATGGCCGCGCTCGGCGGCCCGGAGACGGCCTACACCGACGGCGCGGGGGCCATGGCGTCCATGATGGTGCTGATGCACCGGGGCATGTCGATCGCCGGTGGCACGTCGGAGATCAAGCGCAACCAGATCGGCGAGCGCATCCTCGGCCTGCCCCGCGACCCCCTCATCAACTAACCGGGACGAGCTCCCCGGCCGCGCCGTTCGGCCATCCCGCTCGTCCCGGTTCGGCGCCCTATTCCGGGCTCGCCCCACCGAAGGTCGTCTCGGGTGCACGCCAATCCACCGAGACGAAGCGGTGGGCGATCAACCACCGCGCACCGTCGGGCACGAGGCGGTCCCGGTAACGGCCCATGTGGTCGAGCCCGATCTCGGTGAAGACGGTGAAGTAGCTCGCCACCACGGCCTCCTCGGGCGCCACTGACTCGAACCGGATGTTGGTCACGCTGTGCCGGACCAGCCGCCTCGTCGGCGCACCTCCCGCCTCCCGTGCCGCCTGGCGGGCCTGGAGCGCGGCCGTCCCGCCCCCGAAGCGTTCCACGATGGCCGGTCGGCCCACGATGGGTGCGCTCCCGCGGATCTCCAGCACACCGTCCTCGCAGAAGGCCGCCGCGAACTCCTCCAGCAAGAAGCGGTCACCGGCGTGGCTGTACTGCGCCAGCGTGTCACGGCACGATTCGCGGGCGACGAGCTCCCACAGTTCCACCGGCTCAGACCGTCACCGGACGGCGAACGGGAGAGCGTGCACGGCCATGGTCGATCTTACGTACGTCGACGGAGATATTCCGTCGTGCGTCGAGACCGTCATCGGTTGCCGCGAGTGTCCGGGGACGCGAGCCGTGCCGGCCGTAGAGTCCCCGGTGATGGCAGACCCCGACTCCGGCAGGGCCGGCGACATCTGGCACCTGCTGATCGGCCCGCCCCGGTCGGCCCGCGGCTCCGGGAAGGAGCGGATCACCCCGATAGAAGGCCTGTCGGCGCTGTCGCTCGACGCGCTCGACGTCGGTGGCCTACGGGCCCGAGGCCATCATCCTCGTGCTGGCCGTCGCGGGCGCCGGGGCCCTGCACCTGATCCTCCCCATCACGATCGCCATCGTCGCCCTCCTGGCCATCCTGGTCTTCTCCTACCGCCAGGTGATCGACGCCTACCCGATGGGCGGCGGGGCCTACGCGGTCTCCCGCGCCAACTTCGGCGCCCACACCAGCCTGGTCGCCGCCGCCTCGCTGGTCGTCGACTACACCCTCACCGTCGCCGTCTCCATCGCGGCCGGCGTCGCCGGGCTCCAGTCGGCCTTTCCCTCCCTGGACGGGGCCACGGTGCCGCTGTGCCTGGGCATCCTCCTCTTCATCATGGTGCTCAACCTGCGGGGCCTCGGCGAGACGGCGCGCGCCTTCCTGTTGCCGACGATGGTGTTCATCGTCGGTCTCCTGGCCATCATCGCCATCGGCCTCATCCATCCCCTCGGGCTCAACCAGGCCCAACAGGGGACGTCGCAGTTGCCGACCACGGGGCTGAAGGCGGTCTCCATCCTGCTCGTCCTCAAGGCCTTCTCCGCCGGCTGCAGCGCGCTCGACGGGCGTGGAGGCGATCGCCAACGGGGTCCCGCTCTTCCGGGAGCCTCGGGCCGTCCGGGCCAAGCGCACCGAGATGCTCCTCGGGATCATCCTCGGCGCCATGCTGATCGGTCTGGCCATCCTGGCCAGGCGCTGGCACATCGGGCCCCGCTCCGGCCAAACGGTGCTGAGCCAGATCATGAGCATGGCGGTCGGACGGAGCTGGGGGTACTACGTCGTGACCATCACGATCACCATCGTGCTCGCCCTGGCGGCCAACACCTCCTTTGGCGGCCTCCCCGTCCTGGCCAGTCTCGTGGCGCGCGACAACTACCTCCCGCACCTGTTCACCATCCGCGGAGACCGCCAGACGTTCGCCAACGGCATCGTGGTGCTCGCCGGCCTGGCGGGCGTGCTCCTCGTCGTCGTCGGTGGCAACACGAACACGCTGATCCCCCTCTTCGCCATAGGTGTCTTCATCGGCTTCACGCTGTCGCAGGCGGGGCTGGTCGTGCACTGGCGGCGCACGCGCCCCCGCATTGGCGGTGGCGAGCGACGATCAACGGCACCGGTGCGTGCATCACGGCGATCGCGACCATCGTCTTCCTCATCTCCAAGTTCACCGAGGGGGCCTGGGTGGTCGTCATCGCCGTGCCGGCGTTCGTGCTGCTCTTCCTCCGCATCCACGCCTACTACGAGCGGGCCCGCAAGGAGCTCCGGATCGACGAGACCCCGATGAAGCCGGTCAGCAAGCGCACAATCGTCATCGTGCCGGTGAACCGGATCTCACGCTTGACGGAGCACGCGCTGGGTGAGGCCGAGTCGCTCGGCCAGGAGGTGATCGCGGTGACGGTCATCCTGCGCGGCGGCGACGAGGGCAGTCGCTACGTCGACAGCCTGCGGCGCCAGTGGCGGAGGTGGGATCCGGGGGTGCCGCTGCACGTCCTGCACAACGACTACGCCTCGGTCGTGCAGCCGATCGCGGGGTTCATCGACGACCTGCGGAGGGAACACCCCGACGATCAGATCGTCGTCCTCATCCCGGTGATCCGGCCGGACAAATTCCGCTACCGGCTCCTGCACAACCAGATCGACCTGGTCCTCTCGTCGGCGTTGCGCGATCGCGACGACATCGTCGTGGCCCGTGTCTCGGTGCCGCTCGAGCCGGAGACGCCGACCGCCGCCGACCCGAGTCCGGGCTGATCCCTCAGCGACCCTTCCACACGGGGTCGCGCTTCTCGATGAAGGCGGTCGCGCCCTCTTTGGCATCCTCGCTGCCGAACACCTTGGGTTGCCACTCCGCCGCCAGCGCGCGCGCCTTCTCGAGGTCGGTCGACGCCGTGCGCACGAGCACCTTGGTCGCCTGCAGTCCCAGGGGCCCGTTGCGTGCGATCCGCTCGGCCAGCGCCACCGCGGCGTCGAGCACCTCGCCCGGCGGCACCACCTGGTTGATCAGCCCGAGCGACTGCGCCCGCACCGCATCAATGGGATCGCCGGTCAGCGTGAGCTCCAAGGCGACCGCGAGCGGGATGCGCGTGCTCACGTACACACCGCCCCCTGCCGCGAACAGTCCCCGCTTGACCTCGGGCAGGCCGAAGCTGGCGGCTTCGGAGGCGACCACCACGTCGCAGCCGAGAAGGAGCTCGAAGCCGCCGGCCACCGCGGTGGCGTTGGCCGCCCCGACGACGGGCACGCCGATCTCCCCCTGGGTGAAGCGGGCGAACCCCTTCATGCCCTCCGCGCTGCCCCCGAGGGACCCGCCCTCGGCGAAGGCGCGCAGGTCCATGCCGGCGCAGAACGCCTTCTCCCCGGTCCCGGTCAGCACGACGGCCCGGATGTCGGGATCGTTCTCCGCCTCCACCATGCCCAGACCAATCGCGGTGAGCAGCTCGGGGTTCAGCGAGTTCCGGGCCTCGGGCCGGTTGAGCCGCAACACGACCACCGCCCCCCGCCGCTCGGTGACCAGCACCGCATCGGTCTTCGTGTTCTCAGCGTCGCCCATCAGGCCACGACCTTCCTCTCTCGCAGATCCGCGATCGCCCGGCCGGTTCGCCGAGCTCGCGCACCATGGCCTCGGTGTTCCGGCCCGCCGACGACCCGGGCCCGGCCACGGTAGCGCTCCGGGAAACGGAGGGCGGAACCCCCTATTTCGCGCTGGGCGTCGCGGAGATGACCTGTGCATGGGTCGCCGCGCTCGAGCGCAGAGCGCCCGATGCCGATGCCAGCGGCCCACTCCACACGGCGACCGTGGCGGCAATGGAGCACAGGATCCCGGCGGCGACGATTCGGCCTTTATGGTTTCTCACAGGGACACTGTCGCCCTGAAATATGTGGAGGATACGAGGGGAAGCTAAGAAGACCCGCAGAATCCGGCGCCGGCGCGATCGACGGACCCGGGTCAGCGAACGAGGGCGCCGAGTGCCTCGAGGTGCCGGCGCATGCGGTGCCGGGCCAGCTCCCGGTCACCATCCTCGATGGCGCGGGCGATGCCCTGGTGCGTGCGGAGCACCTCGGCGCTGATCTGCTTCTGGGCCTTCGGAGCCAGGCGCTCCGTCTGATGGAGACAGCTCAGCCGGATCAGGACCAGGGCGACCAGGTGGAGCACACGGTTCTGGGCTGCCGCCGCCACCGCGGCGTGCAGGTCGTACACGGCTTCGGCCCGCTCGGCGTCGGTGGCGTGTTCCTCGCGGGTGATGGCCTGGCGCAGGCCCACCGCGCCCGCCTCGTCGATGCGCGCCGCGGCCAGGTCGGTGATGGCGACCTCGACACCGGTACCCAGTTCGACCAGCTCGGACAGCTTCATGCCGCGCCGGGCGAGGTAGATGGCGGCCACCTCCGTCACCGCGTTGGCACTGGGCGCCATCACGAAGAGGCCACCGCCGGGGCCACGGCGCATGCGGGCGATCTGATGATGCTCGAGCAGTCGTACCGCCTCACGGAGGAGGGCGCGGCTCACCCCTTCGCGCTCGATCAGCTCGGGCTCGGTCCCCACCAGGTCTCCGGGCTGCAGCCCCCCCGCCACGATGGTCCGCGTGATGCGGCGCGCCACCGTCTCGGCCCCCTTGCCCTGCGCCGAATGGGCTAGCACCGCCGAGTCCGGCAACCGCTGGCGGGTGGAGCGCCGGCGGCGCAAGACGTCGCTCTCGGCCTGCAGGTGCTTGCGCATCCGGTTGCGGGAGAGCTCGCCGTCACCGTCCATGACGGCTTCGGCGATCATGGCGTGCGCGTGTCTCGCCTCCTTCTCGATGGCGCCGCCCAGGCGCTGCCAGTCCGGCGCGTAGAGCTGCGCCGCCCGGTTGAGGACATCGACGAAGAGCTCCACGCCGGCATTGCGACTGATGGCAGCCACGAGCGTGTGCAGCTCGCGCGGATCGCCCTGGGGGTCGACCGCGTGACCCTCGGCAAAGCGCCGGAGCTGGGCCAGGTCGTTCTGGTCGGTCCGCTCGGAGGCCAGCTGGCACGCGATCTCCTCGAGGACGATGCGGGCCTCGAAGATCTCGTCGAGACGGGCGCCCACCCGGTGCAGGTAGAGCACGACGGTGTCGATGACCGCCTCCACGGTCGGCTCCGTGATGACGAGGCCGCCGCCGGGGCCCCGCCGCGTCCGCGCAACCTGCTGGTGCTCCACCAGGCGCACGGCCTCCCGGAACACCGCCCGGCTGACCCGGTACCGCTCGAGGAGGTCCGCCTCCGACCCCAATACCTCGCCGACCGGCCAGCCGAGGGCCATCACATCTTCGATGATCAGGTCCGCCACCTTGGCTGCCCGCTTGGCGTTCGAACCGGCGCCCGGACGGGGTACGTCGCGCGCGTCCGCCCGGGTCGGCATCGGGCAATCCTACCGGGTGAGCCCAGTGCCTCAATGCCTTTGACCAGCCATTTCATCAAAAGAGTGGTCGGAAAAGGTACCCCGCGGGGAGCGAGCGTACAATGAAAACATGATTTGCGAACGCAGGGTCCGGTCGTGTCGCAACTGAACCCACCACCCTCGGATCCCGCGGTCGCACCCCCGATGCGACGGCCGGGTTCGGTCCGCCGCACGTCGACGGTGCTGATGTTCTGGCCGGACGGTCTGGGTACCGACCTCCATCTCAGGGGCAGGGCGCGCGACCTGTTGACGCCCGAGACCGGTGCCCCCGTCGTGGTGAGCCGTTCGGACCTCTCCGCCGTGACCGGGCGCCAGCGCGACATCCTGCGCATCGAGTCCGACCCGGCGCGGGTCGGCCTGCAGCAGCTCGTGGGCTGCCGGGCCGGCGCCAACCTCCGCTCGTCCATCGTGCGGGAGCTTCCCGACGAGGTGGCCGCCGGCACGCCGCTGTACCTGCTGCTCGACGACCTGGCCGGCTCCACCCTCATCTCCGGCTTCGCCTTCCTCCGCTGGGCCGACCACGTCCCCGAGATCAAGGCCCGCCTCGACAACGCCCCCCGCCGCATCATGCGCGACATCTGTTCGGGCTTCCGCGACGGTGCCAGCTCGCTGCTCAGTGACGGCTCCCTGTCGGGCCTCCGCCAGAACACGGCCCGTCCCGGGCCACTGGCCGATCCCGCCGATCCCCTGGGCTGGCACGAGCTCGACGACCCACCGGAAATCGCGATGCGCCGGGCGCGGCGCATCGACGTGTGGGACGACGATGCTGTCCTCGGCATCGACGCCATGTTCCGCGACAGCTGCTGGGACCCCGGCGGGATCGAGGTCGTCATCCACGAGTACCAGATCAGGGCGACGGCCGATCGCGCCACCGGAACGCTGTCGTCCGTCGACGCCCTGCCGCGGGTGCTGCCCTACGCGGAGTGCCCGGGGGCCGCGCCGAACGCGTCATGGATGGCCGGGACCGAACTCCAGGCCATGCGCAGCGCCGTGCTCGAGCGGCTGCGCGCCACCGATTGCTGCACCCATCTGAACGACGGCCTGCGCTCGCTGGCCGAGGTGCCCGTGCTGGCCGCAGCACTTCCGACCGCACGAGGAGGTCGGGCGCAAGGAGGACGGCAGTCGCGGTGAGCGGTGCGACCAAGGCGGGGCGACCCAGGCGCTTCGAGGCCGAGGCCGAACTTCGCATCCTGCTCGATGCCGCGCTCACGGTGATGGAACGCAACGGGTACGTCGATGCCACCGTGGCCGACATCCTGCGAGAGGCGGACCTGTCGACCCGATCCTTCTACCGGCACTTCGAGTCGAAGGACCAGCTCCTGTGCGCGCTCTACCGGCGCGAGGCCGAGGAGGCGGCGGCGCGCCTGCGCGCCAAGGTCGACGCCGCCGGCAGCCCGCGCGCCGCGCTCGACGCCTGGATCGACGAGATCCTGAGCTTCGGCCACGACCGGACCAAGGCCGCCCGGGTGGCGGTGCTGGGATCGCCCGGTGCCATGAGAGCCGATGGGTACGCGGAGGAGACGCACCACGCCGCCACGCTGCTGATGGCCCCGCTGGTGGCACTGCTCGCCCGGGGCGCGGCCGACGGCTCGTTCCCCCTCGCCGACCCGGCGGCCGACGCGCCGCTGGTGCAGTCGGTGGCCTGGGCGGCGGCCGGGCTCAACCCGGCCCGTGACAAGCCCCGGCGCGCCGAGGCGTCGCGCCAGGTGCGATCGTTCTGCCAGCGGGCGCTCGGAGTGGCGCCCGGGGTCTGATTTCCTCCGGGCTCAGGCGGCGGGGTCAGCGAGTGACCACAGGGCGGGCTCGCCGTCCTCGACCACGACGATGCCGTCGATCTCGAGCACCCGCAGGTGCGACACCGTCTCGCCCACCGCGGCGCGGCGCATGAAACCGGCGATGTCGTCCCACGACCTCGACCACCTCATGTGGGCGGCGATGTCCCAGGCGGTGTGCGGCCCCCCGCGCAGGATGGCCACCACCTCGGCGAAGCGGTCGCGGTGGTGCTGGCGCAACTCCTCGAGCCTGGTGTGCAGGTCGTCGAAGCGGTACTCGTGCGCCGGCAGGACCTCGCCGACGCGATAGGGCTCGAGCTTGTCGAGCGACTCCAGGTAGTCGCCGAGGGGGTTCGCACCCGCCTGCGGGTGGAACGGGATGTTCGGGGTGATGCGGGGCAGGACGTGGTCGCCCGAGAGCATCAGCTCCTGGCGGGACTCGTAGAAGCACAGGTGGCCCGGTGAGTGCCCGGGCGTCCAGATGGCCTGCAGGTCCCACCCTGGCACCTCGGGGCGCGCGCCGTCCTCAAGGAGGACGTCGGGGACGACGGCGTCGACCAGCGGGCGGACCGGCATGGCCGCGTTGCGCAGCGGCTCGAGCTCCTCCGCGGGCGCACCCATGCGGCGCAGAGCGGCGGCGACGCGGTCGAGCAGGTCGTCGGGCTCGTCATAGCGGTCGTGGATGAGCTCGGCGTCAGCGGGGTGAAGGGAGATCCAGGCGCCCGAGGCCTCGCGTATCCGGCCGGCAAGGCCGTAGTGGTCGGGGTGGATATGGGTGACCATGACGCCCTGCACGTCGCCGATGTCGCTTCCCGCCACCTCCATGCCGCTCTGCAGCGCCCCGAACGCATCGTCGGTGTTCCACCCGGCGTCGATCAGGTACGGTCCGCGGTCGGTCTCGAAGAGGTAGACGAGGACGTAGCGCAGCGAGTTGTTGGGCAGAGGCACAGGGATGCTCCACAACCCGGGCCGGACCTTCTCGACGTCGGGAAAGGGATCGTTGGCCGCGGCCGCGCCGCGGGCGCGTCTGCGCGTGTGGGGGGTGCGCCGGGTGGGCGTGGTGTGACGTCGACGTCACGACTGCCCTCTGGGCTCTCGGGGAAGCCCCCGGCCGCGCCCGCGGTCAGCTTGCGCATGGTCTCGTCCGATCCTCCTGCGTGGTCCGTCCCGAGCGTAAAGGAAAGCGTCCTCCCGGCGCCCATCCGGGTGCCGGGAGAGGGCGCCGTTCTGGCCGGCCCGGTCGCGCTCCATGACGTCGGAATGCCGGGTCGTAACCTGGACCCTCGTCCCGGTGGCGGGGTGGGGCGACTACGCCTCGAGCTCGTCCACCAGGCCCCAGGCAAGGGCGGTGGCCGCGTCGATGGTGACCCCGGAGAAGGCGAGCAGGGCCGTGCGCAGGCGGCCGATGCGCCGGGTCAGGCTGACCGTGCCGCCGGCGCCCGGGATGAGACCGAGCGTGATCTCGGGCAGAGCGATCTGCACGTTCGGTGCCGCCACGACGCGATCGGCGAACGCGGCCAGCTCGATGCCCGAACCCACGCATGCGCCGTGCAGGTAGGCGGTCGTCTGCTGGCTGAGGTGGGACAAGATCCCGGCGACGCTGCGCCGCAGCCGGATGATGTGCGCGGTGGCGGGGTCTGGCCGGCTGTCGAACTCGTCGAGGTCGCCCCCGGCGCAGAAGGCGCGTCCCGCACCCCGCAATTCGACCATGGTGATGCCCGGGTCGGCGGCAGCCACGCTGAAAGCCTCAACGAGCTCATCACGCATGCGCGCGTCCAACGCGTTGAGACGCTCCGGCCGCGCCAGCGTGACGGTGAGCGTGGGACCCTCACGCTCGAGCAGGACGCGGGGACCGTCGTCGACCTCCGTACGAAGTGGACGGCGGGCCCGCCAGGCCGCGAACTCCGGACCCGACTGCAGGACCGAGTAGACGGCCGATTCGGCGACCAGGCCCTCGTCGACGAAGCGTTGCGGCTGGCCCCGGAGCAGCAGGGCGAGAGAGATCGAGGCGATCGGGAATGCCTCGAGGTTCTCCTCGATCGCTCCCAGCTCGGGATCGCCCTCCGCCACCACGACGTCGCACACCTCGAACCAACCCGGGTGGACCGCGCCGCGAGCCACCCCGACGATGACGACCGGCAGTCTCGTCACCAACTCGGAGACGAAACCGGACGGTGCGGGTTTCCCCTCCACGAGCGTGACCAGCACCGCCCCACTCCGTTCGGGGGGAATGGGGCTGCGCAACTCGTCCAGCAAGGCGTCGGCACTGAGGTGTTCGGGGATCGCGAAACGTTACCCTGCCGCTGTGAGCGAGAGCCTGATAGCGCGGTGGGCAGGCAGCGGTGCAATGTCGCTCACCGGGTCTCCCGAACAGGCGCTTGGACCGCCGGCCGGGCTCGTCGAAGGCGTCGAGCGCCTGGGCGGTCGCTTCGTCGGGTTGGACGCGTTGGCACTGTTGGGCGAACGCGCCGCACTCATGGGCCTCTGGCGCCGCGGAAGCACCAGCTGTGGAGGAAGCTGCCGGTTGCTCCCGTGCGCCGACGGCTTCATGGCCGTCTCACTGCCCCGCGCCGAGGACCTCGAGGCCGTGCCGGCATGGCTCGAACTCGACTTCGTGCCGAGCTCCGTCCCGGCCGTCTGGTCCACGGTCGCCCGGAGCCTGCTCGAGCGGGATTCGCTGGCGCTGCGGGAGCGGGCGGTGTTGCTGGGACTCCCGGTGGCCGGCGTCGGCGAGGCCCCGGGGCGTGCCGGCGTCGTGCGTTCGTCCCTCGGCGACGCTCCCCGACGCGCCCTGGCCGGCCTGATCGTCGTCGACCTCTCCGCCCTGTGGGCGGGACCTCTGTGCGGCGACTTGCTGGCACGTGCCGGCGCCGCCGTGGTGAAGGTCGAGTCGACGCACCGACCGGACGGTGCGCGCCGGGGCCCTCGTGCGTTCTTCGACCTGTTGAACGGGCACAAGCGATCCGTCGCGCTCGACCTCAAGAGCCGCGAAGGCATCCGGAACCTGCACCAGCTCGTCCGGCGGGCCGACATCGTGATCGAGGCCAGCCGACCGCGCGCGCTGGCGCAGCTCGGGTTGGACAGCGCCGAGGTCGTGCTGGCCGGCGGCCCCCAGGTGTGGGTCTCCATCACCGGCTACGGGCTCGCCGGTGCTGCGGGCCACCGGGTTGCCTTCGGCGACGACGCCGCTGCGGCCGGTGGACTGGTGGCCTGGAGCGGGGAGGGACCGCTGTTCTGCGGCGACGCCGTCGCCGACCCGCTGTCGGGGATGACCGCCGCCGACGCCTGCCTGGCGGCGCTGGAGTCGGGTGGGCGCTGGCTGCTCGACGTGTCCATGTCGGCCGTCAGCGCCGGCCTGACCGGTCCGACCGTGCCCGCATCCCAAGAGATCGCGGTGGCCCCGCCTCGGGCCCGTCCCGTGGCGGCGCTGGCCCCCGAGCTGGGGGCCGACACGGCGCTGGTCCTCTCCGAATTCGGGATCGGGCCCTGAAGGTCCTCCTCCCCTCGGCGGCCGGATGGGCCAAACTTCGGTCCCTCGGTTGGCGCCCCGCCGACGCGTCAGCGAAGCTGCGTCGGGTCACACCGCGGCCCAGGGCACGCTCGAAGGGGAGGGATTGACGTTGGCAGACATCATGGAAGGCGTTCGCATCCTCGAGGTGGCCGAGCACACCTTCGTGCCGGCCGCGTCCGCCATCCTGGCGGACTGGGGCGCCGAGGTGATCAAGGTCGAACACCCCGAACGCGGCGACGCCATGCGCGGCCTGGCCTCCAGCGGCGTCATGCCGTCGATGGGCGCGGTGCACGTGCTGCTGGAGCACTCCAACCGGGGGAAGAAGAGCATCGGCATCGACGTCAGCACGGAGAAGGGTCTCGACCTGATCTACCGGCTGGCGGCGACGAGCGACGTGTTCTTGACCAACAAGGTGCCCGCCGTCAGGAAGAAGTTGCACATCGAGCTCGAGGACATCCGGGCGCAGAACCCGAACATCATCTACGTGGCCGGGACGGGCGGCGGCGAGCGCGGGCCCGAAGCAGACCGCGGCGGCTACGACTTCTTGAGCTACTGGTGCCGCGCCGGCAGCGCCATGGGGACGACGCCCACCGACGTCGACTACCTCGCCGGCCAGCCCGGGCCGGGCTACGGGGATTCCATCGGGGGGATGACCATCGCCGGCGGCATCTTGGGTGCGCTGTTCCACCGGGAGCGGACGGGTGAGGCCCTGCCGCTCGACGTCTCGTTGCTCGGCGTGGGCATGTGGGCCATGAGCCCCGCCATCGCCCTGTCGCTCCAGCTCGACATGCCCTGGCGTCCCGGGCCCAGTCGCGGGGGCGGCCCGGGACTCGCCAATCCGCTCGTCGGCACCTACCTCACCCAGGACGGCAGGTTCCTGGCCTTCTCGTGCCTGCAGGGCTTCCGCTACTGGCCGAGTGCCTGCCGTGTCATCGGGCGCGAAGAGTTGATCGCGGACGAGCGGTTCTCCTCCCACGAGCAGCTGGCGGCGAATGCCGGGGCAGCCCGCGCCATCCTCAAAGAGGTCTTCGCGTCGGCACCGCTGAGCGAGTGGCGGGTTCGCCTCGACGACTTCGAGGGCCAATGGGCAGTGGCCCAGGACAGCCTGGAGCTCACGAAGGATGTCCAGGTCGTGGCGAACGGACACCTCGGCGAGACCACGACGGCGGACGGGGTGCCCTTCACGCTCGTGACGACGCCGGTGCAGTTCGCCGGCGTGCCGGCGGCACCCAAGCGGGCGCCGGAGTTCAACGAGCACTGCGAGGAGATCCTCGCCGGCATCGACTGCGGCACCGACGAGATGATGGAGCTCAAGGTGGCCGGGGTCCTGGCGTAGTCGCCGGGACGGGTTGGCGGGACTGATCGGGTGAGCGATCCGCGCACCACCGCGCTGCTCTTCGTCGAGTGCCAGCGGGGGGTCGTCGGCGATCTCTCCGTCCTCCCGGCCCTGGCCGAGTCAGCCCGGCCGGCTCTCGCCTCCATGGGGCGCCTGGCCGCGGGCGCACGCGGTGCCGGAGTCCAGGTCGCCCACCTGACCTACCTCCCGCTGGCGGGAGGCCGGTCGGCCAGCCGGCGCGCGCCGCTCATACGGGCCACGTCGGCGAACGAAGGGTGGACCGAATCGCATCCCGCGGTGGAGATCGTCCCCGAGGTCGGCGTCGGGCCCGACGACCTCGTCCTGCCCCGGCACCAGGGCATCTCCCCGGTGCACCGCACCGAGATCTTGGCGCTGCTGCGCAACATGGGGATGGACGAGGTCGTCGTGGCCGGCGTGTCGACGAACCTGGCCATCCCACTGGTGGCGGTGGCCGCCGCCGACGAGGACTTCGGCGTCACGGTGGCCACGGACGCCTCGGTCGGCACGCCCCCGGAGCACCACGCCTCCATGCTGAAGCACAGCCTGGCGTTCGTCGCCCGCCTCGCCACGGTGGACGAGCTCCTGGCGGAATGGTCGGCCTGAGGGGTCAGGCCTGGGGCCAGGCGATCGCCTTCGTCTCGAGGTACTCCTCGAGCCCCTCGATCCCGCATTGGCGTCCCATCCCGCTCGCCTTGTAGCCCCCGTACGGGGAATCCGCGCCGTACCACAGGCCTCCGTTGACGCTCATCGAACCGGTCCGCACCCGGCGGGCGAGCGCGGTAGCCCGCTCCTCGGAGCCGGAGAAGATGCCGCCCGAGAGCCCGTAGTTGCTCTCGTTGGCGATGCGCACCGCATCATCATCGTCGTCGTAGGGGATCACCGTCAGCACCGGGCCGAAGATCTCCTCCTGGGCGATCGTCATGGAGTTGTCGACGTCGACGAAGAGCGTCGGCTCCACGAACCAGCCCTTGGGCAGGTGGGCGGGGCGGCCGCCGCCCGTCACCAGCGTGGCCCCCTCCTCCTTCCCGCGCTCGATGTACCCGAGCACGCGGTCGCGCTGGCGCGCACTGATGACCGGGCCCATGAAGACCGACTCGTCCTGGTTCGGGTCGCCGTAGGGCACGGCGGCCATGGCGGCGCTGATGAGCTCGACTCCCTCGTCGTAACGCGAACGGGGGAGGAGCATCCGAGTCTGCATGGCGCAGCCCTGGCCGGCGTGGATGCAGACCATCGACCCGCCGGGGACCACGGACGCAAAGTCAGCGTCGTCGCACACGATCATGGCCGACTTGCCCCCCAGCTCCAAGAAGGTCTTCTTGAGCGTCGCCGCACCCTTCTCCATGATCCTCGTGCCGGTGGCGGTCGACCCCGTGAAAGAGATCATGTCCACCAGCGGCGAGACGGTGAGCTCTTCACCGACCAGGTGGTCCGAGGACGTGACGACGTTGACGACGCCCGGCGGGATGTCGGTCTTCTCCGCCACCAGGCGACCCAGTCGGGTGGCGTTCCACGGCGTGTCGGGCGCCGGCTTGAGGATCACCGTGTTACCGGTGGCGAGAATCGGCCCGAGCTTGTTCAGCGTCACCTCGAGCGGGTAGTTCCACGGGACGATGGCACCGATGACCCCGATTGGCTCCTTCCACACGGCTCGGCGGCTGAGCATGCCCATCATGTTCCCGTCGGGAAGGTCCCTCTCCCAGGCGAACTGGTCGATCATCTTCGCCGGCCACCGGAGCGCCTCCTCGAGTGGCCAATCGAGCTGCGCGGCGAAGGTCATCATGCGCGGCGTGCCCACCTCGGCGATCAACTCCTCACGGTATTCCTCCCGCTCGGATTCGAGTGCTGCCTGGAGCTGCTCCAGGCAGCGCGTGCGCAGAGTGCGATCGGTCGACCAGTCGGACTCGTCGAAGGCTCGCCGGGACGACGCGATCGCCCGCTGCATGTCCTCGGCCGAGGCATCGGCCACCGGGCCGAGCACCTCTTCGGTCGCCGGGTTGATGTTGTCGAACCGCTTGCCCGAGGCTGCCTCGACGAGCTCGCCGTCGATGAGCATGCGCACCTCACCGGCACCACTCTGGTTGGTCATGCCTGTGCCCTTCCTGTTGATTCCCGCTGGCGAGACTACGAAGCCCCGGCTCGAACGGCAAGGCGAGGAAGGGACACTCCCTGAAGGGCGTGGCCACCGACGGGGTGCCGGAGCGTCCTGGCAGAAAAGTGTGACCGCCTGTCGATTCCGCAAAATCCCGTTCGACGCTCTGTCAGAGTGAGGCCACGGAGGCCTCATACGGTGAGAAAGGAAACACGACCATGCGATTCTTGGGATACACCCTCGCCAACGAGGCCGAGACGCCGACGGAGCCGCCCCGCCCCGAGCTGTACGAGGAGATGGGCAAGTTCGTGGAGGAGGCGGTCAACGCCGGCGTCATCGTCGCCACCGGCGGGATCGCCCCCACGGCCGAGGGCGCCAAGATCACCCTGAAGGACGGGGAGTTCACCATTGTCGACGGCCCCTTTGCCGAGGCAAAGGAGCTGGTGGGCGGCTGGGCGCTGATGGAGTGCCGGGACAGGGACGAGGCGATCGAGTGGTCGAAGCGCTTCGTCGCCGTCCTGGGAGAGGGCGAGGTCCGCATCCGCCCTGTTCTGTGAGGAGGGGGAAACCACGAACGCGGGGTGGTGGTTGAATCGGTGGCGTGTCGGCCGCCGATTCACCCACCGCGATCGAGACCGTCTTCCGGATCGAATTCCCCCGCGTCGTCGCGACACTGGCCGCGTTCGTCGGCGACATCGGGTTGGCCGAGGAGCTGGCCCAGGACGCACTCGTCGACGCGCTGCGCCAGTGGCCCGGCGCGGGCACCCCGCGGAATCCGGGCGCGTGGCTCACCACGGTGGGCAAACGCAAAGCCGTCGACCTGTTCCGCCGCAACCGCACGTTGGAGGCGAAGTACGCCCAGCTGAGCCGGGAGCTGCAGTCGGCGGTCCCCGGCCACGACGACGCCGTCGTCGAGATCGACCTCGCCTCGGCGGAGGAGATCGCCGACGACCGCCTTCGCCTGATCTTCGTCGCCTGCCACCCCGTGTTGCCGGTGCCGGCGCGGACGGCGCTCACGCTGCGTCTGGTCGGTGGCCTCACCGTCCCGGAGATCGCCCGCGCCTACGTCCTCCCCGAGCCGACCATCGCCCAGCGCATCGTCCGCGCCAAGAAGACGATCGCCAAGGAGGCCGTTCCCTTCGAGGTGCCGGTGGGAGCGGACCGGACCGCCCGTCTCGGGTCGGTGCTCGAAGTGATTTATCTGATCTACAACGAGGGATACTCGGCCACCTCGGGCGAGGACTGGCTGCGGCCCGAGCTCTGTGCGGAGGCGCTCCGGCTCGGCCGCGTGCTGGCCGCCCTCGCTCCGGAGGAACCAGAGGTCCATGGCCTGGTCGCGCTGATGGAGTTCCAGTCGTCGCGCCTGCGCGCCCGCGCCGGTCCCTCGGGCGAGCCGGTTCTGCTCCTCGACCAGGATCGCCGCGCCTGGGACCGGCTGCACATCAACCAGGGCGAGGCCGCCCTGGCACGCGCCGAGCTGTTCGGGGAGACCCGCGGCCCCTACACGTTGCAAGCGGCGATCGCCGCCTGCCACGGCCGCTCCTTCCGGCGCGAGGACACCGACTGGCACCTGCTCGTGACGCTCTACGAGGAATTAGCCCGCACTGCTCCCTCGCCGATCGTCGAGCTCAATCGTGCCGTCGCCGTCTCCATGGCCTCGGGCCCGGACGCCGCGCTGATCCTGGTCGATCAGCTGCGCGACACCGGGACCCTGGAGGGCTACCACCTCCTCTACAGCGTGCGGGGAGACCTGCTCGATCGTCTGGGCCGCCAAGACGAGGCGGCCCCGGAGTTCGACCGCGCCGCGGCGTTGGCCGCGAACGCGCAGGAGCGCAACCTTTCCGAGGGGCGGGCCCGCTCCAGCCGTGCCCGGGCGAACCGCGCCGGAGCCACCCCCGTCACTTCGCCCGGCCCCAGCTGAGGATCGGCGTCCTTCGGCGCGCCCACCACGGCCGCAGTTGCAATCGCGCCGGAGGCAGTGTGCCGTAGACCAGGACGGCCCGGCCCCGGGGCAGGCAGCGGAGCTCCTCGGGGGGCAGCAGCCGGCGCGGCGTCGTCGTCGACGTGGTCGAGCGCCGGCCCCCCGGGTCGCGGGTCACCGAAGGGTGCGCCACCTCCTCGTCGCCGATGAGCCGGCTGGCGTACTCGAGCGTGTCGGGGTCGGCGATCCCGGGCAGGAACAGCTTGGCCCGATGGTTGTTCAGCACGGTCGGCGCCCGTGCGCCATAGCGCCCCTTGACCTGGGCCAGGTCCTGCCAGACGGTCACGATCTGAATCCCGTGCGACGCGCAGGTCGCGGCCAGGCCGTCGAGCTCCGGCAGCGGGGCGATGTGCGCCGCCTCGTCGAGCACGACCAGCAACGGCGGGTCGAGGGGACGGCCCGACCTCGTCGCGCGACGCGAAGGCGTGCCCCAGGACGTGCTGGGTCAGTGCAGTGAAGTACCCGCGCAGGCGTCGCTGGTCGTGCGCCGGCGCGCACAGGTACAGGGTGTGGGGTCCGCCCAGGAGGAGGCGCGCCTCGAAGGCGTCGTCCGCCCGCAGCGCCGCGGGGGCATGAGCGAAGGGGGCGAGGACGGTCTCGGCCGTGGTGTAGACGGAGCTGCGCGTCCGCTCGTCGCGGCACCAGGCGGCGCCGCGCCGCGTGGAGTGCCTCGGGCGGCGCACGGCGCTCGAGGACGTCGGCCACCTCGCCGACCTCTTGCGTGTCGACCCACCGCACCACGTCGGCCATGGTGCGGCCGTCGAGCGCCGCCGCGGCAAACAGAGGGGCCAGGAGCTTGGCCGCCGTGGCGTACCAGAACTCGCCGTCCGCCGTCGTCCCGTCGGCCTTGGCCGCCTCGCACAGTTCGGCCGCGGCCCGGCAGGCCTCGCGCCACTCGCCGCAGTCGCCGAGCGGGGACCAGGCGCTGGCCGGCGCGCTCGTGCAGCCGGTCGGATCGATGCACCACACCCGCCCGCGGCGGGTGCACGTCCCGAGCGTGTGGCGAAGGAGATCACTCTTCACGCTGGCGGCCAGCACGGGCCCGCGCCAGCCCAGGATGGCCGGCACGGCCAGGCTCGTCGTCTTGCCGCTCTGGGTCGGTCCGACCACGACGAGCGACTGGGCCGTCTCGGCCGCGATGCCCGAGAGCCGCACCGCGCCGGGCCGGACACCAAGGAGGAGGCGACCGGGCGGAGGGACGTCGGCCTCCACCAGCAGCGGTCGAAGGTCGCGCCGCCTGGCCCAGTGGGCACCGCGCCGGGGACCGCGGCGGGACGGCAGCGGCGGCCGCAACCCGCCGGCCGACGAGATCCCCGCCAGCAGGGCCCCACCGAGGGCCAGCGGCACCACGGCTCCGGCCAGGCCGGCGGTCACGTCCTAGCCCGCCGTCATCGCCGCGTCGGTGTCGACGATGCGCCGTTCGATCCCACTGAGGCGGTGCTGCACCAGAAAGGACCGCTGGCCCACCTTCCAGAGCGCGACGCCCCGCCGGAGTTGCGGCAACAGGTCGGACTCGGTGACCGACAGCGACAGGAGCTCCGAGGCCGCCTCGAGCTCGCCGGGCGACTGGGCGTAGACGACTCGGGTCTCCGAATCCGACAGCAGGCCCTGGGCCAGCGCGACCTGCTCGGAGTCCGACGCGCCGACGGAGCGCAGGTCCGACACCCGGTGCAGCACCGCCACGTTCGACACGCCCAAGGCGCGGGAGAGCTTCCACGAGGACTGCAGCCAGCGCGCCACGCCCAGGTTGGACAGGATCGCCCACGCCTCGTCGACCACGAGGAAGAACTGTCGACGGCCGGGCGACGTCGTCCCGTCGGCCACTGCCGCTCGGGCCAGTGCGGCCTGCAACCAGGCCGTGGCGCACGCCATGAGAACGCCGAGCGCGGCGGACGAGTGCAGCGCGGAGAGGTCGAGCACGACGAGTGGTGCCGAAAGGTCGAGCCCGGGTGTCGTCGGGCCGTCGAACATCCCGCACAGGTCGCCGTGCACGAGGCGGCGCAGTTCGAGCGCGACGTCGCGCCCGTCCTCGAGCAGGTCGCGCCGCTCGGTCCGCAGCGCGCGGGCGGCGTCGGCGCTGGGTGCCAGCAGGGCCTCGACCACCATCGGCACCGTCGGAGCCGTCTCCGCCCGCGTGGTGTCGGCCAGCGCCGCCCCGAGCGCGGCGCGCTCGCGGGGCATGAGGGCGCGGCCCAGGCAGGCACTGGCCAGCGAGGCCAGGAGCTCCGTTCTCCGCCGCCCGCTGGCGTCGGGACCGGCGTGGACGGCGCCGCGCCGCGTCGGGCCCCGGATCGAGCGGGTTGAGCCGGATGGCGCCACCCGGCCGCAGGGCCACGGGGCGGACACCCCACGCGTCCGCCAGGTCGCTGTACTCGCCTTTCGGGTCGACGACCCAAGCCCGGCGCCCGAATACCGCCTGTCGCCACAGGAATGTCTTGACGAACGCGCTCTTGCCCCGGCCGATCTGGCCGAACACCACCATGTTGGGATTGGACACGACGCCGGCCGCATAGAGCTCGAAGGGATCAAAGACGAAGGAGCCGCCCAGCAGGTCGTCACCGATCACCACGCCGCGCCGGCCCAGGCCCGCCTCCGCGATGAACGGGTAGGCGGCACCGAGGTTGCGCGTGGTCACCTGATGGGCCGGCACCCGTGGCATGCGCTCCCTCATGACCGGTGAACGGTCGCCCGCGGCCGCGGGTGCCTCCGTTACCTTGACGGAGCCGGGACCATCCCTGGTCGCGGAGGAGGTGGAGCGCACATGAGCGAGCCCGATCGTCCACCACAGCCGCTGGTGGTGACGCTGGCCGCCCTGACCGTCGTCAGCGGCTTCGTCGACGCGGTGAGCTTCCTCGGTCTCGGGCACGTGTTCACGGCCAACATGACGGGCAACGTCGTCCTCATCGGGTTCGCCGCGGCTGGCGCACCGGGGTTCTCCGTGGCGGCCAGCCTGTGCGCGCTGGCGTGCTTCCTGGCCGGCGCCGTGGCCGGCGGTCGTGTGGCGCGGCGGGTCCCACTGAAACGGAACCTGCTTCTGGTCGTGATGGTGGTCGAGGCGACCTGCTTGGCCGCCGCCGCCGTGGTCGCCGGCACGGTGCCCGCCATCGGAGCCGGCTGGCCGCGCTTCACGGTCATCGGCCTTCTCGCCGCCGGCATGGGCACACGCAACGCGGCCGTCCGCCGCATCGGAGTCCGCGACATGTCGACTTCGGTGCTCACCACCACGTTGACCGGACTGGCATCGGACTCGTCGCTGGCCGGTGGCACCAACCCGAACGCCCGGCTCGCCTCGACGACGGTCCTCTCCATGTTCGGCGGTGCGCTCGTCGGCGCCGTGCTCGTGCTCCATGCCGGCGCGACGTGGTCGCTGAGCGTGGCCGCCGGAATCGTCGCCGTCACTGCGGTGTTCTTCTCCCGCACGGCGCCGGTGGAGCTGGGCCTGGCGTCCTGAGCCGGCCCGGCGGCCTCGACCGGCGGATGCCTCAGACCGTCCGACCGTCCTCGAGATACAGAGAAGAAGTCCCGGCGTCCCGGGCCAGCACCGCCCCGACCCGGCGCCGAAGTGGCCCGCTCAGCAGCTCGAGAGCCTGCATTGGATCGACGAGCCGGTGCTCCGAGAGCTCCTCCTCTTGGAGCACGATCGCGTCCAGCACGGAGGCGTCCAGAACACCGCAGTCGAACAGGAAGCGCATCCCGCCCGGCTTGGCCGGCTTGGGTCGTAGGAAGTCCACCGCGACCAGCCGGCCGTGCTCCACGGTCAATCCCACCTCCTCGCGCACCTCCCGCCGGCAGGCCTCCCACGGGGTTTCACCATCGGCCTCCATGATCCCGCCCGGGATCGTCCAGTGCGCCTTGTAGGTCGGGTTGACGACGAGGAGCCGGCCCCGCCCGTCGAAGATCAGGGCGCCCGACGATGCGGGGATCCGTGGCAGCACGAAGGACGGCTCGCCGTCAGTCACGCGAAGCCAGTCACGCGAGGCCCAGCCGATCGAGCTGCTCGCCCGGAGCCTCCACGGCGCGCAGGGCGACACGAAGCATCTCGACCATGTCCGCCTCGGCGGCGGTGCCCGTCAGGTTCTCGTGCTCGCCGGGGTCGTTGTGCAGGTCGAAGAGGTAGTGGGCGTCGACCGTGTTGTGTCCGACCCAGAAGGGGAGACGGTCCCCGGGCTCGAAGGGCTGGCGGATGACGGGGACGTCCGATCCCGGCATGAAGTCCAGGCGGGCCCGCCGGTCGGGCGGGGGGAGGCGGACCAGGTCCTCCAGGCCGTGCATGGGCATGGTGGACCACCGGTTGGACCACATGGAGAGGGGGAAGTTGTCGCCGTCGGCGCCGCGGGCGTACTTGCGCCGGCCGTCCGTCACCTGCACCCAGTTCCCGTAGACGCCGCCGATGGCCCACTCCCTCACCGCGACGGCCTCTCCCCGTAACAACGGGAGGAGCGACGCGCCGTGACCGCGGTCGGCCGGCGGGACGCCGAAGACGTCGGCGATGGTGGCGTTGATGTCGACGTTGGTCGTGAGCGCCGCGCATTCCGTCCCTCCCTCTGCACCGGGCCAGTGCACCAGCAGGGGGATGTGGCCGAGCGGCTCGTACTGCATGACACCCGGCTTGCCCCAGATGTCCTTCTCGCCGAGATAGTGCCCGTGGTCCGTGCACACGATGACCGCGGTGCAGTCCCACAGCTCGCGCTCGGTGAGCGCGGCGAACACCTCCCCCGCCCAGTGGTCGATCATGCTGAGCTTGGCGCCGTAGTTGGCTCGGATCTGCCGGCCCTCCCGCTCGCTCAAGCGTCCCTGGGCCACCGCCCCGACGTCATAGGGAGGCCAGATGAGCAGCTCGCCTTCCCACTCGGGGTCGTAAAGCCCGGCCCAGGGCGCAGGGGTGTCGAACGGCTCGTGGGGGTCGAACTCGTCCACGAACAACATGAAGGGGGCGGCGGCGGGCGCGCCGTCGCGCAGCCAGGCTGCCGCGGTGCGCATCGTCCTCGGTCCCGGGAAGTCCTCCTCGGCACGGAAGAACGTGCGCGAGCGGTCGTAGGGCCGGTCCCCCGCGTCCGCCCATCCCATCCGGTCCCGCCAGAACCACCCGCCCCCGCGGGCGGGCAGCGCGGGTGCGCCGATGAACGTCGGGTCGGAGTACGTGCGCCACGGGTCGCCCTCGTGCCCGCGCACGTAGTCCCATGCGCTGAAATCGGTGTGGTAGTTCTCGCCTCCGACCTCGAAGAGGTGCGGGTGGTCCGACACGAGCATGGTGGTCACACCCGCCCGCCGCAACGGCTGGGTGACGGGCTCCTCCCAGATCTCGATGGAGCCCCAGGGCCGCCACAAGAAGTCGAGGGACCCGCACAAGATGTCGTGGCGCGCCGGCATGCACGGCAGCGAACCCGTGACGTGCGAGGTGAAGCGGACGGCTCGCTCGCGGGTAAAGCGGTCGAGGTGCGGCGTGTCGAACTCTGCGCCGCCGTAGCTGCCGAGCATGTGCCGGTTGAGGCTGTCGAGAAGGAGGACCACCACGTTGCGCACGGACCCGCGCCCGGCGTCGCCCGTTGCGGTAGACCTCGTATCGGTGGGGGCGGCCACCGAGTCATGGTAGAGGCGGCGCAGAGCCAGCAGGCGGCCACGAGCTCCTCGGCACCGGGATCGTGACGTAGCCCGAGTGGCGGAAAAGGGGTGACCCTCCGCGTCGGCGAAATCACCCGAAGCGCGGCGGCGGCATCTTCGCCTACGGCGACGCCCAGTTCTACGGCTCCATAGGAGGCAAGCCGCTCAACAAACCGATCGTCGGGATTGCGCCGACTCCGAACGGCAACGGCTACTACGAGGTGGCCAGCGACGGCGGTATCTTCAGCTTCCCGACCCTTGGTGGCCCGCCTTTCCTGGGCTCGGCCGGCTCCCTCGCGCTGAACAAGCCGGTCGTCGGCATGGCCGTCGCCTCCAACGGCGGCTACTACATGGTGGCCAGCGACGGCGGCATCTTCAGCTACCCGAGCTCGGAGCCCTTCTACGGCTCGACCGGGTCCATCAGACTCGACAAGGCGATCGTCGGCATGAACCTGGTCAGCAACGGCTACTACCTCGGGGCAGCGGACGGCGGCGTCTTTGCCTTCCCGACCACCAACGGCCCACCCTTCTTGGGCAGCAGAGGCGGCCAGCCCATCAACGCCCCGGTGGTGGCCATTTCGGGCTGATCTCTCAAGGTGAGACGGCTCAGCGCAGCCCGCGGCAGAGCGGCAGGGTGCAGGTGTACGCCGAGGCCTGGTCACCGTAGAGGCGGCGCAGCGCCAGCCGGCTCTGACCCGCCGCGTGCTGCACGACGTCGCAGGCGGCCATCAGCTCCTCCTCGCTCGGGGCGGAGACCGTGACGTAGCCCGAGTAGCGGAAGGAGGCGTGGCCCTCGGCGAGCTCCGCCTCCCGGCGGGCGAGGACCTCCGACTCGCGGGCGCGCCGCGCCGTCGAGACGAAGCCGCCGCGCCGGCGCAGCTCCGCGTCGGCCAGGTCGGCGGTGCGCGACGCCTCCACCTTGCGCACCGCGGTGTCGGGGCCCAACGGCTCCATCACCACCGAGAGGGTCGAGCGGGCCGGGCCGAGGATGAGTGGCGCGAGGAAATCGCTGCGCACCTCGATGCGCGGCCATTCCGCCACCCAGAAGGTGGCGTGGACCATGCCGTCGACGCGCACCGCCGCCCAGCTCTCCTCCATCGCCATCGGCCACGGGTCGAGAACCGGCGCGGTGGCGTCGGAGGAGGCGACGTGCGGCTCGTAGGTGCGGAGCAGCTGGTGGGCCAGGTCGTCGGCCGTGAGGACGCGCTCGACCTGCACGTCGGCGTCGGAGAGGAGGCGGACGAGCGACCCCACTTCGCGAGCGAGCGTGGCGCACCCGGCCTCGACTGACTTGGCGAGCCGCACCTGCACGGCCAGGACGACGTCGTGCGCACAGGCGTGTGAGTCCATGTCCGTCAGGAGGGCCTCGTAGGAGGCGGTGCAGGCCGACGCTGCGCCGGGCACCGCCTCGGCCGCGAGGTAGGAGCGGGCACTCTGCCCGTCGTCGGGGAAGGATGCCGCCACCCACTGCACCCGGTGCACCGGCGAGCCCTCGCGCGCCAGCGACGACAGCACCGAGGCCCACGCCCCCACCCGGCGGTCCTGCTCGTCGGCGCCCAGGAGGGCAAAGCTGGCGCCGCGCAGCGAGAGGGCCGCGGTGAGCGTGCGCGCCGCGCTGTCGTGCACCACACCCATGTCCTGCCAGCCGGCGCGCAGCAGCCGTACCCGGCGCAGCGCCCTCATGTGGCCGCCGCCGCGCCCGCCGCCCCGCCGGGCGCCCCAGCACACCGCCACGGGCAGCCATTCGTCCCCGGTCCGTCCGGCCACCGGTACCGTCGCCAACGCGCCGTAGAGGACGAGGATCCCGATGGACGCCGCCACGCCCGCCGCGTTGGGCTCCCAGCGCAGCACGAGCACGCCGAACACCAGGCCGACCGCCAAGGTGACGATCTGGCCGGCCCGCCATCCCGCCAGCGCGCCGCCGCGCTCGCGTGGACCGAAGCGGTAGCGCGATCCTCCGTCTGCGCTCACCCGTCGCCGCCCCGCTCACCCTCCGGCCAGGCCGGGGGCAGCCATTTGATGCACGGGCCGTGATTGTCGCCCATGTAGTAGCGCATCTTGCCGGGCTCGACCTTCCCGATGAGGCTGCGGCCGGGAGGGACGCCCTCCCACTTCCAGGCGTCCTCGGGGGTGGCCGGACCGGTCGGCGCCGGATTGAACCCGCGGGGACGCCGGCGCACGGCCGGGCCGCCACCGTCCGTGTCCACCGGCTTCGTCTCCCCGCCACCGTCCGTGTCCAGCGGCGGCGAGTCGGCCGCCGCGTCCGCCTCCGGCTCCCGCCCGGCCACCGGCTTGGGGCCCTTGGGCCCGGGGACGACGCCGCGGGCGACGGCGTCGTCGTAACGCGGCTGCGATTCGGGGTCGCCGGCCGCCAGGGCCGCCCCACCGGCGGTGGCGCCGCCCGCCGCCGGGGCCTGTGCCATCAGGCGCGTGCCGCCGAGCGTTTCCAGCCCCTCGTGGAGCACATGGTTGGCCGCGGAGCGGGGCAGCCGGGTCATGGCGGCGGTACCGCGCTCGCGCAGCCCGTCGAGGTGCGCGACGGCGCCGGCCTCGACGGCCGGGATCATGCGCAGGATGGCGAAGGGGACGAAGGTGGCCATGACGAGCAGCGCGCCGCCGCCGAGGACGGCCGAGAACCCAGAGCCCTGGTCGCCCGTGCCCGCCGTGCCCGAGGAGACGGCGCCGGCGGCCAGGCTCAGGGTGGCCACGATGACGAATTTGGAGATGATCAGCGCCGCCAGCGTCTCGACCAGCCGCCGGCACCAGTGCGACACCGCCGGCCATACCAGGGTGGCCAGGGCGAGGGGCAGGAAGAGGACCGCCACGTAGACGGCCGCCGCCCGGATCAACAGCTCGAGCCACAAGACGAAGGCGGCGACGGCGATCAGCAACGCAATCAGCAGGAGCACGAAGCTGGCAATGGTCGGGTCGCCGGCCGCCGCCACCAGCCCGGTGGTCACGCCGGACAGCAGTGAGGTCACGTCGGCACCGGTGCCGCCCGCGACGGCGTCGCTCATGGCGTCAGTGGCCGAGAGGCTCAGGATGACGATCTGAATCGCCACCACGGCCAGCAGCAGGGCGAGGGGGAGCTGCACGAGGAAGGTGCGAACGAGCTGTCCCGGGTTCTGGCGCACCACCGCCTGCAGGGTCGAGGCCAGCAGCATGGGGAGGATGACGACGCCCGCCAGCGCCGTCATCTGGCCGTAGTGGGTGCGGAACCAGGTGGCCCCGACGTCCACCGTCGTGGTGGACACGAGCACGTCGCCGATCTGGCCCAGCAGCCATTCGGCGCCACTCGCCACCCACTGGCTGATCCCGCTCAGGACGGACTCGAAGCCCGAGGCCGCGATGGACCCCCCGACGCTCCCGACCTGGCAGACGGGGTTGAGCGCGTCGAGCCCGGTGCAGCCGGCGGCCAGCATGGCGTGCGCGCCCCGGGGGATCAGTGCAGGTTGGTGCCGGTCTGGAAGAAGAAGTTGATGATCGGCGGCGCGGCACCGATGAGCAAGGCCGCCAGCCCCGACACCAGCACGGCACGCCGCCCGACCATCGATTGCTGGTAGTTCTGGGCGTGGACGCCCAGGGCCCAGGCGGCGGCGCCGATGAGCAGGCCGGCCAGCGACGCAATGAGGGCCCAGGCCCCCAGGCCGTTGGTGAGGTCCTGCAGGGTCCCTCCCCCGGGCAGCGCGTTCACGCTGGGGTTCAACGAGACATCGGCCAGGTGCCACACGACCATGGGGTGCCCTCCGTGGTGACTGCCGGCGCCGGACCCTCCGGGTCGCCGTTGGCGGGAGAACGGTTCACCGTGCGGCGCGAGGTGACACTGCTTCGGGCGCCTCGGGCTGCCGGTCGCGGGCACCGGGTGGACGATGGTCACCTCCCGGGTTGCAGAAGGGCAGCTCAGGGGAGGGTCCTGGCCACGGAGGGCGGGAACACGGCGTGCCTGGGGCGGGACCGGGCGCACGGGCGGTCCCGGTCGCGGCGGCGCAGCCGTTCGCCGCGCCGGCTCCAGCCCTGTCATATTGGGGGCGTGCCGCTGAGTGGGCCTGGAGAAGTCAATCTGAGCATGACCCAGGAGGCCATCTTCGTCGCGGTGGCCGTCGCGCTCGTCGTGCTCGTCGGCGTGGTGGCCGCCCTGCTCGGACGGCGCTCGGGACGGCGGGCCATCTCGCAGCGCCTCGCCGCGCTGGGCACCCGGCTCGGCCTCGATCCGCCCGAGGACGAATACAACATCGAGACCTCGCTCGCCTACCTGGAGCAGGTGACCGGAGGCGCGGCCCAGGCGGTGACCGAGTCCAGCTCCGACGCCATCCGCCTCCGGCGTTCGCTCGACACCCTCACCCAGGGCGTCGTCCTCTGCGACGAGAACGGGACCGTGATCTACCGCAACGGGCGCGCCAACGCCCTGATGGTCAGCCGCCACGGCGACGCCCTGGCCGCCCAGGCGGTCACCGAGGTGCTCGAGGACGCGTGGCACGACGGATCCGCCGAGCGCACCCTCGACCTCTACGGCCCGCCGCGACGGACGCTGCAGGTGCGGGCCCGCCAGATCGACGACGGGCGCCGTCCGCTCGGGGTCATCGCGTTGATCGAGGACGTCTCGGAGCGCCGCCGGCTCGAGGAGATCCGGCGCGATTTCGTCGCCAACGTGAGCCACGAGCTCAAGACGCCCATGGGTGCGCTGGGCCTGCTGGCCGAGACGCTCGTCTCCGAGCCCGACGCCGAGGTGGCGCAGCGCCTGGCCGGCCGCATCCACAACGAGGCGTTCCGGGTGAGCCGCATCATCGACGACCTGCTCGACCTCTCCCGCATCGAATCCGAGGAGGCACCGCCGCGCGAGCCGGTGCTGGTGAACCTCGTCATGGCCGATGCGATCGAGCGGGTGCGCGCCACCGCCGACCAGCGCGGCCTCGAGATCGTGCTGCACGAGCCCTCTCCCCCCGTCGCCGTGATGGGCGACCGGCGCCAGCTCGTCTCGGCCATGCACGCCCTCTTGGAGAACGCGATCACCTACTCCTATGACAACGCGAAGGTGGTGGTGACCGGCACCGTCCAACGCTCCAACCCCAACCTGAGCCACCCCACCCTGTCGGAGTCCCCGCTGGAGCCCTCGTCGGACAGCACGGAGGGCGACAGCCAAGAGGGCGACGACCTCGACGGCGATCCCTTGACCGGGGAGCTGCCGGCGACGGACGGAACGGTGGAGCCGGTCTTCACGCCTGAGATCCTCGACCAGTTCAGCCAGTCCGCCCCCGGCACCTCGGCCGCCACCGGCACGACGGCGCCCACCATGCCCGTGCCGCCGGTGGTGACCGCCGAAGGCGACGTCGTCGGCACCGGCCCGGTGGAGGCCGCTGCGGTCATCGCCCCCAATTGGCGCATCGAGGAGCGCGACAACGTGCGGCTCTCGGTGCAGGACCACGGCGTCGGCATCCCGGCCCGCGACCTCGACCGCATCTTCGAACGCTTCTACCGGGTCGACCACGGCCGCAGCCGCGTCACGGGCGGCACCGGCCTCGGCCTGGCCATCGTCCGCCACGTCGCCAACAACCACCAGGGCTGGGTGGACGTCGAGTCCCGCGAGGGAGAAGGGTCGACCTTCACCCTCGTCCTCCCGATCCAGGCCGAGCGCGTCGTATGAGCCGGAGCGGTTCGGGCAAGACGGGAGGCAAGACGAGCGGGCGGGCGGCGGTCGGCGAAGGTCCCGTCAAGGTGCTGTTGGCCGAGGACGAGGAGTCCTTCATCGACGCCCTCGTGATCGGCCTCTCCAACGAGGGGTTCCGGGTCACCGTGGCCCGTGACGGCAACGAGGCCCTGCAGCTCTTCGACGAGACCGGTCCCGACATCCTGCTGCTCGATCTGATGCTGCCCAAGCTGTCGGGCATCGACGTGTGCCGGAACATACGAACCCGCTCGCAGGTCCCCATCATCATGGTGACGGCGAAGGGCACCGAGATCGACACGGTCGTCGCGCTCGAAGTCGGCGCGGACGACTACGTCACCAAGCCCTACCGCCTGCGCGAGCTCGTCGCCCGCATGCGTGCCGTCCTGCGGCGCGCACCCGGCGGCACCGAGGCCACGGACGTGGCGGGGTCCCTCGAGTTCGGCAGCGACGGCATCTGGGAGTCCAACGGGATCAAGGTCGACTTCGACCAGCGGCGCGTGTTCGTGCGCGGCGAGGAGGTGCACCTGCGCCGCAAGGAGTTCGAGCTGCTGCGGCTGCTGGTCGAGAACTCCGGTCGCGTGCTCACCCGCGACGTGCTCATCGACCGCGTGTGGGGCACCGACTACATCGGCGACACCAAGACGCTCGACGTGCACATCAAGCGGCTGCGCTCGCGGATAGAGGCCGATCCCTCCGTGCCGGTGCTCATCACCACGGTGCGCGGCGTCGGCTACCGCTTCGCCTCCACCGGGGTCTGAGCGTCGACTGTCGCCCCCGCCCTTCGCCTCAGATCGTCAGCCGCTCGAAGTCGTTCGGGATCGTCACACCGGGCATGGACGTGGTGTCCACCTGCTCGCCCAGATGTGTGAGGACGAGATGCAGGTCGGGGTGGGCCGCCCGCAGCTGCCGGATCGACTCCTCGTCCATGTGCGACGGCGGGACACCGGGTGGCGGGGTGTGCCGCCCGTTGCACTCCACCACCAGCACGTCGGCCTCGCGGGCGAGCTCGCTCAAGCCCTCGCACGGGGTGGTGTCGCCCGAGTAGGCGATGACCTGCCCGGCCCGTTCGAACAGGTAGCCGAAGCAGCGCAGGTACGGGACGTGCACCACCTCGACGGCCCGGAAGCGCAGTGGGCCCGCCTCCTGCCAGGAGCGGTCGACCTCGACGAAGCGCAGGTCGAGGTTCGCGTACGCCATCTCGGTCACCGAGCGCACGGCTCCGGCCTCGTTCAGCCCGGCCAGGTGCGCCTCTATTCCCGGCGGTCCCACCACGTGCACCGTGCGGCCGCCGCCCAGCTTGGCGGCTGCCTGCAGCAAGAAGGGCCACCCGAAGCAATGGTCGGCATGGAAGTGCGAGACGACGACCACCTCAATGGCGTCGACCCCGAACCCGCAACGACGCAGGTGCGGCAGCGCCGTGGGCGACGGCTCCACCAACACCGAGGCGTCCATCACGAAGCTGTTCCAGTAGCGGCCCGGGGGGGCCACGAAGTTGCCCGTCCCGAGGAAGGTCAGCTCCGTCACGACGTGTCGGCCAGCGAGAGGAGCGCCGCCACCAGCATGGGGTCCCCCACCACCGTGGTGTCGGGAACGGGCAGGCGCCGGTAGAGCATCAGCACCAGGTCGGAGGCCGGTGCCCGCAGCTCCGATTCCCGACTGGCGCCGCCGGTACCGGCCACGCGCCAGGTCGCCCCGGTGTCGGTGGCCCTCAGGGTCACCACGCCGGGCAGCGATCCGAGGTCGGAGCCCACCATGATCTCCATGAACTCGGGCACCCCGTCCTCGGCCAGGTCGGCCGGCAGCGCTGCGCCCGCCCCGTCCACCCCCTCGGCGTCCCAGCGGTGCACCGCCGCCTCCTGCGCCTGATGGCGGCCCACCGCGCCCGACGTATGCGGTTCGGGCCACCAGGCCCAGCAGGGCGCGTCGGGCCCCGACTCGCGCAGCGCGCTGAGCAGCGAGTAGGTGCACCATCCCAACCAGGCGAGCAGGTCGGTGTCCTCGGGCAGCGCCGTCAGCTCGGCACCCGAACGCTCGTCCGCGTTGTGGGCCCGCAGGTTCTCCCCCAGTACCACTGCACCTCCCCGATGTGGTGCGCCAGGTCGCGCACCGACCATTTGGGGCAGGAGGGGACGCGCGCCTCGAGGTCGGACGACCCCACCACCTCGGCCAGGCGCCGGCTGTCCGCCGCGATGGTCTCGATCGCCCTCGCGAAGCCGAACCCGCTTCCGCCGCCGCCCCGGCTCACGGTGCCTTCAACAACAGCTCGCCACCGAGATACGGCGCCAGGCACTCGGGCAGCACCACCGTCCCGTCTTCCTGGCGCCCGTTCTCCACCAGGGCGGCCCAGATCCGCGGCCAGGCCAGCGCCGAGCCGTTCACGGTGTGCACGAGCTGCAGCGGACCGCCCGGGGCCGGCCGGAAACGCACGTTGGCCCGGCGGGCCTGGTAGTCGCGGAACCAGCTGACCGAGCTGACCTCGAGCCAGCGGTCCACCCCGGGCGCGTAGGCCTCGAGGTCGAAGGTACGGGCCGACGAGCCGCTCAGATCCCCGGTGCACAGGTCGAGTACCCGATACGGCAACTCGAGCTCCTGCAGCATCGACTCCGCCCGCTGCAGGATGTCGGCCTGCGCATCGAGCGCCCCGGCCGGGGTGGCGTAGGCGAACAGCTCCACCTTGTCGAACTCGTGCACCCGCAGCAGTCCCCGGGTGTCGCGCCCCGCCGAGCCCGCTTCGCGCCGGTAACAGGCCGTCGACGCCGTGAAGCGGAGCGGCAACTGCGACTCCTCGAGGATCTCGCCGCGGTGCATGGAGGTCAGTGGCACCTCCGCCGTCGGGATCAGCCACAGGTCGTCGCGGGTGACGTGATAGGCGTCGTCGGCGAACTTGGGCAGGTGCCCGGTCGATGTCATGGTGTCCGTGAGCACGACCGTGGGCGGGCGGATCTCCTCGTAGGCGGGAGAGTGGCGGTCGATGGCGAACGCGGTCAACGCCCGCAACAGCCGCGCCCCCGGGCCCCGGTAGAGCGGGAACATGGAGCCCGCCAGGCGCGCGCCGCGCTCCATGTCGAGGATCTGCAGCGCCTCGCCGGTCTCCCAGTGCGGCACGCGCTGATGCTCGAGCCCTGCGGGCTCCGGCCGCCCGAGGTCCTGCCCGGGCCACCACCGGCGGACCTCCACATTGTCCTCCTCGCCCACCCCGTCCGGGGCGTCGGGGGCCGGGATGTTGGGGAGGTAGAGCAACCCGGTGCGCACCGTCTCCCACAGTGCGTCGACCTCAGCCGCCGCGACGCGCTCGGACTCGCCCAGGGCGCGGCTTTGCGCGCTGAGCTCGTCGGCCCGGGCGCCCTCGCCGTCCCGCTTGGCCTGCGCGACGTGGCGCGACAGCTCCTTCACCTCGGCCCGCATCGCCTCGGCCGTCGCCACCCGGGCACGGTGCGCGATGTCGGCCACGATGACGGCGTCCACCTCGGACGCCTCCACACCGCGCCGGGCCAGCGCGGCCTTGACCCCCTCGGGATCGTCACGCAGCGCCCGGATATCGATCATCCCTCGTCAAAGTAGCCTGCGACGCCGTGCCAGCCGTCCAGGTCACCGGGCTCACCGTGCGCTACGGCCCGTCCGGCACGCCACCCGCCGTCGACGACGTGCACCTGAGCGCCGAGCCGGGCGAAGTGCTCGTGGTCCTCGGCCCCAACGGGGCCGGCAAGACGTCGACCGTCGAGACGCTCGAGGGCTACCGGCGCCCGGCCGCCGGCGAGGTGCGGGTCCTCGGTCTGAATCCAATGACCGACCACGCCGCGCTCACCGGACGCATCGGCGTCATGCTCCAGCGCGGCGGCGTGTACCCGATGCTCGGGCCGCGCCGGGTTCTCGACCTCTTCGGCAGCTACTACCGCGATCCCCTGCCGAGCGCTGCACTTCTCGAGGTCGTCGGGCTCGGCGCCGTGGCGGCCACCCCGTGGCGCCACCTCTCGGGGGGCGAGCAGCAGCGCCTCTCGCTGGCCCTGGCGCTCATCGGTCGGCCCGACGTGGCGTTCCTCGACGAGCCGACCGCCGGTGTCGACCCCGCCGGGCGCATCGCCGTGCGCGCCGTGGTGGCCGGGCTGAAGGAGCAGGGCGTCTGCGTCCTGCTGACCACCCACGAGCTGGGCGAGGCCGAGCGGATGGCCGACCGCATCGTGATCCTCTCGGGGGGCCGCGTCGTGCTCGAGGGGACGCCCCGGGGGCTCGCCATCGCAGCCGCCGGCGCGGGAGCGGTCGTCTCCTTCGGCGCGCCGGCTGGGCTCGACCTCGCCCCGCTCGCCGCCCTCGTCGGCCCGGGCGCCGCGGTCACCGAGACCGGGCCCGGCCGCTACCGGGTCGTGGCGACCGGCGTACCCGCCCCGGCCGTCACCGCCGCGGTCGCCACCTTCCTGGCCGAGCGCGACGCCACCCTCACCGACCTGGTGACGGGGAAGTCCCTCGAGGACGTGTACTTCGAAGCGGTCGGCGCGGCCGACGCCGCGGAACCGGCGGCCGCGGACGCCGCGGTGCGGCGCCGCCGGGACAGGAGGCGGCCGCGATGAGCACGACCGCCGAGACGCTGCGCCCGCTCACCGCCCAGACCGGCGCGGAGATCTACATGACGCTGCGCCGTGGCGAGACGCTGCTGCTCACGCTCGGCATCCCCGTCGTGTTCCTGCTCTTCTTCTCCAAGGTGTCGGTGGTCTCGACGCCCACGGCCACGCCGGCCGACTTCTTCGTGCCGGGCATTCTCGCCCTCGCCGTCATGTCGACCGCCATGGTCTCCCTCGGCATCGCCACCGGTTTCGAGCGCGGCTACGGCGTGCTCAAGCGCTTGGGCGCCACCCCGCTCGGCCGCCCGCGCCTCCTCGGAGCCAAGATCGTCACCATCGGCGCCGTCGAGCTCCTACAGGCGGCCGTCCTGCTCCCGGTCGGGCTCGCGCTCGGGTGGAACCCGGGCGGTTCCGGTGCCGCCGCCGTCCCGGGTGCGGTGGCCGTCATCCTCCTTGGCACGGTCGCCTTCGCCGGCATCGGCCTCCTCATGGCGGGAACGCTGCGGGCCGAGGTGAACCTGGCCGCCGCCAACGGCCTCTATCTCGTGCTGCTGCTGCTGGGCGGCATGATCGTCCCCGTCACCAAGCTCCCGGCCGGGCTGGCCTCCTTCGCCCGGCTGCTGCCGGCCGAGGCGCTCTCCGCCGCGCTGCACGCCACCCTCGGCGGCGGCACCGCCGTCCCCGCCGAGTCCTGGGTCGTGCTGGCGGTCTGGGCCGTGGCGGCGCCGGTCGCCGCCGCCCTCACGTTCCGCTGGGAATGAGCGCCCGCTCGTCGGCCGTGAAGGACGCCGGCGTGAGCTGATCACCACTCACGATCTTGGAGATGGTGCCGTCACCCCTGACGAACACCGTGTAGGGATCACCGTGGAAGTCGAAGGTGCCCCCCAGGATATTCGCGCTCGGGTCGTAGGCCACCGGGAACGTCACGCCCGAGCTCTTGATGAAGGCCTTGGCGTTCGCCGTGGTGTCCTCGCTGTCGACGCCGATGACGCGGACATGGGACAGCGGTCCGCCCGCCTCGTCCTGCTGTCGCACCGCTGCGGCCAGAGGCGGCAGCTCCTGGTGGCAGCTTGGGCACCAGTTCCCGAAGAACAGCAGGACGGCCGGCGTGCCGTTGGCGCCCCCGTCGGACGGCACCGCCACCTGGTTCCCCCCGACTGGCCCGACATTCGGTTCCGCAAACGTCGGCACCGTGTCCCCGGGCTGTGGCTGTCCCCCCGACGTGGTCCCTGGTGTGGGGTTCCCGCCACCGTGGGGGACGAAGAGCCCGATCAGCACGACGATCCCGATGCCGATGCCCAGGCCGATGAGGATGAACCGCTTGCGGGGCCTGCGGATCTCGGGCGATCCGGGCCGTTCGGGCGCAGGAGGAACCTCCGGGTCCGGGGGCGAGACGTCGGTCATCGCGGGGGACGCTAGTGAATGTGGTTGGAGATGAGTACGTCACCCGCCATGGCCACGAATAGCACGGTGAGATAGGTGATGGAGTACCCGAAGACCCGCATCGCGTCGCGTCCGGTCACCCGGCCGTTCTGGGCCAGCCCCCAGAGACGGGTCACGAAGTAGAGGAACCCGGCACCGAGCACCGCGGCGGTGATCATGTAGATCCAACCCAGGTGCGCCACCGGTCCCAGGAGGAACGACACCGCCACCAGCGCCACCGTGTAGTAGACGATCTCGGTGGTCGTGCGCTTCATCGATGCGACGACCGGCAGCATGGGCACGTCGGCCGCCTCGTAGTCCTCCCGGTAGCGCACCGCCAGCGACCAGAAGTGCGGCGGCGTCCAGATGAAGATGATGGCGAAGAGCACGACGGGCGCCCAGGCCAGGCTGTCCGTGACCGCGGCCCACCCGACGAGCACCGGCACCGCACCCGCGGCGCCCCCGATCACGATGTTCTGCGACGAACGGCGCTTGAGCCACAGCGTGTAGACGAAGACGTAGAAGAGGGTGGCCGAGATGGCCAGGACGGCTGAGAGCAGGTTGACGGCGAGCCACAACTCGACGAACGCTGCCACCTCGAGGGCGAGGGCGAACACGAGCGCCGCAGCGGGCGTCATGGCGCCGGTCACCAGCGGGCGGTTCTTGGTCCGCTTCATCAGGCGGTCGATGTCCCGGTCGACCACCATGTTGATGGCGTTCGCGCCGCCGGCGGCCAGCGCTCCGCCCGCCAGGGTGGCCGCCATCAGCCAGACCGGCGGCAGGCCGCGCTGCGCCACCACCATGGTGGGCAGCGTCGTGACCAGCAGGAGCTCGATGATCCGTGGCTTGGTCAAGGCGACATAGGCCCCGACCGTGGACCACGACCACGTCGCTCTCCGGCGCGGGAGGGCGGGTGCCTCAATGGACATGCGCGCCTCAGCCTACGGCCAGGGGCTCGCCCGGGACCAGGCGACGGCCCCCGGTACGCTTGATCCGAGTGTCGCGGCGCCGTACTCCCACCGTCTCGCCCTCGCTGAGCCACCGGCTCGACGTCCTGGCCCTGGTCATGACCGCCCTCATCGTCGTGACGGGGGCGGCGGTCCGCCTGACCGGGTCCGGCCTCGGCTGCAGCGACTGGCCGGAGTGCTCGGTCGGCCACCTGACGCCGGCCCTGCAGTTCCACGGCCTGGTCGAATTCGGCAACCGCCTGGTCACGATCGTCCTGACCATTGCGGTGGCCGCCGCCTTCCTCGGTTCCGTCTTCCGTGCCCCGCGCCGGCGCGATCTGGTCTGGCTGAGCGGCGGGCTCGTGGCCGGCGTGCTGGCCCAGGCCGTGCTCGGCGGCATCGTCGTGTACACCAAGCTGAACCCCTACGTCGTCATGGTGCACTTCTACGCCACCATGCTGCTGCTGGTCGACGCCGTGGTGCTCGTACACCGCTCGACCCGCGACTACTCGTCCGGGTCGGCCCACCTCCTGGTGCCGCGCCCCCTCATCCGCCTCTACTACGGGCTCCTCGCGCTACTGGCGCTCGTGATCGCCGCCGGAACCGCCACCACCGGCGCCGGACCCCACGCCGGCGACGCTTCGGGGCAGCAGGTCGCCAAGCGGATCCCCGTCGCCTTGCGTGACATGGCTGAGCTCCACTCGAGCCTGGCCCTGCTCCTGATCGGCGTCACCATCGGCCTGGTCGTGGCCCTGCACATGGGCGACGTGCCCGAACGGGTGCGCCGCTCGGCGCGCGTCTTGATGGTGGTGCTGGTGGCCCAGGCCGCCGTGGGGTACACGCAGTACTTCACCCACCTGCCGGCGCTGCTGGTGGAGGTCCACATCGTGGGTGCCACGGTGCTCGTGATCGGAGCCGTGCAGACCTTCCTCGTCTGCACGTACCACGCGCCAGAGGCGCTCCCCGCACCGGTCGCCCGCGACACGGCGGCGCCGGGCGTCCCCATCGGCGCCCATTAGGCTCGGTAGACCCGTGCCCGGCGCACGGTCCCGCCCCCATCGTCTAGCGGCCTAGGACACCGCCCTTTCACGGCGGCAGCACCGGTTCGAATCCGGTTGGGGGTGCTCGCTGGCCTGAACCTGGTTTGGGAAGGCACGGCGCTCTGAGAGGTTGGTGTGCGAAGGTGTGGTGGTCCTCGTTCGAACCCGCTACCGGCGAAGGAATGCCCAGGCCCTGAGCGAAGCGGCTGGTCTCATTTCACTCATTTTTTGGTTGCGAGCTTCAGGCTGAGCTTGTGTCTTCCTCACTTCAGCTCGCCGACGTCCTTCTCGAGTGCCCAGTGCCAATTGGAATGCCAATCCTCGACCCCGAGAACCCGGAGTTCCCGCTGTGCGATGCGCCAGCCGTCCGAAGTTCGTGTGACCGAGTCGTGGTAGTAACCCCACAGCCTTGGCGTATCTCCGTCATCCCGCCTGTGCCACGCATACACCGACGTGAGCACCTTGGCATTGTCGTCATCGCCAAACGTCACCAGGACGTTGGCATTGTGATGGCTGGTGGCCTCGAACCGCCCTTCGGGATGTCCGAACAACTGTCGGAGAGCAACTCGGGAGCGAACAGGCGGGCTATTGCCGTATCCGAAGTCGACGATGCAGTCGTCTGTGAACAACTTCACGACGTCGTCGTAGAGTCGGTGATCGACGCAGTAAGAATACCTATGGACGAGGTCGACAATCTCGTCCTTGTCCACAAGTCTCCGAAGCGCGGTCAGCTCGTCAGTGGTCATCAATCCTCCGAAATACCTGACGTCACACCGGTGTGGCGGAGCAACCAGGTGCATCATCTGCTGCTCACCGAACTCTATAAGTGCTCCATTTTCCGAGTGCACAGGTAGACCATCAGGTCCGACGGTCTGTCAGGGGTGGGGGAGCGCTGGGCAATCACTTCGAGTACCCACTGAACTGTTGGACGAATGGAGGTTCGCAGCGACAACGCTGTTCCTCTGAACCGCATCGTCCCTTGCTCTCTCGTCAGCGTGATCGACGAAAATGCGGAGCTGGCCCATTCGGAAGAGTCTCCTTGTTCTGAAGTTCGAAGAGCGCCCCGCCAGGGTGGTGCGCTCGTTCAACAGCAAGCGCAAGATTGCTACCAATTCCCGATCCACCAGATGACTTGTCAATGCCTGGACCTGGATTCTTTCGGATTTCGGCCAGTTCGAATAGCGTCCCGCTGGGGGTGCTGCGAGGCAGAGTGTGGCGCCAGAGTGCCTCGTGATGAAGACCTGGCGCGGTGTTTTCGGGCACCATATGCACGAGGACACCGATAAGGGAGGGACGACGCGATGCGGTTCAATCACATGGAGATGACCTTTCCACTCGGTAGCCTCAACAAGACGCTCCGTGAGGATATCGACGCCTTCTATGGTTCGATCTTCGGATGGACCGCGCTCGACACCGAGGTGGTGGGGCAGACGTGTCATCTGCTGATGCCCGGATCGGACCAGTTCATTCTTCTCGCAGAGAGCGACAAGCCAATGAGCTCGCCCGGCTACGACCACCTCGGCCTGTTACAAGACTCGCGCGAAGAGGTCGATGACCTGCTCGTTGCGTGTGAGCGCTACGAGGACAAGGACGATCGGGTGAAGATCAAGCGGCACGAAGACCTCGTCTATCCGGAAAGAATCGTTCACTCCTTCTACGTGAAGTACGTGTTGCCGATCTACTTCGACGTGCACTGCTTCGAACGTCCACGTACCTAGGCGGCCTCACGAGCCGTGTCCCGAAGCGAGATTGAGCCAGTCGCTCAGATTCGAACTCAGGTGGCTAGGGTGAACCTGTCCTGCGTGCGGTCACCTCAAGATGACGGGCACGCGCCGGCAGTCACCGTGACGTAGACCTGCGACGGGTGCCCGACCGTCTGTACGGTGAGGTGGGTCGCGCCCGGCTTCGAGGTGATGCGGCCGCCCTTGACCGCCGCACACCACCCGTTCTGATAGTGCTGCGACGCGGCGACGTCAATCGTCGTCACACCTTGCGCTGACAGCGTCGGGGCGTACACCAAGTTGAATGCACCCGTGAAGGTGTTGAAGATGATGGAGTTGGGGACGCCCGCCACCGCCTGCGGGTATGTGCGTGACAAGACCGTCACGATCGGCGAGTAGCTCCCGTCAGGCTGGACGAGTCCCTCGGCCGACGATCCCGTCGGGTCGTCGTAGTACTTCCACGCCCAGTAGATCCACCCCAGCTGGTCCAATCCGGCCCATTCGGTATCGAACCCGGCGAGCGCGACGCTCGTCGTCGCGCCGAACTCGCTCATGAAGATCGCTGGCCCGCTTGACTGGTAGGCAGAGCTCATGGAGAGGCGGGTGATGTCCTGTTCGGCGGCGGCTGTCTCCTCCGACTCGAGGCACTTGAGCAGGTCGGTGGGGTTGCCGGTCACCGGGCTGCGGTCGCCGCAGTAGACGTGGAAGTTGAAGACCAGACGCTCGAAGGGCATCGGGCCTAACTGCGAAGGGACGTTCCCGCCGCTCACCCAGTAGATATCGGGCTCAACGAAGATCAGGTGGTGATGGTCGACGGCCTGAATCGTCGGGACGACGCCGGCACTGGGTGTTCCTGGCGGGCAGTTCAGCGGACTCGACCCGTTGGCGAGGAAGCCGGTGTGAGCCTTCCCCGTGTAGAAGCACTCCAACTGGCCGGTGAACGTGGATTGCGACGCGACCTGCGTCTCCGTCGAGAAGGGCTCGTTGTAGGGGTCGTAGCCGACCACCCAGGGGTCGTCTTTGAAGTAGTCCGCCACGGTCGCCCAGACCAGGTCGAAATTGCCCTGGAGGTTACCGACGACGTCGTTGCTCCAGAAGTGTTGGACGGCCGTCTGCAGCGTGGGATTCGAGTAATTGTTCGACCACCGGCCGCCCTTCGGCACGATCGGCACGTTGTTGGTGCAGACGGCCCAATTGGGCGCGCCTTCACCCCGGAAATTCTGGTTGTAGACGTCCTGGTGCATGTCAAGAAGGGTGTAGATCCCGTAGCGGGCGAGCAGCTTGACCGTGGCGGCGACGTGGCTCAAATAGCGCTCGGCCACCGCTCGGTTGAACTCGTGCGCGTTGCCCGGGGGACCGGGTGTGCAGACCTTCGGTTGGTTGGGGCCCCTCGAGCCTGGCTCGAGGGCCTGCCATTCAATGCCGAGTCGCACGACGTTAAAGCCGAGGTTCTGCATCTCCTGCGCGTCCTTCACACCGAAGTTCCACGGCTTGCCCGGATCGGGGTACGCGATGTAGGGCGCGTGCTTGTACACGACGTTGACGCCATGGAGGAGAACGACTTTCCCGTCCGCGTCATAGAGGTAGGGCCCGCCCGGAGAGCTCAAGAAGCTCGGGACATCGGGGCCGTTTCCCTGGGTGGTGGCTCCACTGCTCGACTGGTACTGCACACCCGAACCGCTCAGGGCCACGATGTGGGGCGTCAGTGCGTTGAGGTTGGGCTGATTGGCCACATGCTGAGGCGCCGTCGTCGGGGTCGTTCTCGTCACCGGCGGGCCGGGCGCCGGGACACCGGACGTCGTCGTCGTCGTCGGCGCGGTGCTCGAGGTCGTCGTCGGCCGGGTTGTCGTTGACGGCGTGGCCGTCGTGGTCGTCGTCGGCTTCGTCGTGGTCGTCGTCGGTTTCGTCGTCGTGGTGGTCGGCTTGGTCGTGGTCGTTGTGGGTTTGGTCGTCGTCGATCCTCCTGCCCCCGCCACGTCAATCGCGGTGAGACACAGGGTGCCCGCCATGGCGGTGGCCGCGACGAGACCACATCTTCGATAGACGAACCTGGACCGCATCAGCACCGGACCTCTCTGATATTTGTCATCGTTCTCGCCGAGCTGCCGACTGTACCCAGAATCGTGAGGAATCCCATGGACCAGGCCCGCGGATTCTGGCGTTGCGCCGTCTCGCTCGCCGCGGGCGCGTCTGCCTGAGACGCGGCTGAGCGGCCCTAAATCAGCCTTTCGCGTCGTCTCCCCCGGACGAAGAGGTCAGCCGAAGCCAGCAGGTCGGCCTGCATCTGGCTCTGAGTTTCGAGCAGCTCGTCCGCCCACAGCATCTGCAGCGTCGTCTGCATTCGATCGCCCCGTTGCTGAGTCGTGACGTCCTCGAACGCCTTCCGCAGGACATCCTGCAGAACCTCGGCGTGCGACGGAGGGTGGTCGAGAGAATCGCGCCGGTCGGTGAGCATGTCAGCGAAGTCCTGATACCAACGGTGGCTCGAAGCGTACGAATCCCGGAGGACCGCCTCGGCGACCGCCACAGACTCAACCTCGGACGTCCCGGCGGCGGGAGGCTCAACGGGGAGCGTCGCTAAGGTGTACGCGGCGAGACGGAGGCGGTTCGATCCGGTGAAGAGACCGGAGATGGTCTCGACCGAGACGACCTTGGCCCCCCGCTCGGCGAAGAACTGACGGAAGGCGTCGTCGAGAAGAAGGTAGGCCCGCTGCGATGCCTCCTCGCAGGCGCCGATGTCGACGAGCTGGCTGGTCTTCGTCAGCCGATCGACAGCGTCAGCCAGGTAGAGCGAGCTGGCCACGAACGCGTTGGAGAGCGCTTTCCCGAGCGCCGCGGTGGCGCCGCGCGGCCAGAATAGGAACCCGACCACGATGCTGACGCCGCAGCCAATGGCGACATCCTCGATTCTCGTCAGCCCCACCCTCCAACCGATGGGCTCAATGATGTTGAACAAGATGATCACCACCAGGGTGAAGGCGGCCTGCCCGGCAGCGAAGGAGATCATCGACGGCGCAATGCCCGAGACGAGCACCGCAAGCGGGAGCAGGGCCCAGAGCAGGTCGCTGTGGTCAGCGACACCGATCATGATGGCCGAACCGACGAGGAAGCCCACGGCAGTGCCACCCACGGCACGGACAGCGGTCGCGCCGGTGCCGAGGGCGTTGGACCGGAGAACTGACATCGTGCCGAGGACCACCCAGAATCCGTGCTGCACGTCGGTGACCTCGATCACTGCGACCGCGATGGCCAACCCGATTCCGCCGCGCACGGCATTGCGGAACCACACCGAGCGAAACGAAAGATGGGAGAGCAGCCGGCGCAAAAACACGTGGCGCATGGAGTCGCCGGCCATCTCGAGTCGCCGATCCACCACTGCCCCGGCCCCGGCCGCCTCGAGCGCAGCATCGGCGACCATCTCCGTGGCGATGCCGAGAGCCCGGGCATGGAACCCCGGATCGAGCGATCCCGCCAGGCTCTCCCCCTCGAGCGGCTTCGCTCCGCCCGAACGGGCTGGGGGGCTCCCGGACACGGCGTCTATCTCCGTCAGCGACGTCACATCGGCCTCGAGTGCCGCACCCATCAGCTGGTCCAGCCGCCGCGTGGAATCCTGGACGGCTTTGATGCGCACCGGATCGTCAATGGGGTGGGCATCGCGGTCGCAGATGAGCGCGGCGGTCTGATGGAGCGTCTCGGCCACCCTCTCGGTGACGGCCAACGCCGGGGGCGGTTCCTTGGCCCAGTGCTCGTCACCCATCATCGCCGTGTTGCCGGCGACCCATTCGACCCGACCCACGAGCTTGGAGAGAGCGACGGCACGCATGGCGGCGCCCGTCGGGGGATACGGGGTCCCCGAGAACTGCTCGCGCAGGCGCGCCAGCTGGGACGTGACGGCCGCACTGGCCTCCGGATCGGATACCCCCCGAGCTCGGGCGTCGGCCAGGCTCGCAACGGCGGAGACGGCTTCCGCCAGCCGACGCCGGAGGTTGTCGTGCCACGGTGGGGGCCAGATCAGAAGGCAGGCACCGGTGCAGGCGGCGGCGGCCATCGTCCACCCCACCATCCGGGGACCCACGGCGGACGCAGGCTGGGCCACCGACACCGGGAGTACGAACGTGAGCAACGCCGCGGTCGACGCGGTCGCCGCCTGCGGCGCAACGATGCCGGCGTAGAGGACGGCGAAACCGACGAGCAGCATGGCGATGACCGCGGCCACCTTGTAGGTCGAGACGACGGTGCCGAGCACGATGGAACAGCTGCCGGCAAGGTACAGACCCCCGTACGAGACGAGGCGGGTACGGGGGCGCCCCGTGAACTCCACCAGGAGCAGAAGCGCGAACGAGCCGAAGGCACCGAACAGGCCGACCTGCGGGTTCGAAAACAACCAGTGGGCCAGGGCGAACACCGACGGCATGATGACGGCCGCCCGCACCGAGCGCTTGACCACGAGAAAATCGGGATCCTTGGACCCGAGCCAGCGGATGGGACCCGACCGCGCCGTGCTCTCGGCGACGAGAGAAGCAGTGGCGTCGGTCATGAGTGACCAAGCGTAGACAACCGCCCCGAGATTGGACTCGGTCGGGAGCCGCTCAGTCCAGTTCGGTCAGGAGCTCTTTACAGCGCCGAGCGTCACTCATCAGCTTGGAGCGGAAGCCGTCCATCCGCGCCAGCTTGACGCTGATCTGCTGCGCGAGCGACTCGTTGAGCACCAGGGCCTCCTGGAGCGTCGCCTTTTGTTCGGCCCGCGCCTTCTTGCTCGTGGCGCCCTTCGTGGCACGGTACGAAGCCCGCAGCTCGTCGAGCCGTGACTCGAGCGCGAGGAATTCGCGAATCTCGTCAAGGTTCATGCCGAGGACCTCTCGCAGCTCCAGGATGCGCTGGAGGTGCTCGAGGTCGTCCAGGGTGTAGCGACGCTCGCCTCCTGCCGTGTACAGCGACGGCGCGAGCAGACCGAGCTCCTCGTAGTAGCGCAGAGTCCGGGCCGACACGCCGGCACGCGTCGCCGCATCGCTGATGCGGATGCCCGCCTCGGCGGCTTCGTCGGCGCTCGGGGGCGTCACCTGCTTGCGTTGCACGGACACGGCCATCTCAGTCCACCAGCAACGCCTCTGTCTCGGCCACCGCCTCCTGGGCTGGCACCCAGTGGTCGCCCATGTCCAGGCCGGAATCGACTGCCTCGTCTCCGTAGTGGTACTTGCCGCCCCGGAGGAGCGACGCCACCGCACCGAGCAGGCACACTGCAGCAGCAAAGGAGAAGGCCTCGGTCAGTCCCCGCGAGAACGCGGGGGCGATGAGGTGCGGGAAGAACTGCCTGCTGGTCAGATAGCTCGCGGTCGCGGGCGACAGGTGGGACAGCTCGGCATGGCCAAGGAGCACCTGCATCGGGTTGTAGCCCAGGAACGCGGCGAACAGGCTCCCGACCGGGGGCAGATGCGAGACCCGCGTGGCCACCGCCGGGCTGACTCCCTGTGCCGTGAGTCCGTGGTACAGCGCACTGGGAAGCGTCGAGGCCAAGCCCAGGATCATCAGGCTGAAGAAGATACCGATGGAGAGCACCTGGGCCGACGAGTTGAACGTGCCGGCCATACCCGCTCCGGCACCGCGCTCGGTTGGCCGGGAGGCTGTTCATGATGCCGGTCTGGTTCGGTGCCACGAACATCCCCATGCCCACGGAGTTCATGAAGATGAGCGCGGCGAACCCGACGTAGGAGAAGTTGACCGGCAGCAGGCTCAGCAGGATGAACGTGATCGCAGCGATAACCAGCCCTCCCGTGGCGAACGGACGTGCTCCGTAGCGGTCGGCCAGCAACCCGCTCAGCGGAGCGGCAACCAGCAATCCGACGGTCAGCGGGATCATGTAGATGCCCGCCCACAACGGCGTCTCGGAGAAGCTGTACCCGTGCAGGGGGAGCCAGATCCCCTGCAGCCAGATGATCAACATGAACATCAGGCCACCACGGCTCAGTGAGGCCAGAAAGCTGGCCACGTTCCCGGCACTGAACGCCTTGATGCGGAAGAGGGAGAGCCGGAACATCGGTTGGGCCACCCTGGTCTCCACAAACCCGAAGACGACCAGGATCGCCAGGCCGCCGAAGATCTCGGCCAGCACCTTGGGGTTCGTCCAGCCCATCGACTTCCCGCCGTAGGGGAGCAACCCGTAGGTGATCCCGACCAGGATGAGGATGAGGCCGACTGCGAAGGTGACGTTTCCCAGCCAGTCGATCTTGGCCGGCGTGCGAATTCCCCGGTCCTCGAGCTTGACGTAGGCGAAGATCGTGCCCAGGACGCCGAAGGGCACCGAGATCAGGAAGACCAGGTGCCACTGCACGGGGGCCAGCAGCCCCCCGAGGACGAGCCCGACGAAGGATCCGGCGATGGCCGCCGTGTTGTTGATGCCCAGACCGAGCCCACGTTTGTCAGCCGGGAACGCGTCGGTGATGATGGCCGAGGAGTTGGCGAAGAGCATGGCGCCGCCGACCCCCTGGCCGACGCGCATGGTGATCAACCAGATGGCACCAGCCGTACCGGTGAGCCACGTCACCGCGAGGAGGACTGAGAAGACGGTGAAGACGGCAAAGCCGAGGTTGAAGATCTTGACCCGGCCGAAGATGTCGCCCACCCGGCCCAGGGTGACGACGAGCACGGCCAGGACCACGGTGAACCCCATGAGCATCCAGAGCATGTAGCCCGTGTTGCCGGGGGTGAGTGGGTTGAGCTGGATGCCGCGGAAGATGTCGGGGAGCGAGATGAGCACGATCGACTGGTTGATGAAGACCATCAACGTGCCCAGCGTCACCGTCGAGAGCGCGACCCAGCGGTAGCCGGAGTTTCCCGCCGCCGGCGGGGCGTGACCGTTCCCGTTGGTCAGCGTCGCCGTGCTCACATCCAGAAGTTTAACGTTAACGTCAGAGTAATGAAACGCCGGAGCCCGGATCGGGACCTGACCTCGGCCGACGCCCTCTTCCCCCGCCGACGGCCATGCCGGATTGGTGGAAACCTTGGGGGCAGAGCTCCTGACGGAGCAGGGCACGGAACCACACGCCGATCGGAGCTGCAACCTGATGTCGACCACCCCCGCCACCCCGACGAGTCACCTCGACGTCCTGATCGTGGGCGCCGGGCTCTCGGGCATCGGCGCCGGCCACTATCTCCAGACCGAGTGCCCCTGGGTCACCTACGCCATCCTCGAGGCCCGCGCCACCATGGGTGGGACGTGGGACCTCTTCCGCTACCCGGGCATCCGCTCCGACTCGGACATGTACACGCTGGGCTACTCCTTCCGTCCCTGGGACGGCGAGAAGTCCATCGCAGACGGTGACTCCATTCTCCAGTACATCAAGGACACCGCCGCCGAGTCCGGCGTCGACACACGCATCCGCTTCAACCACCGGGTGATCGCGGCCGACTGGTCGACGTCCGAGTCGGTCTGGCACATCACGGCCGAGCGGACCGACACTCCCGACACCATCCACTTCACAGCGGGCTTCCTCTTCTGCTGCAGCGGCTACTACCGCTACGACCACGGCTACCAACCCGACTTCGCGGGCATGGGTGACTTCAGCGGAACCGTCGTGCACCCCCAAGCGTGGCCCGAGGACCTCGACGTCTCCGGGAAGCGGATCGTGGTCATCGGCAGTGGTGCGACGGCCGTCACACTCGTTCCGGCACTGGCGCGATCGGCGGCCCACGTGACCATGCTGCAGCGCTCACCGTCCTACATTGCCGCGCTGCCCGAGAAGAGCCCGGTGGCCGCAGTCCTGCGCCGGGTCCTGCCGCCCCGGTCGGCCGGCACCGCGACGAAGTGGTTCCACGCCCTCTTGACGCAGGGGTTCTACCGGGTGTGCCGCCGCTTCCCGAAGTTCGTCCGCCGCATGCTGATCAAGGGCCTGGAGCGCCAGCTCCCCGCCGGCTACGACATCGGCACCCACTTCACCCCCGCCTACGACCCCTGGGACCAGCGCTTCTGCGCCGCACCCGACGGAGACTTCTTCAAGTCCATTCGCGCCGGGACGTCCTCGGTTGTCACGGACCGCATCGAACGTTTCACCGCGAAGGGCTTGCTCCTCACGTCGGGCGACGAGCTCGCAGCGGACATCGTCGTGACCGCCACCGGCCTGGAGTTGCTCTTCCTGGGGGGCATCGCGCTCAGCGTGGACGGCGAGCCGGTGGACCCGTCGACCCGGCTCACCTACAAGGGGATGATGCTCGAGGGTGTGTCGAACCTGGCCGTGGCCATCGGGTACACGAACGCGTCCTGGACGCTCAAGTGCGACCTCACGTGCGACTACGTGTGCCGGCTCCTGAATCACATGCACGAACGCGGGTACACCGAGTGCGTGCCGCGTAACCGCGACGCATCGGTTGGCGAGGGACCCATTCTCGGGTTGACGTCGGGCTATATCCGGCGCTCGGCCCACCTGCTCCCCAAACAGGGGTCGACGTACCCCTGGAAGGTCCACCACAGCTACCTGCGCGACTACCGCGCGTTGAAGATGGGCGGTATCGCCGATTCCATCATGGACTTCTCGGCCCCGCGGGTCCCTGACGAGGCGGTCGCCGCGACCGCCTCTTGAATCGCTGCGCCTAGGAGCGCTGGGCTCCGATCCCGTTGAACAGTGTGCCGACGGCCAAACGCCAGCGCCGCTCGACCGACTCGGTCGAGGTCCCCAACCGACCCGCCGCCTCGGCGAACGCCATGCCCTGGATCAGAGCCACGAACACGTGTGCCACGTCGGTCTCGTCGCCGCGGAGCCGACCCGCGTCGATGCACCGGCGCACCCGGCCGACGATGAGGATGCGGACCGAGCTCGTGGAGGCCAGCTCGTCGGGACCCGGCGAAAAGTCGGAGAACGGACGGGAGAACATGACCTCGGCCAGTTCGCGCCTGGTCCGGACGAACCGGCGGTATGCCGCCGCGAGCGCCCACAGGTCGGCGACCGGGTCGACGGTCTCGGGCAGTGCCGTCAACTCGGCCGACAGCTGACGGAAGCCCTCGAAGTAGAGCTCGCGCACGACGCCGGGCTTGTCGCCGAACAGCTCGTAGACCGCAGGGACCGACGTCTCCGCCCTGGCCGCCAGTGACCGTGCCGTCAGTCCGGCTGGGCCGTCCTCGGCCAGAAGCTCCAAGGCGGCGGCCCGCACCCGATCCTTGAGCTCGGGGGTGCGCTGCTTGGCCCGTGGCATCAGCCGGCCTGGGTGGTCCCCAGGGCTTGACGAGCGGGTCCCGATATTGAAACATTGTTCCGAAACATCGTTCAACTATAGCTGGGCCCACGTTGGGAGGAGCCATGGCAGACCTCGTCACCTACCGCCGGACCGACCTCGTCAGCACCATCGTCATGGACGACGGCAAGGTCAACGTCTTCTCCGTCCCGATGCTGCAATCCCTCCACGAGGCCTTCGACCAGGCGGAGCACGACGCAACGGTGGTCTTGTTGACAGGCCGGCCGGGCTACTTCTCGGCCGGGTTCGACCTGAACGTGATCAACGGGTCGCGGGATGACCAGGTGGCCCTGCTCACGTTGGGGGCGACCCTGGCGGAACGCATCCTCTCCTTCCCGGCCCCCGTCTGCGTCGCCTGTGGCGGCCACGCCTTCCCCGCCGGTGCCTTCCTGCTCATGGCGGCGGACAGGCGTGTCGGCGCCGAGGGGCCTTTCAAGCTCGGATTGAACGAGGTGAGGATCGGTCTCACCCTGCCCTGGTTCGCCATCGCCCTGGCCCGGCACCGCCTCACGCCGGCGCACTTCGACCATGCCGCGGTGACCGGCGCCATGTACGACCCGTGGGGAGCTCGCGAGGCGGGGCTCCTCGATGCCGTCGTCCCTCCCGACGAACTCGATTCGGTGGCCCTCGCGGCCGCCCACGAACTGGCCGGGCTCGACCGCCACGCACACACTGCGACCAAGCTCCGGGCTCGGCAGCGGGTCCTCGAAGAGCTGCGTTCCGCCATTGAGACGGAGCTCATCTGATGCCCAGCGGATCAGCGGATACTGGACACCCAGCCCCGTCCGGCCCATGATCAGTGCTGTGGAATCTCCGTCAATGCTCGAGACGATCGTGGGCCTGCCCGCCACGTTGCTGCGGCTTCCCGCCGCGACGTTGGCGGCGCTCGAGGCGATCGACGACGTCGCCGATCGGTTGGACCGCCTCATGCCGCTGCTCGAGCGGCTCGATGGGGGCATGAACAGGGCCGGGACCGGCATCGACCTGGCGGCGCTGGGTATCTCGACCGCCACCTCCGGGCTCGAGCAGGTCGTGGGATCCCTCAACTCCTCGCTGCCGTCACTGTCGGATTCCGCCTCCGCGCTGCGTACCCTCACCGAGCGCGTGAGCACGATCGCCATAGAGCTCGTGACCGAACTCCCGAAGGCCACGCGGTCGCTCCAGGACGTCTCGCCCGAACTGTCCGCCGTTGTCGGGTTGCTCGACGAGGTCGTCGGCAACATTCCGGGCATGCGACGCGTCGTGAGCGTGACCCAGAAGCCTCTCTGACTCGACCAGCACAAGGAGGCTCAATGGGTGGCACCGACCAGGACGCAGCGCTGGCCGTCATCAAGGCCACGTCCGAACCCATCCACGACATCGGTACGGCCATCTACCTCAGCCCCGACGTCATGGGGTGGGCAGCCGAGTGGGGCTGGTCGAACCCCTTCGCCTTCTACTTCGCCGGCCGGGGCGGCATGCTCGGTGATGTCGGATCGGACGTCGTCACCGCCGCGGCCGGTTGGTTCGAGCCCGACGCGGTGCGGGCGATGTACTCCGAGGGTGCCGGCGTCGCTGGAGCGTCGGCAGCGGCGTCACGCATGGCCGAGGCCCATTCGAGGTGGGGCAGGAAGCACTACGCCGACGTCGACGATCTCGACGCCATCGTCGCCGTCACCGAGAAGCTGGTCGACGGGCTCGAGGGCTCGGCCATCCCGCTCTTCGTGGGCTGGCGCGATGCCTCCCCCTGCGAGACCGCCGCCGGTCGAGCAGCACAGCTCATGCAGATCCTCAGAGAGTGGCGCGGCGGGCTCCACCTCGTCGCCACCACCGCGGTTGGGCTCTCACCGCTCGAGGCGATTCTGACGAACGAGGGTCCCGGCCAAGCCAAGTTCTTCGGGTGGTCCGAGCCGTTTCCCGACGTCACCGTGATCAAGGCTAAACACGACGAAGCCGAGGAGATGACCGACCGCCTGTGCGCCGCGGCGTTGGCACACGCACTCGACACGACCGAGTTCCCCTCCTTCGAAGCCGGAATTCTCGCTCTGCGCGCCGCCACACCCTGGACCTCCCCGTAGGTCTCCCCTGGGGTGGGTCCGAACCCGGGACCGGCTACAGTGAGGGGCTGCTCAACGGGAGGCGCATCCCGACCGGTGAGCACGACGGCAATCGCCGCCACGGACCTGTGGTGCAGCTCGGAGTGCACGCCGCCCTGTCAAGGCGGAGGTCGCGGGTTCAAATCCCGTCAGGTCCGCCACCAGGTTCCGACCGCCCGTTGCGGTAGAACCTGGTTACCCGGTCGGGTAGCTCAGTTGGTAGAGCGCGCGCCTGAAAAGCGTGAGGTCACCGGATCGACGCCGGTCCCGACCACCGAACACGCCCAGTTCAGAGGCTGTTTGACGGCTCTTCGGATTCTGGCGGGTCCAGCATCTCACCGGACGACGATCGAGCCCAGCACACGCCAGTTCGGCTTGCCGGCGTAGAGCAGCGTTCGGATCCGGTAGTTCTCGAAGTTGCGGAAGCCGAAGGCGATGCGCTTGATGCGCTTGATGAGGTTGTTGAGCGCTTCGGTCGGCCCGTTGGACACCCGGGCCAGGTGGTAGTTGGCGATCTTGTCGAACCAGGCCTTGATCGTGCGCCCGAGCCTTTGGACCTCGGGCGGCATGGAACGGCGCAGGCAGTGACCTTGGAGCTCTTCGAGCATCGCCCGGGCTTGATCTGGATCCCTCGTCGCGTAGAAGTCACGCAGGCGCTCTTTGACTCGATAGGCAATGGCGACCTCGGCGTTCGGGTCGCCGAGGGCGAGCAGTGACCACAGGCGCTCGGTCGCCTTTTCGCCAAGCTTCTCTTCGCCTCTGAGCAGGACACGACGGGCTCGATAGAGAGGATCGTCGCGCCTTCCGCGGTGGCCGAGCTGTTCGAACTGGACCCGCCGGCGCACGGCGTCGAGGCAGCGGTTGGCGAGCGAGATGACGTGAAAGGGGTCGACCACCTGGGAGGCCTTGGGCAACAGGACCGAGTACACCGCCGCATAGGTGGCCGACATGTCGAGAGCACCGAAGCGGATGCGCTCCTTCCAAGCTCTGGGCTGCTTGTCGATCCAACCAGCCACGTCGGTGTACTTGCGGGTGGGCAAGATGTCGATGATCTGGTGGTTCTCGACATCGGCCACCGTCGTGGCGTACTCGGTCTGGGCCCTCGAGGAGAGCCGAACGAACGCGGTCTCGTCGAGGCCGATGGCGGTTGTCTTGTTCAGCCGCTTGCGGTCGGCGGCGAGCAGGGCCTCGCCATAGGTGGTCACGGCGTCGTTGACCGTGTGCCAGTCACAGGCCAGCTCAGCGGCCACCTCTGAGACGGTGCGGCCGTTGCCCACCTGGACCGTGGCCCACTTGGCCGCCCTGGTCGTGAGCAGACAGTTCTTGGCCACGATCCGGTGATCGCGCAGCACCCAGCTCCTCTTGGTGCAGCTGGCGTTGGCACAGCGCATCCGGTGCTTCTTCCACGCCAGCGACATGGGCGTCCCGTAGACGGGAAGGTCCACGTAGTGCACCACTGGGCGCTCTTTGACCTGGGCCGGCTCGGCGCAGGTCGGACAGCGGACGTCGTCGGCCACCTGCTCGATCATGAGCTCGACATCGGGGCCTGTGCGCTCGTAGTGCACGACGCGGACGTCCTTCAAGCCGACGAGGGCCTCGAGGATCTCACTAGGCTCGCGAACAACGAAGGTGCTTCTTGGTTGTTGGGTCACACCTCAAGCTTGAAGCACCTTCGTCGCGCTCGAGGTGATCCTGGTCAGGGGCATGGCTCCCCGCCAGAATCCGAAGAGCCTGTTTGACGGCCAGCGGGTTTTGAGGCCGAGATTTCGTGTCCTCCTGTGCCCTCCAGAAGTTGGAACGAGCTTCAATTTTCGAATCCCGCCCGCTCATCTGACCGCCCGGTTGGTCAAAGGAAGCCGCAGGCTGAGCGAAGACACGGAGCAAAGCGGAGTCCCCCAGCGACCCTGGACTAACGGGAAAGATGCTGGGATCACAATACTCATGGTCGGCCGATGCGGCCGGCCTACCGGCGCCTCTTCCGCCCGAGAGAGTCCGACCTCGGGACCGATAGCTGGCGACAACGCAAGGTTGACATCAGAACTGATATGACCGACGGTGCTCTCCAATCAAACTCGCATACTGCAAAAGGTGACAAGAACTCGGGATCGCCCTCTACGACTAGCCAGCGTGCATCTACCTCGCATCCCCTCGCGTAGCTGACCAGGCAAGCGAGCATCTCTGCTTCGCCTCCTCCCTTGGCAGTCGAGCTGATGTTCCAAAACCGCGCGGAGCCCATTTCGGCGCGAACCTCTTGCATCGCCTGCTCGACCTTCGAGTATCGACGTTCGCCGATGAGGGCTACCAGTGGATGGAGCGGACGGGCTGGAGCGTCGATCGCAATCGCTCGTATCACGGCAGTGTGACCGGATCCGAACCGAGCCCTCAATGGGCCCGAAAATCGCGAGGGCCATACCCAGTGACAATCGTCATCGTCACGAGACGGATTATCAGGCGTCGTGCTGGTCGTAGTGGACAATCCGCCGGCCGGTCATCTCCCGCAGCGCAATGGCAACGAGGGCGTCCCGGTTGCCGCCGGCCCAGGGTTGCAGATCAAGGGACGACAGTTCGACGACCTCCGTCGGATCTTCGACGCGGCGGGCCGGACCGCTAATCACGACGCTCCATCCCTCGCTCATCGCTTCGTCAACACGATCGACCTCGAAACCCACTGTCTCTTGCGCAACCAGTGCCGTCGAAAGAGAAACATCCGTCCTTAGAGACTCAGCGGATAGGTGCTGGCAGAGGCGACCAACGGTTTCGCCAGTCAATCAGCTTGGCAGTGATGATCAGGGCAATCACCAGGGCGAGCTGAGCTAGTCGATGACGCAGGGTGCGGTCGGTGTTGCGCCGCATCTGGCCGTAGTTCGACAGCCACGAGTTGGTCCGTTCCACCGGCCAGCGCAGACCCATGGGATCTTTGGTCGGACCCCCGGGTTGCCTGCCTTTGCGACACTTGGTGACCCTGGCGTCGTCGATCCCGTGTTGGCTCAGCCAGTGGCGTGTCGGCGCCCCGTCGTAGCCTCGATCGAGCCAGAGCGTGCCCACTTCGCAGAGCAGTCCACGTCCTGCGACCTCTTCGAGGGTGGGGGCCAGTAGGCGGACGTCGTTGCAGTTGGCCGGTCCGACGGTCCAGCCAATGGGGATGCCAAGTGCATCGGTGGCGACGGACCACTTCCATCCGAGCTTGCCCCGATCGACCGGGCTCTTGCCGGTTCCCTCCCCGCCAGCTGGGGCTTTGTGCAATGACCCGTCGACGGCGACTTCGCGCAGGTCGAGCCCGACGACGCTGTCATAGCCGGCCACTGCTTCGTTGGCGATGGCATCGAAGATCCCCGCACCGATCCATTCGTCTCGCCGCTGCCTCGCCGTGGTGTCAGAGACCACCCGGCCTGTGAGGTGCTCGGCGTCCTCCCACGAGCACCCAGTGACCAGGCGAACCAGGATCACCTCGAAGCAGGCACGGTCGGACTTGCGTGGTCGGTGACAGCCGAGCGGATGGTGGGTGTGGGACGTCGGGATCAGGGGTTCGATGGCTGCCCACAGGGCATTCACCACCTCAGGATCGAACGCGCGCATAATTTTGCGACCTCCACTCGGTCGTTGGTGTTGGGTGAGAACCCCAAGTCTCTTGGGGCCATCACCACGACCGGTGGATGTCTCTTTTGGCGCTCAGGCTCGCAGCACGGGCTTCTTGGGATTGTCGCCTATCCGCGCGGCCTCTTAGGACGATCTCGCCAGCCACGTATCTATAGTTCACAGGCTGGGCCACCGGACCCCTAGGCGCAACGAAGACGACCCGTCCCACCCCGCCTGTACCAAGCTGTGTGAGGGACTGCTGCTCCGTCAGCTCTTCGAGTTCCGCTTTGTGGGCCGCGCGTCCACGTCCCTCTGGTCGATCAATGTCCCCGCCGAGCAAAACCAGGGACGACGTGCGAAGCGCATGGGCCACCAGCTCGAGTGTGCCGACGCTCAATCGTCCCTGAGAGGACGTCTCGAAATAGCGAAGGAAGCCGGGATCGATACCCGCTTGCTCAGCGAGCTCCTCGACGCTGAGGCCCAGCTCCAGTCGACGGTGGGAAATCCTTCGAGACAGATCACCGGGGCCGGTCCGCATACTCTGTTTCACGGCGCGAGTTTGTCCGTCCGGCGCTTCAGCGCCTACGGAAGAAGGTCCTAGCGGTTGGGGAGGTTGGTCCCTAGGGCCTCGGAAACCCTTGGGGACACACTTGTCCAATGTTGAAGCAACGACACGCCAGGGGTGTCGCACGATTCAGGGCAGTTACATGGGGCGTGAGGCAAAACCGGGCTCTCTCTCCCCTCGAAGCAGCTTTTCTTCGGATTCGAGTCCGACGGTACCCCTATGCACATCACCTCTTGCCATCTTCGAAGCACACCGTCTGAAGGATGGGAACGGCAATCTCCGCATCGATGACCTTCGTCACCTCATCTCGAGCGGGCTTTCCCTGGTCCCCAAACTCCGCCAATTCCCCAACCGAGGCTTTCTCAACGAGGCGCCACCTGGCTGGTCCGACGACGCTGCCTTCGACTCACCAACCATGTGGTGCAACGCCGGGCACCGGCACCGGCACGGGCTCGGAGGCGCTTCTTCGAATTGTGCGGCGACATCTTGTCCATACCTCTCTCGCAAGACCGATTCCTCTGGGAGCTGACCTTCTCGACGGTCTCGAGGACGGGTCAGATCGCACTCGTGGAAAAGCTGCACCACTCTATGGCAGACGGAAAAGCAGCTGCTGAGCTGGCCACGGTTCTGCTGGATCTCACTCCGGAGCCGCCCGCCATTGAGGATCCTGGTGCGTGCCGAGCCGAGACCCGCTGTCCGCGTTGCACAAAGCCTTGCGGGACCTGTCGCGTCTCGCAGAGATGCCCGTTCGGGTGCTCGCCTGGGGTGGATGGACCGCTCTGCACCCGGTGCAGCGATCGAGGGCCTGGACGAACAAGGCAGGCGCAATGACCTCAATCCTGCGGACCTGATCGCGCAGCGTTCGCCCCTCAACGGGCAAATTAGCGCTGAGCGCGAGGTACATGTCGTCCGCCTGAACCTGGACCAGGTTCATGACGTCGCTCATGGGCACGTCGCATTGAGGTCGAAACGAAATTGAAGGGACTTTTGTCCGTAGTCGTGCTCCCACCCTCGTCGCACGATAGAAGCACGGGAGACTTGATGACAATGGAGGAATGAGGATGAAGGCGCTCGTGTACGAGGGACCAGGCCGCAAGAGTTGGAGCGAGGTAGCAGATCCTACGGTCGAACATGATGGCGACGTCATCGTGCGAGTTGATGCCACGACGATCTGCGGAACGGATCTACATATCTTGAAAGGCGACGTTTCGGAAACGACACCGGGGCGAGTGCTCGGACACGAGGGCGTCGGCGCCATTGTCGAAGTGGGACCTGGCGTGAAGGCACGGGAGGTTGGTCAGCGCGTGCTGGTCTCCTGCATCTCAGCCTGCGGCTTTTGCCGGTTCTGCCGGGAGGGCCACTACGGACAGTGCTTGGGGGGTGGCGGGTGGATTCTCGGCCATCTCATTGACGGGACCCAGGCGGAGCTCGTGCGAGTGCCCTTCGCCGACACGTCGACCTACCTCCTACCGGCCGGAGTAGCGGACGAAGACGTCTTGATGTTGGCTGACATTCTTCCGACGTCCTACGAGGTCGGGGTGCTGAACGGTCGGGTCCGGCCTGGCGACACGGTGGCCGTCGTCGGCGTTGGGCCGATCGGGCTCGCCGCCATCATGGGCGCGCACCTTTTCTCGCCGAGCCACGTCGTGGCCATCGACCTTGCAGACGCCCGGCTGGATGCGGCCAAGCGTTTTGGGGCCGATGTGACCGTCAACAACGGATCGGACGACGCCGTGGCGGTCGTGCGGAGCCTGACGGAAGGCCTCGGCGCCGACGTAGCCATCGAAGCCGTGGGCGTACCCGAGAGCTTCGAGTTGTGTACCGCTCTCGTTCGGCCCGGCGGCCACGTGGCCAACATCGGCGTGCACGGCAAGCCGGCGACGCTGCATCTCGAGTCCTTGTGGATCCGTGACGTCACGGTGACCACGGGTCTCGTCGATACCTCTTCGACACCGACTCTGCTCCGGCTCCTGAGCTCTGGGCAGTTGGACGGCGGCCGGTTCGTCACCCATCACTTCCAATTGGACGAGATGCTGGCCGCGTACGACGCCTTCGGACAAGCGTCAGAAACGGGGGCGGTGAAGGTCGTGATCACCAGATAGCGCGCTGTCGAGCCCTCATGGCAGTACCGACACGGCAAGGCAGCGGGAGGCTCACAGGAGGAGCGAGCGCACCTCCGATGCGATCTGCCGGTCCTCTCTCGCTCGGACGACGAAGATCCTCACACGAGAACGCGCTCCCGTGATCTCTGCGTCCGGCGATGCCGAACCATTCGCCTCGTGGTCGAGCGAGAGACCCAGAAAGCCCATCGTCGACAGTGTCTTGGCCCGCAGGTCGGCCGCGTTCTCCCCGACTCCTCCGGTAAAGGTCACGGCGTCGAGGCCGCCGAGTGCGCTCGCCATCGCCGCAATGCCTGCCCGGAGCCGGTGCACGTAGACGTCGAGAGCGAACCTGGCCGCGCCATGACCATCGGCCGCCATCGCTTCGATCTCGGCCATGTCCGAGGTGCCCGTCAGGGCATAGACACCCGAATCGTGCTGGAGCGCGTGGGAGATCTCGGCAACGGTGAGGCCCTGCTCCTGGGCAAGCCAGACGATCAGTCCGGGGTCAACTGTGCCCGACCGCGTGGCCATGATGAGCCCCTCGAGTGGGGTGAAGCCCATCGTGGTATCGATCGACCGGCCCTCGGCGATGGCTGCCAGCGAGGCTCCCGCTCCCAGGTGACAGGTGACCAGGCGGACACCCGCGCCTGAGTGGCCCATGAGCTCGATCGTGCGGCGCCACGCGTAGCCGTGGCTCAGGCCGTGGAAGCCAAATCGCCGCACACCCAAACGGGTTCTCCATTCGAGCGGTACGGCATAGGTCGCCGCCGCATCTGGCAGGCCCGCGTGAAACGCGGTGTCGAAGCACCCCACGGCCGGCACCTCGCCCAACATCTCGCCGACGATCTCCGCGGCCAGAAGGCAGGTGGTCTGGTGACGAGGCGCAAGCGGAACGAGTCCCCGAAGGGCCTCTGTGGTTGCGCGGTCGAGCCGTGCCGGTCCGACGAAGTGTGTCCCGCCATGCACAATGCGGTGACCGACCGCATCGACACAGTCAGAATACTGCGCGACGAATCGCCGCAGCGCCATCGGATCGAACTCCCCGTCGACAGCCGGCAGCATCTCGCCATGCAGCAGATTGTCGTCGACGTCGAGGACACCGAGCTTGAGACTAGAAGAGCCAGCATTGACGACCAGCAGGTTCATGTGGCGTAATCGCTCCACACCCAGTCGGTGATCTCAGGTGGGTCCTCCCCGTACTCGCGGGTGTAGGCGCGGGCCCGCAGGCGTGCATCTTGCATCTCCTGACGGAGGCCCGCCGTCCGCTCCCCGAGGCCCGGAACGCGGTCGATGACGTCCATGACCAAGTGATAGCGGTCGAGGTCGTTGAGCATCGTCATGTCGAAGGGAGTCGTCGTGGTTCCCTCTTCCCGATAACCCCGCACGTGCAGATTGGCGTGATTGGTGCGGCGGTAGGTGAGGCGGTGGATCAGCCATGGATAGCCGTGGTACGCGAAGATAACGGGGCGGTCCGTCGTGAAGAGCTCGTCGAACTCGCGGTCGGAGAGGCCGTGGGGGTGCGCAGACCGGTCGCAGAGGCGCATAAGGTCGACCACGTTCACGACCCTCACCCGCAGCGCCGGGAGGTGCTGCCTCAGCAGATGGACCGCGGCGAGCGTTTCGAGTGTGGGAACATCCCCCGCGCAGGCGAGGACGACATCGGGAAGGTCCTCGGCGTCGTTGCTGGCCCACTCGAAGATGCCGAGACCTCTGGTGCAGTGGGCCACCGCATCCTCCATGGACAGGTACGAAAGGGCGGGTTGCTTGCCGACGACGATCAAGTTGACGTAGTCCCGGCTTCTCAGGCAGTGATCGGCTACCGAGAGCAAGGTGTTGGCGTCGGGGGGGAGATAGATGCGCACCCGATCTGAGTTCTTGTTGACCAGATGATCGATGAAGCCGGTGTCTTGGTGCGAGAACCCATTGTGGTCCTGGCGCCAGACGTGGCTCGTGAGGAGGTAGTTCAGCGACGCGATCGGGCGGCGCCAAGGGATGCCCCGAGATGTCTTCAACCATTTGGCGTGCTGGTTGAGCATGGAATCGATGATCGGGATGAACGCCTCGTAGCAGTTGAAGAGACCGTGGCGACCGGTGAGGAGATAGCCCTCCAACCATCCCTCGCAGAGGTGCTCGCTCAGGACCTCCATGACGCGTCCCTGAGGAGCGAGGTGTTCGTCGGTCGGGTGGAGTTCGGCCTCCCAAACGCGTTCCGTGGCCTCGAACACGGCCCCGAGCCGGTTCGAGACCGTCTCGTCGGGTCCCACCAGGCGGAACGTGGTGGGGTTCGCCCTGATGACGTCGCGCAGCAGTTCTCCGAGCACTCTCGTCGGTTCCGCCCAGGCCGAGCCCGGTCGGTCCACGGGCACCGCATAGTCGGCGAAGTCCGGCACGGAGAGGTCCTGAAGGAGGAGCCCCCCGTTGGCGTGGGGGTTCGAGCCCATGCGGCGCGGGCCCGACGGTGCGAGTGCAGCCAGCTCAGGGCGGAGGCGGCCTCTTTCGTCGAAGAGCTCCTCGGCCCGGTAACTGCGCATCCAAGCTTCGAGCACGGCAAGATGCTCGGGGTTCGTGTGGATGTCGCCGACGGGCACCTGGTGGGAGCGGAACGTCCCCTCGATCTGCAGGCCATCGACGATCTTCGGCCCAGTCCAGCCCTTCGGCGTACGCAAGACAATCATGGGCCAGGCGGGACGATCACTCGTAGTGCGTCTGCGGACAGCGGTCTGGATGTCCGCTATCTCGTCGAGGGCCCGATCGAGCGCGGCGGCCAGCTGCTCGTGCACGTCGAATGGGTCATCACCTGAGACGAAAATCGGGCGGTGGCCGTACCCTTCGAGCAGCCACCGCAACTCGTCGTCGCCGATCCGAGCGAGCACAGTTGGGTTAGCGATCTTGTAGCCGTTGAGATGGAGGATTGGGAGCACCGCGCCGTCTCCCACCGGATCGAGGAATTTGTTCGAATGCCACGATGCTGCCAACGGCGCCGTCTCCGCCTCCCCATCGCCGATAACGCAGGCCACAATCAGATCGGGATTGTCGAAGGCCGCGCCATAGGCGTGCACGAGCGAGTACCCCAGCTCTCCTCCCTCATGGATCGATCCAGGAATCCCCGGCGACACATGGCTGGGGATGCCACCCGGGAACGAGAATTGGCGGAAGAGTTGCCGGAGGCCCTCCTCGTCCTCTGTGATATGGGGGTAGAACTCGCTGTAAGAACCCTCGAGGTATGTGTTCGCGACGATGCCTGGCCCTCCATGCCCGGGGCCGATGACGTAGATCACGTCGAGGTCCCGGGCCACGATGACTCGGTTGAGGTGGGAGTAGATCAGGTTCAATCCCGGTGTCGTACCGAAATGGCCCATCAAACGCGGCTTGACGTGCTCAGCTCGGAACGGTTCTCGCAGCAATGGGTTGTCGAGAAGGTAAATCTGACCGACCGAGCAGTAGTTAGCGGCCCGCCAGTAGGCATCGATGGAGTGAAGATCTGTGGCTCCCAACACAGCTCCAGTTTCCTCATCTTCACGTCGGAGCATCGACGGTCCTCCGACATGCGCAGGTCGAGGCATCACCGGAGACCCGAGAGGACGTCATCCGCGACCGGCGTCGCCGCGGCAGCCAGTTCGGCGACGAGCCACATGAGCAAGTCGTCGACAGTGACGATTCCGGCAAGCAAAGCAGTGTTGCTCGCGCAGGACAGCCCGCGCGTGGGCGGCTTGTTCCTCTTGCTGACGGGCGTAGCTCGCCATGAGATCGTCGACGACGCCGAGGCTTCCATCGTTGTCTGCGCGGTCAATCGCTGCGACTCGTAATAGTTCGCCAGGAAGCAGCGGCGAGGAGTTGGCACCCCAGAGCGTGCGCATGAAACGTCAGCGCACCACGATCGTCGTACAGCTCGCGTGATGCAAAACGTAATCGGACACCGAGCCCAAGAGGAGGCTGGTCAACTCGTGACGGCCACGCGTTCCCACCACAAGCGAAGCGGCTCCCTGGCTCACTCGAGCGAGCGCTGATCCAGGGGCATCGAGCACAGCCTCGCCCTTGACGACGACGCTGGGCTCGAGCTGTTCGGCTTGACGGAGGACGTCGGAGACGATGACCTTCGCCGATTCATGGAAGAGACCCATCGGAGGCACGAAACCCCCTTCGGCCGGCATCTCCTGGTACGCACTCACCACGTGGAGGAGAGCACCCCACCGCGACGCCTCCTTTACGGCGAACTCGACGGCGCGGGTGGCGCACGCCGAGCCATCGACGCCCACCACAATTCGAAGTTCGGCGACGCCCTCGGTGTTCAGGTCATTCGGTTCCATCACCATCTCCTGAGGTTCTGGATCAACTCTCCCGACATCGTCCTCGAATTCCACTCCGTCGGCGTAGGGAAGAAGGTCCCAAGGACCAGGGACGGCAGTCCCAGATTTGACGGGAGGTGAGCCGTCTTGGCGTTGGAACTGGCGTCAAAAGCCGATCCGGTACGGGATAGGCAAGCGAAGCGCACAAATGTGACGATGGTCCCCTATGCGAGGTCGTCAGCCGAGTCCAATCTTTCGAGGTGTCCCTACACCGAAGAGGAGAAGCAGATGCCCGCACATGACCGAACCCACCAGAGCACCCGACCGGCCGACGCCCTCGATGTAATGATGCGGTTGGAGTCGATGTTGGACCACTGGCGGGCTCATGTCGACGAATTCTTGGTCCAACTCGATCTCGCCCACATGGAGATCAGGGACACGGTGACGAATCCACAGGAGTCGGTCGCCGCACTCGAGGCACGTGTGGAGCGGCGGGTCAACGACTTCCGCCGCTCCCTCGCACAGCAGCGGGAGACGGCGACAGTCATCCAGAAGGACGCCGCCCGCGCCGCGGCAGCCGCTCGGGAGCAACACGGGAATGGCCGGGCGTGAGCGCAAGGGCGTCCTAGCCGTCGCCCGTAGGAATCTGTCCTCCGTCCCCGATTAGGACCTTGGTCCCTACGTGCCCGGGCTCGGCGCGCGACACAATCGCGACACGGCTACGGAGACGCAGAGCTCAGCGCACGCAGGGGACATGGGACGACTGGTGGCTGCGCGCCGAGCGAAGCTGGGTCTGACCCTGGAGGAGCTCGGCGGCAAGACTGGGATCGACCCTGAGTATCTGCGGTATTTTGAGGACCACGCCGACGCCAGCCTCAGCGCGGGTTCGTCCCTGCTCCTGGCCCAAGCTCTCGAGACGACCCCGGCAGCGCTCAACGGACGCATCGAGTGGCCAACGGGACGTGGGCGGGCGGGACCTCACCCACAGCTCCAGCCGTTGACGGCTCAGCAGTGTGAGGCGCACCTCTCTGCCGGCGGCGTCGGTCGCATCGTCTTCTCGACCGATCGGGGGCCAATCCCTCTTCCCGTGAACTACGAATACAGCAACGACAACATCGTGATCAGCACTGATATCGCCAAGGCCGACATTCTGGAGTCCCAGCACACCGTGAGCTTCGAGATCGACAGGATCGACAACGTCATGAGTGAGGGTTGGAGCGTACTCGTGACAGGGTCGGCTCGTCGGATCGATGACCCCGACGAGCTCGTTGCCCTTGCGTCGCTGGACCTGGAAAGTTGGGCAGGCGGTGGCCGTCACGCCCTGGTTGCCATCAGCCTTCAGGAGATCACGGGACGCGTGATCGTTCACCCCGTCCCGCACATGGAGTGAGCGTCGTTCGGACCACCTCAGACAGGTGCGGACCAGCTCACCCGGGTGCCTCCACCCTCGACGGAGAGAATCTCGAACTTCCCGCTCAACTTCTCCGCGCGGCTACGCAGGTTGGTCAGGCCGCGACCCGCGGAGCCGACCTGATCCGTCTCAAGTCCCCTGCCGTTGTCGCTGACCTCGACGAGAACGATACCGTCGTCCACGCTGATCTCGACGACGTAGTGCGAAGCCGCGGCATGCTTCGCCGCGTTGGTCAGGGCCTCACGGACGACGGCAAGGATGTGGTCCGCAACGAGTGGTGGGACCGTATTGTCCACGGGACCGACGAATCGCAGCTCGGGACGCATCCCGAGGGTCGGCATCAGCTCGTCGGCCAAATGGATCACAGCATGACGCAGGCCGCCCGGCAGAGACGCCTCACCCAGCTCGAAGATGGCAGTCCTGATGTCGGTGATTGTGGCGTCGAGATCATCGACCGCCCGCTCCACTCGTCCGTGCACTTGCGGGAGATCGTCGAGCCGGGCCGCGCCAGCAAGGCTCATGCCGACCGCGTAGATCCGTTGGATGACGCGGTCGTGAAGATCCCGAGCAATTCGGTCCCGGTCATCGAGCACGCTGAGCGCCCGCACTCGGTCGTGCAAGCGATTGTTCTGAATTACGACCCCAGTTGCAAGTGCAATGGCCTCTGCCAACGCCTCGTCCTCGTCGCTGAAACGCTCGGCGCCCACCTTGTTGGTGAGGTAAAGGTTGCCGTAGACCTCGTCCCGAACCTTCAGCGGGACACCGAGAAAGGAAGTCATCGGGGGGTGATTCGGAGGAAACCCGTAGCTGTCGGGGTGCTCGCTGATTCGATCCAGGCGCAACGGGACGGGATCGGTGATGAGAAGACCGAGGACGCCGCGACCGGTTGGCCGGGCGCCGATAACGCGCTCTTGCTCCTCTTCCAGCCCCACGGTCAGGAACTGTTCGAGGCCGGTACGCCGCTCGTTGAGCACACCGAGCGCGCCGTAGCGGGCGTCGACCAGCGAGCAGGCCTCGGTGACCGAAGTCCTGAGCAATTCGGGCAGCTCGAGATCACTCATGAGCACAAGGACCGCCGCCAAGAGTCGCCGAAGCTTCTCGGGATCATTCACCCTGGTGTAGGGCACGCCGAAAGCATACCGACGGGACACGGCGGACAACGGCGCAGATCGGTGCACACAACCCGAGCGTGTGCCGCTGACACAATGGACCGATGACCATCCGTGTCTTTCTCCTGGATGACCACGAACTCGTGCGGGAGGGCATTCGGAGCCTCCTAGAGAGCGATCAGGAGATCGCGGTGGTGGGCGAAGCCACGACCGCCGCCGAGGCATTGACGCGGGTACCCCTGTCACAACCTGACGTAGCGATCTTGGACGTCCGGCTCGAGCAAAGCAGTGGCATCGAGGTCTGCCGTGAACTGCGTTCGGCAATCCCCGAGCTTGCCTGTCTGATGCTCACAAGCTTCGCCGACGACGATGCCCTCTACGCAAGCGTGATGGCGGGTGCCGCTGGATATGTCCTTAAGCAGATCAAGGCCCGAGATCTCATCGAAGACGTCAAGAAGGTCGCGAACGGTGAATCGCTGATGGACCCGAGAGCGGTGGCGCGGGTGGTCGAAAGGATCGCCAACCCGCCGAAGACGGACCCCGCCATGGACTCCCTCTCGCCCCAAGAGAAGCGCATCCTGGAGCACATCTCCGAGGGAATGACCAACAAGCAGATCGCGGAATCCATGTTCCTGGCCGAGCACACCGTCAAGAACTATGTGACAGGTCTGCTGCGCAAGCTCAAGATGTCCAGCCGCACCGAGGCCGCGATCTATGCGACGAAGCGGAGGGCACAAGATTTGGAGTCTGGCGCATCTTGACAGGGCCTAAGTTAAGGCCGGCACCGAGGGTCACTTCTCGTCGTCTGAGGCCTCGGAGTTATGCAGCTCACTTCCGTCGGCCAGCGCCGCCGCTGCCCTGCTTCGAGCGCTCTTTGAGAGGGAAGGTGACACATTCCGACCTTCGGTAGGTTTCCCGCCCGTACGGGGTACCTCGGAACGATCGGCGGGTAGGTCGGATAACACCTGTGGACCAGTTCCGCCGCGAGCGTGGCGAGTCAAGATCCAACCCATTCCGCTTGAGCACCGTCTCGATCCGCTGCCGTTCGGCTCTCGGGTAGGCGAAGCTGGTGGCATGCGCGTCGATTCCGCGCTCGGTGCAGAGGGCGATAAGGGCCCGGTCGTAGGCAATCTCGGCGGCCAGAGCTGCATAGGCAGAGCCGCGTCTGGCAAGTTCTACCGTGCGCAGCTTGTCTCGACACAAGAGCGTGTACTCGATCAACTCGGAGCCGACGAGATCGCTCACCCAGTCGTCAAGGGCGCTCGTGAGGATATCAACGTACATGCTCACGTCTGCAGTGTGCCTTGCCGAATAGGTTCAGACATAGGGACATTTTTCCCATTTCAGCACGGAGGCTCTGTTTGGGACCTTGGTCCTTGTCGCACCTGTGACCATCGTCCCTACGACGCTCGCCAAGCATCGGTGGTCTCCGAAACCTATCGGCGGGCAGCGGCTCTGGCACCCACCGAGTGGGTCAGCCGACGTCGGTGCTGCGGCGACGCACCGAACCACAATTGCCCTCGAAGGCTGGCGAGAATCCGACGCCAGTACTCCAGCGCCAATGACCGAGAATCCTCAGCGATTCGCTTGGACGAGGTAGGCACATCTGGTCATCCTGGCCGAGGTCGTTCGGCTCTCTCTTCGTGAGCGACAGAGTCAACACCGGTGGATGCGACCTTCAATGTCGCATCTCGCGCCGTGCGGGCCGCTTCATACCGCGGAGTCGACACAATAGGAAAATGAAGCGACACCGTGCCACAATCACAATGGCTCGTAACATCGAATCCCGAATGGAAGAACACGTCCAGCATGGGATGATTCTCATCGAGAGTGTCGGCCAGGAAGGTAGTGATGCCGCGCTGACGCGCCACGCTCACCAGCTCATCCAATAAAAGGGAGCCAATCCCATGATGCTGATAGTCGTCCGCCACGACGAACGCGACCTCGGCGTCAACGCTCTCAGGACGGCGATCGTAGCGAGCGACCCCTATGAGTCGGTCGTCGAGCTCGGCGACTAGAGCCAGTCGGTTGTCATAGTCGACGCGGGTGAAACGCTCGACTTCCTTGGGAGATAGGTGAGGGTGCGGCGAGGAGAACCGCAGGTAGCACGAGCGGTCAGACAGGTGGTCGTGAAAGGCGACCAGCTTTTGGTCATCATCAGACCGGATCGGACGAATTCGGAAACGGAGCTGACCGTCGATGGAGACGACGTCGCGCTCGAGCCCCGAGAGATACCCCTCGGGCAGGGCAGGAATCCTCCCAGTCTCCAAAGGCTGAGTCACCGGACTCCTCCAGCTCTAGAGCGGTTATGTCTACGACAGTAGGGACAGGGCCCGTCACGTCCTACGGACCATGGTCCGCGTCGGGGAGGGACCTTGGTCCATTCTGAATTCGGCCAGGTCGGGACGTTGTTCCCTATCGAAAGGGACCTTTGCGTCGGTCCCAGAACGGCTCCGGCATTTGATGATCTATCCAGACCACCTCGCAAGGAGGGGTCACGGAACAAGGAGACACTTCGATGCGACGCACCGTTTTTGACAAGTTGGTGAGTCTGGGCGGTCTACTGGTTGTCGTCGTGCTGGTCGTTGCCGGAACGCTGCTCTTGGTCGGTTACAGCTTTGCCAACAACAACGTGCACAACCAGCTGGCCCAACAGCAGATCGTGTTCCCACCCAGCGCAGCCTTCGCTCATTCAAAGGCCGGCACGGAAATTACCCCGTCGATGATCCCATCGGTGAGTCAGTACGCGGGTCAGCAGCTAACGACCGGAGCGCAGGCTCAGGTCTACGCCGACGACTTCATCGCCGTGCATCTACAGGAGATTGGTGGCGGAAAGACCTACGCTCAGCTGAGCGAAGCCGCGTTGAATCTTCCCAAGGGATCTCCGGCATACACCGCAGCTGAGGCCAAGGTCCAGACCGTTTTCCAGGGGACGACCCTTCGCGGTCTCCTCCTCGAGGCCTACGGGTTCTCGGTCCTCGCTGAGATCGCTCTCATCGGCGCCATCTGCTCATTCGTGCTTGCCGTTTTGATGGCGGTCCTCGTCGGGTTTGGGTTCGTCCATGCTCGCCGGACATCTGAGACGGAGGAGATCTTCCCTGTGAAGAACGCCGTTGAGGAGCCAGTCCCCGCCTGATTCCTCCCCGACCTCAAAATGAAACCACCCGGCCCGCATTGGGTCGGGTGGTTTCGCGACTGGAACAAGCACACCGGCGGGATCTGCCGTTTCCAATTGCTTGAATCACTCAAGGTTCGTGCCCACAGCGTGCCCACACGAGCGCGTAATACAACCCATCAACGGCGTACAGCGATGACAAACACGACATGTCGGTTATGCCTTCGAACAGGCCTTTTTGGGTGATCCTCCTGGTGCAGCAAGCCATCAGTGATTCGTGTCGATCCGATCTGAAAAGCGTGCGGTCACCGGATCGACGCCGGTCCCGACCACCGGAGTGCCCCTGACCTGGTCGCTTGCCACTGCAGCTTTGTGCCCGACCAGGCGCGAGGTCACCGGAAGAACCAGTACCCACCAGCCCCCGATACTCCCTAGACACGGCGGGTCCATGGCGGCAAGCGCCTTGGTGACACCACGTCGTGCCCTCCGTGTGCCCTCCAGGAATTGGAACGAGCTTCAGTTCCGAACCCTCGCCGCCTCATTTGACCGCCAAGTTGGTCAAGGGCAAGCCGCAGGCTTAGCGAGGACACGGAGCAAAGCAGAGTCCCGCAACCTCCCATGACCAGCCGGGCCGACACTGGAGATCACAATGCGAATGGCCGGCCGCGTCGAGCGGTCTACTTGCTGAGTTTGGATTGCTTTCCGGCGTGTTCTCCGGCCCGATACTGGCAGGGCAAAGGAGGCTGTGTGAACCGGCCTGGGTTTGACGCAGGCTCTGGCGACCACGGGCCATGAGTCACGTCGAAGACGGCTCTAGATGTCTTGGGTCGCTCGACTCGCCGAAGCGTCCTCCAGAGAATCCCTTCGCGGCACTCCTCTGATGAGCACCGGTGGGTACGCTGCGCGGCGTCACTGCTGGCCAAAGCGATCCACGAGGTGGGCCGAAATACCATCAGGATCGAGGCGCCGAGCCACCAGATAGCCGGCACCCATCCATCCGCGACGGGTCCATTTGCCGAAGGACAGATAGGTCCCGGGAGCTCCGCTGGCTGCGGGGACCATCTTCACTCGCTCCAAGGCTTCTTTCACTCCCCGCGGCGTAAGCGGGTGCGCATCCGCGAAGGCATGAGTGAGGACTGTCGCAAGGTCTCGGTTGACGACCGGCACGCAGTACTCGGGGCGACGGTCATATGTCGCCTCGAACTCATCGAGGAACCGTTGGCCGACAGGGTTGGCAGGGTCGTACTGGTCGACGCCGGTCCAGTTGAGCATGGACTTCCAGATCAGCTCATTGATCCAGGCGTTCTGGAAGGCGGTACCCATGAATCGAGGCGGGTCCCAACCGAGCCCATCGAGGACCGAGTTGACACCAAGGACGCCGAAACCGAAACCACAGTGGACCAGTGCGTCGGGGTTGGCTTCATGCAGCTTCTGAACTGCGCCGGTCACGTCCTGTGCCGTCTGAGCGATCCATTCCTCTCCAACGATCCGGATACCCTGCGTAGCGCACGCCTTGCGGAAGTTACGGATGTATGACTCGCCAACGAGGGACTGTTCGATCAGACAACCAACCGTGGCGTGCCCGCCCTTCGCGAGAAGCTGAACCCAGAAGATGGGCTCATCGGTCATGGAGCCCTGGGGAAGGCAGAATGTCCATTCGCCGAGCCAGTCCTCGGTGCCAGTGATCGTGATGGCGGGTACGTGAAACCGCGACTCGATGGCCTCGCGGGTCGGCACGGCGTTATCCGTGATTGCCGGGCCGAAGACGGCGAGGCAACCTTCTTCGACCAGTTCGCCGTAGGCGTCGATTACTGCTTTCGCCGAACCCTTCGGGAGTCCCTCCACCTCTCGAAAGACGATCTCGACCGGTCGGTCGAGGACTCCATTTTCGTGCGCCTGTCGAAAGGTCAGCTCGAACGGGCGCGTGAGATCAAGCCGCTTTTCTTCGGGGTAGCCATCGGGCAGAAGGAAATCGAACAGGTAGCCGAGCTTGATCGGCTCCGCATGACTCTCGTACGACACGGGTGCTTCCTCCTCTTCTGGGTGGGCTGCGTCACAACTTGTGTGCTGACTCCTGCTGCTTCGGTGCCTACGGGCTTGCCCGGAGACTCGTGCCGGGGTAGTCCGTGCCACACACAGGCTTTGACGAGATCGGCACGAAGCCCGACTTGTCGGCTCGTAGGACCCAGGCACACTGGGGGAGGTCGTGACCGAAGACTGTCGAGTAGTTGATGGTGATCGGTAGCAGACCGTTGCCGTTGTAGGACTTGATGCTCCGTAACGCCTTGATGACGCCAGCTCGGGTCTGATTCTGTCCCGCACGTTGCAACCCGTTGATCATGAGGTCGCACCCGAGCCACGACAAGTCCTGGCCGTAACTGGGGAACTCGCTCTTGGTGAAGTGCTCATACTTCGTGAGTGCGGCGGCCATTGCCTCGGTGCCCGCGTTGGGCAATGAGAAGGGACGGGACAGGGACAAGAAGTACGCCCCCTGGAGGCTCGACCATGCGGGTGAGTTAATGACGTCCGGCTCGTAGCCCACCGACAACAGAACCGCCTTGAGCTTCACGCCCGCTTGCTCGAGCGCCGTCATGAGAGCGAAGTTCGACGCGTCGTCCATCGTGGGAAGGATGGCGTTCACGTGATCTTGCTTGGCGATCAGCGCCTCGGAGGTGAAGTCGACGCCACCGAAGGGCACGGAGGTGTCCTCTGTACCGATTTTACCCCCAGCCCGCTGGAAGGATTCGGCAGCGCCGATCGCTTCTTCCTCCGAGAGCGGCGACACACCGTAGCCGTAAGTGCCGATGATCGTTCCTCCGTGCGACTTCAGAAAGTTGCCGTAGATGCTGTTCACCGGTGTCGCTGGGTTTTCGCTCCCCCGGAACGCGTCGAACATGTTGGTGTAGGGCTGCTCGCCCCATTCGGGCCCGTCGGCGGAGCTGCCCGTCACGGGAATGCCGGCTTGCTGGGCGTACTTCGCGGCCAGGTAGAAGAGCGGTGAGTTGGCCACGATCCCGATCGCACCCTTGGAGATGGCGCCTTGGACCGCGGTCGAGGTCAGGCTCGGGTTCGTCTCGTCGTCGACAACAGAGAGGTTGATCTTTCTCCCGTCGACCCCGCCCTCTGCGTTCTGCAGGTCGACCCGCGCCACACACCCCTGCTGGGAGTTGCCGTACTCGGACGCTGCCGGGCCGGTCAGGGAGGAGATGTAGGTGATGTTCAGCGGGGCGCCCGACGACGATGCGGGCGTGGCCACGGCGACAAGCATCGGCGCGGTCAGGCTGGTGACCGATGCGCACAGGAATCCGTTCTTCACAAAGCGCTTCAACATCAGCTCCAATCAATTTGGCGGCGGTGGACCACAGATCCACTCGACGTTGGATTCATATGGCAGACAGCGCCGCGCCGCTCAGGGCGGTGTTCCACCAGAACTGCAATACAGGCCGTCATGGTAAGTCGAAGGGGTGTCGGAATATCGTCGGGGACAGCTCGAGGGAGCTGACGAGTCCCGTGACGTCGCCGACGAAGGGGGCGACATCGTCCGCCCGCACGGCCGCGGGCGCCATGGCGATGTTGCCGGCCTCGTGCGCGATCACGAGGGCAGTCCTCCGGCCCACTTCAGGAGCGCACCGGCGTCGACCCGGATCTGCTGGCCGGTGATGTAGCGCGACTCATCCGAGGCCAGAAACACAACCAGGTTGGCGATGTCCTCTGGCTCTACGTACGGGATCGGCATGGCGTGGAAGAAGGAGAAGGTCAGCTCTGCATCCTCACGGGTGGGCTCTTCGAGGTCCGGGCGGAACACCTTGTACATCTCCTGATTGTGCAGGAGTTGGGTGTTGCAGTTCGTCGGATGGACACAGTTGACCCGAATGAAGCGGTGCGCCAGGTGAAGGGACATCTGCTCGGTGTACTGCTGCAGCACCTGCTTCGACCATTGATAGCCGGCACCTCCGGGACCGAACGCGGGGTGCGACGTCGCTCCCGTGATCATGCCGGCGGTCGAGCCGGTCAGCACTATGGACCCGTGTTCTCCGAGGTGGCCGTGCGAGATCGCGACCGTGTGCATCACGCCGAGCAGGTCAACGTCGGTCGCGTCCACGAAGTCCTGGGCGTCCGCCGGAGCGGGGGTCATGGGCATGACGCCTGCATTGGCGACCACGATGTCGAGACGGCCAAGGTCTGCCAATCCGGCGTCGAGGGCCTCCCGCAGCTCGGCTCGTTCGCGCACGTCCGCCTGCTGGGCAACGATGCGACCCCTCGCTCCTTCACGAGCCGTTCGGTCTCGGCAAGATCCTCGGGCGAGGCGAGCGGGTAGCGGTTGGACTCGATGTCGAGGCAGATATCGACGGCGATGATGTCCGCCCTCTCCTCCGCCATACGCACAGCGTGGGCTCGTCCCTGGCCGCGACCGGCACCCGTGATGAACGCGACCTTCCCCTCGAGTCGACCAGTCATTGGATTCCTTTCCTTGCTCTAGTAGTTGCTCGGGCTTGGTCTTCGGCGGTCAGAGCCCCCGGCTGGTGGGCGGTCATCCGAGGACGTGACACGGGACAGTGACGGGTAGATCGAGCGAGCTCAGGAGGCCGGGAGCGGCCTCGACCACATAGGGCACGGCATTGACGGCTCGCATGGCGGTCGCGGTCATGGCGGCCTCGCCGGCGTTGTATCCCTCGGGTGGCCCGAGCGTCAGACGGCACTCGATAGGTGGGTCGCCGTCGATGGCGACGATGTAGGTGGCGTCGTTTTCTGAGGTCGGCCAGTCGGGAGCGAGGTCGCGGGCCATACGGATGACATGGTCCACCACGATCACGTCTCGATCTCCCACGATGCCCGACGCGATGGTTCGGACGGCGCCGATGGTGCCGGCGGGTATGGTCCCGAACGCCACGTCAATGTCGTACTCGGTCAGCTGGCGCTCGAACCGACCACGGATCTCGTCGAGCTCGATGCCCAGGCCACGGGCGATGAGCTCGATCGGCCCCCGCCAGATCATGGGGATGACCCCAGGAAGGCCGATGAAGGGTTCGAACGCCAGGTCGCGGGCGAACCCGAGTCCGTCCATCATCACATCGGCCACGGGGTAGTGGTCGTTGAGCGAGATCTCGATCAGCCGAATGGTCCGGATGCTGCGTGACTGTGTGGTCAGCAGCAGTGCGAGTTCGTCGGACGCAAAACCCGGGAAGATCCCGGACGCATAAAGCGAAGCGCTGCCGCGCTGCGCGGCGCGCTCGAGTCGTCGGCGGAGCGTTTCGTCGGCGGATGGCGAGTGCATCAGTTCCGTCGATGTGGTGGTCACGACGTTGATGCCTGCGGCGAGCAGTCGTTCGTAGTCCGGCACGGCGCCGGCGCCGCTACCAGGTGGAGTACGGATCATCGTCGATGTCGACGTCGTAGAGGTCGTAGTGGACAGCTGCAGCGGGTGTCGGGGTCATGTTCGCACTTCGATCGATTGGTCAGTGACCCAGGTGGGCGGTGCCCTGAAGCGGTTGGTTCAGTACGCCCGCAAAGAGGGGCGCAGTGGGTCCCGCGGTTTCCCAGCCCTCCAACTTCGCAGTGAGATGGGGCGCGAAGACCGCTCCGTAGAGCAGGTTTGCGAGAACGACGACACCGATGACGGACAGGGCGGTTGCTCGAAAGCTGCTCGCTGACCTCGCAGAGGCCCACATTTCGATGACGGTGCGCCCGTCGGAATCCGTTCGCCCGAGGATGTAGGCAAAGACCATCATCATCACGCCCATCGCCAGTGCGTCGTAGAGCGGGTATTGGTGCTTGGTCCCTTCCCACAGGGCAAGCCCGGGGATCACGCGGCCGTAGTAGAAAACACCGAGGCGTGCCCCCAAGATCCCGTTGAAGAGGACAGCCCAGAAGAAACCGAGGACGAGCCCGACCCCGAGGAGCGTGGTCGGCCTGCGCCAATGGAACCTCGAACTCAGCCATCGCCCGATCGCGGCAGCGACCAGGGCAGGCGTTACGAAGTAAGCGATGTAGCCGACGGGGACTGACGCCGGCAGCCCACCCCAGGTCATATCCAAGGGCCACCACGACGGCATGCGGGGGATGGCGGGCGAGAACTGCGCGAAGACCGCCCAATCGTAGGGCGCCTCGATCCAGGAGATCGAGATCGCCGCGATGCAGACGATCAGGAGCGGGTGGAGGCGGCGGCGGCAATACGTGAGGTAGACGCCGATTGCGACGAATGCGAACCCCCCGACGTAGGCGAAGCCGATCGACGCCGTCAGCAAAGGGGTCAACCCCTCGCTCACCGGTCACGCACCTGGTCCGAAGCACGACGTGCTTCTGGGTCGTAGCGAACCACCAGACCGAAGATGAGGACGATCAGTCCGAACAACGTGCCCAACATGATGACGGCACCCATGTCCCACTCCTTCGAAGCGAGCTGTGATTGCTTAGATAGCGTAGACTATCTTAACCGGGTCGGTCGACTAAGGTTGGCTCGAGGAGCGAACGACTGTGTCCCAGCGACCTTCGACCAACAAGCGCGTGGCTGCAGGGACACTGGTCCGGGGGACGCGTCGGCCCCGAGGGGAGCCCCGGCGACTCCTGCTCGACGCCGCCCGCGACCTCTTCGCCCGCCAGGACTACCGCAGCACCACCACCCGCGAGATCGCCGAGGCTGCCGGCGTCACCGAAGCCCTGCTCTTCCGTCAGTTCGGCTCGAAGGCCGCCCTGTTCCGCGAAACGATGGTCACTCCCTTCACGAGCTTCGTCGACGACTTCGGCCGGACGTGGCGCTCGGTCGTCCACGAGGAGACAGACGAAGAGGAACTGGCCAGCCAATTCGTTGGACAGCTCTACGACGTGTTCGTGGAGCATCAGGGCCTCGTCGTGACGCTGTTGGCGTCAGAGGCTCTGAGCGAAGAGGAGCTGGCTGAAGCGGGCATCGCTGACATCCGCCGGGCTCTGGCCGTCCTCGGCCGGATCAGTGCCGAAGGCATGGCCATTCGAGGGATGCGGTCGAGCCACCCGGACCTCGCGGCCTACTCGACGGTGGCGATGATCGCCGGCATGGCTGCGTTGCGTTCGACCTACTTCGGAACGAAGCGTCCGGCGAGGGAGGCGATAGTCGAGGAACTCACCCAGGCGATCCTGCATGGCTTCCTGCATCGCGACGGCTAATCGGCCACAATGCCGAGAAGGGCCGCGGTCTATGACGAATTGGTGGACGACGTTCCTTTGATATCCGTTCCGCATACAGGCTGAGAGGAGAAGGAAACGAATCCACTCTTCTCCGCCCGCAGCACCCAGACGCACTGTTCCGCTGGGTCGTGACCAAAGTTGGTCGCGTAGTCGATGGGCTTGGGCAGCAATCCGTTGGCGGTGTAGTTCTTGATACTGCGCAGGTCCTTGATCACAGCCGCCCTCGTCGGATTGGCTCCCGCCATCTGCAATCCCCTTATCATCAGGCCGGCGCCCGCCCAGGCCTCGTACTGGAACAGGGTAGGGAACTGTGTCTTCGAGAAGTGCTCGTACTTCTGGAGCGCGGCCGCCATCTGCTCGGTCCCCGCGTCAGGAAGGGAGAAGGGTCGGTAGATAGACAAGAACTCGTCGCCCTGCAAGTAGCTCCACGAAGGAGAGTTGACGACGTCCGGCGCATAACCCGTGGCGAAGACGGCCGACTTCAGTTTCACACCCGCCTGTACGAGAGCCCTCGCCAGGGCAAAGTCAGAGGCGTCGATCATCGTGGGGAACAGCGCGTTCACGTGCTGTTGTTTCGCCTCGAGGGCCTCGCTGGTGAAATCGACGCCGCCGAAGGCCACCGAGGTGTCGAGAACGCCCAACTTGCCGCCCGCGTGCTCGAACGACTTGACCTCTTGGCCCGCCTCTCGCGACGAGCTCGGGGAGATGCTGTAGCCGTAGGAGCCGAGCACGGTGCCGCCGAATTGCCTGAGAATCTTTCCCTCCAGGGTGTTGACGGGATAGGAGGGATCGACGCTGCCGAGGTCTGAGGAGAACATGTTCGTGTAGGGCTGTTCGCCCCACTCGGGCCCGTCGGTGTACGAGCCGGTCACCGGAACTCCTTGCTCCTGCGGGTACTTGGCAGCGAGGAAGAAGAGCGGGCTGGCCGACACGATGCCGAACGCCCCCTTGGACAACGCACTCTGCACGCCCGTCACGATCTCCGATGGACTCGTCTGGTCGTCTATCACGAGCGGTATGAGCTTGTGTCCGTTCACGCCTCCCTCGGCGTTCTGGAGCGCGATGCGCGCCAAGAAGCCGGCGGGGTCGCTCGACGTCTCCGGGGCACTCGGACCGGTGAGCGACGTGACCAGTGCCAGCGTGATAGGCGCGGGGGACGCGGAAGCCGAAGGCGCATTCAGACTGACTGCTCCGAGGGCAGAACCCACGACGGCCACCACCAGCATGGAGTTACGTACTCGCCGTCGCATCTACCAACCCCCCGGCGTCTCAGGACGTGCCCTCGTAGCTTGACGCGCCTCAGTGTATGTGACCTGATATTTGTTCCGCAGCCTAGGAGCGCCCACTAGGAGCGTCAACAGCGCCCAGGGGTGCGAGGGATGCGCAATCTGTCGATCAAGGACTGAGTTGACCGGTCGGGCGAACGACCAACTCGTTCACGCAAATGCCATCGGGCAGGCTCATGATGAAGGCAATGCAGTCGGCCAGCGATTCGGGGGCGCGGGACCCGCACCCTCGACGAACATCGGCGCGTCCGTGACGGGTACGTCCCCGTCGATGATGACACCCTCCATGGTCAGGCCCTCGGTCTCGAACATGCCGGGCATGACCAGGCTGACGTTGATGTCGTGATGCGCCAGCTCGAGGCGGAGGCTGTCGAACGCCGCTTCCAATCCACGCTTGGACGCCGCGTAGATGCCGACGCCGGGCATCGGAGTCAGTGCGCCGGTTGAGCCTACGATCACCACGTCCCGCCGCCCGGACTCGGGAAATCGAGCCGTCGCATAACGCACGGTGGCCAGCGGGCCGACCAGATTGAGGTCGATGAGCTCCCGCCATCGCTCGGGGGTCCCGGAGGTGATGCCACCGGCCATCATGCGGCCGGCCACTGCGACGACGCCGTCCAACCCCCCGAGGAGATCGGCAACTTCGTTCACACTCGCCTCGAGTGAGCCGAGATCGGTGACGTCGCAGCACACGGCGGTGGCGCGGTCACCAAGCTCCTCGACCAGATCGTCGAGCCGCTGCTTTCGCCGAGCCAACATTGCCACCGTGCCACCCCGGTCGACGACAGCCCGGCAAGTCGCCGCACCGATACCGCTCGAAGCCCCGGTGACGAGCACGCGTCGCCCGATCAGCTCACGTGCTGCGCCCATCCGCTCCCTCCATCTGCCACCGCATTGACGCCCACCCCACCGATCGCTACCGTGTGAACAAATCTTAGGTTAGCGGGAGGCGCCGTGGAATCGGGGGCAGGGGCCTCAGCAATGCCGGTGAGTGGGACAGGAAGACCAGACGAGGACGGCGACGAGTTCGGCCTCTTCGACGATTCCGTCGTGGGAGACGCCAGAAACCCCTACCCCGAGCTCGCCCACGCAAGACGCGAGCACCCGGTGCAGAAGCTCGAGACGTCGGCGATGCCTCATGACGAGGCGCTGCCGGTCTTCTTCGTCTATCGGTTCGAGGACATCGCGCGCGTCTTGCGGGACTCCGACACGTTCTCGTCGGGCCACATCATCGACATGATCATGGGGCCCGTCATGGGTGAGCACATCATCTTGGGCATGGACGGCGAGCGACATCGTCGATATCGGGCCCTCGTGTCGTCGGCTTTCCGGCAAAAGGTCCTCACCGAGTCAGAAGATCAGCTGGTGGCGAAGGTGGCCAACGAGCTCATCGATCGTTTCGCAGCTCGGGGTCACGCGGAGCTCGTCAGGGAGTTCACGTTCCCCTATCCGACCCAGGTCATCGCGGGGATCTTGGGGTTGCCCCAAGAGGATTACAAGCAGTTTCAGCGGTGGTCGATCGCCATCCTGAGCTTCCTTGCCAAGCAGGACGTGGCCATCGCGGCGTCCCACGAGGTCGAGGAGTACCTGACGGGCATCCTGGCGGACCGGCGCAGAGCGCCGCGTGAGGACCTGATCAGCGGTCTTGCCCACGCCGAGCTCGACGGCGAGCGGCTGAGCGACGACGAGATCTTCTCCTTCCTACGGCTGCTTCTTCCCGCAGGTGTCGAGACGACGTTCAGATCCACCGGAAACCTCCTGTACCTGCTGCTCGCACAGCCGGAACAATTGGAGTCGGTCCGTTCGGACAGGTCGTTGATCCCCCAGGCGATCGATGAGGCACTGCGCCTCGAGACACCTCTGCTGAACATCACGCGACTCGCGACGAGGGACACGGAGATCGAGGGTGTACCGGTACCGGCAGGCTCGACGATCATGTTGATGCTTGCAGCCGCCAACCGGGATGAGAGCCGATACGAAGAGCCCGATCACTTCGACATATCCCGGGCCAACCCCAAGCCACACTTGTCGTTCGGGCACGGTCCCCACGTCTGCCTTGGGATCCACCTGGCTCGGGTGGAGATGCGGATCGCCCTCAATCTCCTCTTCGATCGTCTCCCGGAACTGCGCCTCGATCCCGAGGCGGACGACCCCCACATCCGAGGTCAGGTCTTCCGCTCTCCGACATCCATTCCCGTACTCTTCGCCCGTTAGGCGAGCGGCTCACAGACGAGCATGGATATCGAGCGGCTCCTCACCTCGACCCGGTCTGCGCGGCGCTCACTCGACTTGACCGCGCCGGTCGACCCGGCGCAGATCCGCGAGTGTCTAGGGGTCGCCCTGCAGGCCGCCAACGGCACGAACCAGCAGTCGTGGCGCTGGATCGTCGTGAGCGATCCACACCTTCGCCGCGAGATCGGAGCTCTGTACCGGGAGTCGTACCTGCGCATGACCGGTGGGGCCATGGTCTCCGGTCTCCTGCCCGACGACGACTTCGGGCGGGTGATGTCGTCGACGGAGTGGCTGGTGGAGCACCTGGCGGAAGTGCCCGTCCTCGTCATCCCGTGCTACGAGCCCTACCTGCCCGACTTCGGCGACGACGACGGCGCCTTCCAGGCGGCGACCCTTTACGGATCGATCTTCCCCGCCGTGTGGAACTTCCAATTGGCCCTCCACGTCCACGGGTTAGGAACCTGCATCACCACCATGCACCTCCTCCACAAGGTCGAAGTGGGTGCGCTGCTGGACATTCCGACCGCCTACGTCCAAGGCTGCCTGCTGCCAGTGGCCAAACTGAAGCCTGGGACCAGGTTCCGACCGGCTCCACGGCGCCCCCTCGAGGAGGTCGTCGTCCTCGACCGTTGGGACGGACCGTCGACCCTGACGCCAGCGGCGGAGGAGGTCTGATGGACGAGCGCACCGAGCGGACGCTCCTCGAGCTGGCGGATCGAGCGGAGATCCTGGACTGCCTCACCCGCTACGCGCGAGGTATGGACCGGCTCGACCGGGAGTTGGCTCGCTCGGCCTACCACGATGGCGCCATCGACGATCACGTCGGCTTCGTCGGTGAGGTCGACGACTTCCTCGACTGGGCCTTCGCCTACCACGGCGGACAGGTTCGCCATCAGCACTACGTCACGAACCACTCGGTCGAGCTCGACGGTGACGAGGCGCACGCCGAGACGTACTTCATGTTCATCGGCACCGAGAACGATCCCGCCGCTCCGCTCACCGTCTTCGGAGGCCGCTACGTCGACAGATTCGAACGTCGTGAGGGCACGTGGGGCATTGCGGTCCGTCTCTGCCTGGTCGAGTGGGCCACGGACCCGAAATCCCTCCTTCCCGCAGAGGCTGGCGATTTTCTGGCCGCCACGGGGACGATCGCCCGCAACTCCAGGGACAGCTCCTATGAGCGGCCCCTCCAGCCGCGTCGAACGGCCATGACCGAATGAGGCGCCTAATCGGGCGTAAAGGAATCGGCTTGTCAAAGACAGGCTGGCAGTCCAGGGAGCGGGTGCGACGCGAGTGATCCGCTTCGATGGGCAGGCGGTGATCGTCACCGGAGCGGGGCGAGGACTCGGACGGCTTTACGCATTCGAGTTCGCTCGTCGGGGCGCTTCCGTGGTCGTCAATGACCTCGGGGGCTCCATGCGTGGAGACGGAGCGGACGCCTTCGTCGCCGAACAGGTCGTCGCGGAGATCGAGGGGGCTGGCGGGGTGGCCGTGGCCTCGTCTGACTCGGTCGCCAGCCCGGAGGGCGGAGAAGCCATCGTGCAGACCGCACTCGACCGATTCGGCCGTCTCGATGCGGTCGTCAGCAACGCCGGGATCTTCAACACAATTGCCTTCGACGACCTGCCTGCCGAGGAATGGCGACAAATGCTGAACGTGCATCTCGACGGGGGCTTTTACCTGAGTCAACCGGCGTTCAAGGTCATGAAGCAACAGGGGCACGGACGCTTCGTCTTCATCGCCTCGTCGGCCGGACTCTTCGGACAGCCCGAGTCGGCCCACTACGCCGCGGCCAAGGCCGGCCTCGTCGGCCTCACCAACGTCGTGGCAATTGAAGGCGCGCCACACGGAATCCTCGCCAACACCGTGCTGCCGTTCGGCTACTCACGCATGGTGAGCGAGACGATCGGAGATCGAGACCAATTCCCGGCTGAGTCCTCATTCCTTCATGCCATCGAACCCGAGCTGGTCGTCCCGATCGTGGTGTTCCTGGCCAGCCAGGCCTGTGGGGTGACGCACCACAACTATTCGGCCTGCGCCGGTCGCTTCGGTCGCGTCTTCGTCGGTCTCGGCCGCGGGTGGCTGGCTGACGCGGCCAACGAACCAAGCGCGGACGACATCGCTGAACACCTGGTCGAAGTCTCGGCGACCGACCCGTTCTCGATCCCCGATTCCATCTTTGACGAGGTGATCGAGATCTGCCAACGCCTCGGCATCACCGGTTGACTCAACTTCGTTTCGCAGCACCCCGAAGCATGGTGTCGCGGACGTGCAGGAGAGCTGTGCGCTTGCCGTAGGTGTGCAGGATGCCCTCGGGTACCCAGGTGAGGTCCACGATCGAACGGGCCGTGAGCTCGGTCGACGGACCTTCGATCCTGAGCTCGCCTGCCCGAGCACCCTCCTTCAGCATGGCTTTGAGCCGCAGCAAAAGGCTTGGAAACGACCATGCCATGTCCGGCGTGTCCGGGGGCGACTGCCGCAGCCACGCCAGCTGGATCTTGAACTCATCGTGGAACTGCTCCAGCACGTTGATCTGGAGCCACGCCACGGCGTCGAGCTTTTGGACACTGGTAGCCGTGGATGTGAAGGCGGCGTCCCATCCGGCGACAACCTTCTCGGAGAAGGACCGCATGATCGATACCAACAGTTCCTCCTTCGAGCCGATCTCGCGGTAGACGCTGCCGGTGCTCATCTGCGCTGCTCCGGCAATGTCCCGGACCGTGGTGGCCTCGTAGCCTCTCCGACCGAATTCGGTTCGGGCGACGGTTCGGACGAACGTCGATCGGTCGGACTCTGAGACGGGGCCGTCGTCCCACGATCGCATGACTTCCTCGACGGCCTGCATGGCCTTCGATCCGTCCAGGAGACTGTCCCGAGGGGCGCGCGTCGCCACTCCGTAGAGGACCATGTCGCAGAGATGGTCGGCCACCCGGTCGACGGACCGGTAGCGGTGGTACAACCCCAGTCCAATGTGCAACATCGTCTGTGTAAGCCGGTGTGAAAGCATCCGTAGTTCGATGTCATCTCGAAGGAAACCAGAGACGTGCCCCGCCTCGAGGGTTTTGAGCATCGCCTTCTCGGTGGCCGTCGGTGCCCGGGCCACCAGTTGGACCAGTTCGTGGCCGGCGCTGACCGGAGCGTCGTAGAACGAAAACTGCACTGCCGCACTGTGACGGGCCGCGCACTGGGCGATGGCCGTGCTGAAAGCCGTGATCCGGTCCGGCACGTCGCTCGAGGCGCACTCGCGGAGCTCCTTGAGGGCAATTTCCGCCTGGCGGTCGAGGTCCGCGTGATATCGCTTGACCAGCTCGACGACGATCGCCTCCTTGGATTCGAAGTGGTGATAGAGGCTTCCCGGCTGAATACCGCAAGCCTCCGCGATCTCCTGCAGCGTCGAGCGCAAGCCGGATGAGGCGAAGACGCTGGAGGCGGTGTCGAGGATCTCGTCCCGGCGCTGGGTATCCAGGACGTCCATCGAGTCGGAGTCCACCGCATGGGGACCACGCTGTGCCGCGCTCATGTCAGATCCCGCTTGAGACTCCCCGACGACAACGCGGCCGGAGAACCGTGGTCGAATCCCGTCGGCATCGTGCTCTCGAGTGTCCCTTCCCGGGTGGCCTCCCTGATGAGATTACCGCGGGTGTCTGACCTCCCGTTCAGCTCGACCACCGTCCAGCTATCCGCTGCCGCCGACGTTCTTCGGACTGCAGCGCCCGTCGGGGTTGGTCGTCACATTGGGCCGTCCCGATTGGGCGGACTCCCACCCGTCCCAAATGCCCGCCATGTAGGGACCGAGTTGCCCGGCTTCGGCGTAGAAACCCTGGGGGTCGTAGACCTTGGCCTCGGGGAATGGCCAAGGACAGGCAACCGAGGTCGCCGCACCCGTCGCTCTGATCACACCAAAGCTGGCCCCGTAGGCGAAGTAGGCGACATTGAGGATAGCGAACATGACGGCGAAGGTGGCCAGCGCGGGCCGCGCCCGGAAGGGGCGCCAGGTGCGGATGCGCAGGGCCAGCTTCTCGGCCTGGGTGCGGCCCGTATCGTCTCGATACAGCAAGACACCGGCTGGAATCATCACCCAGCACACGAAGGTCGACTCCCAAAGCAGCGGGAATTGATATGGCTTGCCAGCGAAGATCGATCCGAAGGGGACGACCTGGGAGTAGATGTAGAGCTGCGTGCGAACAAGGATCGACTCGAAGATGGCGTCAAAGATGAATCCGATCAGCAGGATCAGCAGCGCCATACCGATGAGCGGATGCCGCCAGGCGAAGGAATCCAGCGGGCGGCGAGCCTGGATCCGCCGCAGGATCCAGATGGCAGGGAAATAGGCCCCCAGATAAAAGGTGGCGTAACCCACTCCGATGAAGGGTTCGACGGTCGGCGACAGCGACGCCAGCGGCCACGTCTCTGAAAAGTGCGTGAGCTGGGGGTTGTAGGCCGCGTACGGCGCCCAATTCATGACGGGGTCCATCCACACGATGGCTGTGGTGGCGATCACCATGAGTAGCACCGGATGCTTCGGGTGGCGGTGCCACATGACGACGAAGACAACGGCCAGCGCCACGACACCGAACGCGGTACCCAGTTCGAGTGTGGGAACCCAGTCGTGATGGAAGAGCGGAGCCACCGGCCTCGGAGCTCCGTGCACGGCGGGGTTGGCGATTCGAGACGCCACTGCGCCACGACGGGCGTTGTACAGAACGCCGATGATGGCGACGTTGGCCAGCAGCAGGAAGACAATCACCCAAGGCGCCGACCGAGACGCCTGGCTCGCCGGCGAGTCGGGCCACGGGTCACTCGCCGGTCTGGTGTCGACCTTCGTCACCGCCTACTCCTCACCAAACCGGCCGACGAGGTATGAGTATTCGCCATCAGAGTCGAGCGTGCGACGCGGCGTGATCGCCCGCGCCCATCCGGCCCGGATGGTGCTCGGGCACCGCCAGTCATGAGGATGCCGAGCTTGGCGTGAATCTCGTAGCACCATTCGCCCCCTTGGCGGCGCTCCCGCAGGCGAACCTGATATTTGTTCCAGAACCTAGCGACGCCCCCTGTTGCTGTCAAGGAACAGGGGGCGTCATCAAATGGAAGGGGGTGCAACGTAGGCATCGATCATCTCGAACAGTCCAGCGGTAACCAACGGTTCGTCGGTCAGTGGACCAGCTATGGCAGCTCGTGCCGCGTCGCGGAGCCCGAGGCCCGCGGTAACGAGCCGCGCCGCCGCGACAAGGACGCGTGTCGATGCAACCTCGCGTAGGCCCGTCGACTCGAGCCTTCGAATCGCCGCACCGAGCCGCACCAGCTGTGCTGCCGACTCCTCGTCGATGGCAGCTTCGTGAACCAGGATCTTCTGCTCGACATCGGCTGGCGGGAAGTCGAACTCGATGGCCACCATGCGTTGGCGCGTCGAGTCCTTCAAGTCCTTCAAGACACTCTGGTAGCCCGGGTTGTACGACACGACCAGGCAGAAGCCGGGCGCGGCATCGAGGTTCAGGCCGAGCCGCTCCATGGGGAGCTGGCGGCGATAGTCCGCCAGTGGGTGGAGCACGACGGTGGTGTCCTGTCGGGCCTCGACGATCTCGTCCAGGTAGCAGATGGCACCCTCCCGGACGGCTCGAGTCAGCGGACCGTCGACCCAGACTGTTTCTCCGCCTTGAAGAAGGAACCGACCAACAAGGTCGGCGGTCGTCAGGTCGTCGTGACAGGCCACGGTGATCAGCGGGCGACCGAGATCGTGCGCCATGGCCTCGACGAATCGTGTCTTGCCACACCCCGTCGGGCCTTTCAACATGATCGACAGGTCCTGTTGGAAGGCGGCCCGGAAGACCTGCACCTCGCTTCCGACTGGTACATAGAACGGCGGTGCGTCGCGACTCACGCGCTACTCCTCCCCATCGACAAGAGCTCCGTCGACCGCGTGACTCGCTTCGATCGTCTTCGTTGGAACTCCGCCGTCCCGAGTGCGGCACGAAACAGAGGGGCGATCGTGTCAACCATGTGGTCCGCGGTGTCATGTGTCCCATAGGCAGCTGTTCCGAAGACCCTCCGGAGCGCCTCTGCATCGGTGGTGGATGCGATGCTCAGACACAGGCAACCGATGCCGCGGTGCCGAGCCTCCGAGAGCGCGCGTCGGGCATCGGCTTCACCGTACGCCCCCTCGTAGCCGTGGTCGTACGCGAACCCGTCGGACAGGACGACGAGGAGTCGCCGGTCGGTCCCTCCCTCCCGTTCCAGGGTCGACGCGCCGTGACGGATAGCTGCTCCGAGTCGAGTGAACCCTCCGGGGCTCAGTCCGCCCAGGCGGCCCTCTGTCAGAGTCGAGAGCCCGTCATCGAATCGCTTCAGCGGGAAGACGTGCACGGCGGAGCGCCCCTGCGAGCGAAATCCGTAGAGGGCTACTCGATCCCCCACTTCGTGCAGTGCTGCCGTGAGGTCGGCTGCCGCGGACAGCTGGTGGTGGTGGACGATGCCACCTGACTCGCTCGGCTCGCCGGCAGAACCGGAGATGTCGAGGAGGACCAGCACGGAGAGGTCCCGCCGAGTCCGTTGGCTCTCTATATAGATGGCGTCATCCGGAAACGAGCCCGCCCGGACCCCGACGTAGGAGTCGACTGCGGCGTCGAGATCGATGTCCTCCCCTTGCGGTTGGCGACGGTGTCGCTCGAGCTCCGTTCCGAGGCGGGCCAAAGCATGTCGTAGGGATCTCGTGTCTCGGAGTGGAGTTCGGGACCGTTCCCCCTGGTCCGGCTCGACTTCGACCACAGTGCACCATTGCGGCCGATACCGGCGGTGGTGCAGGTCCCACTCCGGATAGACGAATCCTCGAACGGCGCCAAGAGATCCGTCGTCGGATACGGTCACCCGGCCCATCGTTGACGAGCCCATCCGCGAGACTCGGTTACTGCTTCGAGCGAAACGCGTTGGAGCGTCCGCTCCCGGGGCACCGGTCCCTGACGATCTCGCGTCACCCAGGAGTCGCTTGAGCAGTCGGCCGATCGGACCACCACCACCGACCGGACTCGAGAGAATGTCGACGACCGGCCCTACTCCAATGTTGTCTTCGAGTTCGCGCAGAAGTGCTTGCCTCTCCTGTGACGGGGCGTGTGTGGGCCCGAGTCCCTCGGTTCGGTCGTCTCGAGCCTGCTTGACGAGACGGGGGCGGATCGCGCCAAAATGGGCGGGGGGGTCCGGAATATCCTCGGTCCCGAGGGCGAGCATCAGCGACGACTGCGGAGAGTCTGTTCGCTGTGCCGTCAGTGAGTCGGTTGCCGGTAGCACGGTTGTCGGAAGAAGGGCCCAGAGGGCGGTCAGTGCGCGGTGTCCTTCGAGGCTCAGGTAGCGGCGGGTCGCGGAAGGTTTCCGGGCCAACTTGTCGAGGACCCGAGGTTCGAGGCTCCCTGCGCAGAGGAGGGAGGCCTGAACGACGACGCTCTGCAACTGTCTCTGGTGAGCCGCCTCCGCGTCGATGAATACGGTACGGCCGTCCGTCCACGCCGGCGTCCCAGAATCCCCGGTCGTGACTTCCAATGGGCGCCGGGAAATGGCGGATGCCAAGAGCCCGAATCGGTCAATGGCGTTGGCCTCAGCGTCCACCGGGTCCTTCCGTCGCGCTGCTCATGTTTCTTCCCCGAACAGGACATGAGTTGTCCCGGGCCGCCTGCTGGTCAACCCGTCGACACCGCATGCCGAGCGAAGCAGCCTAGAGAGGAACAACTATTAGGGCCAATCTCCGTCGCGCTTGTGCGCCGACTCGCTTGGGTGAATGGACCCCTCGATGCCGTGGGAGTCCTTGCCGGATATCGCACGAGCGTGGGTTATTGAACGAAGTTGGTTGAGTTTCATCAAGTTTCGTGCCCTTGCCGTTCCCTAGTGATTGCGAAACAGCGCTCACTAGCGTGGTACAACGATTAGGAAGACACCCTGAGATTCTGGGTTCTGAACTGGGTTTTCTTGCATTTGCGGTGATCGGCCCACCGCTCCGAAACTAGGCCGAAGCCGACCTGAAAAGCGTGAGGTCACCGGATCGACGCCGGTCCCGACCACCGGACGTGCCTAGACCAGGGCGCGAACCCTGGCGCTGACACCGATTTCGGTGATCAGGAACTCTCAGGTCGATGTCGGCCAGAACGAACGGGTGGGTTGTGCGCCGACTCTAAGGGCAACGAATTCTGCGTCCGGCCGGAGAACCGACGTGAGCTGAACCCGTTCCTGTGCCGACCCCCTTGCAGGCGTGTCCGACTTCCACAGCGTCCACCATCCCGGTATACGGGGAACCAATTGCCGAGTGTCTTGTAATTGATGCCCAGATCCCTCGAGACCTACGCCATCGACTTGTCCGTCGTTAGGACCAGATGGACGGTCTCACGCCGGAACGCCTCTGGAAACTTCGATTTGCCACCCAAAGGGCACCCAGTTCCGCGACTGCAGTCCACTATCGGTTGCGCGTGTAAGGCAACACGAGCTCACAGCGTGCCGCTGCCTACGCCGACCCACCGGACTGGCGCTCGTAGTGCACGATGGCCGAAGCTGGCGCCTCCAAGAGCGAAAACCCCAGCCCCTTGTGCATCAGGCTCTTACCGGACAACAATTCCCTGCCGCCGAGGTCGAAGTTCTCGATCCGGTACTGCGTTCCCGCATCCAAGCCGTGAAGGATAAATCGCATCGTTGTCGCCTGGGCGTCGGGCCGTCGAAAGACAAGGACCACACCGCTCCCCGCCGCGGGACGGTCGAATTGGAATGCCATCCATACGTCATCCTCCAGGCTGAACTCGGTCAGAGGATAGAAATCGCTGTACAACAGGTCGTCTTGTATACGCACGAATTCCTCGTTCATCGTGCGGAGCAGCGCCCAGTCTTCCTCGCTCGCGGTGTCGGCGTCGACACTCGACGCATAGCTCGGGGCAAGCGAGCTACGGACCACGTACTGTCCCGGACCCCAGGCGCCGCCATTGGTGTTTTGGGGCCCTACGCCTGTCCCGTAGTAAGGGAGCCATAGGGATATGCCATAGGTCTGGCACTGGTTACCGGTCGGCTCGAACTGGTAATCGCTCCGCAACAAAGGGATCGAGCGGCGCATCGTCTCGAGGTCGTTGCGTCGGCCACCCGAAGCGCAGCTGTCAATCCATAGATGAGGATGACGCGTGCGCAACTCGTCCCAAAAAGCGAGATGGCCGGTCACATGCTTCACCTGCGTCATACCAATGCGGCCTGGCACGTCTCTTGCGTTCCAGTAGTCGAGTGGGTCCATGTTGAAGTCCTGGCGGAACACGTTTAACTCGTGGCCCTGAGCGGCCTGGTCGTTAACAATGGTGTCGAAGTGCTCCACTAACCAAGCCCAAGCGTCGGCGTTGCCGAAGTCGAGGAGGAAGCTGGCGTCCGAGGCGAAGTCCGGTGGTGCGATGAGCCAATCCCTGTGCTCGTCAAACAGTTCGGTGCCAATCCCGACCCGCTCTGGTTCGCTCCACAACAAAGATTTCATCCCATGATCCTTGGCCCGCTGGAATGTCGGCCTCATACCGTGCGGGAAGCGTTTTGGGTCCGGGAACCAGTTCCCCACACCATTGCCCCAATCCTGGGACCAACCGTCGGGTAAACCGCTCGGAATGGCATACCACCCGGCGTCCACCCACCAATGCGTATAGAAGCCACCGTGGTCCCTGGTAGTCCCCCGCCGGACATAGGAATCGATTGCTGAAAGTTCTTCTGACTGGTCGGGGAAGAGGCTCAGGCCGCCGGTCGTGGGTGTAATCGGTGTCGGGAGGCTCCCCCCGAAGCGCGGCAAGTTGTAGTCGACCATCCATCTCCGCCACTTGTTCTGTGCGACTAGCCAGTTATCGGCGCTCCACGGCATGAGGACGATAAGGGGAGTTCGCACCTTCTCGTCTGCTTTCAAGAAGGTGTCCAAGGGCATCGCGTCAGCGATGTCCCCGTAACTATTCAGCAATGGGTCAGCAGAGGTCATCCCGGCTTTGAGACGCAGGCCTTCCTGCTCGTCGACCAGCAGTTGGGTGGTCCATTGCCCTGGCCATCCGACGGCGACCATGACTCCCTGGTCTTTCCAAGAGACATTGAAATAGGGCCACGTGCCGTTCGACGGGCGACCGCCCAGAGGGAAAAGAAGTTGCGCCTCACCCGGCGCCAGCGGTGAGGTCTGCGGCGCGTAATCATCGGCTTGCTGCGAGCTTCCGTTGAAGTGGTGAAGGACATACGGTGCCGTTGGTGACCTGTTGATGATGGTGTCAGCGGCCAGCACGGCGCTCAACCGCTGCGAAGTATTCGATGAAGGGTTGGCGAAGGACACCGTCCATTCGGTGGCCGCGAAGTCCTCGTAAACAATGATTACCGCCTGTACCTGGAGCTCTCCGGACGGTGCTCGCCACGTGACCAATTCTTCAAGACGCCCCGGCGAGGAACTAATTTTGCGCCGAACCGCCCGCCACTGTGGCAGGAGGCTCGCCGACGACTGCCCGGCGTAATTGAACGAGAAGGGCGGGTTGGCAATGAACTCCGATATCGCCGCGTCGGAAGGGTCGCTCCTTACCGCGGCTTGCGCGACAGTCGGCATCAGAAAGGGACTCCCGTTTGCAGCCAAGGCCGCCGAGCCCGTGCCTGCTCCAAACAACTTGAGGAAGAGTCTCCGGTCCACCGTCCCAACGCCCCCTTAGGCTGGCTATTGCCCCTCCAGGAATAAGTGAAGCGTCTTGTTGCCGCAATGCCCCGGTTTGAGCGAGCCCAACGCAGGCTAGTGCCTGACCACCATCCTATTTTCGGGTCTGCTACCTGAGCATCGCGGTTGCAAACACAGGCCCTATGGCCACTCCGGCGAAGCTACGCCGGTCCCACGCGAAGGGGGCACCAGTTACCCCGAATCGCCCGTCGGGGCCGCAGCAAGACCGACATTTCCATCGTCACATGGCGCCGGGCACTCGTAGTGCTTGCTCACTTCGGCCGGCGGCAATGGCGTGGCGACCATCGCCCGGGCTGGCCCCCAGACGAGCCCGTCAGCCTGAGAGCGCTGGCGAAGAAGGCTCTGCACCGAGGCTCAGTTTCGGTACAGAGGTCACAACGCCTGTGAGGCAAGTCGCGCAAGAGTGGCGACAACGGGTCTCGCCCGGCGGTGAACGTCAAAGAGCCCGACCTCGGTCACAGCGCCTTTCGGATTCACCAGTTCAGTCTGCCAGTCGAACTGGTCTCCCCGGCTGTACCAGCAGAGCCCGCGTACCGGCAGGCCGTCGTTGCGCAGTCCGCGAAGTCCGTCTGTGAGTGCAAGCAACCACGGAATCTGGTCGTTGACACCAAGGGACAAATTCGAGGTCTCACCCACCCAGAAGGGCACGTCATATCGCTCGTGCCACCGTCGAAATTCGGCAATGGCGAATCCGACTCGCTCGCAGATCGACCACTCGGGGGCAGCGCCCCCGACAGGAAAAACCGAGGTGGGGTAGAAGTCGAGGCCCGCAACGACCCGGTCGGTTACAGCGAGGGAACGGATGCGCTCGAGCAATGCGGTATCCACGGGATCTAGATAACAGGAAGACGCCGGGAGAGGGTCTCGTCCGAAGTGAAGGTCCCATACGAGCCAAGTCCATGCCCGCAACGCCTGCACGTCGGCATCGGCCTGCGGCTCAACTGCGACCGGAACCGAGAATCCTTCCGACCCAATCCACCAGCCGTCGCGATCGCCACGGATGCGCGCCAGTGCTTCCAGGTTGGCCAACACAATATTGGCCAAGATACGCGCGTGATCAGGCCCGGAGGCGAGCCGGTCATTCCACATTCCCAGACAACCTGAATTCTCTGCCGTGACGCCTGGCTCATTGATGGGTGTGAACCATCGCGGTTCTCGATAACGGTTGAGGAATGCCTCGACGTATCGACAGAACGAGTCCACCCATCGCTGGTCGGCAAAGCCGTCGAAAGAGTCGGGGAGACCGAAGTGCAACAGGTCGACGATCGGCTCCAGACCGTGCTCTGCGCAACGGGCTAATGCTCGATCCCAGAGCGTCCAGTCGTATTGGCCTGGTTGTGGCTCACTCAGACGCCATGGTGTGCCGTATCGAACGATCTTGACGCCGAGAGCGGCAATCGAGCGAAGGTCGTCGTCAACATGGGAGTAGTGGCCACTCTGCCGCGAATTGGTCTTGGCGATAGGGAATTCCATCAGCAAGCACCAAAGGGTCGGACCCTTCTTCGCCGACGGCCCACGCGAAGTCAGGGAATCCGTCTTCGGCAACAATCCTGTCCGACATAGGGTTGCAAATCTAGCGGAGCGTGCACAGTCATCTAGTGCAATCACAACAACACTCTTGTCGGTCACGACCCTAAATGGCTCACCGTCCGGACATCAAAAATGGTCGAAGTTGCTGGGTCGAGCTGGGCCTTGACGGCCCCTCCAACAAGAACAACGGGATTCGCTGCCACTGTCGGAATCTCTCTGGGGTGCCCGAGGGGTGGGGTCGCGCATCGTTTCGATCCGTAACTCGAGATGGTGCACGGCCAGCACATCGGGACACCAACCTCGTCGTCGTCGAAGCTACCTGTTCGATTTGGCCGGCGACGAAGGCTTCTCCTCTGATGGCTGCCACTCGTGCTGGCAAGGACCTCACGAGCCACAAGCGTGAGGTCATGCGCGTCCTGCTGCTTCAGACATCCTGTCGGCGACACTGCTCGTCGGAGCGATTCTGATCTGGTCGTAACTGATTAAGACCCGCCAACTGTCGTGCAGCAGCACCGCGACGACGCCAACCACTCGTTAACTGACGACCGAGCGACGCAAGTGACTCCTGGACGTTCCTCGCCGGCTCTGTGATGCCACCCACCTGATCGGCTCGGTAGGCCTCCTTGGCGGCTCGGTGGGCGGCGGTGGCCGGGGTCGCTGAAGAAGTCAACGACGGGATCGCAAGCAAGCTGCGAACGCGTCGCCCCTCGGTGACCGGCGCGATTGTCTGCCTTGGTCTACCGTGGCAGCGCCAAACCCCGGTTCACGCACGTCAACCCGGGAGTCGAGGGGACACCCACATGCCGCGAGCGCACGCCCGTCACTGTCTCTGTGCCTGCTCGTTGGTGCTCGTCGCCATGCTGAGCGCCGTCGCCACGGGTGTGCGGGCGGCCGCGCCGGCGCCCATCGTCTCGCAAGCTCCGCACTGGCCCGCCCATCCCGACTGGCAGCGCTTCGTCATGGCGCCGACGGCACCCGATGTCCATCCGGTGCGCATTGTCAGCACGGCCGGCTCCGTCAGTGGCGCCGCGAGCCTGGTCGAAACGGGCGTCGGGCGGGCCACCCTGACGATGACGCCGGGGGGACCGTCTCCCGTGATCATCGTGGACTACGGACAGGACGTCGGTGGCGTCCCGTACTTCGTCGTGCAGTCGGAATCCGGAACGCCCCTACTGCATTCCGCCTACAGCGAGGGCCTGCAGTACCTCGGCCCCCAAGGAGACCAGTCGCCCCCGAGCAGCCCGACCGGCGATTCCAACAGGTTCGACGACCTGATCGTGGACAGTTCTGGGACGCTCACGACGGGAACCATCCAAGGCGGTGAGCGCTACGAGCGGATCAGTCTCACCTCTCCGGGCCGGGTGACCCTGACGTCGATCGGCATCCGATTCACCGCCGTCCGGGCCACAGCGAAGGACTATCGCGGCTGGTTCGACTCGAGCTCACCTGAGCTCGATCGCATCTGGTACGACGGCGCCTACACCACCCAGCTTGACGAGCTGCCGCCCGATGCGGCACCCTCGGCCTGGACGATTCAGGCCGGGGCGCTCCACGCCGTGATGGGGACCGACGGCATCCTGCGTCAAGGCGCCCGCTGGACCAACTACAGCATGTCCTTCGACACCCGCGTCGTTGAGAACGAAGCCGGCTGGTTGGTGCGGGCCTCGTCGACGTCGTCGGGCTACCTGCTCGTGCTGCACCACGCCGCCTCGGGAACCGGCGCGTCGAACTCCCTGATTGAGATCGCGCTCGGTCCCACCGAGTTCGCCAGCATCAGCCAAGTGGTCCTCCCCAAGTCGTTCAATGTCGCGGCCTGGCACCACGTCACGACCCAGGTTTCGGGCAGCACCATCACGACCTCCCTCGACGGCCGCCAGGTTGCCTCATTCGACACCGATGCGCTTGCGACCGGGATCTCCGCTTACGGGACGGGTTCGGTCGGGTTCTTCGAACTGGGATCGTCTGGCGTTTTCCGGGACCTCGAGGTCACCAGCCCGACGGGAGCTTCCCTCTATGCCAACAGCCTGTCGGACCGCTCGGCTCTCAGCGACTTCAGCGGCTCCGACATCGTGACCTCCGATCCCCTGCCCGTGATCATGGATGGGGCCAAGCGCGATCGGGTGGTCTGGAGTGGTGACCTCGGCGTGGAGACCTCGAACGTGCTTTACACGACCCGAGCCGACGACTACGTGCGGGGGTCGCTCCAGCTCCTCGGCAGCTACCAGGTAGCCGACGGCGAGACGGGCACGAACGTCAATCCGACGGCTCCGTTGGCCACGTTCCCCCAGAGCGGATCGACCTACTCGACCTCATACTCCATGGACGAGGTCGACAACATCGCCACCTACTACCTCTATACCAGTGACCTCGCCTTCGTCCGGTCCGAATGGCCGGTGATCACTCGTGAGCTGGCCTACAACGCGTCGCTGGTCGACAGCCGCGGACTGCTCGTCACCAACTCCGACGATGGGCAGGACTGGGACTACTACGACGGAAGCCATGCCGGGGCGGTCACCTACCACAACGACATCTACTTCGAGACCCTGACCAACGCCGCCTTGATGGCCGATGCGCTCGGGCAACCCGGCCAGGCCGCCTCCTACCGGCAGGAGGCGGCTGGTCTACGGACGGCAATCAACCGGTACCTCCTCGATCCCGCCACCGGGCTTTACGAATTGTCCGACCAGCAGCCGGCTGCCGTGGCCCAGGACGGCAACTCCCTCGCCGTGCTCTTCGGCGTGGCCCCTACCGGGCAGGACACCGCCATTCTCGCCGCGCTGGCCAAGACGCTGCCGTCGACGCCCTACGGCCCGCTGGCGTTTACCGCCAATGCAGGCTTGCAAAACGGAGTCAGCCCGTACGTCACCAACGACGAGGTGCGCGCCCTCTTTGCAAGCGGTGACACGACCTCCGCCCTCTCCCTGCTGCAGAGACTTTGGGGATACATGGACGCTCCGGGACCGGACTACACCGGGGCCGACTGGGAGCTGATCGGGCCAGACGGTGGTCCCGGTTTTGGAGCCGGGACGAGCCTGGCGCACGGCTGGTCCTCTGGGGCCACGGCCGATCTGTCCTCCTACGTCCTCGGAGTCCAGCCAACCACGGCGGGCTTCGCCAACTGGTCGGTCGACCCGCATCCAGGCTCCCTCTCGTGGGCCGAGGGCAACGTCCCGACGCCCCACGGCACGATTGAGGTTCGCTGGGCCCAGCGGTCCTCGTCCGGCCGCTTCGCCCTGCATGTGACCGCGCCGGGTCGGACCACCGGCACCCTGACGGTGCCGGTACCGCGGACCGGTGCAGTCGTGACGGTCGTGGCGACCAAGGCTCCTTCCGGTCGTCGTTCCGAGAAGTCGATCACGGTGGCGCCGGGCACTACGTCTCTGCCCGTCTCTGTTGTGGGCGGGGCGACCTACGACGTGTTCGTGGCGCCGTAGTCGCTGCGGGTGTTGATATTGAACAAGTGTCGTGCCCACACCGTGCCCGAACGCGACACCGAGTGAAACTTGTACTGGAGATTTGGGCCAACTCACAGGGCGGAGCATTCGGACGCCATTGCGCAAGTCCCGATCTGAAAAGCGTGAGGTCGTCGGATCGACGCCGGTCCCGTCCACCGGAAAGCTCCCGTTTCAGTGTGCGTCATCAATGCTGTTGGTCGCGTACTAGGGCCGGATTTCCCTGAGAATGGTGACCCATCAGGGCGGCCACCCTTGTGGAGCTTCGTCGAACGCCCTCACCCCTTGCACCTCTTCGTTCTCACGCAATATCAGCGCCGGCGGGAAGATCAACGCCTTGTGTTCTGCACACTCACCCGTCTGTCTGAGTACCGCGTACTCTCCCCGTAGTTCCGTCGCCAAAGCGAGCTGCGCCAATCCCGAGCACAGATCATTGTGGCATTGCCAGGCCGAGTATTCGCCTTCTGCGTCGAATCCGCGCAGGCCAAACCCATGGCCGACAATGTCGTGAACGGCTCGAAATCGGTCATACGGACCCCCGGGGCAGCAATCAAGAACAGGATGAAGTCGATCATGATCGGACGATGCAACTGAGACCTCAAGTCGCTGCTCATTGACAATCGCTGCTATCAGCTCTCGGTCGGAGTTATAAGGCCTTCGAACGAAGGTAAAGGAGACTCTGATGCCATGCGGACGCGACTGGTCCGTGAGAACACGAAAGAGGCAGTCTGTCTGCTGCTGAAGTTGTCGGTAGGCGGCAGCGATCCGAGGATCGTCCGATGTGCTCGGCGATTGCAGGTGCCAAGCAGCGATATCCGATGTCCACGGATCCCCCTTCGGAGTGGCATCGGTGGGTGAGAATCCGGCTCGGGACCGCGCCGGCCGCAGTGCCTCGTCCTCTTGGATAAGGCCTTCGTGGTCGTTCAGATCGGAGGCATCGGCCACTGAATTCGGTTTGGGTTGCACACCGGATCGACGCCGGTACCGACCACTGGCGAGTCGCCTCTCACGCACAACTCGGCTCTCCGGTGAACAAAGTCGTCTCGTCGGCGCAGATGTGGAGCATGCCGCGACTCATCGGCTCCCTCTGGCTGTCTTCAGGCGAGGCCGTAGAGCTTCGCAGCGTTGTCGTGCAAGACCCTGCCGACGATGTCATCCGGGAGGCCGTCAAGGGCCTTCGTCGCATACTCGCCGGGAGGAACTCCGATGCTGGCTGGCCCGGGGTGCTGGCATGTGGGGTGCGGAAAGTCGGTCTCGAAGAGCACGTTGTCCGGGTAGTGCTCGATCGCGAAACGTGCCGCCTCTTCCTCGAACCAGAAGCAGCCGTAGATCTGACGGCGGAAGTACTCCGACGGCAGCAGGTCGTACTCGGGATTTGCCTCACGAATCGCGCTGTTGCCCCACTGCCAGTCGAATATCTCGAGCACACCGGGCAACCAGCCGACACCCGACTCCACCGAGACGAAGCGCAGCTCCGGGAAGCGATGACACACGCCGCCGAAGACGAGGTCGGCGAGCGTCTCGACGTTGTCCATGATCATGAGCGCAGAGATCTTGGGGAACTTCGCCTGGAAGCTGAGATGCGGATCCTTCGCGAACGGCGCAGTGATGTCGCCGCCGCCGATGTGGAAGGTGATCGGGACCTCTGCGTCCTGCGCGGCAGCCCAGAAACGGTCCCAGTGCGGATCCGAGAGCGGTGGCTCGCCGTGCGAGTCGGGGTGGTTGCAGAAGTTCACCGCCTTGTGACCTTTCTCGACGCAGCGCTCGAGCTCTGCGACCGCGAAGTCCAGGTCCCAGAAGGGCGTGGACATCACCGGGATCAGGCGCGACGGGTCGGCCGAGGACCACTCGACGAGGAAGTCGTTGTAGGCGCGCACGCACGCAGTGACCAGCTCGCGATCACCGAGCTTCAGGAAGTACGCCGATCCGAATCCAGCGACGTTCGGGTAGAGCACCTGCGCGTAGATGCCCTCGTCGTCCATGTGCGCCAGGCGGGCGCCGGCGTCGTAGGCCGACGGCGGAATCTCGTCGTAAGTCCTGGGACCGTCGGGCACGTAGCCGTTCCAACCTGCGATTGCTGTGTTGCCCGGTGTGTTGAGGAAGTTGCCGGCGGCCACCCAGTTGTCGTTGCCGCGGACGTTCTCGACGTGAGGTACGGCCTCTCCCCATTTCGACGACACCCGTGACGTCCACAAGTCGGGCGGTTCGGTCAGGTGTGTGTCGACGTCGACAACGCGATAGCGCTGGAACAACTCCGCAGGCATGGTTTCGCCTCCAGTCTTCCGCTCTGAAGGGTACTGCGCGTCACGCGGGGTGCGCTGGCGAACCGTCAGACTCGAAGGCGTTACCGCTGCGGGACCTCTGGCCGGCCAGGGCCGAGGTGACGACGTCGGCAGTCCCTGGCCGAGTGAGCGCCAGCGCATTCGCCTGAGTCGCGGCACACTGGGTGGCGGAAGCTCATGAACCGATGGAGCTGATCTGCTCAATGGGCGTTCCTCTATGAGACGGGAGGACAGATGAGTTCGGGGCTGTTTCGCCATCGGGACCTGGTGCTTCCGGCACCGACGGTTCGTCCTCGTCGGGTGGATCGTCGTGATCGCGGTGCTGGCCGTCGTTGCGCTCAACGTGAAGCAGCCGACCACTGACTCGTTCAACATTCCCGGAACCGAGTCCCAACAGGCACTCGACCTGCTGGACCAGAAGTTCCCCGGCACCGGGGGGGCCCAGGCCCAGGTGGTGTTCTCCGCCACCGCCCCGGGGACGCTCACCGGTGCGGCCGACCGCCAAGCAGTCGAGGCAACATTGGCGGAGTTGCGCAAGCTTCCCCAGGTTGTCGCCGTGACACATCCCTATGACACCGGCACGGTCTCAAAGGATGGACGCATCGCCTATGCCGTCGTCGCCTATCCCGTCGCCGTCGCCAACGTCACCTCACGCGCACAGACGGCGCTGCTCAATTCCGGTGGTCCCGCCAAGGCGGCGGGGATCACCGTGGACTTCGGTGGGCAGGTCGCGCAGGCCAATACGAGAACCGACACCGAGGTGGTCGGCGTTCTCATCGCGTTCCTCGTGTTGCTCATCGGCTTCGGCTCGGTGATCGCGGGGATCCTGCCCTTGATCTCGGCGATTGCGGGAGTCGCGCTCACCAACCTGGCACTCGTGGCGCTGACTGCGGTGGTCAGCCAGTCGAGCACGACATCGATCCTGGCGACCATGATCGGCCTCGCCGTCGGGATCGACTATTCGCTGTTCGTTTTCAACCGCCACCGCCAACAGCTCGTTGAAGGCGCGGAGGTCGCCGAGTCAATCGGGCGGGCCGTAGCCACCTCGGGCTCAGCGGTGTGCTTCGCCGGCACGACAGTGCTCATCGCGCTCGCCGCCCTGAGCATCGTCAACATCCCGTTCCTCACTGTGATGGGACTGGCGGCAGCTGGCGCAGTTGTGGTGGCGGTGCTGGCGGCCATCACGCTGGTTCCGGCATTGCTGGGTTTCACCGGGATGCGGTTGCTCTCGAGCCACTTGGCCCGGCGCAAGGTCGAGAAGGCGTCTGCACCGGGTTACGAGCCGTGGTCGTGGCGGTACGTGACAACGCTGAAGCGTGCCCCGATCCTCGTCGTCCTCGCCGGGATCATCGTGTTCCTGGTGGTAGCCACGCCGTTCTTCCACATGCGTTTGGGACTGCCAGACGCCGGCTCGCAGCCCACGAGCCAGACCACACGACGCGCCTACGATCTCATCTCTGAAGGGTTCGGTCCCGGTGCCAACGGCCCTCTTCTCGTGGTGGTCTACTCCCCCGGGGGCATCACGCCCGCTCAGAAGGACGCCTTCACAAAGTTCTACTCCGAGCAGAAGGCGCACCTGCCTCCTGACGTCGAATCGATCGGATCGCCCATACCGAATCCGGCCGGGAATGTCCTTCTCGTCGAGGTAACACCGAAGACGGGACCGAACGATCCGGCCACGACCCGCCTCATCGACAACATCCGCGCCGTCGTGGCGGTGGGGAAGCAGAAGTACGGGCTGGACACATACGTCACCGGTCAGACCGCCCTCAACGTCGATATCTCGGCCAAGCTCTCCTCGGCCTTGCCGGCGTACCTGGCGATCATCATCCTGCTCTGCCTCGTCCTACTCGTCCTCGTCTTTCGCTCGATCCTGGTCCCCCTGACCGCCGTGATCGGCTACGTCGTCAGTGTCCTGGCCGCCCTGGGAGCCGTGACCTTCGTGTTCCAGAAGGGCATCTGGACGGAGTGTTCGGGATCGCCAGGTCCGGGCCGGTCCTCAGCTTCCTGCCCATCATACTCCTCGGCATCCTCTTCGGCCTGGCGATGGACTACGAGGTCTTCTTGGAATCACGCATGCGCGAAGAGTCGCGGCACAACGACGCGATCACAGCGGTGATCGACGGGTACACCGGCAGTGCAAAGGTCGTGGCATCGGCAGCGATCATCATGATCTCGGTGTTCGCGAGCTTCATCTTTTCGCCAGACCCGACCACGAAGTCGCTTGGGTTCGCATTGGCTCTGGGAGTGTTGATCGACGCTTTCGTCATCCGAATGACCGTGGTTCCCGCCACCAAGTTCGTGTACGGCAAATCTGCGTGGTGGCTGCCCGGGTGGTTGACAAGAATTCTCCCCGATCTCGACATCGAAGGGCGAAACCTCTCAGTGCCCACCGGGTCAACGCTAAAGCACGCGGAACACGACGCTGGGTGACCTCCGCACCCACACGGAAAGAGAGCGGGTTCCAGTTTTGGGGGATTTGGCTGCACTCTCGACGAGCCGTCTTCATCGCGAGATCGTGATCCATCTGATGTCGGATCTCGAGGTTCGGTGAGCTACGTCGGATTACAGACGACGTAACACTGGGTCTGCAGTGCTCCGCGTGACCAACCGAACTGCTGGGACCAATCGATCTCGCCGTAATAGGACGGTATGCCCGGACCGCTCAGCGGGCTCGAGCTCCGGGCGAAAAGTGGACTGGCAATTTCAATGGGTCGATCCGCCGGACTTGGAAGAAGCCACAAACCGTTGTTCGCCACGTATACCAAGTTCTTCCCGCTCGTTGACCAGGCCGGGACTGTTGCGCCCGGAGCAGCGTCGACCTGGGACGCGGACCGCATCTCCGGGTTGTACAGCTCGAGGAGGTGAGCCGCGTACCACGACGAGACAGCAGGGCCCAAGAACTCGCTGGTGTCCGAGCTCGGCGCAGCAACGTACGCGAGCGTCGTACCGGACGATGACCATGCGGGATCTTCGGTGACATCACCTGCTGGAGCCGGCACCGCCGAGCACGACAGCGATATCGGAGAGCAGACTTCGACCTGTTTCCCCATCCATGGGACCCGTGGGAACGATCCGGTGTCGTTGACGAAGGTCAGCAGTCCCGTCGTCGTGGCCGACGGCGGGCCATCGGAATCGTTCGTCACGGTCTGACCAAGGAAATGGGGTGTCGCGGTGGGGCCCGCGAGCGAGTAGAGCGCGGCGCCTTCGAAGCTCCCCTCACCATCGGGAACAGCACCCTTGTCGATGACGGTGTAGACGACCCCCCAGCTGGTCCACCAGCCAGCCGGCACCAAGAAGTCCTGGCGGGCCCCCGGGGCCCCCGTCCATACCGTGCGCTTGTCGCCGTCCACCGCGTAGGAGTCGAGGGACGGAACAAAGCTGCAATTTTACCGTCGACACAGCCAACGACGTCCCGTTGGGGGACCAGGCGGCACCCACGATGGCCGGCGCCGTGACCACCGTCCGCACGGGTCCCGTCGGTGAGACGAGACGGACCGTCATGGGCTGGCCGAACGGCACCCGTGTTGAGATTGGCCCCGCAGCCACCGCGTACAGATCGGTATGTGGGCTCCATCCGAAGGCGTCAGCCACCGCGAGCCCGGCCTCTCGGTGCGCGTGAGTTCCATTGGCGCGGGCAATCCAGAGGGTTCCATGACCGGACGTTTCTGTGCCCGTCACGAAAGCCAGCCACCGGCCGTCAAGCGAGAACGTGGGTGAGTTGGGAACGACGCCCTTGGGCAGGACCACGTGACGTAGGGCGTGTGTGTCGCCATCGAGAACCCACAGTGCATTGTGCGACACGAAGGCGAGCTGACCCAACCCGCTCAAGGCTCGCACGTCAACAACGGGGTTTTGTGCAGTTCTGGCGGCGGGCGATTTGGGCAGGGTGGTGTGCGCTGGTTGGCCGGGGTCATCAGAGAGGAGGCCGACTGCGGCCGCTATGGACGCCAGCACGAGAATCAGGCAGGAGCCGATCAGCCAGCGACGACGGCGACGTCGGCGCGCTTCTTTGAACAGCGCCTCAGCGTCTGATCCGACGGGTGGTCGATCCAAAAGAACCATGGATTCAGAATCGCGAGCTCATGGCAAACCCGCGATCATGTCGATCACGTCTTCGCGTCGGTAGCCCTGATGCCGCGCGAATTCCACCAGGTCACGGACACGTCCCAGCACGGCGCTTTTCTCAGGCGTGCCAGTCACGGTGATGCCGCGACCACGAGTGAACTCGAGCAACCCCTCGTCGCGAAGGATGTGCATCGCACGCAACACAGTGTTCTTGTTCACACCGAGGACGGCCGCGATGTCCTTGACAAGGGGGAGGCGTTCTCCCGGACCAGCCTCCCCATCGGCGATGGCTCGTCGGATCTCGGCCGCCACCTGATCGTGGAGGGACAATGGATCGGCACGGTCGATGTTGACAGGAAACATGGTACTAGCCATAGTAGTCCTGCCCCTATGCGGAATGGAAGCAAAAAGTGACCCTTAACGACTGCCCACCCGCGCACGCATCGGGGAACGGAAGTTCAAGCCCTCTTCAAGGAGGCACGTGCACGGAGACAGCCTCGTTTTGCCAGTGGAGTCGTCTGATGGTCGTGTGTCCCTCGTGATTGAAGGCCCTACTTCGCTCTGACGAACGGCCGACGACGTTCCTTTGAACACCCCCTTTTCGACAACGCACTCTGGACGCCAGTCACGATCCCGATGAACTCGTCTGGTCGTCACTCACCAGGGACACGAGCTTGTGTCGATTCACGCCTCCCTCGGCGTGCTGGAGGCGATACACGTCAAGAAGCGAGCCACCTCGAGCATCGCTTTTCGGACTCGTGACCTACAGCTTGACCGAAATGCTCGCGAACAGTCCGGAGGCGGTGAGCGCGCTCACTACGGCCTGCTCGTTGGCTGCTGTTCCCATGATGGTGATGTCGTAGGTCGTCTGCCCGGGAGCGGGAGCGTCCCCTTCAGAGTTTGCCGAGTTCCCGTTTCCCAAGAACGGGTCGAGGACCTCTGACAACTGGGCCTCGTTGGCGGAGGCGTTCGTCACCGCCTCAACGATGTGGAACGTACTGATCCAGCTCGGGAGGGCATCGGGCGCGATGACGTTCAAGGCGGCGACCGGGTCGATCCATTGCGTGGTGATGCCGTAGCTGACTCCTTCGGTGTACACGGGTGCGGAAGGGCTGCCTACGAAGTCTTGGGCCGCGGACTGGAGCACGGGAATGTTCACGTTGCGGGCTTCGAGCAGGGCTCCACTCTGAGGATCGAGGATTACCGTGGGCGGCGGGATAGAGAGGCCTGAAGTCACCGCTCCAGTCTCCGGGTTCATTGTCACTGCAGTGCCCGTGGAGAAGGCGAGACCCGATGCTCCCGAATGAGTGGTCATCGTTCCGAGTGAGATGACCCCGGGAAGCAGCGCCATCGTCTTGAGCATCTCTTGACCGAACCCGGACCACTGCCCGCTGGTTGGGCCGACGAGGAGTACCGTCAACCGAGTAAAACCAGCCACACTGGGAGAGTCTTCTTCCTTGGCGGTCTGATCAATTTTTTGGATACCCGTGCTCCCCTCCTGGAGCTGCGTCGCGAGGGTCGCCGGGTCCTGCGTGATGTTCGACACGTCGATCGGTGTCAACGATCCGCCGCCGCCCATCGAGGCCTCCAATCCCGCCGAGCAGCCGGTAGCCGGCTGATTCGCCGGGGTGGCGACCAGTCCGATGGCCTGCCATGCCTGAGCATTGACGGGACTGGCGAAGTTTGCGGTGCCGAACTGCTGCGAGGTGCACACAGCACCCGTCGCATTCGACCATTGCCCAATGGAAACCGGGATGGACGCATCGGCATCCGGCGTCGGCGTGTTGCCCACAGTGCTGACATCGGCAGACAGCGACCCTTGCAGCTGGTACTGGTACCACTGGCCCGGAAGCAGCGGCGGAGCTGGCTGCACGGCATCGGCCAGGCGTGAGATCTCTGCTGCCGCGGCCTCCGGCGTCGCGACGTTCGAGGAGGGCACGACTTGGAGGATCACAACAGCAATCGCCGCCGCGGCGACCGTCACAACAACCGACCACCGAACCAACCGGCGCGACCGCCTACGATCTGGCCGCCGCGCCTTCGCCGGAGCGTCGCCTGGAAGGTCAAGTCCAGTCTCGGCAGATATCGCATCTTCCAGAACTGACCGGGCTACTGGAAGCTCATCCGCCGAGACGTCGGCGGTGTTCATGAAATCGTGGACGAGATCCATTTCGTTGCTCATTGCATGCCTTCCGTTGCGATGGACGCCCGTTCCGTCGGCGACTCTCCTTCTAGGTATTGCCTCGAGCCGCCAAGCAGTTCCCGGAGCTGATGCCGTGCTCGGGACAAACGTGATCGAACGGTGCCGACTGGAATTCCCAGCGCGACCGAGACCTCCTCGTAACTGAACCCGGGCCCCGAGACAAGAAACAGAACGTCGAGGTGGACGTCGTCCAACTGAGCGAGCGCTTGCGCAATGAGTCCCTCCTGCGACGAGAAGAACACGCTCGATGTCGCCTCATCGCTGTGGTCTTCGGAGATGGCGCCGCCCGCGATGGTCGTATCTCTGTTTCGCCTCCGCCCTTCAGACCGCCAGTAGTGATGGGCAAGATTCGTCGCGATACCGAACAGCCACGGCCGAGCATCCGGGCGGCTGAGGTCGTAACTGTTCCGTGAACGAAAGGCCGTGGCAAAGGTTTCGCCAACCAGGTCCTCGGCGTCCTGCGGGCCGACTCGCTTGACGAGGTACCGATAGACCGGCCCAGCATGGCGCTGGAAAAGGACTGCAAACGCGTGGGGGTGGACCAGCGAGGCCTCGATCTGCTCAGAATCCGTCCTCTCGGGCGGATGACGATGGCCCATCATCTGAGTATTGCCCGCCGTCTACTTTGACGTTCCGTCGCTCCCCCTCCGCGCCGCCACGACGTCGACTGAGACGTCATAGACAGTGAAAGCAATCGACTCACGTCTGGTTGGGCACCGGAGCATTCGGCACGCCTCCTGGTCGGCAAGCCCTTGGGTCCCAGGGTTGCAGCTTTGAGGTTGCGGCCGATGGCGCGGCGATCGGGCCTGAACTCGGGACGGTCGCTGTCGTGGTTGATGCCGGCGTCGGCGCCGGCGTCGGCGTCGCCGCACGTGGGGCGGCCGGCTCTCCCGGTGAAGCCACGGCGAACTGCGTGCCCGTGACCACCGTCACCTCGGCTCCATCGGCGACCTCGGCTGGGTCGAACGCCATAATGACCGAGCCAGTCATGGAACGCAGCACGGACTCGGCAACCGCTTCGATCCTGGGCGAGCGTGAGCCGTAATAGACGACGGTTTCGGCCACGTCTCCCGTCGGCGTGACGTCGCCCGCGCCCACGGCGCGATACCCGAGCGCGGCGAGCGACGTCGCCGTATCGGTGGCCTGGTCCGCAACACCGCTTCCGTTCATGACCGAGACGGTCACGGTGGAGGGGGCCGGCAACGGGGTCCCGGTCATCGTGTCGAACCCCACTCCAACGCCGAGCACCTCGTCAATTGCCATCTGATCCTGCGACTGGGCGGGAAACTCGACCTCCTCGTAGTTGCCCCCTTGATAGATGAGGTCGCCGTAGGTACCACCGGCGGGGTCAGAGACCTCGGCCACCGGCAGGGTGAGCTGGGGTATTGCGTTGATGTCGACGGAGTGAAAGTCGAGGACAAGGTTCGCCATGTCATTGACCGACCAGAATTGGTCGAAGGTGAGATCGGATTTCACCGAGTTGATGAGGTTGATGTCGGTGATTGGGTCTCCGAGACCCTGGTGGGCCACTGCCGTGGCCAGCACACGCAGGAACTCGTGGTCCCGCCGGATGCGGGCGAGGTCACTCAGGGTTTCGGGAGGCCATTTGTCTGCGTAGGGGCTCGCGGTCCCCGGTGCGTCGTATCGGAGGTGGCGGGCCCGGACCACCTGGAGGGCTTGGGTCCCGTTGAGGTGCACGCAGCTCGCTTTTTGGACGTTCAGACCGGACGATGCGTCGTAGAGCGACTCGGGGAACTGCATGTTGATGCCGCCAAGTGCCTGGACCACGTTGGCGAACTGATCGAAGTTGAGAGAGATGGCGTGCTGAATCGGGATACCGAAGTCCTCTTCGATGGCGGCCACGACCTGCGAGATGCCCTGGTACAGCCCGGCGTCGATCTTGTTGGCCCCGCTGCTCCGGGCATTGGGGATGAACAGGTCGCGAGGAATCGAGAGAAGGGCCAGGCGATGGTGGGCCGGGTCCGCGTGCAGGATCATGATGACGTCGCTGTTCACCCCATTGACCGGTGCCGAGTCGGCGGATCCCTGGCACAGCCCGTAGGCGGGGTTCTGCACCGTGAGGGCGCAGCGCGAAGTTGAACCGACCATCAAGATGTTCTCTGTTCCAGCCTCTTCTCCCTGCGTGAGTGCCTTCGACAACCCGCGAACCTCAATCCGGTGCAGGTCGTGGGTGATGTAGTACAGGTAGCCAGCCAGGCTGACGACGAGCAGGACCATCACAGTGAGGCCGATGAGTATGGTGCGTCGCACCCGGTGTCGGTTCCTCGTTGGCCCGGGCTCCGTTCGGCCAATTTCCTCGCCGAGGGCTGCGAGTCCCGTGGCGGTTGCCGCTCGACGAGATCCGATGCTCCGGCGATGCCTCCCGCCCCGAGGAGATGGGGACGATTCAGCCATCACGAAATAGCCGATCCGTGATGTGAAAGGCCGGCATTCGCGCGCGACGCCAGCGTCACATCGACCGTGCAGAGAGGGCCGCCGGTGTGCCGAGACTGCATCGGTACGCTCAGGTCACGTCCCCCACGCCTGAGTATTTCCCGCTGCCCCGGTTGTGGTTCCCCCTTTCGATCAGCATTGAGACGCCCTAGCCGGGCGACGGGTCCAAAGGATCGAAATCCGCCTGGGGGGTGAACTCGACCTGGACTTCGACCTCGTCCCGCCGGACCTCCATCTGCGCCAGCCGCTCGAACACAGCCCTGTCCGCTTCGGTGAGCGGTGGTTGCGTCATGGACCGGGGCCAGAGGCGGTAGCGCTGGACCACGTTGATCTCCGCAGCGAGAAGGAAGAACTGAGCCCCGAGGTAGATCCAGGCCAACAAGACGATAACGATGCCGAAGAAGCCGTAGACCTCGGTGGCGTGGCGGAGCTCGCGACCGACGTACCAGCTCCCGACGAGTTGCAGCGTCTGCCAGAACAGGGTGGCCAACACCACCCCAAGGACGACGTCACGCCACGTGAACTTCACGGCGGTCATCACCATGAACGCGAGATAGATGAGTGCGAAGTTCAAGGCGAGCGATCCGACCAGCAAGAGCCCGGTGGAGATCTCCCCGTGCGACGTCAGGGTCGCGAAGCCCGTGAGGACCGTCGATCCGATCGTGGAGAGGGCAAGCAGGACAAGGACGGCAAGCCCTCGGAGATAGCGCATGAGGATGGGCGGCCAGCGAACGTAGGGGATGTTCCACACCCTGTTCATTGCGCTCTGGGTCGCCAGACCGAGGCCGATGGAACCGTACAGAAGGAGCAGGCTGCCGACGACGACGGCGAGAGCGCTCCCGGCCAGGGTGTGGACATGGGACTGCAACTGAGGGCCGATGATGGGGAAGCTCCCGAGAGCGCTGTCGACGAGGTCTTGGCGCACGTGGGCGTTGTCGTGCAGCACGTAGCCGAGGACGGTTGCGAACAGCATCAAGAGAGGGAACAGGGCGAACAGGCCGTAGTACGCGATGAGCGCGGCTTTGCTACCGGCCTGGTCGTTGCCGAACTTCTGCAGGACCGCGAAGGGGAAGCCGAGCACGCTGTGTCGTTGTTGGAATTTGTCCGTCCGGCGGATGAGCACCTCGGGCCAGCCGGGTCGACTCCTTGCACCGCCCATCTCCGTGGTGGGATCGCGGCTTTGTTCCAGCGAGCGGGTCCTTGGAGGCTCTGGAACAGTCACAGCACCTCACGATAGGTCCGCACCTTGTCGCGACGAGCTGCGGGTTCTCACGACCGTGTGTCTCTCTGGTACAGAATCGGCCCGGCCGCACCGATCGGCGTCCTGGGCGACGTCTGGACCGGTCAGGGGATGGACGTCGTGGTACTCGTCGTGGCAACGGCGCCATTGCGTTCGGGGACGGTGGTGGGAAACGTCGCGGGCAACGGGGAGCATCCGCCATAGAGCCCGATGTCGTCGAGCACGCCGGGCCGAATGACGATGTCGCGCGTTCGTCGTCCCGCCGTGGTCAGGCGGTAGGAGCCGGGCTCGAGAATCAGGTCGTAGCGCTGCGTGGAACGAGTGCCCGTGAAGACCCCGACCGAACCAGCCAACCGGGCGCCTGACCAGGCATCCACCTGGACGACGGGGCCGGGTCCCGTCCGGGTCGGCGTCGTGGGGCGGCACGCCGGGGCGGATCCGACCACCTCGCCGCTCGGAGAGGTGCCGTTGAAGCCGGGGACGAAGGTCCCGACGAAGACCTCCGAACAGCGGCCCACGGTTCCGGTCAGCCGCCTGGTTACATCCGAGCCCGGGAGGCGGACCGTCGTGGCGGAGGCCGGGCAGGTCGTCGCACCTCCCACCGGCATGTCGGTGCCACCCAGGAGTGCCGAGGCGAACTGTCCGGGGCGGAGCGTGACCCGGACCGGCGCCGGGGAAGTGCCGGAAGTGGTTCCCAGGGCCTCGCTCGACGAATCGACCGCCGACCCGGACGGAGCGCCGCCGGCAGCGAGCAGGCCGATGAACGGATAGCCGCTCAGATCGCACCGCGCGCCAGACTCGTTCTTGACCAAGACGACCATGCTGAAATGTCCCATCCCCATCACGCCCTGGTGAGTCGTGACGCTGACGTCGGCGGCTCCACAGCTCTGATCGGCCGCACGGCCACCCGCAACCGACGACGCACTCGCTGGCATGTCGGCCACGGCAGGGAGAATGGCAATCACGCATCCGGCCAGCAGCGGCAGGCCCGTGAACCGCCTGGACCGCACGACCGCCCTCACGACGAGCCCAGGGCAGACCAGTTCACCCCGTCGTCGGTGTGCCAGAGCCCCACCCCGTACTCACAGATCCAACCCTGCGTCGGGCTGAGAAACGTGACGTTCCCCTCACCGCCGCTCGCGAACCCGGCGCGGGCGAGATCCGCGACCGGCACCCAGCTCGAGCCACCGTCCACCGTCTTGTACAGGTCGGCTCGCGAAGGGAACAGCCAGGCCGTGGTGGAACTGGCCACGGCGAGGTTGTGGTGGCCCACGTCGAACGGGGCGACGTAACCGGCGAGTGGGAGTGGGTTGGGCGAAACCGACGGTGTCGGAGGCGTGGCCACGCCCGTGGCCGCGGCCGCCAGCTGCCAGGTCTGGCCGCCGTCGCTCGAGCGATAGAGCTGCTTGGATTGCAGGCCGCCGCTGCCCTGGCTGCCACAGAGCAGCCAGAGATCGCTGGTGCTCGACGCGGCCACCTCGGCCCCGTCGGCGAATGCCCCGTCGCAGGGCACCGGTCGCGGCATCCACGACGCCCCGGCATCGTCGGTGAAGTCGAGATGCCAGCCGGGGAACACGTTCTGGTTGGCGGCGTCCGTCAGCACGTAGGCACGCGTTTTCGTGATGCGGGCCAGCTCAATCGGCTGCGACCCGATCCCTCCTGCCTCGCGCGAACGCGGTGTCGAAGGTACCGATCGAGGTCCAGGTGGTGCCGCCGTCGAGGGACTGCTGCATCCCGATGGCACACGAGGTCGGCCCGGCGGTGTCTCCGTTCGGACAGGACGCGGTCAGGGCCCAGGTGTTGAGGTCGATGGCACTCACGTCGAACACGTACGGCCCGATGTCCGCCTGGTGCCAGGTGGCGCCGCCGTCATGGCTCACCCACAGCGGTGCACCCGTCGCGGTGCTCGGTCCCCACAGGTACCCCGTGAATCCCACGAACTCGAACTGGCCCGGATGGCCGTTATCGGCCCCGAGACCGGGCGGGAGGTGGTTGTTGCGCACGCTCCAGGTGGATCCACCATCGCTCGATGCGGCAAGGAGCACGTCGCCGCCATGGACCGCGAGGGCGAAGCCGAACTGTGGGTCGGCGAACTGCACATCGATCAGTGCCGTGGTCGGTACCGGCAAACCGACCGCCGGGGGACCCTTCTGGAGATTGAACTGATAGTCGGCCACTGATGACGAGAGCCGGGCCGAAGGTCTCGCCAAGAAGAAGCCGATGGACGCCGCCAACAGGAGACAACAGGTCCCGATGGTCTGGACCCGGCGCCGTCGGGCCCGGATCGCATCGGCCCGTCGGCGCACCTGTCCCAGCTCCCTCGAAGTGGGGTGCACGCCGTCGGCATCGTCAAGATGCTCGAACATCGTTATCCTCCCCATTGGTACGACCCTCGAGTTGGCGCCGCAGCGCCGCGAGTCCTCTCGAGGCGTGGGTCTTCACCGTGCCGATCGAGCAGCCGAGGTCAGCGGCCACGTCTGCTTCGGAGAGGTCGGCGACATAGCGCAGCACGACCACCTCGCGTTGGCGCCTCGGCAGTCGCCGGAGTGCATTCACCAGATCGCTCCGCTCCCCCATTCGCTCGTCGACGACTCCGATGGGCCCGGTCGGGAACCGGGGCGCGCGCCGCGTCGCCGATAACGATCGATCGCCAGATTGGACGAGACCCGGCTGACCCAGCCTTCGGGGTGCCCGTGAAGCCGGGACCACCGTATCGAGGCGCGCGCCAGTGCCTCCTGAGCGACGTCCTCCGCTTCCGGGCGATCCCCCAGGATCCGGAAGGCCACTCGGTACCCGAGCCGGTAGAGGTCGTCGAAGGCAGCCTCGAACGAGCGGGGTGGCGCACCGGCCGTCACCCGGAACTCCGAAAGCTCTTCAGCGCCATCCGAACCTCCGGAGCCCCTTGCACGGTCGACCTCGAGCACGTCGCACCACGTCATCTAGCACTCTTCACGTCCCAGTGAGCTGAATGGTTGACCGGAGCCGGCCCTCGCGGCACCGGCGACACGGCCAGCGGGGGCTCTATCCTCCTGGCATGGCTGGGATCGGCCCCTTTTCCCGCCGGCTCCGAGATCGGCAGGATGACCATCTCCCGCTCCCGGCCGGCCCCATCTCCAACGGCGAGTTCGTGCCTGCCTCCGCGAACGGGACGGACCGGGGGATCAACGAGCTGATCCGCACGTCGATCGACGACTCGTCGAGGCGGCTCGGAGTGGACCGTCGGCGCTTCCTCCAGGGTGCGGGTGCCGTGGCAGCCTCCCTGGCCGCGTTCGAGTTCGCCGGGTGTTCCTCTCCCTCGCCCGGACGGGCCGCCTCTGGTCCCCCGGGCCGCGGAGGACGGTTCAAGGTACCGCCACCGGAGGACACTGCGGCGTGTCACGACGCGTTGACCAGTTCGGACTTCATCTTCGACGTCCACACCCACCACGTCATTCCGAACGGTCCGTGGGTCGACGACTCTCCGGAGACCACGTCACTGGTGCTCTCGATGCTCCCGCCCGGTTGCACCGACACTCCCCAGCTGGACTGCGTCGACCGGGCCAACTACCTGCACGACCTCTTCCTGGCCAGCGATACGACCGTGGCCGTGCTGACCGATGTGCCCAATTCCGGCCCGTCCAATGCCCCGATACCGTTCCCGGAGGCACTGAGCACCCAGAAGATCATCGCGGGTCTCACCGGCGGCGGCGCCAGCCGGATCCTCGTCGAGAACATCATCGCTCCCAACGTCGGCTCCGTCGGCGCCACCCTCGACGAGATGTCGAGCGCCGTGGCAGCCGGCCCACCGGCGGCGTTCAAGGTGTACACGGCCTGGAGTCCGAGTGGGCAGGGCTACTCGTTGGAGGATCCCGCCATCGGACTCCCGACCGTGCAACACGCGCACGACCTCGGGGTCAAGGTCTTCGTGGCCCACAAGGGCCTGCCGCTCGTCAACTTCGATCCCGCCTACAACCACCCCGACGACATCGTGGCCGTCTCTCGGCAGTTCCCCGACATGGACTTCGTCGTGTACCACGCCGCGTGGGACCCCTCCCACATGGAGGGACCGTACGACCCGTCCGCGACCATCGGGATCGACACCATGCTGACGGCGCTCGATCACTACGGCGTTCCGGTGAACGACAACGTGTGGGTCGACGTGGCCACGATGTGGCGCCAGCTGCTCACGCAACCTGACCAGGCGGCGCACGCCATCGGGAAGCTCCTCAGCCGGGTGGGCACGCAGCGGGTCCTGTGGGGCACCGACGCCATCTGGTACGGGAGTCCCGAGCCCCAGATCATGGCGATGCAGGCCTTCGAGATCACCAGCGAGTTCCAGGACCTCTACCGGTACCCGGCCCTGACCGACGAGGTGAAGGCAGGCCTGTTCGGCCTCAATGCCGCCACGCTGTTCGGGATCGATCCGACCGCCACCCGGTGTGGCCTGACGACGGACCCGTTGACCTCGAATATCCAGGAGACCGCCCAGTTGCGCGACGAGGGTGCGCTGCCCTCGGCATGGCAACCGCACGGCCCGACGACACGTCGCCAATTCCTCGACTGGCTCGGATCCTCCACGACACAGTGGATGCCGTCGTAAGCGGGACCTCGGTCCGGCCTTTCGTCGGAGCGTCGAGGAGACCCTGCGTCCAACCCTGCGGTAGGGAAGGATGGCGCCGTGCCGACCGGCCCCGAGCACTCCATGGAGCGCCAGACGGCGCGCCCCGGCGAGCCCCGCTGGCCTATGGCGCTCGCCGTCATCGCGACAGGCGTGCTGCGGGCCACCTTGCCCCACCAGCTGCGCAACGGCGACGCCGCCTGGCTCTTTCTCGTCCTCCTCGTGGTGCTCCTGGCCGCGCTCGTCATCGGTGACCCCGGCCGCATCGACCGGGACCGCCCGTGGCTCCACAACTTGACCAACGTCATCATCGGGCTGATCTTCATCGCCAACGCGGATGCCGCCGTCCGTCTCGTGGTGGGCATCATCGACGTGTCCAACTTCACGCAGGACGCCAAGGTGTTGCTGGCAAGCGGCGCCGCCATCTGGCTCACCAACATCATCGCCTTCGCCCTCTGGTACTGGAACCTCGACCGCGGCGGCCCGGCGGCGCGCGCGGCGGGCACCGGTCCCGCCCCCGCGTTGATCTTCCCCGAGATGCTCCACACGCAGCACGTGGGGGAGGGTTGGTACCCGCAGTTCGTCGACTACTTCCACTTCGCGTTCGCCACCGCCACGGCCTTCTCTCCGACCGATGTGTCGGCGGTCAAGACCTGGGCGAAGCTCATGATGATGGCGGAGTCGGCCATCTCCCTCGTGGTCGGGATCCTCGTCGTCGCGCGCGCGGTCAACATCCTGAAGTGACCGGCGGCCTGCCCGTCTGCGGGCGCCGGGACGGGACGAGGGACCATGATGGCGGTATGAACGCCCGGGCTCGGCTGACGGCGGCGGGGACCTCCGCCCTTGTCGCAGCGTGTGCCCTGTCGTCGTGCAGCAGCGCTCCGACTGCCAGCGAGAAGTCCGCCGTCCGCGGCATTCTCACCACCACCACCACCACGACCACAACGACCACCACCACGGGGTCGTCGACCACGGCCACCACCCGATCCGGGGTCGCCGTGCCCAACGTGATCGGCCTCAAGATCGCAGCCGCGCGCACCGCGCTGCACGCAGCCGGGCTGCCCACCGTCGGCCTGAACCACCCGTGCAACAGGGGCACGCTCGCCAGTCAGAGTGTCGTGTCGTCGCTGTCGATTTCGGGCGGGCCACCCGACCCGAGCGTGGGCGCCGTCCCGCTCAGCCCGGGCGCCATGGTGCCGCCGAGAACGAGGGTGGGCATCACCTGGACCGGCTGCTTCGGCAACGCCTCGGCTGTTCCGGCCGTCATCGGACTGACCTTCGCGGCCGCCCGGCACGCGCTGCACGCCGTCGGGCTGACCTGGGCCTGCTACTCCGTGGGCACGACCACCACCACGTCGAGGATCAGGACCTCGACGAGTGCACCATCGACGACCACCACGACAAAACCCCCGCAGACCGTGTTGAGCCAGAACCCGCCGGCGGGTGCCACGCTCAAACCCGGCGCGCCGGTTGCGGTCACCGTGGACCACTGCCCCCAGTGACTCCGGGAACGAACGGCGACGGCCCTCCCCGGTCGGGCACGGCCGTCGAACCTCTCGCGCTGGCGAGCGGGCGCGGACGCTGGGTGCTGGCAGCCCTGGTGGTCGGCTCGAGCATCACCCTGCTCGATTCGACCGTGGTCGGCATCGCGCTCCCCTCCATCGGCCGCGACCTCCACGGCGACGTCGGCACGCTGCAGTGGGTGGTCACCGGGTACGCGCTCACGCTGGCCGCGTTCCTCTTGGTCGGCGGTTCGCTGGGCGACCGCTACGGGCGCAGGCGGATCTTCTCGGTCGGGGTCGTCTGGTTCGCCGTCTCGTCGGCCCTCTGCGGGCTGGCGCCGAGCGCCGGGCTGCTCATCGGCGCACGGGTGGTCCAGGGTGTCGGCGGCGCGTTGCTGTCACCGGCCAGCCTGGCCATCCTGCAGGCCTCCTTCCGCCCCGACGACCGCGCCCGGGCCATCGGGGCCTGGACCGGGCTCGGCGGCGTGGCCGCCGCGGCCGGCCCGCTGGTGGGCGGCTACCTGCTCGCCGTCGGCTCGTGGCGCTGGGTCTTCTTCATCAACGTGCCGGTGGCCGTCGTCGTGCTCGTGATTACGGCCCGTCACGTGCCCGAGTCGCGCGATCCGACGAGCGCCGGCCGCGTCGACAGCGCTGGTGCCGCGTTGGCCGTGGTGTTCCTGGCCGGGCTGACCTACGGCCTCATCGAGGCCCCGACGCGTGGGTGGTCGAGTCCGGCCGTGGTGGCCTGCCTGGTGGTGGCCGCCGTGACCGCGCCCGCCTTCTTCGTCGTCGAGCACCGCCGCGCCCACCCGATGCTCCCCCTCGAGCTGTTCCGCTCCCGGCAGTTCAGCGGGGCCAACGGCGTCACCTTCGCCGTCTACGGCGCGCTCGGTGGCGCGCTGTTCCTGCTCCCGGTGGAGCTGCAGATCGTCAAGGGCTACAGCCCGCTCGAGTCCGGCCTGGCGCTCCTCCCCCTGACCGTGGTCATGCTGGCGCTCTCGGCCCGGTCCGGCGCGCTGTCGGCGCGGATCGGGCCCCGCCTCCAGATGACGGTGGGGCCGCTCATCGTCGGCGGCGGGCTCGCCCTCCTGACCCGGGCCACCGACCCCGGCAGCTACTGGACCCAGGTCTTCCCGGCCGTCCTCCTCTTCGCCTTCGGCCTGGCCGTGACGGTCGCCCCGCTGACCTCCACGGCGATGGGTGCCGCGCCGGTCGAGCACTCGGGCATCGCCTCGGCCGTCAACAACGTCGTCGCCCGGGCGGCGGGTCTCCTGGCCGTGGCCATCCTCCCGCTCCTGGCCGGCCTGACCGGCGCCGCCGCGCTGGAGAGTGCGGAACTGGCCAGCGGCTTTCGGACCGCCATGCTGATCTCGGGCGTCGTCTGTGCCGCCGGCGGCCTGCTGGCGGCGCTGACCATCCGCAACCCGGTCCGCACACCGGCCGCCGTCGGGGCGGCCGGGGAACAGGTGGCCACCTGGCACTGCGGCGTCAGTCACCCGCCGGTCAACCCCTCGTGGGCGGCCGCCGCGGGCCATCGGGGCTGAAGCCAGGTGTGCGGCCGTGGCGCCCGTCGGCAAAGGTAGGACCATGCCCCGCACCGCCCGTCTGGCCGCGCCCGAGGCCTTCGGCCCGGCCTCCCTCGGGCCGCTCACGCTGCGCAACCGCATCATCAAGGCGGCCACCTTCGAGGGCGTCATGCCGGGTGGCGCGGTCAGCGACGAGCTGATCGAGTTCCACCGCCGGGTGGCGGCCGGCGGGGCCGCCATGTCGACGGTGGCCTACCTCGCCGTGTCGCCCGAGGGGCGTACCGACCGGCACTGCCTCCTCCTGAACGAGGACACGGTCCCCGGCCTGCGCAGGCTCACCGACGCGATCCACGCCGAAGGCGCCGCGGCCGCGGCGCAGATCGGCCACGCCGGGCCGGTGGCCAACGCGCGCTCCAACCGTGCCCCCGCCCTCTCACCCTCCGGGGGCCGCACACCAATGGGCTCGCGCCTGCGCGCCGTGGACCTGGCCGGCATCGAGCGCATCACCGAGGACTACCGGCGCGCCGGTGCCCTGGCCGTGGAGGCGGGTTTCGATTCCATAGAGGTGCACGTCGGGCACAACTACCTCCTCAGTGCCTTCTTGAGCCCCAAGCTCAACCGCCGCGACGACCAGTTCGGCGGCTCGGTGGAGAACCGCGCCCGCTTCGCCCGGACCGTGCTGCGCACCGTGCGCGACGCCGCCGGCCCGGGCGTGGCGGTGACGGCGAAGCTCAACATGGCCGACGGCGTCGACGGCGGGCTGTGGCTCGACGAGAGCGTCGAGATCGCGACGCTCTTCGAGTCCGACGGCGCGCTCGACGCGCTCGAGCTGACCGGCGGCAGCTCCCTGGCCAATCCCATGTACCTCTTCAGGGGCGATGCGCCGCTGCACGAGTTCGGGGCCACCCTGCCGCCACCGATCCGGCTCGGCTTCCGCCTCGTCGGCCACCGCTTTCTCAAGTCCTACCCTTACGAGGAGGCCTACTTCCTCCCCTATGCCCGGCAGTTCCGACCGCGCGCTCAGCACCCCGCTCATCCTTCTCGGCGGCATTACGGAGCTCGCGACCATCGAAGCGGCGCTCGGCGAGGGCTTCGCGTTCGTCGCCATGGCGCGCGCCCTGTTCCGCGAGCCCGACCTGCCGAACCGCATGCAGGCGGGCATGTCGACCACATCACTGTGCATCCACTGCAACAAGTGCATGCCCACCATCTACTCGGGCACGCGCTGCGTGCTGGTGTCCGACCGCCCGGATTCCGCCTAGGCGGCCACCGGCGGCCGGCGCGCCGCCCACGGCGCGGCCAGCTCCAACTGCCCGGCGAGCGAGAGGAGGGTTTCCTCGTCGCCGAAGCGCCCGACGAACTGCACGCCGATCGGCAGCCCCCCGTCGTTCCAGTGCAGCGGCAACGAGATCCCCGGCTGGCCCGTCACGTTGAACGGAGGCGTGAAGGGCACGTACGCCGCGGCGCGAAGGAGCCCGGTCAGCGGCTCGCCCGGTGGCGAGTCGAAGGTCCCGAGCGGTGCCGGCGGCTCACCCAGCGTCGGGGTCAACAGCACGTCGATCCCCTCGAAGTACTCGCCGACGTGGCGGGACAACTTCTGCAGCTCCTGGACCGACATCAGGTACTGCGCCCCGTTCACGGAGCGGCCGAGCTCAATGAGAGCCCAGCTCAACGGCTCCACGTCGCTCTCCTGCGCGGTGCGCCCCACCCGGGTCTCCCAGTCCGCAATGGCCCAGGCGTTGCTGCAGGCCCACTGGTTGATGAAGTGGGTGGTGAAGGCGTCGCCGTCGACGGACAGCGCGGCGCCTTCAACATGGTGCCCGAGCGACTCGCACAGGGTCGCTGCCGCCGCGCACCGCGGCGACGCAGTCGGGGTGGACGTCGCTCCCGGTCGGCGACGCCGTCATGACCGCGACGCGCAGCGGCGGTGGCGCCGTGGACAGCGCCGCGGTGAACGACGGACCGCGCAACGGAGGGGCCCAGTAGGGATCGCCCGGGACCGGCCCGGCGGTGGCGTCGAGGATGGCCGCCGAGTCGCGCACCGTGCGGGTGACCACGTGCTCAACCACGAGGCCGCCCATCAGGTCGCCGTACTGGGGAGCCAGCGAGTTGCGCGCCCGGGTCGGCTTCAGGCCGACCAGGCCGCAACACGACGCCGGGATCCGGATGGAGCCACCCCCGTCGTTGGCGTGGGCGGCCGGAACCATGCCCGACGCCACGGCGGCCGCCGAACCGCCCGAAGAGCCGCCGGTGGAATGCGCTGTGTTCCATGGGTTGTGCGAAGCCCCGAAGCGCCGCGGCTCGGTGGTCGGCAGAATGCCGAACTCGGGTGCGTTCGTCTTGCCGCAGATGACAAAACCGGCAGCGATGTAGCGCCGCGTCAGCTCCTGGGTCACCGTCGAGGTGTAGTCGCCCGAGAAGTCGGTCCCCTCGTTGAACGGCGTCCCGGCCAGCTCGGCGCCCAGGTCCTTCAACAGGAAGGGCACACCGCGGAATGGCCCGTCGGGCAGCGCGCCCGCCGCCTCGGTCCGGGCCCGGTCGAACAGCTCGTGGATGACCGCGTTGAGTTGCGGGTTGAGCTTCTCAATGCGGGTGATCGCCTCATCGACCAGTTCGACTGGTGAGACCTCCTTCGTGCGGACCAACTCCGCCTGTGCCGTCGCGTCCAGCCATGCCGTGTCCTCGCTCATGGCGGCCACGGTAGCGATGTGCGCGTCGGCGCGCCCGGAAACGTCAGGCGGGGGCGACCGCGCTCGCGGTCGGCGTTCCAGCCTCCGTGTCGGTCCCGGGCCTGCGCGCTCCGGTGCGGAGGGCGACGGCTTCGGTCACCGTGACGTCCGCCCCGCAGGTGATGCAGCGCCGGCGGTCGTCCAGCTCGCCGCCACAGCCGCGGTGCTGCAGAATCATCGGCCGCTCGCCCTCGATGCCGTGGCGGTCGCCCCATTGGAGCATGGCCACCAGGACCGGCCACAGATCGGCGCCCTTCTCGGTGAGGCGGTACTCACTGCGCGGGGGGCGTTCCTGATAGGGGCGCTTCACCAGGACCCCCTCGTCCACCAACCGTTCCAGCCGGATCTGCAGGACGTTGCGAGCCACGCCCAGGTCGCGCTGCAGGTCGTCGAAGCGCCGGATGCCCAAGAAGACGTCCCGGATGATGAGCAACGTCCAACGCTCGCCGATCACCTCCAGTGTCGAGGCGACCGGGCAGTACTGGCTGGGGTAGTCGCGCTTGAGCATTCTCCCACTGTACCGGATATTTCGGGCAAGTGCGTTGTTTTATGAAACTTTATGGTCTAAGGTGCGTTTCGTGAAAGAACTCAAGGAGCGGTCGTTTGCCGAGACCCGCAACCCACACCCGACCCTGACCGCCCTCGTCGTCTTGACCGGGGTCTTCCTTTCGTCCCTCGACCTCTTCATCGTCAACATCGCGTTCCCGAGCATCTCGGCCAGCTTCCACGGGCAGAGCCTGAGCTCGTTGTCCTGGGTGCTGAGCGCCTACACGATCGTCTTCGCCGCCGCGCTCGTGCCGGCCGGCCGCTGGGCCGACCGCGCCGGGCGCAAGAAGGCGTTCCTCCTTGGCCTGGCCATCTTCACCACCGCCTCCGCGCTGTGCGCGCTGGCTCCCTCGCTCGATTTCCTCGTCGCCGCCCGGGTGCTGCAGGCGACGGGCGGCGCCCTCATGCTCCCTACCTCCCTCGGCCTGCTCCTCCCCGCCTTCGGCCCCGAGCGCAAGGGCGCCGCCATCGGGTTGTGGTCGGCCGTCGGCGGTGCGGCCGCCGCTTTCGGGCCCCCGATCGGTGGGCTTCTGGTGCAGGCGAGTTGGCGCTGGGTGTTCCTGGTGAACCTTCCGTTCAGCGTGCTGGCCCTGGTGTTCGGGATTCGCCTGCTGTCGGAGGTTCGCGACCCGGCGGCGCAAAAGTCCGACCTGCTCGGCGCTGCGCTGCTCTCGGTGTCAGTCGCCAGTCTGGTGGCCGCCATCGTCGAGGGCTCGGACTGGGGTTGGTCGAGCGCGCGGATCATCGGGGCGTTCGTCCTCGCCCTTGCCTCGGGCGCGTGGCTCGTCGTGCGTTCCCTGCGTCACCCCAACCCGATCATCGAACCCGCGGTGATCCGCCACCGCGCAGTGGCCCTGGCCGACCTGAGCTCGCTCGCCTTCTTCAGCGGGTTCGGCGCGCTGGTGCTCGGGGGTGTGCTGTTCCTCACCGGGGTGTGGCACGAGCCGATACTGCGAGCCGGCTTCATGATCGCCCCCGGCCCGCTCCTGGCCGCCCTCACCGCGTTCCCCGGCGGGTTGCTCGGGGCCCGCCTCGGGCACCGCGCCGTCGGCACGGCCGGGTCACTGCTCTTCGCCGCCGGTGGGGTCTGGTGGATCACCCACGCCGGGGCGGTGCCGGACTGGGTGGGCGCCTACCTGCCGGGCAGCATCGTGAGCGGCATCGGCGTCGGGCTCATGCTCCCCTCGCTCGGCGGCGCCGCCACTGCGCCGCTGCCGCCACAGCGCTTCGCCACCGGCTCGGCGCTCTATGCCATGACGCGCCAGATCGGCATCGCCCTCGGCGTGGCCTGCTTGGTCGCCATCCTCGGTGCCGCCACGGGTGCGTCCGCGGTGACGGCCTTCCATCACGCCTGGGTCTTCATGATCGCCTGCGCCCTGCTGGCCGGCGCCGTCCTGCAAGGCATCGGCGCCCGCGCCACCGAGACCGCGGATGCCGGCACGGTGCAATTGGACGAGACAGTGCCGTTGGACGAGACAGTGCCGTTGGACGAGACAGTGACACCAGTGGGCCCGGGGGCCTACACGCTGGTCGTCGGGAGGTAGGAAGGGTTCGCCACCAGCAACTGGTCGCGCGCCGACGCGGCCAGTGCGGCTGCCACCGGCTCCCACCCGTTGTCGAAGTCTCCGGCGCGGATGGCCGCCGCCAAGGCAACGTCGTCGGTGATCCCGAGGTCACGCAGACGGTGGGCGTGGGCGGAAGCAACCTCGCCGCCCAACAGGAGCTCGCGCTCGACGATGGCGAGCGCGTTGCGGGCGACCCGAGCCTCGAAGCGCACCCCGCCTTCGCCGCGCTCCATCACGCCGGCTTCGAGATACTCGCGTACCGCCTCGACCAGCTCGGCCGCCGTCGGCCTCCCGAACGGAGCCACCGGGCGGCCCTTGCCCACTGCCTCGGGGGCGGCGTCGCCCGGCGCCACACCGAGCAGTGTGAAGAGGTCCCACTCACTCTCGCAGACCCGTCGCCCGATGGCGGCCAGCTCCACGGAGCGGGTCGAGCCGCTCAGGTGTGCCGAGGCCTGCAACGAACAGATCACCGCCCACTTCACCGTCGCGTGGACCTGCCACCAGTGCACACGGTCGCGGTCCATCTTCTCGCCGCCGGCAGCCGCGTACGACGACAGCAGCTCCTCCAACGAGCCGAAACCTCCCACTTCCCCGCTGCCGCCGAAGCGCCAGGCCGGGGCGCAGAGCCAGCCGATGTCCTCGGCCGGGTCCCCGGCGTGGGCCAGCTCCCAATCGAGCACGCCCCGCAGGCCCTCCGGGCCCACGAGGAAATTGCCGAGGCGGAAGTCGCCGTGCACCGTCACCCGGCGCCCGACGGCGCGACGGTGCCGGGCCAACCAGCGCACGCCGAGCTCGAGCGCGGGACGCGCCTCGCCCAGCGCGTCCAGGAAGGGTAGGGGGTTGCCGAGGGGGTCGGCGGTCGGGAGCCCGTCGATGGCGCCGGATTCGATGGTGTGGATGGCGGCCAGCGCACCCGCACACTGCCCGGTGAGCGCCTCCCTGGCCGCCGCCCACTCGGCGTCGCGCAGGATCTTGCGTGGGATGGTCTCGCCCTCCAGCCGCTCCACCACCAGCCAGGCCGACCCCACGTCGTCGTCGAGGCCCGTGGCCACCACCGCTGGCACCGGCACCCCCGCGCCGCGGGCCGCCTCCAGCAGCGCGCGCTCCATCTGCACCTTTCCGCCGGTGCCGCCGCCGCGGTCCATCTGCACGATGAGGGGCCGTGTGCCGTGGTCCGGCTGCTCGAGCTCGAACGCGCTCGTGACACGCGAGGCTCCGCCCGAAAGCCGGCGCAGATCCCGCACGGTCCCTCCGAGATGCCGCGCCGAGCGCAACCGCCAACTCGTCGTTGCCCAGCTGAGCGGCCATCGGCTACTCGACGGGGACGACAGGCCTCCCGCCGTCGTCGAGCTGGTGCAGGTACTCGCAGATGCCGTAGCCGGTGCGGGTGCCGCGGTCGGGGTCCTCGTAGGTCCAGCGGGCCAGGCCTTCGTTGACCATGGTGCCGCCGGCCTGGCCGATGTCGGCCACCCGCATGACGTCACCGCGCAGCGGATAGATACGGTCCTTCTTGTCCACGACATCGAGGTGGACGACCCGGTGCGTCACGCCGTGGTCAGCCAGCTCGGTCTTGATGCGCCACTCGGCCACCGAGGTGGCCCGCGTGCCGTCCCACACCCAGCCTCGGTGCAGATCACCGGCGTCGGTGCCGAGCCGGATACCACCGAAGTGCATGTCCCCGCCGACGCTGCCGTCGCTGACATCGCTGAAATTGGCGTCGCTGAAATTGCCGTCGCTGAAATTGATGGAGAACCAGCGCCACATCTTCGGGCCGCCCCAGCGCCGCGGGCCCCAGGAGCGGTCGCGATTGCCGTGCGCGCCGCGCCACTGGTGACGGACGCCGTCGATCTTGAGAAAGCCCGTCCAGCGCCCGGCCTGCTCGAGGTGGCCCTTGCCGACCGTCCCCGCCGCCGCCGCCGCCTCGGCCGACTTCGGGCCACCGCTGGGCTGACCGTCGGTGCCGATGGCCGGCGTCACGGCGTCGAAGCGCACGTCGAGCGTGACCCGCACCGGATGGGTGGTCCGCTCGCCCCGCACGCACGGGCGCGCCTGCACCTCGCCGTCCATGGTGAGGCGCCAGGACTGCAATGCCTCGAGCATCTCGTAGCGCACCGCTCCGACTTCGAGCACGGTGTCGACCATCTCGCGCTGTTCCTTGACCCAGCGGTACTCCCCCAACTCGCCACCGGGGAGCCATAGCGACATCCCGACGTCCATCGTCCCCTCGTTGGGTCGGACGCCGATACGGCTGAACAGTCCCGTGTCCGTCTCGGGGTCGTAGGCGTTGAAGTAGTACGACTCGCTCCAGGCGCTGTCGCCTTCGACGGGGTGGGCCAGGTCGTGTCGGGCGTCGAGGATCGGCATCGCTACACCATTGTCTGTCCGGCGCTCACGTTCAACGCCTCCCCCGTGACACCGCCTGCGGACCCCGAGAGGAGCCAGCCGATGGCGGCGGCGATCTCGTCGGCGCTCTGGAGCCGGCCGAGCGGGATCTCGCGGGCGATGTAGGTCTCCAGGCCTTCCGGCCCGCCCATCAGGGTCTCGAACATGGCGTCCCGGTTGATGAGATTGGTGTCCACTGTTCCCGGGCACACCGCGTTGACGGCGATGCCCTGGGGCCCCAGCTCGGTGGCCATCGTCTGGGTGAGCAGGATGATGCCGGCCTTGGCGGCGCAGTAGGCGCCGAGAAAGGGAAAGGCGCGCTTACCCGCCTGGCTCGAGACGTTGCAGATCCGCCCGCCCACGCCGGCCGCCACCATCCGGGTGGCGCACGCCTTCGACACGAGCCACGTCCCGACCACGTTGACGTCGAGAACGCGGCGGAACTCGGCGGCCGGGACGTTGAGCAGCGGGCCCAGCCCGAACCCCGGTCCGCTGCCGCCGGCGACGTTGGCAACCAGGGTGACCGTCCCCAGCTCCTCGCTGGCGCGGGCCACCGCCGCCTCCACGGCGTCCTCGTCGGAGATGTCGGCCTCTACGGTCGTTGCCCGCACGCCAAGGGCGGTGATCTCGGCGGCCAGGGAGGCCAGGTCGTCGCCGCTCGCGGTGCCGTGAAAGGGGGCGTCGTCGTAGGGCCGGGCGATGTCCAGGCACGCCACGTCCGCTCCACCGCCGAGCCAACTCGAGCGCGGTGGCCCGGCCGATGCCGCGTGGCCGGGCCGCCCCGGTCACCAGCGCGACGCTGCCGCCGAACGGGCGTCCCTCGGGCACGTGTGTGAAACTCACCGGGCAAACGTAGCGACGAATACGGGCGGCCGCGCCGTCCGGGGGGTGGCCCTGCCATGCGTGCCGCGGTGACGAGGGGTGGACGGCTGGTGGTCGGCGACCTCCCCGACCCCGCACCGTCCTCGGGCCATGTGGTGGTGCGCTCGTTGGCCGCCGGCATCTGCGGCTCCGACCTGCATGCGCTGGCCGACTTCTCGCACTTCACCGGACTGATGGATTCGGTGGGCGTGCCGGCGCTCGACCCCGCGGCCGACTGCGTGTTCGGCCATGAGTTCTGTGCCGAAATCGTGGAGCACGGGCCGGACACCGCCGCCACGCTGCCGGTGGGAACCCGGGTCTGCTCGGTGCCCGTCATCGTGGGGCCCACCGGAGTGGAACAGATCGGCTACTCCAACACCTACCCGGGCGCGCTGGCCGAGCACATGGTGCTCCAGGAGCTGCTGTGCCTTCCGGTGCCCGATGGGCTGAGCACCGACCTGGCCGCGCTGACCGAGCCGCTCGCCGTGGGGAGCACGCCGTGGGACTGGCCGGCCTCACCGAGGGCCAGCCCTGTCTCGTCGTGGGGTGCGGGCCGGTCGGGCTGGCCGTGATCGCCGCGCTTGAAGGGCCGCGGCCACGGCCCGGTCCTGGCGGCCGACTTCTCCCCGGCACGCCGCCGTCTGGCCGAGGCGTTCGGCGCCGACGAGGTCCTCGACCCCGCCGAGGGCTCGCCCCACGACCGCTGGTCCGACTTTCGGCATCGCCCGCACGGTCATGGAGCGCATCGGGGCTGCCATGCTCGGGGGCCACCGTGAAGGACCCGGTCATCTTCGAGGCGGTGGGCGTGCCGGGCATGCTCCAGTCGCTCATCGCCGACGCTCCGCCCCACAGCCGGATCGTGGTGGTGGGGGTGTGCATGCACACCGATGCCATCGAGCCCTTCATGGCCGTCACCAAGGAGATGGAGCTGCGCTTCTCGTTCGGTTACACCCCCGACGAGTTCGCCGCCACACTGGCGCGCCTGGCCGCCGGGATGCCCGGGGCCGACCAACTGGTCACGTCCACCGTCGATCTGGCTGGTGCACCGGGCGCCTTCGAGACGCTGCGCACACCGGGGGACCAGGGCAAGATCCTCGTCAAGCTCTCAGCACAGACACCACCGACCGATGCCACCACTGACCGACAGACCACCGACACCCATGGAGAGCGATGACCACCATTGACGCCGACGGCCGCCTGAAGTTCGGGATCTTCCTGGCCCCGTTCCACCCGGTGGGCCAGAACCCGACCCTGGCGCTCGAGCGCGACCTGCAGCTGATCGAGCATCTCGACGAGCTCGGCTTCGACGAGGCCTGGTTCGGCGAGCACCACTCGGCCGGCTACGAGATCATCGCCTCGCCCGAGGTGTTCATCGCCGCCGCCGCCCAGCGCACGAAGCACATCCGGCTCGGCACGGGCGTCTCCTCGCTGCCGTATCACCACCCGTTCATGCTGGCCGACCGCATGGTGCTCCTCGACCACCTGACCCGGGGCCGCGTGATGATCGGGGTGGGGCCCGGTGCGCTCCCCTCCGACGCCTTCATGATGGGGATCGACCCGGCGAAGCAGCGCGACATGATGGAGGAGTCCCTCGAGGCCATCCTGCAGCTGCTGGCCGGCGAGACGGTCTCCACGGAGACGGAGTGGTTCAAGCTGGTCAAGGCCCGCCTGCAGCTGCTGCCCTACCAGCGCCCCTTCCCCGAGGTGGCGGTGGCGGCGCAGGTGTCGCCCGCCGGGCCGCGCGCCGCCGGTCGCTTCGGCTGCAGCCTCCTCTCCATCGGGGCGACATCGGCCGGAGGGTTCGACGTGCTGGGCACGCACTGGGACGTCATGGAGGAGCGGGCCGCAGGAATTCTCGACCACCGTCGACCGCAACAAGTGGCGACTCGTCGGGCCGATGCACATCGCCGACACCAAGGAGCAGGCGGTGGCCGACGTGGCCTTCGGGCTCGAGGAGTGGGTCGACTACTTCCAGCGGGTGGCCGCCCTGCCGCTCGCGCCGAACACGGAGAACTTCGAGTCGCTCGTCGACGCCCTCAACGCGTCGGGCTTCGCCGTCATCGGCACGGTGGAGGACGCCATCGCGCAGATCGAGCCGCCTGCAGGAGCAGTCCCGCGGCTTCGGCACCTTCTTGCTCATGGGCCACGAGTGGGCCGACACCGCCGCCACCCGCCACTCCTACGAGCTGATCGCCCGCTACGTGGCACCTCAATTCCAGGACTCGTCGGCGTCGCTGACGTCGAGCCGCGACTGGGCCGCCGAGAACCGGCCCGAGTTCATCGGCGCGGCGGGCAACGCCGTCATGTCGGCCATCCAGAAGCACCACGAGGAGAAGGCCGACAAGGCGGCCAAGTCGACCCATGTCTGAGATCACCCACGAGCAGATCCCGGCCAACGGGATCGAACTGCACGTGGCGGTGGCCGGACCGGCCGACGGCCCTCCGGTCGTGCTCTGCCACGGCTTCCCCGAGCTCTGGTACTCCTGGCGCCATCAGCTCGACGCGCGCTGGGCGATGCCGGCTACCGCGCCCTGGCGCTCGACCAGCGCGGCTACGGGGACAGCTCGCACCCGAGCGAGGTGGCCGACTACGGATCGGACAAGCTGACGGGCGACCTGTGCGGGCTCCTCGACCACTACGGCTACGAGACGGCTGCGTTCGTCGGCCATGACTGGGGCGCCATGGTCGTGTGGGAGACTGGGCCGGCTCCACCCCGAGCGGGCCGCTTCCATCTGCAACATGAGCGTGCCCTACACGAATTCGTCCGGCCGCGCCAACGCAGATCTTCGAGGCGATCTTCGAGGGCAAGTTCTTCTACATGCTGTACTTCCAACCGGTCGGGCCGGCCGAGGAGGAGTTCGAAGCGGACCCGCGCCTCTTCTTGCGCACCATGCTCTACTCGGCGGGTGGCGAGGGCATGGCCAACCCCAACCAGCTGGTCGCCGATGCACCACGGGAGGGAACCCGCTTCATGGACATCTTGACGCCGGCGCCCGAGAAGCTCCCGCCTTGGCTCTCCGAGCACGACGTCGACGTCTATGCCGAAGCGTTCGAGAAGAGCGGCTTCTTCGGACCGGTCAGCTTCTACCGCAACATGGACGCCAACTGGGAGCGCGCCAAGGACATCCCGGCCTCCGTCTACACCATGCCCACCGGCTTCATCACCGGCTCACTCGACCCGGTCAACTTCATGATGCCCGGGGCGGCCGAGGCGATGGCCGAGGCCCTGCCCGACTTCCGCGGCGCGCGACAATGGTCGAGGGCGCCGGCCACTGGGTGCAACAGGAGAAGCCGGCGGAGACCAACGCCGCCCTGCTGGACTTCCTCGCCTCGACGCGATGAACGGCCTCGTCCCCCTGCCGTCGCAGCCGGCCGGGGTGCCCTGGCCCACCGAGGACTGGCCCGAGGGTGAGCTCCCGGCCGGTGTCGACCTGGCGCCGCTGCTCGACGAGGTGTTCGACGACGACGGGCCTCTCGCCGTCAGCTTCGCCGTGCTCGTGGTCCACGCGCGGCAGGGTCGTGGCCGAGCGCTACCACGGCGCCCTCGAGCACTTCGACCGCGCGCCCACGCCGGTGACGGCGGAGACGCCGCTGCTCAGCTGGTCGATCGCCAAGTCGATGCTGCACGCGGTGGTGGGCCTGCTCATCGGCGACGGCCGGCTCGACCTCGACGCCCCGGCCGCCGTCCCCGAATGGGCCGACACCGAGCGACCCCCGCCACGCCATCACCCTGCGCCAGCTGCTCGCCATGCGCGACGGGCTCGACTTCGTGGAGGACTACGTGGACGACCGGGTCTCCGACACGATCCAGATGCTCTTCGGCGACGGGCAGGCGGACATGGCGCACTTCGCCGCCGACCGCCCCCTGGCGGCGCCACCGGGGACTCGCTTCAACTACTCGTCGGGGACGTCGAACATCATCTCGGGCGTCGTGGCCCGTGCGGTCGGACGGGGCGAGGACTACGCCCGCTTCCTGCACGGCTCGCCTCTTCGGGCCCCTCGGTATGACCAGCGCCGACCCCGAGTTCGACGAGGCCGGGACCTGGGCTGCCTCGTCCTACCTGCGGGCCAGCGCGCGCGACTACGCCCGCTTCGGGTTGCTCTACCTGCGCGACGGAATGTGGGACGGCACCCGCATCCTCCCCGCCGGCTGGGTGGACTACGGCCGCACGATGGTGTCGATCGACGATCCCGCGGACCCCAGCCCCTACGGCGCCCACTGGTTGGGCGTGCGCGGTGACACGCTCGGAACCTCAACGCACTCGGCACCTTCCGGGCCTCGGGCTATGAGGGTCAGACGATCACCATCTGCCCGGCCCTCGATCTGATCCTCGTGCGCCTGGGCAAGACCCCGCACGAGCGTGAGGACGCACCTCGTCCCTTGGCGCGCCGCGGTGGTGCAGGCCTTCGCCGACGGCCGCTGACGGCTTCAGGCCCCGGCGGGCGTGGCCACGAACAGGGGGATCTGGCGGTCCGTCTTCTCCTGGTACTCGGCGTAGGGCGGGTAGGCCGCCACGGCCCGTTCCCACCACTGCGCCTTCTCGTCCCCGCGCACTTCGCGCACGCGCACCGGGAAGGGCGCCGGCCCGTCCTGAATGGTGACCTCGCTTGGGTACGCCACCAGGTTGTAGAACCACTCGGGGTTCTCCGGCGCGCCGCCCTTGGAGGCCACCAACGCGTACTCGCCGCCGTGCTCGACCTTCATGACGGGGGTCTTGCGGATCTTGCCGCTCTTGGCGCCCCGGGTCGCCACCACGATGATGGGCATGCCGGTGTCGAGCAGCGTGTTGGCCCGCTGGCCCCCTGAGGCCTCGTACTCGGCCACCTGGTCGCTGACCCATTGTGACGGGCTTGGTTCGTAGTCACCTTGGAGTGTGGTCATGGGCCGATCGTATTGGGTCCGGGCTACTGTCCGACCGTGCCCCGCGAGCCGATGGCCGGTGTCGACGTCCTCGCCTTCCACGAGACGCTCTCCAACTGGGGGCGCTGGGGCGACGACGACCAGCTCGGGGCGCTCAACCTGATCACGCCGGCGGTCACGGCCGCCGCCGCGACCACGGTGCGCACCGGCCGGTCCGTGTCGTGCGCCCGCGCCCTCGACACCGTGGCGGCGGCGGACAACCCGTCCCCGGTGGCGCACCACATGACGGGCACCTTCACCGAGGGGATGGGGGCGGACTATTTCGCCATCGCGCCGCACGGCTTCGCCACGAGCCACATCGACGCCCTGTGCCACATCTTCCACGAAGGGAAGCTGTACAACGGCTACCCGGCGGAGGCGGTGACCGCGCACGGCGCCACCAAGCTGGGCATCCACCGCCTGCACGCCGGCATCGTGACCCGGGGCGTCCTCCTCGACATCCCGGCGCTGCGCGACGTCGACGTGCTCGAACCCGGCGAGCCGGTGTTCCCCGAGGACCTCGAGGCGGCCGAGGAGAAGGCGGGGCTCACGGTTCGGGCGGGCGACGCGCTCTTGGTGCGCACCGGGCGCTGGCGCTGGCGCGACGAGCACGGTCCCTGGGATGCCGGTCGCCGGGCGGCCGGCCTCGACGCCTCGTGCCTGCCCTGGCTGCGGGCGCGCGACGTGGCCACGCTGGGCAGCGACGGGGTCTCCGACGTGCTGCCGTCGCGGGTCGAGGGCGTCGGCATGCCCATCCACACCGTGGTCATCGTGGCCATGGGGCTCCATCTCATGGACAACCTGGACCTCGACACCCTCGCGGCGGCGTGTGCCGAGGAAGCGCGTTGGGAGTTCCTCCTCACGGTGGCGCCCCTGGTGCTGCGCCGGGGCACTGCCTCGCCGGTCAACCCCATCGCGGTGTTCTGAGCCGATCGCGGTGTTCTGAGCCGATCGCGCTGTTCTAGGGCGTCGCGGTGTTCCGAGACCCAGCCCGGCTCGACAGTGCCGAGTGCCTTCGGATGCTCAGGCTCCTTCGTAGGGGAAGCCGAGGTCGGGCGCGCTCGAGGACGGCCCGGAAGGGGATGCCTTCCGCGGCCGCCATCGCCTCCACCGTCCCGCCCCGGTCCACGATGGCGACCAGCAGCACCACCTCGCCGCCCGCCTCCTGCACGGCGTGCGCCGCCTCGAGCAGCGACGTCCCGCGGGTGACGGTGTCTTCGGTGACCACGACCTTGTCGCCGGGATCGAGCGCGCCGGCGATGCGACCTCCTCCGCCGTGGTCCTTCGCCTCCTTGCGCACGCTGAACGCCTTGAGCAGGCGCCCCCGGGTCGCCGCCACGCCGGCGGTGACGAAGGCCACCGGGTCGGCCCCCATGGTGAGGCCGCCGATGGCGGTCGCGTCGGGCGGGATGACGGAGAGCACGGCGTCGGCCACCAGCACCATGGCCTCGGGCCGGCACACGGTCTGCTTGGAGTCGATGAACCAGCTGCTCTTCCGTCCCGACTTGAGGGTGAAGTCGCCCCGCTTGACCGAGTGCTCGAGCAGGTGGTCGCGCAGCGCCCCGAAGGTGCCGTCCCCGCTCATGTCATCTGCACGCCGGTGCCGTCGACGACCGCCCCGATCACGCTCGCCGGCTGCCCCGCCTGTTCCACCGTACGCAGCGCCGCATCGACGGAGCCGGCGTCGAGCACCAGTGCCATGCCGATGCCGCGATTGAACACCCGGTCCATCTCGTCCTCGGCCACCGAACCCAGCCGCTGGACCTCGCCGAACACCCGCGGCTCCTCCCAGGCCGACCGGTCCAGCACCGCGCCCAGCCCGCCGGGCAGGGCCCGGGGCAGGTTGCCCACGATGCCGCCGCCCGTGATGTGCGCGCACGCGTGCAACGAGGGACCCAGCGCGGCACGCACGGCCAGGACGGCCGGGCTGTAGATCACCGAGGGGCGCAGGAGCTCGTCGGCCACGCTGTGCTCGGCCCCCTGCCAGGCGGGGTCCTCCAGGCCGAGGCCGGCGCGCTCGAGGAGCACGTGGCGGGCCAGCGTGTAGCCGTTGGAGCGCAAGCCCGGCGAGGCCAGGCCCACGATGGCGTCGCCCGCCTGCACGCGTTCGGGCCCCAACTGTGTCCCCTGCTCGACCACGCCGACGGCGAAGCCGGCCAGGTCGAGGTCGTCGCGGTGCATGACGCCTGCGTGCTCCGCCGTCTCGCCCCCGATCAGCTCACAGCCGGCCTGCTTGCATCCTTCGTGGACGCCCGAGACGACGGTGGCCACCAGATCGGGGTCGACCCTGCCGGTGGCGATGTAGTCGAGCATGAACAGCGGCTCGGCGCCGACGCACACCAGGTCGTCGACGCACATGGCGACCAGGTCGATGCCGACGGTGTCGTAGCGGCCGCTGGCCCGGGCCACGGCCATCTTGGTGCCGACCCCGTCGGTCGAGGCCACCAGCACGGGCGCGCCGTAGCGGCCGGTTTCGAGGGGGAACTGGCCGCCGAAGCCGCCGATGCCCGCCACCATCGAGCGCAGGCGGTCGACGGCGGCGTCTCCGGCCGCGATGTCCACACCGGCGCCGGCGTAGGTGGCGCCGCCCTCTCCCACGATGGTCAGACCCCGGGGAGCGCGGCCTGGTGCGCCGTGGCCGCCACCGGCTCGGGCCGACCGAGGGTGACAGCGACCGACGGGGGGACGGGCGTGGGGTAGTCGCCGGTGAAGCAGGCGTCGCAGAACCCCCCGTCCGCGCCGATCGCCTTCTTCAGGTTCTCGATGCTGATGTAGGCCAAAGAGTCGGCGCCGAGGATGCGGGCCATCTCGTCGTCGGTGTGGTCGGTCGCCAGCAGCTCCTCGTGGGACGGCGTGTCGATCCCGTAGAAGCACGGCCAGCGCCAGGGCGGTGAGGAGATGCGCAGGTGGACCTCGGCGGCGCCGGCCTCGCGCAGCATGCGGATCACCGACAACTGCGTCGTGCCGCGCACGATGGAGTCGTCCACCACCACGAGGCGCTTGCCGGCGACGGCGTCGGTGAGCGGGTTCAACTTGCGCCGTACCGCATCGGCCCGCTCGCGCTGGCCGGGCGCGATGAAGGAGCGGCCGATGTAGCGGTTCTTGACCAGGCCCTGGCCGTAGGGGATGCCACTCGCACGGGCGAAGCCCTCGGCGGCCGGGACCCCCGACTCGGGCACGCCCATCACCATGTCGGCCTCCGCCGGCGCCTGCAGCGCCAGCAGCTCACCCATGCGGCAGCGGGTCTCGTGGACCTCTCTGCCGTAGAGCCGGCTGTCGGGCCGCGCGATGTAGGCGAACTCGAAGATGCACAGACGCGGTTCCACGTCGCGCAGCCAGGGGATCTCGAAGCTCTGCGGCCCCGACGCGTCGATCACCACCAGCTCGCCCGGCGCGACCTCGCGCACGAAGGTGGCGCCGATGACGCTGAGGGCCGGCGTCTCCGAGGCCAGCACCCAGCCGGTGGGTGCGTCGGCTGGACCGAGCCGTCCGACGCACAGGGGGCGGAAGCCGAACGGGTCCCGCACGCCGAAGAGCCGCTCCGAGCTCATGAGGACGAAGGAGAACGCACCCTCGAGGATGGGCAGCACCGCCTGCAGGGCGGTCACCATGTTCTCGGTCTCGGGGTAGGCGTGCGACAGCAGCTCCGCCACGACGTCGCTGTCGGTGGCGATCGAGCCCGGGAGCATCCCGGCCTTCTCGGCCAGCGCGCTGGTGTTGGTCAGGTTGCCGTTGTGGCCCAGCGCGAAGCCGGCCCGGCCGACCGGCCGGTAGACGGGCTGGGCGCCGGCCCAGTCGGAGGCGCCGTGCGTCGAGTAGCGAGTGTGGCCGATGGCGAGATGACCCGGTAACCCCGAGAGGGTGCGCTCGTCGAAGACGGTGGCCACCAGGCCCATGTCCTTGACGACGGTGACGGTGTCGCCGTCGGCCACCGCCATGCCGGCCGACTCCTGGCCGCGGTGCTGTAAGGCGAAGAGTCCGTCGAACGTGAGGTTGGCCACCCTCATCCCGGGCGCGTAGACCCCGAAGACACCGCAGGCTTCCTTCACGCGCCACCCATTCTCGCACAGGCCCGCGCCGTCACGAGCCCAGGGCGAGGGTCAGATTCCCCTCGTGGGCCGTCCGTACGGCGTCGAGAGCGAGATCGACCAGGGTCCCCAGGACCAGGCGATCGCCGCCGGCCCGGCCCACGACGGCGCTCGGCACCCCGTGGGCGGCGCCCCGGGCGCACAGTTCCTCGGGGTCGGCCGTCGCCACCACGAAGCGCGACGGCAGCTCGGTGAAGAGCTCGGCCGGGTCGGCCGCCTCGAGCGCGCAGCCGATGCCCGCGCTCGCCGCCATCTCGGCCAGTGCCACGGCGAGTCCGCCACCCGAGACGTCGTGCACGGCGCGCACCGACCGATCCCCTCCCGGCGCAGCCACCTGCTCGGCGACGAGACCGGCGACGAAGCTGCACACCTGCGCGTGCGCCGCGAAGTCCACGACCGGCACCCGGCCGGTGCGGTGGTGACGCCGCTCGGTCGCCCAGCGCGTGGCCGCCAAGGGGAACGAACCGTCCGCCGTCGCCCGCGCGCCGAGCAAGACGAGGGTGTCGCCGGCGCCCCACGCCAACCCCGGCGGCGCCGCGTGCAACGCGTCGAGGAGGCCCAGCAGCCCGAGCACGGGTGTCGGGTCGATGTCGGACCCGCCGCTCTCGTTGTAGAGGCTGACGTTCCCCCCGATCACCGGGAGCGACAGCGCCCGGCACGCCTCGGCCATGCCGTCGATGCACTCGGAGAGCTGCCACATGACCTCGGGGTGCTCGGGATTGCCGAAGTTGAGGCAGTTCACGACGGCCACCGGCGTCGCGCCCACGCAGGCCAGGTTGGCCACGCCCTCGGCGAGCACCAGCGCGGTGCCGGCCCGCGGATCGAGCGCGCACGCCCGGGGATTGGAGTCGGTCGTGATGGCCACGCCGCGCGACGAGGGCGGCAGTCCGGGGCCGGCCAGGCGCAACAGCGCGGCGTCGGCGCCCGGGCCCACCACGGTGTTCAAGAAGAGCTGGTGGTCGTACTGGCGGTAGACCCAACCCGGCGACCGCACGAGGGCCAGCAGGTCGCCGGCGCAGTCGTCGGGCGGCGCCAACGGCAGTGCCGCCGGTGGCTCGGGTGCCTGGCGTGGGCGGTCGTAGAGCGGTGCGTCGTCGGAGAGGGAGGCCGCCGGCACGTCAGCCAGCACGGGGCCACTGGCACCGTCGCGGATGCGCAGGCGCCCGCCGCCGCCGGGTTCGGGCTCGGTCACCGTGCCGATGACGGTGGCCCGCACCTCCCAGCGGGCGCAGATGGCGGCCACCGCGGGCCACGACTCGGGGGTGACGATGGCCAGCATGCGCTCCTGGCTCTCGCTCGTCATCACCTCCCACGGCTCCATACCCTCCTCACGCCGGGGCACCGCGCTCACGTCGACGTCCATGCCGACACCACCCCGTCCCGCCGTCTCGCTGGTGGCACAGGCCAAGCCGGCGCCGCCGAGGTCCTGGATCCCGACCACGAGCTTGGTGTCGAGCAATTCGAGGCAGGCCTCGATCAGACGTTTCTCTTCGAAGGGGTCGCCCACCTGGACGCTCGGCCGCTTGGTGTCGTCCGCCCCGTCCTCGTCCCCACCGAAGCCGGCCGAGGCCAGGACGCTGACCCCGCCGATGCCGTCGCGACCGGTGCTCGAGCCCAGCAGCACGGCCAGGTTGCCCGGGCCCGACGCGATGCCCAGCACGAGACGTTCGACCGGCAGCGCCCCCATGCAGAGCACGTTGACGAGGGGGTTCTGCGTGTAGCAGGGGTCGAAGGTCAGCTCGCCGCCCACCGTGGGCACCCCGACGGAGTTGCCGTAGCCCGAGATCCCGCTCACGACGCCCTCGACCAGCCATCGCTGCCGGGCGTCGTCGGGCAACCCGAAGAACAGCGGGTCCATGACGGCGAGGGGACGTGCCCCCATGGTGAAGATGTCGCGCAGGATCCCGCCCACGCCGGTGGCCGCGCCCTGGTAGGGCTCGATGGCCGAGGGGTGGTTGTGGCTCTCTATCCGGATGGCGACGGCGATGCCGTCGCCGGCGTCGATCACCCCTGCGTTCTCGCCCGGGCCGACGAGCACCCGCGGGCCCTCGGTCGGCAGACGCCGCAGGTGGAGCCGGGACGACTTGTACGAGCAGTGCTCGCTCCACATCACCGCGTAGAGGGCGAGCTCGAGGTGGTTGGGCTGGCGCCCGAGGATCTTGCCGACGGCCTCGAACTCGTCGTCGGTGAGGCCGAGCGCCCGGTGCAGGGACTCCTCGGCTGGCCGCTGGTCGGGCGGCGGCGCCTCGGCCGGGGGGGTCATGACTCCCCAAACTTTAGTCGCCGTCCCCCTCCTCCTCATCGCCTGATTGACGTTCCTTTCGCGCCGGGCGACGCGGTACCGGACCGTTTTCTCCGCGCGGATTTCTCGCACGGTTTTCTCCGGGCGGATTTCTCTGGGTGGGCTCAGCCGGGCCGGTCGGCCCGCAGCACCACCAGGTCGCGCTCGGACCACACGGCCTCGGCCGCGAACCCGGCCTCGGCCAGCCACTGCAGCTGGTCGGCCAACGTCGACGGCCGGTCGTAGCCGTCGGTGACCGGCGTCACCGCGTCGGCCGGGTCGACCGGGATCACCACGTCGCCGAGCACGAAGCGCCCGCCGGGGCGCAGGACGCCGGACACCCGGGCGAACAGCGCGGCCTTGTCCGCGCCTTCGAGGTGGTGGACGGCCAGGGCCGAGACGACGAGGTCGAACGGGCCGGCCGGCAGCGGCCCGCACAGTTCGGCCACCCGCAGGTCGACCCCGAGACCGTCGAGACGGCGCCGGGCCGCCTCGAGCATCTCCTCGTTGTTGTCGATCCCGACCGCGCTGGCCCCGGCGTGGCGCTCGAGCACGGCGGCCAGGGTCTCCCCCGTTCCCGTTCCCAGATCGAGCACCGACGCCACCGCCATCCCCTCGCTCGCCGCGACGACCGCGGCGTGCAGGCGTCCATAGGCGGGCACCTCGGCGCGCATCAGGTCCAGGTAGGTGGCCGGGTCGAAGCTGAACTGGCTCACGGCGCGAGCAGAGCCTCCCGGCGCAGCCAGGCCCAGCGCAGCACGAAGAGCGACAGGCCCAACGTCACCAGGTTGATGGTCAGCTCGAGCACACCGTTGGCGCCCTTGCCCCAGACGCCGTGCTGGAGGTCGTAGAGCACGTCCATGCCGACGAGGTAGAGCCCGGCACCCCCGCCGGCCAGGAGCCAGAACAGGGCCGCCCGCCGCGCCGTCACGAGGCAGTACGAGGCGGCGACCAGGCACAGGGCCAGCCAGCCGTCGGCCAGGGGGAAGGCGTCCTCGAACTGGGTGTAGCCGGGGCCGGTCTCCGAGGCGACCAGCGAGCGGTGGGTCAGCCAGGCGACCCAGTAGGCGACGATCAGGAGCGCCGCCACGGCCAGGACGCCCGCCATGGCCCGCCGGCTCCGTGCATCGGGCAGTGGGCCCGCCGTTGCGGTCACCACTGCAGGGTAACCCCGGTCGCCGGGTCGAAATGGCCCCCCGCACACCGCGTGAATGCGGCCGCGCCGACCCTTTGAATTGCACCGTCGCTCCGGCCCATTTGGGGGGATGGGTGCGGGCGTTTCACCCGAAATCGGCCCCGGCCGAGCTTCTGCATGAATTGCCGGGAATTTAGGCATGCGACCGCTCGCGGCGCGCCACAATGGGACCATGCCACCAAAAGGAAAGACTCCGGCCCCTCGCAAGCCCATGAGCAGCGGCCACAAGGCTGCGCTGGCCCGTGGGCGCGCCGAGAGTGCATCCGTGCGTCACTATCTCGAGGCCCTCGAGACCTCCAAACCCAAACGGGGGCGCAAGCGCACCCCGGCGTCCATCGACCGCAGATTGGCCGCCATCGACGCCCAGCTCGCCGATGCCGACGCGCTCGACGAGGCTCCACCTTCTGCAGGAGCAAAAGGATCTGACCGACGAGCGCTCCCGGGTCAATCAGGTCAAGGATCTCAGCGCCCTCGAGAAGCAGTTCACCAAGGTGGCCAAGGCCTACGGCGAGCGCAAGGGCATCAACTACGCCACCTGGCGGGCCGCCGGGGTCAGCGCGGCGGTGCTGCAGAAGGCCGAGATCTCGCGGGCACGGACCTGACCGGTCCGGCTCACCCGCCCGGCGACGAGGCCTTCGGGCGCGGCGCTGGTGCGAAGTACTGCTCGATCGCCTGGGCCAGACCGCCGGCGATCACCGTGTGGCCGGACTGGCTGTCGGCCAGGCTGCCCTCGTCGGGGTCGGTGAGGAACAGCGGCTCGATGAGCGCGCCCGGCATCTGACTCGGCGTCGTGAAGTAGTCGGGGTCGGCCGGGCCGAGCAGCATCAGGTGCCCGTAGTCGCCGGCGGCCGTGGTGAGGGCCGGCCCGCCCAGCTCGCTGTCGTCGGTCACCCCGAGGTTGGGGATCCCCCAGCCCTGCGCGTTCATCGCGCCGAGCACGTCGTTCTGGACCAGCGTGGCCAGGCGCAGGTTCTGGGCCGAGAAGGGGCGGGCGGTGTCGTATCCGGTGACGCTGCCGGCGTTGAGCGAGGAATACCCGGCGTCGAAGTAGATGCCCACGAGGACGTCCGCCTTGGCCATGTTGGCGCAGACGTCGCGGGCGGCCACGTCGTCGTGCACGCCCTGGGCCGTGAACAGGCCGCCGGACACGTCGTCGGGCTGGGGCCGGACCACCGTCTCGGCCCCGGTCCGCGACACCACCACCGTGAACCCCTTCGCCACCAGGAGCTTCATGGTGTCGAGCTCGACCGGGAGCGTCTCGTCGGCCTCGTAGATCGTCTGGCCCGACGCCGTCTCGCCGACGCCGCCCGGATCGATGCCGCCGTGGCCGGCGTCGAGGAAGACGGTCAGGTGGCGGTCACCCGCCGTCGGCGCGAACTCGACGCAGGCCCCGGGCTCGAAGTACCTGGTGTCGATGGCGCGCCCGGCCGAGATCCGCCGCGCGAAGGAGGCCCGGAGTATCGAGGCCGACACCAGCGACGACTGCGACAGGAGCACGACGGCCACGATGACGGCCACGAAGGAGTGCCGCCGGCACAGCCACAGCGGGGGCACAGCCGGCGCGCTCGACGCGCCGCACGGTCCGCGGGTGCATGGGACCTCACGATACGGAACGGGGCGGGCGAAGTGGTGACGCGCGGCGCCGGCGGCGTCAGACCGGCGCGCTCAGGCCGCCGCGCTGGTGGCGGCCGCGGCGACGAGCGAGCGCAACAGGACGAGCCCGTCCACCGAGCCGAGCAGCGCGGAGCTGGCGCGCTCGGGGTGGGGCATGAGGCCGACCACGTTGCCGGCCAAGTTGGCGATGCCGGCGATGGCGTCGCGCGAGCCGTTCGGGTTGTCCGCGTAGCGCAGCACGATGCGGCCCTCCGCCTGCAGGCGCCCCAACGTGTCGTCGTCGCAGGTGTAGTTGCCCGAGAAGTGGTTGATGGGGATGACGAGCTCGTCGCCCACGGCGGCCGCCGACGTGAGCACCGACGACGTCGAGGTGACCACCAGGCGGGCCGGCTGGCAGAGGAAGCGCAGGCGGCCGTTCTTCTGGAGCGCACCCGGGAGCAGGCCGGCCTCGGTGAGCACCTGGAAGCCGTTGCAGATGCCGACCACCGGCCCGCCTGACCGGGCGAAGTCGCGCACGGCGTCCATCAGTGGTGAGAAGCGGGCCAGGGCACCCGGGCGCAGGTAGTCGCCGTGCGCGAAGCCGCCGGGGAGCACCACGGCGTCGACCGCACCGAGCGCGGCGTCACCGTGCCAGAGGAGGACGCCCGTCCCGCCCACGGCCTCGGCCGCCTGCACCACGTCGTGCTCGCAGTTGGTGCCCGGGAAGACGACGACGCCGATGCGCGGCGCCACTCAGATCGCCTCGAGCTCGAGGCGGCTCTGCTCGATCACCGGGTTGGCCAGCAGCCGGTCGGCCAGGTCCGTCGCCGTGGTGCGCGCCGCCCCCTCGTCCGGCGCGTCGACCTCGAAGCTGAAGGACCGCCCCGCCCGGACGTGGGCCACGCCGGCGAAGCCGAGCGCGGGCAGCGCCCGCTCGATCGTCGCCCCCTCCGGATCGGCGATCCCGGGCCGCAGCTGCACCTCGACGCGGGCCCGGAACCTCATGGCGTCGCACCGTACCAGTCGTCCAGCGAGCGTCCGCTGACCCGCTCGTAGGCCGCCACGTAGCGCGCCGAGAGGGCGGCCGTCACCTCCGGGGGCAGCGCCGGCGGCGGCGGCGTGCGGTCCCAGGGCTGCGCCGCCAGCCAGTCGCGCAGGGGCTGCTTGTCGAACGCGGGCGGCGTGCGGCCCGGCACGACCTGGTCGGCCGGCCACAGCCGCGACGAGTCCGGCGTGCACACCTCGTCGCACAGGCAGAGCACGCCGTCGACGTAGCCCAGCTCGAACTTGGTGTCGGCCAGGACGAAGCCGGCCTCGGCCGCCCGGGCGGCGGCGCGCCGGTAGAGCTCGAGGCAGATGTCACGCGCCGCGGTGGCCGCCTCGGCGCCCACCAGGTCCACGGCGGCGGCGAAGTCGATGTTGCGGTCGTGCCCCTCGGCCGCCTTGGTCGAGGGGGTGAAGATGGGCTCGGCCAGCCGGCTGGCCAGCTGCAGCCCGGCCGGCATGACGGTGCCGTGCACCGTCCCCGACCGCTCGTACTCCTCGTAGGCCTGCCCGGCCAGGTAGCCGCGCACGATGCACTCGAGTTGGAGCATCTCGGCCCGCTGCACCAGGAGGGCCCGGCCGGCCCAGCCGGCCGGCAGCGCCGTGCCCCCGAGCGCCGAGGCAATGGCCGCGGGGTCCGCCGCCACGATGGTGCCCGGCACCACGTCGGCCATCTCCTCGCACCAGAAGCAGGTCATGGCCGTGAGCACGCGGCCCTTCTGCGCGATGGGCTCGGCCATGATCACGTCGAACGCGCTGACCCGGTCCGAGGCCACCATGAGCAGCCGGCCGGCGCCGGCGTCGTAGAGCTCGCGTACCTTGCCCGAGAGGACCCGGGGCAGCTCCACCGTGGCGGCGTCGTCGCTCACAGCGCGGCCAGCGCCTCGGCGAAGCGGTCGACGTGGCGCAGGGTGCGGGTGAGGTCGAAGGCGCCGTCGAGCTGCGCCGCGCTCAACGTCACCTCGGGGTCGGCCTCGAGGACGGCCCGCAGGGGTCGGCGTTCGGACCAGGCCAGGCGGGTGTCGCGCTGCACGATGCGGTAGGCCTCGTCGCGGGTGCGGCCGGCGGAGACGAGGGCGAGGAGGACCGACTGGGAGAAGACGAGGCCCAGCGACCCCTCGGTCAGGTTGGCCAGCGCGCGCTCGGGGTGGATCACCAGGCCGGCCGCCAGCGACGTCGCCTTGCGCAGCACGTAGCAGGCCAGCAGGGAGGCGTCGGGCAGCGCCACCCGCTCGACCGAGCTGTGCGAGATGTCGCGCTCGTGCCACAGCGCCACGTCCTCCAGCCCCGCACCGAGATAGCCGCGCAGCAGGCGGGCCATGCCGCACAGCCGCTCGGAGAGGACCGGGTTGCGCTTGTGCGGCATGGACGAGCTGCCCTTCTGCCCGGCGCCGAAGGGCTCTTCCACCTCGCCCAGCTCGCTGCGGCCCAGGTGCCGGATCTCGGTGCACATGAGCTCGACCGTCGCGCCGACGGACGCGCAGGCGTAGAAGTACTCGGCGTGACGGTCCCGGGCGATGACCTGGGTGGCCGGCACGGGGGTCAGGCCCAGCTCGGCGCAGACCCGGGCCTCCACCTCGGGGTCGATGTTGGAGTAGGTGCCGACCGCCCCGGACAGCTTGCCCACGGCGACGCCGTCGCGGGCGGCCCGCATGCGGCGGCGGTCGCGGTCGGCCTGCAGCGCCCACAACGCGAACTTGACCCCGAAGGTGGTCGGCTCGGCGTGCATGCCGTGGGTGCGACCCGTGACGGGCACCTCCATCAATTCGAGGGCGCGCGCCTTGAGCGCGGCGACGAAGGCATCGAGGTCGGCCAGCAGCAGGTCGGCCGCCCGGGTCAGGGTGGCGCACAGCGCGGTGTCCACCACGTCGGACGACGTCAGCCCGTAGTGGATGTAGGAGCCGGCCGGCGCGCCGATGCGCTCCTGCACGACGTCGACGAAGGCGGCCACGTCGTGATCCGTCACCTTCTCGCGCTCGAGCACGTCGGCCACGAAGACGTCGTCGACGACCGGCGCCTTGGTCCGGCAGGTGGCCGCCTCCTCCGGCGGCACGACCCCCACGGCGGCCTGGGCCTCGGTGGCCAGGAGCTCGACCTCGAGCCAGAGCGAGAAGCGGGCGACGTCGCTGAAGAGCGCGGCCATGTCGGGCGGCGAGTAACGCGGGATCATCCGGCGCCCTCCCGCGCCCCGAGCGCGGCGCCGGCCACCTCGGCCGCGATGTCGTGGCGCATCTGCATGCCCTCCCAGTCGATCGGCGCGGTGGCGGCGTAGGCGCGCTCGCGGGCCTGTCCCAGCGTCGGCGCCACCGCCGTCACGCCGAGGACGCGCCCACCGGCCGTGTGGAACGGGCCGTCGGGGGTGTGGCGCCCGGTGCCGGCGTGGAACACGGTGACCCCGTCGCCGGGGGCCACCGATTGGCCCGTCGCCGTCAGCCCCTCGATGGTGTCGCCGGTGCGCGGGTGCTCGGGGTAGCCCGCGGCGGCCAGCACGACGCACACGGCGGCCTCGCCCGAGAAGGCGACCGGGCCGGCGCCACCGAGATCGCCGTTGGCCACGGCCACGAACAGCTCGGCCGCGTCGGTGGACAAGAGCGGGAGCACCACCTGGGTCTCGGGATCGCCGAAGCGCACGTTGTACTCAATGACCCTCGGACCGTCTGGCGCCAGCATCAGGCCGGCGTAGAGCACGCCCCGGTAGTCGATGCCGCGGCGCACCAGCTCGTCGACCAGCGGGCGCACGGCGGCGTCCATCAGCTCGTCGACGTCGCCCGGGCCCACGTGGGGCATCGGCGCGTAGGCGCCCATGCCGCCGGTGTTGGGTCCGGCATCCCCGTCGAAGATCCGCTTGAAGTCCTGGGCGGGCACGAGCGGCACGGCGTGCGTCCCGTCGCACAGGACGAGCAGCGAGCACTCCTCGCCGTCGAGCCCCTCCTCAATCACGACGTGGCGCCCGGCGTCACCGAAGGAGGCGCCGGACAGCTTGGCCGTCACGTCGGCGCGGGCCTCGTCGAGGGTGCGGGCCACCAGTACGCCCTTGCCGCCGGCCAGGCCGTCCGTCTTTATCACCCAGGGCCCCGGCATGGTCTCGAGGTAGGCCAGCGCGGCGGTGACCTCGAGGGCGTCGAAGGTGGCGAAGCGCGCCGTCGGCACCCCGGCCGCGCTGAGGATCTCCTTCATGAAGACCTTGGAGCCCTCGAGCAGCGCGCCGTCGGCGCCCGGACCCATGACGGCCTTGCCCGCACGGCGCAGCGTGTCGGCCAGGCCGGCCACCAGCGGCGCCTCGGGCCCGATCACGTAGAGGTCGGCCTCGATCTCGTCCACCGGCACGTCGTCGGTCGTCGTGATCGGCGGGGCCATGCCGGGGTTGCCCGGCGTGACCACCACGTCGGCCGTACGCGCCAGGACATGGGCGAGCGCGTGCTCGCGGCCGCCGCTGCCGACGATGCAGATCCTCACGCGGTGGCGAAGGAGACGGTCTGCTCGCGGCCCGGGCCGACCCCGACCAGGCGGACGGGGACGCCGATCTGCTCGGACAAGAACGCGATGTAGTCGCGGGCGGCGGGCGGCATGTCACCGGGGGCGGTGGCCGCGCTGAGGTCGGTGCGCCAGCCGGGCAGCTCCTCGTAGACCGGTGCTGCCTTGTGGAAGGTCGACTGGTGGTAGGGCAGGTGCGTGTAGCGGCTGCCGTCGGCCTCGTAGGCGACGCACACCTTGACGGACTCGAACGTATCGAGGACGTCGAGCTTGGTGAGCGCCACCTCGGTCAGCGAATTGAGCCGGACGGCCTGGCGCAGCATGACGGCGTCGAACCATCCGCAGCGCCGGCGGCGCCCGGTGTTGGTGCCGAACTCGTGGCCCCGCTCCACCAACAGCTCACCGACGTCGTTCTCCTGCTCGGTCGGGAAGGGTCCGGCGCCGACCCGGGTGACGTAGGCCTTGGCGATCCCGATGACCCGGTCGATGTCCCGCGGGCCCAGTCCCGAGCCGGTGCAGGCGCCCCCGGCCACGGGGTTGGAGGAGGTCACGAAGGGATAGGTCCCGTGGTCGAGGTCCAAGAAGGTGGCCTGGGCCCCCTCCAAGAGGACCTGGCGGCCCTTGTCCATCGCGTCGTGCACCATGCCGACGGTGTCGCCCACCATCGGCTCAATGCGGGGTGCGTAGGTGCCCAGATAGCGGTCCGCGATGTCGGAGGCCGACAGCGGGAGCCGGTTGTACACCTTGGCCAGGACGGCGTTCTTCTCCTTGAGCGCCACGTCGAGCTTCTGGCGGAAGATCTTGGGGTCGAAGAGGTCCTGCACGCGGATGCCGACGCGGGTGGCCTTGTCGGCGTAGGCGGGGCCGATACCGCGCTTGGTCGTCCCCAACGCGTTCTTGCCCAGGAAGCGCTCGGTCACCCGGTCGAGCTCCTGGTGGTACGGCATGATGAGGTGGGCGTTGCCGCTCACGACCAGCCGCCCGGTGTCGACGCCCTTGGCGGCCAGGCTGTCGAGCTCCTCGAGCAGCACGGCCGGGTCCACCACGACGCCGTTGCCGATCATCGGCGTGATGTGGTCGTAGAGGATCCCGCTCGGCACCAGCTGGAGCGCGAAGGCCTCGCCGTTGACCACGATGCGGTGGCCGGCGTTGTGACCGCCCTGGTAGCGCACCACCATGTCCATGTCGCGCGCGAGATGGTCGGTGAGCTTGCCCTTCCCCTCGTCGCCCCACTGGGTCCCGACCACCACGGTTGCGGGCACGCGTCTCTCCGTTCGCTCTGTCGCTCGGATTACGCACCAGTGTAACGCCCCGGGTAAAGGCGGCCCGAACGGGCGGGCGACGGGCGGGTCGCCAGGAATCGGCACCCCGGGCGGGCCGACCGGCTCCCCGACCCCCCAACGAGGGCACCCGGCGGCCCGAGCCCGGCCGGCCGGAGGGTCCGTGGCGCTCATTTCGCTTTACCGCCTCGGCGTCGTGACCGATAGAGGAGGGAAGACCCCCGAGCGAGAGGACCACGTGCGCCAGCGTTCCCGCCGTCGCGCCGCGACGCTGCTGCTGCTGCCGATCGGCATCATGATCACGAGCACCCTCGCCGGCGGCCTGACGGGCCGACCCGCCGGAGCGGCCGGGACCCCGCCCCCCGGCCACTCCGGGTCGGGTTCGGCCCACGCGCTGAGCGCCCCGACCCAGAGCGTCGACTTCGGAGCCGCCCCGATCGGGCTGATCTCCCCGCCCACCCAGATCGACCTCACGAACTCGGGCCCGCGCAACGACACCGTCACCGGCTTCGCCTTCGGGGGGGCGGACCCCGACGACTTCATCGTGGCCTGGGATCCGTCGTCGTGCGCGCCGGTGGCGCCGTCGGCGCAGTGCGTCATTGAGATCGGCTTCCTCCCCGGCCTGACCGGCCCGCGCTCGGCGACGCTCACACCGGTCGACTCCGCCGGATCGGCCCCGACGATCCAACTCAGCGGGACCGGCACCGAGGGCTACTACGTCGGGACGGCGAACGGTGCCGTGGACGGCTACGGGAACGACCAGCTCTTCGGTGACGCCTCCGGGCTGCCGCTGAACCGGCCCATCGTCGACGTCGCCAGCACGGGTGACGACGCCGGCTACTGGCTGGTCGCCACCGACGGCGGCATCTTCAGCTACGGCGACGCCGGCTTCTTCGGCTCCACGGGCGGCATCGAGCTGAACAAGCCCATCGTGGGCATGACCCCGACCGCGGATTCGGGGGGCTACTGGCTCGTCGCCTCCGACGGTGGCATCTTCAACTACGGCGACGCCGGCTTCTACGGCTCCACCGGCTCCATCCACCTGAACAAGCCGATCGTCGGCATGGCGGCCACCCCCGACGGGGGCGGCTACTGGCTCGTCGCCTCCGACGGTGGCATCTTCAGCTACGGCGACGCGCGCTTCTACGGCTCCACCGGTGCCATCTCCCTCAACAAGCCCATCGTCGGCATGGCCGTGACCCCCGACGGGGGCGGCTACTGGCTGGTGGCCTCGGACGGGGGCATCTTCAACTTCGGCGACGCCGGCTTCTACGGTTCGTCCGGCGCCATCCACCTCGTCCAGCCCATCGTGGGCATGGCGAGCACGCCCGACGGCGGCGGCTACTGGCTGGTGGCGGCCGACGGCGGGGTCTTCAACTACGGCGACGCCGCCTACGACGGCAGCGCCGGCGGGACCGGCATCAGCAACGCCGTCTCCATCGCGAGCACGACGGCCCCCACGCTGCAGGCCGAGTCGGACGCGCCCGCGTTGCGCGCCGCCGACCTCCGGCGCTTCCGGGCGTCGCTGCCCGGCGCCGTGGTCGTGCGCGGCTAACGCCGAGCGTCTGGCGCCGAGCTCCTAGCGCAACACGATGGCGTCGTCGTCCACCTCGACGGTGACCGTCGAGCCGTCTGGATACTTGCCCTCGAGCAGGGCCAGGGCCAGCGGGTCCTCGATCTCGTGCTGGAGCACCCGCCGCAGCGGCCGGGCCCCGTAGTCGGGGTCGTAGCCGGCCCGGGCCAGCCACTCCTCGGCCGCCAGCGTCACCACGAGCGACAGCCGCCGCTCGGCCAGGCGCGACCGGAGCCGGCCCAGCTGGATCCCGACGATGATGGACAGGTCGGCCTCGGTCAGCGGCCGGAAGCGGACGATCTCGTCGATCCGGTTGATGAACTCGGGCTTGAAATGGTCCGACGGCTCCCCCACCAGGTTCGAGGTCATGATCAGCACCGTGTTGGTGAAGTCGACCGTGCGCCCCTGCCCGTCGGTCAGCCGGCCGTCCTCGAGCACCTGCAACAAGATGTTGAACACATCGGGGTGCGCCTTCTCCAGCTCGTCGAGCAGCACGACGGAGTAGGGCCGCCGCCGCACCGCCTCGGTCAGCTGGCCGGCCTCGTCGTAGCCGACGTAGCCGGGCGGCGCGCCGACCAGGCGCGACACCGAATGCTTCTCCATGTACTCGCTCATGTCGATGCGCACCATCGCCCGCTCGTCGTCGAAGAGGTACCCGGCCAGGGCACGGGCCAGCTCGGTCTTGCCGACGCCGGTCGGCCCGAGGAAGAGGAACGACCCGATGGGCCGGTTGGGGTCGCTCAGTCCCGCCCGGCTGCGCCGGATGGCGTTGGCCACGGCGGAGACCGCCTCGTCCTGCCCCACCACGCGTTCGTGGAGGGTGGACTCCAACCGGACCAGCTTCTCGATCTCGCCCTCCATGAGCCGGGAGACCGGAATGCCGGTCCAGCGGCTCACCACGGCGGCGATGTCCTCGGCGTCGACCTCCTCCTTCAAGAAGCGCGTGCCGGACTGCAGCTTGGCCAGGTCCTCGTTGGCCTCGGTGATGCGGCGCTCGAGGTCGGGCAGCTCGCCGTAGCGGATGGCCGAGGCGCCGGCCAGGTCGCCGTCGCGCTCCATGCGCGCCGCCTCCTCGGTGCGGGCGGTCTTCTCCTCCTCGAGCTGGCTGATGGCGTCGAGGCAGTTCTTCTCCTGCTGCCAGTGGGCCGCCATGGAGTCGCGCTGCTCGCCCAGCTCGGCCAGCTCGCGCTCCAGGCGCTCGAGACGCTCCTTGGACGCGTCGTCGCTCTCCTTCTCCAACGCGAGCTTCTCGATCTCGAGCTGGCGGATGCGGCGCGAGATCTGGTCGAGCTCGGTCGGCATGGAGTCGATCTCTATGCGCAGCTTCGAGCCCGCCTCGTCGATGAGGTCGATGGCCTTGTCGGGCAGGAAGCGCCCGGTGACGTAGCGGTCCGACAGCACGGCGGCCGCCACCAGCGCGGCGTCCTGAATGCGCACCTTGTGGTGCGCCATGTAGCGCTCGGACAGCCCGCGCAGGATGGCGATGGTGTCCTCCACCGAGGGCTCGCCCACGAAGACGGGCTGGAAGCGGCGCTCCAGCGCGGCGTCCTTCTCGATGGAGGTGCGGTACTCGTCGAGCGTGGTGGCCCCGATGAGGCGCAGCTCGCCCCGGGCCAGCATCGGCTTGATCATCTGGCCGGCGTCCATGGCGCCCTCGGCCGCGCCGGCACCGACGAGGGTGTGCAGCTCGTCCATGAAGGTGATGATCTGGCCCTCGGCGTCGGTGATCTCCTTGAGCACCGCCTTCAGGCGCTCCTCGAACTCGCCGCGGTACTTGGCCCCGGCCACCATGGAGCCGAGGTCGAGCGCGACGACGCGCTTGCCCTTGAGCCCCTCGGGCACGTCGCCCTCGATGATCCGGTTGGCCAGCCCCTCGACAATGGCCGTCTTGCCGACGCCGGGCTCCCCGATGAGGACCGGGTTGTTCTTGGTGCGACGCGACAGCACCTGAATCACCCGGCGGATCTCCTCGTCGCGCCCGATGACCGGGTCGAGCTTGCCCTCGCGGGCCGCCTCGGTGAGGTCGCGCCCGTACTTGGCCAGGGCCTGGTAGGTCTGCTCGGGGTCCGCCGTGGTGACGCGGTGGTTCCCCCGCACGGCGCGCAGCGCGGTGAGCAGCGCGTCCCTGGTGACGCCGATCTGGTCCGCCAGCGCCAGGATCAGATGCTCCACCGAGACGTAGTCGTCCCCGAGATCGCGCCGGTTCTGGTCCGCCGCCTCGAGCACCTCGCGGGCGTCGCGCGACAGGCCCGGCTCCGCGCCGCCGTCGGCCCGCGGCAGCCGCGACAGCTGCTCGTGCACCTTGCCGGCCAGCACGTCGGGGTCGATACCGACCTGGGTCAGCAGCGGGCGCGTCATGGTGTCCTGCTGTTGCAGCAGGGCATCGAGCAGATGGGTCGGCGTCAGCTCGGGGTGGTTGGAGGACGCCGCGTGCCCGGTCGCCGCGCTGAAGGCGGCCTTGGTGTTGTTGGTCCAGCGTTCGGGGTCTATGGGCACGCGCCCGCCCTCCTCTCGTCGTTCTTCGTCGTCCTCACGTCCTTCGTGATGTTCCGATCCTCCGTCGTATCCGCGGTGGTCGTCATCCCCCGGTACCGGTCCGGCGCCGGTAGGGCACCGGCGCCTGGCGCACGGGCACCAGGTCGCGCCGGTATTGGCGGTGCGTGGCGGCCACGGCGTCGAGCGCCTGGGCCCGCACGTCGACCAGCTCGGCCCGCAACCGGCTCAGCTCCGCCTCGAGGGCGAGCACCCGGCGCACCCCCTCGAGGTTCAGCCCGGTGGCGGTCAGCTCCTGGATGTGCCGCAGGCGCTCCAGGTCGCTCTCCGAGAAGCGCCGGCTCCCGCCGCTGGTGCGCGACGGATCGAGCAGGCCCTTGCGCTCGTAGATGCGCAGCGTCTGCGGGTGCATCCCGGTCAGCTCGGCCGCCACCGAGATCACGTACACGGCCTGGTTGGCGTCGCGGTCCGGCATCACTCACGCCACCTCGTCACCCGTCCGCCGCCAGGCGCGGCGCCGGCTCGCTCACGGCGGCCAGCGACTCGAGGGCTTCGCGCTGCTCGTCGGTGAGCTCGGACGGCACGACGACCTCCACCTTGACCAGCAGGTCGCCCGCCTTGGCCCCGTTGCGCCCCGACCCGCTCGGGACGCCGCGGCCGCGCACCCGCAGCACCTGGCCCGACGGCGTCCCCGCCGGCACCTTGAGCGTCACCTTGCCGTCGAGGGTGGGCACCGTCAACGTCGTGCCGAGCGCCGCCTCGGGGAAGGTGATCGGCACCGTGATGGTGAGGTTGCGCCCGCTGCGCCCGAAGACGTCGTGCGCCGCCACGTGGACGACCACGTAGAGGTCGCCGGGGGGCGCCATGCCCTGCCCGGGCGCGCCGCGGCCCTTGACCCGGATCCGTTGCCCGTCGTCGACCCCGGCCGGGATGCGGACCTTGATCGACCGCACCTTCTGCTCGGTGCCCGTCCCGTGGCACACGGGGCAGGGCGTGTCGAAGAGCGTGCCGCGGCCCACGCAGTCCGGGCACACCGTGCTGAGGGAGAACAGCCCCTGGTTGTCGTTGAGGCTCCCCGTCCCTCCGCAGCGCGGGCAGGTGTGCGTCTTGGTGCCCGGCGCGGCCCCGCTGCCGCGGCAGTTCGAGCAGCGCACCTCCTGGGGCACGTTGACCGAGGTGGTGACCCCGTGCACCGCGTCCTGGAACGAGAGGTGGAGCTGCGCCTCCATGTCGGCGCCCCGCTGGGGACCCCGCTGGGTGCGGGTGCGGCCTCCGCCGCCGAACAGGCCGCCGAACAGGTCGCTCAGGTCGCCCATGTCCTCCATGCGGAAGGTGCCGCCGCCGGGCGTGCCGAAGCCGCCGCCCACCGGCCCGTGCCGGCGCACCTCGTCGTACTCCTTGCGCTTCTCGGCGTCGCCCAGGACGTCGTACGCCGCGCTGATCTCCTTGAAGCGCTCCTCGGAGCCGGGATTGGCGTCGGGGTGGTGCTCCTTGGCCAGCTTCCTGTAGGCGCGCGTGATCTCCTTGTCGGACGCCGTCGGGACGACGCCGAGCACCTTGTAGTAGTCCTTCTCGAACCATTCACGCTGTGCGGCCACGGTTCAGTTCACCCCCGCACGCGGACCATCGCGGCGCGCAACACCTGTCCATTCCAGCGGTACCCGGACCGCAGCACTTCGTCCACCACGGTCTCACCGTTGTCGCCGCCGTCGGGCTCCGATCGCGCGACGGCGTCGTGCACCGACGGGTCGAAGGGAACGCCCGCGCGGTCGAGCCGCTCGAGACCCTCCCGCGAGAGGATGTCCATGAGCATCGCCCGAGAGGCGCGCAACGCCTTGCCGTCCTCGCTCAGGTCGAGCGACTCGTTCAGGTGCGCCTCCGCCAGGTCGAGCGTGTCGAGCACGGGCAGCAGCTTCTCCACCAGGTTCTGCGCGCCGCGGGCCGATTGCTCCGCCTGCATGCGCGCGATGCGCTTGCGGTAGTTCTCGAAGTCGGCCTGGGTGCGCTGGAGCGCGAGCAGGTAGTCGTCCCGCTCGCGGGCCAGCGTCTCGCACGGATCGGCCTCCTCGGCCAGCGCGCTGCCGGGGGCCTCGCCGCCGTACCCGTTGCCGTGGCCGCCGTTCCCGTTGCCGTCGGACGCCGGTCGCGCCCCGGGCACCGGGTCGGCGACCTCCTCGTCCTCAGCGAAGGCGGACCCCTCTTCGGGCGCGGCCTCGTCGCCGAAGCTCATTGCTCATCGACGATCTCGGCGTCGACCACGTCGTCGTCCGACGCACTCTCGCTCGAGCCATCGCCGCCGGGGGCGCCGTCGCCCCCGAAGCCGCCGTCGGGCCCGGCCGAAGCCGATGCCGACGCCTGCTCGTACAGGCGCTGGCTGAAGCTCTGCGACACGCCGACCAGCTTCTCGGTGGCGTCCTTGATCGACTCGATGTTGGTCCCGGCCAGGGCGTCCTTCACGCCCTGCAGGGCCGACTCGACGTCGTCCTTCTCGGTGCCCTCGAACTTCTCGCCCTGGTCCTTGAGCAGCTTCTCCGTCTGGTACACCAAGGTGTCGGCGGTGTTGCGCACCTCGGCCTCCTCGCGGCGCTGGCGATCGTCCTCGGCGTGGGCCTCGGCGTCACGCACCATGCGCTCGATGTCGTCCTTGGCCAGTGACGACTGGCCGGTGATCGTCATCGACTGCTCCTTGCCCGTCGCCTTGTCCTGGGCGGACACGTGCACGATCCCGTTGGCGTCGATGTCGAAGGTGACCTCGATCTGCGGGACCCCGCGCGGGGCGGGCGGCAGGTCGACCAGCTGGAACTTGCCGAGCGTCTTGTTGTACATCGCCATCTCGCGCTCGCCCTGGAGCACGTGGATCTCCACCGACGGCTGATTGTCCTCGGCCGTCGTGAAGATCTCCGACCGCTTGGTCGGGATGGTGGTGTTGCGCTCGATCAGGCGGTGCATCACCTGGCCCTTGGTCTCGATGCCGAGCGAGAGCGGCGTGACGTCGAGCAAGAGGACGTCCTTCACCTCACCCTTGAGGACACCGGCCTGCACGGCGGCGCCGATGGCGACCACCTCGTCGGGGTTCACACCCTTGTGGGGCTCCTTGCCCGTCAGGCTCTGCACGAGCTCCTGCACGGCCGGGATCCGGGTCGAGCCACCGACGAGCACGACGTGGTCGATGTCGGAGGTCTTGAGGTTGGCGTCCTTGATGGCGGCGTCGAAGGGGCCGCGGCAGGCCTCGACCAGGTCGGACGTGAGCTCGTTGAACTTGGCCCGCGTCAGCTTGAGGTCCAGGTGCTTCGGTCCCTCGGAGGTGGCCGTGATGAAGGGCAGGTTGATCTGGGTGTCCTGCACGGTCGACAGCTCGATCTTGGCCTTCTCGGCCGCCTCCTTGAGGCGCTGCATGGCCATCTTGTCCTGCGACAGGTCGACGCCCTCGGTGTTCTTGAACTCGGTGACCAGCCACTGGATCACCTTGTCGTCCCAGTCGTCGCCGCCGAGCTTCGTGTTGCCCGAGGTGGACTTGACCTCGAAGACGCCCTCGCCGATCTCGAGCACCGAGACGTCGAACGTCCCACCGCCCAGGTCGAAGACGAGGACGGTGCGGTCGCTGTCCTCCTTGTCGAGCCCGTAGGCCAGCGCGGCGGCCGTGGGCTCGTTGATGATGCGCAGCACCTCGAGGCCGGCGATCGCCCCGGCCTCCTTGGTGGCCGTGCGCTGCGCGTCGTCGAAGTACGCCGGCACGGTGATGACGGCCTGGGTCACGGTGTCGCCGAGATACGACTCGGCGTCCCTCTTCAGCTTGCCCAGGATGCGGGCCGAGATCTCCTGGGCCGTGTACGCCTTGCCGTCGATGTCGACGGTCCACGACGTCCCCATGTGGCGCTTCACCGAGCGGATGGTCCGGTCGGGGTTGGTGATGGCCTGGCGCTTGGCCACCTCGCCGACGAGCACCTCGCCGGTCTTGGAGAAGCCAACCACCGACGGGGTGGTCCGGCCCCCCTCGGCGTTCGGGATCACGACGGGCTCCCCCGCCTCCAACACGCTGACCACCGAGTTGGTGGTTCCCAGGTCGATGCCTACGGCCTTGGCCATTTTCTACGGTTCCTTCCGATCGTGCGCTGCCCGGGTGGCACTCGCACCGTCCAATTGCAACTGCGCCAATTGCGCTTTTGCGTAAATCCAGTGTACCAAACTTGAGTCCCCCTTTGTCAAGATCTTTGACAGGATAGGCAGCCACGGTTGCAACACCCCAGTTCAGGGAGGTGGGTTCCCACCCTACCGCCGGGCCACCTACGCTGGAGCCCGTGCTCGATCTGTTGCTGATCCGCCACGGACAGTCCTTCTGGAACGCCAAGAACCTGTTCACCGGCTGGGTCGACGTCGACCTCACCGAGGCCGGCGAGGAAGAGGCCCGGGCCGGCGGGCACCTCCTGGCTGCCGAAAAGGACCTGGACCTGCGCCTGCTCCACACCTCGGTGCTCACCCGGGCCATCCGCACGGCCGACATCGCCCTGGCCGCCGCCGGCCGCAGCTGGCTCCCGGTGCGGCGCGACTGGCGGCTCAACGAACGTCACTACGGGGACCTGCAGGGGAAGAACAAGTCCGAGATCAAACAGCAGTTCGGCGCCGAGCAGCTCCAGCTGTGGCGCCGCAGCTACGACGCCCCGCCCCCGCCGCTCGTTCCGGGCAACCCGTTCGACGTGTCCACCGACCCCCGCTATCGCGACGTCGACCCGGCCGACATCCCCGCCACCGAGTGCCTGGCCGACGTGGTCCGCCGGGTCGTCCCCTACTGGGAGTCGGCCATCGTGCCCGACCTGCGCGCCACGGCCGAGAAGGGCGGCGCCGTGTTGGTGGCCGCCCACGGCAATTCCATACGGGCCCTGCGCAAGGTCCTCCAGGAGATCTCCGACGACGAGATCACCGAGCTCGAGGTCCCGACCGGCATCCCCTTCCGCATGCTGCTCGGCGACGACCTCAGCGTGCGCTCGGCCGGCTACCTGGGCGATCCCACCGCCGCCGCCGCTGCCGCGGCGGCCGTGGCCCGCCAGGCCGACCAGCCCATTAGCTGACGACCCCAAGACGGCGGCAGGCCGGGGCGCCTCGCCGCGCCCCGGCCGTACCGACCGTGTACAGGACCGATGGCGTCTTACAACGCGTCAGCCCCGCGTTCGCCGGTGCGCACGCGCACCACGGCATCGACCGGGACGACCCAGACCTTGCCGTCACCGATCTTGCCGGTGGCGGCCGAACTGACGATGGCGTCGACCACCTCGTCGGTCTGGCCGTCGTCCACCAGCACCTCGATGCGGATCTTGGGGACGAAGTCCACCTCGTACTCCGCACCGCGGTACACCTCGGTGTGCCCTCGCTGGCGCCCGAAGCCCTGCGCCTCGGTGAGGGTCATGCCCTGCACCCCGAGGTTCTTCAGGGTCTCCTTGACGTCGTCGAGCTTGAACGGCTTGAGCACTGCCACGATCAGCTTCATTGTCAAACTCCTTTCGTTCTCAGTGACCGAGGCCTAGGACCCGCCGCCGGGAATATCTTCGGCACCAGGTACGGGGAAGTCCTCTCTGGGTTCCGGTGCCCTGGCCTCGATCCCGGCCATGGCAAAGGCGCCGTCACTCCGGGTGGCGAACTCGTCCTCGGGGAACGCTTCCTCGCCGTGGATGGCGAGGTCACCGACCTCGAGGATCTCGTCCTTGTAGCGGGCTCCCCGCAGGACCAGGCCGATGAGCTTCATCAGGATGAAGGTGATCAGCGCGGACCAGAAGATGACGAAGATGGCCGCTCGGAACTGTTCCCACAGCTGGTGGGCCGACCCCGTGTACATGAGGCCGTTCACGCTGAAGGGCACGCAGCTCCCGTGCGCCGTCAGGTAGGTGGCGTTGGAGGTGGCGATGACCTGTCCACTCGCGTTGAGGTGGCCACAGCCGTACTCAACCATGTTCGGGTCACCGAAGATGCCCAGCAGCATGCCGCCCATGAAGCCCGCGATGCCGTGGGTGTAGACGACACCCAGTGCGTCGTCGACCTTCGAGAAGGGCCGCACCTTCGACAGGTAGTTCCAGGCCACCCAGACGCCCGCTGAGCAGATGGCGCCGACATAGATGGCGCCCCGCCCGTTCACCCAACCCGCACACGGTGTGATCCCCACCAGGCCGCAGATCATGCCGTTGACGCCACCGAGGAAGGTCGGCTTCTTCTCCTTCGAGAAGACGGCGTCCATGATCATCCAGACGATGACGCCGGTGCCGGTGGCCAGGTTGGTGTTGACGACCGCCGCCGCGGCGCTCGCTCCGGCGTAGTACGGGTCACCACCGTTGAAGCCGTTCCATCCCAGCCAGAGGATGCCGGCCCCGACGGCAGCCATGACCAGGTTGTTGGGCAAGGCGTGCTGCCGATCTCGCAAGAGCCGCGGTCCGAGCACCCAGGCCGCCACGAAGCCGGAGACACCGGCCGACATGTGGATGACGTAGCCGCCGGAGAAGTCGAGTGCACCCTCCTGGGCGAAGTAACCGCCGCCCCAGAGCAGGAACGCGTCAACGCCGTAGACGAAGGTCGACCACAGCGGGACGAGTAGGCACCAGGCGAAGAACTTGATACGCCCGAGCACGCTCCCCAGGAACAGAAGGGGGGTGATGGCGGCGAACACGAACTGGAAATAGGCCAGGCTCGCCGTCGGGAAGTGGAACGGGATGATGGTGTTGGCCGCCGACACGGCTTGGCCCTGTTCACCGTAGCTGTTCGTGATCCCGCCCGGTTTGCCGACGAAGTTCTCGAAGAAGTGCTTCACCCAGCCCACACCAGTCAGCTGGGTCTGCACCCCGTTATTGACACCACCTCCGATAGAGGTCGCCCCGAATCCCATCTTGTAGGACCAGAGCACCCAGGCGATGAGGACCAGCGAGAACCCGGCGAACATCATGGCCAACACGTTGACCGCCCACTTCTTGGGCACGATCGACGCGTAGAGCACGGCCAGGCCGGGAAGGCTCATCAGTCCGACGAACGTGGCGGCTGTTATCTGCCACGTGTTGTCAGCCGGATTGAGCCAACTGGGGTACGGAACGTACACCGTCGTTCCTATCAGGTGGATCACTCAAGCTCTCCTAACTGTCGTGCGTCCTGGCCCCTGCCCTCACGGCAGGACGTCACAGGGCGCCAGGTACGGCAAGGTCACTGCGGACGGTTCTGCCCGTCGGAGACAGGATGCAGGGCAGGAGTTTCCGCATCGTCACCGCTGTGTTTCGAGCGCGTTAATCCGACGCCGAACCGCAATTCCTCCTGTTCATCGGCGATGGCAGGCTGCCGATGACCGTAAAGAGGTGTCGGCCTCGCCCCGCTACCATCTCCCGATCGTGCGCCCTCTGCTCTCGCCGTCGTGACGACCCGGGAACCCGTGCCCGAGGTCCGGAGCAACGGGCACGCTCCCCCCGCCAGGAGCCCGGCCCCGGGCAGTGAGGACCGTGTCGGGGCCCTGCGTGGCGCCGGAGTGCAGTTCGACGGGCGGCGCATCGCGCGCATCCTGGTCGGCATCGTCCTCGCCACGTTGGCGGTCCTCGTCGTGGCATTCACCTTCATTGGCATTCACAAGAACCAGCAGATCGACCAGCTTCGCCACGACGGTGTCCCGGTCACCTTCACCGTCTCGGGGTGCCTCGGGCTCCTCGGAGGGAGCGGGAGCAACGCTGCCGGCTACTCGTGCCACGGCACCTACGTGCTCGGGGGCCACCCCTACCGCGAGCGGCTGCCCGGCATGGCTTTCCACGCGCCAGGAACGAGGATCAAAGCCGTGGCGGTGCCCGGCGATCCTGCGCTTGTCTCACCGGTCTCCATCGTCGACACCGAGGACGCGTCGGGGAGCGTCTTCATCCTCCCGGTCGTCCTCTTGGCGATTCTCGTGCTGATGGTCGGCGCGGTGTGGATGCGGCGTCGGCGACGCGGCGAAGACTCGAAGGACCCGGCCACAACCCCCGCCCAGCACTGACGGCCGGCACAAACCGCCGACTGCTGCGAGGCGTCAGGTGGGTGGCGTGTAGCGTTTGTTGGCGCGAGGTCGCGAACCCTTGGGGGGCCGGGTGCCGTTGCGCGGTGGCGCAGAGGACGACCCGCCACCGGCCCGCTTGAGCGCCTGCTGCAGCCGATAGGCATTCACCAGGTACCACGACCCGGCCAGCAGGAATGGGATGCCGAAGCCCCAGTAGTGCAGGTTGAAGACGGCCAATCCGTACAGCACCATCGTGATCCCTTGGAAGAGCCGCTTGCGCAGCCACGACGACACCAGGATGAGGACGGACAGGCCGAGGATCACGTAGGTGAGCTCGTTGTAGACGGACACGCTCTGGTGGTGGGTCTTGGCGTAGTTGACGGACGCCGAGCCGATGGCGACGCCGATGATGGCAGCCAGGGGAGCGGCCACCAAACCTATGGCGCGCTCCTTGTCGTTGGATCGCCGGATGGCCTGCTCGATCTCCTCGACCGAGCGATCATCGGTGACGGCGTTGGCCTTGTCGGCTTCGTCGTCGGGCCGCACGATCGTGTACTTCAGGCGCTGCCACCACGTCATGTCGGGCGCGCTTTCGCCTCCGGAGCTCACACCGTCTGGAGTCGATGGCATCGGGGAAGGCTATCGCTCTCCCGGACCGACTTCTTTCGGGCAGGTGGTCCCTGGCGCGGACGCCGATCGGACGAACGGCCGGTCGGGTGTCTAACCTGCTCTGTGAGGGCACGGCGCCCGGCCAGTCGTGAGGAGCGGACAGATGAAGCTCGTGGTAGCAGTCGTCAAACCGTTCAAGCTCGACGATGTGAAGAATGTCCTGAAGAACATGGGCGTCGCCGGCATGACCATCACCGAGGCCCAGGGGTTCGGGCGCCAAAGGGGCCACACCGAGAATTACCGTGGCGCGGAGTACCAGGTCGACTTCGTGCCGAAGCTACGCGTCGAGGTGCTCGTCGAGGACGACCGGGCCGAGTCGGTTGTCGACGCCATCGTGGCGTCCGCAGCGACCGGCAAGATCGGCGACGGCAAGGTGTGGGTCGTGCCGGCCGAGACGGTGGTGCGCGTGCGCACCGGCGAGCGGGGTGCCGACGCCGTCTGAGCCCAGCCGGGGCTGCCGAGAAGAGCAGATCACAGGGCACACGGAGACGCGTAGGGGTACTGTTTCGGCTATGAGCCAAGCTGACATGGATCTCTCCAAGATCTGGCTGTTCTCCACCTCCTCGGCCAAGGACCTGCGCACGATCAAGCGTGCGCTCGAAGAGGTCGTCGTGCCGCCGGGCCGCGGTACTGTGCGAGCAGGGGACGATCGGACGCGAGTTCTTCCTCATCGTCAAGGGCCAGGCGTCGGTGCGCCGCAACAACCGCAAGGTGGCCACGCTCGGCCCCGGCCAGTACTTCGGCGAGATGGCGTTGCTCGACCGCCGCCCCCGTTCGGCCACCGTGACCTCCGACACCGAGATGACGCTGCTCGTGCTGGGCCAGCGCCAATTCAACGGCGTGCTCGACGCCGTGCCGGCGCTCGCCCGCAAGATGCTCGCCGCCACGGCCACCCGCCTGCGCGACGCGGACGAGCGGGCCATGGCCGCCATCTGAGCAACCGATCGCGGGCCGCCCCCCGGAAGGGGTACGCGGCCCACTGAGCTGGGGATTCGCCGCCGGGTGCATCCGCGCTCGCGCCCAGGCGCGCTGCGAAGCTTTCTGTGTCCACTTCCCTCGCCTGGACACAGGAGGTCACAGTCATGAATTTGGATCCCAGAAAGCTCGGTGCCGAATTCCTGGGCACCATGGTGCTGGTCGTGGTCGCCGTGGGCGTGGCCACGGAGACGTTCGGCTTCAAGCTCTTCGGATTGAGCTACGCCGCCGGGGTGGCCGCCACCGCCCTGGCCTTCGGCCTGGTGCTCGTGGCGCTCGTCTACGCCATCGGGCCTATCTCGGGCTGCCACGTCAACCCGGCCGTCACGCTCGGCTTCATCGCTTCGGGCCGGATGAAGCTGCAGGAAGGGGTAGCCTACCTGGTGGCCCAGTTCGCCGGTGGGATCGTCGGTGCCTATCTCCTCTACTGGATGTTCACCACCTCGCCGCTCTACAAGAAGTCGATCCAGGGCCTCGGGACGGACGGGTACGGCAAGGAATCGCACCTGTTCGTGAGCCAGTGGGGCGCCTTCCTCATCGAGGTCGTCCTCACCGCCATCTTCGTGCTCGTCGTCCTCTTCGCCACCCACAAGGCGGCCATTCAGGGCGCGGCCGGCGTGGCCATCGGCTTCGGGCTGGTGATGGTGCACCTCATCGGCATCCCGCTCACCGGCACGTCGGTCAACCCGGCGCGGAGCCTCGGGCCGGCGCTGGTGGTGGGCGGCACGGCGCTCAGCCAGGTGTGGCTCTTCATCGTCGCCCCGCTTTGTGGCGCCATCGTGGCGGCCATTATCCACCTGGTGCTGGCCGATCGCTCGCAGGATGTCCCAGCACCGGCGGCGGCACCCGCGCCGACCTAGGCCGCTACGGTCGGGTCCATGGATCTGACCGACGCACTCGCCTTCGCCCGGGACCGCAAGCAGGGGGTCCTGGCGACCATCCGCTCCAACGGGCGGCCGCAGCTGTCCAACATCATGTACGTCCCCGACGAGGGGGACACGTTGTTGATCTCGATCACGGACGACCGGGCCAAGACGGCCAACCTGCGACGCGACCCGCGTGCCTCGCTCTACGTGCTGGGCGACAACTTCTACCAGTACGTCGTGATCGAGGCGGCGGCAGAGCTGTCGCCGGTGGCGGCCGATCCGCATGACGCCACCGTGGAAGCGCTCATCCGCTACTACGAGGCGGGCTCGGGCGCTCACCCGAACTGGGACGAGTATCGAGCGGCCATGGTGTCCGACAAGCGGATCGCGCTGACGCTCCGGCCCGAGCGGGCCTACGGGATGATTGCCCCGGGCTGAAGCCCGTCGCGCGCCAGCGCCCGTGCCCGGCTACGGACAGGATGCGCCGACGCGGGCGAACTGCGCCTTGATGCCCGCGACGACGGGTGCCGTGGCAGCCGACGCCGATGTGGCCGTGGAGTCGTAGAGGCCGGAGCCGAAGGCGCAGCTCCCGCCCGACCAGTAGGCGTTGACCGACGCGCCTGAACTGCCCAACTCCGTGACGCCACTGGCGCCGACGACCCCCGGCACGGTGAACCCCGTCGCTGTGGCCTGGCCGGCCTGGCCCGTCTTCGCCAGATTCAGGAACAGTGCGGCCGCCGTCTTGGCGCCCGCCGCACTCTTGAACTCGAGGACCGAGGAGAAGCCTTCGCGGTTCCCCGCGCCGTTGTCGCCCTCCTCGACCGCCTTGATAAACCCCGCGTGCTTCAACGTCCTGATCGCGTTCGCGGCCTGGCTCGCCGTGAAGGGCCCTCCCTCGATGAACCCGGCCGCCGTGCTGGCGATCGTCGGATGGCCGCTCACCGTGTATCCCGTCTGCTCACCCGATTTGAGGAGGAACTTCGAGAGCGGTGACGCGGCAGCGCCGGCGGACGCACCGAGGCAGAGGGTGGGCACGACGAGCACCCCGAGCCCGAGCGCACAGTGCACCACGGCGAGACGACGGTGCACTGGCCGGCGGACCCGTGCCGCGGAAGTCGCAGACCGAGCCCGTATCAACTGGACGCGGCGGGCTGGTCGGCGGCGGCCGGTTGGCCGAGTGACTCCTCCACCAACTGGGAGAGGTCGAGCACGCGGACGTCGTCCTGCTTGTCGTTGGCGCGCACGGCGTCGTCGAGCATGATCATGCAGTACGGGCAGGCGGTGGAGACGACGTCGGCCCCCGTACCGAGCGCCTCATCCATGCGCTCCATGTTGACCCGCTTGCCGATGTTCTCCTCGAGCCACATGCGCGCGCCGCCGGCACCGCAGCAGAAGCCCCGCTCCTTGCAGCGCTTCATCTCGATCTGCTCCGCGCCGGGGATGGCGCTGAGGACGGTGCGCGGCTCCTCGATGATCCGGTTGTGCCGGCCCAGGTAGCAGGGGTCGTGGTAAGTCACCTTGCCCGAGTAGCCCGACCCGGGGGTGAGCTTGCCCGACTGCACCAAATGCTCGAGCAGCTGGGCGTGGTGGATGACCTCGTAGTTGCCACCGAGGGCCGGGTACTCGTTCTTGATGGTGTTGAAGCAGTGGGGGCAGCTGGCGATGATCTTCTTGGCACCCGCCTCGTCGAGGGTGGCGATGTTCATCTTGGTCTGTTCCTGGTACAGGTACTCGTTGCCCAGGCGCCGCACCGGGTCGCCGGTGCAGGACTCCTTGGGCCCGAGGATGCCGAAGGTGACGCCGGCCCGGTGCAGCATGCGCGCCGTGGCCTGCACGCCCTTGCGTGCCCGCTCGTCGAGGGCGCCGGCGCAGCCGACCCAGTAGAGGTACTCGATGTCGTCGGGGATGGTGCCGGTGATGACCGGGATCTCGAAGTCGAGGGTCTGGGTCCATTCGGTGCGCTTGTTCTGGCCCAGGCCCCAGGGGTCGCCTTGGTTCTCGACGTTGCGCAGCATGAGTCCGGCCTCGGAGGGGAATTCTGACTCCATGAGCACCTGGTAGCGGCGCATGTCGACGATGGCGTCGATGTGCTCGATGTCGACGGGGCACTCGTTCACGCAGGCGCCGCAGGTGGTGCAGGCCCACAGCACGTCGGGGTCGATGACGTTGGGCACCAGCGCGGTCTGCTCGCCCTCGCCGCTGAGCAGAGGGGTGGCCGAGGCGAACATGTTGTCGCGCAGGTTCATGATGAGCAGCTTGGGTGACAGGGGCTTGTCGGTGGTCCAGGCCGGACAAGCCGACTGGCAGCGCCCACACTCCGTGCAGGTGGCGAAGTCGAGCATCTGCTTCCAGGTGAAGTGACCGACCTCGCCCACGCCGAACACCGTGTCCTCGTCGACGTTCTCCATGTCCATGTCGGGCGTGCTGTACAGCGCGCCCAGGGCCCGGGGGCGTCGGGAGAAGGCGATGTTGATGGGGGCAATGAAGATGTGCAGGTGCTTGGAGTACGAGATGAAGACGATGAAGCCAGAGATGATGGCGATGTTGAGGAGCAGGAACACGGTCACCAGCACCGAGTTGGTGCCGGCACCGAGCGGGGCCAGCAGCTTGGCCACGGCGTGGGAGGCGAAGGCGCCCCAGCCGTAGGGGAACTGGGTTGGGTCAGTGTTGACCTGGGCGCCGCGGTAGAGGAGCAACGTGATCATGACGCCGGCGATCATGAGGAGAACGAGCCAGGCGGCATCGAGATGGGAGCCGTAGAAGCGAGACTTGCGATCGAGGCGGCTCGGCGCGTTCTTGAGGCGGATGATGGCGAAGACGACGAGCGCGATCAGCACGGCGCAGGTGAAGAAGTCCTCGACGAAGCCGACCCAGTTCCAGGTCCCGATGAGGGGGATGTGGAAGTACTTGTTGAACAGGTCGCCGTAGGCCTCGATGATGGTGAGCAACAGAATGGTGAAGCCCCACATGGTGAAGAAATGAGCCAGGCCGGGCACCGTCCACTGCAGGAGCTTGCGCTGGCCGGCCACCTCGACGGTCTCGGCCTCCACCTTGCGGCCGATGGGTCCCCGGGACCGGTTGGGGTCCTTCTTCCCAGAACGGATGAGCCGGGACAGCCAGTGGAAGCGACGGGCGGCAATGCCGAAGCCGATGACCGTGACCAGGAGTCCAATGATGATTCTGACGGGCACGAATGCTCCTCGCCTTTGGCTACTCTCGAGTTACTTCGAACAGGGAAGGTGGCGGAGTTGCGAGCGCCACGTGGGATTTCAGTGCGGCCCAGAGGATAGTTGGGTCGCTCCCAGGAGGCCCAGTTGGAGCTTTTGCCTGCGCCCATCCCGCTCGGCACGCCAGGTGGGATGCCCGATTTGGGTCACCGCGAACCTGGCCGCGTTCAGACGCTTCCGGAGGTGCGGGATCGGAGTCTTGGCCGCTCTTCGACCAGCCGTGCCACAGCGTGCACCAGGCTCCGCGTACCAGTTTCTCGCCCGAGCGCGTGGCGCTCGAGGGTCAGCCTGGCGGTTTCGGCCACCGGGAGTTTGCGTTTTCCCAGCGTGTAGAGTTTCCGCGTTCTCGCGGGCGTAGTTCAGAGGCAGAACATCAGCTTCCCAAGCTGAGAACGCGAGTTCGATTCTCGTCGCCCGCTCTCATCTCATCAAAATTCGCATGTCAGATCCGGTTCCGAACCGAAGGTCGATGAGACAGGCAACCCGTAGCCTTCTCCCGTGCCACATTCGAGGCCGTCGCCATGAGTGAGATCCCTCCGCAGGGGAGCTACACGGCCAGGAGTTGCCCTCACGCCTTGCAGCTGGACGTCCTCCGGCCGTGCGAGCCGCTGCCCACCTCCTCGTTCATCTCCATGCTCGGGGATGAGGGGAGGGACTTCGAGGCCGGCGTCTTCGAACTGTTGGCGGAGGCAGTCCCCGACGCGGTCGTCATCGACAAGGACCTCCCGAGGCCCGTCCGGGAGGCTACGACCGTCGATGCCTTGGATCGCGGGGTCCCGCTCGTGATCGGTGGCCGATTGCCGGTCGACCGGATGGCACTGCGGGCTGGCGAGCCCGACCTTCTCCTTCGATCCGACGCCTTTGCGCCCCGCACCACGGCGGGCGGCTATCTGCCCATCGACGTGAAGCACCACAAGACGCTCGACCGCAAAACCACGCAAGATGAGGCCGGAGCGATCATTTCGGAGCTCACGGCGCTCTTCTTCGCTTCCCCCGAACCGGATACCGAATGGGGAGCCAGGTGGCGATGGTCCGATCTTCTCCAGCTGGCCCACTACCAACGCATGCTCGAGACGTCCGGCCGGGCCCCCACGCCGGGTCGGTGGGCGGGCATTGTGGGTCGGGAGGAACACGTCGTCTGGTACGACCTCGACCTGCCTCTGTGGCATCCGACCGCGTACATCGAAGACGCGCCGGATCAACTGCTGTCGACAATGGCGGTCTATGAATTGGAGTTCGCGCATCGCCTCTCCGTCATCGAGGCGTCACTCGCCCACCTGGCGGACCCAAGATCACCTCTTCTGGCCGAACCCATCGCCGTGCCCGAGTGCGAAGGGTGTGGGTGGCAAAACTGGTGCTTCGAGCAGATGGAAGCGTCGGGTGACGTCAGCCTCCTGCCGGGACTGACGGTCGAGAAGCGGCGGAAGTATCTCGCCCGCGGCGTGTCCACACTGCAGGGGTTGGCTTCGCTCGACTCCGTCACGGCCCGGCTTGTTGCGGCGGGGGTGGATCTGCGGTACCTCGATGAGAAGGCCCATACGGCTGACCCGTCGACGCGCCTGACCGACCTGCTGCCCCGACGACCCAAGCAGACGGAGCAATTGGTGGGCGAGGGCATATGCACCGTTGCCGACGCTGCCCGCATCGACCCGCTGACTGCCAGCTTCACTGATGCCGGCGTTGGCGACCTCCCCCAGCAGATCGAGAACGCAAGGGCGCTGATCGGTCCCTCTCCGGCCTATCGCAGGCGAGGGGTCGACCAGGTCGTGGTGCCTCGTGCGGACGTCGAAGTCGATGTGGACATGGAGAGCGTGAACGACGGCTGCTACCTCTGGGGCGCACTGTTCAATGTCCGTGACACTTCCACCGTGATGTCCGAGTACGTGTCGTTCGCCTCCTGGAATACCGACACCGCTGCCGGAGAGGTTGAGGCATTTCTCTCCTTCTGGGAGTGGTTCACAGCAATCCGGGGCGACGCCACCCGAAACCACAGGTCGTTCCATGCCTACTGCTACAGCCGGGGGGCCGAGAACGGGCAGCTTCGTCGCCTCGCGGCTCGTTGCGGGCGTGAAAGCGAAGTCGAAGACTTCATCCAATGCGAGCAGTGGGTGGACCTGCTCCCGATCGTGAAAGATCAGCTCATCACGGGTCTACCAAGCATGGGTCTCAAAACCGTTGCCCCGATCACGGGGTTCTCCTGGCGAGGAGACGACGTCGGCGGAGACGCGGCGATGGTCCGCTACGTCGAGGCGACATCGGGCGCAAACGCCGAGCAACGCGTCAAAGCGCGCCAGTGGATCCTCGAGTACAACGAAGATGACGTCCGCGCCACCGCTGCCGTGCGCGAGTGGCTCGACCACGATGCTCGTCTTCTTCCGTCAATAGAGGCTGCGACACCTCTTCCCTGACGTCCCGGCCTGGCGGGACGGCGCGGGCCTCAGTGGCCGTTGGTCACCGGGGTTGCGAGACGGGTCATGGGCTATCCTCCCCGAGGTCACATTGGGTCAAAAGAGCTGCCCAACACGCAGGAGGCGGCATGACGAACGCTGGCGACCGGGACGAGCCGCTCAGCAGCTCCGAGGCGAGTGGCCGCGGGGCCGTGCGGAGGCCGACGCGATGACATCGGCCTCGGAACGGCAGGCGGTGTCGGCGGATGAACGCCTGTCGCTGCTGATCGATCGGCTTCTCACGTCCATGGATGCCGCTGCGTCTCTCGGCACCTGGGACCGCGTGGTGGAGCTCGCTGACGACGTGTTGGCCGTCGATCCTCCGAACCGGCGCGCCGCTGCGATGATCGAGCGGGCGACGCTCGAACGTTCGCTCCCCGGAGGCCAGAGGGCGTTCGTCAGCCTGGTGTTCGCCGACATCGTCCAGTCGACCGACATGGCGGACGTGGCCGAGCCGGAGGTCGTCCAGGACGTCTTCGTCCTCTACCGACGGGTGGCGGCGGAGACCATCGAGGAACTGGGCGGTCGCGTGCTCCAGTTCCAGGGTGACGGCGTCGTGGCGTGCTTCGGCTACCCCATCGCCCACGAGGACGACGCGCGGCGCGCGGTCCTGGCTGCGCTTCGGCTTATCGAACGCATGGCGCACGCAGCTACGGAACTGAATCGTCGTCACCGCATCGAGCCGGCGATCCGTGTGGGTGTCCACTCGGGCACCGTCGTGGTCGCCGGGCTGGCGTCGGGGGTCCTCGACGGCTCCGCCCTCGCGGGCTCGGCCCCCAACGTGACGGCGCGTCTGCAGGGGGAGGCGGAGCCCGGCACCGTGGTCATCAGCGACACCACGAGACAGCTCGTCGAATCGCATTTCGAGCTGAAACCGATGGGAACGCGAACGCTGAAGGGAATCGCCCGTCCGATGGAACTGCACCACGTGGTGCGGTCGAACCAGGCCGTTGCGCAATCGGGTCAAAGGCTGCCCGAGTCGGTGGCCCTGGTCGGCCGCGAGAATCAGAGCCGCCTCCTCCGTTTCACCTGGAAGCGCCTCGTCCACGCCACTGAGGGCGCCGTGCGACCCGAGCAGGCTGTCGTTGTCGTTCGTGGCGTTTCCGGCATCGGGAAGTCGGCGCTGGCCGGAGAGCTCGCCGCGCACGTGCACCTCGAGGGCGGTGCCGTGCTCGAGGCCCACTGTTCGCCCTATCACGGCAACGTCGCGCTGTGGCCCGTCGGGCGCATGCTCGAGCAACTCCTCGGGTTCTACCCGGACCAGCCGGAGGAGGAGCGGCTCGCCCAATTCGTGACCCAACTGGACGATGCCGGTCTCGAGAGGGACACCCTGCCCTTGCTGGCCCCTCTGCTCGGACTCGCCACCGAGCAGTGGTCGCGCCCGGAGGTGGACGCACTGGCGCTCCGCCAAGAGACGCTCGGGACCCTGGTCGCCTGGCTCGCCCACACGGCCGCGTCGACACCGACCTTGGTGTTGGTCGAGGACCTCCACTGGGCTGACCCCACCACCGTCGACCTGCTGGGGCTCCTGGCGGCCGAGCGCCTCTCCGGCACAATGATCCTGATCACGAGCCGGCTCCCGCTCGATGCGCCATGGGCGTCGTCGGTTCTCGACATCGAGTTGGAACCGCTCACGGAGAAGGAGGCGGTGGGGCTGGTCGCCGCGCTGACCGACGGCGAGCTGGATTCGAAGCAGCGTCGCCTGATCGTCGAGCGCGGCGCCGGTCTCCCCCTCTTCCTCCAGGAGCTGACCCGCAGCGCGGTCAGCGCCGATCCCGGTGAAGTGCTTCCTCCCCGGATCCACGAGATCCTCACGGCGCGTCTCCGGGCTCCCGGTATCGACCTGCGCGTCGCGCAACTGGCGGCCACGCTCGGCGCCGAGTTCGACGAGGAGCCGCTACGCCAGTTGGCTGGGCGGGCGGTCGACGAAGCGCTGGCCCGTCTCGAGGACGCCGCGCTCATTGAGACGGTCCTTGAGGTCCGGCTCGGACGGTGGCGCTTCCGGCATGGCCTCCTGCGCGACGCCGCCTACGAGACGCAGGTCCGGCCCACCCGCCAGGAGACCCACCGCAGTATCGCGGAACTCCTCGGCTCCCGTGCGGCCTCACCCGGCGATCTCGCCGTCGTGGCCCAACACTGGGACCTGGCAGGCGACGTCTCGCAATCAATTCCGGCCTACGTCGCGGCGGCTCAGGCGGCGCAGTCGACGGCCAGCCACACCGAAGCCCGCCGACAACTCGACCGCGCGCTGGAGCTGGCGGCAACGACGCCCGAGGGCGACGAGCGGGATCTGACCGAGCTCATGATCCGGGCGCAACGCACCGTCAGTACGAGTTCTCTCTTCGGGTACGGCTATCCCGAGGTGTTCGAGGACTTCACGATTGCCGAGGAGATCTGCCGGAGGCTCACGAACCGCCCCGAGATCATGCCGGCTCAGGTCGGAATCTGGAGCTATCTGCTGGTACGCGGCTCCGTTGACGCTGCCGGCGTGGTGCTCGAACCCTTGACCGACGTGCTCGACGACCCCGCGACAGCCTGGTTCGCCCCCGAGATCAAGTCCTGCATGGGCTACGGCGCGTTCTACCAAGGCCGGCTCGACGAGGCCGACCGATGGCTCCTCGAGGCGTGGGAGGGGTACCGCTCGCGGTCGGTCGATGCGGCCGCCTCCCCGTTCTGGCCCCTCCCGCACGACCCCGTGCCGGTTACGGCGGTCGCGCTCGCCTGCGTCGCCGCGCTGCGGGGCCGTACGGAGGAGAGCGCGCTGTGGGAGCGACGGGCTCTCGCCACCGCGGAGGAGCTCGACTTCCCGTCCGGTCCGTTCAGTGCGGTCTTCGTCGCGGTCTATCTGGCCTGGATCCGGATGATCACGGGCAATCCGGCTGAGGCGCGCGAGTTCGGGCGGCGCACGATCGAGATCGCAGAACGATGCCGATTCGACTACTTCCAGCTGCTCGGCCGCCAGTACGTCCTGATGCCCGAGCCCGGCCGGCCCTGTGACGTGGCGGAGCTCGAGGAGTACGGAGCGGGGATGGATCTCGTCGGCCACGCGGCGTTCCGTCCGACGTACCTCGGCATCGTGGCTCAGAACCACCACTTCCACGGGGACGCCGAGCCGGCGCTCCGTGCGCTCGACGACGCCATGGACCGAACCCGCACGTCAGGGGAGCTGGTCCACCAGCCTGACTTGCTGCGCCTGCGCGCCGAGATCACGACTGCTGCGTTTCCGGACCGGATGGACGAGGTGGTCAAGGATCTCGTCACCGCCATCGAGATCGGCCTGGCCCAGGGTTCACTCGTCCTGGCGTTGCGGGCGGCGAACGACCTGGCCCGGCTTCCCCACGACGACCGCCCGGCGGATTGGACTGACCGGATCCGCGCCGTGCTCGAGCGGTTCCCTCCCAATTCCTCGAGCCCCGAATTCGCGGAGGCGCTGGACCTGCTCGGCGTCTGATGACGAGTCGCCCGTGCGCCGCGCCATCCCATGTCCCAAACCTTGCCTGCCGGGCGGCGCGTGAACGAACGCCTCTCCGGCCAGACCTTTAGGCAGACCGGCGCTCGACGCACTCGCCTACGGCGGCCGTCAGCGCTGCCGTGCGTCGATCCTGTTCGGGCGTCGCGACCATCCGGTTGATGACGTGGCTGAATGCGACACCGAGGCCGGGGTCGGCGAAGGCGATGGATCCTCCGGCGCCGTCGTGGCCGAAGGACGCGCCGCCCAGCATGGGCTGGCGGGGGAACGGCCGCAGGAAGCCGGTGCCCCAGGTGGGTCCGTCGAACGGCTCTCCCCACGGCTTGCCCTCTGAGCGGACCACCGAGGCAGCCGCGACGGTCTCGGGACGCAGCAGCCGGATGCCGTCGACCCCGCCGATAGTGGCGGCGTAGAGGCGGGCCAGGGACCGGGCGTTGGTGATGCCGTTGGCGGCAGGCAGCTGGACCTGATGGATCTCGGGAGAGTTGAAGCCGAGCTCACCGCCGGCCATGGTCACCGGCAACAAACCGTTCAGTGTGATGGCGCGCCAGGGAAGGCTGTCCTCGGGGAACACCAGGGCGACGAGCTCGGGCGGGGCGTCGGGCGGTTCAATCGTCGCCACCCGCGCTTCGAGCTCGGGGGGAAGCCCGATGTAGAGGTCGAGCTCCAGCGGACCGGCGAGCTCCCGGGCGACGAACACGGCCACCGTCTCACCGGTGATGCGCCGGACGATCTCACCGAAGGTCCAGCTGAAGGTCACCGCCTGGTAGACGTGCTGGGTCCCGGGCTCGAACAGCGGTGCCTGGGCAGCGATGCGGGCGGCCATGCCGGCAGGGTCGGCCAGGTCCTCCAGCGTGACCGGGCCGTCGACCACGGGCAGCCCGGTCCGGTGGCTGAGAACGTCGCGGACGGTGGTGGCCCCTTTACCCGCGGCGCCGAATTCGGGCCAGTAGGTCGTGACGGGCGCATCGAGGTCGAGCTGGCCCCGCTCGACCAGCATGTGGGCGCAGATGGACGACACGCCCTTGGTGACGGAGAACACCAGGGTCAAGGTGTCGCGGTCCCACGCCCGACCTGTCGCCTTGTCGGCCACCCCGCCCCACAGATCGACGGCCGGCTGCCCGTCGATGTAGAGGGCGCAGCCGGCACCCAGATCGCCGTGATCGAAAGTAGACGCCAGCGCATCGGCCACCGGGCCGTATCCGGGCTCCGCGAAGCCACCGAGATCTGTCACGTGGGTCCCTTCGGTCGGGCCGAGCGTGGAGGTCCGCCCACCGAAGGCTGCGCCGTGTGTGTCACCCACACTAGCGAGCCGTTCGCGTGGGCAAGCGGGCCCGGTGAGTTTGCGCATGGTCCCTGCCCCGGGACGAGCGAGGTCGACTGCACGAGCGCCCCATCGACGTCGTGGGACAAGATGAGCGTGTGGACCCAACCGACCGGATCACGCGGGTCGCGCGATGACGCGACCACAGTGGGTGGAGCCCCACGGTTCTCCGGTCGCGTGGCCATCGTCACCGGTTCGACCGCCGACCCGAGCATCGGAAGATCCTGTGCGCTCCGTCTGGCGCGAGAAGGTGCGTCGGTGGTCATCAACGGCCGCAACGAGGATCGGGTGGCGTCAGCGGAGACTGCCCTCCGTGCCGAGGGCCTTGACGTCGTCGGTGTCGTCGGGTCCATGGATACCGAACCAGCCGTGGCAACGCTCACGGAGCGGGCCATGGAAGCGTTCGGACGCATCGACCACGTCGTCAGCACAGTGGGCGGCGCCCCGTACCCGTTCTCCTTCGATGCCATCAGCGAGGAGCAGCTCCTCGAGACGTACCGGCTCAACACCTGGCCGGCCGTCGCCCTGATCCGTGCCGCGCTTGCCCAGGGTCTAGGTGACAACGCTGGCTCGGTGGTGACCATTTCGAGCGGCTCACCGCGCAAGACCACCTCCGCCATGGTGTCCTATGCATCGGCCAAGGCGGCGCTGAATGCCATGACCCGCACCATTGCGGCCGACCTGGCCGGTCGGGGCGTGCGGGTGAACGCGGTGAGCCCCGGCCTGGTGCGCACCACGGCGACCCGGCCCATCTGGCAAACCGACGCAGGTGCGGCCGCGGGCTCGGCTCTCCCGCTCGGCCGGCTCACCGAGGCCGAGGACATCGCCGCCGCCGTGTGCTTCCTGTTGTCCGACGACGCACGGCAGATCACCGGGATCACCCTGGACGTCGACGGCGGGAACCATCTCTCGAGCGGCTGGACGCCTATCCGGTGATCACGGGGCTCCTCGTCCCGGTGAGGACCAGATCTTCTTCAGCGGCGCAACGACGGTGGACCCGATCCGCGCGATCTGCTCCCGTACCTGCTCGGGCGACATGCCGGGAAGCTGCACCCTGAGGTTGAGCGCGTCAGCGCCGACTTCCGTCACGGTTGCCGCCAGCTCTTCCACCATCTCGTCCGGTTCATCCGACGCGATCGTCTGATCCGCACCGAATGAGCTGGCGCTCGCGGCGTAGGACTCATAGACGGCCCGCTGCCTGTCAATCAGCCCAGAGGGCATCTGGCCCAGCCACACCCTGCGTATGAGAACCTTGGAGCCCTTTCCCCCGGTCTGATCGAAGGCCCGGGTCAGTCGGGCGAGCCTCTGCGGCGTTGACATCCCCTCCATGAGGATCCCGGCTCCGCACCGGGCCGCTCGAACGGCGGCGGCGGTCGACACGGCCGCGCTGAGCACCGGAACCGGAGCCTCGTGGCAGGCCCGCAGCGCCGGATCCCCGTCGAGCTCGCCCAGATTCTCACCTCGGAGCATCGCGACGAGCCGCGGAAGCTCCGACTTGAAGCGGTCGATGGCATCGGCCTGGCTGACGCCAGCCACCTCGAAGTCCAGTGGCAGGGCGCCCGCAGCCACGCCGAGCCCGACGCGGCCGCAATAACGAGCCCGGAGCCACGCCACCTCCTCGGCAACGAGTGCGGTGGACCGCAGAGGAAGGAGAAGGGGTGCGGGCGCGGCCCACCCCGTCGCGTGCTCGGCCAAGACGAAGGAGGCCATCTGCAGCGGCTGCGCCATGTAGCCGGCAAAGCCGCCGTGGTGCTCGCTGGTCATGACGCCGTCGAACCCACTGCTGAGCGCGAGCCCAGCTTGTGCGCAGAGCTCGCTGACAATGACGGCGGCGGGAAGTTCATTGTGCGGGTAGAGCCGGATGGAGACCGATCGCGGATCGAATGGAGCGACGGTGGGCGGGGCAGATGCCGACGAGTCCGTCACGTCCGTCCCCGCATTGGTTGACTCCGCACTCGGACCTTCTTAGCTGATAGTCCCGACTCGGGAGTGAGCCAGCCTCTCCCGCCGGCGCGAGGTGCTCGAGGTCCCCTCGCCGCCGTCACCGGCTCACTGGACCTGCCTCCTGGGCTGCCACCGCCTGCATCTGTCCCCGGTGCGGTTCCTCTCCGCGCTGCGGCGCGGCACGTCGCTGATCGACGAGCCCTCTCCGCTCTGAGGCTCCGATCCTCTACGAGGCTGTGCGATTGGCTCTGCGCCGAGGCCAGCGGACGAGAACCACGAGCGCAGTACCCAACAGGAACGCCGCCAGGTCGACGATCCCCTCCAGCGTCAGTGGCGCACCGGTGAAGGCGATCGCTTGGGTGGTCGCCGGCGAGGTGACGGGCGACGTCGGGGTTGGCGTCGTCGGCGTGCTGGTGACGGTCGGCGTCGCCGTCGGTGTGACCACGACAGGTGCGGTGACCGGCGCTGCAGTCACCGGCGTCGTCACGGTGTTGGTGGCGCACGTCGTGACGGGGAGAGTCGCCACGGGTGGGCCACAGCCCGGGCCGCTGAACGAGGCCGTGTTGGTGATGACGCCGGTGGCGTCCGACGCGTTGGCCGTCACCGAGTACGTGAGCGTGTAGCTCGCACGGGGTGCGACACCGGCCGGAATCGTCCAGCTGATCGAGCCATTGGCCACCGCCACCGTGCACGTCGGAGGTCCACCCGTGACGCACGCTGGCGAGTTCGCCACCAGGGTGGTGCCGGGTGGGGCCGAGTCGGTGACCACGATCGGAGCAGTCGTCGTCGCGCTGCCGGTGTTCGTCACCGTGAGCGTGTAGACGATCGGAGTGGTCGAGCCGGCAACGACGCCGCCGGCCGGACTGGCCGCCTTGACGACGCTCACCTTGGTCACGTTCAACATCAGAGTCCACTTGCCCATCACCGGTGGGAGCCCGTTCGGCGGTTGACCCGTGACCGTCGCTGTGTCCGTGATGGCGTTGTTGAGCAAATCGTCCTGCGTGACGATGTAGATGGCCGAACACGTGTCCGTAGCCTGAGGCGCCAAGGTGATGGAGCCGTTCGTGCCCGTCGTGCAGGTGATCGGCCCGAGGCTCGAGTCGAGCGACGGGGGCGCTTGCGCGTCCGTGACATCCACGTCGGACAGCGTCACGTTGCCGGTGTTGGTGATCGTGAAGGTGTAGGTCACCACCTGGCCGACCGCGCTCACGGTGGGAACGTCGGCCGTCTTGACCACCGAGATGGACGGTGTCTGGACGGCGGGGATGCACACGGTGGACTGGGCGGTGACGGGAGGTCCGCTGGGCGGGGTACCGGTGGCCGTGCCCGTGTTCTTCAACGACCCATTGTCCACGTCGCCCTGGGTGGTGGTGTAGGTGGCCGTGCAGGTCTCGCTGACCGAGGGCGCCAGGGAGGTGGCGGGGCACGAGATGGGCGAGAGGCCCACCATCGGATCCGTCACCGTCACGGGGTTCAGGATCACGTTGCCGGTGTTGGTCACCTTGTAGGAGTAGGTGATCAGTGTGCCCGCAGCCGAGAACGAGCTCACGCTGGCCGACTTCTTCAGTGAGATCGACGGGTACGGGCAGACCGGGATGCACACCGTGGACTGGGCGGTCACGGGGGGCCCGCTTGGTGGGGTGCCTGTGGCCGTGCCCGTGTTCTTCAACGACCCATTGTCCACGTCGCTCTGCGTGGTCGTGTAGGTGGCCGTGCAGGTCTCACTGACCCAGGGTGCGAGCGAGGTCGCGGGGCACGAGATGGGCGAGAGGCCCACCATCGGATCGGTCACCGTCACCGGGTTCAGCGTCACGTTGCCGGTGTTGGTCACCTTGTAGGAGTAGGTGATCAGTGTGCCCGCAGCCGAGAACGAGCTCACGCTGGCCGACTTCTTCATCCAGATCGACGGGTACGAGCAAACCGGGATGCACACCGTGGACTGCGCGGTCACGTTGGGCCCGGTGGGTGGGGTGCCGGTCGCCGTTCCCGTGTTCTGCAGCGACCCATTGTCCACGTCGCTCTGCGTGGTCGTGTAGGTGGCCGTGCAGGTCTCGCTGACCCAGGGTGCGAGCGAGGTCGCGGGGCACGAGATGGGCGAGAGGCCCACCATCGGATCGGTCACCGTCACCGGGTTCAGCGTCACGTTGCCCGTGTTGGTCACCTTGTACGAGTAGGTGATCAGTGTGCCCGGAGCCGAGAACGAGCTGACGCTGGCGGACTTCTTCATCCAGATGGAGGGGTACGACGAGCTGGATGACCACGAGGGTTTCACCGAGGAGGGCGTGACCGACGAGTGGGCAATCGACGGCGAGCTCACCGACGACGGGCTCACCGGGGATGGAGTTACCGGGGATGGAGTTACCGGGGACGGAGTTACCGACGATGGGGCTACCGAAGATGCGCTCACCGACGACGGGCTCACCGGGGACGGGCTCACCGGGGACGGAGTTACCGACGACGGCGTGACCGACGATGGGGTCGCGTTCCCCGTGATCGTCTGCTGGGGCGCGGCACAGTTGATCGTCGAGAGGTCGAAGGTGCCGCTGTCGGTGCCGGAGCTGCCGTCGGACCACGTGCTCGAGACGTCGAGGGTGATGACGCCGGTCGCGCCGGCGGGCAGCGTCTGCGTGAGCGTCGAGGTCTGGGAGGGCTGGCCCGGCGAGGAGGGGATGGTGTAGGTGGTGGTGTTCAACGTGCCGAGACCGCCGGTGACCGTGCTGACCGAGCCCGTCTCCGGCTGGTCGGAGGTGTTGGCGATGGTCCAGGTGATCTGGGCGCCCGTTCCGAGCGGGCTGGAGCAGGACGCGGTTGCGGTGATGGCGTTGTCCTGTGCGAAGGCCGGGGTCGCGAAGGCGACGAGCCCGACGATGCCAAGGGCTGAGGCCAGACCACCGGTGACGACCCCGCGCACCCGGCTGGCCCGCCGGCTCCGGCGGCGGCCCTCAGGTCGACGTGAAGAAGTCCAATCCAACAAAGCCAGTCGTCGCATGCCTCAATCCTCCGTCGTCGCACATCAGGGGTGGGGGGGCGCCCACCCGGGGTTCGATCGACCGGCCAGCGGCACCACTTGCCCGCTGCCGACACGGTCGCCCGGGTGGGCAACTTCTTGAGTTTCTCGCCATGCTTGTGACCGCCTGCCCATCGTGCTTCCGATGGGCTTCGCGCTACCAACGCCAGCATTCAACCATCCGTTTTTCACGCCCGCTCGGCCGAAAACCGACCCCGACGCGTCCGAGACGCTGCCGTTCGACGCACCCGTGCTGGGGGACGGGTGACGGGCGTTCGCTCACGAACTGCCGGGCGGTCCGCGCCGGGGGATCGACTTCAGCGTGGCGGCTTTCGTGCTTCGGACAGGCCGCCGGATGATCCTTCACGGGTGCCGGCCTGGTGTTAACACCACGGAGCGGGTGTTAACAGCAACCTGCACAGGACGTTCTGACGGAGGCGTGTTGCCGCCGCTTCCGGTGTTAACAGCATCGGGCAATTGCGACGAACGGCTCTACCGCTCGCGGGCGAGGCCAGTTAGCTTGCCGACATCGACCCCCGGTCGCCTCGTGCTCGCCTCGTGCTGCGCGGGCGGACACTGCGAGAGGGCGAAAATGGCGGGCGCCCTCTTCGGCAGAACCACCGAATTCCTTGAGCGTAATTGTGGATGTGTTGTGGAATGTCTGGCCCTGCAGCCCGTGTGTTTTCACCAGGCGCGGAGCACATGCCACGCGGTCCCATCGACGCCGGTCGTCGGCCGGCTCGCCGAAGGGGCTCCTGAGGTTCTCCGCGGCCGGCTTCGGGGGACGCCGCGACGCCCTCCCCCGACCCATCAGCGAATGGTTCCCGCCCCAGGGATGAGCGGCAGGTCGAGGGCGGTGGCCCACCCGGCCGGAAGGTCGTTGACGGCCGGCACCGCGTTGAGGGCCCGGAGCCCGGTGGCCAGGCAACCCGCTGCGGCGGCGTCGCGCCCGCTGCCGTCGGTGAAGCGGAAGGCGGTCTCCTGGGTGATCGACGGCGTGCCCTCGATCTCGACCCGGTAGACGTCGTCCTGGGTGCCCCGGGGCCAGTCCGGTGCGGCGTCGGTGCCCACCCGGTTGACGTGCTCGAGGCAGATGCGGGGCTCGCCCTTGTACATCCCGTTGATGGTGAAGTGGATGGCCGCCACCTCGCCGGGGTTGATGACACCCTTGGCGGTCGTGATGGGGGCATCGGTGACCCACTTGTCCCAGGTGCTCGTGATCGCATCGAGCTCGATGCCCGCGGCGTAGGCCATCATCGGCACCGTGGCGCCCCACGACATGACCAGGATGTCGGTGTGCTCGAGGAGGGGCGTGAACTCGGGCGAGCGGCCGATGCCCATCTCGTCCTCGTAGGCACCCGTGTAATTGATGTAGTCAACGAGCTCGAGAGCCTTGACCTTGCGCACCTCGGCGCAGAGGCCCATCAGCGTCATAGGAAAGAGATCGTTGGCGAAGCCCGGATCGATGCCGGTGGTGAAGCAGGTGGCGCCGCCCTCCGCGCAGGCCTCGGTGATGGGGTCGATCCACGACGGCGGGTTGAGCTTCATGTGCGGCCAGACCCACGGCGTCATGGCCGTCGAGCACACGTCGATGCCGGCGCGCAGGAAGGCGCCCATGTCCCGGATGTTGGCGTCGGCGTTGCCGGCGGTGGGCCCGTAGTGCACCAGGGCATCGGGGCGGAGGGCGATCAGCGCATCGAGGTCGTCCGTCGCGCTGATGCCGATCGGCGCGATGCCGCAGATGTCACCGACGTCGCGGCCGACCTTGTCCTTGTCGTTGACGCCGACGCCGACCAGTTCGAAGTTCGGGTGACGCAGCACCTCGGGGATGACCATCTTCCCCACGAACCCGGTGCCCCAGACGACGACCCTTTTCTTCTCTTCCTTCTCTGCCATGGGGGCATCATCGCGCCTGGGCCGGAGTCCTCTCTCCTCGCGGTGCAGTCGGGAGCCCCGGCCCGGGCCGGGTGGCGCGCCCGGGCTTCTGCAATGGTGAGCGCATGCGCAGCATCGTCGTCTCGGCCGCTGGCGCCGGCTACGGGTTCCTCGTCGATGATCGCGGGCACCTGCGCCAGGCGGGATTCGGGCCGGACATCGAGGCGCACATGGAGCGATTGCCGGCCGGCGTGCCGGCACAGGCATACCCGCTGGCCTACCCGGCCTACGACGAGGAGCCGACCCGGGCGCCCGCGCTGCGGGTCACCCACGGCGACGGCACCACGACGACCCGGCTGGTGGTGGAGGACGCCCGGCAGACCGGTGCCGCGCACCGAGATACGGCTGGTCGACCCCGACTACCCGCTCGAGGTCCGGCTCTACTTCGACAGCGAGAACCACGGCGTGCTGCGTCAGTGGGTGACGGTCACCAACCGGCAGCCCGACGCGGTCACCCTCTTCGAGGTGGCGGCGGCCTCGCCGCTCCTGGGCGCCGCCTCGCCCCACCTGACACACTACGGCGGGGGCGACTGGTCGGCGGAGTGGACCACGACCACCGAGCTGCTCACTCCCGGCACCAAGCTCGTCGACTCGCGCGGTGGCGTCCAGCCCCACCTGCGGGCGTGCCCCTTCTTCCTCCTCGCCCCCGAGGGGCCGCCACAGGAGGCGAGCGGGACCGTCGTCGCCGGCGCATTGGCCTGGGGCGGCAACATGCGCTTTGCCTTCGAACGGACCACGGCCGCCACGGTACGGGCCTGGTGTGGACACAACCCCATGGCGGCCGAGTACGTGCTCGACCCCGGTTCCACGTTCAGTACACCCGAGCAGATCTGGGCCTGGTCGAGCGAGGGGGTCGGGCCCCTGAGCCGGCGATTCCACCGCTGGGTGCGCGCCGGTGCCGTGCGTGACGGTGACGAGCTGCGCCCGATCGTGGTCAACAACTGGGAGGCCACCTTCTTCTCCTTCGACACCAATCGCCTCCTCGGTCTGATCGACGAGGCGGCGGACCTCGGCGCCGAGCTCTTCCTGCTCGACGACGGCTGGTTCGGCACGTCGCACCCTCGCGACGACGACTCTGCCGGCCTGGGCGACTGGCAGGTGAACGAGGCCAGGCTGCCGGGGGGCCTCCGTCCGCTGATCGAGCGAGCCGGCGAGCGTGGGATCCGGTTCGGGTTGTGGGTGGAGCCCGAGATGGTGAACCCGCGCTCGACGCTGTACGGCGACCATCCCGACTGGGTCGTCGGCCACCCGAAGCGGCGCCGGCGCGAGATGCGCCACCAGCTCGTGCTCGACGTCCTGCAGCCCGCCGTGGCCGACTTCGTCCTCGACGTCGTCGATCGCACCCTGGCCGAGAACCCGGGCATCAGCTACCTCAAGTGGGACGCCAACCGCTTCCTCACCGATCCCGGGTCACCGACGTTGGCCGCCGGCCGGCAGGCCAACTACTGGGTCGACCACGCGCGCTCGACGTGGGATCTGATGGCGACGGTCGCCGAGCGCCATCCCGAGCAGACGCTCATGCTGTGTGCATCGGGAGGCGGTCGCGTCGACCTCGGGTCCCTGCGCTGGTTCCACGAGGTCTGGCTGTCGGACAACACCGATCCGGTCGACCGGGTGCGCATGCAGTGGGCTGCCTCACACTTCCTCCCCGCCAACGTGGTGGCGGCTCATGTGACCCGGTTGGGCCAACGGCCCATCGCCTTCGGATGTGCGGTGGCCATGAGCGCGCGGTTCGGCTTCGACGTCGACCTCGAGGGACTCACCGACGCGGAGCGCCGTGTGTGTCGGCGGGCAGTCGCGCTCTACCGCGACGTTCGACCGCTCGTCCAACTGGGTGACCTGTGGCGGTTGCTCCCTCCGGACGAGCGCGCCGCGCTCTCGTACCTGTCACCCGACGGCCACCGGGCCGTCGTGTTCGGCTACCAGCTGGCCGACGGCACGGCCGGCGCCGGCGCGCTGCGCCTGGGCGGGCTCGACCCGGGCCAGAGGTACGAGGTCACTGCTGTCGACCTCGCCGCGCCCGGTCCCGAACGCAACGCGGAGCAGTGGAGCGGTGCCGACCTGATGGAGCGGGGCCTGGCCTGGCCGCTCACCGCGGCCTGCACCGCTCGGATCTGGGTGCTGGGGCCGGCCGATGGCACGGACGGACCCGAAGTGTCGTCGTTCGACCAGTCATAGCGACCGGCGCGTGGCCCGCAGCGGTGGCCGGGGGAAGTGCCCGGCTTCGGCCGCCAGCTCCGTCTGGATGCTCCGCTGCTCGCAGAGGATCTCGTCGGCCCACAGCATGCGCAGGTCCCGCTGGGCCAGGTCGGCCCGCCCGGCGGACAACGCATCCCCGAACGCGGTCATCAAACCCCGCTGCAGGACGAGGGTCTCGTCGTCTGGATCCTCGTCGGGCGCGGGGGGTCCCGGCGCGTCCGCGCTGTCCATGCATTCGCCCAGTTGCTCGTACCAGCGGTGGTTCATGGCCGCTGCGTCGCGCAGGAGCGCGCCGGCGGCAACGGTGGACTCCAGCGGGGCGAGCCCCTCGTCAAAGTCCACAGGAGGAAGGCTGGCCAGGGTGTAGGCGGCCAGACGGATCCGGTTCGAGCCGTTACACAGGTGAGAGACCGTTGCGATGGGCACACGTTTGGCGCCCCGTTCGGTGAGCAGCTGGCGGAACTCGTCGTCGAGGCGCAAGAACGCGGCGTTGGCCATCATCTGGCCGGCCGACGTGTCGACCTCGTGGGAGGCCGTGGTGATCCGCCGCACGGCATCGCCCAGATAGCCCGAGCTGGCCACGAAGGCCTCGGCCAGCGCCCTACCGAGGGCAGCGGTGGCGCCGCGGGGCCAGAAGAGCAGTCCTACCACCACGCTCACCAGGCTTCCGATGATCACGTCCTCGAGCCTGGCCAGGCCCACCCTCCACCCGGTCAGCACGAGCAGGTTGAAGATGATGATCACCGTCACGGTAAACCCGGTTTGGCCCGCGGTGAACGACGCCAGGGACGGCGCGGCCCCCGCCGCGAAGACGGCCAGCGGCAGCAGGACCCACAACACGCCGTGGTGGTCGCCGACCGCGATCATGAGGGCCGTCCCCATGACGAACCCGACCAGCGTGCCCGCCACCGCGTGCAGCGCGGTCAGCCCGGTGCCCAATGCGTTTGAGCGCAACACCGACAGGGTGCCAAGCACTACCCAGAAGCCGTGGCTGACGTCGGTCGCCTCGACGACGCCCACCGCAATGGCCAGGCCGACCGCGCCGCGCAGGGCGTTGCGGCACCACAGCGACTGCAGGCTCAGATGCGTGGCCAGCCGGGACCACACCCGGTGCGCTCCCGAATCGACGGTCCCCGGCAGCTCGTCGACCGGTTTGGCGCCCGCGGCGACCAACGTGGCCTCGGCCACCATCCCGGTCGCGATCGCCAGCGTCCGGGCGTGGAACATGGGGTCGAGCTCGCACAGGTCGATGCCCTCACCCGGCCTCACATCGCCTCCGGCCGGCCCCTGGTCGATCCCCGCGTCCTCGCGAGTCTGGGCGGACACGATCATGTCCGCGATGTCGGCGTGGCGGAGTTGGCGCATCGAGTCATTGAGCTGGCGGGCTGACGCGGCCAGAGCGGCCATGGTCGTCGCGTTCTCGACGGGATGGCCGGCGTCGTCGCTCAGGACATCCGCCGACTGTTCGAGGGTGCGCGCCACCTCGCGGTGCAGCGTCGCCAGGTCCTGGGAGTCCGAGCGCGGACCGGCGCGCAGACCGGCGTTGGCGGCTGCCCACTCGACCCGGCCCACCAACGTGGCGAGCGCGGCGTCGCGCCCGGCGGCACCGACCAGGGGGTAGGGCGTGGTGGCGAAGTGGACGCCGAGCGCGGCCACCTCGTCGCGGGCCGCCACCACCGCGTCGTCGGGAATCGTCGTGTCCGCCCGCGCCCCGGCCAACCGGGCCACCGCCCTGATGGTCGAGGCCAACCGGAGGCGGAGGTCGTCATGCCATGGGCGCGGCCAGAGCAAGAAGATGGCCGGAATGCTCGCAAGGCACGCGATGCCCCAGCCGGCGAGCCGGTTCCCGATCTCGCTCGTCGGTGCGGCAACGGAGACAGACAGGACGAAGGCCAACAGCGCGGACGTCGACCCCGCGCTGATCTGCGGTACCGCGACACCGGCGAAGAGCACGGCGAAGGCGACCACGGCCATGGACGCCACCGCCACCACCTTGTGCGTCGAGGCCACGGTGCCGGCGACGACGAAGGCCGCGCCGACGCCGACGAGCACGAGGTAGGCGGTACATCGGGTCCGCGGGCGCCCGGGAAACTCCACGAAGAGCAGCAGCGCCATGCCACCGAAGGCAGTGAACAGGCTCAGTTGCTCGGTGTGGAACAGGGCCTCGGAGAGGGCGAAGCTGGCCGGCAGGACGATGGCGGCCCGCGCCGCCTTCTTGATGGCGAGCAGACCCGGGTCGCGCTGGCGGGCCCAGGCGACGAACCGGGCCGACGGTCCGGCCGGGCGTTGGTCGCCGTATCGCTGCTCACCGGCGCGGGGAGGCACGGATTCGGTGACCCCGCCTGACGGCCCCGTCACCGTTGCGCCTTTGGTCGATGCCGGCTTCCGAACCAGGTCAAGCGGTCGATTGTACGGCGCCGGTCCGAGTGGTGGTGGGACGAACCCGCGGGGCTCGCACTTCCCTAATACCCGGGTCACCCGGCGGTGACATCTCGAGCCGAGACTGCACGGTGGACAGTCAGGAGGGGTCGGCCATGTCGAGTCTCAGGCAGAAGATGTCGCAGCGGGTGTCGTCCATGGGCACCGCCGCCAGGTTGTGGTGGGTGGGCCTGGCCACCGTCGGCGTCGCGGCCGTGCTGGTCCTGGCCGCCACGACGGTGTCCGACGCCTCGTCACATTCGGCTGCCAACGCCGCGGCCGCCAAGAGCGGTGGCTCGACCACGGCCGACGGCTCGAAGTCGATGGCCGGCATGTCGATGGCCGGCTCAAATTCGTCGTCGTCGACAGGGTCGACCGGGACGGCGCAGACGACCTCGTCGGTCTGCTCGAACGTCAAGGGGGCGACGACCATGGCGAACGGGATGGTGATGGCGCCGGTGCCGTCGGGGCCCCCGACCGCGGCCCAGCAGGCGGCGGCCGACCAGCTGGTGGCGCAGACCAGGGCCACGTTGACGAAGTACACGAGCCTCTCTTCCGCCACTGCGGCCGGGTACACGCCGGCCACCAACCCGAACGGGTACATGGTCCACTATGCCAACTGGTCGATCGCCCGGATCGACGGGTTCGATCCGTCGAACCCCGCGTTCTTGATGTACGCCAACACGGTGAACGGGCCCGAGCTCCTGGGCGCCATGTACCTCGGACCGGCGCCCTGCACGCCGGGGCCTGATGTCGGCGGGTCGCTGACCCAGTGGCACGCCCACGACAACCTCTGCCTCGCCGGAGGCCAGGTCGTCGGAAAGACCAGTGCCGCCGGCACGTGCTGCCGCGGGGGTGCACAACACCGACACCTACTTCATGCTCCACGTCTGGACCGAGCCCTCGCTGGCCGCCTCCCATCAGTTCCAACCCGACCTGACCCGGGCCGAGCTGGCGCCGATCATCAAGGGGCAGCAATGAACACGGAGCGGGCACCGCGGTCCGGTCGGGTGACCGCCCGCTCCATCCAGATCGGCCTGGGCATCATCTGGTTGCTCGACGGGCTCCTGCAGCTGCAACCGAAGATGTTCGGGACCGACTTCGCCAGCGGCGTGATCCTCCCCTCGGCCCAGGGCCAGCCGGTTTTCCTCTCCGGCGTGATCACCCACATGGCGCACCTGATCGCCGCGCAGCCGGCGTTGACCAACGGCGTCTTCGCCAGCATCCAGATCCTCATCGGGGTGGGGCTGCTGATACGGGAGACGGTCCGACCGGCGCTCGTCCTCTCCTTCGTGTGGGCGCTCGGCGTCTGGGTGCTCGGTGAGGGCGTCGGCATGCTCTTCACCGGCATGGCCTCCCCGCTCACCGGTGCACCGGGGGGCGCCCTGCTCTACGCCCTCATCGGCATCCTGGTCTGGCCCCGCGCCGGGTCGGCGGACGCGACGGGTGCGGCCGCCTCCGAAGGGCCGCTGGGAAAACGGGGCGGCAAAGCCATATGGGCCGCGGTGTGGTGCGGCATGGGCGCCCTGTGGCTGCTGCCGGCGAACCGGGCCGGCGGGAGCATCTCGGGCGCCATCAGCGGCGCGGTCGCCGGCGAGCCGGGCTGGCTGGCGCACGTGCAGCTGTCGGTCGCCCACGCCTTCGGGAACGGCGGCGGCTCGGTCGCCGTCGCCTGCGCGGTCCTGTCCTTCGTGATCGGCCTCGGCCCACTCGTCTCGCGCCACACGACCGTCTTCCTGGTCGCCGGCGCCGCGGTCGCACTCGACTACTGGATGTTCGGGGAGGCGTTCGGACAGCCCTTCACCGGCATCGCCACCGACCCCAACACGGGGCCGCTGCTCGTCCTGCTGGCGCTGGCCGTCTACCCCAACCGCGCCCCGGCCCGCTCCATGGCGAACCCGCCAGAACTGGCCTCCCCTCGTTGGCCGCGTCCGGCGCACTGGCCTGACGCCAGTGGTCCGCATCATCGGGTCCCCTGCCGGGCCGTTGCCGGCTTTCTGACTTCGGGGCTAGGAACCCGCAGAGACGCGTTGCGCTCAGCCCGAGGTCGGTGTGCTCTAACCCGGTGTGCTCGAGGACGGTGTACCCGAGTTCGGTGTACCCGAGTTCGGTGCGCCCGCACTGGGTGCGCCCGTACTCGGTGCCACGGTGGCGCCGCCCAGCGGGGTGACGGCCGAGCTCGAGATGAGGAACCCGCCCCCGTTGGCCAACGTGCACTTGATGCCCGCCGTCGACGACGCACAGGTGAAGGGCCCGAGAGTGATCGACATGCCGTAGCCGAGGGTGGGCGTGTTCTCGCCCGCATTCGAGAGGCACTGGACCCCGGTGCACTCGGTCAGGGTGCCGTCGGTCTTCAACGTCACCGACTTCGGCGGGGAGATGGTCAAGCAGAGGGTGGAGGTGATGGAAGTGGACCCGACGTTGTTGTCGATCTCGCAGCTGATGTTCTTCGAGGGGGAGTAGAACTCGGTGACCGTCGCCGTCTGCGGTGCCAGCGTGCCCGTCGTGTGGGAGGTGCTCGAGGTCGTCGAGCGTGACGTGGTCGATGTCGAGGCCGCGCTGGAGGTCGTGGTCGTCGACTGGGACGACGGGCTGCTCGAGCAAGCGGCGAGCGCAACGGCGCACACCGAAAGGATCAGCAGCCGGCCCGACCACGTTCGCAGCGCTCCGGCCATCGGGCGAGCATACGAGGAGGCCGATGCGAAAGGGTGCATGCGGGGCTGGCGTCGGCGGGACCACAACGGCGCCGGGCGACACCTCCGGATCATCGCGACGGTGGAGTCACCCCTCAGCGCCGACGAGGTGCCGTCGACGGGTTGGCCGCGAACCGATGACGGACGCCCGCTCCATCGACCGACGCTGGGGCCAGTAGTCGCTCGACGCGTAGTGCTGCACGGCCCGGTTGTCCCAGAACGCGACCGCATCCTTCGTCCAGGTGAACCGGCACTGGTGCTCGGGGGAATCGGCCTGACGGCAGAGGCGATCGAGCAGGGCGAGGCTGGCGGCACGATCGAGCCCGTCGATGTGGCTGACGAACGGACGGTTGACGTAGAGGTGCTCCTTCCCGGTGGCGGGGTGCGTGCACACGACGGGATGGAGGACCGGAGGGTACTGCTCCTGCGCCTTCCGGCGCTCCTCGGCGCTCATGGTGGGCCCGAAGGTCTGCGTGAAGTCGTGCACCGCATCGAGCCCGTCGATCTCCTCCTTGGTCGTGTCGTCCAGGGCGTCGTAGGCGGCGTACATGTCGGAGAAGAGCGTGTCACCACCGTGGTCGGGCACCGACAGCGCATGCAGGATGGCGCCCATGGACGGGCGCTCCCGCCACGTGACGTCGTGGTGCCACGAGTTCTCGTACCCGCTGACCTGCGCCGTCTTCTCGAAGCGGACGAGCTCGGGCTCCCCCGTGTTCGACGGCAGGAAGGGATGGACCTCCAGGTCGCCGAACCGGCGCGCGAAGGCGACGTGCTGGTGGGTGGTCATCGGCTGGTTGCGGAAGAAGATGACCTTGTAGTCGTGCAACGCCTGGCGCAGCTCCGCGATGACCTCGTCGGGCAGCGGGGCAGTGAGGTCGACACCGGTGATCTCCGCCCCCACCGTCGCACCGATCTGGCGGGCGTCGAAGGCGTGCCAGCGCAGCGAAGCCAGCCGGTCCCGCTCCGCCGCCACGTGGGTGAAGGGCCCGACCGCCACCGGGTACCCCGGGAGCCGGAAGGCGCCGGGCTTCGACGCCCCAGCGGTCGTTGTCGCCATATCGGTACTGTACCGAAGCACCGGAGCCGGGTTCGTCCCGACCGGAGCCGTGCCCTGCCCAAATCAGGCGCAACTCTACGAAAGCGCACCGACATCCCCGACGAGATGAAACCTTGACCGATAGAACGAAAGGCGTGTGGCAGTGGCTCGGGTCCGCGTTTCCGACCGCGCCGTCCTACGGTCGCGCCGCACCGGTGCCGCATCCGCCTCGTGACCAGCCCATGACGGTGACGGGCGACGCCGCGCTGCAGCGATCGGTGCGTAACGCCATCGACGAGGTGGCGGGCGTCGACGACCGCCTCCGCGTCACGCGGACCACCGCCAGTCTCGGCTGGGGCGGCGTCCTCTTCGTCGACGTCTTCGCCATGTCGGCCTGTGAGACCCTCGAGGATCTCGACCCGGCGCTGCGCAAGACCATCGCCCTCTTTACGGACCGACCCGTCGAACGGGTCACCGTCAGGTGGCGGATCAACCTCTGAAGCCGACGCGTGGTTCAGTCGGCGGCGATGGCCGCCAGCACGTCGAGCTTGGCGGCGCGCCGCGCCGGCCAGCTGGCGGCCAGCAGGCCGAGCAGGGCGGCCAGGATGAGGAAGATCACGAGATTCGAGAACGGCACCACGGTGCTCGTGACGCCCTGCGCACGGAGCGCCCACACCAGGGCGATGCCCAGACCCGTCCCGACGACGATGCCGATGACGGCGCCGAAGACGGCGAGGATCACCGACTCGGAGCGGATCATGGCGCGGATCTGGCGTCGGATCATGCCCACTGCCCGTAACAATCCGATTTCGTGGGTGCGCTCGAACACCGACAGCATGAGCGTGTTCACGATCCCGATGAGGGCGATGATCACGGCCAGGGCGAGCAGCGCGTAGACGATGCCGAGCAGTTGGTTGACCTTGGCCGCCTGCGACGCCTCGAACTGCGCCGCGGGTCTGGACCTCGACGTTCGGGTAGGGCGCCAGCACGTGCTGGACCGCCGGACCCACGCCGGGGCTGCCGTCGGTCTTGAGAAGGACGGCGTCGGGAAGCGGGTTCCGGTAGTGGGCCAGGTAGAACGCGTCGCTGACGAAGTAGCTCCCGACCAGGGAGTTGGTCTGGTAGATCCCTCCGATGCGCATGGTGGAGGAGCCCGTGAGCGCGAACTTCACGGGGACCGTGTCGCCGACGACGAGGTGGTCGGAGTTGGCCGTGGTGGTATCGATGAGCAGGTCGCCGGCGGCGGCCGCCCGGGTGCTCCCCGCCGTCATGTCCAGAATGACCGTCTGGGACAGATTGTTCGTATCGGCGGCCAGCAGCGACACGAGTGACTGCCGGACCTCGAACTGGCCGCTGTAGATGGTATTGGAGGCGGTGACGCCGGGGACGGCGGACGCCAGCTTCGGCACGGTGTTGCTGAACTTCCCGGGACCGTTCTTGCTCGTCGCCGAGACGATCAGGTCGGCACTGATGGCGTTGTCGACGCTGCTGGTGGCCGAGCGCGACAGCGATGCGCCGAACACGGCGATGGCCGAGACGAGTGCCAGCCCCACCATCAGCGCTGCCGCCGTCTGGGCCGTGCGCCGTGGGCTGCGCATGGAGTTCTCCCGTCCCAGCCGGCCCGAGACGCCGAGCAGGCGGGCGAGCGGGCGCCCGATGACGCTCGACATGGGCCGCGCCACCGCGGGCGACAGCATGGTCACGCCGACGAAGAGCAGCACCGCGCCCAGGCCGACCAGCGCGATGGCCGGCTTGGTGAGCCCGAAGGCGAGCGCCAGCACCCCGATCAGGGTGATGATGCCGCCCCGGGTGAACCGGCGGCGCAGCGGGATCTCCTCCTCGGTCGGTTGGTCGGAGACCGCCGCCACCGGGGCGATGCGCACGGCGCGGCGGGCCGGGCTGATGGCGGAGACCAGCGTCACGCCGACACCGACGACGAGGCAGACGATGACGGTGCGGGCCTCGAACACGATCGGACCCGACGGCAGCGAGACCCCGAAGCCGCTGAGGAGCGCCTCGAGCCCGAGGGCCGCCAGCACGCCCAGTCCGAGGCCGATCAGCGACGACACCAGCCCGACGATGGCCGCCTCCGCGAGGACCGACCGGAACACCTGGCGGCGGCTCGCCCCGACGATGCGCAGGAGCGCCAGCTCCCGCGTGCGCTGCCCCACCGTGATGGAGAACGTGTTCATGATGGTGAAGCCGCCGACGAAGAGCGCGATGAAGCCGAAGATGAGCAGCGCGGTGTTGAAGAAGCCGAGCGCCTGGCCGATGGCGCTCGTCGCCTCGTTGACGACGGTCTGACCGGTGACCACCTCGACGCCGCGCGGCAGCGCCCGTGCGATGTCGCGCTGGACGGCCGCCTTGTCCGCGCCGGGTCGGGTCGACGACGTTGATGTCGTCGAATTGGCCCACCTCGCCCAGGAGCGCCTGGGCCGTCGGTATGTCGAAGGCGGCCAGCGTGGCTCCCGCCAGGTTGTCGGCCGTCCCGAAACGGGCGAGGCCGGTGATGGTGAACGTCCGCGTCGGCCCGGGCAGGAGGATGCGCACCTGCTGGCCGACCTTGAAGTCGTACTTCTGCGCGGTGCCGAGGTCCATCACGACGTCGTTCGGGGTGGTCGGCTGCGTGCCCTGCGACGATGCGCAGGGCCGAGATCTGCTGATCGGGGTCGAAGGAGATGCCGATCCCGGGCGCTCCCCCGTTCGAGATGGCCTTGCCGTCCGGCGCGATGAACTGCACGCCGTCTCCGTGACCGAGCCCTCGGCGGCCTCCACGCCCGGAACGGCCCGCACCGTGGCGACGAGCGACTCGGGGACGGGGTTGCGCGTGGCGGTGCCACCGCTACCGAACTGGGCCACCCCGCGCACCTGGAAGTCGATGTTCTGGTAGATGTTCCCGAAGAGCGTGTCGAACGTGTTGTGCAGCGTGTCGGTGAGCACGAACGTCCCCGCGATGAAGGTCACCCCGAGGACGATGGCCAGCGCCGTCAGGGCGAGGCGGAGCTTGTGGGCCAAGCAGCCCCTTGACGGTGACCCGCCACATGTCAGGTACCGACCGTCCGGATGCGCTCCAGAACCGAGTCCGCCGTGGGGTCGGCCAGCTCGCCGACGACGTTGCCGTCGGCCAGGAAGATCACCCGGTCGGCGTAGGCCGCGCCGTGGGGATCGTGGGTCACCATGACGATGGACTGGCCGAACTCGGTCACCGACCGCCGCAGGAACGACAGCATCTCCGCCGAGGAGTTCGAGTCGAGGTTGCCAGTGGGCTCGTCGGCGAAGATGAGGTCGGGCCGGTTGATGAGCGCCCGGGCGCAGGCGCAGCGCTGCTGCTGGCCGCCCGACATCTCGTTGGGACGGTGCGAGAGCCGGTCCCCGATGCCCAGGGCAGCCACCAGGTAGTCGAACCACTCCTTGTCCACCTTCTTGCCGGCCAGGTCGGCCGGCAGCGTGATGTTCTCGGCGGCGGTGAGCGTGGGGACGAGGTTGAACGACTGGAAGACGAAGCCGATGTGGTCCCGCCGCATCTGGGTGAGGCCCTTGTCATCGAGGCTCCCGATGTCGACGTCGCCGACGTAGGTCTCGCCCGAGGTCGGCCGATCGAGGCCGGCCATGCAGTGCATGAGGGTGGACTTGCCCGACCCCGACGGGCCCATGACGGCTGTGAAGCGGCCGCGCTCGAACGTCACGTCGATGCCGGCCACGGCGTGCACCGTCGCCTGCCCCGTGCCGTACGTCTTGCGTGAGGTCGACGGCGTGGGCCGCCGGGACAGCCGGGCGTGCCGGAGGAGGGACTTCGTCGGTGAGCGCCACGATGCCTCGTTTCATCGACAGGGAGGGACGGGGGAGCCCGCGCTCGCACTTCCACACTGTCCCGGCTCACCAGCACGATACAACGTGTGACCGCCGCCGATCCGCCTCCGCGTGACGCAACCGGGAAGACCATGGGTGTGCAACCCGGGAGAAGGAACCCTTTGCACACCCACGCCGGACCAGTACCCTGAGGCCCCGCACGACCACGACAGTCAAGTGAGCTACCCGGGGGGGCCGGTTCGCCATGGGGCATGACGCCATGAGAAGGGCATGAGTCGCTGAACACCCACCTGCGGCTGCCTGGGCGCACCTCGACCGCGGTGGCGGCGGTCGTCTCCGTCGCGGCCGTCCTCGCCGTGCAACTCATCCTCTTCCCGATGCCGTTGGGAGTGTGGATCCAGGGCGTCGTGCTCGGCCTGCTCGGCTCTCTCATGGCGGTGGGACTCGGGCTCACCTTCCGCCTGAACAAGGTGATCAACTTCGCACAGGGCGACCTGGGCACGGCGCCCGCGGTCCTCGCCGTCGGCCTGGTGGCCTTCTCCGGGGTCAACTACTTCGCCGGGCTGGCCACCGGACTGGTGGCCTCGGTCCTCCTGACCGCGACCGTCGAGATCGTCGTGGTGCGCAGGTTCCGGCGCTCACCGCGCCTCATCCTGACCGTGGCGACCATCGGGCTCTCCCAGCTCCTGGTCGTCCTGAGCCTCCTGATCCCCCGCATCTGGGGCCAGACGCCCATCGGCAGCGCCGTGGTGAGCTTCCCCTGGCAGTTCACCTGGCACATCGGGCCCGTCGTCTTCAACGCCAACGACCTGGTGGCGGTCATCGTCTCCGTGGTCTGCCTGGCCGCCGTCTCCATCTGGTTCACCCGCAGCGACATCGGCATCGCCGTGCAGGCCGTGGGCGACCGGCGCGACCGCGCTTCCATGCTCGGCATCCCGGTCGGTCGCCTGCAGTCGGTCACCTGGGTGGTCGCCGGTGTCCTGTCCTTCGTCAGCATCTTCTTCCAGGCGACGATCCTGGGCCTGCCCCTCGATCCAACCTACGGGCTGACCGCGCTGGTCACGGCCCTGGCCGCACTGGCCCTGGGCAATTTCACCGAGCTGCCCACCATCGCCGCCTCCGCGGTGGCGCTGGGCGTCCTCGAGCAGGGGGTGGCGTGGGACGACCCGACCAATCCCGCGCTCGGGCTGGCCGTGCTGGCCGCCGTCGTGTTCGGGGCCATCGTCGTGCGCCAGCTGTTGGCCAACCGCACCGACCGCGAGGCCGAGACGGCCCTCACACTGGCCGGCAGCGTGCGCGACCTGCCCACCTCGTTGCGCGATCTCACCGAGGTCCGGGTCGGGACCCCGGTCGGCGCGCTCATCGCCTTCGCCGCCGTCTGCACGCTGCCGCTGTGGATGGGACCCGGCGAGGTCATCCGGGCCTCCTCGCTCATCGTGCTGGCCATCGTCGGCTGCTCCGTGGTCGTCCTCACGGGATGGTCGGGCCAAGTCAGCCTGGGCCAGATGTCCTTCGCGGCCGTGGGCGCCACCGTCAGCGCGGTGGCCCTGTTGGACTGGCACTGGGACCTGAGCCTGGCCCTCCTGGTGGCCGGCGCGGCGGCGGCGGTCGTGGCCGTCGCGGTGGGCATCCCGACCCTGCGCCTCGACGGCATGTTCGCCGCCGTCACGACGCTGGCCTTCAGCCTGGCCGCCTCGGGCTATCTGCTCGTCCGCGAGGAATTCTCGTGGATCCCGCAGAGCCAGATCGGGGTCCCCTACCTCTTCGGGGTCTCCATGACGTCGCAGACCTCGGTCTTCGAACTGTGCCTGGGCGTGCTGGTGCTCGTGCTCGTCGCCCTGCACGGCCTGCGCCACAGCCGCACCGGACGCGTGCTGCGCGCGCTGCCGGCGAACCAGCGGGCGGCCTCGGGGTACGGCGTCCGTGTGGTGTGGGCGAAGCTGACCGCCTTCGCCATCTCGGGCTTCATCGCCGGGCTCGCCGGTTGCCTCCTCATCGTGGTGAACCAGCAGTACGAGGAGACGTCCTTCCTGGTGCCGGTCAGCCTCGTCGTGTTCACCTCGACGGCCGTCGGTGGGTTGGGGTCGGCCTTCGGTGCCATCCTCGGTGCCGCCATCGTGGAGGGCAGCACCATCTACCTGCCGCCCAGCTGGCAGCTCTTCCCCTCCGCCCTCGGTGTGCTGCTCGTCCTCATCCTCTTCCCCCGCGGGCTGGCCGGCCTCTGTTACGACGTGCGCGACTGGGCCCTCGACGGGCTGGCCCGGCGCCACCGGGCCGCCGCGCCGGGCGCCCCCGGCTCCGTCGAGCCGGCGCTGGTGCCATGAGCCGCCTGGCCAAACTCGGCGCCGGCGCCTCCTTGTTCCCCCTCGGCGTGCTCTTTTCGATCGAGCTGCTCGACCAGGCCACGCAGAGCGCCTTCAACGTGCTCACGCCGAACATCCGCGACGCCTTCCACCTGACCAACGCCGGCATCCTCTTGATCGTCGCCATCGCCGGTGCCGCCGCGTTGGCCTGCACCCTCCCCATCGCGGTCCTGGCCGACCGCACCAACCGGGTGCGCATCGCCCTCATCGGCGCCCTGGTCGGCGCCGCCTTCTCCATCGGCCTCGGCGTCGCGCAGGGCGTCGTGGTGGCCACCATCATGCTGGTCGGCGTCTCCATGGGGCAGGCCGTGATCTTCCCCACCCACAACTCGCTGCTGGCGGACTACTACCCGGTCCCGGCCCGGCCCCGCATCTACTCGGCCCACCGCTCCGGCATCAGCATCGGCGCCATCGTCGGGGTCCTGCTCGGCGCCGGGCTGGCGTCGATCTGGTCGTGGCGCGCCCCCTTCTTCTTCTTCGCCGTGCCCATCGTGGTCGTCGTCATCATCGGCGTGCGCCTGCGCGAGCCCAGTCGGGGCCGGCACGAGCAGCTCGAACTGAGCGAGCAGATGCTGGCCTCCGAGCGGGGCGAGCCGGTGCCGCTGGCCGACGTCGCGGAACCCGCCCCGGCGACGGTCGCGGTCGACGTCCCTGTCGAGGCCCCGCCGTCGCTCGGCGAGGCCTGGCGGACGGTCTGGAAGATCGGCGTGCTGCGCCGCATCTTCATCGCCCTGCCGTTCCTGGCCGCCGCCATCGCCGGCTTCACCTCGCTGGCCTCGCTGCAGTACCAAGAGACGTTCCACCTCGACGCGGTGCAGCGCGCCTACCTCATCGCGCCCATTCAGGTCTTCGACCTGCTGGGCCTCGCCGTGGGCGCCGTCATTGCCACCCGCCTCGCCCGGCGTGACATCGGGCTCGTCTTCCGCATGCTCGCCGTGGCATCGGTCGTCGCGGCGGCCTTCGCCGTCCTCTTCGCGCTGGCCCCGAACGTCCCGCTGGCCTTCGTCGGCAACGCCGGCATCGACGCCTCGCTGGCCATCGTCGGACCGGGCGTCCTGGCCTCCCTCTCCCTGGCCATCCCGGCCCGGGTGCGCTCGGTGGGGTTCTCCATCGGGGCGCTGTTCATCCTGCCGGGGTTCCTCGTGCTCCCGAGCGTCGGCGCGCTCGGCGACGCGGTCGGGTTCCGCTACGGACTTCTGATCCTGGTCCCCATCTTCACCATCGGTGGGCTGATCGTGGCCAGCGCCGGCAGCCTCATTGAGCGCGACGTCCAGAACGTGTGGACCTCCATGCGCACCCGGGCCCAGATGCTGATCGACCGCCAGGCCGGCCAGCTCCCGCTCCTCGCCGTGCGCGGGCTCAGCGTCTCCTACGACGGCGTCGAGGTGCTCGGTGACGTGGAGATCGAAGTCGGCGAAGGCGAGATCGTCGCCCTCGTCGGCACCAACGGGGCCGGCAAGTCGACCCTGCTGCGCGCCATCGGCGGGGTGGTCGAGGCCGATCACGGTGCCATCGTCTTCGACGGGCGCGACATCACGCACCTGCCACCGGACGAGATCGCCCGGCTCGGCGTGGCCCAGGTGCCGGGCGGCGAGGGCATCTTCCCCAACCTGCGCGTCGAGGACAACCTGCGCGTCGCGGCCTGGCAGGGCCGCCGGCGCGGCGAGCACGACGCCGACATGATCGACGAGGCACTGACCGCGTTCCCCACCCTGGTCTCGCGCCGCGGTGAACGGGCCGCCAACCTCTCCGGCGGCCAGCAACAGATGCTGGCGCTCGCCATGGCGACCATCACCCGCCCCAAGCTGTTCCTGATCGACGAGCTCTCGCTCGGGCTGTCACCCATCGTGGTCGAGCAGCTGCTCCGCGCCATTGAGTCGATGCGCCAGGCCGGGACGGCCATCCTGCTGGTCGAGCAGTCGATGAACGTGGCGGTGGCGGTGGCCGACCGCGTCTACGTGATGGAGACCGGGGCCGTGCGCTTCTCGGGCACGGCCGAGGAGCTGGCGGCGCATCCCGAACTCCTGTGGTCCGTCTACCTCCAGAAGGCCTCGGAGTCGATCGGGACCCAGGCCCTCGCCGCCGGCACGGCGCGCGCCGGCGGTTCCGAGCTGGAGGTCAGGGGGATCTCGGTCCAGTTCGGAGGAAACGCCGCCCTCGACGACGTGTCACTCCACGCGGACCACGGTGAGATCGTCGGGATCATCGGGCCCAACGGCGCCGGCAAGACCACGCTGTTCGACGTCATCTCCGGATTCCTCGCTCCCGACGCGGGACGGGTCGAGCTCGCCGGCGTCGACGTCACCAACCGCACCGCGTCGGCCCGCGCCCGGCTCGGCCTGGGCCGCTCCTTCCAGGACTCGCGCCTGTTCTCCGGGTTGACCGTCCGCGACGCACTGGCCGTCTCGCTGGAGCGCTTCACCGACGTGAGCGACCCCTTCAACGCGATCCTGCGCCTTCCGGCCCAGGTGCGGACCGAGGCAGCCGTCATGCGGCGGGTGGACGAGCTGCTCGAGATGTTCGGTCTCGACCTCTACGCCGACAACCTGGTGAGCGAGCTGTCGACCGGCTCCCGCCGCCTGGTCGACCTGGCCGCCGTGGTGGCCCACCAGCCGGCCGTCGTCCTCCTCGACGAGCCGTCCTCGGGCGTCGCCCAGCGCGAGGTCGAGGCCATGGTCGGGCTGCTGCGCAACGTCCGGGACCGGCTCGACGCCACGCTGCTCGTCGTGGAGCACGACATCGCCTTCATCGCCGAACTGGCCGACCGCCTGGTGGCGATGGATCGCGGCGCCGTGCTCACGAGCGGGACCCCGCGGGACGTGCTCGAGTCGCCGGAAGTCGGCGAGGCGTTCCTCGGCTCCGACCCGCTGGCGCTGTCGCGATCGGGTCCGGCCGCCACCGCGACAGCCACGACCACGGAGGTGGACCCCGTATGAACGATCCGGATCCGCAACGGTCCGAGCGGCCCTGGCCGCGGGTGAGCCGGCTGCGGATAGCGGGTCCGGTCATCCTCATCGTGGCCGCACTCGTGGCGGCCGGGATCTCGGCCACGGTGCACGAGAACAACGCCACCACGTCCTCCACCCCGCCGAGCGCCGGCAGCTCGCAGCAGATCGCGCGCACGACCGTGCCGATCACCTATGCGGCCGCCGCCAAGCTGGGGAAGACGGCCGACTACAACTGGGGACCCGAGTGCGACCACAAGACGGGGCGGCTCAAGATGCCGAGCGTCTACGCCCCGCCCTGCGTGCCCGTCGTCAGCGGCGACAAGAACGGCGGCGCAACCTCCCCGGGGGTGACGGGGAGCACCGTCAACCTCGTCTACTACCAGGCCCAGCCGGGGGGGCTGACCGCGGCCGTCTCGAGTGCGGCGGGCACCCCGGCCGAGTCGCTTGCCAGCGTGCAGAACTTTGTGGCGATGTTCAACCACGTCTACGAGCTCTACGGGCGGCACATCAACCTCATCGTCTTCAACGCCACCGGCGCGGCGACCGACCCGGTGGCCGCCCACGCCGACGCCGTCACGGTGGCCCAGCAGCTCCACGCGTTCGCCTCCGTCGGGGGACCGGCCCAGACGAACGCCTACGAGGAGGAGTTGGCCCGCCTGCACGTGTTCTGCATGGGGTGCGGCGATTCCTCCACCTACGGCGAGATCAAGCTCAACGCCCCCTACCAATGGGCCAACCTGCCGACGGCCGACACGTCGCTCTACGAGACGGTCGACTACGTCATCGCCAAGCTCAACGGCAAACCGGCCATCTGGGCCGGTGACGCCTCTATGCACACCCGCAAGCGCACCTTCATCGTCGTCAGCGAGACGTCCGAGCCACCCGCTCCGGGCAGCGCCGAGCTGACGGCGTCGGTCGCCAAGAAATTGCGGGCCGGCCACGCCAACATGGCGTCGCCGACCTCGCTCTCGTACACGCTCGACCTCACCACGCTGCCGACCCAGGCGGCGACGATCGCCGAGAAACTCAAGGCGTCCGGTGCGACCAGCGTGATCTTCGCCGGTGACCCCATCATGCCGATCTACCTCACCAAGGCCTGCGCCACCATCGGGTACTTCCCCGAGTGGATCATCACGGGGATCGTCCTGACCGACACGTCCACCCTCGGGCGCTACTACGACCAGAGCGAGTGGTCGCACGCCTTCGGCGTCACCAGCCTCGGCGTGCCGGTGCCCGTCGGCGCGGACGATGCCGACCGGCTCTATCGCTGGTGGTACGGGCCCAACACCTCGCCGGCCTCCCTGGCGGCGCCGGCGCTCGTCCCGCCCTATGAGCAGTTCTTCGAGGGCGTCCAGCTGGCCGGACCCGATCTCACACCCTCGACGTTCACGACGGGCCTGTTCCGCGCGCCACCGGCCGGCGGGGGGCCGACGTCGCCCCTCTACGCCTTCGGCTACCAGGGCGCGGCACCCTTGCCCACCTACTCGTCGCCCGCCGACTACACCTTCTTGTGGTACGACGCCACCGCCAAGGGCCCCGACGAGGAAGGCGTGGTCGCCAGCGGCCTGATGCGCTACGTCAACGGTGGGGCGCGCTACAAGGCGGGCGTCGTACCCGCCGGCCCGGTCCCGATGTTCTCCCTACCGGGGTCGGTCACCAGCTACGCGACGGCGCCCGACCGGGCGCCCTCCTACCCGCCGTGGCCCGGATCGCCGACGGCCGCGTCGGGAGGCTGACGGCGGGCACGACGTTCCCGAAAGGGGGGCTGGCACCAGTACCGGACGCCCGGTAGCGGCATTCCCACGACGCGGACGCCGCTTCATGCTGGGAGGACAGACGGCCCGGAGCCGTGCCGGCCGGAAGGAGCCACCCCCATGATCGTCACCCACGCACTGACGAAGCGCTACGGGAAGACCGTGGCGGTCGACAGCCTCAGCTTCAGCGTCACCCCCGGCGTGGTCACCGGTTTCCTCGGACCGAACGGGTCGGGCAAGTCGACCACCCTGCGCATGATCCTCGGCCTCGACGTGCCCGACGCGGGATCCGCCACGGTGAACGGCACCGCCTACGCCACGTTGCGCTGGCCGCTGCGCGAGGTGGGAGCGCTGCTCGACGCGAAGGCGTTCCACCCGGGGCGCAGCGCCCGCAACCACCTGCGCTGCCTGGCCAAGACGAACGGCATCCCCGAGCGGCGCGTCGACGATGTGCTCGACCTCGTCGGGCTGACCAAGGTGGCCGACCGCCGCGCCGGGAAGTTCTCGCTCGGCATGGGACAGCGGCTCGGCATCGCCAGCGCACTCCTCGGCGACCCCGGCGTCCTTCTCTTCGACGAGCCCGTGAACGGCCTCGACCCCGAGGGCATCCGCTGGGTCCGCCACCTGCTGCGCGGGCTCGCCGCCGAAGGGCGCACCGTGCTGGTGTCGAGCCACCTGATCAACGAGATGGCGCTCACGGCGGAGCGCCTGGTGGTCATCGGCCGCGGCACCCTGATCGCCGAGACGAGCGTGGACGAGTTCACCGCGCGAAGTCGGGGCGACTCCGTCCGCGTCGTCACGCCGACCCCGCAGCGCTTCGTGAGCGCGCTGTCGACGGGCCGGCGGCCGCCCGGCGGTGTGCGACGACGGATCGATCGTCGTCACCGGGATGCGCTCGGCCGACGTCGGCGAGCTGGCGGCGCGGACGTCGCTGACCGTCCACGAGCTGACACCCGTGCGGGCCTCCCTCGAGGACGCCTTCATGGAGCTCACCGGCGACAGCGTCGAGTACGGCTCCTCCGACCGCGAGCTCGTGCCGGCGTCCTCCCCCGTTCCCTCCCACTGACCGGTTCCCCCCACGCAAAGGACACGCCATGACCCTCGCTACCACCACATTCGTGCTGCCTCAGCGCCGGGCCGGGCTCCGACAGGCCGTCGGGGCCGAGTGGGCCAAGCTCGTCACCCTGCGTTCGACGAAGTGGGCCGTCCTCATCGCGTTCTTGGGCACCGTGCTCGTCAGCTTCCTCTCCACCAACGGCGCGCGTCACCAGTCACAAGACTTCTACCGCGGCTTCGATCCGACCAACGCCGCACTCGCCGGTTTCGCGCTGGCCTCGCTCGTGATCGGCATCCTGAGCGTGCTCAGCATGACCGGCGAGTACGGCAGCGGCACCATCCGCTCGTCGCTGGCGGCGACGCCACGGCGCCCGGTGTTCTACGGCGCCAAGGCGCTCGTCATGGGCTGCTTCGCCCTCGGGCTCGGTCTCATCCTGAGCTTCCTGTCGTTCTTCGTGGGCCAGGCCGTCCTCTCCGGCGCCGCCCCCACCGCCACGCTCGGCGACCCCGGCGTCCTACGCGCCCTCGTCGAATCCGGCGTGTTCTTGGGCCTCCTCGCCTTGTTCGGCATCGGGATCGGCGCGATCATCCGCCACAGTGCGGGCGCTATCGCGACTTTCGTGGGATGCACCCTGCTGCTCCCGCTCCTCCTGCACAACGTGGCCGGGGACCCGAGCCGGTTCATGCCCGTGATGCTGCTCGGCAACTCCGTGGCCGCCGTCGTGCCCGTCTCCGGCGCGCTGTCCCCCGCGGCCGCCTTCTCTCTGATGGCCCTCTACGCCGCGGTGGCGCTGGCCGTCGGCGGCGCGCTGTTGGCCAGGCGGGACGCATGATGGTGGAGCAGGCAGAGGACAGCGAGGTGCGCGTCCGCCTGGGGAGCCGGGAGATGGTGCTCGCCGTGAGCCAGGAACAGGTGGAGGCCACCAAGGTCTGGGTGCGGCGCATCGTGCGCGAGCCCTTCACCAAGCAGCCCTGGACCGAGCTGGCCTTCTTCCTCGTGTCGGGCGGTGTGGCCGCGCTCGGCCTGGCCTTCGTCGGCATCACCATGGTGGCCGGTGTGGTGCTGGCGATCACCTTCTTCGGCCTGGCCGTCCTGGCCCTCTCCATCCGGAGCGCCCGCGGCATCGGCGGCTGGAACCGCGGCCTCGCCCGCGCCATGCTCGGCGAGGTCGTCGAGGATCCCGAGCCCTTCGTGGGCCGGCACGGCTTTCTCGGGTGGCTGCAGTCCTCGCTGCGCGACCGGGTGGGCTGGCGTGCCGTCGCCTACCTCGCCATCAAGGTGCCCTGGACGGTCCTCGGCGTGCTCGTGGCCGTCAGCCTGTGGTGGGACGCCTTCACCTGCCTCGTCCAACCGCTCTTCGGCCGGGGCGGCGGCGGTCCCCCGGTCTGGGGGCTCGCCCGCGTCATCTTCCCGAACAACACGTTCTGGTTCCAGCCGACGGGGTTCCTGCACGAGGTGGCGATCTTCATCCTCGGCGGCGTCTTCCTCTGCGCGGCGCCCTGGGTGACGCGTGGCTTCGTCAACGTCGACCGCCTGCTCGTCCGCAACCTGCTCGGGCCCGACCCCATGGCCACCCGGGTCCGCACGCTCGAGCAGACGCGGACCCAGACCGTCGACGCCTCTGCGGCCACGCTGCGCCGTATCGAGCGCGACCTGCACGACGGCACCCAGGCGCAGCTGGTGGCGCTGGCCATGCGCCTGGGCATGGCCAAGGAGAAGCTCGAGGACGCGGAACCCGTCGACCTCGACCGGGTGCGCCAACTCGTCGAGGAGGCCCACCGGGGCGCCAAGGAGGCCATCGCCGAGCTGCGCGACATCGCCCGGGGCATCCACCCGCCCGCGCTCGACATCGGACTGGAGGGGGCGCTCACCACCCTCGCCGCCCGCAGCGCCGTCCCCACCGAGATCTCCTTCGACCTGCGCACCCGGCCGACCCCGGCCATCGAGGCCATCGCCTACTTCTGCGTGGCCGAGCTGCTGGCCAACGTGGCCCAGCACGCGCAGGCCTCGCGGGCGTCGGTCTCGTGCGCGCAGCAGGGCACCTGGCTCCGTCTCGTCGTGCGCGACGACGGGCGCGGCGCCGCCGCGCTCTCCCGGGTCGGCTCCACCTCCAGCGGCCTCACCGGTCTCACCGATCGGGTGCATGCGGTGGACGGGCGGTTGCACCTCGTCAGCCCGCCGGGCGGCCCCACCGTCGTCACCGTCGACCTCCCGCTGGCCGCCTGATGGTCGGCGCGCTCCGGGTCGCCATCGCCGAGGACTCGGCCATCCTGCGCGACGGCCTCGTCCAGCTGCTGGTCGATCGCGGCTTCGCCATCACGGGCGCCGTCGGCGACCCCGACGCGTTGCGCAGCTCGGTCGCCCAGCACCCACCGGATGTCGCGGTCATCGACATCCGCATGCCGCCGACGTTCACCGACGAGGGATTGCGCCTGGCTCTCGAACTCCGCTCCCGCCACGAGGGGCTCGGGATCCTGCTGTTCTCGCAGTACGTCGAGACCCGCTACGCCGCCGACCTGTTGGCCGACGACGCCGCCGGCATCGGCTACCTGCTCAAGGATCGCGTGGCGGACGTCAGCGACTTCGTCGAGGCGCTCGAGCGCGTCGCCATAGGAGGTACGGCCTTGGATCCCGAAGTGGTGACGCAGCTCCTCGGTGCGACGAGGCGCACGGACTCGCTCTCCGTGCTGACGTCGCGCGAGCGCGAGGTCCTCTCCCTCATGGCGGAGGGCCGGTCGAACGCGGCCATCGCGCACGCGCTCGTGGTCAGCGAGGGAGCCGTCGAGAAGCACGTCGCCAACATCTTCGCCAAGCTCGACCTCCCCGTCTCGGACAAGGACCACCGTCGCGTCCTGGCGGTCCTGCGCTTCTTGGAGTCGTGACGCTCAGACGGATGCGCCGTGGGCGTCGTACGGAAGTCCACGGGCGGCGGCCAGCTCCCGGCCGCAGTTCATCTGGAACGGGCTGATCCCTCCCCGCTCCCATGGCCCGACCGACCCCGCGGCCACGGCGGCGTCCGCCTTGGGGACCAGATTGAAGCGGGCGCGCACGTCCTGACAGGACAGGTGGGCCACGGAGAACCAGTCGATCCTGAGGAAGTCGATGCTGTCGGACCCCGTCACACCGTCGTGGCACAGGGCACCGCGCCGCATGGCGTCCGCCAGGCGGACGGTCATGTGTGGGCTCGACGAGAAGTGACCGGGTGAGGACTGGAACAGTCCGGCCCCGGTGGAGAGGTAACCGGTCTCGAAGAGCGAGAGCACCATGGCCAGCAGCGAGAAGGCGTGCATGTCGTCGTTGGCCCGGGAGATGAGCCCGAACACCTCGACCTCGGACTCCACGGTCGTGCCGTAGTCGGCCAACACGTGCACCCAGTCGTGCTGCGCCAGCAGCGGCGGCGCCGACCCAGGGGTCCCCGGGAACGTGAACCCGCGCGCCTGGTACAGCTCCCACACCTTGCGGCCGAGTGCATCGCGCGGCAGGGCCTCGAGCGAGGCCCACCGTGCCGCCAGCTCCCGGTCGGCGACGTCGACCTCCCAGGCGTCGTGCAACACCCGGGTCGCGTGCAGCGCAACGGCCGATTCCGCCTCGTTCCAGGTCCCCTCGTACCCGTTCCGGGCGAAGTCGTGTGCAGCCAGCCCGAGCGATCCGGCGGCGAACTCGCGGGCGACGTCGACCATCCCGTCCTCCACCCCGAGTTCCAGCGCGAACGCCGCCACCTTGTCGGCCACGTCGTCGGGAATCGGGTGAACGACGAGCGCGCAGAGGAGCATCGCCTGCACCATGCGGGAGCGGAAGCCGAGGTCGCGCCGGGCCAGCGCCGCCGCGAACTCCCTGGCGCTCAGGACCGGTCGGTTCGCCAGCGTGACGGGGTGTCCCGTCATGGCCGGGAACGTCGCCTCCAGGACCGAGCGCTGTATCGGCAGCAATCCGTTGGAGCCGGAGACGGCGGACGCGACGCCGTCCGCCAGGAGCTGGGTCTCCGCGGCGTCGGGAGGCAGGAGATTGACGGTCTCGGCGGTGGGGAGAGGAACGGCCACGCGCGTAGGCCTCCGCCAGGAGCTCGAGTCCCCTGCTGACGAAGGCCCCGCAGACCGCCGCGTCGGGGGCCCGCGACCGTGGCGCGAACGCGCCGAAGGGTGCGTTCCAAAACGCGTGGTCGCCCGGCCGTTCCGGACCCCACGGTCCCACGTACACATAGGGCTCCTCCGAGAAGGCATCGCCGGGTGAGAAGCCGAGATTCACACCGGCCCCCGATCCGAGGTCGAGGGCGGTGCCCACGTCGAAGTGCTCCGGCCAGAGCTGCACCGTCATCTGGCCTGCCGCCACCGTGGTGTCCGCCGTGACGGCGTCGAGCACCCGCCAGCCGAGGTCGAACCAGCGGTAGAGCACGTCGAGCTCCGCCGGGTCCAGGCGCAGCGGCTCGTCCGTCGGGCCCAACGCCGGCATGTCCGGACCCGCCGAGAACGCGTCGTGCAGGTCCGCTTCGGCGAACGCGGCGAGCTCGGCCAGCGTGGCGCCGTCCAGGACGCGTCGAGCGGGATTCTTTGCCCACCTCGCGGATGAGGCAGAGACCGGCGACACGCACCATCTCGGGTTCGGGTCCGAACGCGGGGGTGGCCACACCGCCCGGACTCGCCCGGAGCCCGAAATGGCCGCTCACCGCGTTGCGCCGACGACCGAGCACGTGCGCCGCAATCCGGTGCAACTCGCCGCGGGTGGTGCCCATACCAGTCCCGCAGAGTAACGGCGGGAGTCGTCGGATCGTGCACCGTCAAGAGGTGCGGACGTTCCTCCTGGCCGCGCGGGCGGCCTCCGCCACCTCGGCGGCCACCGTCTCCTCCGCCGAGTGGCCCCAGAACCCGCGTGGGGCAACCAGGAAGTCGATCAGCCGCTCGAGCTGGTCCCCGTAGCTGGCGCGCAGAGCCTGCAGGTCCGCCCAGGCCTCGCCCTTGTCCCGCAGGGGGACGCCGAGCTCGACGAGCTGGCGCCAGGCCAGCTCGAAGTTCTCCTCGACGAGCCAGCTGGCGGGGGCTGCGGTCTTGGGGACGTGGAGGCGGCTCGAGATCTCCATGATGGCGCGCCGGCCACGCCGGTAGAGGAAATAAGGCTCGCGGTCGTGCGCCCCCTCGACGCAGGCCGACGTCAACGTCGCCGCATCGGTGACGACGCCGAGCGCGGTGACCCATGACTGGCCGGGATGTTGCGAGCGCAACAGCGCCAGCATGGGGTACGACACATGGCTCTCGAGGAGGTCGGCCGTCCACATCTGCCATTCGCCCAGGGACCGGTACAGCATCTCGGTGTCACCGCCCGGTGCATTGAGGACGATGACGCGCACGGGAGTGATGCGCCCGCCGTGCGGGTCGTCGAGAGTCAACAGCCGCGCCTCCCTCCGGCTGTAGGCGCTGTAGAGCGCCGGGAGGTACGAGATCATCAGCGCGATCGTCACCACGCCGGTCAAGGTCTCGAGCAGCGTGAGCATGCGCACGAGTGCGCCGTGCGCCGACCCGAAGACAGGGGTGACCAGCGAGGTGCCGGCGTAGTAGACGAGCGTCCCCCAGTCCCTGGTGCCGCCGACGTGCTGGTCGAGACCCCAGTACACGAGCGACCAGCCGATCATCAGCCCGGCCAGCCACAGGACGAGGAGGCCGAGCAGCGAGAGGGCGGGGTAGACGTTGAGCACGTAATCGCCCGGGCGGTCGGGCAGGCGCGCCGACAGCGACCTCGTGGCGCGCCAGGTGGCGGCGTAGAAGAGCCGCGTCGGCCGCCACCAGCCGCTGGTGCCCTTGACCGGATCCCCGTGAACTGATCCACCTCCTGTGCGAGTCCGATGTCCCAAGATGGGACGAGGAGGACAGCACAGATGAAAAACCGGCGGCACACGCCCGAACAGGTGATCCGCAAGCTGGCCGAGGGCGACAAGCTCTTGGCCCAAGGCAAGACCGTCGAGGAGGTGGCGCGGTCATCTCGAGATCTCCGAGCAGACCTTCCACCGCTGGCGCAACCAGTACGGCGGCATGAAGGCCGACGACGCCAAACGCCTCAAAGAGCTCGAGCGCGAGAACACCCGGCTGAAGAAGATCGTGGCCGACCAGGCCCTCGACATCGACATGTTGAAAGAGGTGAACCGGGAAACTTCTGACCCCGGACCGCCGCCGGCGGGCCGTCGTGGCCCTCCGAGAGCAGTTCGGGGTGAGTGAACGCAAAGCCTGTGCCCTCGTCGGCCAGCCCAGATCCACCCAACGCCTCCCCGCGCCCGTGCCTTCCGACGACGAGCTGGCGCTCCGCGCCTTCTTGACGCGACTTCTCGCGGCGGCGGCCCCGCTGGGGCTGGCGGCGGGCTGCCACCGCGCGCGAAGGCCGGCTGGCGCGTCAACAACAAGCGCATCCACCGCCTTTGGCGTGCCGAAGGCCTGCGTGTGCCCTATCGAAAGAAGAAGCGCCCGCTGCGCGGCATCGGGGTCGCCGTCGGCGCCTTCTGCCCGATCCGGCCCAATGTCGTCTGGGCCCTCGACTTCCAGTTCGACCAGACCGCAGAGGGAAGGATGCTCAAGCTCTTGAACGTCATCGACGAGTACAGCCGCGAGTGCCTGGCCATCGAGGTGGAACGATCCATCGACGCCGACGGGGTGGTGGCCTGCCTCGAGCGCTTGCGACGAACGCGGCGCACCCGCCTATGTACGGTTCGACCACGACCCGAGTTCATCGCCTATGCCGTGGCCGACTGGTGCCGCTTCAACGGGACCGACACGGTGTTCATCGACCCGGGCTCGCCGTGGCAGAACGCCTGGATCGAGAGCTTCAACGGCCGCCTACGCGACGAGTTCCTGAACGGCCAGCGCTTCGAGTCCCTGCTCGAGGCCAAGGTGCTTCTCGAGGACTGGCGCATCGACTACAACATCAACAGGCCGCACAGCGCGCACGGCTGGCTCACCCCGGTCGAGTTCGTCGAGGCCTGGCTCCACCGACAGCAGCTCACACTCACATAGGGAGTGGCTCAACAAACGGGGTCCGCTCACCCTGGGTGACGATCAGCGTTGCCACGGCGTCGCTCAGCATCCCGACGATGAGGACGACGCCACCCACGGCGGCGACGAGCCTGAGAGTCTCCGTCATGCGCCTCCCCAGCCGCTCCCGGCCCGGCCCACCTTAGGGAGCGGTCCCACGGCGCTGGACCGGCCCCGGTCGGTCAAATCGGGGCGAAGGGTGGCCCTGCCGGGTAGAAAGGGGGCGTGACGGGCGTGATCCGTGGGGAATTCGGGAGTGGGCGGGCTTCTTCGATCGGGCTGGTGCTCGGCGCCGGGGGCGTGGTCGGCCAGGCCTACCAGGCCGGCGTCCTGGCGGCGCTGCAGCGCGAGGCCGGCTGGGACCCGCGCCAGGCCTCCTTCGTCGTGGGCACCTCCGCCGGCTCGGTCACCGGTGCCGCGCTGCGTGTCGGGGTGCCGGCCACCGACCTCGCCGCGTCGCTCTACGGCGTGCCCACCTCGCCGGGGGGCGGGGCCATCCTGCGCCGCATCCTCCCCTCCGACGCGGGACCGTTGCCGACCCCGTCGCTGCGGTCCCTCCTGCGCCCCTGGAACCTGCCGTCGCCGGCCCTCATCGCCCGGGTGGCCCGACGGCCGCTGGCCTTCCGTCCCGAGGTGGCGGCCATGACGCTCGTCCCGCGCGGACAGGTCGACATCTCCGAGCGGGCCCGCGGCCTCGACCAGCACACGGGCGACCGCTGGCCGGACGGCCTGCGCATCTGCGCCGTCCGCCGCACCGACGGTGCTCGCGTCGTCTTCGGGCGGCCCGGTGCCCCGCCGGCCCGCCTGGCGCCCGCGGTGCTGGCCTCGTGTGCCATTCCCGGCTACTTCCAACCGGTCACGATCGAGGGCACCGAGTACGTCGACGGCGGCGTCCACTCGGTCACCAACGCGGACGTGCTCAAGTCGGAGGGCCTCGACGTGGTCGTCATCGTCTCGTCCATGTCGGCCGCCCAGGGCGCGGCGAACGGTGCCGACGGCTGGCTCCGGCGCACCGTGCACCGCCGCATGGAGCACGAGGTCGCCCGCCTCGAGGATGCCGGCACCACGGTGATCACCCTGGAGCCCGGCGCCGACTCGCGCCGGGCGATGGGGCTGCGCGCCATGGCGGAGGGCCGGAGCCCCCGCATCGTCGAGACCGCCTACGAGGAGACCACGACGAGGATCCTCGCCACCCCCGTCCTCGCCTCGCTGGGCGGTTCCGGCGCGGCCGCCAGCGCCGGCTGACCCCGGCGGAACGGGACCGACCCGGTAGTAGCCTTCGGGCCGGACACGCCGCGAAGGGAGGGTCGATGGGTCCTGACCGCCTGAGCCCACTGGACGCCTCCTTCCTCCACATCGAGGACCACGTGTCGCACATGCACATCGCGCTCGGTCGCCATCTTCGAGGGACCCCCGCCGCCGTTCGCCGACATCGTGGGCATGGTGGACGCCAAGCTCGACCTCGTGCCGCGCTACCGCCAGAAGGTGCGCTTCGTCCCCTTCGAGCTCGGGCGCCCCGTGTGGGTGGACGACCCGCACTTCAACATCGAGTACCACCTGCGCCATACGGCGCTGCCCGTCCCCGGGTGGCGAGAGCGAGCTCCGCAAGCTCGTCGGGCGCGTCATGGCGCAACAGCTCGACCGCTCGAAGCCGCTGTGGGAGATCTGGGCGGTCGAGGGGCTCGAGGACGGACGGTGGGCCATGCTGGCCAAGACGCACCACGCGCTGGTCGACGGCGTGTCCGGTACGGATCTCCTGGCGGTCATCATGGACCTCGGTCCGGACGCGCACCGGCCCGAACCGTCGGCGTGGACACCCCACCCGGAGCCATCGGGACTCGAACTGGTGGCGGAGGCTCTGGAGAACATCGTGCGGTCGCCGTACGAGCAGCTGCGCGGCGGCGCGGGCGCAGGCCCGCGCCGCGCGCCGGATGGCGGGCTACGTGCTGGAGGTCGCCGGTGGGCTCTTCTCCCTGAGCGGGCTGGTGCGCCCGATGCCGCTCTCGAGCCTCAACGGCCCGCTCGGCCCCCACCGCCGCTACGCCTGGGCGACGACGTCCGTCGACGACATCAAGCGCGTGCGCAAGGCGCTCGGCGGGACCTTCAACGACGTGGTGCTGGCCAGCATCACCAACGGGTTCCGCGAGCTGCTGCTGGCACGCGACGAGGACATCGACCGCGTGGTGCGCACCCTGGTGCCCGTCTCGGTGCGGCCGCGTGACGGGTCGGGCAAGGCGGTGGGTGACGGCACGTTCGACAACAAGGTCTCGGCCATGTTCGCCGAGCTCCCGATCGAGATCGACGACCCGGTCCTGCGGCTCCACGTCATCACCGAGCAGATGAAGGACCTCAAGGACTCCAAGCAGGCGGTGGCCGGCGAGGCGCTGACCTCCATGTCGGGCTTCGCCCCGCCCATGCTGCTGGCCCTGGGCATGCGCCTGGCCACGAGGGCGGGCCAGCGCAACGTCAACACCGTCACCACGAACGTCCCGGGACCCCAGTTCCCGCTCTTCGCCGCCGGGAGGCGCATGATCCGCGCCTTCCCGTACGTGCCGCTCGGCGGCCAGATGCGGCTCGGGATCGCCATCTTCTCCTACGACGGCGAGGTGAACTTCGGGATCACCGGTGACTACGACTCGACCCCGGACATCGACGTCCTCGCCGGCGGGATCGAGGACGGGATGACGCAGATGCTCAAGGCGTGCGAACAGCCGGCGGGCTGAGCGCTCACCCGTCCCAGGTCGGGGATGCCCGCCACCTCGTCCTCGATGTAGGCGCGCAGTCCGACACGATGACCCGCTCGACGGAGCGCCCGACGAGCGGGACGCGCACCTTGAGATCGCCCTCGACCTTGACGACGGTGCTGCCCGGCCCGGCGTCACCCTCCTCGAAGCGGTAGGTGCCGCTGGCGCTCGAGCCGGTCCGGGTAGTGGTCGGGCAGGACCACCCAGCTCGAGCGCGCCTCGGCGGGCCGGACCTCGGTCCGGGTGACCCACGACATCTTCGTGGGGTCGATCACCGCGCGCACCGCGGGCGACACCGACCCGGTGAACGCGAAGCGGACCTCGAGGAGGATCCGCTCGCCCCGTGTCGTCGTGGCGCACGACCTCGCGCACCGCGATGTCGTCCCGGCCGGGGCGCCCCTCGTAGAAGGCGGGCGAACCGTAGGCCGCCATCGCCCGCGCCGGCGGCACGGCGACCGCCTGCCGGATGGCGAATTTCACACGGCGCGGGCCGCGTCGAGGGCAGCCCCAGCTTGCGGTGGTCCCAGCTGACGGTCCGCTCGACGTTGAGCTTCACCGCCACCCGCTTGTGCAGCATGATCTCGAGGATCGGCTTCAGCTCGTCGGAGTAGGGGCCGTTGTAGCGCTCGTAGACGCTGATGCCGAGCTGCCACAGCTTGTCGGGGTCGTCGACGATCTCCGCCTGCCCGACCAGCTCCACGCCCCGGAGCTCCTCGTAGTAGTCGCCGTCCTCGAAGAGGAGCGTGAGCCGGGGGTCGCGCCGCAGGTTCTGCACCTTCTGCGACTTGGCCTTGGTCTCCACGGTGACGCAGCCGTCCAGGAACCCGTACCACATCGCCACCGCATGGATGGAGCCGTCGGGGGACATGGAGCACATCGTCATCGCTCCGCCGCTCGGCGAGGAACGCCTCCACCTCGGCGGGCGTCATCTGTATGGCCTTGCGCTGATTCACGCCGTGGCCCATGGCCTCGGTCATTTCCGGTACCTCCCTAGTCGTGTGTCCAGGGAGCGTAATGCTGTGAGCAGGATCGCAGCCTTAAGAGTTCATCTTCAGAACACTTGTTGGTTGCAACGGTTTCACGGCACGTTCACCTCGGCTCCGTAGCGTGAGGCTCGATGGCGACCGTGGATCAGGACATTGGCCACAGCCGGCCGGGATCTCCGTTCCGGTCCCGACGCCGACCGCCATCGCGGCCAGGACAACCTGGCCGAGGTCATCATGATCCGACCGGCGCGCTCACACCGCCCCGGGTTCATCGGGTCGTTGGTCACCATGGCGCGGGTATTCGTCTCCCCGCGTGCCCAGGCGACGTCGGTGCGATCTACCCCCCGTCCGCCGTCGTCGCCTGCCCTTCTCTCGGTCATTCCACCCCGGGTCCCCCACGACGCTGCCTGAGGCGGACCACGGCGTGGCGATTGCAGACACACCGGCGACCAGCGGCCGGCCCCCGCCCAACGGGCCGACCCGGGACAACCGTCCCCTCGTCCTCGTCGTCGACGACGAGGAGTCCTACCGCCAAGCCCTGGCGTCGGGCCTTACCCGCGAGGGGTTCGCCGTCGAGGCCGCCGGCGACGGGCACGAGGCGCTGCGCGTCTTCCACCGGGTGCACCCCGACCTTGTCCTGCTCGACGTCATGCTGCCCGACCAGTCCGGCATCGAGATCTGCCAGCAGATGCGGAGCCTGAAGCCGGTGCCGATCATCATGGTGACCGCCCGCGACTCCGAGGTCGACATCGTGCTCGGCCTGGAGCTCGGCGCCAGCGACTACGTGGCCAAGCCGTTCCGCCTGCGCGAGCTGGTCGCCCGCATGCGTGCGGTCCTCCGCCGCGGCGTCGCCGTCGCCGAGCACCACGAGGAGGTCCTCGCGGTCGGCCCCGTCCGCCTCGATGCCGGCCGGCGCGAGGTGACGGTGAACGAAGCCCCGGTCGACCTGTCCCGGAAGGAATTCGACCTCCTCGCCCTGCTGATGTCGCACAGCGGCCAGGTCGTCACCCGTGACTGGTGCATCGACCGCCTGTGGTGGGACCAGGAGCTGACCGACACCCGCACCCTCGACACCCACATCAAGCGGTTGCGGCGCAAGGTCGAGCCGGACCCGGCGAACCCGCGCCATCTGGTCACCGTGCGCGGCGTCGGCTTCCGTTTCGAGGCCTAGCGCGGCACGACGCAGGCACTTCGCCCTACATTGAGCGTATGCACAAAGGCGACGTCGTTCCCGATTTCACGCTCCCGGACCAGACGGGCACTCCCCGCACGCTGAGCGACTTCCTGGCGGACGGCCCGGTCGTCCTCTTCTTCTACCCCGCCGCCATGACCTACGGCTGCACGAAGGAGAGCTGCCACTTCCGGGACATGGCGGCCGAGTTCGCCGCCGTCGGCGCGCAGCCGGTCGGCATCAGCGCCGACCCCGTCGAGAAGCAGAAGCGCTTCGACGAGAAGGAGTCGCTCGGCTTCCCCCTGCTGTCCGACGCCGAGCGCACGGTGGCGGCCCAGCTGGGGGCGAAGCGCGGCGCGAGCTTCCTCCCGAACAAGCGGATGACCTTCGTGATCGACACCGACCGCACCCTTCTCGACGTCATCCACAGCGAGGTCTCCATGGGTTCGCACGCCGACAAGGCGCTCGCCCTCCTCAAGGCGCGACCGCGCTGCCTGAGCGCGCCGCCGTCATCACGGGTTCCGCGTCGGGGATCGGCGCCGCCACCGCGGCCCGGCTGCGCGCCGCCGGATGGCGCGTCGTCGGCGTCGACCAGGCCGGACGCCGACGTCGTGGCGGACCTGGGGACCGCCGAGGGCCGCCGGCGTGCCGTGGCCGAGGCGGCGGAGCGCTGCGGCGGGGAGCTCGCCGGCATCGTGACCTGCGCCGGGCTGGCCGGCGCACCGAGCCGCGCCGGCTCGCTGCTCGCCGCGGTGAACTACTTCGGCACGGTGGACGTGCTCGACGGGCTCCGCCCCTGCTCGTCCGCGGCGCGGCGGCCGTGGCCATCAGCTCGAACTCGACGACGGTGCAGCCGGACGATCCCCGCCGACCTGGTCGACGCCTGCCTGGACCACGACGAGGAGTCGAGCGCCCGGCGCGCCGACGCCGCCGGGTCGATGGCGGCGTACCCGGCCACCAAGTTGGCGGTGGCCCACTGGGTCCGGCGCTCGGCGACGGGGCCCGAATGGGCCGGGTCGGGTCTCCGGCTCAACGCCATCGCCCCGGGCATGATCGACACCCCGATGGTGGCGGGCATGCGGGCCGACCCCGAGACGGGCCCTCTGCTCGACATGCTCCCCATTCCGGTCGGGCGTCCCGGCCGGCCCGAGGAGATCGCCGCCCTCGTCGAGTTCCTGCTCGGTCCCGACAGCGCGTTCTTCTGCGGATCGGTGATCTTCTGCGACGGTGGCAGTGACGCCCTGTTGCGCACCCGGGACTGGCCCGCCGCCTGGGACATCGCCGGGCGCGACTTCGGCCGGCAGCTCTCCTGACCACCGGCGCCCGGGGCGAGGCCCGGCCGGGTCCGACCGTAGGCTGCTGGCATGCCGGGCCGGATCCTGGTCGACACGACCCCGCTGCGGGACAGCCGCGACTTCCGGCTCCTGTTCACCGGGCAGCTCATCTCCGTCGTGGGAACGCAGCTGACCGTCGTCGCCATCCCCTACCAGGTGTACTCCATGACCCACTCCTCCCTGCAGGTGGGTGCGATCAGCCTGGCCCAGCTCATCCCGTTCCTGGCCGGGGCCCTGTCCGCCGGTCCCGTCGGCGACTCGGTCGACAAGCGCCGCATCATGGTCTGGACGTCGGCCGCCATGGTCCTCACCAGCGCCGCCATGGCGGTCAACGCCGGCCTGGCCCACCCGTCCCTGGTCGCGCTCTACGTCGTGAGCTCGGTGGCCGCCGGACTCATGGGCTTCTCCAGCACCGCCCGCATGGCGGCGATACCGGGCATGGTGGAGCGGCGGCACCTGGCGGCCGCGGCGGCGATGATGCAGATCGTCTTCCAGCTGGGCGTCATCGTCGGCCCGGCGCTCTCGGGCCTCCTGCTCGGCATCGGGCTCCCGCTCGTCTACGGGCTCGACGCGGCCTCCTTCGTGGTGGCCGCCGTCACCTCGGCCATGCTGGCGCCCATCCCGCCGGCGGAGAGCGCCGGGGGCCTCTCGCCCTGGCAGTCGACCAAGGAGGGCCTGCGCTACCTGCGCTCCCGCCAGGCGCTGCAGGGCGTCTACCTGATCGACATCAACGCCATGGTCTTCGGCATGCCGCGGGCGCTCTTCCCCGCCATGGCGGGCTCGGTCTTCGGCGGCGGCACCATCACCCTCGGCTTCCTCTACGCGGCGCCCGGTGTCGGCGCGCTGATCGGCGCCGTCACCACGGGCTGGGTCGCCAACCTGCGCCGCCAGGGGTGGGCGGTGATCGTGGCCGTCGTCGGTGTGGGGCACCGCCATCGCGCTGTTCGGTCTGGTCGACACGCTCTGGATCGGGCTCGTCCTGCTGGCGGTGGCGGGGTGGGCCGACGTGATCTCGGCCGTCCTGCGCAACACCATTCTCCAGAGCTCGGTCCCCGAGCGCTTCCGCAGCCGCATGTCCTCCATTCAGATGGCGGTCGTCCAGGGCGGCCCGCGTGTGGGCGACATGGAGTCGGGCGCGGTGGCCACGCTGACCAGCGTGGAGTTCTCGGTGGTCTCGGGCGGTCTCGCCTGCATCGTCGGCGCGGCGGTCATCGGTGCACTCATGCCGCTGTTCCGCCGTCACGTGGCGGGCGAGGTCGACGACGTGCCCGTATGATCCGTTCGTGAGCGACACCTTCGCGGCAGCCGACCTGGGGCGAGGTCGACCCGGGCGCGTTGGCGCGCATCCTCGTGCTCTCCCCGCACTTCGACGACGCCGCCATGGGGGCCGGCCACCTCATCGCCAGCTACCACAACACGACGGTGGTGACGGTGCTCGGCGGCCGCCCGCCGGCCTACCCCGACGTTCCGTCGGAATGGGACGCCCTGGGTGGCTTCGTCGCCGGCGACGACGTGGTGGCGGTGCGGCGCGAGGAGGACGTCGCCGCCATGTCCGTCCTCGAGTCGGGTTACCACTGGCTCGACTTCGCCGACCACCAGTACCTGCGGCCCGCGGAGCGACCGACCCCGGCCGAGGTGGCGCCCGTCCTCGGCCGACACCATCGCCGACCTCGACCCCACCGCCGTCTTCTTCCCCATGGGCCTGGGCAACCCGGACCACGTGATGGTGCACGAGGCCAGCCTCCTCGTGCGGGCGGCACAGCCCGACCGGGAGTGGTTCTGCTACGAGGACCACGGCTACAAGCACCTCCCTGGGCTGCTGGCCTGGCGGGTGGCCAAGCTGCTGCGCTCGCACCCGTGGCCCACCCCCGCCATCGTCCCCCACGTGCCCGACGAGGAGCGCAAGCGGCGCGCCATCTGGTGCTACACCTCGCAGATCCCCCCGCTCGAGCGCGACCACGCGCTCACGGCGCGCATGGACGGCCGCGTTCCCGAGCAGTTCTGGCACCTGGCGCCGCCCCCGCAGGGGTGGGAGGGGCTGGCCGACCTCGTCTGATGCCTGGTCTGCCGAGGCCCGCGGCGGGCGGCCTGGGCGGGAGCGGATGTGGTCACCCACGAGGACTTTCAACGGGGTTGGGCCGCAAAGAGGGTCGTTCAGCCCTACCGGCCCGACCCCTGGACAGGGCACCATCGTGGGGTGGTCATGTACGTGGACCTCCTGACGCGGGCCCTTGGCAAAGGTGAGGAAGAGCACAGGTCCAACGACCTGCTGCTGGCGGACTCGCGTACTCCCGGGCCAGACTTCGAGCGACGGACGAGGTTCTGACAACCTCCGTTGCCGAGGCGCTGGCCCGGGAGCTCTCCTACGACGGAGCTCTCATCAGGCTCTGTGTGTCCCTCCAGGTGGCGACCACGCCGGCGCTCTTCGCCAACCCGCAGCGCGAGCGCTCCCGGCTCGAGCGGGAGCTGGCGCTCCGCGGAATCGAGCTGAGCCCCGAGGCGGGGTCCCAACTCCAGACCGCATAGCCGTTCCGAGCTGGGCGGCGGCGCCGTAGAGTCGACGGCGGTGCCAGGGGACGACGAGCGGACGGTGGAGGTCGACGGCCGCGAGCTGCGCATCTCCCGGCCGGACAAGGTGTACTTCCCCGGGCTCGACGCCACCAAGTTCGACCTCGTCTCGTACTACCTCGAGGTGGGCGAGCACCTCCTCAACACGGCCGGGGGCCGCCCCGCCATGCTGCAGCGCTTCCCCGAGGGCGCCACCGGCAAGTCCTTCTACCAGAAGCGGATCCCTGCCGGCGCCCCCGACTGGCTGGAGTCCACCACCGTCTCCACCCCGAACGGCACCACGTCCAACGCGCTCGTCGTCGCCGACATCGCCCACGTCGTGTGGGCCGTCAACATCGGCTGTCTCGGTCTGCACCTGTGGCCGTACCGTGCCGCCGACCCGGACCACGCCGACGAGCTGCGCATCGACCTCGACCCCACGACCGGCATCGGTTTCGATGAGGTGCGCGCCGCGGCGCTCCACTGCCGCGACGTGCTGGGCGAGCTGGGCCTGCGGGGGTACCCGAAGACGACGGGCAGCAACGGGCTCCACGTGTACCTGCGCCTCGAGGCGCGCTGGGACTCCGTGCAGGTCCGGGCCGCCGCCGTTGCGCTGGCCCGCGAGCTCGAACGTCGCTTCCCGGACCTGATCACCGCGAACTGGTGGAAGGAGGAGCGGGGCAGCCGCGTCTTCGTCGACTTCAACCAGAACGCGCCGCACAAGACGGTCTTCGGCGCCTGGTTCGCCCGGCCCCGCACGGGTGGGCAGGTGTCGACGCCCCTCTCCTGGGAAGAGGTCGAGACGGTCACGCCCAACGAGCTGACCATCCGCACGGTGCCGGACCTGGTCCGCCGGCGGGGCGACCCGTGGGCCGCCATCGGCGAGCTGGCCCCAGTCGCTCGAGCCCCTGCTGGCGCTGGCCGACGCGGACAAGGCGGCCGGGTTGCACGACGCACCCTGGCCGCCGCAGTACCCGAAGATGCCCGACGAGCCACCGCGGGTGGCCCCGAGCCGGGCCAAGAAGGCGTAGCGGATGGACCCGCTCGACGCGCTGAACGAGATCGCGTTCCGCCTGGAGCGCAGCGGGGCCGACACCTACAAGGTGCGTGCCTTCCGGCACGCGGCCAGGGCCCTCGCGTCGGTGCCGCCGGGGGAGCTGGCGGCGCTGGCGCAGGCGGGCCGGCTGCAGAGCATCGAGGGCGTCGGCAACTCGACCGCGCAGGTCATCGCCGAGGCGCTGCGGGGCGAGATCCCGGGCTACCTGTCCAAGCTCGACGACGGGCCGGACGACCTGGTGGTCGACGGGCCGGCGGCGGAGCTCCTGGCGTCGCTGCGGGGCGACTGCCACTCCCACTCGGACTGGTCCGACGGCGGCAGCCCCATCGGCGAGATGGCGCGGGCGGCCCGCGACCTCGGGCGCGAGTACCTGGTGCTGACCGACCACAGCGCGCGCCTCACCGTGGCCCACGGCCTCAACGAGGAGCGGCTCCGCGAGCAGCTCGAGGTGGTGCGCGAGCTGAACGAGGAGCTGTCGCCGTTCCGCATCCTGACCGGCATGGAGGTGGACATCCTCGAAGACGGCTCGCTCGACCTCGACCTCGACCTCCTGTCCGAGCTCGACGTCGTCGTGGCCAGCGTGCACTCCAAGCTGCGCATGGACGCGCCGCAGATGACCGCCCGCATGCTGGCCGCCATCGAGAGCCCGCACACCGACATCCTCGGCCACTGCACGGGCCGCCTGATCACCGGGAAGGGCCGCCCGCAGTCGGCGTTCGACGCCGACGCGGTGTTCGCCGCCTGCGCCCGCACCGGCACCGCCGTCGAGATCAACTCCCGGCCCGAGCGCCAGGACCCACCCGAGGACCTGTTGCGCCACGCCGTCGGCCTCGGGTGCTCCTTCGCCATCGACACCGACGCCCACGCCCCGGGCCAACTCGGCTGGCTCGGGCGCGGCTGCCGCAACGCGGTGGCGGCGGACGTGCCGTTCGAACGCATCGTCAACCGCCGGCCGGCCGACGAGCTGCTGGCCTGGGCAACCACGCACGCGGACGCGGCATGACGCTGCCGGTCCGGCCACCGGTGGCGCCGATGCTGGCCAAGCTCACCCGTGAGCTGCCCCGTGAGGACGGGCTCTCCTACGAGCCGAAGTGGGACGGCTTCCGCTGCATCGTCTTCCGCGACGGCGACGAGATCGTGCTCGGCAGCCGGAACGAGAAGCCGCTGACGCGCTACTTCCCCGAGCTGGCCGACGCGCTGCGGCGCGAGCTCCCGGAGCGCTGCGTGCTCGACGGCGAGATCGTCATCGCCGGCCCGAACGGCCTCGACTTCGACTCGCTGTCCCAACGCATCCACCCGGCCGAGAAGCGGATCCGCCAGCTGGCCGAGTCGACGCCGGCGTCGTTCGTCGCCTTCGACCTCCTGGCCCACGACGACACCTCCTACATGGAGACGCCGTACGCCGAGCGGCGCCGGGTCCTCCAGAAGCTGCTCGACGAAGGTGCGCCCGCCGGTGCACCTCACCCCGGTCACGACCGATCCCGACGTCGCGGCCGACTGGTTCTCCCGCTTCGAGGGCGCCGGCCTGGACGGCGTGGTGGCCAAGGCCCCGGACCTGCACTACCTGCCGGACAAGCGGGCCATGCTCAAGGTCAAGCACCAGCGGACGGCCGACTGCGTCGTCGCCGGCTTCCGCACGCACAAGGACGGGGCGGGCGTGGGCTCGCTCCTGCTCGGCCTGCACGACGCGGCGGGCACGCTGCACCACGTGGGCGTGGCCTCGGGGTTCAGCGTCGCACGACGACGCGAGCTGGTGGACGAGGTCGAGCCGTACCGGGAAGGTGCGCTCGACGGCCATCCGTGGGCCGGCTGGGCCGAGGCGGCGGGTCGCGCGCCGGGCGGGACGAACCGGTGGAACGCCGGCAAGGACATGACGTGGGAGCCGCTGCGCCCCGAGGCGGTGTGCGAGGTGTCCTACGACCACCTGCAGGAGGACCGCTTCCGCCACGCCACGTCGTTCGTCCGCTGGCGGCCCGACCGCGACCCGGCGTCGTGCACCTACGCGCAGCTGGACACGCCGGTCCCGCTCGAGCTCAGCGAGGTCTTCGGGACGGGCGCCGGTTCGATCAGGGGCTGAGCAGGTCGGGGTCGGCCGCCAGCTCGGCCCGCACCGCCGCCTCCCAGAAGCCGATGAAACCCTCGCCGTCGCTCCGCGCCACCAGGTCGACGAAGGCCTGCGGCAGCCTCGAGGCACCGCTGCCGCCGGCGGCGCGGGCGTACCAGGCGTGCTGGCAGCGCTGCTCCAGCGCGACGGCGCGCTGGTGCACGGCCCGGGCCGATCCGCCGAGGACGAACACGCCGTGGCCGGCCAGGAGCGCCATGGCCGCGTCCCCCATCTGCTCCACGGCGCGGCGCGCGCTCCCGGCGTCGTTCACCGGGCCTTCGTACTCGTCGACCAGCGCGAGCGTGCCACCGCCCAGCGCGGAGCTCTGGTCCAGAATCGGAGGCACCTCGGCCAGGTCGGCCCAGACCGTGCCGAAGAGCGGGTGGTTGTGCAGCGCCCACCCCACGTCGGCCCGCAGCTTGTGCAGCTGCAGGTGGAGGGGGATGCCGAGGGGGACGGGCCAGTCCCCCTCCACGACGCGCCCGTCGAGGTCGATGCGCAGCACCTGCGAGGGGCGCAGCTCCGCCCAGGTGAGGAGCCACGGGTTGCACAACAACGTGCCGTCGCCGAGGTTGACCGTGATGTGCCCGGCCAGGTGGTCGTTGTAGCCCTCCCGCCACAGGGCGCGGGCGAGGACGACGAGCTCCTCGCGTGGTGTCAGGTCCGGCATCAGCTTCTCCGCGGTCGGTGTGAACACGGTGGCCTCCTCTCAGCGCGGCAGGACGCGGTCGGGCAGCGGGTGGCGGTAGAGGGCGGCCGCGTTCTCGCAGCACATGGCGCGCAGCTCGTCGGCCGGGATGTGGCCCCAGCACCGCTCGATCACGTCCTGGGTGTCGGGCCAGGTGCTGTCGCCGTGCGGGTAGTCGACCTCGACCATGATGTGGTCGACCCCGATCGCATGGCGCGTGTCGATGGTCGAGGGATCGTCGATCGTGCAGAACCAGAAGTTGCGCCGCAGCACCTCGGACGGCCGCACGTCCCAGCCGAGGCCGTAGCCGGAGCGGTCGACGATGTTGTCGAGCCGGTCGCACAGCATGGCCACCCAACCGATGCCCCCCTCGCTCATGGCGATCTTGAGCGTGGGGTGGCGCGCCGCGTACCCGGACCACAGCCACTCGGCGCACGCGATGAGCGACAGCTGTCCGAAGAGCGTCGCCCCGAGCTGCAGGGCGTCCATGCCGGCCCCCGGTGGCGGCGGGGTCAGGCCGGAGCTGCCGACGTGGAGCGAGATCGACGGTGTCCGTCTCGACCACGGCCTCCATGATCGGGTCCCAGTGGGCCCGGTCCCACAGCGAGGGCAGCCCGATCTCGTGGGGGCGCTCGGGCAAGGTCACCGAGGTGAATCCGCGGGCCGCGTTGCGGCGGATCTCGGCCACGGCGAGGGCGGGGTCGGCGAGGTAAGTGATCCCGAGCGGGACGATCCGCTCACGATGAGGCGTGAACCACTCCTCGAAGAGCCAGTCGTTCCAGGCCCTGACGCAGGCCAGGCCCAGGTCCCGGTCCTTGGCGTCGAAGAAGACCCGGCCACAGAACCCGGTGATCATGGACGGGAAGTTCACCGACGCCCAGACGCCGTTGATGTCCATGTCGCGCACGCGGGCATCGGCGTCGTAGCAGCCCGCCCGCATCTGGTCGAAGCGGAAGGGCTCGAGGCCGTAGGTCTCCGGGCGGCGGCCCGCCACCGCGTTCATCCCGACCTGGGTGTAGCGCTCCCCCTCGAACTCCCAGACCTGGTGGCCCTGGGGCGTCTCGACGATCCGGGGGGCCCGATCCGCCAGCGCGGCGGGCAGGCGCCCCTCGAACGTGTGGGCGGGCTCGACGACGTGGTCGTCGACCGAGATCACCGTGTAGCGCACCTCCCGGGGCTCGGGCTCGGGTAGGAAGAGATCGTCAGAAGACACCATCGGGAGTATGCCCGAGGATGCGGCGGCGCGCTGCCGTGCTCGCTCCGCCCCATGTGGTCCCACCCCCCGCCGCGCCCCGGATGAATACTGGGGCGGACGGAAGGAGGAGGCGGCGTGGTCGCTCTTGTCATTGTCTCGACGTTCGTGGTCCTGGTGCTCGGCATCCTCGTCGCGGGCCTGCTGCGCAGCCACGCCGACATCCTGCGCTCGCTGCACGAGCTCGGCGTGGGCGTCGGCGACCCCACCGCCGGACCCGGGCCGGCTCCGGCTCCCGTCCCCGTGGCCGCGCCCACGGCCGGCCCCGCCCTGGGCCCGGCCCCGGCGGTCGCCGGCATCACCCCGGCGGGGGACGCCCGCGCCGTCGCGGTGGACAACGGCGACCAACTCACGCTTCTCGGCTTCCTCTCCTCGGGTTGCGCCACCTGCGCGGGCTTCTGGGAGGCCCTGCAGGCACCCGGCCACCTCGACCTCCCGGACCGCACGCGCATCGTGATCGTCACCAAGGGACCGGACCGCGAGGTGCCCGCCGAGGTGCAGGCGAGGACGACGGGGAGCGTGCCCGTGGTGATGTCCACGGAGGCCTGGGTGGACTACCAGATTCCGGGCTCACCCTTCTTCGTGCTCGTCGACGGCGCCACCGGCCGCAAGGTCGGCCAGGGGGTGGCCAACCACGTGGGGCAGCTGGCCGAGCTGGTGCGGCGGGCCGAGTACGACCGCTCCCCGCGGCGGCCCGCCCGCGAGCGCGGCGACACCGGCCGCGAGGGCGGGCCGGCGCGCGAGGCGGCCGCCGACGAGGTACTCCGCGCCGCGGGGATCCATCCGGGCGACCCCAGCCTCTACCCACGCACGCTCGACGACGTCTTCCCCAACGGTGCGGCGGCGGTGCCGTCGGGCGCCGTCAACGGACGACCGGTGCAGTCCGACTAGTGGCCACCATCGGCGCGCACGGCATCACGGCACACCTCCCCGACGGCTTCGAAGGCAGGATCTTCGTGCGGCCCTCCACGGTGGGCGCGACCTACCCGGTGGCGCAGTTCGCCACCTTCCCCATCCCCGACGACGTCGGTGACTTCGGCAGCGGCGCCGTGACCCTCATGGGCGCGTCCGACGTGTTCGCCACCCTGTTCGAGTACGGGCCCGAGAGCGTGGGAACCGCGCTGTTCGCCCGGCAGGGCCGGCCCGGCGCCTTCTCGGCCGGAGACTTCTCCCCCATGACACTGCGGCGGGGGATCCCGGGGCAGTCGGGCACACAGTGGTTCTTCACCGAGGCGGGTCGCCCGTTCTCCTTCTACGCGGTGCTGGGCAGCCACGCGCTCCGCAACCTCCTGGTGCCCGCGCGTCAACTCGGTGATCGCTTCGTTGGCGCTGAACCCGGCGGACGACGTCGCCACCGCAGGCCCCCAGTGGAACTGATCGGCCTCTACCTGATCGCGGCGGGACTCCTGGTGGTCGCCGGCATCACCAAGGCCATCCGGCCCGACGACACCGCCCGCGCGGTGGCCGCACTCCTGCCCGGCCGCCGGGCGACGTCGCCGAGGGTGGCACGCCGAGCCGTCCGGACCGGTGCGCTGGCGGAGGCCGCGCTGGGCCTCGTCGCCTTGGCGCTCCCCCGCCCGCTCACCGCGGCGCTCGTCGCCCTCTCCTACGTCTGCTTCTTCGGCGTCGTGGCCTACGCCCGCCGGCGGGGAGGCCCGCTCGCCACGTGCGGCTGCTTCGGCCGGCCCGATACGCCGCCCACCGTCGTACACCTCCTCTTCGACCTCGTGCTGGCCGCCGCGGCGGTGGCGTTCGCCGCCGGCGCACCGGGCCACGGCTCCCTCCTCACGCAGCTGGCGCACCAGCCTGGGTCCGGCCTCCCCCTCCTCTTCGTCAGTGCGGTGGGCCTGTGGCTCACCCTGCTCGCCCTCTCCGCGCTGGCGGCGCTCGACGGGGCGCGCCGCCTGGTGCAGCCCCCGAACGGCATACCGGTCGGCTTCGACGTGAGCCTGCCGAGCGCGCTCGTCACGCGCACGGCACAGGTCCTCGAGGGACACCTCTCCCGTCGGAGCCTGATCAACCGGTCGGCGTTCGTCGGCAGCGCCGTCGCCATCGGCTCCGGCCTCGACCTGGCGCTGAAGCCGGGCACCGCCTACGGGGCGATCTGCGAATGCGGGAACGCCGGCTGCGGGTGCGGCAGCACCTGCTGTTCGGGCTTCTCGGACTTCTGCTGCTCGGTGAGCGGGTACAACTACTGCCCCGAGAACACGGTGATGGGCGGGTGGTGGGTGGCGGACAATTCCTCGTACTGCGGCGGGCCGCGGTACTACATGGACTGCAACTCGACCTGTACCTGCGACAGCGGATGCGGCGGCGGCTTCGCTTTCTGCGAGCCGGGGTGCGACGACACGGCGTGCGGCTGCGGCCCGCAGGGCTGCGATTCGTACCTCACCGGCTGCCTGCAGTTCCGCTACGGCCAGTGCAACCAGGACGTTGCGTGCATGGGCCGCATCGTCTGTCGCGTCGTGGCCTGCGTCCCGCCCTGGCAGGTCGACCCCTCGTGCACGACCGCCGTGGCCGTCGACAACGCGACGGCCGAGCAGAACGAGCCCTGCTGGACGCCGGCCCCGCCGATGCCCCCGTGCAACTCGGCCGCCACGAACTGCCAGGTGGTCGGCCTCGCCCCCAGTGCCGACGATGCGGGGTACGCCGTGCTCACGTCGTTCGGGAGGCTGTTCGGCTACGGGGACTTCGCCAACGACGGCGACGCCTCGGGCCTCGCAGCTCGAAGCGCCGATCGTCGCCGTGGCGACGTGCCCCACGGGGGGCTACTACCTGTTGGGTGCCGACGGCGGCATCTTCGCCTACGGCGGCGCGCCGTTCCTCGGATCGACGGGCGGGCAGGAGCTGAACGCCCCGGTGGTCGCCATGGCGGCCACGCCGTCGGGCCAGGGTTACTGGTTCGTCGCCGCCGACGGCGGCATCTTCGACTACGGCGACGCCGTCTTCCTCGGCTCCATGGGCGGCCAGCCGCTGAACGCCCCGGTGGTGGGGATGGCGGCCACGCCGTCGGGCCGGGGCTACTGGCTCGTCGCCGCCGACGGCGGCATCTTCGCCTACGGCGACGCCGTCTTCCTCGGCTCCATGGGCGGCCAGCCGCTGAACGCCCCGGTGGTGGCGATGGCGGCCACACCGTCGGGCCGGGGCTACTGGTTCGTCGCCGCCGACGGCGGCATCTTCGCGTTCGGCGACGCCGTCTTCGACGGATCCACCGGCGGCATCCACCTCAACAAGCCCGTCGTCGGCATGGCCGCCTACGGCAACGACGCCGGCTACTGGTTGGTGGCGCACGACGGCGGGATCTTCGCCTTCGGGGGCGCGCCGTTCCTCGGGTCGCCGGCGTGACGGCCGCCACACGAAAGGGGTACCCGTGACCATCCTCCTCGCCGTCGCCGCCGTGGCGATCGCCGTCGTGGCGGCGGCCTCCTCGACCTGGTCGCCCTGCGGGGTCTCCATGCTGGCCACCATCACGCCCCTCGCCGAGCGCGGTCGCGGCCACCGCTACACGAGGACGGCGACGTGGTTCGTGGCGGGGAGCATCCTGGGCGGGGCCACGCTGGGCATCGGCATGGCCGCCCTCGCCGCCGGCGTCCGCTCCCTCGGGATCTCGACCGTGCTGGTCGCCGCGCTCGCCTGCGGCGCGTCCGGGCTCGCCGCGGCAGCCGACGCCCGACTGGCGGGTTTCCGCCTTCCCGTCCATCACCGCCAGGTCAACGAGCGCTGGCTCGACCAGTTCCGCCCCTGGGTCTACGGAGCAGGCTTCGGCTGGCAGATCGGCGCGGGGCTCGTCACCTACATCAAGACGTCGGCGGTCTATCTGATGATCGTCCTGGCCGCGCTGACCGCCGACCCCTGGGTCGCGCTGTCGATCGGCGCGCTCTTCGGTCTGGTGCGCGGCCTCGCCGTCTTCCTGGGCCGTGGCATCACCTCGGCGCGCTCGCTGGCCGTGTTCCACCGGCGCTTCACCGACGCCTGGCCCGTCATGCTCGGCGTCGTCGTCGCGTGCCGAGACGGCGGCGGCCGTGCTCGGCGCGTCGTTCCTCTCGTTCTGGGCCGCCGTCGTTGTGGTGGCGCTGGGGTGCGCCGCCGCCGCCGGCCGGGCCCGGGGCGCGCCGGCCGGCGCCTTCCCACACCGTCCGGACCTGACGGGTCCCGCTACCATCGCCCCCATCGCCTCCCACGCCGCGCCGACCGAGGACCATCCGCCCCTCCCCATCCGCCTCATGCTGGCCGATGTGGACGGGACGCTGGTCACCCAGGAGAAGGTCCTCACCGACGGCGCCATCGCCGCGGTGGGCAGGCTGCGCGACGCCGGCGTGCTGTTCGCCGTGACCAGCGGCCGCCCGCCGCGGGGCATGGCGATGCTGGTGGACCCCCTCGACCTGCAGACGCCGATCGCCGCCTTCAACGGCGGACTGCTGGTGGACCGGGACATGAACGTGTTGGAGCAGCGGGTGGTGCCCGAAGACCTCGTGGTCCCCGTCGCCGACCACATGACGTCCTTCAAGCTCGCCGTGTGGCTCTACCGCGGCGCCGAGTGGTACGTGCCCGACCCGAAGGGGCCGCACGTCGACCGCGGAGGCCTGGACGGTCAAGTTCGAGCCCAAGGTGATGAAGGGGTTCGACGGGCTGACCGACAACGTCGTGAAGCTGGTGGGGGTGAGCGACGACCACGATGCCGTCGCCGCGGCGGCCCGCGCCGGCGGGCGAGAAGTTCGGCGACCACCTGACGGCGGCGGCCTCCCAGCCCTACTACCTCGACGTGACCCACCCCCAGGCCAACAAGGGCGTCGTCGCCCGCTCCCTCGCCCGAGCGCTACGAGCTCGATCCCGCGCAGATCGCCACCATCGGAGACATGCCCAACGACATCTTGATGTTCGCCCACTCGGGGCTCAGCATCGCGATGGGGAACGCCGAACCCGAGGTGAAGCGGGCGGCCCGGCGGATCACGGCCAGCAACGACGACGAGGGCTTCGCCATCGCCGTCGATCGCTACGTGCTCCCGGCCGCGACCTGAGGCCCCCCGAGAGCCTCCCCCTCCCGTCCCGCGTCATCAGGCACCGCCGAGTCCGTCGCCGCCCGCCGGCGCAGCACCCACAGCGCGGCGCCGCTCCCGAGAACGAACAGCCCGGCGCTCACCCACAGGACCGCGGAGAGCGCGTCGGTGAAGAGCGTCACGGCCAGCTGTTGCGCCTGGGCCGTCGAGACGTGCCAGGTCGACTCGAGGACCTGGGCGCTCGCGCTCGGTATCGTCAGGACATCGGTCACGGCGTTCAGCCCGGCGGTGCTGGCATGCACCCCCTGCTGCGCCAGCTCCGACCGTGCGACCGACTTGGCCCGCTCGTCCGCTACCACCCCGAGGACGGCCACCCCGAGGACGCCCCCGAGTTGGCGCGCCATGTTGAGCAGCCCCGAGGCCACGCCGGCCCGCTCGTCGGGCACGCTCGCCAGTGCCGCCGCGGTGAGGGGGGCGATGCTCATCCCGAAGCCGATGCCGAGCAAGGTGAACGGCCCGACCACCGAGGCGAAGGAGGTGTCGGGACCGATGCCGGTGAGAAGGGCAAACCCGACCGCCGTCGCCACGAGGCCCCCGAAGACAAGGAGGCGGGACCCGACGCGGTCGACCAGTCGACCCGCCACGACCGACACGACGGCGGCCGCAATGGTCAGCGGCAGCACGGCGAGGCCGTACTTGGTCGGGGAATACCCCTCCACGTTCTGCAGGTAGAGCGGAAGGAAGAAGAAGAAGCCGATCTGGCCGAACTGGACGAGACTTGCCAGCGTGTCCACGCCCGCCAGCCGCGCGTTGTGCAACACGTCGGGCGGCACGAGGGGGAACCGGACGCGGTGTTCGACGACCCAGAAGGCACCCAGCACCGCCAGCCCGCCGAAGAGCACGCACAGCGTCAGTGGACTCCCCCATCCCCAGGTCTCACCCTCCATGACGGCGTAGGCGATCAGGAACACCCCGAGCGCGGCCAGGATCCCGCCGGGGAAATCGAAACCACCCTCCGCGGTGAGGTCGCGCTGACTCGCCGACCCCTCGCAGCGTCGCCCAGAGCGCGAGGGCGCCGATCGGGACGGTGAGGAAGAAGATGAACCGCCAGCTGACGTGCTGGGTCAGGTAGCCGGCCAACACGGGGGCCACCGCCAGCGATGCGCCCAGCACGCCGGTCCAGATCCCGATGGCGCGACCCCGCCGGTCCGGCGGGAAGGACGCTTCGATGATCGAGAGGGAAAGGGTGGAGATGAACGCCCCACCGACACCCTGAACGACCGACGCCCCGATGATCCACGCTGCGCTCTGCGCGGTCCCGGTCCCGATGGCCCCGACGGTGTACACGCAGATCCCCACCACGAAGAGCCGCCTGCGCCCGTAGAGATCCCCGAGCCTCCCGGCCGGCACCATCAGGGCGGCCGTCGTGAGCATGTAGGCGTTGAAGAACCACTGCAGCTGGTTGACCGAGAGATGGAGCTGTCGTTGGACCGTGGGCATCGCCGGTCCGGTGACGGTCGCGTCGAACAGCACCATGACCATCCCGGCGCACACCGCCACGAGAGTGAGCGTCGGGCGAACGCGTCGGGTCGCCTCCGCTGGCGTCGTCATGCCTTCCCGCCCCGGCCCCGCCGGAAGGAGGGAGCAGCGCGAACGTGGCCGTCGACCTCGCAGCGTCACGGGCTCACGGGCCGGCATGTCGTCGCTCCACAACCCGCCTCCTGCATCGGCCCGCCGATCGACCTACGTCACACCGTACTCTTCGAGCAACCGCCCGATGGGGTGCTCAGAGTGGTTGGAGATAGTTGACGAGCATCCGCGTCACCTCTTGTGTCCACGTGTTCGCGCTCACCCGCCTCGTGCCCTTCTCGTGCTCGAACAGCGCCCGTTGGATCGACACGGACGACAGCACGCGGAAGACGAGGTCCGCTGCAAGTTTCGGTTCAGGGTGCGTCACCCGATCGGCGAAGTGAACGGTGATGAGCCGGCGGATCGAGCTCGCCGCCTTCCGCCGGTGCTCGGCGCCCCGCGCCCGAATGGTGGGGTCGAACCGGTTGTGCAGCAGATTGGCGTTGAAGGACGGCCGGAGGGTGTCGAAGGCGTCCCGGAATCCCTCGACGAGTATCTCAATGGCCTCACTGAGGCTGTCCGCGGCGGTCGCAGCCAACATGGTCTGCGCGCCGTGCTCGTCGAGGCGCTGGTGGAAACGTTCCTGCAGGGCGAACAGAAGACCCTAGCGGTCCCCGAACCTGGCATAGAACGATCCGATCGACGCCTGTGACTCACGGACGACGGCCTCCACGGTCAATGCGTCCGGGCCCTCACGATCGAGGAGCTCCTCGGCCGCATCGAGCATCCGCGCCGTGGACGCAATGCTGCGAGTCTGTTGTGGAGCACGCACGCGAACGATTGTCGCGGACCTCCGGCGATCCCGGGGCATATTAGAGGGATTCCTCTAGCTCGGGCCTCGGGTACCTTCTGACCCGTGACGAGTGCGTGGCCGGCGGTTGACCCTGGTCCTGCGCGGTGGCACGAGATCAGCCGGCGCAACGGCCGGTCGGTGCAGACCACCATCGGTTGGATCTTCTGGGATCCCGGTGCGGTGGCCCGGTACGAAAAGCTCGGCTTGCCCGGCCCTCTCGGCTACATCGCTTCACGCTGTGCTCCCCTGGCGCCGGCCGGGGCCGACGCGGTCGTGGCGGCGTTCGGCTCCATCAGTTCGATCGGCATCCACATGGTCTTCGACATCCTCAATGGTCCGCGGGATTTTCAGCAGTACTGGCACGCACGTGACGAGGCGGTGGTCGAGGGCCTGCGCGCGTACGTGCCGACCATCATCGAGCCACTGGAAGCGATGGGTCCGAGCCTGTGGCGCATCGTCGACGAGCTGCCGGTCCTGGGCCGGGTGATGTTCGCCTCGGTGCGGTCGATGGCCCGTCCCGACGACCCGCTCTTGTCGGGATGGCACGCCGTCAACTGTCTGCGGGAGTGGCGCGGGGACACCCACTGGGCGATCGTCGTCGCGGCCGGACTGTCACACTCCGAGGCATCGATCCTGCACAACGCCTGGCTCGACTACGAAGTCGACTGGCTCAGCCGTTCGCGGGGCAATACCCCCGATGAGATCGAGGAGGGCTGGACGTCCCTGGCCAACAAGGGATTGGCCGAGGGTCGCGCCGTTCTCCCCCAAGGGGTGGCGCTCCGCCAATGGGTCGAGGACACCACAGACCAGTTGACGGCACTGCCGTGGCGCCTCCTGGGCGAGCGCGCCGCTCAGGAGTTCGCTGAACGCCTCGAGCCTCCGTGCGAATTGCTCCTTGCTCGCGTCGACGAGACGGCCGGACCGAACTATCAACCAGCCTCGCGGGTGAGAGCTCCACGCCCCGGTGCGGGTGAGCCCGCGCCGTGACCACTGCGCAAACGGCGGGGGGAGCTCGGTCCGGCTCGGCTCCTACACGCCCCGGTGGTTCTCGAAGCGCGCGTACTGCTTGAGGAACAGCAGGTTGGCCTTCCCCGTCGGGCCGTTGCGGTGCTTGGCCACCTCTATCAGCGCGTCGTCGGCCCGGTCGATCGGCACCTCGTCGTTGTACTCGGACTCGCGGTAGATGAAGAGAACCACGTCGGCGTCCTGCTCGAGCGACCCCGATTCCCGGAGGTCGGACAGCTGCGGCGTCTTGTCCTGGCGGGACTCGAGGTTCCGGGAGAGCTGGGAGAGGGCGACGACAGGCACCTCGAGCTCGCGGGCCAGGATCTTGAGGCCGCGGCTGATCTCGGCGACCTCGGTCTGCCGGTTCTCCGCCCGGCCCCGGCCCGTCATGAGCTGGAGGTAGTCGACGACGACGAGTCCGAGGTCGCCCTCGGACTTCTTGAGCCGCCGGGCCCGGGCCCTGATGTCCATGACCGTGACGTTGGGGTTGTCGTCGATGAAGATGGGCGCGCCGGACAGCCGGGTCACGGCCATCCCGATCTTGCTCCAGTCCTGGGTGCGGATCCGTCCCGTCTGCAGGCTCTGACCGTTCACCTCGGCCTCCGAGGCGAGGAGGCGTTGCGTCAGCTCGAGGTGGCCCATCTCGAGTGAGAAGAGGAGCGCCGGGCGCTGCACGTTGAGGCCCACGTTGGCCAGGACCCCGAGCGCGAAGCTCGTCTTGCCCATGCCCGGGCGGGCGCCGACGATGTTGAGCGAGGAGGGCTGGAAGCCGAGCAGGATGTGGTCGAGCTCGTGGTAGCCCGTGGCCACACCGGTGATGTGCGACCCGCGCTGGCCCAGCTCCTCGATACGGTCCAGCCCCTGGCCCAGCAGTTCGTGCAGCGGGCGCATGGTGTCGGCCGTGCGGCGCTCGCCCGACGTTGAACACCAGCTGCTCCGACTGGTCGACCGCCGCTTTCACGTCCTCGGGGACCGAGTACCCGATGTCGGCGATCTCGCCCGCCACGCCGATGAGCTTGCGCAACAGTGCGTGCTCCTCGACGATCTCGGCATAGTGCCGCGCGTTGGCGATCGAGGGCGTGTTGGCCTGCAGGGAGATGAAGATCGAAGGGTCGCCGACCGCCTCGAGCACCCCCGAGCGCTTGAGCTCGTCGGTCACGGTCACCGCGTCGATGGCCTCACCCCGCTCCATGAGGGCACGGATCGCACCGAAGATGTGGCCGTGGGCCGGCTTGTAGAAGTCGCCCGACGAGCACCTCTCGATGCCGACCGACGCGGCGTCGTTGGAGAGCAGCATGGCCCCGAGGAGCGACTCCTCGGCCTCGACGTCGTGCGGGGGCACACGCGCACCGCTCGGAGGCTGGGGGGCCGTGCGCAGGGGGCGGGGGCGGGTGTCGTCGAAGGCTTGGACCACGGCTCCCTACTGTGACGCGTCCGGAGCTGGGGACCATAAGGGCGAACTTGCTGTGGGTAACGACACCTGGCATGTGGGTAACCCAGGGTGTAAGTGCACCCGTGGTGTGGATAAGCCGTGTACGAACGGTTGGACCTGCAGGCCGAGCGGAGGGTGCTGTCACCATCACCCCGCCATGATGAGCACAGTGATGTGACAGCGGCGCGGATCCCGCGCCGCTCACGTGGCGGCGCTGACCTCCACCGTCACCACCGTTGCCACGTCGCGGAACAGTTCCACCGTCACCTCGAACGTCCCGGTCTCCTTTATGTGCTCGGGCAGCTCGATGTGCTTGCGGTCCACCTCCACGCCCTTGGCCGTCCGGATGGCCTCGGCGACGTCGGCCGGGCCGATGGAGCCGAAGAGCCTCCCCCCGCCGGCGGCGCGGGCGGTGATCGGGATCACGGCGCCGGCCAGCAGGGAAGCCTGGGCCTCGGCCGCGCCCCGGTCCTGGGCCTCCCGCAGGTCGCGGCCGCGCCGCATCAGCTCGGCCTGACCCTCGACACCCTCCGTGGCGGCGATGGCCCGACCCTCGGGGAACAGGTAGTTGCGGGCGAACCCGCCGGCCACCTTGACGATGTCACCCCGGCGACCCACCCCGGCGACGTCGTCGCGCAAGAGGACCTTCATGCGTCCGCACCCGCCTCGTCCGCCTCGACGACGACCTCGACCGGGACACCCGCCTCGGCGTCCGCCACGGCTTCGTCGACGATGGCCAGGGCCTCGGCGACCTCGACGGGGGCCTCGACCGGCGCCGGAGTCGGCGCCGGAGTCGGCGCCGGCCCACGCCGTGCCTCGGCGGCCATGGAGTCGCCCAGCGTCCGCTCGCCCCGGTCCCCCCGCCCGCCGCCGCGCCCGCCCGGGCGCTCGGTCACGGTGCGCTGGGTGTAGGGCAGCAGCACGAGCTCGCGCGCCGTCTTGATCGCCATGGCCAGTGCCCGCTGGTGCTGGGCGCAGTTGCCCGTCACCCGGCGCGAGCGGATCTTGCCGCGGTCGCTCATGTACTTGCGCAGCATGGGGACGTCCTTGTAGTCGACCCACTCGACCTTGTCGCGGCACAACGCACAGGGCTTCTTCTTGACCCGTCGGCCGAGGTCCTTCGGGCGCGCGCCGCGCCGCCGTCCCCCCGCGCTGGTTGTTACGTGCCATCAGAAGGGCTCCTCGTCGAATCCGTAGCCGCCGCCCTCGGCGGCCGGTTGTGCCGGTGGTTGCGGGGGTGCCGCCGGGCGGTTGCCGCCCCGGGCCGACCCGTCGCCTGGACCCCGCCGCTCGTTCTTGGTGACCTGGGCGGTCGCCCAGCGCAGTGACGGCCCGATCTCGTCCGCATCCACCTCGACCTTCGACCGCCGGTCGCCCTCCTGGGTCTCCCAGTTGCGCTGCTCGAGTCGGCCGGCCACCATCACCCGTGCGCCGCGGGTGATGGTCTCGCTCACGTTCTCGGCCATCTCGCGCCAGCACACGATGTCGAAGAACGACGTCGCCTCCTCCCACTCCTGGGTCTGGCGGTTCTGCCAGCGCCGGTTGACCGCCAACCCGAAGGTGACGGTGGCCTGGCCCGTGTTGGTGAAGCGCAACTCCGGGTCACGGGTGACGTTCCCGACCAGGGTCACGCTGTTGTCTGTCGCCATGTCTGCTCCTCTCGCCGCTCGTCAGCTCGCTGCCGGCTCGGCCGTGGCCGCGCTCGCCGTTCTCTCGGGGAGGCGCACCACCTTGTGGCGCACCACTTCGTCGGCCAGGCCGAGCATGCGGTCCAGGGCGGCCACGGTCTCGGGCTCGCCGGTGAACTCGACCACGACGTAGTAGCCCTCGCGCTTGTGGTTCACCTCGTAGGCGAAGCTGCGCTTCCCCCAGCGGTCGATCGCTCCGGGGTTGCCCGGCCGTGGTGCGGATGACGTCGAGCGCGTGGTCGAGGACGCCCTGAATGACGGCTGGGCTCCGTGGTGGCCTCGAAGATGGCCATGACTTCGTAGGGCCGCATAGGCGGCGTACCTCCCTCTGGACCGGGCGTGCCCGGGCCCCTGGCGGTCAGGAGCAGGGTCTGTTGCGGGCGATCATGCTAGCCGCACTCAGGCCAGGGCGTCCCCCAGGCCGGGCGGGGCGTGGTAGCTCTCGGCGTCGCTCGGGAAGTTCCCGCTGCGCACGTCCTCGGCGAAGGCGGCGATGGCCTCGGTGGCGATGCGGCCCACCTCGGCGTAGCGGCGCACGAACTTGGGCGGCGTCCCCTTCCCCAGCCCGAGCAGGTCGTGGAAGACCAGGACCTGGCCGTCGCAGGCCGGACCGGCCCCGATGCCGATGGTCGGGACGTCGAGCTGCTCGGTGACGGCGGCGCCGACCACGTCGGGCACGCCCTTCGATCACGAAGGCGAAGCAGCCGGCAGCGCTGAGCGCCTTGGCCGCGTCGAGCAGGGCCGTCGCCGCGTCGGCGCTCTTGCCCTGCACCCGGAAGCCGCCCATGGCGAGGACCGACTGGGGGGTGAGGCCGAGGTGGCCCATGACCGGGATCTCGGCCCGGATGATCGCCTCCACGACGGGCAGGCGGGCCCGGCCGCCCTCGAGCTTGACCGCATGCGCGCCGGCGCGGATCAGCGTGGCCGCGTTGCGCACCGCGTCGTCGGGAGAGAGGTGGTAGCTCATCCAGGGCATGTCGCCGAGAATGAGGCAGCGCGGGCTCGGCCCGCGCCACCGCCGCGGTGTGGTGCGCCATGACGTCGATGTCGACGTGCAGCGTGTCCGCGTACCCGAGGACGGTGTTGGCCACCGAGTCCCCGACCAAGATGATGTCGGCGCCGGCCTCCGAGACGATGCGCGCGCCCGGCTCGTCGTAGGCCGTGACCATGACGATGGGGGTGTCACCGTTGCGCCGCTTGCGCGCCCGCAGCGAAGGGACGGTGACGGGAGCGTCGCTCACCGCGCCGGCGCCGCCTTCGCCGGGCGCGCCTTGCCCCCGCCGGCGGGGTACTTGCGCATGAGGTGGTGCCAGGCGCACGAGGGGCACACCTCGACCTCGTAGCAGAGCACCGGCTCGGGCCGGCGGCAGAGCGCCTTGAGCTCGGCGGCCGTGCCCGGGCAGCGCCCGCCCGGCGGCAGCTTGGCCCCGAACACGAAGGTCACCGTGACCAGCCGGCCGTCGTCGCAGATGGGGCAGACCTCCTTGGTGGGCCGCCCGACGTTGCGGGCGGCCCGGAGGAGCTCGGGGTGGGCGTCGCACACGTCGGTGCGGAGCACCTTGCCCCGCTCGACCTCGCGGACCAGGCCGTTGCGGACGATCCGGTACTCCACCTGGGCCGTGACGTCAGGGCTCACCGCTCGGGAGGACGACCTCGGCTCCGAGGTGACGGACACGGGCGCCAGGCTACCCCCCACGTCCTGGAAACGGCACTCAATTGGGGGGCAATTCAGGCACGGACGTGACCGGTCTCCCGCGTTCGACCATACTGCGCTATATCGATCCGATATACTGCTTCGTCATGTTGGATCTGGCCATCCTGGGCCTCCTCGAAGAGCGGGACCTGCACGGCTACGAGATCCGACGCCAGTTGCGCGAGCACCTGGGCCTGCTGGCCAACGTGTCGTTCGGCTCCATCTACCCCGCCCTCACCCGGCTCGAGAAGTCGGGCGCCGTCATGGCCGCCGAGGGCGGAGGCGACGAGGGCGCCGTGGCGGCGGCGCCGGCACCCCCGACGGGCTCGCTCAGCGGCGAGCTGGCCGTGCTGCGGGCCCGGCGCCACTCCCCCACCCGGGCCCGGCGGGGCCGCAAGGTCTACCGGATCACCGACACCGGCCGGCAGCTGTTCGCCGAGCTGCTGGCCGGAGGCGGCGCGGCCGACGACGCCCGCAGTTTCGGGCTCCGACTGGCCTTCGCCCGGCACCTCGCCCCGCAGGCCCGCCTGGCCCTGCTCGAGCGCCGGCGCGCCCTGCTTGGTGCAGCGCCTCGGCGAAGCCGAGGCGGCCCGCACCGACCTCGACGTCTACGCCCGCTCGGTCGTCCAGCACACCGCCGACGGTGTGGCCAGCGACATCAGCTGGCTCGACACCCTGATCGCGTCCGAACGCGCCGCCCTCGTCACCGCCGGCTCCGAGCCGGTGACCTGACGAACCCCGATACCGAAGGAGACCTCCATGCCCAGCCCCATCCGCCTCGCCATCGCCGGCGTCGGCAATTGCGCCAGCTCGCTGGTCCAGGGCATCACCTACTACCGCGACGCCGATCCCGCCGACGTCGTGCCCGGGCTCATGCACGTCGAGCTCGGGGGCTACCACGTCCGCGACGTCGTCCCGGTGGTGGCCTTCGACGTCGACCAGGCCAAGGTCGGCACCGACCTGGGCAAGGCGATCCACGCCGGGCAGAACAACACGATCCGCTTCGCCGAGGTGGGCGAGCTCGGCATCACGGTCCAGCGCGGGCCGACCTTCGACGGCCTGGGCAAGTACTACGCGCGAGACGGTCGAGGAGTCCCCGGCCGAGCCGGTCGACGTGGCCGCCGCGCTGCGCGAGGCCCGGGCCGACGTGCTCGTCTCCTACCTCCCCGTCGGCTCCGAGCAGGCCCAGCGCCACTACGCCGAGGCCTGCCTCGACGCCGGCGTCGCCTTCGTGAACGCCATCCCGGTCTTCATCGCCTCGGACCCCGAGTGGGCCCGCCGCTTCCGCGACGCCGGCATCCCCATCGTGGGCGACGACATCAAGAGCCAGGTGGGCTCGACCATCGTCCACCGCATCCTGACCCGCCTCTTCGAGGACCGCGGTCTCGCCCTCGACCACACCTACCAGCTCAACTTCGGCGGCAACATGGACTTCAAGAACATGCTCGAGCGTGAGCGCCTCGAGTCGAAGAAGATCTCGAAGACCCAGGCGGTCACCAGCCAGCTGGAGGACAACGTCCTCGACAGCGACGACGTCCACGTCGGCCCCTCCGACCACGTCCCGTGGCTGAAGGACCGCAAGTGGGCCTACATCCGCATGGAGGGCCGCAACTTCGGCGACGTGCCGCTCAACCTCGAGCTCAAGCTCGAGGTGTGGGACTCCCCCAACTCGGCCGGCGTCATCATCGACGCCGTGCGCTGCGCCAAGCTGGCCCTCGACCGCGGCATCGGCGGCCCGCTCCTCGGCCCGTCGGCCTACTTCATGAAGTCGCCCCCGGTGCAGTACCACGACGACGTGGCGCACGCACTGGTGGAGGGATTCGCCGCCGGCGAGACCCAGGAGAGCTGGCCGACCGACTGAGTCAGACCGACTGAGTCAGACCGACTGAGTCAGACCGACTGAGTCAGACCGACTGAGTCAGACCGACTGAGTCAGACCGACTGAGTCAGACCAGGATCCGCTGCCGCGGGGCGCGCACCCCCACCACGGCCAGGGTCCGCCCCATGCCGAGGAAGCAGCCGCAGCAGATGGTCAGGTCCGCCAGCTCCGCCTCGGAGAAGGCGGCGTGCAGGCGGTCCCAGAGCTCGTCGTCCATGGCCAGGTGGTCGATGGCGAAGCGCTCGGCGAACTCGGCGGCCAGGCGCTCACGCTCGCTCAGGCCGCTGCCCGTACGCCAGTCCGTCACCTCGGCGTAGAAGGGCTCGCCGGCGCCGACGGCCTCGCCGTCGCGGGCCCTGGTGTCGCGGCAGACGGCGCAGTCGTTGATCAGCGCGATCGTCCAACGGGCCGCCTCGCGCTCGCGCACCGACAGCTGCGAGTTGCCGTACACCGCCGCCGACAGCTTCCCCATGCCCGCCGCCATCTCGGGGCGCAGCAGCGCCCAGTCGATGTGCTCGCCCAGGCCGCTCTCCGGTGCCGCGATCCTCGTCATGACTCGCGACGCTACCGCCGGCCGCTCAGGGCCGCGCCGCCCACCACGCCCGCAGGCGCGCCGCCGCCTCCTCCTCGCCGAGCGGCCCCTCGTCGAGGCGCAGCTCCATGAGGAACGCCAGCGCCTCCCCGACGGCCCGCCCGGGCCCGATGCCCAGCAGCTCCATGACCTGGTTCCCGTCCAGGTCGGGCCGCAGGGAGTCGAGCTCCTCCTGCTGGCGCAGCTCGCCGATCCGTGCCTCCAGCTCGTCCATGCGCCGGGCCAGCGCGCGCGCCTTGGACGCGTTGCGCGTCGTGCAGTCGCAGCGGGTCAGCTCGTTCAGCAGGTCGAGGAGGGGCCCGGCGTCGCGCGCGTAGCGGCGCACCGCCTTGTCGGTCCACCCCAGCCGGTAGGTGTGGAAGCGCAGGTGCAGCTCGACCAGCCGCACCACGGTGTCCACGTCGGCGGCGGGATAGCGCAGCGCCTCCATGCGCGCCCTGGTCATGCGCGCGCCGACGACCTCGTGGTGGTGGAAGCTCACGCCGCCATCGGTGATGGCACGCGTGCGCGGCTTGCCGACGTCGTGGAAGAGGGCGGCCAGGCGCAGCAGCCGGTTCTTCGACGTCTTGTCGACGACCGCCAGCGTGTGCGCCAGGACGTCCTTGTGCCGGTGGATCGGGTCCTGCTCGAGCGCGAGGGCGGGCAGCTCGGGCAGGAACTCCGCGGCCAGGCCCGTGCGCACGACGAACCACAGCGCCTCCGAGGGCACGTCGAGGACGACCATCTTGTCGAGCTCGTCGCGGATGCGCTCCGCGGAGACGATCGACAGCCGGCCGTGCATGCGCTCCACCGCCGCGGTCAGCGCCGGGTCCGGCTCGAGCGAGAAGCGGGCCGCGAACCGCGCGGCACGGAGCATGCGGAGCGGGTCGTCCCCGAAGGAGACCTCGGGGTCGAGCGGCGTGCGCAGACGGCCCGCCGCCAGGTCGCCCAGCCCGTCGAAGGGGTCGATCAGCTCCATGTCCGTCAGGCGCAGCGCCAGCGCGTTGATCGTGAAGTCCCGCCGCGACAGATCGACGGCGATGTCGTCGCCGAACGTCACCTCGGGCTTGCGCGACTCGGGCACGTAGACCTCGGCCCGGTGCGTCGTGATCTCGTAGACCTGGGTGCCCTTGCGACAGCCGATGGTGCCGAAGCGCGCGCCCTGCGTCCACACGTCGTCCGCCCAGCCCCGCACCAGCTGCTCGATCTCGGGCGGCCGGGCGTCGGTCGTCAGGTCGACGTCGGACGCCGGCCTCGGCCACGCCCGGGAACAGCGCGTCACGCACGGAGCCGCCCACCAAGTACAGCGTCCGACCCGCCGCCGCGAAGCGGCGCGCCAGCTCCTCGGTGGCGCTCACGTAGGGGCGGAACCGCTCGGGAACCGACGTGGACTGCACCCGCCCACGGTAGTGCGCCCTCTAGCCTCTCCCTGTGTCGACGCGCTGGGCCAGGACCGCCCTCTGCACGCTCGCGGTGGCGGCCACGGTCCTCTTCGGCACGGCGGGCACCGGCACCACCGGTGCGTCCGTGCGGGCCGGTGCAGGCGGCCCTCCCCTCACCTTGGTCTCGCAGACCCCGTGGGTGACCCCGACCGCGCCCTGGTTCGATCTGTCCCTGGCCGTCGGCGACGCTGGCGTCCCCGCCGCCGACCTCCATGTCAGCCTCACCTTCTACAGCCGCATCGACGACGCGTCGCAGTTCGACCAGGCGCTCGGCGCGGTGCCCCAGAAGGCGGTGCTGGGCCGCGTGCCCGACGTCGCCGTCACCGAGAACGCGGCAGGGCCGCGCCGCGGCCGCCTGCGTGACGGTGGTGCCGGATTCCTCGGCGTCGGCACCCGCCGGGCAGCGGAGCCTGCTCGCAGCCCAGTCCCACGCTCGTGCTCGGCTGCACGCCCGACACCGGCGTCTGCGGCGACGTCTATCCGGTCTCGGTGTCCCTGCTGCGTCAGGGCGACGGCACGCCGGTCGCGCGCTTCACCACCTTCCTCACCTACCAAGAACCCGCAGGGGCCCGGCGGGAGCGGAGAGCCAGTCGTTGCGGGTCGGCATGATCGCGCCGGTGGCCGGCAGCCGGGGCGACCACCATGGCCACCGCGCTCTCCGCCCATCGCGACGTGCCGGTCACCCTCACGGTGAGCCCGCGCACGGCGGCCGCGCTCCAGACCGCGCACACGAGGGAGCGGGACCGCGACGCTGGCCGCGCTGGCGGACCTCACCAGCGACGAGGTGCTGGCGCAGCCCTACGTCCCCGTCAACGTGGCCGCCCTCAGCGAGGCGGGCCTCGCCGGGGAGATTCAGGCTCCAGTTGGCCCGGGGTTCCGAGCTGCTCCGCGGGGCCGGGATTGCGGCCCGTCAGCGGCTCCGTGGGTCGACACCACCGCGTCGTTCTCCCAGGGCGACGCCGCCAACCTGGCCAGCGGGCTCCAGGTGGCCGGTGCGGACCAGCTCGTGCTCAACGACGGCGACCTCGCGTCGGCCGGATCGACCAGCTTGACCTTCGCGCAACCCTTCAACCTCGATCTGGGTCACGGCACCACCGTCACCGCCGCGGCGTCCGACAGCACCCTCGGCGCGCTGTTCACCGCGACCCCGGCCGATCCCGTGCTCGGGGCACAGCAGCTGCTCGCCGGCCTCTCGTTCGTCCACTTCGAGAACCCCTTCAAGCCCGATCCGCGGGGGATCGTGGTGGTGCCGCCGTCCGGCTGGCGGGTCTCCGACGCCTTCATGGACACGTTGCTGGCCGGGCTCACCCAGAACCCGGCCCTGATGCCGGTGACCCTGAACGAGCTCTTCGGCCAGGTCCCCGTCGGCGGCAACGACGAACCGTCGACCCGCCGGCTGCAGGCGGGCCCGGCCGGGCCATGGCATCACCAAGAGCGCCGGCGCAGAGGATCGCCATCGGCGCGCCAACAGCTCTCCTCCTGGTGCTGCGGGCCCAGCGCCGCGGTCAGCGGCCATCCCGCCGCGCTGACCGCCCTTGGGGACCTGCTCCTCTCCACCGAGTCGCAGCGCCTGAGCAGCGCCCGAGCGCTCCGCCGCGCTGACCGTCTACGACAAGGCGTTCGACCGCCGAGACGGGGAGCATCACCCTGGCCACCGAGCGCACCGTGACCTTCACCGCGCAGCGGGCGGCCATCCCCGTCACCGTGCTCTCGTCGGCCCCCTACCCGGTGCGCGTCGTCGTGACCCTCGCCAGCGACAAGTTCACCTTCCCCAACGGCAACGTGCGCCCGCTGACCCTCGACCGCCCGACGACCTCGGTCCGGGTGACGGCCCAGGCCCGCACCTCGGGCGACCGTCTCCCTATCGACGTGACGCTGCAACACGCCCGACGGCCAGCTGGTCCTCTCGCCCACACCGTGCTCACCGTGCACTCGACCGCCATCTCCTTCGTGGGGGTGGCGCTCACCGTCCTGGCCGGCGCCGTCCTGCTGGTCTGGTGGGTGCGCACGTGGCGCCGGTCGCGCCGCCGGCGCCCCCGGGCGCACTGACCGTGGCCATCCCCCGCCGGGCCCGGACCCTGTCGCTGCGGACCTCGGCCGCCTACGTCGGCGTGGGCACCGGCGTCTCCCGGGTCACCGGGCTGCTGCGCTTCGTCGCCCTGGCCTGGGCGCTCGGGCAGACGCCGCTGGCCGACTCCTACAACCTGGCCAACACCACGCCCAACATGCTCTACGACGTCGTGCTGGGCGGGGTCCTCTCCGCCACCTTCATCCCCGTCTTCGTCGACCGCCTGGCCAACAAGAGCGAGCGCGAGGCGTTCGAGTCGATCTCCGCCGTCGTCACCGTGTCGGTCACCGTCCTCGCCGCCACGACCGCTGGCCGCACTGGTGGCCGCGCCGTACATCATCGACGCGCTGACCGCGCTCGATACCCACGCCCACCCGGCACCAGCTCCACCGTGTCCTGCTCGAGCGCCAGGTGGCCACCGGGTTCCTGCGCTGGTTCGTGATCCAGATCGCCGCCTACGGCCTCTTCGCGCTGGGTGCCGCGCTCCTCAACACCCGGCGCAAGTTCGTGGCCGTGGCCTGGGCGCCCATCGTCAACAACATCGTCTGCATCGGCATCCTCGATCTGGTTCGGGCTCTGGGCCGGCCACGGCGCCTCCCTGGCCAGCGTGGACGCGCACCGGGGCCAGCTCGTCCTGCTCGGCCTCGGCACCTCGCTCGGGGTGGTGCTCCAGGGCGTGGCGCTCGTGCCGAGCCTGCGACGGGCCGACCTCGGCCTCCTGCGCTGGAACTGGAACCCCCGCGACGACGCGCTGCGGGCCGTCACCCGCCTGGGCGGCTGGACCTTCGGCTTCGTCGTGGCCAACCAGGTGGCGCTCTTCGTCGTCACCGTGCTGGCCGGCAGCGTCGCGGGGCCCGACCCGGTCTCGTCGTACACCTACGCCTACGCCTTCTTCCAGCTCCCCTACGGCGTCATCGCGGTCACGGTCATGTCGGTGGTCACCCCCGACCTCGCCGACCGCTGGTCGACCGGGCAGCGGGCCGCCTTCCTCCACCGGATGACGGGCGGCCTGCGCGCCGTCCTCGCGCTCATCATCCCCTCCGCCGTCGGCATGCTGCTGCTGGCGCGCCCCGCCGTGGCGCTGCTGCTCGGCATCGGGCACAGCACCCCGGCCGAGACGGCCACCACCGGTGCCGCGCTGGCGATGTTCGCGCTCGGCCTCCCGGGCTTCTGCACCTACCTCTACCTCGTCCGCGTGCTGCAGTCGATGCAGCGGACCAGGGTCGCCTTCTACCTCTACCTCGTCGAGAACGCGCTGAACATCGTCCTGGCCGTCGTGCTCGTCCACCCGCTCGGCGTGCGCGGCCTCGCCCTGTCCCTGTCGATCGCGTACACCGTGGCCGCCCTGCTCGCCCTCGCCGTCTTCCGCCAGTGGTTCGGCCGCCTGGCCGACCGCGAGACCTGGGCGCCGCTGGGGCGCGTGGTCGTGGCGTCGGTCCCCATGGGCGTCGTCGTGCTCGTGGTGTCCAACCTCTCGGGGTCGACCAGCATCGGCCGGCCTCCTGGCCCGGGTGGTGGGGGCCGATGGTGGCGGGCGGGCTCACGTTCGGCGCGGTCGTCGTCTGGCTGGGCCGGCGCCACGACGCGCGGCCGGCGCCCGCCGGCACGCCCCGTCGGCCCGGTCGGGCGCCCCCCGCGGCGCCTGAAGCGCCGTCGGGCCCGCTGGCGGCGGGGCGGGCGTGGCAGACTCCCCGCATGCCCGGCGTCCACATCGTGACCGACAGCGCCTGCGACCTGACCGACCAGCTCGTCAAGGAGCACAACGTCGTCGTGGTGCCGCTGACCATCCGCTTCGGCACCGAGGAGCTCGAGGACCGGCGCCAGCTCACCCCGGCCGAGTTCTGGCAGCGCTGCCGCGGCAGGGGCGCCCTGCCCGAGACGGCGGCGCCCTCCCCCGGTGCCTTCCAGGCGGCCTACCAGCAGGCGGTCGACGAGGGCGCCGACGCCGTGCTGTGCCTGACCATCTCCTCCAAGGTGTCGGGGACCTACGGCTCGGCGGTGACGGCGGCGGACACGTTCTCCGCCGTGCCCGTGCGCGTGGTCGACACCTACTCGCTCACCATGGGCCAGGGCCTGCTGGTGATCGCGGCGGCCGAGGAGGCCGCCGCCGGGGCCGGCCTCGACGAGCTGGTGGCCGCCACCGAGGACCGCATCCCCCGCACCCGCATCTACGGCGTGCTGGGCGGGCTCGAGCACCTGCAGCGGGGCGGCCGCATCGGCGGGGCCCGCGCCCTGCTCGGCTCGCTGCTCAACATCAAGCCGGTGATCCAGCTCAAGGACGGCGAGGTGGCCGAGGAGTCCAAGCAGCGGACCCGCGGCAAGGCTCTGGCCTACCTGAGCGCCAAGGTGGCGGCGGACGCCCCGCTCGAGCGGCTCGCCGTGGCCGACGGCGCCTGCGACGACTTCCCCGACGTCATGGCCCGCCTGGCGGACATCGCCACCGAGCACCCCCTGGTGCCGGTCGACCTCGGACCGGTCGTCGGCACCCACGCCGGGCCCAACACGGTCGGCGTCTGCTACATCGTTCCTGCCAGGGCGGCCGGGACCGCCGGGTAGTCTCACCCCGTGGCTGAGAACGACATTTCCGACGCGCTGACGGACCGTGCGCTCGAGACCATCGACACGGTGGTCGCCACCGTCAACGACCGCGCCATCCGCCCGGCCGTCGTGGCCGCCCGCGGCATCGTGTTCGGCGTCATCATCGCCGTCGTCGGGATCACCGTCGTCGTGCTCTTCTGCGTCGGCTTCATCCGCCTGACCACCATCGCCGGGCACCGCATCTGGGCCTCCTACATCGTGCTCGGGCTCATCTTCAGCGCCGTCGGCGCCTTCTTGTACTCACGCCGCGGCGTGCCGCCCGATGCCTGAGCGGCGCAAGGTCGTCATCATCGGGAGCGGGCCGGCCGGGCTCACCGCCGCCCTCTACTCGGCGCGGGCCCAGCTGGCGCCCCTCGTGATCGAGGGCGAGCCCTCATCGACCAGCGACCAGCCCGGCGGCCAGCTGATGCTGACCACCGACGTGGAGAACTACCCCGGGTTCGTCGACGGGATCATGGGCCCCGAGCTCATGGCCATGATGCGGGCCCAGGCCCTGCGCTTCGACGCCGAGCTGCGCACCGCCAAGGTCAGCCGGATCGACGTCACGCCCTGGCCCTTCGAGGTCTGGGTGGGCGACCCGGCGGCCGACGAGCCGACCGTGATCGCCGACACGCTCATCGTCGCCACCGGCGCCCGCTCGCTCATGCTCGAGGTGCCCAACGAGGAGCGCCTGCTCGGCTACGGCGTCTCGACCTGCGCCACCTGCGACGGCTTCTTCTTCCGCGACCACCACATCGCCGTGGCCGGCGGGGGCGACTCCGCCATGGAGGAAGCGCTGTTCCTGTCCCGCTTCGGGTCCAAGGTCACCGTCATCCACCGCCGCGACGAGCTGCGGGCCTCCAAGATCATGCAGGAGCGCGCCTTCGCCAACCCCAAGATCGAGTTCGCCTGGAACTCCGTCGTCACCGACATCGTGGGGGACACCAAGGTCAGCGGGCTGCGTCTGCGGAACACCGTCACCGGAGAGGCGTCCGAGCTCGATGCCACCGGCCTCTTCGTCGCCATCGGCCACGAGCCCAACACCGCGCTGGTCAAGGGTCAGCTCGAACTCGACGACATGGGCTACGTGCGCACCTTCGACGGCACCTCGCGCACCAGCGTGGACGGCGTGTTCGCCTGCGGCGACGTGCAGGACCACTACTACCGCCAGGCGGTGACCTCGGCCGGGTCGGGCTGCATGGCCGCCATCGACGCCGAGCGCTGGCTCGAGACTCGGGGCGAGTAGCCGGGAACAGAACGCGGGTGGTGCGGCGTTGCACCCGCTGACAAGGAGATGCCATGAGCGAGAAGATCGAGACCTTCACCGACGCTACGTTTGACGAGCATGTCAAGAGCTTCGGACGTCCCCGTCCTGGTGGACTTCTGGGCGGAGTGGTGCGGCCCGTGCAAGATGATCTCCCCGGTGTTGGAGGAGATCGCCGAGGAGCAGGCGGGCAAGATCCGGATCGGCAAGCTCAACATCGACGACAACCTGGACGTGACCCGTCGCTTCGACGTGATGAGCATCCCGACGCTGATCCTGTTCAAGGACGGCGAGCCCCAGGTACGCCTGATCGGGGCGAAGCCGAAGGGCCAGCTGCTCGAGGAGATCTCGGCCTACCTGTAGGGCTGCCGCTCGCCATCGGCGACCGCGGCGACGCCGTCTCCGACGTGCAGCACCGCCTGACCGCCATCCTGCCCGGCGCGCCCGTCGACGCCGACGGCATCTTCGGCCCGGCCACCCGTGCCGCCCTCGAGGCGTTCCAGCGGCTCCGGGGTCTCCGCGTCGACGGCGTCTGCGGTCCCCAGACCTGGAACACCCTGGTCGAGGCCGGTTTCCGGCTGGGTGACCGCTTCGTCTACCGCCGGACCCCGATGCTGCGGGGTGACGACGTGGCGGAGCTGCAACAGCGCCTGTGCACGCTGGGCTTCGACACGGGCCGGGTGGACGGGATCTTCGGCGACGCCACGGTGCGGGCGCTCGGCGAGTTCCAGCGCAACGCCGGCCTCCCGGTCGACGGCATCGTCGGCGGGGCAACCCTCCAGGAGCTGTTGCGCCTCGAGAGCCGCCACCACGAACCCGAGCTGGTCTCCTCGGTGCGGGCCCGGGCCGCCCTGCGCGACGCGCCACCCACGCTGCGCGGCCGCCACGTGGCGGTCGGCGAGAGCGGCGGGCTGGGCAGCGTCACCGGCGCCCTGCGCCGGCGGCTGACCTGGGGTGGGGTCCGGGTCACCGAGCTGCACCACCCCGACGACGCCGTGCAGGCCAAGGAGGCCAACGAGCTCGAGGTCGACGTCTTCGTCGGGCTGCGGCTCAACCCCTCGGCCCCGCCGTGCCGGACCGCCTTCTGGTCCGGGACCCACGACGAGTCACCGGGCGGGCGCCGGCTGGCCGAGCTGGTCCAGGGCAGCCTCCCCGAGGCGCTGGGCGTCGCCGACGCCGGCGTCCACGGCATGTCGGTGCCCATCCTGCGCGAGACGCGGATGCCCGCCGTGCTGGTCGAGGTGGGTCCGGCCAGCACCGTGGTCGAGGGAGCCCCGGCCCTGGCGGCCGCCCTGTCGGCCGCGCTGGGCCGCTGGGCCGACGCCTCCTGGGACTGATTAGCCGGTAATCAAGACGCCACCCGCACCCCGCCGAACGCCCATCTGGCATCCCCGCGGCCCAGGCGACGCTTGCGCGATCAATGCTTCCGGCAGGTGAACGAGGTGACAATCCACAACGTCATGCACAGGTTGTGGATGAAGCTGTACCGACCCTTGACAGTTGCGTGAACTACGCGACGCCGCCGTCACCGACCATGGCGCGGTAGATGCGCTCGAGGTCCTCCAGACGTGGCGAATTCGACGACCAGGCGGCCCCGCCGGTTCTGGATGTCGACCTTGACCCTGGTGTTGAGATGGGTCGACAGCAACTCCTCGAGCTCGAGCACGCCCGGCTCCGGGAGCTTGCGCACCGGGGCCCGCGGCCGGCCGTGCTTCGGTCGTACCTGAGGTAGTACCCTTGCTCAGGCGCCGTTTCGCGGCTCCTCCGGCTCGGGCGGGACGACCCGGAGCTCGGAGCCACCCTGGCGGACCAGGTCCTCGACCGCCCGAACCGTCAACCCCTCCTCGACGATCCGCTCCACCAGCTTCTCCTGGAGGGCCCGGTCAGGGGTCCCGAGCAGGGCGCGGGCGTGGCCCGCCGAGATGCTCCGCTCGGCCAGGGCGCGCTGGGCCCCCGCCGGAAGCTGCAGCAGGCGCAGGGTGTTGGTCACCGTGGCCCGGCCCTTGCCCATGCGCGTGGCCACCTGCTCGTGGGTCAGCCCGAACTCGTCGATGAGCTGCTGGTAGGCGGCGGCCTCCTCCAGGGCGTTGAGGTCGACCCGGTGGAGGTTCTCCACCAGCGCCTGCTCCAGGCTGGCCACGTCGTCGGCCACCTGAACCAGGACGGGGATGGTCTGCAGGCCGGCCCGCCTGGCCGCCCGCCAGCGTCGCTCCCCCGCGATGAGCTCGTAGCTCTCCGCCTCGTCGCTCCAGCTCGCGCACCAGCACGGGCTGCAGCAGCCCGACCTCCCGGATGGAGGCCGCCAGCGCCGCCATCGACTCCTCGTCGAACTGGCTCCTGGGCTGGAAGGAGTTCGGCCGGATGTGCGAGATCGGCACGACCCGGAGCAGGGAGTCGGACTCCCCCGTCGCCTCGCTCGGAATCAGGGCGCTGAGCCCCTTACCGAGTCCGCTGCGGCGCGCCATCGCTCACCTCCTTGGCCAGCTCGCGGTAGGCCACGGCCCCCCGCGAGGCAGGATCGAACACCGTGATGGGCTGCCCGAACGAGGGCGCCTCCGACAGGCGGACCGTCCTCGGGATCACGACCCGGCACACCCGCTCGGAGAAGTGCTCCCGGACCTCGTTGGCGACGTCGACGGAGAGCCGGGTCCGGGCGTCGTACATCGTCAGCACGATCGTGGTGACCTCCAGGGTCTCGTTCAGGTTGGTCGAGACCAGGTTCACGTTGCGCAGGAGCTGGCTCAGACCCTCGAGGGCGTAGTACTCGCACTGAATGGGAACGAGCACCTCGTCCGCCGCGGCGAGACCGTTGACGGTGATGAGGCCGAGGGAGGGGGGGCAGTCGATCAGGACGAAGTCGAAGTCGTCCACCACGGCTGCTCGATGGCCCGCTTGAGCTTCAGCTCCCGGCTGAAGGCCGGGACGAGCTCGATCTCGACGCCGGCCAGGTCGATGGTGGCCGGGGCCACGAAGAGGTTCTTGACGCTGGTCGGCTCGATGCAGTCCTCGAGCGGCTGGTCCCGCATGATGACGTCGTACATGGAGAGCTCGAAGTTCCGGGCCTCGACGCCGAGACCGGTGGTGGCGTTGCCCTGGGGGTCCAGGTCGATCACCAGAACCCGGTAGCCCTGCTCGGCCAGCGCCGCCCCCAGGTTCACCGTGGTCGTCGTCTTGCCGACGCCACCCTTCTGGTTGGCGATGGCGATGACCCGGGGGAGCTCACGGGCGGCCGGCTTCGATCCGTTGAGGAGCTCGGTGGCCGTCGCCGTCGATGGTCGGGGTCCGCATGACCGGCTCCTTCGCTGCGGCGGCCTGTGGGCGGGTCGGCGGCACCGTCTTCGGGCTCGAGGTCCTGCGCCGCACTCTCGGGCTCGGCGCCGGCAGCGTCGCCGGTGTCGCGGCGTCGAACGCTACGCGCTGGACGTTCTCGGTCACGGGCTCGCGGTGCGGTCGGGCACCATCGCGGACGCGGGCGGCGTCGGCTCGGCCGACGGTGGGGGAGCGGCCGGCGGTTCGGTCGGGCAGGGCGGGAGGCCTCGGGTTGGTCCGTCCGGGGAGCCGCTCGGCGACCAGGCTCTTCACCGGATCGTGGACGTGGGACCCCGCCGACGGTCGCTGAGTCGGCCGGGTCCTGGTCGTACAGTCTGGGCTCTGGTACGGCTGGTGTCTGTCTCGGGAGTCTCCCTGTCCCTGCGCCTGATGCGCATCAAGCAGGCACTCCGAGTCGCCGCCGCACAGCGCCTATCCTGGCCTGCCGGCGGCCCGAGGTCAAGGGTTGAGCTTGTTTCACGTGGAACACCGGCGGTCGCCTGGCGCTGGGGCGGGCGCGGACGGTGTTCCACGTGGAACGCTGATCTGATCTGAGCCACTTCCTCGGGACCCGGCGGCCGCTGCAGGGGCCTCAGAACAGGGGCCTCTTCGCCGGTATCCCGTTGCGGCGGGGGAAGCGTTCGGGACACGGCTCCGTCTGGCGGAGCGTGCGGTAGTCGAAGCCCTCGTGGACCATCGCCGCGGGTTGCAGGCCCAACCGGTGCAGCGGCTCCGCCGGCCACCGGGCCTCGAGTCCGTCGTCCCGGCGATCGCCCGGATCGGTCGGGGGCGGCTCGGAGACGACGAGCCAGCCGCCCACCGTGAGCAACGGTGCGGCACACTCGGCCACGACGGCCGGACGTCCGAACGATCGGGCCAGCGCCCCCTCGAAGCAACCCCGGAGACCCGCCTGGCGCCCGGACACCTCGGCCCGCTCGTGCAGCACCGTCACCCGGCTGCCGAGCCCCAGCCGGTCCACCGCCCGGCGCAGGAAGGCCGCCCGGCGCGCCACCGGCCTCGAGCAACACCAAGGAGACCTCGGCCCAGTGGGCGGCCACCACGAGGCCGGGGAGGCCGCCGCCGGAACCCAGGTCGACCACCCGAGGTCCCGGCGGGCCGCCGGCAGCCAGGCGGCGGGCGATGGCGCCGAATCCCTCGGCGTGACGGATCTGGGGCTCGAGCGGCCCGGGTCCGAGAAATCCCGCGGCCCGGGCCTCGGCCAGGACCTGGTGCAATGCGGTGGGGGAGTGGCCCCCTTCGTCGGCGCCGGGCACCGACGCTGCGTCAGCCCGCCGGCGCGATGACGATGTGGCGGTTGGGGTCCTCGCCCTCCGAACGGGTCACGACCCCCGGCATCTCGTTGACGGCGTCGTGCACGGCCTTGCGGTCGGCGGGGCTCATGGCCTCGAGCGCCTTCTCCTGGCCCGACGCCAGGACCTCCTCGGCGATCTGGACGCTGAAGCGCTTGAGCGCCGCCGAGCGCCGCTCCCGGTATCCCGCCACGTCGACGAGGATGCGGTCCGTCCGCGAGGGGCACTGGCGCTGCACCACGGCCCGGGTGAGGTCCTGCAGGGCGCTCAGGGTTGACCCCCGTGGTCCCACGAGCATCCCGAGGTCCTCGCCCGTGGCGGCGATCTCCACCGTGTCCTCGTCGAGGAGGCGGCACTCGACCGTCCCCTCCATGCCGAACTCGCTCAGGAGGCCGGCCAGGAACACCCGCCCGACCTCGCCCTGCTCTTCGAGCGTCATTCCCTCGGCCATGTCCTCTGTCTCCTTCGGTTGCCGTGCTCCGCTGCGGAGCCCTCTCGGCTGACGATCCCGCCGAGGAGCCGTTCCTCGAGCCCTCACGCGACCCCTCGCTCGCCGTCGTCGACTTGCTGCGGTTGCGCCGGCGGCGGGCCGAGCGGCTCGTCCCCGTCCCCGCTGCCGTGCCCGCTCCGGTCGCCGCGGCGCTCGATCCGTTGGACCCGGCCGCGGTCTCGCCGCCCCCGCGCCGCTCCGGCCGATCTCCCACCGTGACCACCCTGGCGACCACCCTGACCCGACGACTTGCCACGCCGTGGCCGCTCGCGTCGGGGTCGGGCGCCCACGGGTCTGACCCGGGCCTTGACCCGGGCCTCGACCCGCATCCGGCCGAAGAGCCCCGTCTTGGGCTCGCTCATCACGATCACCTCGGCATCGCCGACTGCGACCCCCAGCTGGTCGAGTGCCTGCGCGGTCGCCTCTTCGATCGTCTTGCCCGCCACTTCAACCCATTCCACGCGCTCATCGAGCCTTTCTGGTCCGCTTCGAGCGCGACCGCGGGTGGGCCTTCGGCGCCGGCGCCTCTGCCTCGTCGTCGCTCGCCGCCTTGCCGTTCGTCTTGCCGTTCGTCTTTCCCGTGGCCGGCTTCTTCCCGTTGGTGGTGGCGCGACCGTTGGTACCCGAACCGCCCTTGCCGGGCGGCAGCGTCGCCTTGGCCGCCGCGGTGCCGTCCGTGGCGGTCGACGTCTTCTTGGCCTGCTTCGGCGGCGGTTTGTCCTCCTTGACGGCCTCTTTGTCCTCTTGGCCGAGCCGATCTCGCGCTCGTGCACGACCGGCGTGACCATCCCGGTCCGGAACATGACCTCCTGGGTGCCGATCCGCATCGCCGACGACACCACCATGTAAATCGTTGCTCCGGCCGGCACTCTCAGGTAAATGACACCGAAAATAATAGGGAAAAACTTCTGCATTGTTTGCATCTGTGGATTCGCCGCAGCAGCCTGAGGATTGCGGCTATTCATCTGCTTCATTTGGTAGTACTGCAGGAACATCGCCGCACCAATGAGCACCAGGTAGGGAATGAATCAAACCGCTTGGCTGGCGCGTGGTCACGGCATGCGTAGAGGTTCTCTGTGTGATTTGAGAATGGAAGCGACGACAAATCCATCCCGAACCACCAATGCATTTGGCCATTGACTGGCCACCAATGCTTGGTGCATTTGCGAATTGGTCGGGATGTAACGTGGCGCTCCAACCCGCCTTTGCCATGCACTTGATTGTTGTCCGCGTTGATTGTCTTTGTCGACCCTTGGACACGTGGTCGACAAGCCGCGGATCAGCGTGTACAGGACGATCAGGAAGGGCATCTGCAAGAGGCTGGGCAGGCAGGCCCCGAACGGGCTCGTCCCGTTCTCCTTGTAGAGCTCCATCATCTCCTGGTTGAGCAGCTCCCGGTTCTCCGGGCCCTTGTACTTGGCCTGGAGCTTCTTCATCTCGGGCTGCAGCCGCTGCATGGCCAGCATCGACTTGGTGCTCTTCACCGTGACCGGCGTCAGCGCCAGCATGATGATGACCGTCAGGCCCGTGATGGCGAAGCCGTAGTTGGGCCACACGGCGTACAGGCCGGCCAGGATGTAGCCGAACAGCTCGAAGAGCGGGTGGAAGATCTCGCCGATGAGCTTGAACAGGGAGTTCTCCGCCAGCAGGGGGTGGCTCAGCACGGTCGGCCTCCCTCATGGGCTGGACCCGGACCGGGACCAGGTCGACCCCGTGGGGCCCGAAGGGCCGGCAGCGCAGCAACCGTCGGGCCGTCAGGGCCAGGCCGCGCCAGAACCCGTGGACGGTGAACGCCTCGACTGCGTAGTTCGAGCAGCTCGGATAGAAGCGGCAGGGCGAGACCCGCCCCGACGCGGCGCCCTGGTAGGCGCTGAGCAGGGCCACAGCCAGCCGGGCTGGCCGGCTCAGCGGGGGCTTCCCGCAGCGGCTCACGCGCTTCATCGCCGCCCGTCCGGCACGCTGCAGCGCGGTGGCCACGTTCGTCCGGAATTGGGCCGGCTCCAGCTGCTCCACGCCGGGCTCGAAGCGCAGGAGGTAACACCCGCGGGGCAGGGTGGGGGCCTCCGCCCGCGCCACCTCGCGGGCTCGACGCCGGATGGAGTTGCGAGCGACAGCGCCGCCACAGCGGCGACCAATTGCATATCCCACCTGCGGAAACTCACCAGAGGCTCCTCTTCGGCCGGGACGAAGACCGCCCTGACCGGGCCACAGGCACCACGTGCCCTCGAACGCTGCAGCTCGGCAAAGGCAGCGCGATTGGTGATCCGTCCGACCGTCCGTGCAGGCACGCGAAGCCCTCAGGCGGAGAGCCGGTGGCGCCCCTTGAGCCGCCGCGACTTCAAGATGGCGCGCCCCGCCCGGGTGGACATGCGCTTGCGAAACCCGTGGGTGCGGGCTCGTTTCCGGGTGTTCGGTTGGTAAGTGCGCTTCACGTCAATTCAGCCTTTCGCGACACCCGAGCGACATCCGGGGCCGGTTCGTCGCAGGGTTCATGCCTCGGCCTTCGAGTCGTGTCCGGCCGCCGGCGGCGAGTGCTTCCATGTTAGGCGCGATTTGCAGACCGGCTCTAGTCGCATCGGCTGCCACGGTGTACGTTCGTCCAATTACCCCTACTGCGGATCGTTCCGAACATCGTGGCTGGACGCCGAGGGGGGAGAAGGGGCGTTCGGCCGTAGCAGTGACCACTCAGGCAGGAGATCTCTGGACAAGGTGCACCGGGTCCCTGCGCGACCAGGTGTCGGAGACCACCTGGCAGCTCTGGCTGTCGGGCATTGAGCCCGTGGCGTTCACCGACGGCGTGTTCGTCCTCTCCGTCCCCAACGGGCTCATCCGCGAGCGTGTGGAGTCGCGCTACCTCCCCATGATCGAGGACACCCTGGCCAACGAGGTCGGCTCGCCGGTGCGGGGACGTCTCGAGGTCCAAGAGCTCGAGGCGGCCGTGGTCGAGACCGGACCCGAGCCGGTCCTCGCCCCTCCCGCCGAGCCCGAGCCCCAGCCGATCCCCCGCCCCAGCGGCCAGGGCCGGCCGGGAGTCGCCGGCGGTCCAGCTCGATTCGAAGTTCACCTTCGAGACCTTCGTCGCCGCCTCCTCGAACCGCCTGGCCCACGCGGCGGCCCAGGCCGTGGCCGAAACGCCGGGTCGCTCCTACAACCCCTTGTTCATCTACGGGGATTCCGGCCTGGGCAAGACCCATCTCCTCCATGCCATCGGGAACTACGTGACGGAGAACTACTCGCGTCGCAAGGTCCTCTACGTCACCACCGAGACGTTCATGAACGACTTCGTCGATTCACTGCGGACCTCGACCACCCTGGCCTTCAAGCGCCGCTATCGCGACTGCGACGTCCTCTTGATCGACGACGTCCAGTTCATGGAGCGCAAAGAGGGCCTCCAAGAGGAGTTCTTCCACACCTACAACGACCTCAAGGGCGCCTCCAAGCAGATCGTCCTGACGTCGGACCGGCCTCCCAAGTCGATCGAGACCCTCGAGGACCGGCTCCGCAGCCGATTCCTCTCCGGGCTCATCACCGAGATCGACCCACCCGACCTCGAGACCCGCCTGGCCATCCTGCGCTCCAAGTCCCTCAGCGAGCACCAGGACGTCCCGGACGACGTCCTGGAGTTCATCGCGTCCCACGTCAAGGACAACATCCGGGAGCTCGAAGGCGCCCTGACCCGCATCTGCGCCTTCGCGAAGCTCAACAAGGAACCCATCTCCCTCGCCCAGGCCGAACGGGTCCTCTCGGATCTGGTTCTCGCCGGAGAGCCCCGGCGCATCTCGCCGCAGATGATCCTCGACGCCACCGCCGCCAGCTACGGCTTCTCGGTCGACGCCCTCTGCGGACCCAGCCGGACCCGCCCACTCGTGACCGCGCGCCAGGTCGCCATGTACCTCACCAGGGAGCTCACGGACTACAGCTACCCGGCCATCGGCCGGGTGTTCGGCAAGCGCGACCACACGACGGTGATCCACGCGGTGGACAAGATCGCCGGCCAGATGCAGGAGCGGCGCCAGATCTACGAGCAGGTCACCGAGCTGATACAGAAGATCCGTGCGGGCTCGGCCTGACCCTTCCGTCCGCCGGCCCACCGTCCGCCAAGTTGTGGTTTGCCAGGGGCAAAGGCTGTGGACCCGCCCGGTCGCTCCTGGGGACCGTCGGCGACCTTGTCCCCAGGCCCTCACGAACCGCTCGACCGCGACGCCCTGACCCGGCGCTCGCGGACCCACAGTGCGCTGGGGACACTCGTTGTTCCGCCGAGCAGGGAAAGCGTGATGTCGTCCACAATCCACATCCCTTACTACCTTTACAAGTCACATATACCTCTCCCCACGCGATCAGGGGCTGGGGAACCTCCCGAAAGGACTGGCATCGGTGAAGTTCAGATCCGAGCGCGATGCGCTCGTCGAGATGCTGGCGACCGCGAGTCGTGCCGTCGGCAGTCGAGGTGGCTCCTCACCGGTGCTTCTCGGCCTGCTGCTGAGCTGTACCGGTAACTCGTTGTGCGTGACGGGAACCGATCTCGATCTCACGATTCAGGTCACCGACGAGGTCATCGGGATCGACGACGGAAGTTGTGTCATTCCGGCCCGTCTCTCGACCGATATCGTGCGGCGCCTGGAGCCTGGCGCAGTGACCTTTGCCGACGACGGGGACCACGTCACGATCACCGCGGCCCGGTCCACCTTCAAACTCCACACGTACCCCGTGGTGGAGTTCCCGCCCGTCGGCAAGACCAGCGATCCCACCACGCAGCTCTCCGAGACGGTGCTGGGGGAGGCGGTGCGCCAGGTGGTGCGGGCCGCATCCCATGACGACGGGCGGCCCTCTGTTGACCGGCGTGCTGGTATCCCACGTGGACGGCGCATTGCGCATGGTGGCGACCGATTCGTACCGGATGGCCATGCGGGACCTTCCTGGTGGGAACACCATTCCCGGAGAGGAGGATCTTCTCGTGCCGGCCCGGGCCCTGGCCGAGCTGCAGCGGCTGCCGACGGGGACCATCTCGGAGGGATCGGACACCAACCGGGTGGGGGTGGCGGCCAGCAGCAACGAGATCACCTTCTGGCAGGGCAACGTCCAGATCAGCACCCGGCTGCTCGAGGGTCGTTACCCGGACTACAAGCAGCTGATCCCGGACCACTATCCGAACCGCCTCCATCTCGGGAAGGAGAGCTTCGTGGCCGCGCTTGCGACGGGTGCAGCTTCTGGTCCGGGACAACACGACACCGGTCCGGCTCTCCATGCGGCCCGGCGGTGTGGATCTCAGTGTCCAGAGTCAGGACGTCGGTGATGCCGCGGAGGCCGTGGACGGCGACTACTCCGGCGAGGATCTCGTCATCGCGTTCAACCCGTCGTATCTGATCGACGGTGTCGAGGCGGTGGCCGGGGACGAGGTGATCGTCGAGACGGCCGACGCATCGAGAGCGGCGACGGTACGCGGCGCCGAGGATGACGAGTTCCGCTATCTCCTGATGCCGGTGCGGGTCTCCTGAACGGATCGCGGTCGCGGTGAGCATCCGCCACCTCGAGCTGGCCGACTACCGCATCTTCCATCAGCGCGCACGTCAATCCCGAGCCGGAGGGGACCACGGTGATCACCGGGCGCCAACGGGACCGGGAAGACGAGTGTGCTCGAGGCACTGGTCTATCTCGGGACCCGACGCTCCTTCCGGGCGGCCCCGCCCGACGCCATGGTGCGCTCCGGCGCGACGAGCGCGATCGTGCGGGCCGAGATCGACAACGGCGGCAGCGCCACGCTGGTCGAGGCGCAGATCATGCCCGCCGGACGAAGCCGCACCCAGGTCAACCGCAAATCCGTGACCTCGAGGAAGGAACTCGGTGCTGCCGCACCCTGCACGATCTTCTCGCCCGAGGACCTCGTCATCATCAGCGGCGGTCCGAAGGGTCGTCGCGACCTGCTCGATGACGCACTGGCTCTTCTCGACCCCGAGGGGGCCCGGGCCGCGGACGAGACCGACCGCGTCCTGCGCCAGCGAGCGGCATTGCTGCGCCAGTCGGGGGGCGGAACACCGGGGATGTGGCCGCGACCCTCGAGGTCTGGGACCAGAGGCTGGCCGACGCCGCCAAGGTCCTCGTGGCGGCACGTGAGCGGCTCGTGGCCGACCTGGAGCACCCGGTCGCCTCGGTCTACGGCCGCTTGGCCGGCGCTGGGGACACGGTGGTCGTGCGCCAGAGCTACACCCGGAGCTGGGACGGCGATCTCCTCCACGCACTGGCCGCCAGCCGGGCGGACGACCTGCGGCGAGGCGTCAACACGGTCGGACCCCACCGCGACGACCTGCTTCCTCAGATCGAAGGGCGTGAGGCACGAACCCACGCCTCGCAGGGCGAGCAGCGCTGCCTCGCCCTGGCCCTGCGCCTGGGCGTGCACGAGCTGGTCCGCTCCCGGACCTCCCTGGTGCCGACCCTGCTCCTCGACGATGTGTTCTCCGAGCTCGATCCGGGCACGGAGCCGCGCCCTGGTGGCGGAGCTCCCGTCCGGCCAGGCGATCCTGACCACGGCGACGCCGCTGCCCGAGGGGATCGTCGTCGCCCGGGTGATCCCCGTGGAAGGCCTGAGCCCTCTCGTGAGCACCGCGTCGCGTGATCGAGGGGCCCCGCCGGGTCGGCGAGTCGGTGCCCAAGCTGCTGGCCCGCCTCGGGGCATCCCCGACGCCCGCCGTCTTGGAGGTCGTCTTCACCCGATGGGAGGAGGTGGTCGGCGCCGAGCTCGGCGGCGCACCTCCGTCCACTGCGCGTCGACCGCCACACCCTCGTGGTGGCCGTGGACCACCCGGCTTGGGCCACCCGGGCCCGCATGGAATCGGGGCAGATCCTGGCCCGGGTGAGGTCGTTGGGTGCGACGCACCATCGAGCGCCTGGAGGTGGTGGTCGAACGCGCGTGACTGGCGTGCTCACGGCGCAGGTCAGGGACCGTTCATGAGTGCCGAATTGGCACGTCCGTCGGGTAGAATGGTGTGTTCGCATCGAAAGGCCGGAGGTACACCGTTCGGGGATTCGATACGCACCGCGACGACCAATAGTTCTGAAAGGGCGCGCCTGTGGCAGTAAAGGTGGACGAGAGACCGGGTGGGGCGAGTGCCTCCTACACCGAGGCCGATATCACCATCCTCGAGGGGCTCGAGGCGGTGCGCAAGCGGCCCGGCATGTACATCGGCTCCACCGGTCCGACCGGCCTGCACCACCTGGTCTGGGAGGTCGTCGACAACTCCGTCGACGAGGCGATGGCGGGGCGCGCCACCCGGATCGACGTGGCCCTGCTGGCCGACGGGGGCTGCCGCGTCTCCGACGACGGGGCCGGCATCCCCGTCGGTCCGCACCAGAAGAACCCCAAGGTCTCGACCGCGGAGATCGTCCTGACCACCCTCCACGCCGGGGGCAAGTTCGGCGGGAAGGGGTATCAGGTCTCCGGCGGGCTGCACGGCGTCGGCATCTCGGTCGTGAACGCCCTCTCGACCCGGCTCCTGCTCGAGGTGGACCGGGACGGCCAGCACTGGGAGGCCGAGTTCGAGAAGGGCGGCAAGGTCAAGCAGAAGATCACGGCGACCGGCCCCGCTCCCAACGACCGCACGCACGGGCGAGCCGCGCACCGGCACCACCGTCACCTTCTGGCCCGATCCCACCGTCTTCGACGAGACCGAATTCCGGGCGCAGACGATCCTCGAGCGGATGCAGATCATGGCTTTCTTGAACAAGGGCCTCGAGATCCGCTTCGTGGACGAGCGCACCGCACCGGTCACCAAGACGACCTACAAGTACAACGGCGGCATCGTCGATTTCGTCAAGCACCTCAACGCCTCCAAGGAGTCGCTGTTCCGCAAGGTGGCGTCCTTCGAACAGGCCGAGGAGGGCCAAGAGGTCGAGATCGCGCTGCAGTGGAACGCCGGCTACCACGAGTCCATTCACTCCTTCGCCAACGGCATATCCACCATCGAAGGCGGCATGCACGTCGAGGGGTTCTCCAAGGCGTTGACCAACGCCGTGAACCGCTACGCCCGCGCCCGCAACCTGTTGAAGGAGAAGGAGGAGAACCTCAAGGGGGAGGACATCCGGGAAGGCCTCACGGCCATCATCTCCGTCCGGCTGCGTGATCCGCAGTTCGAAGGGCAGACCAAGGCGAAGCTCGGCAACGTCAGCATCCGTTCCCTCACCGAGCGGACGACCAACAAGAAGCTCAACGAGTGGCTGGAGGAGAACCCGCGCGAGGCGGGCCAGATCGTGCAGAAGTCGATGCAGGCCGCCCGGGCCCGCCTGGCCGCCCAGGGCGCCCGCGACCTCACCCGTCGCAAGTCGGCGCTCGACGGTGCGGGCCTGCCGGGCAAGCTGGCTGACTGCTCGTCGCGCGACCCGCGCGAGTCCGAGCTGTTCATCGTGGAGGGGAACTCCGCGGGGGGTTCGGCCAAGGACGCCCGCAACCCGCACACGCAGGCGATCCTCCCGATCCGGGGCAAGATCCTCAACGTCGAGCGGGCGCGGATCGACAAGATGCTCAAGAACGCGGAGATCCAGGCGCTGATCTCCGCCATCGGGGCGGGCCTGGCCGAGGAGTTCGATGTCGAGAAGATCCGCTACCACAAGGTGATCCTGCTGGCCGACGCCGACGTCGATGGCAGCCACATCCGCACGCTGCTGCTGACGTTCTTCTACCGCCAGATGAAGCCGCTCGTCGAGGGCGGCTTCGTCTACGTGGCGCAGCCGCCGCTGTACTCGACGCTGGTGGGCAAGGAGAAGATCTACCTCAAGGACGAAGCGGCGAGGATCGCCTTCCTGGCCGAGCACCCGGACCACAAGCACGACTTCAACCGGCTGAAGGGCCTCGGCGAGATGGATTTCGCCGAGCTGCGCGAGACGACGATGGACCCGGGCAAGCGGTCGCTGCTGCAGATCAACGTCGAGCAGGCGGCGACGGCGGACGAGGTCTGCTCCATCCTCATGGGTGAAGACGTGGAGCTGCGCCGCCACTTCATCCAGACCAATGCCAAAGACGTCCGTTTCCTCGACATTTGAGCGAGCGGACGGGGAGTAGGGAGTAGATGCCACGTCAATCGACACGCGGCTCGGGCCGCGGCGGAGCTGGTTCGGGCGAGGGGAGCGACACCCCGCCGGGCGGTGACGAGCCGGTCAGCGGCTCCATCGAGCCCATTGAGATCCAGGAAGAGATGGAGCGCTCGTTCCTCGAGTACTCCATGTCGGTCATCGTCGCCCGCGCGCTGCCCGACGTGCGCGACGGGCTCAAGCCGGTGCACCGCCGGATCCTCTACTCCATGTTCGACAACGGGCAGCGCCCCGACCGTCCCCACAACAAGTGCGCCAAGGTCGTGGGTGAGGTCATGGGGACCTACCACCCCCACGGCGATTCGGCGATCTATGAGGCGCTGGCCCGCATGGTCCAGGAGTTCTCGCTCCGCTACCCGCTGATCGACGGCCACGGCAGTTTCGGCGGCCGGGGCCCCGACGACGGCGCGGCGGCCATGCGCTACACCGAGTGCCGGCTGGCCCCGCTCGCGCTTGAGCTGATGGCCGACATCGACGAGGAAACCGTCGACATGGTGGCCAACTACGACGGCTCCACCCTCGAACCGTCGGTACTTCCGGGGCGCTTCCCGAACTTGCTCGTCAACGGCTCCCAGGGCATCGCCGTGGGCATGGCGACCAACGTGCCGCCGCACAACATGGGCGAGGTCATCGACGCGGCCATCCACGTGCTGCACCACCCCGAGGCCACGCCCGACGAGCTCGATGGAGTTCGTCAAGGGCCCGGACTTCCCGACGGGGGCGCAGATCCTCGGACGCCAGGGCATCCTCGACGCTTACCGGACCGGCCGCGGCTCCATCAAGATGCGGGCCGTCGCCGAGATCGAAGAGGGCCGCACCGGCGACACCATCGTGGTGACCGAGCTCCCGTACCAGACCTCCGTCGAGGTGATCGAGCAGAAGATCACCGAGTTGGTGCGCGCCGGCGATCTCGACGGGATCAGCGGGATGCGCAACGCCTCGGCCAACCAGCAGCCGCGTCTCGTCATCGAGCTGAAGCGCGACGCCAACGCCAACGTCGTGTTGAACAACCTGTACAAGCAGACACCGCTGCAGACAAGCTTCGGCGTGAACCTGCTGGCTCTCGTTGATGGCGTGCCACGCACGCTCAACCTCGCCCAGGCGCTCTCCCACTACATCGACCACCAGATCGAGGTCATTCAACGCCGCTCGGACTACCGCCTGGAGAAGGCGCGCAACCGTGCCCACATCGTCGAAGGCCTCCTGCGTGCCATCGACATGCTCGACGCCGTCATCGCGACCATCCGGGCGTCGGCCGACCGGCCGGAGGCCCGCACCGCGCTGATGGCCGAGCCCTTCTCGTTCACCGAGGTGCAGGCCACCCACATTCTCGACATGACGCTGGGCCGCCTTACCCGACTCGGCCGCTCCGAGCTGGAGTCCGAGATGGAAGAGCTGCGCGCCACCATCGCGGAGCTCGAGGCCATCCTCGCCGACGACGGCAAGCTGCGCGGCGTGATCGAGACCGAGATGACGGCCATCCGCGACAAGCACGCCAACCCGCGCCGCAGCGTCATCACCCACGACCCCGGTGAGATGGGCGTGGAGGACCTCATCGACGATGAGGAGATCGTCGTGACGATGACCAGGGCCGGCTACATCAAGTCCGTGTCCGGGGCGGCCTTCCGCACCCAGGGCCGCGGGGGCCGGGGCGTGCAGGGCGCTCGGCTCAAGGAGGAGGACCTGGTGAGCCAGGTGGTCCACACCTCCGCCCACACCTACCTGCTGCTCTTTTCGAATCAGGGCAAGGTCTACCGGCTGCGCGGCCACGAGATCCCGATGAAGGACCGCACGGCGCGGGGGACCGCCGCGGTGAACCTGGTGCCGCTCGCGCCGAGCGAGTCGATCACGGCCATCATCGCCACGAGTGAGTTCTCGCCCGACCAGTACCTGGTGTTCGCGACCGCCCACGGCCAGGTCAAGAAGACGGCGATGAGTGAGTACGACAAATCCCGGCGCGAGGGCTTCATCGCCATCAACCTGCGAGAGGGCGACGAGCTGGTTCGGGTCGTTGCCACTTCGGGCCACGACGACCTGTTCGAGGTCACGCGCAACGGCATGACCATCCGCTTCAACGAGGAGGATGTCCGGCCCATGGGACGCGATGCCGCCGGTGTGCGTGGTATCCGCCTGCGTCAGGGCGACGTCGTCGTGTCGTGCGACGTGGCTGCCGACGACACCGACATCCTCATCGTGACGGATGCCGGCTACGGCAAGCGGACGAAGCTCGAGCGTTTCAACCGCCAGGCCCGGGGCGGGCAGGGCGTGCGCGGCATCCGGTTGACGGGTACCCGCGGGACCGTGGTGGCGGCGTTCATGGTTGCCCTCGACGAGCAGATCCTGCTCGTCTCGTCGGGCGGGGTCGTCATCCGCACCGAAGCCCGCGAGATCGCCTCACAGGGTCGCGACGCCACGGGCGTCCGCGTCATGAACCTCGACGATGGACAGAGCGTGGCCGCCGTGGCGCGGGTGGCGGCGGAGGCCGACGAGGACTGAGGTCAGGCCGGGGTCAACACCGCCGCGGCGAGCTCAGAAGAAGTGGAGCGACGAGAGCGGCCAGACGCGCACGACGACTTTGCCGACGATGAGGGACTTGGAGATCGGGCCCCAGAACCGGCTGTCGCATGAGTCGCCGCGGTTGTCACCCATGACGAAGTAGTCGTTGGCCGGGCACGCGGTAAGGGCGTGCCAGATTCGAGCTGTTACCGGGCGGCCCGGCCAACGTGACCCCCTGCTCGGTCGACGGGAGCCAGCTCTCGTCGAGCCGTTTGCCGTCGATGTAGACGTAGCCGCCGGTGAGCGAAATGACGTCTCCGGGGAGCCCGATGACTCTCTTGACGAGGTCGTTCACCTCCGGACCACCGCAGTTCTCGGTCGCCGGCCGCGAGAAGACCACGATGTCACCACGATCGACACCGTGGATGTGGTAGCTCAGCTTGTTCACCAGGATGCGGTCACCGATCTGCAAGGTCGGCTCCATGGATCCCGAAGGGATGTAGAAGGTCTGGACGACGAAGGCGCGTAACAGGACCGCCACCAGGACGGCCACGACGACGACGATGACGCCCTCGCGGATCCAGCGGGTCGGCGAAGCGTCGGGCGGGGGTCGGCTCGGCGCACCGTCGGCACCGGGGGACTCGCCCGAAGGGGATTCGCCCGAAGCGGGCTCGTCGACGGCGAGCACCGGATCGTTCGGTTCGGGCGGCACCGGAGGCAGGCTAGACGGCGGCGCGGCTGGCGGGGGCTCAGGCAGGGACGGGGATTACCGATGCGGTGTCCCGGCCGGAGCGCAGCAGGGTGCCGGGCACGGCTCCGGTGGGGGCGCCGTCCCTGACGGTCTCGACCCCGTTGACCAGGACGCGCACGACACCGTGCGAGCCGGCGTACAGGCGAGGGGTGTCGCCGGGCAGGTCATGAACGAGACGGGCGGGCTCGGATCCGACCGTGGTCGGGTCGAAGACGAACAGGTCGGCGGCGAACCCATCCCGGATCTGACCGCGCCCGCGCAACCCGAAGAGCTCAGCCGGCTGCCCCGTCATCATGTGCACGGCCTTTTCGACGGGAACGAGCTTGCGGCCGCGCAGGCAGTCGCCGAGAAATGCTGTCGGGTAGCTGGAACCGCACATCCGGTCGAGGTGCGCACCTGCGTCGGAGCCGCCGACCATGGCACGCGGGTCGTTCCAGATGGCGGCGCGCATGGCCCATGAGCCCTCGTCGCCATCGTCGGTATTGGGCCACAGCACGGTGCGTAACTCGTCGGCTATGACGATGTCGAGGAGGGTGTCGAACGGAGCCGTGCCGCGCTCGGCGGCGATGTCGGCCACCGGGCGGAACGCGCACCCGTCGTTCGCCGGCCCGTACGTGTCGCCGATGACGTAGGTGCCCCAGTGGGAGAGCCCGCGGAACACCCCGGCCTCCTTGCTTCGGGCGCGCTCGTCCAACATGACACGGACGGTGGGTTCGGCCAGCTGCTTCATGCGCTCCTTCTCCGGCAGCCCCATCACGTCACCCCATCCCGGAATCAGGAACAGCGCACAGTGCGTACGGAAGCTCATGTTCATGGGGACGAGTGTCGGCATGGTGAGGGCGACGACCCGCCCGCCCGCCGCGGCAGCCGCCGACGAGGCGGAGAGCTGGTGCTCCACCCGCTCGGCCGACCGGGCATCGACGGTCAGGAGGTTCCAGTTCAGCGGCCGCCGGGCGGTGACGCTCATGGCGGTCATGAGGTCGATCTCCTCGGGGCTGAACGACTCCAGGCATCCGTTGGTGATGTACTCGAGGGTGGTGCCCTCGTGGGCGGCGACCTCCTCACAGAAGGCCAGCATCTCGCGGCGGTCGGCGTACCGCGAGGTGATGGGCCGGCCGTCGCCGTCGGAATGGGTACGGGACTGCGAGGAAGAGAAGCCCAGCCCGCCCGCCTCGAGCGACTCGCCCAGAAGCGCGCGCATGGCGGCGATCTCGCCGTCCGACGCCACCTCCTCGGCGCGTTGCGCTCCCATGACCTTGCGCCGGAGCGCGCAGTGTCCGACCAGGAACCCCGCATTGACGCCCAGCCGGCCGTCCAGCGCGTGGAGGTACTCGGCGAAGGTCGACCAGTTCCAGGGAACGCCCTTCTCGAGGGCGGCCAGCGGCATGCCTTCGACCTTGGCCATCATCTGGCGTATGTAGTCCGCATCCTCTGCATTGATGGGAGCGAGGGTGAAGCCGCAATTGCCACCGATCACCGTGGTCACCCCGTGCACGTTGGAGGGGGATGCGGACGGGTCCCAGAAGAGCTGCGCGTCGTAGTGGGTGTGCGGGTCGATGACACCGGGGGCCACCGTGAGGCCGGTGGCATCGAGCTCTGTGGCCGCCGCCTCGTCGACCTGCCCGACGGCGACCACTCGGCCGTCCACGGATCCCGACGTCGGCCGGGCCGGCCGGCCGCCCCGGTCCCGTCGATGAGCGTGCCGGATCGGATGACGTAGTCGAGCATGGAACCTCCGGGGGCAGTGCCGGCGCTGCGGGCGCCGGGCGGCCAGAATCTGACGACCCGTCAGCTTATTGCCGCAAGATGGCGCGACACCTAAAAGGGCAGGCCGCATCACGGATCCTCGGCTTGCATCAAAATGCAGAGATGCGGAATCTCAATCTCGGCCAGCGGATCGTCGCAGTGATCGGCTGGGGCATCGTGTTGTGGTTCGTTGGGTCGTTCGTGTCAACGCTCGGAGAGCCGGGAGCCTTTGGCTGGGTGGCCTATGCCCCACTCAGTCGCGCGGTCTATTCGGGACCCGGCCTCGATCTCACCTCGCTGGAGGATCTCTTCCTCTGGCTGGCGCTCATCGTCGCCTGGGTGGGCGGTGCGTTGCTGCTGCTGCGGACGCCACCGGTCGTGGAGAGGAACGACCCCGAGGTCTGAGAGCGCCGCAGCGATGCCCCCCCGGCCCCGGGCTCAGCCGGTCAGCCGCTCAGCCCGGCCAGTTCCGGGTGGGGACCGCACCTTCTTGGTACTGGCGGACGATGGCGGACCGGATCTCGTGTGAGCCGGACCCCCACGGCGTCCTGTCGTTCCGTGAGGCCGGCCAGCTGCTCCTCGAGCTTCTCGAGCACCCGCGTCACATCCTCGGGCGAGGACAGGTCGGTGCGAGCCATCTCCAGGTGAGCGGACATGAGCTGGTCGCATCGGACGAAGACCTCCCGGTCGGGCCCCGGGTGATCCCCCGGTTCGCAGGGGCGCCGACCGCCCTCCCCCAGGCGCGGCGATGCCATCACCTGGGGGAGCTCGTCGACCACGGTCTTCGACTGTCGGATCCCTGGTGGCGAGGCAATGGCGCAAGATATCGACGTCGGACGCCAGAACCTACCGGGCGTACGTCAGCGACTCCAGGGCGAGTGTCAGCTCGTCCCTCCAGACCCGGATCGGGGCAGCCCTGCCGGCGTGCTCGACCCCGGCCGAGTCCTCGAGGATCTGGTCGATGTCGGCCAGCAGGATCGGACGATCCCAGGGGTGGCTCCCGAGCCGCATCGTCGGTCGCCATCTTCGGGCAGGTGCGCGTGGGCTGATGGCAACCGGTCACTCCCCTTCTCCCCGTTCGGGGCCTCACGAGCCGACCCTCGCTTCAGTTCTCTACCATCGAAGTACCGCGATCGTAAGGGGCTGGAGGTCACAATTCGGGCCACGCAATCCCTCTCTGCGCTCTCGGCCGGGAGACAGCACGGTTTTTTGCTGGTCCTGTGGACGATCGGTTCGTTCCTGCCGAACCCCCGTGTCCATTCGTTCATCCCCAAGTCGTCCACAGCCTGTGCCCGACGCCGTCCCCATCCCCGATCCTTCCGCGCCGCCCCGCCACGTGCTTTGCTCTGTTCGTGGCGGCACCCAGACCACGAGACCCGGGACGGCGTCCGCAGTGCTGAACCTGCAACCGACGTCTGAGGGGGTGCTCCCCGGCCAGATGCTCGAGCGGGCCATCCGCGCCGGCTACGTCGACGCCGGGCGTTTCAACATCCCCGATGCCAACGTGCAGCCGGCGAGCCTCGATCTGCGCCTGGGCGAGCGGGCCCTGCGCATCCGGTGCAGCTTCCTTCCCGGATCCGACACGGTGGAGCGGAAGCTGAAGGACTACATCCTCGACGAGATCGACCTTCGGGGGGACGGGGCGATGCTCGAGGCACGCTGCCCTTACTTGATTGAGTTGAAGGAGCGCCTTGACCTTCCCGCCGGTTTGCGCGGTAAGGCCAACCCCAAGAGCTCGACCGGCCGCATCGACGTCTTCACCCGGGTCATCACCGACCACAGCGACCGTTTCGACGAGGTGGCCCCGGGCTATCACGGCCCCCTGTATCTCGAGGTCGTGCCCCTGTCGTTTGCCGTTCGTGTGAGTGAGGATCTGACGCTCAACCAGCTCCGCCTCTCCATGGGCCGGCCGTGGCTCACCGATGACGAGGTCCGCCAGGTTCACCTGGCGGTGCCGATCCTCTTCAAGGATGGAGACCCGGTGCCGGTCGAACGATCTCGTGCTTTCACACGGTCTCTTCCTCGGCCTCGATCTGCACGGGGACGAGCGGGGTCAGGTGGGTCACAGCACGCGCGACAGCGCACCGCTCCTCGACCTCACCGCCGGGGGAGAGGTCGACCCCGTGCCGTTCTGGGACCCGGTCTTCCGGGAGGACGGTGACCGTCTCGTGCTGTCACCGAAGCGCTTCTACCTGCTCATGTCGCACGAGGCGGTGAGCATCCCGCCCAACCTGGCGGCCGAGATGACCGCGTACGACCCGACGAGTGGCGAACTCCGCACCCATTACGCCGGCTTCTTCGACCCTGGCTTCGGGTTCGATCCCACCGGAGGATTCCGGGGTTCACGGGCCGCACTCGAGGTGCGCGCCCACGACGTCCCCTTCATGGTCGAGAACGGGCAGGCGGTGTGCAAGCTGACCTTCGAGCGCATGCTCGAGGAGCCGACCGCACTTTACGGATCTGGCATCGGATCGTCGTATCAACAACAAGAAGAGACCTTGAGTCGATACTTCCGGCGCTCCCGTAGCTAAAGGGTCCGAGCGGAGCCATCGCGCGACCAGGCACCCGCCGTGTCGCGTGCGGCAGACCCGGTGAAGGGGTACAGGCAGCGCCGACACTCGCAACTAGCCCGAGACTGTGCGCACGCTTTGTTGTGTTGCAGCGGATGCCGTCACCGACACCGCCATCACCGTTGTCATTCACAATTGTTTGGAAAGAACGGAAGGGCGCGGCAGTCCGCGTGTTCCTCTGTCGGGCATGACGAATGTCGCGAGGCTTCAGAGCGAGTCGTTGGTGCCCATACAGAGAGGGAGCAAAAAATATGAGGCACAACCGACTTGTATCACTCGGCGTCGTGACGTGCGGACTGATTCTGTCCGCCGGCGCAGTCGCGAGCGTGGCGCCAGCTGGAGCGGCTTCCCCGCCGAGCCCCTTGTCGTCGATCGGCCAAATCGTCCAGACGACGTCGGGGGCCCTCGCACCCGCCACCGCGTCGTCGCCGCTACCAGCGCTGCCGACGCTGCCGGCGGCCACAACGTCCGTCGCCCCCTCGGCGCCGGCAGCTGACCCCCTGGCACCGCAGGCCGCCCCGCCCGTCTCCGTTTCGGTCCCGGTCACGGCCCTGGAGAACGAGATCGGGAGCACGCCTCTTCCTGGGCAAGGTTCGGCCACCGGCACCAACACGACGACACAGTCGTCGTCGCTGGCTAACGTCAATGCCCCGGTCAACGCCTGCGCACTCTCCATCGGGCTGCTCGCCGATGCCGCCAGCAGCTGCTCCACCACCTCGGTCGGGTCGAATCAACTTGGTGCGATCGCGAACGTCAACGTGCCGATCACCGCCCAGGACTACGCGGTCGGATTGCTCGGTCTGGCGGCGTCCTCTCTGGGGCTGACCGGAGTTCAGAGCCCGGCGTCGACCACGCAGGACGGGGCGATCAACGCCAACGTTCCGGTAACGATCTGCTCGGTGAACGCAGGGCTCGTGGCGAACACGGCGAGTGACTGCAACGACACGGGCACCAACGGGACGACGACGCAGAAGGGAGTCATCGACGCCGATGTGCCGGTCACCGTCTGCGATGTCATCGCCGAGATTGACGGCAACAGCACGGCGAGCTGCCCGCAACAGCCCGACACCGTGACGCAGCAGGGCCAGCTGGCGGACCTGTATGTCCCGGCCACCGTCTGCGGCGTCATCGTCGAGGTTTACGGCGCGGCGACCGGGATGTGCATGCCCGGCGACGGCTTCCCGGGCGGCAACGACCTCCCGACAAACGATGTCAGCCAGAGCGCACCCATCGACGGGGTCGCGCCGGTGAACGTGTGCAGCGTCGTGGTCGCCGTGGCGGGTATCGGGACCAACTCGTGTGAGCCGTCGCACCTGTCGACGACTCCGTCGGGGTCGCTTCCGGCCGACGTGCCGGTGACGGTCTGCAGCGTGACGGCGGCGCTCGAGGGCGACGCCGGAGGCACGTGCACGGGCTCGACGGCCGGCCCGATCGGCACCCCAGGCAGTCCCGGCACCGGCGTCACGCTGCCTGTCACGGTTTGTGGTGTCGAAGCCGCCGCGGGTGGGCTCGCCAGCGCATCGTGCCCCGACCCGCCCGTCACGACCGCGCCGTCGACGACCGGTTCGTCCGGTCCGACGACCGTGCCGGTAGGTCTGGCCTCGACGACTCTGACTTCGACTCCGACGCCCGCGCTGCCAAACACGCCGTCCACGAAGGCCGCGACGGCGACGGTGGCCCCGTCGTCGGGGGACACCGCCCTGGCGTCCACCGGGGCGTCACTGCTGCTCGAGCTGTTCATCGCGGTGGTGGCGATGCTGATGGGCCTGGCTCTCGCCGGCCTCGCACGCCGCCGGGCCGGAAAGAGGGAGAAGGCCCTACCGCACGCGCCACTCGGGGAGTAGGTGGGGCGCCGACGGCGCGACCCGCACAGGACGGATCCGAGGAGGAAGGAGGGACCAATGTCCGAGCGCAACGAGGCGGGTGTGAGCACCAGCCTCGAAAAGATCTTCCGGTCCGAGCTCTTCGGCCGGCCCCGAGTCATACGGGCACGCGTTCCGCATGCGGTTGAGGCCGGGTTGGTCATTCCAACATCGGAGAACGCGATGGTCGCCGTCGTGCGGTCCGGGAGGCAGACCAATCAGCGCCGGGTGGTCGCCGCGCTCAGCGGTGTCGTGGCGGCCGCGCTGGCCGCGGGAATCGCGGTTGGAAGCGGCCAGCCCAGATCCTCGAACCTCTCCGCGGCGGGCCAGCGCATCGGCTCGTACCCGCGGAACGGGGGTGCTTCCACACCGGTAGCGGGAGACAAGGCGCCGGCGGCGGCCGCTGCCGTGTCGATGAAACCGGGCCCGCTGACCCCGGTCGCCTCCCAGACCGGATCCCACGGGTCGGGGCCCGCGGTGTCGACCGGGGTCAGCCCGGAGACCACCGTCACCGCGGCTCCCCCGTCGATGGGTCGAGCCGGCGACTCCTCGGGTTCGTCTGCGGGAACGGGCGTCGCGACGGGCGTCGCGCCGGCGTCTCCGACGCCTCCGGGGGTTGTCAACGCGGTGGCACCGGTGACCGCAGCCGTGGGCACCACGGCCACGGGCATCGCCACGACGGTCACGGTCGCGGCCGACCAGCTCCCAACCCCGTTTGCCGCAACGTCAACGGTGTCCGGTGCTGTCGGCGGCGTCGCTGGGACGATCGGCGGTGTCGGGCAGGCAGCGAGCCCGACAACGTCGTGACAACAGGCGCAACAACGTCGTGACAAGACCGCAGAATTGGTGCGCATCGGACTTCGATTTCCAACCCCAAACAACCGTTTGAACAAATTGCCGCTCGTTTCCGCGGAACTGGTATCCACGTCGGACCTCGCGTTATATCCTTGAAACAGAGGGGGTAACTAGTTCCGGAAGCGCATTGGACCGTGTCGGAGGCGCGTCTGCTCCGGGGCATCATCACACCCCTCCCAGAAGAACAATTCTGTGGAGGAGTAATGGAGGGGTCGACGCCCGGCAGGGCTCGTGCTGACGGCTACGCCAGTCTCGAAGAAGTCTTCACGTCCCGTTCGTTCGGGCACCCAATTCCCGAGGTGGTTGCGGCCGCCCCGGTGAACGAGGCGATGACGACACCCGAGGGTGTATCTCGCCGCGCAACCGCGTCATCGCCTCGCTTGCGGGTGTGGCCGCGGCACTGTCGGTCGTGGCGGGCGTGACTGTGGCGGGTCCGACCGCACAGACCGTGTTCAGCGCCCAGTCCCCCAGTCCGGTCAGCGCTCCGCATTCGAACTCGCATTCGGGCCTCCAGACTCCGCCCACCACCGCCTCGGCGCCACCGGCCGGTGGTACGACGCCGGCAGCAGGGGGTGTCTCCGGAGGTGGCGGCGCCCAAGTGGTCGGGACGGCGCCCGTCCGGATCTGCGGGGTCACAGACGCCCGTGCTGGTGATCGCGAGCGCGGCACCGCAGCAGGGAACCTCGACACCGACCGCCACGCTGACCGTGGCGGGGACCGGTTCGGCTCCGTCGTCCGGGACTACGGCAACCACCCCGACGGTGCCAACGACCCCGACAACCCCGACAACCCCGACCGGGCCAACGACCCCGACAACTCCGACGTCGACCACCACGACGACGACTACGACAACGATCCCGGTCACGTCGACCGTCACCGGTCCACCCCCGAACGGAGGGCACGGCCCGGGAGGCGACAACGGCCAAGGCAACGGCCAGGCGCCCGGTAGCGGCAACGGAAACGGCGAACGGATACGGCAAAGGTCACGGCCCCGGTAGCGGTGGCAGCACCACCAGTGGCAGCACCGGCAGCGGCAGCGGCAGTACGAGCACCAGCGCCAGCAGCACTGGTGTGGGCACCGGTCACGGCTCCGGAGGCAGCAGTGGCAGCGGTCACGGGCCGCCCTCCTCGGGTCCACCTGGTTGCGAACCCCCCGCGACGCGCACGCAGCAGGGCTGTCCCTGAGCGACCGACTGCGCCGCCGATCCGAGGGCGCGACCCGGTGCACGCCGGTGCACGGAAGATCGGTCGCGGCTGGTAAGCATGCGGATGCCGGCGGATCGGTCGTGGGCCGGTGCGAGCGAGGTCAGCCATGAACTACACGAATCTGGGCACGTCCGGCCTGCGGGTCTCGAGGATCTGCCTCGGCATGATGGGCTTCGGCAACGACAGCGAGCGCCCCTGGGTGATCGACGAGGATGCCGCCGAGCCGATCGTCCGGACAGCCGTCGAGGGAGGGGTGACCTTCTTCGATACCGCCGACACCTACTCCGGCGGTGCCAGCGAGGTGGCGACCGGGAGGCTGGTCCCGAAGTTCCTGAGCCGGGACGAGGCGGTGATCGCCACCAAGGTGTTCATGCCGGTGACGCCGGGGGAGAACGGTGGTGGGTTGGGCCGCAAGCACATCTTGTCGGGCATCGACGCGTCGCTGCGGCGGCTCAAGATGGACTACGTCGATCTCTACCAGATTCACCGGTGGGACCCCCGGACCCCCATTGAAGAGACGATGGGTGCGTTGCACGACGTCGTACGTTCGGGCAAGGCGCGCTACATCGGGGCGAGCAGCATGTTTGCGTGGCAGTTCGCCAAGGCGCAGCACACGGCGGAGGCGCACGGCTGGACGAAGTTCGTGTCCATGCAGAACCACTACAACCTCATCTACCGCGAAGAGGAGCGAGAGATGGTGCCGCTCTGCCTCGACCAGGGAGTGGGGTGCATCCCCTGGAGCCCGCTGGCCCGGGGCGTCCTGGCCGGGAACCGGACGCGGGACGGCGGCCGGCTCACGACGCGCTCGAGCACCGACCCGTTCACCGACTACCTCTACGACCAGCCGACAGACTTCGACGTCGTCGACGCCGCGGCGGAGGTTGCGGCCGGGCGCGACGTGCCGACGGCGCAGGTGGCCCTGGCCTGGTTGCTCTCGAAGCCCGGGGTGACGGCCCCGATCGTGGGATCGACCAAGAAGAAGCACCTGAAGGACGCGCTCGCCGCGGAGAAGTTGACCCTGTCCGAGGACGAGATCGCGGCGCTCGAGAAGCCGTACGCGCCACACCCGGTGCTCGGTCACTTCTAGGAAGCCGCCGAGGGCGGTCCACTAGGGTCACCCCCGGAGTGGGTGTCGGGTACGAGAGATCGGGGGTGCCATGCGGGTCGCGTTGACGGTGGCCGATTTCCTCAACCGGGCCGCGCTCGTCTACGGGCACCGGGTCGCGGTGGTGGACGAGCCTTCGGCGCCCGGTTCCTACGGAACGCTGACGTACGGCGAGGTGGAGGCCAGGGCGCGGGGCATGGCCGTCGCGCTCGATGACCTCGGCGTCGCGCACGGGGAGCGGGTGGCCATCGTCAGCCCGAACTCGGCGCGGTTCCTCACGGCGTTCTTCGGGGTGAGTGGCTTCGGCCGCATCCTGGTGCCCATCAACTTCCGGCTGGGCTACCGACGAGATCGCCTACATCGTCGAGCACTCCGGGGCGTCGGTCCTCCTGTACGACCCTGATCTCGCCGACGAGGTGGACACCATCAAGGTCAGCCACCGCTTCTGCCTGGACGGGACCGACGACGCCGCACTGTTCGCGCCGGCATCCGCGGGGACAGCGCCGAGGGCGTGGGAGCCCGACGAGGACGCAACCTGCTCGGTCAACTACACGTCGGGCACCACGGCGCGGCCCAAGGGCGTGCAGCTGACGCAACGCAATTGCTGGCTCAACGCGGTGACGTTCGGGTGGCACACCGGCGTGAGCGACCGGGACGTCCTCCTGCACACGCTGCCCATGTTCCACTGCAACGGCTGGGGCATGCCCTACGCGGTCACCGGCATGGGCGGGACGCACATCGTGTTGCGCAAGGTCGACGGCGAGGAGATCCTGTCGCGCATCGAGCGCCACGGCGTGACGCTGCTGTGCGGCGCACCCGCGGTGGTGGCGGCGGTCCTGAGCGCGGCGGAGGCACGCACGAGCGAGGGGCGGGCGGTGCCCGGGGGTGGCACGGTGCGCATGGTGGTGGCCGGTGCGCCGCCGCCCTCGAAGACGATCGAGCGGGTTGAGAGGGAGCTCGGGTGGGAGTTCATCCAGATCTACGGGCTCACCGAGACGGCGCCCCTGCTCACCATCAATCGGGCCCCCTCGGAGTGGGACGACCTCGACCCCGGGTCCCGGTCCCAGCTGCTCGGGCGGGCTGGGGCGCCGGCCCTGGGCGTGCAGATCGCCGTCGACGACGACGGCGAAGTGCTGGCGCGCTCGAACCACGTCTTCGCCGGCTACTGGGAACAGCCCTCCGAGACGGCGGCTGCGCTCGAGGGTGGGTGGTTCCACACCGGCGACGGCGGCCACCTCGACGGCGCCTACGTGGTGATCTCGGACCGCAAGAAGGACGTCATCATCACCGGAGGCGAGAACGTGTCGTCGATTGAGGTCGAGGACTGCCTCTACCAGCACGCGGCGGTGGCCGAGGTGGCGGTGATCGGCGTGCCGGACGAGAAGTGGGGGGAGACGATCAAGGCGCTGGTCGTCGTGCGCGAGGGGACGACGGTCACCGAGGCCGAGCTCATCGCGCACTGCCGCGACCGGCTGGCCCATTTCAAGGCGCCGACGAGTGTGGAGCTGCGTGACGCGCTCGACCGCACCGCCACGGGGAAGCTGCAGAAGTACAAGCTGCGCCAGCCCTACTGGGCCGGGCGGGAGAAGTTGATCAACTAGGGCGGTCGACCCGGCGTCCGTCCGGCGACGGCGATCGCGTTGCGGCCCCGCTCCTCGAGGACGAGGTGCCCGCGCCGGTCGAACGCGGCGGCGACGTCGCCCGCGATGAGGCGCCGCAGCGGATCGCCGACGATGGTGCGCCGCCACCCCGTATCGAGCCGGCTCGGCTCGCCGCACAGCAGCTGCGCGATGTCGGCCCGGGTGGCCAGGAGCCCCTGGTCGAAGTCGAGGTCGTCGGCGATCTGGCGCACCACGCCTGCGCAGACGGCGACCGCCGCCGGCGGAGCGGGCGCGTCCCTGCCCTCCGACGGCATCCGGATCTGCTCGCGGTGGGAGGGCGAGCCCACGCTTGACGGCGTCGAGGATCTCGCCGGCCCGGCCCTGGGCCAGGTGCCGGTTGTCGACGCCCCGGGCGCGGCGGAGCTCCTCGCCGTTGTGGGGCGGGCGCTGGGAGATGGCCAGGAGGCCCAGGTCCGAGAGCACCATGCGCTTGGGCCGGTTCGTCGCGGCCGCCGTGCGCTCGCGCCACGCCGCCACCTCCTGCGCGACGGCGCGGGAACGGCGCGACATGCCCCGCACCTCCCCCAGCCTCCACCAGGCCTCCTCGGGGACGCGGGCCGGGGTGCGGTCGCCCAGTACCTGGTCGCATTCGCTGAGGGCCCATTCGAGCCGGCCCAAGGCGTCGAGCCGCTCGCTGAGCACCGTCCTGAGTTGCAGCAGGTGGGCGACGTCGTTGAGGGCGTAGGAGATCTGGCTGGCCGAGATCGGCCGGACGAGCCAGTCGGAGAGCCGGTCCGCCTTGGGCAGCGAGACGCCGAGCATCTGGTCGACCAGGCGGGACAGCGAGGGCGTGGACAGGCCGAGGAACCCGGCCACGATCTGCGTGTCGAACACCGTGGCGGGAACGGTGCCGCAGGCCGCCATCAGCACGTCGAGGTCCTGGGAGGCCGCGTGCGCGACCGCGATGCCCGGGCCGCCGAACAGGGCGGCCAGTGGGCGCGGGGTCGACGGCGAGCGGGTCGACGAGCGCAACCTTGTCGCCCCAGGCGATCTGGATGAGCGCCAGATCGGGAACGTACGTGCGCTCGGTGTGGAACTCGGTGTCGAAGCCGTAGTACTCCTCGGCGGCCACCTCGGCGATGAGCGCGTCGAGTCCCGGAGGGTCGACCACCATGGCGTTCGGGGCGGTCACGAGCGCACCGACCTCGTCCAGCCCGGGGTCAGCTGCGCTCGTCATCTGGTCAGGAAATGGCTGAATATCCCGACTCGTTCGCGTTGCGTGGTGCCGAGCCCGACAGCCCAGCAGTGGGTGTGGCCACGGGGCGCCAGGCCCCCGCAAGCCCAGCGGTGAGGTTACGCGGGCCTCGGGGTGCGCTCCCGAGCGCTCGTCGAGCGCGTCCTTCTCGTCCGCGCCGTCGTACGTGTCCGCGGTGTTCTCGTTGTCAGCCGCCGTCCCTGGCTCCGACCCACGCACGTTCCGCGTGGGGAGGCTCGGGTGGCCGCTCAACGGAAACAGGAGTTTTCGGCACAAAAACAAGCGTTTGGCGCCCAGGACATGACTTCCGGCTCTGTTTCGGCCAGCAGGAATCCGATAAGAGTGGGAGGTCCGTATCGGAGGGGGACAGCGTGAGGAAAGCCAAGAGGAAACTTGGCGGGACGGTCGAGAGCGCGGACACCGCGCCGCCGGCCGAGGAGAGCACGCGGCCAGCAGGGTCCCGACGTACCGCAGGCCGCCACCACCAGAAGCGTCGAGTCGATGCTGCAGGAGATCAGTTCGGGCGGGCCCGACACCCCGCCGGCAGGCCGCGCACCGCAGTCCGGCAAGTACGACCAGCTGTGGCAGCTCTCCATGGCCGACCCCCACACCGGTCTGGCCAATCAGCTCCTCTTGCTCGACCGCCTGACGCAGGCATTGGTACGGCGGCGCCGGCACGGTGGCGAGGTGGTGGTGTGCCACATCGATCTGGTCAACCTCGGCGAGATCAACCTCGAGCTCGGCTACACGACGGGAAACACGGTGCTGTGCGAGATGTCCCGCCGCCTCACCTCGGTGTTGCGGTCCGAGGACACCGTCGGCCGGGTCGGAGGGAGCGAGCTCGTCGCCGTGATCACGGTCAACGACGAGCAGGCGGTCGGCCCCCTGACGCGCCGGCTCCAACACACCCTCGACGAGCCGGCCACGGTAGGTGGGAAGGACATCCGCCTGCTCGCCTCGCTCGGGGTCGCGATCGCCGAGGACACCGAGTCAGCCGAGGACGTCCTGGCCCGGGCCGACCGGTCGACCCGGGTCAGCAAGCGCTGAGATCTCTCCACGGCTGGTCGGCCCCGCCACCCCGGCGGACCGGGGCGGCGTCCCAAACGGCCGTTCGGGAGCGCGATCGTCACGATAGGAGTATCGGCTCTATTGAAAACAGGGAGTATCGGCCCTATTGGACACGCCCAATTCCGGCAAAATTAATGGTGCGATGTCCATGTACAGCGAGTTGCTCTCGGAGCCTGTGTGACGACGTGGATCCCTTGCCGCTTCCCCCGACGCGAGACGAGCTCGTGGTGATCCTGCTGCAGTGCCGGCGCCGCCTCAGGCCAGAGGCGGAGGGGGGGCACATGGCCGAGGACCTGGCGCTCGAGCTCGATCACGACCGCATGCTGCTGCGGCTGTGCACGGCCCTGGGCATCGAGAGCGACCCGACCCGGTTCGTCAACCCGTTGGCCGAGCGTGAGCGTCTGGAGGACCTGCTGCTCTCGGTCGGCGTCGACTTCCGCACGCTCGACGACCACCGCCGGGTCAAGGTCGCCTAGAGCACCGCCGGGCCCGGAGCCGTGGCCCGGTTCAGGGCTTGGGTTTCGGCTTGGGGATCGGTGTCGGATTGGTGGACTTGCGCTCGGCGAGGACGGCGGCGTAGACGGCCGCCTCGGTTCGACGGCGCATCCCCAGCTTCGACAAGCAGGCTCGAGACGTAGTTCTTGACCGTCGCCTCGGCGAGGAAGAGCTGCTCGGCGATCTGGCGGTTGGACTGTCCCTGCGCGATCAACTCCAGGACCTTGCGCTCCTGCGGCGTCAGGACGGTCAGGCGCGACTCGGCCTCCTGGTCCTTGCGCAGGCGGTCGAACAGCTCCTGGGTCAGCACCGGATCGAGCAGCGACATCCCCTGGCTGACCCGCCTGATGTCGCCCAAGAGGTCGCCGCTTCCGACCTCTTTGAGCACGTAGCCCGAAGCCCCCGCCATGATGGACGAGAACAGGGCGTCGTCGTCGGAGTACGACGTCAGCATCAGGCATCGGACCTGCGGGGCGATCGGACTGGATCTCTCGGCACACCTCGATCCCGTTGCCGTCGGGCAGACGGACGTCGAGGATGGCCACGTCCGGCTCGAGGTCGCGGATCAGCTTCAGGCCCTGCTCCGCCGTGCCGGCCTCCCCGACGACCTCCATGTCGTCCTCGGCTTCGAGCAGCGTGCGCAGGCCAGTCCGGACCAGTTCATGATCGTCGAGGACGAAGACCCGAATCGCCATCTGTTCAATACTGCCACGCCGACGCGGCCCTCCGTGTCCGTCCTGCCTGGTCGCGATGCATGCGTTCCGCCCGCCTCTATCCTGGCGTTCCGTGCTGCCCTTTCGACCGTATCGACGATCCCGTCAGACTGCGCCGCTTGGTGCAGGCGATCCTCATCCTCGATGCCGAGCTCCACCTCCCGGTCGTGCTCCGACGGATCATCGAGGAGGCCTGCGACCTCGTCGATGCGCAGTACGGGGCCCTCGGCGTGCTGACCGAGGACGGGCGCTCGCTCGACCAGTTCATCACCGTGGGCCTGAGCCACGAGGACGAGCAGGCCATCGGCCCCCGCCCGACGGGCCGGGGCGTCCTGGGCACGCTGATCGCCGACGACAAGCCGCTCCGGCTGGCGAACATCGAGGCCAGCCCGGACAGCTTCGGAACCCCGCCGCGCCATCCCGCGATGACCTCGTTCCTCGGGGTCCCGGTCCGGGTCCACGGTGAGGTCTACGGCAACCTGTACCTGACGAACAAGAAGACGGCGACGGAGTTCTCCGAGGACGACGAGGAGTTGGTCGTCGCTCTCGCCATGGCCGCCGGCATCGCAATCGAGAACGCGCGCCTCCATGGCCTCGTGCGGGACCGCGCGCTCACCGAGGACCGGGACCGCATCGCCCGCGACCTCCACGACTCGGTGATCCAGCGGCTCTTTGCGATCGGGCTCTCGTTGCAGGGGACGGCCCGTCTCGTCGAGCGACCAGAGGCCGTGATGCGCATCGGGGAGGCCATCGACAAGATCGACGAAACGATCCGGCAGCTCCGCAAGGCCATCTTCGATATTGAGCTCACCATCAACAAGGAGGGCCTGCACCCCAAGGTCCTCGACCTGGTGCACGAGCTCCGGCCGGTTCTCGGGATCCACCCCCAGGTCTCCTTCAGCGGCCCCGTCGACAGCGTCGTCTCGGATCAGCTGTGCGAAGAGATCCTCGCCGTCTTGCGGGAGGCGCTGACGAACGTCGGCAAGCACGCCCGCGCCTCGCAGGTCGTGATCACGATCGCGGCCGGGGACGAGCTGCGCCTCGTCGTGGCCGACGACGGGCAGGGCATGGGCGAGGTGTCGTCGAGCGGGACTCGGCCTCAAGAACCTGCGCCAGCGCGCCGAGCGCCTCGGCGGCGACGTCGAGCTCGGAACGTCGCGGGAAGGGGGCACCCGCCTCACCTGGCACGTGCCCCTCGCCACGGTCGGCTAGCGCGCCGCACCCGGTCCGGCGCCTACCGCCCAGCTCGGGCGAAGCGGCCGCGCCGGGCGTCGACGCTCGAATCGGGGTTCCCAGCCACCATCCCGTGGCCTTTTCCCGATGGCCGGACGTCGACCCGTCAGAGTCCACCGAGGTCGCCCTAGCATCGGGCTCGGGGGCGGGTGGGACTGAAGGACCGGTCGAAAGGGGATCGAACATGACCACGGCGACGGTGGCGGCACCGGTCCCTGCCCGGCGCGGGCTGGCCAACGCGCTCGGCAAGCGGCAGCTCTCCAGGTACCCCGACACCTGGCCGCGCCTCGGGTACCTGGCCATCGTCGTGCTCACGACGATCATGCTCTACTACCTCTACTACGTGGAGGGGGCGGTGACACCGCTGCTGCTGCCCTACTACCACATGTCCTTCCAGTTCTTCTTGTACCTGCTGGTCGTCTCCAACGCGATCGGCGCCTTCAGCGCGTTCATCGGCGGGCTGTCGGACAAGATCGGGCGGGCCAACCTCACCATCTACGGGACCCTCGTTGTCGCGCTGGTCCAGCTGCTCGCCATCCCGCACATCCACGACAAGTGGGGGTTTGCGGCGTCGTACTGCGTGATCGGGTTCGTGGAGGGCGTCATCCTCGTCTCGACCCCCGCGCTGATGCGGGACTTCTCGCCGCAGATGGGCCGCGGTGTCGCCATGGGGTTCTGGGCGCTCGGCCCCACCATGGGCGCGCTGTGCGCCAGCTTGGTCGCCACGCACACGCTCGACCACCTCAAGCCGTTCCAGGACCAGTTCATCATCTCGGGACTGGTGTGCCTCGGCGTGGTGATCGTCGCGTTCTTCTTCCTGCGCGAGCTCTCGCCGCAGCTGCGCGACCAGCTCATGGTGAGCGAGCGCGAACGGGCGCTCGTCGAGGCGCGCGCCATGGGGATCGACGTCGAGCTGGCGACGAGGCACCCGATCCGCTCCATGATGCGACTCGACCTGATCTCCTCGTCCGTCGCCATCTCGGTGTTCCTGCTCTTCTATTACGCCTCGGTCAGTGTGCTCACCATCTACTGGGTCGTGATCTACAACCGTTCGACGCCCCAGGCGAACGGGATCAACGTCTGGCTCGCCGCCTTCCTCTCCGGCGGGCTGGTCCTCGCCGGCTTCCTCTCGGACGTGGCCCGGGTGCGCAAGCCGTTCATGCTCTTCGGGGCGGTGTGCGCCATGGTGATGTTGGGTTTCCTCATCGTCCAGACCGGCCATCCCCATACGGGCTACTACGCCAACGTCCTCGTCATCGTCCTGCTCGCTGTCTCCATCTCCATCGCCTACGCCCCGTGGATGGCCAACTACACGGAGCAGGTCGAATCGCACAATCCGGCGCTGACTGCTTCGGGGCTCGCGGTGTGGGGATGGATCCTCCGCATCACGGTGGCGCTCTCGTTCCTGGTGCTGCCCTACGTGATCACCACGTCGACGGTGCTGGTCGACAACCAGACCGCAGCGACCGCGCTGCAGGCGATTCAGGCCGCGGAGCCCTACGCCCCGTCCACGACCGCGCTCGCGTGCAACCCGGCGCCGGCGCCGGCGTCGGTGATCAGCGGTCTGCGGGAGACGGGCGAGGCTGGTCCGCAGACGCTGGCCACCCTCCTCAGTGCATGCAACTCGACACACAGTCTGACCAAGGCGTTGACGGCGGCCGGCGGTCTGACCAACCCCCAGGTCCAGGGCCTGCTCGCCTACAATCCGCTGGCCAAGGACGATTCAGAACGGCCAGACCGTGAGCCAGTCCGCAGATCGCCAAGGTGGGCGTGCACTCGCAGAACCTGGCCAGCCTCCTGGTCGCCGAGCAGAAGCTGGTGCCCGCGCAGAAGACCGCGCCCGGCGAGTGGAAGAGATGGTGGGCGGTGTGCCTCATCGGCCAGCTCGTCTTCGCAATCCTTGTCTTCTTCATGCGGGGCCGCTGGAGCCCGCGGGCGGCGAGGCGCGACCTCGACGAGCACGAACGGATCGTCACCGAGGAGCTGGCCAAGCTGGTCCCCGAGCCGGTGCCGGCGGCCTAGCCCCGGCAGTCCATCGGCCTGGGGCCGTCGCCGACGGCGAGTTCGTCACAAGCGGCGCTCCGGAGTCCCCCCGATCCCTGCCGTCGGCGCAGCCGTACCCCAGGTCGTAGGGTTGAAGATCGTCGCTGAGCTGGGAGGGACAGATGGCTCTTGCACTTGAGGGGCTCCGGGTGATCGACGCGGACACGCATCTGACCGAGGCCCACGACCTGTGGACCAGCGGGCCCCGGCCAAGTACGCGGACCGGGTGCCGCAGCGTCCAGGAGATCGAGGGCCGCCCGATGTGGGTGGTCGACGGCGCGGAGCTCGGCTTCGCCGGTGGCGGCGGTGTCATCGACCGCGAAGGGGGCAAGGGACGTGCCCTCGAGGCGCTCTACGAGTGGACGATCGACGAGATCCACAGGGGCGCCTACGACCCCAAGGCTCGCATCGAGGTCATGGACGACTCGGGGATCTGGGCCCAGGTCTGCTTCCCCAACTCCATCGGACTCGGCGGGCAGGGCATCTCCGACGTGGTGAAGGACCCGACGCTCCGGCTGCTGTGCGTGCAGATCTACAACGACGCCATGGCCGAGGTGCAGGCCGACTCGGGGCGGCGGCTGCTTCCCATGCCCGTGTTGCCCGCCTGGGACGTGGACGCGTGCGTGGCGGAGGCCAAGCGGGTGGCCGCGCTCGATCTGCGCGGCGTGAACATCACGTCGGACCCCCAGGACGTGGGGGGACCCGACCTGGCCAATCGGGCCTGGGATGCCCTGTGGGAGGTCTGCGCCGACCTGCAGCTGCCCGTGCACTTCCACATCGGCGCCAGCCTGACCACCATGACCTACTTCGGCACCTACCCCTGGGAGTCCCAGGACGATGACACCAAGCTGGCCATCGGCGGGACCCTCCTGTTCATCGGCAATGCCCGTGTCGTCACGAACATCATCCTGAGCGGGATGCTGGACCGGCACCCCAAGCTGAAGATGGTCTCGGTGGAGAGCGGGGTGGGCTGGATCCCCTTCATCCTCGAGGCCCTCGACTACGAGATGTCCGAGAACGCGCCCAAGCAGCTGGCGCACATGTCGATGCTCCCGTCGGAGTACTTCCGGCGGAACCTCTATGCCACCTTCTGGTTCGAGAAGAACAACGTGCCGGCCCTGGTCGCGTCGGTCGGGGAGGACTGCATCCTCTTCGAGACGGACTTCCCCCACCCGACCTGCCTCTATCCCAAGCCGCTCGACACGGTGGCCGAAAAGATGTCGACGCTGGCTCCGGCCGTGCAGCGCAAGATCCTGGGGGAGAACGCGGCAGCGCTGTACCGGCTGTAGCGCCGACGCCCGGTCCGTCCGGTGGAGCCCTTGTCTCCAAATTCTCGGCACATCACAGGGCGGGCTGCCGACCGAATGCGATGACCAGGGACCTGAACCTCGCGGGCGTATCGCGAGGCCCCGAGAATTTCCCGCTCTCCCGATCACGGCTCTTTGCGTCCCACCACCGATCGCAACGGCCCTTGACGAGGCGGCGCGCTTCCCACAAGATGTTGGCCGACGAGGGGTCAAACGAGCGATGGTGTGGCGGCCATTGCGGGGAGGGTACTCATGTCACGGGGAATCACGCTTCGCTGTCTTGCCGGAGTTTTTGCCACAGCTCTAATCGCGAGCATGGCGGGGGTGCTGGCGCTCGCGTCGCCAGCATCTGCGGCTACCCCAACCTGGTCGTTGGCCACTGCCGACATCTATGACAGCGGCTACAACCAAGACAACACCTCGGTGATCACCGTCACGGATTCCAACGGCGGCATCACGGTCCCGACCATCAAGTCCGCCACGCCCGGTACCGGGTTCACGTGTGGGGCCCCGACGACGCTCACCGGCACGACGGCATCGTGCACCATCACCGCCGCCCCCAGCGAAGGCGATGACAGCGGCGTGATCGGGGCCAATGGGACGTCGAACACGGTCACGGTCTCAGAGACCGACGGCACCGGCACGTTCACGCAGAACGAGACCATCGTCGTCTACCCGGCACCCATCTGTGCCGTCGCGCCCGACGGCACGGGCTCGCTCGCAGGTACGACTGACGTGACGTACACCACCAGCGGCGACCCCACGGACGCGGAGGCCTGCGACGACGGCGCGATCGGTCCGGCCAGTACGCTCCTCACGGGCATCAGCGCCTCGGGCGGAACGATCTTCACCGGAGCGAACGCGATTGACGCAGCGGGCGGGCTTTCCCTGACCATCATGAGCGGCCCGGGCTTCAACTGGACCGGGAGTGCCGGGAGCGGCGAGGCAGACGTCGACACGGGTACAGCGGGCATCAGCAAGCAAACCTGGTCGGGCGCCACCACGTCGGCGCCCCCCCCGAGCACCATGACGAGCGCGAGCACCGTGGCGTCGGAGGCGAGCTTCAAGTCCGGTGACCCCCTCGACGAGTGTCCGCCACCTCCGGCCATGATCGATGCCGGCATGCCGTTCTGCTTCGAGGATTTCGAGTACTCGGGAGCGGGTCCGAGCGCCGCTCAGGCCGCGCTCGAGTACAGCGGGCAGAGCGTCCCAACCTCGACAACGCCCACCGTGGCACTGAGCAGGAGCTCCGGATCCATCGGTCAGAGCGTCAACATCACCGACGCGTCGGGCGCCTGCCCTTCGACCATCGGCACGGGCAGCAGCAACTTCTTGAACGGCTCGTACAGTTGCTGGTACGGACGCGCCGGGGATTCCACACCGGTCACCGTCACGGTGGGCGGCAAGTCGGCCACCGTGACTCCGACCGTGCCGGCCAACGGCGACGTGAGCGAAGGCTTCTACAGCGTCGACGGTCCGAGCGACACCGCCACCTACGACGGCGCCGGTACCGTCACCCTCATGAACGTGACGAGCGGCCACAACACGGTGACCACCAGTGCCACGTCGGCCGGCACCGCCACGTCGCCCTACAACGACCTCCTCGGTGACGGTGTGAGCGGAACCGACATCCCCGTGGGTACCGAGGTGACCAATGTCGTCAACAACGGGAACGGGACCTGGACCTTCACCCTCTCGAACAACGCCACGGCCACCCCCGCCGCCGAGACCCTCACCTTTTCCGCGGTGACCCTGAACCCGCCGCAATTGAACGCGGGCTTCTCCATTCCCGCCGGCACGCCTACCGGGCCGCAGACGGTCAAGGTCTGCGAGACGACCGCAACCGAAAGCGGCAACGACTGGGAGTTCGGCGTCCAGTGGATGGTGCCGACGGGCAGCCTCTCCTACCTCAGCGGGAATTCGGGGCCCACGCAGGTCTGCGATTCGAGCACCATCGACGTCACGACCGCCACCAGCTCGACCACCAGCACGCCCACCCACTCGAGCGTCGCCTTGGGCGGCACCAACACCGATGGCGCGACGGTCACCGGCAGCGTCAGCGGTCTCGACCCCACCGGCACGGTGAGCTTCTACGCCTGTGCCGAAGGTGTCAGCCCGTGCACGCCCAGCGGGAGTCCCTTCGACACCGAGAGCCTGAGCGGGACGGCCAACCCGGCCAGCGTCACCTCGGCCGCCTTCACCCCGACCTCGGCCGGCACCTGGTGCTTCGCCGCGGTCTACTCGGGGGACGGCAACTATGCCGGCAGTTCTGACCAGAGCGCCGACGAGTGCTACACCGTCACGACCGCACCCAGTTCGACCACCAGCACGCCGACCCACTCGAGCGTCGCCTTGGGCGGCACCAACACCGATGGCGCGACGGTCACCGGCAGCGTCAGCGGTCTCGACCCCACCGGCACGGTGAGCTTCTACGCCTGTGCCGAAGGTGTCAGCCCGTGCACGCCCAGCGGGAGTCCCTTCGACACCGAGAGCCTGAGCGGGACGGCCAACCCGGCCAGCGTCACCTCGGCCGCCTTCACCCCGACCTCGGCCGGCACCTGGTGCTTCGCCGCGGTCTACTCGGGCGACGGCAACTATGCCGGCAGTTCTGACCAGAGCGCCGACGAGTGCTACAGCGCTGGTGCGGCCACCAGCTCGACCACCAGCACGCCCACCCACTCGAGCGTCGCCTTGGGCGGCACCAACACCGACGGCGCGACGGTCACCGGCAGCGTCAGCGGTCTCGACCCCACCGGCACGGTGAGCTTCTACGCCTGTGCCGAAGGTGTCAGCCCGTGCACGCCCAGCGGGAGTCCCTTCGACACCGAGAGCCTGAGCGGGACGGCCAACCCGGCCAGCGTCACCTCGGCCGCCTTCACCCCGACCTCGGCCGGCACCTGGTGCTTCGCCGCGGTCTACTCGGGGGACGGCAACTATGCCGGCAGTTCTGACCAGAGCGCCGACGAGTGCTACACCGTCACGACCGCACCCAGTTCGACCACCAGCACGCCGACCCACTCGAGCATCGCCTTGGGCGGCACCAACACCGACGGCGCGACGGTCACCGGCAGCGTCAGCGGTCTCGACCCCACCGGCACGGTGAGCTTCTACGCCTGTGCCGAAGGTGTCAGCCCGTGCACGCCCAGCGGGAGTCCCTTCGACACCGAGAGCCTGAGCGGGACGGCCAACCCGGCCAGCGTCACCTCGGCCGCCTTCACCCCGACCTCGGCCGGCACCTGGTGCTTCGCCGCGGTCTACTCGGGGGACGGCAACTATGCCGGCAGTTCTGACCAGAGCGCCGACGAGTGCTACACCGTCACGACCGCACCCAGTTCGACCACCAGCACGCCGACCCACTCGAGCGTCGCCTTGGGCGGCACCAACACCGACGGCGCGACGGTCACCGGCAGCGTCAGCGGTCTCGACCCCACCGGCACGGTGAGCTTCTACGCCTGTGCCGAAGGTGTCAGCCCGTGCACGCCCAGCGGGAGTCCCTTCGACACCGAGAGCCTGAGCGGGACGGCCAACCCGGCCAGCGTCACCTCGGCCGCCTTCACCCCGACCTCGGCCGGCACCTGGTGCTTCGCCGCGGTCTACTCGGGGGACGGCAACTATGCCGGCAGTTCTGACCAGAGCGCCGACGAGTGCTACAGCGCTGGTGCGGCCACCAGCTCGACCACCAGCACGCCCACCCACTCGAGCGTCGCCTTGGGCGGCACCAACACCGATGGCGCGACGGTCACCGGCAGCGTCAGCGGTCTCGACCCCACCGGCACGGTGAGCTTCTACGCCTGTGCCGAAGGTGTCAGCCCGTGCACGCCCAGCGGGAGTCCCTTCGACACCGAGAGCCTGAGCGGGACGGCCAACCCGGCCAGCGTCACCTCGGCCGCCTTCACCCCGACCTCGGCCGGCACCTGGTGCTTCGCCGCGGTCTACTCGGGGGACGGCAACTATGCCGGCAGTTCTGACCAGAGCGCCGACGAGTGCTACACCGTCACGACCGCACCCAGTTCGACCACCAGCACGCCGACCCACTCGAGCGTCGCCTTGGGCGGCACCAACACCGATGGCGCGACGGTCACCGGCAGCGTCAGCGGTCTCGACCCCACCGGCACGGTGAGCTTCTACGCCTGTGCCGAAGGTGTCAGCCCGTGCACGCCCAGCGGGAGTCCCTTCGACACCGAGAGCCTGAGCGGGACGGCCAACCCGGCCAGCGTCACCTCGGCCGCCTTCACCCCGACCTCGGCCGGCACCTGGTGCTTCGCCGCGGTCTACTCGGGGGACGGCAACTATGCCGGCAGTTCTGACCAGAGCGCCGACGAGTGCTACAGCGTCACCGGCGCCGCCCCCGTCGTGACGACGCAGCCGGTCAGCCAGTACTACACCTCGGGAGGGTCGCTCACCTTCACCGCGGCGGCCAGTGGCACCCCCACTCCGACCGTGCAGTGGCAGTACTCGACCAACGCCGGGGCTACGTGGACCAACCTGGCGGGGGCCACCTCGACCACGCTCACGTTGAGCGGGCTCACCAGCTTGGAGAACCACTGGGAGCTTCGTGCCGTCTTCACCAACGTGGTCAGCTCGGCCACCTCGAACGCGGCCACGATGACCCTCGCCACCGCGCCGGCGGTGACGACCCAGCCGAGCAGCCAGTACTACGCCTCGGGAGGGTCGCTCACCTTCACCGCGGCGGCCAGTGGTAGTCCGACCCCCACCGTGCAGTGGCAGTACTCGACCAACGCCGGGGCGACGTGGACCAACCTGGCGGGGGCCACCTCGGCCACGCTCACGGTGAGCGGGCTCACCGCCCTTGAGAACCACTGGGAGCTGCGGGCCGTCTTCACCAATGTGGTCAACTCGGCTACCTCCAACGCGGCCACCATGACCCTCGGCACGGCCCCGGTCGTGACGACCCAGCCCAAGAGCCAGACCTACGCCTCGGGGGGATCGCTCACCTTCACCGCGGCCGCCAGTGGCAGCCCGACCCCCACCGTGCAGTGGCAGTACTCGACCAACGCCGGGAGCACCTGGACCAACCTGGCGGGGGCCACCTCGACCACGCTCACGGTGAGCGGGCTTACCAGCTTCGAGAACGGCTGGGAGGTCCGGGCCGTCTTCACCAACCCGATCAACTCGGCTACCTCGACCGCGGCCACCATGACCTACACCTAATCAGCGGCCGGTCTGCGACGCGCTCAGCACCTCTTGTGGGCCGACTTTGCTTTTGGGCCATCCGGAGGGCTGGCAGCGGTACGGAGGGAGCTCAGCCGTCCTTTGTCCACGAGTGGCGAGGTGATGTCCTGCCTCGGGTGTGTCCTCGACCGATGTCGCGGGTCATAGGGGACACGCACAGACTGGGCTCTCGACAGTATCCGAGAACCAGGGAGCGGAACCGTGCTCCTGAATCGGTTTCCCACGCGAAGCCTTCTGAATCCCCGCCGTTCTGACCGGTGATTTCGCCCAGCGGACGCGGCGGACGAGGCGAGGCTTGGAATCCTCGAGGTAATTCGACTGATCAGATCCTCGATGTCGAAAAACAAGCCACGGCCTGCGTCATCGTCGAGCTCGAACCGACCGAACTTGTCCGGAGGGGCCGCCACGTCGCATGATTCGTTCCAGGGTCTGCTGGGTATGTGGAACCCAAATCAGAGCCGGGACTAGGCGGGCCTGGGGGGAGGTCGGGAGGACCCGGGACAGACAAAGGGGTTGGGACGAATGGCGCGTGTCGACGGTCACGCTGACGCACGCGAGATCGAGCCCATACCAGGGCACATCCGCGGGCTCGACGGGATTCGCGCCCTATCTGTCCTGGCGATCATCGCCTTCCACTCCGATTTGAGCTGGATCCCGGGCGGCTACTACGGAGTCGACGCCTTCTTCGTGCTGTCGGGCTTCCTCATCACCACGTTGCTCCTCGGAGAGTGGGGCGCCTCGGGGACGATCGGCCTGCGGCACTTCTGGGGTCGCCGGGCCAGGCGCCTCTTGCCGGCACTGTTCCTCCTCGTCGCGGTGACCGGCGTCGTGATGGCGACGTTGCCGGGCGTCTTGAACACACCGAACGGATTCGAGAACGCGCTGGCGACGGTCTTCTACTCGTCCAACTGGTATCTGATCCACGCCGGCGTGTCCTACTTCTCGCTCTCGAGCCAGCCTTCGCCGTGGCTCCACACGTGGTCACTGGCCATTGAGGAGCAGTTCTACCTGGTGTGGCCCATCGTCGTCCTGGTGGTGCTCGGCTTCGGGACCGGACGTGGTGGAGCCCGCCCGTCATGGCGTGACCGACTCCCGCACCTTGGCCGTGAACCGGCGCCGATCGATCCCGAGCGGGCGCAGCGGCGGCGGCTGCACCTGCTCTTTGTCCTGTGCTGCGTCGGCGCCCTGGCCTCGGCAGCCCTCATGGCGCTTCTCGCTCCCCACGGTTATGACGCCCGGGCCTACTACGGCACTGACACTCGCGCCCAGGCACTCCTCGTGGGCGCGGCCATCGCGGTGGGACTCATGCTGTGGGGCCAGGCCAGCCGGCGACCCCGGTGCACTCAGCTCGCCCCAGGCCTGGCCCTCGCTGGGGTGGCTGGAACGGCCGCGCTCTGGGCCACCACCGCCGAGACGTCGACGTTCGCCTTCCGGGGTGGGTTCCTGGCGGCCAGCCTGGCAGCGGGTGCGGTGGTCTTCGGGTGCGTCGTCGCACCCCGCTCTCTCGTGGTGCGCCTCCTCGAGGTACCACCGCTGCCGCAATTGGGCCGCATCTCGTACGGGATGTACCTCTGGTATTGGCCGACCCTGCTCCTCACGAGCAACGGACGGCTCGATTGGGGCACCTACGAACTGTTCGGGCTGCGGGTCGTCCTGACGGTGGCGCTTGCCGCTGTGAGCTACGAACTGGTGGAGAAGCCGGTCCGTCATGGCGCGCTCCGGCGCTGGCGCATGGCCACGGTGGCTCCCATCGGTGCCGCGGCCGCCCTCGGTGCCGTTCTCGCCGGCACGCTCGTGCCGGTCGGGGCCACGGCGCTGCAAGGGGAGCAACTGCACGCACCGGTGGCCGGCCGCACGGCGGCGCCCACCGTCCGCACGATGCCCAACCACCTGTTGATGGACTCCGTCACCTCGCGGACGTCCCAGGGTGAGACACCGGCGGGGGCCTCGGCCACGCCCAATCCAACACCGACCACTTCGCCGAGCAAACCGGTCAAGGTCCTCCTGGTCGGCGACTCCCTGGCGGGCTCGCTCGGGGTGGGCCTGGCGCTCGACGCGCGGCAGTACGGCGTCCAGGTCGTCAACGAGGGAATCCCTTCCTGCTCCGCGTCCATGCAGGGCGAGATTCAGGTGCTCTGGTACACGGTGCTGCCCGGCGCCCCCTGCGACGTCGGCGGTAACCCGGACTCGCTGTTCACCACGTGGCGCCAGTGGATCGATGCCTACAACCCCGACGTGGTCGTCTACCTCGCCCGGGGCGAGACGTTCAACCAGGAGGTCGGCGGGGCTTGGCAGAACCTCGGTGAGCCCGCGTTCGACAGCTACGTGAGCAGCCGCTTCAACAGCGCAGCAGAAGCCCTGGGCTCCCGAGGCGCCGCCGTGGTGTTCTTGACGGTCCCATATGTCGACAGTGGGGTCTCCGGGGCCGGCACCCCGTGGCCGGAGGAAAACCCGCTCCGCGTGCAGATCGACAATGCGATCATGCGCGGCGTGGCGGCGGCGTCAGGCGGGAAGGTGTACGTGTTCGACCTGAACGCATTGGTGTCACCGGGTGGGCAATACTCGCCCACCGTGGGCTCCGTCAATGTGCGCTGCAGTGACGGGGTGCACTTCTCGCAATCCGGTGGGATCTTCGTCGGGATGGAGTTGGCGCCGGAACTGGCTGCGTTGGGCCAGGCCCACGCGCAGTCGTCACCTGGAGGCGCCTGGTCCGGACCGCTGCCGCCCTCGACTCCGTCCTGGTTCTCGGAGCTGCCCTGCCAGTAATCCCCACGGCAAAACCGATTCGGGCCTCGAGAGGACGGCCTCGGTCCGTCCTGGTGCTGGACAAGTGCACCGGGCCGGACCAGATTGTGGCATGCATGAGGTGGCACTCGTTCCCGATTCGGGTTCGGTGGGTTGTCGTTGAAGAGCCGCTGGGGGATCTTGCTGCTCGCCGCCTGCGGTGTCGGCGCCGTGTGCGGGGCACCGCCCGCCGGGGCCCGACTAGGCGATGCGCCCCGCTCGTCCTCCGACCACGGGGTGGGGAAGATCATCGAGACATTCGTCGACCACACACGCTCGACACCGGCCCACGACGGTGAACCGGGCTTTCCGAGCCGCACCCTTGTCACCTCCATCTGGTATCCAGCGGCCGTGTCGCCGTCGGCACCGCCAAAGGCGAACGCCGCGCCAGACACCGCCGGTGGACCGTACCCGCTCATCGTGTTCTCCCACGGCCTCGGGACCCTGCCACGCCAGTACGAATCGTTGCTCAGCACCTGGGCTGCGGCGGGGTTCGTGGTGGCCGCGCCGAAGTTCCCCTTGACCAGTTTCAAGACGCCCGGAGGGGTCGATACCGCCGACGTGTACAACCAGCCGGGCGACGTCAGTTTCGTGGTCAGCTCCCTGCTGCAGGCCTCTGCCGCACCCTCGGGCCTCCTGAGCGGCTTGATCTCGCCGAATGACGTCGGCGTCGCCGGACACTCCGAAGGTGCCATCACCACGCTCGGATTCTTCAACACCTGCTGCCAAGACCCGCGCGTCAAGGCCGCCGCGGTCTTCTCGGGCGATCCTGAGGCCTACCCGGCGGGTCACTACGTCTTTGACGGACAGCCGCCGATGCTCGTGGTACACGGAACAAAGGACGGATTCCTGCCCTATGGCCAGATGGTGTCGGTGTTCAATCAGCAGAAGGGTCCCAAGGTGCTGTTGAGCCTGCTCGGCGCCAATCACGGGAACTGGATACCTCGCCGGAGCAAGTGGTTCCCCAGCGTCGCCCGCACCAGCACCGACTTCTTCCTGCGCTACCTCGACGGATCGGCGCAGGCCGGGGCCCGCATCGTCCACGATGCTCAGCCGGGTGTGACGTCCGTGCGCTACGCCCCGAGCCCCGGCCAGTCACTGACCGTCACGCCTCCGCCCTTGCCGCCGACCCACCGGCATGCGTCTCTCACGCCATCGAAGGGACTCAAAAATGGGCAGACGGTCACCGTGCGCTGGAAGGGATACCTGCCTGGAAACGTCATCAACATCGTCGAATGCTCCGGAGGCGCCGAGACCGATTGCGACCTTGCAACAGGACGGGTCTTGCTTCCCGATGCCAACGGGTCGGGTTCGACGACCCTGCGCGTCGTGCAAGGTCAGGTCGGCGCGGGCGTGTGCGGCAGCGCCAGTGCGCCCTGCTCCGTCTATGTGAACGATGCCGGGCTTCTGTCACCCGCGGCGACGGTTCGAATTCCGATCGCCTTCGCCGGTGACCCGGATCCCTAGGTGGCTCGCTTCGGTACGGCTGGTGCGTGCGTTAGTGGGCGAGGGGGAGCGCGAGGGCGTGTCGTGGGCGAGGGGGGACTTGAACCCCCACATCCTTTCGGACACAGGAACCTGAATCCTGCGCGTCTGCCAATTCCGCCACTCGCCCGGGTGACCGGACAACAGTAGTCGCTGGGCTGGCGCCACGATTCGGCCGTCTGGCCCCGGTCTCGTCTAGGTGACCAGGTCAGACCCCTGCCGAATCCCTGCTGAGCGCACCGGACCGATAATCTCTGGGAGACCATGGGACTCCAGCAGTTTGAGGAGCGCCTCGAGCGTCTGGTGGAGGGAACGTTGGCCAAGCCGTTTCGAAGCAACCTCCAACCGGTCGAGATCGGCCGACGCCTGACGCGCGAGATGGACCTGCACCGAAGGGTGGGGGTGCGAGGCCTCATCGCGCCCAATGCCTTCGCCGTGACGCTCTCGCCGGCCGACGTGAGCCGCTTCTCGAATTTCATAGACGCGTTGTCCCGCGAGCTCGCCGACGCCGCCCGCGAGCACGCCCGGGTCGAGGGCTATTCGTTCGTCGGCCCCGTCGAGGTGGAGATCTTCGAGGGTGCCGGTCTCAAGGCCGGGCGGTTCACGGTGACGGCCGACGTGCACGAGAGCGAAGACGGGGGATTCCTGGCCGAGCTCGTCCTGCCCGACGGCAGGCGGGTGGCCGTGGGTTCGCAGGCCGTGGTGATCGGCCGCCTCCCCGAGTGTGACGTCGTGCTGGCCGACTCCAACGTGAGCCGCCGCCATGCCGAGCTACAGCGGAAAGGTGACGGCGTGTTCGTCACCGATCTGGGGTCAACCAACGGCACCAAGGTCAACGGCACCTCGGTCCGAGAACAGCTCCTCGCCAGCGGGGACGAGGTCAGCGTGGGGTCGACGAAGCTCATATTCGAAATGTCGTGACCGCACCGAGCCCGGGGGCGGTCCTGATCGCCACGCAGAACCTGAACGCGGTCCTCCGCATCATGCAGTGGGGAGTCATCGCGCTGATCTTCCTCTTCTTCCTCCGGGTGATACGCGCCGTCTGGGTCGAGATGAGCCCCGCCACCATCCGCAAGACCCGCTCGGAGCGCCGGCAGGAGCGGCGCGAGAGCCGGGCGGCGGCCCGCCCGCCCGCTCGACCCCAAGAGACCCGCCCCCGTCGCCAGCTGTACCTCAAGGTGGTGCAGCCCGACGCGCAAGCCGGCCGCACGTACGACCTCGATGACGAGCTGACCATCGGGCGCTCGCCCGGCTGCGGTGTTGCCATGCCCGACGACATCTACACCTCGACGCTGCACGCACGCCTCTTCCGCCGCAACGAGCAGCTCTGGGTGGAGGACCTCGGTTCGACCAACGGGACGTTCGTCAACTCCGAGCAGATCAAGCAGGCGATGCGCCTCGGCAAGGGCGATCTGCTGCAGATCGGTTCCACCGTCTTCGAGGTCTCCCGGTGACCGTCCTGCGGTCGGGTTCTGCCACCCACGTCGGGCGGGTACGCACCATCAATCAGGACCTGCCGCTCGAGCGCGCCAATCTCTATGCGGTGGCCGACGGCATGGGCGGTCACGTCGGAGGCGAGGTGGCGGCGCGGGTCGCCGTCGAGACGCTCGGCCAGGCCTTCGAGCGGGCGCCGACGGTGACCGGTCTGCGGGAAGCGTTCACGGAGGCGAACACCGCCGTCTGGTACGAGAGCCAGGCCAACAACGAACTCCGTGGCATGGGGACCACCCTGACCGCCTTGGCGCTGGTGGGCGACGGCGAGGGACGGGACATGCTCGCCCTGGCCAACGTGGGGGACTCGCGCGCCTACGTCTTCACCGGAGGCGAGGTGCTCCAGGTCACCGACGACCACAGCCTGGCCGAGGAGCGTATGCGCCACGGCGAGATGACCGAGGAGGAGGCGGCCGTCCATCCCCAACGGCACATCCTCACCCGCGCCCTCGGCGTGTCCTCCGAGGTGGAGACTGACATGTGGGAGCTCGAACTGCACGAAGGTGACCGGATCCTCCTCTGCTCCGACGGCCTATCCAACGAGGTGGGAACCGACGAAATGGCGGACATCCTGGGTACGATCGCGGACCCCCAGGCCGCAGCACAGCGACTGGTCGACGTGGCCAACGAACACGGCGGTGCCGACAACATCACGGTGGTCGTCATCGATGTGCAGGTGGGGAGTTCGGGTGACGAGACCGCGGCCAGGGTGACGCCACTCGGTCTCGGTCTCGGTGCCGCGGCCGCGACGATGCCGGCCGCCGACGCTGTGGCGGAGCAGCCGGTGCCGCCGGAAGACGTGTCGGGCAGCCCGTCGGGACCGGAGCCCGCCGGGTCGGCGGGCCTGGACGCGCCCACGATTGCCGTCGAGGCCGTCCACGACGACGAGACCCTCGCACCGGGCGCCCGGCTGAGCTTCGTCGACCAACCCGTGACGCTCGCCGAGGTGGGACCGCGCAGCGACGAGTTCCTCCTGGGTGCACCGACGGCCTCGGTGCCGGTGGCCCGCTCGACTACCAGAGTTCCGCCGCCGCCGCCGGTGGGGACCGACAGAGTCCCGGAAAAGGAGAGCCGAGGCGCCCGGCGCCGGCGGATGGGAATCCCGAGGCGCATCACACCGAGAGTGATTGGATTCGTCCTCCTGGTGGCAGCCGTCCCTGTCGCCGCCTACTTCGTGCTGCGCTGGTATGCCTATGACAACTGGATTGTGACACTGCAGGGCGACCAGATCGTGGTCAAGCAGGGTCAGCCGGGCGGCGTGCTCTGGTTCCATCCCAAGATCGTGGACCAGACCGGTGTCACGACGAGCCAAATCCTTCCCGCCGCGCTGGCGCCGGTGCAGGCAGGCGTCCAGGAGTCTTCGCTGACCCATGCCAGGAGCTACGTCGACAACCTCGTGACGGCGGCGACGACCACGACCACCACGACCACCACGACGACGAGCCCCGTGCACCACTTCATCCCGCTGCCGCCGCCGAGCACGACGACCACGACCATCGCCCCGACGACGACGACGACCGTCCCGTGACCACCGCGTTCGTCCACTGTCGCCGAAGGTTCTCAGCGTAGGCTCAGGGCGCCATGGAACCGGTCGAAACGCCGCGCGTCTACTCGGGCCGATACGAGGCGACCCACTTGGTCGCTCGAGGCGGCATGGCTCAGGTGTACCGCGCCATGGATCTGCAGCTCGAGAGGCCGGTCGCCCTCAAGGTGTTGTTTCCCGAGCTCTCCGTCGACCGCACCTTCGTCGAGCGCTTCCGCCGGGAGGCGCAGGCCGCGGCCAACCTGTCCCATCCCAACATCGTGCCCGTCTTCGACTGGGGCGAGGACGACGGCGCCTACTTCATCGTTATGGAGTACATCGACGGCCGACCGCTCTCGGCGGTCTTGCGCGATCCGCAGCGCCTGCCGCCGCGCCAGATCGCGACGATCGGGGCCGGGGTGGCCGCCGCCCTTGCCTTCGCGCACCGGCACGGCGTGGTGCACCGTGACGTGAAGCCGGGCAACATCCTCATCACACCCGAGGGCGACGTGAAGGTGACCGACTTCGGCATCGCGCGGGCGGTGAACACCGATGAGAGCCTGACCCAGACCGGCGCCGTCATGGGCACCGCTGCCTACTTCTCTCCCGAGCAGGCCGAGGGGAAGGGGGTCGACGCCCGCAGTGACATCTACTCCCTCGGCGTGGTGCTCTACGAGATGGCGGTGGGCAAGCCGCCTTTCACGGGTGACTCGCCGGTGGCCGTGGCGTCGAAGCACGTGCGTGACGCCCCAGTCCTCCCTCGCGTGGCCAACCCCGCGGTGCCGGCGGCGCTCGAGGCCGTGGTGATGAAGGCCATGGCCAAGAATCCCGACGACCGTTACGGGTCCGCCGAAGAGCTCCGGGCCGATCTGCTCCGCTTCGCCGACGGGCGCCCCGTGGAGGCGGGCGACCCGGGCCTGACCTCCATGATGACCGCCGTCGGGGCGACCCAGGTGGTCCGCCGGACGACCGGGACGATGGCCATACCCGGCGCCACTCCGCCGCCCCCGAGCCGCGAGGAGCTGGAACGCAAGAAGCGCACCCGCAACCTCATCATCGTGTTGGTCCTGCTCTTGGTGGCGTTGGCCGTGATCGCCTTCTTCCTCCTGCGCTCCGTCGGGCTCTTCGGCAACAACGTGACCGTGCCCAACGTCGTCGGCCTCCCCGCCGCCCAAGCCTCGCAGACTCTGCGCAACGACCACCTCACCGTCGGTAGCAGCACCATTCAGTCCAGCAACAGCACCAAGGGCGATGTCCTGTCGACCAACCCCAAGTCGGGCGCGTCCGTCTCGAAGAATTCGGCCGTAGATCTGGTGATCAGCGGTGGGCCGAACATCCCCACCGTCGTCGTCCCGTCGGTGACGGGCAAGCAGCTGACCCCGGCCACGCAGCTCCTGACCGATAACAACCTCGGGTACACCGTTCACTACGTGACGAGCAACCAACCGATCGGCACGGTCCTGAGCCAGGACCCGGTCGGGGGCACCAGGATCCTCGAGACGCGCAAGGTCCTCCTGACCGTGTCGGGCACGCAGACCTCGGTGTCGGTGCCCAGCGTGCTCGGACAGTCCCCCGCATCGGCGGGCTCGGTGCTCAAGAGCGACGGGCTGAACGTGGGAAACCAGACCAGCGCCTGTTCGAGCCAGTACTCCTCCGGCCTGGTCTCGTCGCAGAACCCGGGGAGTGGTGCCGAGGTGCCGCCCAACTCCTCGGTCAACATCGTCATCTCCAACGGCAGCTGCGTCTCCGTCCCGAGCGTGGTCGGCCAGGCTGCGAGCGCAGCCCAGTCGGCCATCACCGGTGCCGGTCTGGTCGCCAACACGACCTTCGACACCACGTGCGCCAACGGGGCAACGCCGGGCAACGTCGACAGCCAGAACCCCGCGTCGAACACGCAGGTGGCCAGTGGGAGCACGGTGAACATCTCGGTCTGCCAGTCGACGACCACGACCTCCTCGACGCCGACGTCTTCGAGCACGTCGAGCACCTCGAGCACGTCGAGCACCACCTCCACCACCGGTTGACGGCGACGGACGGATCGTCCGCTGGGGGTCTCAGGCCTCCGCGGCGGCGGCCAGTTGCCCGAGGAAGTTGGCCAGCAACGCCGGCCCCGACGCGGTCAGCACGGACTCGGGGTGGAATTGCACCCCTTCGACTGCCAGCGAGCGGTGGCGCAGCGCCATGACGGCACCGTCGATCGACGTCGCCGTCACCTCCAGCTCGTCGGGCACCGATTCGGGACCCACGACGAGCGAGTGGTAGCGCGTGGCGACGAAGGGATTGGGCAACCCGGCGAAGAGGCCTTGGCCGTCGTGGTGGATCTCCGAGGTCTTGCCGTGCATCAGATGGGGTGCGGCCACGATCTCGCCGCCGTAGGCCTGACCGATGCACTGGTGCCCCAGGCAGACGCCGAGCAGCGGGATCTCCCCGGCCAGGTCCCTGATGGCCTGCAGGCTCACCCCGCCGTCCTCGGGTCTTCCCGGGCCGGGTGAGATGAGGACGGCATCGGGGCGCTCGGCCCGGATGCCGTCGGTGTCGATGGCGTCGTTGCGGAACACCACCGGCTGGGCGCCCAGCTCCCCCAGCTCCTGGACCAGGTTGTAGACGAAGGAGTCGTAGTTGTCGATGACGAGTACCCGCGGTCCCATGGGGGAACGATGGTACCTGTCCCGTCGCGAGCCCCCTGCCCGCGGTGGCTAACCTCTGACCCCGTGGCAACCAGCACCAAGGGCCCCGGCGGCGCCTCCCGCAAGGGCAAGTCCGCGGCGGGGAGGGCGTCCAAGGTCGGCCGTTACAAGACGGCTGAGGAGAGCGGCCGGTACACCGCGCCGATCCCCAAGAGCGTGCGCCACAGCCCGCCGTGGTACGGCGCGCTCATTCTCGTGCTGCTCGTCGGCGGCGTGGCCGTGATCACGGTGAACTACCTGGCGCGCCTGCCGTTCATGGCCCACGGCTCGCCGTGGGGGCTCGTCATCGGCTTGGCGATGATCTTCGTCGGCTTCCTGTTCGCCACCCGATACCACTGACCCCGGCGCGCTGGCGCGCCCCGAGGCACGTCGCTCAGCCCAGGCGCTCGATGACGGTGGCGTTGGCCAGCCCGCCCCCTTCGCACATGGTGAGCAACCCGTAGCGGCCGTTGGTGCGCTCGAGCTCGCTGAGCAGCGAGGCGAGCAGCTTGCCACCGGAGGCACCCAGCGGGTGCCCGAGGGCAATGGCCCCACCGTTGGGGTTCACGATCTCCATGTTGGGGTGGTGCTCCTTCTCCCACGCCAGCACCACCGAGGCGAAGGCCTCGTTGATCTCCACAGCGTCGATGTCGTCCATGGTGAGCTTGGCCCGTTCGAGGACGCTCGTCGTGGCCGGGATGGGCCCGGTCAGCATCGTGATCGGGTCGACGCCGGCCAGGGCAAAGGCATGGAAGCGGGCCCGCGGGCGGAGCCCCAGTGCGTTGGCCTTCTCCTCGCTCATGATCAGCACGGCCGAGGCCCCGTCGGTGATCTGCGAGGAGTTCCCCGCCGTGACCTTCCCGTCCTCCTTGAAGGCGGGCTTGAGGTTGGCCAGCGTCTCCACCGTCGAGTCAGGCCGGATCCCCTCGTCGGTGGCGAAGATTTCGTCGGTGTCCTTGCCCTCGTCGTCGTGGACGGCCACCGGGATGATCTCGTTCTCGAAACGGCCCTCGGCCGTGGCCCGGGCCGCCCGCTGGTGACTCTGCACGGCGAAGGCGTCGAGCTCTTCGCGCGAGATGTCCCACTGATCGGCGATCATCTCGGCGCCGATGCCCTGACCCTTGAGTCCGCCGCGCTCGGCGTAGCGGGCCATCATGCGAGGACCGAAGGGGAACCCGAACTCGCGGACGACCGAGGACCCCATCGGGGTGTGGGTCATGCTCTCGACCCCGGCCGCGACCACGATGTCGTAGGCCCCCGCCATGACGCCTTGGGCGGCGAAGTGGAGCGCCTGCTGCGAGGAGCCGCACTGGCGGTCGATGGTGGTGGCGGGCACCGACTCGGGCCAGCCGGCGGCCAGCACGGCGTTGCGCCCGACGTTGAGCGACTGCTCGGAGACCTGCATGACGCAGCCCATGATCACGTCGTCGACCTGCGCCGGGTCCAGCTTGTTGCGCTCGGCCACCGCCTTGAGAGCCTCGGAGGCGAGGTCGACCGCGTGCCAGTTGCGGAGCTTCCCGTTGCGCTTGCCGCCGGCGGTCCGGACGGCGTCGACGACGACTGCGGTGGTCATGGTGGGTCTCCTCCCAGTTCCGGAGGGCACTCCCTGCCGGTTCAGATCGGGGAACATCCTACCCGGACCCGCCCGGAAGGCCACCTGGCGCCCCCCCAGCCGCCCGGTAGGGTCTGCCTCCGATGGGCCGCACCGGCAAGGACATGGACCGCTGGCTGGGCGACGGCGGGATGCCGATCATCGCCCTCGTCGGCGGTGCCTTCACCGGCTACGGCGTGGACGGGGAGGACCTGGGCTGGGTCAGCGGGACCTTCACGCCGACCGACCTGGCGTGCAACCCGCACGGGATCACGCAGGCCGGCATCCACTCCCTGCTGCTTGATGCAGCCATGAACTTCGCCATCAACGCCGCCCTCCGGGGGAAGGCCCGCACCCGCGGCACGCTCGAGATGAAGACCGAGTGCATGCGCCCCGCCATGAAGGGCGACCCCTATGAGCTGCGCGGCGAGGTGGTGCGGATGGCGAAGCAGATCGCCTACGGCGAGGCGACGGTGCGCGACCCCGACGGCGTGCTGGTCAGCCGGGCCACGGGGACCTTTCTCCTGCATCGACCCGACCCCGCTCCCACCGCCTGACTGCTTCCGGGTGCCGCCCCCCGGGCCCGGGGTGTGCCTCGTCTGCTGCGGCCCCGCGGCCGGCGGCCGGCCCGTGTGCTTCGCCTGCCGGCGGGTAGGCCGTCTCCTCGGCCTCCCACTGGTGCCCGTCTTCCCGGTGCGGCTCTGCCCGCTGCCGAGCCCCCTCTACGCCGTGTTGATGGGGTACAAGGAATCGCCGGTCCTCGAGGCGCGCCGCCGTTTCGCGCCGATGGTGCGCCAGCTGTTCGACGGCTTCCTGGCCGACCACGTCGGCTGCCTCAACGCTGCCGCGGGCGGTCCGCTCGAGGTGGTGCTCCCCGTTCCCTCGACCGCCCGACCCCGGGGCGCACCGCTCGGGGCAGTGGAGGGGCTGGCGTCCGCCGCCCGCATCCGGGTCGCCGGCGCCCGGTGGTTGCCCGACTCCCTCGCCCGCGCCGGGGCCGCGGTGAGCCACATGCGACCCGATGGCCGCGCCTTCGAGGTGCCCGTTTTCGCTCGCACCGACGTCAGCGGCCGGCGTATCTTGCTGCTCGACGACACCTATGTCAGCGGGGCCCGGGGCCAGAGCGCGGCGTGTGCCCTGCGCCGGGCCGGCGCGGGCTCGGTCGTGATCGTCGCGCTGGGTCGGGTGCTCCGGCCGGACCGCTCACCCCGGCACGCCGCGTTCCTCTGCCGTCACCGGGCGCCACCGTCGGCGACTGTCGACGGCGTGACGGTGCCGGAGCCGTGCAGCCGCTGCGCTCAGACGGGGGCGTCGACCGAGTAACGCACGCCTGTCAGCTCCTCCGACGCCCGCCACAGCCGGACCGCCGCCTCCGCGTCCCGAGCGGCCCCCGACGGTCGCGTGACGCGAGGTGGACCGTAGAGCCCGAACAGGTTGGCCGGACCGATGTACTGGCCCGAGCGGATGGCCGAGGAGGTCGCGGCGCACAGGACGGGGAGGGCGCCCGCCGTCGCGGATTGCCCCAGTGTCGTCCCGGCAGCTCGCCCGAGCTTGCGCCGCAGCCGGCTGTCGCCCAGCGCGGCGCCGCTCCCGGCCAGGTTGCTTCTTGTCCACCCGGGGTGCGCGGCCACCGCCAGGGTCGGAAGGCCCGCCGCGTCCAGGAGCCGGGACAGCTCGGCGACGAACAGCAGGTTCGCTAGCTTCGACGTCGCATAGCTGACCCAGGTGTTGCGGAACGTGGCGCCGCCGCCCACGTCGTCGAAGGGCAGCCGTCCCATGCGGTGCATGTGCGAGCTGACGGTGACGACCCGGGCGTGTTCGGTCGTCACGATCCGGTCCAGGAGCAGGCCCGTGAGCGCGAAGTGACCGAGGTGGTTGGTGGCCATCTGGAGCTCGAACCCGTCCGCGGTCAGACGGTAGGGGGAGCCCATCACGCCCGCGTTGTTCACCACGATGTCCAGCCGGGCGTGCTCTGCGAGCACGGCATCAGCCGCCCGGCGGACGGAGACGAGGTCGGCCAGGTCGAGGTGGAGCAGCTCCAGGGAGCAGCGGTCGAGCTCGCTCTCCAGCTTGTCGCGGGCCTGGCGCGCCTTGTCGTCGTTTCGACAGGCCAGGATCACGTGGGCCCCGTGGCAGGCGAGGGCGCCGGCGGTCTCATAGCCGATGCCGCTGTTGGCCCCCGTGACGAGCGCGACTCGGCCCGTCAGGTCACCGATGTCGCCGGCGCCCCAGGTGGGATTCCCCGTGGCCTCGCTCCCCGCAATCGGGGTCACGCGTTGCCGATGTGGTCGGCCGGGACCGTGCCGAGCTTGCCGGCCTCGAAGTCCTCGAAGGCCTGAACGATCTCGGCCCGGGTGTTCATCACGAAGGGGCCGTGTGCGTAGACGGGCTCACCGATGGGCCGTCCACCGAGAATCAGCACGTCCAGCGCAGGGTGGCGTGACTCCTGTGAGCCGTCGGCCCGGATGGCGAGCGCGTCGCCGTTGCCGAACACCGCGAGCTGGCCGGCGTGGAAGGGACGGGCCTCGGGTCCGACGCTGCCGTTGCCGGCGAGCGCGTAGACCAGCGCGTTGAACTCCCGCGGCCACGGGAGGACGAGCTCCGCTCCCGGTTCCACCGTGGCGTGCACGAGGGAGATCGGCGTGTGTGTCGATCCCGGTCCGTGATGACCGTCCAGGTCGCCGGCGATGACGCGGATCAGTGCCCCGCCGTCAGGCGAGGTCAGGAGCAGGATGTTGTCGGCCTCAATGCCCTGGTAACGGGGGTCGATCCACTTGTCGGCCGCCGGGAGGTTCACCCACAGCTGTATGCCGTGGAACAGCCCACCGCTGGCAATTAGCTGCTCGGTCGGGCGCTCGATGTGCAGGATGCCCGAGCCGGCAGTCATCCACTGCGTCGAGCCGTTGGTGATGAGGCCACCACCGCCGATGGAGTCCTGATGCTGGAAGGTGCCGTCGATCATGTAGGTGACCGTTTCGAAGCCGCGGTGGGGGTGCCACGGCGTGCCCTTGGGCTCTCCGGGGGCGTATTCGACCTCGCCCATCTGGTCCATGTGGATGAACGGATCGAGGTCGGAGCCCGGAACGCCGGCGAAGGCGCGGCGCACGGGAAAGCCCTCCCCTTCGAGCCCCGATGGGGCGTCGGAGATGCTCTTGACCGGGCGGACGGCCGCCGGCGTCGCCGGCGCCGCAAGGCGCGGAAGCACCAGGTTGTCTGGGACGGTCACTGCAGGCATGGCGGCCTCACTCTCTCTGCGACACGTATGCCGAGCATGCGCCTCCTGGTCCGATCGGGGGCCGCGTCGTCAATGTGGATCCAACACGGAGGAACCGGGTTCTGTTCCACGCCCTGGGTCCAACCCCACGACGAGGTCAGGAAGCGTCGAGACGCCCGACCTGCTCGGGCGTCAACGTGATGTCGGGAGCGGCGGCTGACGCGACGGCCGTCTCGGGCCGGCTGCTGCCGGGAATCGGGATGACCCGGGAACCCTTGGCCAGCATCCAGGCCAGCGTCACCTGCTGTGGGCTGGCTCCCACCTCGGTCGCCACCTCGGCAAAGGCCGGGTAGGTCTGCTCGATCCGGTCGGACCGCCCGATGCCTCCCATGGGGCTCCAGGGGATGAAGGCGATACCCAGGCTCTCGCAGTGCTCGAGCTCGCCCTCCGAGGACCGGAAGCGCGGCGAGAACTCGTTCTGCACGCTGGCCAGGCGGCCGTCCAGCACACGCTGCGCCTCGTCGATCTGCGCCACGGTGGCGTTGGACACACCCGCCATCAGGATCTTGCCCTCCTGCAGCAGGTCGGCCAGCGCGCCCACCGAGTCGGCCCACGGAACGGTGGGATCGGGCCGGTGATATTGATAGAGGCCGATCGCCTCGACGCCGAGAGCCTTGAGTGAGGCTTCGCAGGCCTCCTTCACATAGGACGGGTCGCCGTGCACGGTCCAGCTGCCGTCGCCGGGGCGCCGGTGCCCCCCCTTTGTCGCCACCAGGACGTCGTCGGTGGGACCGCCGTAGGCGGCCAGGGCCTCGGCCACCAGCCGCTCGCCGTGACCGTGCTCGCGCACCCCCAGCGAGTAGGCGTCGGCGGTGTCGATGATGGTGACACCGGCATCGAGTGAGGCGTGGATGGTGGCGATCGCCTGGCGGCGGTCGGGTCGGCCCTCAATGGAGAGCGGCATCTCACCCAGCCCGATGGCGCTCACCGTCCGGTCGCCGATGGGGCGTTGCTGCATGTGTCCTCCTCATGGTGGTGCGGCTGGTGGTCCGCCACGTTCGGCGTCCCGCGCTTCCCGTTTACTACCCGACCACGTGGAACGCAATCCGGTACAAGAGGGTGCCGTCGGTGATCGGCCCTGCATGGGCGGCGCGCTGGCGCAACGTTTCACGGTCGGGCTCGCCGGCCCGACGGACGTCGGCGTCGGTGACGGAGGCGAACGGGACCAGCTCCATGCTGTCGACCTCAATCTCGGCCAGGCCGACGCGGTAGCGGCCACCCACCTTCGCGTGAGGGCGCCGCCACAACCGGAACGAGACCGTGATGTCGCCCGCGGCGACGTCGTCGCGCAGCTCCTTGCTGAACTCCACCGGCTGCGACCCTATGGCATTTCCGTTGTGGTCGGTCCCTTTCCACATCCGGTGGCGTCCCGGAAAGGTGCCAACATGTTCCAGACCGTCCCTGTCGAATCGTTGTTCGGCGATCACTGCGAGAACCAGGCTGGAGGTGACGGTGGGGTGGACGAAGGATTCCGGAGGTCTTGCGGAGCGGTTGACGAGAGCTTCGCCGCAAGGATGTGTCCGGGTATCTTCAAGGAGCCGAAGGCAGCTGGGTATCGGCGCCACGCGCCGTCCTGGGTCAAAGACCTACGATGGCAAAGGGACTGTGAGCACGCGAATGAAGACTGGCAACGACACGCTGGACAAGGCCAATGGTCACTACACGATCGTCACGGCCGACAGCCATGCCGGCGGCAGCCACGCGGCCTACCGCGAGTACCTCGATCCGCGGTACCTCGAGGAATTCGACGCCTGGAGGGCCAAGTACAAGAACCCGTACAAGGATCTCGGCGACACACGGCGCCTCCGGAACTGGGATACCGAGATGCGCAACAGCCAACAGGAGGCCGATGGCATCGTCGGAGAGGTCATTTTTCCGAACACGATCCCGCCCTTCTTCCCGAGCTTCGTGCTCTTCGCTGCGCCTCCCAAACCTGAGGACTACGAGCATCGCCTCGCTGGCGTCCGGGCCCACAACCGTTGGCTGGTCGACTTCTGCGGCGAGTTCCCCGAGCGCCGGGCCGGCATCGGTCAGATCTTCCTCAACGACATCGACGACGCCATCGCTGACGTCCACTGGATCAAAGAGCACGGCTTGCGGGGCGGCATCCTGCTGCCCAACGTCCCACCCGACGTCAAGTGGGTGCGACCGCTTTACGATCCTGCCTACGACCGACTGTGGGAGGTCATCGAGGATCTCGAGATGCCGATCAACGTCCACGGAGGCACGGGCGTGCCTGACTACGGTGACTACCCCTTTGCGATGCTCTTCTACATCAACGAGGCCATGTTCTACTCGCAGCGACCCTTCGTCCATTTCGTCCTCGGGGGCGTCTTCGAGCGCTTCCCGCGGCTGAAGTTCGCCATCACCGAAACCCAGTGCTCCTGGGTGCCCAGATTGCTCAGCGATCTCGACGCCACCATCGACCGGATCCGCAAGACCGGCCAGACCGGGGAGATCCGCTACGGCGACGAGCACAAGCTCGACCATTTGGCGAGCGAGTATTTCGCCCAGAACGTGTGGATGGGGGTGAGCCAGCCTCGACCCGCCGACGTTGCCGTGCGGGCGCAAATTGGCGCCGACCGGTTCATGTGGGGCAGCGACTATCCCCACGACGAGGGAACGTACCCCTTCACCCGTGAGACGCTGCGGCAGGTGATGCTCGGGCTCGGACCCGACGAGAAGCAGCGGATCCTGGGGGAGAACTGCGCCAACCTGTACGGCTTCGATTTGGCGAAGCTCGCTCCGTTGGCGGCGAAGTTCGGTCCCACCGTCGAGGAATTGGCGGAGCCTCTCGGCGAGCTGCCCGAGAACGCGAACGACGCACTCCTCAAGTCGGTCGCCGGCCCCTAGGCGTGTGCTCTCCCGGCGGATTTCGCAGCCAGCCTCGGGGCGGCTTCGTGGGACGATCAAATTCTCGCGGGTCGCAGTGGCCCTGCCGACCGTGAAGGGCCTCAGCGTCCTCCAGCGGGGCTGAACATCCTTCGAGCCCTCACGACGGACAGGACGTGTGGGTGCACCTTGATCTTCTCTTGTCGGCGAAAATCCGGGTTTGTGGGATCGACCACTCAGCCAAGGTGGAGTACTGTCGATGAAGCCGATTACGAAGGAGAAGCGAATGCGTCCAGCGTCTGTGTCCATCAAGAAAGGAGAGATCACTTATCGAGAGGACTTGACGCGTCATGCAATCGCTTCACCGAAGGAATCCGGCAGATGTAGCTCCATGTAACGCAACCCATGGACGACGGCTCCGGCACGCCGCCGAAGTCGCCTGGCGAAGTATTCGCCGCGAGGACTCTGTGTCGAAGGTCTCCCGCCGGGGAGCAGCCGACCTGAGCCACTCACTTGGTGGTGGTGCTCAATGACTGAGCATCCGCCTTTTCCAAGGATGCACGCTGACGAGGTCGGCGTCGATGGCGCCCTGGTGCGCGAGCTGTTGCGGTCGCAGTTCCCCGAGTGGGCTGGCCTGCCACTCCGGTCCATACCGTCTACCGGCACCGACAACGCCATCTATCGCCTCGGTGATGAGATGGGGATACGGCTGCCGCGCATCCACTGGGCCGTCGGACAGATTGGCAAAGAGTCAGACTGGCTCGAGCGGTTGTCCCGCCATTTGCCGGTGGAACTTCCGCTGCCCGTGGCGAAGGGAGAAGCGGGGTCGGGCTACCCGTATCCGTGGCTCATCTTCCGGTGGATCGAAGGTGAGGACCTTCAACACGCCCGTGTCGACGACTACAACCGACTGGCCGAGGAACTTGCTGCCTTCGTCCTAGCTCTCGGTCAGATCGACCCGGCGGGGGCACCACCTGCCGGCCGTCGGGGAGGACCCTTGGCACCGCACGACGAGATCGTCCGAGCTTTCCTTCCGGCTCTCGAAGGGATCGTCGATACCGACCGCGCCTTGGCGGTCTGGCGGTCCGCCGTGAGCGCGGATCAGAGGTCGGGACCCGCGGTGTGGGTGCATGGCGACCTTCTTCCCGGCAACCTCCTGATCCGGAACGGGCGGTTGTGCGGCGTCATCGACTGGAGCGCGGCCGGGCTCGGGGATCCGGCCTGTGAGGCGATGCTGGCATGGTTCCTGTCTCCCGAGGCACGGAGCGTGTATCGCCGAGCTCTTGGCTTCGACGACGCAGCTTGGGCCCGGGCTCGCGGATGGGTGGTGGAACAGACCGCGCTCTTCATCCCTTACTACGCCAGGTCCATTCCGGATGGCGTTGCCGCCGCCACGCTCCGGCTGCAGGCCGTGCTCAATGACTCACTCGGGGACGGGCAGTGATGGTCGGTCACAACGCGGGTGCTCGTGAGGCCGTCGCGGCCATGTTCCTGCGCTGGACGTTTGCTCGAGCCGTCTTTCACCGCGGCTATGTGTTGACGTCTGGCCTCTATTTCGTGCTCGATGCCCACCTGTCGGCCTCTCAGCTTTTGGTTCTGGCCACCGTCATGTCGATCACCCTCTTGTTGTCGGACATTCCCTTCGGGGTGTGGTCTGATGCCTTCAGTCGGAAATGGCCTCTGGTCATCGGTCATGGTTTTCTGGCGGCGGGAATGGTCATGACCGGGCTGGTGACCGCCTTCCCGCTGCTGGTCGCCACCCAGGTTCTCTGGGGCTTGGGCTGGGCCTTTTCGACCGGCTCGGACGTGGCGTGGGTGACCGACGAGTTCGACCGGCCCGGCCTGATTGCCCGAGTGCTGACGGCGCGGGCGCGATGGGATCTCGTGGGTGGGGCACTCGGCATGGTCGCCTTCGGCCTCTTTGGTTGGGCCGTTGGTCTCGGGACGGCGATCGTCGTCTCGGGTGCGGCCATGGCCCTGGTAGGTCTGTTTGTCGCGGTCCGCTTTGTCGAGGACAACTTCATTCCAGTGAGGGTGCAGAGGTGGAAGAACTCGGTCTTGATCTTCCGCCGGGGGCTCCGTCTCTCGAGGCGAGACGACGAAGTGCTGCTCGTGCTGATCGCCACGATGATCATCAACGGAGCTGCCATGGTCTCGTGGGTATTCCCGAGGCAGTTGGTCGACCAGGGCTTCCCGGGCAATCCGGTGCTGTGGTACACGGCGCTCGGGATTCTCTCCCTCGGAGTGGGCATTGCCGCCCTCCATATTGTTGAGGCTCGCATCGAAGATGTGGGCGTGGCCAGACGAACGTACGCCCTGAGCTGCTTCATAGGGCTGTTGGGCTTGGTGGTATTGGCCTCTGCACCGAACGCCGTGATCGGGAGCGCCGGGATTTTGCTCGTGAGCGGTATCTCCTTCAACGTCACACGGACGGTCAGCGTGATTTGGGTGAACCGGCGCACACCGAGCGACATCCGGGCCACCATGCACTCGTTCCTCTCACAGGCCGAGTCGGTGGGTGAGATCGTTGGCGGCGTGTCCCTTGCAGGTCTGGCGGCAGCCTCGGGAATTGTTTCTACGATCGTTGCGTCTGCCGCGCTGCTTGGGCTCGCGGGAACGCTGGTCGCTCGGTCGAAGGCTGACCGGAGAACCTAGCGGCGATCACCCTCACGAAAGGAACTGGTGGGGCTAGCAAGAATCGAACTTGCGACCTCAGCATTATCAGTGCTGCGCTCTAACCGACTGAGCTATAGCCCCCGATCTCCGGTCCGGCCCCGGAAGAGCATTGAGGCTACACCACGGACCCCAATGTATCCGTCACGCTTTCTGGGCCTACCGTGTCATCCGTTGGCGAGTGTCGATGCCACCAAGGTCGCAAGTGCATCTGCTCCGGGCCCGTCGATCGGGAGATGTGTGCCGTCCGCGCCGAACCACTGTGGATTCTGCGCTGCGAGCGAGGCCCAGTCCGCGACCACGACGTTCCGGTACTGGGCGGCTCCGGCGGCGATCACGGCGTTGTTGGCGTCTTGCCAGGGCCGGTCGACGTGCACGTTCACGAACACCACCCGCGAGGCGCCGCCGAGGATCGACATCATGTTGTCGAAGTCGGCGTTGGTGATCGGACCGTTGGTGCCCAAGGCGACGATGACGTCCCCGCCGAGACCACCGCTCGCCTTCAGGTTCTGAAGGATCACCTCACCGTCGGACCACTGGCGGCTCACCGCGGCCTCCACGTTGATGCCCGGGATGGATGCTTCGAGCGGCTCTTGGTAGTCCAGCATCACCGAGTCACCAACGGCGGTCACTTGACCGGCGACGAAGCCCAGTCCGGCGGGGAGCGGCACGGCGGCAGTGGTGGAGGTCGAGGTGGGGGCCGTGGTCGGCGAGGTCGAAGGTGACGAGGTGGTGTCGGACGGCTGAGCCGGCGCGCCGAGTCCGTGTGCGGGAGGGGACGTCGCCGATCTTTCCAAAATAATGAAGGCCGTGGCGGCCGCCAGCACGGCGACGAGGGCGGCACCGGCAACGATCAGCTTGCGCGAGGGGCGTCCCCGGCCTCCGGTGCTCGCGTGTCGGGCCATGAGCAACAGTTTCGTCGTTCGCGTAGGCGGACGGCCATCGCCCCGGCGTCGGTTCCGCTACCCGGGCAACACGAGATCCTCGGGCCAGAGGCGCACGGCGATCGACTGGCTCGCCGTGGCCAGGAGGTCCCCGTCCTCGGACCAAAGGTACGCAATCCCCTGGGCGTATCCGCCGACGAGCGCGTGCATCCGGATGTCGCAGAGCACCCATTCGGTCGGCTTCAGCCGGACCATTCGGAGTGTGTTGTCGAGGCTCCGACCCATGGCACGACGCCCCAGAGGCTGCGAGACTGCTCCCGAGACGTAGTCGCCAAAAATGGCCAGCGTGGCTGCGGAAGGAGTGAGGTGGCCCGGCACCCGGGCCCACAGAGCGGAGTCTGGGCTGCCACTCGTGCCGTCCATCTCCTCGAAGGTCAGCCCCCGGGCCGAGCGAACCTCGACGCTGTCCATGATGGTGTTGCGGAACATGTCGGGGAGGAACCGCGGGGGGCACTGTTCGGGCGGGGGGACCTCCGGTGGAACCACCCAGACGCCGCCGACCGCGAGCTCGTCCTTGCCGAGGGCAGCGTTGACGGTGAGGATCTCACGGCCGTCGACCCTGCCGACGGCGCGGCCCTGTGTGACGTGACCGCCCACTGCGGCAAGCGTGACCTCCCAGTGCAACTCTGAGTCGGTGCGCGCGTAGGACAGGTACTGGCCGGTGGCCCAGACGGTCGGGCGTCCGGACGCCGTCTCGAGCGCGACCAGGGCTGCCCCAAGTCCGCACCCTCCAAAGAGGAAGTTGCCGGGCGTCGTCAATTGGGGCTCGACCCGCATCTTCCAGTGCAGGTCGTCCCCGTCGGGTTGCATCCCGAGGAAGGTCCGTGCATCCACGGAGCCGCACCCTAATGGGCTCGCTCGGTCTGCCGACAATGGGTGGCTTGTCAGGAGCGCCGAGGGCATTCTCGCGCCGCCCGACGACAGTGGACCTTTGAGCGGGGAACCACGCGTCCGCCTTCCGGCGCCGACGTGGTGACGCAGCACGGTGCGCTGCGATGTCCCTGACTTTCGAGCCTACGATGGTGTTGCCGACGAGCAGGCTCGGTGAGCGGTGGTTTTCTTGTCGCTCTCCTCGTCGCTCCCGGGGGTGTAGCTCAGATGGAAGAGCGGCGGCTTTGCAAGCCGTAGGCCGAGGGTTCGAGTCCCTTCACCTCCACCCACAAGAAGAACATGCGATGTGAGAGTTCGGTAGGTCTGTCTCACTCTGGCTCCGGGACCTCTGTCCCACACCTCGGCCCGGCTTCGGTTGCTGGGCGACACTGGCTCCGGTACCTCTGTCCCACTCGCTCCATTGCCCGGGCAGACGATGTGGCCTTGGCTGGGTGCCACCCGAGCCCAGGAGGCGGTCATGGCACTAGCGGAGCTTTCGATGCTTGAGCAGCGCTATCTCGCCGTCCGAGAGGTGCTCGACACCGGCGCCACGGTAACTGACGTCGCCGCCCGCCACGGGGTGGACCGCCGAGACGCTGCACCGCTGGCTCGTTCGCTATGCCAATGACGGGATCGGGGCGTTGGCCGAGAAGAGCTCCAAGCCCGACCGCTGTCCGCACCAGCTCTCGGCCGTCATCGAAGCTCGCATCATCTCGATGCGGAGCATGCATCCGGGCTGGGGGCCGCGAACGATCCTGGCCAAGTTGCGCAAGGAGTTCGACGAGGTCCCGTCGCGTTCGGGGATCTATCGCTGCTTGGTCCGTCAAGGGCTCATCGAGCCCAAGGCCCGTCGCCGCCAGCGCAAGGACTACAGGCGCTGGGAGCGATCGCGCTCGATGGAGCTCTGGCAGATGGACGTCGTGGGCCGGATCTATCTCTCCGACGGAACCGCTCTCTCAGCGGTCACCGGTATCGACGACCACTCCCGGTTCTGCGTCATCGCCAAGGTGGTCTCTCGGGCCACGGCTCGGCCGGTGTGCGACGCCCTCCTCGAGGGGTTCTCCCGCCACGGGATCCCAGAATCGATCCTCACCGACAATGGTCGCGTCTTCACCGCCAAGGCTCAGGGCAAGTCCACCAAGGTCCTTTCGACCGGATCTGTCATCACAACGGGGTCAAACACGTCCTCACCGCGCCCTATTCACCGACGACAACGGGCAAGGTCGAGCGCCTGCATCGGACCATGCGCACAACCTGGAGACCTTCGACACCATCGAGGCCACGCAGGCGGCTCTGGATCACTCGAGCACCCGCTCAGATGCTTTCCGACGTGGTTCGGGGCCCTGGCCCAACCCAACGGCAAGCCCAGAAGGAGTCGCGATGGTGTCGCATAGCTACCAGAGCCAATCTGAGACGGGGGTGCCGAACCTCGACAAGAAGAACATGCGATGTCGCTCTTGCCAACAAGAGGCGTCCGCCCCCCCCCCGTTGACCGGACCGTCGTCCGTCCGCCGGTCACGGGCCCTCGGTGACGAAGCTGACGAGCCTGCCGGGCACGTACACGACTCGCGAGGGTTGGATTCCCGTCGCGTCCACCGCGGCACGGACCACATCGTCCTCGCTGGCCTCCCCCGCGACGCGAATCTTGGTGCGGACCCGTCCGTCCACTTGGACGACGATGACGCGCTTCTCGTGGTACAGCACATCGAGGTCGGCCTCGGGCCACGCCGAAGTGTGCACGCTGAACGGCTCACCGATGAAGCACCACAGTTCTTCCGCCAGGTGAGGGGCCAGAGGCGCCAAGAGTTGCACCAAGACCCGCTTCGCTCGCTCGGACGTCGCACGATCGCTCAGTTCCATGAGTCGGGCGAGGGCAACATTGAAGCGCAGACGCTCCATCGCGTTGGTTACGGCGACGATGGCGCCTTCGACGACGGCGTCACCCTCGCTGCTGCCGCCGCCGACGTGTGTGCGAGCAGTCACCAGGGTCCACACGCGGGCGAAGAACCTTTCGATGCCCGCAATGGTGTTGTCATGGAAGTCGCCGCCTGCTTCCCACGGGCAGGTGAACAGGAGCGCGCAACGCAGCACGTCGGACCCGTGTTCAGCCACGTAGGCGTCGGGGCCCACGACGTTCCCCCTGCTCTTGGACATCTTGGCTCCTTCCTTCAGGAGCAGCCCACCGAGACGGATCCGCGGAAATGGCTCCTCGAAGGGAACGAGACCGAGGTCGTGCAGCGCCATCGTGAGGAAGCGGGCGTAGAGATGATGGCGCTGGACGTGTTCGGGTCCGCCGGCGTAGAAGTCGACTGGCAAGAGCCGACTGGTGCGGTCGCGGTCCCAAGGCCGGTCGTGAACTCGGTCGACGGGTAGCGCAGGAAGTACCAGGCCGAGTCGACGAACGTGTCGGACACATCGGTCTCACGTCGGGCCGGTCCATCGCATGCCGGACAATGCGTCTCGACGAAGGCCTGATCGGTCGCCAGGGGGATACCCCTGTGCCGGTGGGCCTGAACTCCTCGAGGGCGGGCAGCAAGCACGGGCAGTCCGCCTCGGGAACAGCAACCGGACCGCACTCAGCGCAGTGCACGATCGGTATGGGAGGACCCCAATAGCGCTGGCGGGAGATGAGCCAGTCACGCATGCGGTAGCGGACCGCCGGTCGACCGACCAGCTTGGCTGCGTCGTCGGCGAGCAGGGCTGTGTTCGACACGGCAAGACCCCGAGCGGCGGCGAAACGCCGATCGCGCTCGTCGTGGGCCGGCACGCCCATGACGACACCGGTGCCATAGGACTCGACCACGTAGTCCGCCTCGACGACGGGCAGCATGGCTCCCGTTGTCGGATGTGGCCTGGTGCTCCCGGCGGCGGGATGCCCGGCCGCCACCGCAAGAAAGGTCACGGCCGGCAGTGTCTCGGGGCGGGTCGTGAAGACAGTGAGATCGCCGAAGTCGATCTCACTTCCAGTCGAACGGCCGATCCATTGACGTTGGAGCCTCTTTGCCCGCTCCGGCCAATCGAGACCGTCGAGCCCGCTGAGGAGGCGATCGGCGTAGGCGGTGGTGCGCAAGAACCACTGTCGCATTGCCGCTCGGTGACCCTGGTCCCGCACCGTCTCGCAGGTCGCCTCTCGGCCGGCCCCTCGGTTTGCTCCCGGGCGAGCACAGTGAGACACGTCGGACACCAGACCACCGGAGCCTCCGCTTGGTACATGAGTCCGGCTGCGAACAGTTGGGTGAGGATCCACTGGGTCCAGCGGTAGTACCGGGCGTGCTGGTGTCGATCGACCCGTGACCAATCCCAGGCCATGCCGCCTCTGGACAGTTGCGAGCGAAAGTTGGCCGATCGTCCGGGTGGTGAGGGCCATCGGGTGCTCGCCGGTCCTGAGGGCGAAATTCTCCGTGTGGATCCCGAAGGCGTCGAAGCCGATCGGCTGGAAGACCGCCTTCCCGCGCATGCGCTGGTAGCGGCCGTATGCGTCAGCCCCGGAGTACTTGAAGATGTGCCCGACGTGAAGGCCCTCGGCCGACGGGTACGGGAACTCGACCAGGTTGTAGAAGGTCGCGCCGGTCTCCACGGCATCGAGATCGAGTTGGTGGAGGCCGGCGTCGTGCCATCGCTCGGCGCCAATTCGTCTCGATCTCGTGGGGGTCGTACGGGGTTGCCATCGGTGTCCTTCCGTCGGGCAACAAAAAACCCCCTGCCGCAGCAGGAGGTCGAAGGGCGAGCGCGGGCGGGCGCTCGCCGTCAGGTAAGCAGGAGTGTGCCGGTCAAGAAGAACATTGCGTTCCCAGTAAATGCGGTCGAAGGAGCGGCGTCAAGCCACCCGGTTCGCGGATTACCCCGAGGGCCGCGCCCGTGATCGTTTCGAGCACCGCCGAAGCGTGCTCTCCGCGCTCTGGCGCTGGGTCGACGAGCTTGCTCGGCGGGGCGACGCCGGACGTCACGCGGCCTAAATGGCACCTTCGGCCGAGAGCGCCGCGATGTCGTCCCACGAGTAGCCGGCCTCGAGCAGCACGCTTTCGGTGTCCTGACCTAGCTCGGGCACGTGTGCCCCAATCGCTGGTGTGGGCTCCGAGAACCGGACGGGTGCCCTCACAACGTCCGTTTCGGAGCCCGGAACCGACGGGTCATCGATCCTCGTGATGTAGCCGTTTGCTCTGACCCCGGGATCGTCGGCGACATCGGCATGGTCTCGTACGGGAGCAAAACGCAGACCTGCGGCGCCGAGCAATTCGCACCACTCGGCCGTCGGCTTCGTCGCGAACACCGAGTCGAGGATGGGCCACAGTTCGGCCTTGTCGTCCTCGAAGTACAAGAGGTGCTTGAAGCGGTCGATCAGGTCGGGCCTTCCGATGGTTCGGTAGAAGAGGTCGCGGGCGGCGCCGGCGACGCCGACGATGGCGATCCACCCGTCGGAGGTTGGGAACATGCCGTAGATTCCTGGAATCATCGGATGACTTCGGCAGCTCGGTCCTGAGACCAGGCCGGACATGAGGTAGCGGCTGTACTCACCGGCCTGGGCCCACACCTGACCTCCGAGCAGAGAGGTCTCGATCAGCTGTCCCCGTCCCGTTCGTTCCCGCGCGTAGAGCGCCGCCAGAACGCCCGCCAGCAGGTTCTGGCCGGCCATGTGATCCGCCACCGTTGCGCCGATGGGGCTCGGGTCGTTGCCGTTCCCACCCGTCGTGCTGATCAGCCCGCCCGCGGCCTGGGCGCTCAGGTCGGCTCCTTCGCGCGCCGCGTCGGGGCCGTCCGGTCCGAACGAAGACCCCATGGCATAAATGATCCGTCCGTTGCGCAGAGCCGCGTCGGCGTACCCCAGACCCCAGTCATCCATCGTTCCGGGCTTGAAATTGGTGATGACGACATCGGCGCTCTCCACGAGGCGCAGGAAGACGTCCCGGCCCGGCGGCACCCGCAGGTCGATCGTGACGCTGCGCTTACCGCGGTTGTAGGCCGCAAAGAACGCCGATCGCCGGTCCTGCCGGCTGATCGGGAGCCACCTGCTCTGGTCCCCGAATCCCGGCAGCTCGATCTTGATCACGTCGGCACCCCACTCCTGCATCGTCAGGGCGGCCTGAGGTCCCTGAACGAGGAGGCCCGGTTCGAGCACGCGGACACCGTCGAGTGGCCCCATGCGCCTTCAGGTCCTCGAGGTCACGACGCCGGATGGCAGACACATACCCCAACCCTTGTGACTCACGGTGTCGAGGTCAAGCGGCGACGCCGGATCGGGCAGATTTCGAATGGATGCCGTTGCGACGGTCCGAGGGTTTCGAACGGCTCGTCGTTCGGGCGTCGACCCATCGACAAGAGATCCTCGTCGTCATACGGTATTCGAGAGGGATCGCTCGTGAGGACTGGAGGACAGATGTTGGATCGCGACGACCTGGTGGCACGATGCCTCACGGCTTCGCGGGAATCCGAGCCTCGTCTCGCCGTCAAGGACGTTCTGGAGCAGGTCGTGGCGGGGGCGGCTCGAGAAGCTGCAGGGGTCGGGATTCCGAGCTCGGGTTGGCTCGACATCTGGTACCGCTCCCCGTCCCTGACGGTCCTGAACGCCGTGTGGCCCCCGGGTATCTCCTTGTTCCCCCATGACCACCGGATGTGGGCGGCGATTGGGATCTACGGAGGCCAGGAGGACAACGCGTACTACCGGCGCCGGGAGGGTGAGATCGTGGCCGCCGGAGGTCGGCAACTCCGTGCGGGAGAGGTGCTGCTCCTCGGTGACGATGCGATCCATGCGGTGCACAACCCGCTGTCGCGCTACACCGCCGCCGTCCACGTGTACGGCGGCGACTTCGTGGAGATGCCACGCAGCCAGTGGGATCCCGAGTCGCTCGTCGAGGGGCCCTATGACCTCAAGAAGGTCCTGGAGTTGTTCGACGAAGCCGAGCGCACGTTCGAAGCATCTGTGACCTGACCGATCCCACGCTCTCGAGGGGCGCAGCGTCGCCGCTCGTCTCGAAATGGGAACGCAGCGGCAGAGGATTAGCGTCTGCCAGATGCCCGGTGTCCGCAGGGACAGCGTCCTGCGCCTCTACGACGAGGGTGTCGACGCCTTCGCAGTCGCCGCCGAGGGCCGAGATGGTGACGACTGGGATCACGTCGTCTGCGGGGACTGGACCGCAGCTGAGCTGACCCGCCATGTCCTCGCCGTAGCCGGGTGGTACCACGACTGGCTGGACCGGGCCGAGGGGGGCGATGCAACGCGACCGTTCGTGGCGTCGGAGCTGGCGGCGCAGAACGCCGCGGCACTGCACGAGTTGTCTCCCATCGACGGCCGCGCGGCAGCAGAGCAGTTCGTCTCGCGCGCCCGGTCCTACCGCGATCGCCTGCCCGCGCTCTGGGAGCTGCCGTTCGGCTACCCGCGGGGCACGGTCACGGCCGGATTGCACGCCGGGGTGGCCGCCTGCGAGTGGCACCTGCACACCTGGGACCTCACGCAGGCACCAGGGCGGGGGCACCAGCCCTCCGACCCCGCCGCGCTCTACCGCGCCGCCGGTGAGTGCCTCGCGGCGGCCCAGGGCGGGATGAGGGGACGGGTGGCGGCGACGCTCGTCCCGCTCGGGACCCGGCTCCGTCCGTGGGAGGCGGTCCTCAGGCGCTCGGGACGAGCACCCGGACCTGAAGATTGACCGTCAGCGCCACCCGACGCGACGCAGCTCGTGAGACCGGCACCGCCCCCTCCGCGAGCTCTCGTAGGTGCACTCGGGTTCGCACCCGCACCCGATCGCTTGCCCGTGGCAGGCCGGGCACCTCTCCATGCCGCAACCGGGATGGTGCACGCCCCCGAGGGGTGTTCCGCAGTCCCGGCACTCCTCTGGCTCGTAGCGGTGCCTCGGCCGAAGTTCCTGGCCCCAGCGGACCGGCGCGTAGGCCTTGCCGGCGATGATGACGGGGTCGGTGAGGCAGCTGATCCCATCGGTCATCTCGCCGCCACAGTGTGAACAAATGGCCATGACCCTCCTTTGCTCAACCCTGACGCTGATCATTTCAGGCCTCCGTGACACGGGCGCGGATGGCTCGGACCCCCTGGTGGCCGGCTGCCCTACGCTTCGGCCATGACCTCCGGGGAGAGCAAAGTGGAGCGGGAGGCAGCCGTGTCCGGGCTGCTGTCGGGCAAGGTGTGCGTGGTGTCGGGCGTCGGCCCCGGGCTGGGCCGCCAGGCGGCCCGGGCGCTGGCTGCCCACGGAGCCGACCTGGTGTTGGCCGCCCGCCGTCAGTCGTCGCTCGACGACGTGGCGGCCGAAGTTCGAGGACTCGGCGCCCGCGCCATCACCGTGCCGACCAACATCACGGACCCCGAGGCGTGCGCCCGGCTGATGGCGGCAGCCGCGCGAGGAGTTCGGTGGGGTCGACGTGCTCGTGAACAACGCTTTTCGGTTTGACGCCTTCCAGAGCTTCGAGGACGTCGACCTCGGCATCTGGCGCAAGATCATGGACACCAACCTGTTCGGTTCGCTCCAGATGACGAGAGCAGCGCTTCCTGCCATGCGTGCACGCGGCGGCGGCTCGGTCGTGATGGTGGCCTCCATGGTGGCGCGCCAGCCCCAGCCCGCGCAGGGGGGCTACGCGATCTCCAAGGGAGCGCTCCTCACGGCCACCAGGGTGCTCGCCTACGAGCTGGGACCGTCCAAGGTGCGCGTCAACGCCGTGGTCCCCGGCTGGATGTCCGGTCCTTCGGTGGACATCTACATCGAGATGACCTCAACCGGGCGGGGCGTGCCGGCCCAGGTGGTGGTCGACGAGCTCAACGCACGCGTCCCCCTGGGCCGGATCCCGAGCGACGAGGACGTCGCCGGCTCCATCGTGTATCTCGCCTCGGACTTGTCTTCCGCCATGACCGGGCAGGCGCTCGACACGAACGGGGGCGAGATCTTCGCCTGAACCAGATGCGTGCCGTAGAGCCCTCGGCCGCGCGTGAGGCTCAGGTGCCCTCGCCGCCGCTCGCCGTGCACGAGCGAGGGTCCCAGGGCTGCAGCGGCTCGACCGTCGGCGTCGGTGCCTGGAATGCGCCGGAGTTACCGGTGTTGCCGCTGCTCGCCGGCGAGGTCGTCGTGGTCGTCGCGCTGGTCGGTGCCGCGGCGCCTGGAGCCGACCCGCCACCCGTGGTCGGGGTCGAGGTGGCGGGAGGCGCGTTCACCGTGAAGTCGGTGCCGGTGACGACAGTGACCTGCGAGCCTGGCTTTACCTGCGCTGGGTCAACGGCCATGATCACGGCGCCCGACATCGAGTTGGCGACGGCTTGCGCCGCTGCTAACTCCGTCGGGGATTTCGACGTGGAGTAGACGACCGTCTCGGCCTCTTGCCCGACCGGAGCGCTGTCGCCGATCGTTCCGACGTGGAAGCCGAGGGCCGAGAGGCTCTGTGCCGTGGTGGTCGCCTGGTTGTCGGCGCCCGACCCGTTCAACACCGAGACCGTCACCGTCGAGGGAGACGGGAGGGCGCCGCCCGAATAGGTGTCCTCGTTGCCCGACGAGAGTCCCAGGAACTGGTCGACGGCGCTGTGGTCCTGTGGCTCCACGGGGAACTCGATATCCCCGTAACTTCCCCCCTGGTAGACGTAGTTGCCGAACTGGTCCACCGCCACCGGCATCGTGAGCTGGGGCGCCGTGTTGGCGTCGACGTTGTGGAAACCGAGGACCAGGCTGATCATCTGGCTGGCGGAGAAGCCCGAGTCGACGGTGAGCTGCCCCACCACGCCCGCGACGAGCTGCTGGTCCGTGATCGGATTGCTCAAACCCTTGGCTTTGACCGCGGTGGCCAGGACGCGCAGGAACTCGTGGTCCCTGCGGATCCGGGCGATGTCGCTCTGCGCCTCTTGGGGCCAATAGTTGGGATCGCTCGTCGTGACGCCCGGGCCCTTGTACTGGACGTGGCGGGCGCGGACCACCTGGAGCGCCTGGGTCCCGCTCAACTGGATGCATCCCGTCGCCTGGATGTTGAGCCCCGAGTACGCGTCGAACACCGGCTCGGGGAAGTACATCTTGATGCCGCCGAGGGCGTTGACGACGTTGATGAAGCTGTCGAAATTGAGCTCGACGAAGTGTTGGATGGGGATCCCGAAATCTTCTTCTATTGCGTTGATGAGCTGATCCGGGCCCTGGTACAGCGCGGCGTCGATCTTGTTGGCCCCGTCGGCGCGCGCGTTGGGCACGAAGAGGTCGCGTGGAATGGACAGGATCGACAGCGAGTTGTTCGCCGGGTTGAGGTGCAGGATCATCACCACGTCGCTGTTCACACCGTTGACGCCCTGGGAGCACAGCCCATAAGCGGGGTTCTGCACGGTGAGCGCGCAGCGCGATGTGGAGCCGATCATGAGGATGTTCTCAGTGCCCGCGTCCTCGCCCTTGACCGGGGCCGAGGTCAGGTTCTTCAGGTCGATCCGGTGGATCTCGTGGTTGAGGTACCAGCCGTAGCCGGCGGTAGCCCCGGCGATCAGCACGAGTACCAACAGGAGCGTCCCGGTGACCCAGGCCGCCGTGCGCTTGCGCGAGCGCGTCTTGGGGGCGGCATGGGCCGGACCTCTCCGGCCGGCGTCAGCGCCACTCTGGCGGCGCCACCTGCGACGGCCGGCGCCGTTCGCCTCGTCGATCTGGCGCCCGAGGTCGTGCAGGCCCTTCTCGACGGGGTTCTCTGCGGGTTCGTCCGGCTCGGCGGGTTCGTCCGGCGCGGCGGGTTCGTCCGGCGCGGCGGGTTCCGGGGCGGGGTTTGCCTCGTCGATCTGGCGCCCGAGCTGGTGTAAGCCCTTTTGGACGGGATCGTTCTCGGAGTTGGGAGGACTCATGGCGCAGTGTTCTGATCAACGTGCGACCGCTGGTCCTGGTCGCGACGACCCTGCCCCCGAAGCGGTCCGGTTTGGGCGGCCGGAACGGCTGGAGAGCCTAGTCAGCGCCATGGGGGAACGGCAGTCACCTGTACCCTTCACCGAAGTCGCCGTCTGTCGGCCTTCGCTCTCTGCAACTCGGGGTGCAGCACCGGTCGGTCGCAGGGCAGGATGAGACCAGTCAGTTGAGGCGTGTCACGTGAGTGCGAGAAGTGCTGGGCTGCTGCTGTACCGGATCTCCGAGGGAGGTGCCGTCGAGGTCCTCATCGCGCACCCCGGCGGCCCGTTCTGGGCGAGGAAGGACGACGGAGCGTGGTCGGCACCGAAGGGGGAGTACGACGCCGGCGAAGATCCATGTGCCGCCGCCCACCGGGAGTTCGAAGAGGAGACCGGCCTCGAGGTACCGCGCGGTGAGGAGGTCTGTCTCGGGGAGCTGCGCCAGCCCGGAGGGAAGCGGGTCACGCTCTGGGCACTGGAGGCGGACCTCGACGTGAGCCACGCGTCGAGCAACATGTTCGAGCTCGAGTGGCCCCGAGGCTCTGGGAAGTTGATGGAGTTTCCCGAGGTGGATCGCGTCGCCTGGGTCTCCCTCGGTCTCGCCCGGACAAAACTCCTGAAGGGTCAGGTGCCGTTCCTTGATCGGCTCAGCGAGGTCCTCGCGGCGACGGGCGGTCCCATCGGTGACGGACCGGCGCCGGAGCGTGAGGACTGAGCCGCCCTTCGCTCATCGTGGATACGTGCTGACGGAGATCGCGCTGCCCGACCCTCCAAGCGTGCACGGCAGGATCTCGCCCAGAGGTTTTGACTCGGTGAATTACTTCTTGGCCTTGGATTTGTTCAGGGTCACGGCGGCGCGAACGAGAGTCTTGAAGGCCCTCTCATTGATCTTCTCGCCCTCGTGGAAGTCGATGGCACGCCGTGTGTTCCCATCAAGACTGGAATTGAAGAGGCCCGAAGGATCTTTCAGGGCGGCCCCTTTGGCGAAGGTCAACTTCACGATGTTCTTGTAGGTCTCGCCCGTGCAGATGATTCCGTCATGTTCCCACACCGGAACCCCTCGCCACTTCCACTCCTCGACGACCTCGGGATCGGCTTCCTTCACCAAGGTGCGGAGCTTGCTGAGCATCGTGCCCCGCCAGTCGCCCAGCTCCTTGATTCTCCCGTCGATCAACTGAGAAGGAGATCCGCTCTTCGGCGCTCCGCTCGTCTTCATGACCGTTTCTCTTCCCCCGTCACCAGGCTTTGATTCATGGGGCCACCGCCACCGTGGCGAGTGTAGCGGGAGCTCCGCTGAATCAAGAGTTCCAGGCCGTCCTTCGGCCACAACCCACAACGGTGCTACAGGCTCTCCCAGCTGGGGCTGGTCACCGGGCTTGGCACGGGGGACTCGTCCACCGCGCCTCCGCCCACATCGCTGCCGTTCGTTTGTTCATCGCTGCCATTCGGTTGTTGACCGTCGGGCCGATGAGTGGCGACGAACGTGGTCGTGCGTAGAGGGATCTCCTTGATGAGCCAACTCAGGATGAAGCCGAGGACGACAAAGGGCACAGCGACCAAGAACGTCGTCTCAATGGAGTGACTGAAGGCACTGACGACAAAGGTGCGCTGGGCGGCGGGAAGATGAGCAATCTGGGCCGGGTTGGCCGTCACGCTCGATCCGCTGATCAACTTCAGCTCGGCCGACGTGGCGTGCAGCTTGAGCTGTGAGATCAGGCGGTTGGCGAAGACGGCACCAAGGACCGCCACCCCGAAGGCGCCTCCGATGGTCCGGAAGAACGTCGCGGTTGCCGTGGCCACTCCCAGAGCTGAGTACGGCACCGCGTTCTGCACGGCGACGACCAGCACCTGCATGACCAGTCCCAAGCCGAGCCCGGTGATGAACATGAAGACCGCCACTTCCCCGTAGCCGGTATGCGGTCCAAGCTGGGTGAGCGAGAGCAGGCCGAGGGAGAGGACGGCCGTGCCAACGATCGGGAACACCTTGTAGCGCCCGGTGCGAGTCACGAGGCGGCCGCTCAAGATGAAGGTGAGCAGCATCCCGCCGATCATGGGGAGGAGCTCGAGACCCGAAAGGGTCGGCGAGGCTCCGTGGACGATCTGGAGGTACAGGGGCAGGTAGATGATGGCCCCGAACATGGCGAAACCGATGATGAACCCGACGGCCGAGGTGGCGGTGAAGGTGCGGTTCTTGAAGAGCCAGAGCGGAATGATGGGCTCGGAGGCCCTCGTCTCGATGAAGCAGAAAATGACGAGCGAGGCCAGGGCGATGAGCGCGGTGCCGATGATCACGGGCGAGCCCCAGGCGTATTCGGAGCCGGCCCAGGTCGTGAGCAGGATGATGCACGTGACGCCGACCGAGAGGAAGGCCGTTCCGGCCCAGTCGATCTTGTGCGGTACCCGCTTGACCGGGAGGTGGAGCACAGCAGCCACGACGAACAGGGCGGCGATGCCGAGCGGCACGTTGATATAGAAGATCCAGCGCCATGACAGGTGCTCGGTGAAGAAGCCGCCGAGCAGCGGACCCGCCACATTGGTGACGCCGAAGACGACGCCGAAGTAGCCCATGTACTTGCCCCGCTGCCGGGCCGACACGACGTCGCCCATGATGGACTGGGATCCGACCATCAGTCCGCCGGCCCCGACTCCCTGAATCGCCCGGAAAGCGATGAGTTCGGCCATGGACTGGGACAGCCCGGACAGCACGGAACCGACTAGGAAGATCACGATGGCCAGCTGGAAGAGCGCTTTGCGGCCGTAGAGGTCGCCCAACTTTCCCCACAGCGGCGTGGAGATACAGGTGGTCAGGAGGTAGGCCGTCACCACCCACGACAGATGGTTGAGCCCGTGCAGGTCGCCGGCGATGGTGGGGAGTGCCGTCGCCACAATCGTCTGGTCGAGGGCGGCCAGGCCCATGCCCATCATGAGAGCGGCGAGGATCACCAGGATCCGGCGGTGCTCGGCGCCGGCCGCCTCCTCATCGACGGGTGCGGTTGCCAGCTCAGTCACGGGCATCGTCCAGGTCCCGCTCGAGGTTCTCCGCGAAACGACTGAGCAGGTCTGCCAAGTCGGACAGGTCGTCGTCGTCCCAATCCTCCACGAGCTGCTCGAGCCAGGCCCGGCGGGCCCGCCGCACCCGTTCGATGGTCCTGCGGCCGGCCGAGGTGAGGCGGATCCTCGAGGCTCGGCCGTCGTCTGGGTCGGTCTGGCGAACGACCATGCCGTCGCGCTCGAGCTGCTGGACCTTCCGGGTCACGGTCGGGGTGTCGACTCCGAGTATCTCGGCGAGGTCGGTGACTCGGAGCGAGTCGCCCTTCGCTGCGAGCTTGAACAGCAGGGTGGCTCCGGCCCGGTCGAGCCGGACCCCCGCCAATCGCAGGAGCCGCTCATGCAGGCGCACCTGGGTGATCGATCGGGCGACCGTCTGCAACGCCTCGTCGAACTGGTCGACGTGACTGGCCGCTGGGCCCGACTCGGCCACCGGCTTGATAGTTGCTTTCAGCACGTATATATCCTACCAGCCGCCCGCGGCGCCGCTTTCAGACGCCGAAGCGCAAGCGCGTCGAGCCCTCCTTGAGCAGGTTGGTTCGTGAGGGGTGTCGATGGCGAGGCGCCAGAAATGGAGCAGCTCGACCGACACCTCGCGCCAAAATTTATGGGCTCAACCGAACCGGCGACTGCCGGCTACGGACCTCGAGCAATTGAGCGTTGACCCCTTGAGGACACAGGCGAACGGGAACGCATCCCTCAACACGAGTGACGGACGCGAGGTTTGGGTCACCTGCAGTTCCCGAGATTCGTCGATCGGCGCGGCTTGAACTGTGCAACCACGACGCTCTGCTCTCCCACCCGTGCCTCCGCTTCGCTTCAACGGAGCCTCCGGGGATTTTCGAGGGATCGCGTTCACGGCTCGCTCACGTCTGGGAGTCCGGCGATCAGAAGCGCCTGGGCGGCCCAGTGGGCGACAGCGATGGCTTCGTCGGCTTCGAGCCCGCAGACGTCGCGCAGGACGGTGAACGCCTCGCCGCCGGTGACCAGGCAGAGGGCGCTTTCGAGGCGCCGTAGGTCAGCGTCAGGCATGGTGTCGCGGAGCGGTGCCAGCGTGGCTGAGATCCAGCGCAGGCGACGTCCTTCTCGCACTTGATGACGATCGCGTTCGCCCGCGCGTTCGGCCGCGAGCCACGTGTCGAGGTAGTGCCTCTGTGCCGTCCGGTAGAGCCTCTCGTTCGCGGCGACGTAGCGGTTGAGTTCGTCGATGACCTCGAGGAGGCGCGTCTGAGGAGTGATGTCGCCGTCGAGTGGTCCGGCGAGCAGCTCCGCGAAACCCTCGTCGACGCCGACGCTCACGGAGAGCTCCACCAGCAGTGCTTCGTGGTTGGGGAAGTACCTGTAGACGGTGGTGCGCGTCATCTGTGCCTCCTCGGCGACCTGCGCCACCGTGGGGGTCTCGCCCCGATCAAGGATCGCTCGGGCCGCGGCAACGATCGCGGCGCGGGTTCGGCGCTTCTGGTTCACTCGCCCTGACTCTTCAACCGTTGGGTCTTGACTTTGCGTGACCATGTAGTTCATATTACATGAGTCACGTAAGTGAACAAGCGCCATACGAATGTTTTGGCGTCCTCGAAGGGAGCACCCGATGTCGAACCCGCTCGTCGTCTCACCCGATCAGGCGCCTGCGCCGCTCAAGATGGTGGGGGAAGAGATCACGGTGCTCGCCTCAGGCGAGCAGACCGGCAGCTATGAAATCTTCCGTCAAAGCGGAGCCGAAGGTAGCGGCCCCCCGCCGCACAGCCATGCATGGGACGAGGCCTTCTATGTGATCGAGGGGCAGGTCCACTTCGGCGTCGATGACGACCAGGACCTGATCGCCAAGCCGGGCACCCTCGTGCACATCCCTGGCGACACGACGCATTGGTTCCGGTTCGGTCCCGGGGGTGGCGGGATGATCTCGATCACCTCACGTGCCGGCGCCTCTGCGTTCTTCACCCAGGTCGATGCCGAAATCTCGCCGACCAACCCCGATCTCGGCGCACTGATCGGCGTTGCCGCCGCCCACGGACTTGACGTCCCCGTCCCGTCCGCCTGACCCGACCATGCACGAAGTCGCCACGATCAACCACGTCGGGGTCACGTCCGGCGCCTCATTGCCACGTCGCTCGTCGTCGGTGGTGTCGACGTGAAGACGGCGCAGCTTCGTCTCGGCCGCGCCGATCCGCGGATGACCCTGGCGGTCTATGCATCTCGAACCATTTCGTTCGCGCCAAAATCGCGGTGAACGCTCTTGGGCCACTTCGACAGGTCGGGTACTCACCTGGGAGTTGAGAGTCGGGCTGCCCGGATTTGAACCGGGGACCTCTGCGTCCCGAACGCAGCGCGCTAACCAAGCTGCGCCACAGCCCGTCCGCCCCCCGAGGGGAGCAGCCCGACACACTACCGCGGCGTCAGCCTGCGGTTTCCCCCCGCCCGTTGGCCGACGGGCCGCCATCGGATTCGCCCGCGTCTCCGGGTCCGCTGTCGATCTCGTCGCCGGCGAAGGTGGCGACGACCTGCGCCACCCGCCGTTTGTCCATCTCGACGACCCGCAGGTCCCAATCACCCACGCGGACCTCCTCGCCCTCGGCGGGAATGTGGCCGAAGCGCTCGAACAGGAGACCGCCCAGCGTGACGTACTCGCCGTCGGGGATCTCGATGCCGAGACGCTCGCGCACGTCGTCGACGTTGGTCTGCCCGTCGATGAGCCAGCGGGCGTTGTCGACGCGGACGATGTGCGCCTCGTCCTCCTCGTCGAACTCGTCGTGCAGATCCCCCACCAGTGGCTCCAAGAGGTCCTTCACCGTGAGCAACCCGGCGACGCCCCCGTACTCGTCGACCACGACGGCGACGGCCCGGCGGTGCTTGCGCATGTCGGCCAGGGCCTCCAGGACCCCGAGCGACTCGGGCAGGAGGTACGGCTGGCGGACCTTGCGGGAGATCTCCAACGGGCTGGGGTCGGTGGCGTCGCGGTCCCTCGTTTCGTCCCCGGTGCCCCGTCCCCGCGCCCCGGCCCGGCTCCCGGCCCGGAAGATGTCGTTCACGAAGAGGATGCCGATGAGGTCGTCGAGGTCGTCGTGGACCACGGGGAAGCAGCTGTGCCCCGAGCTGCGGACCGCCCCTGCGATGTCCTCGGCGTGCACGGGAATGGTCAGGTACGTCACGTCGACCCGCGGCGTCATCACCTCCCGGACGTCCATGTCCCGCAGGTCGGCCAGAGCATCGGTGATGATGCGTTCCTGCTCGGACGCCTCGGCGTCGAGGGACGGCCCCGGCCGACCCGACCCGTCGCCTGCGTCGTCGGCGCGGCGCCAGAAACGGCGAGATCGCCTGTGGGGTTGGGGGTCGGGAGGCTCCCGTCGGGGCGACACGGCGGCGCCGGGTCAGACTGAGGGCTCGGGTCCCGCCTGCAGCTGGGGTCCGGCGCCCACCAGCACGGGCACGGGGGTGAACGAGTCGTCGGCGAAGGTGCCGTCGTCCAGCAGTGCGGTGACGGCACGCCGGAGGCGCAGCGGGTCGAGCGGCTTGACCAGCCAGCCCTCGGCGGCAGAGCGTCGGGCCAGGAAGACGTCGGGACGGCGGTCCAGCAGCATCAGCACCGGGATGTGCTCCAACGCGTCGTAGGACTCCTGGAGTCGCAGCTCGAGGCAGACCGCCATGCCGCCCATGTTGCCCATCTGCATGTCGACGATGACCAGATCGGGGGAGTCCTCCGTGGCGAACGCGATCACCTCGGGTCCCGAGGTCACCGCCCGCACCTCGACGTCGGGCCCGCTGATCACGGCCTCGACCTCCCTGCGGAGGGTGGGCGCATCGCTGGCGACCAGGATGGTCTGCACCGACGGCACACTATCGGACCACCCTGTGGGGTCGGGAACCTGGCCAACAGGGTGTCAGGCGAACAGATGGTCGGCCGCCCGCTGCAACCCGTTCAGCTCGTGCACGTCCTGCCCGAAGAGGGGGATCCGTCCCACCGGCGCGGGTGACACCTGCGCCGCCAGGCCGGAGAACGCCGCTTCCTCCCGTGCCGCCACCACGTTCAGCTCGGCCAGATTCGCCTCCAAGGCTTCCAGAGCGCCGACGCTGCGCTCGCCCGGCGCGCTGTCGGCGGCACCGTCCCCGAAGGAGGGTGCCATCCGGTTGACGACGAGCGCGGCCACCGCCACGTCGCGCTCACCCAGCTTCTCGGCGAAGTAGCCCGCCTCGGCGATGGCGTCGGGTCGCCCCGAGGTGACCAGCACATAGGCCGTGGCGGGGTCGGCGAGCAGTTCGTGCACCGCGCTGGCCCGGCTCCGGAACCCGTCCTCCATCCCCTCGAAGGCCTGGAAGAAGGCGACGGCGTCCTGCACGATCTCGGCGCCGGCCACCTTGGCGATGGTTCGCAGCAGGGCCTGCGTGGCGACGCCGAGCGCCCGCAACGACATCCGGGTCGGCACCAGGAGCGCCCGGAAGAGCCGGTTCTCCAGGAAACGGGTGAGACGGCGCGGCGCGTCGAGCAGGTCGAGCGCGTTGCGCGTCGGCGGTGTGTCGACCACCACCACGTCGAACTCGTCGGAGTGGACCAGCTCGTAGAGCTTCTCCATGGCCATGTACTCCTGCGTGCCCGAGAGCGCGCCGGCGAGATTCTGGTAGAGCCGGTTGGCCAGGATGGAGTCCGCCTGATCCGGTGTCCGTGCGTAGCGCTGCACGAGGTCGTCGAACGTGCCCTTGGAGTCGAGCATCAGCGCGTGGAGGTGACCGGGCCAGTCGCCCTGCACCTCGGACGGCGTGTTGGGCAGCGACTGCACGCCGAGCGCGTCGGCCAGGCGCCGCGCCGGGTCGACCGTGACCACGCAGGAGCGCCGGCCGGCCCGGGCCGCCGCCAGCGCGAAGGTGGCCGACACGGTCGTCTTGCCCACGCCCCCCGATCCGCAGCACACGATGACGGCGCGTTCGGCGACCAGCTCCGGCAACGTCGTCGGCGCCGGCGGGGTCGCCCCGTCCGCCGCCGGGGCACCGGCCCCCGCCGCCCCCGCCGCCCCGTCGGTCGAGCTCATGCGGCCCCCTCAGCCACGAGCGCGGCCACCGAGTCCGCCAGCGCGTCGGCCAGCAGCGAGGTCTCGTCGGACCCGATGGATTCGGCATCGAGCGCGGGGACGCGCAGGTGGGGCAGCGGCAGGTCGCGCCGGAGCCGCTCGACTTGTTCGGTGAAGACGGCGTGGCGGGCCAGGCGGAATTCGCGGGCGTCTTCGAGCGCAGCCAGGTGAGCCGGTTCGAGCGTCACCCCCGCCGCCGCGGCCGCCTGGGCCACCGGCTGGTCGAGGCCGACCGGGTCGGGGTCGCAGGCGTTCACGATGACCGGTCCCAGCTGCACGCCCGCCTTGTCCTCCAAGGTGTAGGCCGACTCGATCGTCTCCGAGACCGGCAGCTCCTCGGGCAGCGTGACCAGGATCACCCGGCAGCGAGCGGGGTCGCTCAACAGCTCGACCACGTCCTCGGCTTGGGTGCGCAGGGGCCCGCCCCGGGCCGCGTTGACGAGCCCGCTGGCCGAGGTCAGGAAGGTGATGGCGTGGCCGGTGGCCGGCGCGTCGACCACGATCAGGTCGGCGGCACCCCCCCGCTCCAGCTGCTTTACCTTGCCCAGGACGAGGACGTCGCGGATGCCCGGGATGGCGGTCGACACCACGTCGAGGACACCCGAGTGGGCCAGCCGCTTGGACACGCGCCGCAGGCCGTGGTCCTCGAGATACTCAATGAGCGCGTCGTCCGGGGTCAGCCGCCGGGCCCGCACGGAGCCTGTCTGGGTGCCGCTGGCGTCCGTCGTGGCCGGCACCAGCAGGACCTCCTCGTAGCCCAGGTCCTCGCGCCGCCCGAAGGCGGCGGTGATCCCGGACTTGCCCTCGAGCTCCACGATGAGGACCGATTTGCCTGCCCCGGCCGCCATTCGAGCCAGCGCCGCGCTCATCGTCGTCTTGCCCACGCCCCCCTTGCCGGCGACGATGAGGACGTGGCTCTGTGCGCAGAAGGTACCCACGTCCATGCTGGGCCGAGCGTAGTTGCCGGGCCCGCGCCGCAGATCCATCGCCCGCCAAAGATCCTGGTCAAGCCCCTTGAAAGCGATCATCCTCAGCGGTAGCTTGACCCCGCAAGGGGATTGGATGCGCCCTATCGGGGGGTTTCATGCGCCAGGGATCAGAGTCGTGGCAGTTGAAGGCAGCGTGCCGGGGACCGCAAGCCGCGGTGTTCTTCCCGCCGTCACACGCCGAGCGCAAGGAGGAGAAGGCCTCGCGCGAGATCCGGGCCAAAGCGATCTGCGACGACTGCCGCGTCAGGGGTGAGTGCCTCGACTACGCCATACGGATCCGCGAACCGCACGGGATCTGGGGTGGGATGAACGAGGTCGAGCGCAAGCTCATGCTCGACCGTCGCGCCAGCTGATCGACGCAGGCCGGCGACCCCGCCTCAGCGCGGTGGTGTGATCTTGAGTACCTGGTCGGCGGCCAACACGCCGCGGCTCTCGCACACGCCGTCGGGCCTGTCCCCGTCGACCGAGCAGATGGTGGCGGTGATCTCGTTGGCCGCCGTCACCACGGCCTGGGTCAGCGGGCTGGCCGGGGTGGTGAGGTCGCTGGCGATCTGGCTCTGTGTGAGCCCCGCGAGGACACCGGGCGTGAAGCTGGCGCCGTTGAGCACGTAGCGGTTGGCCACGTCGAGCAGAGCGAAGCTGTCGGTGCTCGCCCCGTAGCTGGCGATGGCCGCGGACTGGCGGGCATCGGGGGTCTGGAGGACGAGATACCGCGCGCCCGTGGGGTTCAGCGAGCTGTAGCGCTCCACGGCTTGGAGCTTCAGGTACTTGCTCGTGTACGAGACGTTCCAGAAGGTGAACGTCGAGAGGTTGGCGAACGCGGTCGTCGAGCTCGACTGCATCAGCCCGAGCTGGCCGAAGGTGCCGAAGCGCGAGAGCGCGAGGACGAGAGGCCAACGCTGGACGGCGGCGTAGGGCGCGAACTCGGCGCCGTAGAAGAACACCACCGGCTCGGGCCTCCCCCCGTCGGCCGTGTCCAGCCACAGGGACGCGCTGCCGTTGCCGGCCCGCTGCGGCGCCGTCACCGGGTTGGCCGGCGAGCTCACCCCGACGGTGTCGTAGACCGACGAGGGGACCGACGCCACGGTGGCGACGAGCGAGGACGGTGCCGGGGTGAAGCTCTCCACCGTCGACGAGGTGCTCGGGCCCGAATTGTCCCGCACGAGCACCAGCGCGCCGAGCAGGCAGATGGCGACGATGATCAGCCCGAGAGCGAGGTAGCGACGCTGGACGTGGCGCAACGCGGGCGCCGACGCGGGCGCCGACGCGGGCTCGGAGGCGGGTTGGCTCATGGACCGGGTCAGGTTAGCCAAGGGCTGCCCCCGTTCCGGGGGCGCCGCCCCGTCGTGCCGGTACCCTCTCCGGCGTGCCTCCATCGGCCTCGCCGCCACCCTCACGCCCGCCGGCACCGGCTGGTGCGGCCGACCCGGCCACCGTCGCCATCCGCCCGGCCGCCACGGTCATGCTCGTGCGCGACGTACCGGCGTCCGGGGGCGGGCCATCGGGTGACACGACCCTCGAGGTGCTCATGGTGCGCCGCAACCTGCGCTCGGACTTCGTCGGCGGCGCCTACGTCTTCCCGGGCGGCGCCGTCGACCCGCTCGACGGGGGTGCCGAGGCCGAGGCGCTCTGCGCCGGGCGCAGCGACGCCGGTGCGAGCGCGTTGTTGGGCGTCGCTTCCGGTGGCCTGGCCTACTGGGTGGCCGTCGTGCGTGAGACCTTCGAGGAGGCCGGCCTGCTGCTGGCCGGCCGGCCGGGCGGCCCCGATCTCCTGGCCGGGGACCGCGACGAAGAGGCGCGCTTCGCCGCCGAGCGGGCCGCCGTCAACGCCGGGACGCGCCGCTTCCTCGATCTGTGCCGCGAGGAGCACCTGCGCCTCGGCGTGGGCGACATCCACTACTTCGCCCACTGGATCACCCCGCGTGGCGTGCCGCGCCGCTACGACACCCGTTTCTTCGTCGCCGCTGCGCCGCCCGGCCAGATCGCCGCGCACAGCGCGGGGGAGACGATCGCCGAGGTGTGGATCTCGCCGCACGACGCGCTGGCCCGCCACCGGGCGGGCGAGATCGAAGTCATCTTCCCGACCATCCGCAACCTCCAGGCCATCGGGCGCTTCGCCACCAGTGCCGAGCTCCTGATAGCGGCGGAGCAGGCGTCGAGCGCCGTCCCGGCCATCGAGCCCCGCGTGGTGCCCGACGGCAACGGGATGCGCATCGTCCTCCCGGGTGACCCGGGCTACGAGCGGGCACCCGTGCCCGACCCGGTGGGCGGCGCGGCCCAGGGGGATTTCAACGAGGCGGTGCGCGCCGTCTCCATGCGGGCCAACCAGGAGGGTCCCGACACCGCGCCCGGACCCCGACCCGCCGGTCCCCGAGCCGGCGAGCCGTGATCCCGGCGGTGCCGGACTTCGGTTTCGGCCCCGCCCCCGAGCCGGGCCGGGTCGACGAGGTGGCACCGGGCGTCCACCGTCTCACCGCCCCCAACCCCGGGCTCGTGACGGGGCCGGGCACCAACACCTATCTCGTGGGGCACACCGACCCCGTCGTGGTCGACCCCGGCCCGGCCGACGAGTCCCACACCGCCGCCATCGTGGCCGCGGCGGCCCCGCTGGGCCTTGTGCGGGCCATCCTGGTCACCCACACCCACGTCGACCATGCGCCCGGCGCCGCCGCGCTGGCCGCCACCACCGGGGCTCGCGTCGTGGGGTACGGCCCGGCCGAGGCCTTCCGCCCCGACGAGTGCGTCGGGGAGGGGTGGACCTTGGCCTGCCCGGGCCCGGCGCCGATGACGCCCTCACGTTGCGGGCCGTGCACACGCCCGGCCACGCCTCGGACCATCTGTGCTGGCTGGTCGAGGAGCAGGCGCTGCTCCTCACGGGCGACCACGTCATGCACGGTTCGACGGTCGTGATCCGCCCGACCGACGGGGACCTGCACCAGTACCTGGCCAGCCTGGCCCGGCTGCGCGATCCCGAGTTGGCCATCCGCACCCTCGCGCCCGGCCACGGTCGCCTGATGGACCACGTGCCCGAGGTGGTCGACGCCCTCGTCGCCCACCGCCTCGGTCGCCACGGGCGCGTCGCGGACGCACTCGCCCGTCGCGGCGAGGGGACCGTGGACGAGTTGCTTCCCGAGGTCTACGGCGACGTCACCGAGCGCCAGCTCCCCGTGGCCCGCTTCTCGCTGTGGGCCCACCTGCGGGCGCTCGGCCAGGAGGGGAAAGCCAGCGCGCTGGACGCGGCCGTCGGCGGGGACAGCATCGAGAGCCGCTGGGCGGCCGCCTGAGCGCGGTGACCGTGCCCCACCGGGGGTCAGCCGGCGCCGGTCTCCCCCTGGGCCACCGCCGCCTCGACCCGCTCCATGAGGCGGGCCGAGCAGCCCTGGGCGTCGACGAGCGGCGACACCTCCTCGGCGATCACCCGGGCCATCTCCTCGAAGACGGTGGCCAGCTCGCTGCTGCCTCCGGCCAGGGCCACGGGCACCCCGGCGTCACCGGCGGCGGCCACGTCGGGATGGAGGGGGATGGAGCCGATCAACGGGACCCCGAGCCCGTGGGCCAGGCGCTCGCCCCCGCCCGAGCCGAAGAGCGCATAGGTGGTCCCGTGCTCGCAGGTGAAGTCACTCATGTTCTCGATCACCCCGGCCACCCGCAGGTAGCCCCGCCGGGCCATGTCCGCCGCCCGCGTCGCCACCTTCTGGGCCGCTACCGGCGGCGTGGTGACGACCAGCAGCTCGGTACGCGGCAGCAGCCGGGCCAGGCCCATCTGGATGTCCCCCGTCCCCGGTGGCAGGTCGATGAGCAGGTAGTCGAGATCGCCCCAGTGGGCGTCCTGGAGGAACTGCTGCACAGCCCGGTTCAGCACCAGCCCGCGCCACATGATCGCCTGCTCCTCGTCGGCCAGGAACCCCATCGACAGCACCCGCAGCGTGCCGGACCCGACCCGGCGCTCGAGGGGGACCATCTTCCCCTGCCGCGCCTCGACGTCACCCTCCATACCCAGCAGGCGCGGGACCGAGAAGCCCCAGATGTCGGCGTCGAGGATCCCGACCACCAGGCCGCGCGCCGCCAGCGCCACGGCGAGGTTCACGGTGACCGACGACTTGCCGACGCCACCCTTGCCCGAGGCGATGGCCAGCACCCGGGTGCTGGCGGGCACCGCGGTCTCGGGGGCGTCCTCCCGGGCCTTCCAGCGGGCCCGGGCCATCACGGCCGCCCGCTCGTCGGCGTCCATGGCGGCCACCCGGACCTCGACGGAACGCACCCAGTCGAGCGACTGCACGTGGCCGACGACGTCACGTTCGATCTGGTTCCGCAGCGGGCAGGCGGCGATCGTCAGCGCCACGTCGACCACGACCCCTCCACCCTCGACCGTGATGCCCCGCACCATCCCGAGGTCCACGATGGTGTCCCCGAGCTCGGGGTCGACCACGGCCCGCAGGCGGTCGCGCACCTCCTCCACCCGATCGCCCCCCGGCGCGCCCTCGGGGGGTGGCGTGGGGGCGGCGGCGTGGGGTGTCATGGGCGAATTCTACCTGTGTGGGACCGATTTCCGGCCCCTGGGCGGACTGGTGCCGGTGGGCGGACGGCGCCGGTAACATGGTGGGCGTCCGCGGGGCACGGTGTTCCGTGAGCGGCCGGTCGCCAGGGCGCACGGCGCAACGAGGAGGAACCAGTGACGACCATCTCCACGACCGTCAACATCGGGAAGAAGCCCGCACCGGTCACCCTCAGCGATGTCGCCGCCACCAAGGTGGCCGAACTGCTGGCCCAGGAGGAGGACGCGAACCTCGCCCTCCGGGTCGCCGTCAAGCCGGGCGGGTGCTCGGGTTACAGCTACGAGATGTTCTTCGACACCGAGCTGATGGCCGACGACGTCGTGCGTGAGTTCGGCACGGTCAAGGTCGTCGTCGACGCCGCCAGCGCCGAGTTGCTGACCGGGTCGACGCTCGACTTCAGCGACGGCCTGCAGGGCGCCGGCTTCCACATCACCAACCCCAACGCTACCCGCACCTGCGGGTGCGGTTCCTCGTTCAGCTGAGCCCCGGCCCGTCAGGGCACCCAGCCCCCTGAGCGGCATCGGCATCACTCCCGACGACGCCTCCGCGCCCGACCCTCACGCCGGCGCGCGGCGTGTCCCCTTCGTCCTCAACGAGCGCGACGTCGTGGTCCTAGACGGGATCTCACTCCTCGACGCGCTGCGCGAAGAGCTCGGCTGTCGCTCGGTCAAGGACGGCTGCAGCCCGCAGGGGCAGTGCGGGTGCTGCACCGTGTGGGTCGACGGCTCGCCCCGGGTGGCCTGCGTCACGCCCGTCCGCCGCGTCGCCGGACGTCGCGTCACCACGCTGGAGGGAGCGCCGGGCGAGCTGCGGGCACGGTGGGCGGACGCGTTCGTGACGTTCGGGGCGAGCCAGTGCGGCTTCTGTACGCCCGGCATCGTGATGCGCCTGGCCGCGCTCGAGGAGAGCCGAGCCGGGCGCCCGCCTTCCCGGCGCGACGTCGAGGCGGCTCTGCGGGCCCACCTGTGCCGCTGCACCGGGTGGCAGTCCATCGTGGAGGCGGCCTGCCGCGCGCTCGGCCTGGACGCTCCCTCGGACGCTCCCGCGCTCGGGCGGCGCGATCCGGTGCTGGCCGCCTGGCGGTCCCAGGTCGAGGGGCCGGCCTTCCAGAGCTCGGGGACCGGTGTGGTCCTCGGTGGCGGCGGCTTCGCCGACGACTCCGCTCCGCCCGGCGCGCTCGTGCAGCTCGGAGCCGGCGCCCCCCTCGCGCCCGGGGTCCGGGCCGCCCGCGCCGCCAGCGGACGCATCCAGGGCCGCAACAGCACCGTGGCCCTGTCACACCCGGTCGAGCTGCCACCGGGCGAGTGGGCCGTCACGCTGCAGACCACCTGGGTCGAACCCGCCTATGTCGAGCCGGACGCCAGCTGGAGCCGGCCCGGCGGCCCCCCGGCCTCGCCGCTGGCCAACGGGGGAGCGTTCGGAGGGAAGCGGGACAGCCCCGTGCCGGCCGGCGCGCGGCTGCTCGCCGACGAGTCCGGTGAGACCGTCCGGGTCGTGTGGCGGCGCGAGGACGTGGTGCGGCGCGGGCCCAAGCGCCCGCCGCTGGCCGTCGCCCTGCGGCCCGACGGCACCGGCATCGTCCGCGTGGCACGCACCAACGGTTCGGCGGACCTGGCCCCGCTGCTGGCGCGCCTCGGCGAGCTGTGCCCGGGCCTGGACGTCGAGGAGGTCGAGGTGGCCGGGCCGGCCGTGGCCCCGGCGCTGCGCGGCGCGGGCTGGGCCGAGGCGCTGGCCGCGCTGCACGTGCTGGAGGCCCCGCCCGACGCCGAGGGGGCGGGCCGGGTCGAGGTGGCGCTGCCCGGCGCGGGCCGGGCGTGCGTCGAGCTCCGCCTCGGCGAGGGAGCGCGGGGCCGGGTCGACGTCGACGTGTGGGCCGGCGAGGTGCTCTGTCCGGTCACGCTGCGCTCCTATGCGCTCGGTGCGGTGCACCAGGCGCTCGGTTTGGTGTGGAGCGAGGGCATCGCGGTGGACGGCGCCGGCGAACCCGTCGACCTGACCATCCGCTCCTTCGGGATCCTCGCCGCGCGCGACATGCCCGAGGTCACCGTCCGGTGGCACGACGAGGAGGGGTGGCCGGTCAACGGCTCCGATGCGGTGTTCGTCGCCACGCTGGCGGCCGCCTGGATCGCCGAGGGGTTGCCCGGCCGCTGGCCCACCAGGCGGGCGGCCCTCCGGGCACCGTTGCCCGACGTGGCACCATCGGGCCGTCGAGAGGAGCGCGTGTGAGCCCAGCCGTTGGTCCCTATTCTCCCGTCCGCCGAGTGGGCGACTGGGTCATCACGTCGGGCCAGGTCGGCCTGGTCACCGACGACACCGGCGCGTCCCGCCTCGTCTCCGGCGGTACCGTGCCCGAGCTGCGTCAAGCCCTGCAGAACGTGGCCGAGGTGCTCGCCGCCGAGGGTGCGACGCTGTCCGACGTCGTCAAGACGACGCTCTTCCTCGTCGACATGGGCGATTTCGCCGCGGCCAACGGGGTGTGGGTGGAGCACTTCACGGACAACCGGCCCACCCGGTCGGCCGTCGCGGTGGTGGCGCTGCCGATCGGGGCCAGGGTCGAGGTCGAGGCCTGGGCCTACGCGCCGGTTGTCTGAGCGGCCGGGGCCGGCGGCGCGGGCGCCGGCGCCGCAGCCGGCCCTCCGGCGGCGCCGTTGCGCTGCTGCGCCACACCGGGGTGCCAGGCCACCTGGCCGAAGCGATACCCGACGGAGCGCACGGTCTGGATCAGGTGGGCGTGCTCCTCACCGAGCTTGGCGCGGAGGCGCCGGATGTGGACGTCGACCGTGCGCGCGCCGCCGTAGTACTCGTAGCCCCACACTCGGCTGAGGAGGGTCTCCCGGGTGAACACCTTGGCCGGGTGGCCGGCCAAGAAACGCAGGAGCTCGTACTCCATGTAGGTCAGGTCGAGGACCCGGCCCGCCACAGCCGCCTGATAGGTCTCGAGGTTGAGCATCAGGGGCCCGTACTCAATGAGGTCGGGCCGCATGCTCTGGCCGGTACGCCAGAAGAGGTGTTGCAGGCGCGCCACCAGCTCCTCGGGCCGGGCGGGCAGGACGCAGAAGTCGTCGTAGAGGTCGTCGCGGAACAGGAGCTCGCCCACCTGGTCCGGCCCGATGGCGAGGAGCAGCGGGGCCATGGGCACCTCGCGCAGGCGCAGATGGCGGCAGAACGCGATGGCGGGGGTCATGTCGTGTCCCGCGATGACCAGGGCGCCCGAGTAACCGAGCGCACGACCGTCTGCACCGGGAGCACCGACCTCGTCCGGTCCCGACACCCCGTGGTGGCCGAGGGCCGCGCTCTGCAGCGCGAGGGTGACCTCGGCGGGGAGGTCGGCGGGAAAGCAGAGGAGGGGGTCCATCGGTCCGTACGGGTCAGAGGAGCGGCAGGTAACGGTCCAGCTCGAACTGGGTCACCTGGGCCTGGTACACACCCCACTCCTCGCGCTTGTTGCGAATGAACCACTCGAAGACGTGGTCACCCAACGTGTCGGCCAACAGCTCGGAGCCCTCCATTTCGTTGACGGCGTCGTGCAGGCTCGAAGGCAGTGGCTCGATTCCCTTCTTGGCGAGCTCCTTGGGCGTGAGGCTGAACAGGTTGTCGTCGGCCTCGGGCGGCAGCGGGTAGTCCTCCTCCATGCCGCGCAGCCCGGCGGCGAGGATCACCGCGAAGGCGAGGTACGGGTTGCAGGCGCTGTCGGGCGCCCGGTACTCGAGGCGGGTCGACTCCGTCTTGCCCATCTTGACGACGGGCACCCGCACCAGCGCCGAGCGGTTGTTGCGGGCCCAGCTGACGTGGACCGGGGCCTCGTACCCACCTATGAGCCGCTTGTACGAGTTGACCCACTGGTTGGTCACGGCGGTGATCTCGCGGGCGTGGTGGAGCAGCCCGGCGATGAACCGGCGCGCTACCTCGGAGAGCCCGTAGCGGTCGCTCTCGTCGACGAACGCGTTGCGCTCGCCTTCCCACAAGGAGATGTGGGTGTGCATGCCCGAGCCCTGCACTCCTCCGAGCGGCTTGGGCATGAAGGAGGCGAAGACGCCCTCTTGGCGCGCCATCTCCTTGATCACCATCCGGGTCGTCATCACGGTGTCGGCCATGGTGAGCGCGTCGGTGTAACGCAGATCGATCTCGTGCTGGCTGTGCGCGTCCTCGTGCTGGGTGTGCTCGACGGGGATGCCCATCTCCTCGAGCATCAGCACCGATCGCCGCCGCAGGTCGCTGGTCAGGTCGGCCACCGTGAGATCGAAGTAGGAGCCGGAGTCGAGGGTGACCGGGCCACGCGCCGGGTCAGCGTCGGCGAAGTAGAAGAACTCCACCTCGGGCGAGGCGAAGAAGGTGTAGCCGGCGGCTCGGGCGCGCTCGAGTGTGCGGCGCAGGGCGTGCCGGGGGTCACCCTCGAAGGGTGTGCCGTCGAGGTTGGCAATGTCGCAGAACACGCGGGCGACCTGCGCGTCGTCGTGATGCCAGGGCAACAACTGGAAGGTCTTGGGGTCCGGGCGAGCCAGCACGTCGGCTTCCTGGACGCGGCTGAAGCCGTCGATGGCGGAACCGTCGAAGGTCATCCCCTCGTCGAGCGCGTTCTCGAGCTCGGCGGAGGTGATGTTGAAACCCTTGGGGGTGCCCAGCACGTCGGTGAACCACAGCTGGACGAATCGGATGCCCCGCTCCTCCACGGTCCGGAGCACGTAGTCACGCTGGCTTTGCACCGCACAAGCTTGACATGCCCACGCACCCCGCCCGTCTGCCGGGACGGCCGACGGGGGCAGTCGGCCAGCCCAGATCCCGCCGGTAATCTGGGACGATGCCGAACCTGCGCCTGGCTGCCGCGCAGCTCAACACGGTCGTCGGCGACCTCTCGGGCAACGTGGAGCGGGTCCTGGCCGCGCTGGCCTCCGCCGAGGCGGCGGAGGCGGACATCTGTGTGGTACCCGAGCTCGCCATCCCGGGCTACCCGCCCGAGGACCTCCTGCTCAAGCCGGGATTCGTGGCCGACAACGTGGCCGCGCTCGAGAAGGTCGCCGCGGCGACCGGCCAGTGCGCGGTGGTCGTCGGCTTCGTGGGGGCAGATCCCGGTGGGGGCGGGCTGGCCAATGCGGCGGCCGTGTGCGCCGGCGGCCGGGTCGCCGGCGTCTACCGCAAGCGCTACCTCCCCAACTACGGCGTGTTCGACGAGCAGCGGTGGTTCGTGCCGAGCGACGAGCCGCCGTCGCTCTACGGCATCGCCGGCGCCTGGGTGGGGGTCTCAATCTGCGAGGACATCTGGTTCGACAACGGTCCGGTGGCACACGCCGGCCGGGCCGGCGCCGATGTCGTCGTGAACCTCAACGCGTCGCCGTACAACCGCGGCCGGCGCGCCGAGCGGCTGGCCATGCTGACGCGGCCGGGTGGCCGAGGCCGGCTGCGCCGTCGCCTACGTGAACCAGGTGGGAGGCCAAGACGAGCTCGTCTTCGACGGGGACTCGCTGATCGTGGCGGCCGACGGGACGCTGGTGGCGTCGGGCGCACAGTTCGCCGAAGACCTGGTCGTGGTCGACCTGCCCATCGGGCAGCACCGGCTCCACGCCGTCACCGAGTTGCTGCCGCGGATCGCCGTGAGCGAGCCCCGCCGGGCCGAGCGGCCCGCGCTGGCGCCGGTGCCGCCACGCCCCGCATTGGGCGACCACGCCGAGGTCTACGCCGCGCTCGTCCTCGGCACGCGCGACTATCTGGGCAAGAACGGCTTCTCCGAGGCGGTGGTCGGTCTGTCGGGCGGGATCGATTCGTCGTTGGTGGCGACGATCGCCGTGGACGCGCTCGGTGCCCAGCGCGTGCACGGTCTCTCCATGCCGTCGCGCTATTCGAGCGACCACTCGCGCCACGACGCCGATGTCCTCGCCGAGCGGCTCGGCATCGACCTGAAGGTGGTGCCGATCGAAGAGGCCCATATTGCCTTCGCCTCCCTGCTGGCCCCGGTGCTCGGCCGCGAACCTTCGGGCCTGACCGACGAGAACCTGCAGTCACGCCTGCGCGGCGTGTTGCTGATGGCGGTCTCCAACGCCAAGGGATGGATCGTGCTGACCACGGGCAACAAGAGCGAGATGGCCACCGGCTACTCCACCCTCTACGGGGACTCGGCGGGCGGATTCGCCGTGATCAAGGACGTGCCCAAGACGCTGGTGTACGACCTGTGCCGCTACCGCAACACGCAGGCGGTGCTGGAAGGCCTGCCGGGACCGATCCCCGACAGTGTGCTCGACAAGCCGCCCTCGGCCGAGTTGCGCCCCGACCAGCGCGACGACCAGTCGCTCCCTCCCTACGAGGAGCTCGACCCGGTGCTGCAGGGTTACGTGGAGGGCGACCGCACGGCGGCCGAGCTCGTGGCGCAGGGCTTCGACCCGGCGGTGGTCGACCGGGTCGTGCGTCTCGTGGACGGGGCCGAGTACAAGCGCCGCCAGATGCCTCCGGGCGTGCGCATCACCACCAAGGCGTTCGGCAAGGACCGGCGCATGCCCATCACCAACCGCTACCGCTCCTCGGCCCTCGAGGAGTCGGGAGGTGGCTGAGGCGGCGACCGCCGCCGCGCGCCGATGGCGGAATATCGACGAGCTGGCGCATCTGGTGGGCGCCTACTGCTGGGTCGAGGAGCGGATCTTCCAGCTGGCCGGGGCGTGGGCGAGCTGCTCGAGCGAAGGCGCCTCTTCGCCGTCCGCACCCGAGGTACGGGTCTGGTGCGCCGCCGTGTCCCGCCGCCACGGCGAGCTGGCCGGTCGGTGGGCCGAACGGCTCCCGGTGCGGGCGGGCGTGGATCCGGCCGCCTTCGTGAGGGCGCCGGCCGGTCCCCTCGAGACGGCGCTGGACGCCCTGGCCGCCGAGGGCGACACCGTGGTCGCAGCCGCCGCCCTGGTCGATGGGACCTTGGCGCGCCTGGGCCTGGTCTACGAGGCCCACCTGCGCACCGCCTCGCCGGTCAGCGAGGCACCGGTCATGGCCGTCCTGGTGGGAGCCCGCCGGCAGCTGGCCGGGGAGATCCGGGGCGGCCGCGCCTTCGTCGGGGCGTTCTCACAGGCACGGGACCGCGGCGATCAGATTTCCGGATCTCTCGAACGGGCGTTTGCCGCCACGGACGTTTTCCCTGCTGTACGCACATCTTGACAGTGCCATTACACTGTCTGAGCAGCCCGCGTGCGCCTGGAACGGGCCCGAGCTGCGTATGACGAGCGCGACAGGCCGGTCAGGTTCCCCTGCCGAGGCCATGGGACGGAAGGTTTGGCGAACAACTTGGCCAAGGAACGTATTGAGCGCGACGACGAGGATCTCGTACGGCTCTACCTGACAGATATCGGACAGTACCCCCTGTTGACCAAGGACGACGAGGTCCGGCTGGCTCAGGCGATCGAGGCCGGCCGGTCGGCCGAGGCCGACGTGGCCAAGGCCCCCAAGGGGCTGACCACGGCGAAGAAGCGGGAGCTCCGCCGTGCCGTCATGGAGGGCGAGCAGGCCCAGCAGACGTTCGTGCAGTCGAACCTGCGGCTGGTGGTCTCCATCGCCAAGAAGTACCAGGCCTCGGGTCTGCCGCTCCTGGACCTGATCCAAGAGGGCAACCTCGGCCTGATGCACGCGGTCGAGAAGTTCGACTGGCGCAAGGGGTTCAAGTTCTCCACCTACGCCACCTGGTGGATCCGGCAGGCCATCACCCGCGGCATCGCCAACACGGGGCGGACGATCCGCCTGCCCGTGCACGCCGGTGACACGCTGGCCCGGGTGCAGAAGGCCCAGGCGAGGCTGGAGCTGAAGCTGGGCCGCCCGGCCACGCTGGCCGAGCTCGGCATCGAGGTCGAGATGCCCGAGGACAAGCTCGTGGAGGCCCTGCGCTTCCGCGCCGAGCCGCTGTCGCTGTCCGAGCCGCTGCGCGAGGACGGGGACGCCGAACTGGGCGACGTGGTCGAGGACCGCTCCGCCGAGTCGCCCTTCGAGGTGGCGGCGGTGTCACTGTTGCCCGACGAGATCGGCCGCCTCCTCTCGCCGCTCGACGAGCGCGAGCGCGAGATCCTGCGCCTGCGCTTCGGGCTGGACCGGGGCGAGCCCCGCACCCTCGAGGAGGTGGGCGAGCACTTCAACCTGACCAGGGAGCGGATCCGCCAGATCGAGGCCCGGGCCATGTCGAAGCTGCGCCACCCGTCCTCGGACACCGGGGCGCGTGATTTGCTCACGGTCTAGCGGCGCCTAGGCTTGCCGCTATGAAGAAGCTGCTCATCCTTGCCCTGCTGGTCGCCCTCGGCATCATCGCCGCCCGCCGCCTGCAGAACAGCTAGCCCGACGGACGGTTAGGCGGCGGCAGGCCGGCCGTGCGCGTGGCGGCCCCGCACGCCGCGGCGCCACAAGATGAGCGCCGCGCCCGCCACGGCAAGGCTCGTCGTCACCACCGGTGTCGTGCGACCCATCCGGTCGCGCAGACGGATCGGCTTGGTGAAGTGCCGGACCTCCCAGCCGCGTTTCGCGCGCCACCTTGGCCAGCGCGCGGTCGGGGTTGACCGCGACCGGGCGCCCGACCGCCTCGAGCATCGGGAGATCGGTGGCTGAGTCCGAGTAGGCGCTGCTGGCCGCCAGGTCGAGGCCGGTGCGCTCGGCCAGCTCGCGCATGGCGGTCGCCTTCGACTCGCCGTAGGCGTAGAAGGCCATGCGGCCCGTGTAGCGACCCTGTTCGTCGACCTCGCCCCGCGAGCAGATGGCCCCGTCCACACCGAGGAGGTCGGCGAGAGGCAGCACGATCTCCTGGGGCGATGCGGAGACGAGGTACACGCGGTGGCCCGCGGCCCGGTGCAGCTCCATGAGCTCGAGCGCCTCGGCGTACATGATCGGCTCAATCGTCTGGAGCATCGTCTCCCGGACGATCTGTCGCACCTGGGCCCGGTCCCAGCCCTTGGTCACGGCCAGCATCGACTCGCGCACGCGGACCAGGCGGTCCTCGTCGGCCCCGAAGTACAGGTAGATCAGTTGGGAGATGGCGGCCCGCGCCACGAGGCGGCGGTTGATGAGGCCGCCCTTCAGGAACGGGCGCCCGAACGCGGCGATGGAGGCGCGGTCGATGACGGTCTTGTCGAGATCGAAGAAGGCCGCCTCCATATACCTAATGGTACGGGCGACTGAGACCCAGCCTTGAGCAACTGTGACAATTGAAGGACGGGTCCGCGAACGTTCGGTGCCCGTGAACTGGGCTGTCGCGGGGGTTGCCAGCCGGTTGCCGTTACGCCTGTTGCTCCGCGATGAACAGTGTGTGCACGGCGTCCTCGGCCTCCGCGGCGACGAGCACGAGGACCTCGTCCCCGGACTGCAACACCGTGTCGCCGCGGGGGACGATGAGCCGGTCGGCCCTCACCACCGCCACCACGACGGCGTCGCGCGGGAAGTCGAGGTCGACGATGGGCTTGTCGTTGGCCGGCGAGTCTTCGGCGAGAGTGACCTCGACCAGATGGGCCACCCCGCCCTTGAACTGCAGCAGCCGCACCAGTGAACCCACCGAGACCGCCTCCTCGACGAGCGCGGTGAGGAGCTGGGGGGTCGAGACCGAGACGTCCACGCCCCAGCTCTCGTTGAAGAGCCACTGGTTCTTGGGATGGTTGACGCGGGCCACGACCCGGGGGACGGCGAACTCCTGCTTGGCCAGGAGCGAGATGACGAGGTTGTCCTCGTCGTCGCCGGTGGCCGCCACGACGACGTCGACCGTGGCCAGGCCGGCCGCATCGAGCGAGGCGACCTCGCACGCGTCGGCCGCGACCCAGGTGACCTCGATGGTGGGCCGGAGTCGCTCCACCAGCTCGGGGTCCTGTTCGATGACGAGCACGTCGTGGCCGTTGGCGTGCAGGTCGGCCGCGATGGCGGTGCCGACGCTGCCCGCCCCCGCGATGGCGACCTTCACGATCGGCCGTCCGGGCTCTCACCTTCGCTGCGCGCCAGCGTCTCGTCGACCTGGCGCAACGCGTCGTCGAGGACCGCGATGTGCAGGACGTCGCCCTCCTGGCCCACCAGCTCCCGCGGCATCGAGCCGGGGCACACCGGCGCGGGTCACCGAGACGAGGCTGAGGCGCCCGGGCTGCTCGATGTCGCACAGGGGCCGGCCGGCCCAGGCATCGGGGAGCGAGCGGTCGATCAGCGTGAGGCGCCCCGTCGGATCGGACCAGTCACCGACGTCCTCGTCGGGCAACAGGCGGCGGCGGACCTGGTCGATGGTCCACGTGACGGTCGCCACGGTGGGGATCCCGAGGCGTTGGTAGATCTCGGCCCGGCGAGGGTCGTAGATGCGTGCCACCACGTTGGGGATCTTGTAGGTCTCCCGGGCGATGCGCACGGTCAGGATGTTGGTGTTGTCCCCGCTGGTCACCGCGGCCAGCGCATCGGCGTCGCAGCGCACCCGCCTTCTCGAGGTCGTCGCGGTCGAATCCCGATCCCACGATGCAGGGCCCGTCCCACTCCTTCAGGCGCCGGAAGGCCTTGGACGACTTGTCCAGGACGGCCACGGAATGGCCCTCGGCGCTGAGCGAGATGGCGAGGCCAGACCCTACGCGGCCACAGCCGACGACGACGACGTGCACGCCACAGTGCAACACGCCGCGCCGGGTCGTGCAAAAACTGGGCATAAACGAGAGGCAATTTGCTTCTACTGTGTGGCCGTGGCGACCCCCAGCACCACGTCTCGCCCCCCGGTCCCCCTGCCGGGGGTCGCCGGCGAGGACATCCCCGAAACCCGGCGATACCGGCTGAAGAACAAGCTGCTCGGACCGCCGCTCGTCACCGAGCAGCTCGCCTCGGAACGTCTGAGCAAGCCCATCGCGCTGGGCGTGCTGGCGCCCGACTGCATCTCGTCGTCGGCCTACGGCACCGAGGAGATGCTGACGCAGCTGGTGCCCTACGTCGGCCTGGCCGCTTTCGCCCTGGTCGTCCCGATCACGCTGGCCATCCTCGGTGTCCTCTTCTTCGTCACCCTCTCGTATCTCGAGGTCATTCAGCTCTACACGAAGGCCGGCGGCTCCTACGTGGTCGCCCGCGACAACTTCGGACCGAGGGTGGCGCAGATCGCCGCCGTCGCCCTCCTCATCGACTACACGGTCACTGTGGCGGTCCAGACGTCAGCCGGCACGGCGGCGCTGACCAGCGCGGTGCCCAGCCTGGCCAACACGACCGACACGGTCACCATCACCGTCGGCGTGATCCTCCTTCTCCTCTACGGCAACCTGCGCGGCATCCGCGAGGCCGGGAGCTACTTCGCCATCCCCACCTACTTCTTCATCTTCTCGTTGACGTGCGTCATCGTGCTCGGCGTCATAAAGGAGGCGTTGGGCACGCTGCACCACATTCCGCTCCCGCCGGCGAACCAGGTCTACGGCGGAAAGATCGGCACCCCCGGCGAGGGCTGGTTGATGGGGCTGGCCTTCATCTTCCTGCTCCGCTCCTTCGCCAACGGCGGGTCGTCGCTCACCGGTCTCGAGGCCATTTCCAACGGGGTCAGCAGCTTCCGCCGGCCCGAGGCCAGGCATGCCCGCCAGACCCTCGTCGCCATGAGCTCGACCCTCGCCTTCCTCGTCCTCGGCGTGACCCTGCTGGCCCGGTGGACGCACGCCGTCCCGTACCAGATCGGGTCACCGACGGTCGTGTCCCAAGAGGCCAAGGCCGTCTTCGGCACCAGCCCGGCCGGGCATCTCGCCTTCTACATCGTGCAACTGGCCACGATGCTCATCCTCTACACGGGCGGCAACACGAGCTTCAACGGCTTCCCGTACCTGGCGAGCTTCGTGGCCGGCGACCGTTTTCTCCCCCGCCAGCTGACGCGGCGCGGCCATCGCCTGGCCTTCTCCAACGGGATCCTCGTACTGGCCGGGGTCGCGCTGGCCCTCGTGCTGGTCTACAAGGCACAGGTCAACGGGCTGGTCGCCCTCTACGCCATCGGGGTGTTCACCGGCTTCACCATGGCCGGCTCGGGCATGGTGAAGCACCACCTCACGGCCCGGGTGGGGCACTGGCGCCGCAGCGTCCTGGTGAACGGGTTCTCCGCCTTCTTGTCCTTCACCGTCGTGTTGATCTTCGCCGTGGCCAAGTTCAAAGAGGGCGCCTGGCTGATCTTCGTGGTCGGGCCGCTCCTCTACATCGGGCTGATCCGTCTGCACCACCAGTACGTCACGGAGGCCGAGATGCTCGAGACGGGGGTGGCCGAGGCGTCGGAGGAGCCGGTGCTGCGGCGCCACGTGGTCGTCGTGTTCGTCGACCGCCTCGACATGGCGACGGTGCGCGCGCTGCAGTACGCGCGCACGCTGGCGCCGGACGACCTGCGGGCGGTGCACTTCGACATCGACACCAAGGTCGCCCGCGAGCTCGAGGCGGAGTGGGGCCGGCTTGGCCTGGGCCGCCTGCCGCTCGACATCATCGAGGTCCCGGATCGCCGCCTGGGTCGGGCGGCCATCGAGCTCGTCGCCGATGCCACCCTCGACGGCGACACCGAGTGCACTGTGCTGCTGCCGCGCCGCAGCTACGCCAGGATCTGGCAGCGCTTCCTGCACGACCGCACCGCCGACAAGATCGCCGCCGTCCTGGGCCAGGTACCGCACGTGAGCGCCACCATCGTCCCCTTCGCCGTGGGCGGTCGCTTCGGTGAGCGGGTCCGCTCGTACGGCCGTTCCGTCCAGCGGGCGCGGCTCGGCGGCACGGACGGAGACGGAAACGCTCCGGTGGACGCCGAGGGCGCGCAGCGGGGTCGACCGCATGGGCCGGCGGGACGGGCCCCGGCGGCCCGGGGTCGTGCTGGCGGCCGACCAGACGCTGGCGCAGCGCGCCGGGGCCACCACGCCGATCGCCTCGGTGGTGCCGCGCCAGCGCATCCGGGTGGCCGGGCGGGTCAAGTCGGTCCGCGTCCAGCCCCGGGCGGGGACCTCCAACCTCGAATGCGTGCTCAGCGACGGGACGGGCGGCCTGCTCCTGGTCTTCCAGGGCCGGCCGAGGATCGCCGGGATCGAGCCCGGGGCCCGCCTGGTGGCCGAGGGCATGGTGGGCACCTGGGGCCGCCGGCCCGCCATGCTCAACCCGTCCTTCGAGCTGGTACAGGGAGCGCAGAGCGATCCGACCGAGTCCTGAGCGGCTTTCCCAGCCCGCTCCGAGGAGGGCAACGGCCAAATTGCCCGCCCCGGCGCCAGTCGCTAACGTGCCCGGCGGCCAGGCGTCGGGTGCGAGGGCCGACGCGCCTTCGGCCCGGGGTCACGACGGCGAACGCCATGGTGCTGAGCGCGGCCGCACGCGCAGGGACGGGGGCACCGCCGCCCCACCCCGCACGATCGACAGGAACAGAAAGGGCACACCCGGAATGATCAATCTCCTCGCAGCTGAGGGCGGCTACCAGGCCTTCCACCTCAGCGGGGCGGACAAGACGTGGCTCTACATCTGCCTGTTCGCCGGCATCATCGGCATCGTCGCCGGCCTGCTGCTCGCCCGCAACGTGCTCGCCTTCGACCAGGGCACGGCGAAGATGAAGGAGATCGCCCAGGCGGTGCAGGAGGGGGCCCAGGCCTTCCTGGGTCGCCAGTTCAAGGCGATCGCCATGATCATCGTCCCCCTGGCCATCCTGATCTTCTTCACGGCCACCAAGGTGGTCAAGCCCGACGGCGGGATCGCCCTGACGTTCCAGCAGGACGGCATCTACCGCGTCATCTGCTTCCTCTTCGGCGCCGCCTTCTCCGGCCTGACCGGCTTCCTCGGCATGAGCATCGCGGTGCGGGGCAATGTGCGCACGGCCGCCGCCGCCTCCAAGGGTGGCGGCATGGCCGAGGCCCTCCGGGTCGCCTTCCGCACCGGCGCGGTGACCGGCATGCTCTGCGTCGGTCTCGGGTTGTCCGGTGCCACCATCATCGTCCTCATCTTCCAGAACTCGGCCACCGCGGTGCTCATCGGCTTCGCCTTCGGCGCCTCGCTGATCGCCCTCTTCATGCGTGTCGGTGGCGGCATCTTCACCAAGGCGGCCGACGTCGGCGCCGACCTGGTGGGGAAGGTGGAAGCCGGCATCCCCGAGGACGACCCCCGCAACGCGGCCACCATCGCCGACAACGTGGGCGACAACGTCGGGGACTGTGCCGGCATGGCGGCCGACCTCTTCGAGTCCTACGAGATCACCATCATCTCCTCGCTCATCCTCGGGTACTCGGCCTTCGCCTCCATCCACAAGAACCCGACACCAGCCGTGCTGTTCCCCCTCATCGTCCCAGCCATCGGGATCTTCGCCTCGGTGATCGGCGTCCTCGTGGTACGGGCCCGCAAGAGCGATCGCAACGCGCTGGCTCCGATCAACCGCGGCTTCTGGCTCGCCGCGCTGCTCACCGTCGTCGGCGCCTTCTTGGTGGCCCAGTACTACGTCCACGACCTCAAGGTGTTCTGGGCCGTGCTCACCGGCGTCATCCTCTCGCTGGTGGCCAGCCAGATCACCGAGCAGTTCACCTCGACCGAACGCGGCCCGGTCAAGGAGATCGCGGCGTCGGCGCGCACCGGCCCGGCCACCACCGTGCTCTCGGGCTTCTCCATCGGGCTCGAGTCGTCCGTCTGGGCCATCATCGCCATCGCCATCGCACTGGGCGTCGCCATCGGACTGGGCGACGGCAACATCGAACTGACCTTCTACCTGATCGCGCTCATCGGGATCGGCCTGCTCGCCACGGCGGGCATGGTGGTGTCCGAGGACAGCTTCGGGCCGGTCTCGGACAACGCGGCCGGTATCGCCGAGATGTCCGGCGAGTTCACCGGCGAGGCCGAGCGGGTCATGGTGAGCCTCGACGCCGTGGGCAACACGACCAAGGCCATCACGAAGGGTGTGGCCATCGGCTCGGCCGTGATCGCCGCCGTGGCGCTCTTCTCCGCTTTCATTGAGACGATCAATTCCCAGCTGAACCTGCACCTGCGCGCCAACCAGCTGCTCGTCTCGCCCTTCACCCAGATCAACGTGTCCAACCCCAAGACGTTCATTGGCCTGCTCATCGGCGGCTCCATCGGGTTCCTCTTCTCGTCGTTGGCCATCCGGGCCGTGGGGCGGTCGGCCGGTACCGTCGTGCTCGAGGTGCGCCGCCAGTTCCGCGAGCACCCGGGGATCATGGACTACACCGAGAAGCCCGAGTACGGCCGGGTCATCGGGATCTGCACGGCGGCCGCCCAGCGCGAACTGGCCACGCCGGCACTGCTGGCCATCTTGTCCCCGGTCATCGTGGGCTTCGGCATCAACTACTTCGCGCTCGGCGCCTTCCTGGCCGGCACCATCCTCACCGGGCAGTTGCTGGCCAACACGCTGTCGAACTCGGGTGGGGCGTGGGACAACGCCAAGAAGTACATCGAGGACGGTAACGAGGGCGGCAAGGGCTCTGAGGCCCACAAGGCCGCCGTGATCGGCGACACGGTGGGCGACCCCTTCAAGGACACGGCTGGCCCGGCGCTCAATCCGATGATCAAGGTGATGAACCTGGTCTCGCTGCTCATCCTGCCCGCGGTCATCGCGCTGCGGAACGACACCGGCGCCCGCCTGGCCATCGCCGCCGCTTCCCTGGTGGTCCTGCTGGCCGCACTGGCCTTCTCCAAGCGGGGGGTCGGGGCCATGGACGCCGACGCAGCCGATTCGGCGCCGGCTCCGGCCGCGGTCGCGTCGGTCGATTGACCCTGCTCAGGGGCAGAGCGGACCGTTCCTTGACGGCCCCGCGGGAGCAGGGTGCTCTTGACAGGCGGGGTGGCGGACCCCCACTCTGACGTAGCCATGCCCTCCGTTTCCCCCCTTCGACCGATGCCCCGCGGGGTGTGCCATGGGTAAGGCGCTCGTCATCGTCGAGTCGCCGGCCAAGGCTCGCACCATCGGCGGCATGCTCGGGCCGGACTTCATCGTCGAATCGTCCGTCGGCCACATCCGTGACCTGCCACGTGGAGCCGATGAGGTGCCGGCTGCCTTCAAGGGTGAGTCGTGGGCGCGCCTCGGCGTGGACGTCGACAACGGCTTCAAGCCGCTCTACGTGATCTCGTCACCGAAGAAGTCGGTGGTGGCCAACCTCAAGAGGCTGCTCAAGGGAGCGGACGAGCTGTACCTCGCGACCGACGAAGACCGCGAGGGCGAATCGATCGCGTGGCACCTCTCCGAGGTCCTGTCGCCCACCGTGCCCGTCAAGCGCATGGTGTTCCACGAGATCACCCCGGCAGCGATCGCCCGCGCCGTCGAAGAGTGGCGCGACCTCGACCGCCGGCTGGTGGACGCGCAAGAGGCGCGGCGCATTCTCGACCGCCTCTACGGCTACGAGGTGTCGCCGGTGCTCTGGCGCAAGGTGATGCCGAGGCTCTCGGCCGGCCGGGTCCAGAGCGTCGCCACCCGGATGGTGGTCGAGCGGGAGCGGGCCCGCATGCGGTTCCGCTCGGCGACCTGGTGGGGGGTCGAGGGCACCTTCACCCACACCCGTGCGCCGGCGGGTTTTGGGGCGACCCTGGTGGCTCTCGGGGGCGCGACGGTCGCCACCGGCAAGGACTTCGACGAGCACGGGGAACAGACCGGCAAGGGGGGCGTCCGCGTGCTCGGCGAGGCCGAGGCGACGTCCGTCGCCGCCGCGCTGGCCGGCCGCTCCTTCACCGTGAGCGCCGTCACCGAGAAGCCCTTCCGCCGCTCGCCCGCCGCACCGTTCATGACCTCGACCCTGCAGCAGGAGGCGGGGCGCAAGCTCCGCTTCAGCGCCCAGCGCGCCATGCAAGTGGCCCAACGGCTCTACGAACAGGGCTTCATCACCTACATGCGCACCGACTCGACGACGCTCTCGGACCAGGCGCTTACCGCGGCCCGCAGCCAGGCCCGGGAGATGTACGGCGATGCCTACGTGCCCGACGCGCCGCGGCGCTACGAGCGCAAGGTGAAGAACGCGCAAGAGGCCCACGAGGCCATCCGCCCGTCGGGCGAGACCTTCCGCACGCCGGATGAGGCGGGGCGCCAGCTGTCGGGCGACGAGCTCCGCCTGTACGAGCTGATCTGGAAGCGCACGGTGGCCTCCCAGATGAACGACGCCACCGGGACCAGCGCCCAGGTCCGCCTGGCGGCGCCGGTGCCCGAGGGCGTCGCCGAAGGGCAGGAGGCGGAGTTCTCCGCCAGCGGCCGGGTCATCGCGTTCCCCGGGTTCCTGCGCGCCTACGTGGAGGGTGAGGACGACCCGGAGGCCGAGCTGGCCGACCGCGAGGTCGTGCTTCCCGAGCTGGCGGTGGGCGACGTGGTCGAGGGCAGCGCGTTCGATCCGGGCTCGCACTCCACCCAGCCGCCCGCCCGCTACACCGAGGCGTCGCTCGTGAAGGCGATGGAGGAGCTCGGCGTGGGGCGCCCGTCCACCTACGCCAGCGTCATCGCCACCATCCTCGACCGCGGGTACGTGTGGAAGAAGGGCACGGCTCTCGTCCCGAGCTTCACCGCCTTCGCGGTCGTGGGACTGCTCGAGCGCTACTTCGGGGACCTGGTCGACTACGGCTTCACCGCGTCGATGGAGGACGACCTCGACGAGATCGCCGCCGGGCGCGAAGAGGCGTTGCCCTGGTTGACACGTTTCTACTTCGGGACCGCGGTGCCGGGCGCCGGCAACGGGCACGCCGACGAGGTCGAGGCGCTCGGGCTCAAGGCGACGGTGGCGTCGCACCTGAGCGAGATCGACGCCCGTGAGGTCAATTCCATCCCCCTCGGCGACGGGACCGACGGCGAGCCCATCGTGGCCCGGGTTGGTCGCTACGGGCCGTACCTGCAACGCGGCGAGGACCGGGCCTCCATCCCCGACGACATGGCCCCCGACGAGTTGACCATCGCCCGCGCCGAGGAGATCCTCGCCGCGCCGTCCAACGACCGCGTGCTCGGCACCGACCCCGAGAGCGGGCTCGACGTGCAGGTGAAGGCGGGCCGCTTCGGTCCGTACGTGCAAGTGGGGGAGCTCACCGAGGGCGGTGCGAAACCGCGCACGGCCTCCCTGTTCTCGTCGATGGATCCGGCGACGCTCACGTTCGAGCAGGCGCTCGAGCTCCTGTGCATCCCGCGGACGGTCGGGACCGATCCCGAGACGGGCGAGGACATCGTGGCCCACAACGGGAGGTTCGGCCCGTATCTCAAGCGCGGGTCCGACACGCGCAGCCTGGCGAGCGAGGAACAGCTGCTGACCGTCGGCCTGGCCGAGGCGCAGGCGCTGTTCGCGCAGCCCAAGCAGCGGAGGGGACGGGCGGCCGCGGCGCCGTTGCGCGAGCTCGGTACCGACCCGGTCACCAACCTGCCCGTGGTCGTGAAGGAGGGCCGCTTCGGGCCTTACGTGACCGACGGCACCACCAACGCCAGCCTGCGCAAGGGCGACGTCGTCGAGTCGATCGACATGGAACGGGCTTCGGAGCTCCTCGCCGAGCGCCGCGCCGCCGGCCCGTCGACGCGCAAGAAGAAGGCGGCCAAGAAGGCGGCGCCGGCCAAGAAGAAGGCGGCGGCGAAGAAGGCCGGCACGGCCAAGAAGGCCGCCACGGCGAAGAAGGCCCCCGGGACCAAGAAGGCAGGTGGTGCGAGGAGGTCGCCGGCCGCGGCCGAGCCGGGCGATCCCGCCGCCATGAAAGCCGCGCCGATCGAACCGTTCTGACGTGCCCGCCCGGGGTCGCCTGATCGCGCTCGAGGGCATCGACGGCTGCGGCAAGTCGACCCAGGCGGTCGGCGTGGCGGGTGCACTTGGGGCGCTTCTCACCCACGAGCCAGGGGCGACACCGGTCGGAGCATGGCTGCGCCACCTCCTGCTGGAACCCGACGCTCCGGCTCCGTCGCCGCGGGCCGAGGCCCTGCTCATGGCGGCCGATCGAGCCGAGCACGTGGCGCTCGTGATCGAGCCGGCCCTGGCGGCGGGTGACTGGGTGGTCAGCGACCGTTACGCGGCGTCGACGATCGCGTACCAGGGCTACGGGCGGGGCTTGGACCCCGCCGAGCTGGCCGACATGATGGCGTGGGCCAGTGACGGTGTGGCGGCCGACCTGTCGGTCCTGGTCGACGTGAACGTCGATGTCGCCACGGCCCGGCTGGCCGCCGCGGCCGGTGGGGCGGACCGGATGGAGCGGCTGGGTCCGGATTTCGCGGCGCGGGTCCGCCAGGGGTTCTTGGACCAGGCGGCGGCGGACCCCGAACGGTGGATCGTCGTCGACGGGAGGGTGGCGATCGCGGCACTGACGGCGCATATCGTGGCGTCCGTGCGCGAGCGGTTCGGCGACGCGCCGGCCCCGGGCCGGTGAAGGAGGAACGGCCCGTCCCCGCGCTCTTCTCTCGCGTGGTGGCGCAGGAGAAGGCCGTGGCCGCGCTGCGGGCGGCGGCGGCCAACCCGGTCCACGCCTACCTGTTCCGCGGCCCGGCCGGCAACGGCGGTCTCTTCGCGGCCCACGGGTTCGCCGCCGCACTGCTGTGCCCCGAAGGCGGGTGCGGCGAATGTCCCACCTGCCGGGCCGCGCTGGCCGGGACGGATCCGGACCTGCACATCATCCGCCGGAGCGGCGCATCGGTCTCCATCGGGGACATCCGCCAGGTCGTCGCGCTGGCGCAGCGACGGCCACTGCACTCGGCCCGACAGGTGATCGTCGTCCTCGACGCCCATCTGGCCGCGTTGCGTGCTCCCGCACTGCTGAAGACGCTGGAGGAGCCGCCGGGTGACACGGTGTTCATCCTGTTGGCGGACGAGATCCTTCCCGAGTTGGTGACGGTGGCCAGCCGGTGCGTCGAGATCCCGTTCCCGCCGGTGCCCCGCGAGGACCTGGTGCGCTGGCTGAAGGGGTCGGGGGTGGCGCCCGAGGTGGCCGCCGTCGTGGCGGACGGCAGCGGGGGGAATCCCGAACGAGCGCGTGTGATGGTCGACGATCCCGACGTCGCGGCGCGCGTCGCGCTGTGGACGTCGGTGCCCGACGAGGTCACGACGTCGGGCATGTCGGCCGCCGGGCTGGCACGGCGCGTCCTGGAGTCCGCCGACCGCGCCGTGGAACCGCTGCGCGCCGCTCACGAGCGCGAGATCGAGTCGCTGACCGCGACGGCCAAGGAGATGGGTGAGCGGGGCCTGCCGGGGCGCAAGGAGGTCGTGGAGCAACACCAGCGCGAGGAGCGCCGCTTCCGTACGGACGCACTGCGAGCGGGCCTGGGTGTGCTGGCCCGTGCCTACGGCGTTCGAGTCGCCGGCGCCGCGGCCACGGGCGCCAGCGGGGTGGGGGACCCGGACCTGCGCAGCGCGGTGGCCGCCGTGGGTCTGATCACGGGCACGGCAGAGGCCCTGCCCCGCAACCCCAACGAGGCGCTCCTGCTGCAATCCCTCTTCGTGCGGCTGGCGGCCTTGGCGGCGTCGTGCAGCGCGCCGGGCGACGCGATTCGGCCAGGCAACGTAGAGTCTCGCCGACATTCTCCCAAGGGGCTAAGGGGGTGAAGAATTGCTGGCGGTCACGTGTGCGGACCTGTGGTTCCGAGCCAGACGATTCCTCATAGCGGTGATCGGGCTCGCGCCTCGTCTCTCCGATGCCGACGGGCTGGCCGAGCTCGTCCACCGGGGCCCATCGGTGGGCGAGCAACCTTCCAATTCGTGAGCCGGGGCGCCAGGTAGCCGCATGTCATCCGTTCCTCCAGTGATGGATTTTGTGGACACCGTGGGTACCTCGTGGCGAGACCGTGGCGGGCCAGCGGAAGAGGCCTGGCATGTCGGGTCCTGACGCGGCGCGGGAGGCGAGTCCTCCCCAGCCCGAGACGCCACCACTGGAGATCCGAGTCCTCGGGCCCGTCGAGGTCGCCTGGGCCGGCCGGCTCGTCGATATCGGCGGCGTGAAGGCCCGCGCGCTCATCGCCCGCCTCCTGATCGACCGGAGCCTCGTCGTCTCGGTGGACCGGCTGGTGGATTCGTTGTGGGGAGACCACGACGGCGACGGCGCCGAGATCGCACTGCGATCGACCATCTCGCGTCTGCGCAAGCGGCTCCGCGAGGCGGGCGCGCCGGAGGACCTGATCGTGACCCGCGCCCCGGGCTATGTGCTGGACGTCCCCGCCGACGTGACCGATGCCTTCCGGTTCGATCGCCTGGTGGCGGAGGGCCGCCACCAGTTGGCCCGCCGCCGCCCGTCCGAGTCGACCCGCCTGCTCACAGAGGCAGAGGACTTGTGGCGGGGGCCGGCCTACAGCGAGGTGCACGACGAACCGTTCGCCCGGGCCGAGGCCCGTCGCTTGGAGGAGCTGCTGCTGGCGGCCACAGAGACAAGGATCGACGCCGGCTTGACGATGGGCTACCACCAGGCCCTGGTCTCCGAACTGGAATCCCTGACCGGTGCGCACCCGATGCGGGAGCGGCTGTGGTCGCAGCGGATGTTGGCGCTCTATCGCTCGGGCCGACAAGCGGAGGCGCTGCGCGTCTTCCAGGACCTGCGCGCCGCCCTGGTGGCCGACCTGGGGATCGAGCCGGGCCACGACGTCGCCTGGATGGAACACGCGATCCTCAGCCAGGAGCCCGCGCTCGATTTCCCCGTCCCACCCGAACCGGGCACCGGAGCGCCGACTGACAATCCGGTCGAGTCGTCCCCACCGGGCTACCGCGTCCGGGTGCCCGCAGCGCAGCACGACGGCCCGTTCGTCGGCCGCGAGCGCGAGTCGGCCCTCCTACGCGGCTGGTGGACATCGGTGCGCGACGGCGACGGCCAGCTCCTCCTCGTCGACGGTGACCCCGGGATCGGAAAGACACGCATGGTGGCCGAGCTTGCCCGCGACGTCGAAGCGGAAGGTACGCTGGTGCTGTGGGGGCGCTGCGACGAGGACCCGGTGGCGCCCTTCCAGCCCTTTGCCGAGGCGCTCGGCCGCTACTTCCAATCGCTCTCGGCCGACCGGATCTCACTCATGCCCGACTGGCAGCTGACGGAGCTCTCCAGGCTCGTGCTCCGCCTGCGGGAGTACGCGCCGCCGCTCGAGGAGGACGGTGGCGATGCCGACGGCGACCGCTTCCGCTTCTTCGAGGCCGTCACGGCCACCCTGAACGAGCTCTCGACCAACGGCACCATGCTGCTGGTGGTCGACGATCTGCACTGCGCCGACCAGCCGACGCTGTTGCTGTTGCGCCATGTCCTGCGGAGCACCGACGCCGCCAAGCTCGGGATCATCGGTATCTACATCGACACCGAGGTGTCGTCCGATCACCGGTTGCGCCCGATACTGGGGGACATCCGCGCGGTGCACTCCGTCGAGGCGGTGCACCTGCGCGGCCTGGGTCCGGCGGCGGTGGAGGAGCTTGCGCAGAACTGGCCCGACGCTCCGCCGGATCTCGTCCCGCAGCTCTGCAAACTGACCGACGGCAATCCCCTCTTCCTCGACGAGTTGCTGCGCCAGATCCGGTACCGGGAGGATGAGCACGGCGCCGAAGGCGACTCCGCAGTCCCGCCGAACCTCAACCCGACCGAGGCGATCCGCGAACTGGTGGCCCGGCGCGTCTCGCGGTTACCCGAGGACGTGATCTACCTCCTGCAGGCAGCTGCCGTGGCGGGTCCGGAATGCGAAGGGGGCGTCGTGGCGGAGTCTGCCGAGCTCAGTCCCGGCCAAGGATTGGACGCCTTCGACCGCGCCGAAGAGTCCCGCCTGCTCCGCCGCATCGGAGAAGACGACCGCTACGCCTTCAGCCACACCCTCGTGCGCGAGGCGATCTACGGTGAGCTGCTGCGGGGTCGCCGGGTGCGCTATCACCACAAGATCGCTGTCGCGACCGAGCGTGCACACGCCGACATGCTCGACAACTACGTCACCGAGCTGGCCCATCACTTCTACATGGGGGCCGCGCTGGCCGACGCCGACCAGGCGATCCACTACTGCCTCGCAGCCGGAGAGCGCGCGCTGCGCCTACTCGCCTTCGAGGACGCGGTGGGCCACTTCGCCCGCGGTCTCGAGGTGGCGGAGCAGTTCGGCTCGGGGGACTCAGCGACGCGTTGCGACGCGCTCATGGCTCTGGCCGAGGCACAGACCCGGACGGGCGACACCGCGCAGGCCGATGCGAACTTCGAGAAGGCTGCCTCCCTGGCGCGGGCTATGGGTGACGCGGACCGGCTGGCGACCGCCGCCCTGCGGGCCGGGCCGCTCAGCTACCTCGGCATCGTGGGTGCGAACGAGGAACAGGTGCGGCTGCTCGAAGAAGCCCGGGCCGCGCTGCCCGCGGAGGACTCCCATCTGCTGGTCCTGGTGACGGCGCGTCTCGGCCTTGCCATCGTTTTCGTCGCCCGTGTTCCCGGACCAGAGATGTTCGAGCGCTCGCTTGCCCTGAACACCCAGGCGGTCGCCATGGCGCGGCGACTCGGGGACCGCACCGCGCTCGGGTACGCGCTCAATGCACGCATGCACGTGCTGTGGGGTATTGAGCGATCGCCGGAGAGGCTGGCCACCGGGACGGAGCTCGGGGAGATAGCGGACGACATCGGCGATGAGCTCCTGGCCCTGCACGGACACATGTGGCGCCTCCGTGAGCTGCTGGCACAGGGTGACGTCGGGGCCGTCAACGAGGAAATCGAGCGTTTCGGCGGGCGTGACAGCGGACCGGTCCATCCCTTGGAGGCTTCGTTCGCCTTCAACGTCGGCGCCATGATGGCGCTCATGGGGGGTGACTTCGAGACGGCGGAGCGGTTGGGCCACGAGGCCATGGAGGTCGCCGCGGGCTACAACGAGCTGGCGCTGAGCTTCTACGGCGCCCTCATGATGTGGACCTGGTGGCAGCGCGGCGAGCTGGCCTCGCCGGACCACCCGTTCCAGGAGGTGATCGCGCAGGTGTCCGACGACTATCCGACCGTCCGGGCCTTCCTCGCCCTCGCCCACGCCGAGACAGGCGAGAGGGAAGAGGCGGTCGCCGACCTGCGCGTGCTTTCGCAGATCGGTTGGGAAAATGTGGCGGACGACCAGACCGAGGGAGTCTCCCTGGCGATGGCCGCCGCGGCGTGCAGTGTCATCGGTGAAAGCGCGCGCGACTTCGCGGTCCGCATTTACGAGGAAATGCGCCCGTATGCCGGTACCAGCGTCGTCATCCGTGCTCCGGCCGCGGCGTGTGTCGGCCCAGCCGACCAGTATCTCGGCCTCCTCGCCGCGGTGATGGGCGACCTGGCGCTCGCCGAGGTGCACTTCGAAGCTGCCTTGCGGCTGGCCCGTCGCATGGACGCCGCACCGTTCGTCGCGGCCGCCGAGGTCGAACTGGCCCGGACGCTGCGCCAGCGTCGCCGCCAGGGCGAAGAGGAGCGGGTCGCCGTGCTCCTGCGCAGCGCGGAGGAGTCCGCGTTGCGCATGGGGTTGAACCGTGTGGCGCGGATGGCGGCCGAACCGGGTTGACGACGGATCAGCGGGCGGCGGCGTCTCCGGGCCGAGGCTGCGCTCCTTCTTCTCGCTCGGCGTAGGCCGCAAGCAGGTCGTCGGCTTCGCGTATGCGGCGACTCATACCGGTGAGCAACGCGTTGCGGAAGCCGGGGATCTCCATGATCGCCTCGAACTCCCGAGACCCGATAATGAGGACATCGAGGTCGGTGGTGGCAGTCACCGTGGCGTTGCGGGGCCCGATCTCAATTGCAGCCAGCTCGCCGAAGTAGTCACCGGCGCCCAGGACATTGACGACGCGCCCAGCGCGGGTCACGGTCGCCGTACCCTCGAGGATGACGAAGAGCTCGCGCCCGAGGCGTCCCTCTCGGAGGATGACCTCGTCGACCTGGACGCGAAGGCGCTCGGCTATCCGGGAGACCTCGGCCAGTTGGTCCTCCGTGCAGGCGTTGAACCAGGGCAACGCCTGGAGGTGGCCGCGCTCGCTCGGCCTGCCGCTGCCGGATTCCGTTCCCGTCGCCACCCCCCCAACCTAGGTGAGGCCGGCGTCTCGTGAGGGGCGCGTCAGAGGGTGGATGGAACCGCTCGGGACCTCGGGCACCCGAAGCACGTGTCGATGATCACGCCGGGCGGCAATCGTCCGAATTTCGCGGTGAGGGGTGCGTCGTCCAACGCCACGGCCAGTCGAGCGTCCACCCTGCGCAGCCGGCCGGCCATGCTCTTGAACAGCGCGTCGCGGAAGCCCGGGATGGCGGCCATGGCAGCGAACTCACGAGGACCGATGATGAGCACGTCGAGATCGGACAATGCCGTGACCGTCGCGTTGCGGGCGCCCGGGTTCATGGCGGCCAGCTCGCCGAAGAAGTCGCCGGGTCCCAGGGTGTTCACCTGCCGGCCCTTCTGGGTCACCGCGACCGAGCCCGAGAGGATGAGGAAGAACTCCCGGCCGATCCGTCCCTCGCGGGCGAGGACCTCGCCCTCGCCCACCTGCACCCGCTCGGCCAGGCGGGCCACCTCCTTCAGCTGGGACTTCGTGCAGCGCCGCAGCGGGTCGACCGCCTTCAACCGGTCGACGGTCGCCTGACTTCCGAGGGTGGATACCACGTCTCTCGCCTTTCCCGGGGCGACGCAGCGCCCCTGCCATACCGCCGACGCCGGTGCCACCACTATGAGCCGCGCTGCTTACATCGGTGTTGCACCGATGTTGCACCTGGTCGCGGATCCGACCCGCCTGCCGTGCGGCGATCCCGAGTTCGAGCCGGTTCGACATGGCGGCCCGTGCCGCGTCGACCGGTCGGGCGCCGCTCTGCTCCTCCGACGATGCACCCGTGGATGTTGCGGCGATGCGACGCAGAATTCGATCGTCGAGAGCATCGTGTGACCGCAAATCCGTCGACGTGGAGCATTCGGTCACCGCATTTGCGCTGACCAGGCACTTCGTGTCAGTGCATCATGGAGTGGTGCGGCGCTATATCCAACCTCAGCTGCGCTTCTTGGCCCTGAGCCAGCTCCTGTCCAGCACCGGGAGCGCCATGTTGCTGGTCGGCATCACCTTCACGGCGTACGCGGACTCGGGCTCCATCCTGCGTACCGTGCTCGTGACCTCGGTCTACCTCTTGCCCACCGTGGCGCTGGCGTACTGGGCCGGTCAGGTGGTGAACCGCCATCAGGTGGTGAACGTGCTGACCGCCGGAAACCTGGCGAAGGTGGGGCTCTACACCCTCCTGGCCGTCGCGACGGTCGCCGGGTGGGTGAACGCCAACACGCTGCTCATCTTCTCCTTCGTCAACGGCTGCGCGACGCCGTTCATCTTCCCCGCCTGGCAGGTCTACGAACACGGGCTGGTTCCCGAGGACAAGCTGGCCGATCTCAACGCCCGGTGGCAATCCATCATCTCGATCGGATCGGTGGCCGGTGCGGCGCTCGGTGGGCTGCTCCTGGCCGCAGTCGGACCGGGGCTCGTCTTCGCCCTCAACACACTGAGCTTCCTACCTCTCATCGCTGCCATCCGGAGGACTCCCAGCCCGTACATGAAGCCGAGGGAACATGTCCCGGTGTCGGCCCGGGCGGCCTTCGATCACGTGATGGCGATGCCCACGTTGCGGGCAGCCCTGGTCCGCATCGCCTTCCTGGCCTTGCTGTTCGCGCCCATCGTCCAGCTGCTTCCCGCGATCGCGGAGAAGCTTCACCCTGGTTCAGAGTCCTACGGCGTCCTCATGGGTGTGGTCAGCGCGGGTGCGACGGTGGTGGCGTTCCGCCTGGCTCACCTGCGCAAGCATCTCGACCAGGAAGGACTGCAGCGCCGGACCCTCGTGCTGTCCGGCATCTGCGTGCTGGCGCTCGGGTTGTCAGGAGCGCCACACGATCCACTCCCTTTGGCCGTGCCGGTGGTGGCGCTGCTCTTCGCGATTGGACTCCTCATCTCCATGGCCCGCAGCGTGATCATGGCCGTCATACAGACCAACGTGGCCGCCGAATTCGAGGCGATCGTGCTCGCCGTCGTCGGTGCCACCGTGGCGGTCTTCACGGCGTTGGGGGGAATCCTCATGGGTCTGGCGGCCCAGTACGAGAACGTCTTCGCGGTCCTGGTCGTGGTGGGGGCGGTGCTGCTCGTCTACGGACTGTCTGTCGTGGTGCGCCACCACATCGAGACGGGCAAGACCCTGGACATGGCGGGTGACTGAAGAGGGGTCACGCCGCACGGTTTGCGCCCCGTCCTCTGTGGTGGCGTCTACGGTATTGGGCTGGTTCCACGATCAGGGGTTGGCCCGTAGATGCCGACTAGATCTCGGACGGAAGTTTGCCTGGGTAGCTCAGTCGGTAGAGCAGCGCACTCGTAATGCGCAGGTCAGGAGTTCGAATCTCCTCTCAGGCTCCACTTTTTGTATTGCCACGCCTGATCTGTCTGAGATCGATAACGGCTGATCTGCGACCCAATAACGGGTGATCCGTGACGCAGTAACAGCTGATCCTTGACACCCGGCCCCCACCGGTTTGCCATCACCCGTTGCGGTACACAGGCTCCAGTTACATCAGGCTCCATTGCCCACACAGGCTCCAAAGCCCAAAAGGGCTGGTCCCATTACGAAGAGGCGTCGCGGTCAACCGTCGCCGTGTCTGAGCACGATGCTCATCCGGGGGCCTGACGTCCTTACCTTCGGGACGCTGTGCTCGAAACGACGCTGCGTCCGGCCACCGGTGACGAGAAGGTCGCCATGACCGAGCCTGAACGCGCGCGACCTCCCACCTCCCTGCGGGCGCAGCAGGAACGTGCGTGGCTCACCGAGCGACACGAGGGCCACGACGGGATCCACGATCTCGGCGGGTATGCGGTCGCCGGCGCCGTCGCGGTAGAGATTGATCCCCAGCGAGTCGAACCGGACTTCGTAGTGTGCGGACAGCGACCCGCGAGCGTCCTCGAGCCACTGGTATGCGACAGCGGTCTGCCCGTCGATCCTCTGCCAGGAGGTGAGCCGTGGTTCGTCGACCTCCCGGTCGTACATCCAACGGCGCCGCTGGCTCCAGGCGACGTTACGTAGCAGCTCCTCGAAGGCCCCGTCGGAGCCCGACATCCAGCGCGGACAGTGATCCACCCAGGAGTCCCCGTCGAGCTGGGTTCGTTCGAGGCCGCGGAAGGACACGTCGACGACGGTGCCCTGGTCTGCCCACAGCGACGGTTGCCAGGTGACGGCTGGTGCGCTCGGAGAACTGCCCACAGTGACCGTTGTACCGGGAAGGCTCATTCAGCCGATCAGGGTGTTCTAGACAGACCGAAACGTAAGGTCACACGGCGACGAGGACAGACCCGAGACTGGGTTGGATCGCTTTGGACCCATCGGGAACCCCCAGATCTCTCACATTTCGCGTGTGAGGTCGAATCTCGATCCTCCACTCAGGATCCCGCTAGAGACAGCAATTCAAACTTCCTCGCTGTCGGCGACGCCGGAATCAAGGCCCTGGCAGCAGACACCTCGCAACGGGGCTCGCAGGGCAATGGCTCGCAAAGTGACAGGTGCGCAACTGCACTTGATATTCGGGAGTCGTTGAAGTAAAAAGCAACCCGTTTGGCGAAGCAGTGAGGAGGCGGTCGTGGAGAAAATTCCCGGCAGGATTCTATGTGTCATCGGCGTGGTCACCGCTGTCGTCCTCAGCATGGCGCCGTATGCGGCAGCAAGTACAAGATCCGGTGGTCCGCCGCCACCCCAAAACGTTTCACGCATTTCAAACTCGGTGGTGCCCGCAGTGGCAAATGGCCAGCTCCAGTCAACGTCAACCCCTACTTCCGCGGCGAATCAACATCTGACGCTGACGCTGACGCTGAATCGTACTGACCAATCCGGGTTCGATAGCTACCTCGCTGAGGTACAAGACCCTGCCTCTCCTCATTACCATCGCTTCCTGACGCAGGCTGGATTAGCCGATACGTTTGGGCCCAGCCGTTCTGTCTACGATTCGGTTCTCGCATGGCTCCACTCACAGGGATTCACTGATGTGGAGGGGTCGGCCAACAGGCTGACCGTTACAGTTAAAGGCACTCGGGCCCAGGCGAGCCAAGCCTTCGACACCCCGATCACCAACTACCAAGCTGGTGATCGATCCGTCTACGCGAACACACAAAATCCCGCCTTACCGAAGCAAATTGCCCCTGACGTTCAATCAGTTAGCGGACTATCGAACGTGGCTTCGCCCAGTTCGAAACCTTTGCCGATATCAGACCCCACATCTCTTGTACAGAACCACCTAGGCGCTTGTGCCAACGCACTTGCGGATATTGGGATCAGCATTGGAATCACGGCGGGCATCTTGCTCCTTGCACCATTTATTTTCGCCATACTCGAACTAGTGTTGGGTACGGTTTTCTCTTTAACAGAGGTATCAATCTGGGGCTATGGTGCCGCTACCGCCAACACACTGCTGGGACTCTTTCCGCAGTATCCGATCGGCGTTGCGATACCGGATATCGCAAACGACTTTGCCCAATGCATTTTCCAGCTTGGTCAGAAGTACGACCCAGGCCAGTTCGGGGGCTCCAGTAGCGGAAGTACATCTCACGGCTCCGTCGTTCGCCAAAGCTTGACAGCGGCAGCGTCCACTGATCCTGCCCAAAAGATCGGTTTGCTCGAGTTTGACACGTTCAATTCCTCTGACGTGGAGAATTGGCTTGAAATTAATGGGTTTTCCGACAAGCATCATGGGCCAACTGAGTGAGGTTCCGGTGAACGGCGGAGTTGCCAGCCCCGGGGCTGGCGAGTCGGAAGTCTTGGTAGACATCGACACCGCTATCGGGATGGCGCTTTCAACTTCGACCAACTATGTGGTCTACGACGCGCCATCCTCCACGAGCTTCGAGACCATGTTCAACACGATGATCAATGACGGGGACACAGTCATCTCGAATTCCTGGTCGCAATGCGAGGACGAGACGCCGTTGTCGGACGCCCAAGCGATCAACTCCGTTCTGGCTCAGGCCGCCGCCAGTGGAATCACCGTTGTCAACGGCACAGGTGACACCGGTAGTACGTGTGCTGACGGCAGCCCCAACACGATCGGGGTTCCCTCCGACTCTCCCAACGCCACTTCGGTCGGTGGAACGAGCCCGAGCAATGGTGGCGAGGTGTGGTGGAACGGGTCGAGCGACGTCCCACCGTCGGGTGAGGGCGGATTCGGAGTGAGCGAAGATTTCTCACGACCCTCATACCAAACCGGTCTAACCAGTGCTTCCGGTCGTTCTGTCCCCGACATAGCTGTTGACGCGGACCCCGCCGCGGGAATCGAAATCTGCCAGGCTGACGATGGGGGCTGTCCCAGTGGTCTCAGTTGGGGGGGGACAAGTATGGCTGCCCCTGAAGTCGCCGCACTCGTTGCGTATCTCAACCAGGAACTCGGCTACAACGTCGGCGATTTGAATGCCGCCATCTATCCCCTTGCGGGAACAGCTGCATTTAACAAAATCAGCGGTGCGACTGGTGACTTCGCGCATGTCGGCTTGGGCTCTCCGAATTTCACGGCAATACTCCAGGCGCTTACGTCAATGCCCACGGGGCCTGTCAGTGCCAGCGGTTCACAGGTTTTCGGTCTAGGGTCCTCCGCCGACGGTAAGACCCAGGGATTCGTTCAAGCCAATCTGCTGGATGCCAACGGATTTCCGGTAGTGGGCCAGACAGTTACGTTCACGGCCAATTCTGGCTGCCAGGCAACAATTGCCCCCGCAAACGGACCCTCCGATTCTAGTGGGACCGTGGTCTCTGTCGTCACCGACACGACCACCGAATCGTGCACCTTCACCGCTACGACCGGCGGGGTGACGCTGTCTCAACAGCCCACGATTGTCTTCTCACCGCCAGCTGCGACCGGGGCGCAGATCTACGGCGGTCCCGCCCAAGTCAATAACGACGGGACGAGCCAGGCGACCATCACCGTCTACCTCGAGAACAGCCTCGATCAACCGGCATCAGGAAAGACGGTCACAATCAGCGACGGAGCCGGAAGTGCCGTGATCACACCAGCAGGATCGTCGACTCCGGGAACGACCGCCGTGACCAACAGCGCGGGCAACGCCGTCTTCACGGCGACCGACACCACCGCCGAATCGGTCGACTTCAGTGCCACTGACACAACGGACGGGAACCTGCCCGTTCCCGGCAGCGTGTCGGTGAGCTTCGCACCGTCCACGGCAACGTGCCCGACCACACTGCCAACCCCCGCCAGCGGGACCTCCGTCTCGGCCTTCGCCACCGGCATTTCCTACAACACCGAAGGCGCGATCTTCCCCGGCAACTTCACCGAAAATACCTGCAGCACCGGTGCCGCTCCGGCCTTCGACAGCTCGGGCAACGCCTACATCGCAGATACCAACAACGGGACGATTCACGTCCTGCCCCCCAGCGGAGGGGCGCTCAGCGCGGCCAATCAGCTCCCCGACGCTTCCTTCCCACCCGACACGATCGGTCAGCTCGTCTTCGGGCCGGACGGTTCCCTCTACGCCGGGCTCGGCAATTTCTCGACGGACGTCTCCAACCCGCAGATCGTGCAGCTCGATCCCAGAACGGGGGCGACCATCCGGGTGGTGGCGGACTCGTCGACCGGACTGCCCGACTGCCCCTACGTCATGGCGGTCGATCCGTTGAGCGGCGACCTCTTCACCGACGACGAGTGTTCGGGTTATGCGGCGAGCAACCAGATCAGTCGCATCAGCGATCCCTCTGGAGCCAGCCCGACGGTCTACGACTACTACACCACCGGCGGTTGCAACCTGGGCCTGACGTTTGCGCCCGATGGCACCCTCTACCTGGCCAACTGCAACGGCGAGGTCGACGCCATCACCGGGACGAACACCGCCACCCCGACCGAGAGCACGGTGGCGCCCGTCTCGGGCACGCCGTTCTCGGTCGCCGTGACGGGGACCAACTCCTCGGGCAACGCCACGTCACTCGATGTGTTCACCTACAGCGGCGACGTGTACTCGGTTGATCTCACCCAATCACCGCCGGTCGTCACCACGATCGCCACCGGGACCACCTTCTTCTACATCACGGCGACCAGCGCCAACGGCTGTGCCTACGGATCCATACCGGGTTCGATCGTTGAGATCGGACCGCCCACGTGCGCCAGCTCGCCGTCAACGACGAACAATCCAGAACTGTCGCTGACAGGCCCGGGAGTGACGAATCCGGGCGCCGGCTCGTCGGTCACCCTTACGGCACAGCTCGAGAATGTGTCGAGCCCTGCTGGGACGCCCATCTCATTTTCAGTAGTGGGAGCCAACTCACAATCTAAGCTCGTCCACGCCAACGGCAGCGGTGCCGCGACCTTTACCTACAGTGCCCTGCATCCTGGAACGGACACAGTGACGGCCTACGCAACCTCGGGAACCTCCTCGCTGACCTCAAACCCGAGTTCATTCACATGGGTTGCTGGCATGGACACAAGCTTCCTAACCCTCAACGGCAGCCAGGAGATAGGCCTCGTCGGTGATCCCGCAACGTTCACGGCGAACCTTTCTGATGTCAGCCAAGAGCCCGCGACACCGGTAAGTGGAGCTTCAATCAATGTGCAGCTGGGCACGCAGTCGTGCACCATCACGACGAGTTCCACCGGGAGCGGATCGTGCCAAGTCACGCCTTCGGCCGCAGGGCTATTGCCGGTGAGTGCTACCTATTCGGGGAGCACCACGCTGACGGCGAGCACCGCCTCTGACTCGTTCTTCGCGGGGGGACCGTCGACAACGCCGCCGCCTGGTGCCCCCGCCATCACCAGCGGGGCCAGTGACACCGTGCCGTCGGGAAGCGCCTTCACCTATTCGGTCACCACGTCGGGGTCGCCGACTCCGGCCATCACGCTGGCGTCGGGTTCGACCCTGCCGAGCGGGGTGACGCTGAGCGACAACGGGAACGGGACGGCCACTTTGGCCGGCACCTCGGCGGTGGCACCGGGCACCTACACCTTCAGCATCGGGGCCGCCAACGGCGTCACACCCAACGCGACCCAGGCCTTCACGCTGACGGTGACCAAGGCCCCGGCCTTCACCAGCGCGGCCAGTGACACCGTGCCCTCGGGAACCGCCTTCACCTATTCGGTGACCACCTCGGGCACTCCGACCCCCGCCATCACCTTGGCCACGAGCTCGACCCTGCCGAGCGGGGTCACCCTCACCGACAACAAGAACGGCACGGCCACCTTGGCCGGCACCACGGCGGTGGCGCCGGGCATCTACACCTTCAGCATCGGAGCAGCCAACGGGATCTCGCCCAATGCCACTCAGGCCTTCGCGCTGACGGTGACCCAGCCCCCGTCCTTCACCAGCGCGGCCAGCGACACCGTGGCGGCGGGAACGGCGTTCACCTACTCGGTCATCACCAACGGCACGCCGATCCCGGCCATCACCCTGGCCTCGGGTTCGACCCTGCCGAGCGGGGTGACGCTCACCGACAACGGGAACGGCACGGCCACCTTGGCCGGCACCACAGCGGTGGCCGCGGGGACCTACACCTTCAGCATTCAGGCGGCCAACGGGATCTCCCCCAACGCCACCCAGGCCTTCACGCTGAAGGTGAACGCGGCGACCAAGGCCCCCGCCTTCACCAGCGCGGCCAGTGACACCGTGACGGCGGGGACCGCGTTCACCTACTCGGTGACCACGTCGGGCACGCCCACCCCGGCCATCACCCTGTCCACGGGTTCGACCCTGCCGAGCGGGGTGACGCTCACCGACAACGGGAACGGCACGGCCACCTTGGCCGGGACCACAGCGGTGGCCGCGGGGACCTACACCTTCAGCATTCAGGCGGCTAACGGGGTCACCCCCAACGCCACCCAGGCCTTCACGCTGAAGGTGAACGCGGCGACCAAGGCCCCCGCCTTCACCAGTGCGGCCAGTGACACCGTGACGGCGGGCAGCGCCTTCACCTTCTCGGTGACGACGACGGGCACACCGACCCCGGCCATCACCTTGGCCTCGGGCTCCTCGCTGCCCAAGGGTGTCACGCTCACCGACAACAAGAACGGCACGGCCACCTTGGCCGGCACCACGGCGGTGGTCGCGGGCACGTACACCTTCAACATCGAGGCGGCCAACGGGGTCACGCCCAACGCCACCCAGGCCTTCACGCTCAAGGTCAACGCGGCGACCAAGGCCCCCGCCTTCACCAGCGCGGCCAGCGACACCGTGACGGCGGGCAGCGCCTTCACCTTCTCGGTCACCACGACGGGCACGCCCACCCCGGCCATCACCTTGGCCTCGGGCTCCTCGTTGCCCAAGGGTGTCACGCTCAGCGACAACAAGAACGGCACGGCCACCTTGGCCGGCACCTCCTCGGTGGCTGCGGGCACCTACACCTTCAACATCGTGGCGGCCAACGGGGTCACCCCCAACGCCACCCAGGCCTTCACGCTCAAGGTGACGGCGCCTTCGACGGGGCAGGTGTCCCTCAAGTTCACCGGGTCCCTCTCCTATGTGAACTCGGGCTCGTTGACCTCTGGAGGATTCACGATCACGCCGGCCACGGGCACCATCACCTCGGTGACCGGCACGGGCACCATCGCGGGGCTCAAGGGCGGGTCGGCGACAATCAAGGTGGACATCCAGCGCGAACCGGAGCTCTTCTTGGGCGTCCTCGGGAAGTTCTATGTCGGCTACATCAGCGTCGACGATCCTGGGGCCCATCTCGACACCGTTGCCCTGGTGTTTCTTGCCAACGTGACCAGGGTTGGCTCCAACGGGGTGTCGGGCGTCGCCTACGGATTGGCCCCCAACGGAAAGACGATCATCTACCAACTGAGCTGGACGATCTGACCGAGCGAACCTGGAGTCGGCCTCGAACCCGGCAAACAGTCAGGCGAACGAGTCCAGTGCTGCCAACGCCGCCAGGAGCTCAGCGCGCAGATGCTCAGGAGGAGAGTCCCGGTAGAGCGGCCCCGTGCCGTCCGCCAAGAGGTTCCTGAGCCGCGCGACGCCCTGCACGTCGATCGGCCCGTCCGCCACGAGACGGTCGACAACGGCCGAGAGCTCCGCACGGGTCCGAAGCACCGCTTGGCGGCAGACCGGCGCCTTGACGCGTCGTCCGGTCGGAGCTTCGGCAGCCGCGGCGATCCGCGTGAGGCTGCGAGCGAGCAGCCGGCGCTGCACCGGCCCGCAGAGATGTCCGGCATGCAGGGCGAGGGTGACGCTCGCCTCTGGAGAGGCACCGGCCGCCAGCTGGTGGTCGAGCGTCGATGTCCGCATCCGGGCCAGCACACGGTCCCGCATCCGCACCTGCCGCAAACCGAGGCCTGCGCTCTGCTCGAGCACCACGATCGTTGCCATCTCGCACCATCCCTACCGTGACCCCCAAACTCAGTATGCTCGTCACGACAAGACCAGTCAAGTCCTCTTACCGGTCACCCAGCACTACGATGGACGCATGGCTCTCCCGACCTGGGTCCCCGACGGCGAGACGAAGCCCGCGCCGATGCCCCTTCTGATCGTGCAGTCCTTCGTGAACACCTGGGAGGCGGACGCGGGGACGGACCTGCTCGGCGATCCGGCCTCCGCGCGCCGGTGGCTGAAAGAGGCAGGCCTGCTCGACGGGATCGGGACCGACGAGGGGGACCTCGCAACCTTGCGCGAGATCAGGGAGAGCATCCGCGCCCTGCTCGTGCGCAACGGTGGGGGTCCCGCCCCAGGTTCCTCGCAGCTCGAGGCCGTGCGCAACTCTGCCGACCGGACCCGGCTCCGAGCGATCGTCCTGGGCGACGGGAGGATCGAATTGCAGCCCGAGGGAGCAGCCGGGTCGGAGGCCATCGCCAGGTTGCTGCTCATCATCCGGGATGCACAGCGCGATGGAACCTGGGGACGCCTGAAGGCGTGTCGCAATCCGGACTGCCAATGGGCTTACTACGACCGCTCCCACGCGGGTCGGGGTGCGTGGTGCGACATGGCCGTCTGCGGGAACCGGATCAAGAACCGCAACCTCCGGTCCCGCCGGTCGGCGACCGAACCCAGAGCGTGATCGGATGGCGATGAAGGCCACTCTCTGAGTCGGCCTCGAGGACACCATCGGTACCCTCGTCCGGACAACGACTGCCAGCCTCCGTCATTTCGTCGCGTCTGTCACCTCCACGTCACCGGGAGTTCGCGAGAAGTTCACCGTCGGATTCCAATCGTTGCTGCGTTTGTAGTGTCGGCGAGCGCGGCAACGGGTTCGAGGGAGAGGAGGCGAAGATGGCTCGGCTGGCACGACGACTGGTCCGACCGTGACGGGGTGGTTCCGCTCACTCGGGGCGTCGGTGACCGGTGGCGACGTCGTCATCTGGCCTTCGGTATTCGCCGCGGTGCTTGTGGGGATCGCGTCGTTCCTGGTTGGCTCGAACAGGGGCGACATCCGTGTCGACGTGGCGATGGCGAGCATGGCCGCGTTTCTCTTCGGTGTCCTGCTGGCATTCACCATCGTGCGCACGCGTGAGCGCCTCGCCCTCGTCCAGAACCTTGTGGCCAAGGGCAATTCGTCGCTCTTCTCGATTCACCAGATGATGTCGGTCTTCGGCGAGGAGGATCGCTGCCACATCCGCGACCTCGTCGACAGGCATCTCACCGACCAGATCGACTATCGGCTCGTCGACTATCACCTGGCCACGCCGTCTTTTCTCGTCCTCACGGACGGCGTGTATGCCCTCGACCCCGACGGGCCCCAGGAAGAGGCCGTGTACAAGGAGCTTGTCGTCCTTTGCATCAGCATGAGCGCCGACCGATCCCTCATTGAGGCGGCGACGGGCCAGGCTCTCTCCGCGATCGAGTGGAGCGGTCTCCTCCTGCTCCTGCTCCTCCTGGTCGGCTTGATCGCCGTCCTGCCCGGTGGCACTGTCCTGGGCGCCCTGGTCGTCGGCGTGCTGGCGGGAACCCTCGTCACCTTCATGATCCTCCTGCGCAAGCTCGACCGCCTGCGCTGGCACGAGCGGGTCACCATCTGGGAACCGACGGCACGGCTCTTCCGGAGCATGGGCCGTGATCCGTACGTCCCCCGGGAGGTCGTCGAGAGCGGCCGTTTCCGGCCCACGGGCGACGTTCGGGTCGTGGACTATCCGGATCCCTATCCGGTCCGCATCTCCAAGGTCGTCAAGGTGGAGCACATGGACGCTCCCGCCGCGGCCGTCAGTGACGTGGTGTGACGTGCGCTCCCGGTGGTGTCACCGGGAGCGCCACATACGGGTTGTCGGCGAGTCGTAACAACGTTATGCTGCGCTCGGCGTTATTGGCGACAGGAGCGTGAGAGCGCTCTCCATCTGGTTCAGAACTGCTCGGGCGGGCGACAGGACCATCACCATCAGGGAGGTCACGTCATGAAGCTCACCCGGTATCGCATCCTCTTGGCCGGAGTCGTCGGGGTCGCCGCCGCCACGATCCCACTTTCGGTCCCGTTCGTCGAGAGCGCGATCGGGGGTGCCTCCACCCCCACACCCGTTGTCCCGGACGTCCTCACCTACGTCCAGGGAGCCGGCACCAATGGCACCTATTTCCAGTACACCACCGGAAGCGACGGAATCGGGACCCCGACGACGCAGGTGATCACACCGAGTGGCAAGTGCGGCACGCCGACGGTCTCGGGCACTCCCATCCTCGGCTTGAGCGGACTGCTCTACCCGCCGAGCGGCTACAGCGGCTCGCCGAAGACCGTGCCGGTGGGCACGTTGAAGCAGCACACCGGCGTCTGCGCCCTTCCGTTCCCCTGGCAGGTCGAGAACGTACCGTTCGTCGGCACCGAGGGCCTGGACTTCACGACGGTCGGAGCCAACTCCGCGATCGGCACCAACCGGATCTTCTCCGACGCCCAGATTCAGATCTCGAGCCAGCAATGGTGGCCGGGCGCGCCCATCCCCGTGCAGCTGGTCGAGTACCTCGGCGGCAACGAGGTCGGGTCGGTGACCTGCAAGATTCCCGCTCCGTTGGGATCGACCATCACCGCGGACACCAATACCAACTCCGTGTGTTCGGGCACGGTGCCGGTGAGCGGTTTCGACACCGTCGAGGTGGAGGTACCGCAGTACTTCACTTCGGTCTCGATCGTCGGGACCTCGACGTTCAGCCTGGCTCCGCAGGTCTGCGGTGGCGGGTCGATCTCGTCCTCCGGCCCGGTGTCGGCGACGCTCAACGTCACCGGAACCGGCTGCCAGTCGTACACGTCGTTCAGCTCGAGCAACACCAATACACCCGGCCACGGACAGACGATCACCTTCAACGGGTACTCGGTCGGCTCGGTCCCCTTCAAGGTGACGGTCGCATGGCCGGCACAGGCCGACTGCCAGCCGGGCCAGGATCCGGTCAACGCGGACCCTGGCCCCCCGTACCCCAACGGGGTGTACTACCAGGCTGCTCTGCCGACTTGTCTGCCCACTCAGTTCTCGTTGAATGGCACGACGTACTACGACCAGACGTACTGCTCGACGGCCACCACGGCTGATCCGCTGTGCACGCAGAACAAGCAGTACAACTACGTCTCCGTCAACGGGGCGGACGAGACGCAGATCACCGAGACGTGGCTCGGTCTCATCGACTGGAACTTCAGGTAGTCGGGGCTCAGGCTGCCGGCAACATGGGAAGGCTCACCACACCGAGGTCGCGCGTCAGGCGCGTGAGCTCGGTGTGGTGCGTGCGGTCACCGAACCGCTCAGCCAGGTTGAGGACGACGAGCACCTCGTAAACCGCTCCGAGACCCTCGGCCAGGTTCAAGAACTGGTCGAGTCCCGCGATGACGCTCGAGAGGCCGCCCGCAGAGCCCGCGAGCGTCAGCTCGACCCGTTCGATGAGCGCCGTGAGTGGCGTCTCCCCCAGGTCCCGCTCGAGCTGGCGGGCGTGGGTCAGCGCCGCCCGTGCCTCGGTAAGCCGACCGCCGAAGGCCAGCACCTCGGCCAGCCGCGCCCGTGCCTCGAGCGATTCGTAGTGCGCTCCGATCTGGTCGAACGTGGCTGCTGCCGCACGTATCTTGGTCAATCCTCCGTCGAGATCGCCGCGAAGAGCCTGGGCCCGGCCGAGCTGCATCGTCGTTCCGGCGGTCATCACCGGGTACCCGAAAGACTCCAGGGTCCGCCGGGCCGGAGAGAGGAGCTCTATCGCCTCGTCCAGGCGGCCCTGGTTCGTGCGGAGCTCCCCGAGGTTGCCATGGGCCAATGCGGCGCCGGCGAGGTCTCCCACCTTGGTGGACGCCTCCGCGGACAGTGCGAGGTAGTGGGCCGCCTCGTCCCAGCGGGAGGCGAAGAATGCGACCGACGCGATGTTGCCCAGCGTGACGGCGACCCTCACGTCGTCGCCGAGTTCTTCGTACAGCTCGAGAACACGGACGGCGTGATGGTTCGCCGCTTCGGCTCGACCCGCCCGGACGAGCGACACACTCATCGAATGCAACGCAAGGGCCAGCGCGCGCTTGTCGCTCGCCTGTTCGGCCTCGTCGGCCGCACGGCCGGCGCATTCGAGCGCCTCGGCGAGGCGCCCCTGTCGTTGGCGCACGTCGGCCTCCTCCGCGAGCAGCAGTGCCCGCAGGCCGGCACCTTCGGATCCAACGGCGTCGAGCTCGGCCCTAGCCGTCCGGAGTTGCCGAATGGCCGCCGACGGTCGCCCCAGAAACTCGCTGCGGAGATAGGCCCGGCGGTATGCCATCTGCCCACGCTCCAATGGATCAGTTTCGGAAGCCCCGGCGGCGAGCCGGTAGGCGTCATCGGCCCGCTCGTACTCGCCCAGCAGTTCGAGCGTGTGCCCCAGGTCGCCGTACACGGCAGCCAATTCGTGGCTCACCGAGGCGCCGAGTCGGCGGGCTGCAGTCACGGCGCGATCGAGGTGGACCGCCACCTCACCGAGGGCGTGCGCCTTATGGGCAACCAGCGCGGCCCGGCGCGCGTAGCGCCACGTACGACCCCAGTCCTGGGCCGCCAGGAAATGGAGTGACAGAAGCGGGGACACCTCGTCAGCGTCGGCGGCATCGCGTTCGATGGTCTCGCCGACGGTGCGGTGCAACCCGAGGCGTTGGCGGAAGGGAAGGCTCTGGTAGGCGGCTTCTTGGAGCGGGGCATGACGGAAGCGGATCCGCTCACCGTCTCCGTCCGGGACGAGCTGGGCCCGGAGAGCTTCGATGGGATCGGCACCCATGTCTACCGACTCGGTGACGAGAAGCTTGCGGAGGAGTGAAAGATCGAACGATCGACCGAGCACGGCAGCGAGCCGCAGCACGCGGCGAGGGGTCGTCGCCAGCGCATCGATCTCGCGCATCGCGACCGCATCGAGCGTGTCGGGCAGGGATTCGACGTCTGTCGAGCGTACGATTCGGAGCAGTTCCTCGAGGAACAACGGGTTGCCGCCGGAACGGGCGACGATGCCGTCTGACTCGTGCGGGCGGAGGGGAGCGGCATCCGTGGTCGCCTCGACGAGTCCGCGAGCCACGTCGTCGGTCAACGGCGCCAGCGGCATCCGGAGCTGCGCGTTCGACGCGACGAGGCCTCCTTCGGCGTCAGGTCGTCGGGTGATGCACAGGAGCCAGCGGCGGCTGCCCGCCGCGCCGGCCAGGTGGCTGCAGATCTCTGACGTCGTGTCGTCGAACCAGTGCGCGTCCTCGGCGACGATGAGGAGGGATCCCGGGCAGGCCGCATCGAGAGCGCTGACCACAAGATCGGCGATCCGTTGGCGGACGAACTCTTCCGCAATCGCCTCGCTCTCGGGGGTTGACGGGACATCGGCGTCCACGATGGGAGCGAGGAGCGCAGCGAATGGCAGGAGCTGGTCATCCAACTTCGAGATCGATTCCAGCAGTTGGTTGCCGGCCTCTGCACGGTCACGGGCATCGATGCCGAGAACGGTACGCATCGCGGCGCGCAAGGGTTGGTACGGGACGCCGGTGCTCTGCGGTTCGCCCTGGAGCCACAGGACTTCCTCGAAGGTTGCGGCGGCGGCGAACTCTGTGACGAGACGCGTCTTGCCGATGCCCCGCTCGGCGTCGATCAGGACCGTTCGACCATGGCCGCTCGAGACGGATTCCAAGGCGTCGAAGAGGGAGGCGAACTCGTTGTCGCGGCCGCGGAACGGGAGCGTGCCATAGGGATCCGGCTTCGACCCGGTCGGTTGTCCGAGCAGATAGGCCTGCACCGGTTCCGTTTTCCCCTTCACTGCGAACGGCTCCAATGCCTCGACGGCGAATTCCGTGCGCGCGTGCTCGAGAATGGTGGCGGTCGAGCGGATCTCGCCGGGCTCGGCGGCGGCCATGAGACGGGCCGCGAGGTTGACGCTGTCGCCCATGACCGTGAAGGTGCGCCGGTACTCCGTCCCTATGTCGCAAGAGAACACGTGCCCACGGTTCACCCCGACCCGGACCCGGAGCGGGTACGGCTGGTCCATCACCATGCGCACCGCACGCAGGATTCGTCCCTCGTCGTCCTCCTGGGTGACAGGGACACCGGTCGTGAGGATGATCTTCCCGCCGTTCGCGTCGATGTCGGAGGCGAGGAACGTGACCGATTCGAGACCGGCGGCGTACTGCACCGAGCGCACGATGGCATCGAGGGCTTGTGCGGTGGCGTCGGGTCCGTCGGAGGTGATCAGGTCGTCGGTCCCTCCGAACTTGACGAATGCCACGCTGGCCAATCGGTGCTCCGACTCACTGCCGCGTTGAGAGAGTCGGTTCCGTAGGGCGTTCGGGACGGACGCGGCGACGGCCGAGTCCGGGACGTGGCGCGCCGGTACGGGCCCGGGCCCGCCTGCGAGCACCTGCCGCCAACGAAGCAGGCGGCCGTCGCCCTTCGCCGCGCCGACGGCGCCCGCCGGCAGGCTGCCTGCCGTGTCGGCACTGATCACGATCTCACCCGCATCGGCCGTCTGTTCCATCCGGGTGGTGGCCGTCGCGGCCGGACCGGTGATGATCAGCTCGTGATGCGCATCGCCGACGCGGAAGAGATGGAAGATCCCGCTGTGCAGCCCGATCGACATGCGCAGGTTGAGCCGTCCGACCGAGCTGGGAACCGTCCGGGCCTCCCGCAGGGCGGCCCGCATGGCGACCGCCCCCTGCGCCGCCAGTGTGGCGTGATCGTCACCGGTGAATGCGATGAGCAGGGCGTCTCCGCCGAACTTCAGGAGTGCACCCCCCTTGCCGTACGCGACTTCGAGCATGCGGGAAAACACATGGTTGAGGACCTCGGTGAGCTCCTCGGCGCCGATCCGGCCTCGCTTGGCCAGGCGCTCCGAGAGGGCGGTGAACCCCGAGATGTCGACGAAGCAGCAGGTCCCTTCCATCTCGCGCCAGAGGGCACCCGGCACGTCGAGATCCCATTCGGCGGCGAGCCGGGGGACGTAGGGCGCCAGCTCGAGCCCCGGTGCCACGATCGCCATGGCAACAAGCCTTGCACAAGGGCCTTCGCGACCGTCTCGGTTGCCGCCCGCGGCGGGCGACTACCGCACGAGCTCCGCCGTCACGAGTCCCAGCGGCGCCAGGAGCCAGCCCCAGCGCACCGCAGCCACCACGATCTCGGAGCGGTAGCCGTAGAGCACGGCGAGTTGGATCGGCTGGAACGATGGCGCACTCAGTGCCGTGAGGACCGCCACGACTGCGAGGGGTGTCGACATGGCGAGGGACGCCGCGAATGCGACGAGCACGTAGTAGGCGACCCGCCCGACGGTCAGCCAGGCCCAGCGCCGGATGGCGTGCTCCGACTGGGGTACCGACAGGTTGTGGGGGTGGATCACCGAGCCCGTGAACAGGGCCGCGCCCGAGAAGGCCAGCAGCGGGCCGGCCAGGACCAGCACGTCGGCCGTCCACGCCGGAGCCGGGCCGACTACGTGGAGGAGGAGCCCCACCACGGAGGCGAGGATGGGGGACTGGTCGACCCAGGTCGTGGCGCGCCGCTGGCGGATCGGGGCGTCGCGGCGCATCAGGTGGACGCAGACCAGCGCTCCAGGCCGTGGTGATGACGTTGGCCAGAACGGCGATCATCGTCCCGGTCGGTCCCGCGAAGGCGGCCGCGGCCGGAACGACCCAGAACCCGCTGTTCGGGCTCAGGGCCCACGCCTCCAGCGCCGACTGCCCGGCGCTGCGCCGGCCCCGGGTGACCAGCACCGCACGCGAGGAGCGAGCCACAGCCCGGCGGAGAGGGCGACGGGTCCGACCAGCTGGCGGGCCGAGGTCAGCCGCCAGGCGGCGACGAGCGAGAGCGTGGCCGACGTGACGAGGATCTGGACCCGGAGGACGACGGGCCAGACCCGCTGCACGTGTGGTCCGGCCCGCGCCGCGCCCCAGCCGAGCAGCCCACCCACCATGAAGCAGACCAGGCTGAGCACCCCGCGATTGTGGCCGCTGGCTGAGCCGGTGCACCCCCAGTTGACGCCGAGCCGGGACAGGATAAGGTTCGCCGATGCACACTCAACGGATTCATGAGGTGCTGACGGAGGCGATTGTCGGGCGTCACTTGCTCACGCACCCCTTTTATCGTCGCTGGGAAGCGGGCACCCTCTCCGAGGGTGAGCTGGCTGCCTATGCCGAGCAGTACAGGCACATCGAGCGGGAGCTCCCGGTGACGCTGTCGGTCATCGCGGCGGCCCTGCCGGAGGGACGGGCACGCCGAGCTCGTCGAGGCGAATCTCGTCCGACGAGCTCGGGTCTCCGGAGCCCCACGCGGAGCTCTTCGAGTCCTTCGCGCGAGGCCGCCGGTGCCGCTCCCGAGGCGCCCGCGACCCCGTCGACGGCGGCGATGCTCGCCGTCGTGCGCACCACGGCGGCCAACGACCCCGTGGCGGCGTTGGCCATGGTCGCCGCCTACGAGGTCCAGGCCGCCGACATCGCGGAGCTCGAAGTCGGACGGGCTGCGCCGCCACTACGGGTTCGACGAGGAGGGCACCCGCTTCTGGGACGTGCACCGCACCCAGGAGGTCGAGCACGCCGGATGGTCGATGGAGGCCCTGGCCGAGCTGGAGGCCGACCCCGACGTCGTACAGGCCGCCGGGACCGTGTCGGCAGACTCGTGGTGGCTCTTCCTCAGCGAGCGCGAGGAGCTGGCGCCCGGCCGGCGCACGCCGGTGAGAACGCTCAGCTGAGCGGCCCGCACCGGCGGGCGGCCTCGGCGAAGGCGTCGGCCCGCTCCCGGTAGTCGCCGAACTGCCCGAAGCTCGGAGCGGCGGGCGAGAGCAGCACCACGGCCCCGGGCTCGGCCCACCCGAACGCGGTCTCGACCGCGGCGTCGAGGCTGACAGCGTCGATCACCTCGACCCGGCCCTCGCTGGCGTCACGCACCGCCGCACCGATGCGCGGGCCGTTGTCCGGCATGGTGACCACGAGCGTCGGGGCGGTCCGTTCCGCGATGGTGCGGCCGAGCGGCGAGTAGTCGAGCCCGCGGTCGTGGCCGCCCACCAGCAGCGCAACGGGCCGGTCGCCGAAGGCGCGCAACGCCGCCTGCGCCGGCAGCACGTTCGTCGAGAGGCTGTCGTCGACGAACTCGACCGCGTCGACCGTGCCCAGGGAGTGGCAGCGGCTGGGAAGCCCGTCGAAGCCGTGCGCCGCCGTCGGCGAGCCGGTCGCCGTCCGACGCGGCCGGGATGCCCAGGCCGACGAGCACGGCGCGGGCGATGGAGGCGTTGCGCGCGTTGTGCGGCCCGGGCAGCGCCCAACGACCCCGACCAGGCGGTGTCTCGATCCACCTCGGACCCCGTCACCCATCGCACGTGCGGCCCCAGGAGCGCGGCCTTGGCGCGGAGCTCGTCGTCCGAGCCGTCGGCCAGGGCCAGCGCCACCCCGGGCTTGGTGCACAGCGAGAGCTTGTCGGAGTAGTAGCGCTCGACCGTGCCGTGCCAGTCGAGATGATCGGGTGACAACGAGGTCACGGCGACCACCCGGGGAGCAGTGAACAGATCGGGGACCTGGAAGCTGGACGTCTCGATGATCCAGTAGTCGGGCTCCGGCCCCGTGCCGACGGCTCCCACGGCGGGTGCCCGATGTTGCCGCCGGCGCGGGCGCGATAGCCGAGGCGCGTGAGGAGGTGCACGGCCAGGCGCGTCGTGGTGCTCTTGCCCTTCGTGCCGGTGATGCAGGCCACACGGGTCGGGTCGGCCTCTTCCATGAACAGGCCCAGTCCCCCGCACACGGTCACCCCGGCCGCCTCGAGCTGCGCCACCTCGGGTCGGTAGCGGCTGATGCCGGGGCTCTTGACCACGACGTCGCACTGCGCCAACGCGCGTCAGGCCCCCGGACGGCCGTCGCGCGGACCTCGAGTCCGTCGAGCGTGGCCGAGGCCGGCGCGTCGTCGACGAGGACGGGCACGACGCCCAGCGATCGGAGGCGCCGGATGCTGGCCCGGCCCTCGACGCCCAACCCCCAGACGCCGACGGACGCGTCAGCGAGCGCGGACCAGGAGATCGGCTGGCGCATAGCGATCCGGGATGCGATGGGTTCCCCTCGGCTCGAGCGAAAGCGGCGGCGTCGACACGGCGGCGGGTGTGGTCTCGGCCAACTCGCGCGCGCACGCCGGCGCAGGACGATCGTCGTGGCCCGGTCCTCGCGCTGGGCCGCCAGCAGCGCGGCGGCCCGGCACTCGTCGGTGTCACCCGACGCACTCGAACGGCTTGGCTCTCGGCGCCCAGCCCGAGGAGGGCTCGGAAGCGCTCCTCGTTGGCCGGGTTCTCCAACGGCTCGTCGCCGGCGAACACCGCGGCCGAGGTCGGAGCGGTCCATGAACGGGGCGAGGACGAGGTCGACGAAGCAGCACTTGTCGCATCGGCCGCACCAGTGGTCGAGGCGCCGGGCCGGGTCCTGGTGGAAGGCGCGGTTGCAGCTGCGGAACGACCGGTGGTAGCCGGTGAGGTGCGCGAACTGCTCGGACACCCACAGCTCGGAACGCGGGCGGAGGTAGGAGAACACGGACGGGCCGGGGCCCAGCGTGGTGAGGACGAACTCGGCAAAACCGCGCTCGAACTCCTCGCTCTTGGACCACTGGTGGTTCACGGCGTGACCGTCGGCGACGAGCGTGGGCACGGAGGCCGACCATTCGTTGGAGAGCACGACCGCGTCGCGGTGTTCGAGTACCGCGGCCACGAGGGCGGCGGCGGTGATCACCGCGGTGACGGGTACGTGCCCGTTGAGGAAGCCCAGCTCGTCCGAGCGGCGCACGAGGGGATCGATCTGGCGGACGACGCGGGTGACGGGCAGGCCGGTCACCCGTGCGGCGTCCTCAATGGCGGCGAAGCGCTGGTCCGGGCGGCTCGACGACGCACAGCGCGGCGCCGGGGTGGTCGCCCGAGAGCGAGGCCACCGTGACGATGGAGTCGATGCCGCCGCCGAAGGGGATCAGGGGCCGGCCCGGCTCGGGGTCGTAGTGCACCGCCGCCGGTGCGGCGTCGGGCCCCGACAGGCGGACGCCGCGCAGGTCGATGCCGTTGCGGTAGGCGAACTCGCCGAGGCCGTTGACGTAGTAGCCCGTGAGGAAGTCCCGCTCGCCCGCGGTCGTCGGGAGGTCGCCCAGGTCGATCAGCCGGGCGGCGGTCGTCTTGTAGTACGACACGCCCGCCAGCAGGTAGAGGATGCGCACGGCAGCCCGAACCGCCGGGTCGTCCCAGTCGCCTCCCGGTTCGAACGTGAAGCGCTCCGTGAAGGTGCGGGTCGGCGTCGAGTAGCGGCAGGTGACGAGCGAGCTCGCCGGGTCGATGGCGAAGCCGTCGTAGCGGAACTGGTCGTGGGGAGGCATCGCAGGTGGAGGGGTTGCCCGGGCGCCCGGGCCTTCCCATGCTACGGCGCAGCCGGCCGCGGTCACGGCCTCAATCGGCGAGCCGGGCCAGGAGGGCGAACCTCCCGCAGGGCCGTTCGGCGCGGTCGCTGAAGAACGCCTCGTCGGCCGTGGTGGCACCGCTGTCGACGATGTGCTCGGGGCGGAGGCCGCCCCGGAGGAGCTGCTGGCGGTTGGCCGCGACCAGGTCGACCAGCCAGTGGCCCGGCCCGTCGGGCCGGGCGACGGCGCGGTCGAGCGCTGCGGGTCGCACGGCGTCGGACAGCGCGGCGTGCACGTCGTCGGAGACCTGGTAGCGGTCGGGATGGACGGCCGGACCCAGGAAGGCCATCACCCGGTCGGGCCGGGCGCCGCCGTGCTCCATGGCCCGCAGCGCCCGGGCGACGGCCCCGGCGGCCGTGCCGCGCCAGCCGGCGTGGACGGCGGCGATGATGCGGGCGGCCGGGTCGACCAGGGCGATGGGGACGCAATCGGCGACCAGGATCACCAAGGTGACGCCCGGGCGACGTCGTCACGAGGATGTCGGTATCGGGTACGGCGTCGTCCTCCGACGCGGTGCCGCGGCCACGGTCCTCGGGGCCGACGAGTGTAGCCGTCGTGCCGTGGACCTGCCGGGCGAAGACCATGTCGCCGAGGTCGACGCCGAAAGCCGCGGCCGCCCGGGCGCGGTTGGTCGACCACGTCGCCGGGACGGTCGCCGACGTGCAGCCCGAGGTTGAGCGTCCCGTAGGGGGGCTCCGACACGCCACCGTGCCGCGTGGTCACGGCCACCGCGGCCCCGCATTCCGCCGCCTCGTCCCAGTGCACCAGGGCGACGGCGGTCGGGTCGGGCACGGTGCGCCGACCATACCGAGCACGGCACGCCGCGGCCCCGCCCGGGCGGCCCTGCGCCTAGGAGGCCTCGCTCTCGTCCCACACGGTGGTGGGCACGACCGAGAGGAGCGGGCGCGCCCGACCCCGGCGCGGCGCCGATCGGTTGGAGCTCGGCGAAGCCGTAGAGCTCGGCGCTGTCCGTGCCGGCGTCCGCGGCGGGGTCGTGGCGCCCCATCACCGCCCGGGGTTCGGGGAGACCGAGGACCGCGGCGAGGGACTGCCCGGCGTCGAGGGCGCTCGAAGAGCAGGCGCAGCGACTCGAGCGAGAAGCCCCGGTCCTGGAGCCGCAGGATGGCCGACAGGCGGTCCTGGTGCCGGGCGCCGTAGAGGCCGGTGCGGCCCCGCAGCTCGGGGTGGGGCAGCAGGCCGAGGGTCTGGTAGGACCGGATGCGCCGGGTGGTCGTCCCGGCCGACGCGGCCAGCTCGTCGATGGTCAGGGCCTCCGGTCGCCGTCCGTCTCCACTTGACAAATATAACATATATTCATGTAACATCAAACCCCGTCATCAAATGCGGCACGAGACGATTCAGACGAGAAGAGGTGCGAGCGATGGGACTGAATCTCGATGCGGTGGGGACCACGTCCGAGCCGGTGCGAGCGGTCGTGGGACCACAAGGACGCCCTGCTCTATGCGCTCGGGCGTGGGTGCGGGCGCACTCGATCCGACCGGATTCGAGCTCGACCTGACGACCGAGAACTCGGTCGGGATCACCCAGCGGGTGCTGCCGACCTTCACGACCATCGTGGGGCAGGGCGGGGGCGGCAGGGCGTCGATCGGGGACTTCGACCCCGCCATGCTCGTCCACGGCGAGCAGGCCATCCGCCTGCACGGCGAGATCCCGACCGAGGGGACCGTGTCGATCACCACGAAGGTGGCCGGCATGTACGACAAGGGATCGGCGGGCCTCGTCGTCCTCGAGAGCGAGTCGCGCCACGCCGGCAGCGGGGAGCTGGCCTTCACCAACCGCACCGCCCTCTTCATCCGTGGCGCCGGCGGCTTCGGCGGTCCCCGGAACCCCGAAGGCGACGACGAGAGCGCGCTGGCCGCCGAGCCGCTGCCCACCGCGCGAGCCCGACGAGGTGGTGACCTACGCGACGCGGACCGATCAGGCGCTGCTCTACCGGTTGAGCGGGGACCGCAACCCGTTGCACTCCGACCCGACCTTCGCCAAGCGGGCCGGGTTCGACCGCCCGATCCTGCACGGGCTGTGCACCTACGGGTTCACCGGGCGCGCCCTGCTCCACACCGTGTGCGGGTCCGACCCGGCGCGCTTCGGTGCCATGCGGGCCCGCTTCTCCAAGCCGACCATGCCCGGCGACACCCTCACGGTCTCGGTGTGGGACATCGGCGACCGCGTCGGCGGGCGCCTACCGGTTCCGCACCGAGACCCAGCGCGGCGAGACGGTGATCGACGCCGGACTGTTCCAGGCGGGCCGACGGCTGACCCGGGCCGACGACCTGACTCAGGTCGCGGCAGTCGGCGCACACGCCGAAGATCTCGACCGTGTGGGTGACGTCGCTGTAGCCGAGGGCCGACGCCGTCGACTCCGCCCAGCGCTCCAGGTCTCGGCAGCTCCACCTCGGTGCCCCGGCCGCAGCGGCGGCACACGACGTGGTGGTGGTGGGCCTCGCTGTGGCAGCGGCGGTAGACGAGCTCGCCGTCCGCGGTCTGGAGCGCATCGAGCTGGCCCTCGTCGGTGAGCAGGGCCAGATGCCGGTAGACGGTCGTCAGTCCGACCGTCTCGCCCGAGGCCCGCAGCTCGGCGTGGATGTCCTGTGCGCTGCGGAAGTTGTCCGAACCGAGCACGACGTTGAGCACCGCCTCGCCCTGCCGGGTCCGGCGCGAGGTGCGGGCCGGGTGGTCGCTGAGCTCAGCCACGGCCCAACTCTGCCAGGTCCGCCAGGGCGGATCGCTGCCTCCGGCGATGGGTCACGGCGGGACCGGCGAGGCGGGCCGCCACGTAGAAGGCGAAGCTGAGGGCCACGATCAGGACGCTGGGCTTGACCGTGGCGAACTGGAAGCTGAGCAGCAGACCCGCCGTCCGCCGCGAGCGACGGCCATGGCGATGGAGAGCATCGTCACCACGAAGGGGCTGGAGCTCAGGCGCTGCGCCGCCGCGGCCGGCGTGATGGCCAGGCTGAGGACGAGGAGCGTGCCCACGATCTGCGCCGCCTCCGTCACGGTGACGGCCAGCACGAAGAGGAAGACGATGCCGAGCAGTCCGGTGCGCACGCCGCGGGCCTGCGGCCACGTCGGGGTCGACCGAGGCGAAGAGCAGTGGCCGCCAGATGGCGGTCAGGACGACGGCGACGGCGACGGCGATCACGCCGAGCAGGAGGATCTGGCTCGAGCTGATGCCGAAGATGTTGCCGAACAGGATGTTCAGCGCCTCGCTGGCGTAGCCGTGGTAGTAGCCGAGGAGGAAGACGCCGAGCCCGAGCCCGGCGGCCAGGATCACGCCGATGGTGGAGTCGCGCTCCGAGGCGCGCTGGCCGAGGAGCCCGATCAGCGCGGCCACGACGAGCGCGCCGACGAGCGCGCCGGCGAGCGGGTTGTCGGCGACGAGCAGCCCGGCCACGGCGCCGGTGAAGGCGAGCTCGCTCGTCCCGTGGACCGCGAAGGACATGGTGCGCGTGATGACGAAGGGGCCGATGAGCCCGCAGCTGACCGCCACCAGGAAGGCGGCCTCGAGCGCGTGCTGGGCGAAGCCGAACTGGAGGTAGAACCCGATGCCCATCAGTGCGGGTGGTCGTGATCGTGGTGCGCGTGGGCCCCGGGCTCGGTGGGCAGCTCGTCCTCGACGCTGACGACGAGGTAGCGGTCGCGCACCTTGACCACGTCGACCTCTATCCCGTAGAGGTCGCTGAGCCGCTCGCTGGTCAGGATCTCGGCGGGGGTGCCGATGGCCCACCGTCCGCGCACGAGGTACAGGATCCGGTCGACGTAGGGCAGGACCGGGATTGACCTCGTGGGTCACGAAGACGACCGGCGTTCCGGCGTCGCGGCGGCGCTCGTCGATGAGCCGCGTCACGGCGCGCTGGCTGGCCAGGTCGAGGGCGAGGAGGGGCTCGTCGCACAGGAGCACCTTGGGGTCGCCCAGCAGGGCCTGGGCGATGCGCAGCCGTTGCTGCTCGCCGCCCGAGAGCAGGCCGACCGGGGCGTCGGCGTAGTCCGCTGGCCCCCACCGCCCTCGAGCGCGGCGTCGACCCGCCGCTTGGTGACGCGGCCGTCGCAGCGGCAGGCCCCAGCGGTGTCCGTCGACGCCGAAGCGCACGAGGTCGCGGCCCGCGGATGGGCAGGGTGCGCTCGAACGCCTGCTGCTGGGGGACGTAGCCCAGCTCGGGGTTGCCGCGGCGCGGCGGCGCGCCGTTGACGCGGACCGTGCCGCCCGGACAGGGGGACGAGGCCGAGCAGCACCTTGAGCAGCGTGGTCTTGCCCGCGCCGTTGGGGCCCAGCACGGCGAGGAACTCGCCTTCGGACAGCGCCAGGTCCAGCTCCGACCACAGCGTGCGCGGTCCCCATGCGCACGGCGGCGCGGTCGAGCTCGACCAGGGGTGCGGTCACGGGCTGCGGCTCGATCTCGAGCGCGTGCAGGAGGTCGGTCAGCTGCGACTGCTGCCACTGCTGGTAGGTGGCGACGCCGGCCGGCATCGTCTCGGACACGCCGACGACGGGGATGCCGTGCTGCTTGGCCAGGGCCCGCATCTGCGTCGTCACCGGCGTCACGGTCTGCACGTTGTAGAGGAGGACGTTGATGTCGTGGTCGGTGATGAGCTGTTGCATGGCGAGCGTGTCGGCCGGACCGGGGTCGACGCCGTCCTCGATCGCCCGGGCGAAGCCGGGCGGGGTCTTGACGTCGAGGTCGGCCACGGCCAGCGCGTAGCCGGGGACCCGCTCGGTGTAGGCGACGGACACGTTGTGGAAGTGCGCCTTGATGGTGGCCAGGGTGGCGTCGATGGGGGCGAGCGACGCATCGAAGCGGGCGAGGTTGGCGCGGAACGTCGACGCGTCCTGCGGTGCCGCCTTGCTCAGCGCGGCGGTGATGGCGGCGGCCACGGTGGGCACGCGGGGGATGTCGTACCAGAGGTGGGGGTTGGGATCGCTGCCCGCCGACGTGCAGGACCGAGGCGGCGTTCACGATCTTCGGGTGTCCGCTGTCGGCGCCGAGGAGGGAGCCCATCCAGGTGTCGTAGCCGGCGCCGTTCTCGACGACGACCTGGGCCTGGGCCAGGGTGGCGGCGTCGGCGGCGTCGGTCTCGAAGAGATGCGGGTCGGCGTTGGGGTTGGTGATGAGCGAGGTCACCTCGACGTCGCGCCCGCCCAGCTGGCTGGTGATGTTCCCCCAGAAGTTCTCGGCCGCCACCACGTGCACGACACGCTCGGCGCCGGTGGCGGCGCCGGCGACCGTGGTCGGCGCGAGGACGGCCAGGGCGAGCCGCAGCGGCGAGGGCGCCGCCGAGGCGCTGGCGAGCAGGGTCGTCGACGGCTTCGATCGTCCTCATAACCGTAACGGTAATCATTTCGGATAACGCTGCGCAAGAGCCGGAAGGGATCGTGGGTGTCCGAGGAGATTCCGTCGGGGCAGTTCGCAGGAGGACGGCGGCCGGGTAGCGGACCAGGAGTCGGCACGGGGTCCGGGCGAGCCCCGTCAGGCGCCGAAGAGGAGGGAGTAGTCGGCGCCACGGCGTAGGTGGTGGCCGCCGTCGACCCCGAGCGTCTCGCCGGTGACGAAGGAGGACTCGGGACCCATCAGGTAGCGGACGGCGGCGGCCACGTCCTCGACCGTCCCGACGCGGCCGAGGGGCATTTCGGCGAGGTAGTCGTCGAGCAACGGGCCGCCGGCGGTGATGAACGCCATCAGCTCGTCGTCGATGATGCCCGGCGCCACCGCGTTGACCCGGATGCCGAGCGGGCCCAGCTCCTCGGCCGCCGTCTCGGTCGAGGAAGCAGATGCCCGCCTTGGACACGCCGTAGGCCCACAGGTGCGGGTGGGGGAAGCGGCCGGCACCCGAGGACATGAGACGATGGAGCCCGGGCCGCCCTGGGCCTGCATGGCTGCGGCCGCCCTGCTTCACGCAGATCACCGAGCCCATCAGGTTGAGGTCGATGGTGGCCCGCACCGCCTCGACGTCGGCGGTCAGGACCGAGCCGAGGTGCAGCGACCCGCCGGCGCAGGCGAAGAGGCCGTCGATGCGGCCCGTCGCCTCGGCGGTCGACCGCCACGGCTGCGGCGACCTGCTCCTCGACGGTGACGTCGGCCACGATGTAGCGGGCGGTGGCCCCACCGGTCGCGGCATCGGCGATGCGCGCGGTGGCGTCGAGGAGCTTCTGCTCGGTGCGCCCGCAGATCGTCACGTGCGCGCCGTCGGCGGCCAGACGCTCGCGCCGTGGCCAGGCCGATGCCGCTGCCGCCCCCGGTGACCAGGATGGACCAGCCGGCGATGCCGGTCCGCGCTGGCCGCCGTGCCGCCATCAGACGGGCCCGACGCCGAGCGGGGCGGTGGGCGTGAAGGCCACGGGCATCTCCTCGATCCCGGAGATGAAGTTGGCCTTCCGGCGGGGCAGCGCGCCGCGCTCGGTGGCCAGGCGCAGGTCGGGCAGCCGGGCCAGGACCCGCTCGACCATGACCCTGAGCTCCAGGCGGGCCAGCTGGTTGCCCAGGCAGAAGTGGGCGCCGAAGCCGAAGGCCAGGTGCGGGTTCGGGCTGCGGGTGATGTCGAAGGTGTCCGGCGTGCTCGAACACGGCCTCGTCGCGGTTGGCCGACGGGTACAGCAGGAGGAGCTCCTGGCCGGCCCGGATCTGCGCCCCGGCCAGCTCGACGTCGCGGGTGGCCACCCGGGCCATGTTCTTGATCGGCGTGACCCAGCGCAGCATCTCCTCGACCGCGCCCGGCATCAATCCGGCCGGGTCGGCGGCCAGCTGCGCCACCTGGTCCGGGTGGGCGAGGAGCTCCTCCATGCCGCCGCTGATGACGTGGCGGGTCGTCTCGTCGCCGCCGATCAGGATGAGGAGCGTCTCGTGGACGAGCGAGTCGTCGTCGAGCGAGTCGCCGTCGATCTCGGCGTGGCACAGCACCCCGACGAGGTCGTCGCCGTTGCCGCTGGCCCGGCGATCGTCGAAGACCGGATGGATGTACTCCGAGTACTCCGCGAAGGCGTTGGCCGCGTTGACCATGGCGTCGGGGTCCGGGGAGCCCTGGCCCTTGAGCATGTCGTCGGACCACCGCAGCAGGTCGTCGCGGTCGTCGGGCGCCACGCCGAGCATGTCGCCGATCATGATGATGGGCAGCGGCGCCGCGATGTCCCGCACGAAGTCGCAGCGGCCCTCGCTCGCACACCTTGTCGAGGATGGCGTCGCAGACCATGCGGAGCTTGTCCTCCATGGCCCGCACCCGCTTGGGGGTGAAGCCCTCGGAGACGAGCCGGCGCCGGCGCACGTGCTCGGGCGCGTCGAAGTCGATCATCATCGGCATGCGGCCCGAACTTGGGCCGGATGCCCTCGGCGTTGGAGAACGACTCGGTGTCGACCGAGGCCGCCTTGACGGCGGCGTAGCTGGCCACGGCCCACAGGTCGTTGGGCTCGTCGTAGTAGACGGGGGCGTTGGCCCGCATCCAGGCGTAGGCGTCGTGGGGCTCCCGCCCGTAGAACGCGCCGCTCATCAGGTCGATGCCGAGGTCCTCCGGGGGCGGTGGTCACGGCGGAGACGATATCCCCGGGTGGGTAGGGTTGGTCCATGGCAGACCAGGCGACCTTCACCGACGTCGCCATGGAATTCATGCCGGGCCTGTATTCGGCCGCCCTCCGCATGACCCGCAACCGGGCGGACGCCGAGGACCTCGTGCAGGAGACCTACCTCAAGGCCTACCGCTCCTACGGCTCCTTCACCGAGGGGACCAACCTGCGGGCCTGGCTGTACCGCATCCTCACCAACACGTACATCAACTCCTACCGGGCCGCGCAGCGGCGACCGGAGCTGGCTGACGTCGAGGACGTCGAGGACCTCTACCTCTACAAGCGCCTCGCCGGCTCGGGGGGCAGCGACCCCGGCCGGTCGGCCGAGGACGAGGCCCTGGAGCGCTTCACCGACGAGGACGTGAAGTCGGCGCTCGAGGCCCTCCCCGAGGCGTTCCGGATGGCCGTGCTCCTCGCCGACGTCGAGGGATTCAGCTACAAGGAGATCTCCGAGATCACCGACGTTCCGATCGGGACGGTCATGAGCAGGATCCACCGGGGAAGAAGGGCGCTGCAGAAGGCGTTGCACGATGTGGCGGAAGCACGGGGCCTCGTGGGGAGCGTGCCCGGGGGATCGAGAGAATGAGCGAGGACGTGGGCGAGCGCAAGGACGCCGACAGGAGCACCGCGGTGGATGCGGGCGGGCTGTTCGGCCCGTCGGTGGACTGCAACGAGGCGGTGCACGAGCTCTACCACTATCTCGACGGCGAGCTCACCGAGGAACGGCGGGAGGAGATCCGTGTCCACCTCGACTGGTGCGGGCCCTGCAGCGGGGCGGCCGAGTTCGAGGCCGAGCTGCGCAAGGTGATCGCCAACCGGTGCAAGGACCGGGTGCCCGAGACGCCTCATCCGGCGCGTGGCCGAAGCCATCGACGAAGAAAGCCGGCAGCACGACGGCGGGCACTGACGTCTCTCCGGCCGCCCCGGACGTCGCGCCGGGCGGTCCGGCCATGGTGGACTGGGCTCTGGCGCAGCGTGTGGCCTCCGGCGCCCTCATTCTTGAAGCCCGCGCCGGCCTCGTACCGCTCCCGGGACCTGCAGGGCCAATTCGACGAGCTGACGGCGCGGGCGGAGTCGTTGGTGAGCGAGGCCACCGGCCTGCACTCCGCGCACGGGTCCGCCCGGGCCAAGGTGACCGACCGCCCCGGTTGGGCCTCCGCCAACGTGCGCTCCATTGAGCGCCTGGTGGGCCCCGCGCTGACGGAGTTGCAGCGCAAGCGCGCGGGCAAGCTCGCCGGGCCGTCCCTCGTCGTGGGCCGCGCCGTCGCCGGGACCCAGCTCGGCCTGATGCTGGCCTACATGGCGACCCGGGTGCTCGGACAGTACGACCTGCTCATCAACGACGAGTCGCCCGAGGACCAGGACCTCGTTTCCTACGTGGGCCCGAACATCGTGGGGGTCGAGGAGCAGTACGGGTTCGCGCCCAGCCAGTTCCGGTTGTGGCTGGCGTTGCACGAGGTGACCCACCGGCTGCAGTTCACCGCGGTCCCCTGGCTGCGGGACCACTTCGTCGGTCTGGTCACCGAGTTGCTCGGCCCGCTCTCGGGCGATCCGGCGGGGTTCGCCGAGATGGTGCGCCGCGCCACGGCCGAGGTGCGTGCCGGGCGCAACCCGGCCCGCGAGGCCGGGGTGGTCGGCATGCTGGCCACGCCCGAGCAGCGGCTGGCGCTGTCGAAGATCTCGGGGATGATGAGCCTGCTCGAAGGCCACGGCGACGTGACCATGGACCGGGCCGGCGCGGCCGAGGTGCCGGGCGCCGCCCACTTCTCCCAGGTGCTGCACGAGCGGCGCACCCAGGCGCGCGGGCTGACCAAGCTGATGTCGAAGCTGCTCGGTCTGGACGCCAAGATGCGCCAGTACGCCGAGGGGGAGCGCTTCGTCGAGTCGGTGGAGGCGGCCGGCGGGCCGTCGCTGTTGGCCCGGGTGTGGGAGGGGCCCGAGTGGCTGCCCACCCTCGAGGAGATCCGCGACCCGGCCGCCTGGGTGGCCCGAGCCGGTGGGTAAGGACGACCACACCGCTCCCGCCGACCTCGCCTCCCACCTCCTGACCCGGTGCACCTTCCCGCCGGCCGGCACCGCCCTGGCGTGCGCGGTGTCGGGGGGCGCCGACTCGCTGGCTCTCCTGGCCCTGGCGTCCGCCGCCGGCTGCGACGTGACCGCGATCCACGTCGACCACGGTCTGCGCGCCGGTCTCGGGCGCCGAGGCCGACGTCGTGGCCGACGCGGCGGCGCCGTTTCGGGGCGCGCTTCGCGCGCCGCCGGGTGTCCGTGGCGCCCGGGCCCAACCTCGAGGCCCGGGCCCGGGCGGCCCGTTTCGCCGTGCTGCCGGCGGGGGTGGCGACCGGGCACACCATGGACGACCAGGCGGAGACGATCCTGGTGAACCTGCTGCGGGGCGCGGGCGCCGACGGCCTGGCGGGGATGCGGCCGGGCCACCGGCATCCGCTGCTCGGGCTGCGCCGCAGCGAGACCCACGCGCTGTGCGGCGCGTGGGGCCTCGTGCCGGTGTGCGACGCCAGCAATGCCGATCCCGCCTTCGTGCGCAACCGCGTCCGCCACGAGCTGCTGCCGCTGTGTGCCGCGGTGGCCGGCCGGGACCCCGTCCCGCTGCTGGCCCGTCAGGCCGGGGTGCTGCGCGACGAGGTGGCGCTGCTGGAGTCGCTGGCCGCCGAGGCGCTGCCCGACCCGGCCGACGCCCGGGCGTTGGCGCGGGCGAGCCCGGCCGCTGGCGCGGCGCACCCTGCGGCGGTGGTTGCGCGAGGCGGCCGGCGGCGAGCATCCGCCGTCGCTGGCCGAGGTCGAGCGCACCCTCGCGGTCGCCGATGGCGCGGCGGTGGGGACGGAGCTCTCGGGGGGCCGGCGGGTACGGCGTTCGGGCGGCCGGCTCCGAATCGAGCCGGTCCGCTCCGGTAGTGTCACGCCGGTGACCCGCGACGAGGCCGGAACGGGCGTCCCGACCTGGGCCGAGCCCGACGTGGGGCCCGTGCTGGTCGACGCCGCGCAGCCTGGCGGCCCGGGTCGCCGAGCTGGGCGCCGAGATCACCGCCGACTACGCCGACGAGCCGCCCCTCCTGGTTGCCGTGCTCAAGGGCGCCATGCTCTTCATGAGCGACCTGTGCCGGGCCATCGCGCTGCCGGTCGACGTCGACTTCATGGCCGTGTCCTCCTACGGCAGTGCGACGAAGACGTCGGGCGTCGTGCGCATCGTCAAGGATCTCGACTCCGAGCTCGAGGGCCGGCACGTGCTGGTCGTCGAGGACATCATCGACAGCGGCCTCACCCTCAACTACCTGCGGCGCTACCTCAACGCCCGTTCGCCCAAGAGCGTGGAGGTGTGCGCGCTGCTGGTCAAGGAGGGCGAGCAGCGCGTCGATCTCGACCTGCGCTACATCGGCTTCACCATCCCGCCCGAGTTCGTGGTGGGCTACGGCCTCGACGTGGCCGAGCGCTACCGGAACCTGCGCGGCGTGCACCGCTACAAGGGGCCAGACCAATGAGGCCAGGCCGATGAGCGTCGACGTCGACCGGGTGCGGGCGGCCGTGGCGGAGCTGCTCAGCGCCATCGGGGAGGACCCCGCCCGCGACGGGCTGATCGCGACCCCGGACCGCGTGGCCTCCATGTACGAGGAGCTCTTCTCCGGCCTGCACGACGACCCGGCCCGCCACCTGGAGGTCACCTTCGCGGCCGAGCACGACGAGATGGTGATGGTGCGCGACATCCCGTTCGCGTCGCTGTGCGAGCACCACCTGGTGCCGTTCCTGGGCAAGGCCCACGTCGCCTACATCCCGGCCGAGGACGGCCGCATCACGGGCCTCTCCAAGCTGGCCCGCCTCGTCGACGGGTACGCCCGGCGCCTGCAGGTGCAGGAGCGCATGACGAGCGACATCGCCGACGCCATCGCCACCGTGCTCTCGCCCCGGGGCGTGCTGGTCGTGATCGAGGCCGAGCACCTCTGCATGTCCATCCGCGGCGTGAAGAAGCCGGGCACCGTCACCGTCACCTCGTCGGTGCGCGGGTTGTTCCGCTCCGACGTGGCCACCCGGGCGGAGGCCATGCAGTTCATCCGGGGTCGCTGAGGCCGGTGCGGCCCCGCTCCGGGCGGCCGCTCGTGATGGGCGTGCTCAACGTCACGCCCGACTCCTTCTCCGACGGGGGGCGCTACGACACCTTCGACGCGGCGGTGGCCCGCGGGCTCGACATGATGGCCGAGGGCGCCGACGTGATCGACGTGGGCGGGGAGTCGTCCCGGCCCGGTGCCGAGCCCGTGCCCATCGGCGTGGAGCTGGCCCGGGTGGTGCCGGTGGTCGAGGCCCTCGCCCGGAGCCGGCCGCCGGGCGCGGTGCCCGGGTGTCGGTGGACACCGTCAAGCCCGAGGTGGCCGTCGCCGCGGTGGCGGCCGGGGCGAGCCTCGTCAACGACGTCTCCGCCTCGCTGTGGGAGGTGGCCGCGGCGACGGGGGCCGGCTGGGTCGCCATGCACATGCAGGGCCGGCCGCGCACCATGCAGGACGACCCCCGCTACGCGGACGTGGTGGCCGAGGTGCAGGCGTTCGTGCTGGAGCGGGCCCGGCGCGCGCTCGGGGCCGGGGTGCGCGAGGTCTGGGTCGACCCCGGCATCGGCTTCGGCAAGACGATGGCGCACAATCTCTCGCTGCTGCACCACCTGTCCGAGCTGGCCGATGCCGCGGCCGGCGCCGGCTGCGCCGGGGTCGTCGTCGGCACGAGCCGCAAGCGCTTCCTGGGCCTGCTGGCGGCGGGAGAGGCGGCCGGGGAGGCCGCGCCCGTGGCCGAGAGGGCCGAGGGGTCGCTCGCCACGGCGGCGGCGGCCATGGTGGCGGGGGCGGGCATGGTCCGGGTCCACGATGTGGCGGCGACGGTGCAGGTAGCCCGGCTGTATGGTCCTGCCGCATGAAGGAGCAAGTGGGCGGCCGGCATCCCGCCGCGCAATTTCACCTGGGTGATCACGGACCACCTGGCCGTCAGCGAGCGACCGGGCGGGTTCTCGGCCAGCCACCGCCGGGTGCGGCGCCAGGAGGAGATCATCTGGCTGCGGGTCCAGGGGTTCGGCCGGGTGATCTCCCTGCTGCCCTCGCCGCACAACCTGGCCGCCTACGACGACGAGGGGCTGGTCTGGGCCCACTACCCCCTCGAGCGGTCCGGGGACCCGCGGCCCGTCCTGGCCGCCTGTTACCAGGACATCGACGACTCGCTGGCCGCCGGCCTGCGCATCCTGGTGCACCAGGACGAGCTGGGCGACCGGGTCATGGGGGTGGTGGCCGGCTACCTGGTCTGGTCGAACCGCATCGCCAACCAGCCCCAGGCGGTGGCGCTGGTCGAGCACGTGGTGGGCCATGCGATGGGCGAGCCCGGCCGCGAGCTGCTGGCCGAGCTGGAGGGCATGCCGGCACGCGGCCAGGTGCCGTGACGGACCGGATCGAGATCCGTGACCTCCGGGTGACGGGGGTGCACGGCGTGCTCCCCGAGGAGCGGGAGCGGGCGCAGCCCTTCTCGGTCGACATCGTGGCCTGGATCGACATGGAGACCGCCCAGCAGAGCGACGACCTCGCCGACACCGTGGACTACGGCGCGCTGGCCCAGGCCGCGGCCGACGTCGTCGGCGGGCGGTCCTACCGGCTGCTCGAGGCCCTCACCGGCCGGCTGGCCAGTGCGCTGCTCATCGTGGACCCCCGGCTCGAAGCGGTCGAGGTCACCGTGCGCAAGCTGCGCCCGCCGTTGGCGCTCGACGTGGGCTCGACCGGGGTCAGGGTGCGGCGCGCCCGCTGATGGCGCAGCCGGCACCGCCGCGGCGCGCCTTCATCGGGCTGGGCTCGAACCTGGGGGACCGCGCCGCCCTCCTGCGCGCCGCGCGTCGAGCGGTTGCGGTGCCGCCGGCGACGTCGTCGGCGTCTCGCCGCTCTACGAGACCGAGCCCGTCGGCGGTCCCGCCGGCCAGGGCCCCTACCTCAACGTGGTCGTCGAGCTGTCGACCACCGACACGCCGCGCCGGCTGCTCGAGCGCTGCCGTGCCCTCGAGGATGCCGCCGGGCGGGTGCGCACGGTGCGCTGGGGCCCGCGGACGCTCGACGCCGACGTCCTCTGGGTGGAGGGTTGCGAGGTGGACGAGGCGGACCTCACGCGTCCCCCACCCCCGGCTGTGGGAACGGCGCTTCGTGGTGGCAGCCCCTGGCGGACCTGGCGCCGGACCTGGTCACGGCGGACGCAGCTCAGGGCGTCTGGTGGGGAGGTCACCCGTGTGGGTAGTCTGTAGGCGACAGTTCTCGGATCGTCTGTAGGCGAACGGCACCCGCCAGGGGCCGGAACGCCGAAGGAGGTCAGATGCACTCCATCCGGATCATCGGTCCCGGTCGGGCCGGCACGTCCCTCGCCGCCGCGCTGTCGGCGCGCGGGCTGGGAGTTCGCCGGTTTCTGCGGGCGCCACGACGACCTCTGCCGGCGCGGCCCGCGGCGTGGACGTCCTCGTCATCGCCACCCCCGACGACGCCGTCGCCGAGGTGGCGGCGGCGGTCCTGCCCGTCGCGGGGACGACGGTGGTCCACCTCTCGGGCTCGCTCGGGCTCGACGCGCTGGCGCCGCATCCGCTGCGGGCGGCCGTCCACCCGCTCGTGCCCCTGCCCAACGGGGAGGTCGGCGCGGCCCGTCTGGGCTCGGGCGTGACCTTCGCGGTGAGCGGTGCACCGGCGGCGCGCGAGATCGTCGAGTGCCTCGGCGGGCGCATGGTCGAGGTCGCCGACGCCGACCGGGCGGCGTATCACGCCGCCGCCTGCATCGCGGCCAACCACGTGGTGGCGCTGCTGGGGCAGGTCGAGCGGGTGGCGGCCTCGGTCGGGCTCGACCTCGAGTCGTTCCTGCCCCTGACCCGGGCCGCCGTCGACGACGTGGCCGCGCTGGGGGCGCGCCGCCGCCCTGACGGGACCGGCCCGCCGGGGCGACTGGGCCACCCTCAGCCGCCATCTCGACTGCGTTGCCCGAGGGCGAGCGCGCCGGCTACCAGGCGGGGGCGGCGCTGGCGACGCGGCTGGCCCAGACGGACGCGACCCTGCCGGCCGTGCCGGCGGTGGTGTAGGAGGCGTGGCCATGGACGTCGTCGAGACGGCGCGCGAGTGCCGCGCCTGGCTCGACCGGGCGCACGCGCCGTCGGCCGGGTGGTCGGGCTGGTGCCCACCATGGGCGCGCTGCACGAGGGGCACGCCTCCCTGCTGGCCCGGGCCCGGGCCGAGTGCGACGTGGTCGCGGTGAGCATCTTCGTGAACCCGCTGCAGTTCGGCGACCCCGAGGACATCGCGCGCTACCCGAGGACGCTGGAGCGGGACCTGCTCGTGTGCGCGGAGGCCGGGGCCGACGTCGTCTTCGTCCCGACGGTGCGCCGAGATGTACCCGTCGTGGCCCGCGCCGCCCTCGACGACGGTGTCGGTGCGCGGGGTCAGCGACGCGTGGGAGGGAGCGTCGCGGCCCGGCCATTTCGACGGTGTCGCCACGGTGGTCGCCAAGCTGTTCTCCATCGCCGGCCCGTGCCGGGCCTACTTCGGGCTGAAGGACTTCCAGCAGCTGGCGGTCGTGCGGCGCATGGTGCGCGACCTGGCGCTGCCGGTCGACGTGGTGGGGTGCCCGATCGTGCGGGAGGCCGACGGGCTCGCGCTCTCCAGCCGCAACGTGCGCCTGTCGTCGGGCGAGCGGCAGGCGGCGACCGTGCTGTCGCGCGCCCTGGCCGCCGGCCGCGCCGCGGTGGCGGCCGGCGAGCGCTCCGGCGCGGCGGTGGGGGAGGCCATGCGATCCGTCGTCGCCGGCGCGCCGCTGGTGCGGCTCGACTACGCCGTGGCGGTCGACGCCGCCTCGCTGGAGGAGGCCGGCGTCATCGACGATCCCGGGTCGGTGCGCCTGTTGATCGCGGCCGCAGGTGGGGCCGGTCAGGCTGATCGACAACAGCGCCGCCCTCGACGCGCCCGGGGACGCCTGCGCAGTCACCGACGCGACACGACAGGTCCGCCAACTCGAAAGGATCGGTTGAGCCGATGCGCCGCCGCATGATGAAGTCGAAGATCCACCGGGCCACGGTCACGGGCGCCAATCTGCACTACGTGGGCTCGGTGTCCATCGACACCGAGCTGATGGCGCTGGCCGACATCCTCCCCTACGAGCAGGTGGCCGTGCTCGACATCGACAACGGCGCCCGTTTCGAGACCTACGCCATTGAGGGCGAGCGCGGGCAGATCTGCCTGAACGGTGCCGCGGCGCGGCTGGTGGCGCCGGGCGACAAGGTGATCATCATCACCTACGCCGACTACGAGCGCGCCGAGCTGGAGGCGTACGTGCCGCGTGTCGTGCACGTCGACGGGCGCAACCGGGTGATCGACGAGGTGTCGGCCCGCCTGGACGCCGAGCTCACGCTGACCGAACCGGCGTGACCACCGGGGCCCGGCCCGGACCCTTCGACGTCCTGGTCCTGGGCAGCGGGGTGGCCGGCCTGTCGGCCGCGGTGCGGCTGGCCGGGACGGGCGCCGTCGTCGCCGCGCTGTCCCTCGGCGTGCTGACCAAGGGCGCGCTGTCCCAGTCGGCGACCCGGTGGGCCCAGGGCGGCGTGGCCGCCGTGCTCGGCGGCGACGAGGACTCGACCGACCTGCACCTCGCCGACACGCTGGCCGCCGGCGCCGGCCTGTGCGACGAGGAGGCCGTGCGCATCCTGGTCGACGAGGGGCCCGGGCGGGTGCACGAGCTGATCGCGCTGGGCGTCGAGTTCGACCGCGAGGCCACGGGCCTGCTGGCGCTGGCCCGCGAGGGCGGCCACTCCCGTCCGCGCGTCGTGCACGCCGGCGGCGCGGCCACCGGGGCGGAGGTGGAGCGGGCCCTCGTCGACGCCACCTACCGCTCGGCCAGCGCGGTGCTCGAGGGCTGGTTCGCCCTCGATCTCCTCGTGGAGGGCGGGCGCTGCGTGGGCGTCCGCGCGCTGCCGCCCGGCGGCGGTGCCGGCCCCGTCGAGGTCCGGGCCGACCACGTGGTGCTGGCCACGGGGGGCGCGGGGCAGCTCTTCTCGGTCACCACCAACCCCCACGAGTCCACCGGCGACGGCGTGGCCATGGCGTTGCGGGCCGGCGTGCCGACGGCCGACGTCGAGTTCGTCCAGTTCCACCCGACCGCCCTGCACCACCCCGCCATGCCCCGACCCCTGCTCTCCGAGGCGCTGCGCGGCCACGGCGCGCTGCTGCGCGACCGGGACGGCGAGCGCTTCGTCGACGAGCTGGCGCCGCGGGACGTGGTGAGCCGGGCCATGGCGTCCCGCATGGCCGCCCAGGGGGTCGACCACCTCTGGCTCGACGCCACCGGGCTCGAGCGCTTCTCCGCACGGTTCCCCACCATCGCCGCCTCGCTCTCGTCCATCGGGCTCGACCCCGAGCACGACTGGCTCCCGATCGCACCGGCGGCGCACCACCTCTCGGGGGGCGTGGTCACCGACCTGTGGGGCGCCACGGCGCTGCCCGGGTTGTGGGCGGTCGGCGAGGTGGCCTGCACCGGCGTGCACGGGGCCAACCGCCTGGCCTCCAACTCGCTGCTCGAGGGCATGGTCTTCGGGGCCCGCCTGGCCGAGCGCATCCCGTCGGGGGCCCAGGGCCCCGAGCCGAGCGGCGCGCTGCGTGCCGTGCTGGGCGACGAGCCGATCGACGGCATCGCGTGCACCGCGGTGGAGCGCCGCGCCGCGCCGGTGCGGCCGGAGGCGGACGGGTTGCCCGACGTGGACGTGACGAAGCTGCGCGACACGCTGCAGCGCGCCATGACGCGGGGCGCCGGCGTCGTGCGCAGCGCCGAGTCGCTCGGCGGCGGCCCGGACCGTCGTCGACGACGCGGCGTCCGCCCTCGGGGAGGCGCCGGCGTCGGTCGGCGCCGGCGAGCTGGCGAACCTGCTGCAGCTGGCGGACGCGCTGTTGGTCTCGGCGCTGGCCCGCACCGAGAGCCGGGGCTCGCACGCGCGGCGCGAGTACCCCGACACCGAGGCGTCGTGGCGGCGGCGGCTGGTCCACGGGCAGCTCCCGGCGACCGGTCCGGGTCGCCCGTGAGCGAGCAGCGAGGCCGACGAGGCGTACGCCCGGGCGGTCGCCGACGCGGTGGAGCGGGCGCTGGCGGAGGATCTCGGCCCCGACGGGTGACCTGACGGCGGCGCTGGTGCCACCCGGCGTGACCGCACACTTCGCGCTGCGGGCCCGCCACCACGGCGTGCTGGCGGGCCGGGACTGCGCCACCGAGGCCTTCCGGCTCGTCGACCCCCGGGTCGAGCTCGTCTGGCACGCGGCCGACGGGGCCGAGGTGGCGGCCGGTGACACCGTGATGGAGGTGACGGGTCCGCTGCGGCCGATCCTCACCGCGGAGCGGACGGCCCTGAACTTCCTGGGTCACCTGTCGGGTGTGGCGACGCTGACCGCGCGGTTCGTGGCCGCCGCGCACGAGCGCAACCCGATCGGTCCAGGTCCTCGACACCCGCAAGACCACCCCGGGACTGCGCGTCCTCGAGAAGGCGGCGGTGCGGGCCGGCGGCGGGACCAGCCACCGGGCCGGGCTGTCCGACGCGGTCCTGGTCAAGGACAACCACCTGGCCGGGACGAGCATCACCGCGGCGGTGTGCCGGGCCCGCGAGCTGTGGCCGGGGCGGATGGTCGAGATCGAGTGCGACGCCCTCGACCAGGTGGCCGAGGCCGCCCGGGCGGGCGCGGACGCCGTGCTGCTCGACAACATGGACCCGGGCACCGTGGTGGAGGCGATCGCGGTGGCGCACCTGGACGCGCCGGGCGCCGATCCTCACCGAGGTGTCGGGCGGCGTGACCCTCGCCACCGTCGGGGCGTACGCCGCGGCCGGACCGGACCGCATCTCCGTCGGCGCGCTGACCCACTCGGCGGAGGTGCTCGACCTCGGGCTGGACCTGATCTGGGCCGGGGCGACGGGCGACGGAGCCGGGGAAGGGGAGGGCTGACGCATGCTCCTGGCCATCGATGTCGGCAACACCGAGACGGTGATCGGCCTCTACGCGCACGGCGACGGCGACCTGCCCGCGCCCGAGGAGAGCGTCGGCGTCGGCATCGGGACCGAGCACGACCCGACCGCGCCGCGCGGCCTCACGCACCACTGGCGGCTCTCGACCGTCCCCTCCCGCACCCCCGACGAGCACGCGGTGCTCCTCACCCAGCTGCTCGACCTCGAGGGCCTCGACATCGCGAGCTCGGTCTCGGGCATCGCCGTCAGCTCCTCGGTGCCGCACGTGACCGGCGAGCTCCGCCAGATGGCCACCCGCTGGTTCTCCGACGTGCCGTGCGTCGTGCTCGGACCCGGGCACCAAGAGCGGGATGCCCATCCTCTACGACAATCCCAAGGAGGTCGGCGCGGACCGCATCGCCGACGCCGTCGGGGCCTACGACCTGTACGGCGGCCCCTGCGTCGTGGTCGACATGGGCACCGCGACGACGGTGGAGGCGATCAGCGCGAAGGGGGAGTACCTCGGGGGCGCCATCACGCCGGGCGTGGCCATCAGCCTCGATGCCCTCTACCAGCAGGCCGCTGCGTTGCGGCGGGTCGAGCTGGTCGAGCCGCGCAGCGTCATCGGGCGGTCGACGGTGGAGTCGATCGAGTCCGGGACGCTCTACGGGTTCGCCGGACTGGTCGACGCGCTGGCCCGCCGCTTCATGGAGGAGCTCGGCCCGTCCACCGTGGTCGCCACCGGCGGGTTCAGTTCGCTCATCGCCCCGTATTCGGACACCATTGAGCACGTGGAGCCCTGGCTGACCCTGCACGGCCTGCGCATCGTGTACGAGCGCAACGTCCCTTCATGAGCGAAGCCGACGCCGCGACGTCCCGTACCGCTTCGAGCGCACCCACGACGCGGCGGCCGTCGTCGAGGCCTGGTCGTCGCTCGCCCCCGGGGAGGAGTCCGGCGTCACCGTCGGGGTGGCCGGCCGGATCATGCTCTCGCGGCCGCAGGGGAAGCTGGCCTTCGCGGAGCTGCGCGACGCGTCGGGTTCGGTGCAGCTGTTCGCGCTGGCGGCGGTGACCGAGCGCTTCGACGAGTTCGTCAAGCTCAACCTGGGCGACTGGATCGGGGCGCGCGGCGAGGTCGTGCGGACCAAGCGGGGCGAGCTCTCGGTGAAGGTCGCGGAGTGGGAGCTGCTGGCGCAGGCGCGGCGCAACTTCGGCGACAAGTGGCACGGCGTGAGCGACGTCGAGACGCGCTACCGCCAACGCGAGGTCGACCTGTGGGCCAACGAGCGCTCGCGCCAGCTGCTCCGGTTGCGCAGCGACGTCGTGCGCCACATGCGCCAGCGGCTGTGGGACCAGCGGCTTCGTCGAGGTCGAGACGCCGCTGCTGCACCCCATCGCGGGAGGCGCGACGGCGCGGCCGTTCGTCACCCATCACAACACGTTCGACATCGACTTCTACCTGCGGGTGGCGCCCGAGCTCTACCTGAAGCGGCTCGTCGTCGGCGGTTTCGACAAGGTGTTCGAGATCGGCCGCAGCTTCCGCAACGAGGGCATCTCGCCGCGTCACAACCCCGAGTTCACGACGCTCGAGCTCTACCAGGCCTACGCCGACTACACCGACACCATGGTCGTCTTCGAGGAGCTGGTCGCCGGTCTGGCGCTCGACGTGCTCGGCACGACGGCGCTCACCTACGGCGGGCGGGATCTCGACCTGGCCACGCCCTGGCGGCGCGCCCCCATGACCGAGCTGATCGCGGAGGCGACCGGGTTCACGCTCGACGTGCGCGCGCCGCGCGCGGAGCTGGCCAAGGTGGCCGAGGAGGTCGGCATCGCGGTCGAGGCGGCGTGGGGTCCGGGCAAGATCCTGCTCGAGATCTACGAGAAGACGACCGAGCCCGGGCTGTGGGGACCCGTGTTCGTGATCGACTACCCCGCCGAGGTGTCGCCGCTGGCGCGGCGCCACCGCGACGGCCCCGAGCTCGTCGAGCGCTACGAGCCCGTGCGTGGCGGGCCGCGAGCTGGGCAACGGGTTCACCGAGCTCATCGACCCCGACGACCAGCGGGCCCGCTTCGAGGAGCAGGCGGCGAAGGCCCGGGCCGGCGACGACGAGGAGTCCACGGTGCGTCGACGAGGAGTATCTCCGCGCCCTCGAGTACGGGCTGCCCCCGACGTCGGGCTTCGGGCTCGGGGTGGACCGGCTGCTGATGCTCCTGGGCGACGTGGCCAACATCCGCGAGGTCATCGCGTTCCCCACGCTGCGGCCGGAGCGCTCCGCCGGACGAGTTCGAGCGAGCGCTCGCGTCTCGGTTCTTCGCCCCGTTCTTACGATCCGGCGGCATCCCTCATACAGCCCTTACAGGTCTCTCACATCTGGGCCTCAGAGTTGGGAGTGCCGTCGAGCGGCGGCAGGTGCGCAAGGGAGCGCACGGATGTCCAAGGAGGACCCATGTTTCGCACGATCATCGCAGGAACGGCAGTGGCCGGGGCACTGACCTTGGGCTGGCCGGCGCCGCCGGCGCCGCGACGGCCTCGACCGGCAGCACCGCCACCAGCGGCCCGGCGATCACCTCGTCGACCACGGTGTGCTCGCTCCTCCCCCAGATCCAGGCCAGGGTCCAGAAGGTCGAGGCAAGCTCGCCGCCGACCTGCCCAAGGCCCAGGCCGCCGAGGCGAAGGCCAAGGCGGCGGGGCACACCAAGCTGGCGGACCGCATCGCCAACCGGATCACCAAGATCCAGGACCGCGAGACCAAGGTCAACGCGCGCCTGTCCAAGCTCAGCAGCCGAGTGCTCGACCGCCGGCTGACCACCAGCTGACCGCCGGCTGACCGCCGGCGTCAGTCCGGAAGGTCGCTCAGGAGTTCGGCCACCAGCCGGGAGAGCCCCGCCCGCAAGTCGGGCTGGGTGATCCCGGCGGTGGCCTTCTTCGCGTCCTCGACGTAGGCGCGCGCCGCGTCGACCGACTCGGCGATCCCCCGCGACGCCATCACGATGGCGCGGGCCTTGTCGCGCTCGGGTTGGGCCAGCGGCTGCCCGAGCAGCGCGCGCAGGTCCGGCCCCGCGTCGGGATCGGCCAGCGCGACCAGCGCCGGCAGCGTGTAGATGCCCTCGGCCAGGTCCTGGCCCGTCGGCTTCTGGAGCTGGCCGTCGGTGGCGGTGATGTCGAGGATGTCGTCGCGGATCTGGAAGACCATGCCGAAGCAGCGCCCGAACTCGGTGCAGGCCTCGACCTCGGCCGCCGGCATGCCGCCGGTGAGCGCGCCGATGCGGCACGACGTGGCGGTCAGCGCGGCCGTCTTGCCGCTGATGGACGCGACGTAGTCGGCGCGGCTGCGGCCGATCTGGAAGGCCGAGCGCACCTCGGTCACCTGTCCCTGGCACAGACGCCCCAACGTGTCGGCGAGGAGCGCGGCGATCTCGGTGCCGAGGCTGGCGGCGATGGCGGCGCTGCGAGCCAGCAGGTAGTCGCCGGCCACGATGGCCACCAGGTTCCCGAACCGGCTGTTGACGCTCTCGACGTTGCGCCGGATGGTTGCCTCGTCAATCACGTCGTCGTGGTAGAGCGAGGCGAGGTGGACGAGCTCCACCGCCACGGCGCCCATGAGGTCGTCCTCGGTTGCGTCCCGGTCGCCCGCCGTGGCCGTGGCCAGGGCCAGCAGGGGCCGCAGCCGCTTGCCGCCGGCCGCGATCAGGTGGGTGGTGACCTCGTCCAGGAAGCCGTCGCCCGGTCACCACCGAGGCGGTGAGCAGGGGCTCCAGACGCTGCAGTCCCTCTTGCAGGCGGGGCAGGCCGAGGGCCTCGGTCGGGTTCACTCCCCCAAACGTTAGGTCACGGCCGCCGAATGTCGACAACTGACCGGTCGGCCGGGGCGCGGGAATCCTGCCACCGGGGCTCCGGGGCCAGTGCGGCTGCGGCGTGGCGGACTAAGGCCACAGGTACACTGGACCGAGAAGCAAGAGAAGCGCAAGGAGAGGCGGTCAGGGTGTTCGAACGTTTCACCGACCGGGCACGGAGGGTGCTGGTGCTGGCGCAGGAGGAAGCGCGCCTGCTCAATCACAGCTTCATCGGCACGGAGCACATCCTCCTGGGGCTGATCCACGAGGGCGAGGGCGTCGCCGCCAAGGCGCTCGAGTCCCTGGGGATCTCGCTCGAGGCCGTGCGCGAGAAGGTCGAGGAGACGATCGGCATGGCCGGCACGGCGCCGAGCGGCTCGCCGCCGTTCACGCCCCGGGCCAAGAAGGTCCTCGAGCTCTCGCTGCGCGAGGCGCTGCAACTCGGCCACAGCTACATCGGCACCGAGCACATGCTCCTCGGTCTCGTGCGCGAGGGCGAGGGCGTGGCGGCGACCGTGCTGGTGAGCCTCGGCGCGGACCTGGGGCGCGTGCGCCAGCAGGTCATCCAGCTCATGTCGGGCAACCAGGGCAAGGAGTCCGTCGGCGCGAGCCAGGGCGCCAGCTCGGGCGACAGCCCGTCGGGATCGCCGGTGCTCGACCAGTTCGGCCGGAACCTGACCCAGCTCGCCCGCGACGGCAAGCTCGACCCGGTCATCGGACGTGCAAAAGAGATCGAACGCGTCATGCAGGTCCTGTCGCGTCGCACCAAGAACAACCCCGTCCTCATCGGCGAGCCCGGCGTCGGCAAGACCGCCATCGTCGAGGGGCTGGCCCAGCGGATCGTGTCCAACGAGGTGCCCGAGACGCTGACCGGCAAGCAGCTCTACACCCTGGACCTCGGCGCGCTCGTGGCGGGCAGCCGTTACCGCGGTGACTTCGAGGAGCGGTTGAAGAAGGTGCTCAAGGAGATCCGCACGCGGGGCGACATCGTCCTCTTCATCGACGAGATCCACACGCTCGTCGGCGCCGGCGCGGCCGAGGGCGCGATCGACGCCGCCTCCATCCTCAAGCCGATGCTCGCGCGCGGCGAGCTTCAGACGGTCGGCGCGACGACGATCGACGAGTACCGCAAGCACCTCGAGAAGGACGCCGCGCTCGAGCGGCGCTTCCAGCCCGTCAAGGTGGACCAGCCGACCGTGGCGCTGACCATCGACATCCTCAAGGGCCTGCGCGACCGCTACGAGTCGCACCACGCGGTCAGCATCACCGACCAGGCGTTGGTGGCCGCGGCCAACCTGGCCGACCGCTACCTGGCCGACCGCTACCTGCCGGACAAGGCCATCGACCTCATCGACGAGGCGGGCAGCCGCCTGCGCATCCGGCGCATGAGCACCCCGCCGGGCGCCAAGAAGCTCGACGAGGAGATCGCGCGCCTGCGCGCCGACAAGGAGGCCGCCATTGAGAAGGGCGCCTTCGAGCAGGCCAAGAAGCTGGCCGAGCAGGAGAAGGAGCGCCTCGACCTCAAGGAGGGCCAGGAGGCCGAGCTGCGGGCCGAAGGGGTCGACCTCTTCGACGTCGTGGACGAGGAGGTCATCGCCGAGGTGCTGGCCGCCTGGACCGGCATCCCCGTCTACCGCCTCACCGAGGAGGAGACCGCCAAGCTCCTGCGCATGGAGGACGAGCTCCACAAGCGGGTCATCGGCCAGGAGGAGGCGCTCAAGGCGCTGTCCCGGGCCATCCGGCGCACGCGGGCCGGCTTGAAGGACCCCAAGCGGCCGAGCGGGTCGTTCATCTTCCTGGGTCCGACCGGTGTCGGCAAGACCGAGCTCGCCAAGACGCTGGCCGAGTTCCTCTTCGACGACGAGGACGCGCTGATCCAGCTCGACATGTCCGAGTACATGGAGAAGCACACGGTCAGCCGGCTGGTCGGCTCGCCCCCCGGCTACGTCGGGTACGAGGAGGGCGGCCAGCTGACCGAGGCCGTGCGCCGCAAGCCGTTCTCCGTCGTGCTGTTCGACGAGGTCGAGAAGGCGCACCCGGACGTGTTCAACACGCTGCTGCAGATCCTCGAGGACGGCCGCCTCACCGACGCCCAGGGTCGCTCGGTCGACTTCAAGAACACCGTGCTGATCATGACGTCGAACCTCGGGACGGCCGACCTGCGCAAGTCGAACATGGGCTTCGCCAAGACGTCGGAGGCCGTCACCTACGAGCGCATGAAGGCCAAGGTGGACGAGGCGCTCAAGGCCCACTTCCGGCCCGAGTTCCTGAACCGGATCGACGAGGTCATCGTGTTCCACGAGCTCTCGCGGGCCGAGGTGACCGAAATCGTCGACCTCCTCATGTCGCGCACCGTCAAGCAGCTGTCGGACCAGGGCATCGGCCTCGAGCTCACGCCGGCGGCGCGCACGCTCCTGGCCGAGAGGGGCTACGACCCTCAGCTGGGGGCGCGCCCGCTCCGCCGGGCCATCCAGCAGCTGGTGGAGGACCCGCTGTCCGAGCGCATCCTCTGGAAGGAGTTCCGGGTCGGCGAGACCGTCGTCGTCGACGTCGAGGAGTCGCCCATCGACGGCGAGGAGCCGCAGCTCAGCTTCACGGCGATTGAGGGGATCCAGCCCCCGCCGCTCGAGCTGGCCGGCGCCGGCGCCGACGCCGAGTAGTCACTCCCAGCAGTAGGCGAACTCGCCGCGCAGCTCGGCGCCGTAGCCGGGGAGCCGGCGCGCCTGGAAGTGCGGGTTGCCCGCGCCGGCCGGCCCGTAGGCCACGTCGAGCGGCCCCGCCGCTTCGAAGCCGAACCGGCCGTAGAAGGCGGGCTCGCCGAGGATCACCAGCAGCGGCCAGCGCAGCTCCTCCGCCATCACGATGAGCGTGCGCATCAGCGCGGTGCCGGTGCCCCGGCGCTGGTGGGTCGGCGCCACGCAGACCGGGGCGACGCCGGCGACCAGCGTGGCGTGCCCGTCGAGCCGGCCGGGCGCGGCCAGCGCGTGCGCGACCACCGCGCCGGCGTCGTCGGCGACGAGCTCGAGGAGCGAGCGCCCGCGGCGCACGGCCCAGGTGGTGCGCACGATGTCGAGTTCCTCGTCCGCGCGTCGCGGGTGTCGTCGGAGAACGCGTCGGAGACGACGGCCAGGATCGCGGCGGCGTCGACCGGGACGTGCCGGGCGGATCGTCACCGTCACGGCAGCCGCACCCCGACCGAGACGAGGTGGTGGTCCGAGAGCCCACCGGCCGGGACGACGGCGGGGCGGCGGGCGACCAGCCCGCGCACGAGCAGCCAGTCCAATTTGATCGGCACGTGGTCCGGGCCGTCCCCCGGCGTCGTGCTCCGTCGTCGGCGCGGCGACGTTGGCGTCGGTCCACTCGAACCCGTGCGCCCCGGCCACCTCGAAGAGCGGCTCGTGCGCCACCGGCCACGAGAAGCGGGCCGGCTCCGCGTGCCGCAGCTCGCGCACCAGGCGGCGGTCGAACAGCTCGGCGTAGGTGGCCCCCAGCGTGTTGAGGTCGCCCCCGACGATCGCCGGGCCGCCCGGGTCGCGCGCGTCGACGGCCCGCAGCAGCACCTCCATCTGCTCGGCCCGGTGTGCGGGGTCGCTGCGGTTCTCGAGGTGGGTCGAGGCGACCTGGACCCGCGACCCGTCGATGGCGACGCGTGGCGACCACGGCCATGCGCCCGCCCACCCGGGGCTGGGGCGAGTCGGCGGCGAACCACCCGGGGCCGGCGTCGGGCAGGCGCACCACCGCCGGGTCCGCGAGCGCCGCCGCCGACACGATGGCGTTGCCGTGCAGGCCCCGCTCGTTGCCGGCGCCGGCGGCCTCGCGCTGCTCCGCCTCGTCGCCCAGCCCGAGCTCCACGAACTCCACGCCGTACACGTAGCCCGCCCCGAGGTCGGGGCGATGGCGGCGGCAACGTCCTCGTTCTGCGTCCGCGCCATGCCCGAGTCGAGCTCGGAGAGCAGGCAATGCCGGCGCCCGATTCGGCCAGCCGCGCCGCCAGCGCTCGACGGGCGGCGGCCACGCTGGACGTTCCAGGCCACCACGCGCACCCAGCCCGACAGCCCTCCCGCCGCCGGGCCGGCGTGCCGCCGCTCGACCTCGCGCAGGCAGGCGAGCGTCGCTCAGCAGCCGGCGCTGCAGCTCGCCGTCTCCGAGCCGGCGCGCCCAGCCGGCCCGTTCGGAGGCAGTCGGCGCGTCCATGCACCGAGCCTCTCACCAGTTCCCTCCGCCGTCCGCCGGCTGGGCGGCCGCTGTGACACCCCCTTCCGTAGCGTGCAGCCATGACCGCCGCCTCCCGACCACGCGCCCGCTCCGAGGTCCTTCTACCTCTGCACGGCGTGCGGGGCCACCTCGCTGCGCTGGGTCGGGCGCTGCCCCACCTGCGGCGAGTGGAACACCTTCGGCCCGGCACCGGCGCGCGCCGGGCCGCCGCGGTGGCGGCGTGCCGGCCGTGCCCCTGGCCGACGTCTCGACCGGCGCCACGCGCCCGCTGGCGACCGGCGTCAGCGAGCTCGACCGCGTCATGGGCGGCGGCGTGGTCGGGGGCTCGGTCACCCTGCTGTTCGGCCCGCCGGGCATCGGCAAGTCGACGCTGCTCTTCCAGGTGCTCTCCTCGGTGGCCGCCACCGGGCTCGACGTCATGCTCGCCTCGGCGGAGGAGTCGCTCACCCAGGTGCGGGGTCGCGCCTCGCGCATGGGCCTGGTGCCACGTCACCTGCTCGCGCTCGAGGGCCCCGACGTCGAGGCGATCGAGGCGGCGGTCGGCGCGGCACCGACCCCGCCCTCGTCGTCGTCGACTCGCTCCAGTCCGTCTCCGACCCGAGCTGGGCCAGCCGGCCGGCAGCCTGGCCCAGGTGCGCGCCGTGCGTCGAACGCCTGACCCGCATGGCCAAGGCCAGCGGCGTCGCCGCTCCTCCTGGTCGGGCACGTGACCAAGGACGGCGACCTGGCCGGGCCCAGGGCCGTCGAGCACCTCGTCGACACCGTGCTCTCCTTCGACGGCGACCGCCACCACGCCCTGCGCGTCCTGACCTCGGTCAAGCACCGCTTCGGGCCGGCGGGCGAGGTCGGCATCTTCGAGATGCGTGACGACGGCCTGCGCGCCGTGCCCGACCCGGGCCCGCTCATGCTGGGCGACCGCATGGCGGGTGTCCCGGGCAGCGTGGTCGTGCCGGTCCTGCAGGGTCGGCGCCCGCTGCTCGTCGAGGTGCAGGCCCTGCTCGGGCCCGGCACGTCGGGCTGCGTCGCGGCCGCAGGTGCTGGGCGTCGATGCGGCGCGGGCCAACCTGCTCATGGCCGTGCTCGCCTGCCGCACCGCGGTCGACGTGCCCGCGACCGCCGAGTTCTTCGTCGCCGCCGCCGGCGGCATCACCGTCACCGAGCCGGCGGCCGACCTGGCCGTTGCGCTGGCCATGGCGTCGGTCGTCACCGGCCGGCCCCTGGCGCCCGACGTCGTGGTGTTCGGCGAGCTCGGGCTGGCCGGGGAGGTCCGCATGGTCCCGGGCGCGGACCGCCGCCTCGCCGAGGCGCAGCGGGCCGGCTTCACCAGCGCGCTCGGTGCCGGCCTCGAACCTGACGGCGGCCGACGGCGGCACCCGCGGCCGTGCCGGCGGGCATGGTCGGTGCACGGGGTGCGCACGCTGGCGGAAGCCCTCGCCCGGGCCGGTTCGGAGGCCGGCGCGCGGAACGGGCCGGGTACGATGCCCGGGTGGTCGACGGTGCCGGCGGCAGCCAGCCGCTGAACGACGCGCTGGCGTTGATCGCGCCGGGGACGGCGCTCCGGGAGGGCCTCGACCGGATCCTGCAGGCGAAGCACGGGGCGCTGATCCTCGTGGGCGACGACCCGGCCGTGCTGTCCGTCTGCACGGGCGGCTTCCTCCTCGACGCCGGAGTACTCCCCCCAACGCCTCTCCGAGCTGGCCAAGATGGACGGCGCCATCATCCTGGCCGCCGACGCCTCCCGGATCGCGCGCGCCAACGTGCACCTCGTTCCCAAGGCGACCATCGCGACCTCGGAGACCGGCACCCGCCACCGCACGGCCGAGCGCGTCGCCCGCTCCATCGACGTGCCGGTGATCGCCGTCTCGGAGGCGATGGCGACCATCGCCGTCTACCGCAACGACCGCAAGCACACCACGCAGTCGGCCGGCTGGCTGATCGACCGCTCGAGCCAGGCGCTGTCCACCCTGCAGCGCTTCCGGGCCCGCTACGACGACGCGCTCTCGACGCTGACCCGCCTCGAGATGGAGGACTCGGTCGCCGTCCGCGACGTCGTCGCCGTGCTCCAACCGGGCGAGATGGTCCGCCGCATCGCCGAGGAGATCGAGGGGCACCTCGTCGAGCTCGGCTCCGACGGCCGGCTCATCCACCTCCAGACCGAGGAGCTGAGCGCCGGCGTCGGGGAGAGCATCACGCTGGTGCTGCGCGACTACACGGACGCCAAGGGCATCGCGCACCTGCGCTCGCTCTCGCCCGACGCCCTGATGGACCTGCCCAAGGTCGTGGCCGCACTCAACCTCCCCGCCTCCGACGACCAGCTGCACGCGGAGCTGGCACCCCACGGGTACCGCCTCCTGCACCGCCTGCCCCAGCAGCTCTCCGAGACGCTGATAGAGCGCGCTGGTCCAGCGGTTCGGCTCGCTGCCCGAGATCCTCTCCGCCTCTGCCGCCGAGCTCGAGTCCGTCGACGGGCATCGGCGCCGCCACGGCCCGCCACGTCCGTGACGGCCTGGCGCGCCTCGTCGAGGCCAGCATCTTCGAGCGCTACGAATGATCCGGGCGCTGTCTGGTAAAATGGTCAGTCACCGTCGGACGGCCCGGGTCCGTCTCCGGCAAACCTCTGCAACAGCCATCGCCCGCATGTCGTGCCTGTGCGGCCGCACCCGATCCACCCAAGGGAGTCCTGAGTCCTGTGTCCTTCAAGGTCGGAGACAAAGTCGTCTACCCCCACCACGGGGCAGCAGTCATAGAGAAGCGAGAGACCAAGGTCGCGTTCGGCGAGAAGCGGGAGTACCTGGTCCTGCGGCTGGCCTACGGCGACCTGATCCTGAACGTCCCCGCCGACAACACCGAGGGTGTGGGGCTGCGCGAGGTGATCAACGACGAGGAGGTCGAGGAGGTCTTCGCCGTGCTGCGCAAGAAGGAGGCGCGCATGCCGACGAACTGGTCCCGCCGCTACAAGAACCACTCGGAGAAGCTGCGCTCGGGCGACATCTACCAGGTGGCCGAGGTGGTGCGGAACCTCTCCATCCGGGACAAGGACAAGGGCCTGTCCGCCGGTGAGAAGCGGATGCTGCAGCGGGCGCGTCAGATCCTGGTGTCCGAGCTGACCTTCGCCCTCAACGTGGACGAGGAGACGGCCGAAGAGCGTCTGAACGACGCGCTGACCTGATCACCCGGCCCGGTCGCACCGTGGCGCAGGTGTGGTCGATCGTCGTGGCGGGGGGCTCCGGCCGTCGCTTCGGCCGGTTGAAGCAGTTCTCCCCCCTCGGCGGGCCGCCCGGTGCTCGAATGGGCGGTCGACGCCTGCCGGCCCTGCTCCGCCGGCGTCGTCCTCGTCGTCCCCGCCGGGCTGGACGACCCGGACCGTCACGGCGCCGATGCCGTCGTGGCCGGAGGTGCGACGCGGGCCGACTCGGTCCGCCGGGGCCTGGCCGCCGTTCCCCCCGACGCCGAGGTGATCGTGGTGCACGACGCGGCGCGGCCGCTGGCCTCGCCCGCGCTCTTCGACGCCGTGATCGGCGCGGTGGCTGGACGGTGGGGCGGACGGAGCCGTGCCCGGTGTCCCGCTGCGTGACACCATCAAGGTGGTGGACGAGGCCGGCCGCGTCACGAGCACGCTCGACCGCAGCGCACTGGTCGCGGTCCAGACGCCGCAGGCCTTCCGGGCCGCCGTCCTGCGCCGTGCCCACGAGCAGGCCGGGGCCCGACGCCACGGACGACGCCATGCTGGTGGAGGCGCTGGGCGCGACCGTGCGCGTGGTGCCCGGCGAAGGGGGCAACCTCAAGATCACCGCCCCCGACGACCTCGGGACCGCCGAGCGGCTCCTCGCCGCGGGGGAAGGGCTGACCGTGCGCATCGGCCAGGGGATCGACATCCATCGCTTCTCCGAGGACCCGCACCGCCCGCTCGTGCTCGGTGGCGTCGAGATCGAGGGGGCCCGCGGCCTCGGTGGCCACAGCGACGCCGACGCGGTGTGCCACTCGCTGGCCGATGCCGTGCTCGGCGCCGTCGGCCTGGGCGACCTCGGCCGGCACTTCCCCGACACGGACCCGGTCTGGGAGGGGGCGGACAGCGTGGCGCTGCTGACCGAGGTGGTGCGCATGGCCGCCGGCGGAGGGCTTCTCCTGCGCCAACGCGGACTGCACGATCGTCGCCGACACGCCTCGCCTCGCCCCCCACACCGCCGCCATGGCGGAGCGGCTGAGCGGCGTGCTCGGCGCGCCGGTGTCCGTCAAGGCGACCCGGGCGGAGGGGATCGGGGCGCTCGGCCGGGCCGAGGGCATCGCCTGCCTCGCCGTCGTCCTGATGGAGCGGGCGTGAGCCGCCGCCCGGCCCGCCCGGGCCAGGCCGCCGGCCCGACGCGGGCCGGGGCCAGGGCCAGAACCAGAGCCCGGGTCAGCCGGCCGGCGCCCCCGCCCCGGCGTGCGCAGCGAGCTGGGGGGAGACCAGGTCGAGGGCCGCCGGGCCGTGCTCGAGCTGCTCTCGGTCGGGCGCCGCACCGTGCGCCGCATCGTGATGGCCGAGGAGCAGGACCCCTCGCCGCAGCTCGACCGCATCGAGGAGCTGGCGTCCCGCCTGCGGGTCCCCGTCGAGACGGTGCCCCGGGCCCGGCTCGACGCCCAGGCCCGCACCGAGGCGCCCCAGGGCGTGCTGGCGCTGGCCCGCCCGCTCGACCCCGTCCCGCTGGAGGACCTCTGCGGGCCGGACCGCCGCGGTCCGGCGCCGTTCCTCCTGGTGGCGGCGGGCATCACCGACCCCCGGAACCTGGGCGCGCTGCTGCGCAGCGCGGAGTGCGCCGGCGTGACCGGCGTCGTGCTGCCGCGCCACCGCTCCGCCCGGCTCTCGCCGACCGTGACCAAGACGGCGGCCGGGGCGATCGAGCACCTGCCTTTCGCCGTGGTGGGCGGGGTGCCGGCCGCGCTCAGCGAGCTGCGCGAGCTCGGCGTGTGGTCGATCGGGCTCGCCGGGGAGTCGGAGCAGTCGCTCTACGACCTGCCCCTCGGCGACGGCCCCGTGGCGTTGGTGGTCGGCAGCGAGGAGAAGGGGCTGGCCCCGTTGGTGCGCCGGCGCTGCGATGCGGTGGTGGCCATCCCCCAGCACGGCACGCTGCCGTCGCTGAACGTCGGGGTGGCCGGCGCGGTCGCCTGTTTCGAGGTCGCCCGCCAGCGGGCCGCCGCCGCGTCGCGCTAGGCGTCAGGCCGCGTTCGCCACCTCGGACGTGCAGAACGCGCACCGGCGCGCGCCGACCGGGATGTCGCTCAGGCACTTGGGGCACGGCCGCGTCTCGGGCTTGGGCTCGTCGGCCGGCAACAGGTTGAGGCGCTTCATCAGCGCGGTGAGCGGCAGCACGACGGCGAAGAAGACGACGGTCGCCACGATGAGGAACGACAGCAACGCGTTGAGGAACGAGCCGTACCTGAACGTCGAGTTGTGCAACGTGAAGGTCAGGTTGGCAAAGCTCGGCCTGCCGAAGATGGCGGCGATCAACGGCGTGATCAGGTCGGCCACGAACGCCGTGATCATCGCCGTGAAGGCGACGCCGACGACCACCGCGACCGCCAGGTCGACGACGTTGCCCCGCAGGACGAACTTCTTGAACTCCGACAGCATCTCGCGCCTCCCTGCTCGCAACGTCCCTGACGTAACCGTCCCGGGCGTACCATGGCCGTATGCCACCCGTCTGGGTACCCGTAGCCAGCCGGAGGCGCGAACCGCGAGACAGGGAGCCCGAGGCAGGAATCGAACCCGCGACGTCTTCATTACAAGTGAAGTGCTCTACCAACTGAGCTACTCGGGCGCTCGATCCAGACTACAGGGCCCTGACCCCGATCCTCTGCCCGACCAGCCGGAAAGGCTTGCACCGGGCGGGGGGGCGGGGCAGGCTGGTCCCCCAATGGACTCCGAGCGGCCGCAGAGGGGTATGTCCGGCTCGCTCTCCGTGGTGCGGGCCGCGGTCGGTCTTGGCGGTCTTCATCGTCGCCGTGGCCATCCTCGTGTCGGTCGGGACCCGCCCCAGCGTCAGACGGCGCGCCGAGCAGCGCCGCAGACCACCGTGCCGCCCACACGCCGACCACCGTGCCCGGCGCGGCCGGGTCCTCGTCCACCACCACGACCACGACCACGGCGGCGCACCACCACAGGGCTCGGCGAAGTCGACCACGACGACCACCGCCCCGGCCGACACCGTCAGCGTGGTGGTGGCCAACGCCACGAGCACCAACGGGCTGGCCGCGCACTACTCGACCGTCATCGGCGCCGGCGGCTGGATGATGAAGACCCCCGTCGATGCCGCCACGACCGAAGCGACGTCGGCCGTCTACTACGCGGCGGGCCAGCAGGAGGCGGCGGCGTCCATCGCCACCACCATCGGCGTGAAGCCGACCCAGGTCCTGCCGCTCACGACGGCCACCCCGGTGACCGGTGTCACCGGTGTCGACGTCGTGGTGGTCATCGGTCGGACCTGGCCTCGACGACGACGACCACCACGGCATCCTCCTGACGTTGCCGGGCGCGGGCGGAGCCGCGGCGCAGCTCCCCGTCCCCGCTGCGACCGTTCGCGGCCGACCCGGCGCACGGCGCGCTGTTCCTCGACTTCGACGGGACGCTCGCCGCCATCGTCGAGGACCCCACCGGCGGCGAGGCCCCTGCCCGGCGTGCCGGCGCTGCTGGCCGACCTCGCCGGCCCGTTCGCGCTGGTGGCGGTGGTCTCGGGCCGGCCCACCGCGTTCCTGGCCGAGGTGCTCGGCGCTCCCGACGGGGTGACGCTGGTGGGCCTCTACGGCCTCGAGCGCGCCCTGCGCGGGCCCGAGCACGACACGTGGACGGCCGTGATCGACGAGGTCGTGGCCGAGGCGACGGCCGAGGCACCCGACGGGCGTCTACGTCGAGCCCAAGGGCCTGACCGTCACGTTGCACTGGCGCCGCGCCCCCGAGCACAGGGACTGGGTCCTCGCCTTCGCCGAGCGCCAGCACGCCCGACGCGGCCTGGTGGTGCACCCCGGTCGGCACCGAGCGCGAGCTGCGCCCGCCGGTCCACGTCGACAAGGGGACGGTGGTGCGCGCGCTGGTGGCCGAGCAGGCCGAGCACGCCGGGCCGTCCGGGCTGCTCGGCGCGGTGGCCGTCTTCGGCGACGACATCGGCGACCTCCCGGCCTTTGCCGCGGTGGGGGAGCTCAGTTCGGCCGGCGGGCGAGCGCTCACCGCGGTCCGGGTGGCCGCCGTCGACAGCGAGAGCCCGCCCGAGGTGGCCGAGCAGGCCGATGTGACCGTGCCGGGCGCGGCTGGTGCCGTCGGCTTGTTGCGGGTGTTGGCCGACGCCGCGGCCGGCTCGACGGCTCAGCGCTGAGCGGCCGCCAGCTGGTCGGCCCACCAGTCGGCCGACGTGCGCCCGCGCACCGAGGTGCGCAGTGCCGCCGCCCGCCCGGCGCGTTCCGCCGCGCCCATCGACAGGGCGGCGTGCAGCGCCTCGGCCGTCCCCGTGACGTCGAAGGGGTTGACCCCGAGCGCCCCGCCGCCCGCCAGCGACAGCTCCTCCCACGCCCCCGCCGCGTGCGAGAGCACGAGCACGCCGTCGGCCTGGTTGAGCAGCGCGCCCTCCTTGGCCACCAGGTTGAGACCGTCGCGCACCGGGTTGACCAACAAGACGTCGGACACGGTGAGCGCGGCCAGCGAGCGGGCCCGGTCGTCCTCGACCGACAACAGGATCGGTGTCCAGCCGTCGGGCTCGGACCCGAACGCATGGTTGATCCGCTCCGCCGTGTGCACCACGTCGGCCCCGTAGGCGAGATACTCGGCCAGCCCCTGCCGGCTTGGGTACGCGAACGCCACGTGCACCACCCGGCCGCGCCACTCGGGGTGCGCGCCGAGCATCTCCTCGAAGGCGAGCATTCCCCGCACGATGTTCTTCGAGGGCTCCATGCGGTCGGCCCGGGCGATGATGCGGCGGCCGCCCACCTCGGCGCGCAGCGACGAGGCCGCCGCCGCGCACTCGGCCGACGCGGCCTCCGCCTCGATGAACTCGTTGTCGAGACCCAGAGGCGCCACGAACGTCGGCGGTGCCGGCCGGCCGGCCGCCGCGTAGCAGGCCGCGAAGTCAGCCTCCCACTTGTGGGCGTGGAACCCGCAGGCGGAGTAGCCGGCCATGCCGTCGAGCAGCTCGGCGGCGACGGTCGTCGGGCAGGACGCCGAACAGCGCCGGCGCCGCGAAGGGCGTGTGCAAGAAGTGCACCGAACGCAGGTCGGGCCGGCGTTCGGCCACCATGCGCCCGAGCAAGGAGAAGTGGTAGTCCTGCACGAGCACCGTGTCGCCCTCGCCCGCCCGCTCCACCACCACGTCGGCCACGGCGCGGTTGTAGGCGCGGTAGCCCTCCCAGGCCACCCGCCAGTGGCGGTCGAAGCGGGGCCGGTGCGGCAGGTCGAAGAGGTGGTGGTGGCAGTACCACAGCGTCGTGTTGGCGACGACGTCGTAGGCCTGCCGGTAGGTGTCGTCGTCCACGACCACCGGGACGAGGTCGAGCCCGTCTTCGCGCATGAGACCCCGGCTGACCGCCTCGCGGTCCGCCGCCCCCATCGTCACAGAGGTCCACGTCGTGCCGCTGCCCGCGAGGAGCCGGTGCAGCGAGGAGGCGAGCCCCCCACCGGGCGGCACGGGCACGAGGGCACCGTCGGACTCCGGGCGGAAGGTGAGGGGGCCCCGGTTCGAGACGACGATGACGGCGCTCACGAGGCGCTCATCAGCGGGGTGCTCGCGAACGGTGCGGGAGCGACCCCGGGGTGACCCGCTCGAGCGCGGCCCGCAGCACGTCGACCGCTTGGGGGCGCAGCTCGGGCAGGGGCCGATTGCGGTGGATGCGCTCGCCCAGGTCGACCTGGGCGAGCCGGTCCGGGCCGAGGGTCTGCGCCACGTCGATGAGCAGCCCCAGCTCGACCCCGTAGCCGCCGGCGAAGCCGAGCTTCTCGAAGACCCAGCGCGGCGCCGCCGTCTCGCCGGCCAGCGGTTGGCGCACCCACGAGAGCTCGGGGAACAACAATTCGAGCACGGGGCGGGCCACCAGCTCGGTGACCCGCCCGCCGCCGGTGGGGTCGCCGTGCAGCGGCCGGGTGTAGAAGCCCTTGACCAGGGCGACGTGTTCGGTCGTCAGCAGCGGCCCGAGCAACCCGGTGACGAAGGCCGGGTTCGTGTTGGCCACGTCGGCATCGAGGAAGGCGACGATGTCCCCGGCCGAGGCCGCCAACGCGGCGGCCATGGCCTGGCCCTTGCCACCGGCGCCGCCCGGCCCCGCCACCACCCGCGCCCCGGCCCGCTGCGCCTGCTCGGCGGTGTCGTCGAGAGACCCGTCGTCGAGCACGATCACCTCGTCGACCAGGCCGTCGCCCCCGTGGGCGGCCAGGAACGGCTGGACGACCGCCCGCACGACCGAGCCCACCGTCGAGCCCTCGTCGCGGGCCGGGATGCAGACCGAGACGGTCCGGCCGGTGCGTGCCTTGGCTTCGAGGACCAGGCTGGAGGGAAAGTCCCCGTGGTGGGAGGTGTGCGGCACGCCCATGATTCAAGCAGCCGCGCTGCGTTGAGCCGGCCGGCCCGGGCAGGCTACGATGGACACCATCATCCAGAGCGACTGAGGGACGGGCCCGTTGACGTCGCGGCAACCAGTGCACTCCTCCGGGGGCACCTGGTGCCAATGCCCGACCGATGAGGAGGACCGATGGTCGATTTCGTCACTGGGCTGCGTTGCCGTGAGTGTCAGCGCGCCTTCCCCGCCGAGGCACTGCACGTCTGCGACTACTGCTTCGGCCCGCTCGAGGTGGCCTACGACTACGAGCGCATCGCGGCCACCGTCAGCCGGGAGCGCATAGAGGCGGGCCCCCGCACCATCTGGCGCTACCGCGACCTTCTCCCCGTCGACGACGACTCGCCGGTGGACCTCGGCGCCGGCTTCACCCCGCTCGTGCGGGCCGACCGCCTGGCGGCCGAGCTCGGCCTCGGCGAGCTGTGGATCAAGGACGACACGGCCAACCCCACCGGCTCGTTCAAGGACCGGGTGGTCTCGGTGGCCCTGACCAAGGCGCGCCAGCTCGGCTTCAAGGTGGCCGCCTGCGCGTCGACGGGCAACCTGGCCAATTCCGTGGCGGCCCACGCGGCGAGGGCGGGGCTGGAGTCGGTGGTCCTCATCCCCCACGACCTCGAGGCGGCCAAGGTCACCATGACGGCCGTCTACGGCGGGACGGTCATCGCCGTCGACGGGACCTACGACGACGTCAACCGCCTGTGCGCCGAGCTCACGAGCGAGCGCCCGGGCTGGGCCTTCGTCAACGTGAACGTGCGCACCTACTACGCCGAGGGCTCCAAGACACTGGCCTTCGAGGTCGCCGAGCAGCTCGGTTGGCAGGCCCCGGACCACGTCGTGGTCCCCATCGGGTCGGGCAGCCAGCTGACCAAGGTGGCCAAGGGGTTCGCCGAGCTGGGCAAGGTGGGTCTCCTGCCCGAAGAGCCCGCCGTCCGTATCTCGGGCGCCCAGGCGGAGGGGTGCTCGCCCGTGGCCACGGCGTTCCTCCACGGCAGCGATGCCATCCGGCCGGTCAAGCCCAAGACCATCGCCAAGTCGCTGGCCATCGGCAACCCGGCCGACGGCTGGTACGCCCTCGAGACCATGCGCACGAGCGGGGGCTCCTGCGCCGCGGTGACCGACGACGAGGTGCTCGAGGCCATCGGGCTGCTGGCCCGCACCGAGGGCATCTTCGCCGAGACCGCCGGCGGCGTGACCATCGCCACGCTGTGCAAGCTGGCCGCCTCGGGCGCCGTCCGCCGCGACGAGCGGGTGGTGGCCCTCGTCACCGGGCACGGCCTCAAGACCGTGGAGGCGTTGACCGGCTCCGTCGGCAGCGGCGGCCCCACGGCGACCATCGCCCCGACCATGGCCGCCTTCGACGCCGCCTTCGACGCCGCCGCGGACCGCCAGACCGAGAACGAGGAGCCGACCCGATGAGCCTGACCGTCCGCATCCCCACCCAGCTGCGCACGCTGACGGGCGGGGCGGGCCAGGTCGAGGTGGAGGGAGCCTCCGTGGGGGAGGCCCTCAAGGCCCTCGATGCCGCCCACCCCGGGATGGGCGACCGCCTCTTCGACGAGTCGGGCAAGCTGCGCCGGTTCGTGAACGTGTTCCTGGCCGACGAGGACGTCCGCTTCCTCGACGGCCTGGCCACGCCGGTCGGGCCAGGCCAGACGCTCTCCATCGTTCCCGCCGTCGCCGGGGGCTGAGCGCCCGGCCCAAGAAAGGTCCGGGGGCGGGGCCGCTGCCCTTGCGCCCGGCGCCCGAAGGTGGTTACCTGTTAGCACTCACATGACGAGAGTGCTAACGGAGGAATAGACCAGATGGCCAAGATCATCGCCTTCCAGGAGGACGCCCGCCGCGGCCTCGAGACCGGCATGAACAAGCTGGCGGACGCGGTACGTGTCACCCTCGGCCCCAAGGGCCGCAACGTCGTGCTCGACAAGAAGTGGGGCGCCCCGACGATCACCAACGACGGGGTCTCCATCGCCAAGGAGATCGACCTCGAGGACCCGTTCGAGAAGATCGGGGCCGAGCTGGTCAAGGAGGTGGCCAAGAAGACCGACGACGTGGCCGGTGACGGCACCACCACGGCCACCGTCCTGGCCTGGGCCATGGTGCACGAAGGCCTGCGCAACGTGGCTGCCGGCGCCAACCCCATGTCGCTCAAGCGTGGGATCGAGGCTGCCGTCGAGACCGCGGTGGGCTCCATCCACGGCATCGCCAAGGAGACCGAGTCCAAGGCGCAGATCGCCCAGGTGGCCTCCATTTCGGCGGCCGACACCGAGATTGGCGAGATGATCTCCGAGGCCATCGACAAGGTCGGTCGCGACGGCGTCATCACCGTCGAGGAGTCGCAGACCTTCGGCATGGACATGGACCTGGTCGAGGGCATGCGCTTCGACAAGGGCTACATCGCCCCCTACTTCGTGACCGACCCCGAGCGCATGGAGGCCACCCTCGAGGACGCCTACGTGCTCCTGGTCGGCTCCAAGATCACGGCCGTGCGCGACCTGCTCCCGGTGCTCGAGAAAGTCATGCAGAGCGGCAAGCCGCTGCTGATCGTGGCCGAGGACGTCGAGGGCGAGGCCCTGGCCACCCTGGTGGTCAACAAGATCCGCGGCACCTTCCGCTCGGTGGCCGTCAAGGCCCCCGGTTTCGGGGAGCGCCGCAAGGCCATGCTCCAGGACATCGCCATCCTCACCGGCGGCCAGGTCGTCACCGAAGAGGTGGGCCTCAAGCTGGAGAACGTGACGCTCGACCTGCTGGGCACGGCCCGCAAGGTCGTCATCACCAAGGACGAGACGACGCTTGTCGAGGGCGCGGGCACCGAGTCCGACATCAAGGGCCGGATCAACCAGATCAAGACCGAGATCGACAACACCGACTCGGACTACGACCGGGAGAAGCTCCAGGAGCGCCTGGCCAAGCTGTCCGGCGGTGTCGCGGTGATCAAGGTCGGGGCCGCCACCGAGGTGGAGCTCAAGGAGAAGAAGCACCGGATCGAGGACGCCGTGTCCACCACCAAGGCCGCCATCGAGGAGGGCGTGGTGCCCGGCGGCGGGGTCGCCCTGCTGCGGGCCCAGACCGCGATCCTCGAGCGGGCGGAGAAGCTCGAGGGTGACGAGGCCACCGGTGCCCGCATCGTGGCCCGGGCCGTCGAGGAGCCGCTCAAGCAGATCGCGGTGAACGCCGGCCTCGAGGGCGGGGTGATCGTCGAGAAGGTGCGCAACCTGAAGGGCGCGCACGGCCTCAACGCCGCCACCGGCGAGTACACCGACCTGTTCAAGGACGGCGTGATCGACGCCGCCAAGGTGACCCGTTCGGCCCTGCAGAACGCGGCCTCCATTGCGGCGTTGTTCCTGACGACCGAGGCCGTCATCGTCGACAAGCCCGAGGAAGATGCGCCCGCCATGCCTGGCGGTGGCATGGACGACTACTAGACGGGACGTCACGCTGATCCTGGGGGTGAGCTGTCACCGCGATGCCACGGCGCTGCAACGCCGTGGGGTGACACTGGAGTCCGCCTCACCCCCAACCGAGGCTGACCAGTGCGCCCGGCCTTGCGGCCGGGCGCACTGTGTTCTCTTCTCGCCGTGCTTCTCTACACTGACGGCGTGGCACTGACCCCGACGACCGGCTGGGGCGTCCTCCACCTCTTCTGCCGGCTGGCGCCCGATTTCGACGCGAATGCCCTGCGCAAGGCCGTGAGCGCCGCCGAGGCGGACGGCTATCAGGTGGTCCCGGTGGCCCTGCTCGGCCACAAGGCGGATCTCGGGCTCATGGCGCTCGGACCCGATGTCTGGCGGCTGCGCCGCCTGCAGACCGAGGCGACGGGGGCCGGTCTGGTCGCCGCGCAGTCCTACGTGTCGCTGACCGAGGTCTCCGAGTACGCCGCCGGCGTCCCCGACGAGCTGCGCCAGGCCCGCCTCTTCCCCCAGCTCCCGCCCGAGGGCAAGGCCGCGTTCTGCTTCTACCCGATGAGCAAGCGCCGCGGCGAGCAGGACAACTGGTACGCCCTCGACTTCGACGCCCGCAAGGAGCTCATGATGGGCCACGGCAAGGTGGGGCGGACGTTCCACGGCCGGGTGCTCCAGGTCATCACGGGGTCGACCGGGCTCGACGACTACGAGTGGGGCGTGACCCTCTTCGGCACGCACCCCGACGACCTCAAGGACTGCGTCTACCAGATGCGCTTCGACGAGGCCTCCGCCCTCTACGCCGAGTTCGGGCCCTTCTACTCCGGCATGGTGGGCCCGCTCGACGAGGTGCTGTCGGCCCTGGGCGCCTGACACCGCGCCACGTGACCTCGTGACTGCCTCCATCGACGACCTCAAGGACGAGCTGCGCCGCCTCGGGCGCGTGGTGGTCGCGTTCAGCGGCGGCGCCGACTCGTCGCTGCTGGCCAAGGTGGCCCACGACACGCTGGGCCGCCCGGCGGTGCTCTGCGCCACCGCGCTCTCGCCCTCCCTGGCCGGCGCCGAGGAGGCAGACTGCCGCGCCCTGGCCGCCGAGTGGGACCTGCGCTGGGTGGGCGTGCCGACGGCCGAGATGCAGGACGCCGCCTACGTCGCCAACGGCCCCGACCGCTGCGCCCGCTGCAAGACGGCGCTCATGACCGCCCTCGGGCCCCTGGCCCGGGCCGAGGATGCAACCGTGGTCCTCGGGGTGAACGTCAGCGACCTGGGCGACCATCGTCCCGGCCAGGCCGCCGCCGCCGCCGCCGGCGCCACCTTCCCGCTGGTGGAGGCCGGCTTCACCAAGGACGAGATCCGCCACTGGTCGCGCCGGCTCGGCCTGCGCACCTGGGACAAGCCGGCGGCGGCCTGCCTCGCCTCGCGGCTGCCCTACGGCACGCCGGTCACGTTGGGCCGCCTCGCCGCCGTGGAGGCGGCCGAGTCGGCGCTGCGCTCGCTCGGCTTCGGGCAGTTGCGGGTGCGCCACCACGGCGACGCCGCCCGGCTGGAGGTCGAGCCCGCCGAGCTCGGCGAGGTGGTGGCACGCCGGGTCGAGGTCGTCGCGGCCGTGCGGGCGGCGGGCTTCCGGTTCGTGTCGCTCGACCTCGAGGGTTTCCGGTCGGGCAGCCTGAACCGCGGCCTGCACGAGGCAGGGGCGGGCGAGGAGGAGGAGCGATGAGCGAGGTCCGGGTCAAGGTCAAGCTGACGTTCCCCGAGTCCGAGGTCCGGCGGGCCGTCCTCGCCACCTTGGTGCGCCGCTTCGACGTGGATCCGGACATCCGGCGGGCCGACGTGGAGGAGCACCGGGGTTGGATCGTCTGCGAAATGGACGGTCAGGCGGCCCAGGTCGAGGCGGCGCTGGACTGGCTGCGCAGCGAGGGGATCACGGTCGATCTCCTGGGGGACGTCCTCGAGGGCTGACCGCGCCGGCGCCGCGCCGCCGCCGGCTCAGGGCTGCTCGGGGTTCCGGGGCACGTACCACCCCGCCGACGAGACCTTGCGCGCCTCGTAGAAGACGCAACCCTCGGGGCAGGCGAACGGGAGCGGCTCGTTGGCGTCCACCTTGCAGCGCTCGAGGCGCTCCCCGCGCGGCGTGGTCCGCATGACGTAATGACGGCAATCCTCGTTGACGGACACGCCCCCATTCTGGCCCAGACGGCAGGCCGCGGTAGCGTCACCGCCCGTGGACCCGAACGACCGCGACGTCCCCCTCAAGACGCTGCTGCGCTGGAGCGAGGCCCTCGCCGGCATCGCGCGCACGGGCCTCGGGTTCACCGAGAGCCTCTACGAGCAGGAGCGCTTCGAGGAGATCCTCAAGGTCGCCGCCGACATCAGGGCCGAGGCGGACGGGGCGGCGGACGACCCGGACCACGCCGGCGGCCTGGTGCAGGAATGGATGGACACGGTCGGCAAGGGCGTGCCCGGCTACATCACGCCCAAGGTGGCGGTCGGCGCCGCCGTCGGCAACGACAAGGGCGAGCTGCTACTGATCCAGCGGGCCGACTCGGGCATCTGGCTCTACCCGACGGGCTGGTGCGACGTGGGGTACTCGGCCGCCGAGGTCGTGGTCAAGGAGGTGGAGGAGGAGACCGGCATCATCGTCGAGCCGGTCCGTCTGATCGCGGTGCTTGACGGCCTGCGCCTCGGCTTCACCCGGGTGCCGCTGTACTCGCTGCTCTTCTACTGCCGTGCCGTGGGCGGCGAGCTCAGTCCCGCACCCGCTCGAGACCCGCGACGTCGGCTGGTTCACCCGCGAGACCCTGCCGCAGCCCCTGGTCGGGTCCGACCGCTGGGGTGACCACGTCTTCGCCGCCATCAGGGGCGAGCAGCGCGACGTCCTCTACGACAACGTGCGCCAACCGATGTGGCGGGGCGACGTCGACGCGGTCGTGATCTCGGTCCGGATTGCCGCGTCGGTGGACGCCGACCTGGTGGCGGCGGCGACCGCTCTCCTGCCCCAGCTCTCCCGTTCGGCCCCGCCGCCGACAGCCGAGCAGCTGACGCGCATCGTGGCCGACCCGGCCACGACCCTCTTCGTCGCCGAGGACGAGGGCACGATTGTGGGCTCGCTGACCTTGGCCGCGTTCGAGATCCCGACCGGCCGGCGAGCCTGGATCGAGGACGTCGTGACCGACGCCGCCGCCCGCGGCAAGGGAGTGGCCAGCGCGCTGGTCACTGCGGCGCTGGCCCATGCGGCGGAGCTCGGCGCGCGCACGGTCGACCTGACGTCGCGCCCCGACCGCGAGGACGCCAACCGGCTGTACGTGAAGCTCGGCTTCGAGCAGCGCACCACCAACGTCTACCGAAGGACGCTCGAGCTCCCCGCCGGCTGACGTGGAGATCAACGCACGGGGCCGAGCGGGAGCTCGTGGCGACCGGTTCGCACGTTCACCCCATGGCGACGATGGGCGCGTCGAGCGCGAGGCCTCCCGTCGAGCCGTTGAACACGGCGTCGCCGTAGGCGAAGATGCCACCGTCGGAGGCCACCAGCCAGTAGCCACCACCGCCGGGCGTGCCCAGCATCCCGACGATCGGCTTGTCGAGGGCGATGGAGCCGGCCGAGCCGTCGAAGCCGGCGTCGCCGTAGTTGAAGACGCCCCCGTCGGAGGCCACCAGCCAGTAACCGAGACCCGACCCGCTCGAGGCCATGCCGACGATGGGCTTGTTCAAGGGCTGGCCGCCGCGCGAGCCGTAGAAGCCGGCGTCCCCGAAGTTGAAGATGCCCCCGTCGGAGGCCACCAGCCAGTAGCCGCGCCCGTCGGGGGTCGCGGCCATGCCCACGATGGGCTTGTTGAGACGGATGGACCCGGCCGAGCCGTAGAAGCCGGCGTCCCCGAAGTTGAAGATCCCCCCGTCGGAGGCCACCAGCCAGTAGCCGCCTCCGTCGGGCGTGGCCGCCATGCCGACGATCGGGGCGTTCAGATGCAGGCTGCCCGTCGAGCCGTGGAAGGCGGCGTTGCCAAAGCTGAAGATGCCGCCATCGGAGGCCACCTCCCAGTAGCCCGCCCCGCCGGGGGTCTCGGCCGTGCCGACCATGGGAGCGTTGAGGTGCTGGCCGCCCATGGAGCCGAGGAACGGCTGGCAGAACGAGAACACACCGCCGTCCGCCGCCACCATCCGGTACCCGGGGCCGGAGCCGCAGTTGACCGCGGCGCCCAGCTGACGGGCCTGCCCCGAGTTGGGGTCGATCATCAGTGACGACTCGTCGACGGCCTCGAACGCGCTCGCCGGCACGGACTTGAGCTCGTCGACCAGGGCGAGGGGCCAGCTGTCGTCCGCGGTGCCCCCGAAGTACCAGTTGGAGCCGTTGTCGGCCAGGATCAAGCCGTACTGCTGCATGGCGCGCAGCACCACCTGGGCCTCGGGTGAGTAACCCGAGATGTCGAAGCTCGCCTTGAGCCGGAACCGGGCCCCCATCGGCGGGAGGTCCGGGTTGGACGACGTCCCGGCCTCGTGGCGGGCCGGCCAGAGGTACGACGTGTCCGTCGCCTCGGCCGTCATCCGGATGGCGTGGGTGATGACGCCCGACTGCACCTCGTCGTCAGCGCACGAGCCCCGGGAGGATCGGCAGTCCGGCCGCGTCCGCCGACGTCCAGCCGGCCGGGCGCAGGGCGTTCGAGTTGAGGTTCCAGATCGCTCCCGAACCAGCGGTCGAACCGGACGAGCTGTACTGCGCGTCGTAGAGCTCGTAGAGCGTGCAGGACGACGGGTTGACCATGATCGCGTGACGGTCGCCCGTGGACTGCTGGCCGCCCTCAATCGGCGTGCCGGCGCTGAACGGGTACGGCCCGGGATCGCTCTCGTCCGCGTACTGGAACGTGATGGGCACGAGGGGTTGTGACGGCGACACCACCGTGTAGGGGATTCCGTAGGGGTTGGAGGGGTCGCCCGACGGCCCGAAGTCGGGGTGCAGGTTGGTGGTGGAGGCGTCCATGCTGGCCAGCCACTGCGCGCTTGTGGGGGTCAACCGGCAGGTTCGTGATGGGGGTGTTCCAGACGTTGTCGGCCGGGAACATCGGGCAGTTCGAGCGCGCCGGGCACGCGGCGTGCCGGCCGAAGCGACGCCGGGCGCGCCGCCGATCGTCAACCCCAGCCACATCACACCGACGGTCACGAACGCGACCACCGCCCCCCACTGCCGTCGTCCCACGGGTGCCCCCCTCCTGCATCGACGGTATCGCAGGCGCGGCGTGGGTCGTGACCGCAGCGCCGGTCCGCCCCCTGCGGCTCGGGTCCGACTGCTTCGCGCCGGTGCCCGCCGCCACCACCGAACGACCCTGCGACCGGCCCTGCTCGCCCAGAAACGCCCGCTGGGTTGCGGCTGAGCGAGTCTCACGCACCTCGACCGTCCTCGTTAGGGTCTCACGGCAGACGGCGGCCAAGAGGGAGGCAGCTTTGAGCGGCAACGGCTGCAGGGGCGCAATTGGGTCCTCGCCGCGATGATCTTCGCGGTCTCCATGACGTTCATCGACCAGACGATCGTCTCCATCGCGGTGCCGAACATCCAGCGCGAGCTCGGGCTGACCTCCACCGGGGTGCAGTGGGTGGTCAACGGCTACCTGATCGCGCTGGCGGCGCTGTTCGCCCTGGGCGGGCGGCTGTCGGACATCTTCGGCCACACCAAGATGTGCGTCATCGGCGTGATCGTCTTCGTCGTGGCCTCGACGATGTGCGGCCTCACACCGACCGGCTCCTATCGCCGAGGCCTGGATCGTCGGTTTCCGTGTCGTGCAGGGCGCCGGCGGCGCGCTCGATGTTCCCGGCCGCCCTCGCCATCGTCGTCAACACGTTCCCACTGCGCGAACGCGGCAAGGCGCTGGCCCTGTTCTTCGGCATCGCCGGGGGCCTGACGGCCGTCGGGCCCATCCTGGGCGGCTACCTGACCCAGTGGACGTGGCGGGCCATCTTCTGGGTCAACATCCCGGTCGCCCTCATCGCCCTTGCACTGATCGCCGTGTCGAAGCCCAAGACCCAGTACCAGCGGGCCCCAATCGACTACCTCGGCGCGGTCCTCATCGCCGCCGGGCATCGGGCTCAGCATCTTCGGCCTGCAGCAGTCCGTGCCGTGGGGCTGGAGCAACCCTCTCGTCTGGATCTGCATCATCGCCGGGCTCGCCGTCATCGCCATCTTCGTCGCTCGTCGAGCTCCGGACGGAATCACCGCTCATCGCGGTCGCGATCTTCCGCATCCGCGCCTTCACGGTCGAGAACACCGTGCTTGATGATCGCCATGATGGCCTTCATCCCGGTCTTCTTCTTCGCCAGCGAGTACGCACAGATAGCCCTGCACAAGACCGCCTCGCAGGCGGGGCTCTTCCTGCTCTTCTTCTTCATCGGTTTCGTCATCGCGGCCCAGATCGGCGGTCGCATGCTCGACCGCGAAGGGGCCAAGCGGGCGGTCGTCATCGGCTGCGCCATCGCCGCGGTCGGCTTCGGCATCTGGGCCTCCAAGGCGACGGTGCTCGACTTCGACAAGCAGCGGATCTGGGTCATCGTCGCCGGAGCCGGCATGGGCATGATGCTCGGTCCGGCCAACACCGACGCGGTCAACCGGGCCGGGAACCTCTCCTACGGGGAGGCGACCGGCATCACCCAGACCATCCGTAACTTCGGCGCCAGCCTCGGCCTGGCCGCGCTCGGCACCATCCTCTTGACCAACTACCGCTCGCACCTGACGACGTCGCTGAAGGCCATGGGAGACCCGAACGCCGCCGCCGAAGCCAACCACATCACCCAGTCCCAGCAGGGCCACGGATCGGTGGCGTCCATTCCGCACTTCGTCTCGTTCGACTTCGCCCACGCCACGCAGGCCGTGCTCTACGTCATGTGCGGGATCATGGCCTTCGCCGGCGTCGTCGCCCTCTTCGGCCTCCAACGGGGCCGACAGGAGCTGGCGCCCGTGGAGCCGGGTTCGGTTCCCTCGGCGGCCGAAACCGCCTGATTCAGGCTCCGGTCCGAGACGGATTGGAGCAGCACCCGCGAGATCCGGATTGGGCAGGGCGATGACCCGGCCGCTCCCCGAGGAGAGCCGTGAGATAATGGCGCCCATGGAGCAGCGGGCGCACGGCCTCAGTCGGGTCACTGTCGTGTTCCTGGTCCTCGCTGCTCTCTGTTCCGTCGTCCAGTTTGCGCTCTCGTTCGTGGTGCGGGTCGTGGCGCGGCCTCGAGAGGGCGTCGTGGTTACCTCCTCGGGTGGTCACTCGCACGTGAGCGTCGGACTGGTGAGCCCTCCGACCAAGACCTACTTCGAGGCGTTCGGCCTGTCCGAGATCATCCTCACCGCTGTCGGCCTCGGCGCGGTGATCCTGGTGGGTTACCTCCTGCACCGGCAGCGGCTGAAGGGCCGGCCCGGCGCCGGCTCGCGGCGTGGACCGTCTCGATCGCGGCCGCGTTGCTCGGCTTCATGGGGTTCGCCTACCTGTGGGGAATGGCGATCTTTCTCATGCTCGCCTGCATCACCATGCACACTGGACGATCCCGCTCCCACACGTCGACGCCGCCGTCCGTCGTCGCTGGCGCCAGGTAATCGCACACCGAAGTTCCCCCACGCCGTAACCTCGCGGCGACGTTCCCGTTCCATCACCTGGCGGTCAACGTCCAGGAGGCAGCAATGGCACACTCCAGCAGCCGCATCGGACTCCTCGTGGCCCTCGTGGTGACCGTCGGTGTGCTCGCCACCGGCGTGCGGCGTGGTGAGCAAAGTAAGCCAGGACGTGCACAACGTCGAAGGCAACAAGGCGACCATCGACTCGTTCACCAACAACCTGCAATCGAACCAGACGACACCCTTCGAGGCGACCTACACGACGACGGGGAGCTCACCGGCCACCGTCGTCTACGCGGTCGACCCTTCGAGTGGCGGCCTGGCCTTCCACGAGACCCAGACCGGCGCCAACGCGTCGAACCTCCAGCTGATCGTGAACTCCTCGGGCGAGTACGCGTGCAACCAGAGCGGATCGGGAGGCGCCTGGTCGTGCCAGAAGCTGGGGAAGGCCGACGCCGCCACGCAGAACAAGATCTTCGACATCTACACCCCGTCGCACTGGGTCGCCTTCCTCAAGGGGGTCTCGCTGGTGGCCGGATTGGCGGGCGACAAGGTGACGTCCTCGACGATGTCGCTGAACGGCTTCGACATGAACTGCGTCGACCTGGTCGCCCACGGGGTGCCGGGAACCAGCACGATCTGCAGCACCTCCCAGGGCATCCTCGGGTACGTCAAGGTCGCCTCGGACTCCACGAGCTTCCAGATCACGAACTACTCGTCGTCACCTTCCGCGTCGCTGTTCCAGTTGCCGCCCGGAGCCACGGTCACCACGACCCACGACGTGAGTGCGGCTCGCGGCGGCGCTCGAGCGACGTGAGCCGCTGATGGCCACCTTCATCACCCGCTACGACACGTCGGGTCCCGGCGTCCGCCTGGCCGTCAAGGACCTGATCGACATGGAGGGCGAGCCCACGACGGCGGGCTGCCGCGCCGTGGCGGCGCGTGCGGTGCCGGCCATGGCTGACGCGGCGTGCCTGGCCGGCGCGCGGGCGGCCGGTGCCCGGATCGTCGGGCGCACCAACCTCCACGAGCTGGCCCTCGGGGTGACGGGCGTGAACCCCTGGTACGGGACGCCGGTGAACCCGCTCGATCCCGGCCTCGTGCCCGGTGGCTCGTCCAGCGGCTCGGCGGTGGCGGTGGCGACGGGTGAGGCGGACGTGGCCTACGGGAGCGACACCGGTGGCTCGGTGCGGATCCCCGCCGCCTGCTGTGGCACGGCCGGCCTGAAGACCACCTGGGGCCGGGTCCCCCTCGGCGGTGTCTGGCCGCTCTCGCCCAGCTTCGACACCGTCGGGCCGCTGGCCCGTGATGTCGCGGGTCTCGTCACCGGCATGGAGCTGCTCGAGCCTGGCTTCATCGTCGCCGGCGGACGGCGCCGACTTCACCGTGGCCCGGTTGCCCATCAGCGCCGACCCGGCCATCACCGCCGCCATCGACCGGGCACTCCACCTGGCCGGCTGGGACTGCTGCGACCTGCCCTTGGCGAGCTGGGACGACGCCACCATGCAGGCCGGCCTCCTCCTCGTCGTCGAGGCATGGCACTCCGACGCCACCCTCGTCGAGGAGCACCCCGAGGGCATCGGCGACGACGTGCGGGCCCGCCTCCAACTCGGGTCGGCGTTCGACGACCGCGCCATCCGCGCCGCATGGGTGGTCCCAGCGCGAGTGGAAGGCGACGCTCGAGCGGATCTTCACGGAGGTCGACATCCTCGTCGCCCCGACCCTGACGATCTTCCCGCCCCGCCTCGAGGACGGCGATGACCTCCTGGTGTCACGCTGCACGCTCCCGGTCAACCTGGCCGGGCTCCCCGCCCTGTCGCTGCCCGTCCCGACGGCCGGCCCGCTGCCGGCCAGCGTCCAGCTGATCGGGCCGGCCAACGGCGAGGAGCGACTGCTCGCCGCGGGCGCCGTGCTCGAGGCGGCGGTGGCCGGGGGCTGACCACCGGATGGAAAGATGGCGGCGGCCGAGGGCTGGCCCGCACCGGACTGGTCCGAGGTGTTCCCGGCGCGATGTCCTTTCCTCGGGCCGTAGCCTGGCGTGGCATGCAGATCGAGATGTGGTCGGACTTCGCCTGCCCGTGGTGTGCGCTCGGGCTCTACCGGCTCGACGCCGCCCGGCGGGCCTTCGAGCACGGCGACGAGCTCGCGGTCGTGCACCGGTCCTTCGAGCTCGACCCCGCAGCCCCCGCGCGCCGGGAGCGCTCGATGGAGCAGGCGGTGGCCGCCAAATACCGGCATGAGCGTGGCCCAGGTCACGGGCCGGCCAGGCGCGGCTCACCGCACTGGGGGAGGAGGTCGGCATGACCTTCGACTTCGACCGGGTGCAGCTGGGCAGCACGTTCGACGCCCACCGGCTGGCCCAGGCGGCCCGTGGTGCCGAGTGCGAGGACGCGCTGGTGAAGGGGCTGTTCGCCGCGCACTTCACCGAGGGCCGGCAGCTCTCGGATCACGACGTCCTGCGTGACGTGGCCCGCTCGGCGGGGCTCGCCGAGCACATCACGGAAAAGGTCCTGGCCGGCGACGCTCTCCGCGCGCGAGGTGCGGGCCGACGAGGCGGCGGCGGCCGAGCTCGGGGTCACGGGCGTGCCCTTTTTCCAGATCGGTGGTGCCTGGCCCGTGCCCGGCGCCCAGGACACCGAGACGATGGTGATCCTGCTCCGCCGGGCCTGGGACCGCCTAAGCCATTGAGGCCAGCATCTCGTCGACCATCTCCAGGGTCGTGTTGGGGTGCAGGAAGGCGAAGCGGGCCACGGTCTCGCCCTCCCAGCTGGTCGGCGTGACGAAGCCGATCTGGTCGTGCAGGAGCCGGGCCGACCAGGCGTCGTAGTCCAGCTTGCTCCATCCCGGCCGGCGGAAGAGCACGATCGAGAGCCCCGGGTCGCGGACCAGCTCGACGTGGGGCGCCTCGGTGATCCGCTCGGCCGCCCGTCTGCGCCATGGCCAGGCCCGCCTCCACGGCGTCGCGGTAGGCGTCGAGGCCGTTGACGGCCAGGGAGAACCACAGCGGCAGCCCGCGGGCCCGCCGGGTCAGGTGGAAGGCGTAGTCGCTCGGGTTCCACTCCTCGGGGTTCTCGCTGTGCAGCACCTCGAGGTACTGGGCGTCCTGGGTGTGCACCGCCTTGGCCAGGTTGGGCTGGCGGTAGACGAGCGCGGCGCAGTCGAACGGTGCGAACAGCCACTTGTGGGGGTCGACGATGAAGGAGTCGGCCCGCTCGAAGCCCGCGAAGCGGTCTCGCAGCGACGGCGCGAACAGCGCGGCGGCGCCGCCGTAGGCGCCGTCGATGTGGAACCACAGCGCGTGCTCGGCGGCCACGTCGGCCACCCCGGCGAGATCGTCCACGATCCCGGCGTTCGTCGTCCCCGCGGTGGCGACGACGCCGATGACGTCGGCCGCACGCGGATCGTCCCGGAGCGTCGTCCGCAGCGCCTCGCGCGGTGAGCCGGTGGTCCCGCGTCGGCACGGTCAGCGCACCCACGCCGAGGACGTGGAGGGCCTTGCCGACCGACGAGTGTGCGTCCTCGCTGATGGCGACGAGCGGGTGCCGCGGGTGCCTCGGTGTGGCGCCGGAACGCCGCGGTGTCGCGGGCCACCATGAGCGCCGAGAGGTTGCCGGCGGACCCGCCGGCCACGAAGCAGCCGCCGGCGCCCTCGGGGAGGCCGGCCTGCGCCGCCAGCACGCCGAGGGCCTGGTTCTCGGCCACCACGACCCCGGCGGCCTCGAGCCAGGAGGTGCCGTGCAGGGACGAGCACGAGACGAACATGTCGAAGAGCAGCGACGCCTTGGTGGGCGCGGCCGGAATGAACGACAAGAAGCGCGGGCTGTCGCACGACACCACGGCCGTCGCCAGCTTGTCGACGAACAGCTTCAGGACGTGCGCCGCCTCGTTGCCCTCGCGGCGTCATGAGACCGGCCAGCTCGGCGTCGAGGGCCTCGACGAGCCCGCCGAAGTCCAGCGGCACCGGGTCCATGGAGAGGCGCTCCCGGCACGCCGCCAGGATCAGGTCCGTCATCGCCTCGTCGTAGTGGAACATGGCGTTCGCCATCAGGCGGGCGACCCGGCCGGTCCCGGCGTGGCTGGGTGCACGGCCCGCCACGCCTCCTCGGCGCGGCTGGCGACCTCGTGCAGGGAGGCGCCCGTCTTGGCGGCGACGAGCGCGACGTCGTCGAACTCGGGTTTGGCGCGCCCGCGAGCCACCTTCATGCGGACGGTGATGCCGTCGACGGTGACCTGTTCGAGCTCCCTCGCCACGGGCCAGCGCTCGACGGCGGTGGCGCGGACCCCCATCGTCCCGGTCACGCGCCGGATCTCGTTGCGCAGTGACACCGATGTGCGCCGGGTCGGTCAGCACGTGCAGGACATGGCCCGGCCGGCCCTTCTTCATGATGACCGAGCTCACCCAGGCGTCGAGCGCGCCGGCCTCGAGGGCGGCCGCAACGGCGTACCCGAGCTGCTCACCCGTCACGTCGTCGAGGTTCGTCTCGAGAACCAGTGCCGGCTGGCCGTGCCCGACGGAGGCCGGCGCAGCTCGCCGCCCGATCACCACCTGGGTGCAGTTGGGCAGGTCGTCCATTCGCCGGCTCCCCCACCGAAGCCCGACGCCGTGATCGTCATGTCGGGGATCGGCCCGAACGAGGAGCACAGCGTGGCGAGGAGGGCGGCACCCGTCGGCGTCGTGAGCTCTATCCGGACGTCGCGCCCGTAGGTCGGGATTCCCTCGAGCAGGCGCACGGTTGCGGGCGCCGGATTGGGCAGCCAGCCGTGCGCGCTGCGCACGGTGCCGCTTCCGGTCGCCACCGCCGAGGCGCAGACCTCGTCGACCCCGAGTACCTCGAGCGCAGCCGCAGTCCCCACGATGTCGACGATGGCGTCGTGGCCTCCGACTTCGTGGAAGTGCACCTGGTCGACGGGTCGCCGGTGCAGGGCGGACTCGACCGAGGCCAGCGAGTGGAAGACGGCCAGGGCCCGCTCGGTCACCCGCGACGGCAGCGCGGCCTCCTCGATGAGAGCGGCGATGGCCCCGTGGGTGCGGACCACCACGTCGTCCCCGCTCACGATGGCGCGGGTGCAGGCGATGCCCCCCCGCATGCCCTCCTCGATCCGCAGGTCCCAGCCCGGAGAGGTCGAGCCGGTTCAAGAGGCCGCGGACTTCGTCGACATCGGCACCGGCGTCGACGAGCGATCCCAGCGCCATGTCGCCGGCGATGCCGGCGAAGCAGTGGAACCACGCCACCGTCCCCGGATCCGTCACGGGAGCAGCCTGGCTATCGCACACCCCGCGCCGTACCCGTTGTCGATGCCGACGACCGTGATGCCGGACGAGCAGGCAGAAAGCATGGAGAGCAACGCGGTGACGCCCTCGAGCGCGGCGCCGTAGCCGGTGCTGGTCGGCACCGCGACCACGGGCGCCGGCGTCAGGCCGCCAACGACGCTGGCCAGCGCGCCCTCCATGCCGGCGATGACCACGACGGCGTCGGCCATCGCGATCGTGTCGAGTTCGGCCAGCAGCCGGTGCAGCCCGGCGACCCCACAGTCGGCGAGCAGCGTGGGGACGAACCCGAGAGCGCCGAGGACGGCCGAGCACTCGGTGGCCACCGGGAGGTCGGCCGTCCCGGCCGTGACCACGACGACGGAACCAGCGCGGCGCGGCGCCGGCGCGGAAGACGACGGTCGAGAAGGCGCCGCTGTCCGAGACGGCCCCCGGGCCGAGACCGAGGGTGGTGGCCACGGCGCAAGCCGCCTTCACCTGATCCTCGGTCGCCCGCGTGAGCAGGACGGGCCCGTCGGACCCCGTCAGGAGCTCCTCGACCACGGCCCCGCAGTGCTCCGGGGTCTTGCCGGGGCCGTAGACGGCCTCGGGCATCCCGAGCCGCAGGTCGCGGTGATGGTCCACCCGGGCGAACCCCAGGTCCGAATAGGGCAGCCGGCGCAATTGCCGCACGGCGTCGTCGGGCGTGCACCGGCCCGCCGCCACCTGCTCGATCAGCGCGCGAAGCGTAGAAGCGTCCATGACCTGCTCTATCCTGCCCAACCGTGAACCTCCCTGCGACCACAGTCGCTTACTTCGGTCCTGCCGCGACCTTCACCCAGGAGGCGCTCCTGACCCAGCCGGACCTGGCCGCGGCGGATCTGAGGTCCCTCAGCTCCATCACCGCCGTGCTCGAGGCGGTCGCCCGGGGCGACGTCGAGCTCGGGTTCGTCCCCATCGAGAACGCCATCGAGGGCACCGTCAGCGCCACCATCGACGGCCTGATCCACGACGTCGACCTGTGTATCCAGCGGGAAGTCGTGATGGACATCCATCTCCACCTCATGGCCCGTCCGGGTACCGGGCTCGCCCAGATCCGCTCGGTGTCGTCGTACCCGCATGCGCTCGCCCAGTGCCAGAAGTACCTGGCGGCGGCTCTGCCCGAGGTGGAGCAGCGAGCGGCCAACTCCACGGCCGACGCGGCGCGGCTGCTCGGGGAGTCCGACTCGGCGGACGGAGCGGCGATCGCGCCCCGACTGGCCGCCGAGCGCTACGGCCTGGTCATCGTCACCGAGGACGTCGAGGACCACCCGGACAACCAGACCCGTTTCGTCCTGGTCGCGCGCAACCAGGTGCCGAAGCCGACCGGCCACGACAAGACGAGCATCGTGTGCTTCCAGCGGGCCGACCACCCCGGAAGCCTGCACGGCATCCTCGGCCAGTTCGCGGCGCGCAACATCAACCTGACCAAGCTCGAGTCGCGCCCGACCAAGCAGGGGCTGGGCGACTACTGCTTCGTGATCGACCTGACCGGTCACATCGGCGACGAGCTCGTGGCCGACTGCCTGCGCGACCTCCATGCCGGGCTGGCCGGGGTGAAGTTCCTCGGCTCGTACCCCGCCGCCGGGGAGCACGGGCCCGAGCAGCGACGGCAGGCCGACGCCGCCTGGCAGGCGGCCGACGACTGGCTGCGCGGATTGCGGCGCCTCATGGAGTGACCGGCTGTGCAGGGCTGCGCTCGAGCGACCCCGGCAGCCGGCGAGCGATCACGAGGGCCAGGACGGCGGCCAACGCCGCCACCGCGAACGCGATGACGACGCCGCCGGCGACCGGCCGCGAACCTCGCGACACCGCCGCCACAGCGGCGCCTCCCACGCCGACGCCGAGGGCGATCCCGAGCACGTCGGCCAGGTTCAGGGACGCCGACGCCCAACCCTCACGGCCCCGGGGGGCGACCCGCAGCATCATCAGCGAGATGGGCGCATAGCTGAGGCCCATCCCCAGCCCGGCGGCGGACCAGGCCACGAACGCCTCCCAGACGGGCACTCCGGGCCGGAGCTGCCAGGCCATGCCGGTCGTCCCGACCAAAATGAGCACCAGTCCGGTTCGCACCAGTCGTGCCCCCTCCCACTGCTCGTTGAGACGGGCTTGCACCCACGAACCGACCGTCCAGGCCAGCGTCGACGCCGTGACCACTGCGCCCGCCATGACGGTGCTGTGGTGGCGCACCGTCGTGATGGTCAGTGTGACGTAGGCGTCCGCTCCGAAGAAGGCGAACGTGAGCAGCCCGCGGCTGCAGATGGTGGCGGGTAGGCCCCGCGCCGCGCGCAGCGTGCCGGGGGGAAGCAGTCGACGCAGCGGGGCCAGGCCGATCAGAGCTCCCAACGCGGCCAGGCCGAGACCGACGAGAACATTGCGTGCGCCCAACGCGGCGAGGACGAACGCCGCGCCGGCCGCCGTGCGCACCGCGTCGGCGACACGATGCTCTTCGGTCGGGGGCATGTCGGGCCGGCCGAGGCGGACGAGCGCCGGCAGGGCGATGGGCCCGGCCACGAGCACCAATGGGATCAGCCCGAGAAAGACCCAGCGCCACCCGAAGAGGTGCGCCACGGCCGCCGCCGCCCCGGGCCCGACGATGCCCGGTACCACCCACGCCGTCGACAACACGGCCATCATGCGGGCCCGCTGCGTCTCGCGCAGGCTGCGGCCGATGGCGACGTAGGCCACTGCCGGCACGGCTCCGGCCCCGAGCCCCTGCAGGCAGCGCCCGGCGACGAGCACCCACATGAACGGGGCGAGGCCGGCCACGAGGAGTCCGGCCGAGAAGAGGACCAGGCCCGCCACATAGGGACGGGCCGGCCCGTGCCGGTCCGCGTCTCGTCCCGCCACGACGATCCCGACCAGGCTGGCCAGCTGAAAGGTCGAGAAGACCCAGCCGTAGAGGGCCAGCCCGTTGAGATCACGGGCCACGAGCGGCATCACGGTGATCACGGCCAGAGCCTCCGATGCGACGAAGGTCACCGAGAGCACCAGTCCCAAGGTCAGGGCACGCCGGTGCGGAGCCCACAACCCGTCCTGCGCTGTGCCCCCGTCCATCCCGGCGAGACTACGGGGAAGGGCCGCTGGTACTCTGCGGCGGGAGGGCCAGCCAATGACGCTGCGGACCATCGACGTCGACCAGCATCTCTTCGAGTCGAGGACGACCTGGTCCGACCACATCGACCCGGCGGCCCGGCCCGACGCGCTGGCCATCGCCGATGATGAAGCGGGCTGGCCCTGGTTGACCTGGCGGGGCAGCCGGCTCACCCCGGTGGAGGTGCCGATCCCGGAACGCTCGTCCCTGATCGGAGACGACAGGCTCCGGCGGCTCCGAGGCGAGCGGGCACCGGCGTCCTTCGAGGAGCTGGTGCCGGACGCATACCGTCTCGCTGGTGCGCGCCTCACCTCGCTCGACGAGTTCGGGCTCGACGCCGCGGTCATGTTCCCGAACTATGGCCTGCTCTGGGAGCAGCGGCTCGCCTCGGACCGTGCCGCGCAGCGAGCCAACGCCCGTGCCTACAACCGGTTCGTGGCCGATGTCTGCAGCGACGGCGACGGCCGTCTGTTCGGTGTCGCCCATGTCCTCCTCCACGATCCGGCCTGGGCCGTGGAGGAGATACGGCGGGTGCGGTCCCAGGGCGTCCGGCTGGCCATGATCGCTCCGGCGCCCGTGGACGAGAAGCCGCTCTCGCACTCGGACTTCGATCCCGTGTGGGCCGCCTTCAGCGACGAGGGCGTTGCCCCGGTGTTCCACGTCTCCGAGTTCGAGAGTCCGCTGCACCCGGCCTGGCGCGTCGGCGAGCAGGAGGAAGGCGAGCAACTCTTCGATTCCATCTTCTTGTACCTGGCGCCGGCGGTCGCTCTCGCCAACCTCATCCTCAATGGCGTGCTCGAGCGATTTCCCGACCTGCGCATCGGCGTCGTCGAGCTGACGGCGAGTTGGGTGCCGAGCTTCCTCCTGCACATCGACGGGGCGTCGGACTTCTACACCCAGCGACATGGCGAGCCCTTCCGGGCGCTCTCCGAACGCCCCTCGGAGTACTTCTTGCGCCAGGTGCGTGTCGCCGCGCTGCCCTACGAGATGCCCAATCGCCTCGTTCCCAAGGTGGGCGACGACACGTTCATGATCGGCAGCGACTGGCCGCACGCCGAGGGCGTCGCCGACCCGAGGGCTGCGGCCGAGCGAGCCGTCGCCGGGTTGGCCGACCAGGCCCGGGCGAACATCCTGGGAGCCAACGCGGCGTGGCTCCTCGGCCTGTGACGATCGATCTCGAGGCGGCCGCCGCCGACCGGGAACGGCTGCGCGCGACGTACCTGCAGGAGCCGGCGCGCCGGCCGGCCTCGACGGCCCGGGGTGTGCACCACCTGGCGCTGCTGTGCTCCGACGTGGAGCAGACCATCCGCTTCTACCAGGAACTGCTCGGGTTCCCGCTGGTCGAGCTGTTCGAGAACCGGGACTACCAGGGGTCGACCCACCTGTTCTTCGACCTGGGTCACGACAACACGCTGGCGTTCTTCGATTTCCCTGATCTCGGCCTCGGGCCCTACGCCGAGGTACTCGGCGGGTTCCACCATCTCGCCATCTCCGTCGACCGGGCGCACTGGGAGGCCGCCCGCTCCCGCCTCGAGGAAGCAGGCGTCCCCACGCAGATCGAGAGCGAGATCTCCCTGTACTTCCCCGACCCCGACGGCGTGCGGCTCGAGCTCATCGCCGAGGACCTCGGCTCGCTCTACGGCACGCCGCTGCACTGATGGCGGTCACCGGCCTGGCCAACCTGGCCGTCAAGGTCACCGATCTCGAAGGGGCGTGCGCCTGGTACGAAGCAGCGGGCGCCACCGTGACCGAGCCGGTCCGGTGGGAGAACGGACGCCGGGCCGACGTGCAGCTCGGGGCGCTGGCCCTGACCCTCTTCACCCAGGCCATTTACGAGGACGCCTGCACCCTGCCGGCCGAGGGCTTCCTGCATCCAGCCCTGTTCGTGGACGACCTCGACGCCGAGCTGGCGCGTCACGCGGTGCTGTGGGGGCCACGGATCGTCAGCGGCACCTTCGGCACTCGTCGCATTGCCTTCGTGGAGGCTCCCGGCGGCATCCGCCTCGAGTTCATGGAGCAGATCGAAGAACCTCCGGACTGACGAACCGCATGCGAGTCGGAGAACATGCCGACGGCGCTCTTGCCGCGCGGCAGAGCGCACGCGGCCGAGACGGTCGTTCCGCTTTGCCGGAGCGCCCGCATGTGAGAATTCCACCCAGGACCCCTATACGAGGAGGACTGGGATGACAACGACCACCGATGCGGCAGGCCCGCCGACACCGCTGCACGGCTACACCAAGGACGGGACCCCGGTCTACGCCCACACCCACCGCTACGTGAAGATGGACACCGTCGCGCAGCGGATCAACGCGGCCGTCGGCCTCAGGATCACGGTGTTGGTGGGCACCATGTGGTGCGCGTACGTCTTCGCCGTCGTCGCCTTCGTCTCACTGCCCTCGACCATCAAGCAGCACAGCGCGACAGTGATCGTGTTGTGGCTGTCCTCCGAGTTCATCCAGCTGGTGCTGTTGCCCATTATCATCGTGGGGCAGAACATCCAGTCGAAAGCGGCAGACGCGCGGGCCACCAAGACGTTCGAGGACGTCGAGGACGCCCGCAGGAAGATCGAGCACGCCATCTCACTGCTCGACATCCACACCGACGGCGGGCTCCACGACGCCGTCGAAGCCATCATCGACGCGATCAACGCCAAGGCAGCGCCCGGAGGCGCCGCCACCTGACCGGGCTCATGAGCCTTCGATCGCCTCGTCGAGCTCGAGGTGCGGGACCGGTACCGGTCGGCTCACGGTCGTCGACACGAGGACGTCGCGCGCTGACGGCAGCGTCGCCAGGGCGATGGCGGCGGTGACCACGAGCAGCCCGGCCGCCACCGAGAAGGCCAACGCGTAGCCGTCGGTGAGGGCGGCGGCCGTGTGGCCCGGCGTCGCCGCGACCCCGGCCAGCACGCCTGACGTGCGGTTGGCCGCGACCGTGGCGAGCGCGGCGAGGCCGATGGATGCGCCGACGGTGCGCGAGGTGTTGAGCAGTCCAGAGGCGAGTCCGGCTTCCTCCTTGCGCACCCCCGCCGTACCCGCCACGGCGATGGGCGTCACGGCGAGGCCCATGCCCAACCCGATCAGCACGAACGGTCCGAAGAGGTCGGCCAGGAACGTGCTGCTCGTCGAGATCTGGGCCAGCCAGGCCAGACCGCCTCCGGCCACCAGGGTGCCGAGCAGGATGAGCGGACGCGGGCCGAACCGGGGTACCAGGCGTGACGTCACTTGCGCACCCGCCGCGATCAACAGCGTCTGGGGCAGGAAGGCGAGACCGGCTTGCAGCGGGCTGTAGCCCAGGACGTGTTGCATGTAGAGCGTCTCGAAGTACCAGGAGCCGAACAGTGCGCCGAACATCAAGAACATCACCGTGTTGCCGCCGGCAACCGATCGGGACCGGAAGATACGGAGCGGGACGAGCGGAGCCTTCGAGACGCGGGCCTGCAGAACCAGGAAGACCGCGATGAGGGCAACGCCCAGGGCCAGGGGCATCAGGACCTGCGCCGATCCCCACGGGTAGGTCTCCGTACGCACGAGGGCGAAGACCAGTGCGACGAGTCCACCCGTCACCGTGATCGCGCCGCCCAGGTCGAGGTGTCGGTGCACCATGTCCGCTTTCGACTCTGGAAGGTGGCGCCGCGCCGCCAGCAGGGCCACCACGCCGACCGGCACGTTCACGAAGAGGATCCAGCGCCAGCTGAGAAGGTCGGTCAGGATGCCACCCAGGAGCGCACCCGCCGAGGCGCCGGCGGAGGAGACCGCGCTCCAGGTTCCCAGCGCCCAGGCGCGCGCCGGCCCCTCGGCGAAGGTCGCGGTGAGGATGGTCAGCGTCGCGGGGGCGAGGATGGCGGCGCCCAACCCCTGCAGGGCTCGGGCGCCCACCAGCCATGCCTCGCTCTGGGCCATGCCACCGAGGAGGCTCGACAACGTGAACACCGTCAAGCCGACGATGAAGATCCGCCGTCGACCGAACAGGTCGGCGGCCCGGCCGCCGAGGAGAAGAAAGCCGGCGAAGGTCAGGGTGTAGGCGTTGACGATCCACTGGAGGCCCGACGTGCTGAAGTGCAGGTCGCGCTGAATGGACGGCAGGGCGACGTTGACGATGGAGGCATCGAGCACGACCATGAACTGGCCGATGCAGACGATGCCGAGAATGAGCCACGGCGGTACGGTGCGGCCCGGTGCGATCTCGACGGCGACGCTGCTGTGGGGGTTCCCGGGCATGGGTCTCCTTGTGCGTGAGCGTTCGGATGCGTCAGCCCCCCAACTGCCCAGACCAACGTCGGAGGGCGGGGCGCTATTCCCACCGTACGGGTCGTGCACCGGGAGTCCGGCGGGTATCGGACGTGGATCCCGAGGGGTTGTGACGACCTGGTTTACCGGTTGGGTGTGACAGGCTCTGCACCCATGACGGAGCCGCCACCCGTGGAGCTGCTTGCGCCAGCGGATCTCGCAGCCGCCGTTCCCTATGCCTATGCCGCGACGACCCGAGGTCGCTCACTGTGCGTGTTCACTGCCGGTGCGTGTCCCCTCGACGGGTCGGGGTCGACGGTGGCGGCCGGCGACGTCGTGGCCCAAGCCGACCAGGCCATGGACAATCTGCGCCGGGCGCTGCACGCGGCGGGCGCTCAGCTCGACGATGTGGTCAAGACCACCGTGTACGTGGCCAGTGGCGACCGTTCGGACCTGAGCGCAGCCTGGGGCGTCGTGCACCGCCATTTCGGTCCGCACGAACCTCCGTCCACCTTGCTGGGAGTCAGCGTCCTCGGCTACCCCGACCAGCTGGTCGAGGTGGAGGCCATCGCAGCGCTCGGCGGTTGATGAGGGAGGGATTGTCATGGGCAGGATCGTCGTCACCGAATTCGTCTCACTGGACGGGGTGATGGAGGACCCGGGAGGCGCAGAAGGCTTCGTGCACGCGGGCTGGACGTTCCGTTTCGCCAGGGGCGCGGAGGGAGACCGGTTCAAGCTCGACGAGATACTGGACGCCGAGGCGCAGCTCCTTGGGCGGGTGACCTACGAGGCCTTCGCGTGGGCGTGGCCGAGCATGCAGGACGCGGTGGGTTTCGCCGACAAGATGAACGCCATGCCCAAGTACGTGGTCTCCACCACGCTGCGGGACGAAGATGCCTCCTGGGACAACTCCACGGTGATCAGGGGCGACGTCGTGAGCGAGCTACGTGCGCTCAAGCAACGTCTGAAGGGCGATCTCCTGGTGGCCGGCAGTGCGACGTTGGTCCGGACGCTGGTCGAGCACCGCCTCGCGGACGAGCTCCGGATCATGGTCTTCCCGATCGTCTTGGGGAGTGGCAAGCGGCTCTTCGGCGACGTGTCGGATCCGCCGACGTTCGCCCTGAAGCAGGTCAAGACGGTCGGGGAGGGGATCGTGATCCTGACCTACGGTTCCACCGCCTGAACGAGGAGTGGATCCGAGCGGCCGGCCTCGACATCGATGACAGACTCGCGCCCGTCATGAAGGTGCACCTCGTCGACGGGACCTACGAACTGTTTCGCCACTTCTTCGGCGCACCGCCCCACCGCAACGCCGACGGCCAGGAGGTGGCCGCCGTCAGAGGGGTGGTCGGCTCCGTCCTGCAGCTTCTGGGTGAGGGCGCCACCCACGTCGGCGTGGCCACGGACCACGTGATCGAGTCGTTTCGCAACGACCTGTGGCCCGGCTACAAGACCGGTGCCGGCATCGACCCGGACCTGTGGTCCCAAGCCTGGCCCCTCGAGGACGCCCTGGCCGCGCTCGGGGTGATCGTGTGGCCGATGGTCGACGTCGAAGCCGACGACGCCCTGGCGAGCGCGGCGGCGGTGGCGGGCGACGATCCCCTTGTCGAGCAGGTCGTCATCTGCACGCCGGACAAGGATCTCGGACAATGCGTACGCGGCACACGCATCGTGCAGCTGGACCGGCGCAAGGACAACCTGATCGACGAGGAGGGAGTCGTCGCCAAGTTCGGGGTCGGTCCGCTGTCCATCCCTGACTACCTTGCGCTCGTCGGTGACAGCGCGGACGGGTTTCCCGGGCTGGCGGGCTGGGGGGCCAAGTCGGCCGGCGCCGTGCTCGCCCGGTGGATCCACCTCGAGGACATCCCCCCGGACCCAGCCGACTGGCAGCTCAGCGTGCGCGGCGCCGCCAAGCTGGCCGCGACGCTGCGGGACCACCGCGACGACGCCGTGTTGTTCAAACACCTGGCCACCCTCCGGGTCGACCGGTCCCTTCTGGGCCGGGTCGAGGAGCTGCGATGGCAGGGGCCGACCGACGACTTCGCGCGCCAGTGTGCCGCCCTCGATGCGCCGGGGCTCAGCCGGCGGGCGGAGGCACTCGCAGCCGCCCGCTGAGGGGCAGGCCCGGCAGTGACGCCGGGACGTCGACGGCGTACACTTCAAAATTGGTGAAGGGGCTCACCTCAACGGCTGCCGGCCGTCGTACGTCGCCCTGCTGGCTTGCCGCCGTGGGGGGAGGGCTCGCAGGGTTGGTCGTCGCTGCGGCGCCCGCTGCCGCGGCCTCGCCGAGCGGCGCGACGGTCACGATCAGCGGTGCGCTGAACGGGCAGCTCACGACGCCGGTCGCGGACTGCCCCGGTGTCACGGCCAAGTCCGGGGAGATCGACTTCTACCACTCGCTGAAGGGCCACAGCGGGGACGAATGGTCGCTCTTCTTCACCGCACCCCATGACGGGACCTGGAAGGGCGTTGGTGTGGCCGCCCCTTCGTCGTTCAGCCTCCAGTCCAACGCCGGCATCTCGGTGTCGTGGACCGGGAAATCCGGCAGCTTCACGACCAAGGGGAGCAGCGGGAGCGTCAACATGGTGCTCAAACCCCAAGTCGGTTCCTCGGGTCACGGTCTCGTCCACGTCAAGGGCACCTGGAACTGCCCGTGAGCCGGCAGCTGGCGCCGCACGGAGGCCGAACTATCCGGACGCCGCCACGACCGGCACGGGACCCGAGAGGTTGAGCCGGCGAAGGTAGAGGTCGCGGCTGTCGGGAAAGCCCACGGCACCCGGCACCCAGGCGTGGAAGGCGATCCAGTACGCGCCCGCCGTGTCCGAGAACACCGACTCACCCCCCGGTCCGGCCACGCCGGGTGCACTCGCGAGGATCGGGCTCTGCGTCACGTCACCGCACGGCCCGAGTGGTGTCGTGCAGGTGGCGACGCCGACGCCGTAGTTCGCGCTGTCCCAGTCGTTGCCCGAATAGAAGAGGAGGTAGCGCCCGCCGGAGACGACCATGTCGGGAGCCTCGATGGTCCCTGCTTCCCACGTCTGGTCGGGTGTGAGCATGGTGGCGGGGCTGGCGCCCGTGGTGAACGCGGTGCCGGTCGGAGTCAGTTGCTCCCCCCAGATCTTGGACGAGCCCGGACCACCCGACTTCCACACCAGGTACGCATTCCCGTTGGTGTCGATGAATGCGGACGGGTCGATGGAGCCCCCCAACGACTCCTGGCACTCGAGCGGGGCCGTCGACGAGTCGACGAACGGCCCCTGGGGCTGGCTGGAGGTCGCCACCGAGATGCATTCGTCCCCGCTGCCGGCCACGTCGACCGCGTAGTAGAGCACGAAGTTCCCGCCGATCATGGCGACCGACGGTGCCCAGGTGTAGTTGGACGCGGCCCAGCCGGGCAGGCTCGGGAGGGCGTTGCCGACCGGCGTCCAGTGGGTCAGGTCGGTCGATTGGATGATTTGGATGTTTCCCGCCACCGAGTTGGTGGCGTAGGCGTAGTAGGTCTGCCCCACCAGGATCGCGTCCGGGTCGGCGAAGTCGAACGGGTAGACGAGCCCCGAGGTCGTTCCGCCCAGCAGCTGGGTGCACGCCCCCGAGACCGCCGAGATGTCCGTGGCCGCCTGGCCGTTGTTCTTGGCAGAGATCTGGCCCAAGGCGTTCTGGACGCCCCCGAGGCAGGTCTGGAGGGTGGCGATGCTGGCGCCCTCCAAAAAGGCGTGCACGGCCGCGCTGTTCAGTGCGGTGTTGGTCGCCGCCAGTTGGCTGAGCGTCGTCGCGATCGAAGTCTGCAGGCCGTCGCGTTTGTTGGTGGTGACCGCCGTCGCGTAGTGGGTCAGGGCCACGCCCTGGCGCAGTGCGGCCAGGTGAGCGTCGGCCGCGACGAGGGCCGCCACCTCGTTCCGTGTCCGTGTTCGGGCCTGCACGTCGGTCCACACCGCAGCCGCGAGCACGCCGGCGCAGAGGATCACGACGGCTCCGACGAGCCACCAAGCGCGTCGGGCCCGGCGGGGTTCAGCCACTCGAAGCTGACGCGGCTGAGCAGCTCGACGAGACTGAGTTCAAGGCGGCAATGGCACTGGGTTGGTTGCCCACGGAGAGCGCGTTCAGCGCCTGTTCGACGCCGCCGAGACAGGTCTGGAGGGAGCTGATGAGCGAGGCCTGTTGCGAGACGTGCGCCTGGGAGGTGGCCAATGCGGTCCTTGCCCCCTGGAGTTGCGACGCATCCTGGTTGAGTGCGGTTGTGTCGCTGCCCACCTGTGTTTCGAGCACAGCGAGGGCGCGGCTCAGCTCAGCCAGCTGGGTCGAGACCGTACCCGTCTGGTGGCGCGTCTCGCCGAGCGCCGTGTGGGCCCGGTCGAACTGCTGGCGTGTGCGCACCTGGTCGTCCAGGAGGCGGCCCAGCGTGGCGGCGAACAGCGCAGTGGCCACGATGCACACGATCCACCGCGTCCGGCGCGACCGTCGTGGCCGCTTTTGGCGTGGCGCGGTTGCGAAGGGAGGGCGCTCGGCTTCCAGCAGGCCGCTCGTTCCGGCCTCTTGGTACCCCCCCGTCACGCGTCTCATTGTGGCACCACCGCCACCGGCCGGTCGCGATCCCCGTCATCCTCCGAGATAGCTGGCCGACAGCGCCTCCTCCATTTCCTCGGGGGAGCCCTGATGGGCGATGACGCCCTGCAGCACCACGGCCGCCGCGTCGGCGATCGGGAGCGCGGTACGGGCGAACTGCTCGACCAGCAGGATCGACAGCCCGCCCGAGGCCAGTTGGCGAACCTTGTCGTAGAGCTGGCCCACGACGATCGGAGCCAGCCCCATGGAGAGCTCGTCGAGCAGCAGGATCTTCGGGTCGGTGGCGAAGGCGCGGGCAAGCGCGAGCATCTGCTGCTCGCCCCCGGACAGCGTGCCGGCTATCTGTCGACGTCTGCCGCTGAGTTGGGGGAATTGGGCGAACGTGACATCCTCGATCCGGTCCATCGGGACCCCGACCTGCGTGGCCATGAGGAGGTTCTCCCTCACGCTGAGGTTGGGGAAGATCCCCCGCCCCTCGGGCACGGTGCAGATGCCCCGGCGGGCGCGACCATCCGCCGAGATCCGGGTGATCGCACTGCCCTCGAAGCACACCGCACCGGCGCTCGGGGTCAGTGTGCCGGCACAGACGCTGAGCAGCGTGGTCTTGCCGCCTCCGTTGGGCCCGAGCAGCGCCATGACCGACCCGGCCGCCACCGCGAGGCTGACCCCGTGGACGACCTCGATCGGCCCGTAGCCGGCGCGGATGTCGCGCAGCTCGAGGATCGGCGTGGACCCAGGATCGCCCGGGGGCGCGGCATCGTTCACGGGGCACCGAGGTAGGCGTTCACCACGACCGGGTCGTCCTTGACCTGCTCGGGTGGCCCGCTTGCAATGATCTCGCCGTAGTCGAGGACGTGGATGTGCTCACAGGTGCCCATCACCAGACCGACGTCGTGCTCGACGAGGCAGATGGCGATGTTCCGCTCGTCGACGAGCTGACGGAGGAGTCGCCCGAAGGCCTCCGTCTCCTGCTCCGTCTGTCCCGAGGCGGGCTCGTCGAGCAGGAGGACCTTCGGTTGGGTCATGAGCGCACGCGCCACCTCGACCACACGGGCCCGCCCAGTCGGCAGCTCGCTCACTTCGCGGTCAGCCACGTCGCCCAATCCGACCAGTTCGATGATCCGGTCGGTCTCGGCGCCGACGTCGATGCGGCCGCGCCTCCCCCAGGTGTTGCGGATTTCGCCGGCCACCTGGATGTTGTCCCGTACCGTCAGCGAGGTGAAGAGCTCGAGGCGCTGGTAGGTGCGGGCCAATCCCCGGCGGGCCCGCCGGGCCGGGCCCGCCTTCGTCACGTCGTGGCCGTCGATCATGACCCGTCCGGACTTGGGCGCCAGTAACCCGCTGACGACGTTGAACAAGGTGGTCTTCCCGGCCCCGTTGGGCCCGATGAGGCCGGTCACGCGTCCCTCGGCCACCGTGAGGGACACCTCGCTCAAGACCTGAGCCCCACCGAAGGCAACGCACACCTCTGAGACCTCAAGGACGGGCATCGGCCACACCTTCGACCACCGGCACGTCGTCGACCGCGGCGGGTTCCGCCGCCGGTGTGGCGCGGGCCGGCACGGCCACCAGCGGGGAGGCCCGGAAGGCTTCCGGCCGCGCTGCCCTGCCGATCGCGGGCAGGGCGAGGGCGATGACGCCCGTCGCCAGTACGAGCCACCAGTTCCCCATCACCTTGGTGAGCACGAGGAGGTAGGCGACGACCTCGGCCACGAGGCCGAGCGCCAGCACGCCCTTGATCTGTCCCAGGGGTCGGTACCTCGCCACGATGTCGGGGACGGCCCCGCTCGGGTTGCGGCCCAAGCTGATGCCGATCAGCGCCGGTGCCACCAGCGAGAGGTTGGCCAGGACGCTCCAGAAGCCTCCGCCACCGCGGTCCAGGCTGAGGTTCGAGAAGGTGGACGTGAGGGCCTGGAACGCGGTCCCGGCCAGGATCCCCCCCATGAGGGCGCCGGCGACGCTGCCGATCCCCCCGACGACGGTCAGCATCACGAGGGCCAGGCTGATGAAGATGATGTACGTGGTGGCGTTGACGCTGGCCGAGGCGGCAGACAGCAAGACGCCACCGAGGCCGGCGATGGCCGCCGAAATCATGAAGACGGAGAGCTTCAGCTTGATCAGGTTCTGCCCCAGCGTCGCCGCCGCGGCCGGACTGTCCTTCATCGCGGTCAATCGGCGCCCGTAATTGCTGCGTCGCAAGGCCACCAGACCGATGCCGACGACGATGAAGATGCACGTCGAGGTCGTGAGGAACGTCCTCGCCGAGCTGAGGTCGATCGGGCCGAGCTTGAGCGGCGGGATCTGGAGGGTGCCGTTGGGGAAGATCGAGTAATTCAGGTGGAAGATCGGCAGCACGTGTGGCGCGATGTCGGCGATGATCATGTCGGAGACGAAGACGCCGAAGGCGAGCGTGGCCAGCGCCAGATAGAGGCCACGCAGACGGAGGGCCGGCAAGGCGATCAAACCGCCGACGATCGCCGTCACGCCGACACCGAGGAGAAGGCCCCAGGGTGTGATCCGTTGGGTCAGCCCGGTGCCGGAGAGACCCAGGTGGAACACGATGATGGTGGCGATCGCCCCGAACGACACGGGGGCCAGGTTGATTTCACCGGCGTAGCCGGTCAGCAGGGTGAGCGACAGGGCGATGATGGCGTAGGTGATGCCGATGGTCAGGGACCCCATGTCGTTGGTGCCCATGATCTGTTCGAGGGCGAGGACCACGAGGAGCAGGATCGCGCCCCAGGTGATGGCCGAGCGCATGGTGGGGACGGTGAACCTCTCCCTCGTGCGCAGCAGCGTGGCACCGCGCAGCTGGTCCTGCGGCAGCACCAACAGGACGACGAAGAGCACGATCATGGGCAGTGCGATGCGGAAGTTCGACGCCCACGACCACGTGTCAGGGAAGTAGCCCAACACGTACGTCCCGGCCAGCCCGAGAACGAGAGCTCCGGCGAAAGTCAGCCAGATGCTCCGTAGTCGACCGAACATGGCGGCGGCGATCGAGTCCAGAACGAGCAGGGTCAGCACGTGGACGTCGAGGGTGCCTCCGCTGATCGGGGTGATGAGGATGCCGGCCAGCGCAGCCAGGGCGCCTCCGAGCGCCCATGAGAACGCCGCCAGTCGCTCGGGGCGCCCGCCGTTGAGCTGGAGGAGCCCCGGGTTGTCGACCACGGCGCGCATTGCCACACCGGTGCGGGTACTCGTGAACAACAAACGGATGCCCACGGCGATGAGGACGCCACACGCCAAGGCGATCGCCTCGTGATCGGTCACGTACACACCGAGGACCTGGAACTTTGCGGCGTTGCCGAAGAACAGGTCGTCGGTCCGCGGCACGCCGGGATTCCAGATCCACTGCGCCAGGGCGATCAGCCCGAGCATGATGCCGATGGTGACCACGATTTTGGTCACGTCAGCCGTCTGCCGGAGACCTCGCATGATGCCGCCGTAGAGGACCACGCCCAGCAGAGGAGCAAGCACCACGATCACGGCGAAGAGTGCGAGTGGTGCCGGCCAGTTCCAACCGAAACGGAACTGCCAATAAGTGAACGCCGCCATCATCGCCATGGCGCCCTGGGCGAAGTTGAAGATGCCCGAGGTCGTGTAGGTGAGGACCAGACCAGAGGCCGCAATCCCGTAGACCGCGCCGGTGACCAGGCCGAGGATGGTGTAGGTGAGGAACAGGTGCATGGCCGCTCCCGTCGCTCAGGTCACGGAGCGGACGAACCGACGTGCGGGGCGCTCACCCCTGCGGCTTGATGACCGACGAGGTCGCGTACTGGGTCGCGTAGCCCTGGGCGTTCAGCGGGGTGCCGACGATGGACCCCGAGTTCGGAACGACGTACTTCGACGAGCAGTCGAACGTCCCGAGCTTCTTCGGATAGGCCTGCACCCACTTGGTGCCGTCGAGCTTCATCAAGAGCCCGCAGTTCGGTGGGATGTTCTTGGACGGGTTACCCGAAGCGTTGAGTCCGCCGCCGGTCCAGCTCGTCACCTTGGCGAGGTGGTTGATCATGCACTGGCGAGTCAGGGTCGAGCCGCACGCCTTGGCCTCGGTGGCCCAGAGGAGGAACGAGGAGGTCGCCTGCTCCCCCAGTTGTGAGGTGAGGCCGCCGTACTTCTTGACGATGGAGAGGTACTGGGCCACGGCCGGCACGACCTTCGCCGCCTCGAGCGGCTCGTAGGACAAACGGACGTAGACGTTGTTGCCCAGCCCGTCGGTGTTCCACTGCGCGAAGCTCGCCGTGTAGGCGCCGGAATCCTCGACCCAGATCGGGTCGTAGCCGAGCGTGCTCTCGGCCTCCAGCGCCCCGTAGAGGGTCGGACCCGGAGTGGAGTCGTTGTAGACGATTTGGACGCCACAGCTCTGCAACTTCTGCACGAACGGCGTGTAGTTGGCCTCGCCGTTGTAATTGACCTCGAACGGGCAGTTGATGAACTTCCAGCCGGCCTCGGTGTAGGCCTGGACGGCCTTGGCCATGGACGATTCTTGGGTGGAGAGGGTGGAGTTGTACTCGCCGGCGTGTTGGGTCTTGGCCTTGCCGAAGAGTTTCTCGGCCTGGTAGGCCGATGACACCGGACTGGCGTTCGCCGGGTTCGGTGATGCTTGGTACATCTCGTAGGCGTTGGCCACGACCGGGGAGACGGTGAACCCCGGGACGGCGGCCAGGTTGCAGCCGAGGCGGGTTTGCTCCGCGGAGCCGTCAAGTGCGAAGCCCTCGCCGACCAGCATGAAGTCGGTCTTGCAGGCCTGGGACATCACGGTGCCGACGTTGGTGACGGCGGCGTCGTAATAGTCGCCGACGATCTTGCGCCCGTTGATTCCCCCCTGGGCGTTGCACCAGGCGATCATCGCCTTGACGGCATCCCCCATCTCCTGGTCGAGGCCCGGGACGCCGGAGAAACCCCGATCGTCGCCGTACGCGATGTTGATGCTGGAATTGGTGACCCCCTGGTCGGTGGCCCCGCTGGCGTGGCCCTTGCCGCACGGTGTCGGGAGCGTCCCGAACGTCGAGGCGCTGCTCGATGACGCCGCGCCGCTCCCGGTGGGTGCCACGAGGACCCCCGTCGCCGTCAGTGTGGTCAGGAGGAGTGCCGCGCCCAGCACCCGCGTCCCGGTGATCCTCTTCATGGCCCAACCCCCTGTCTGCGGAGCCGGACCCATCGTGGGTTCAGCCCCAGACACACCTAGGAAACCTAGAACCGGTTCCTGTTTTGGGGCACATTAGCAACCCGGCGAAGGGAAATCCCCCGCGCCGATGGGCCCGCCCGGGGGAGGGGCGGCCCCCTACGTGTGATCGGCCGTTTCGATGGAATATCGCTCCGTGTAGTCCCGGAACTCCCTGGCCAGGCCGGCGTACGTCCACCCGAAGTCGGCCGGGTCGTAGCGATGGCGGCCATAGGCATCCTGGGGCCGATGATGCAGGAAGGCACTCATACGCCGGGCATGGAGGGGACCGACCTCCGCTCCGAAGCTGCGGTAGAGCCCGCGGACAGCCTGCACGGGGTCGGCCATCAGATTGTCGTAGTGCAGGTGCTGGCACCAGCCATCGTCGGCCTTCTCGTCGAAGGCCATCGCCGAATGCAGGGCGAACGCACACTTGCGCTTCCACTCCTCCGCGGTGGGGCGCGGGTCGCTCCGACTGGTCAAGAGGCGTTGGCCGGCGTTGGCCAGGCTGGCCAGCGAGGTGACGACCGGCCCCGGGTCCCGGTGGGTCCAGATCACCCGGGCGTCGGGATAGGCGGCGAGCATGGCGTCGAGGTGCCACAGGTGGTTGGGTGTCTTGAGGATCCAACGTTCCGTCGGCTGGCGCGATTGGAGGGTCTGGAGGGCGAGGCGGTGCTGGGCATAGGCCGGTGTCATGTCGGTCTGCTCCAACCAACGGGCGTAGGACGGGACATGGGCCTGCGTTTCGAGCGCGAGCGTGCGCACGTCGTACATGAAGAGCGAGACACACTCCTCAGCCAGGGTGGCGCCGAAGGGGTGCATGGCCCTGAGCGGCGGGTTGAGCTTCATCAGGCCGTCGAGGTCCTTGGCGGTCCGGGCGATGCGGGGATCTTCGCCGGCATCCTCCAGGGTCGGAGGCGGGATGGGGTGCGCCGCCTCCCACTGGAGGAGCGGCCGGGCCACCGGATCGAGCCCGAGCAGCAGGGAGAGCACACTCGTTCCCGTCCGGGGCAAGCCCACGATGATCCACGGGCTCTCGATGGTCTCGCTTCGAACCTCGGTGTGTTCTTGTGACCAGCGGTGGAGCGCGATGCGATTGGCGAGAGCAGCGGTGAGCATCTTGGAGATCAAGATGCGCCCGAACGTGGTGAGCTCGGCCTCGGCCACGCAGGCCGAGAGGTACACCTCGAGCGGCTCACGGTAGGAGTCGCTGCCGAAGTCGTCCGACCCGGCCATCTTGGCCGCCGCCGCCATCACCGACGACGGGGTGAGTGAGGGCAGGTCGCGCCCCAGGTGAGCCAGACGCGCTCCCGCCCAGTTGAGGGTCAGGAGGGGTCGGCTCCGCAGCTCGGAGTCGCGCCAGGTGTACTCGAGCGGGCTCATGCGGTCCTCTGGGCGGCGCCGCAGAGCCTGCGTCGATCCTCTCTGTCAGCCATGAGCGTCACCGGGGATCTCCACGACCGTTCGCCCCAGAGATCGCCGCGCTTCGTGGTCATCGAGCGCGCGGCCCGCGTCCTCCATAGCGACCCGCCGGCCGACGAACGGCCGGATCTCTCCGCCCGTGACCAAGCGCAGCAGATCAGCATGGACCTCGTCGGCCACATCCCTTCCGAAGGCGTTGAAGCCGAAGCGTCGCATTCCGGGATCGACCGAGTCCACCCACGCCAGCATCACGCCCACGATGTCGATGTTGCCGATGCAGGCCATCCGCAGCGGCCTCCCGGTCATGCCGTTGTCGTCATCGTCCGCGAATCCGACGGCCAGATAGCGACCACCCCGTGCCGTGCAACGCCAGGAACGCTCGACGAATTCGCCTCCAGCCAGGTCGTAGACCACGTCCGCCCCCAGATCACCGGTGGCGACCAAGACCGCTTCGCCGAAGTCCTCAGCGGTGTGGTCGATGACGAGGTCGGCGCCGAGCGAGGCGCACAACGCACCCTTCTCCGGGCCACCGGCCACCGCGATGACCCGGGCACCGGCGGCCTTGCCGAGCTGGACACCGGCCGTGCCGAGCCCGCTGGCGGCGGAGTGGATGACCAGCGTCTCGCCCGCCTGCAAACGCCCGCGTCGGAACAGAGCCAGGTGGGAGGCCTGGAATGTCAGCAAGAACGCGGTGGCCTCGGCGTCGTCGAGGGCAGCGGGGGCATCAAAGACCGAGATGGCGTCTGCCAGCGCGTAGCCCGCGATGCCACCGAGCGCGTTCTTGGTGATGGCGACGACGCGCTTGCCCAACCACGGTCCCGCGCCTTCACCCACGCGGTCCACCACGCCGCACACGTCCATGCCCAGCGTGAACGGCGGAGGCGTGGGCACCGAGACCAGTTTTCCCCGGCAGCGGTCGATGTCGTTGAAATTGAGCGAGGCCGCGCTCACCTTCACCCGTACCTCGCCCGGCCCGGGCTCCGGGCGGTCGACGGTCTGCACCGCCAAGACTTCTCCGGGTTGTCCGTGGCGGATCACCTGCAAAGCCTTCATGTCTGCCATGGCACTCACCCTCTACCGTCTCACCAACGAGCGCGCCGGAGTTCGGACGGCAGAGCTCCGGCAGATACGTCGAGACGAGAGTGTACGCTTTCGCCACGTTTTGAGAACCAGGTGGAGCGTGATGACGATTCGGCACTCCTATTGTCCGGTCGGTCAGCTGTCTTGTCCGGTGGGTCAATTGTTCTTTCGAGCAGCTGACGGCGGCGGAGCTCCATGAGCCCGCGAACGGTGCTCATCGTCGACGATGAACGCGACATCGAACCGCTGTTCCGTTCGCGATTCCGCAAGGAGATCCGCGAGGGAGTCGTCGACTTCTACTTTGCCTTCAACGGCGAGGACGCTCTGGACCGCGTCCGCTCGGATCAGGATGAGATTGTGCTCATCTTTTCTGACGTCAGCATGCCCGGAATATCGGGCCTCGAGCTGCTCCGGCAGATTCGTTCGTTGCCGTGCGAGCTTCCTGTCTACATGATCACCGCATACGGTCGGAAGACTGAACAAGAAGCACTTGCATCGGGCGCCACCGGGTTCCTCACGAAGCCGCTGGACCTCCATGCACTCCGAGACATCCTCATGCCCGGTTGAGCACAGCGCACCGGGCGCGCGATTTCATCCATCGCGCTCCCGGTATCCCCAAGGCCTAGGATTTTTCGGTGGCACGCGGATCGCCTTGGGAGCCTGATCAGAAACACACGGCGCCATGAGCGGTCCGACCGCTGCCGACCTTTCCTTCTTCGAAGTACACCCGGACATGATCGTGGGTATCGACCCAGAAGGGATCATCGTCTACGTCAACCCGACCATGTCCGTCGCGCTCGATATCGACAGATCGGAGGCAGAAGGGCAGAGCATCGCCGAGTTCGTGCACCCGGACGACTTCGCCAAGGCCCTCGAGTCCGTTGCCGGGTTGTCGGGGACGGACAACCTGGGAGTGCCGGTCACGCCCATCATCTTCAGGGTCCGTCGCTCCGATGGCGACTACGTGCCGATCGAATGCAACGGGACGCTGGTCGGGGCCGGTCCGTTCGCCGATTGGATGATCATTGTCGGCCGATACCCCGGTGACCAACTCATTGAGCAGCGGATCGGGGAGATGCTCACGAGTGGTGTCGATCTTCCCGAGATCATCTCGGTCATTCCCGAGTTCGGGCTGTGGAGGCATCCCGATCAGCACTACGCCATCAGTTACCGCACTGATTCCGGCACGGTGTGGACGGGAAGCGAAGCTGCGGTCGCCATTGGACGAGCCCATGGTGGGACCGAAACACCGTGGGCACGGGCGAGTGCCGCGGGGAGCCGCATCGATGCCGAGCCCGGTGATCTCCCACCCGACGTGAGGAAATCGGCCGACCAGTTCGGGGTCGAGCGTTGCGTCGCGCTGCCTGTCGTCGACCCGCTGCTCGGGGATTGGGCGGTCGTTGTCGCGTGGTCGAACACCGGGGGCCCAGAGTTGTGGGTCCATCATCACTCCGTCGAGCAGATGGCCAGGGCGCTGTCCCTCGTTCTGCACTGGCGCTTGTACCTCACCCGCCTCGTGGCCCAGAACAAGCTGGCCGCACTGGGACGGATTACCGCCGGACTGGCACACGAGGTACGGAACCCGCTCAATTTCATAAAGAACTTTGCGGAGATCGCGGAGGGCGCGGTCGCCCAGGCGACCGAGAGTCTTGCCGAAGGAGACACCGAGGAGCTCGAGTCCTGCCTGGAGGAGATTGGATCGAGCCTCGCTTTCGTCCAGAACCACGTCAAGAGAATCGAGTCTCTGGTGCAGAGCCTCATCGGTCAGACGCAGGGCGAGGCCGGATTCATGCAGCGCGTCAACCTGGTCGAACTCGTCAAGGCCGCCGCCGACCTCGGTTATCAAGGTTTTCGAGCCGCCGGGCACAGCGGGTTCTCCGCCGTCTTCCACTTCGACGCCGACGAGGTTCCCGCCGACGTCTACCCGCAAGAGCTCTCGCGGCTGGTCCTCAATCTGGTCTCCAACGCATGCTCCGCCATGAGCGACAAGCGTGAGACGGACGGGCCGAGCTATACGCCGACGATCGCCTTCGGCTTCAGTGACAGCGCTGAGGCCGTCAGAATCACTGTCCGGGACAACGGACCCGGAATCCCCATCGAAGCGCGTGACCGCATCTTCGATCCGTTCTACACGACGAAGTCGATAGGAGAGGGAACGGGTCTTGGGCTGTCCCTGTGCCGGGACATCGTGAGTCTGCACGGGGGAGAGCTCCTGCTCGATTCCACGGTCGGTGAATACTGCCAGTTCGACATCGTGCTGCCGGTCCGCGACTGATATCGGCGCGGCGCCACGTGGGACTCGTCCGTCATGTGATACCGGCAACGTCTCGTCCCAGCCGACTTTCTGCGACGTATCACCCGGCCGCCGTCGCGCTCGATCTTCCTGGACTGCTGGACAGCATTCAAGAGGTCGAAACGGAGCTTGGCGCTCGTGCTGCGTTCGACCAGAACAGGTGCTGTGGCTACTTCCCGGCGCTTCAGGGCGTTCGAGGAATCGACAGCGATCTGCCGGCGGGCCGTGGATTCGGCGCGCGGTTGCCGTCGATAGTGCATTGTGGCGTTGAATATCGGTTCAACTTCCTTCGACTGTCGCAGATCCAGCAGAGGGTCGACCCAGCATTTCATCTCGACTCAGACGCGGCCACGGCGTTGACCGGTGACGTCTCGACACTCGGACAGCGACGAGTCGTGAGATTGCTGCTGAACCTCAGCTCGCAGTGTGAGCGAGCACTGCACTTCTTGGATGTCGATCCACATTGTGTGGATCTCATATCGGATGGGTCATACGTTCGGGTGGCTGATCCACGCAGATTGATCGAGCGTGCGGTCACCTTGACCATCCCGGCCCGAAGCGGTTCGTGCGTTGCCGGACTACTGTTCGCGGCCGACTTGGTGCTGCACTCAGGCGTTGACGGAGTTGGCGGACACTTCGTTGCGGCTTATGGCATCGACGGCAAGGACGTCGCCTCCTCCTCAGGCTGTCCCGCGTAGAAGGCTGTAAGCAGGCCGTCGCGCAGTTTCCTTTGGGCCGCTGGATGAAGGCTGTGTCCGAACATGCGTTGGCGCAGCTCTCCGGGTTTACGCGTTCCGCTTCGGCCGTGCGCGAGCGCAAGGTTGTCGAACACCAGCAACTCTCCTGGCTGCAAGTTGACAGAGACTTCGACGTCTTGAATGCGAAGGCCGTGGCCCTCAAAGAACGCGGTTTCGGCAAAGAGGCTGTCAAACTCCAGCCCGCAAAGAAAGCCCGGTTCGATCTTCACGCTCGGGAGAATTGGAGAGCGCCAGGCTGCGGCGGCATCGACTATTCGTGCGAGGCTTCCCTCGACGTAACCCCGGTCGTCATCCCAGGAGCCGTGCGTGCGACCATACGAGGTCAGCCGAGCGAGCAGCTCCGCTGGCGACGGCCATGAGCGCTGACTCAGGAGCGCGACCAGTGGCACCAATCGGGTGACCGCCTGGACACCAGCAACGTCCCCCGGGACATACAGTGCCGTGTACCGGGCTACTTCTTGCTCAATCTTCGGGTCAAGCGGAAGGCCGAAATCGAAGTGGAGCGTTTGAAAATCCCGAGCCTCCCCGCCGCCCAGCGGAGGGACCACAAAGTGTCCAATGATTGACAGCGGTGGGAGATCATTGCGAAGCCGACACGCGTCGATGAGAGAACGCGAGACCTCGTCCGCGTCGTGAGTTGTTCGGAGAGGACCGGCGATCCGGACGAACCCGTACAAGTTCAACTCTCTGGCCAGGTCGCGCACCTCCATATCCTGACGCAGCCTGATACCGAGCTGGCACGGGCGAAACGTTCATGCGGAGCGACGAAGGCTGCGTTGTGACTTCAACCACAACGGATACGTCGGACTGCTTTCGAACCCTCGACCGCAGGTCGTACGGCTCCCTGACCTGGGATTATACTCACAAAACTGATGAACTCGCGTTGTGTGTCCGAGTGCGCGGCCCGACGCGCGACGAGGACACGAGGCAATCGAGGCGGTAACCTCCAAACATGGGTGGGAGGCGATCGTTGAGTCTCGGGGTCCGGGTGACGTCGCGGGCTGTCGCGGCCGTGGTGATGGTCGCCATCGTCCTCACGGGCGTGAACTCGTTGGCTGGCGCGACGGACACCAATTCCGGACCGAAGCTGACCACGATCGTGCTGAATGCACCGAACCCGTACAAGCCGAAGGCACCGCCTGGCGGGGGCACCGATGACTATCACTGCACCCTGCTCAACCCTCACCTCACGCACAACGCGTTCATCACGTCGATTGATTTCCAACCCAACAGCCCTGAGGTGCATCACGAGATCACCTACGCCGTACCTCCGGATTTGGCCGCTGCGGCCGAGGCCCAGAACGACGGCGGCAAGGGGTGGACCTGCTTCGGGGAGTCCGGGCTTACTGCGGGTGCGGCCGGGAGGTCGTTGAACGGAGGCACCCCGTGGCTCACGGCCTGGGGTCCGGGTCACAACCTCTCGAAGGAACCGGCCGGGACTGGGGCGCCTATGCCTGCCGGCACTCTCGTCATCATGCAGGAGCACTACAACATGTTGGTTGGGGACAAGCCTGTCCGCTCCAGGCTAACTCTCACCACGGTGCCGGCAAGCACACCGCTCCGACCTTTGCGCCTCGACCTGGTGGCTGCCCCGCCCGACATCCCGTGTGCCCCTGGCGTCACCGGGCCTATGTGCAACCGAGCGGCTGAACTCGCGAGTGTCGGTCAGCGGTTTGGGGCGAGCCAAGAGGCAATGGTCGACGGGCTGGAGGCGCTCTGCGGCAGAAGCCCCTCGGCTCCACCCTCAGGTGACACCACGACGTGCACATGGCCGATGTACGGCTCGGGCAACATCGTTGAGCTCGCGCCGCACATGCACCTGCTCGGCGTGGGAATGAAGTTCGTCCTGAACCCCGGGATGCCTACCCAACAGACCCTGCTCAATGTGACGGACTACGACTTCCACTACCAGCACGGCTACGTGTTGCCAAAGCCCGTTCCGATCACCCCGGGCGACAAGATCGGGATCACCTGCACCTATAACCCGCAGCTCCAAGAAGAGCTACCGATACTGCGCAAAGTGCCGCCGCACTTCGTGACCTGGGGGGACGGTTCGACCGACGAGATGTGCCTCGGTCTGGTCCTCACGACACCGCCCACCAATGAGACCGAGTCGGTGGCGCTGGCGCACGCGTTCTCCCCCTCCGTCTGATCTGGGACGACCCGTATATCCACAGGCGTTCCGAAATCGTCAGGAATAAACCCACTCCGTGGCGCTCTACCTCGAACCCTGACGTCGGCGTGGTCGCCGCGCATTCAGTCGCCGTCCCAGCAGCCCAAGATGATGTCGGCCACCGTGAAAGCTACGTCGGTCGCGCTGGTAGGGGGGACGCCGAACTGGGGCGGCAGGCCCGAGACGTCCACCAGCAACACCTTCCAGTCCTTGCGCACCACGACGTCACCGCCCGACGTGCGGAAGGCGCCTTGGCCCAGGTTGCCCAGCGTCTTGGGATCACCGAGCTGGACTCCCAGCCCATGAAAGTAAGCGAGGGTCTGGGACCAGCTCGAGAGCTCCTTCACCGAGAGCTCGAACGACCCGTTCGAGTAGCCGTAGCGGCAGGAATATTTGTGTTCGACCCAGGTCCGGTCGTTGACTGTGGCCGTGACCCCTAGCACCCCGTTGATCTCGTTTTGGGCCTTGGCCTGGCAGACCATTCGCGCGATCTGAGACGGAAGCCGGCCGGCCGGCAGTGGCCGCTCGGCCGTCTTGGTGGCGGCCGTGGATGAGCCCGATCCGCACGCCGAGACCATGAGGATCAGCGGGGCAAGGGCGACGCTCAACAGCAGCCGACGCACGCGGTCGAGAGTAGCAGCGGTGATCCGTAGTGAGGTCTCGGGCGAGGCGCCGCCAGCTATCTTGTTGGCGCCCGAGGAGCGGGGAAGGGAGAGGCATGGGGACGAATGGATCGACGAGGGCGACCGCATGGCGTTCGCTGCTGGTAATGCCGGTGGTTGGCCTGTTGGCGGTAGCCGGCAACTCCGGAGTCGCGAGCGCTTCGTCTACCACCACCAGTCATCCGGCTACCGCCAGAACAAGCGCTTCTGCTGCGGGCACGACCGGTTCGTTCGGCCAGCAGGCGGTGGCGGGCACCTCCCCCTATTACGAGGTGAAGACAGGCAGCGTGTCCGGACTCGGCACCGTCCTGGTCGACGGCCAGGGTCTGACCCTCTACATGTTTGTGCCCGACCGCAAACGTGGAAAGTCGACGTGCTACAAGGGCTGCGCTTCAGCATGGCCGCCGCTACGACTTCCGACCGGGGTCACCGTACCGGTGGCCGCCGGCAAGGCGAAGGCCGCACTCCTCGGTACCACGACCCGCAAGGACGGAGGCTTGCAGGTCGTCTACAACGGTTGGCCCCTCTATCTTTGGGCGGGCGACAATGGACCCGGCCAGGCCACTGGCCAGGGCATCGACAGTCTTGGCGGCTACTGGTACGTGCTCTCGCCGAAAGGCGTGGTCATCAAAGCAAAGCGGTAGGTCCACGCACGCTCGAGGTCTCTTTGACGGTCCGTTGAGGAACGCCAACCGCCGACGAAATCGGATTCGTTGCGCAGCCTGTGGCAGCTCCGATTCTAGGACTGTGACGAGGCCCTTCTGCACTTACGGCAGCGATCGACTGAAGTCAAAAGACACCGGAGTGCCTCCGAATGCGGCTCTGACGTGGAAGGTCGACCGGCCCGCTGGCAAGAGCACGAAGTCGGTGTAGTGGCCGGTAGCGAGGCGCAGCTGCCGGAGCGTCTGAGGCGATCCTCCGGCGATGCTCGCCAGCACCAGTGGCTTCACGGTGGCCAGATCTGCCTCCGAACCACTGAAGATGATGTGGAACTGATTGACTCCCACCGTTCCCGGATCGAGATACATCTCCACCGAACCACCATGGGGCAGCGCGACGGTCGTGATCGAGGGCAACTCGGGAAGGAGGGACTGGCCGCGGGCGGGAGAGACCGCCTCGCTCACCACGGTGAGGCTGGCGAACAGGAGCACCGGAAGTAGTACCGACACGACGACCCCGCGCCGGCCCTGCATGAAGCGAGGCGTGTGGATGTCCGACAATCCCGACCGACCGAGTCGGGTCAACCGCAGACTGTTGAGGACCACGAGCAGACTCGACAGCCCCATGGCGACCGCGGCGACGAGCGGGTCGAGGAGGCCGAATGCAGCAAGGGGCAGTGCTGAGACGTTGTACCCCATGGCCCAGCCAAAGTTCTGCAGGATGACCGAGTAGGTCGATTCGGCAACGGCGATAGCCGCAGGCACTCCTTGGAGGTCGTTGCCGAGCAGCGCGATGTCACTGTTGGCCAGAGCCGCCTCCGACCCACTCCCGATGGCGCAACCCACGTCGGCCGCGGCGAGCGCAGGGGCGTCGTTGATCCCGTCACCTACCATGAGCAAATGTCGGGAGCCTTCACGCATTGAAGTCAGAGTGCGGACCTTGTCTGCCGGGCTCAAGTTGCCCTGCGCCGATGTGATACCCAGCTCGGCTGCCACCGTTCGCACGGCGGGGTCGCTGTCCCCGCTGAGGATGGCCGACGAGAGTCCGAGTGCACGGAGGTGGGTCACGGCCGGCAGCGCTTCGGATCGCAAAGGAGTTGTGACGGCGATCGCTCCGAGGGTGCCCCCGTCGCGCTCAACCGTCACGACGGTCTCGCCACGGAGCCAGCGCTCGGTCACCGCGTCAGTTATCGATTCCGGCAATCGCGCCGGAACCACCCTGCTCACTTGGATCTCGTGGCGGTCGAGGGTTCCCGTCACGCCGACTCCGGGCAGAGCGCGGACGTTGGTGGCCCGACGACACGACACGGTTGCGTTCATGATGGCGAGCGCGATCGGATGTTGACTCTCGGCCTCCACGGCCGCCGCGAACGACAGCACGTCCACGTCTGAGTATTCGGGCACCGCAGCCACGAACGTCACCTCTGCATGCCGTTCGGTGAGAGTGCCGGTCTTGTCGAACACCACCTCATCGATCTTGGCCAGACGCTCGAGAACGTCTCCGCTACGAATGAAGATCCCGAGCGCGGCAGCCCGCCCACAGCCGACCATCATGGCGACTGGAGCGGCAAGGCCCATGGCACAAGGGCAGGCCACCAGGAGGACGGCCAAACTGCTCAGCACCGCTCGTCCGGGGTCGCCGACGACCAGCCACCATGTGAAGAAGGTCACGATGGCACCGATGAGCACTGCGGGAACGAACACGCTGCTGATCCGGTCTGCGATCCGCTGCAACGGTGCCTTGTCTCTCTGAGCGTCCTCCACGAGGCGCTGCAGGTGGGCCAATACTGATTCGTCGGCCACGGACGCGACAGCGATGACCAATATGCCGTTCCCGTTCAGAGTCCCGCCGGTCACGAGGCTTCCGGGTCCACGATCGACCGGAAGCGGCTCTCCGGTGAGCATTGACTCGTCGACCGGCGACCATCCGGAGAGGACGGTGCCGTCGAGGGGGATCGCCTCGCCGGCCCGGACCCGGATGACGGCTCCAACGGGAAGGCTCTCCGGCGCCACCAACACCCCTTCCTCGTCGTTGACATCGACGACCACCCGCGCCGTGGGTGGTCGCAGTGAGAGCAGGGAGTGCATCGCCTTCGCTGCCCGTGCTCGCGCCCGCATCTCGATAGCGCGTCCTGTTGCCAGGATGGAGACGATCAGCGGGGCCATCACTCCGTGCAGCCGGGCAGCGAAGGCGCCTCCGCCACCAAGGTGCACGTGCCGACCGCCAAGCGCGATGGCTTCGACCGCACTCACCCCCAACGCAGCCAACGTCCCCAGGGCGATGAGCGTGTCCATGCTGGTCGCTCCATGTCGAAGCAGCCGAGCGCTGTCCCTCAGGAATGGCCAGCCTCCGACAATCTCGACGACGATGGCGAGAACCAGGACGGTCCATCCAGCCGTCGCCGACTCGGGACCAGTTAACGCGACCAGCAGGGCTGCTGCGGAAAGTGGCCAGGAGATGAGCACCCGAAGATCCCAACGGTCCGGGTCTCGATTCGATTCACCGGAGTGGCCGTGGACTACGGGAATCGCGGTGTAGCCCGTGTCGCTGACGGCCTGGCACAGCCCTTCGGGATCGAGGCGGGCAGGATCGTAGGCAACGTAGGCCCGGGTGGTGGCCAGATTGACCGAGGCGCTTGTTACTGCGGGGAGGCGTCCGAGCGCCCTCTGGATGCGGGTTGCACAGGCGCTGCAGTGCATGCCGCCCAACTCGAGTTCAGCAGTAGCAAGGGGGTGCTCATCCTGCTCGAGGAGGGACGTCGCCTTCGAGGCCGCCGTGAGCATCGGAACAGCTAGCTCACTGGAGTAGCGGAGTAGCCCGCTTCGGCGATGGCAGCCCGGAGCTCCTCCACATCCAACGTGGATGAGTCGTACTCGACCACTGCGCGCGCAGAGTCAAGATCCACCGAGGCTGCTGTGACACCGTCGCGCTCGTTGAGTGTCTCCTCGATGAGTGCCACGCACGAGCCACAGTGCATTCCCTCTACGGTGAACTGGGCAACTGCAATTTGAGCACTGGAATTGTCCGAGGGTCCTGAAGTGGCCACTCCGCCATGATATTGCCCCTTCGCCGCCCTGAACACGGCGGCCTGCGATCGGCGGGACGGGCTAGGAGATCTCGTGGTGAGCCCCGACCGATGGGAAGCTTCCTCAGTCGCTCCCGGCTTCGTATCGTGCCAGTCGGAGTAGCGATCGCGGCGCTCCGGCGGTCGCTTTCGATGCTGGGCATCCAGCGGACGTCCTTGCTGGCCATAACCGCCAAAACAACCCCTTGGGCCAGCTCCTAGCTGAACAGATCTTGTCCGATCCACCGTCCTGCCGTCGAAGCTGCCGGCGGGATTGCAGCGATCGCGCTTCCGGTATGGGTCGTGAATTCGGAGAGGGCATCCTTCTCGGCCAAGGTCCGGAAAATGGGAAGAAACGTAAGACGGGGATCTCGTTGGTACGACGCGAACAGAAGGCCGGCATCGAATGACGCTGCCCCTGCTCCCGATTCCTGGGGAGGGGTCGCGTTGTTGCTGTACGAATAGCTGCGGCGGAGCATGGTTGCGCCCCAGTTCTCCTGTGGTGACGCGAGCCGAACATGGGCGTCGAACGGAATGACAGGGCGACCTGCCGTATCGGTGGTCTGGAGATCGAGCGGGTCGAATTCGTCTGATCGGCCCAGGGGAGCTCCGCTCGCCTTGTCGCGGCCGATGGTCAGCTCCTGGGTTCGCAGCGTCTGGGCGTCCCAATGCTCGAGAGAAACTCTGATGCGCCGCACTACGAGGTAGGTCCCACCGACCATCCACTCGGGTGCCTCGGACCCCGCCCAGACGAATTTCGCCAGCTCGGCGCTCGTCCTGGGGTTCGACGTCCCGTCCTTGAAGCCAAGCAGGTTCCTCGGGGTGCCGCGACTCGCGGCGGCTTCGTTGAAACCCGACTGTGACCACCGGAGGGATGTCACGGCGGCACCGGCGCGAACGAGCTGTCGCACAGCATGAAAAGCCACTTGAGGGTCGTCGGCGCACGCATGGATGGTGAGATCGCCCCCAGCGGTGGACGCGTTCAGCGCATCGCCCGGAAACGCCGGAAGGTCGGTGAGTTGAATAGGCCAGCGGTCAGCGAGGCTGAACCGATCGGATCCGTCGACACCAAACAGGCCGGGACCGAATCCGATATTGACGGTGAGTCGCGCCGGGCCCAAATTGGCGGTCTCCCCACTATCCGGCTCTGCCTGGCCGAGGTCACGTGTCATCGGAAATGCGGGTCCACCGGTCGCCAGGTTCGCGGCGATGGTTGTCCAACGCCGAAGCAAGTCGGTCAGCTGCTTTCGATCGTTCGTGGTGACATCGAGCGCGGCGAAGTAGGTGTGGCTCTGGGGGGAAGTGATGATCCCACCTTGATGTGTGCCATAGAAAGGTTCGATACCCTCCGAATAGGCGCCGTCCGGGGTCTGCTCCCTACCGGCCGACATCCCAAGGGGGATGGCAACAGCGGCGGCTGCTCCTGCGCTCGCAGCACTCACTGCACCGAGGAATTTCCGCCGTGACACCGTGCCAGAACTGGTGGTACCGGTGGCGGGACCTTTTGAGCTGCTGGTTTCGTCGGTCATGGAGTGACAGCGCTCCGGTTCGGGAGGAACCTCTGGTGGCGTCCCCGATTATCGCTCGTGAGGTCTGCATCGCCTTGGTCGCCTGAACGTCCTGGACCCTTCCCCCCAAAAGGGCGTTGCCGGAGTACTACGACTCGTAGTAATAACTACCGGTCGTCGTAGACGGCCGCCGTATGAGGGTGGTGGGTCCTGAGCGTGACCGAGGAGAGGGACGGTGATGTGTCGGTCGCGGTGATCGACCCCGCGGGGATCGGCAGCGTCGCCGCTGACGAACCTCGAAGTCTCCAACGGACGTTTCAGCTGGTGCTGGCTACGATCTGGCTCCTCGATGCGGTCCTGCAACTCCAGCCGTTCATGTTCACCCGGGGGCCGAACGGGTTCAGCGGCATGCTCAACTCCACCGCCGCCGGCAATCCCGAGTGGATCGCACATTCGATCTCCTGGAATGCCTCGAACGTGTATCACAACCCGGTTCTGAGCAATAGCTGCTTCGCGCTCGTGCAGTTCCTCATCGGCTTCGGAATCGTGTGGAAGCGATCACTCAAGCCCGCATTGGCCCTCTCCATCGTCTGGTCTCTCGGCGTCTGGTGGTTCGGAGAGGGTCTTGGGACCATCTTCTCCGGGCGCGCCACTCCGTTCGGCGGTGGTCCAGGTGGCTCCTGTTCTATGCCGTCTTGGCGGTGCTGCTGTGGCCGAGCGATGGCTCGGACACGCCGTTCATCGCTGCTCGGACCGTTGGGGTGACGGTCGCGAGGGCTGTCTGGACGGCAATGTGGGGGACATTGGCCGTCTTAACCGTCCTCGGCTCGGGTCGGTCGCCCGAGGCGTTGCACGACCTAGTGGCCGGTCTCGACAGCGGACAGCCAGGATGGCTTGCCCACATCGATCGTTCCACCGCTTCGCTGCTCCTTCATTACGGCACGACGGCTGCGATCCTGCTCGCCGTCGTCTGTGTGGTCGTGGCGGTCGGGATCTACCTGCCGCCGCGGATCACCAAATTCACGCTGGTCTTGGCGATGTCGGTGTTTGCTGTCATCTGGGTGGCCACCCAGAACTTCGGAGGAATCCTGGCCGGCGGCGCCACTGACCCGAATTCCGGACCACTGGTCATCATCCTGGCATTGATCTACTGGCCATTGCCGACGGATTGGAAGGGCGCGTCGCCGAGCGCGACGGTTCGTGTGAAGAAGGTCCTCGTTCCATGACGCCCACCCCCGCGTGGCTGTACTACTTCTTCGCTTTGGCGATGGTGGCAGTGGCCGCCTACGGCCTGGTGCTCTTGGCCGTGTCTGTCGCAATTCGCAGGACCGCTGGTTGGGACGTCGACGTCGCTCATATTTTCATGGGAGTGTCCATGGCCGGCATGTTCGTTGCCGACTGGGCGTTCGGCCCGAGCGCTGTCTGGGAACTCATTTTTGCGGCTCTGCTCGTATGGTTCCTCGTGCAGAGCATTCAGTCGGTAATTGAGTTCGGCATCCATCTCACCCACTACCTCATTCACGCTGCAATGAGTTTCGCCATGCTCTTGATGTACGTGTTCCGCGGCGGGGCTGGTTCGGGAGCGATGTCAATGTCGATGCCCACCCCGTCGTCGTCGAGTGGGAGGATCGACCCGAGTCTCAGTTTCCTACTGGCGTTCGTGTTCATCGCATCTGCCATCTTCACCTTGGCGTCACCCAAGAAGGGCGCCTCCCATCACGGTACGCACGTCCGGGCCTACGCCATGAGTGGGACGAAGGGCGGGACATGGGAAGCTTCCAGCGGACAAGGAACCAGCTCGACCGGCGGCCGCGCTGTCGGACTGATTACCGCTCCATGGCTCGAGGACGCGAGCCATGTCGTCATGTCCCTCGCCATGGGCTTCATGCTGATACTGATGATCTAGGAGTCGTCCTGTCAGCCCGTCGAACCTAAGGAAGTTCATCGGTCGCTGAGGGCCACGAAATTTATCAGTCAGTGGTGTGGGAGGTGCGTTCATCGAGGGCATCAAAGAGGACGGCCACCTCTGAGGACGACAGTGTGTTCGCAAAGCAGATCAGTGCCGCGCCCGGGTCGTTGTCGGTGGCCAGAGCTTGGCGCATGACGACAGCGGTGTAGGCCCCCCGAACCCCAATGGGAGCAAACCGAATGGAGCGCCCTTCCCTCCTGCGTTTCAGGAGGCCCTTGTTGACGAGGCGGTCCAGAACCGTCGTGACCGTAGTGTAGGCATGTCTCGGAAGCGCATCAGCCACTTCGCGTCCCGTTGGTTCGGGATCAGGTAGGTCCCAGACGATTCCCAACACCCTCCGCTCGAGATCCCCGATCGTGACGACGCCGCAGGCACATTCAGCACATGTACAAGGATCACATGAGCACATCGGATTGTCGCATCTTGTTTGCGCGCTCATCAGCATGCTCCGCTTTCCCGCTGTCGGGTAGCCATCGTATCGGAGGCCAGTTTTTTCGGTGCCGTCGGCTCTGCCGTGAGAAAGTGAATTGTCGACTCGCTCGAAGGGTTGGAGGAACTGATATCTGTGACCAGGACCTTGGGGGAGACGTATGAGACCGAGCGGCTTCGACTTCGCCCGCTGGCCATGAGCGATGGGGACGCGCTCTACCCACTGCAGCGCGATGGCGAGATGATGAGGTACTTCGGTGGACCATATAGACGGGATCAAACCGACACGTGGCTTGAATGGCATGTCGCACTGTGGAAGCAGGAGGGCTACAGCCACTGGGCTGCAGAACTGAAGGATGACGGCATATTCGTCGGCTGGATCGGTTTGACCAAGGTGTGGGAGCCGGAGGAGATGCTGCCAGCGGTCGAAGTGGGATGGTTCGTCGACCGCCGGTACTGGGGTGACGGGTTGGCTACCGAAGGCGGTCGGCGTTCACTGTCCTTCGGATTCGAGGACCTCGGTCTCGATCGAATTATTGCAAGGTACGACCCGGAGAACCTCGCGTCGGGGAGAGTCATGGCGAAGCTTGGGATGCGACACGTGTACGACATGCCTCGGAGCAATGCGGAAGGTCTCGCTCGGGTCTATGAGGTTCGAGCAGATGAGGTCACCTGAACTGAGGGCGCTCTTCGAGCTTGACCGAAGGTCATACCCGAGCAGACTGACAGCGGAGGGAGTGGGATTCGAACCCACGGAGGCTTGCACCTCGCAGCTTTTCAAGAGCTGTGCATTCGTCCGCTCTGCCATCCCTCCAGGCGGCTCATGCTAGGTGAGCGTCCGGGCCGGCCGACTCACCCGCTCACCCACTCGGCCAGCTCGACCACCACGCCGGGCCCGTCGAGGAACACCAGCTTCCGGTCGTGGTAGTCCAGGATCTCGTTCCTGCGGCGTGATCCCGTTCGCCGCCAGGTGTTCGAGCATCGCGTCCATGTCGCTCACCCGGAAGCACACGTGGTTGAAGCCCGTCCGTGTCGAGCGTGCCGGCCCCGGCGTCGGCCTTCACCGTGCGGCTGGTGGAAGAACAGCAACTGAATCTCCTGGTGCACCGGCGCACCCTCGAGCACCAGGGTGACGTGGTCGGACTCCCATTCGGGGATCCCCATGTAGCGCCGAGATCCGTCTCGCCGGAGGCCACGACCGCGATGCGTTCGTCGAAGCCGAGGAGCCCGAAGAAGCGGCGGGCCTCGCTCCAGGTCGGTGACGACGATCGTCATGTGGTCGAAGCCCTCGTTCTTCACGATCCCTGCGCTGCCCATGGTCCCTGCCGTCCTCTCTCTATGTCTTCGCGGCCTGCTCCCGGGCGTCGCGCGCCCGGCTGCGCAATCGTCCCCTCGTGGCCTGGTCCAAGATGACCTTGCGCAGCCGGACCGCCTTGGGCGTCACCTCGACGCACTCGTCCTCGGCGATGAACTCCAGCGCGTGCTCCAAGGAGAACGACAGCGCCGGTGTCAGCCGCTCGAACTCCTCCGCCGTCGACGAGCGCATGTTCGTGAGCTTCTTCTCCTTGGTCGGGTTGACGTCCATCTCCTCCGCCCGCGCGTTCTCCCCGACGATCATGCCCTCGTAGACGTCCTCCGCCGGCCCGACGATCAAGGTCCCCCGCTCCTGGAGGTTCATCAGCGCGAACGTGGTCGTCACCCCGCGCCGGTCGGCCACCATCGACCCGTTGCGCCGGGTGCGCAGCTCTCCGTGCCAGGGTTCCCATCCGTCGAACACGTGGTGGAGGATGCCGGTGCCCCGGGTCTCGGTCAGGAACTCGGTGCGGAAGCCGATCAGGCCACGGGCCGGCACCCGGTAGTCGAGCCGCACCCAGCCGCTGCCGTGGTTGACCATCTCGATCATGGCGCCCTTCCGCAGGGCCAACAGCTGGGTCACGACGCCGAGATACTCGTCAGGCACGTCGACACTCACCCGCTCCACCGGCTCGTGCACCTTGCCGTCGACCTCGCGGGTGACGACCTGCGGCTTGCCCACCGTGAGCTCGAAGCCCTCCCGCCGCATCGTCTCGACCAGGACGGCCAGCTGGAGCTCGCCGCGCCCGAGCACCTCCCACATGTCGGGGCGGTCCGTCGGGCCGACCCGGATGGCGACGTTGCCCACCAGCTCGGAGTCCAGGCGGGACTTGAGCAGTCGGGCCGTCAGCTTGGTCCCGTCCTGCCCCGACACCGGTGACGTGTTGATGCCGATGGTCATGGCCAGGCTGGGCTCGTCGACCGTGATGGCGGGCAGCGCGACCGGCTGGTCCGGATCGGCCAGCGTCTCGCCGATGGTGACCTCGGCCAGTCCCGCCACCGAGACGATCTCGCCCGGGCCGGCCGACTCCGCCGGGACCTGGTCGAGCGCCTCGGTCACGTAGAGCTCGGTGATCTTGGCCTTCTCGACGGAGCCGTCGAGACGGCACCAGCCCACGGGGTCGCCCTTCGTGAGCGTGCCGTTGTGGACCCGGCAGATGGCGAGCCGGCCGACGTAGGGCGACGCCGACAGGTTGCACACCAGCGCCTGGGTCGATGCGCTCCTCGTCGAACGACGGCGCCGGGACGTGCTCGATGATGGCCCTGAACAGCGGCTCGACGTTCACCCCCTCGACGCCGGGCTCGGTGCTGACCCAGCCCGCCCTGGCGTTGGCGTAGAGAATCGGGAAGTCGATCTGGTGCTCGTCGGCGTCGAGGTCCAAGAACAGCTCCTCGACCTGGTGCACGACCTCGGCGATGCGGGCGTCGGCCCGGTCGACCTTGTTGACCACCAGCACGACCGGGAGCCGGGCCTCGAGCGCCTTGCGCAGCACGAAGCGCGTCTGGGGCAGCGGGCCCTCCGACGCGTCCACCAGCAAGAGCACGCCGTCGACCATGGTCAGGCCGCGTTCGACCTCGCCGCCGAAGTCGGCGTGTCCCGGGGTATCGACGATGTTCAGCTTCACGCCACCCCAGCGCACGGCCGTGTTCTTGGCCAGGATGGTGATCCCCTTCTCCCGCTCGAGGTCACCCGAGTCCATCACCCGGTCGGTCAGCTCCTCGTGCGCCCCGAACGCGCCGGTCTGGCGCAACAGCGCGTCGACCAGTGTGGTCTTGCCGTGGTCCACGTGGGCCACGATGGCCACGTTCCTGATGTCCTCGCGCGTCCCCATGGGGGGGCCAACGATAGATGACGACCCCGGGTGCCGGGCGTCTCAGGCGGCGGAGCGCACCGGCGTGCCGGCTCCGGCCAGCACCAGCGCCACGGCCTCGGCACCGAGGGTGAGCACCGCCGGTTCCGGTTCGACCCGTACGAGGTGGCCGGAATCGGGCCACCACCCGACCACTCGCCCCGGCACGGCGTCGCCGCGGGCGCGCAAGGACTCGACGAGGGTCACGAGGGCGAGCTCTGCCCGCGCCGAGTCGCGGCGCGGCCCGGACAGCACGACGAGGTGGGACCGCGCCGTGCGCACGTCGGCGCGGCCGCGCAAGGCGAGCAGAGCCGAGTGGGGGCTGTCCCACCAGCGGTCGCGGCCGATGACCGGTGGCGACCCGAAGGCATGCCAGTCGAGGGCACACCACAGACGGGTCGACCACGTCACCGCCTCGGCACGCCACCGCAGCACGGCCGGCGGGCGAGAGACCGGCCACCCAGCGGTCGAGCTGCGAGACGCACGGACTGCCGTCGCGCACCCAACGGGAGGACTCGGCCAGCCGCGCCTGCACGGCGTCGACCGGGGAGCGGGCGGCGCCGCTCGACGAGCAGGCGCACCGCGGCCAGCCCGATGGCCCGCCGCGCCGTGCGGGTGCGACCAGGCGAACGGCTCAGCGCCGGCGGGATCGGCGGCGTCGCCGCTGAGCGCGGTGCGGACCTCGTGGTCGGTCACCCGGAACGGGCCCGCCCCCGCTCGTCTGACAGCCAGATCGGCCAGCATCGGACTTCGCCTCCCGGAGCGCGTCCTGCCAGGACGCGGCATCGACGGCGGGGACCTCCGCCACGAGTTCCTCGGTGAGGCGGTCAACCATGGACAGCGGTCGTCGCGGCCGAGCCACGCCGCGATGTGGGAGGCGATCGCCCGCAGATGCTCCTCGCGCACGTCCTCGACTGCGTAGCGACCGCTGGCCGACTCGAACAGCGCCAGGCGGAACGGGGGAGTGCCGCTGCGAAGTGTCTCGAGCAACGCCAGGTAGTGCAGTGAACGCCGCTCCGACGCCCACGGTCCCCCGGTGGACAGACCCAGGGCGCACAACGAGGCGGTGCCCGGCCGCGGCAGGCCCACCAGCAGGTCGAAGACACCGTGGAGCACCACCCGACCCCCGGCGAGCGGGGCCGCCACGTGGTCATCGGTCCGCGGCATCCATCCCGGGGCGAACCGGGGTACCAGGCCCGCCAGGTTCCGCCGCGTGCGGCGCCAGCGCCTCCGACAGGGTGGCGCGTGCCGGTGCCGGCAGCGACTCGACGTGGTGCACCAGCGCCGCTGCGCCGTCGGCGCGGAGTGCATCGAGCGCGTCGCTCAACGGGTCGCCGATCTCCTCGCCGTGCACCAGCTGGCGGAACAGTGCGTGCACGAGGCGGGAGCGGACCTGCTCCTCGGACAGGTCCTCGTCGTTCCGCCGTTCCGCGGGGGTACCGAGCAACTGGCGCGGCCCGAGAAAGAGTGGCGTGGCGTGTTCACCGCGGAGCGGCGACGACGCCGTAGGCGGCGTCCTCGAGCCAGGCCCGCAGTCCACCGCCCAGGCCAGGGTCGAACCGCGGCCTGGCCGCGCTGTCTCCCCGCAACAACGCGAGGACCTCCCGCCGTGTGCCACGCTCTGCCGGCGCGAGCCACCGGAGGCGCAGGCCGGAGCAGTTGACGTGGCGCGACGAGGACCATCGGCGCAGTCTGCCCACCGGGTGTGACAGCTCCTCTACCCTGACAAGTGCATGGCACCCGCCCTGGTCCCACCCGCACCGGCCACGGACGCCGCCTTCTTCGTGATCTTCGGGATCTTCGTCGTGGCGATGGTCGTGCTCGTCGTGCTCGTGATCGTGTGGGCGGTGCGCCACGACCTCGCCGGACGGCGAGGCATGGCGGCAACGGCAAGAAGCACGAGGGCAGCGACCCCCGCCACCGCCGCGGGCCGCGCCGTGAGCGACGCCGCCTCCACCGACGGCGTCGCGCCGACCACCTGGTCCGAGCGGATCCGCACGAGATGGGCCCGGCGGCGCACGCGCCGCGGAGGATCGGCCATCGGCCGGTGCCCCGGCGGACTGCCTTCGTGCTGGCCGGCGGTGGCAGCCGCGGTGCCGTGCAGGTGGGCATGCTCGACGAGCTCATCCGGCGCGGCATCCGCGCCGACCGCGTCTTCGGCGCGTCGGTCGGGGCCATCAACGGCGCGTCCTATGCCGGGAACCCGACGCTCGACGGCGTCGAGCGCATGGCCAGGATCTGGCGCGAGGTCAAGGGGACCGACATCTTTCCCCGTGGGACGTTCGACGGGCCCTGGGCCTTACTTTCAGAAGCGCGCCGCGGTGCATGCGAACACGGGGCTGCGCGCCATCATCGAGTCGGGGATCGACTACGAGAACCTGGAGGACGCCGCCATCCCTTTCGAGGTGGTGACCACGTCGCTGACGGACGGGCGGGAGCGCTGGATCACCCACGGGCCCGCCGTCGAGGCCATCCTGGCCTCCTCGGCCATCCCGTCCATCTTCCCTCCCGTGACGATCGACGGTGACGTGCTCGTTGACGGGGGGGTCGTCAACAACGTGCCGATCAGCCGTGCCCTCTCCGCCGGGTGCGACCGCATCTACGTGCTTGCTCTGTGGGCCGCTGCACTTCCATCCACCCCCACCGCGCCGACCGGCCGAGGCGGCGCTGACGGCGTTCTTCGTGGCCGTGCACGCCCGCTTCGTGCGCGAGCTCGCGTCACTGCCCCCCGGACGTCGAGGTGGTCGTCTTCAGCGGTGGCGGCGACCCATCCGGGCAATACCGCGACTTCTCCGCCACGGCGGCGCTGATCGACGAAGGGCGCGCCGAGGTGGCCGACGTCCTCGACCGCTATGTCGGGACCTCCCAGGACCTCGCCCACGCGCCCGCGCCGTCCGCCTCGCCGTGACCGAGGACCGCTACCTCCTCTCCAACGACGCCCCCGAGGCGATGGACCGCTTCACTGCTTTCGCCGCCCTGTTCGACCCCTCGACGTTCCGGCATCTCGACGAGCTCGGGCTCGGCCGCCGGCTGGCGCTGCTGGGAGGTGGGGGCCGGCGGGACCTCGGTGGTGCGCCCACCTGTCCGAGCGGGTGGGCCCGGCCGGGCGCGTAGTCGCCACCGACATCAACCTGTCGTGGGCCGCGGGCGCGGCGGCACCCAATGTCGAGGTCCTCGAGCACGACGTCGCGGCCGACCCGCCCCTCGCGGGCCCCTTCGACCTGGTTCATGCCCGCCTCGTTCTGGTCCACGTGCCCGAGCGCGACGCCGCCATGGCCAACATGGCCGCCGCCCTCCGCCCGGGCGGGGTGCTCCTCGTCGAGGACGCCGACCCGGCGCTCCAGCCTCTGAGCTGCCTCGAGGAGACGGGACCCGCGGAGGTGCTGGCCAATCGCCTGCGGCGCGGCTTCCGCTCGCTGCTGAGCGAGCGCGGGGTCGACCTCGCCTACGGCCGCTCCCTGCCGCGCCGGCTCCGGGCGGCCGGCCTGGTCGACGTGGCGGCCGACGCCTCCTTCCCGGTCAGCCAACCCCGCCTGCAACCACCTCGAGGTGGCGACGATCGAGCTCATCCGGGACCAGCTGCTCGACCACGGCATCGCCACCGAGGATGAGATCGCCCAGCACCTCTCCGCCGTGGCCGCCGGGAAGCTCGACCTGGCCCAGCCGCCGATGATCTCCTGCTGGGGCCGGCGGCCTCCGCTCCTGACCGGCGCGTTGGGAGACCGCGTTCGTCGGCGTCACAACATCCTGGTGGAATAGGGGCGTGCCCGCCGCCTCGCCCGAGTCGCTGTTCCATCCGGCCGTGGCGAGCTGGTTCGCCCGCCGGTTCCCGGCCGGGCCCACGTCCCCGCAGTCGGCTGCCTGGCCCCACATCGCCGCGGGCAGCGACGTGCTGGTGGCCTCGCCCACCGGCTCGGGCAAGACGCTCACGGGGTTCCTGGTCGCCATCGACGCGGCCTACCGGGCGGCCGAGGCGGGTGCTCGTGCGGGGGGCGCTCCGGAGGTGCTCTACATCTCGCCGCTGCGGGCGCTCGCGGTCGACGTGCACGAGAACCTCCACATCCCCCTGTCGGAGATCCGGGAGGAGGCGGCGCGGCTGGGGTTACCCGGATCCGGGTCTGCGCATCGCGGTGCGCACCGGCGACACGCCGCCGGCCGAGCGGGCCGCCATGAAGAAGCAGTCGCCCGATCTGCTCGTCACCACGCCCGAGTCCCTCTATCTCCTCCTCACCGCACCGTCGTCGCGGGCGCTGTTGCGCGGCGTGCGCACCGTGATCGTCGACGAGGTGCACACCCTCGCCCGCGACAAGCGGGGGAGCCATCTGTCGCTGAGCCTCGAGCGGCTCGATGCCCTCGTGACGGAGAGCGGCGGCCACCTCCAGCGCATCGGCCTCTCGGCGACGCAGCGACCGTTGGACGTGGTGGCGCGGCTGCTCTCGGGCGTGCACGAGGGTCGTCGCGCCCACGGTGATCGTCGACTGCGGCCATGCCCGCGACATCGAGGTGGCGATCGAGCTGCCGTCCACCGAGCTCGAGGCAGTGATGAGCGGTGGTCAGATGTCCGACATCCTCGACCGCATCGCCGAGCACACCCGGCACCACCGCACCACCCTCGTGTTCGTCAACACCCGGAAGATGGCGGAGCGGGTGGCCCACCAGCTGGCCGAGCGGCTCGCCGATGACGAACCCGGGCGCAGCCGACGACGTCGATGCCTCGCTCCTCGTTGCCGCGCACCACGGCAGCCTTTCGGCGGCACGGCGACGCATCGTCGAGACACGCCTGCGGGCCGGCGACCTGCGCGCCCTCGTGGCCACCGCGTCGCTCGAGCTCGGGATCGACGTTGGCCCGGTCGAGCTCGTCTGCCAGATCGGCTCACCCCGCGCCATCGGCACCTTCCTCCAGCGCGTCGGCCGGGCCAACCATCATCGCGACGGGACACCGGCCGGCCGGCTCTATCCGACGACGCGGGACGAGCTCGTCGAGTGCACCGCACTGCTCGCCGCCGTGCGCGAGGGCCGGCTCGACCTGCTCCACCCGCCGGTCGCCCCGCTCGACGTGCTGACCCAGCAGCTCGTGGCGGAGGTGGCCGCCACCGACGAACGCGACGTCGAGGCGATGTGGGCCATGACCAGGCAGGCGGCCCCCTACGCGGATCTGCCCCGGAAGGACTTCGATGACGTGGTGGCCCTGGCGAGCTGGGGGATCGAGACCGGTCGCGGACGCCGAGGCGCACACCTGCACCACGACGCGGTCAACGGTCGGCTGCGCGCGCGACGGGGTGCGCGACTGGCCGCGCTCGACCGGCGGTGGCGCCATCCCGGAGACGGGTGACTACCGTGTCGTGCTCGACCCCGACGGGGTGACCGTCGGCTCGGTGCACGAGGACTTCGCGGTCGAGGCGACGGCGGGGGACATCTTCCTGCTCGGCACGCATTCGTGGCGGGTGGCCAAGGTGGAGGTGGGTACGGTCAGGGTGCACGACGCCGGAGACCTGCCCCCGACCGTCCCCTTCTGGCTGGGCGAGGCCCCGGCCCGGACCGCCGAGCTCTCCGAGGCGGTCAGCGACCTGCGGGCCGCCCTCGAACCGGTGCTGCTCGCCGGGGACGGCGACGAGGCACGTCGGCTGGTGCGTCAGCCGCGCCGGCGTGTCCGCCGAGGTGGCCCAGCAGGTGGTGGCCTATTGCGCCGCCGGCCTGGCCGCGTTGGGCCACCTCCCGACCCGGGAGCGGATCGTGGTGGAACGCTGCTTCGACGACAGCGAGGGGTCGCAGCTGATCATCCACGCCCCCTTCGGCGGGCGCATCAACCGGGCGCTCGGCCTGGCGCTGCGCAAGCGGTTCTGCGTCTCCTTCGACTTCGAGCTCCAGGCGGCCGCCGACGACGACACCATCGTCCTCTCGCTCGGGCCCCAGCACAGCTTCCCCCTCACCCGCGTGCAGTCGATGCTGACGAGCGCCAAGGCGCGCCGAGGTGCTGACCCAAGCCGTGCTGCCCCACCCGATGCTCGGGGCGCGCTGGCGCTGGAATCTCAACCGTGCGCTCGTGCTCCCCCGCATGAGCGGCGGCAAGCGCCGGCCCATCCACCTCCAGCGCATGGAGGCGGACGACCTGATGGCCGCGGTGTGGCCCGGGTCTCGCCGCCTGCCAGGAGAACGCCCCGCCGGGGCCGGTGGCGGTGCCCGACCACGTGCTGGCCCGCCAGACGGTCGACGACTGTCTGCACGAGGGGCTCTCGGTGGAGGGTCTGGTCGAAGTGTGGGCCAAGGTCGAGTCCGGCGCCATCGCGGTGCACACCGTCGAGTCGTCGGAGCCCTCACCCTTCTCCCACGCCATCTTGAGCGGGCGGCCCTTCACCTATCTCGACGATGCGCCCCTCGAGGAGCGGCGCACGCGGGCCCTGTCGCTCCGCCGCGGCCTGGGCGAGCTCGGTCCTGACGGGCTTCCGGTGCCGGCCACGGAGCTGGCGGCGCTCGATCCAGAGGCGGTGGCCGTGGTGCTCGACCAGGTCTGCCCTCGTCCGCGCGGACCCTGACGAACTGCACGACCTGCTGCTCTCGCTGGTCGTCGCCCGGCCCTACGCGGACTGGTCCGCCTGGTACGACTCGCTCGTTGCCGAGGGCAGGGCGAGCCTCCTCGACGGCTGCTGGGTGGCCACCGAGCGCCGGGAGGCTGCAGCCTCACTGGACAGCGACGACGATGCGGCCGCCGCCTGCGTGGCCGGCCACCTCCACGTCGCCGGTCCGGTGACCGTCGAGCAGCTGGTCGCTGACGACAGCGCTGCCGCCCGGGGCCCCGCTGGGCGCGCCGTTGTCGGCGGGCCGGGCGCGCGACGGCCCTGGCCCGGCTCGAGGCCGCGGGCTCCGCCATCGAGTTGCCCGACGGTCGCTGGTGCGCGCGCAACCTCCTGGTGCGCCTGCACCGCGCCAGCCGCGGCAGGCGGCGCGGCAGGGTCGAAGCGGTGCCGATCGCCGACTACGTCCGCTTCCTGACGCACTGGCAGCACGCCACGCCCGACAGCCAGGTGGAGGGCCGGGCGGGGTTGTTGGAGGTGCTCGAACAGCTGCAGGGGATAGAGGCGCCGGCAGCGGAGTGGGAGGCCCAGGTCCTCCCGGCCCGGATCACCGGCTACGACCCTCGGTGGCTCGACGAGCTGTGCCTGTCCGGCGAGGTGGTGTGGGGACGTCTCACCCCGCGGGCCGAGCGGATCGGGCGCAGTGGCGCACCTTCGCCTGCCACCCCGCTCGCCTTCGTGGTGCGCGACGACCTCGAGACGATGCTGCGTGCCGTGCGCGCCGGGTCGGTTGCGCCCGCGCCCGAGGTCGGCGCCGCGGCCGACGTGCTCGCCGCCCTGCGGGTTCGGGGCGCCTGCTTCCGCCCGGAGCTGGCTCCGCTGACGGGCCGGCTCCCGGCCGAGGTCGACGAGGGGTTGTGGGACCTCGTGGCACGGGGCCTGGTCACGGCGGATGCCTTCTCCGCCGTGCGGTCACTGCTCTCGGCACGCGATCGCTGGAGGACGCGGACCGTGCGACGCCCGTCGGGGCGACTCGCCCGCCGCCGCGCGCCGGTCGGGACGGGTATCGGCGAAGGCCGGTGGTCGCTCCTGCCCGGGCCCGAGGTGCTCGGTGCGCCGGCGATCGACGACGGGGTGCTCTCGCCGGGAAACGAGGCGCTGGCCGAGTCGGTGGCCCACCAGCTGCTCGTGCGCTGGGGCGTGGTGGCCTGGGAGCTGTGGGGCCGGGAGTCGTTCAAGGTGCCCTGGCGCGAGGTCGTCTGGGCGCTGCGCCGCATGGAGGCGCGCGGGCTGGTGCTGGGGGGCCGGTTCGTCGCCGGGCTCTCGGGCGAGCAGTACGCGCTCCCCGAGGCATTCGAGGAGCTGCAGGCGGTGCACCGCCGCGGCGCCCTCGGCGAGCAGGTGGTGGTGGCCGGAGCCGACCCGCTCAACATGACGGGCTCCATCATCGGCGGGGCCCGGGTGCCGACGCGCCGCAACCAGCGAGTGGTCTACCGCGACGGCGTCGTCGTGGACCACCTCGAGGCGGGGTGAGCCCGTGTTCTCGAAGCGGACCATCGATCTGAACGCGGACACCGGCGAAGCGACCGATGCGGCAGGGATCGAAATCGAGCGCGCGCTCCTCGAACTGGTCACCTCTGCCCATATCGCCTGTGGCGGACACGCCGGCGACGACGAGTCCATGACGGCCACCGTCGCCGCCGCCCTGGAGAACTCCGTCCGCGTCGGGGCCCATCCCTCGTACCCCGACCGTGCCGGCTTCGGCCGCCAACCGGTTGCCATCGACCGGGACGAGCTCGCGCACCTCGCTGCGCGAGCAACTGCGCGCGCTCGAACGGGTCTGCCGGTCCGCCGGCACGGCGATCGAGTCGGTCAAGGCTCACGGCGCGCTCTACGAGGAGGTCGCCAAGGGCGGCGCGATCTACGAGACCTTCCGCGACGCCGTACGGGAGCTGCTGCGCCGACGGCACCACCGTCGTGCTGCCGTCGGGCTGTCGCGCCATGGCGATGGTGCTGCGCGACGGGGTGGCGGCGTGCGAGGAGGGGTTCTGCGACCGGGCGTACCGGCCCGACGGGGGCCTCGTCGACCGGAGCGTGGCGGGGGCGGTACTCGGCGACCCCGCCGAGGCGGCCGCGCAGGCGCTCGGCCTTGCCCGCGGCGCCGTGGTCGCCAACGACGGCACCGTGCTCACCCTCTGGGTGGACACGCTCTGCATCCACGGCGACTCCCCCGGGGCCGTCGACGTGGCGAAGGCGGTCCGCCTGGCCATGGCGGAGGCGGGAATCGACGTGGCCGCGCCGGCGCGTGCATGACCCGCTCCATCCCCGTGGGGGAGGTGCGGCTTCTCGGTGACCGCGCCTTCCTGATCGGCGTCGCCGACGCCGCGGCGGGCCGCGGTGCTGGCGCGGGCACTGGAAGCCGGGCTGGCCGGCGTGGGTGCCGTCGTCGAGGTGGTGTGCGGCTCCGCCACCGTCGGCCGTCGCGCTGGTCGATCCCGGACGTGGAGCTCGAACCGGTCCGTGTCGCGGCGGAGTGGGTGCTCGCCGACACTGCGCGCGCGGCGCGGCCGACGCCGAGGCGCGGCGTCACGGGGCCGGTTGGTGACAGTCCCCTGCACCTTCGACGGACCCGATCTCGCAAGAGGTTGCCGCGAGGGCCGGGTGCTCCCCCGCCGAGGTGGTGGCGCTCATGACGGCGCGGCCCTTGACCGTCTCCGTCGTGGGTTTCTCCCCCGGCTTCGCCTATCTCGACGGGGTCCCCGGACCGCTGCGCGAGGTGCCGCGGCGGGACCGTCCGCGCCCGGTCGTACCGGCGGGCTCGGTTGCGCTCGCCAACGGCCATGCCGCCGTCTACCCGACCGCGTCGCCCGGAGGGTGGCAGCTCGTCGGCCGCTCCGGCTTCCCCTTCTTCACAGCGGAGCGGCCTCCCTATGCCGTGCTGGCTCCGGGTGATCGGGTCAGGTTCACCGTGGCCGGAGCGGGCGATCCCGTCGACCCGCCGCCGCGTGCGGCCGCCGTCGTGGTCCCCGCCGGCGTCGGCCCGGCCCGTGCTCCAGGTCGTGGCGCCGGGCTGCGCGCGGTCGTGCAGGACGGCGGCCGCCGCGCCGTGGCCGCCATCGGGGTCCCGGGCGCCGGGCCGGCCGATCCGGTGTCCTTCGCACTGGCCAACCGGCTGGTCGGCAACGGGGAGTCCGCCGGGGCCCTCGAGCTCACCGGCGGCGGGACGAAGCTGCGCTGCGAGGAGGCGGCCCACATCGCTGTCGTGGGTGCCGCACCCGAGGTGCGCGTGGACGGCGCCGCGGTCCCGGCCGAGCGGGTCGTACCCGTCGCCGGTGGCCAGCTGCTGGAGGTGGGGTCCTTGCGACGCGGGTGCCGGACCTACGTGTCGGTCGCGGGTGGATTCCTCGGGACCCGAGATGTTCGGCAGCAGCGCGTCCGACGAGCTGTGCGGACTGGGCGCGGGGCCGCTGGCTCCGGGCCGGGTCCTCCACGCCGGACGGTGGGCCCCACCGCTGGGTGACCATCTCAGCCCCGGCACGGCCACCGAGGTCGATCCCGGTGGGCCTCCACTGGAGCTCCGCGTCGTGGCGGGCCCCCATCCCGAGCGGTTCGAACCCGATGCCCTGGCGCGGCTGGCCGACCTCGTGTTCGGCGTCGAGAGGGACAGCAACAGGGTCGGCATCCGGCTTCGCCAAGAGGGACGAGCAGTGGGTTTGCGGCGATCTGCCCCTGCAGGCGAGCTCGACTCACAGGCCGTGGTCACCGGGGCGGTGCAGGTGCCGCCGGATGGCGACCCCGTCATCTTGATGCCGGACCACGCCACACTGGGCGGTTACCCGGTCGTGGCGGTGGTGGCCTCGGCCGACCATGGCCTGCTCGGCCAGTGCGGGCCCGGCACCCGGGTCCGCCTCGTCCCCATCGGCCACGCCGAGGCCGACGTGGCGCGACGGGTCGCGGCGGCGCGCGCTGAAGGGTGCCGTCATCGGCCACTATCCCCTGTCTGCGGGCTGAGCGCGATCAGACCAGCAGCTTGACCGCCGTGCCGACGGCGATGACGACGACGACAGCGCGCAGCGCCGGCGCCGGAAGGGCGAGGGCCAGGCGGGCGCCGACATAGCCCCCGAAGAGGCTGCCCAGGGCGAGCAGCCCGACCGCCTCCCAGGCGATGCCCCCGTGGATGAGGAAGACGACGGCTGCGATGCCGTTGACGATCATCGACAGCACGGCACGCAGGCCGCTCGTGTGCGCGAGGGAGACCGGCAGCGCGAGGCCCAGCACGGCCAGGAACATGACACCCATGGCGGCGCCGAAGTAGCCGCCGTAGACAGAGGCGACGAACACCCCCGCCACCAGCAGCACCGGCCGGGTGCGGGGATGGATCGAGCCACGGTCGAGGGCACGCCGCAGCGCCGGTTGGGCGGCGAACAGGGCGGCGGCCCCGAGGACGAGCCAGGGGACCACCTCGTCGAAGGTCGCCGAAGACGTCGTGAGCAGCAGCAGTGCACCGGCGACCCCGCCCGCGAGGGCGACCGGGGTGAGGCGGGCCAGCCGGTTGGCCTGGTCGCCGATCTCCCTGCGGTAACCGGCCGCGGAGGCAACGTACCCCGGCCAGATCCCGATGGTGTTGGTGATGTTCGCCGTGAGGGCCGGATAGCCGAGCCCGAGCAGTATTGGAAAGGAGATCAGGCTGCCTCCGCCGGCCACGCCGTTGAAGACGCCTGCACCCACCCCGGCCAAGACGATCAGCACGACGTGGGATGCGGGCATGCAGCGCAAGAGTACGGGACCGGCGGCATTTCCCACCGTGCCGGGTTCCGATGGCGTGCCCGGCATGTGCCGAACAATGCGGTAGCGGGTGCCGATGACTCGGCCACTGCGCGCAAGGTTCGCCGAACTCCCACGTTTCACATGCCGGCACGAGAGGAGAACCCGACCCAGTGGGGCGGCACGGGGAATGGCATGAGAGGTCGAACCCGAAGCGCCGCCGTTGGTCTGGACAGATCGGCCCTCACGTCGCCCATCCTTGCTGCGGGCTGCCCTGGGCGGTACACGGCCTCTGCGCTATCCTTCCGATCTCCCGCCGCCGGGGTGGCCAACGAGCCGCCTCGGAGCGGCCCCTCTTCGAACCGCCTCACGGACCACCACCGGGCCCGGCCTTCGGGTCCTCCTCTGTTCCCCCTCCTTCTCGGGGGCCGGCCCGGCGGTGGGCTTCGACGGTCGTGGGCCACGGGGGCGGAGCCCGAACCCAGATGCCGCGGGAACCGGTGCTGCGAGCTGCTCGGAACGGGACGGCGGATCCCGTTCCGGGCAGAAGCAGCCGGAGAGCAAACCGCCTAACGTGCGCGAGCGCCGGCTGCGCGATGACGCCGGCTCTGCCCACAGCAGAGGAGGTCCCATGGTCAGGCTGACGTGCCTGTTGCGCCGCAGGGAGGGTCTCACCCCGGCCGAGTTCCACGCGCACTGGCAGCGATGATCCACGGCCCCCTCATCGTGTCGAGCCGCAGCGGGGGTCACGTGGTCCGCTACGAGCAGCACCCGCGCCCGCTCGACGACTACGACGGCGACGGCGATCCCGGCTTCGACGGGGTGACGGTGCAGTGGTTCGAGAGCATGGACGCGTACCGGGCCCACATGGCGGAGCCGGACTTTCCCGACATCTGGGCCGACATCGAGCGCTTCCTCGACACCGATCGGCTGCACTTCATCGTCACGGAGCATCCGCGAGTCGTCATCGGCGACGACGCGGCCTCATTCCCGCTGGCCTGACTGGGTCGGCGGTGCCAGGGCCGTGAGCCCCACCGCCGGGTGCCGTGGGGCCTCCGCGGCTCGGTCGGCGACGGTGGAGCGCGGGCTCCGGCGCCGGTCGGGGCACGGCGCGCAGCGTGTGGCGCGTGGGCGGGAGGGCGGCCTCCGCCTCGGAACGGCGACGCTCCATCAGGTCGAGGAGGTCCCGCCACTCGCGCCCACCGATCCGCGACAGTTCCTTGGGCAGGCGCCGCAGGAGCCGGTTCACTTCCCGTCGGTGCCGTTCCGCCAGACCGCCCATCACGAAGACGGTCGCCGGCGGCAGGTGGGCCTCGCCGGTGGCGAGCTCGGACAACCGGACCGACGCGACCTCGGCGTCCTGCATGAGCCCGAGCTCGTCCTGGAGCGCAGTGAGTTGACGGACGTAGCGGGAGGTGCGGCCTCCGTAGACCTCGGAGCTGAACTCGAGCGCGTAGCGCAGCCGCTTGCAGCCGATACGGAGCCGGTGGAAGTCCGACACGACGCCCGACTTCTTGGCGCGCTTGGCCGCCTTCGCCACCGCGCCGTGGCGGGCCACCACGAGGTCGGGCATGCCGATCGCCGCCGGGACCCTCGTCGCCAGCGATCGGCGCGGCGGCCCCTGCTGCACCATGGCGGCCAAGCCCTTGGCCAGGCGTTCCCAGCGGACCGAGTCGAGCCCGGCGAGCATGGCGGTCCGGGCCGCTTCCCGCTCGCGCTCCAAGAGCGCGAGCCAGCTCGGCCAGGGGGTCGTGATCCTCAGGTCCTGCCCCGGCGCTCCAGTCGGCGGCGGCGACCGCCACGCCCGCCAAGCCCTTCCCGCTGCACGTCGAGGTCCCGCACCTCGCCGAGGAGGCGGCCCAGCCAGCCGAGCTCATCTCGGAACACCTGGGCCCGGACGGGCAGGACGCCGGCGAACAGGCCGAGCGCGGCGCGCAGGCGCCGGGTCGCCACCCGCATGTCGTGCAGCTCCTCGGGGTCCTCTCCGAGCCGCGTCCCCGGCTCCTTCTCGCGCAGCACGGCGACCTGGCGGCGCAGCACGGCGAACGCGAGCTCGCCCATCGTCGAAGACTCGCAGACCTCGGTGGGGCCGAGGTCGGGCGATGCCCGGGATCTCCTGGCCCACGGCGAGGAGGCCCGCCTCGAACTTGGAGAGGTGGGCCGGCTGGAGGCCGCAGGTCACCCGAAGCTGCTCCACGATGGGGTCCAGCGTGTCCAGCCACTCGGGGCGGACCTCGACCTCGACCCGCCGCAGGTGCATCGGCCGCTGGCCGTCCCCGACGACGATCATGGTGTCGTCGAGCGCGACCTCGGCCGCATCGACGCCGCCGACGCGCAACGCGAAGGGCCGCCGGCGCGTGCGGACCTGGAGCACCTCGTGCAGCTGGCGCGCGCCCACGATGGCGCGCAGCCGTCGCCCGACTGGACCATCGGGCCCGAGCGCGCCCAGACCGGCAGGAGGAAGGATCTCGGTGACCTCCAGACGCTGGCGCAGGCCGCTCCTCTCCGCGGGGCGGGTGTCCTTCAGGGTGACCTCGTCGTGACGGCCGCGGCGCCGGGTGCGGACGACGAACCCGGCGCGGGCGACGCGCCAGTCGTCGGTGTCGAGGTACGAGTCGACCAGCCGCCGCGGTGTGCGAGCCAATGCGGTCACGGTACCTCCGTCGTCGGTCTCGACGGCGAGGGTCGGGAGGGTGGCGAGCCATCGCTCGACGGGCCGCAGGTCGAGGGCATCGAACTGCCACTCGATTTCGACGGGGTCGTGGTGCTCGCCCGGCCCTTCTCCCGTGGAATCGGACACCGCGCTCAGGCTACCGCCGGTGTCCCGCTCGAGGTCAGGGGATCGCGATTGCCGCCGAATTCGCAGGGCGCGGCAGTAAGTCTGCGAGGCAGTGGTGCGACGAGCGATGACCGCGGAGCTCCCTTCACACACAGAGGTCGTGCAGGCAGCGGGCGGGTTGGTCGTCCGCCGCCGGACGGTGGGACGCTCGAGATCGTGGTGGTGCACCGGCCCGTGCACCAGGACTGGTCCTTCCCCAAGGGCAAGCTCGAGATCGGGTGAGACCCTCGAGCTGGCCGCCCTGCGCGAAGTGCGGGAGGAGACCGGCATGACCTGCCGCCTCCTGCGCTTCATCGGCCACACCGAGTACGTGGACCGCAAAGGTCGGCCCAAGGCCGTGGCCTACTGGGTCATGGAGGCCGAGAAGGGGTTCTTCAACCCGAACGAGGAGGTGGACGAACTGCGCTGGTTGACCCTCGAGAATGCGGCCCGCACCCTCTCCTACCCCCGTGACAGGGAGTTGGTGGCCGTACTCATGGCAGCTGACCAGGTAGAACGCCTCATCTAAATCCTTTCAAAATTTCCTGATTTTCTGTGTTTAATGCCCTCCGGATCGGGAATAATGGGCGTAGCGATCTACCGCCTGATCGCGCTGCCGGCGTGCGTGCCCCAGTCGAGAGCTCCAGGACCTATCGCCAAGGGCCCTGTGACAACGTTTTGACGTCAATCGGCTGGGGCACCGTCGGCGTCTTCCGTCGCGGCGCTCGTGCGTGTGCTCGTGGACGATCACCGCGCCCGCGACTCCAGCGTTCACGACGACGAGGACGGCGGCCCCGTTGACCCGGTCGTGGCTCAGGTCGCGCAGCGCGGCGTCGGCACGGTCCATCGGGTAGGGGGTGGCCGACACGCGCAGCCCGATGCGGGCGGCTTCGGCCAGGAACGCCTCGCCGTCGGCGCGGGTGTTGGCCGTCACGCTCTGCAGGGTCCGCTCCTCGAAGAGGTGCTCCTGGTAGTTCAGGACGGGTACGTCGCTGAGGTAGATGCCGGCGATGGCCAGCGTCCCGCCCCGATCGAGCGCGGCGAGCGCACGGCGGCACCAGCGTGCCGACCGGGGCGAACAGGATGGCCGAGTCGAGCGGTTCGGGAGGCTCGGCGTCGTCGCCGCCGGCGCTGGCGGCCCCGAGCTCGAGCGCCAGCGCTGCGCCTCGGGCGACCGGGTCATGACATGGACACGGGCGCCCCGGGCCAGCGCGACCTGCGCGGTGATGTGCGCCGAGCCGCCGAACCCGTAGATCCCGAGCCGGCCCCCGTCAGGGAGATTGGCGCGCTGCAAGGCTCGGTAGCCGATGATCCCGGCGCAGAGCAGCGGTGCGACCTCCTCGTCGCTGAATCCATCGGGCAGCGCGTAGGCGTACGCCTCGTCCACCACCGCGTACTCGGCGTAGCCGCCGTCGACGTCCCAGCCGGTGAAGCGCGGGTCGAGGCACAGGTTCTCGCGTCCGGACGCACAGAAGCGGCAGGTGCCGCAGGTGTGGGCGAGCCAGGGCACCCCGATGCGGTCGCCCTCCCTCCAGCGGGTGCAGTCGGCACCGAGTTGCTCGACGATGCCGACGACCTCGTGTCCCGGGTGTCACCCGCCGGTGGTGCGGCGCCAGGTCACCCTCCGCCAGGTGGAGGTCCGTCCGGCACACCCCGCACACACGGACGCGCAGCCGGACCTGGCCCGGACCGGGCTGCGGCACGGCCTTGTCGACCCGCATCATCGGGCCGCCGTCGACCGGGCCGGGCCGGTCGACCACCCATGCCTTCATGAGGTCCGGCATCGGAGTCCAGCGTACGACGCGCGCTCGGCACCGCCGGACTCCGACCCGGGTGGGCGCCACGGGGTGCGGAGGGCTCGGACCCCTAGCATGGACGACGAACGAGGAGAGCAGCCATGCCCGCCCTGCCACCGACCGCGCCCGGCGGCGCGCTGCGACCGTGCCCGGCCGCTCCTGGCTCACGACCGGGCGGCCCCAGCGCCGGACGGCGCCGGGTGACGGCGCTCGTCGTGGCCGGCCCGGCCGGCATCGCGGAACACGACGGCGGTCCTCGTCACCCCGAGCAGCCGTCGCGGCTGCTGGCTGTCATGGACGGGGTCGACGCGCTGGGGCTCGGAGACGAGGTCGTGTACCCCGCCGTCCGTGAAGCGTCGGTCGAGGAGCTGTCCCGTGTGCACGCGCCGGCCTACCTCGCCGGGCTCGAGGCGCTCTGCGCCGGAGGTGGAGGGGACATCGACCCCGACACCTACGCCCGGCCCGACTCGTGGACGGCGGCGCGCCGCGCCGCGGGCGCCGGACTGGTGGCGCTGGCCGAGCTCGAGCGGCGGGACGAGGGCGTCGCCTTCGTCGCCGTCCGGCCTCCGGGCCACCACGCGAGCGCCGACCGGGCCATGGGTTTCTGCCTCGTGAACAACGTGGCCGTGGCGGCGGCGTCGCGGACGGCGTTGGGCGAGCGGGTGCTCGTCGTCGACTGGGACGTGCACCACGGGAACGGCACCCAGGCGATCTTCTGGGACGATCCCGACGTCCTCTACGTCTCGACGCACCAACATCCGCTGTTCCCCGGCACCGGACGTCCGGACGAGGTGGGCGGGTCCGGTGCTCCTGGCCTCACCGTGAACCTGCCGCTCCCGCCGGGAGCGACGGGCGACGTGGTGCGCGCCGCGATCGACGAGGTGGCCCGCGACACCATCGAGGCGTTCCGCCCCGACTGGGTGCTGGTTTCGTGCGGGTTCGACGCCCATCAGGCCGATCCGCTCGGGCAGCTCGAGCTGTCGAGCGGGGACTTCGCCGAGCTGGCCCGGGTGGTGCGTGAGTTCGCGCCGCGCCCGGGCCGTCTCGCCCTCTTCCTGGAAGGTGGTTACAACCCGGTGGCGCTCGAGTCCTCGGTGGAGGCGACGCTCGGTGCGCTGCTCGGCGTGCGGGGCCACCGCCCGGCGCCCACGTCCGGCGGCCCCGGGATGTCGCAGCTCCAGGCCGACCGCTCCGAGCGGCAGCGCGCCATCGACCGGGTCCAGGCCGAGGCCGGACCGTGACTGGGCCGGTGGCGACATCGGCCCGGTGGTGCTCGCCCCGAGCGGGTGATGGTTACGACGTTGCGGCGGTGCACGAGCACCGGGCAGTGCGCGTTCGTCGCGCAGTACTCGCTGACCGAGCCGATCAGCATCCCGACGAACTCGCCGTGTCCCCGGCATCCGACGACGAGGAGCTCGGCTCCCTTCGAGGCTTCGACGAGGATCGGCGCCGGATGCCCGCTGACCACCCTGGGGTCGACGGTGATGTCGGGGTGGGCGGCACGCACGGGGGCGACGGCGGATTCGAGTGCCTTCCGGACGTCCTCTTCGGGGTCGAAGTCGGTCGGCACGGGCACCGCCCAGCCGTAGCTCGACGGCCACTCCCACGTCATCACGACCTCGAGGGTGCTCCCGGTCAGGTCGGCCTGGCGGGCAGCCCACGACAGGGCGTCGAGCGAGGAAGGGGAGCCGTCGATGCCGACGACGATCCTGGCCGTGCCGGGTACCCGTTCGCGCTGTCATCGCTTCCTCTCCTCTTATCGAGTTGTTGGATCAGTCTGAGCTCGGGCCGTCGGGCGTCTTCGATGCCCGGTGGCGCCGTCGGGGTTGTCGGCCGTCGTCCCGGACATCGCGCGAGGGAGCGATGGCAAACCGGCCGATGCCGGAGGCGGTGTCGCCACGGCAATTCCCGAGTGCCGGAGCAACTCCGGAATTGGAAAATGGCGACCGAGGGGGGTGGCCGCCATTCTCCAAGCACCGCTGTCTGGGAAGAGGAGGGTGTCCCAGATATTGTGTCGCCGGGCGCCCGATGGTGGGTAGAGCCGAAAGTCATTGATTCTGGCCGTGCGGCCTGCCGATGCCGGGACCAAAGACCGTGGTCAGAGCGCACGACAGATGCGAGAGTGGGGCCGTGCCCACCGTGCGCTCGCGTCGAGGAGGCCGTCGCCCTGATCCGGCCCGTCGACACGATCGGGTTCGGGCTCGGCCCCGGCATCCCGGACACGTTCCTCAGCGCCCTGGGAGCCCGCGACGACTGGCAGGACCTGCAGCTGGGGGGTGCCCTGTGCCTCAACTTCTACGAGGTCTTCACCAAGCCCGGCGTGAGCTACCGCTGTGGCTTCTTCGGGCCGGCCGAGCGCGCCCTGCACGCCATGGGCCACCGGGTTGAGCTGGTGCCGGGCGGCTTTCGTCAGATGGCACCCATCATGGCCAAGTTCGCCCCCCGCGTCATGGTCGTGCAGGCGGCGCCGCCCGGGGACACGGGCAGCGTCAACCTCTCGCTCCACCTGGGCGCCACCAGTCCTGAGCTGCTCCGCGCCGGCCAGGATCCCGACCGCCTGCTCATCGTCGAGGTCAACCCCAACCTGCCCCGCACCAAGAGCCTGCCTCCCGGAGTTCGACAACACCATCCCGCTCGACGTGGTCGACGTCGCTGGTCGAGACCGAGCGCGGCCCCTTCGCCCTGCCCGAACCCCCGACCGACGAGGTCGACGCGGCGATCGCGCGCCATGCTCTGGCTTACGTGAAGAGACGGGTCCACCCTGCAGACGGGCATCGGCGCCATCCCCAACATCGTGGCGACCGAGCTGGCCACGGACCCCTGGGCGGATTCGGCGTCCACTCGGAGATGTTCACGAGCGGCCTGATGCGCCTGCACCAGGCGGGCAAGGTCTCCAACGACGCCAAGGGGATCTTCGACGGCGTCTCGGTCACCACGTTCGCGCTCGGGACGCCGCGAGCTCTACGGGTGGTTGGACGGGAACGAGGAGGTCGCCTTCCTCCCGGTCGAGACGGTCAACGACCCCACGGTCATCTCCAGGAATGCCAACCTGGTCTCCATCAACGGCGCTCTGTCGGTCGACCTCTACGGACAGATCGTGGCCGACAGCATCGACGGCCGGCAGATCTCGGGCGTCGGCGGGCACGAGGACTTCGTGGCCGGCGCGGACCTGCACCTCGATGCCCATTCGCTCATCTGCCTCCGCTCGACGGCGGTGCACGAGGGCGAGGTGGTGTCCCGCATCGTCGGACTCCTCCCCGAGGGCTCGGTCGTCTCCACGCCGCGCCACCACACGGGCGTCGTCATCACCGAGTACGGCGCCGCCGAGCTGACCGGTCTGACCGTACGCGAGCGCGCCCACCTGCTCGTCGACATCGCGCACCCCGACTTCCGGGCGCGGCCTGCGCAGGCGGCCGAAGAACTCGGACAGCGCTGATCGCGCCGACCCATCGACTGGGCCGCTCCGTTCAGCTCGCGGCAACCGGCGCCGGCTTGTTCGGCCACTCGCGGAAGGTGCGGTGATGACGCGCGATCTCGGCGATGATGGCGTCGATATAGACGAGCTTGCGGATCATGTACGAGCGAGTTTCCTTCGGGTCCAGGTAGAGGTTGTACAGACGCCCGTAGCCGTAGCGCTGCACCACTCCCGTGAACCCGCCGGGGTTGAGGACGTCCGTGTCGTCGTCCGAGATGGAGGCCGTCAGATATTTGTACTCACCGACCCGCAGCGCCGAGTACTGGGAGGTGAGCCAGTAGTGCTGGTACTTGCGGTTCGACACCGGCTCACGATCGTCGGCAGCCAGCAAGAAGGACAGCTGATCGACGGCGTCGATGTAGCGATCGGACGGCACGCGGTCGGCGAGCTCCCGCCATCGACAAGCAGGTGGCGAAGAGGTCGAGGAGGTGCACCAGGCCGTCGCTGGTGCGTCCCGGCTCGATCATTCCGGGCCACGAGACGACAGCGGGCACCCGCACGCCACCCTCCCACGTCGATCCCTTGGCGCAGCGAAAGGGCGTGAAGGCGGAGTCCGGCCAGGTCTCCATCTCCGGCCCATTGTCCGACGAGATCACCACCATCGTCGATTCGAGTTGACCCGTCCGTTCGAGCGCGGCGCACCAGGCGGCCGCAAATGTCGTCCAGCTCGACGATGGCGTCCTTGTAGGGGTGCCGGGCCGGGGAGCGCCCGAGGAAATCTGGGTGCGGGTAGTTGTCGAAGTGCGCTCCCCGTGTGCAGTGGTAGAGGAACCAGGGGTCCGACGACGCCTCCATCCGCTCGATGAACTGCTCGGAGTAGGTGCACCACTTGTCATCGAGGAGGGAGAGCACGGGAACGGTGACCTCTTCGACCTCTTCCAGCGGCCCGTTGCGCGTTCCGTGCACGAAGCACTTGTTGAACGGCATGTTCCGCACCCATTCGGTCCGGTCCTCGCTGTAGACCACCTCGGGGAAGAAGTACGGGTCCCGCCATTCCGTGTACATGTCCGACACCGACAAGAAGCCGTAGAAGTCGTCGAACCCGACGTTCTGCGGCTGGCTCTCTTCGTTCTCCCCCATGTGCCACTTGCCGACGGCCTGTGTCACGTAGCCGGCGTCGGAGAGGAGCTGGGGGAGGGTGACCTCCCCACTGAGGCCGCCGGGCATGCCGTACATGGGAGGGACCAGGAGGCCGTGCCGCATCGGGAGGCGACCGGTCATGACGGAGGCCCGGGTGGGTGTGCACGACGGCTCGCTGTAACAGGACGTGAGCAGCAGACCCTCTCGGGCGATCCGGTCGACGTTCGGTGTCGGCGCTCCGACCGCGATCCCGCCGCCGTAGCACCCGAAATCCCCCCAGCCGACGTCGTCCATCAGGATGACGACCACGTTCGGCCGTCGGCCGGTGCGCTGGTCGAACTCCGCCAGCTTCGCCGCGGCCGCTTCGCTCGCGGCCGGGGACCACGAAGGCGGGCTCCCGGTTGGGTGCGGGTACCGTGCGTGCTCCCCGTGACGGGGTCGATGCCCGTTCCGCTCCGCTGCTCGGTGCCGTCGCCTGGCCTCGGCTCGTTCATCGCCTCTCCTTGTCTGGTTGGGAGGCACATGCTGCCTCGTTCGAGGACCCGCGTGCAGGCAGGCCCTCGAGATCTCGCGCATCCGCCTCAACTCGTCGAAGAGACCTGGCTGTCGATGGTGCTCGGCACCGAATGGTCCCGACGGGCGTGGCCAGCAGCCCCCACCGTCCTTTTGGGCGCTGCACCTCTGCGCTGACGTTCAGTGTTCCAGACCGAGCACTCGGGACAGTTCGGTCATACCCAGCCGCGGAGCCTCAGTGACGACGCGATGGATGAAGGTCCGAACCTGACGGAAGACTTCCCGGCTGCAGTCGGCCCAGGGCATCAGGATCGGGAAGACGTGGAACATCCCTTCGAACTCCTGGGCCTCGGTGGGCACCCCGTCCTCGCGCAGACGCTGCACGTAACGCCGTATCGGGTCGCGGAACATCTCGTTGCCTCCCCAGGCAGACGTAGGTGGGAGGAAACCCGCTCAGGTCCGCGCTCAGCGGAGACAGCGAATCGGCTGGTGGCATCGGAGCCATGGAGATACGAGGCCGTCGGGATGTTCCACGGCAAGATGTCGTGGTCCGCATTGTCGGTGACGGAGGCCTCGTCGAGACGCAGATCCACCTCGGGCGAGAACAGCAGCAGCCCCGCGGGACGCACGGGATCGATCTGCTCGGGACGCTCGAGGAGCACGGTGTTGGCCAGCCCGCCGCCCCCCGAGTCTCCGGCGAGGAAGATGCGCTCGGGAGGGATGCCCCGTCCGACGAGCTCGCCGTAGACAGCCGAGGCGTCCTCGGCACCAGCCGGGTACGGGAACTCCGGCGCCAGGCGGTAGTCGGCGACGAACACAACGCACTCGCTCTCCCGGCACACCCTCGCCGTGAAGAACGCATACATCGTCGGCGACGTGCCGATGTACCCACCCCCGTGAAGGTAGAGGATCACCCCCACCGGTGGTCGATGGCGTGGCGCGTAGAGGATCCCCGGGACACCGCCGAACTCGGCGGGGTGGCCCTCGACGTCGAGCGAACGGACGATGGGCGGCATGATCCACTTGCAGATGTCGTCCAGCACCAGCTCCAGCGACCGGAACTCGGGGATCCGCAACGACGAGGCGTACCCCATGAAGGAGCGGATGACCTCGCGGGTGACCGAGACGCCCAGGTTCGACAGGGGCGAGGACTCGCCCGCGAAAGGACGGCGAAACGGCACCCGCGCCAAGGCGGTCGCCAGCTGCTGATGCCAAGAGCGAGACGTCGAGCGCCACGATGGGTGCCGATGCCGTCCGAACCTCAGGACGATTGCCCATTGCCATCAGTTCCACGCTCCCGCTGCTCACAACCCGTTGGCGACGCCCTGGAGCCTCCCGGAACCAAGCCTGCCCGCACCGAGCGGTCGACACAATCGGCCCTGGCATGGAGCGACTCGAAGCGCCTCTCAGTCAGTCTGCTTCTAGTCTTCTGGCCATGACGAGGCGGGTGCTCTTGGTGCACGGGGCCTGGCACGGCGCGTGGGCATGGGACCGCGTCATCCCGATGTTGAGCTCCGCAGGTGTGGAGGTCGTCGCCATCGACCTCCCGGGCCATGGAGACGACGCAGGAAGCCTGGGCGACCTCCATGCCGACGCAACGCGAGTCCGGGACGAGCTCGATCGCATCGGTCAGGGCGTGGTGCTGGTGGGCCATTCGTACGGCGGCGTGGTGATCACCGAGGCGGGTGACCACCCGGCAGTCGATCACCTGGTGTACATCGCTGCGTTCGCGCTCGAGGCCGACGAGTCGTGCGTCGACGCTGCGGCCACAGCGGCCGATGGAGCCGGCGTCTCCCACGACGGTCGGCCCAACCTCGGGGACGGCATCGTCGCCGGGCCCGACGGCACGGTCATCCTCGACCCGCTCGTCGCGGCCCAGTGTCTGTATAACGACTGCGACGAATCGACCGTGGCCTGGGCGGTGGAACGCCTCGGTCCGCAGCCCTTGATCACCCTGCAGCAGACTCCGGCCGCGGTCGGGTGGCGGGCAAAGCCGTCGACGTACGTCGTCTGTGCCGACGACCTGGGTGTGCACCCCGACCTCCAACGCATCATGGCCCGGCGCTGCGATTCGGTCGTCGAGTGGCCGACCGATCACTCGCCGTTTCTGTGCCGCCCCGATCTGGTGGCCGGGCTTCTCACCGAGCTGGCTCACGGGGAGGGTTGAGCCATGTGCTCGAGTGAACCGGGAGCTCGGACTGTTCTCCCATCGTCGAGGTCACCACGACCAGCAACCCGAAGCTCACGGCGTCCCTCGCGATCTTCCAGTCGGATCCACGAGCGCGGCTAAGGATGCCAGTGGAGTCGACAGGGTCGCCGGGGGGGTTCGACGACCGAAAACGCGAAGAGCGCCAGCTCCTCGAGTCGGTCCCGCTCTTCTCCTCGTTGACGGGGGACGAGCTTGACGTGGTCCATGCCCGGTGCTCGAGGCTCCGAGTGGGGGCTGGAGAATGGTTCATCCGGGAGGGAGACCCGTCCGAAGCCCTCTACGTCGTGATCCACGGGCGCCTCCAGGCCTTTGGGGGTGGCGCGTTGGGGCGGGAGATGTCCCGCGGGCATGTCGTGGGAGAGATCGGGACGCTGAGCTCGCAGCCCAGGACAGCCGGTGTCCGGGCGGTCAGGGACAGCGAACTCCTCGCCCTACCCCTCGAGGAGTTCGATCGCCTGGCTGAGCTGCACCCGGCATGGCTCCGGCGCGTCGCCGAGATCGTGATCGACCGCTTGGTGACCCCGGAACCCCACTCGGAAGCCGAACGCGTCCTGACGCTGGGAATCTTCGCGGCGGAGGACTCGGGACTGGCAGCGGAGATCACCGACGGCCTGCACGATGCCCTCAGCACTCACGCGCCCACGGTCAAGAGGAGGGCCGAAGACGCGCCTTCGCTCGAGGAGCGGGCGCGCTGGGCCCATGGCCTCGAGAGCGCGCACCGTTACGTCTTGTACGATGCCACTGCTCAGTTCCGAGGGATGGCATCGCTGGTGCCTGAATCAGAGTGACCGCGTGATACTCGTCGTGGACGCCAGGCGACCGCCGGTCGATCTGCCGCGCTCTCGTCGATGAGCTCACACAGCGAGTGCAATCGGGGACATTCACGCTCGTGTTGGTTCACCCGCGCTGCGACCCTGCGACCCAGCGGTGTCACCCGGTGGTTGGAAGCGACCGGGAACCCACCGCACCTTCACCTACGTCGTGGGAACAGCGTCGATCTGGAACGCGTAGCCAGGCTCTTGACGGGACGGGGGAGCGGGCTGGTCCTCGGCGGCGGCGGCCCCCGGGGTTTCGCGCACCTTGGCGTGATGAAGGCCCTCGATGAGGCACATGTCCCGATCGACGCAGTCGGCGGAACGAGCATCGGGGCCGTCATGGGTGCGTTGCGAGCAATGGATCTCGACCATGACGCTCGACAAGAGTTGGCCATCAAGGGCTTGGTGAATTCGGGCAGCCTCTTCGCCCCCACGCTTCCCTTGCTTTCGTTCAGCTCAGCGCAGCGCGTTCGTCGGCTCCTCGAGGATCCCGGGTATTTCGGTACGCTCGAAATCGAAGAGTGCTGGCTGCCCTACTTCTGCGTGTCCGCCAACCTCACCCGGGCCGAGACCGTGATTCACGATCGCGGTCCCCTGGCGAAGAGCCTCCGGGCCAGCCTGTCGCTCCCTGGTATCTTTCCACCGGTCCGCCACGGCGGCGATCTGCTGGTCGACGGCGGGGTACTGAACAACCTGCCGATCGATGTCATGCGGGACCGGCTGGGGGGCGGGTCCGTGATCGCGGTGAACCTCGCCGTGACGGTGGAGGTCGGCGCCCCGGATGGTTACCAAGAGACGCCCTCCGGGTGGTCGCTTCTCTCGGATCGGTTGCGCAACCGCAGTCGGTCGCCACTGGCCCTCGGCGTCTTGATGAGGGCGAGGGACCTGGCCGGGATCCAGGCACAACGCAGCCTGTTGGCTGCGCACGAGCCCGACTTGATGATCCACCCGGATGTCGCGGGCTACAAGATGTTCGACTTCAAGGCGGCGCAGCGCCTCGTCGACGTCGGGTACCGCCATACGGTGGCTCAGCTCGAGGCTGGGGCGTGGACTCCTGACGCAGGCTGACGCTGCGGTCGTCGATCGATGGCGCAGTCGCCCGCGACGAGAACTCAGGAAGTGACGAACGGGGTCAGGGCAGGACGCTCGGTTGGAACGCATTGGAGCCGAAGGCGGCGGGGTCGGTCGTGCGCTGTCGAAGTGCGGCGATTGCGGCCTCTCCCGCCTGCAGCCCGGCCTCCCGGGCGCGGTCGATCTGGTGGAATTCGAGCAATCCGACCCCGCGGGTGTCGGGGGTGACGGTGACCGTCGCAGCCGATTCGGAGGTGTCCTCATCGGACCGTCGATCGCCCATTTGCATGATCCGCATCAAGGTTTCGCCGAGGGTCGGAACCCGGGTGGCATGCGGGCGCACCGAGGCGCTGCCGATCCGAACGGCGACGACCGGGCCCTCGGGCACGGCGCAATACGGTCCGGTCGGGCAGTTGTCGGTGAGGGTGCCGTCGACCAGGACGCGGCCATTGAACAGCTGGGGCGGGAACAGCACCGGGAGGCACATCGAGGCCCCAACCGCCTCCGCGATGGTTCCTCGGCGGTGGTACACCGGAGTGCGGTCGTAGAGATCGGTGCTCACCACCAGGAGCTCTCGGTGCAGTTCCTCGAGCCGGGCACTGCCGAAGCAGCGGTTGACCATGGCCTTGCCCCGCTCGCCGCGCGCCAGGCTGGTGAGCGAGGGTCGGTAGTCACCGAAGGGATTGCGCTGGACGAACTCCTCGAACACACGCTCGTCTACCTCGGCTGCACTCGCTCCCGTGGCGTACAGAGCGGCGATAAAGGCGCCCATGCTCGTGCCCGCCACCCGGTCGACCTCAATTCCGGAGGCTTCGAAGGCGTGCAGCACACCGAGGTGGGCCAGAGACCGGGCACCGCCGCCGGCGAGCACCAGGGCCACCGAGTTTCCGGTCAGACGGGCGGCGAGGGGCCGGAGGCCCTGCATCCAGGACTCGGGCGCGCGGCCCAGGTGATGGACACGCCGACAATCACAGACGTCGTGCCATCCCACGATCTGGTCCTGAGTCGGGGCGGGTCCCGAGCACCACGACGTCGCACGGGACGTGGAGGCCGGGCACGGCGACAGGCTCCGCATCGACGGTCACGAGTACCGCCCGGTCGGCCTGTCGAAGGCACGTGGCCGACCACTGCTCGCTCGATCCGCCCACCAGCAGCACCCGGTCGGCCTCGGCTTCTGCGCGCTGCAGCACGACGGCGGGCGCCTCGTCCGCCAATCGCACCACTGAGAGCCTGGCCGCCAATGCCTGCTCGAAGACCCGGGCGAAGTGTTCCATCGGCACCGCTCTGCCCAACGGGACGAGTGCGATGACCCTCGGCGTGGGAGGGGTGGAGGGATTGATCGGCCGGCTCTCCTGCAGCATGACGGCCAGCCCCTTGGCCACGGCGGCCATTACGGCTGGATGGTCGTCCGCCAGTTGGTCGAAGCGATCCCGGTCGACGGCGACGAGCGTGCTGTCACGGCGGGCCACCACGGTGCCCGAGCGGGGGGCGCCGGTCAGAAGCGCCAGTTCGCCCAAGCTGGACTCGGGGTAGAGCTCGCGGACCGATCCGTCGGGCAACTGCACGTCGAGTCGGCCGGACCGCAGGACATAGAGGGCATCACCAGGATCACCGTGGTGAAAGAGCGTCTGGCCGGCCCGGACCTCCACCGTCTCCCCCGACTCGAGCACCCGTGCCCGGACCTCCTTGGGGAGCAGGTCGAGGAAATCTGCGCTGGGCGGGTGTGCGTCCGAGACAGTGGGCGTCGGGGGCCGCTCAGCCAGAAGAGGCTCGCGCAACGATGAGTCGATTGTGCCTTCGACTACCCGGATGCGACCGAAGAACAGCGCCACGACGGCCGCTGCGGCGAAGGCGCCGGCGGCGAGCTCCCAGCCCTTGCGGATGTCGTCAGCGAAGGTGGCAGGAGTGGGATGCGCGATGAAGATCGTGAGGATGGCGATACCGAGCACGCCGCCGAGCTGGCGGGCACTCGAGTTGACCGCCGAGGCGGTTGCGTAACGGCCGGCCGGCACCGTGGCGAGGCCGCCGGCCGACGCGACGGGCACGACCGTGCCCACCCCGATCCCGCTCAGGACTTGTCCCGGCAGCCATTGGCCCAAAAAGTCAGGCTGGAGGCCGACCTTGGTTGAGTACCAGATGTACGCACCGCACCATACGAGCGCGCCGGGGACGACCACCGCGCGGGGGCCGTAGCGGTCAGCCAGTCTCCCGGCAGGTATCGCGACGAGCGCCGCCACGACGGCGCCGGGGGCGACGGCCAGGCCGGCCAGCAGGAGCGAGTAGCCCCAGATGTAGTGCAGCCAGAAGATATGGGCCAGGAGATACGTGTACAGGCCGAGACCAGCCGCAATGGTGACGAGGTTCGACACGAGAAAGCCGCGGATTTTGAGCAGCTTCGGGTCGAGGATCGGAGAGCGGTGGTGCAGTGAGCTATGGACAGTGAGTGCGGTGGCCACCACGGCCACGCCGAATGAAGCGATGACCGAGGGGTTGGTCCAACCCCACGAGCCTCCTTCAACGATCGCGAAGGTGAGGGCCCCCAGGCCGAGGGACAAAAGGAGGGCGCCGCGCAGGTCAGGCATGATCCTGCTGCCGGGAGCCCGGCTTTCAATCACAATGCGCCGGGCGAGGAACCAGGCGATCAGCCCGAGGGGCACGTTGATGAGGAAGACCAGGCGCCAATTGTGGAGGTCGACCAGCGCACCGCCGATCGGCGGCCCGAGGCCGGCCGCGAGGGCCCCGGCCGCGGCCCACATGCTCAAGGCGTGGCTGCGCCGTTCGAGGGGGGCGGCGTGGACCACGATGCCGAGGGAAGCCGGCACGAGCATGGCCGCGCCGACCGCCTGGAAGACGCGGAACACGATGAGCATGTCAATGCTGGTGGCGGCGGCGCACAGCGCAGACGCCACGGTGAATACGACCAACCCGTTCTTGAAGAGCCGTCGCCGGCCGAGCAGGTCGGCGAAGCGCCCAGCGAGGACGAGGAGTCCGGCGAACACGATGTTGTATGCGTTCAGGACCCACGAGAGCGTGCTCACCGTGGCGTGGGGGAACGACGCCTGGATATTGGGGAACGCGACGTTGACCACCGTCGAGTCCAAGAAGGCCATGAACGCCCCGAAGGCAGCCACACCGACGGCGGCCATCGGCGCGTACCGACGACGGGACAGACTGATATCTACCCGACGTGCAGGGCTGGGGGCTGCTTCTACCGGGACTGTCATTTCAAGCGGGCGCGCGCACCCGTGCGCCTCGGCCTCCCTCCCTCAAGTCAACCCACTCGGCGCCCCACGACGCCGGATCTCAGGCTAGACGCAGATGATCGAGTGCGGGGCGGATCGCGACGCTCTTGACGCGAGGTTCCGAACAGACTCTCGAGCTCGACAAGGAGTCGGCACAATCGGTCGAGCGGGATTCCGACTCACCTGCCGTCGGAGGTGTCTGTTGGTAGAGGGCGATGCCACCGACGCTCGATGGCGAGATCAGCTCGTGTCAATTGCTTGCCGGCGATCCGGAAAATTCACGGCGAGCTCGGCGGTCCGTTGTTGCTTCCAGCACCCGGAGGTGGCCCGCTGGGTCGGCCCTGGCTGCCGTTGTTCTGCGGTGTGAATGTGCTGTCTGGTGAGCCGCGAAGCCAGTGAGGGATGTACGGCCACTGGTCAGTCAGGAAGTAGGCGTAGATCCCGTCAGGGAACTCCGGGGTCACGCACAATCGACCGTTGCACTGGTCGAGATCTCCCGAACTTTTGACGAACTCGTAGTCGGCCACGAAGGTCCCGTCATAGGTTCCTCCCGGATTGCCGGCCCCGCTCGGACGCGAGCCGGACTTGAGGCGGAAACTCGATGCAAGGTTCTTGACGGACCGGGCGGACGTCGGGTCGATGTAGCCATAGCGCAGATAGACAGGGAACCCGTCGGCAGCCCATCCGACGATCGGGGAGTGCTGCCCCGCGTTGGATGTCCACGTGTCGGTGACGCGGTGGTAGTGGTAGTCCCCGTCGTCGGTATTGGAGCCAACAGGGTGAGTGTGGGCGCCGTAGCGGTCGAGCGGGTCCGGCACGTAATTCCACGTGCCGAGGAAAACGTTGTCGTAGTAGCTCGCACTCGCCGTCTCGAGCGTGACGCTATCGAGATGGACGCCGAGCGTGTAGCCAGTGACGAGCTCGGTCACCTGGTTGGCCAACCGGGGTCGGGTCGAGACACGGAAGGTGAGGTCCTGCGCTGTGGGCGGCGCAGCGTAGGAGAAACTGGGGTCGATCGGGTGCGCCGGCATGCTCTTCACCTGCATCACCCTCTCGTTGCCGGCCACCGTCATGGTGATGCGGTCGTTGGAGAAGCCTCCGACATGAGAGGTCGTAAACCCCGTTGTCGGCAGCGACTGCAGGGACTCTCGGCTCGTGCTGGCGCCCGATGGGTCGCTTCCGAAGCCGACAACGAGGGCTCCTGTCGCGGCCCCGCCGGCCAGGGAAAGGAATGAACGTCGTGACAGTTGGCGTGATGACATTCGAACAGAGTGATGGGCTTAGCTTTGAGTCGGCTGAGGGTGACGTTGGAACCGAGCAAGAAATGTAAGTGCGTCGACGTGTTCGAGACGTCAGGCCGCTCTCAACGACGTCATGATCTACATCGGACCGTAGACGCGACCTGCCCAATTGAATACCAGCGCAGGCGTGCCATCCGACAGAGGTTGAACGTCGCCGGTCCGCACGTAACGATGCTGCTGACCATCAGTCATCACAACGCAGAGCTCGTCCGTGTCGCCCTCAATCGGGTGCTGCTGTCCGTCCATCGGACCTCGGTTGAACACCGCAACTCCGGCCGAGCCATGTTCAGACTGCACGGGCACGGGGAGAAGGATCTCAGAGGTTGGCGCCCATGGCAACGAAGATGATCCCACGGCTCAGGACATGGTTGGAGCGAGGTAGACGAACTCGTCGAGGTTTGATCCATCGGGAAATCGCACGGTCACCGACCCCACCCGGTTCCACGCGAAGCTTTCGTAGAGGGTGATTGCGGACTTGAATTGTGTCGCCACATCGAGCATCGGCCAGAGACCCTGCTCAATGGCGTGGGACGATGCGGTTCGAAACAGAGCCCGCCCTACTCCGGATCGGCGGGCTTGAGGTGACACAAGGAGTCGTGCGATGACCCCAAATCGTTCCGGTGGTAGTCCGGTTACGGCACAGGCAAGGTCCATGACCGCAGGGGAGCTGCGCGAGTGAAGGGCAACATGGCCAAGGAGGACGAGATCGAGTTCGGCCACCCAGGCGGCACTCGCGTCTGGGGAGTCGAGGAACTGGCGAAAGTCGCCAGCCAGGTAGGGCGGATACCGGTCGTTGCGGTGGACACTCTGGGCCAACTGAACACACCGCACAAGGTCTGCATCCGTGCGCTTCCGTACGATCACTCGAACATGATGCCGTTCGCCGTGCCACCTTTGTCGCCCCGTAAGGAATGAGCCACAAAATGGGATCAGGTCGTCACGCAGTATCCCACCGCGGATCCGGCGCTTTAGCGGAGGCGCCATTCGAAATCTGGGAACGTGCTGGATGGTGGGAGATGCTCCGAACCCGGACATCGTCGGGGGTCGGAATGCGGGTCTTCGGACGATCTGGTCCACCGGGGTCGGAGTTGGAACCAGCGCGACGGGGATCCTCCGGACGTGTCGGTCGGATCTTCAGTCGACGCCGTCCGAGAGATTCTGTTGCATCCAGATTGAAGGGCAGGCGGGCGGCCCTCCCTTTCCGGGTCTCGCTGAACGGCACGGGTGGGACAGAGATTGAGCGTCTTGTCTCGTCCGTTCCGTTCGATGCTCGCCGCAATGAGTGCGCCCCTTTCGGGAACGCTCATCGGCGCCTCGGGAAGGCTCTCTTAGATGACCACGGCGTTTCGCAGCGAAGGTACGCGTCGCTTTGCGTCTCTCTGGTCAGCGAGTACGGACTTCATCAACGAAAGCACACTGGCGTTGCTCTCGGCTTGATTGTGACGCTCTTCGGGGTCCTGCGTCAGATTGTGCATCTCAAAGAGGGGCTCTTCGGGCGGGGCCTGGAAGGGGTTCTTCGGAAACCCCTGCTGGCCGTACCAGTCGTCGAGTCGGTCGTAGTAGTGGTTGAGTTTCCACAGCTCGTTGCCTCCCTCTGTGCCGGTCGGCAAAGAGGCAACGACCGATTCGATGTTCGAAGGCGAGCTCACCGCGTCGAATGGCTCTCCGCTGAGGACATTGACTTGGGATGACCCCTTCGAAGGGTTGTCCTCCGTCATGAAGTAGACGGGGGTGGATTGTGATGCAGCGGTCGTGCGGCCAGTGATCACGGCGCTCAGGTCTCGGCCGGGTAGCGCTTGGGTTTCGTCGTGATGCTCGGCAACCCCGGCCGCTGCCGCTTCGACATCGATACCGACGAGGCCCATCAGGGTTGGGATGAGGTCGACGTGGCTTGTGGGTATGGAGATCCCTGCATCGAGGGACGAGACGCCCGGGCCTGCAACGAGCAGCGGTATTCGCGTTGCCTCATCGAAGGCGTTGAACCACTTCTGGATCAGTCCCCCATGAGCCCCGAGCAGGTCACCGTGATCGGATGTGAACACGACCAGTGTGTCGTCTGCCATCCCGGATCGCTGTAGTGCTTCGAGAATTCGACCGATGGCCTGATCCACAATCTTGTGCAGGTAGTAATAGAGGCGTCGGTAGGCCAAATCGGTTGCTGACTCAAAGATCATCTTTGGCCACACCGCTTTGAACGCCTCTTGACATGGCGGTCTCCCTGCAAACGAGTCCTGCTGGGATGGAGGCTCGGGTACGTCGGGTACGGATTCATCAGGTGGTCCAAATCCCAAAAGTTGGTCCCAGCCGAAACCGGAGAAGGCAATGTCGTGAGGATTCACGAATGACGCGACCGTCAACCACGGTCCATCATTTCGAGAGTCGGCCAGTCTTGTAAAGAGTTCGACGACCTGTTCGGCAAAGACTCCATCTCGGATCGTTCCACAGTCCGACTTCGCAGCGCCGTGAGCTTCACGCCCGATCCACCCCGAGAAACCGAATGGGTCGAGGCGGTCTGCCTTGCGATAGGCCGCGACCGCTCTTGGTAAGAGGTTGCCGCGGTCGTCTGACGCCATCAACCCGTCATGCGTGCCGGGAATGACCAGGTCGGCGTGGGAGACATGCCATTTGCCTCGGTAATGGGTGCGGTAGCCACCGGCGCGAAACCAGTCGCCGAGTGTCGGAACCGAGTTCGGGTCGAGCCATGCCATCGCCGGATCGGTGTTGTGTTTGGCCGCTCCGTCGGTGGAGCGGACACCGTGAAGTGACGGGTACTGACCGGTGAACAACGTGGCCCTGCTCGGCGCGCACGCGGTGGATCCGGCGTAGTGCCGGTGGAACTCGACGCCTCGGGATCGGATCGACTCCCGCGCCGTGAGCTCGTTCCTTCGAAATGACGAGACGCTGCCTGCCTCGTAAGGAGGCGGGTACCGTTCCTCGTCCGTCATTATCAAGAGAACGTTGGGCTGTGCCATGTTTGACACCGTAGGCGCAGAAGCGCTTTTCTGCCTGCTACCACAGTGGGAGATCGACGGGTGCCGTCGAACGCGGGGGGAGGAGAGAGTTGTGATGGTGGCCCGACGGCGGCGACGACACACCTATCTGCGGGAGACTTGTCGTCGGTGACTGCCGGAAGTCAAAAACGCCTCCCAGAATACGACGCGATCGGAGTTGGCTACGGCTCCCAGCGACGACCTGATCCGAGGCTCGCCGCGGCAATCCACGAGGCAATAGGTTCGGCCGGGACGGTACTCAACGTCGGCGCTGGTGCTGGGTCCTACGAGCCATCAGATCGCGCGGTCGTGGCGCTCGAACCCTCCCGCGTCATGCTTGACCAACACCCGGGGGGCGTCCGTGTGCAAGGAGTGGCCGAGCACCTTCCCTTCCAGGACGGAACGTTCGATGTGGCGATGGCGATTCTTACCTTGCACCACTGGGAGAACCTCGATGCCGGTCTCACGGAATTGCGACGAGTAGCCAGGCGCCAGGTCGTTTTCACGTGGGATCCGGATCACGAGCGGAAGCTGTGGATCACAACGGACTACGTTCCTGCCATTGACGAAATGGAGACCAGTCGATTCACCCCTCTGGCGTCGATAGTCGATGCGCTCGGCGCTCATACAGTGAAGCGCTTCGAGGTCCCGCACGACTTCACTGATGGGTTTCAGGCAGCATTCTGGCGGCGTCCCGAAATGTACCTCGACCCCGAGGTCAGGGCGGCAAGTTCGACGTTCGCATCTTTGGCACCGGAACTTGTACAGCCTGGCATCGAGCGGCTCCGGAGCGATCTCGGGACGGGGAAATGGCGTGAGACCTATGAGGAGCTCTTGGCCCTGGAGAGCGCGGACCTCGGCCACCGGATCGTGATCGCTGGTTGAGGAGCCACGTTGCTCAACGGCAGATCTGAATCCCGTTCCACCGGACGAGCTCCCTCAGTCAGTCGCCTGTCACCCGCCAACAAAAAGTTACTCGGATCATGACGACTCCTGGTTTGACCGAACCGCAATCGACAGCGGCACGCTCGTTCCAAGAAGTGAGCATGGAGATCGTCGGGATGTCGCGAAGCGCCGTACCCCGGGGAACCGCTCAGTATGGGCCGGACCGGGCACTCGGAACTTAGAGCCGGCCCCATGTGTATATGCGCTGCGCTAAGTCATCCGCCTGCATCGGGTTGGAAGTACTCAAGCAGGAATGGCGAAGACACCGCGACCAACAGTTCGATATGGGGGAGAGTCATTGCCTTGGGGCTGATCACGGCTTCGGTCCATGCGTCAGAGCCAAATTGCGAGGGCACCAATCGGTAGTCGACCAGACTGTTGCCGGACTCATCAATTGCCGACATCAGGGCATGCCGCTTGCGACCCGTTACGGGAAATCGAAGCTCGCATTGACCAACGAGGGTCAATCGTGTCGCAGCCCGACAATTGAGATGAAGACCGCTCATACGCAGGACGGGAGAGTTCGTCGCCACATCCACGAGGTCGACGACCCGGTGCCTCGCCAAGACCCGCTTCCTGCCGACCTTGCGCCAGATGTAGGTCCGCCCTTGGGACGTGACAATGTGAGGAACTCGGGTGGAGGCTTTGTGCGCACATGTCGTGCCGACCAAGCCGGTTGAGTCAGTAACGAGCTCCCAGGAATCTTGGCCGGTCTGCCTCATTGACAAATGTTTCCCGAGTCGAGTCGAGAAGTTGTGCCACGCCGCCTCGACCTCGTGGGAAGTGGGTTTCCTCGGCAGCCTCCTTGGCGGCCGTGGATCCGGGGAGCCACTTCGAGCAGGGTCGGAGGTGATCAGAGCGCTCCGGGTCGGTAGCGTGAGCTGTTTTTGTCCCGCCATCTTGAGCAACCCCTACCAGGTGTCCAGCGTCTGCGAATGGAAGTCGATGATCGCGAGGAGGTCTCCGAGACGGCCGACAACCGCCTCGGTGTCGGCGGAGGGATCGGTGATCGCTCGTTGCGCAGTGTGTGCGACCTCGGCGCACGTGTTCAGCATGAGGGCGACGCGCCCGCCGAGCTCCAAGTCAGGGCAGACGTTCGCCCCCAACCACACCGTCGCTTCCCTGGTGGCCACCTCCAGCTCGTCCGCCGCCGCCAACATGGTGATTTCGTTGATGCTCATCGAGACCGAGAAACGACTCTCGGCGGCCGTCACGCGTCCCAGGGTCGTCGCCGCCTTGATGAGCCAATCCTGTGCGCTTGGTTCTTTATCCATGATGACCTATGAACGGAGAGACCCTGAGTCCTCTCAGCACCCCGCCGGAGTGTCGGGCCCGCCCTACCGCGATTCTGGCGAGAGCACCCGGTTCCCCATAGAGCCGTTCGGACCCTGGGTCGCACAACCTCTCCACAACAAATGCCAGCGGCACGCTTGAATTTGGCGCTCACCGGTGCCGTGAGGCGCTCCGCCTTCGTCCCGAAAGTCAAGGCACTGTCTCATCGCTGTAGATGAGCGTGGGTGTGGCTCGTCGTTGACGGCCTCAAGGTCGTCGCGCGCCTTCGCCGCCGTGCACGAGATCGCTCCTCACGGCGTGTCCCGTGACCTTCCCCGGTGGCTAGTTGCAGCTAATCCTTGATTCGAAGTAGGCCATCCCAAAGGGCTGCGAGGACGACGTCAGTCGGCGCCGTCTTACTCATACCGGCAAGGTCGTTTAGTACGCTAGGAGCCTCATTGCCTGTCGCGAACTGGTACAGCCGTGAGGTCTCGCGCTGGTGAGCGTCGAGAACGTGCGCCGGTGCGACCTCTGCAAGTCTCGAGACGTGGAGGACGTAGCCGAACGCTCCGAATTCGCCACCAAGGCAGACCCGCGTGAACTTGATGGGCGATCTCCATGGTGCTGAGAGAAACCACTCGTGCATGCCGAGCCACACCGGATCAACCGATGCGAAGGCGATCCGTTCGATCCGATAGAAGAGGAGCGCACTCGAGCACATGTAGCACGGTTCGAAGGTTGAGTAGATGCTGTATTCGTGTCCACGACCAACGGGTAGTTGCGCGAGCGCATTCATCTCGGCATGAGCCATATACGTTGACGAGATCGGACCGGGACCTACATGGGAGAACTGATTGTGACCACGAGTCACGATGTGGTCATTTCCGTCTGTAATTGCTGCACCAACTCCCAACGAGCCATGGCGCCACGATGTCCATGCCTCGTCAAACGCGGCACGCCACGGCGAAGAGAGGTCCATCCATGCCCGAGTGGCATCGCTCACAGCCTGAGCATATGGAATTTGGTCGAACCGGGCTTTTCATCTCGAAGAGCCCTAGGGGGTTCGTGCGCAGGCCCTTGTTCGCAGGATCGGCGGCGCTTCCGATGGCGTGACAGCATGGCAACCTGGGGTAAGCCCACGCCTTTCACTGACCGGCATTTGTTCACCGGAGATACAAGGAGGTTCATTGTGTCAATCGTCCCCGCCCTCCTGGCAAGCGCCGCAGGTTATTTCTTCGGCTCCGTGATCTACTTCATCCTTTGGATCGCGGTCATGGTCTGGATCTACAACATTGCCAAACGCAAGGGCCGTCATCCGGTGGGTTGGGTGATCTTGGCCTTTTTCTTCTTCTTCCTCGCCTTGATATTGATCTTGATCCTGCCGTCCAAGCGGACGACGCGAGAAACAGCGCTCTCCTAGAAAGGCGGGTCCCCACTGGGAGCTGAATGAGCGACGGGAACACTGGGACGGCCAGCCGGTTAACGGTTGCGTCTCGTTCGACTCCTCCACACCGGGTTACGCTGACCGTCGGTCACCCGCACGATCAGCTTGTACAGCTTGAAACCCGGCGGCCGAAGCGCCAACGCCATGTCGCTTACATTGCCGAGTTCGCCCATGATGGAGTCACTTTCCTCGGACTTACGTCATGCCGGGGTTGCCGGACTGCCTTTCGCCGAAGGTAATTGCAACCTCCCCTGCGTTCGTCTGTGCCATCAACGGCAAACCCAGGGGTCAGCCAGGAGAGCGCAACATGCAGCCACTCGGGGTGGTAGGGCACTCGGGTTGGTAGTCGGTCGCTTTGCCCGCGCCCCAGGGTTGTTGCTCCGATATCCGCCGGCACGTGCCTCCACCTCGACGCAGGCGTGGTGACGCACATCGTGGTGAGGATTCTGGTGCTCAGCCTAATGCCAGGTGAAGCCTTCGCGAAAGCTCCGCGGCGTACCATGCTTTTCGTGATCGGGTCGTCCAAGAAGCGATCGCCGAGCTGATGGGACGGCGCATTCGGTGGCTCGGTGTGATCATGCTGGTCTGCCTTGGGCTTGTCATCGTGCAGCTCGTGAATATTCAGGTCGTGAAAGCTCCTGCGCTGCGCGAGTCTTCCTCCAATCCGCGAAAATCAAGGCGCGGCCTACAACAACCAACGGGGCGACATTTCCGCATCAGACGGCACACTGCTCGCCGAGTCTGTGAAGTCTTCGACGAGCTCTTATCACTATGTCCGGGAATACCCTCAAGGCTCGCTGTTTTCCCAGGTGGTTGGGTATTACTCCGAGTACTACGGAACCGCAGGCATCGAAAATCAATACAACGACTACCTCGTTACTCACACGCAACCAGCTCAGACCCTCTCGCAGGCGATCGGGTTCTCTCCTCTTCAGACGTCGAGAGACGACTTGACGCTGACAATCGACCCCAGCCTCCAGGAGACGGCACAGACTGCCTTGAGTCAGATCTCGGGGGCGAACAAGGATGCCGCCGTTGTGGCCATCGTTCCCAAGACCGGAGCGGTCGTTGCTGATTACTCGGAACCCACGTTCAACCCGAATGCCTTGGCCACACCGAATGTAGCTGCCGAAAAGGCCGCCGGTTACTCCGACTTCGAGCAGAAGGACGCTGAAGGTTTCTATCCTGGCGTCCCGCTGGCGACCGCGGAGACTTTCTTTCCCGGATCAACTTTCAAGGTGGTGACAACCACCGCCGTTTACAATCTGGCTCCGCAACTCTCAAACTTCAACTTCCCGCGTGCGGCGTCGACTCCGCTGCCGAACTCCAACCAGCTTCTGAAGAATGATGGCGGAACCGTTTGCGGCGGAGACATTCAATCGATGCTTCCTCAATCGTGTGATCCCGGTTACGGATTGCTCGGAATTGCACTCGGAGCTCCCACGTTGGCCAAGCAAGCAGAGCTGTTTGGATACAATTCGACCCCGCCCATTGACTTGCCGAAGGCATGGGTGGCGACCCCGTTCTTCCCCTCGGCGGCCTCTATCTCGCCGCCGAACCAGGCGTTTCTTGCCTACTCGGCAATCGGGCAGTACAACGTTTCAGCCAGTGCACTTTCGAATGCATTGGTCGCAGCCGGTATCGCAAACGCTGGGGTGATTATGCAGCCTTACCTCGTTCAGCAGATACATGACAACCAGGGTGCCTTGGTGATGTCACATCAACCCACTGCCTGGATGACCGCTGCGTCTCCCCAGGCTGCGGCCAGCGTGACATCGCTCATGAAGTCAGTAGTGACTCAGGGTACGGCAGACAACGTCGGGTTTTCGCCATCGCTTGACGCCGCGGTAAAGACCGGAACTGCACAAACGGGTAATCCCAGCGCCAATACGGACGACTGGATGATCGGGTTTGCGCCGGCCAGCAATCCGCAGATAGCGGTAGCCGTCGTAGTGCCCTATCAGAACTTTGTAGACACAGGAGCTGGCGTGGCAGGCCCGATCATGAAGGCGATGCTCGACGCGGCTCTCGCACAGACCGTCGGGCAGGGGTCGACACCGTAAGGCGCCGGGATCTTCGTTGGGCACCGGGACCGTTCGCCCTCTTCGGACGCCCGATGTGTCAGAGGGTCCCACCGGCGTGTGCCCGCGATCACCATCTCCCGCTCCCCGCGGACGGGACACTCTGGGAGTCGGAAACCGGCTCGATCAGGCGAGGCGGAAGCCGATCGGACAAAATGCTGTCATGAGCAGCCCTGATCACGAGGAAGTCGTACGATGCTCGTTCGGGCGCCAGGTGCCACTGTTTTCGGGGCGGACTCTCCTTTCGGCGGCCGTTCCACCGGAACGCTGTCGTGGATCGAACCGTTGGCGCCGGACATGATCGTGCTCGATGTTGCCTGTGGTGCCGCTCACGCAGCAGAGCCTGTGGCCCGGGTGGTTCGACAGGTGGTGGGGATAGACCTCACCCGAGCGTTGCTGGACATAGGCGCTCAGCGGTTGCACGAGCAGGGAGTCAGCAACGTCCTGCTACAGGAGGCGAACGCTGAGTCCCTTCCGTTTGTTGATGAGTCCTTCGACATCGTTTATTGCAGAAGCTCGCTGCATCACTTTGCCGACCCTCAGCGGGCGGTGGCCGAGATGCTGCGAGTCTGCCGTATCGGCGGGCGTATCGTGCTCGTCGATATCGTCGCACCGTCGGACGACGTTCGTGACCAGTTCGACCGCGTCCATCGCCTCGTGGACCCATCCCACGTGCAATCGTTCCTCGAAGAAGAGCTGGCCCAACTCCTTCCTGGTGGGGCTGATGGTCTGACCTATGCCGACACGATGTGCTTTCGGCTCCCGATGGATATCGCCCTCACGGAACAGTCCGAAGACGCTGAGGTGTTCGCAATCCTTCAGGACGAGATGCGAGGTGACGGTGATCCCACCGGATTTGATCCAGCCGAAGAGGACAATAGGCTCGTCGTCTCCTTCGTCACCTGTGTCGTCCACGCGGCGCGCCGCTGAACCGGCTCAACCTCGCGCCGGAGGATCGTGTGCGGTGGAGCTGCGTGGTTACGAATGCCCCTCGTACGTTTGCTCCTGATTGGCGTCGTTGTACATCTCCGAGACGATCAACCACGCCCCGTCGTTCTGGCGTTGCAGGACGCGAAGGGAGTGGTTGTCCCTGACCTCGATCTCTCCTCCACCGACCAATTTCTGTCCCTCGACCTGCAAATGAGCAGAAACCAGTACCACGTCTGGCGTGAGCACTCTGAGTGCCGTCTCCGGCGGGGCTTTCAGTGTTCCCGCGTTGAAGTTGTCGTCCGAAAAGAGGCCGCGGAGATACTCCACGATCTCGTCCCCGCCTCTTTTCACGCTTCCAAAGGCATTCACCCAATCGGCATCGGCGGTATAGATACCGACAAGCTTCTCGGCGTCACGCTCGCGAAACCCGGCCATGAGCGACATCAGAGTTGCGCCGATGGCGTCTTGGTCGGCCTGCGGAAGGGACGAAATGTCACCGGAGTCGGTCGCAGGGGTCACGTCATCTCCATTCGATCAGTCCTCACAGTTGGAGATCATTTTCCCATACTTCCCGCTCGACTCGTCGAGCTCTCAGCCGCGCCGACATGTGCTTTCGATGACTGCCGGCGGACGTAGATGTTGCACCCACGTACGTCGAGGGAGGAGACTTGAGCTGTCCACAGGTGGAGCCACGCGAGAACTGTCCCTCGATTTGTCAAGCGACGCGCCGCCAATCGGCATACCCAAATGAACAGAACCCTCTCGGAGGTGGATCCTATTGACAGCTGAGATCTTCCGCGACCCGAACGCGTCCATCAGTCAGCGAGTCGAGGACTTGGTCAGCCGCATGAGCCTCGATGAAAAGCTCGCACAGATTGGCAGCATCTGGCTCACCGAGCTTGTGCAGGGCGACCGTTTCGATCCCGACCATGTGGCTGGAAAACTCCAGCACGGCATGGGTCACGTGACTCGCATCGGCGCCTCAACCGGGCTCCTGCCCGCGGAAAGCGCTCGCCTGATGAACCAGATCCAACGCGTCGCTGTCGATCGCACACGTCTTGGCATCCCGGTGATGGTTCATGAGGAGGCGGTGGCCGGCTACTGCGCCCGAGGCGCAACGCAGTTCCCGCAGGCGATTGGTCTCGCTTCTACGTGGGATGAGGCGCTTGTCACCGAGGTAGCCAGCGTCATACGGGGCCAGATGATGGCCGTTGGCGCCCGTCAGGCGCTGTCTCCCGTGCTGGACGTCGCACGTGACGCCCGATGGGGACGCGTCGAGGAGACCTACGGTGAGGATCCGTACCTGGTCGGTCGCGTCGGCACTGCCTACGTCCGTGGGCTCCAGGGCGATGACCTTCGTGACGGGGTCATAGCCACCGGCAAGCACTTCCTGGGCTATGCCATGTCCGAAGGCGGGATGAACCACGCGCCCGTCCACCTTGGACCGCGGGAGCTGCGCGAAGTGTACGCCGAGCCATTCGCGGCCACGATTCGTGACGCAGGCCTTGCTTCGATCATGAATTCATACTCATCAATTGACGGCATTCCGTGTGCAGGCAGCCCCGCAATTCTCAATGACCTCTTGCGTGGCGAGCTCGGTTTCGTGGGAGTCGTCGTCGCCGATTACTTCGCCGTTCGGCTCCTCGTGAGTCACCACGGCGTGGAGTCCGGAATGGGTGCGGCCGGTGCTCGTGCTCTGCGTGCCGGACTTGACCTCGAGCTGCCGGGCCGTGAGTGCTACGGCGAACCACTCAAGTCGTTGATAGCCAACGGCCTCCTCTCGATCCAAGTGATCGACACTGCGGTCGGCCGTGTACTGCGATCAAAGTTCCAGGTCGGCCTGTTCGAGAATCCTTACGTCGACGAGGCGCGGGCGGATGTGACGTTCGACAGGCCGTCCGACCGGATCCTGGCCCGAAGGGCCGCTACAGGCTCCATCGTCCTCCTCCAGAATCGTGACAGCCTGCTTCCGCTCGTCCCCTCGAACCTTGATCGCGTTGCTGTCATTGGCCCGGCGGCGGACGATCGGCGCTTGCTGCAAGGGGATTACCACTATCCGGCCCACCTCGAAATGAGCTTCGACGGCAACGCCGGCTCCGACAAGGATGGCTCGATTTCGAGCGGGGGCGAACAGTACCTGCCCTCCTCCGGCAGTGTGTTCAAGCCTGGTCCGTACTTCGTCGAACATGTCACACCCCTCGAGGGCATCCGCTCCGCACTCCCAGCTGTCGAGATCGGCTACGCGAGGGGTTGCGACGTGACCGGAGGCGATGCGTCCGGCATCGGCGAGGCAGCCCAGGTCGCAGCCAACGCGAATGTCGCCCTTGTTTTTGTTGGTGGTCGCTCCGGTTTGACGCCCTGGTGCACCGTTGGCGAGGCGCGGGACGCCACCACTCTCACCCTTACCGGCAGGCAGGAGGCCCTCATCGATGCCGTCGTGGCGACCGGTACGCCGACCGTTGTCATATTGGTGAGCGGCCGGGTACACGCGGTCGCCTCGATCGCTGAAACTGTTCCTGCAATCGTCCAGGCCTGGCTGCCAGGCGAGGAGGGAGGCAACGCCATTGCCGACGTGCTGACCGGGCGAGCCGAGCCCGGTGGTCGTCTGCCTATCTCGATGCCGCGCCGCGTTGGCCAGGTCCCGATCCACCACGACTTTCGCACCGGCGGTGGCCGATCCATGTTCTGGGGCGACTACACCGACGCGCCAACATCGCCGCTCTTCGCCTTCGGTCACGGGCTGACGTACACGACCTTCGAGTACCCTTCTATCGAGGTGGTGCAGGCGGCGACAACGGCCGATCCGGTTCTGCTCGACGCCAAGGTGACCAATGTTGGTGAGCGGCGCGGGACCGAAGTTGTGCAGCTATACGTGCGCGACGTCGTCGCGTCGGTCGCACGAACCCATCAGCAGCTCGTCGGCTTTGCGCGTGTAGAACTCGAGCCAGCAGAGACGGCGACGGTCGCCTTTGAGGTGCATCCCAGTCGTCTTGCCTTCTACGACGAGGCGATGCGGTTCGTGACTGAGCCTGGGGCTTTCGAGTTCTCGATCGGCGGGGCTTCCGACACTGCAACGATGAACACGACCGTCAACCTCACCGGCGACGTCACCGAGTACAAGCAGCGCGGGATCGTCGCGACGGTCTGTTCCGTACGTCGCCACTGAATGTCCGGCGTCGCCTCATATGAACTCTCCGACAGACGCGGATTGCTCGGACCCCTGCGTCATTTCGGCTCGGATTCTCCTCGGCACATTGGGTACGCGTCGTGCCGCACCGTGCGATCATCTCGGCGCACAGGCACCCATTTTCTTCGTGGAGTGTCAGCGTCGTTTTGCGAGCCCGACGGTTGCACAGGTTGGCTGAGTGAACCTCCCGAAAGCAGTGGCTACTCTAGGCCCATGGCATCTCCTGTTTTGCTGTGCACCGATGGATCCGATGAGGCAATGGGAGCACTCTCCGCTGGCCTCGGTCTGTTAGGGCACGATCACGAATTCGTTCTGGTCACCGTCATGGATGCACCCGACGAAGCGTCGATGGCTGGTTCTGGGCACGCTGGACCCGAACTGTCCCCCAAGGAGTACGACGACAGAGTCACGCAGGCTCGCGATACCGCGAAATCAGCGATAAGTAGAGCTCAAGGCGAGATCGCGCTTGCGGAAACAGAAGTTCGTATTCTTCAGGGTGACGCGGGTGAAGCGATCTGCCAGTTGGCAACTGAACTGTCGGCTCGTGCGATCGTGCTTGGCTCTCGGGGCAGAGGGGGTCTCAAACGGGCCTTCCTAGGCTCAGTTTCTGATTACGTGGTCCGCAAGGCGCCGTGCACCGTGATCGTCACCAGAATCTAGCGACGGCCGGTCTCCTCACACGCGATCGACGTCATATCGAAACCCAGGTGACAAGTCCTCTGGTCTCGCCTAATGTTCCGCGAAGGGGAACCGGGCCAGACGAACCAGACGGTGTGGAGTGTTCGTCATCAGCCCCCACAAGAAGGTGAAGCTGATATTGATCTACCCGATGACAACGAGCCGCAACTTCGACGAGGTGCTGAGCGTCGTCCCCCAAGCGACGTGACGGGACGCACTCGCGTCGTCATCGTCGGCGCGGGCTTCGGTGGCCTCGAGCTGTCCTCGCGGCTCTCCAACGAGCTGGCCGATGACGTCGAGGTCACCCTGATCGACCAGAGTGACGCGTTCATCTTCGGTTTCGCAAAGCTGGACCTCATGTTCGGCCGACGGACGTTGGACGAGGTCCGCTTGCCATACCGCGACATCTCCAAGCCGAGCGTCGCGTTCCGCCAAGAGACGGTCGTGTCCATCGATCCCGAACGCAAACGGGTGGTCACGAACGTGGGCACGCACGACGCCGATGTACTCGTGGTCGCACTTGGAGCCGATCTGGCCCCGGAAACGACCCCAGGTCTCGAAGAATGCGGGTATGAGTTCTACTCACCCACCGGCGCGGCACGGGTGCGCGACGTCCTCCCTACCTTCCCGGGTGGCGACGTGATCATCGCCGTGCTCGGAGGGTTCTTCAAGTGCCCACCAGCGCCGTACGAGACGGCGTTCATGCTCCACGACTACTTGTCGCGACGCGGCGTGCGCGATGCCAGCACCATCCACCTCGTCACGCCCATGCCAAAACCTGTCCCGATCTCCGACGAGACCTCCAACGCGATCCTCGGACTGCTCGACGAGCGGGGGATCCTGCACTCCCACGGATCTTGGACCGTACGGCTGGACCCCGCGGCAAAGGTCGCGCATCTGAAAGATGGTCGGGAGCTGCCATTCGACCTTCTCCTGGGCGTGCCCGTGCATCGGGCACCGGCCGTGGTCGTAGAGTCCGGTCTCGCCGAGGATGGCTGGATCCCCGTTGACCCGGCAACCTTCGCGACAAAGTTTCCGGATGTCTACGCCGTCGGAGACGTCACCAGTGCACCGGTCCCGCGCGCTGGCGTCATAGCCGAAGGCGAGGCGTCGACGGTCGCCGACGTGTTGGTCGCCCAAATCAGAGGTGGTCCGCCAGCCCCTCCGTTCGCAGGCGAGATCATCTGCTACATCGAGATCGGCGACAACACGATCGCCAAGGTCGACGTGAATTTCTTGTCCGGGCCGGCACCCACTGCCGTGTTCACTCCGCCGTCGCTGGCGGGGGCGGACGAGAAAAGACGGTTCGCCGCCTCACGCCGACTTCGTTGGTTCGGCCATGAGCCGGCCTGACGACACCACTTAGACGATCCGAGGTGCGTAGTGCACCGATCGGCCGGTCGTCCCCGAAGGCACGTCCCTGAAACTCGACAGAGCGGTCCTGGAGTACCGGAATGGTGATCTCGCTTGAGCGGTAATTGCGGATTCAGATGCTGCCCTCGCGATGCCGAGCAAGTTGAGCACGCAGAGCGTGCCTATCGTGAAGCCAGGTACGGGCACTGGAGGTAGGACCACCGCGATGAACGAACGGCTCGACATGGTGGTCGTGGGTGCTGGACCGGCTGGGGAGAAAGCCGCTGCCCAAGCCGCCTACTTTGGCAAGCGCGTCGCAGTCGTGGAGAGGGCACCGGCACTCGGTGGGGAGATGGCTGCGAGTGCAGTGAGCACCAAGGCCATGAGGGAAGCGGCCCTCTACCTGACTGGCTTCCGACGCCGCCACATCTACGGAGCGGGTATCGACCTCCATCCCCAGGCAGTGATCGACCGGCTTCGAGCCCGAGCCATCGACGTGGCTCGATCGATGAGCGACGCCGTGGAGGAGAATTTGGCCCGTCACGGCATCGAGCTGGTGGTCGGCACCGCGCGACTGGGCCCGAACCGGACCGTGGCTGTGACTCCACCGGGAGCGGGATCGGAGCGCGTGTTGGCGGCGGACGCCGTCCTCATCGCCACTGGTTCACGACCTTTCCATCCGCCCGGTATCCCGTTTGATGATCCCGACGTGCTCGACTCCGAAACGGCTCGGGATCTCGACCGCCCCATGCGCAGCCTGGTCGTCGTGGGCGGCGGGGCCGTGGCTTGCGAGTACGCATCGATCTTCATGGCCCTCGGTGCAGATGTGACCCTCGTCGACCGAGGTGCACGATTGCTGTCCTTCCTCGATCCCGAGTGTTCGGCGACGATGGCAGCGTCTCTGAAGTCCTCCGGGATGAGGCTGCTCCTCGACACCTCGGTGGCGAACGTGACTCGCGACGCCGAGGGGTTGGCGGTGCGGACCGATCAGGGTGCCGTTCTCCGACCCGAGAAGGTCATCTTCGCTGCCGGCCGCGTGGGGAATACCGAGGATCTGGGGCTCGCCGACCATGGTGTGCAGGCCGACGAACGCGGGCGAATCCGCGTCGACGCCCACTTTCAGACAAGCGCTCCGGGAATCTACGCCGCGGGTGACGTCATCGGTCCGCCCGCGCTGGCCTCAGCCTCCATGGAGCAGGGCCGGGTGGCGGCCTGCTACGCGATGGGGATTACCTTCAAGGAAACCGTCGACCCCTTGACACCTTTCGGCGTGTATTCGATCCCTGAGTGCGCCATGGTCGGTCTTACCGAAGACCAGGCAGCTGCTCAGGAGCGACATTACGCGGTCGGCATATCCCGTTTCGTGAACAACAGCCGAGCCGCCATAAGCGGCACGACCGAAGGGATCGTAAAGCTGGTCGTCGACTGCGCGGACAGGCGCTTACTTGGTGTTCATATCGTCGGGGAGGGAGCCACGGAATTGATACACCAGGGCCAGGCTGTCATGCACTTCGGCGGGACAGTCGATTACTTCATCCACGCCACGTTCGACGTACCTACTATGAGTGACGCGTACAAGTACGCGGCCTACGAATGTCTCCAACGGATGGCGCCGTCTCGCCGATCAGAGCCCGAGCAGGGCTGTTGAGCCACCGTGTCGTCCCGGTGGCGAGCCCCGTGGTGCTGTCCTTGTCCGAAGTGCTTTTGAATTCTTGCCGTCGCCGTCTGCACGTCGCTTTCGGATGGCGTTGATCGAGGACGGAAATGATCACGGCCAGGTGGATCGGGCATGAGACGAAACCACGGATGAAGCTGTAATCGGGCTCCGATTCGAATGCCGCAAAGATGCCGTCAATTTGGGAGTGGGACGCGATTAGAATTGATTCTGACTGCTTGTCGGCGGCCTGACAATGGCGCGACCAACCCTCCTCCGCCTGGAGCACGGGGACAAGGATTCACGTCGACAGGGCCCGTGAAAGACGAGGTATCCTGAAGTAAGTGTTCGAACGTTTCACCGACCGGGCACGAAGGGTATTGGTGCTGGCGCAGGAGGAAGCGCGCCTGCTCAACCACAGCTTCATCGGCACGGAGCACATCCTCCTGGGGTTGATCCACGAGGGCGAAGGTGTCGCCGCCAAGGCGCTCGAGTCCCTCGGGATCTCGCTCGAGGCCGTGCGCGAGAAGGTCGAAGAGACGATCGGGATGGCCGGCACGGCCCCGAGCGGCTCCCCGCCGTTCACGCCCCGGGCCAAGAAGGTGCTCGAGCTCTCGCTACGAGAAGCAATGCAGCTCGGTCACAGCTACATCGGCACCGAGCACCTGCTCCTTGGTCTCGTGCGCGAGGGCGAGGGCGTGGCGGCGACCGTGTTGGTGAGCCTCGGGGCGGACCTGGGACGGGTACGCCAAGAGGTGGTCAAGGTCATGTCGGGTGGACAAGAGCCACATAGCACCGGGACGTCCAATGAGATTCGTATCGCACATCAGACTCTGGTGACCGACCGTGAATGGTCACCACCCGTGTGGGACCGCCCATCTGAGGGCACGGTGCACGCGGTGCTCGACGTCGATGCCCTGGTGCTCCAGAACGATGTCGTCGCAGTCGTTGTCGACCACCTTGAGGTCTACCCGAACGGATTCACGATCAGCTTGATCATGCGCGTTAATCCGCGCAGGGTGCGGGACATGATGGAGATGCTCGGTCTGGTTGGACCAGATCGCTGGCCACATGTCGGAGTCAGGTTTTCTGATGGGAGAACGGCGAAACGCGGACCGGGCAACACCTCGATTCCCGATCTGCCAAAGGACAAAGATGGCATTCCGATCGAACCATTCGTCAGTACGAGGAGCGCTGGCGGAGCGCTCAGCGGCTGGCGAGCCTTGGCATGGGTATTTCCCTTGCCCCCTGATGGCCCGCTCGAAATTTCGGTTGCCCTAGAGGCCGCCGGTTTGGACGAATCGAGCATCACCCTCGACGGAACTGCTGTCCGCGCCGCAGCCGAGCGGGCAAAGGTCATCTGGACCTAGCACGCGGGAGGGCGTGTCATTGTCCCTCCTCGCCCGCGAAGCCGGCTTCAGCGACCCGCGGCACGTCTCGGGATCATCGATTGCCGAGAGCTACCTTGCCCATCGCACCGACGGACTGCGCCCGTCAACCGGAGGAGACTTCCTGATCGCCACCACTTGAGACCTTGGCCACCCGCGCTGCGAAAGGTCGCCATGGACACATCGTCAACCAAAGGAAGCCCGATCGAGAATCAACTGCAGTTACCCCGCACTCCTCCAGGGGATTCCATGAATCAATGAATCGCCCCTGTTCGTCGTCGGACCAAAACGTCCGACCCGCCCCGCCGACCTGGGTACTCGTCGGGCAGCAAAGATGGGGGGATGGACCTCGTGGTCGCCCGTCAGCGGGTCAGCGACGCTCGAGTTGGACGGCTCGGTACGGTCACACCCGCCGGTGGACCCCACCTCGTTCCTTGCTGCTTCGCCCTCATTGACGAAATTGCCTACACGGCGGTCGATGGCAAACCGAAGTCGACTCTCGATCTGCGCCGACTCGAAAACATTCGGCAAACTCCGGCGATATGTCTACTCGTCGATGAATACGATGAGAACTGGGCCCATTTGTGGTGGGTGCGTTTGGATGGGACAGCGCGAATCGTTGCTTCTGGATCCGAGGAGGAGCTCGCCAAGAATGCTCTTGAATTCAAATACCCCCAATACAAACGCGTCGCAATTCCCGGACCAGTCATCGCCCTCGAGATCGCTGCATGGGTGGGCTGGCCGTAACACTCCCCTCTCGGCCAATGGGCGTAAGCGACAAGTCGACCAAGGATGCCGTCGTCAACCGCCTCATCCGCATCGCCAGAAGATGCGCGACTTCGTGTTCAGGCCTGTTGGCGGTTGCTCGTCCTTAAGGGCTCATGTCTACGAGGTTGGTGGTCTTCATCGTGACGACGGCTGCGATTCCTATCCGTCAATGAACTGGAGTACCTCTCCTGGGTTCGCCGCGTAGCCTTGAAGGTGCGCCGCTTGCAGGATCATGTCAACGTGCTCCCTGATATCGTTCCAAACGATCCAATTTGGGGGGATTTGTGGCCGCTGGTGACACTCCATCCGAGTCAAGGGCAACTCTCGACAAGGGCCGAATGGAGGGATTCAGCGATGGCGTGATGGGTTTCGCCATCACCCTGCTTGTCGTAGACATTGCTCTCCAACCACCCGGCTCTCCATCACAAGAGTTCTTCCGCGCGTGGCCGTCCTACCTGGCATACCTAGTCAGTTTCTTTACGATTGGTGCTGCGTGGATCGCACATCACGGCCTGACCGATTCTCTCGACCGGGTGGACTCGATCTTCCTCCGGCTGAACCTCCTTTTTCTCCTCGGCGTTGCCTTCCTACCGTTTCCAACTCGTCTCTTGGTTCAAGAGTTGGACAAAGGCACAGATTGGCAGCGACTGGCCGTCGTTGTCTATGGGCTCACGGTTCTACTGATACGAGTTCTGTTCGCAGCGTTGGGTGCGTACGTAAGAAGGAGACACCTGCGGAGGGCAGGTGCAGAGGACCCGGACCTTCAAGATGCCCGTAAGAAGTTCTACTACGCGGCAGCCGCATACGTCCTGACCATTTTGATTGGCCTGTTCGTTCCAAGAGTGGCGATCATCCTTTACTTCGCAATAGCAGTCTTCTTGTTCGTGCCCTTCCGCACGGTCACCCGGGAGATCTTCGGGACCTCTTCAGAATGAGCTGGCCTTTCCGCTCGCCGTTGTAGGAAGCGCCATTGCTTCGCCAGCCCAAGGGAGCTACGCCCACCTCCAATCCTCAACTTCCGCTGGCGCCGCATCGTCCCCTCCGCTTCGACACACTGCTCCCGAATTCGGTCGGGTTGACAGGTGGGAATGTCGGTAGGAGGATCTTGCGCAAGGGCCGATGCGGAACGGGGGCAACATGCGTGGACGCTCTCAGTGGCGAGGCTTGTGATCGTCTCGATCCCTACTGCTGTCGGCGCCCTCGGGGCGGGACAAACGGGTTTCGACCAGAAGCTTTCGTGTTCTGATCAGTGCAAACGCGGGTACTTTTCACCGTCGATGAGGCCGTGCCACCCAGAACCAAGGCCACCGCATCCGCTTGCTTCCCCGGCACTACGTCGTGGGCTTACGGGGACTGTTGCTCCGTCGTCAACCAGGTCTTCGACGCCACATATCAATCCAGCGGGTTCAGCCGTGGGATCGGTGCGGGCCCACCAGGGCGGATTCGTCGACGCCACCGCTGGTCACAAGGTCTCATTGGACACCGACGTGACGAGGAGCGTTGGCACTGTTCGAGGACATGCGGCTGGGCCAATCAGGGCCATAAGCGGGAGCCAAGCATTGGACATTGACCTGACGCTGACCATTTTGTCCCGAAAGGCTGCCCTTACGGCGGCGACAGAGGCGAACCATATTCAGTTGCCCGACGTCGGAACCCCGGTAACGGGTTCTGTCACGGTCGGGTAGACAAGGGCCATCCAATGGATGAGTTCGAGCGGTCCGCGGTACCCACGTTTCCGGTTGGCGACGACACTGACCCGATGAGTCCCGAAGCCGAGCAACTGCCAGCTGACCCCTCCGTCGGGCACATCCGAGGTGCCGGGTGGGGTCAGGTGACCGGGTCCTCCGGTTGGCGCACGCTCGGTGTGATCGGGATGGCAATCCCGGTCGTTGTGTACTTCTGGTTCCTCCATCACTACGCACTCAATGTCATCTTTTGGGACCAGTGGAGTGACATCTACGTCATCGGTCACCAGGCGTGGAGCAACCTGTGGGGGCAGCACGGCGACCACCGCATCCTCTTCCCGAATCTGGTCGTCATCACGCTGGCGGACACCACCCATCTCAACATCGTCGTCGAGGAGTTCATCAGCGCCGGCTGCCTCTTGGTGGCCACCGCTCTGATCGTGCTCGCGCACCGCCGGCGGGCGCCGGGGACCTCATGGCTCTTCTACGTGCCCGTCGTCGCCGTGATGTTCTCCCTCAACCAGGTGCAGAACACCCTGTGGGGCTTCCAGCTGGCCTGGTACATGGTGCTGGTGGCCCTGGCCGCCGCCATCTACGTCATCGATCGACCGGTGCTCTCGTGGCCCGCTCTCGCCTTGGCGGTGCTCATCACCGTGGTGGGCAGCTTCTCCTCGCTGATGGGGCTGTTCATCTGGCCGGCCGCCCTGGTCATCCTCCTCCAGCGCCGCCGACCCCGGGCCTTCGTGTGGGTCTGGCTCGGCGCTGCCCTCGTCACGGTGGTGATCTACTTCCACAGCTTCGCCTTCAACCAGCCCACCTCGGGCAATAACAACTCCTACGCCTTCCACCACCTCCTGGCCACGTTCAAGTACCTCACCTTCGGCCTCGGCGGCAGCGTCGGTCTGGCGCCCTCACCCGCCTGGCTCGCCGAGCTCTTCGGCGCCGTGCTCTTGGTGGTGTCCTGTGGGGTTCTCGTGGGAAGCGCGCTCCGCCGCGACGAGACATCGGGCCGCTCGATCGGTGCCGCCCTGATCATCGTCGGTCTGCTCTTCGCCGCCAGCACCGCGCTGGGCCGGACGTGGTCGGGGCTCTTCTTCGCTTCGCGCTACAACACGTTCTACTTCTTGCTCTTGGTGGGCTCGTATCTCGCCCTCTTCGATCGATTTACCGCTCCTCTCGAACGCCCGACGTCGGCGACGACCGAGCTGCCGGCCGCCTCCGCCTCATCCCCGAGCGCCAACGGTCCAGCCCGACCGCGGCGACGGGCGTGGCAGGTGGCCGTCCTCGTCGTCGTGGCGGTGCTGGTCTGCGTCGAGGTCGTCTCGGGTACCCGCCAGGGAATCAACGAAGCCCGGTCGTGGTCGGCGCACCAGCAACTCGTTGCGGCGGTGTCGCTGAATATCGACCATGTTCCCGATTCGACGATCAATTCCGCCGGGTTGTACCCCGGGACGCCACCTTGGTTCTTACGCTCTATGGCCGCTGAGGCAACGGCCAAGCACCTGAGCCTCTTCGGGACCGCACCTCCCCCGTACGTGCTGGCACTGACGCACGGTAGCGTCCACCTGGTCAGGCCAGGACCCAACGCGGTGCTGCGCGGGAGAGTTATCCTGGTCGCGGCGGCGTCGGACCCGATCGGAATCTCGCGTGTGACGTTCCAACTTTCCGGCCCGCAGCTTCCCCATCCGGTGATCGTTGGACGCGGTACGACTGTGGAGTACGCGTGGGTCAACGAATGGAGCTCGACGACGGTGCCCGACGGCACGTACGAACTGCAAGCGCTTGCTGTCAGCTCGCTCGGTAACCATTTCGTCAGTCCCCTCGTCTCGATCAGAGTCGCGAACTGAGCTTCGGATTCTGCCCTCCGAGGGCCGCGCGTTCCCTCAACCCGTACTTGGGGCAGCATCTCGATTCTGCCAGAAGCCCTCAGCGGATGCGCGAGCATTTCCTGCCTTCCTTCAAGGCCACGACCCGATAGTCGAGGCTCGATGGATCTCCGGCGACGGTTTTCGTGTTGGCCGGAGGGACGGCTCACCGTGCACGAAGTCGGAAGATTATCCCCGTCCTCGAACTCGAGCGCGGCCTGCACTCATGAATGGTCTTCGACTGGCAGCCGGCTCGACAAGGGCGGCGCCTGCCGTGACGATACCGAAGGAGAGCAGGAGGGACCCGACGTCGTCGAGTGGAGTGTGCCAGCGTGCCGCGATCACGGCCAGTGACATCACGAGGACCCAAACGACGCCGATCACAATCGTGACGTAGCGCGCCCGGTTGCTAAGCAGCGGGCGGAGCGCCAACCACATGGCCACCGCAGTCGCGCTCACTGCGGTGACGTTGCCCGACGGAAAGGTGAGCTCGCCGTAATAGGTTCGCTGGACCAGCGGCTTGGCGACGTGCTCGCTTATGAGCAGGGCAGCAACTGCAAACGCAGCGTAAACGGCGACACGGAGAATGGCTCTTCTCATTAAGCCAAATATGACGGAGACGATGAGGGCCGCGCCGATTGCCGGGGCGGCGAGCAGCTCGGCCAGCTCACCCCAGGTGTGCGCGGCAGAGGGCGGCCCCAGCAGGTCGAACGCGGGATCTTCGACCGGGTACGGAGCACGGCTGTGGGCCACGGCCAGAGCCAAGAGTGCGGTCGCCAACAGGCAAATCAGCGCGGTGACCTTGAGTTTGGTAGGCCGCACGAAAAGCAACCTACGCGCCCCGCCTGTTGCTTTGTGCTCAGCCCTGCGTCGTGGACGCGAGTTCGGAGGCCTTTGGTTGTACCGGATCCGCAGCCCGGCACCATGACCCGGAGTTCGGGAGCACCGGGACCGGGCGACGTCGGCGGGCTCCAACAGCTACCACGAGCGATCGGGCGAAGCGGCTTCGCCTCGTTATTGATCGATGAGATCCGACTGATCTCCACCATCGATCGATCGTGATCGCGCCAGCTGAGACGGTCGCGACCGTGACTTGGGGCGTACCAGCCGACGATCCTCAAAAGCCCGTCGATCGGAACCTGCCGCACGCTGGGTCTGCCCCATCGTCGCCGCCAACTAGGTCACCCTTTGCCTGAGCGCTTACGCTCCTGGAAATGGTCCGACCGAACGGCCCGCTCCCGCCCAGCCTTCCACCCGACCTGCCTCTGCACCCTGAACTGAGCTCCGGGGACGACTCCGATCTCTATCGGCTGACCATCCAGGGCGACTTCACTGACATCCACCTTGCGCTCATGACGATTGAGGAATCGCATATTCTGCGTTCATCGTTCGTGGGCGCCGACCTCGGCCAGCTCCGGCTTGTCGATGTTTTGGTGGAGGGAAGTGATTTCTCCGGTGCAGATATGCAAGAGGCTTCCTTCACGCGTGTCACATTCAGGGAGTGTCGAATGTCAGGCACACTTCTCCCGCATGCCCAGTTGCGAGATGTCCGTTTCTCCGAATGCAAGCTCGACGGTGTCAACCTCCGAATGAGCAAGGGCGATCGAGTGCTCTTCGATCACGTCAATCTACAGAGGGGCGAGCTCTCTTCCGCGCAGTTGATGTCCGCATGCTTCTTTGATTGCGACCTGAGTGAAACCGACGTGTCTCAGGCGGTTCTGCCGAGGGCGCGATTTCACGGCTCGCTTCTCTCCGACATCAAGGGTGGTGAATACCTAAGAGACATCGTGATTGACAGCTCCCAGGTTCTGCCTCTTGCCACTCGCGTCTTCTCTGCACTGGGCATCCGAGTCGACGATGACAGGGATGTTTCTGGCCCTTGAGCGAACGCAGTCCCGGCGAAGGGAGACAGGGAGAGCCTCTGCCTCCTCAGACATCGTCGTCGACATCGGACCTGGTCCAAAAGGATCTCGCGCCACGGACAGCCGGTCATCGGCCTCCCTGCTCAACGCCGGTCGTAGGCGCGGTTGACTCAGTACGGGAGATCACTGGGTGAGCAGTCCCGGAAATCCGGATCTGGCTGAACCTCAAACTGCACCGCTTTGATCGTCGCATGTCCATCGAGAAGTGCACGAGCAATCCGATGCATGCCGTCCATGACCCGTTCATCGCTTCCGAGAATGATCGGGTAGCACAGGTCAGCCTCTTGAACGAGACGCATATGTTCGATCACTCTGCGGACCGTCGGAACGATTGGCCCGAGGTCGAACCAGTAGTTCGTGTCGACTTCGTCTATGGAGTCGACGGCTACCTCCTTCACGGGAAGTTCCTTGCTCAATCTGACCAGCCGGTCCACGTCCCATGCATCGAGCCCTACCTCGCCTGGCCAGAAGTTGTACTGCTTGCGCATGCCCTTCATTCTGCTCTGAGACGGGAGCTGGGCACTCCATTCCCGGGTCGTCGGCCTGAGGCCCCACATCCCTCGAGCGATCTCCGATCTGTCGCCGTCGGCCATGACTATCAAGAGGCTGGTCCTGTGTGAGGCGGACCAAGGCAAGGCCGTCTGCCGGGCAGGCAGGCCTAAACGCCGGCCAGTGCCTCGACTCTGTCGTGAAGAGGCTGGCCTGCTCCAGGCCATCGAAGAGTAGGGCGCGTCTCCGGCCGAAGAGGACGAGAACCGCTCTGCCCGAGGGACCCCGAGTCCGAATGTGCCACCCCACCACGTGCTTCCATCGGCCAGATCTCAGCACGTTCTCGTGGGCTGGACACTACGGCGGGCTTGAGGTTCATGGAGGGTGGGGATGCCGCGTAGGTCGGGGTGGAGTTGGAAGCGCTTGGCCTCTATGACCCGACGTCTTCCGATGCCGATGACCAACTCCGCCTCCTGATGGATGCATTCGATCTCGGAGCAACCCTCGAAGAGGTGGCCCGTGCGGTTGGAGTTCGCTACAACCTTGGACCATTGATCCTGGACCTCGCCATGCGGCCCGCGGGAGAGACCAAGGATCTGGCTGACTTCGTCGCGCCCGGAGCCGACGCAGAATTCGCGCGCCGAATTTGGTCCGCACTTGGACTTCCTGACTCAAAGGTCCCAGTCGTCCGGGTCACCCCCGACGCTGCAGATGCGCTGCGTCTCATGGCGGGTTTTGCATCACTTTTCGGTGAGGAAGCGGCACTTGGTGTTGCACGGGTGATGGGTTCGTGCATGGCCCGACTGGCCGAGACGATATCGGGGACATTTCGAGTTGGTGACGAGGACCCACAGCTCAATACCGGCACGTCTCGCGCCGAGGTGGCGGAGTCCTACGTCGGAGTCGCCCGCGACCTGCTGCCGTCTTTCCTAGAAGCTATGGCAGCGGTGTTCCGTCGACACACCTAGTCAATGTCTCCTATCAGACGTGGTCAACCGACACAGAGCAGGCGGCGGTGACCATGGAGCGAACCATCTGCTTCGCCGATCTTGTCGGATCGACCGACCTACTGCGTGCCGTGTCGATTCGGGATATGGCCAACATGCTCCGTCGATTCGAAGAGCAGGTCTGGGATCTGGTGAGCGCCGGCGGTGGCCGGGTCGTCAAACTCATTGGCGATGAGGCAATGATCGTCTTTGAAGAACCCTCTCGCGCCTGCCGGGTCGGTCTGGATCTCATCGACGTGTCAAAAAGAACACCCCGTGCGAATCGGCGTGGCTCATGGCACGGTGGTGAGCCTCTACGGGGACTATTACGGGGAGACCGTCAATCTGGCTGCCCGTCTTGTCAAGCGGGCCGATCCATCCACCCTGCTTGCGCCGGAGCTCGTCCGCGATCGAGCTGGACGTGGCCTTGCCTTCGAGGCTTTAGAGCCACTTTCCCTCAAAGGTTTCGCGGACTCCGTTCCGGTGTTTCAGGCTGGTCGAACGAGTGGGAGCTCTTCGGGCTGAATGGACCATGAGCGGGCAGCGACGTTCGCTCATTCGCCAACCGGCTCGTCGATCGGAACGGGCCGCACGTGAAAGCCGCCGGTACGACTTTGCGGAGAATCGTCAACTGATACGTCTGGTTCTGGTTCCTCGAGATCCTGGTCCTTGTGGTCAGTTTGATCTTCGATAACTCTGACATGAGCCGAGGAGGTTCTTGGTGTTACCTCCTTTCCGGATGCTTCAGCCAACTGTTCGAGCTGACGCTTCTCCCGACGTCGCTGAAAAGGGCCACCCCTTGACGTAGGTATGTCGCCCTGCCCCATGAAGTCAGCCTAGAACTTGAGAGGTGACCAGAGTTGGCTTTGGCCTCGGGCGCGTCGGACGATCCAAGCCGCACATTGAGAAGCCGGACGCACGAATGTGAGCAGACTGGAGATATAACCGAAACCTGTGGATGCACCACCTGAACGGAGGCGCGGCGTACCTTCCTGTTTGACCAAAACAAGTTCGCCGGCGGTGAGACGCTGGCAGGAAGGAACGCCGATGTTGAGAGTACATGTTGAGGGGCCCGCGAACGCGGAGCTGTCGAGCGGCCTGGACGAGCTGGTGGCCGAGGGTGCGCGCCGCATGCTGGCCGCCGCCCTCGAGGCCGAGGTGGCCGGCTACATCTCGAGCCTGATCCACGAGGTCGACGAGGACGGGCACCGCCTGGTCGTGCGCAACGGACATGCCGAGCCCCGCTCGCTGGTCACCGGAGCGGGACCGATCGAGATCCGGGCTCCGAGGGTCGACGACCGCCGCATCGACGAGGAAAGCGGGGAGCGCATGCGCTTTCGCAGCGCGATCCTCCCCCCATGGGCCCGCAAATCGCCCAAGGTGGCCGAGGTGCTGCCCCTGATGTACCTGCACGGAATGAGCTCGGGCGACTTCGTCCCCGCCCTCGAGGAGTTCTTCGGCTCAGCCGCCGGACTCTCGGCGTCGGTAATCACCCGCCTGACGACCGACTGGCAGCGCGAGCGCGACCAGTTCGCGCACCGGTCCTTGAAGGACGTCGACTACGTCTATATCTACGTCGACGGCATCCACTTCAACGTGCGCCTCGAAGAAGCCCGTCTCTGCGCCCTGGTCATCGTGGGTGTGCGCAGCGACGGGACCAAAGAGCTGGTCTCGATCTCCGACGGGCACCGCGAGTCGACCGAGAGTTGGGCCGACGTGCTGCGCGGACTCAAGAGACGGGGCATCCGCGCCCCGGTTCTCGCCGTCGGTGACGGGGCGCTCGGGTTCTGGGGTGCCATCTCCGAGGTCTTCCCCGAGACCCTCCATCAACGCTGCTGGGTCCACAAGATGGCCAACGTCATGAACGCCCTGCCCAAATCGGCCCAGCCCGCGGCGAGGGCCGCCCTCTGCGAAGTCCGCGACGCCGAGGACCGGGCCCACGCCGAGAAGGCGCTCGACGCGTTCGTCCGCGACTACCGAGCCAAGTGGCCCAAGGCCACCGAGAAACTGGAGAAGGACCGCGAGGAGCTGCTCGCCTTCTACGCCTTCCCTGCCGAGCATTGGGTCCACCTGAAAACCACCAACCCGATCGAGTCCACCTTCGCCACGGTGCGCCTACGCACCAAGGTGACCAAGGGACCGGGCTCGCGGGCGGCGGGACTGGCCATGGCCTACAAGCTGATCGAGTCGGCCCAGACCCGCTGGCGGGCCCTCAACGCATCGCACCTCGTCGCGCTGGTTCGCGCCGGCACAACGTTCGAGAAGGGGGTGATGGTCGAGCGATCAGACGAGCGCAACGAAGAGGTCGCCGCGTAGTCCGTCAGATTCCCATCCACAGGTCTTGACTATTTCTCAGCAGACTGATCGTTGAAGGACTCTCGAAGCGTCGACGAAGGCCACGCCGAGCTTTCTGGGCTGGATTCAGGTGTGGGTCGCCTCTTTGGAGGCCAGCAAACCCCGTTCACAGCCGTGAGACCACGACAGACGTGATCCGACGGTCCCGCCCGCCCAAGCGCCGGGCAACTGCTCACGGAGTAGTGGAAAGGTGCGAGAGCGGCCGAATCGCCCTGACTGCTAACCCGAGTTAGCAGGTCGACGTGGTGAGCGGCCGTCCTGGCACCCTCCCCCACCTGGACTTTCTTCTGATGTTCCGGCGATGATCCGCCGCCCTCGGCGATCCTGAACAGGATAGTGGACAACGAATTCCTCCTGCGGGTCGACGCCATCGACATGCACGTTCAGGCGATCGGATTTGCAGATGCGATCGCGCAGATTTTTTCGGTCTCCGATTTGTCGGACGAGTACCGTCAAAGCAACGACCAGCGAACGCGTGAGCTCGTTTGAGATGACTGGAGTGGAACGATGACCGTGGCGAACGACACTGTGCCGTCTTTGCGACATGCAGAGCAGTTCTTTATTGGCGGTTCATGGATCGATCCATCTTCCCGGGACACCATCGAGGTCACTGATTCCACCAACGAGCGGGTTTTCCTCACCGTGGCCGAGGCGAAGGATGCTGATATCGCGAATGCGGTGGCGGCTGCCCGGCGCGCCTTCGATCTGGGCCCGTGGCCACGAATGTCGCACTCCGAGCGCGCCGGTTATCTGCGGGCCCTAGCGGACGGGTTGCGCCAGCGTGGCGCCGACCTCGGGCAATTGTGGCCTCGCGAGTCCGGTGTTGTGCACTCGGTGGCGCAGTATGCCGCGATTGGATGCGCGGCCACCTTCGACTACTACGCCGGGCTGGCTGACACCTTTGCCTTCGAGGAGCAGGTGGCTCCGTCGGCGGGCGACTTCGGGCTCTTGGTCCGCGAACCCGTCGGCGTCGTCGGCGCCATCATCCCCTGGAACGCGCCGCTCGGTCTCATCAGCTACAAAGTGGCACCCGCATTGCTCGCCGGATGCACCGTGATCTTGAAGTCGTCGCCGGAGGCGCCAGCGGAGGGGTACATCTTGGCGGAGATCGCCGAAGAAAAGGGGCTGCCGCCCGGTGTCATCAACGTGGTGACCGCCGACCGGGAAGTCTCGGAGTTGCTCGTGCGGGATCCACAAGTGGACAAGATCACGTTCACAGGATCGACCGCCGTGGGACGACGGATCGCCTCAATCTGCGGAGAGCGGATCGCCCGGTGCACGCTCGAGTTGGGTGGGAAATCTGCTGCCGTAGTCCTCGATGACATGGACATCGCAAAGGCAGCGGCCACCTTGGCGCGAGCGGAGTGCATGCTCACCGGTCAGGTCTGCTCGTCGCTCACTCGGATCGTCGTCACCGAACGCCGGCACGACGAGATGGTCGAGGCGTTGGCGGATGCCTTCTCCCAGATCCAAGTCGGCGACCCATTCGAAGCGAGCACCCAAATGGGCCCGCTCGTGGCGGAAAGGCAACGGGATCGGGTCGAGGGATACATCGGCAAGGGGAAGGCGGAAGGGGCCACGTTGGTGACCGGCGGTGGCCGACCGAAGCATCTCGAGAAGGGGTATTACATCGAGCCGACGGTTTTCGGCAACGTTGACAACTCCTCGACGATTGCCCAGGAAGAGATATTCGGTCCCGTCCTGAGTGTGATCCCAGCACGAGATGAGGAGCACGCCGTCGATCTCGCGAATGCGACGATCTACGGGCTGAACGCTTCGGTGTTCACGAACGACCTCGATCGCGCCCGCCAGGTCGCGGGCCAGCTGCGATCGGGTACGGTCGGCCACAACGCATTCCGCACTGACTTCGGCATCGCCTTCGGGGGCTTCAAACAGTCAGGGATAGGCCGTGAGGGTGGTACGGAAGGACTCCTTCCGTTCCTCGAGACCAAGACCGTCATCTTGGAGGGTAGGCCCACTGGCTACGAGGCTTGAGTTCTTCGTGAAGACTGAGCCACTCGAGGTCGGGAAACCTGGTTCCGAAAGCGTTTGCTGATTGACGCGGCGCCTGTTCCGCTGCGACCGGGATCTATCCCTGCTCGATGCGAAGCCGGTTTCCTGCGGGGTCACGCACGGCAGCATCGCGGACGCCCCACGGCTGGTCGGCGGGCTCCTGCAGCACCTCGACGCCGGGCACGCCGGCGATCTTGTCGAAGGTCGCGTTGAGGTCGTCCGTGCGGAGATGGACCGGGTACATCTCTCCTTTGGCAAGCATGGCCGCGAGGGCGTCCCCATCCTCCTGGGAGCGGCCGGCGTGCGGCTGCGACAGGACGATCCCGATCTCGGGTTGGCTGTCGGTGACGAGGGTGATCCACTTGAAGCCCCCGTTCCCAACTTCCTGGCTCACCTTGAGGCCGAGGGCGTCGCGGTAGAAGCCGAGAGCAGTGTCGGGGTCGTCGACGAGTATGTGCACGGTGCTGAGCGATACGGTCATGGCACAGACGTTACGTGGGTGTGGCGACCAATGCTTCTCTGAAACTGCTTTCTTCGGCGACCGCCTGGCCTCCGCTCTTGCGGGGACGGGTGAGGACCATCGTCAGGCAGGTGGGCATGACACGGAGCTCGTCGTGGTTACGAGCGCGGTACGTGGAGGGTGTCTCGCCGACGAGCTCGGTGAACCGGGCCGAGAAGGAGCCGAGGCTTGTCCAGCCGACTGAGAAGCAGATTTCCGTCACGGTCAGGTCGCCGCGTCGAAGGAGCGCCATCGCCCGCTCGATCCGCCGTGTCATGAGGTATGAGTACGGCGACTCGGCGTATGCCTCTCGGAAGCGGCGGCTGAAGTGCGCCGTTGACATCAGCGCCGTGCGGGCGAGCGCCGGGACGTCGAGTGGCTGCGCGTACTCGCGATCCATTTGGTCGCGGGCCCGGCGAAGGCGGCGCAGCTCATCGATCTCGGCGCTCATGCCTCCATTCTGCAGGGATTCGGACACCGTTACGAAGTCGGTTCGCCAAATTGACCCGGCTGATAGTCACCGGCCGGCTGCCTGACGATGACATTCATCCGGTTGTAGGCGTTGATCAGGGCGATGAGGGCGACGAGGGCGGCCAGCTGGTCCTGGTCGTAGTGCTTGACGGCGCTCTCCCACGCCTCGTCGGTAACACCTCCGGCGGCATCTGCGATCCTGGTGCCCTGCTCGGTGAGCTCGAGCGCGGCCCGCTCAGCCTCCGTGAAGACGGTCGCTTCCCGCCATGCGGCCACCAGGTTGAGGCGAACCGAAGTCCCCCCGTTCTCGGCGGCGTCTTTGCTGTGCATGTCGGTGCAGAAGCCACAGCCGTTGATCTGACTGGCCCTCAGCTTCACCAACTCCTGTGTTGCGGCCGGCAGGGCCGAATGACTCACGAGCGCGCCCGCCGAGTTGATGTGCTTCACGAACTTCATGGTGAGCGGGCTGCTATAGGGATTGAGTCGGGGTTCCATTGTCATCTCCTCGTGATCGGGTTCCGAACATGTAGACACCGGAGCAGGGAGGAATGTGACACGCCACGCATGTGGACCATCTCGCCCCGACGCGGCATGGTTCCCCGAAGCAACCATCCGACGGCTTGTTCCCAGGACAGGCCGAAGAGTGGTGTTCACTCAAGGCCTGTCTGCCGCATGCGGTCAGTGGCCCTTGCCGCCGGCGGTTTTGGCAGCGTCAGGGAAAAAGGGTTGGGAGACTCTCATTTGTCCGAAAATGCGAACTCGTGATCGATTCCTGCGTACATCACGAGTTCGTCGACTCCTCCTGCGGACTCAGATCAGAAGGATCAGGGCGATTGGAGCCGAGACGATGGCGCCGGCAATGAGGCCCGTGACCACAGCGGTTCTCTTCGAGTTCCGGGACGTCACGAGGAGGCGGTCGACCCGTCTCGGAATGGCGTTGCCGGCCGCGCCGAACGCGCAAGTCGGCACACGTCCGGACGTGGACATGAGAACGAGCGCTGCAGCCAAGTGGACCGGGTCGTTGCGTCTGGCCGAGTAATCGTCCGCGGACATCTCGAGGAGTGACGCAATCTCGACTGGCGCGAGGCGTGCGTAGGGAATCCAGGCAAAGAGTTTTCGGAGGCCCACCATCGGGAGCATGACCAGGCCGTGGTGTTCGTGGGCGTGGCCTCGTTCGTGTTCGATCACTGCCCAGGCCTGGCGAGAGCTGAGTAGCTGAAGGGCGCCGTCGCTCATCACGATTCTGGGATGCCGTCCCGGGAGGCAGTAGGCCACTGGTCGAGTGTCGGCGATGAGGTCAGTGCCGGGGTATTGGGATGACTCCCGAGCGAGAAGGTTCAAGAGTCGGCGGTGCCGCGCCCGCGATCTAATGGTACGGGACATAACCGAACCAAGCACAAAGAACAGAACGATCAGCAGATCTGCGGCCAGCGTGAGACCAAGGGCATCGGGCAGCCCGAGACCCTGGAGGGGTCGCCCACCGACGAGACCCTCGACGAGCTCGCGCACGCCTGGCGCGAATCCTGCGTGGTACCGGTAGACGGCCACCGCGAGCCCCGCCCCGATTCCTGACGCGATCGAGCTCAAACCGATGGATTGCCAGAGCACGACCGCCGATCGGGGAGCTCGAGTTACCCACGACGCCTGCGCGAGCCGCGCGCTGGAGGGGCCGAGAAGTGCGAGAGCCAGCGCCATCAGCACCACTGCAGTCACGAGGAGGCTCATTCGTGGTTCCCGTCATCGCCCGTGACGTCGTCGAGAGCACGCCGGAGCACCTGGGCCTCATCGGATGAGACCGACTCGGCGAAGCGCACCAGCACCGCCCCTCGGTCCCCGGAGTCGCCCATGGCGTCGATCATGAGCTCGGCCATGTAGGCCTCACGTGTGTCCGACGCCGCGAAGCGATGCGCCCGCCCGGCGGTCGTCCGGCGGACCATGCCCTTGCGCCGGAGCCGCTCGAGGATCGTCAGGACGGTCGTGTAGGCGCGATCGGGGAGCTGGTCGGCGACCTCTCGGCCCGTGATGGGCGCCTCCGCCGAGTTCCAGAGGACGTCCATCACCTTGCGCTCGAGCTCACCGAGCCGATTCATTGCCTACGCCTCATGACGAGAGTCTCGCGAACCACGGCCCACGGTGACATTGTCTACTACACAGTGTAGTAGTACCGTCTAAGTCGTGATCGCCGCGCTCTATGACGCCCCGCTCCCGCCCTTGCGTGGATCCGAGCTCGCCTCCACCCAGTTCGACTTCGTCCCGGTGGCGATGATCCTGGTTGCGCTCGTCCTCTACGTGTGGGCTGTCCGGCGCAACAACGTGCTGCATCCGCGCCACCCGTGGTCCGTCGGAAAGACAGTGGCCTTCCTCGGCGCGCTGTTCACGACTGGAGTGGCGATCTTCAGCTTCGTGGGTGTCTATGACGGGGAGCTGTTCTGGGACCACATGGTCCAGCATCTCCTCCTGATCATGGTGGCCGCGCCGTTGTTCGCCATCTCTTCCCCACTTGGACCTGATCTGGCGTGCGACGAGTGGCACGGCTCATTTGGTGGTGGCTGAAGCTCTTCGTTCACGGGTGGCTAAGGCCCTCGGCCACCCGATCGTCGCCTTTGTCCTCTACGCGGTGTTGATTCCGATTACGCATCTGACCGTCTGGTACAACTACACGCTCACGCACGAGAGCGTGCACAACGCAGAGCACTTGGCGTTCCTCGTGGTCGGCTACTTGTTCTGGCGTCAGATTTTCGGATCCGACCCCAACTGCTACCGCTTGCACCCGGCCCTGCAGTTCGTCTATTTGTTCATGGCCATCCCCATTGACACCTTCACTGGGCTGTCACTGGCCGGCGCCTCCCACGAGCTGTTCCCCGCCTACTTCGCCACCCACCGGACCTGGGGCCCGTCCTACGTGACCGACCTTCACGTGGGCGGCGACATCATGTGGGTCGTCGGCGACACCTTGATGCTCTGGCCCATGATCCCGGTGGCTCTGCGCTGGATGCACATGGACGAGCGCAAGGCGGCGCGTATCGATAGCGAGCTCGACGCCTCGGCCACGTTCCAGCTGGTCGGGGACGGAGAGGCGTCGTTGTGAAGCGTGGTCTGGGGCCGAGCGCAACCGCGGAGGGTCACGTCATTCCAAGGTCACCGGCTGTCTCGATCGCACTCGTTTGCGTCTCGCCTCCTGGCGGCCTGTGGAAGTTCCCGCGACCCAGCGCCGCCTCCCGCCAGCCAGGGCATCGTTCAGGACCGCCCGGTCCCCGACGTCCCGCTCATCTCGTCCTCGGGCGATGTGACATCGCTTGCCGCGTTTCGTGGGAAGTACATCGTCATGGCACCGTTCCTGACTCTGTGTCAGGACGAGTGTCCACTTGTGACCGGGGCATTCATCGCACTCCAGAGAGACGTCGACGCCGCCGGTCTCGGTAAGAAGGTGGTCTTTATGGAGATCACCGTTGACCCCGGACGTGACTCTCCGGCCCGCCTCGCAGCCTATTCGAAGGAGTTCGGTGCCGATTGGCCGCTCCTGACCGGGACGCCGGGCAACCTCGCCGCGCTCTGGAAATTCCTCGGTGTTTCGGTGCAGATCGTTCCCGAAGCGCAGCCTGCGAAGATCGACTGGTTTACCGGCAAACCCCTCACCTACGACGTCGACCACACCGACGGCTACTTCCTCATCGACCCTGCCGGCCACGAGCGGTTCAGCGATTCGAATCCGCCCAATCTGCACGGACACCTCGACAAGATGCTGACGAACCTGCTCAACGACGGTGGCCTGCAGAACCTCGACCACCAGGACAAGCCCAACTGGACCCTCTCTGATGCCCTGAGCTCTATCAGCTGGTTGGTGGGACAGAACATCCCGAGCGGAGCGAGCACCTAATGGCGTCCCATCGCCGCCGCGGGGACATCTGGGGACAGAGTCGAACCTTACGGCCATCTGGGAGATGCCTGAGGTGGATGTATCCAAGGGGGAATCGCACGCCATGATTGATGTCACCGAACCCCAGGTCGCGAGCCGACGCAGAGACTTCCGCCTTGTGCGGACACAGCGCGTTCTCCAGATCGTCTTGGGATTCCTCTGGCTCCTCGACGCCGGATTGCAGTTCCAGCCGTACATGTTCAGCAGCAACTTCTCCACGACCTACCTGTTGAACAACGCACAGAACCAGCCCGATGTGATCCGGTGGATCATCACGAATGTGGGAAATTTCGTGGGGCCCCATGTTGCAGTCTGGAACACGTTCTTTGCGCTCATTCAAGTGGCCATCGGACTGGGACTGCTGTTCCGACGGACGGTGCGGCCGGCGCTTGCCGTGTCGTTCTTCTGGGTTTTCGGGGTCTGGTTCTTCGGGGAGGGCCTCGGCATGATTTTCACCGGGTCGGCCTCCGCCCTCACCGGTGCCCCGGGTTCGGTGTTCCTGTACGGATTGATCGGCCTGATGGCATGGCCACATTCAGCACGCACCGAGGAGGACGCCAAGACGGATACAAACGTCGGCCTTGCCTCGTCGGCCGCCGGTCAGGGCATCGGAGGAGCGGTGACGGCGTTGCTCGTGTGGTGCGGGTACTGGTCGCTGGCGGCGGTGCTGTTCCTCCTACCCGACAACCGGACCCCGACGTCCGTCTCGAGTGCGATCACGGGCATGTCGTCGGGGGAGCCGAGCGCGTACTCCCACTTTCTCAGCAGCTTTGGCGACCATTTTGGCAGTGGCGGCGTGTGGACAACGTGGCTGCTGGCCATCGGCTCGCTGGTCATCGGGTTTGGGCCTCTCGTGGTCCGTCGACCGACTCCGTTCCTCGCCGCGGGCGCTTTGTTGGCGACTTTCTTCTGGGTCAGCGGCCAAGGTCTCGGCGGCATCTTCACGGGCTCAGGAACTGACCCCAACACGGGGCCGCTCATCGTGCTCCTGGCGCTGGCAATGGTGCCCGCCGTGCAGCCAGATCCCGCGACTTGGCTCTCTCCGTTCTCGACCGCACTCTTTCGATACCCGGTGTTCGTGCTGGGGGGGCTGGTGACCCTGGTCGTCGGTCTGTTCCTCAGCGCTGCCTACCCTGTTGCGGGCCAGGAATCGAGCAGTACCGCCATGGCCGGCATGACCGGCATGTCTGGGGCGACGTCGGGTTCGGGAGGGGGGACTGCGACAACGGCGACCTGTACGAGAGGGAACAACGGGGCGCCGAGGACCGGGCTGGATGTTCAGAACACACCGAACATGGTCATGGCTGGACCCGGAACCGGCATGAACATGAACGGTACCGACGCCAGTGCAGCGGCTGGGCTGAACACCACCAAAGTGAACTGGCACTACACCGGCCCCGCACTGCCGGCAGCGGAGGCCCGGGCGCTGTTGGCCCAAGGCGCCAATGGGCCAACCGACATTCACATGGCGGCCGAGGGGTGCGCGTCGGAGCCAACGTTCTCCCAGCAGATCAACGCCACCCAGTACGTGCAGAACACCACCCAGGCCGCAGCCCGCTTTGCCGATCCCTCCGAGGCCATGGCGGCGGGCTACGTCCCAGTGTCACCGACCGACTACCCCGTCGTGTACTACGTCAACCCGACCATCGTGACCGCGAACGCGGCCGCCAAGAGTGCCCTTGATCCCAATTCGATCGACGGGCTGGTCTACGCCCAGACGCCAGCGGGGACCGACCTGCTCGCCGCGGCGATGTACATACTGCCCAGCACGCTGACCAGTCCGCCCATGCCCTACGGACCCCTGGTCCAGTGGCATCAACGCACGAATACGTGTGGACCGTCCCTTTTCTCGCCCAACGGCGCCCTCAAGATCACTGGAGCGGCACCCTGTGCCGCAGGCACGGTGCTGAAGTCGACGCCGTACGTGACGATGGTCTGGCAGGTGCCCGTGGCGGGGGGACCCTTGGCCATTCAACCCCCAGACATTCAGATCGTCGAGGCCGCCACAATGCAGACCAGCTCGTCAATTGACCAGCTCGTGAATTGACCAGCGAGTGAATTGACCAGCTCGTGAATTGACCAGATATGCGCCTTGCGGTGGTTCGTCTTTCGGAGTAGGATACTTAGTATGCTACTCCGAACGGATGCCGTATGAGCGTCCGTCACGCCCTGTTGGCTCTGCTCAGCGAGGGGCCCAAGTACGGCCTGCAGCTCCGCCAAGAATTCGAGGCCCGCACAGGCGAGGTCTGGCCGCTCAACGTCGGGCAGGTATACACGACGCTGCAGCGCCTCGAGCGGGACGGGCTGGTGGAGTCCGACGACGTCGCCGACGACGGACCCCAGAGGGGCTTCCACCTCACCGGGGACGGCGCGGCCGAACTGGCCGAGTGGTTGCGGACCCCGCCTGACTTCTCCTCGCCGCCCCGTGACGAGCTCGTCATCAAGGTCCTTATCGCGCTCGAACTGCCAGGAGTGGACGTGCACGAGGTGGTGCAGGTGCACCGCCGCTACCTGGTCGAGCTGATGCAGCAGTGGACTCGTCTGAAGGAGGACGAGTCCCTCCTCGACCTCAATTTCGCCTTGGTCGTCGATGCCGAGCTCTTCCGGCTCGACTCGCTGATCAGGTGGCTGGACACTGCCGACGGCCGTCTGAAGCGAGCAGCTGCGGGCGTGGATGCGCCGGCCCCGCAGTCGTTCCCCCACCCGAAGGCCCGGCGCAGGGTAGGAGCCCCTCAATGAGCTACCTCGAATTGCGAGACATCTCCAAGGTCTACGGAGAGGGCGCCGCAGAGGTGCACGCCCTCCAGCACGTCGATCTCTCGGTCGACGCCGGGTCTCTGGTCGCGGTCATGGGCGCCAGTGGCTCGGGCAAGAGCACGTTGTTGACCATCGCCGGCAGCCTCGAGGATCCCACCAGCGGTGAGGTCTATGTCGGTGGCCGGGCACTGTCCGCGCTGTCGCGCAACGGCAAAGCACGGCTCCGCCGCCAGTCGATCGGCTACGTCTTCCAGGATTACAACCTGCTTGCCGGGCTCAGCGCGGTAGAGAACGTATCCCTGCCGCTCGAGCTCGACGGCGTCGCGGCCCGCAAGGCCCAGGCGGCGGCATTCGAGTCGCTCGAGGATTTCGGGCTGAAGGACCGGGCGTCGCATTACCCCGACCAGCTGTCTGGTGGCGAGCGCCAGCGCGTCGCCATTGCCCGGGCCGTGGTCGGGAGGCGGCAGCTGCTTCTGGCCGACGAGCCCTCCGGCGCGCTCGACTCGACCAACGCCGAGGCCGTCATGCGCCTGATCCTTGCCGCCTGCCATCGCGGCATGGCCGCCGTCGTGGTGACCCACGACGCCCAGCTCGCCTCGTGGGCCGACCGCGTGATCTTCTTGCGCGACGGCCGCGTCGTCGACCAGACGATGCCGGTCGAGAGCCCGGAAGCGCTCCTTGCCGACCTCCACAACCAATGAGCGTCGGCGTCCTCGAACGGCCGGCCACCGGGTCGGCCCCCGAAACGGCAACTGGCGGCGTTCCGGCCCGCCGGGCCATGATCCGCTGGGCCTGGAGGCTCTTCAAGCGCGAGTGGCGCCAACAGCTGCTCATTCTGCTTCTCGTCGTCGTCGCCGTGGCCGCCGTGGTTGTCGGCGCGGCCGTCGCCGTCAACACCCCGACGCCGGCCAACGCCGGGTTCGGTACGGCCCGCGACCTGGCCACGTTCAATCTGTCGACCCCCACGACCAAGTCTCCGTCGCAGAGCATGACGAACGCGGAGGCCCACATCGCCGCGCTCCAGCAGCACTTCGGCCCCGTGCAGGTCATCGAGAACCAGACCTTCACCGTCCCCGGTTCCAATCAGACCTATCAGCTCCGGTCGCAGGATCCGAACGGCCCGTTCGGCGGCCCGATGCTGCAGTTGCTCTCGGGGCATTACCCGACGGGGCCGAACCAGATTGCGCTCACGCCCGGCGTGGCGTCCGAGCTCAACCTGCGGGTCGGTGACACGTGGTCCCAAGGCGGCAAGACCGTCGTCGGCATCGTGCAGAACCCCCAGAGCCTGCTCGACGAGTTCGCCTTGGTGCCCCCTGGGCAAGTGACCCACCCGACCCAGGTGATCGTCCTCTTCAACGCACGGCCGGGCGCGTTGAAGGGCTTCCTTGGCGCCAACGTCACGGAGGCGGGCGCCGCAAACAACAGCAACGCGTTCGGCCCGGAGACCATCGTGCTGGCGTTGACGACCGTCGGCATGCTCCTCATCGCCCTCGTGTCCATCGGTGGGTTCACCGTGCTGGCCCAGCGCCGGATGCATGCCCTCGGCATGGTCGAGGCGATGGGGGCGACCGACCGCAACGTCCGCCTCGTGCTGGAGGCCAATGGCGTCATCGTCGGAGCCGTGGGAGCCGTGCTCGGCTTCGCCGTGGGACTGGTGGCCTGGTTGGCCTATCGGCCGCACAACGAGCAGAGCGCGCACCATCTCATCTCGACGTTCGCTCTGCCGTGGAACGTGATCGTGCCCGCAATGGTGCTGGCGGTGATTGCGACCTTCTTCGCCGCCGGCTACCCCGCCCGTGCTATCACCCGCGTGCCGGTCGTAAGCGCCCTGGCCGGGCGTCCCGCGCCGCCGCGCCAGATCCACCGCTCGCTGGTTCCCGGCGTGATTGCGCTTGTCATCGGATTCATCTTCTTCTCCCTTTCGGGAGCCTCGGGAGGCGGCGGCGGCGTGAAGTGGCTGATCCCCGGGTTCGTCGCGCTGATCGCCGGGATCATCTTGGTGTCACCGTTCTTCCTGGCGTTGCTGGCCCGGGTCGGCGGCAAGTCGCCCATCGCCGTCCGCCTGCCACTGCGCGACATGGCGCGGTACCGGGCCCGCTCCGGCTCCGCGCTCTCGGCCATCAGCCTCGGGGTCATGATCGCCGTGATCATCTGCGCCGTCGCCGTCGCGCGCTACGCCAACGTCTTCGACTACGTCGGCCCGAACATGGCGGCGAACCAGCTCAACGTGTACAGCCCGAGCGGCGAGAGCGCCCCATTCGGCGTCGGCCCGGGACCCAACGGTGGCAACGGGACCCCTCCTGCGGTTCCCAGCATCGAGTCGCAGGTGTCCACCGTCCATGCCATCGCGTCCGCGGTCGGCGCCAACGCCGTCGTGAAGCTGGAGAATCCCGCGGCCAACCTGCAAAACCCCAGCGGAGCAGGACGGCAATGGAGCGGGCCCATCTATGTGGGGACGCCGGCGCTGCTCCGGGCCTTCGACATCGACCCGTCGTCCATTCCTTCCGACGTCGACATCCTCAGCTCCCGCCCTGGCCTGTCGGGCTCCGGCGCCCAGCTGACCTACGGAGGCGGCGGGAAGGGCGGCGGCGTGCTGGTCGGCCCCGGCGTCGGAGGTCCCGGCCCTGGGAACACGAACAGCTGCTTGCCCGGCTCGTGTGTCGCCCATCCGGTGATTCAAGAAGAAAGCCAGCTGCCCACGGGCACGTCGGCACCGAACACGGTGATCACCGAGAATGCCCTGCGCCGGCTGCACATCGCGAACCAGAGCAGCCTCGATGGTTGGGCCTTTCAGGCCAACGCCCCGATTACCTCCGCCCAGATCACCAACGCCCAATCACTTGCGGCCAGCAACAACCTGAGTGTCGAGTCGAAGAACGACGAGCCGACCTCCTCGGAGATCGTGAACTGGGCCACCGTGTTCGGCATCGCGCTCGCCCTCGGCATTCTGGCCATGAGTGTGGGCCTCATCCGCAGCGAGACGGCGAGCGACTTGCGCATCCTCACTGCTACCGGTGCCAGCTCCCGCACCCGGCGCAGCTTGACGGCCGTCACCGCCGGCGGTCTGGCCTTCCTCGGTGCGCTGCTCGGGACGGTGGCCGCCTATGTCGGGCTGGCCGGATGGTTCCAGTCGAATTCCTTGGAAGGTGGCCTGTCGGACATCATCGATCACATCCCCTGGAGCAACCTCTTTCTGATCGTGATCGCCATGCCGATCGTTGCCATGCTCGTCGGTTGGGTGCTGGCGGGACGAGACCCAACGGGGATCGCCATCCGGCCACTGGAGTAGGCGATGACCACTCGCAGCGATCCAGGCCCGGCGACGAGCGAGGTCCAGTCACCGATCGGTGGCTTGGCCAAAGGCCGCCGGATGCGAGCCCGTTTCGCGGTCCACGTCTGCCTGCTGGCGGCCTTTGCCGCCTCGCTGGCTACCGTGACGTTGACCACCGAGGGGACGCCACATCTGGTCGTTGGGCTGGCGTTCGTGGCTCTGGCCAGCTTGCATGTGGCGCAACGCCGTCACACCGTCGCGCGGTTGCTCGGAAACCTGGGACGCGCCCGCACGTGGTTCCGCCGCCGGGGACTGCTGGCGTGGTCAGACGTGGTCCTGGCCTTGTTGACCCTCAACGTGCTTGCCTCTGGGACCTACGATCTGCTCTCGGGCAATCAGGTGATCCTCCGCCCACGCGACGTCGGCATCCCGTTCCGCGACATCGGGTGGCATGTGCTGTCGGCACTGGTCCTGCTCGTGTACCTGTCTGTGCACGCGGCGCGCCGCCGGGACCGCATCCGTCGCTCTGCCATCCGCTGAATGGTCTCGACCACGGCAGTGGACAGGCGTACCACTCGGTTGTCACTCCGAAGCGCCCGATGTTGAAGAAGAGTGCCCTTCGACGGGACCCAGGTCGAATTCTGGGAGATCATGATCGATGGCGCCGAAGTTGCCACGAAGTGCGAGGCCCAGAACACACGCATTGCAGCTCGCGACTCTGCGCAGCCTGTCGAGCGAGCAGTCGGACGACTGCTGGCCGGTGCACATGACCCGAAACTCGAGTCACACACTTCACGTCACGAGGGACCGACCGCCGTGCCATCGGTGAGGTGAGGCCGTAGAGTATCGATCGTCTCGGGGCATCGTTCGGCAACGAGGAGAGTCGTGGTGTCACAACGAACGGAGCCCGTGAAGTCCGGACGAGGGACCTCAGGCGCCCACCGAGGCGGCCGACGCCGGCGGCGTCTCCGCTTCGACGCCCCCCCGCCGCGAGCCCTGGCGCTCTCGGGGTGGGCGTTCCTGCCCTTGCGTGCCTTCCTGGGCCTCACCTTTTGCTTCGCCGGGCTCCAGAAGCTGGCCAATCCAAACTTCTTCAACGCGAACAGCCCTTCCAGCATCCAGGCCCAACTGATCGCATCGATCCGGATCAGCCCGCTGCACGAGCTGCTCGGACACCTCCTGCGCTTCGCCGTTCCAATCGGCATCATGATCGCCCTGGCCGAGATGGCGGTAGGTCTGGGAACGATCTTTGGATTGTGGACGCGTGTCGCTGCAGCCGGTGGGATGGTGCTCGCGTTCACGCTTTTCCTCACGGTGAGCTTCCACTCGTCGCCCTACTACACCGGCGCCGACATCGTCTTCGTCTTCGCCTGGTTGCCGCTTGTCCTCGCTGGGTCGGGCGGCGTGCTCTCCCTCGACGGGGTGATCTCCGCGGGGTGGCGGGTGAGTACGACCTCGGGCCGCCGACCGTCGTCCCCGTCCGCTTCGCCCTTGTCCAGCAGGTGTGCGGCCATTACGAGAACGACTCCTGTGCCGCGAAGGGTGGACGTCGCTGCGACGTCCACCGCTGTCCCTTCCTGTCAGGCGACCCAGCGGGGCGCAGCACCGTCTTCGAGAGAGGCTTCGACTCGGTCGATCGCCGGACCGTCGTTCTCGGGGGCGCCGCGGTCGTCGCCGCAACTGTCGCGGGCGGTGTGGCCCGCCGGACTGGGGCGGGTCGTAGGGGGCGCAAAGAGCCCTGGGAACCAGAGCGTCTCGCTTGCCCCCCCTCGCCCAGGAGCGGCGGGTGCTTCAGGCTCTAGCCCGACCACGACGGCTCAGGGGTCGGTGGCTCCGAGCACGACGACGCCGGCCGGGACTCCGATTGGCCTGGCCAGCCAGGTGCCGGTAGGCGGTTCGGCGCGTTTCACCGATCCGAAGACGGGTGATCCTGGCCTCGTCCTTCAACTCGCCAAGGGCCACTTTGTCGCCTACGACGCGATCTGTCCCCATGCCGGGTGCACAGTCGGCTATTCCTCCGCCGCCAATCTCATCGTGTGTCCGTGTCACGGCTCAGAGTTCGACCCGAGCACCGGCGCGGTTGTGAACCCGCCGGCACCGCATGGTCTGAGCTCAATACAGGTGGCGGTCGACGCCGACGGCGAACTCGTAATCGACGGCTGAAGTCCCCCATCCCGCCGGCGCCCGAATCACGGTAAACGAGAAGTGTGCGGGTCTGGCGCCGTGTACGGCGACCGATCCCATAGGCCATGCGGCGCGGGGCCAGCAGAAACCGCATCGGTGATTCCGCCGCGCCCAAGCCAGTGATCTGGCCGCCGGGTTCCTTGTTCCTCGGCTCTGCACATGCTTCCATAAGCCACTCGGGGCTCGCTGCCGGTTTGAGGCCCGCCATGCCACCCGGCCAATCGACCGGCGTTTCGGGGTTTCGACTCGGGAAGACCTGCCTCGAGGCAACGGATCACCGTGTGCGGGGAGAAACCAAAACCGTGGCGTTGGCTACGGCAACATCCAAATCGATATTCACCTGGCTGTGCCCGTGAAAGCTCACCTCGCACGTGATTCCACCGTCGTTCCAGACGAGAACGTCGTGCCCCATGTACAGCTCGAGACCGCCCCGGGCACCGGATGAATCAGAGCATCGATACAGCTTGGCGACCGCACCGCGTATCCGAATGGACTTGGTCAGCTTCACGGGCGAGCAATACGCGGGGACAGGAGGCGCATGCTTCCCTCGCCCTTGCCTCAGATAAGAGGACAGATCCGTGCCCGTGATGAAGACGAAGTGTCCGAGCGGGCCTCCATCGATTGACGTCATTGGAACGACTGACCCGTCGTACTGCTGAAAGGACACCCCGACGTAGCCGGGTGGGACCTGGAAGTTCGATTGATTCAACAAGAAGACGGATCGAGATACCTCGATCACCGCTGGCCCACATGCATCCTCCCCCACGATTCCAAGACAAGAAGTGTCGGACGAAGACGCCGGGACTACGAGTGGAACTGGCAGGACACCGGGGCAGGGGACTGGTCTTCCGAGCATCGATGCAAACTTCTGACATTGAACCCGCTGCGGAGCGGTGATTGTGGCCAGTGGCACACCATCAACGGCCTCCGCGTGCGATGCAGGCAAAGTCGTCGCCGGTTTTGCCGCGTCCGCTGAGCCTGTATGCGATTCTCCCAATCCAATGACAGCAAACACCGAGACGACGAAGAATCGAGCAACGAGGGTCCAGGCCCCTCCCTTGCGGCGACTCGCGTGGGTACGGTGGGGCCGCATTCATGGATCGTAAGCTGGTTCGACGACTTCCCCCCGGTTCGCCGGGACGTCCGGATTCGACCTCGGGGTGATCTGCAGAATCTCATCCCCTGAGGCCCTTCAGATATCTCTCGACGATCGCGGGATCACCGCTGTCCTGACGGAGCCCCACATAACGATTAGGACGGATCGCCAACACGGTTAACCGCTTGATCCCGAGTTGCTCGGCGACCGAGTAATCCATCTGGCCAACGCCTGCAGCGGCAGGCTGGACGCAGAAGCCGAGAACCGCATCGACCAACGGGGAACCCGCGATCGTTGCCTCGAGGACTTTCTTGGCAACGAGAACTTCCTCGGCGTTGGCTTCAGGTCCCCCGAGCACCAGCAGCGTGTGGTTCGCCCGGTGAGTTTGTTCGTGGAGGGGAAGCGCGCCTCCACCGAATGGATGGACGGGCGCCGTGTTCGGGAGCCGCACGCCTGGGGGAAGATGGTCGTTGGTGTCACCAAGAACCAAGCCGCAGCCTGCATAGGAGCGATCGAGCTCGGCGTGCGCGACTACCTCCGGGTGTGAGGACTCGCGATCGGCGAAGGTCGATCGGATTCCCGGAGTCCCGAGCCAACCGTTCCTCTTCGGATTGTTGCGACTGGTTCGCCTCCGAATCCTCTCCGGACTGCGCCACCCGCATGGCCACGGGGCGGCGTTCGGCCTCGTAGCTCTCCAGAAGACCGGGAGCGCTCAGCCCGTGACAGACCAGGGCCAATTTCCAGCCCAGGTTGAACGCGTCCTGGAGCCCCGTGTTCATGCCGTGGCCTTCGGTAGGTGAGCAGACATGGGCGGCGTCTCCCGCCAGGAGCACGTGACCAGCCTTGAACCGTGATGCCACGCGAGAGTGACAGCGGAAGCGGACCGGGTTCTCGATGTCGACGAACGTGACATCCGGGTCGTACCGCCGGATCACCTCGGTGGCGTCGGCGACCAGGTCGTTCGCGTCGAACGCCGGTCGTATGTAGACCCGCCAACGGCGATCGGGCAGGGGTGTCAGAATCACGGTGGGGAGATCGAGATGCGCAAAGGTCAGGTCGTACTCCTCGTGCCACCCTTCAGTCGCGGCGTCGAACACCGCCCATGGTGACTCGGCCTCCGTCCCGAGGAAATCAATGCCCGCCTGGTCGCGGACGGAACTACGGAAACCGTCGCACCCGACTATCCACGCAAGCGAGACGTCGCTCCTGTGCCCGTTCTGGTCTATCTCGGCCGTGACACCATCGGGCCCCGGACGCAGCCCAACCAACCGGGTGGAACGGGTCACGAGTCCACCCTGCTCGCTCAGAAAGTCGGTGAGAACTGACTCGGTCACTTCTTCCGAGATGCCGATGTCGAATCCGTAGCTGGTTGCCTCTGAAGCGAGGTTCAACTCGCCCAGAGTCTGACCGCCTGAGCGGAATCTGGCACCCCTGACCTTCACGCCGTTGTCGAGAAAGCGGTCGATGATCCCGATGGCCTCGAAGATCTCGAGGGATCTGGGGTGGATGACGGTTGCCCGGTCCCATCCGCGCGGCGCGTCTGCATCATCGATGAGCAGGCACCTGATGCCGCGCCGCTCCAGCTCTGCGGCCAACAGGAGGCCGGTCGGTCCCGCTCCGACCACCATGACCTGCGGATCGGTCGGACCGTTGGGTGACTGTGCCGTCAAATCCGTCTCCGTCGGTCATGGATCGTTCGCACCCAATTCTGGTGGTCTGCAAGGGTAGGGCACGGAGCTCAACGACTGGCGCCCGCCTCTTGACAGTGCCTATCGCCAATAGGTAAACTACCTATCGATGATAGGTGAAGGAAGGACGGATTCTTGGCGAAAGCCGGACAAGGTCACGCAGCGACGAGAGTCCAAGGTGGCCGCGATCGTGGAGTCGGCGTGGAAGCTCGCCCGAGAGCACGGGATCGCTGGGGTGTCCTTGCACGCCCTGGCCCGTGAAGTCGGGATGCGCCAACCATCTCTCTACGCCTACTTCGACTCGAAGCTCTCGCTGTATGACGCAATGTTTGCCGACGGCAACCAGCGACTGCTCCAGCGGCTGGACCTGGTCAAGCTTCCTCGAGATCCCCGTGCGGCACTGAAGAAGTTCTTAGCCGAGTTCGTCGCGTTCGCGCTCGAGGACCCGGCGCGCGTATGAGCTGCTCTTCGAGCGCCACGTGCCGGGTTTCACGCCTTCGCCTGCGTCCTACGTCCTCGCCGAACAGGTATTGGGACGGGCCCACAAGTTGATCAACGAGGCCGGCGTCACCAATCCGGGCGACATCGACTGCATCGTGGCCATGGTCGCCGGTTTGATGGAAGCACAACTGAGCAATGACCCCGGCGGTAACCGTTGGATCCGTCACCTGAACCGTCTCGTCGATCTGTACATCGACGACGTGCTCGAAAGGAGCAGCCAGTCATGATGGCAAACCGAATCACCCGTCCCGAGTCCAAGGTGCTGGCCGAGGAAGAGTTCAGGCGCTTAGCGGACTTGGTCGCGTCGCTCACGCCCGAGGAGTGGATGGCGCCCACCGATTGCACCGGTTGGGACGTCCGCAAGATGGTGCTGCACGTCCTCGGCTCGGGCGACGCCCAGGCGTCATTCCGAGTGTTCCTCCACCAGTTGAGACGAGGTATGCCGCTCAACAAGGAGATCGATTCGCACCACTGGGTCGACGGCATGAACGAGTTGCAGATTCGCGAGCGTGACCAACTCTCGAACGACGAGGTTGTCGTGCAGGTTGCTGCGGTGGGCCCGAAGGCGGTCAAGGGTCGCTGGCGCACACCGGCTCCGGCCCGCTACATCCCCCTCCCATTCGGGCCGCCGATTGGATGGGCACCCCTCAAGTACCTGCTCGATGTCGGATTCACGCGTGACGTCTGGGCTCACCGGATCGATGTCCACGCGGCTATCGACCGCCCGATGCAGCTCACGGCCGACCACGACGGCCGCCTTGTTGCCGACATTGTGGCCGAGTGGGCTGGAATCCACGGCCAACCCTTCGAGCTGGTCCTCGACGGCCCCGCCGGTGGGAAATTCACGCAGGGCGTCGGCGGCGAACGCATCGAGATCGACGCGCTTGACTTCGTTCGCACGCTCTCCGGCCGGCTGCCCGGCGAGGGGGTTCTCAGCAACCCACTCCCGTTGTAGGTCCTCAATCATCACGCCTCGAAACCCACCCAGAATAGGAGCGAATCCATGGAAACCCGAGTCGACGAGATCGCCGAGTCCATCTACCGGCTGTCAACGTTCGTACCCGACATCGGCCCGACTGGCTTCACGTTCAACCAGTTCCTCATCGACGCTGACGAGCCAACCATCTTCCACACCGGCCCGCGCCGCATGTTCCCGGCCGTGTCCGCGGCCATTGCCTCTGTGATGCCGCTCGAACGTCTGCGTTGGATCATGTTCGGCCATCTCGAAGCCGATGAGTGTGGTGCGATGAACCTTTTTCTCGAGGCTGCGCCGAATGCTCAGGTGGCCCACACGGCCATTGGCTGCATGGTGTCAATCGACGACCTCGCGGACCGACAGCCGGTTCCCATCGGACCCGATGGTTCATTTGACCTTGGTGGTCGACGCATTCGTAGTATCGATACCCCGCACGTGCCCCATGGATGGGATGCCCATGTCCTCTACGAGGAAACCACCGGCACTCTGTTCTGTGGTGACCTCCTGTCCCAGGTAGGAAACGGGCCGGCATTGACAGACAACGATGTTGTCGCCGCAGCCATCGAGGCCGAGGACATGTTCGGCGCGAGCTGTTTCACGCCTCTGTCGGCACCTACCATCCGCCTCCTGGCTGCGTTGGATCCTGCGACGCTTGCGATCATGCACGGTTCCTCGTACAACGGCGAGGCAAACGATGCACTCATCGCCCTCGCCGAGGACTTCGAGCATCGGTTGGCCCAAGTCAGGTGATCACCCACCGATAACGCACGACGAGCGCGGGCACCTCACTTCGGCCGCCCCTTGCGCCGAGGATGCGGCGATCGGTTCGTCGGCGATTGTCGTAGCCCGAGAGGTGCGATGCATCCCGGGATCGTCCACATCCCAGAGGGCCACGGCACACCGATCAACGCATTCACCGATGAACACGGTGGGGGAGCGATCGGCCGCACCTCGTCCGTTGACCTCGAGTACCTTGCAAAATCCCCGAACGGAGCCCTGTAGAGCTGCCGCGGAGACGGAAGCGGAACGGGCGTTCACAAGGACGGACCCGGTGGGAAAGCTGGACGTGCTCACTGCGCTGCGCGTCGCGGCCTTAGCGTTGAGGTCATGGACGGCACCGACAGCGGCAGGCGCAAAGGTCCCGCCCACGCCCGAAAGCGGGCACTGCCTCGGGAAAACGAGGAACGTCTCGCCGAAATTGGCAGACAGCTCCCTCCGCCGAGCGAAGACGAGCTCGAGATCATTGCCGGGCTGCGCGCCTCGCGCCGGCGCCGGCGTCTCCTCACCTGGTGCGCTGCGCTCATCGTCGCCGCGCTCTGCGCTGGTGCCATCGCGCAGTGGGTCCGACCGCTCCCCCACGCCACCCTCAAGACCGGAGCATTCCGTCTCCCGGGGACGGCACCGTCCTTCGCATGGCCAAGCAGCGGAGAGGCGGCGGCGACGGTCGTTGGTGTTGGAGCGGTGGGCCAGGTACGTGGGTCCCAGTCCGTCCCGATCGCCGGTCTGGCCGAGCTCCTCGCGGCCTATGTGGTCCTGTCAGATCACCGGTTGGCGCCGGGGGACGACGGCCCGGCGATCCCTGTCACCGCCGACGCGGTCGCGGCGTATCAGGCCGGGCAGGCGAGCCAGGAGTCCGAAGTCCCGGTCGCAGCCGGAGAGTCACTCACCGAGCTCCAAGCCCTCGAGGGGCTGTTGGTCGACTCGGGAGCCGACATGGCGACGGTCCTCGCTGACTGGGACGCGGGAAGTGTCAGCGCGTTCGTGGCCAAGATGAATGTTGCCGCGAGCACGCTCGGCCTCTCCTCGACACACATCACCGATCCGAGCGGCGTGGACCCGGCCACGACGAGCACGGCAGAGGACCTCGTCCGTCTGGGCGAGGCATCGCTGTCCATCCCGGTCCTTCGACAGATCGTCTTGCTGGGCCAGGCGAGTGTGCCGATGACCACCGTCGTCTACAACCCCAATTTCGACCTGGGGCACGACGGGATCATCGGCATCAAGACGGGCTCCGACTCGAGTGCACAGGGCTGCTATCTCTTCGCCGCGCAGAGAACATCGGCGGGAAAGACGTCACCGTCGTCGGTGCCGTCCTGGGTCAGCCGGGCGGGTCGCTCGGCCCGAACACCGCCGCAGTCGATGCGGGTGACGCTCTGGTGAGGAGTGTCTTCGTCGCCCTGCGCAGCTTCACCATCTTCGCTCCCGGCCAGAAGGTCGCCGAGGTCGATGCTGCCTGGGGTTCGACGGCACCTGTGACCGTGGCACAGCCGGTCGAGGTGATCGGGTGGCCCGGTCTCGTTGCCACCCTGGAAGTTCGACACCGCCCTTTGGACGGTCCCTTACCGAGTGGGGCCACGGTCGGGATGTTGCGAGCGGGAGTGGGACGCATTGCAGGACAAGTGGAACTGCGGACAGCGAGTGCGCTCTCGGGTCCCGGGGTGTGGTGGCGCCTGACGCGTTGAGCGCGGTGACATCCCCAACGCGGCTTCGTGCCGGTTGAGGGAGTGGTTGAACCTGGTGGACTCCCACCCTCCCCCCTCGCCGAGGAGGGATGTCCCAATCGTGAGGCGCCCCGAACCTATCGGCGGTGATCTGCGTCATCATTGGCTGGTGAGGCATCGCGGGTGGTTTCTAGGCCTGCTCGGTACGGCCACCCTCGCCACGATCGCAGTCCCGGTGCTGCCGGCGGCCGACGACGCGGCCGCTCAGGCAAACGGCGGCAGGGACGGCGTCATGCTCACCCGCGCGGTCCGGACCTGGGCGGATTTCCCTGTCGAATCGTCGCCACGACCTCTCGTCTTGTTGGAGGGGTACGTCCTAGCCCCCGAAGACGGATTTCCAGACGATGACAGCAAGATCGCGTTCGGAAACGGCCAGATCGCCGCTCCGGCGAGTTGGCCCTCGGCGCCCAAGAGTGTGAAGGGGTTTCCGATCATCGCCGCCTCGGGTGCGTTCAAGACGTTGACAGCTTCGAGAAGCGTTCTCGGCACGCCCTCGCCTCTCCGCACTACCAGCGTCCAACTCGGCTCAGGTCTCTTTCTCACCGACCGAGGCTGGCGGATTCTCCCGGCGTGGCTCTTTTCGCTGGCAGGCGTCCAGAATCCGGCCAAGGTGCTCGCCGTTGGGCCAGCAGCTATTTTCTCAGCGCCGGAGACGAAGGGCGGAAACTCGCCGGCTCAGCTTTCGGTGACCGTTGCTCGGGGAGGCCGACAGGTCGTCGCCAATATCGTCGGCGCCTCGCCTGGCACCGGACCCTGCACAGCCAGCTACACACTTTCGATCAAAGAGTCAAAGGCCGCCGTGGCAGTGGCTGTGAACGCGCACCCGCACACCGGAGCCTCACCGCACGCACCGGGGCTCGCGTACGGATCATGCTCTTTGGTCGGTTACTTGCGACACGCTGGTGCGGAGCTGCATGCTCCCCTTGGTGCGCGGGTTGTCGTCGATGCCGAATCAGATGGGGCGGCATCGGTCACCCCGACCTCCTCATCAGGCCCGGCGAAAGGCGACCAATCCTGATCGACTCGTGGGTCACCGAAAGTGATGGATATGGCACCGATCCTGCGCTGGAGTACGTCACGGCCCCATTCGAGCCGTTCCGCACGTGAGGGAATGGTCCGCGCCCTTCGGTCACCCGCAGTTCGACTGTGCCGCATGGCCACGACAACGACCGCCGACAATGTGACGTCAGGGCAGTCCACTCACCGCGTCCACTCCTTCTGCCACCTCTTCCAGCGGTCGGTCTTTGCCTGCGCGTTGGCATCTCCGGCTTTTGCGGCCTCCCCGTTTCGCTTGGTGGAGACCCAATAGCCAAAATCGCCGAACAAGATGACGAAGAGACCACCCAGGAACCCAGCAGCGCGGTCGGCGATGGCCAGAGCAAGCGTGGCGAGCGGAGCGCACACGATGAGTCCGAGCAGTGCAACGTCGAAGAGGAACTGTCCCGTCCCCCCCTTGCCGCTCGTGGAGTCGCCATGCCAGAGCACCAACCCGGTTAACAGTCCCAGAGTGAGCCCACCACCGATGATCAACCGAGTCCGCTTCAAATCCCACACGTGGGCGAGGCGTCGGGAGCGAGTCGGAGGCGGGAGGTCGGACGAATCTGATCGGCGAGGCATCGGATCATCCTGTTTGGCAGGAGCCTGTCGCAGGACTCGTTGGCCCATGGCTCTAGTCTGGCTCGTGAAACCGGAGGATGGAAGCCACTGAGGGCCGATCTCGTCCCGGCAGCGAGGTCTGAAGCGGGGAACTCAATCCAGAGAAGCGCAACCCCGGGTTTCCGGGCCGGTCTCTCCTCGGCGCAGTGAACTCGTCGTGTCGCGAGGATCGTTGGATGCGCTCGGGAGGCCACGACACAGAGCGCTCGGCGGTGTGGCGGCGTTCGATGGCAGTACGACCGAGGTGCCCGGCGGGGCCCCGAGACGATCACGCTCGACCTGTCACGACTGTCGTGGACCATGGGTGGCGCTTTCCCGGCTCGGTTCACGGCGGAGCATCCGCCGGTAGCAGATCGGCCGCGACCGGCATCCGTTCACGCGATATGTCAACGAGCAGCGGGGCCGCCGGTTTGTTCCCCCCGAGAAAGCCGAGTTCCTGGTCGGGAGCGCCCAGGAGTGCGTCGAGAATGACCTCGACATAGGCATCGGGCCGATCGACCTGGCTGTAGTGGTTCGCGTCCGGGATGTAGTACAGGCGGTTGCGCCCCGGCCTCTGCATGAGGTACTCGCGCCAGACGTAGTTCGCCACCCGGGGCGGCGAGACGGTGTCGTACAGTCCCCAGATCAGCGTCACGGGAAACGCGGCCTCGGAGAGCACGCTGAGCCACTTCTGCTCGTCCTGGGCGCGCTCGATCAGATATTGAATCGTCTCGTGCACGACCTTGATACCGTCGTTGTGATTGAAGGTCGCGGTGAGAGCCTCGACCTCGGGATCACCTGGTCCCCGAGGCGGGGTGAAGGTACTGCCACCGAGCGCTTCAGCCATCTGAGCCGGGGTGATGATTGCCGCGAGCTGGGGTCCGGACTCCTTGTCGAGGAGGCGTCGCTGTATTCCGGTCAGTTGCGACATCGGCAGGAAGATATTGCCGTTCGAAAGGACGAGGTGCTCGAGCCGGGCCGCCGAACGGCCCTCAGAGCAGCGGGCCGCATGCAGGAGCGCCACGCTGTCACCACGATCGTGCGCCACGACGACGACAGTCTCGGCACCGATTACCTCCGACAGGTAGTACTCGAGGAGTTCCTCGTCACGCCTCAAGGTGTAGCCCCATCCGTGTGGCTTGTCCGAGAAGCCATAACCCGGGAAATCAAGGGCGCAAACACGGAACCTCGTGCTCAGCTGCAGTGCGACCTCGTACCAGTCGAGGCTGCTGGTTGGAAAGCCGTGGACCAGGAGCAGCACCGGAGCATCCGGGTCGCCCATCTCGATATGGAAGATGTCGACGGAGGCCGCATCTTCTCGAGCCGGACGCCACGAGAAGTAGGAACCCCGATTCCGCCAATCGTCAGCGCGGCGGCATGGTCATGATTCGAGCCTCCTCCAACCGTGCGAAGGACCCGGACGGCGTGGTCCTCCACACTCGGTGTTGGTCGGCGAGAGTAGCGGCCGTTCGCCCTGCTCGTCATGGCACTCCTTCGCCAATTTTCGATGCCGAACGATGTGGAAACTGCCTCCGGCCCGGCCGAGGGACACCGCTCCTTGACGTCGTGCGAGTGGCCTTCGGTTCATGAGGACGGGCGAAGGCCGTGGCTGGTCAACCCTCAGGCTGGGCGAAATTCGTGACACATCGGTGAACTTTCGGGTTTTCGCCCGATACATGAACGTAGTCTCGCCCTCGAAAGGTGGCAGCGATGAGATTCCGAAAGCTCGCGGTGGCGGTTGCCGTCATCGCTGTGGTGTCCATCCTCGTGGGCACCCGCTCGTCGGCGGAACATCCGTCGGCATCTCAGATGGCCGCTGTCGCCGGAATTCTTCGAGCGGATCCTCCACGACGTCGACCGCCTCCAGCGGAGCCGGAGCGGGTGGATCCGCCGGCGGCATGACCGGCGGAGGCGCGGCCGGTGGGGGCGTGGCCGGTGGCGGCACGGCCGACGGAGGCGCGGGCTCGGGAACAACGTCGACAACGGCGGCCGGAGCGGCCGCGGCAACCAGCTCGGCAACGCCGGCGGCAGGGGCAGCCGTTCAGGTCGCGGCGGAGGCTGCAATTCCGGCCGGCGTGGTGGGCGAGTACGCCACTCCGGCCCTTGCCGCTCTGACCACCGCCGGTCTGACCTATACGTCTCTCAACCATCTCTGCTCGAGTGGGAACCTGACCAGCGAGAGCATCGTGACCGCCATCGAGCTGACTGGACCGCCCGTTGTCCCCCTTCATGCCGGGTCTCTCGTTCCGGCGAACTCCGTCATCGGAATCGAGTGGTCGGGCTGCGGCGGCGAGGGCCTCGTGGCTCCGGTCATGTACGACGTTGCAATAGGAGACTCCCTGGCAGCCGGCGTAGGGGCGAGTCAGCCGTCGAACGACTACGTCGATCTCCTCTATCAGCACGAACTGACCCACTATCCGAATCTTCAGCTCCTGAACCTGTCGTGTTCCGGTGCCACCACCACGGATGTCTTGAGCGGCAGTGCATCCTGTTCGTATACGACCGGCACGCAGTTGGGAGACGCCGAAGCGTTTCTTCGGGCGCATCCTGATCAGATCGCCTTCCTTACCATTGACATCGGGTTCAACAACGTCCTTCCCTGTCTCAATTTCTTCGTGATGTCCGGGATCGACGGAACGTGCGCTCAGAACGCGTTGAACGTCGTAAGCGCAGAGCTCCCGCAAATCCTCAGCGGACTCCGGTCCGCATATCCGGGACTCTCGATCTACGGAATGGACTACTACGACGGATTTCTGGCCGGGTGGCTGCTCGGGGGAAGCGACCGAACCTTGGCGCAGCAGTCTGTGCCGTACGTGGTGTCCCTCAACAAGCTTCTCGGACAGATCTATGGCGCGGCCGGTGCATTGATGGCCGACCCGGCCGGGCCGTTTGAGACGAAAGACTTCAGCCTGACTGGGTCCTATCTCGGGATGACGGTGCCGCAAAACGTGGCCCTCATCTGTGAGTGGACGTTGATGTGCGTCGAGCAGGACAGCAATATGCACACCAATGACTTGGGTTACGCCGAATTGGCCGACTCCTTCGAGCAAGTGATTGACCCGCGTGCCTCGGAGGTGCCTTCTGACGGGGGTAATCGGCTCGACGTCGTCCATCGTACGGCCTGGGCTGTCGGAAGCGGAGTCCCGGGTAATGCCTGACTGAGACGCCGCGCACCCACGCCTGGCGGACCCCCGGCAAGCCTTCACGTAGGCTTCGCAGACGGAGCGAGTCGGCGACTGTGGCCGGATTATGGACAACGGTCCCCGTCGTTTGACGAAACTCCTGCTGGAGAGGTGCGAGAGCGGCCGAATCGGACTCACTGCTAATGAGTTGACCTGGGTAACCGGGTCCGAGGGTTCAAATCCCTCCCTCTCCGCTCGGGAGTCTGGCCAAAGTTGCCGGGCGATCCGGAAAGTTGGTCCGCGGTGGCGGACCTGCCGTGCCCCGTCGCCCCGACGGGCGCCGGCCTGGTGCGAGGAGTGTGTGCGAGATCGTGGGTCGGTACTGGCTGCAGACCCTGGGCTGTCCGAAGAACCAGGTGGACTCCGACAAGCTCGAGGGGTATCTCCATGCGCAGGGGTACGGCCGCGCCACCGGGCCCGCCGACGCTGACCTCGTCGTCGTGAACACGTGCGCCTTCATTGAGGCGGCCCGCCAGGAGTCGATCGACACCGTCCTCGATCTGGCGGACCGGCGCCGCGAGGGCGCCCACCTGGTCGTGACCGGCTGCATGGCCGAGCGTTACGGCGACGAGTTGCGCGACGCGCTGCCCGAGGTCGATCTCGTGGCGGGGTTCGGGCGTGATCTGACCGTTCCCGCCACCGCCCGCGCCGCGCCCGCCGCCGTGCCCGTCTCACTCCTCCCGAGCGCCCCCACCTCCGCACGACCACCTGCCGGCGGCCAACGGATTCGACCTCTTGGAGCTGCCCCGTCCCGCCGCCCGGGCGCCCTGGGCCTACGTCAAGGTCGCTGAGGGCTGTGATCGCATCTGCGGTTTCTGCGCCATCCCGTCCTTCCGCGGCAAGCAGCGTTCCCGCGCGCACGAAGAGGTCCTGGCCGAGGTCGACGCGCTTGCGGGCGCCCGCCACCGGGAGCGCCCCCGCTGCGCGAGATCGTCCTCGTCGCACAGGACCTGGCCTCCTACGGCCGGGACCGCTCGGGCCCGGGCCGCCGCACCCGCATCGCCAACGGCACCTCGCCCATCGCCGCCCTCACCCGCGCCGTGTCGGCCCGGGTCGAGCGCACCCGGCTGCTCTACCTCTATCCATCCGGCCTGACCGACGAGCTGGTCGAGACGGTTCTGCTGACCGGCGTGCCCTACTTCGACCTCTCGCTGCAGCACGTGTCGCGCCCGCTGCTCGCCCGCATGCGCCGCTGGGGCGACGGCGAGCGTTTCCTGCGCCGGATCGCCGACATCAGGTCCGCCGAGCGCGACGCCACCTTCCGGTCCTCCTTCATCCTCGGCTACCCGGGCGAGACCGAGCGCGACCACGACCTGCTCCTGCAATTCCTCCAGGACGCGCAGCTCGACTGGGCCGGCTTCTTCCCCTTTTCCAACGAGGTGGGCACCCACGCCGCCGACCTCGGTGACCAGGTACCGGCCGAGCTGGCGCTCGAGCGGCTGCGCGAGTGCGCCGAGCTGCAGGACGCCATCACCGCGGCCAAGCGGGACCGGCTCATCGGCTCCGTGCGCCGGGTCCTCGTCGACGCGCCCGGGCAGGGCCGCACGGTCCACGAGGCGCCCGAGATCGATGGCATCGTGCCGTCTCCCGGCTGATCTCGAGGTGGGCAGCCTCGTCGACGTGGTCATCACCGGTGCGGAGGGACCCGACCTGCGCGCCGTCCCCGCCGTGGATCGTCGCCTGCGGCGCCAGCGCGAGCAGGAGCGCCGATCCCGTGAGCGACGCCACCCACGAGCATCCGGCCCACCCCGGGTTCGCCTTCGGGCCCAGCGCGCTGGTCACGCCGGCCAACGCCGTCACGGTGGCCCGGCTGCTGGCGGCGCCCGTCTACGTCGTCATGCTCGTCGTGTGGGGGGCATCGTGGATCAACGTCGTGGTCGGCCTCGTGCTCGCCGGCAGCGACGGGCTCGATGGCTACATGGCCCGCCGCCACGGCACGACCCGTTCGGGCGCCTTCCTCGACCCGCTGGCCGACAAGGCCGTCGTCCTCGGCGCGCTCGTGACGCTGGCCGCCGAGGGGCACCTGCCCTGGCTGCCCGTCATCCTCATCGCCATCCGCGAGGTCGGCATGCAGCTCTACCGCTCCTGGGTGGGCCGCCGCGGCGTGTCCATCCCGGCCCGCAACTCGGCCAAGCTCAAGACGCTCGTGCAGGACATCGCCGTCGGCACCTGCATCATCCCGCCGCTGGCGCACCAGCACGACCTGCAGGTGGCGACGATCTGGTTCGCCTGCGCCCTCACCCTCTACACCGGGGCCGAGTACCTGATCGACGGGCGGCGGGCGCTGCACCGGCCGGCCGCACCATAAGGTCACGCCCGTGAGGATCGAGATCGTGGCGGTGGGCACCGAGTTGCTGCTGGGCCAGATCGCCGACACGAACTCCGCCTGGCTTGGGCGAGCACCTGGCGGCCAACGGCGTGGCCTCCCACTTCCACCAGGCCGTGGGTGACAACCATGACCGCATCACCCTGGCCCTGCGGACCGCGTTGGCCCGCAGCGACGGCGTGATCATGTGCGGCGGGCTCGGGCCCACCCAGGACGACATCACCCGGGAGGCCATCGCCGAGGTCATGGGCGTCGCGCTCGTGCGCGACCAGGCCATCGTCGACCTGATCGCCGGCTTCTTCGAGGCCCGGGGCGCGCCATGTCGGCCAACAACGCGCGCCAGGCCGACGTCCCGCAGGGCGCCACGGTCATTCCGCAGGTGGCCGGCACGGCACCCGGGCTCATCTGCCCGCTCGGGAACAAGGTGGTCTACGCCGTCCCCGGCGTCCCCTACGAGATGGCCGAGATGTTCGAACGCGCCATCCTGCCCGACCTGCGCGCCCGCATGGCCGAGGCCGGCGAGGAGGGCGTCATCGCCAGCCGGGTGCTGCGCACGTGGGGGGCGAGCGAGTCCGGGTCTGGCCGAGTCCCTCCAGGACCGCATCGACGCGCTCGATGCCGACGGCGACGTCACGCTCGCCTTCCTCGCCTCGGGGATCGAGGGGATCAAGGTCCGCATCACCGCCCGGGCCCGCACGCCCGACGACGTCACTGCGCTGCTCGACAAGGAGGAGGTCGAGGTGCGCCGCGCCATCGGCGAGCGTCTGGGCGACATCGTCTTCGGCGTCGACGACGAGTCCATGGAGGTCGCCGTCGCCACCCGCCTCATCGCCCGCGGCCTGACCTTCGGGGTGGCCGAGTCGCTCACCGGCGGCCTCATCGCTTCCCGCCTCGTCAACGTGCCCGGGGCCTCGTCGTGGTTCCGCGGCGGCGTCGTCGCCTACGACGCGCAGGTCAAGTTCGACGTCCTGGGGGTGCCCGCCGGGCCGGTGGTCACCGAGTCGGCGGCGGCGGCCATGGCCGAGGGTGCCGCCCGGGTGACCGGGGCCGACGTCGGCCTCGGCATCACCGGGGTGGCCGGTCCGGACGACCAGGAGGGCGTGGCGCCGGGCACCGTCTTCGTCGGCCTCCATCTCCCCGGCGAGCCCGCCCAGACCCGCCAGCTGCGGGTGCCCGGCGACCGGGAACGCGTCCGCCAGTACGGGGCCATTTCGGCCCTTGACCTGCTGCGACGCGCCCTCGACGCCCGCTCCGACTGAGCCCCCGCGTTCACAGGAGGCCCACAGCGGGGTCACACTGGATGAAGAGTCCAGGGTGCGACCCTGTGCTGCAGGGAGGTATGACCAGTGAAGAGCGACAACGGACCGCGGGTCCTGGTGGTGGACGACGAGCCCTCGATCGTCGATGCGGTGGCGACGTCGCTGCGCTACGAGGGGTTCACCGTCGACGAGGCGATGACGGGGCGCCGGGCCCTGGCGCAGGCCCAGGAGGACCCGCCCGACCTCGTGATCCTCGACGTCATGCTGCCCGACCTCGACGGCCTCGAGGTCACCCGGCGGCTGCGCGCCGACGGGCTGCGGGTGCCCGTGCTCTTCCTCACCGCACGCGACACGCTGTCAGGACAAGCTGGCCGGTCTCACCGTCGGGGGCGACGACTACGTGACCAAGCCCTTCGCGCTGGCCGAGGTGATCGCCCGGGTGCACGCCATCCTGCGCCGCACCGGCTACGAGCCCGAGGACGACGGGATCCTCCGCTTCTCCGACCTCGAGCTCGACGAGAGCGCACACGAGGTGCGCCGGGGGGCCAACCCGATCAACCTCACGGCGACCGAGTTCAACCTGCTGCGCTACTTCATGCTCAACCCGCGCCACGTGCTCTCGAAGGCGCAGATCCTCGACCACGTCTGGCACTACGACTTCGGCGGCGACGGCAACGTCGTGGAGACCTACGTCAGCTACCTGCGCAAGAAGCTCGAGAAGTTCGGGCCCCCGCTCATCCACACCATCCGCCTCGTCGGCTACACGCTGCGCGAGCCCGAGTCCGCCAACGGAGCGGCCTGAGTGTCCCTGCGGCTCCGGCTCCTGCTCGCCGTCGGGGCGATCGCGATCGTCGCGCTCGTCGTGGCCGACTTCGCCACGTACTCGGCGTTGCGCTCGTCCCTCTACAACCAGGTCGACCAGAGCTGGCCCAGCAGCACACCCACCTGGTTCCGGTCAACTCGGCCACCGGCGCCGCCGCTGCCCGTCGCCCCAGAGCAGCTTCGGGGGAGAGGCCTGTCGAGTCCGGCCGGGCGCCCGGGCGGCGGTGGCGGCGAGCCGAGGGCAGCAGCTTCGCCAACATCTTCGGCATCAGCTACGCTCGCGGTGACGACGACCAGACGGGCCGGTCGTCGACGGTCTGTCGTGCCCGGCCTACGTCGGCGAACCACGCGTACAGCCCGCAGCTGCCCGACCCCATCACCGGGCTTCACGCACCCAACCCGACGGGACCCAGGTCGCGTACTTCACCGCCGGCTCCATCGCGACGGGCGGGCCGTCGTTCCGGGTGCGGGCCACCGAAGCTGCCAGAACGGCGACGTGTTCGTCCAGGCGCATACCGCTCGTCGACCAGACGAGCACCCTGCACACCCTGCTCCTCACCGAGCTCGCCGTGACCGCGGGGGCGCTCGTGCTGGCGCTGGCCGGCGGATGGTGGCTGGTCCGGCTCGGCCTGCGCCCGCTCGAGGACGTCGAGGCGACCGCCGACTCCATCGCGGCCGGCAACCTCGACCAGCGGGTCCCCGGGGCCGACCAGGCGACCGAGGTCGGCCGTCTGGCCCGCGCGCTCAACGTGATGCTCGAGCGGATCCAGGCCGCGTTCTCGGCCCGCGTGGCGTCCGAGGCGCGGCTGCAGGAGAACGAGCAGCACCTGCGCCAGTTCGTCGCCGACGCCTCCCACGAGCTGCGCACGCCGATCGCCGCGGTGTCGGCCTACGCCGAGCTGTTCGAGCGAGGCGGATCCGAGCACTCCGACGACCTGCCGCGCATCGTCTCGGGCATCCGCACCGAGACGGCGCGCATGGACCGCCTCGTCAGCGACCTCCTCACCCTGGCCCGCCTCGACGAGGGCGTACCCATGGAGATGGCGCCCGTCGAGCTGGTGTCCCTGGCGTCGGATGCGGTCCGCACCGCTACGGCGGTCGGGCCGGAGTGGCCCGTGCGGTTCTGGGCCGCGCGACCCGGTCGAGGTCATCGGCGACAAGGACCGCCTGCGCCAGGTGCTCGACAACCTGTTGGCCAACGTGCGGGCGCACACGCCGCCGGGGACCACGGCCACGGTGCGGGTGGATCAGGTCGGCGACCAGGCCGAGGTGGAGGTGCGCGACACGGGGCCCGGCATGCCCGCCGAGGAGGCCCGTCGGGTCTTCGAGCGCTTCTACCGGGTCGACCCCGCCCGGCTCGCGCACGGAGCGGCGGGAGCGGGCTCGGCCTCTCCATCGTCGCGGCCATCGTGGCTGCGCACGGCGGCACCGTCTCCGCCACGTCGGAGCCCGGACACGGGCTGGTGGTGACCGTGCGCATCCCGACGAGCACGCCTGCAACCGGACCAGGAGCAGGACCAGGATCAGGACCAGGACCAGGACCAGGTCGCGGCGGGCGCCCCCCCCGAGTCGGCCGCCTAGCCGGACGCTCCCGTGGCTCGCCGCCTGACGATTCACACCGGACCCACAGCCGACCTTCACGGAGCCCGGAGGCGAACCGGGCACCATGCGGGACATGACAGCCCTGGCTCCATCCGAGGCCGACGTCGACCCCCGCCGGACGCCGGTGGACGTGGAGATCGTCGTGCCCGTCTACAACGAGGCGGCCCAGCTGGCCGAGAGGATCACCGCCCTGCGCACCTTCCTCGACGAGTCGTTCCCCTTCCGGGCGCTCGTCACGGTCGTCGACAACGCCAGCACGGACGACACCTATCCGGGTGGCGAGCGAGCTGGCGGCCACCACGCGGGGAGTGGCGTTCATGCACCTACCGCGCAAGGGCCGTGGCTACGCGCTGCGTGCGGCGTGGTCGACCAGCGACGCGCCCGTCGTCGCCTACATGGACGTCGACCTCTCCACGTCGCTGCCGGCCCTGCTCCCCCTCGTGGCCCCGCTGCTGTCCGGTCACCGCGACGTCGCGATCGGGTCGCGCCTGGCACCCGGGGCGCACGTCGTGCGGGGCCCCAAGCGAGAGCTGATCTCGAGGGCCTACAACCTGCTGCTCAAGCTCGCGCTGCGGGGTCGCTTCAGTGACGCCCAGTGCGGCTTCAAGGCACTGCGACGGGATGCGGCGGAGAGGCTGCTGCCCCTCGTCGAGGACAACGAGTGGTTCTTCGACACCGAGCTGCTGGTCACCGCCCAGCGGTTGGGCCTGCGCATCGGCGAGGTCCCGGTGGACTGGGTCGACGACCCCGATTCGCGAGTCAACATCGTCTCGACCGCCACGGACGACCTGCGCGGCGTGTGGCGGATGCTGGTGCGGCGCCCCGAAGGCCTGCGCCGGGTCCGCTCGAACGAGGTGGCGGCCGACCAGCTCCTGCGCTTCGCCGGCGTGGGCGTGGTCTCCACGCTCGGGTACCTCTTCCTCTTCGTCGCCTGGCGCCCCCTCGTCGGCCCCTTCGCTGCCAACGCCGTGGCCATGGCGATCGCCACGCTCTTCAACACGGCGGTACACCGGGAGCTGTCCCGCACCACCGACGGGCAGACCCGGCGCGGCCGCCTCTTCGCCGTCGCCGGGGCGCTGTACCTGGTGAGCCTCGGCCTCACGACGCTGGGACTCGTGGTGGCCCAGTGGATCGCCCCTTCCGCCCTGATCCCCGAGCTGGTGGCGATCACCGTGGCCAACGGGATCGCTGCCGCCTTCCGCTTCGCCGTGCTGCGAGCGTGGATCTTCCGCCCGGGCACCCGTGCCGGGCGCCGACCCCATGGAGGTGTCACGTTGACGGACCTCACGCCCGCCCCCGACGCCCCCGTCGGGGTGCTCGACCCGCCGGCGCAGCTCGACGCGCTCGAAGGATGCGGCCCGCTCGGCGGCACCCGCCGCACCGGCATGGCCATCCGGCCCCCGGCGTGGGCTCATGTTCCGCTTCGTGCGGGGCAAGGAGAGCGACGCGCCCTGGGTGCGCCCCGCCCTCCTCACGCTGCTCGCCGCGACGGCCGTTCTCTACCTGTGGGACCTCGGCGCGAGCGGGTGGGCCAACTCCTTCTACTCGGCCGCCGTGCAGGCGGGCACCAAGAGCTGGAAGGCGTTCTTCTTCGGGTCCTCCGACTCGTCCAACTTCATCACCGTCGACAAGCCGCCCGCGTTCTTGTGGCCGATGGAGATCTCGGCCCGGATCTTCGGCCTCAACTCGTGGAGCGTGCTGGTGCCGCAGGCCCTCGAGGGCGTGGCCACGGTCGGCCTGGTCTACCTGTCCGTCCGGCGCTGGTTCAGCGCGCAGGCCGCGCTCCTCGGCGGCGCCGTCGTCGCGCTCGACGCCGGTGGCGGCCATGATGTTCCGCTTCAACAACCCCGACGCCATGCTGGCGCTGCTTCTCACCGGGGCGATCTACGCCACCATGCGCGGGCTCGAGCGGGCACAGACGAAGTGGCTCGTGCTCGCCGGCGCGCTGGTGGGCTTCGGCTTCATCACCAAGATGATGCAGGCCTTCCTGATCCTTCCGGTGTTGGCCGTCGTCTACCTGCTCGCCGCACCGACGGGATGGTGGCGCCGGGTGTGGCAGGTCGTCCTCATGGGGGTGTCCGTGCTCGTGGCGGCCGGCTGGTGGGTGGCCGCCGTGGCGCTCACGCCCGCGGCGGATCGCCCCTACGTCGGCGGGTCGCAGAACAACAGCATCCTCAACCTCATCTTCGGCTACAACGGCTTCGGCCGGCTCAGCGGGAACGAGGCCGGCAGCGTGGGCGGCGGGCGGGTCGCCGGGAGCATGTGGGGCCCGACCGGCCTCACCCGGCTCTTCAACACCGAGTTCGGGAACATGATGTCGTGGTTGCTGCCCGGCGCGCTGGTGATGGGCGCCGTCCTCCTCGTCGTCACCATCCGGGCCCGCCGCACCGACCGCGAGCGTGCCGCGCTGTTGCTGTGGGGTGGCTCCCTCGTCTGCACCGGCCTCGTCATCAGCCTGGCTCAGGGCATCATCCACCCGTACTACACGGTCGCCCTGGCGGCGCCGCTCGGCGGGCTGGTCGGGATCGCCACCATGGGTCTGTGGCAACGCCGGGGCACCTGGGTGGGAAGGATCGGGTCTGGCCGGCGGCCTGGCCGCGACGGTGATCTGGAGCTACGTGCTCCTCGGCCGCACCTCGGACTGGTTCCCGGCCCTGCGCCCCTTCGTGGCGGTGGTGGGTGCGCTCGGCGTCGTCGCCATCCTCTGCCTCCCGCTGCTGCGATCAGTCCCCAGGCTGGCCGTCGGCCTCGTGGCCGTGCTCGGCTTCGGCGCCGCGCTGGCCGCACCGCTCTTCTCGACGGTCGCCACGGCGGCCACCCCGCACAGCGGGGCGATCCCGTCGGTGACCCCGACCCCGGCCGGGGCGGTGGTCCCGGTGGCGGGTTCCCCGGCGGCGGCTTCCCCGGTGGCGGGTTCCGCCGCGCCTTCGGCGGCGGGCTTCCCCGGCGGTGGCTCCCGGGCGGCGGGTTCCCCGGCGGCGGCTTCCCCGGCGGCGGCTTCCCGGGCGGAGCGGGGAGCAGGCACCGGCGACCGGCGCGCGGCGGCTTTCCCGGGCGGCGCACCCTCGCTCGGCGGTGGCGGGTTCCGCCGTGCCTTCGGCGGCGGGCACGGCGGCTTCGGCGGGCTGGGTGGTGGCGGGTTCCTGAGCTCGAGCCAGTCCAATCCCGGCCCTGACCAAGGCGCTGCAGGCCGACGCCGGCCGGTACACCTGGGCCGCCGCGACGGTGAACTCGAACAACGCGGCCGGCTACCAGCTGGCGAGCGGCGAGCCGGTCATGGCCATCGGCGGGTTCAACGGCACCGACCCGGCGCCCACGCTGGCCCAGTTCGAGCAGTACGTGTCGGAGGGCAAGATCCACTACTTCATCGCCGGCGGCCTCGGCGGTGCCGGTGGCTTTGGCGGCCCGGTGCCGGGGCGGCTCGGGCGACGACGCCTCGCAGATCACGGCGTGGGTGGAGTCGCACTTCACCGCCGAGACGGTGGGCGGTGTGACCGTCTACAACCTGACGTCGGCTCCTCGGCCTGACGCGGGAGCACCGCGGCGCTCAGGTGAGCAGCTCGAGGTAGCGCGCGAGGGTCGCGCCGTCGAAGGCGACGAAGCGGACCAGGGTCACCTCGGTGTCCGCCGCGCCGACGGTTGTCACGGCGACCTCGGCGGCCTGCCCCGGTGGGTAACCGAACACACCGGTCGAGATGGCGGGGAAGGCGACGGAGCGGGCGCCGATCTCGTCGGCGACGGCCAGGGCGTTGCGGTAGCACGAGGCGAGCGTCTCGGGTTCGCCCGCCCTGCCGCCGTGCCAGACCGGGCCCACGGTGTGGATGATGAAGCGGGCGGGCAGGTCGAACCCGTCGGTGACCACGGCCGCGCCGGGCGGGCATTCGCCGATGGCGCGGCAGGCGGCCTGCAGCCGCTCGGCCCCGGCGGCACGGTGGATGGCGCCGTCGACACCACCGCCACCGCGGAGATGGCGGTTGGCCGCGTTCACGACGGCGTCGACCCGCTCGGCCGTGATGTCGCCCTCGACGGCCTGGAGCCGGGGCGCCACGGCGGGCTACCCCGCTGTGGTCGTGGGCCGGACGACGCGGAGGCCGGGACCAGCTTCAGCAGCGACACCGAGTGCCCGGGCGCCTGCTGGCTCTTCTGCTCGCCCCAGTGGGAGAACGTCACCGTGCCGCGGATGGCCGATGCCCCCGAACCCTTCGGGTTGGTGACCTCTTCGATGGGCAGCGGCGTGCCGGTGGCCGACACGTAGAGGACGATCGGCACCTTGCCGCCGCTCTGGGTGCCCACCGAGCCGCGGACGGCCAGCGCGTGCTGGCCGGCGACGGTGGTGGCGGCGCCGTAGCTGTAGGGCCCGCCCACCTGCAGCTCGGTCGTCACCTGCGAATCGAGGAGCCCGCCGACCAGCTGGCCGAGGCTTTGGTTCGAGGTCGGGAAGGACAGCCATGTGCCGGCGTACTTCGACGACTGGGCACTGGTGAGGCCGATCACGTGGTGGAGGGCCGTGGCGTCGCCGTTCACGTATCCGGTCGACCCGACGACCACGGCGGACATGTGCTCCGTGATCTTCCCGTTCTTCACGACGAGGGTCTGGGCGCCCGAGGTGGTGCCCGTGTCCCCGCTCACGTCGATGGTGGCGCCCTTCTGCGAGGCCGACGAGGAGAAGTGCACGCCTTGGCTCCCGACGGCGTTCAGGGCGGCCAGGTACTCGGTCTTGGCGCTCGGAGTCGTCGCGGCTCCGGCGACCGGTCCGGCCGCGAGCAGCGGCCACCGAGGCCAGCACGCTGATGCCGGCGGTGGCCGCGGCTTTGTGGACGGGGCTGGGGCGCAAGGGGCGCATGACCTTCACTCTCCTGGATGCGCCGGCCCGGCGGCGCTGAAGGCGCCAGCTCGGTCCGGTCGGGGACGGAACATCCTCGCACGCCCGGGGCCACGGGCGGTGTCGGGCCGCCGTGACCACGTCACACGGCGCTGATGGGCCCGATGGAGACGGTCGCCTGCGGGGCCTCCGGGCGCACGATCTCACCCCACTTGGAATAGGTGACGTGCACGGCGGTCGTGGGCTGTCCCTTGGCGTTGACCGAGTCCTCCTCCACGGGGACGTGGGTCCCCGTGGCGCGGACGTAGAGGACGACGTGGACCGACTTGCGCGCCAAGGTCTGCGACCCTTCGATGGCGTCGACCGCGTACCCGTCGAGGGTGCGTGGGTGCCCGAGGGAGAGCGGCCCCTTGAGCGCCAGCTCCTGGGCGACGTCGTGCGAACGGACCCCGGCCACCACCGGGGCGAACGCGGCGTTGCCGGTGGCGAACTCGATCCATTGGCCCGCCGTGGCGGCCGCCTGGGACGCGCTCGAGGCCGGCGAGGCTCTGCAGCCCGCCGGCGTTGCCCTTGACGTAGCTGATGCCGCCGATGACGAGGATGGAGATGGACCCCTTGCCCATGAGGACCGTCTGGCTCCCCGAGGCTGGCCCGGCGTCGCCGTTCTCGAGGAGGGTGCTCTTGGACTGCGTCGATGCCGAGGCGTAGTGGACCGACCACGAGTGGGTGGTGGCGATGGCCTCCCGGTAGAGGGTCGAGGCGCTCGCGGTGGAGCCCGATGCCGCAGCCGGCGCGATCTGGGAGAGTGCGGCGACCAGGAAGGCGACGAGCGCAACGGCGGCCACCGGCCTTCTCGCGTGCACCACCGTGCCAGCCCTCCCTTTCTCTTTGTCCACGCCCGCCCGGGGACCCGCCAGCTTCGCACGCGCCAGGCTCGCCCTCCGGTCACGGACGGCGGGCTTCGGGCCGCGACCGCGGCAAGTGAGACGACCGTTCTTCCGCCGTCCTTCCCCCCGGCGAGGGGTCCGCGTCCTACGAACACACGTTCGTTATCATGCGAACGGCAGCGCCGGCGGGTCCCGTCACACCCCCGCCGTAGGGTCACCGCAACGGCACCGAGCAGGGCCGGCACAGGTCGCAGCACACACAGACAGAGGAGAGAGGGATGGCCGAAACAGAACGGGAGAAGGCGCTGGACGCCGCGCTGGGCCAGATCGAGAAGCAGTTCGGCAAGGGCTCGGTCATGCGCATGGGCGACAACCTCAGCATGAACATCGAGTCCATCTCCACCGGAGCGCTCTCCTTGGACCTGGCGCTGGGCATCGGCGGCCTGCCTCGCGGCCGCATCGTGGAGATCTACGGGCCCGAGTCCTCGGGGAAGTCGACCCTGGCCATGCACGCGGTGGCCGAGGCGCAGCGCAACGGCGGCATCTGCGCCTACGTCGACGCCGAGCACGCCATGGACCCGGTCTACGCGCGGGCCATCGGCGTCAACGTCGACGACCTCCTCATCTCGCAGCCCGACACCGGCGAGCAGGCACTCGAGATCGCCGACATGCTCATCCGCTCCGGGGCCCTCGACGTCCTGGTCATCGACTCGGTGGCGGCGTTGACGCCGCGGGCCGAGATCGAGGGCGAGATGGGCGACACCCACGTCGGCCTCCAGGCCCGCCTGATGTCCCAGGCGCTGCGCAAGCTGACGGGCACGCTGTCGAAGTCGAGCACCATCGCCATCTTCATCAACCAGTTGCGGGAGAAGATCGGTGTGATGTACGGGTGCTTTCATTACGGCGCCCGAGTGGTCCTGGCCGACGGCAGCACGGAGAAGATCGGCAAGATCGTCAACCAGCGACTCCCCGTCGAGGTGCTTTCCTATGACCCGGCGGTCGGAGCCTTCGTGCCCAAGCGGGTCGTGAACTGGTTCGACAACGGCAAGACCGATCGGTTCCTCCAGATCACCGTGGCCAAGCCGGCGAAGAACGGCAAGGCCCAGTTGGCCTGCACGTCCAACCATTTCATCCGTACTCCCGGAGGCTGGTGCGAGGCGGGTGAGTTCAAGGTCGGCGACCGGGTGCTCGAGGCTGTGCCGCACTACCTGTCTGACTTCCAGTGGGAGGTCCTGCGCGGGACCCTGATGGGCGACGGCGCCCTGTCACCGACACGCAGCGGCCACGGCGCCCGGTTCCGCTACAGCCACTGCGAGGCGCAGGCGCCCTACGCCGATTGGAAGGCCTCGCTGTTCTCCAACGTCGAGCGCAGCCGCCACGTCCGGGCCGACGGTGTCGTGACGCTACGACTTCCAGCCGCTGCCCGAACTGGCCCCTCTCCGACAGGGCGTCTACGTCGACAAGAAGAAGGTCTTCGACGACGACTACCTGAAGCGCCTCACTCCCCTGTCGATCGCCCTGTGGTACATGGACGACGCCGGCTTCACTGTCCGGTCGAAAGGGGTGCAGAGCCGAACGGCGGGACAAACCGGTCGGGCCACCATCTGCGTCGAGGCGATGGAGCCGGCGACCCGCGAGCGCCTGGTGGCCTACCTGGCCGACACCTGGGGGATCCGGGCCAAGCTGGTCGCCTCGGGCGCGTGGAAGAAGGCTGTCCTGGTGTTCGCCAACGACGAGACGGCGAAGCTGCACGCCCTCATCGCGCCGTTCGTGCACCCGAGCATGGAGTACAAGCTGCTCCCGGCCTACCGGGGACGCTTCGCGGTCGAGCCCCACCTCACGCCCATGCGCTACGAGCTGGTGGCCCTGCCGGTGACCGACATCCACGTCAAGCCCCCGACCCGATCGATGCACCGGTTCGACATCGAGGTCGAGGACAGCCACAACTACCTGGTCGACGGTGTCATGGTGCACAACTCACCCGAGGTCACCCCGGGCGGGCGCGCGCTGAAGTTCTACTCCTCCATCCGGCTGGACATCCGCCGGATCGAGGCGATCAAGGACGGCGCCGACGTGGTCGGCAACCGGACCAGGGTCAAGGTGGTCAAGAACAAGTGCTCGTCGCCCTTCAAGCAGGCCGAGTTCGACATCATGTACGGCAAGGGGATCAGCCGTGAGGGCTCGCTCCTCGACGTGGCGGTCGAACTCGGCTTCATCAAGAAGTCGGGCGCCTGGTTCACCTACGAGGGTGAGCAGCTCGGCCAGGGCCGGGAGAACGTGAAGACGTTCCTGACGGAGAACCCGCAGCTGATGGCCGAGATCGACGACCGGGTGCGCGAGTACCTGGCCCCCAAGAACGAGGCCGACGACGCCGCCGAGGGTGCCGTCGACCCCGACGACGTCCCGATCTCGCTCGATTCCTAGCTGCACCCCGCCCCTCACGGCGCCGAAGCCTCCGGGCCGTCCCCGCCTCTCCCTCGGGTGACCGGTCCGGAGCGCTTCGCGTTCGACCACAATGGTGCGGTGCCAGCCAGGGAATGGAAGCAACGGGCCTACCGCGTCTTCGACCGCTTCGTGCCGACCGTCCCCTTCCGCTACCTGCCGCCCAAGCAGTCGGTGCGCATGGCCTTCAACGTGATCCTCGACCGCGAACCGGACCGCACCGGAGGCGACGACTACGCCCGCAAGCTGGCCAGTGGAGAGCTGTCCCGGCGTGGCGTGGCTGAGGCCCTGGCCCATTCAGAGGAGTTCCGTCGCCGCGTCCCCATCGGCAACGTGCTCCTCTCCATGCACGTGAGTCGGAGCGAGTTCGTGGCCGGGCTGCCGCGCGCGGCGCGCATTCTGGACCTCGGTGGGACCCACCAGGGCCTGCCCGACGGCGCGCTGGTGCACCTGGGTTACCCGTACCCCTTCGAGCGGCTGGTCGTGGTGGACCTGCCCGTCGAGGAGCGCGACACGATCTACCAGGGCGGTTCGTCGGGGGAGCCAGTCGTCTCCGAGCTGGGGCCGGTGGAGTTCGCGTTCCACTCCATGGTCGATCTCGGCCGCTACGAAGACGATTCCTTCGACCTCGTGTACAGCGGCCAGTCGATCGAGCACGTCACCGAGGCCGACGGGGACGAGGTGGTGCGCCAGGCCTTCCGGGTGCTCGTTCCCGGAGGCTGGTTCTGCCTCGACACGCCCAACGGGCCGTTGTGGCGGTTGCGTTCGGACGTGCCGATGAACCACGACCACAAGATCGAATACGGGGCGAGCGAACTGGCGGCCAAGCTGACGCGTGCCGGTTTCGAGGTGACCGAGTGCAAGGGTCTCAACCTCATGCGCGCGGGCGCAGCGGCCGGGGTCTTCGACGAGGCCGAAGCGAGCGCGCACCCGGGCGTGTTCGCCGCCGCAGAGGACTGCCTCCTGCTGGGGGTGGTGGCGCGGAAGCCCGCGGGCGAGAGCCGTGAAGGGCGTCCGCCGAAGGCCTAAGAGGCCGCGTGGATAGGCGACAATCCCAAGAAGCCCGTGCTGCGAGCCTGAGCGCCAAAAGAGACATCCACCGGTCGTGGTGATGGCCCCAAGAGACTTGGGGTTCTCACCCAACACCAACGACCGAGTGGAGGTCGCAAAATTATGCGCGCGTTCGATCCTGAGGTGGTGAATGCCCTGTGGGCAGCCATCGAACCCCTGATCCCGACGTCCCACACCCACCATCCGCTCGGCTGTCACCGACCACGCAAGTCCGACCGTGCCTGCTTCGAGGTGATCCTGGTTCGCCTGGTCACTGGGTGCTCGTGGGAGGACGCCGAGCACCTCACAGGCCGGGTGGTCTCTGACACCACGGCGAGGCAGCGGCGAGACGAATGGATCGGTGCGGGGATCTTCGATGCCATCGCCAACGAAGCAGTGGCCGGCTATGACAGCGTCGTCGGGCTCGACCTGCGCGAAGTCGCCGTCGACGGGTCATTGCACAAAGCCCCAGCTGGCGGGGAGGGAACCGGCAAGAGCCCGGTCGATCGGGGCAAGCTCGGATGGAAGTGGTCCGTCGCCACCGATGCACTTGGCATCCCCATTGGCTGGACCGTCGGACCGGCCAACTGCAACGACGTCCGCCTACTGGCCCCCACCCTCGAAGAGGTCGCAGGACGTGGACTGCTCTGCGAAGTGGGCACGCTCTGGCTCGATCGAGGCTACGACGGGGCGCCGACACGCCACTGGCTGAGCCAACACGGGATCGACGACGCCAGGGTCACCAAGTGTCGCAAAGGCAGGCAACCCGGGGGTCCGACCAAAGATCCCATGGGTCTGCGCTGGCCGGTGGAACGGACCAACTCGTGGCTGTCGAACTACGGCCAGATGCGGCGCAACACCGACCGCACCCTGCGTCATCGACTAGCTCAGCTCGCCCTGGTGATTGCCCTGATCATCACTGCCAAGCTGATTGACTGGCGAAACCGTTGGTCGCCTCTGCCAGCACCTATCCGCTGAGTCTCTAAGGCGTCGTGGCCGCCATGATGGTGTTGGGCACCAGCTCCACCCAGGTCTGGCCCGCCTGCATCGGGATCGGAGCGCCCGCCGCGTCGACGTACTGCGTGGGCGATCCGAGCGTGGAGCGGTGCCAGGTGGCGGGGATGGCGACCCCGTTGCGGTACACCACCGCGGTGCCGCTGGCGTTGGGGTACAGGTCGGCCTGCACCTCGAGGCCCCCCTCGGAGTTCTCGGCCCAGGGGCCGTAGCTGATCTGCACGTACTGCACCACGACGTTGGCGGCGGCGTTCTGGACGTTGTCGGCCAGGAGGTCGGGTGTCGTCCCGTTGTAGAAGCGCAGGAACGTGTTCGTGGCCGGATTCCACTTCCAGGTGACGTTGGACGTGCCCGAGAAGTCGATGTTCACGGTCGACACCGGGGTCCCCCCGGCGGGGGGCGCCTTCGAATAGGTGAACAGGGGCGCCGGCGGGGTGGTCATCGTCGGGTGGGTGCCGTAGACGATGGCGGTCGAGGTGTAGTCAGCGTCGGGCGGCACCTTGCCGGCTGGATGGATCATCAGCGAGTTGCTCTGGCCGATGTCGACGTTGACGACCGGTGAGGCGTCGATGTTGGCGATCACGGGGTCGATGCCGCCGACGTGTGCCTCGAGCGGGTTACCCAGCTGCCCGAGGATGCCGATGTCGATGTTGCGGGCCGATCGTACCGGTCCGATCAGTGCCACGTCCTGACACTGGAACACGGCGGCGTAGCGGGTGATGCCCCCCTCGACGGGCTCTTCGAACACGATGTCCGCCTTGTCGAGCCCCGACTGGGGACGGCCGGCGGGGTAATTGTCGATCTTCACCGCCATGGCGGGCCGCTGGGGGACGCTGCCACCGGGAGCCGGTAGCCCGGTGAGCGGGCAGGCGGGCGCCGGGGCGCTCGACGTCGTGGTGGTCGTCGGCTTGGACTTGCCCGCGGCGTCGTCGTGCGTCGGCGATGAGCACGCGCTCAACACCAGCCCCGCGAGCCCGGCGCTCGCCAGCACGCCCCAGGCGAGCGGACGACGCGCCCAAGAACGGTTTTCGTCGGATCTCGCCATCTCTGGGGGTCGATCGTAGGGGGGCGGAGCCCGTCAGTGGTGTCATGCGGCCACCGACGGGGCCGGGATCAGGCCGATGCGGTGCCGGCGGCGGTGCCCGCCGCGGCGGCGGCACCGGTGTAGACCTCGGTCCAATTGCCACCGGAGCTGCCGAAGGAGCTGGCCGGACCCAGCCCGAAGCGGCTGTAGACGTTCTCCATGGCCCGCTGGACCACATCGGTCACCCCCGGGAAGGGGCCAGGGATCACGATGGAAGGGATGACCCCGGTGGTCGAGAGGAGCGACACGAAGCTCGCCGCGCCGCTGGCCAGCACGCCGCCGCCGTTGCCGGCAGCGGTGTAATAGGTGACGTCGGACCAGTTGGACTGGCCGGGGACGGGTGAGTGTGCCAGCACGTCGACGTTGCGCGGGCCCGGAAGGGAGGGCACGTAGCGGTCGTACTCCCCCAGGATCGCCGCGGGGAAGGTGTGCCCGTCGTCGAGATTGCAGCCGTCGAAGAACCACGACGACCCGTCGGTGACGATCATGTCGGCCTTCGCACGCACCGACTGGTACATGGAGCCGATGAGGGTCGACTCCGGGTCGTTGACCGGCGCCTGGTCCCAGTTCACCGTGGTGAGCGAGGGCTGTTCACGGGCCAGCGGGTCCTCGGTGGCGTCCTTGTAGCAGACCTGCAGCCGGTTGGGACCGACCGAGGTCGGTTGCATCCGGATCTGGCGGTAGCACGCGTTGGCCCCGAGGAAGGCCAGATTGACGCCGCCCGCGCTCGCCGTCGCCGCGCTCTGGCGCATGGGCTGGGACCAGTACTCGTCGTGGCCCAGGCTGAAGAGGCAGCGGTGGTTCTGGAGAAGCTGTGGCCGCGCGTGCAGGTCCACGTCGGTCCAGTAGGTCAGGTCCAGGCCGAGGCTCTCGAGGTGAAACAGCAGCGGCAGCTCGTTGCCGACGAAGTCCGCCGCGCCGGACGCCCAGGTCTGCGGATAGGGCCGGTCGAACGACACGGCCCGGGCCCGGTTGGCGAAGGACTGCCCGCTCCCGTCGGGGCCGTAGTAGAGGCTGTACTCGCCCCAGAGGTTGTAGGCCTGCCAGGTGGTGACGCTGTTCTGGATCACGTACGAGGCCGTTGACGCGTCGTCGCGGATGGTGAGGGGGACGAACTGCTCCTCGCCGCCGTCACCCACCAACTTCAACAGGTAGCAACCCGGCAGCCAGTCCTTCGTGATGTTCAAGGTGAGCGTGGGCGACCACGGGCAGCTGACCGTGCCGATGCCGGGGGTCACGACCGGCGCGGGTTGGGCCTGCGCCGCGACGAAGTCCGTCTGCACGATGAGACGACCACCGAGACCCTGGTAGTAGCCCATCCGATAGGCCTGCACCTGGACGGAGCGGGCCGTGCTGTTGACGAACAGTGCGACATCGTCGCCGGGCACGGCGCTGACCTGGCTGGCAAACCCCTCGAGGGCGTGCTCGGGCTGCACGTGGTTGCAGATCCAGTTCAGCGTGCCCGGCTTGGCGTTCTCGGCAATGAGCCACGGCGCCGTCGGCACGATGACGCCGCTGGGCAGTCTGGTCTCCTCCATCACGGGGACTCTGGCCGCCCCGCGGCGGGCCCGGGCCGGCAGTCGCTTCTGGTTGGCACTGAGGCGCGTGCCCGTCGACCCCGGCCGCGCCGATCGCGGACAGTTGCAGGAATTGGCGGCGGTCGATGGGGCGACGAGATGCAGACGACGCAGAGTCGGAGCCGCCGTCCGGGTGGAGGGGCTGCACAGGCAAAGTGTACCCAAGGGCGACCGTCGCCCCCCGGGCAAGCCGGTCACGGGCCGGCGGCCGCACCACCTACCATTCCGGCGTGAGCTGGGTCCGCTCCCTTCCCCGACCGCTGCGGCGGTTCCTGTCCCGTCTCGTGCACGAGGCGTGGGACGGCGCCATCGAGCTCGGGGCGATCGGGCCCGACGATCCCGCTGGACGGCGCTTCGGGCGCATGGGACCGGGCGCCTGCCTGCTTTTCCCCCAGGGCGCCCTCTACAACGAGCACCTGATCCACATCGGGGCCGAGACCATCGTCGGCCCTGGTGCCTCCATTTCTGCCGGGATGGCGCCCGGCCAGGAGATGCCGACCGATCCGGTCGTGTCCATCGGCAGCCGTTGTCTCATCGGCCGTGGATCGCACATCGTAGGCCACTGGGAGATCGTCATCGGAGACGACATCCAGACCGGCCCCTACGTCTACATCACCGACCAGAACCATTCCTACGAGGACCCCGTCGCGCCCATCGGTCGCCAGTGGCCCACCGAGGCGCCGGTTCGCATCGGATCGGGCAGCTGGCTCGGCGCCAACGCGGTGATTCTCCCCGGCGCGCAGATCGGCGAGCACGTGGTGGTGGCCGCCGGCGCAGTGGTGCGCGGCGAGGTCCCGGACCGTTGCGTCGTCGCCGGCGTGCCGGCCCGCATCGTGCGGCGCTGGGTGGAGGGCGCGGGGTGGGTCACCGAGAAGGACGTCTCGCTGTCGTGACCGCCGGAGCGGGTTCGTCGACGCCGTTCCTCGTGACGGTGAGCGGCCAGGACGGCCCGGGCATCGCGGAGCGGCTGTTCGCCGCCCTGGCCACCCAGGGCATCGACGTGGACGACGTGGAGCAGGTGCGGGTCCACGGCCGCCTCCTGCTGTGCGTGGAGGTCGCCCTGGCGCCGGGGGAAGTGGACGGTGCACGTGCCGCGTTGGCGCAGCGGCTTGGCGACACGGGCGTCGAGGTCGCGGTCGAGCCGCTCAAGGAGCGGGAGGTGGAGCAGAGCACCGATCGGCACCTGGTGACGCTTTTGGCGCCCGAGATCGACGCGGCCACGCTGGAGGGCGTCGCGGGGCGCATCGCGTGCTGTGGCGGCAACATCGAGCGGATCGTCCGCCTCTCTTCGTTCCCGGTGCACAGCTACGAACTGTCGGTGGCCGGCGCGGATCTCGACCGTCTGCGCCGTGCGCTGGCCGAGGAGGCCGCCCGCCGTCAGGTCGACCTCGCGGTGCAGGCCGCCGGACTGCACCGCCGGGCCAGGCACCTCATCGTCATGGATGCCGACTCCACCTTGTTGCAGGGAGAGGTGATCGACCTGCTGGCCGAGCGCGGCGGCTGCGGCGCGCAGGTGGCGGAGGTCACCGAGGCGGCGATGGCGGGTGAGCTCGATTTCGCCGACGCGCTGCGCCAGCGGGTCCGACTCCTGGCCGGTCTGAAGGAGACCGATCTCGACGAAGTGCGCGACGGCATCCGCCTGGCGCCCGGGGCCCGCACGCTGGTGCGCACGCTCAAACGGCTCGGCTACGAGCTCGCCGTGGTCAGCGGCGGCTTCACCCAGGTGATCGAGCCCGTGGTGAGGGACCTGGGTATCGACCACCTGGCCGCCAACGTCCTCGCCCTCGACGGAGGGATCGTCACGGGCGAGCTCGACGGGGCGATCGTCGACCGGGCCGGCAAGGCGGCCGCGCTGACCCGTTTCGCCGCCGCAGCCGGCGTTCCGCTCAGCCGCACCATCGCGGTCGGTGACGGTGCGAACGACATCGACATGCTGGCGACCGCCGGGCTGGGCATCGCGTTCAACGCGAAACCGCTCGTTCGGCGTGCGGCCGACACGGCCCTCAGTGTGCCGTACCTCGACGCCATCCTCTTCCTCCTCGGCATCTCGCGTCGCGAGGTGGAGCTGGCGGACCGGCTTGGACCCGGACGAGGGGCCATGACGGTCCTGGCCCAGGGCGAGCAGGGGCGGCTGGCCGACAACCGGGGCACGCGGCCCCGCCTCCGGGGCTGGCTGCATGTCGGGGCGTTCTGTGCCTGGCTGGTCGGCGGGCCGTTTCTCATCGCGGCCGGGCCGAACACCGGAATCATGGTGGCGCTGTCCGTGTACGTGGCCGGCATGCTCGTCATGTTCGGCACCAGTGCCGCCTTCCACCGACTGCGCTGGTCGCCACCCGCGTGGCGCCGCATGCGTCGAGCCGACCACAGTGCGATCTTCATCGGGATCGCGGGGACGAGCACGGCGGTGGCGGCGCTGGCGCTCACCGGGTGGGCCCAGGCGCTCGTGCTCGCCATGGTGTGGGGCGGTGCCGCCGCGGGCGTCGTGCTGCGCCAGGTGTGGCTCGACGCGCCGCAATGGGTGGTCGCCATCCCCTACGTCGTCGTGGGCTGGTGCCCGATCGTCGTGGCGCCCCAATTGGTGCGCAGTCTCGGCTGGGTCGGTTTCTCGCTCATGATCACGGCGGGGCTGGCCTACACGGCGGGGGCCGTCGTCTACGCCCGCAAGCGGCCCGACCCCTGGCCCCGGGTCTTCGGCTTTCACGAGGTGTTCCACTTCTGCACCCTGGTGGGCGCGGGCTTGCTCGCCTACGTCGTTGCTTTCATCGCGCTGCCGCGCTACTGACCGATTATCCGGCGGCCGCCGCACTGCTGACGTCGTAGAGCGTCCCGCCAGCCGAACTGCCTCCGTAGCTCGTCGAGGAGACGACGGTCCCGTGCTTCTCGACCCAGGTGTCGATGGCGCTGGTGGTGCTCGACGTCCGGCCACCGGCACCGGAGGCACCACCCGGGAACCCGCCGCGGGCGGTGACGGAGCGACCCAGACCTCCGCCGCCCGGCGGGCCGCCGGCGAAGGGTCCTGTACCACCACTTGTGCCACCACCACCTGGAGCGCCGCCACCGGCACCTCCCATGGTCCCCGAGATGTACACCTCGTGCACCTTGCCCGTCGCCACCAGATGCTTGAACTCGCTGAGCGTGGGCGCGGGGTCCGAGCCGGTGAAGCCGCCCATCGCGATGACCGCCTTGCCGCTCTCGAGGATGAACGGCGCGGCCGACTGCGAGCCGTTGACCGCCACCAGATACGTCGCCGACCCCTGATGCTGCTCGAGGTAGTCGACGAGCCCCTGGCTGACGGTCGACCCGCCGGCCGCCCCGCCTCCTGGCGCGTTCCCCCGCGTTCGGCGAGCGCGCCACCCGTCGCACCGGCTGCACCCGGCCCGGGCCCGCGGCCCGGCCCGCCGCCACCGGTGTTCGAGGTGGGTCCGGCCGTGGCGATGGCGGTGGTGGTCGTGCCGAGCGTCGTCAGCGAGTAGGCCGCCGGTCCGGCCAGCACCGACGCCGCCGCCACGACCCCGGCCAGCACCCCGAGCCAGCGGATCTGGTGCGGTCGGGCCATGGAGACGAAGAGCAGCAACGCCGAGGCGACCCCCGTCACGACCACCGTGGGCCCGAGCCAGGAGTCGTACCCGCTGGTCCGCGCCAACAGCGCGTCGGCCCAGACCACGGTGCCCACGATGGCGGCCGGGAGCACCGGGGCCCAACGGAGCGACCGGCGCCCGAGTCGCCACAGGGCCACCACCCCGGCTCCGGCGAGGGCCGCCACGGCCGGCGCCATCACGACGGTGTAGTAGGGGTGGAAGATCCCCTGGGCATAGTCGTACACCGCCAGGTACATCAGGAGCGTGGCTCCCCACAGAACGAACCCGCCGCGCTGGTGGTCGTTGCGCCGGTGACGGCGGGTCAGCCACAGACCGCCGACGAGACCCAGAACGGCGAGAGGGAGGAGCCAGGAGATCTGGCCCCCCAACTCGCTGTCGAACATCCGCACCAGGCCCTCGCCTCCCCCGAAGGCGGACGCGCCGCTCGATCCAGCACCAGAACCGCCGCCTCCGCCCGAGCCGAAGATCCGCGAGAAGCCGTTGTAGCCGAAGATGAGATTGAGCTCGGAGTTGTCGGTGCTGCCGCCGATGTAGGGCCGGGCGCTCTTCGGCCACAGTTCGACGACGGCCACCCACCACCCGCTCGAGACGAGCAGGGCCAGGGCGGCCCACCCGAGCTGTCCGATCCGCCGGCCGAGCCTCGGCGGGCCGCACCACAGGTAGGTCAGGCCGAGAGCCGGCACCACGATGAAGGCGTCGAGCGTCTTGGTGAGGAAGGCCGTGCCGACAAGGGCGCCCGACAGCACCAGCCCGATCGTCCTGCCGGTCTCGACGGCGCGCCAGCAGGCCCAGGCGGCGAGCACGAGCAGGAGGGTCAAGAACGCGTCGGGGTCGTTGTAACGGAAGATGACCACGGCGACGGGCGTGAGAGCGAGCGCCAGCGACGCGAAGACCGCGGCGGCCTCGCCGAACCAACGCCGCACGAGGTGGTAGAGCACCATCACCGTGGCCACCCCGGCGAGAGCCTCGGGGAGCAGCATGCTCCAGCTGGAGAACCCGAAGACGCGCCCGAGAGCTCCATGACCCACAGCGCGGCGGGGGGCTTGTCGACCGTGATGAACGAGCCCGGGTCGAGCGAGCCGAAGAAGAAGGCCTTCCAGCTCTCGGTCCCGCTCTTCACGGCGGCGGCGTAGAAGGTGTTGCCCATGTCGATGCGCGACAGGTTCCAGGTGTAGAGCAGTGCGGTCAGTCCGAAGATGCCGGCGCGCGCGCGGGCACCGACCACGCCGGGCGGTCGGGCCGTCGCCACCAGGGGTGGCGCCCGGAGCGGGGGCCACTGTCCGGGCTCGCCCCGGGGAGGCGAGTGCCGCGGTCGGTGTCGGAGCGGAACTCCGTGGACTGAGGCGGGGCGGCGACGGCGGGGTCGGCGACGGTGGTCATGGCGACGATGGTGAGGGGCGCGTCTGCGCGCCGGGTGGACCCCGACTGTGAGCCCCATGGGACTTGGGTGAGTCGAAGATTCGTAGGCAGACGACATCTCGCACTCAGCGTGCCCCGATGCTGCGATCGCACTCTGCGTCATGGCTTCGAGAGTTCACAGTGCGCTGACACGGCCCGGTCGCCTGGCCAAGCTGTTGCGCTATTCCGCCGTCTCCGGTGTCTCCACGGTCACCAGCCTGAGCATCCTGGGCATCCTCGTCGGCCTCTGTGGCGTCGATGCGGTACTGGCCAACGTGATGGCCACCGCGGTGGGGACCGTGCCATCCTTCGAGCTCAACCGGCGCTGGGTCTGGATGGACGGGGCGCGGCGCTCGCTCCTGCGTCAGGTCACACCCTTCTGTGCACTCTCCTTCGCCGGCCTGGTGATCTCGACGCTGGCCGTACGCGCCGCGGCGGCGCACACGACTGACTGGACCCGGGGGTGGCACACGGTCGCCGTGGAGGTGGCCAACGTCTCGGCCTACGGCGCGCTGTGGGTCGTGCAGTTCGTGCTGCTCGACCGGGTCCTGTTCCACCACCCCCGCCAGCGCCGCCCCTGACACCGAGCGTCGGACGGCGCGGCGGCCGAGGCGGCAACCTCGGCGCCGGTGACGACCCCCAGCCTTACGTGATGGCGAGGCCGAGCATCGCAATGGCGTTGCCCCGCATGATCCGGTACACGTCCTCGTCGCGCGAGTCCCCGCACCATCTGCTCGGCCACGGCGCGGGTGTCGGGCCAGGTGGAGTCGGTGTGGGGGTAGTCGGTCTCGAAGGTGATGCGGTCGGCGCCGATCACATCGAGGGAGTCGAGCCCGTGCTGGTCGCGGAAGAAGCAGCCGTAGACCTGGCGGTGGAAGTAGGTCGACGGGGGCTCGGGGACGATGTCCTTCACCCCGCCCCAGGCCCGGTGCTCGCGCCAGACGTCGTCGGCCCGCTCGAGGATGTAGGGCAGCCAGCCGATCTGACCCTCCGAATAGGCCAGGATCAGGGCGGGGAAGCGGATGAGAACGCCCGAGAAGAGGAAGTCGGTCAACGACGACATGGCGTTGCCGAAGCTCAGGGTCGCGGCGACGGCGACCGGCGCGTCGGCGGAGGTCGCCGGCATCCTCGACGACGAGCCGATGTGCATGCACACCACGGTCCCGGTCTCCTCGCAGGCGGCGAAGAACGGGTCCCAATAGCCGCCGTGGATGCTGGGCAGGCCGAGGTGCGGTGGGATCTCGCTGAAGCACACGGCGTGCACGCCACGGGCCGCGTTGCGCCGCACCTCGGCGGCCGCCTTGTCGGCGTCCCACAGCGGGATGATGCACAGCGGGATCAACCGGCCACCGCTGTCGGCACACCACTCCTCGACCATGAAGTCGTTGTAGGCGACGACGCAGGCCTCGGCCAGCTCGCTGTCCTTGGCCCTCGAGGAAGGTCTGGCCGCAGAAGCGGGGGAAGCTGGGGAAGCACAGGGACGCCTCGACCCAGTTCGCCTCGTTGTCGGCGATGCGGGCCTTCGGTTCGTAGCAGCCTGGGCGCATCTCGTCGTAGGTGATCGGTGACATCGTCATGTCGTCGCGGTCGAAGCCGACGGCGGCGACGTGGCGCTTGTTGATGTACACGAGGTCCTCGTAGACCCAGCAGTCGGCCTGGGGCCCGTCGGGGTCGAAGGTCTGCCGGTAGGTGCCGCCACCGATGTGCTCCATCTCGCCGATGCCGCGCCGCTCGGCCCTCGGGCCCCGGTCGCGGTAGCGGATCGGCAGCCAGGTGCGCCAGAGATGGGGCGGCTCGACGATGTGGTCGTCGACGCTGATGATCTTCGGGAGCGGTGTGCTGCCGCCGATACGTGGGGTGGTCTCGTTGCTGAGGTCGGTCATGATTGCTCCAGTGTGGCCGCGAAGGGGACGAGCGGTGCCAGCGACTCGAGTTCGGTCCGCACGGACCGCTCGTCGCCGGCCCGCACCCGGAGCACCACTTCGGTGATGCCGAGCCCGGCGTAGTGCTCGAGCTTGCCCGCGTCCGCGATGGTGCCGAAGGGGACGACGGAGAGTGCGGCGGGGTTGCGACCGGCGCCCTCGGCCAGCGCGTGCAGGCGCGGGATGGCGGTGCGCAAGCCGCCACCGCCGATGGGGATCCAGCCGTCGGCGCACTCCACCACGGCCGTGAGAACCCTGTCGTTGGCACCACCGCCGACAAGCGTGCGCACCCGTGGTTGTTGGACCGGCTTGGGCCAGGACCAGGTCGGCTCGAAGTCGACGAAATCGCCGTGGTACTCGGCCTGGTCGCGCGACCAGATGGCCTCCATGGCGGCCAGGTGCTCACGCATGACGTCGTGACGGCGTGACCAGTCGACGCCGTGGTCCTCGGCCTCGGTGCGGTTCCATCCGAACCCGACCCCCAGCGTCACCCGTCCGCCGGAGAGATGGTCGAGCGTCGCCACCTGCTTGGCCAGGAGGAGCGGATCGTGCTGGGCGACGAGCAGGATGCCGGTGCCGAGCCCGATGCCGCGTGGTGACCGCCGCCGCGGTGGAGAGCGCCACGAGGGGATCGAGGCAACGCTTGTAGTCGTCGAGGCGCACGCCACCGACCAGAGCCGGGGGCGTGTCCTCGCGCATGGGAAGGTGGGTGTGCTCGGGCAGGTAGAGCGAGTCGAAGCCCAGCTCTTCGATCGCGGCGGCCAGGACTGCCGGCGCCAGGTCGAGGTCGGTGAGGGCGGCGGTGATGCCCAGGCGCACGGTCAGGATCCGGCGGGGGACCGGGCGGCGAACTCGGCCAGGGTGCCGCCACCGACCGCGGTGCCCAGGAGCGCGCCGAACGCGGCCTGCTCGCGCCGGTTGGCCTCGACCACCGCATCGTGCCGGGCCGCCCGCATCGAGCGAGGTGATGGCGCGGGTGGCGGCCCGGGGGTGGGCGGCGACGCGTGCCGCCAGGGCGACGGTTTCGTCGAGGACGGTGCCCGGCTCGCAGACCTGCAGGGCCAGGCCGAGTCCGGCCAACTCACCTGCGTCCACCCAGTCCGAGGTCAGCAGCACCCGGGCTGCCTGCTGCCACCCCATGGCGGCGGGGAACAGGAGACTGCTCGCCGCTTCAGCGGGCACACCCAGCTCGGCGAAGGGGACCCGCAGACGGGCGCGGGCATCGACGAGGACGAGGTCGCAGTGAGCCAAGAGGGTGAAGCCCAGGCCGACCGCCACGCCGTTGACGGCGGCGAGGAGCGGCACCGACGTCGCGGTGAGCGCCTCCAGGAGACTCATGAACCCCTGCCCGGCCCCCTCGATGGCCGTACCGGTGGCGATGGCCGCCATTTCGGCCAGGTCCTGTCCCGAGGTGAAGGCGGTGCCGCGTCCGGTGAGCACCAGCGCGCCGACGCCCTCGTCGGCATCGGCGGCGAGCAGGGCGGCCGTCACCTCCCGGTACAGCGCGGTGTCGAAGGCGTTGCGCACCTCGGGCCGGTTGAAGGCGACGACGCGGACGCCGGGGGCGGCCTCCTCGATCTCGACCCGGCTCACCGCCGCTTCAGCGTTCCTGAGCTGCGTCGGACCGGACGGCCGCCTTGGCCCGCCGCGAGATGACCTTCTCGGCCACGGAGTTGAGGGACGTGGAGAGGGGCCAGCCGATGTAGTAGGTCAGGTGGACGACGACCTCGCGGATTTCGTCGGGGGTCAGCTCGTCGCGCTCGAGCGCAGCGTCGAACTGGATCTGCAGCAGGTCGGACTTGTCCAGCGCGGCGAGCACCCCGATCGTGAGGAGGCGTCGCTGCCGGAGCTCGAGGGTGTCATCGGTCCACACCGTGCCGAACAGGTGGTCGACCGTCAGGGCCGCGTAGCGCCCGGGGAGGGTGTCGGGGTCGATGGAGAAGCCGTAGACCTCCTGCATCTTGGCGATGCCTGCGGCGCGCCGTTCCTCGGGCGTGCTCACCTGCACTCCTTGTTCCACCTCGACATGCCGACCTCCTTCTGGGGGCCCGACCCTACCCAGGGCGCAGGCACGGCCACCAAGTGGGAACGAACCCGAGGCCGGGAAGGACAAGTGATCTGGACATGTGTCTGGACTATGGTCCGAACCTATGACCGAGCGCAACGACTACGCAGGTGAGTTCGACCCCGGCTTCGATTACGAGGACCTCTCCAAGGAAGCCCTGGTCAGGCTCGTCCGGGAGTACGCGCTCATCGTCCACCTGCTGGACCGCTCCATGTGTGCCGCCATCGGCATGCGCTACGGCGCCGAGGCCGTGAAGGAGCTGGCGATCGAGGAGTGGTCGGGCGCCAGCCCGGTCTACGGCGAGCGGCTGCGCCAGATCATGAGCATCGAGGGCGACGGCGTGTCGGCCATCTTCAAGGTCCTCCAGCTCGACCCCGGGTTCCCCCACCACTACCTCGACGTGCACTACGAGCTGGTCGACGACCGGCACGGCTACTTCGAGCTGGCCTACTGCGGCGCGCTGATGGACGCCGAGCCCTTCGGCGAGGGCATGGTCACGAACATGTGCCACCACATCGAGGACGGCACCTTCGACGTCACCGCGCAGGCCGTGAATCCCAAGGCGCACATCCGCCACGTGCACCGGCCGCCCCGCGTGCCCGTCCGACCGGGTGCCGCATTGCCGGTGGGAGGTGGTCATCGACGACGACACCGAGTCACTCCCCGAGAAGGACATCACCAAGATCACCCGCATGACCACGGCGGCCACCTTCTCCTTCCCCGCCATGAAGGACGGCACGCCGCACATCCCCGCAGCCCTGGCCTGATCATGTTCGACCCGATGGAGGCGCTCGTCAGCCGCCGCGCCCGCAGAGCAGCCGGGGCGCCGCCACCTCTCCGAGCGCCAGGCCGAGGTCATGGAGCGCCTGGTGGCCGCCGCCGCCGCGGAGGCGGAGGAGCGGTCCTACGCCGACATCTCGGTGCGCACCATCGCCAAGCGGGCCGGCGTGGCACCGGCCACCGCCTACACGTATTTCTCGGGCAAGGACCACCTGCTGGCCGAGGTGTTGTGGCGCCGCGTGCAGTCGTCGACGCACCTGGTCGACCTCAACGTGGCGCTCCCCGAGCGGGTGGCCGACACCGCCCGCACCATGGGCTTCGGCTCCATGGGGTCCGCCGGCCGTTGGCCACCTGCACGACCGGTCTCCTGGGCGAAGGCCCCGACGTGAAGCGCGTCCGGTTCGCGCATCGGGGCGGAGATCGGGCGCCGTCTGGCGGCGGCACTGGGCGGCGGCGCCGATCCGGCGGTCCTCAGCGTCCTCCAGGTCACCTACACGGGGGCACTCCTCAGTGCGGGCATGGGCCACCTGTCCTTCGAAGCGGTGCCGGTGCTGATGGCCGAGGCCACCGCGCTCATGACGGGGCCGGCACGGTGACGACGATCGCCCCACTGGCCTACAGCCCCTACGACTACGGCATCCACGAGGACCCCTACCCGACCTACGCCCGCCTACGCGCCGAGGCGCCGGTCTTCTACAACGAGGAGCTCGACTTCTTCGCCTTCGCCCGCCACGCCGACGTCCTCGCCGCGTTCCGCGACGTGGACCACTACTCGAACGCCTACGGCGTCACGCTGGACCCGGCTGCCTTCGGGCCCGACGCCCACCGCGCCATGTCCTTCCTCGCCATGGACCCGCCCCGGCACACCCGCATGCGCTCCATCGTCGGCAAGAGCTTCACGCCCCGGCGGGTGGCCGCCATGGAGGAGGGCATCCGGCAGCTGGCGGTCGCCCACCTGGTCCCGGCGCTCGAGGCAGGCACCTTCGACTTCATCGGGGATTTCGCCGGCCTCCTCCCCATGGACGTCATCTCCGAGTTGGTCGGTGTCCCGGCGTCGGACCGGGCCGAGGTGCGGCGCCTGGCTGACCTCTTGGTCCACCGCGAGGAGGGGATGAACGACATCCCCCCGAAGGGGTTGGAAGCGGCACTGACCCTGGCCGGGTATTACGCCGACATGGTGGCCGATCGCCACCGCCACGAGCGCGACGACCTCACCTGGTCGCTGCTGCAGGCCGAGATCGACGGCGACCGCCTGACCGACGACGAGGTGATCGGGTTCCTGTTCCTGCTCGTGGTGGCGGGGAACGAGACGACGACCAAGCTGCTGGGCAACGCCTGGTACTGGGGCTGGCGCAACCCCGACCAGCTCGCCAGGCCCCTGGGCGACCCCGGTCGGGTCCCCGACTGGGTGGAGGAGACGCTGCGCTACGACACCTCGACGCAGATGCTCGTCCGGGTGACCCGCCAGCCGATGCGCGTCCAGGGGACCACCATCGGTGCGGGCAGCCGGGTCCTGCTCCTCATCGGCTCGGCCAACCGGGACGAGGCCGTCTTCGCCGACCCGGAGCACTACGACCTCGACCGCAACACCCAGGACCTGGTCAGCTTCGGCAGCGGGCGCCACTTCTGCATGGGGGCGGCGCTGGCCCGCATGGAGGCGCACGTCGCGCTGACCGAACTGACGGCGCGGGTGAAGGCGTACGACGTCGACGCCGACCGGGCCGAGCGCGTCCACTCCATCAACGTGCGGGGGTTTGCCGCGCTGCCGACGACGGTGACGCCGCGTTGATGCCGAGCTTCGATCCACAGCCGGAGCGTCGGCCGGCGGTGGTCACCGGTGCGTCTTCGGGCATCGGTGCCGCGACGGCGCGCGTCCTGGCCCGGGCGGGTCATCCCGTCGTGCTCGGGGCCCGACGGGTGGAAACCTGTGCGGAGATCGCCGGAGGGGATCCGCGCCGAGGGCGGCGAGGCCGCGGCGTGCCATCTCAATCTGGCCGATCCCGGTTCGATCGCCCGGTTCACCGAGGAGGCCGACGATGCCTTCGGGCCGGTGGAGATCCTCGTGTCCAACGCGGCGAAGATCTTGACCGGTAACGGCCTCGAGACCACGCCGGAGGACTTCGACGAGGTCTTCCGCGTGAACGTGGGCGGGGCCCAGCGGCTGGTTCGCGCCTTCGGCGCGCGGCGATGGTGGAGCGACGGCGGGGTGACCTGGTCTTCGTGACCTCCGATGTCGTGGCGCACCCCCGCCCCCGCATGTCGGCCTACGTCACCTCGAAGTGGGCCCTCGAAGGCTTCGTCACCGCGCTGCAGATGGAACTGGAAGGGACAGGGGTACGTGCGGTCATCGTGCGGCCCGGTCCCACCCAGACGGGCATGGGGACGGACTGGGACCCCGACGTCACCGCCGAGGTGATCACCGAATGGGTGCACTGGGGATTGGCGCGGCACTCGGCCTTGCTCCGCCCCGACGGCGTGGCGCTCGCCATCGCGCACGCCGTGGCCGCGCCCGCGGGGCACCCACCTCAGCGTGGTGGAGGTCCAGCCGGAGGCGCCGTTGAGCACGGAGGGAGCACAGTGACGACGGATACGACACTCAGAGAGCCGCCGCGGGTCTCGGGTGGTAAGGGTGAGAACGCCCACCTCGACGAGTTCAGCCACGATCCGATCGCCCTCATGGCACGGGTGCGGGCCGAGTGCGGTGAGGTCGGAGAGTTCACCATCGGCGAGCGCGACATCGTGTTGCTGACGGGCGCGGACGCCAACGAGTTCTATTTCCGGGCGCCCGAGGAGCAGCTCGACCAGGCGGAGGCCTACCCGTTCATGACACCCATCTTCGGCAAGGGCGTCGTGTTCGACGCGCCGCCGGAACGCCGGCGCGAGATGCTGCACAACCAGGCGCTGCGCGACAAGTTCATGCGCGGCCACGCCGCCACCATCGCCGCCGAGGTGGAGCAGATGGTCGAGGGGTGGGGGGACGAGGGGGAGATCGACCTCCTCGAGTGGTTTGCCGAGCTGACCATCTATACGTCGTCAGCCTGCCTGATCGGTCAGCGTTTCCGCCGCGACCTCGACGGGCGCTTCGCACGGCTCTACCAGGATCTGGAACGGGGGACGGACCCCATCGCGTACGTCGACCCCTACGCGGACATCGAGAGTTTCCGCCGCCGCGACGCGGCCCGGGTGGCGCTGGTGGACCTCGTCGGGGGCATCATGGACCGCCGGCGCCGCGGACCCCGCCGGCACCGGAGGGCGAGGCGGACCTGCTCGACGTCCTCATGTCGATCCGGCAGGAGGACGGGTCGCCCCGCTTCAGCGCCGACACCGTCACCGGGATGTTCATCTCCATGATGTTCGCCGGCCACCACACCACCTCGGGCACGGCGGCCTGGACGCTCATTGAACTGCTGCGGCACGCCGACGAGTTGGAGGCGGTGACGACGGAGCTCGACCAGTTGTACGCCGACGGCTCCGAGGTGAGCTTCCAGGCCCTGCGCGCGATCCCGCGGCTCGAGTCGGCGATCAAGGAGGCGCTGCGGTTGCACCCGCCGCTCATCATCCTCCTGCGCGTCGCCATGGAGGACCTGTCCTACGGCGACTACCGGATCGCGGCGGGCAAGTTCGTGGCGGCCAGCCCGGCCATCTGCAACCGGATCCCGGAGGACTTCTCGGACCCGGACGCGTTCGTACCCGCCCGCTACCTCGAACCGCGGGAGGAGGACCGCGCCAACCCGTGGACCTGGATCCCCTTCGGGGCGGGCCGGCACCGCTGCGTCGGGGCCGCCTTCGCCATGATGCAGTTGAAAGCCATCTTCTCGGTGCTGCTCCTGGGTTGGGAGTTCGAAGCGGCGCAGCCGCTCGACTCCTACCGCAACGACCACTCCAAGGTCGTGGTCCAGCTCCAGCAGCCCTGTCGGGTGCGCTACCGGCGCCGCACGGGTCTGCCGTCGTGAGGGTGGTGGTCGACCGGGACCTGTGCCAGGGCCATGCCGCCTGCGAGGGAGAGGCGCCCGAGGTCTTCTCCGTCTCCAAGAAGGGAGAGCTCACCATCGTGCAACCCGAGCCACCCGAGGAGCTGCGGGCCGCGGTCGAGCTGGCCGTGAAGTACTGCCCCACCCATGCACTTTCCATAGAGGAGGACTGAGGATGCCTGCGTATCCGCGCGCCGAGCTGGAGGAGATGGTCGAGCGCTGGCTCGAGGTGAACCGGGCGGGGGAGGCGAAGAAGGACTGGCGCCACATGGCCGACCTCTATACCGAAGATGCGACCTACGGCTGGAACGTCGGCCCCAACGACGAGTTCATGGCGGTCGGGCGGGAGGAGATCCGTGAGATCGCGCTCGGGCTCGAGATGGCCGGGTTGGCGGGCTGGACCTACCCCTACCAGAAAGTCCTGATTGACGAGGCCCAGGGCGAGGTGCTCGGCCTGTGGAAGCAGGTGGCCGACGCCACGCGGGCGGACGGCACCCCCTACGAGATCGCCGGCCTGGGCGGTAGCTGGTTCCGCTACGGCGGCGACTTCAAGTGGTCGTGGCAGCGCGACTTCTTCGACGTGGGCAACGCGGGCGCCGTGTTCATGCAGATGATCGGCGACGGCTCACTGCTCCCGGGCATGCAGCAGCGCATCGAGCGCGCCATGTCGGGCGAGCGCCTGCCCGGTCACTACCGGCTCGGTGAGGCGCCCGTCGGTCTGTGGGAGGTGCCCGAGGGGGCGTAGGGCGGGAAGGCGCGGGCAAGGAGGGCGGCGAGACCGTCCCGGGCGGCGCGGTCGAGCGGTCCCGGCGCCGTGAGCGCCTGGACCAGCGCGGTGGGCCACGTCACCGTGACCCCGCGCGAGTACGAACGGCCGCCCGCGGCGCCCCCACTCGGCGCCCTCGAAGCACAGCACGGCCCGCACCTCGACATCGGGGCCCGCGGCGGAGCGCACCAGCGCGCGCTGGCGAAGGGCGGCCGTCACGAGCTGCCCCCGGTCGTGCCCGTTGACGACGAGGGTGCGGCGCCCGACGAGGCGACCTGGCCGGCGCGTCCGCCGCAGCCGCCCGTGGTAGCGCTTCGTGTCGATGACCCAGACGCCGGAAGGGACGATGGCGAGGTGGTCGATGTTGGCCCGGCGGTGTGGGACGGCGCGGTCGTGCAGGACGATGCCGGTGCGCCCGACCGCCCGGCTCAGCAGCCGGCCCACCCGCTCCTCGGCCCGGCCGCCGACGTGCCAGCGCGCTCGTGGACGGCCGGACCCCGGTGAGCACGGCCACCACGGGGGCCAGGAAGCGCCCGAAGCGACGGCGCCGGCGCTCGGCGTCCCGCCGGAGGAGCCGCTCGAATTCGGCCCGGGCCGACGCGCCGGCCTGCCCGACGTCGATGTCCCCGTCCGGGTCGGCTTCGTGCACCATGGCTCTCCTCGAGGAGAAGAACGGTCGTCGCCGCGGGCACGACGTCGCTGGTTTGCCGCACCGAGGTCCTCGAAGGACGACACCGCGTTCGTCGACCGCCACGTGACCGAGCACACCGTGTGCGGACGCTCACGTACTGGTGAAGCGGTAGCTCCCGCTCGCCTACCGACAGGACGGCGACCCCGTCCGTCACCGAGAGGACGGCCACGCCGGCCGCCCTGCCGGCGGGGACACCACCTTCGCGTACGCTCGACGGCTCGCTCGCCGGCAGCCGCACCATGGCCGATGCGTTGGCCGGCACGGTCAGCTCGAGGGCCATGCCCCTGGGTCGGCGCTGCCACGACACCTCGACCGGCCCGGCGACGTCGGCACCGATCCCGACGCCCGCGACAGCCCGCCCGTGGGCGGTGCGACGGACAGGCGGACCGTGCCGTCGGGGTTGGGCTCCAGGAGCGACACCCCGAGCAGGGTCTCCTGCATGGCGACCAGCGCCGAGGAGCCCCAGCCGTGCGACATGGAGTCGCCGATCAGGTCGCTGGGCTGCCACATCTCCCAGGTGAAGGTCCCGCCGCCGGCCACGATGTGGGCCCACCCCGGTACGGACGCGTCCGTCAGCGTGTGCACCATCGCCTCGGTCATGTCCGCGGCGGCGAGGGCACGGAGCAGCTCGAGGCCGTGGTTGGGGGCGAGGTCGATGCCGAGGCCGGCCACGTAGGCACCCACCGTCGCCACGTCGGCCGCCGGCACCACGCCGTAGGCCAGGGCCAGCGCGTTCGCCTCTTGCGACGCGTGCGCTGCTCTGCGCGCCGTCGGCGTCGACGCCGTCCACGTAGACACCGTCGGGTCGTCGCAGGACGGCAGTTGACCGCCGCCGTCAGCTGGCCGGCCCGTGCCCGCTGGGCCGCCGCGCCGGCCGCGTCCCCGGCGAGGTCCGCCAGCTGGGCCACCCGGTTGAAGGCGTTGACGGCGAGGACGTTGCTCGCCGTGTCCGCCGCCACCGAGAGGTCGTAGCCGTAGACGGGATCGCCGTTGCTGGTGTCGGCCAGGCCGTAGAGCAGCCCGGTGCTCGCCCTGGCGCGCCGACCACAACCAGCCCGCCACCCGCGAGACGGAGGGGTAGAGCCGCACCGCGGTGTCCTGGTCACCGGTCGACACGTAGTAGCGCCACAGCCACTCGGGATAGCGCGCCGTGAAGGTCGCGTAGTCGCGCGCGCCGTCCCCGTTGGGGTACACCGAGTTGACCCGCCCGTCCGGCCAGTAGCGGGCCTGACCCCGGGCCACGTCCCGCAGCCCCTGCCAGCTCATGTTCTGGTCGCCGTAGGCCCGCATGACCGCTTCCGACTCGTTGGCCGCGTCCCAGACGAACTGGCCCTTCTCCCGGGTCGGGGTGTCGACGAATTGCTCGTGGCTGCAGTAGAGGCACGAGCGCGCGGTGAGCCGCCAGACCGCATTGAGCATCCGGTTGTCCGAGGAGAACGTCGCCATCGGGACGTCGGGCATGGCGGCGTGCCTGGTGATGGCGACGACCTGGTCCCGGCCGATGGGCTGCCCCGGATCGTCGATCTGCACGTAGCGGAACCCGAAGTAGGTGAAGGCCTCGAAGGCCTGGCGTACCCGTCCCCATGATGTAGGAGAACGAGAGGTTCGTCTCCTGCGTGCCGTGCAGCGTCGAGACCTGCCCGTCCGGATCGAGCAGGTACCCCGCCCGCATGGAGACGGTCCTGCCCGGCTGTCCCTGGGTGAACTCGACCCTGCGGCCGCGCCGCGTAGACGGCGCCGAAGTCCGCCACGATGGCGCCACCCGCGACCGTGTGCAGGCTGACGGGCAGCACGGGCGACTCCCGGATCGCCGTCCGTTGCGCGTAGGTCCGGGTGAAGGGCGCGGTGCCGGCCGGCCCGACGACCGTGACCGCCGTCCATGCGCTGTCGTCGTATCCCGGGACTCGACCATCCCTGGGGATGGGCCCGCCCGTCGACCCACTCCACGAAGTCGCCGCCATCGGAGTTGCGTTGTGGCGACGGCAGCCACTCGGCTGGGCGCTCGCGCCAGCTCGCATCGGAGCCGACCACGACGTGGCGGCCGTCGTCGTACCACAGGGACAGTTGGAACAGGAGGCCCGGGTCGGACGCGGGCCGGCCCTGGCCGGGCCCGTACCACCGGTGCAGCACGCCGATGGCGCTGTGCCGCCCGCCGGCGAGCACGCCCGTCAGGTCGACGGCGCGGGCGTACTGCTCGTCGGGGTACGAGAAGCTCGGCCAGGCGTCCACCGGCGCGCCGTCGACGAACAGCCGGTAGGTGTGGGCGGCGGAGACGTAGGCGGTGGCGCGGCGGAGGACGCCGGCCGGCGGCATGACCTCGGTGCGCAGGTAGGTGACGCGGTCGGGCTGTGCGGAGTCGCCCGCGGGGCGCAGCCACTGGGCCTGCCAGTCGGCGGCCCGCAGTGCCGTGGTGAACCGGGCCGGCGCCGAGACCGGCCCCCACGCTCGCCGCTCTGCCGCGGGGCTGGACCGTCCACTCGTAGGCCGCGTCGGCGGCGAGCGTGGGTCCTGCGTAGGCCACGAAGGCCTGCCGGGCCGACAGCACGGGGCCGCTGTCCCACGCGATCCCGCTCTGGGCCGGGTCGGTGCGGCGGACCACGATGCGGTAGGCCGTCTGCGCCACCCCGCGCCCCGGTGCCTGCAGCGTCCAGGCGAACGAGCAGTCGTCGGGGTCGACGCCCACGGGGTCGACCAGACCGTTGACCGTGAGCCCGGAGGGCCGCAGCGCGCCCGGCGGCCCGCCGGCACGTCGGCGCGCCCCAGGTGCCGCTCCGCGTCCGTCACCGTCGGCCGGCGGTGCGCCGGCCGCCAGCGCGCCGGCCACCGCCGCGCCCGCGGCGATGCCGGTGGAGGAGGCGAGGAACGTGCGCCGGCCGAACCTGCTCATGTCACGCGCCCCCGATCACCCGTACCGTGTCGAGACTGCCGTCGCTGTAGTAGACGGCGCCCGACGGCGACACCGCGAGGCCGATCGGTGTCCCCATCCGGGTGAGCACCCAGCGCGTGCCGTCCCCGAGGCCCTCGGCGGTCGTCGACCGGGAGGGCACCGGCCACGCTGTAGAGGTCGCCCGCCTTCATGGTCCGCCCGAACAGCACCCCGGTGGTCGAGGGCACCACCCTGATGACCTGCATGAGGCCGTCGGTGACGAACAGCGCGCCGGTCGGGCCGAACGGCGAGCCCCGCGGGGATCGTTGAGCTCCGAGGCCACGCCCACCGTGGCCGGGACCCCGTCTTGGAGATACGGCTGGTAGCCGCCCGTCCCGCCCACGACGACGCCGATGTCGCCCGCGCCGACCGGCGGTGCCGTAGTAGGTCCCGCCGTGCGCGGGCGCCAGCAGCACGGACTGGTCGCCGTCGTCGGCCACCACCAGGTCGCCGCGCGCTGTCGACGGCCACGGCCACCGGGTCCCACAGCTGCGCCGCCGCGACGGGGCCACCCTGGCCGGCCGTGCCGCAGACGCCGGTGCCGGCCACGGTGTAGAGGTGCCCGGCCGTCATCGCCTGCCCGAAGAGCCGTCGACGCTCCCGGCCGCGAGCACGCCGCACCCTGCAGTTGGCGGTGTCGGCGATGAACAGGTCGCCGGCGCGTCGACCGCCACGCCGCGTCGGCTCGTCGAGCTCGCTGGCCGTCGCGGCGAGGCCGTCCCCGTTGAAACCCGCCTGGCCCGTGCCCGCCACCGTCACGGCCGTCCGCGGGCCGGTCGGCCGCACGACCTGCACCCGCTGCGCGGTCGCCTCCGCGATGTAGACGTCACCCCGCGCGTCGACGGCCACCCCGGTCGGGTGGCCGATGCCACCGGCGCCCGAGCACTGCCCCCGGCGAGCGTGGCGACGCGACCGGGCCGCAGGTGCAGCCCGTAGACGCGTCCCGGCCCGCGACCGGCACCACGACCACCCGGCAGTGCCCGGTGTCGGCGACGAACAGGTCCCCCGCCGCATCGAGCGCGAGGCCACCCGGCGCGTCCAGGACGCCGGGGCCCACCACGGTGCGCACCGCGGGCGCGCCCCCCGGCGTGGCCCCGCCCGCCGCCGCCGGGACCAGCCACCGCCGCGAGCGACGCCAGCCCGGCCAGCGGCACGAGGAGTCGGCGCACGGCGATCATCATGCCGGTCCCGGGGGCGGCGGGCACTGCGGGCGCGCCATAGTGGGCGGCGCACCGACCGCACCACGCACGCACGGACCACGAGAAAAGACGGAAGAGAAGAGGAGGCCACCGTGCCCGCACCCGAAGAAGCCCTCGCCGCCGGGAACGTGCTGTTCACCGGCGTACGAGGGCGCGCAGATCAACGCCTACCAGGCCCTCCCCGCCGGTGAGGGGCCCTTCGGCGGGGTCCTCGTCATCCACCACCTGCCCGGCTGGGACTCGGGGACCAAGGAGATCACGCGGCGCTTCGCCGCCAACGGCTACAACGCCATCTGCCCCAACCTCTACGCCCGCCAGGGCCTCGATGTCGATCCCGACGACGCCGCGGCCGCCACGCGGGAGGCCGGGGGCGTCCCCGACGAGCAGTTCGTCGGCGACGCCGAGGGCGCCATCACAGGCGTTGCGGGCGCTGCCCACCTCCAACGGCAAGGTCGGCGTCATCGGCTACTGCTCCGGCGGCCGGCACTCCTTCCTGACCGCGGTGAGCCTGCCCGTCGATGCGGCGGTCGACTGCTACGGCGCCTTCGTCACCGGGACCGTTCCCGAAGGCTTCCCGCTCAAGGTGACGGCGCTCGTCGACCGCACCCCGGAGCCTGCACTGCCCGCTGCTCGGCCTGTTCGGCAACGACGACCAGTTCCCCAACCCCGAGCAGGTGGACGAGCTGGAGCAGGCGTTGAAGGCGGCCGGCAAGACGTACGAGTTCCACCGCTACGACGGTGCCGGCCATGCGTTCTTCTCGGTCGACCGACCGGCCTACCGCCCCGAGGCGGCCGTCGACGGCTGGCAGCGCATCTTCGAGTGGTTCGGGCGCTACCTGGCGGGGTCCTGACCATGTGCTCCTACCTCACGGTCGCCACCGACATCGCCGGCAGCGCCAAGGGACCGCAGGGGTGGTTCGGTGTCACCTCGGCCAGCGTCTACTTCGACCATCCGTTCCACGCGCCGTTCGACCACACGCTCAACATCGACTTCGCCGACCCGGCTCGCGGGTCCCGGTGCCCGAGTCGCCGTCGAGCTCAGCGCAGAGTCGGCGCGGCGCCTGGTCGAGAGCATCGAGGAGGCGCTCGCCGCCGCAGGGCCCGCCGCCTCGTGACCACACCCACCGCCCCGGCGGCCGGCGTCCACCTTCCTTGGGCCCGGGTGCCCGAGGCGGTGCAGTCGTGGGCGGCCGGCGTCGGCGGCGGCCCACCCGTCGCCGCCCGCGACCTCTCCGGTGGGTTCTCGCCCGGGGCGACGACGGTGCTCGGACGTGCGCCCGGCCGCGGCGATCTTCGTGAAGGCGGTCGGGGCCGAGCTCAACCCCGACTCGCCCGAACCTGCACCGGCGCGAGGCGGTGGTCTCGGCGGCGCTGCCGCGGTCGCACGCTCCTCCCGCGGCTGCTCGGCACCTACGACGACGGCGGCTGGGTCGCCCTGGCCTTCGAGGCCGTCGACGGCCGCCCGCCGCGCCACCCGTGGCAGGGCTCGGCGAGCTCGCCGCGGTCGCCGACGGCGCTGTCCGCGCTGCACGACGACCTCACCCCGAGCCCGGCGCCGGCCCTCGAGTCCGGGCGGTCTACGCCCGGCGGCTCTTCGGGAGGCTGGAGCGAGCTGGCGTCCGCCGGCGCGTCACCGCCGCGGCCTCGACGCGTGGGCGGCCGCGCCACCTCGACCGCCTTGCCGAGCTGGAGTCGGGTTGGCCGGAGGCCTGCGGAGGGACCGACGCTGCGTGCACGGCGACGTCCGCTCCGACAACCTGCTGCTCGGCCCCGGCGACGCCGTGGTCTTCGTCGACTGGCCGCACGGCGCCGTCGGCTCACCGCTGCTTCGACATCGTCGCCTGGGCACCCTCGGTCGTCCTGGAGGGCGGGCCCCAGCCCGAGGAGCTGCTGGCGCGGCACGAGCCGTCGGCGGCCGCATCGACCCCGAGGCAGTGACCGTGCTGCTGACCGCCGTCGCCGGCTTCTTCGTGCGCGCACTCGTTCTGCGCCCACCCCGCCGGGGCTGCCGACCCTGCGCCCCTTCCAGGCTGCGCAGGGCGAGGTTGCGCTGGCCTGGCTGCGGCGCCGCACCGGATGGTGACGGCCGGTGCGTCCGGTCCGGCGCGCCGGTAGGTTCCGCTGCATGCGATTCGGACTGCAGATCCCCAACTTCACGCCGGCGAGTCACCCGGCGCTCTCTTCGACGGCGTCGTCGAGATGGCGGCCGCGGCGGAGGACACCGGCTTCGACTCGGTGTGGGTGATGGACCACTTCTACCAACTCCCGCCGATGGGTGGCCCCACCCAGCCCATGCTCGATTCCTACACGCTGCTCGGTGCGCTGGCCGCCCGGACCTCGAGGGTGACGGCTGGGCGCCATGGTGACCGGCGTGACGTACCGCAACCCGGCGCACCTGGCCAAGATCGTGACGACGCTCGACGTGATCAGCGCCGGCCGGGCCATCCTCGGCATCGGCGCGGCCTGGTACGACGTCGAGCACGAGGGCTGGGCTTCGACTTCCCGCCCGCCGGGGAGCGCCTCGACCGCCTCGAGGAGGCACTGCAGATCTGCCGCGCCATGTTCACCGAGGAGTCGCCGAGCTTCGATGGCCGTTACTACCGGATCCACGAGGCCCGCAACGTGCCCCCTCCCGTGCAGCCCGGTGGGCCGGCCATCCTCGTCGGTGGTGGCGGGGAGAAGCGGACGCTGCGGCTCGTGGCGCGCTACGCCGACATGTCCAACATCTTCGGCGACCCCGCCACGGTCGCGCACAAGGTCGAGGTCCTGCGCGGGCACTGCGAGGCGGTCGGCCGGGACCCCTCGGAGGTCACGGTCAGCCGGCTCAGCACGCTCGTTGCTCACCGACAGCGAAGAGGAGACGGCGGCGACGAAGGACTTCTTGCGCCAGGTGACCGGCGAGGAGCCCTCGGGCAGCGACGTGGGCACGGCCGACGACCTGCTGGCCCGCGTGGAGGAGCTCGCGGCGGCCGGCGTCGAGTACTTCATCTTCAACCTGCCGACGGGCTCGCCGGAGACGGTGCGACGGGTCGGGAAGATCCTCGTCGGCGCGTTCGGCGGCTGACCTTCTTCGGCGCTCCGCGCCCACCGAGGGACGCAGGATCCCCGGATCAGCGGGCAGGCGGGGCGACCGCAGCCTTCAACTCCGCCAGGGCGGCGGCCAGTTCGGCGGCACGGCTGCGGCGAGCCACATCGGCAGAGGCCAGTTGTTCCCCGGTCGGGTGCTCGCCGCCGGAGCGCATGAGATGATCGGCTTCGACCGCGAACGCGAGGCCGCGCAGGCTCTCGGCGCACCGGGTGCACAGCGCACGGCTCGTCTCGTCGGGAGCCGAGGCTGCGGCGCGCTCGAGGCTCGAGACGGCCTCGTCGACCTGCACGCCGACGTTGGCCCGACGCTGCGGGTCGTCCGTTTCGGTCTGCGACAGGACGAGATCGCGGGCGAGCTCCGCTGCCGTCACCGCGGGTCGCACCGAGCGCTGCCAGTCGGCCGCACGCCCCTGCCGCCGTGTGCGGGCGATCAGCAGGGCCACGAGAATCACGGCCAGGGCGATGACCACGGCGAGGAGGATCCAGCCCCATGTCTTCGAGCTCGAAGACGTCTTCGCAGCCGCCGTCGTCGTCGTGGTGGAGGTCGGGTGTGAGGTGGTCGTCGTCGGACGGGCTCGGGTCGTCGTGGTGGCGGGAACCGTCGTCGAGGTCGTCGTCGGCGCCGTCGTCGGAGGCACCGTCGTCGTGGTGGGTGGCGCCGTCGTCGTGGTCAGCGGCGCGGACGTCGTGGTCGTCGTGTCCTGTGCCGATGCACTCGCCCCGGGGAGGCCGAGCATGAGCGGCGAGGCGCCCAGGACCACGAGTGCCGCCGCCAGCCTGTGACCTCTCGGATGCATGGGGTCAGCCTAGGGTCACCCGCTTCGGCCGGATGGGGACCATGGGCCTCGCCCGCCCGGTCGGGCGTGCGCGGCGCGGTTCGAGCGGCCCGCCTCTCGGCGGGGACTATCGCTCCGGCCTGGGCAGACATAGATTTGCGCCGTGCAAGGACTCCCGCGGGAGCTGGGCGGCGGCATGCCGCGCCCGATGAAGGAGCCAGCCGTGACGGGTCCGGCCGAAGCGCCGGAGCGGCGACAACTGACGGTGATGTTCACGGACCTCGTCGGTTCGACCGACCTCGCGTCCGCGCTCGATCCCGAGGATTGGCACGACGTGCTGGACGCCTATCAGCACCGGGTCGCCACCATCGTGACGGCGCATGGTGGAGTGATCGCCCAGTTCCAAGGCGACGGGGCCAGTCGCGCTACTTCGGTTATCCCGAAGCCCAGGAGTCGGCGAGTCGTGACGCCCTTGCGGCGGGACTGGCGATCGTCGAGGATGTCGTCCGACTCGGCGCCGAGCTCCCGCCTGAGCTCGGGATCAGCGACGCTCAGAGGCGCGGGCGGGAATCCACACGGGCGAAGTGCTTGTTGCGGCCGTGACCGCCGGGGGACAAGAGCGCCTTCCCGGATGTGTGGGGCCAGGTTCCCAACATGGCGGCCCGCCTTCAGGCGGTCGGGGAGCCCGGACACATCGTCGATCAGCGGCGACACGGCCAACCTGGTCGCGGGTTTCTTCGAGTTGGAGTCGCTCGGATTCCTTACGCTGAAGGGCATCGGTCATCCGGTGCCGGCCTTCCGCGTCCTGCACCGCGGCAGCGCGCGGCACCGCCTGGAGGCCCGGCCACTCACGCCGTTCATCCCGCGTCCCGAGGCGACGCGCCTGGCTCCAGGAGCAGTGGGAATGCGTGCGGGGCGGATCGGGGCGACTGATCCTCGTCGTGGGGGATCCCGGCATTGGCAAGTCGCGCGTCCTCCTCGAGTTCGGCTCTGGAGCAGTCGTCGCGAGGCCACCGTGTGGCCACCATCCTCTGCAGCCGACGCGGTTCGCTGAGCCCGCTGCAGCCGTTCGGGGAGGTCATGGGTCAGGTGCCGGCCACGCCGCAGGAGGCGGCTGCCTGGGTCCAGGACCACGCCGCGTTCGATTCCCGCGCTTCTCGTGGTGGAGGACGCGCACTGGGCAGATCCCAGCACGCTCGAGGCGGTGCACGTGATCGCACGTGGGAGCTCACCGGTCCTGGTCGTCATGAGCGCCCGGCCTGGGATCGCCGACGACCCGCACGTGCAGCCCGACGCGCACCTGACGCTGGACAGGTTGGATCGTGACGAAGCGCGCGCAACTGCTCGAGATGCTGCCCGCCGTCGCACAGCTGCAGCCCGAGGTCCGCGACGCATTGGTGCAACGAGCCGACGGCGTACCCTTGTTCCTCGAAGAGCTGGCGCGCGCGCTGACGGACGGTTCGGAGCTCACCGAGTCGGCGATGCCGACGACGCTCCAGGAAGTCATCACCGCCCGCCTCGACCGTGTCGGTGAGGCGAAGCGCGTGGCGCAGGCCGCCGCCATCATCGGACGGTCGTTCGATCGCCCGCTGCTCCTGGCCGCAACCGGGCTCGAAGGACCCGTCGTCGACGCCGAGCTCCGGCGGTTGCAGGACCATGCCATCGTCGAGCCCGGGACGAAACCGGATGAGATGCGCTTCCGCCACGCCCTCTTCCACGAAGCGTCGTACCGCTCCGTGCTCAGAGCCGACAGGGTCCGAGTGCATGGCGCCGTCGGGCGAGATGCTGGTCGCATCGGGTCGTGCCGAGGCCCAACCCGAGATCGCCGCGTACCACCTCGGAGCAGCCGGAAGAGCCACCGAGGCTGTACCGCTCTGGAAGAAGGCCGCGTACACGGCGCGGCAAAACGCCCGCTTCCGGGAGGCTGCCGGCCATGAGCGGGAGGTGCTCGCGCTCTTGCCCCATCTGCCCGACGAGGAGAGGGAGACAATCGAGCTCAAGTCGCGCAGCCGCCTGGTGATGTGCCTGACCGCGGTCGACCAGAGCGCTCCGGAGGCGCTCGAGGAGTCGCGGCGGGTGGAGGAGCTGGCACGCCGCCTCGGGGACCGGGAGATCCTGCTCCGCAACTACATGGTCCTGGTGCCGTGGTGGCAGGCCAGCGCGGAGTACAGGACCATCACCGCGATCCTGAAGGAGGCGAGGACCGAGGCGGAGGCCCTCGGCGACCAATTGACGATCTGGTTGATCGACAGCTTCGAGGCGACGACGCAGATCTGGCAGGGCATGGTGCGCGAGGGCCTGGCGCAGATGAGAGCCTCCTACGAAACGGGCAACCTTCCGCTCGACGCAAGCATGCTCGATCTCCCACCGATGCGATCGGTCGAACTGATGGCATTGGCGGCGCCGCGCATCGCAACGGCGCTGGCCAGCTGGCTCTGCGGGCAGGCCACCGAGGCGTGGCGGATCGCCGACGACGTGCTCAGCTGCGCGACCCAGCGACGAGGTCCCACAGGCGCAGGCCGTGGCGGCCGTGACGGCGGCGATCATGGCGCAGCTCGACGGCGAGCGGGAGGTCGTGAGCAAGTTGGCCGGCGAGGCGTTGCACGTCGCCGACGAGGTCAGTACCCGGCAATGGCGGCAATGGGCCCAGTCGCTGCGGTGGTGGGCGGGCGAGGGGATCGAGGAGCCGGAGCTTCCCGGCCCGCTCCTGCGTCCGTACTTCGAGATGCTGCGCGCCGACGAGCCACTCGTGAGCTCCGAGCACGCTCGGATCCTGTCTGGACGACGCGCTCGCGACCGCCCTGGGCACCGGTGAGCTGTTCTGCCAGGCGGAGATTCTCCGGGTCCGGGCCGGCGTCCTGCGGCGTTCGCACCAGATGGAGGCAGCCGCCAGGGACTACCAGGAGGCTGTCGAGGTGTCCCGTCGGCAAGGTGCACGCGATGCTGGAGCTGCGTGCGCTCACCGACTGGCTGGGCTGCCCTGGCGTACCCGATCACGTCCGCGACTCGCTGCGCGACTGCGTCGCGATCGTCGCCGAGGGCGGGCCGAGCAGGAGTCTCCAACGGGCTCGCCAGATCTTGGAGTCATCGTGAGCAATCGTGACCTGGGACGATGCCTTTCTCGACAGCTTGCGCACGCAGGCTGATCCGGATGCCGACACGGTCGTGTCCGAGTTGTTCGCCGGGACGGGCGACACGACCTCGGCCTTCCGAGCCCTGGTGGTCCAGCACCGCGATGTGTCGAATGCGGACCTGGCCGCCTTCATCGACGGGAAGCAGGAAACGCCTACCTGGCTCGATCCACACCGTGTCGAAGCCGGCCAGGAGCTCTTCGCTCGGTGGGGCTCGCACGTGTTCACGGCGCTCTATGCCGCGGCATTGCCTTCCGCGTACGCCTGCTGGCGTGGCGTCCAGGTCCTCGGCCTCACTGCTCGTCTGGAGACCGACGCCAAGCGGCGCCTGAACGAGACGGCCCAATTCCACCTCGACGTCATGGTCCCCGGAGGCCTCGAATTCGGTGCACGCAGGGTACGCCGACGTGCGCCACGTCCGGCTCATGCACGCAGCGGTCAGATGGCTCGTTCAGAACGACGCCCGCGTCCACTGGGATCCCACATGGGGCACCCCGATCAACCAGGAAGACCTGCTCGAGACGCTTCTCACGTTCACCGAGATCGTGTTCGAGGTCTTCGACAAGACGGGCGTTGCGTGCAGCGAGGAGGACGCGGACACGTATCTCCACACCTGGTCCCTCATCGGCTATTACCTGGGTATCCGTCCCGACCTGCTCCCGCTGACCCGCGCGCAGACGTCCGTCTTGATGCCCATCGTCCGTCAGCGCCAGTTCGGCCGCAGCGAGTCGGGTCGAGCCCTCACCGCCGCCCTGCTCGAGCAGGGCACGCGTCTCGTTCCGCCCGGGCTGCGCGGTCTGCCTGCATCGACCCTGCGCTACTACGTCGGCAACGACACGGCCGACAAGCTCGGCGTCCCGCCGGCGGACTGGACCCGGTTCGTCTTCGGTCCCATGGCCGACGTGAGCCGGCGCATGTCCCTCGGGTGGCTGCACCACCACCTGCTCCGGGCGCTGTCCGACCGGATCGGTTTCGGGATGCTGTCGCTCGCCGTCCGGGCCGAGCGTTACGGCGAGCGGCCCGCGTTCGCCATACCCACCTCGCTGGCGGAGCGCTGGCGGATGCCGACTCCGCCTCCCTCGGCGCACCTGTCGGTCAACGACATCGCTGCGATGACCGACCCGATACTGCGCAATCTCTGGATCACGCAGCGCTACCACGAGCTGGCCCTGCAGCTACGAGACATCGGCGCAGGCGAGGACGCCACGTGGTGCGCATTCGCGGTCTGGGCTTCGAAGACGGCCGGCGCAACGATCCGCGGCGATGTCCTACCGGCCAAGGCTCAGCGGCTCGTCGCCGAGAACGAGGTGATGCGGGACGCGCTCCATGCGCTTGGTCACGGTTTCGCCGGCCGCGTGTGGAGCCTGCTCCTCGCCCGCGATCCTCTGGCTCGGGCCGCGCAACAGGTCACCGACGATGTGGCGGAGGCGATCGCCGAGGGGAACGTGCTGGTGTTCGCCGAGTTGGCCCCCCTCTTCACCACGCTCGTCGAGGTCCACCGGTCGGCGACGGCACCCACCCCGCAGTCGTTGTCGGCCGCGTTGGCCCCCGTGCTCAGCGCCTTGCAGAGCTCTGGCGTTGACACCTCTGCCGTGGCGGCGGCGTTCGATGCCTACGGACAGGCAATGGCGCCGTCCCCGGACCGGGCAGCGGTGGTCCTTCAGGCCAACACGTTGGCCGTGGCGCACGAGCAGCAACGGTTGCAACCGGCAATCGAGCGTGCGCTCGACGCCGCCATCTCCGACACCTTGAAGCGGGTGATCGAAGAGGATCTCGTGCGTCACGTCCCGTCGGCGCCCGCTCGCGAGATCCTCGCCCACCTGACCGACGATGTCTGCACCGCGCTCGACGACGGCTTGGAACGTCGCCCTGACCGAGGTGATCATGGAACTGGTCACCTCGGTGGAGATCCTCGATCTCCGTTGCGACGTGCCACGCCTGGCCGGCGTGATGTTCCCGCCCGCGCTCAGCAACCTGGGGGGGACACCCGCCGAGGCGGAGGTGGCGCTCTGGGACCGGACGGGCGGGACCGGTGTGCACTCGGGCGCCGATGACTGGGCTGATTTGAAGGACCGGATGAACTACATCGTCAACCTGTTCCGTTCCCGCCAGCAGGATCCGCACCTGTTCGATCCACCGTTCTCAGACGACCAGCTGGCAGCCCTGGCCCGGGGCCAGCTGCCGCCAGGGTCCCCTGTAGGTCACGAGCGATCGGAGGAAGAGATGCAACTGGACATCCATGTGCCGCGCTTCACGTGGCCGGGCGGCCCCGAGGCCATCGGGCCGACGTTCGCATCGTTGGCCCAGACCGCAGAGGCAATCGGGGTGCGGACGCTCTCGGTGATGGACCACTGGTTCCAGATGGAGATGCTGTGGCCGGCGGAGGAGCCCATGCTCGAGGGGTACACGGCACTCTCCTTCGCCGCCGCCAAGACCGAGCGATTGCGCGTTCCGGCTCCTGGTCGGCGGTGTCACCTACCGCCACCCGGGCCTGCTGGCGAAGACCGTCACCACCCTCGACGTGCTCTCGGGCGGTCGGGCCGAACTGGGGCTCGGGGCAGCATGGTACGAGCGGGAGCATCGTGGGCTGGGCGTTCCCGTTCCCTCCGCTCAGCGAGCGATACGAACGGCTCGAGGAGACGCTCCAGATCTGCTTCCAGATGTGGAGCGACGACGACGGCCCCTACGAGGGCACGCACTACCGCCTGGCGGAGACGCTGTGCTCGCCCCGGCCCGTCAGCTCTCCCGAGGCCGAGGATCTTGATCGGCGGTGGTGGGGAGCGCAAGACGTTGCGGATCGTTGCGACCTACGCCGATGCCTGCAACTTCATCGGCGATGCTGCGACCGTCGCGCACAAGGTGGACGTCCTCCGCCGGCACTGCGGTGAGGTCGGCCGCGACCCGGCGGACATTGAGGTCACGGCGCTCATCATGGTGTCCGACGACGCCGACCCCGACGCCATTCTGCGGGAGGCCGAGGCCCTCGACGCGGCCGGAGCGGACGCGATCGTGGTGCGTTCGACCGGGCGCGAGCCATCGCAATGGCTCGAGGAGACGTGGGCACCCGTCGTGCCGAGGCTGGCCGACATCGGCTGAGCGACGGAGCACCGGGTCCGTGTCCGTTATCTTGCAGTGCCGAGGGCCGCTAGCTCATCCGGAAGAGCAGGGGACTTTTAATCCCAAGGTGCCGGGATCGAGACCCGGGCGGCCCACCAGAAAGTCCCAGTTCAGACCGTCGAATGGGGACTCCGGTCTCTCCAGATCCTTCGTGTTGCTACTGAATGCTACTGTTTTTGATGCCCCCGCTGCGGGGCGCAAGAGCAGGAGAGCCATGAAGGGCCACGTTCGCCCACGAGGCAACTCTTGGGAGTTGCGTGCGTACGTCGGAGTCGATCCGACGACGGGTCGAGCCAAGTACCTGACTCGCACGTTTCGTGGTGGAAAGCGCGAAGCGGACGAAGCGTTGGCTCGGTTCGTGACCGAGGTCTCAGGCGGTGGACATGCAGCTAAGGACACCACCCTCAGCGAGTTGATCCGTCGATGGCTCGACCTCGTTCGGGAAGACCTCTCACCATCGACGGTTCGCGGCTACGAACGAATCATCCGCTGCTACATCGAGCCCGACATCGGACGAGTATCGCTCGCCAAACTACGGACTGATCTGCTCGACCGCTTCTATTCAAAGCTGCGCGACGAAGGCGGCAAGGGTGGCGGCCCGCTCTCACCGGCGACGGTCCGGCAGACCCATGCCGTCATCCGGAGAGCACTCAACCAGGCAATGCGCTGGGGCTGGATTGCGGCGAATTCGGCATCATTAGCACGACCGCCTCGAGTACGAACGCGTGCTCTGAATCCTCCGGAGCCAGAAAGCGTTCTCCGTCTGATTGCAGAGGCGGAACGGACAGATCCGGACTTGGCTTGCTTCTTGCTGCTCGCTGCCACCACGGGAGCGCGTCGGGGTGAACTCTGCGCTCTGCGCTGGTCGGATCTCGACATGAAGACTGGGGCCCTCACAATTTCTCGGTCGATTGTCGAGACTCAAGGGTCGACGCTCATCGAAAAGGATACGAAGACGCATTCGTCCCGTCGGATTGCCCTGGATTCGGGTTCGATCGCCGCCCTGGTAGACCAGAGAGACCGTTGTAAGTGCAGAGCGAAATCCTGTGGAACGAGGCTTGCTGACTCGGCCCATGTCTTCTCAGCGGATCCCGCCGGCGGACGCCCTTGGGTTCCCAACGGGGTGACCAAACAGTTCATACGGATACGGCGATCGGTCGGCCTGGATTCAGTTCGTCTCCACGATCTCCGGCACTTCACTGCAACCCGTCTGCTGTCGGAAGGCGTGCCGGTGCGTACAGTGAGCGGCCGCCTTGGTCACGCGAATGCAGCGACGACCCTTGGTGTCTACGCGCACTTCGTCGAGGAGTCCGATCGCGATGCCGCCGACAAAATCGGCTCGATACTCACTCAAGATAATAAAGGGCGGTTCGGCAAGTAGTTAGGTAGCGAGCTCCGGGCTTCAGGAGGCCCATTTCGGAGTGTCCAGACTGTCTTCCTCGTTCGATCATGTGCTCCTGAACAGAACCTCCCGTCCACGGCATTCGTCGGTGTCCTCCCGGTACCACTGATTGGATTGCCAATTCGCATTGCCAAAATGTTCCGGCCCGCGGAGGCGTCCGGCGGCCCATTCTGGCGCTCGCCGTCTGCCCCCGTTTCAAATCCTCTTCGAGTCAAGGCCCCAGTTCGGCCGGCCCCACTTCAGGGCAAATTCGGCTTGGCAAGTGGCTCGCGGGTGCCGCCCGCTCGTGGCAAATCGCGACGTGGACTGGCCTGGATGCAAGCGAGAGGGAGTGATTTCTCATCTAGTTAGGTCTGTGCGCGCCGTCAGCTGCTCACCCAGTTGATTCGAGCCACGGCGAAGGAATAAATTGGTGATGCTCCGGGAGTCACAGAGACCGAGGGGGCGGACACAACCACCGGCTAGAAACCTATAGGAGGACCTACTAGGCAAGATCACCACGAAGAGGTTTCTCTAAGTGTTCATCGCCATGTCACCTTTGACGGGGCTGGCGTTCGTTTTCGAGTGATTGGGAGGCGAGTGATGATGGACCTTTTTAGTGTTACTTCTCGCGACCTGGAAGACGGTCGCATTTTCGTCCTGGCGGGAGAACTCGACGCAAGTAGCTCTGACGGGCTTGCCGAGCAGTTGCAAGGGCTCCCTGGCTCGTTGGTCGTCATTGATCTTTCCGAACTTACATTCATGGACTCCTCGGGTCTGGGTGTCATCCATGTTGCGAGGCGCCTAGCGATCAAAAACGGAGGCACCCTTGTGGTTTCTCGGCCACAATCGAACGTTTACAGAATCCTTCAGCTCACCGGCCTCGACACGTGGATCACGGACTGGGACCCGAAGTGGTCAGGGTAAGACGCCGAGATCCGGGCGCAGAATGACCAGTCCTGGGACGACATTGTGAACAGTGGCCCCCTTCCCCCGAGGATTGGTGCTCTGACCGAGCGGTACTACTGGGCGACACCATCTGGAACTCCAATATGGACTGGTACCGCACGAAGGGCCCTGGGCTTTCGTCAACGACTTATGGACTGGTGGGGCGACGCCGCCGTTCATCAACCAATGCGGAGCTGAACTCGTTACAAAGTAGCGCTCACTGCGCGACCGAAGCGTCGAGTTCGTCATCTCGTCCCGGCTGTCCGTCGTACCATTGGTTACCGTGCTTAGGCGGCTCCGTGCGCGTCACAGGCAACGCCCGGTACCTCATGCGCGACCTTTACGGAGGCCGGAGGCCGACTTCGTGGTCTAAAGGCAGAGGAGCGCGAGAGGCCCCGTGTGGAACTGGTCGATCATTTCGCCGACGTCGCGGTAAACCTGGCGCGCGCCAGCTTCGCTAAGTTCGTGTCGGCTGAAGCCACCGGACTCGACGCCGATGCACCCGATACCGGCAGCGCGTGCGGCCCTGACATCCCACACACTGTCACCGACAGCCAACGCACGCCGGGGATCGATAGAGAACCGCTCTATGGCGCTCAGGAAGACCTCGGGGTGGGGCTTGGAGTGATCGACATCGTCGGCCGAGGTCTGACCGTCAATGGCATCGTCGGCGTTGAGCGCCTCGCGCAGTGTGATCAGCTCGTCATCGGGCGCTGACGTGGCGAGCACCACCACTAACCCGTGCTCGTGGACCTTTCGCAACGCCTCAGCCGCCCGGGGGAAAGCGAAGACGTCCCCCGAGAGCTCCCGGTAGTGCTCGGGCCGCTTCGCAGTCGCCTCAGGGCTGTCATGACCCAGGAGCTCGGGCAGAAGCCGCTCTCCTCCCATACCGATAAGTCGATGGATGGCGTTCATCGGAGCCCATTCTCCGGCCTCCCGCAGCGCTCGTGACCACGCCAACGTCTGCAGGTAGTTCGTGTCGCACAAGGTCCCGTCCACGTCGAAGAGCACTCCGGGCCGGAGATGTTCAGTCACGCCGGGGGGTCTTGCTCTCGGTTCGTCTTTGCCTGCTCTTCGCCCGTGGGCCTGCCGCCACTCTCTCCGAGTGGACCAGGGGTGGCGAAGGCGCCGCCTTCGGTCTCTTCGACACTGATTTCTTGGCGGGCCTCTTCGGCAGTCTGGTTCCGATCTCCGCGCACGCTGCAGCCTTACCCTGCCGGACGGGCTGTGAACCGTTTGCGGTCAGCGTTGTCGATCACGCAGGCGCGCGGTTTCTTCATCACCCGATCAGGTGAGTTTGCGTCCCACTTCATCGGGTACCCCTATGTCGAGCTCGTCACGCGAACGTCTCTTGGTCCAGTGGCGGATCTTCCGCAGGACCAGCGCTGGAGGCGGGGTCATGGATTGAGTAAAGGAGCGATTTCGACGTGATTGGTGCGATGCAAGGAAATTCGGATCTCATGGACGCGTTGCAGACAATTTCCGCGCACGCGTCTCGTGCCCGCACATGCCACATCCGCAGCTTCGCCGGGCGGTCGGCGTCTTGGGAGGTGTTCGATGGCGGGCCGCAGCTCCCGTCGCCTCGAGGCCCGATCAGCAATGCAGTGATTAAGGCACTTTCGTGTCCGACCGGCATCTTCAGAGCCCCCCATCGCTGCGGAAGCGACGTTCTCACCGATGAGGACTTCCAGCTGGCGCTTTACTGCTGCTACGAGTTGCATTATCAAGGGTTCGCAGGCGTCAGCGACGACTGGGAGTGGAATCCCGGCCTCCTGCAGCTTCGCGGCGAGCTGGAGCGGGCGTTCGAACAGAGTTTGCGCCAAGCGCTGCCGGACGAGAGCAGCCTTGCCCCCGCTGAGGTGCCGTGTGTCCTGTGGCAACTGACACGGGGGACCGGGTTTTCTATGTCGGGCTGGCTGCAGCAGTACGGGACCCGCTTCCATGCACGAGAGATCTCAGTGCACAGGTCCGGCTACCAGCTGAAGGAAGCAGACCCGCACACCTGGGCGATTCCTCGCCTGAGGGGGCGGCCCAAGGCTGCCATCGTGACGATTCAGTCTGACGAATACGGCGGTGGAGCGGCGGCGTCGATGCACTCGTCGCTCTTCGCCGACGCCATGACGGCCCTCGGTCTCAACCCCACTTATGGGGCATATCTCGACCGTCTGCCGGCAGTTACGTTGGCCACGACGAATCTAATCTCGATGTTCGGTCTCCATCGCCGCCTCCGTGGTGCTCTGGTCGGGCATCTGGCCAGTTTCGAGATGAACTCGGTGGGTCCGATGGCTCGATACAGCGCGTGGCTCGAGTCTCTCGGGGTGCAAGCGAGCGGCCGTCGGTTCTACGACGTGCACGTCGAAGCGGACGAGGAACATCAGTACATCGCCGTCAACGACCTGGTCGGCGGTCTGCTCGAGGCTGAGCCGGACCAGGCCGGAACGGTCCTGTTCGGTGCCAGGGCCGTCGAGCTCGTCGAGCGGATCTTCGCTGACCACGTCGTCTCCGCTTGGAAGAACAACCGGACCTCCTTGTGGACGCCATGAGCGACGAATTCCACGACGAGGCGTCCTACGGCGCCCTGCTGGCAGGCGAGTACGACGCCATTTATGGAGATGTCTTCGACACCGAGGGCGCAGTCGACCAGCTGGCTCACTTGGCGGACGGGGGGAGGATCCTCGAATTCGGCGTTGGCACCGGTCGCATCGCTCTCCCGCTGGCCGAACAGAGCCTCGATGTCTGGGGTATCGACGGTTCAGCGGAGATGTTGAAGATCCTCAAAGAAAAGCCGGGCGGAGACAAGGTTACGACCCTGTGTGGTGATTTTGCGACGACCTCTGCGAAGGGCAAGTTCGACCTCGTCGTGCTCTTGATCAACACTATTTACGCCATGGGTTCCCAGCAGGGGCAGATCGAATGCTTCGAGAATGCGGCCCGGCACCTGACTCCCGGAGGCCGGTTCGTCATTGAGGCCTGGGTTCCCGATCCGCCACGGGGAGATGCTTTGGGTCTGAGAGCCAGGCGTCTGGGTCGCGGTTTCGCCGGACTGGTCATAGAGGATCACGATGCGGCCCGCCAGCTGCTGTCGACCACGCAGATCGTCATCGACGGAACCGGGCGCACGCGGACCTTTCCCCTTGTGCATCGCTACGCCTGGCCGAGCGAACTGGACCTGATGGCTCGCTTGAGTGGGATGACCCTCGAGAACCGCTGGGCCGATTGGCACGGTCGCTCGTTCGACGCACGCAGCACCGACCACATATCGGTGTGGCGGTCAGCGACGACGTGAAGGCGCCCAAAGAACCACTGAGAGATCGGTGAGAGCGAAACGGAAAGGCGCACATGAAGCGGTCACCTGGCAGGCGAAGCGACGCGTGAGCGTCGATTCGGTACCGGACTCGCCATCGAAGAACCGACGGACGCCGTCGTGCGGATCACGAGCACCAACATTTGCGGCTCGGATCTTCACCTCTACGAGACCCTGACGGCCTTCATGGAAGCCGGAGACATCCTCGGCCACGAGCAAATAGGGTTCGTCGAGGAAGTCGGAAAGGACGTCACCGCCATCAAGCCGGGTGACCGAGTCGTCGTCCCTTTCCAGATGTCGTGTGGCCATTGCTTCATGTGTCACGAGAAGCTCTTCAGCCAATGTGAGACCACCCAGGTCAAGGACCAGGGGAACGGGGCTGCACTCTTCGGGTTCTCGAAGCTCTACGGCGAGGTGCCAGGAGGTCAGGCGGAGTACCTCGCGCGTCCCCCAGGCTCGACTCCGTCATTGACGCAGTCGGGATGGAGGCGCACGGTTCGCCGGCCGCAGAAATTCCTCCAGAGCGTCACGGTGCCCGATGCCGTGGGAGCTCCGCTCAGCAAGAAAGCAGGGATCGACCGGCTCGCCGCACTGTTCTCGGCGATCGACATCGTACGCCGTGGAGGCACCATCTCGGTCATCGGAGTCTACGGCGGGGCGGCGGATCCGCTTTCCTGGTCACCATGTTCGACAAGCAGATTCGCATGGGTCAGGCGAATGTCCTGCGATGGGTCGACGACATCATGCCGCTGCTCGTGGACGAAGACCCTCTGGAAGTCGACGCATTCGCGACGCACAACCTTCCGTTGGTCGACGCGCCGCACGCCTATGAGATCTTCCAGAAGAAGGACGACGGGGCAATCAAGATCGTCCTCCACCCGTAGCGGGGAGGCGGACGATAAGGACGCGTGTGCTGCGACGCGTCAGTGCTGTGCTGTCAGGTGCTCTTCCTTGGCGCGCAGCGCCTCCTGCTCCGAGTCGAAGTATCCGAGCAGGTCGTGCTCGGGATCGCTGCAGCGTGCGGTCCATCGCATGACCGAAATATCGTTGACGTCCGGGATCTCCCCGATGATCACTTCCGTAATTGATTGGCTCGTCGACGAGTCGCCGGCGTCCGCCGCACGGCCCGCTTCGCCAGCGGAAATCGACCCCTCTTCGGCGGCCGTCGCCAGGTCGTCTCCGGGAGATGCGTTCTGTAAAGCCTCGCCCACCTGGCCGGGATCCGAGGCTGGCACCGCCTCGTCCGGACCCGGGGCCGGTGACACGGACTCTTTAGAGGCGCTCTGCGGGGAGATCTTCGTCATGACGGAGTACTACCCCTCGGGCTCAGAACTGATGCCTTGGGGTGCCCCTTCCAGGCAAAGTGCGGCGACGGCTCACCATGTTCGCTTCCGGCCCGTCAGGGTCAATGTCCTTTTTCGGGGTGCCCACGCAGGCTGCTGGGAGGGATGTCCATCGGGCCTGGCTACCAAGCTGGCGGTTGGGGATATACGCGTTTGGGATTGTGCGTCGAGCGAGGCGCGCCTAGCCGTGACCTGGAGAACGCGTTGTGGTGAACTGACGTTTAGACAATGGGTCGAACGGCAACGGTTTCTTTGTGCTTTTTGACATTGTAATTGCAATCATCATTATCGTTATCGCTGCGCTGCTCGGCATTCTCGTTCATCCGGTTCTCTGGGTGATCGTCATCGCGGCGGTGCTCTGGTTGGTCGGACGCAGTAGGACTCGAGCTCGGGCATAAGCCTCGGCCAACGGTGCTCGGATCACGAGAGGGCCCCCCTGTAATCGCTGCTGCAGTTCAGGACGACGCCTAACCTTCGGAAGCGTTTCGCATGCTGGACGGAGAGCGCTACGCAGGACCCCCGAAAAATGCTTCACACATTTGCACTGGCAGTGCTGAAGCTCCCCGTCGATCTGCCCAGGGTTTCCCAGGAGCAGCCGGCAGTCTGGCGAAAGAAGGAAGAGGCGCTCCCAGGCCGGCCCGGGGGGGCCGGCTAATTCCAGTGTGTCCATCGGGATATTGTCCGAGCCGTCAAGGTCCGGCGCCCGACACGTCGAGCGCCTCGGCTTCGCCGACCATGACTGCTCTGGTGCTCGTTGGTCGAGCTGGAGATGGCTCACGAGCTAGCGATGCTCTGACCTGGGGTGTGGACGTTCTTGTGAACCTTGTTGTGGACGTCGATGTCATGCGGTTCGCGGAAATTCGCCGAGGGTGAGGTCTCGCCCAGAAATAGTGGACACGGTTTATGCGGCTTGTTGCTCGCTATTGGCCAACGTCAACTCGTAGCGGACGGGACTGAGATTGCCAGCCTTGGCGCAACGACGCGGGTGGGTGTAGAAGTTGATGTATCGGGTGATCCCTGCCCGGAGCTCGTCGATGGTGGCGAAGGTGTGCCGGTAGAAGGACTCGTGTCCGAAGATCGACCAGAAGCATCTCGGCACTGGCGTGGTCGAAGCAACTGCCCGTCGCTCCCATGGAGCGGACCAGTCCGACGTTCTGGCAGAAGTCCACGACCTCGCCATCTGAAAATTGGCTGCCTCGGTCCGTGTGGAACACCGGCCCTTTGACTCGTCCGAACCGGGCCGCGGTCGATTGGGCCAATGCGTCGAGGACGATCTCGGTCCGCATGTGGTCAGCACCAGAGAATCCGAGCACCCGAGACGATCCTTCGTCGCGGATGGCACACAGGTAGGCCTCACCCTCACCGACGCCGAGATACGTGATGTCTGACGTCCACACCTGGTCGATGCCCTCGAGGGGCGAACTCCCGGTTCACCAGGTCCGGCGGGTACGTGGCAGAGGGATCGGGATTGGTGGTGACCTTGAAGAGCCGTGAGCTGACGCCCACGATCCCGAGACTGGCCATGCGGGCCGCCACGGTGTTGGCGCTGACCCGTTCCCCGGCCTCGTGGAGGTCCAAGGTGATCCGAGGCGCACCGTAGGTGCCGCTCGAGCTTTTGTGGAAGCTCACGATCTTGGCGTCGAGATCAGCCCGTCGTACCTCACTCGGCAGCGGCGGGCGATCCTGGGCGGCCCGCCAGCGGTAACAGCCGGCGGTCGATACCTCCAAGAGGCGGGCCATGCGGGTGATCTCGAAGGTTCGCGCCTCCGCTGGCCATCAACGCACATCTTGCTGCTTGGGTGGGTTATGTCCAACTCGACGTACGCGGCGAGCTGTTCTTCCAGACCGAAGGCGAGGTCCTTGTCCTCCTTGGCCGTGGCTTCGAATCTTCCCTTCAGCGAGTGGGGCCAGGTCATCACCGACCCGCCCTGGTGGCTGCCGTCGTCGACCGGATGACGTTCCGGGCCCACATCATCGAGACCGGCACGGAGAGCTTCAGGTTGCGCGCCTCACGAGCTCGCCCGGGGCGGGGCAAGTGATCAGCGCACCTTTTGCAGCACAGCGTTGACCTCCCCGAGGTTGAATTCGGCGGGATCGAAGGGGCCATCGATCCAGGCGGTGTAGTCGTCGAACTCCTCGTGCTCGGGGTCGTTGATGGCCTCGAGGAAGTTGGCATAGCCATAGACGCCACCGACGTCTTCAGGTGGACAGGCATTGGCCCCATCGATGCACACGGCGTACTTCAATCCGAAGAACGACCACATCAACTCCTCGATGACCACATCGTGCCTCCCAGGAGTCACCGAAGTCGTAGTCGAACGTGAACCGTCGTTCGTCACGCAGGCTCTGCAGCACAGTGACGGACTTCTCGTCGATCTCGCCCTCTGGATACTCGTCGAAGTTCATGCCATAACGCTTCTCGCCGACCCGGAACGCATGAAGGTGGGAGTTGGTCCACCCCATGCCGGCAATCAGGATGTCGGCCAGCTTGGCCATCCGCACCGAGCCAGGCACCAGCAGCCGACGCCAGATCACCGGGTCGACGTCATTGAGCTGGATCCGAAATCGAAAGACGCTCTGACCGGGTGGTTGTGGCACGCCCCGACATACGCGGAGCGCTCAACTGCCCCATGCGGCTCCAGGCCCGAGAGGTCTGATCTGAGCTTCCTCAGCCCACCTGGGCTTTTGGGTGGGGCCAAATCAGATGATCACGGTGGGGCCAAATCAAGTTGACATTCCCAGGCCGGCCAATTCCAGTGTGTCCATCGGGATATTTCCGAGCCGTCAAGGTCCGGCGCCCGACACGTCGAGCGCCTCGGCTTCGCCGACCTTGACTGCTCTGGTGCTCGTTGGTCGAGCTGGAATGGCTCACGAGCTCGCGATGCTTTGACCTGGGGTGTGGACGTTCTTGTGAACCTTCTTGTGGACGTCGATGTCATGCGGTTCCGGAAATTCGCCGAGGGAGAGTGCTCAAGTGAGTCGATCGGCGGGTGTCGTTGCCCGTGGTGTCTCAGCCTGTCGACCCACCAAGTCGAGCAGGGCGCACCTCGGAACCAGACGCCGGCGACCCAGTCGGATAACCGGGATCTCTCCTCGAGCAACCAACTCATAGGCGAAGGCTCGCGAGATCCCAAGCGCCTCAGCCACTTCGGCCACGCTCAAGACGAGGCGATCTCCGGATGCCTCCCCAGGGTTGTCAATCACTCTATCCATGCCCAGCCTCCTTGCCAGAAGGAATTTCCTTCCCTATCTGTAAGAGCCGCTGGAAAACGCCAAACCGAACATCATCGAGGTCAGAAGATTGCGCATAGTCCGCTCTTGAGTGGGGTCACGTCATGAGTCGTCGTGCGGAGATCCAGCTCCTCCGAATAAGACAACCGAGGTCCCAAAGCGCTCAGGAAGAAGAGAGGACGAGGCACAGCAATGAGAAGCAAAACGACACAGCGAGCAATAGCGATCACAAACCAGAGTGAGGCATTTCCCCTGACCAGATGCCCCGTGTCCGCGTTCTTCTGTACTGCTTCAAGCCGCCCTTCCCGTCGGACGGCGGCTGCGCCGCCGCCTCGGCCGGGCGGTCGGGGTCTTTGGCCCATCCGGGGGCAAACGGCACCGACAAGAGTGCCGATCTGAATGAGCTAATCGGGAGATGCCGACAAGGCGGTAGTCAGCTCGTCGCGGGCGGTGACTCCGAGCTTGGCGAATGTCGCGTAGAGATGGCTCTCAACCGTTCTCACGGATAGCGAGAGTGTGTCGGCAATCTGTACGTTGCTCGCCCCCTGCGCCGCCAAAAGTGCAACTTCGCGCTGCCGACGGCTTAGGGGTTCCACCTGGTCCGGCCAGGACATTGGCCGTACCTTGGCCCCTTCGCAAAGGTTCGCCATTTCGTGAGACTTCTTGGCGGCCTTGGTGGATCGAGCCTGCAGCCCTTCGCTTCGATACGCCGCCGAAGCTGCCGCCCAGATCTCAGACGCGATGAGCGAAGAGTCCATCTGGGCGAATGATGTAGCGGCCGCCTCGAACTCCACTCCGCGTCCAGAGATCACCGCCTGAGCCTGGAGGCCGACGGCCTTTCCCAATGGTCCGTCGACAACTGTTGAGGCGTCCAGTGCGCGTACCGCGGCATTGCCTTCTCCCAAGCGCATGAGATCGTCGAGGATGATCAATTCAAAGGAGCGCTCGTTCCGCTCGAAAGCCATGTCCGCCGCTGCCCACAGTTCTTCGATCGCCTCACTCAGGCGTCCTGCTTGGGCATCGACCCAGGCCAACGCCCGTCGCTGATCGACGAAGACGCTGAGGCGGTCATTTCCGTCCAGAGACAGCGCTTCCCTGCGGGCTTCCTCCGCAGTGGACGGATGTCCCAACAACGCCTCTGCTTCAGCGAGCAAGGCCAAACACCACGACCCGTAGCCCGGATCTGTTCTCAGACGAAGCGCCGCTTCGTTCAGAGTCCGGGCCGCACTGGCGGCCTTGCCCTCCAAAAGCAGAAATCGAGCTCGGTAGCCATTGGCGAGTGGCCGCTGTTCGGGGGGAAGCCTCGAGAGCGAAAAGGCAAAATCGAGAAGTTCTAATGCCTCGCGCGGCCGGCCGGCGAAGGCCAGGGCTGTGCAGCGGCTGCTGGCGGCCCAGCTTGGTGCGCGAGGGAGCTCCTCTCGCACCCGCAAAGCGCACTCCAGGCCAGCCTCCGTAAGGGAGAGTGCATCGTCGATCCTTCCGATCATGACCAGACTCGAAGCGACAGACGTCAAGGATCGGACGAAGATTCGATCATCATCGACGGCTTGCATGGCATTCATACCCAACTCGATCGCTTTGGAATACTGACTGAAGAAGGCATGGAGGTGGGCCCTATGACACTGGATCAGCAGCCGTGTAGTCGGACTGACGGCGGAGCATTCGATGTCAGCCATGAGAGCCGAAGCGTCCTCAACTCGACCCAAACCGGTCCCGACAGTGAGCGACAAGCCATCAGCCAAACGCTCCCGAGCGCCGTCGTCGGGCTCGTTTCCGACGAGGGGGGTCAAAAGTTCAGCTGCCTCTTCGAGGCGCTCCTGGTGCAGAAGTGCCCATCCAAGCTCGAGCTGGGCCAAGAACGACCTTCTCTGTTCGAGCGATGCCACGGCAAGCTTTTCGGCCATGGTGTGGTCCGCCAATTGGTTGGCAACGTGTGCCGATTCGGCGAGCAAGACGGGATCCACCATTTCACCCGACCCTTGCCACAACACCGCCAGCTTGAGGAGATGTGCTGGCGTGCGGCCGCCTTCCAATCGCAAGACGTGGGCAAGCTGCCGATTGATTTGTCGACGGAGGAGGGCGGGCATCTCAGCTCGGAGAATCTCTCCGAACAGAGGATGAGTAAAACGAACGCTCGGAACGTCCTCGTCGACGACGGCAATCAGCCCTCGCCGTTCGAGGTCGATGAGGGCCCCAGCGCTTGTCATCTGTTCAGCCACCCTGAGCGCGAGTGGTTCCCCAACGGAGAGCAACTCCAAGAATCCGCGCCCGGTATCTGCCAGGCCAGCAAGGCGTCCGGCAATAGCCCCTTGGAGGCGCGGAGCCGGACCAACACCGCCGGTCCAACGCCACACTCCGCGGATTTGTCGGAGCTCGCCCGCTTCCACAATGTCGGCAAGCAGCTCCCGAGCAAAGAGGACGTTGCCGCGGGTCGCATCCCACATTCGCTCCAAGGAGACGTCCTCCACGATGCCGTCGAGGGCGCGCTCGAGCATCTCGTCGAACTCTGACCTCGAAAGTGCTTGGAGTTCCAATCGCGGAATGTCACCGCTCCGACACAAGTCTTCGAGTGCATCGGGCAGAGCGGATCCGCTGCGAAGTGTCAGAAGGACTGTCGCTAATCTCCTGACAACTACATAGTCGACGAAACCGGCCGACAGCCCATCAAGCAGGTGCACATCGTCCACTGCCAAGACGACCGGCCGACCCTCGGCTCGGCGCTGCAGACCATGGCCCAGAACACCCAACAGGTCTACGTGCTCGACGTCGTGCAGATTGCTCGGCAGAAGGTGAGCGAACGCCCCGAAGGGAAGCGGCCGCACAGATTCGGAGGCCGTTACCCATTCGACGTGGTGGGCTGCCGTCCCATTCAGGACCTCACGAATCAAGCGCGTTTTTCCGACTCCCGCCCGCCCGGCGAGGAGGACTCCAGATCGATCCGGGTCCGTGATGACGTCGGAGATGAAGCGCTGCTCCTCGGCCCGCCCCACCAGAGGCCACCCGTCCATGCTGCGTAGTTTGGCCGATCTGAACGCAGAATTCAGTAGTCCGTACTGAGAACTTCTGGGCAGTGCTCCAGCACCCTGGGGAGGTGGAGCCACTTCTCGATCTCAGTGGCCTCCCAAGGGCTTATCGCATCGGCTTGCGATTGCAGGACTTGGGAGCTGACGATGACCTGATCGGCGACTGCCTTGGGATAGATCCGGCGGGCGTCTCAACGCTCATCGAGATCGGGCGACAAAAACTTGCCGCCGGACCCCCGTTCGGCCCCTCGGACTCGGAAGGCGTTGATATCACCCGAACGGGTGACATCGCATGAATCCGATGCTGGGCGCGCCTCTGTCCGGGCGAAGGTTCATTTCCTTTTGCCAACCAGTGACGCTTTTGGTCGCGAGGATCCCACTCCGCGAAGCGGGGTGGAAATTCAGTAGCGACCACTGAGATCCCCTCAGGTAGCGATTCTTACCATCGAAATGTCGCCCAGCAAACTCACCGCTAAGAGGCGCTGAAATGACGAAATTGGATGTCGATCGAGTGAGTAACGAGCAGTGACCACGTGGCGGTTCGTCCTCATGGCTAGTTGTTCGCCGTGCCGCCGAAGCCGCCCAACACAATAAGGAGGAGCAGACATGAATAATCACCAACGACGTTGGGTGGGCCTTGGCGGGCTGGCCGTCGTCGTCGTGCTGCTGGTGACGATTTTCACCACGCCGAACACGCCGGACGCGACCACTGGTCCAGCACAGGTGGCAAAGTTCGTCCACGCCAACAAGGGGGGTCTTTACCTCAATGCGTACCTGACCTCGCTGGCAGTGCTGATCGCAGGATCGTTCCTCTGGTACTTGCGTGAAGTCGTTGCTCCGGCTCTGCCGGGTCGACGGCTAGCCAATCTGGGATTTGCGGGAGGGATCCTCTTCCTAGTCGGAGGGATCTTCAGCGCCGGAGCGGCCTATGCCATGGCCGATGTCGCTCACCACGCCTCGCCGACCGTGCTGCAGACCCTGAACATTTTCTCCATGGATGTGACTAACTTCGCTGGCGGCGCGACGGCTCTACTTCTGGGTGCCACCAGCTTCGCCATCTTGCAGAGCAAAGCACTCCCGAGTTGGCTCGCCTATGTCGGCTTGGTGCTCGCTGTCGCATCGTTTGCCCTTCCGATGATCGGATTCCCTGCCGTCGCTCTGTGGTTCCTTCTTACCAGCGTCGCGATTCTCGCGACATCCAGCGGCTCGAAGGTGACCGGCGAAATCGAGGTAGCGGTTTGAATCGACGTCCATTTCAAGAGAGAAGGAAAAGACAATGCGGAAAATACTCGTAGCGTTGACGACTGGAGCAAGCGCCATTGCAGCCGTCGGCATCAGTGCAATCGCGGCTCCGACACTGGCCGGTGCGAGCTCACCAAGTGGAGGCAAGGTTGCGCTCTGGGCGGATGCCAACCTGACCGGAGCCACCAGCAAAATCGTCATGGTCGGTGCCATCGCTGATTCTGGAGTCGGCACCAGCATCGACAAGAACGGCAAGGTCGATCCGAACGGTAGCTACGAGCGGATCGTATTCAAGAAGGGCTCTTTCGAGGCTGACGCCACTGGCCTTGATCAGAACGCCAGCTCAGAGCCGCCCACCCTCAATGACGTGTCGACCTGCTCCTTCGCATTCTCTGCGTCAGGCCCCGTCACCCTTTCGAACGGGAAAGGAGCGTACGCCGGCATTTCGGGCACCTTGAACGTCACAGAGCAGTTTGTGGGGATCGGCCCGCGTTACAAGACCGGAAAGAACAAAGGAGCGTGCAACCAGAGCGACAGTGCTGGACCCATCGCGGGCGCTGGAGCCATCAGTGGAACCGGCAACGTCGCTTTCAACAGTTAGATCAGATCTTCGTGAGTCCGTCCGGCTAGCCGTCCAGGTACGGACAGGTCCACAGCTGCTACCACTGGGTCTCGGGTGAGAACGACCCTGGCGCGCTACACAAGTCGCCGTGGAGGATCGGGTGGTCAGCATCATGCATTTCGAGGATGACAAGGTCGTCCGAGAATGGATCGGTGCCGACAAGCTCGGCCTGTTCATTCAGTTGGGCGTCCTCGACGGCCCGTGGCCTCACTAGCTAGCACGCCGCAACCCTTGAGTACCCATGAGCTGATCGGTATCCATTCTCCGGATGTGTGGTGTCGGACGCCGCGCCACGTCGATGCATTTCCCGAGACCGCGAAGCGGGTGTCTCGCTCTGACATCGTCCCTGACGTGAATCCGGCCCGTTCTTTTGTTACTTGAATTGCTACTGAGGGTCTTGTCTGCGGTATCGGGATTGAGAATCCCATGCGGCCGAAATGCGGCGGTTTGCTACTGAGTTGCTACTGAATTGGGTGGAAATGGGCGTTCTCGGGCAGTGTCCACGGACTGACCAATCGACTCCACTAGGAGCGATAGACGCATCAGGTCGCTTTAGACGAGAGGGCTCCCACTTTTAATCCCAAGGTGCCGGGATCGAGACCCGGGCGGCCCACTGAATCCCAGTTCAGACCGTCGTTGACGTCAAGGCTGGCCACGTTTGTAGCCAGTTCTGTAGCCAATGGGTCGAAGTCGGGCAACTCGTCGATCCACAGGGCGCGGCGCATCGCCTCTGCCGCATGCATCCGTGATGGCGCCAACAGGTGGCCGTAGACATCCATCGTCACTCGGATGGAGGCGTGCCCGAGCGTGTCGGAGACGACCTCGAGTGGGACGCCCATGGCAAGGAGGAGCGAGGCGCACGAGTGGCGCAGCTCATGAATGCTCCAGTGCCCCAGGCCGGCCCGCTTGCAGATTCTCGGCACGGTGCGGCCGAAGGCCTCGGGATCGGAGCGGCGTGCCGATGGTGGAGGTGAACACCAAGTTGGCGGAGTTGCGCCAGACGCGAGCTGCTTGTTCCTCGGCGTGCTGACGGGCCTGGTGGGCCCGCAGGAGGTCGACAAGGGGCTGGGACAAGTGCAAAGTGCGAGGGCTGCCAGCGGTCTTGAGGTCGGCTAGGAGGACGCCTTGCCCGCTGTGGCGCAGCAACTGGCGTCGGATCCGGACGAGCGGCATGGGGCCGTCGAGCTGCAAGTCGTCCCAGGAGATCCCGAGCAACTCGCCTCTGCGCAGCCCCAGGGCCAGAGCTGCCACATAGGCGGCCTCGAGTCGGTCGCCTTTCACTTCTCTTAAAAAGGCTTGCGCTTGCTCAGGCGTGAGCGTCCTGCCCTCACGCCGTGGAATCTTCACGCCGTCGGCGATGGCCGCCACGTTGCGGGACAGGATTCCTTCCTGTTCCGCCCGGCGGAGTGCCCGACGCAGAACGGCCCGGGCGATCCGACGAGTCTCCGGTGCATAGCCCTGCGCTTCCAGAGTCAGAAGCATTTCGCTCACGTGGGCGGGGGAGAGCTGATGGAGCTTCACGGAGCCGAGGGTCGGGACCACGTACCGATTGATGGCGTTGCGGTAGATGACCTCAGTGCGCGGGCTCACGGTGCCCGGGAGGAAGCGAGTCAGCCAGTCCTCGAGGTAGCGGGCGACGGTCAGGTTTGCTGGGGCGGGGAGCGACCCAGCGTCGACCGTTCGTTGCAGCGCGCGCAACTTGTCTCGAACTTCCTTCTGGGTCTTGCCGTAGACGGCCTTTCGACGACGTCTGCCATTTTGGAGTCCGAGGTCCGCACTTCCGACCCACTGGCCGTCCCGCCGCCGGTAGATCGAACCCTCTCCCTTACCTCGGCGTCCCGTGGCCATGTCCAAGTCTCCCAGTTCGCTGTCTCAGTCGCTCCGCCCCGGCCGGAGAATGGTCTGATGCAGCGGCCACGCATCCGTCGGTACCGTTTGTCCAGCTCGCAGTCGCTCGACGTACTCCGCCAACGCGGCGGCTGGGATACGGCGACTCGTGCCAATCCGCACGGACTCGAGCTCGCCGTTGCGCAGCAATTCGTAGACCTTGGTGCGGCAGATGGAGAGCGAGGTCGCGGCCTGTTCGGCGGTCACGAGAAGCGGTTCCGTGACGCTGGGTTTAGCTTCCGACTCCGGCATCGATGCATCCATAGCGGTTCCTCCGAGTTCGGAAGGAAATTCCTTCCCTACCTGTAAGAGCCGCTAGAAAATGCAAAACCGAACAACATCCAGCTCAGAGGCCTGCGAAAATTCGATCCCAACGACGTCACTCCGGAGAAGACCAACGACCAGCGGAGGAGACGACACGCCATCACGAAGCCACGGAGAGTCGAAATGCGTCGAGGAGCGCTGAGAGTTGAGAGCTGGTCGACGAATCAGAGACTGGGAGACCTAAGTGCAGAAGACACAGCGAGTAGCAGCGATGAACAGAGCGACAGTGCGAGCAACACCGAACTCAAACCGAGTCAGTCATTTCCCCTGATCAGACCCCCCATGTCCGTGTCCTTCTGTACTGCTTCAAGCCGCCCTTCCCCTCGGGCGGCGGCTTCGCCGCCGCCTCGGCCGGGCGGTAGGGCCTTCGATCTTCACGGATGTCAATCCCGTTCGCATTGTGGGGTTCGATAAAGGCGATTCAAAGGCGCATGTAGGCCGGCCGTTGGACGGCCGGCCTGCTCCATTTTGAAGTGTCTCGGATGGGTTGGGACGCAGCCCTCAAGGGTCCGCTCCGCCGGCCTCCGGCCGCCCTTGACCTCTGCTCGTTGCCGTGTTCCGCCCCTGCCCCCGTACGGCACGAGTGGGGCACCCGTACGCACGGGTCGCCGATATCAGCTCACCACCGTCACCCCCCACACCACCTCTTCGAGACCCGATCCGGGTGCCTGGTGCCTCGTCGTTGCTTGGAAAATGCGCAAGGGGCGGCGACTCTAGCTTTCGGTTTTGTAGCCCGCCGGACGGCCCTCGAGGATCACCGACTTGGTCTCGAGGAACGGAAGCAGCCCTTCGGTTCCCCCTCGCGTCCTATCCCCGACTGCTTGAAGCCACCGAACGCCATAGTGAAATCAGTACGGAATGCGTTGTGGCCGACCGTGCCCGAGCGCAGTTGCCGGGCTACGTCGCGGGCCCGGTCCACATCGTTGGTGAACACCGAGGCGTTCAATCCGTAGATCGTGTCGTTGGCGATGGCGATGGCGTCCTGCTCGTCGTCGGCGGGGATGACGCTGAGGACCGGGCCGAATATCTCCTCCTGAGCGATGGTGGAGGAGTTGTCGACGTTCCCGAACACCGTCGGCTCGATGTACCAGCCACGGTCCAGGTGCTTCGGGCGACCGCCGCCGGCGGCGAGGGTCGCCCCCTCGGCGAGGCCTTTTGCGATGTAGCCCTCGACCCGGTCCCGCTGGCGCCGAGACGCCAGCGGGCCCATCTGAGTCTGGGGATCGAACGGGTCCCCCACCTGGACCTGGGCGAAGGACTGGGTCAGGGCGTCGACGAATTCGTCGTGCCGGTTCCGGGTGACGACGATCCGGGTGAGGGAAGAGCAGACCTGCCCCGACACGAAGCACTCGTTGGCGGCGAGGGAGTCGGCCGCGGTGGCGATATCGATGTCGTCGAGGATCACGGCCGCCGACTTTCCCCCCAACTCCAGGGTGCAGCGGGCGATGCGGTCACCACAGATCGCCGCGATCCGCCGTCCTGCCGCCGTCGACCCCGTGAACGTGATCTTGTCGACCCGGGGATCCCTGACCAGCAGCTCCGACACCTCACGATCGGCGGTGACCACGTTCAACACCCCGGCCGGCAATCCGATCGCCTGGGCGATCTCCGCCAGTACGTAGGCCTCACCGGGCGCCTCGGGGGAGCATTTGAGCACGACCGTGCACCCGGCGAGCAGGGCGGGGGCGACCTTGTAGGTGATCATCACCAGCGGACCGTTCCAGGGGATGATTGCCCCCACCACGCCGACGGGTTCCTGCACGATCAATCCAAACTCGCCCATCCACGGGGTCACCTGCTCCTCGAACGGAAAGGTGTCGGCCAGCCCGGCGTAGTAGCCGAATGCGCTCGCCCAGGCGGCCGCGAGCACTTCGGCGAAGGCGTGCACAACACCGGACTCCCGGGGCCATATCTGCCCGACATCCCCCACCCGTTCCTGCAGACCGGCCCCCAGCGCTCGCAGGTACCCGGCCCGCTCGACGTGGCTCATGCGGGGCCACGGACCCCGGTCGAAGGCCTCGCGGGCGGCGGCCACGGCCCGCGACATGTCGCCATCCTTCGCCTCCGGCACGCGGAAGAAAATCTTCTCGGTTCCCGAGTCGATGACATCGATCTTGGCCTCGGACGACGGCTTGACCCACTCGCCCCCGATGAAGAATCGGTCCGCGTTTCCGAGCGGTACCACGGCCTTGTTGGTCAGCGTCATCGTCGACACCTCCTGTAGAGACCCTGTGGCCATTCTGCGGCCAGCGGCCACTACCAGAATACCCGGACGAGGCGGCGGGTGGCGGCTCGTCGGGTAGCTACCGCGTCCCCAAACGCATCGGCCTGAGGCGCACTTCTTGCCGATCACACGGTGTCCTGATCGGGCGGTTCGGGCAGTACACCCCTCGGCCCGTACTCCGGCCCGATCTGGGCACCCTGGTGGAGTGATTAGGGGCAGGGGATTAGGTCAGGTTCGATAGTTCGTCGGCGGTCCGACGCTCGACCAAGGAATAGCCATGATCGACGGCGATCATACGGGCTGTGTCGAAGAGATCTCGGGCCTGCTCGAGATCGCCTGAGCCGCCCCGCGCCAGCAACGCTCGTCCCCACCACAGGTTGGTCTGCGCCTCGGCATAGCGCATGGCGCCGCGCTTGTTGAGGTCGTCTGCTTCTTCGAAGTAGCGCTCAGCTTCGTCGTAGCGTCCGAGCACGCCGGCCATGCCGCCGAGGTACATGGCCACCGGTTCGCGTGATGTGATGCCATTGAAGGTCACCTGGCCGTGGTACGGCGTCATGAGAGCGAAGAGTTCCTCGCAGTGCTCGCGCAAGTGGAGCTGGGCCGCGATGCTGGCGTAGCAGATGCCGGCGTCCAACCACGAGCTGTCTTGGGGTAGGTCGAACCCGCCGACCGCTGCCTCGTCGAAGAGCACTCGGGCTGTTGCTTCGTCGCCCGTCTCGTGATGCGCCCAGGCGAGAACCGCTCGGTACACCGGCATGCCGGGGGTCTGCTCGGCCACATCCGCGATCAGGTCCACCAGCTCAGCCAGGCGGCCCTGCTGGTCCCGGATGACCATTAGCTGGGTGCCGTACCAGGTGAAGGCGTCGGGCTCCCCGCTCGCCGTGCCGATTTCCAACGCCTTCGTCGCGAGTTCCTCCCCCCGGTCGGACTCGCCTCGCCGCAGAGCCAGCGAGGCCTCCTGGGTCGTCTGCGCCCAGACCATGGTGGGTTCTTGGAGCCGGCCGCTGATAGCGCGCACCACGTCCTCGGCACGTTCGGCCAGCTCGAAGTCACCCGCGATGGTGGCGTCGACGTACGTCCACACGGACGCCCAGAAGGCGCCGAACGGATCACCGATCTGCTCGGCGATCTCCATCGCCTCACGTATGTCGGCCAACTGGCCGCCAAGCGTGGAGGGGACCCGTAGCGGCAGGCTGCAGTCGGCGGTCACCGCGACGAGGGTGCCGGGGTCGCCGAGGTTCCGGGCCGTCGTCTTGGCCTCTTGCGCCAACGCCAGTCGCTCCTCGAGCGGCTGATACGCGAACTCTGAGCACAGCCGGGCCAAGAGGCGAGCCCGCTCGGAACTCTCGGCGTCGCCCACGGCCCCGAGTGCCGCTTGCAGCACCTCCACGCGCTCGGTGTCAACGTCCCCGCTGACGCTCGTCATCCCGCGGTAGTTGGCCAGGGCGGCCATGACGAGGCGACCAGTGTCGCCCTCTTCCTGGGAGAGGCGTGCCGCCTCTAACAGCGTGGTGCGGAATTCCAGATCCCCCACTTGGCGTTGCGCCGTGCCGAGGCCTATGAGCAGGTCGATGCGAGCAGCCGACTCCGTGGTTTCGCTGGCCAGCTCGAGGGCTTGGGTGAACCAGCGCAAGGCCTCGTCGGGTGCGAGGGCCTCGAGCGCAGCCTCACCGGCGAGGCGTGCGTAGGTCAGCGCCTTGTCTGCCTCGGCGGGCCGCGAGGCGAGGAGGTAGTGGCGCGCCAACTCGCCGGCGCGCCCACCCGGTGCGTTCCCGACCAGGCGCTCGATCTCCTCGGCCACCTGGCGGTGGAGGCGCGCTCGGCGCGTGGCCCCGAGGTCCTGGTAGATCGTGTGCTGGACGAGAGCATGGCTGAATGTGTAGCGGCCGGGCGCACCTGGGACCTCGCGTACCAGGGTGGCGGCATGCGCCTGCTCGAGCAACTCCATCAGCATGTCCTCTTCGACCTCGGCGACCGCCGCGGTGAGGTCCAGGTCGAACTCGCGTCCGATCACCGCAGCGGCCGAGAGGGCCTTGGTGGCCAGGACGCCCAGACGTCCGACCCGGACCCCGACGACCTGGCGCACGCTGTCGGGCAACGCGATCTCCGCCCCCGGCTGCGCGGCAACCCAGTGCCCTTCGGCGTCCTGCACGATGGTCCCGGTCTCGACCAGATGGCGGAGCACCTCGGCGACGAAGAAAGGGTTGCCGTCGGTCTCTCGGTAGACCGAATGTGCCAGCGCGATGCCGGCGTCGTCGAGGGTGTGGCCGGCCATCGACTCCACGAAGGAGATCACCCCGGTGTCGTCGAGTCCGCTCAGGGGAATCACCGCCACCGCGGACTCGCGCCGGAGGGTAGCGAGCGCCTCGGTGAGGGGATGGGCGACGGAGAGCTCGGTGTCCCGGTAGGTACCGGCGACGAGGAGACGTGTCGAGGTGGTATGTCCCACCACACGGCACAGCAGTTGGAGGGTCGGCTTGTCGGCCCAGTGGAGGTCGTCGAGCACCACCATCACAGCGCGCTCGGCGCTCGCCGCATCGAGCAGCGCCACCACAGCGGCGAGCAGCAGGTAGCGCTCGGTGTCGGGGTCGGCCGACGCGGGCGCCGGCAAGGAGCCGACGCGTTGGGCGAGCGTCGGGACCAGGCGGGCGAGCTCCGCGCCATAGCCTTCGATGTGGGCCCGCAGGAGCTGCTCGTCCGCGTGGGCCACATAGTGCGACAGCGCCTCGGCAAACGGTGCGTACGGGGCACCCGACCCCTCGTCGCAGCGGCCCCACAACACGACCATTCCGTCCTCATGTGCGGTCGCGCGCCGCCTCGGCCACGAGCGTCGTCTTGCCTTGACCCGGCTCGCCCGAGACGAGCACCACTTCGCTGCCCTCGCCAGCGGCCACCTTCTTGATCGCGGAGCCGAGCAGCGCCAGTTCTGTTTCACGACCCACGACGCCTGCAGCGGGACGATGTGACAGCCGTACGGGAAGCGGCACCTCCCCCGCACCCAGGCCGACCTCGATGGGCGTCCAGGCGAGATCGAAAACCTCGAGTGGCTCAGGCAGCCCTTTGAGCTCGAGGGGTCCCATCGGGAGGAAGGTGTAGGTACTCCGGCGGCCGGCGGCCGCCCGCGCCAACGCGGCGACGAGTACCTGACCGGAACGAGCCGAAGCGCAGAGGCGCGCCGCCTCGACCACGGCATCTCCGAAGTAATCATCACCCTCGCGCGTCACCTCTCCGCAGCTCACCCCGACCCGCAGGCCCACCGGAGCCGACGCCGTCCGGTTGTGGACATCGATGGCCTGCTGCATGGAGACCGCGCATTCCAGGCCGGCCGACGCCAGGGGGGAAGCGACCATGAGACCGTCCCCGAGGTTCTTGACCTCCGAGGCCCCGGCCGCCGTTATCGCTTGGCGTAGCAGCGAGAAGTGCGTCCGCCGCAGATCGTCCGCCTCCGCCGGAGACATGCCTGCCGCCGAGCGCGGTGGACCCGACCATGTCGGTGAACAGCACCGTCACATGCTCGGCGTCGACCATCGCCCCTTCCTCCTAGTCGCAACGGTAGTTCCAGCCCCGCCATAGATGCACGCCCGGGCCCATGATCGACCTCCAGGAGGGGACGATCGGTGCACTTGATGGCCAGGGTGAGGCGCCCGCGAAGCGAGGCTGCCCCGGAAGGCCGGATCACGGAGTCGTTTTTCTCGGCCTGGATGACCGGATGCTTGCTGCCGCGAGCAGTTCGACGGTCCCGCCGCATACCACTCTGCGGAGGGAGTGCTCGATGGCGTGGGTGTCCGAAGGGTGCCCCAAAACGCGCGGGCGAGTCATCGATCAGGGCTGCCCCCATCCGCCGGGACAGCGGCACACTTTCGGGCCTCCGGTGGGACAGGATGTCCAGGTGGATCTCGACGTATTTGCCTCTCTTGTTGAGCAGCGGCGGTCAATCTGGGAATAGCACAAAAATCAAGGTTGAGTTCCGCCGGAGCCGGGAGCAGGGCTCGGCATCGGTCACCTGTGAGGGTTCGGTGAAGATCGCTCAACTTATTGTCTGGACGAGCGGAGCGGCCGACCTAGGACCGCTCGCAAGGACTCCCCGGAAGATGATCCGTCCTGGCATCTTTACGGGACCGTTTCCGAGAGCCAACTGCCCGGTTGCCTTGATGACCTGACGAAATACCTTCTGACAGACGACTGAGACCCCTGCCCCGGTTCGCTGCCGGGACGGGGTGCCCAGCGCCACACGACATGAGTTGTCACCACACCCGCGGTCCGATCATCGACAGGTCGGTAGTCTCGACACTGTGGATCAGACCGCAATCGCCTATCCCGACGAGCCAAGCAAGCGGGCGTTGGTGATCGCGGGTGCCCTCGCGCTGGTTACGGATGTCGTCGTCACCACTCAGGTTCGCCCAGCACCGCTTCGCAGAGTGGTGCGACTGGCGATACCCGTTGTCCTCACACGTCCGGTCGCTGGGATTCTCACTCGCCTCGGCGTCTAGGCAGCCAGGGCTCGCGGTAGTCGCCCGCCCCCGACCGGCACAACGGGGATAGTCGTTGAGCCATGGAGGGCAGGATGGGACGTGGCCAAAATCGGTTCGGATAAACCTCGCCCCCAGGCGTATGAGTATTCGCATCGAGCCGTCTTGGCTGGACCCGTCACTATTCTCCGAATTAGCCGACTCGGGTCGACTCGTCGCTCCGCTGACGGCGTTGTGGAACAGCGTCGGCGAGCGTGTCCCTGCTGACGAGGGCCTCCCCGCCCACGGGATGCGCACGTCCGTGTACCCCTTGTTTCAGAGAGCCGCCGTGACGCGGAGAAACGTTGCCGGGATCGAGGTGGTCTCTGGGCTCGGGCTATCGTTCTGCGCGTTGAAGAGGGCGACGAGCTCGTCGGCGAGTTCAGTGGTGCGGCCGTTGGCCTCCGCCGCGTCGAACGCGTTCATAGTTGGTCCGTAGTAAGCGCGGAACTCGCCCACAAGATCGGCCGGTGAGCGGGGAAATTGAAGCGGTATGTGTCCCGGACGAACGAGATCTTCTCCGGAGCTGCTCCAGCGGCCGTGAATCGTTCGATCACGTTGTCCTCGATGCCCCAGCTCATAGGGCTGACAAACGCTTCGGGCGGAGGCGGCGAGTAGGCGGCGCTGATCTTGAGGATCTGGGCAACGAGAGTTGGGTCATTGGGGATCCAGTTCCCCATGACGATCCGGCCACCGGGCCGCGTCACGCGGACCATTTCCTTGGCGACGTCAAACGGCTTGGGTGCGAACATGGCGCCGAAGATGCTGAGAGTCAGGTCAAAAGAGTCGTCGCTCAGGTCTTCGAGGTTCGAAGCGTCACCCTCTTGGAACCGGCAGTTGGTGAGACCCTCGGCCTTCGCCCGGCGTTTCGCGGCTTCGACGAGGTTGCTCGCGATGTCGACGCCCAACACGTCGGCGCCAAGCTTGCCCGCTGGCAGAGCGGTGGTGCCGTCACCGCAACCCAGGTCCAAGACTTGCATGCTGGGAGTGATCGCCAACTCACCGACGAGCGCTTCTCCACTGTCACGCATGCTTTGTGCGATGCGAGTGAAGTCGCCCCGCTCCCAAAGTGCCTTGTTCGGATTCATAGGATCGGGGCCTTTCGTATGGTCGGCTCGATTGGGACCTGGCTGGCGGCGTCAGCGAACGAGACACCCAAGCGTGTTCAATCTCGACTCTAGAAGTCAGCGTTATCTACGTACAAGCACATCATCTCGGGCGCCCCGGCGATCTCCATCACCGCCGCACGTAGGACCTGGCCTACCTCCCACCCTCTCCCCAGACAACGGGATCAACTATCCCGTACGCCGGGTAGGTGGGATTCTCCGGCACCATGGGGATACTTGGCCACCGTGGTCGATGCCGACATGGGATTTGCCTAGCAATGCCCCTTGCGGGATGGCGCCGGTGGGCATAGTTTCGTCCACCTACAACTTGAAGGAGCTGACCATGCCGTACTCCCTCAACTGCTCAGATGCTGGTCCGGACTGTCCATTTGCGGTGACCACGAAGACGGAGGATGAGCTGATGCAGCACGTCGCAGCTCACGCGTCGGCTGCTCACCCAGATATGGAGCTGACGCCCGAGACGATCGCACAGGTCAAGGGTCTGATCCGCACGGTCTGACTTACGCGTTCCGCTCTTTCATTACCGGACGGCAGCGATCAGCTTTAGCGGGCGTTGGAGAACAGCTCTTACCTCGTCCCAGTTCGCTGCCGGGACGGTGTCTCTCAATCCGACTCTATGCTCGACGCTGTTTCCACTAGCCGTGGGATCCCATTGGTCGGTTGGCTCGGTCGCCAACCGCAGAGTTGGGAGGCCATCGATGGCCGATCTTGGCCTGTTGTTCGATCAGCATGTTGCTTTGGAGTTCCAAGCCAAAGACGCTGATGCCACTATGAAGACGATGGTCGATCGTCCGATCGTCATCCATGTGCCGGTGCTCACCGGCGGTCGAAGCACCGATCAGCTCCACACGTTCTATCGTGACTCGTTTATTCCGGCATGGCCAGACGACACCGAGGTTGAGCAGGTATCTCGAACCGTTGGCACCGAGCGTGTAGTCGACGAGTTGATCATGCGATTCACTCACTCCGTCGAGATGCCGTTCTGGCTTCTGGGCATCACCCCGACCGGTCGTAAGGTGGAGATCCCAGTGGTGGTGGTAATGGCCATCGAAGACGACAAGGTTGCTTCCGAGCACATCTATTGGGACCAGGCGTCACTTCTCGCACAGATTGGGGTGCTCGATTCCACCAACCTTCCAATAACTGGTGCGATTCAGGCGCAAGGTCTAGTGGACGCTGAGACGACCTTGAATAAGTTGATCACCTCTGCAGAAAGTCGTCCGAGCTAGGTCGGCTCAGTCGAAACTCGGCTATCCCCGTTCGATGCTCCTATGGGCTGTCAAGTCCCAATTTCTCGTGAGGTAAGAGGCTGTAGACCTCGCGGGCGACGTAGCGCTTGAGGCATCGCACCGCCTCCTTCTTGGTCAAGCCCTCCGTCCTTCGCCGATTGATGTACTCGGTGGTGCGAGGGTCGTAGACCATCCGGGTGATCACGATGTGCCAGAGGGCCGAGTTGGCCTGGCGATCGCCGCTGCGGTTGAGTCGGTGTCGCTCGTTCTTGCCGCTGCTGGCGTCGAGTGGTGAGGCGCCGCAGAGGTGGGCGAAGGCCGCTTCGTTGTGCAGCCGTTCAGGGTTGTCCCCGGCGGCGACGAGAAGTGCGGACGCCGCGTCGCTCCCGATGCCGAGAGTTGCGACAAGTTCGGGCGCGGTCTCCTTGACCAAGGGTTTGAGGATGGCGTCGATCTCGGTGATCTCCTCTTCGAGGATGAGGGCCCGCCGGGCCAGCATCCGCAGGCTGAACTTGGTCAGCGAGACGATGTCGCGTTTCGCCCCGGGCCGATAGGCCGAGGCGCGCTCGAGGAGATGGAAGACGTTGAGGCCCCGGAGCTCGGCCCTTATGGGCTCGGGGGCGGTCGAGACCAGGTTGCGCATCTGGTTGAGCGCCTGGGTCCGTCCCTTGCGCGCCGAGGATCGAGCGACCCGCAAAACCCGCATGGATTCGACGTTTCCGTCCCTCGTCTTGGCCTCGCCACAGGCGTCGCCCGAGAGTGCGGCACGGGCGGCCGAGATGGCGTCTTGGGGGTCGGACTTGCCCTTGCGTCGGCGACGCTGGCGGTTGGGGCGGTCCACTTCGACGACACGAACTCGTTCGGCCTGGAGATGGCGGGTGAGCCCGGCTCCATAGGAACCCGTCCCTTCGACACCGACCAGCTCGACGGGGCCGAAGTCGGCGAGCCACCCCAGCAACTTCTTGTAGCCGCTCTCGGTCGTGGCGAAGCTCTCGACGCCGAGGAGGGCCCCCCGTTCGTCCAAAGCCGCAGCTACGTGGACGTCGAGGTGCGTATCGACGCCGCCGGTGATGCTCCGTGCCAGAGTGGTCACTGTCATCCCTTCGTTGGTTGGTTGGTTTGGGGTGACACCGCACCAGCGGGACGACGGACAGGACAGCGACGGGCCTGTGTAGGCAGGCTCCTATGAGGTCACTCCGTCCGACCGGCAGGTGTCGAGTGGGTGACCGGGCCAGGCCGACGGATCGAACTAAAGACAGTCCCAAAGGACGTCAGCCGGTTTATTGGAGTCAGACCTGGCCTGGGCACCCACCCACACGCTGACCAACCCCTTCACCGAAGTGGTGGATCACTCAGCGGCCGTCTCAATCCTCGCTGCCGGCTCGGTGGCGGTTATCAGCGCTCCCTGGTCGTCCGGTATCCGGCATTACCGCGCCCCGTGCGGCTGCGTGTTCCCTCCGCCAACCAGGCGCTTGCACGGACGGCTACACGGTGCTCGATTCGTCTGGAAGTTCATCGTCGGACGCGAGCGCGGAATCGCCCAAGCTCCGGTTTCGGGCGACGTAGATGGCGAACGGCGCGGTCCCAACCAGGTATCCGGCTGCGGCGATGGCCAAGACCATTCTTGCCCCGACCGCGTTGATCAGTGGACCGGCGGCAATCGGGCCGAGCGGCCCCGTCAGGAACATCAGCCCGACTGCGGCAGAAAGCACCTTGGCGCGGAGCGCCGCGGGCGTGCGCGTCGTGATGACGGTGAAGATCGGCGCGCCGGTCAGGGGTGCGACGAACCCCTGCAAGACCAGCACCGTGGCGACCGCTACCGCAGGCAGAGGGATTCCGAGCAACAGCTTTGGGATCGACGCGAGCACGAATCCTGCTGCGGCGACCTCGAGTGCCCCGAACCGACGCACGACCACGGCGACGACGGGCATCCCGAGCAGCGCTCCCGCACCCATCGCGGCGTAGAAGACACCTGCCGTCCGGGCGTTCTGGTCGTAGTCGGAATACGCGAACACGGGCAGCGTCGTCATGAACAGCGTAAAGAAGATCTCCATCGTCAAGGTGCTGACGCACAGCATGACGAACAGCCTGCTTCGACGGATGTACTTGACGCCGGCGAGCAGCCCGCGCTCCTCGGCCGCGGCCGTCGGTCTCGTCCGTGGCACGAACAAGGCGACCACGATCGCGGCGACTCCGAAGGTCGCGGCATCGACGTACAGCACGTTCTGCGCGCCGACTACAGCGATCAGAACGCCTGCCAGGGCCGGCCCTACGAGGGGCGCAGTCGTTTGGGCACCATCGAGATACGCGTTCACACGAGCCACGGCGCTCTCCTCGTCGCCGACCACCTCGGCCAGGATCAGACGCTGCGCGGGCATGTGTGCCGCCGTGCAGACGCTCGTGAGGGCGACCAGGGCCACCAGCAGCGGGAACGACAGCGCGTCGACGCTGTAGAGCGCAGGGATTGCGGCAAGCAGCGGGAGTCGCGCCGCGTCCGCGATCACCATCGTCTGCCTTGCGCCAATCCGGGCGATCAGCGAGCCCGCCGGCACGGGGAGCGTCACGAACGGGATACTCCCGATGCCGAGAACGAGCCCCAGCTTCGTCGGCGACCCAGTCGTCACGAGGACGAACCAGGGCAGCGCCAACACCGTCATCGACGAACCGACGGACGACACCACCTCCCCACCGACGATGGCGCGGATCTGAGTCGAGCTATGGCGGTGGACGGAGAGCAAGGTGGGCCTTTCGACGAGGCGCGGATCGGAAGACGCGCCGCGACCAGCGGCGCGTGATGTACCGAACAGCAGTCGACGTCGGCCGGCTCACCGGCCAAGAGCTACGAGCTACGCAACCTCAGGCGCCGACTGCCCGAGCCCCGACACCGTCGTCCTCGTCTTCATGGTCGCCTCCCAGAGTCGCTTGAGCACGCAACCCAGCAATTTATCCGCCCCCCGAGTCGCGACCCAGCACCGTCACCCAACAACCTCCAATTGCCGCGACCGAAGGGCCCCGACCGCCGGTCCAAAGAGCGCATACGTGCCGATACCGAGCGGGTTCGGCTCAACTTTGGGGGGTATCACATACCGCCGGGTAGGTGGGAGGGTTCTGCCGCTTGACCAATCCAACCTTGGCTGAAATCGTGTTCTGTGTGGCGCGTCGGAGCGGAGTCCCAAAAGGCTGGTCGCACCCGATCAAGCCCTCAGAGGTCCCGATGCTCTTTCCTGGCGTCGAAGGCATCTACTGGAACGGGCGTCCCCAGGGTTGGCAGAAAGGCGTGAGGCCTGCGATCTGGCTCGACTGGACCCCTCGGTCGATGCAGCCAGGGCCAGTTCTCACGGTATGGGCCGTGCCATCCGAAGACCGACCACACGTTCACGAATGGATAACTGACACCGTTGCACCCGACGCCTCAACTTGGTTGCGAAGCATCGACTCACAACCCGAGACGTGGAGAGACTCAGATCAAAGAAAGACCTGGGATTGGAGCCGACCCGATTGAGTCTCCGACTGCCCCGATGCGCCGGGTGTGGGACCGGTCGGCTCGACTGAGACGGTGAAGCACCGACATCAACGAGGCATACGGACGAAGGCATACCATCGGTCCATGACGGATCAGCGGCAGCGCCTTGCCGACCTTCTGATCGACGCCCAGGGCGCCCTCATCGAGTTAGAGGGCCGACTGCCCGGCGAGAACGAAGACGTAGCGGGAGCGCGACGTTCGTGGCAGAGAGCGACACGGGCGGTGAGTGATGCCTTGGCGCTCATGGAACCAGAGGATTAGCCATCGGCCACAAGGGTCGTCAACGCTAACTACCTGCCCCCTATCGCCGGGCTGGGGTGCCAGCTGGCACATGGGATAATCGATTGAGCGCTCTTAGGCCGAGCGGTATCCGGTGCGGGCATCTGCGGACGGATGCCTCGCGCTCACCGTCCCGGCTGATGTCGCCCTCTCCACAGAACGCAAACAAGGGCTGCGATGCAGTGCATCCTCGGAGCCAGGTCACCTCACATTGACATTGACCCCGTTACCATAGCAATCCGTCCATGTACGTCATCGAATACGTCATCTACAGCCTGTGGGTCGTCTTCTGGTTGGCATGGCTGCTAGCTGCGCTGACTGCCAAGCGGGCCGCTCAATCACGAATGGGACAGTTCGTCGGCTTGAGGGTCGCCATATTCGTCATCGTGATCTTGGTCCTTCGCTCGGGAGTCTTTAAAGGTCACCATGCCATTGTGAGCAACCCCATTCTCCAGGGCATCGGCATGGCCCTGTTCTTGACCGGGTTGGGACTGGCTGTGTGGGCACGGGTCTATCTGGGACGGAACTGGGGCACCCCGATGTCCGAGAGGGTGGACGCGGAGTTGGTCACCACCGGGCCGTACCGGTACATCCGCAACCCCATCTATTCGGGAATCATCCTCGCCGCCATCGGGACGGCGGTAGCCGTCAGCTGGTATTGGCTCGTCGCCGTCGTCTTGATGGGCGCTTACTTCATCTATAGCGCAACCGTCGAGGAGCACACCATGGAGCGCCTCTTTCCCAACGACTATCCGGTATACAAGCGCTCGACCAAGATGCTGATTCCTTTTATTTTCTGACCCGTCAGCTGGTCGAGGGTGTCCCCGAATCCCGACCGAAGGAATGGGTCAGGGTCGCCCAGTACGCCGGTGGTGGGCGTCACCAGGAGCAGGGACCCACCGGTAGTCTGTCGCTTGATGACGCCAGGCCACACGATCAACATCGCCCCAACCGCCTCTCATGTGGAAGTCCGACTTGGCGGCCGGTTGCTCGCCACCACCGACCGGGCCATGAAGCTCGACGAGACTGGGCTGCCCCCTCGCTACTACCTGCCGCCAGACGACGTTCAGATGGATCTCCTGACGCCTACGACGTTCCATACCAACTGTCCGTTCAAGGGTGAGGCGTCATACTGGTCTCTCGACATCGACGGAGAGATCCACGACGGCATCGCGTGGAGCTACGAGACGCCGATAGCTCAGGCCGCCGAAGTGAAAGGGATGTTGTCTTTCTACCCCGACCGCACCGAGGTAGCGGTCGACGGTCAGTCGCTTCGAGACTGACCCACGTGTCGAGGACGATCTCCGGCTAGTCAGCCTGCCGACTCGCAGGCGGTTGGGGGGCGCCGAAGACCCAACCCTTCAAGCGCCAACAGGTCCCCCTCCGCCACCCTGCCGAAAGCTCGACGGCAGACTGCCCCGAAACGCCGGGACCGGGTGCCACCCTGCGGCACTTCGGAGGCATGCCCCACTGCTTATTGCACCGTCAAAGCGGGACACTGCCCGCGATTTTTGAATCTCCCCACCCTCGATCACTGAAATTCCCCACCTTGAGCCCGGTGAGCTGAACCATCCACCCGCGGCGGTGGGCCCCCTTCGATGCTGACGAGCGACCAAGCAAGCCAGCTCGAAGGGAGACCCGCTCCGCATGCTCACACATGGGGAAGACGTGGAAGCACATGCACTCAGAAGCAGGGGCTGGACGATCTCGGCGATCGCCCGGCACCTCGGTCGGGACCGCAAGACCGTCCGGGGCTACATCAACGGGACGACCGTTCCGGGCGTCCGGGCCAAGACGGCCCCGGACCCGCTCGAGCCGTTCACCAAGTACGTGGAGGCCCGGTTCGTCGACGATCCGCACGTCTGGGCCTCGGCCCTCTATGACGAGGTCTCGCGGCTCGGCTATCCGCTGAGCTACCCGAGCTTCGCCCGCCAAGTGCGCTTGGCCGGCCTCCGTCCGCACTGCGAAGCCTGTTCGGGGGTCAAGGGCCGCGACACCATCGAGATCGAGCACCCACCGGGCGAGGAGATCCAGTGGGACTGGTTCGAGCGGCGAGGTGCCCCGTGGGGAGCGACGGCCTACGTGCTGTTGGGCACGCTCCCGCACTCGGGCAAGGTGCGCGGCGTGCTCGCCGAGAAGATGGACCAGCCCCATCTCATTGAGGCCATGGACGAGGTGCTCCGGCGCCTGGGCGGGACGCCGCGGGTGTGGCGGACCGACCGCCTGGCGACCGTGATCGTGCCGGGCACGGGCGACGTCCAGCCCTCCTTCGCCCCGGTGGCCAAGCACTATCGGGCCGTCGTCGAGCCCTGTCCACCCCGGCGGGGCAACCGCAAAGGTGCAGTGGAATCCTCCGTGCGCTTCACCTCGGGTCGTTGGTGGCGCACCATGACGGCCACCACACCACAAGAGGCTCAGCGCTCCCTCGACGTCTTCTGCGCCACCACCGGTGATGCGCGCGAACGCAGAGGACCGGGCGGTGAACGCACCACCGTCGCTGAGCTGGCCGACGCCGAACCGCTGCTCGCCCTTCCGGCCGCACCGTTCCCGGCAACGACCGAGGTCCGCCGGATCGTCGCCGACAATGCCAGCGTCGCCTTTGGCGGCAACCGCTACTCGGTGCCGCCGGGACTGGCCGGCACGACCCTGCTCGTCGCGCACCGCTTGAGCTCTCCGACGATCGACGTGGTGGCACCGTCGGGAGCGGTGCTCGTGACCCACCGCCTCGCTCCGGCGGGATCGGGCGCCCTGGTGCGCAGTGTCGAGCACAAAGAAGCTCTCGAGGCCGCCGTGCTCAGCGCCTTCACCACACAGCGTCCGTGCGACAAGAAAGCCAACCGTCCGCCGGGCAGAGAGGCACTTGAAGAAGCGGCACGTCTTCTCGGGCCGATCGGGCGCGAGCCCGTTGTCGACCTGTCGCTCTATGGCGAGATCGCGGAGGGACGATGAGCGAGCCCTCCACCTATCAAGAGATCCGGGCCCACCTGGCCTACCTGCGTCTGGGTGCTGCTGCCGAAGCGCTGCCCGGCGAGCTCGACCATGCCCGGGAAGAGCAGCTCGGACACTCCGAGTTCTTGCACCGCCTCCTCGAGGTGGAGGTGAGCGCGACCGAGATCCGCCGCCGGGCCGGACTCGAGCGGTTCGCCTGTCTGCCGTCCCCGTGGACATTGGACGACTTCGACTTCAGCGCTCAGCCCTCGGTCGACAAGAAGATGATGACCGAGCTCGGCACGCTGCGGTTCTTAGAAGACGCCACCAACGTGCTGCTGATCGGGCCGCCCGGTGTCGGCAAGACCATGTTGGCCGTTGGTTTGGCCCGCGCCTCGATCAACGCCGGCTATCGGACCTACTACACGACGGCGGCCGACCTGGCCGCCCGCTGTCACCGCGCCGCCCTCGAAGGCCGCTGGGCCACCACCATGCGATTCTTCGCCGGGCCGAGACTGCTCGTCATCGACGAGGTGGGCTACCTGCCACTGCAGAGCGAGGCGGCTGCTGCGCTCTTCCAGGTCATCACGCAGCGCTATCTCAAGAGCTCCATCGTCATGACCACCAATCTCGGGGTGGGCTCGTGGGGAAAGATCTTCGACGACCCGATGGTGGCCGCCGCCATGCTCGACCGCCTCTTGCATCGCAGCGTCGTGTTCAACATCGACGGCGAGAGCTACCGGATGCGCTCGCATCGGGCCCGCACCGAAGGGCTCCGAAAGGGGGCGTCCAAGGTCAAGGACTAATCTCGATCCAAACAACTCACCGGTCAGTCAACTGGGGAATTTCGTTGATCGCCCCTGGGGAGTTTCGGAAATCGGCGGCAACACCTCGAACCGTTGCCCGGATGCACCACTCGTCCGGCGCCTTCAGTCAGGCCCGATGGTCTACCCCCAATAGCGCGCACCTTTCCGATGCTCGCGAGAAGCAGCACTTTCCTCCTGACCGGTTACCGAGCGGGACTCCCTCGGCTTCCTGTCTCGGCCCTTACCAGACGGCCTTCGGTAAGCAATCCGACCGCTGCCCTCAAAGAGCATCTGAGCGCGTACGCAGGGTCGCCATCCCATCGCCTTGCAACTGGTCGAGCGCGGCGAAACGGCCGGCCAAGGTGAGGACCAACGCCTCGACAGGGCCGGTGACTTCCAGACCGTCGCCAGCCGACCAATCCGCGTCGGTGGCGGTGGCTCGAATGCTCTGGAACAGCTGCGGACCGGGAAAGAAGCGGTTGGTCCAGAGATCCCCGGCCACGGCAATAATTCGCCCCTTGGGAATGCAGCGTTGCTGCTCTAAGGGTCGGCGTATGTCCATTTGGTGGATGACGATGTCCTCGAGCATGGACAACGACGACAGGCCGGGTAGGTGCGTACGACAAAGAACCGCAGCCCGGAAGTCCTCGAGGAGTTTCGCCACGGGGGCAGCTCCTCGTTGTTGCGCATCCTTGGCGATGTACCGGTTGATCCGGAACCCTGACCTGATAAGGCCCCATCCAGCCTGAGCAACGGTCATGTGGGTCTCGCTCACCATGTGTCCGACGACATCCCGAACTCGCCATTCAGCGCAGAGAGAGGGGGCGTCCCATTGCGCGGGTGTGAGCACTTCGAGCAGCTCCAATAGGGATTGGCGTTCGTGGTGAACGTCGGTCCAGACATCGGTCCCGGTTGACATGATCATGTTCCTTCGTTCTCAGGGGAGCGATTTCCGCTCGAGCGGCGAGCTGAACGGCGGGTACCGATCAGTGAGGAAGCCGATGTAGGCCTCTACGACGTAGCGGTAGGCGCTGACAAGGAAGTCCCGGATCCGTGGGAAGTGAACCCCTTGGTGAAGAGCCAGATGGGCAGGATCAACTCGAAGAGACCGCCGATGACCAGCGCCAGCATCCCTGCGCCGTGCGTCACGTTGATGAGGTTGAACATGGCCAAAACGCTTCCCAGCAAGAAGACGGGATAGCCGACGACGCCAAGCATGGAGAGGTTCCTCGGCACGATCCTCGAAGTCAGCAGGGCAGACGAGAGGACGAGGCCTGCAACACCAGATACCGCGTAGACCGCAAGCACATACGCATTCCACTGCGCGTGGTTTGTCAGGAAGTACACCCCCACTGCCACAAGTGTGAGGCACTCCGTCACCCTCAGCGCCAGGTAGGCCCGCGCTCGAAGTGGTGCCGACGGCGTGAGTATCGGCCGCATGGAAGCGCCGTTGGCTGCGACGGCGAGGCCGCAGCACGCCAGAAGGAACACGCCGATGATGAGGGCAGTGTGGGCGGTCGCGCTCGAGAAGTACGAGCGGATGAGCGCATTACCGATCGCGAAGGTGAAGGTGGCAGTGAGGAAGCACACTCCGACGAGGACTGAGGTCGTGCTGACGGATGTCGTGGTCGGCGTGCGAAGCGCCCCTGGTCGGCCAAAACGTGGTGGGGGTCTGATGCATCGATCGGTCCAGTTTCGCTGTCTTCATGGTCTCGCTCCGATGGTCAGGGCCGGCTCCAGGTGCTTCGTCTCCAGGTGCTCCGTCTCCGACAGATCCACCGCCGGAGCGGCCGTTCCCCGGGTGGCGGCCCGCTCGGTCCGGATGTCGAGCACGAGCAGGCTCAAGTTCGACACGACCGCCGCACCGATGATCGTCGTGATCAGCGCTATGAGTCCGCTGGTCGCGTGGAAACCGAGTGCGGCTCCGACCACCGCACCGACACCAGCGGCTCCGATGCCCTTGGCCCGCATCGTCTTCGGCGTGTCGGAGCGGACCCAGCCGGCGTAGACCCCGAGCCAGATCGGCACCGCGATCGAGATGACTGCCAGCAGCTGGTCGTCGAGCGGGCGGGTCGGCCAGAACCGCAGTACCAACAGTGCGCCCAGGAACCATCCGCCGAGCCCGAACACGATCGGACCGGCCGAACGGATCCATGCGCCCGTCTTGCGGCCGGTACCGCCCCGGCGGCGGATCCGGATCGCCAACACCACGAGCCAGATCACTGCCAACAAGGCCAAGCCGACCATAAACGCAAGGAGGTCCTTGGCAATCGCTGTCTGCGCTGTCTGCGTGGAGGATGTGGCGAAGCTGACCACGTTCGGGGTGTAGCGGGACGTGTCGACCCGGCCGGTGGCGTAGAACGTGGTCAGCAACTGCGTGCTGGCGCTCGGCTCGTAGGACTCGAAGTCGTCCACGTGCCCGAGCCCGGACAAGATGACCTGATGCCCGTTGGAAAGGTGCGGCAGCAGCTCCTTCGTGGCGTTCTGGGCCGGTGTCTCGAAGTCGAGTGTCCCGCCGACGAGCAGCGTCGGGACGCTCGAGTTCTGCACGCTGGTGTACTGGTGTTCACCCGGGTTGGCCGGCCAGGCGTGCACAAGGCCTCCTGCCCCCCACAAGAACTCCCCGAGGGGATTGCCGATGATCGAGCCCCGGTCCGCGCCGGAGCTGAAGTAGCGCTCGACGGGCTGGGTGTCGGCCATCCCGATGCTGGCAAACTCGCCCCAGGTGAACGACGTGGGGAGGGTGAGATTCGCCATCGTCGATAGCAGCCACAGGCCGCTCGAATCACCCTGCGCGGCGGAGATCCACGAGTCGAGGGTCATCGGCCCGGACAGTGGCGAATCCACCGAGGTCGCCTCCGTGAGCCCGAGGAACGTCCCGACCAGGGCGTTGCCCGGCTCGATCGGCAGGGAGTACCAACTACTCGGCATGTGCGCCGCCGTGTGCTGCATGCTCGCGGCGAGGTTCTTGGTCCGGGCGCGGCAGGCAGGCTGCTGCGCGCATAGCGCCGAGTAGCGCTCGATCCCCTGATCGATCTCGGCTCCGCTGTAGATGAAGTTTCCTGGCGGGTTGACCCCGACCATCACGGAGCGGTCGACACTGTTCGGGTACCGCCACTGGTAGATCATCGCCAGACGGGTCCCGGCGCTCTCGCTGAGCAGGTCGATGCGCGGGTAGCCGAGCGCGACGCGAGCAGCCTCGATGTCGTCGGCCTGCTCCGCCAACGTGTAGCCGGCGAGGTCAACGCCGCTTCGCTCAAGCCGCTTCGCGCACGAGGCGAAGGCCTGTGAGTACGCGCTCAGCGACGCTTTGCCGAGGTAGTCTGAGTTCTCCAGCGCCGCCGTCACCTCGGGACAGTTCAGCACCGAAGAACCGTCGACGCCGCGGTAGCCGACCATCACCACATCGTGCTGAGCGGCCAGGCGGTTCGCCTGGGGGAACGTCATGTTGGTCTCGCCCGGGCCGCCGCTGAGATGGAAGATTGGTGCCAACGGGTGCGATGAACGAGCCAGGATCCGGGTCACCGGCAGCGCGATCAGGCGCGACCGGGGGTCGGCCCGGTTCTCCGGTACGACCAACGTGCCGCAGGCGGCGCGCATCGCACCCTTCTCGGCCGCATAAGTGCACGGGTGCATGGTCAGCTGGCCGGCGTGTGCCCCCTGCGGGACCGAGACCGCGGCGTCGCCGGGTGCGAACCCGATGTACGTCAGACCGAGCAACATCACCCCGATGACCACCAGGGCAACGATCCGTGCCCAGGTGAATGCCCGTGGTCTTTGCGGCGGCGGTCTTGGTTGGTCGACTGCCACGGTTTTGCCGTCGCGCTTGGTCGGATTGATTTCCTCGATCATCGTTCTTCCTTTCGTCGACCCTCGTTGTGCCATATGTCGAACCTAAGGTGCGATGGCGAGATCGGCATCGTCGGGAGGCTGTGTTGCGACTCCTACCATCCGACGATTGCGACTCCTACGTAGGTAGGAGGCGGGAACGGAGGGAGAGGAGTACCTTCAGCGGGTGAGCCGAATCGAACATCTCGTCCGCACCTACTGGTTCGACCTGCTGATCGCGCTGGTGGCGATCGTGGCGATGCTCGACGTGGTGCTCGGACGCGGTTCGTCCGGAGCTCCGACAGCGACGCTGTGGTTCTGCCTTCCCGCGCTCGCGATCCTGGTGCTTCCCCTGTTCGCGCGGCGACGATTTGCGTTTGCCGGACCGGCGGGATACTGGCTTTTCGCCGCGGGAATCTCTTTCGTCGACCCGCTGTTGATCCCGTATCCCGACTCCCTCTTCCTGATCGGGCTGGTGGCTGCATTCCTGCTCGGGAACCTTCGGGACCTCCGACGGGCCGGCCTCGGACTGGCGATCGTGGTCGGCGCTTCGGCGACCCTCGTCTACAACATCCCCGGAGTCTCGGTCGATCAGCTCGTCTTCATTCCCGTCGATTTCGCCGTCGCCTGGATTGCCGGCCTTGCCGTCCGCGCCCGGGCCGAGCAGGCCGAGGTGGCAGAGTCGCATGCGACCCAGGCCGAGCAGGAGCGAGATGCAGCGACGCGCGTCGCCGTGGCCGAGGAGCGGGCGCGGATCGCGCGTGAGCTGCACGACATCGTCGCGCACGCCGTCAGCGTGATGGTGCTCCAAGTCGGCGCGGTCAGGCACCAGCTCCCCGACACGATGGCCGAGGATCGCGATGCCCTCAGGAGTGTCGAGCAGGCCGGGCGCGGCGCGCTGGCCGAGATGCGCCGTCTGCTCAGTGTGATGCGCCGTGAGGGCGATGGCATCGAGCTCGCGCCTCAGCCCGGCCTTGACGGCCTCGACTCGTTGGTGGAGGAGATCGGCCGCGCCGGGCTTCCGGTCGAGCTGCACCTCGAAGGCGTGCGTTTCGCGCTCCCGCCAGGGATCGACCTCTCTGCGTATCGGATTGTGCAGGAGGGTCTCACCAACGCCCTCAAGCACGCCCGCGCCAGCCACGCTGAGGTCACCGTCCGGTATACGGCCGACGAGGTAGGGATCGAAGTGCACGACGACGGCACCGGCGCGGCGCCGAGCGACGGCTACGGCCACGGACTGATTGGCATCCGCGAGCGCGTCAGACTCTACGGCGGCGAGATGACCGCAGGCGCGACAAACGGCGGCGGGTTCACGCTCAGCACACGCCTCCCACTCACCTCGGACCGGCCATGACGATCCGAGTCCTCATCGCCGACGACCAGTCCATGGTCCGCGCCGGCTTCCGAATGCTGCTCGCCGGCGAACAAGACATGGAAGTCGTCGCCGAAGCAAGCAATGGACTCGAAGCGGTGGCCATGGCGGCGGGGTTGGACCCGACCGTGATCCTGATGGACATCCGCATGCCAGAGCTCGACGGGCTCCAGGCCACCCGCCGGATCCTTGCCGCCGACAACACGGCGCGGATCCTGATCCTCACCACCTTCGGACTCGACGAATACGTCTACGAAGCCCTCAGCGCCGGCGCGAGCGGATTCGTGCTCAAAGACGACCCCCCCGAACAGCTGATCGAGGCGGTCCGCACCGTCGCCGCCGGAGACGCGCTCCTCTCACCAGCGATCACCAAACAAGTGATCAAGAAATTCACAAGCATCCCTCGCCATGAGCCGCCGAAAGAGCTTGACGAGCTCACCGCTCGCGAGCTTGACATCCTCCGGCTCATCGCCCGCGGACTGTCCAACGCAGAGATCGGCGCGGAGCTCTACATCAGCGAGACGACCGTCAAGACCCACGTCACGCACATCCTCCAGAAACTTGGCCTCCGCGACCGCGTCCAAGTCGTCGTGCTCGCATACCAGACCGGGCTCGTAACGTGAGCCACGCCCACCTAGGCCTCACAGGGGGTCCGCAGGCGACGTGGCCGCGACGCTCGAGGTCCCCAGCGCCGACGACGTCGCCGAGCAGCTGCGCATCTGCGATCGTTCAGCCCTCGGTGGCCCGGTGCTTGCCGGCCGCGAGCGGTTGAACTGTCCCTCGACACACCCTTCTGCAGAGGGGGTGCTCGATGGGGCAGGTGCCCGAAAGCGTGCCCCCAAACGCGCTCCCTTCGCCTCTGTGAAGGGTGTCACCTACCGCCGGCTAGGGGGGCCTTTGAACTTAGAGAACGTCCCCGAATCGAGGAGCACCGTCCTCAAGCGCGAGTTCAACCCCATTCGCGGCGAAGCTGATTGTGTGGTACCAGCCGCACAACATCAACAAGTCGAGAATCTCAACTTCAGACAGTTCCCCGGACAACCGTTCCCATAATCCCTCATCGATGCGAGACCCGTCGTGCAGGGAATCCGAAACTTCAATCAAGATACGCTCTCTCGGGCTGGACCAGCAGGGGTCGGTCGACCCACCGTGGGTCAATGAGGTGATCTGTTCGGAAGTGAACCCGACCCGGTTGGCGAAGAATGCGACGTGGACGCCCCATTCGTACTCACAGCGACAGCGTGCACACGTTCGATCGATGACGATCTCCCGATCGCGCATTGACAATGACAGGCGCTTGCTCAGCTCGTAGCGGCCCCACGCCCCCATCGCTTCCGCCATCGCAAGGTTCTTCACGAACGTCCGGAAGAGGAGAATCGGTGGAACCCCTGGGGGCATCATTTCCTCGAGCCGATGCCCGACGTCACTCTCGTACGGCGGTTGTACGGGACTGATTCTGGGCATTGCTTTCCTCCAGTGTTTTGAATTCCGAAACGCGTTCGCCATGTTAGCGTTTCGGAATTCGCAACGCAACGGAGAGCAAACAGAGGATCTGAATGCCACATAGAGGAACTCCGAAGCCCGGTCGGGAGGTTCGTGGCTCGACTACCGGTCGTCCCCTCATGGCAGCGATGGATCTCTTGGGACGCCGTTGGTCACTTCGAATCCTGTGGGAACTCCGAGGCGGGCCGACCGGGGCAAGAACCCTTCAGGCCAAGTGTGACGGCATGTCGTCGAGCGTCCTCTACGACCGCCTTCGGGAGCTCGGGGAAGCTGGGCTCGTTGAGCAGACGCCTGATGATGAGTACGTCTTGAGTGAGGTGGGCAGTGCGCTCGGATCCGCCCTGAAGCCACTCGATGGGTGGGCCAAGTCGTGGTCGACGTCGCTGCGAAAGACCGCTCGCAACCTTTGAAACGGGACCAGGTCCCGAGTGAGTGCCCCAATACGCCTGTGGCCTCAAGCGGTCGTTGCAACACCAGCCTGATTGGCGAACATTGAGTCCGTCGATCAGGAGGTCTAGGAATGGCACGGTTCTCGGAAGCAGACAGGGCAACGATCTGGGACATGCGCGAGGCGGGGGTACCGGTCAAACGCATCGCCAAGCATCTGGGTAGACAGAATTCCTCGCTGCGCAAGTTCATCGCCGATGCGGGCGGGAAGCGCCCGACCGCACGGGAGCGCTGCGAGCTGCGGCTCTCTTTAGCGGAGCGAGAGGAGATCTCGAGAGGGCTGGCCGCGGGCTGGTCCATCCGGGCCATCGCCGAGGATCTCGGGCGCTCACCCTCGACGGTGTGCCGGGAGGTGAACCTCAACGGCGGGCGAAAGAAATACCGCGCCCTGGCGGCCGACCGGGCGGCGTGCCGCCGGGCGCTTCGTCCCAAACGGGCGAAGCTCGCCCAGTGTCGTCGACTCCGAGGGGTCGTCGAGCGCAAGCTCGAGGCCAAGTGGTCACCCCAGCAGATCTCGGCATGGTTGGCTCTGGAGTACCCCGATCGCCCGGAGATGCAGGTGTCCCACGAGACCATCTACCAGTCGCTCTTCGTCCAAAGCCGTGGAGCGCTGCGCAAAGAGCTCCATTCGTGCCTGCGCAGCGGACGAGCAATGCGCCGGGCCAAGGCCTACACCAAGGGCAACGTCGGCCAGGGACAGATCCGCAACATGGTGATGATCTCCGAGCGTCCCGCCGAGGTGAAGGACCGGGCCGTGCCGGGCCACTGGGAGGGCGACCTGATCTTCGGCAAGAAGATGACCTCGATAGGCCCCTCGTCGAGCGCCATAGTCGCTACGTGATCTTGCTCAAGCTCCCCAACGGACATGGAGCCGAGTCAGTGCGCACGGCTATGACCAAGCGTATCTTGACCCTGCCGAACCAATTGCGCCGCTCGATCACCTGGGACCAAGGCAAAGAGATGGCCGAGCACGTCCGCTTCACCGTCGATACCGGCGTCCAGATCTACTTCTGTGACCCCAAGAGCCCCTGGCAGCGCGGAAGTAACGAGAACACCAACGGACTACTCCGTCAATACCTGCCGAAGTCCTCGGACCTCTCACAGTCCACCCAGCGAGAGCTCGATGCCGGCGCCCGCTCGCTCAACACCAGGCCTCGACAGACGCTCGGCTGGATGACACCATCTCAGGCGTTCGCCGAGGCTGTTGCGCTGACCGCTTGAGGCCACACCGGATGGTGAGCTAGTGGGACGCTCCCAAGTCCAGATGATCGAGGTAGTCAGCTCGACCCGAGGCGTCGAAGCTGAACGTCTCAGGTACGACGCAGAACTCATTTCCCTCGGGGTCGGCCATAACGAGAAAGCCACCCTCGTCGTATCCGCCCAGGCGTCGACCACCGAGTGCCTCGATTTCGGTTTTGAGTTCGGCGATGTCCGGGCCGGATATGTCGATGTGGACTCTGTTTTTGTATCGCTTGGGTTCTACGACTTGCTGGAATCCCAAACCCATGCCGCCTGCTGAGCGAGTGAGCCAGACGTACGGCCCCTTTCGCCCTTTGATCGGACGCTCTAGGAGGGCGCTCCAGAACTCCGCAAGCCTCTCGGGGTCGATGCAGTCCACGATGATGTCAGTGATTTCCACTTTGGAATCGGCCATGCTTCAGATATACACGAGCAACCGCTCCCCTGCCCCAGTTCGTCGCCGGGTCAGTGGTGTATACGTAGAAGGAGGATTCTGGCGGCGTAGCCCGCGGCTATGAGCCCAGGGCGGCTAGGGCTTGATTGTGAAGACGACCGTTCGTGACGAGGAGTGAACCACTGTCAAAACGGGATTGGCCCTGAATGTCGCTAGCAACACCTCCGGCTTCCTCAACCAGGACCACAAAGGGTGCGTAATCCCAGGGGCCACCGCCGGAGTCGAAAGCGACGTCGGCTTCACCGCACGCCACAACGAGCTGCGCATGGCCTTGCGGGGGAGGTTGCACCGTGGAGCAGTGGTGAGCCAATCGAACAAGAGGGTGCCCCGGGGTGGCACTCTCGATGTTGTGGCGGTAATCGTCGCAGACGGTCGCTTCTTCGAGTCGGGAGACGGTCGATGCATGCATCGGATCGCCGTTGACGAACGCCCCATCACCACGAACAGCCCAGCAGCGCCGGTCGGCGGCTGGGTAATCCACCACACCGGTCGTGATCACACCATCGATAGCGAGGGAAATCAGCGTGCTCCAATGGAGATTGCCTTCGATGTAAAGACTGGTCCCTTCAATCGGGTCCAGATACCAGCAACGGCCTCTACCGGGTTCTCCCCCGAACTCCTCGCCCACGATGCGATCAGATGGGTGGTACCTGGCAAGCGCCTCGCGCAGAACGCCCTCGACCGTGCGGTCCACCTCAGTGACGGGACTACCGTCAGCCTTAGTCTCGACTGTCAACTTGGCACCTCTGAACGTCTTCATGCTCACGTCGGCAGCGAGGTCCACCAGGTCAAGCGCAAAGGACAAATCGCTGTTAGCCACAACACCATCATGCCGCTCACGTCGGAACTAAGTGCCTCAGGGAGAGTGAGCGATCTAGGTACGCACCCCTGCCTCCGTTCGCCGGCACGGTGCTCTTCGCGATCCCTTAGAGATATCAGCGGGGCTCTGCGGCCGTCAGCTGCTCCTCAAAAGGCATAGTGCCTGAGAGGACGACGTCCGCGAAGCGCTCTGGCTCATCGCGTGTCATGTATCCCACCTCATCGTCGAACCACTTGTTCCACTGTTCCAAGACTTCATCTTGGGTACCCATCGCGGCATCCCGAGAGATCCCTCGTTCGATACACACCTCTCTCGGAGCACTGACCAAGATTCCAAGACTCAAGAACTGCCGGAACTCTCGTCTTAGTGACCCGACTCCTTCGAGGATAAGGGCGCCCGTGACCGACTGATCGACAACCGGTTCGGGCTGGTGTTCTGGCCACCACTGTGAGCGTGGATAGCTCAAGGTTCGAGCTCCCGACCGCAGGGGCTCAAAGATGCGCCCTATGACGAGAGGCCACCAGTCCTTGGGATTATCCCAGCTAGCGAAATCGTCCGTGTGCACGATTTCAGCACCAAGCCGCTTGCCCAGATGAGCCGCCAGAGTGCTCTTACCTGAACCTCCGTGTCCGTCGATCCCGATGACCTTGGTCGATCCGGCCTTTGGGGGCCGCTGTTCGAGGATCGATTCAAGGTCGAACACTCAGCGGAACCTACCTGAGCCGGGTCTCCTATGGACCCCGGAATGTCGGCCATTCGGGTGACCCCGATCGCCGGAAGGAGGGCGTTGAAACCTGCTGAGCGATCGGTAGCTAACTGAGTTCCAGGTTCAGGACGTCCGACCGAAATCGAGCGCCTTGGTCTCGACGACCTGGGCCGTCCGCCCCGGGGCCGCCTGGTCGGTCCAATAGAGGTTCGTATGGGCGATGACTTGGTGGGGAGGAGGTGCACCCCAAGAAGATTGGTCCTCGGTCGTGTGAGCATCGCTGACGAGGGTGGTGTCGTATCCCCTGACAAAGGCGCCATGGAGGGTCGAGCGGATGCATGCATCGGTCTGAGCGCCTACGACGACAAGTCGCCCGACCCCCAAGCCCGACAGCTCGGATTCCAGGGTGGTGTCCTCGAATGAGTCGCCGTATTTCTTGTCGACGTGTGGATCTGAGTCGAGGGGTGTGAGTTCCTGGACGATCTTCCAAGGGTCGCTACCCATGACCCGCTCTCCGCCAGAGTCCTGGACCCAGACGACGGGAATCCCCTCACGCCGCGCCTTCTCGACGATGCGCTGGATATTCGCCACCACAACGTCACGCTCATAGTTCCCGTGGACGACGCCTTGCTGAACGTCGACGACAAGGAGTGCAGTATTCGGCCGGTTCTTGAGTGTGGTCACATCTCTCCTTTCTGCCAGCCGAGTTATACCCGTCGATCGGCATCGGGATGCACTCGTGTCCTCGACAAATGCCCGACTGAGGGTCCAGAGACATGGGTGCCCCACTACGCCGGGACTGTGTGTGGAGACACGGCCGCCACGAACGGGGGCCTCAGACTACGGAAGGGATCGGAAATGGGCGAGGATGACCGAGTGGATTCTCGAAGTGCGCCGTACTATCGGCAGTCCCTCGCCCTGGTCCACCACCTGGGATTCGGATTTCACGCCGACATGGTGGCGCCCGGCATCCTGAAGCTCCTCGAGCCCATCCGTGACCGGGACGGGCTGGTCGTGGAGCTTGGCTGCGGTAGTGGGTTGCTCACTCACCATCTCCAAGATTCGGGCCATCGGGTGATCGCCACCGATGCCTCGCCAGCCATGCTGGCGCTCGCTCACGAAACCGCTCCCGAGATCGAGCAGTTCGCCGAACTGGTCCTTCCCGACGATGAGATTCCGCCATGTGACGCCATTGTCGCTGTGGGCCATCCCTTCAGCTACCTGCCCGACGAGGAGTCGATCGACCGGGCGTTTATCGCCGCGGCCGCGGCACTCCGGCCGGGCGGGGTTCTGGCGGTCGACATCTGCGACCTGGAGTGGGGGGTGGCCCGGCAAGGAGCCCCGAATCTCGGTCGTGTCGGAGAGGATTGGGCGATCATCACCGAGTTCTCGATGCCCTCACCCGCGCGCTTCGTGAGGCAAATGGCCGTATTTGTCCGCAACCAGGACGGATCCTGGCGCCGTGACGACGAACGGCACGACAACGTGCTCATCGATACCTCACGGCTGCCGAGCCTGCTCGCGGATCACCAAGTCGATGCGACCGTTGGTGCTGCCTTCGGAGCCGAGACTCTGCTACCGGGCCTCCGCGCGGTGATCGGCCATCGCCGCACGTCCTGATGGCCTGGGTGTCCCTAAACATCCATCATCTTCGTACCAGCAACTGCCCCCAATCGCCGGCTCCGGGCGCCCCGGGCATTGAGGTCCGCATGGGTATTCGCTGTCTTCCTCGACACAAGGAGGAAGCCATGCCCACCCCGATCCAAACCTCAGTAGCCCTGGTGAGCGCCCATGACACCGATCCGTTTGCCCAGGCCCAGATGGCAGCTGCCGCGTACCTGGCCCGCTACAGCGGTCGGACCCTCGAGACCTACCGCTGCGACCTGCGCACGTTCTTCCAGTGGTGCGCCGAGCTCGGTCTCGAGGTGCTCGAAGCCACACGGCCCCACATCGAGCTGTGGCGTTGTGCCATGGAGGAGCGGGGACTGGCTGCTTCGACCATCGACCGGCGGCTGTCGACCATCTGCGGCTTCTACCGCTTCGCCCATATCGACGGCCGGATCCCGTCGAACCCGGCGCAGTACGCCCGTCGGCCCAAGGTCTACCCGAGCGAAGGACGAGGCCTCGACCGGGGCGAGCTCGGTCGGTTCCTCTTCACGGCCGAGCGCTACCACCCCGACCACGCCGCCTTGGCGGCTTTGCTGGGCCTCAACGGTCTACGCGTGAGCGAGGCCTGCGCCACCGATGCCGAGGACCTGGGCTTCGACAGAGGCCATCGCACCCTGCGCATCATCGGGAAGGGTAACAAGCCGGCCGTGATTCCCCTGGTCCCAAGAGTGGCCCGGACGACCGACCGCGCCCTCGGCGAGCGATGCGAAGGACCGATCCTGCAGCGCCACGATGGTCAGCGACTCGACCGACGCACAGCACACCGCTGGGTGCGCTCCATCGGCAAGCGGGCTGGCCTCGGGATTGTCCACCCCCACATGCTGCGCGCCGCGTTCATCATGGCCGCGCTCGACGCGGGGGTGCCCCTGCGTGACGTCCAGATCGCAGCGCGCCACGCCGATCCAAGGACGACGACCATTTATGACCGCCGGCGGGAGAGCTTCGATCGCCATGCGGCCTATGTCGTAGTGGCCTTTGTGGCCGGCGGCTAGGAACCGTCCAGCTCCATGCCCCGACGCTCGGCAAGGGCCGCGGCGATCTCATCGAGCGAACGACCCGTCCGTTCTGCGGCCACCCGGCCGTAGAGGATCAGGGCATAGAAGGCGAACCTCCACATGTCGTCGATGCCCCATCCGTAAGCCTCGTCGAGGAGATCGGGGTAGACGCCGGCTCGGATCATGGCCGCGGCCATCAGGGCATAGTGGCTCTTGTGCTGCTGGTACTTGCCACGGAACTGGTATTCGGGGAGATGGCGATCGCGTATCCCCTCGTAGTTGATCGGGTCCGCCGGTGACGCCCCGGACTCCTCGATGGCCTCGGCGGCCAGCTCGAGCAGGACCTCGGCCGGAAAGGTGTTATTGGGAGGTTGCAACGCGACAAGCTGCTCCATGATGGAGTCCACTTCCGAGTCCTCGTCTGCGGTCAGACCGAGCAGGCCGAGCCGGGCGGCAGTGTCGTAGTCGTCGTCACTGGGGCCAGACTTACGGGCCATACTCCAACGCTAGATCGGCGACCGGCATGACCGCAGGCCGGCGGTATGTGATACCCCCAAAAGGAGCCCATGCCCATTCGGTATCGGCACGTACCGCCTGGGGTGCATCCAGGTACACACAGCGCGTTTGCGGGCGGTTCAGCCCGCCACGGAGAAAAGCATCCAGGATTCGGGCACGCCCTTGAGGGTGTGCTCCCCCCGCTCCGTGAACTCCATTCCGGAACCGATAACGAGATCCTTTACCGTTGAGGTAACAAGGACCTCGCTGGGCGCTGCCAATGCGTTGACCCGAGCAGCGATGTGGACGGCCAACCCTCCGAGATCGTCTCCTCTGACCTCACACTCGCCGGTGTGCAAGCCCGCCCGGACTTCGATCCCGATCGACTTCGCGGCTTCAGCAATCGCTGTGGCGCAGCGGATACCGCGGGCTGGTCCGTCGAACGAGATGAGAAAGCCATCGCCGGTGTGTTTGACCTCTCGGCCGCCAATCCGGTGCAGCTGTTCGCGCACAGCAAGATCGTGAGCATCGAGGATTGCTCGCCAGCGCAAATCTCCGAGGGATGCCGCAGTCTCTGTGGAACCCACGATGTCGGTGAAAAGGATCGTCGTCAGAACCCGGTCCACGTGGCTCGGCGGGCGCTCGCCCGTCAGGAACTCGGCAATGTCCAACACAGCGTCGGGCCCGTAAGGCGGAGCCAGGTCGCCCCCGGGCATTGCGATCAAGGTCGCGTCGGGCGTTTCATCGGCAATGTATTGCCCATGGGTGAGTGGGATGAACGGGGTCTCGCTGGCGTGAAGGACCAGTGTGGGACATTGCACCAGAGGTAGGAACGGCCGCACGTCCATGCTGCTCAGGAAGTAGCGAAACTGAGCGGCAGCGGCGTGCGGAGTAGCTGATGCACGACCCATGCGAGCGACAGCCTTGATGAACTCACGATCATGCACTCGACCTGGATTTGTCAACTCGGCATTGTCTTCACTTCCCCAGGTTGCAGCAAACATCTCGATGAGCGCGTCGAAGTCGGCAGGTGCGACGCCGATGGGATAATCATCGGCTTCTAGATACCGGGCTGCTGTGTTGATCAAGATGAGAGATCGCACACGTTCTGGGTGCATCGCCGCGAACAAGACAGCGATGGGACCGACTTCGTGTACCCCTACTACGTCGGTGAGTCTCGAACCGACAGCATCGAGCACGGCTGTCATGTCCTCGGCCAACGCTTCCCAGGTTGGTATGGCGCCCAAAGGAATGGCGTCAGACGCTCCACAACCTCGACGGTCCATGTGGAGCACACGCCCAAGTGCGCTCAACTCATTGAGGAACTCGGCAGCTGGCCGTAGTTGCCAGAGAAGGTCGACATGGCCGCCGAGAGCGTTACAGAAGAGGATGTCGCGAGGGCCTTCGCCAATGACCTGGTAGGCGACATCAGCATCGCCGACGCTGACATACCTGGTTTCGGGTGGCTCCATGGTGGCAACAGTTTGCCTTTATCCACACCCGGCGTCGCTCGGCAATCCCACCTACCGGGAATGCCCTGCCGCCGGGTGGCCTGACGCCGGGTCGTGACCGATCGATTCTGCCGGATACCGAACGGCCAGGACCGCTGATAACCGACACCGAGCCGGCGTTTGGAGGCACCCTCAGCAGGGTTGGAGAGGCGCGTTATAACTCACCTACCGCTCGCCAGATCCGTCGTCGGCTCGCTTACGCCGGAGCCGAGGGCTTTCGACGGAGCTCCGGGATCGGATGTTCGGGCGTCCATGGCACTCCCTATCCACAGCAGACGAAAGGTCAGTTGGACATCTGACTGTGCTTTGTTCACACTACGCACATGCGGACGCTGGTTGCGGGTGGCGGGATTGCGGGACTGGCCTCTGCCATCGCGATGTGCAAAGCGGGCCACGAGGTTGTCGTCGCAGAGAGGGCTTCGGAGTTGCGGGAAATCGGTGCGGCCCTGTCGTTGTGGCCCAACGCGCTAGCCGCGCTCGATCGTCTCGGACTTGGCGAACAAGTCCGATCACACTCAGTCGAGGCACCCACTGCGTCAATCTGCTCCAGTTCGGGTCGCCCTCTGGTCCGTTTCGACACCGCCGCCATGCGCGCAGCGCTGGGCGGTTTGCCGGTGGTTGTCTTGAGAGCGGACCTGCAGGCCGTATTGCTGGAAGCCTGCCGCAAACTGGATGTCGAAGTCCGAAAGTCCGTCGCTGTGTGCGACGTGCACGTCGATCGAGACCGTGTTGTCGTGGTCACCGATGCCGGCGAGGAACACGCTGAGTCGCTGGTTGGCGCCGACGGAATCAACTCGACTGTGCGGACATGGGTGGTCGGGAAGGACGGCCGCCGGGACTGCAATCGCACGGCGTGGCGGGCCGTGATCGACAACAACGATGGCTTAATCAGCGATACCTGGCTGACTATCGGCACAGGAATACAACTCATCGCCTCCCCGGCTCCGAGGGGGCTGGCCTATTGGGCTGCAGACACCCCGAAATACGTCCCGGCGGGCGGTCCGACTGCTGGATCGAAGAGCGAACTGTTCCGCCTGTTCGGGAGTTGGCATAAGCCAATACCGGCGATCATCGAGGCGACCCCCGCCGAGGACCTCGTAATGAGCGACATCTTCGACCGCCGACCGCCGGGCCGGCTTAGCCGAGACCGCGTAGTCTTGGTGGGCGACGCCGCACACGCCATGACTCCCGACCTAGGCCAAGGGGCTTGTCAAGGGCTGGAAGACGCCGCCATTCTGCTGGCCTGCAGTAAGCACACTTCCACCGCCCTGGACTTGTTCGCAGCGTTCGAGAAGCGACGCCTTCGCCACGTCCGGACGATCGTGCGCGACTCCCACGCCATCGGCAGACTCGCAACCACCTCGAAGCCGCTGGCCTCCGCGCTGAGAAATACGTTGATCCGCCTGACACCTGAAACGGTAAACAATCGACGCCTAGCTAACTACGCGTCGGCAAAGGCCTTCACCACCCAAGCGCCCGACTGATCACGTCGCCGCCCTAACACAGGACGCTCCCTTCGGGCGTGTTCCACGGACGGACAGTTGACGCAGAATCGGCGATCTGCGCTGGGATAGGTGACCCATTACGCGTGTGCCATCGTTGTCGAGGGGTGCCCCCAGGGTGCCGTACGGGGGCAGGGGAGTCATCGAAGATTCGCTTGACGCAAGGTCGACAACGAGTGACCATGTTTGCGTACCAGGTGGTGAGCTGCTGGCGGAAACTGCAGCCAATCTTGTAGCCCAGGGAATCATCTTCGGTGTATCTCCACGGACTCGCCTGAACGACGCACCTTCGCCAAGCTGCGGTTACGTACTTAGGTGAACCGCTAGATGTCCCAATTATTGGATCCCAAGGTGCCGGGATCGAGACCCGGGCGGCCAACCAAGTAAGCCGCGGTGTCGGGATTTCGGTCGACCAGACCCACAGCGTTGTCCGTGAAGACGAGGCCGTCCGGAAACTCCTCGCCATCTGACGGGGAGCCCAGTGGACGTGAGCGTGCAGGCGACCAATGCGGCAGGATCGGTCACCTCGCCACTCGCCATGACAGTGTCGAGCGGCAAGGCTTGGCTGGCCGGAAGCGACGGCGCCGTCTACCCCGTGGGTACCGCGACCTCATTCGGGTCCATGCAGGCCCACAAGCTGAGCAGTCCGGTAGTCGGCATGGCGGCCACGCCCGACGGGGGCGGCTATTGGCTGGTGGCATCCGACGGGGGGATCTTCAACTACGGCGATGCCGGCTTCTACGGGTCCCGGGGTGGCCAGCCGCTGAACGCGCCGATCGTGGGCATGGCGGCCACGTCCGACGGGGGCGGCTATTGGCTGGTGGCATCCGACGGGGGGATCTTCAACTACGGCGATGCCGGCTTCTACGGGTCCCGGGGTGGCCAGCCGCTGAACGCGCCCATCGTGGGCATGGCGGCCACGCCCGACGGGGGCGGCTATTGGCTGGTGGCATCCGATGGGGGGGTCTTCACCTACGGTGATGCCGCCTTCTACGGCTCAGCCGGAGGCATCCATCTGAACCGGCCCATCGTTGGCGTGGCAGCCACGCCTGACCGGGGGTGGCTACTGGCTGGTGGCCTCCGACGGCGGTGTCTTCAACTATGGCGATGCCGCCTTCTACGGTTCCGGAGGATCCGGAACCTTGATCGCGCCGGTTGTCGGAATCACATCGTCTGCCGACGGTCGCGGATATTCACTGACCACGTCGAACGGGGATGTGATTCCCTTCGGCGATGGGGTGGCAGCCGGCGGACTCGACGGGGTACCGGACCCGATCGTCGGGATCTCGAGTCCGTAGGCAGCTGCCCGTGCGGGCAACCAGCTTGTGACGTCGGCGAACGTCGCTCGAACAATCGATCCGGAATCGTCCGGATCTACTACCTCCTGATCGTCAATGGCTCTCGATGGCACGCTTGGTATTTCGTTGGGGATCCGTTGTCGATCCCACGCAGACGCCCACATCAGCCGACGGAATTAGCGTTTGAATTCAGTTCTGACTCAGGTCACTACGGGATCACCGATGGTCCGTCATCTCGCGACTCCCCTGTAGTACCGTCCTCTCGGAGCCGGTGCGAGTCGGCCCTTTTGAGACTCGCCCCAACCGGTATCCCAGCCAGACATGGTCACTTGACGAGTGCCGCCTGACGAGTGCCGGCGCGGTTCGCGCCCACAGACGAGGAGACGAAAGATGCGACAGATGCATCGGTGGACACGGAAATTGCTCGGCGTCACGGCGCTCGGAGCGGGAGCACTCCTGCTCATTGCCACGGCGGCGCGCCGGGGCGGCGCAGAACGGAACCTCGGGAAACGGTGGGGGCGCACAGTCCGCGACCTCCGCCCACGTGGCCCACGTCGGCCTGAACACAGGCGGCACGTTCACTTCGGCGGCCATGGTGCCGACCTCCGCACAGACGGTCGATGTAGCCGGCCCGGTCAATTCGATCACCGGCTCGATCACCGGGGCGACGACCGTCACGACGCTGGCCGGCACCGTCGGGGGCACCGCCCTCGGCCCCGACGGCCAGACCGCACTCGTCGGCACGGAAAACGCCACGCTCAATGAGGTGTCAGCTCCGCTGTCGCCGTCCCCGACGGTGACCAGCCTCAACGTCGCTCAGTTCACCAACGAAGGGGGGACGGGCTATACCGTCTTCACCGACGGGGTGGCCATGACCCCCGACGGCACCGCCGGCCTGGCCACCGCCGACTCGCAGGGGGCGATCGCTCTGAAGCGGACCGGCACCACCTGGGGGGTCGATACCAGTGTGCAGTCGCCGGGCCTCAACCAGGGCGACCCCAGCGCCGTACCCCCCATTCCCCCTCAGCCCCATCAGCCCGGGTGGATCGAGGCACCGACGCTGACGCCCGGCGCCACGCTGTACAACGGTGTCACCATCAGCGCCACCACCGGGGCCGACGGCCACTACGTCGGCCTGCTGATGGACGCCGAGGACAACACGGTGGCGGTCGTCACCGGCCTCGGCACCTCGGCGGCCAAGGTTTCGGGCACGGTCACCGACGCCACCAACATCGTGCCCGCCTCGGACGGCGGGTTCTACGGCAACGGCGACTACGGCAACGGCGGCATGTCCTTCTCGCCGACCACGGCGACCAAGGCTGCAGTGGTCACTGCTAACGGGTTCGGGGTGCTCAACCTCACCAACCCGGCGGCCCCGACCCTGGGCTCGCTGACCACGGTCCCGGGTGCGGCCGGCCACGGGGCGCAATCGGTGGCGGTGGCCCCCGACGGCAACCACGTGGCGGTGGCGGTGGGGGACGTCCTCTACTTCTACTCCGGGCTCCTCAATGCGGCGGCCGGCTCGCCGCTGACCCCCAGTGCTCCGCCGATCACCTTCCCCAACCTCGTGTACTCGCTGAACTACACGGCCAGCGGCAATCTGACGGTCAACTACGAGAACCTCACCGGCACCACCGGGGTACTGGCAACGATCACCAACACCGAGTCGACGCCGGCCACGCCGGGCAACGCCCTGTTGCTGTCCGGTCTCGCACCGAACGCCAACGGCGCCTCGGTGCTGCCAGCGGCGGCGGCCCTGAACACCGGCTACCTCGAGGTGGCCAGCGACGGCGGTCTGTTCGCCTTCGGCAAAGCCCAGTTCTACGGGTCGATGGGCGGCACCCCGCTCAACAAGCCGGTCGTCGGACTGGCCTCCACCCCCGACAACAAGGGCTACTGGGAGGTGGCCAGCGACGGAGGCATCTTCTCCTTCGGTGACGCCGTCTTCCACGGTTCGACCGGCTCCCTGGTGCTCAACAAGCCGATCGTGGGCATGGCCTCCACGCCGGACGGCCAGGGTTACTGGCTGGTGGCCAGTGACGGCGGCATCTTCGCCTTCGGCGACGCCCACTTCTTCGGATCCATGGGCGGCAAGCCCCTGAACAAGCCGATCGTGGGCATGGCCGCCACGCCGGACGGCCAGGGCTACTGGGAGGTGGCCAGCGACGGAGGCATCTTCTCCTTCGGGGACGCCGCCTTCCACGGCTCGTCGGGCAGCCTTACCCTCAACAAGCCGGTGGTGGGCATGGCCGCCACGCCGGACGGCCAGGGCTACTGGCTGGTGGCCAGTGACGGCGGCATCTTCGCTTACGGCGACACCACCTTCTACGGCTCGATGGGCGGCACTCCGCTCAACAAGCCGGTGGTGGGCATCGCCGCCTCCAACAACGGCCAGGGCTACTGGGAGGTGGCCAGCGACGGAGGCATCTTCTCCTTCGGGAACAGTCTCTTCTTCGGCTCGATGGGCGGCAAGCCGCTCAACCAGCCGATCGTCGGCATGGCCGCCACCGTCGGCTACTGATCGAGTCAGATGTGATTCGCTGACAATGCGCAGCGAGGGTTTCGAGGATCTCGTCGGCGCATTTGTGCGATCGGGGTCCCGGCGCAGCCAGTTGGTGAGCTCGGCAAACCAGCGCTCGATGAGGTTGGTCCACGAGCGGTAGGTCGGGTTAAGTGGAGCGTGCAGCGCGGGTGCCCCAGGAGCGCTCGCTTGATCGCGGGTTCGAGCCGGACTTCGAGGAGCGTCAGACGAGGTCCGACAACGCCGCGCTAGCTCGCCGGGCGACGCTGGCGTACCCGCGGTGTACGGCTGTGTCCTGGGCTTGGGTCAGGAGATCGCGGGCTCGTTCGAGATCGCCTGGGCCGCCACGGGCTGACAGCATGCGGCCCCACCGCAGATGGGTGACAGAGCTCGCGAACTCCATCTCTCCCCTGGCGTTCAGCTCGGCTGCCTTGGCGAAATGCGTCTCGGCCTCTTCGTAACGGCCGAGCACCGACTCCAGGCTGCCGCAGTAATACGCCACCGGGCTTCCGGCCGTGGCTCCGATGAAGAGGACCTGGTCGGCGAAAGGCGTGAGCAGGTCGAGGAGCAGCCGAGCCGGCGTCTCGGCGCGCAGTTCGGTGGCTACGTCGGCGTACGAGGCCACCGCAAAGATCCAAACGACGTCGTAGGGCAAGGAGGTGAGGTCCGCAACCGCAGCTTCGAGCATCTGGCGAGCCGTGTCGACATTGCCGGCTTCCATGTGTCCTTCGGCCAGCGTCGCACGGAACACCGGAAGTGCTGGGTTCGCGGCCGCGATCTGCTCGATCAACGGGACGAGCTCGCCGTAGCGCCCCTGTTGGCGGCGGACACCGATCATCTCGGCCCCGTAGAAGCCGAAGGCATCGGGCTGTCCGCTCTCCGTGCCTATCTCCAACGCAGCCGTGGCGAGCTGTTCGGCTCGCTCAGAATCCCCGGTCAAGAGCGCATCGGCGGCGTCGTTGAAGAGGGTGACCCATATCATCGTCGGCTGGCGGAGTCCCCTGATCACGGCGCGCATGGTTGCGAGGCACCGACGCGCCATCTCGAAGTCACCGGCTTGCACCGCGGCCAACCGGCTGTAGGCGCCGGTCCAAAAGAGCAGGTCGGGGTCCCCCAGGAGCTCCGACAGCTCCAACGCTTCCTTCGCATCGACCATCCGCTCGTTGAGGGTGGAGGGGACCTGGAGCGGGTCGCAGACCAAGTTGAGGGTGCGGATGACGGTGTCCGGATCTCCCAAACGCCGCGCCATCGCCCTGGCGGCGTCGGCCAATTCCTGACGCCGGGCCAGCGTCGTGCCCAAGGCGAGCTCGCTGCAAAGGGTGGCCAAGAGGAGCGCCCGCTCGCGTCCGTCGTCATCGCCCAGGGCATCGAGCGCGGATTCCAGCACGGCGACCTTCTCTTCGTCGATGACCCCGATCGAACTGAAGAAGCCGCGGCTGTTCCCCAAGGCGGCAGCCACCAGGCGGTCCGCTGCGTCGAGCTCTTGGGCTCGATACGCGGCGTCGAGAAACGTTTCTCGGAAGCCCGGCAACCCGGCCTGGCGTTGTGCCTCGCCCAAGGCCAGACGCAGGTCACAGTCGGCCAGCGGGTCGTCAACCGGTGCCATCTCCGCGAGGGAGAGCGCGCGGGAGAAGTATCGGGCCGCGTCGTCGGGGGCCAAGGCGGCCAAGGCGGCCTCCCCTGCCTGCCGGGCGTAGCCGATGGCCTTGGTCGCGTTTGCTGGTTGGCTGGCGCTGAGCCAGTGGTGGGCCAACTCACCCACCCGCGCCCCGGGCGTTTGTTGTCCGACGGTCGCCTCGATTGCCTCGGCCACCTGCCGATGGGCCCGGCTTCGTCGGACTCTCGGCAGGCCCTGGTACAACGTGTGCTGCGTCAAAGCGTGCGAGAACGTGTAACGCCCTGGTGCGTCAGGAACTTCGCGCACGAGGGCGGCACCGCACGCGGCGTCGAGGACGTCGAGCAACTCCTCCTGGTCGAGGTCGGTCACGGCGTCGAGCAGGTCGAAGGCAAAGTCCCGTCCAATCACCGCTGCCATGGGAAGGACCCGAGCTGCTTGCGTACCGAGCCGGCCGACGCGGGCGGAGATGACTTCTCGCACACTGTTGGGCAGCACCATCTCGGACATCTCCGCTGCGGTCGTCCATCGGCCACCCTCGTCCTGGTAGATGGCGCCAGTCTCCATGAGACTCCGCAACACCTCACCGACGAAGAATGGGTTGCCCTCGGTCTCGAGGCAGAGCGCATGGGCGAGATCCGTCGCGGCATCCTCGAGCCGTTGCCCGGCTGCAGCCTCCATGAATGCGAGCACACCGGTGTCATCGAAGCCCTTCAATTCGATCCGGCTGATACTTGGTTCGCGTTGCAGGGCACCGAGGAGATCGCGGAGTGGGTTGGAAGGCGAGAGCTCGGTGTCGCGGAACGTCCCGAGCACGAGCAGCCGAGCCGACTCGACGGTGGTGACGACATGACGCAGGAGTCGGAGGCTTTGACTGTCGGACCATTGCAAGTCGTCGAGCACGAGCACGATCGGTTGGAGCGTGGATGCGGCCGTCAGGAGGCCTGCCACCGCCCCGTAGAGGAGGTAGCGCTCGCTGTCGGGATCCGTTCTCGTCGGTGCCGGAACTGCCCCCAGTCGTTGACCGAGCGCGGGGACCATCGATACGATGTCGCCGCCGTGGACCTCGACGTGGGTTCGAAGCACGTGTTCGGGCGCATGCGCCACGTAATGGTGCAGCGCATCGGCGAAGGGCGAGTATGACGCGCTCGACGTCTTCCTGGCAACGTCCGAGGAGCACGCAGGCCCCCTCCGCGGCGGCGCGGCGGGCGGCCTCGGCGACCAGTGTCGTCTTTCCCACTCCCGCGTCACCCGAGATGAGGACCACGGCACGTCCTTCTCCGGCCGCCGCTCGCTTGTAGGCGTCTGTCAGCAGGGCCGCCTCGGTCTCGCGGGCGACGACGCCGGTGAGCGGAACGTGCGTCAGGCGCACGGGGAGCGGCGCGCCATTCTCAGGCGCAACTTCATCGAGCGGCTCCCACCGCACGTCGTGGACCTCCACGGGCTCCGGGAGGCCTTTCAATTCGAGCGCACCGAGCCGCTCCATGAGGTAAGGGCTGCGCCGGCCGCCCATCACCCGGACGGCGTCCGTGGCCAGGATCTGGCCGGCATCGGCGTAGGCACAGAGCCGAGCCGCCTCTATCACGGGGTCGCCGTACCAGTCATTGGACTCAACCGTCGCCTCTCCGCCGCTGAGTCCTATGCGCAGCCCCAACTGGTGGCGCGCCTCCACGTTGTCACGGTGGACGGCTTGCTGCATCGCCACGGCGCACGACAGGGCGGCAGAAGTGCTACGGAACACGACCATCACCCCGTCGCCGGTACCCTTCACCTCGACCCCTCCGGAGCCCGCAATGGCTCGACGCAGCACCGAGAAGTGGGCGCGGAGCAGCTCGTCCCCGGCGTCCGGACTGATCGCATAGCTGATCTCGGTCGAACCGACCAGGTCGGTGAATAGGACCGTGATGGTCTCGGTGACCGCCAAGGCTCCCCTCCTCCGGTTCCGCCCTGCTGGCGCCAGGGTAGACGGTTCGCAACCGGAGATGCGCCAGGACGGGGAGCCGAGGTTCGATCACCACCTGTGAGTCTCGTCACTGAACCCGCGGAGCGTTCGGATGAACTCATCACGGCGAAAAGCCGCCACTGGTCAGGAATTCCCTTACGTACGTGGGTCCCGTGCTCAGAAACTGCGAGGTCCGAGGCGACGAGGTGAAGGTTCACGGCGGACACCCGGGTCCCGGCGGACTCGGACACACCCAAAGTGAGTGGACGTGCCTTTGCTATGTCAAGGACGTAGATCCTGGCCATGGGGTCGACATTCGAGGTACGTCGTAGACGTTCGAGTCAGGTCTCGTAAGCCGAAGCTCGGAGGTTCAATCTTCCCTCCGACACGAGGCACCAACTCAAATGCCTCCATCACTGCGTTGCGAGAGCAGCCAGGTGCCGAGCCGAGGTAGCTCATCACTTCTTCGTTCGTGAGATCGTGCGCCTCGCGAAGGCCGCCGATCAACATCGCCAGATAGCCGGCCGACGGGGCGGACGGCGTCACGTCCCTCATCGACCAGGGGGCAGTCAAGGTCGCAACTGGTATGTCGTTGAGGCGCTGAGTGCACAGAAAGTTCTCATATCTCCCCGGCCCGATCTGCCGAGAGAAGCCCAAGACCAAGTCGTGGTCCTGGATCTCGATGGATGCCGTCCGCCGGCCGTTCTCCTGGGCAACCACGTCCTCAAACTGATCCCACCCGATGAGGTACGCCCGGGCAAGGCCGACGACCCCGTCGACGGGCTTCGTGTCGATAAAAGCGGGGCTGCCACCCCAGACCCGCGATTCGCCGGAGAAGTACAGCTGATGTGAGGTCTCGAGGGCGACCGCGTCGAGCGGCAGCGCTTTTTCGCGGGCCCCAACTTCAGTCCGCGTCGCTCCGTGCGGGCGACCACCTGCGATGTAGCATGCGAAGCGCTCTGGGTAGAGGTTGGGGCCGTACGAGGCGTACCACATGAGTAGCCGCTCCATCACAATAGTGTGGCGCACATCCATTCGATCTTGGCGCGTCGGATCGCCTTTGCGATGGTCCTTCCCTCGGTCTGCCTGCGAGACACTCGGATGAGGTCGTGGACCCCTTAATTCCAAGGTGCCGGGATCGAGACCAGCGCGGCCCACCGGATATTCAGCTCAGACAGATGAAACGGAATCGCGTCCAGCTCCGACCTCGCCCACGTCGAGCTGGTGGATCAGGTTGGCCGCAGCGGTCCGGCTTCTCACGCCGAGCCGTTCGAGTGCCTCGGCCATATGCCCTTCCACCGTGCGGACGCTGAGACCGAGTTCGACGCCGATCTCCGCGTTGCTCATGCCTCCGGCGGCCAGTCGTGCGACCTGAGCCTGACGGCGGGAGAGACCGAGACGGGTCAGGTCCTGGCCCTGCGTCCTGACGGGATGCTCGGACACGTGGAGGACGTCACCGTTGTTGGGCCGCGCCGACTGGAGTCGCCGCACGACCAGACGCCGCCCCCCGTCCTCGAAGACCAAGGGCCAGGTGGGAGCCCGGGTCACCTGCTCGTCGAGGCGGCGGAGCCAGTCGCCCACCCGGTCGGGCAGGTGGCCGACCGGATCGTCGGGGAACCACTTGGTCAGGAGCTCGGCCGCCGCCGGTGTGACCTGGTCGTCGTCGGCCTCCGCACCGGCCAGCACGACCAGACCGGCGGCACGGTCGCTGGCCAGGTCGTCCACGATGCTCATCAGGACACTGATCTGCTCCTGGGCTACGGCGTTCCGGTAGGCCTGGAGGATGTGCGGACGCAAGAGGTTGGCGATGGTGCGGTCGCGCGGAGAGAACCCGACGCTGTCCCGGTTGATGGCGACACCGATGAGGATGTCCGGCGTCGGCACCGTGAACGACAGCTGATCCTCGGCGCCCAGTCGCGAGTAGAACTCCCGGTAAAGCGGGGTGGCTCGGAATCGCTGGGCAGTCCAAAAGTCAGAGATGGCGCGGGGCCGACCGTCGTTCGTCTTGCGAATGTGGGCGATCACCGGATGGGCGGCCAAGGCACGGGCGAACGCCTCCGGGCCACCAGGCCATAGTTCGGCCTCGGGAACGCTGACCACCTCGATCCCACCTTGGGCATTGATCTCATTCCAACTGGCACTCACCGAGGGAATCAACCGATGCACCACTCGTACTGACTCGTGCCGCAGGCCCTCGAGCGTGAGGGGCTGGGCTAGCCGGGCGACGTGCTCGAGCAGGGTGTCGGTGTCTCGTTCAGAGAGAGTGACCACGCCCGATTATCACAAACCGGTGGAGTTACGTCTGACCTACCCTGTAGCAGGCCACCGAAGCTGCACTCTGGGAGATGGCGATTCGGCATCCTGCGCTATCGAGTCCGGAGCGTTTGCCGGTCATCTACGGATAGCCCGAGTCGAACAGCGTTGAGTCTCTTCGCGTCATTCGCATGAACGGCGTCGCTGGGCTCGACTCGGCGTTCCCGATCTGCCGTTCGAAGCTGGGGCCGGGAGTCGATTAGCTCAGGATAATCAGTCCGGCGGGGCAGAAGGGAGTCCTCGGGCGCAGATATTCAAGCGAGGCATTGCTCGCGCCTGTCAGCACCTTGCCCAGTGACGCGAGTTAAGAGATCATCCGTAGCTCACCGTGCCCGTGCCGGTCACCAGCCCGATTGCTGCACTGGGGTTGGCATTGCTGTTTGGATTGCACTTGCCATTTTGCAACGGAAGGGTGAAAGCGTACGAAATGGTCACGTTAATTGTGCCAGTGATTCCTGCATACGCTTTGGTTCCACTGATGGCAGTGGCCGGTTCGGTCACCACGAACGTCGCCGAGCACGTGGTCGAGTTCAAGGTGGTGGGTGCGCTGTTGTTGTTGTTTTCCGCTGAATCAATGGCCTTGGTGTTGAAGAAGATCGTGCCCTTCTTGAGGATGAAGAGGCGGTAGCCGGGGTTGTTCTTCTTGGTTGGCTTGCCGTTGGCCGTCGCTCCGACTGATGTGCCGTGGTCCCCGATCGCCCCGGTGAAGATGACCTTGAACCCGTTTCCGTTGCTAGGACCTAGTGAGGCCCACAGCTGGGTCTGCCCGCTCACCGGTGCTGCTGCACCGGCCGCACCACCGATGACCACCGCTGCTGCCAATACCAGCCCCGCCGTTACCGTCCCAATTGCTCGATGCATGCCATCCCTGTCTTTCATCTCGCCGTGGTGGCCAAACGTATAAGACTTCAGGCGATTCCGCACCTCCTATGACCAGGTAATTCTACGTGGTTTTGGGAACCGGGTAACCCCGAAGCGGTCTCACATCTACGAGCCTTGTCGGGGTGACGCCGCGCGGTTCCGTTGGAGCGGTGACTCGCTCAACTGCGCGATCTACGGTGCGCGATGGGCCGGCTGGTGACCCCACCGGTTGTGTCCTTGAATTTCCCGGGAGGCTCGATTCGTAGATCGGCGGTGCGGACCTTCACGGGCGAGTTGCCACTCACTCGCTGCTGAAGGTCCGCACCGCCTCGTGCATGACCATCCACGGTCGCGGTTGTGCTGAGTGCAACCATGGTTCGATGAATCCGAGCCCGTCCTCCGCATCACGAGTGCGCCCGGTGCGACGCCTCGTGGCAGCGTTTTTGACTGTCGGAATCGCGGTGGCCGCACTGTTCGGCGCCGCCGTCGTCGTGGCCACGCCAGCGGCGACGGCCGCAACGTCGGGGTGGTACGTCGCCACCGTCCCGGGGACAGGCGCAGACGACGTCCCGCTCGGCTCAACCTGCGCGAACGCGCTCCAGTGTTGGGCCGTCGGCGTCAGCTTGACGAACCTTGGCGGTGGCAGCCAGCAGTCCGTCAGCCCACTCATCGAGTCGTGGAACGGCTCGGCGTGGACGCTCGTCACGCCTCTGTTGCCGGCGGGAGACGGTGGAGGGTTGTTCGGCGCCACGTGCGTCAACGGGTCCGACTGCTGGGCCGTCGGCGCGCTCGTCGTATCCGGCGCCCAGAATCCGACGGGCACCCTCATCGAGCATTGGGACGGCACGCAGTGGTCGGTGGTCCCGAGCCCCACTCCGAGTGGTCCCGGCGTGGTCGGTGCCTTCCTCAACGGCGTGAGCTGCGCGTCAGCCACGAGCTGCTTCGCGGTGGGCTACGCCACGGACGCCAATGGGAACAACCTCACCGACGTCATCGAGCAGTGGAACGGGTCCACCTGGAACATCGTCCCCGGAGCGGCCACCGGACAGGCCTTTGACGAGCTCACAGGGATCCAATGCCTCTCGGCCGACAACTGCTGGGCAGTCGGCAACGCCGGTCCGGCGCAGCAGATGTCCAACTTCCTCCCCGTGTTTCCTGGCGCGGTCGGCGACCAGGGCCTGATCGAGCATTGGGACGGCTCGGCCTGGTCGATCGTGCCGAGCGTGTCCGAGCCAGCACCCAACGGTGGCTACCTCAGCGGTCTCGAGTGCGTCGGCGTGAGCGACTGCTGGGCATCGGGGGCGACGACCGACGACAGCGGGACGGCGTCCGGGATCCTCATGGAACACTGGGACGGCTCGACGTGGACCGACGCGTCGGCGTCGGTGCCCGGCTCTACGTCGCCGGGCCTTCTGTCCGGCATCTCCTGCGTCAGCGCCGTGCAGTGTTGGGCCGCGGGTTCTACGGGATCGTTCAACAATGGCGGATCGGGTGCGCAGCTGCAGAGCCTGGTGGAGTACTGGAACGGCTCGTCGTGGTCGGTGCAACCGAGCCCCCAGGTGACCGCGCTGAGCTTCCTCAATTCGGTGAGCTGTGTGCCCAACGTCGGGTGTCTCGCCGATGGCAGCACGTTGACCAACCCCGGCAGTGACGGCGATCCTGGCCTGCGAGCGTTCATCGAGCAGATGACGTTCCCCCCGGCGTCGAGCCAGGGCACGGTGCTCGCGGCTCGTGACGGGGGCGTGTTCAACTACGGGATAGCGCCCTTCGCCGGGTCCATGGGTGGCCAGCACCTGAACGCGCCGATCGTCGGCGTCGCCATGACTCCGGACGGCCAGGGCTACTGGTTGGTGGGCTCTGACGGCGGTGTGTACGCGTTCGGTGACGCGTCGTTCGACGGCTCCATGGGCGCCCAGCATCTGAACGCGCCGATCGTGGGGATGGCGCCGACCAGGGACGGGCGGGGCTACTGGCTCGTTGCCAGCGACGGGGGCGTGTTCGCGTTCGGCGACGCCGGGTTCCACGGTTCCATGGGTGGCCAGCACCTGAACGCGCCAGTTGTCGGCATGGCAGCGACTGATCACGGTGGGTACTACCTCGTGGCGTCGGACGGCGGCGTATTCAGCTTCGGGGGCGCCTCGTTTTACGGCTCCGCCGGTGGGATACGGCTCAACACCCCCGTGACGGGCATGGCGGCCACGCCAGACGGTCACGGCTATTGGATCGTCGGCTCCGACGGAGGTGTGTTCTCCTACGGCGACGCCGCGTACTTCGGCTCCGTGCCGGGTCAGGGCATCACCGGCCAGCCCCCCGTCGTCGGCATCGTCGGGACGCCGACCGGGTCAGGTTATTGGCTCGCCGGCGCCAACGGTGCGGTGTACGCATACGGGGACGCCACGTTCCTCGGCGCTCCAAACGCCAGCCGCCTGGTCGCTCCGGTGTCGGGCATCGCGGCGTCCTGACCCAAGGTCGCCCCGCCCCGACTGTCCGCACATGACTACGTCAGTATGAGGCCCGGGACTCTGTCCACCGTCGGTTCGACCAGCTCCCGGCGCACCTCGACGAACTCCCGTCGGCACCAAGGTTCGTGGGATCCCAGGAACACGGCTGCGATGACGCGGGGGGTCTGTCTGGCAGGGTGAGGGATGAGGCTGTGTTGCGGTTGAAATGATCCCGACTTCCGGATCCCCCCCCGTCCGAGGTCGAGAAGACTCGCCTAGTCTTATGGCATGTCTGGGTTTGATCCAACGGACGCGAACTACCACCCCGAGGCCGTCCGCGCCAAGTACCTTCTCGAGCGCGACAAGCGACTTGTACCCGGACGTTCGGACATCCAAGACCTGCGAGCCGATGAGCGCTTCGCCCGCTACCGGGACGACCCGTTCACCCCGTTCATAGAGCGCGACCCCGTCGTTGACGACGTCGACGTCGTGATCGTGGGCGGGGGGATCGCCGGCGTGCTCGCCGGCGCTCAGCTCCGTAAGGCCGGCATCGAACGGATCCGCATCATCGACCAGGCAGGGGGTATCGGGGGCACCTGGTACTGGAACCGCTACCCGGGTGTCATGTGCGACATCGAGTCGTACATCTACCTCCCGATGCTCGAGGAACTCGACTACGTTCCCACCAACCGCTACGCCTTCGGCGAGGAGATCCTGCACCATCTCGAGGCGCTCGCCGACCGGTTCGACCTCGCGGCCGACGGTTTGTTCCACACCGGAGTGACCCGGGCCGAGTGGCAGGAGGACACGCTCCGGTGGCGGATCCGAACCGACCGCGAGGGCGACGAGATCACCTGCCGCTGGTACGTGCTGGCTGTCGGCATCCTCAATCTCATGAAGCTGCCGGCCATCCCCGGCATGGAGTCCTTTGGCGGTCGTTCGTTCCATGCGGCGCGGTGGGACTACGAGTACACCGGCGGAGGGCGACACGAGCCGCTTACCGGCCTGGCGGACAAGGTCGTCGGACTCATCGGCACCGGGGCGACCAGCATTCAGTGCGTGCCGCCACTGGCCGAGTCGGCAAAGCAGCTCTATGTGTTCCAGCGCACGCCGTCGGCCATCGGCGAGCGCGGCAACCGCCCCACCGATCCGGACTTCGCCCAGGGGCTCGGGCCGGGTTGGCAACAGGCCCGGATGGACAACTTCCAGGCGATCATGGTGGGCCGGCCCGTCGAAGTCGACCAGGTGGACGACGGGTGGACGCAGCACTACGCCCCCGTTCACCACCCCCCGCGAGAGCCGGGAATGACGTCGGCCGAATATCTGCGCGCCGCAGAGGAGCTCGATTACGGGGTCATGGACGCGCACCGTCGCCGGGTCGAGGAGCTGGTGGCCGATCCTGCCACGGCTGAGATCCTCAAGCCGCACTACCGGTATCTCTGCAAGCGGCCGTGCTTCCACGACGAGTATCTCCTGGCCTTCAACAACCCCAACGTCACGCTGATCGACTGCCCGGCGGGGATCGAGCGGATCACCGAGCAGGGCCCGGTCGTCGACGGGCATCAATACGAGGTGGACTGCATCATCTACGGGACCGGTTTCGAGGCTGAGGTCACGCCACTCTTCCGTCGCGCCGGCCACGAGATAGTCGGGCGGGGCGGTGTCACATTGGCTGAGAAGTGGGCCGACGGCGCCGCCAGCCTCTTCGGGATGATGATCCGCGGCTTCCCGAACATGTTCGTCATGCCGGCGCCGGGGCAGCAGTCGGTGGTGACCGTCAACTACACGCAATTGGCCGTGTTCGGGGCGAAATTCATCGGCGGCGCCATCGGGAAGCTCGCGCAGCAGGGCGTGGAAGCGTTCGAGGTGAGCGCCGAAGCCGAGGATGGATGGACGCAGAAGATCGTCGACTCCTTCATCGACAGCAGCGCTGTGATGTCCGCCTGCACGCCGTCGCGCCTCAACAACGAGGGCCACCCGGAAGCGACGAACCCCCGCAACGGCAACTACGGCGGGGGGAGGGGCGACTGGTTCGGCTATTGCGAGTTGCTCGAGCAGTGGCTCGAGGCCGGCACGTTCGAGGGCCTGGAGCTCGAGGCCCGGTCGCCGGCGTCGTGAGCAGGCGCCAACAGGTTGCCGTCGTGACAGGCGGCGGCGGCGGGATCGGGGCGGCGATCGCAGAGGAGCTCGGCCGTGGCGGTTGGTTCGTCGTCACCTTGGATCCCCTCGTGACCCTCGACGGCTCCGAGCGGCTCCCGGAACCGGAGGAGACGACCGCCGGTCGCATCGTGGCAGCGGGTGGTTCGGCCCGCGCCTCGTCGGTTTCGGTCACCGACGGTGACGCGGTGCGCGACCTGTTCCGGGGCCTCGTCGACGAACACGGCGGGCTCGACGCCGTTGTGAACGTCGCCGGCATCACGCGGCATACCGGATTCGCAGAAGGCACCGAGGAGGAATGGCTCGCGGTGCTGGGCGTGCACCTCGGGGGCTACCTCAACGTGCTCGAGGCCGCGCTGGCGCTCATGGCGACCGCCGGGCACGGCACCGTCCTCGGTGTCACCTCCGGGTCGGGGTGGCGAGCCGCCGATGCGGGTGCGTACAGCTGCGCGAAGCGGGCCATCGCCGCGCTCACGTGGCAGCTGGGGCGGCAAGCGCCGCCGGGCGTGACCATCAACGCAATGTCGCCCATTGCGGCCACCCGGATGGTCGCGGCTGCCGTGGAGCGCGCTCGTCGGGAGGCCAGGGGTTCGGGCGGGGGCGGAATTTCGCTCCAGTCGATGCCGGGACCCGAGGACCTCGGGCCGTTCGGCGCCTACCTCGTCGATGACAGATTCCGGTGGTGCACCGGAGGGGTGCTCTTCGCGGGCGGATCGGAGGCGGCGGTCATCGAAGAGCCACACCTTCTCGAGGTGGTGCGTGGCGACGACGTGGCGTGCCTCGCCCGGGTGCTCGGGGCCGTCATCCCCCGCGCCTTTGCCGCCGCCGAGGCCAGCCAGATGAGCGGCGGTGGCGGCAACCCACGGTTCGGGCCGATCTTCGACGAGCCGGGCCCAGCCGAGGCATCGGCGCAGGTGCGATCCTGTGCCGTCGTCACCGACCGTCCGGGATTGGCAGCGTCGGTCACCGCCGCTCTCGAGGCCCGGTCCATCGCCTGCCACCGCGCTCGAGGTCGCGCACGGTTTCGCCGACGCAGCGAACGCGCTCAGCTCCATGGTGAACGCCGTTGGGCCGATCGACGCCATCGTCGTCGCGCCCGCCGGTCGTCAGTCGAAGCCCGCCGTGGCGGGCGGGTGGCAGGGGGTGCTCGCCGAGCACAGCGGGATCATCGACGACATCTATACCGACGCCGGATGGGCCCGGGCGACCGCCGACTACGCATCGAGCGCCGACCGCCCGGTGCAGCTGGTGACCCTCACCGACGCCGCCACCGCTGGTGGTCGTAGTCGAGCCCAGGCTTCGGCGCAGCTGGCGCGCGTTGCCGGGAGCTCGACGGAAGGGCGCATCACCGCCTTCGCTGCGAGTATCGAGACTTCGGAGGCAGAGGCGGCCCATCCGGTCGGTGAGCTCGTCGCCCACCTGCTCGCCCACGCCGAGGGATCGGCTCTCGCCGGCGCGGAACTGGTGGTTGGAGCCGGTTGGATCGGCCTTCGCAGTCATCCCCGACCAATCGGCAGCATTGTCTACGGTGGGCCCGCCGTCCCAGATTGGCTCGACGCCACCCTGCGCGAGATCGTCACCGGACATCCACCGCCCACGGAGGTGCGATGACCCCCCAGCCCACGCGGATCGTCGACGCTCATGTGCACCTCTGGGACCCTGCCCGCACGGACTGGTACCCGTACCTCTCGCGTCCACAGGAGCACGCCGCCGGTGACGCATCGAGGATGGGCCGTCGCTTCGATGTCGACACGTATCGAGCGGAAGCGGCCGGTTGGAACGTCGAAAAGTTCATCAATGTCGCCGCGGCGACCGGTCGTCACTCCATTGAGGAGACGATCGAGCTCGATCGCAACGCCGATGGGAGGGGCGGTCCCCACGCCATCGTCGGCGGCCTCCCGCCGACCGACACGGTGGCCGAGGCGATTGAGCTCATCGAACGGCAGATGACAGCCTCGCGCTTCCGAGGGGTCCGTCCGATGGGGGGCAACGTGGGACCGCTTCCTCTCGCCGGGGCGCTCCAAGCCCTCCAGGAGCGGAACCTGGTGTTCGAGCTCATGGCCCATCCCGATCAACTTCAATCGGCGGCGGCGCAGCTCGCCGGCTTCGACGATCTCGTCGTCGTCGTCGAGCACACCGGATGGCCCCGGTCGAATTCCGACGAGGAGCGCGCCCTGTGGCGCGTCGGCATCGACGCGCTGGCCGATCTGGGCGGCAACGTCACGTGCAAACTGTCAGGCCTCGCGATGCCATTGGAGTGCATGCGCGCCGATGCCTTCGCCCCGTGGATCGAGTATGCGATCGAGGCGTTCGGCGTCGACCGCTGCATGTTCGCCAGCAATTTTCCCGTTGACGCAACGTGTGGCACCTTCGACGAGCTCTACGAGATATTCAGCAGTGTGACGTCCGGACTCGACGGCGAATCCCGGGCCAAGCTCTTTGCGGAGAACGCGGAGCGCATCTATCGCTGCTAGGTGGATTTCCCACCGGGTGCGGCGTCGAGGGTCAGCTGCGCCATTCGGCCCGGCTCGAACCCCGCGGGACGAGAATCGGGTCGGGCCAGGCCGCAGCTGTCCGCGAGAAGCGCACCGGCGGTGCGAGCATGTGGACGTCCCCGAGGGGGCTGGGGGCGTCGTAGGGAAGAGGGTCGCGCAGGCTGTGCTCCTCGTCGCTGCCGGCGAGGGCCGGGTCGACGAAACCGAGTGACCCGCACCACATCGCTGTTCTCGTCAGGCTCACGGTGACGTGCCACGAGCCGCCTTCGGCGGCGCGCTTGACCAGCGCGGCCATGGCTCCGATGGCACCCATGTAGCCGGTGATGTAGTCGTTCACGAGAACGGTGACGGGGAGCCGGGGCTCGGCTTCGTCGCCCTCGACGGTCATGAGACCCGAGGCGGCGGAACCGTTCATGTCGAAACCACCGCGTCCGGCCCACGGGCCGCGCGGGCCGTAGCAGTTGACCGAGACGGACACGAGCCCGGGGTGTCGTTCCGCCAGTTGTCGGGGATCGAGCCCGCGCTGCTCGAGCGATCCCTGTCGGTGGTTGTTGACCACCACGTCGGCGCCGGTGAGAAGGGTTGCGGTCCGCTTCTGGCCGACCGGACTGTCGAGGTCGACATAGGCACTGCGGGAGCCGACGTTGGCCTCGGCGTAGATGAACTCGTGCTCGTAGTCGTTGGGGCGGGTGGCGCAGAGCACGTCCGCTCCGTGCTCGGCCAGGGTCCTCCCGACGGTCGGACCGGCGACGGCGTGGGTGAACGACAGCACCCGGATGCCGTCGAACGGCCGTGCGGCCCCTCCGAAGTCCCGCGCCGGAGCGTCGCCGATGCGTTCGAGGCCGATGACCGGCTGGGTGGCCAGCAGCGCACCTTGCTCGTGTGCCAGCCACTCGTCCGGGGTGCGCACCACACAGATCGGCAGGCCCGCGGCGTTCGCTGTCTCTTCGAGCTCCGCGGTGTCCCAGGTGGCGACCGCCGCGGCGACCCTGGCGGTATCGGGCGGCACATCCAAGAAGCGGCACCACCGGGCGACCAGATGCGGATAGACGGCCGATGCCATGACCCAGCGCCCGTCCGCCGTGCGGTAGGGCGTCACGAGGAACGGATTGTCGAGCACGAGCGGGTGGGGGGCCACCTCCCCGTTCAGCGTCGGGTGCCAGAACGCACCGGGATTGATGGTGTGCACGGCCTGGCGCAGGTCGAGGTGGAGGTCCTGCGCCGGGCCACCCCGATGGCGATGGAGGGCGACCGCCGCGACGGCCCCGGCCATGAGCGGGACGCCGATGCAGGCGCCGAGCCGGTGCGCCGCAGGCACGATCGGATCCTGTCCGGCGAAGGAGACGGAGGTTTCTGCTTCCGTCGTGGAGAGGCCGACGACCGCAAGCAGGTCGTCGAGAGCCTTCCGGAGATCGAAGTCGCCCCCTTGCGATGCGTGTGCCGCAGAGGAGACGGCCGCTTCTCGCTCGTCGATCGCCTTATCCGGTGTGGCGATCACTGACGTCCACCACCATTGGGGGCGATGACTGACTCGGTCGGCACCGAGAAGTGCCGGAGTAATCCCGTGACGGCACGGGGCCCCAGGTCCGAGCGCGCGACGGCACCAGCTGCCCCATCGGTCAGTGCCTGGATGTCGCTGCCTTCGCTGACCGCAACGACCATGCGGGCCAGTTCGTCCACCGGAAGGGTTGGGATGCGTCCCGCCCCTTCCAACGCCTCGGTCACCAGGACGGCGAGCTCCGAGCGGACGCGCCGCTCGTGTTCGACGAGGAGTTGCGCGACGTCCGGCCGGCGGATGGCGTGGAGGGAGAACTCCACGGAGACGAGCGTCCATTGACGGTCCACCACGAGATCCGGCACTCGGGTCGGCTCTTCGGTCGCTCCGGCCAGCTCGCCACCGGCTGCCATCGCCCGGCGGATCCACTCGGCTCTGCGCTCCCAGCTGCGGTCGAGAAGTGTGAGGAACAGGGCGTCCTTGTTGGCGAAGTTGGAGTAGAAGGCGCCTTTGGTCAACCCGGCCCGCACACAGATGTCGGGGATGGAGGTCGCTCCGTATCCCTGCTCGGCGAACAGATCCATCGCGGCATCGAGCAACGCCGTGATCGTGACCGGCCTGCGTTTCGTGATCCCCCGTGCCATGCGACCAGCTTATAGGATTCCGATCAGTATGCAATACCGATCGGAATATTCGCCTCGAGGTCCGGTGGTGGGCTCGGGCTCAGCGCCTGGCCGAGATCGCGGAGACCCAAGCCTTCAGGACCGGTAGTTCTCGCAGAGTCGAATCATTCCCACCATCTTCGTGACCTCTTGCTTGAGGTGCGGCAGCTGGACAGAGAGCCGGAGCACGTCCTGGACGTCCTCGTAGTCCGGACCCCACATCCGGATGAGGCTCCAGACTCTCTCCACGTCTTGGTGGGAGGTGCAGGGGACGACGAGCCTGTCGATCCAGGAGACGCCGAGCGCCTTGAGGTCATCGAGGAAGAACAGGTCCTCGACGCGCATTGACGTTGCGGTCGTCTGCCCTCGCGCGGGGGTCACTTCTGCCATGATCTCGAACCGGCTGCGACGGCTTCACGCTGCAAGAGTTTCCAGGCTTGGTATCCGCCCTTGAGGTCGGTGACGTTGCGCCGGCCGAGATCGAGCAGACTCACTGCCGCCAAGCTCGATGCATAGCCCTCGTCACAGACGAGAATGACGGGTCGATCCGCGTCCGAGGCCTCTTGCATTCGATGGGAACCGTACGGGTCGAGTCGCCACTCCAGCACGTTGCGATCGATGACCACGGCTCCTTCGATCACGCCGTCCCGCTGTCGGAGATCGACCGGACAGCGTGTCGACCACGAGCGACCCGAGCGCCATCGCAGCCGCGAGATCTCTTGGTTCGACCCTCGGGGAGATCCGCTCTCGGGCTCGGTCGAGGACCGTGTCGAGTCCACCGGAGCGCCCGATGGTGGAGGTTCCGTTGACGATGACTGCATCGTGGCTCGGATCCACCGGCTCCTCGAACACGACGTTCTCGGCTTGATCGTCGAAGAAAGCCATGCGGGCAAGGGGAGGGGAGTAGACATGCACGCTCAGCGCCTCCACTTCCGCCCTGACGTCGTGCACGACTCCCCGCTCGACGCTGGCGCATTGTCCGCGCGTGAGAAGTCGTTCCTCTCGCCGACCATCAAGCCAGCGGATCTCCTTCAACGCGCCAGACGACACCGCAAAGGCAGCGTCCGAGTCACCGTGGTGATGAGGGCTGACGGCGGTGCCGTCCGGCCATTGCAGAAGCCACGCGTCGTAGCGCTCGGTCGCCAGGATCCGGCGACCCGTTCGGGCGTCCCGGTGCCTCTCCAGGGAGGACGTCCAGGCCTCGGCGGCCAAGGCCAGGCCAGAGGCCACGTCGAGGAGCGTCCCGGGAGTCATGGGTGCACCCGCCTGCGTCGGATCGCCGGCCATGGCCTTCAGCGTACCAAAAGGTGACTAAGTGCATCAACTTTAGAGAGAAAGTGCTCTAAGATCGCCCTGACCTGGGGAGAAGGTGGGCGGGCGCCTACGGGGAGCTCGCAACGGATCCGATGAGCAGGGAGTTGTTGACCGCCCAGGCGCTCAGGTCGTCGTTGAGAATCTCGCCCAGCGTCTCGGCCGGGAGCGGGACACCGACGAGGAAACCCTGAGCAAGGTCGCAGCCCAGGGCACGAAGGTCGTCAAGTTGACCGGCACGTTCCACCCCTTCAGCGATGCAGAGCAGTCCGAGCGAGCGCGTCAGGTCACCGATCAACCCGACAATGGTGGCGTCGGCTGTTCCCCGCCCGAGCCCCTCAACGAAGCTGCGGTCGATTTTCAGGGCCTCGACCGGGAAGCTCCTGAGATAGCCGAGAGACGCATAGCCAGATCCAAAGTCGTCGATGCTCAGGTGGACGCCGAGCGCCCGAAGGTTATGGAGAACCTCGAGGGTGGACTCCGTATCGGCGGCCAGCGCACCCTCGGTGATCTCGAGCCACAGCTCCGAAGGATCCATGTCGCGCCGTTGCAAGGTCTGCGCTATCTGGTCGATCAGATCGGGCTGTGTGAGTTGGCGCGGGGAGAGGTTCACACTCATGCCCACGGAGAGGCTCGGTGCCCCGCGGTGCTTGCGCTCCTGCTCCCAGAGGACGTGCTGTCGACACGCCTCGTCGAGCACCCAGGCCCCGATCGGCACGATGAGCCCGCTGTCCTCGGTCATGGCCAGGAACTCGACGGGGTGCATCAAGCCACGCTCGGGATGCTGCCAGCGCAGGAGCGCCTCGAGTCCCGCCAAGTGTCCGCTCTGCAGGTCCACGATCGGCTGGTAGTAGACGCGGAACTCACCACGTTCAAGAGCCCGGTGGAGTTGACTCAGGGTGTTCATCTGTTTGAGGGCCACCCCGTGGCTGTGTCGATCGAACACCTCGATGAGAGAACGCCCACGCTCCTTCGCCACGTACATGGCGGTGTCGGCGTCGCGGAGGAGGCCGGAGGCCGTGTCGCCTTCGCCTCCGGAGATGGCCAGACCCTGGCTGGCGGTCACGAATATCTCGCCTTCGGGCAACTCAATCGGCTGGCAGAGAGCCTCGGCCATCCGTTCGGCGATCTCGAACGCCTCCTGCTCGTCGGCGATCTCCTCACAGAGGACGACGAACTCGTCGCCTCCGAAGCGAGCCACCGTGTCGCTCGGACGCAGCGCTGCGCGCAACCGTCGCGCCACAGCCTTGAGTAGCTCGTCGCCGGTGGTGTGACCCATGCTGTCGTTCACCAGCTTGAAGCCGTCGAGGTCGAGGAAGATCACGGCAGCACGGCCTTGGTTGCGATCGGCTCGGCTGAGTGCAACCTCCAGACGGTCCATGAAGAGCACGCGGTTCGGTAGGGCGGTGAGCGGATCGTGAATCGCAGCGTGGGCAAGACGCTCGCGTAACTCTCGGCGTTCCGTGACATCTTCGATCTGTTCGATCAGGTACACGGGCTTTCCCTCGTCGTCGCGTACACACGAAACATTTACCGACACCCACACCTCGTGACCGTCGTCGTGGAGAAACCGCTTCTCCATCCGGTAGGTGTCCGACACGTCGGCCGCCGTCGAAACGAACCGGGCCATCTCGGCTTTGCTCGCAACCCGGTCGTCAGGATGAGTGAGGTCGTGGACGTTCATGCCACAAAGAGGAGAGGGGTACCCGACGATCCTGCCGTAGGCCGAGTTCTCCCGGAGGACGTAGCCATCGAGGTCGATCATTGCGATCCCGATCGGAGCGTTCTCGAAGGCCGAAATGAATCGTTCGTGAGCCTCTCTCAGGGCTTCGTCGGCGTGCTTGCGATCGGTGATGTCGTGGAGATTGCTCACAATGCCGCGCACCCTGGGGTTTTCGAGATGATTGGTCACGGTGGCCTCGAACCACCGCCAGGTACCGTCTCGGTGTCGCAGCCGCAACTCGCCGTGGAGTCCCTCGCTGTGGGGCTGGGCGAACTCTGCTGAGCGGGACCGGAAGGCGGCCAGGTCCTCGGGGTGCAGTATGTCGGTCGCCGGTCGCGTACGAATCGCTTCGGCGGAGTAACCGAGGATGCGATCGAAGGCCGGACTCACGTAACTGAGTCGCCCCGATGTGTCCGCCACGATGATGATGTCGCTCGCTTCTTGCACCAAGGCCTCGAACCGCCCCTCGCTGGACTCTCGTGCGACGGCGAACCACTCCAACACCTTGATGGTGACAACCACTCCGAACGCCTCCAGCAATGCCAGCGTGTGCACAAGTGGTGGATGGATCAGTGTCGGCGCCAACCCGGTGGCGATCGCCACCTGTCCCAGCCCGATGCAGATCAACGTCCAGATGATCGACGGCCGCGCCGCCGCCGACCCAGCCACGCGCATGGCATCGGCGGCTCCGAACACGAACCCGACGGCCAAGACGGGTCCCCAGCCGATGCCGTAGATCACCAGGGCGATCACCGCCATCTCCACGCCCACCCGAACCGTCAGTTGCCACCCCTCGGTGGCGTCGACCCACAGCGCAGCGTTGACGGAGTTGACCACGAAGGCGAGGAGCACGAGGGCGACGATGACCCAGTAGGGGATGTCGGCAATCAGGCCCCATGACCGGATGAGACAGAAGAGGGCGATGACCGGAGGCACGATGAGGTTGGCGGGATCCCTCAGCCGGGTCCAGAGGCGGGCACCGAAGTTCCCGTCGCCCTGCCCGGGTGTGCTGTTGATAGGCCAGATCACCCGACTTGTATCGGCATGGGAGGGGCAAGTCTGTACGGTTCCGGCACGGCCAGGCCCTGGTCAACCCGCGACCACTTCACCCCACCTCGCCGAAGGACCGCTCGAGCACAGTGACCGCGTAGACGTCCAGTTGCAGGTCAGGTTCAGGCCGGGTGTTGCTGCGTTGCCCGACGAGCGTTCGTTGCTCTTCAGCGTTCCAGAGCGGGGTGCCGCGATGCGGTCGTTTCGATCAGCGCAAGGGCGTCAGTGCCGACGGAGTGTGTTCGTTCTCCGCCGGAACGGGCTTGTGGTGCCGCGCCGGCGATCGTGGAGCAGTCGCCGGGCGTCTGTGTCAGGGAGTTGTCGCGCTCACGACCGCTTGCGCGGGCAGGGTGTCAGTGTCGATGCTGTCGACACTGTCGGCCTGACTGACGCCACCGTCGATCATCTCGCCCAGGACAGTGGCGATTGCCAGCTCCGACTCGGAAGGCCCATCAAACTCGATTCCGACCCGCACGACCCCCCCGGGAGTCGACTCTGCGTTCGTGATCACGCCTTCGAGCCGGATGTTGACCGAGTCACCGGCCGCGGGAGCGTCAACGGAGATTCGGCGACCTACGATTTCGGACGGCCAGAAGTGATGCAGCATGATCCCGAGACCGAGCGTCGACATGTCAATGACCCGGCAATCCCGCCAGTCGGGATCGGACTCGCCTTCAATGTGGCAGATCCCAAACCAGTCAGTGGAGTGGCGTGGTATCCGTCGGCGGTGCTCCATGATGCATCTCCCTCCCCTAACTCTTTCGGGAAGCAAGGGCGAACTAGTAAGGCCCATTTCCGGAGTACCCGACACAACGTCGTGACAATCCGGGCCCGAGCGAAGGCAATTCGGCCCCACCGAATCCCGTCGTGGACGTTCCGGCTCCGACCCACGTCGCAATAGGTGAGGACCACGAAACGACCACCGACTGAAATATAGGTCCGCGAGGTCTGGGCCGGTGGGATCCGGGTTCGAGCCATTCGTATCGGGCTCGACCTTGCATCGGCTCAGCGCTGGAGCGGTGGTCTCGGGCATGTTGAGCCGATCCTCGGTGGGCGTCGCCATCGCCTCCGCCATCCGGTCGGAGGTCCCCAGTCGGTCAACACCGAGGTGGACGGAAGCGTCGGCGATGAGGATTTACTCTCCGAGGGAGTGAATATCGCGTTGAGGAGGGGGGCACGTGGCGCCGCCGCCGTTGCCGTGTTCAGCGTCGTCGTAGCCGAGACCCTTCAGTGGCGGGCCTCGAGGTCAGGCAGAGCGGCGACGTCCGATTCGTCCGGGTGCGGCCTCGTTGTGTTGGGGTACCCGGCCGGACGCCATGGCGCAGTGCACCCTGTGCAACGCTGGCGAGTGAGAATTGCTCAACGTTCGCACGGGTCGATGGGCGGGCGGGTGGTCTTCACCGGGGGATCGAGAAGGGGCACCCCTTCGGAGGCAGAAGTCATGGCCGGATTCGCAGAATCGCTCGGGATCCCGCGTGAGGTGATCGTCCTCGAGGAGCACGCCAAGAGCACGTGGGAGAACGTGGCGTTCTCGCTCCCGCTGGTCCACGGATACCCATCCATAGCGTTCTGTTCCGACCCGATGCACGCCGCGAGAGCGCGACGATACGCCGTCGAGCAGCGTCCCGATCTCGAGGGCCACTTTGTCAGCGCAGACGACTATCGCCCTTTTGAACGATGGTGGATCAAGCTTCCTTCCACCCTCTACGAGCTGAGCATCTCTGTGCGAAGCAGGACCCGCCGTCGAGTTTCCGCCCTCGAGGGAGGCGTAACGGCTCGGAATTGACCCCGCCCGGATCGTCGCCCCTCGCCCCCGACCGCCCGGGAGCCACACCCGAAATACGATGCTCCAATGTCGCTCGAGGATCGAGAAGCCACGAGGGCTTTCTATGACGATCTGGGAGAAGCCGAGTGGTCCCGTCTTGTGGAGACCCCTCGAGGCCGCGTGAGTTTCGAAGTCCACCGCCGCTTCCTCTCGAAATTCGTCCCGGCGAATGCGAGGGTTCTCGAAGTCGGAGCAGGCCCGGGGCGTTTCACGTTGGAGCTGGCTGCCCTCGGCGCAACCGTCGCGGTGACTGATATCTCGCCTGTCCAACTGGACCTTCACCGCCTCCACGTGTCCCACACACCGGCCGAGCGAGCGGTGGAATCTCGGGAGATCTTGGACGTCTGTGAAACGGCGCGTCTTCCCGACAACGCCTTCGACGTGGTCGTGGCGTTCGGGGGTCCTCTTTCCTATGCCTTCGAACAGGTCGACGAGGCCATGTCTGGGCTCTTGCGCATCACCAGACCTGGCGGCGTCGTGCTGGCGTCAGTGATGTCCCTTCTCGGATCGTGGCGATACTTCCTGCGGAGTGTCCTCGAAGAGACCAAGACAGCCGGTGAAGCGGCCAACGACCTCGTTCTCGGCACGGGTGACCTCCGCCACTTCGGAGGCAGACACGTCTGCCAAATGTTCCGCTCCTCCGACATCGATGCGTTGATCCGCAGGTGCGGCGGAACGGTGCTGGCGATGAGCGCCAGCAACTGGGCATCGCTCGGCGACGAAGCCGCTCTGACCGAGCTCGAGGAGGATCCGGATCGATGGGCGAGCTTTCTCAATCACGAGGCCGCCGCCTGCGCCGAACCGGGAGCCGTCGATGGTGGCACGCACATCCTGGTCGCTGCCTCTCGTAGCTGACGGACCCGAGGGCAAGGAGGCCGCCCGAGATGTCCAGCGGTCGTCGGTTGGGCCACAGCCGATGCGAGATGATTGAACGGTGAAGATCGTCTCGCTGCTGCCCTCTGGCACCGAGATCGTCTATGCCCTCGATCTTGGCGAGCACCTGCGCGGCGTCAGCTTCGAGTGCGACTATCCAGCGCTGGCCCGGTCCGTGCCGGTCGTGTCGGGGACGGCCTTGCCGACCGACGGTTCGCTCAGCGCGCAGGAGATCGATGCAGCAGTGAGCGCTCGTGTCGCGGCCGGTGAGTCCATCTACACCCTCGACGATGCCCGGATCAGAGCCATCGGCCCCGACCTGATCCTGGCCCAGGACCTGTGCCAGGTGTGCGCGGTGCCGTCGGGTGCGGTGGAGCAGGCACTCGAGGTCATCGGGTGTCATGCGCAGGTCGTCTCCCTCGACCCGAGCCGGCTCGACGAGGTGCTCGACTGCGTCGGCATCGTCGGGGCGGCCACGGGTACCAGCGCGAAGGCAGACGCGCTGATGGAAAGTCTGCGAGCCCGGGTGGACGCGGTGCGCCGGCGGGTACGGGGACGGCACCGGCCGCGGGTGCTGGTGCTGGAGTGGTCCGACCCGCCGTTCAACGCGGGGCACTGGGTCCCCGACATGGTGGAGGCGGCGGGAGGAGTCCCGCTCCTTGCCGCCGCCGGTGCTCGGTCACGCCGCCTCAGCTGGGAGGAGGTTGGGGCCGAAAATGTCGACATCACGCTCTTCACGCCGTGTGGGTTCGACCTGGACGGAGCGGTCGCCCAGGCGCCCGCGCTCTTGGCCCGTCCCGAGGCCGCAACTCTCGGCCGGATCTTCGCGGTCGATGCCAACGCATACTTCTCCCGTCCGGGTCCTCGGGTGGTCGACGGGGTGGAGCTGCTCGGGGAATTGCTTCACCAAGAGACGCCCGCTTCTGTGCAAGGTGGCGCCCGGCTCCTGCGTTCCTGAGGCGGTCAGCCGTCAGTCCACCGGTGTCTCGGGCTCCTCCCAGCCCCCGTCACCGGAAATTCACGCTTGGATCGATCGACAATCACCGGTCATGCGCGAGCGAGACACTGATGGGACGCACGCAAAGGAAATTTCTCGTGACCCCCGAAGAAGGTATCCACACGGGGCTACGGGGCTATTGGCGAGGTTGGACAGAGCATGAGTGCGGTTTGCGTACGTGGGGGTTCCACGGGACGCACGATGGACAGTCGCGATTCCAGAATGAGCGCGCGCTGGCTGAGGGCTGCCGTCATCGGATGTCTTGCTTCGGCATCCCTCCCGGTCCTGCTGGTGACGCACGCCCAAGCCAGCGCTCCTCCCACGATCACCGCCGTGGGTAGCCTGGCGGACGCCCAGGGCAACGGAGTCGGCACCCTGTCGGTCAGCCCCCACAACGTCGGTGATGCCTTGGTTCTGACGGCCAAGATCTCCTCGGCCACCGCGACGGTCACGTCGGTCAGCGGCGGTGGCGTCACGAGCTGGACGAAGATGACCTCGTTCGAGGACAACGCCTCGCATGATCTCGAGATCTGGGTGGGGACGGTCACGACCGCTGGATCCTCGCATGTCTCGGTCTCGTACTCGGCCTCGGTGAGCGCTGACAGCATCGAGCTGACATCCCAGGAGTTCACCGCCGGCCTCGGCACGTCCTCGGTGTGGACGAAGGACAAAGCCGCCGGCCAGAACAATGGGTCGTCGACCACCGTCGCGTCGCCGGCTCTGACCCCGAGCGACACAGGGGAGCTCTACGTCGGCTACAGCCGCAGCCCGGGTCAGGTCCTGGCGGGCACGACTTCGGGCTTCACGTATGACTCGACCGTGCTCGGCAACATATTCCTCTACGACCCCGCAGTCTCGAGCGCCGCCGCTCCGACCTCGACGCAGTCACCGGCGAACACGTCCGCGGCCGTTGGGGCGCTGATTACCGTGTCGTCCTCGGCCACGTCGTCCCCGACACCCACGGTCACGGCCGTCTCACCCGGTGCGGGTCCAGCCGCCGGCGGCACGGTCGTAACCATCACGGGCGCCAATTTCGCCTCGGGTGACACGGTCGCCTTCGGCGGCGCGGCCGCGTCGGCCGTGGTTGTCGTCTCCGCCACCTCGATCACCGCCACCTCCCCAACCGGCGCCGGCACGGTCGACGTCACCGTGATGGGTCCCGGCGGGACCAGTGCCACGAGCACGGCCGACCAGTTCAGCTACCAGGCTTCGGTCGTCGTACCCACGGTCACGGCCGTCTCGCTCAGTGCAGGTCCGGCCGCCGGCGGCACGGTCGTGACGATCACGGGCACCAACTTCGTCTCGGCCGACACGGTCGCCTTCGGTACCACGGCCGCGTCAGCCGTGGCCGTCGTCTCCGCCACCTCGATCACCGCCACCTCGCCAACCGGTACCGGCACGGTCGACGTCACCGTGACGGGTCCCGGCGGGACGAGTGCCACGAGCACGGCCGACAGGTTCACCTACGCCGTGACCACCAATTCCACCATCACCGCCGTCGGCAGCCTGGCGGACGCCCAGGGCAACGGAGTCGGCACCCTGTCGGTCAGCCCCCACAACGTCGGTGATGCCTTGGTTCTGACGGCCAAGATCTCCTCGGCCACCGCGACGGTCACGTCGGTCAGCGGCGGTGGCGTCACGAGCTGGACGAAGATGACCTCGTTCGAGGACAACGCCTCGCATGATCTCGAGATCTGGGTGGGGACGGTCACGACCGCTGGATCCTCGCATGTCTCGGTCTCGTACTCGGCCTCGGTGAGCGCTGACAGCATCGAGCTGACATCCCAGGAGTTCACCGCCGGCCTCGGCACGTCCTCGGTGTGGACGAAGGACAAAGCCGCCGGCCAGAACAATGGGTCGTCGACCACCGTCGCGTCGCCGGCTCTGACCCCGAGCGACACAGGGGAGCTCTACGTCGGCTACAGCCGCAGCCCGGGTCAGGTCCTGGCGGGCACGACTTCGGGCTTCACGTATGACTCGACCGTGCTCGGCAACATATTCCTCTACGACCCCGCAGTCTCGAGCGCCGCCGCTCCGACCTCGACGCAGTCACCGGCGAACACGTCCGCGGCCGTTGGGGCGCTGATTACCGTGTCGTCCTCGGCCACGTCGTCCCCGACACCCACGGTCACGGCCGTCTCACCCGGTGCGGGTCCAGCCGCCGGCGGCACGGTCGTAACCATCACGGGCGCCAATTTCGCCTCGGGTGACACGGTCGCCTTCGGCGGCGCGGCCGCGTCGGCCGTGGTTGTCGTCTCCGCCACCTCGATCACCGCCACCTCCCCAACCGGCGCCGGCACGGTCGACGTCACCGTGATGGGTCCCGGCGGGACCAGTGCCACGAGCACGGCCGACCAGTTCAGCTACAGCGGCACCGCTCCGACGCAGCCTCACGTGATGGTGATCATGATGGAGAACGAGACGGCAGGCAGCATCATCGGCAACCCGTCACTGCCCTACATCAACGGGACGCTCGTTGCTCACTATCCGATCATCGAGAACAACTATGCCGTTGCCCATCCCAGTCTTCCGAACTATCTCGAACTCCTCTCGGGATCAACCTGGGGCGTGACGAGCGATTGTGCGCCAGACCCAGGGTGCGAGGGGCAGAGCAACTTTGCGAACCAGCTCGATCAGGCCGGGATCCCGTGGGCCGGATACATGGAGAGCATGCCGTCTGCGGGCTACACGGGCGGTGACACCGGTGGTGATGATGGGTATGGCGACCAGCTCTACGCCCAGCACCACAACCCGTTCGTCTACTTCCCAGACCTCGCGAACGATCTGACCACACACGTCAAGCCCCTGACGAGCATGATCTCGGATCTCAACAGCGCTGACCCTCCGGACTTCGTCTGGGTGACTCCCAACATGCTCGACGACATGCACGACGGTCCGACCACCACCGGTGACACGTGGCTCTCTCAGCAGATCCCCGCGATTCAGGCCACGCAGTGGTACCAGGATGGTGGCCAGATCATCCTGACCTACGACGAGGGTGACGACAGCGACACCTCGGGGATCGGCGGCGGTGCAGGAGGACAGATCCCCGGAATCGTCATAAGCCAGGCGCTGTACGATTCAGCGAGCGACCCGACACCCGTGGACCAGGCCGGAATCCTCGGTTCGATTGAAGACCTGTTCGGGGTTCCCGCATTGAACGATGCGACCAACCCGGCCCACGGCTCCTTGCTGACCGAGCTGACCGGTGGGTTGGGGCCCGCGCCTCCGCCGACCATCACGGGCGTCGCACCGGATGCCGGCCCGGCGGCGGGAGGCACCACCGTGACAGTGACCGGGACCAACTTCGTCTCGGGTGACGAGGTCAGCTTTGGGCAGGACGATGCGACTCAGGTTTCCGTGGCATCAGCCACGTCGATCACCGCGACCTCGCCTCCGGGTTCGGGCACCATCGACGTGACCGTGTCGGGCCCCGGCGGGACCAGTGCGACGGACCCTGCCGACCAGTTCGCCTATGCCGAGGACAGTGGACCCCCCGCCATCTCCGCCGTCGGCAGCTTGGCCGATACAGAGGGCACCGGCGTCAGTTCGCTCTCGGTCAGCCCCGAAGCCGTGGGTGACGCTCTGGTCCTCACCCTCAAGGTCTCCTCGGCCACTGCGACGGCCACGTCGGTCAGCGGTGGTGGGGTGACGACCTGGACGAAGGTCACTTCGTTCGCGGACAACGCCTCGCATGATCTCGAGATCTGGTTGGGCACGGTCACGAGCGCCGGTTCGTCGCAGATCTCCGTCTCCTACTCGTCCTCTGTGAGCTCTGACAGCGTCGAACTGACGGCTCAGGAGTTCACGGCCGGCCTCGGTTCCGCCACGTCATGGCTGGTCGATCAGGCTGGAGGACAGAACAACGCCTCGTCGACGACGGTCGCCTCGCCCCCGCTGACTCCGACCGGTACCGGGGAGCTCTACGTCGGTTACAGCCGCAGCCCGGGTCAGGTCCTGGCAGGCACGACATCGGGCTTCACGTACGACCCGACCGCGCTCGGCAACATGTTCCTCTACGACCCGGACGTCTCGGGTGCAGTCGCCCCGACCTCGGCGCAGTCACCGGCCGACACCTCGTCGACGGTGGGGACGCTGATCACGGTGTCCTGAAGGTCAGGTCCTGCTCGTCAGATCGAGGATCGTCAGACCTGCAAAGGCGTCCGTCGCCATCCCTTAGCGTGTGCCCATGCCCATGTCCGATCACGTCAGACGGCTTCGAGGGATGGTCGGGACCGAACTGCTGCTGCTGCCCTCAGTCAGTGTGCTGGTAGAGGCCGATGATGGCCGCCTCATGCTCGTCCGCCACGCCGACTCTGGCCTTTGGGGCCTCATCGGCGGCGCGGTGGAAGTCGATGAACGACCCGAAGAAGCGGCCGTTCGCGAGACGGAGGAGGAAACCGGGCTGTTGGTCGAGCCGACCCGCCTCGTCACGGTGCTCGGGGGCCCCGGGTTTCGAGTGACGTATCCGAACGGCGACGAGACCGCGTACGTGACGATCGTGTACGAGGCCCGGGTGCGAGGCGGTGTCGAGAGGGCGGACGGCGACGAGACAACCGAACTGGGTTGGTTCCGGATCGAAGACTTGAGAACGATCGACCTCGGCACCGTCGCGCGAGCGACCTTCGAGGAGTTCGGCTGGCTGTCAGGGTAACGGCGTCGAACGGGCCTCATGTCGTCCGCCGAGGTCGTCGTCCAGCCGGGCATCCTCGTCGGGCTCCACTCGACGGTGCCGACCCGGATGGACGTTGATCAGCAGCCCGGCAACGAGGGCGGCCAGTACGAAGATCCCGGCCGCCCATGCGCTGGCCGTCGCGAAGCCGTGCACGGTCGCCTGGGCGACACCTCGCCGCTACTTCTGCTGTGCGAAGCCAGGTAGGTCGCGGTGGCTGTGGCGGCGATCGTGTTCAGGAGAGCGGTCCCGATGGAAGCGCCGATCTGCTGCGACGTGTTCGTCATGGCCGACGTGACGCCGACGTCCTTCGGGTCGGCGTTCTGGGTCGCGGTGCTGATACAGGGCACCAGCGCGATCCCCAAACCCAGGCCCAGCAAGAGCTCGGTCGGCAGCACATGGGTCACGTAGGCGGCATCCGGGGTCAATCTGCGTGAAGAGGGCGACGCCGATTGCCGCCAGGAGCAGTCCGGGCACGACCAGGAGGCGCGTCTGCACGTGGGGCATGAGACGGCTGGCCAGCTGGGTGGCGGCCAGTCCGTTGACCGCCATCAGCGGCAGGAAGGCCACGCCGGTCTTGAGGGGCGAGTAGTGGTCGATCGTCTGGAGGAGATAGGTGAGAAAGAGGAACGTGCCGAACATCCCGGTGACGGCGAGCATGATGGTCAGGAACGACCCCGCACGGTTGCGGTTCCTCAGTATGCGCAGCGGGAGGAGGGGATTCGGCCCCTTGCTCTGCCACAAGACGAAGCAACCCAGGAGCACGACCGCGAGCACGAGGGGGAGCGATGACGCCCAGCGGCGCCCCATCCGTCGGCGCCGGCCTCGCCCAGCCCGTAGACCAGGGCCACCAGGCCACCGCAGCCGAGCACCACGCCCAGCACGTCGAGCCGTACCCCGCGGCTCCCCTCGCGGTCCGGGATCATGGTCGACGCCCCGATCGGCCACCAGCGCGGCAATGGGCAGGTTCACGTACAGGCACCAGCGCCAATCGACGTACTGGGTCAAGAACCCACCGAGGATGAGCCCGAAGGCAGCGCCCCAGATGGCGATGGTGGCGTAAATCCCGAAGGCCCGTCCTCGCTCACGCGGGTCGGTGAAGGTCGACGTGAGCAGCGAGAGGACGGACGGAGCCAACAGGGCGCCGAAGAGCCCCTGCAAGCCCCGAGCACCGATCAACATGATGGTGGACTGCGCCGCGCCGCCGATGGCCGATGCCAGGGCGAAGCCGACGACGCCGGTCATCAGCGTTCGCTTGGGTCCGAACATGTCGCTGATGCGCCCACCCAGCAACAAGAACCCGCCGAACGCCAGCGTGTACGCGGTCACGACCCACTGTCGATCGGTGTTCGAGAATCCCAAGGCGTGCTGAGCCGAGGGCAGGGCGATGATCATGATCGTCGAATCGAGCACCACCATCAGCTGCGCCCCGGCAATGATGACGAGGATCCACCAGTGGGCCCTCGTGGCGGACCTCCGTGGCGCGGTCCCAGGGCCGGCGTCTTGCAGCCTGGTCACCGCAGTCACTTCCTGCGGCCTTGGCGCGGGCAGGCCACGGGGAGCTTCGGGAGCGTGCACAGAGCCGTTCGCCGATCTCATCGAGCGTCGTGTGACGGCCGCCGCGGCGACAGGATCCGATCGACCTGGCTCTGCGCGAGGGGGCGGCCCGCCAGCTCGGAGTCCGCCGGCCGCATGCCGGCTATCAAGAGGTCCAGATGGCGTCTCCATGCATCGGGGGCATTGGTGCGGGTGGTCTCGAGAACTCCCCGGATGGACCACATCACCAGATTGATGTCGGTGCTCGTCAGGTCCGACCGGATCCGGTCGTGGGCCTGTGCGTCCGAGAGCAAGCCGGCGATCAGCTTCCGTGCGGTTCTGCACGAGGGGGTGATCGGTGTTCCAGAGCTTCGGCAGGCAGCCCAGGTGGTCGGCTTGATACGCACTCGACGCCTCGAGGAAGTGCTCGAGGCCCGAGCCGTCCGGCCGTTCCGCCGCCTCCTCGGCCATCGTGATCGTTGCCTCGAGGACCTCCGAGACCAGTGCCTCGATAAGGGCTTTCTTCGAGGGAAACCGACGGTAGAGCGTGCCCATCCCCACACCGGCGACCCGTGCCACGTCGGCCACGCTGGCCTCGAGACCCTTCTCTTCGAACACCCGGCCCGCCGCGACCAGCAGACGCTCCCGGTTCTTCAGGGCGTCGCTGCGCAAGGGCCGAGGCTGCGAGCTGGTGTCCGCCCCCTCAGGCCCCGTTCGCCGAGGGTCCTATCCGGAGAAATCACTCCGCTTAGTGTAGAGCGAAGCGGACGCGCCGTCACTCAGGCGACGGAGGCATCGTCTCGCACGGCCGCTGGGCGAGACGTCAGGCCAGGCGCAGGGTCATGAAACAGCTGGCGCGTCGTCGGGATAGTCCGCCGAAAGGCCCGCACGCCTCGAAGCCGGCCGAGGCGTAGAGGGCGCGGGCCGGAGCGAACGCATCCGAGGTCCCCGTTTCCAAGCTGACCCGTCGATAGCCGCGTCCCGTCGCCATCTCCACCAGGTGCGCCACCATCAGCCCTTCCCACGCCCTGCCGGCGTACCTCGCCGGCGGTGTGCATCGACTTCAGCTCTGCCTGCCGTGGTCCAGCTCCCGCAGGGCACCGATTGCCAGAGGCCGGCCGTCGAGGCGGGCACAGAACAGCGTGACGGCAGGGTCGTCGGCCAGGTCCACGGCGCCAAGGGCAAAGACGTGCTCGGGCGGTGTCTACCGCCTGGCAAATTCCAGATGCTGCTCTATCAGTGGGCGCACGTCGTCCGATCGCCCGTCGGCCGGGCGCGATCTCGAGTGGGCCCACGAGACCGAGCCTACGGACCTGCCCGTGACCCGGCGGGCGGGGGCGGGAGCGGCGGTGCCGGCACGCGGAAGGGCGCCGATCGGGACCGAAGAACCCGATCCCGGCATGGCGAACGCGGCGCCCGGTAGCGTGAACGGTCGTCGCGCAGCACCCGTAGGAGGCCACCGTGCAAACCGAAGCCGCTGTCCTGTGGGACCGCCACGCGACTGGAGCGTCGAGCCCATCGAGCTCGACCCGCCCAAAGAGGGCGAGGTGCTCATCAAGTTGGCGGCCTCGGGCATGTGCCATTCCGACGAGCACCTGGTCACCGGCGACATGCCCGTGCCGCTCCCCGTCATCGGCGGCCACGAGGGTGCCGGGGTGGTCGAAGCGGTCGGCCCCGGCGTGACCGACTGTCGCCGGTGGCGACCACGTGGTGCTGGGGTTCGTCCCCGCCTGCGGGAAGTGCCCCTCCTGCGCCACCGGGCACTCCAACCTCTGCGACGTCGGCGGCATCCTCATGACGGGCCAGCAGATCGACGGCACGGTCCGCCACCACGCCCGGGGCCAGGACGTCTCGACCATGGTCTGCCTCGGCACCTTCGCTCCCGTACACGGTGGTCAACCAGGCATCGTGCGTCAAGATCCTCGACGACATCCCGCTCGACAAGGCGTGCCTCGTCGGCTGCGGCGTGACGACGGGCTGGGGTTCCTCGGTCTACGCGGCCGAGGTGCGGCCGGGTGACAACGTCGCCGTCATCGGTATCGGCGGCATCGGGGCCGTCCGCGCTGCAGGGCGCCCGGCTCGCCGGCGCCGAGATGATCTTCGCCATCGACCCGGTGGACGCTCAAGCGCGACGCTGGCGCCCTCCTTCGGGGCGACCCACGTGGCGCCGTCGGTCGAGGAGGCCTTCGCGCTCATCGAGCAGGAGACCTGGGGTCACATGTGCGACAAGGTCATCTGCGCCATGGGCAGTCGGGTCGGGGGCGATGATGGACTCCATCCTCAGCCTGGCCGCCAAGCGGGGCCGGGTGGTGGTCACCAACATCCATCCGTTCAGCGAGATCGGCGGTGACGATGAACCTCATGTGCCTGACCATCTACGAGAAGCAGGTGGTGGGCAGCATCTTCGGTTCGGCCAACATCCACTCCGACATCCCCAAGCTGCTCGAAGCTCTACCGCGACGGGCTGCTCGATCTCGACTCCATGATCACGAGCACCTACAAGCTGGGCGACATCAACCAGGGCTATCAGGACATGCGGGACGGGAAGAACATCCGCGGCGTCCTCATCTACGACGACTAGAGCCGGGCCGCTGCCCGGCGACGCGCCCAGATGTTGTTGCAGCGCTCGCAGACCTCCGCCGGCACGACGCCGGCCCGCATCAGGACAGCGAACGCCTTGCAGCCGAGGCACAGGCCGAACGCCGACTCCAACAGGGCGGCACTCCCCAGCAGGGCCAGCACGACCTCGGCGGCGGTCCAGTAGCCGAGGCCCGTCAGGACCAGCGCGGTCACCGAGAAGGCGACGCCGATGCCCTGGGCGAAGCGCTTGGGCGGGCCGGCCACGGGGCGTTCCCGGATCCCGAGTCGCGGCGTGACGACCCGCGTCACGAACTGCCCGAGCGGGCTGAGGGAGGGGCCGCTGAGCACCCGGGCGACGAACCCGTAGGCGATGACCACCGTGGCCCACTCGAGGTCGAAGGCGATGGTCAGGATGCACATGATCACCACGCCGGCGGCCACCAGGCGGGCCGAGACCTCGTTCACCGGGTTCGGGAACGAGAAGATCTCCCGTGCCCGGCCCGGGGCGCTCCGGGTGCTGACTGCTGCTCCCCATGACCCGCTCCTCGTGCGAACCCGATAACCCAGACGAGTTTACTCGGATTTCGCCGCGGTCCGCCGGTCGGGCCTTCGTGATGACCCCGGGCGGTCCGATGGCGCGGGATCTTCAGGGTTCGGCGGGCGGCACCGGCTGGGGTGGGGGCGGCCCGACGTAGCGGGCGGCGGGGCGGATGAGGCGGTTGTGCGAGGCCTGCTCCATCACGTGGGTGCACCAGCCGATGGTGCGTCCCGGCGGCAAAGGTCGGCGTGAACATCTCGCGGGGGATGCCGCAGGTGTGCATGACCACGCCGGCGTAGAACTCGACGTTGGTGTAGAGCTGGCGACCGGGCTTCAGCTCGGCCAACACGTCGACCGTCGTGCGCTCGACCGACTGCGAGAACTCGACGAGCGGCCCGCCGAGCCGCTCGGTCACCGAGCGCAGCAGCAGCGACCGTGGGTCGTCGGTCTTGTAGACGCGGTGACCGAACCCCATGATGCGCTCGCCGTCCTCGACGGCCTCGCCGGACGTAGGCCTCGGCGCGGTCCGCCGTGCCGATGGCGTCGAGCATGTCGAGGGCCCGGCTCGGCGCCCCGCCGTGCAGCGGTCCCGAGAGCGCGCCGATGGCGGCGACGATCGCTGCACCGAGGTCGGCGCCGGTCGACGTCACGACGCGGGCCGTGAAGGTCGACGCGTTGAAGCCGTGGTCGATGGTCAGGATCATGTACTGCTCGACGGCTCGGGCGTGCAAGGGGCTCGGGCTCGGTGCCCGTCAGCATGAAGAGGTAGTTGGCGGCGAAGCCGAGGTCGTCGCGCGGTTCGACGGGTTCTTGGCCCTGGCGCAGCCGGTGCGCGGCCGCCAGGATCGTCGGCACCACCGCGCACAGCCCGAGCGCCTGGTCGTACAGCTCGTCCGCGCCGATGTCGTGCGTCGGACGCCAGCCCAGCTCCGCCCCGAGGAGTGAGACCGAGGTGCGCAGCACGTCGAGCGGTGCGCCCCGGCGGGACAGCGCGGGCAGCAGGGTGGCGAGCCCCGGCGGCATCGGTGCGCCGGCGCCGCACCTCCTCGCTGAACGCGGCCGACGCAGCTCGCGTCGGGGAGCTCGCCCCGGAACAGCAGGTGCCAGACGTCCTCCAACGAGCGCTTCTCGGCCAGCTCGACCGCCGAGTACTGCCGGTAGTGGAAGAAGCCCTCCTGCCCGCGTACGTCGCCGATCGTGGTCTCGGCCACGACGACACCCTCGAGACCGGCCGGCACGTCCCCACTCGTCTCGGTGGCGGGCCGGATGCGGGCCACGCCCATGAGGTCGCGCAGCGAGACGACGCCGACGCAGCGGTCCCCTTCGACCACCGGCAGGTGGCGGTAGTGGTGTGACGTCAGGCTGGCCCAGGCCGCGTCGACCCGCTCGTCGGGACCGAGGACGTCCGGCCGCGACGTCATCCACAGGCGCACCCGCTCCCGGTCGGGCCCGCCGGCCGCCGCGGCCGCCCGCAGCAGGTCCCGTTCGGTGAGGATGCCGACGACCTTGCCGTCGTCGGTCACCACGACCGAACCGGTGTCGGCCTGCTGCATCGCCCGAGCCGCCACCGCCAGGCTGTCGTCGGCGGTGCACGTCACCGCGGGAGAGGTCATGAGATCGCGCACGATGGTTTCCATGTCTCCCACTATGACGCTCTTTCCCTGCGTCTGTAAATGTTGATCAAGTCAATGTAAGATCACCTCCGTGGACCGGATGCTCACCACCGAGGAGGCGGCCCGTCGGCTCGGCGTCAAGACGTCGACGCTCTACGCCTACGTCAGCCGCGGCCTCCTCGAGTCCCACCGCGACCCGAGCCGGCGGGGGAGCCTCTTCGACCTGGCCGACATCGAGGGGCTGGCGGCCCGCAGCCGGGGCGGCCGCCAGACCGCCACCCGGCTCGCCACCATCACGACCGGGGTGACCCAGCTCGACCAGCATCTCGGCCCCATCTACCGCGGCCGGCTCGCCACCGAGCTGGCCGCCGGGACGAGCTTCGAAGCGGTGGCCGAGATGCTGTGGCAGTCCGACGGTGGTGGGGACTGGTCGGCCCCCGACCTCGGTCCGTGCCCGCTCACCCACGCCCTCGACCGCATGCGCTGGGCCCTCGTCGCTGTGCGGCGCCACCGACCCCCTGCGGTCCGACTTGCGTCCGGCCGCGGTCGCCCGCGCCGGCCGCCGCGCCGCTGCCGCGCTCACCGACGCGGTGGGGCCGCCTCCGGCGAGCGGCGACGCCGGCGCATCCGTCGCGGCGCGGCTCGACGGCGCGCCTCACGCGCGAGCAACGCAGCCGTGCCGGCCGCCGCCGTGAACGCCGCCCTCGTGCTCCTGGCGGACCACGAGCTCGCGACCTCGACCATGGCGGTGCGGGTGGCGGCGTCCGTGCGTTCCGACCCCTACGACGCGTTGCTGGCCGGGCTGGCCACGCTGGCCGGGCCGCTGCACGGGGGCGCGAGCCAGCAGGCCTACGAGCTGCTGGTGGTGGCCGAGCGCGACGGCGTGCCCCGCGCCCTCAACGACGTCCTGCGCGAGCGGGGACGACTGCCCGGCTTCGGGCACGCGGTCTACAAGAGCGGTGACCCCCGCTTTCGCCGCGCTGCTCGCGCTGGCCGAGCCGCTGCTCAGCGAGGAACGCCGCGCCATCGTGCGCGAGGTGATGGCGCTGGCGGCGGCACACGACGTCCCGCTGGCGAACTGCGACCTGGCGCTCGCCGCGTTGAGCTGGGGCACCGGCATGCCGCCGGACACGGGGCGCACGATCTTCGCCGTGGCCCGGGTGGCGGGGTGGATCGCCCACTACATGGAGGAACTGGCCGAGCGCCCCCTGCGCTTCCGGGCCCGTGCGGTCTACAGCGTGTAGCCCGGCACAGGCGGCGCACCTCGTCAGCCCGGCGCCGACGACGATGGCCGAGGGGTGCCCGCCCAGGTGGATCGGTGCACCCACCGTCCCGGTCGACAGCGTGACCGGGACCAACGAACCCGCCTGCTGCGTCACCCACGCCGTCGAGCCGTCGGCGCTGAGCGCGATTCCCTGGGCGACGTCGGGCAGGGCGATCGGGAGGCCGACGACCAGCCCGAGGGTCGTGACGCCGACGACGCGCCGCCCCGCCGCACACGTAGACGGTCGTGCCCGACGGCGCGACTGCGATACCGGTCGGGTTGAGCGGGAGCGGGACGGCGGCGCCCGGCTTCAACGTCGCGGCGTTGATCGGCGTGAGGGTGCGGTTGCCGAAGTTGCCCACCAGGACCTCCCCCGCGGCCACGGCGATCGCCTGGGGCCCCGGCCCGACCCCGATGGCCGCCCCCGCCTGCATCGTGGAGACGTCGATCGGCGTCACCGTGTTGCCGCCGAAGTCGGCCACGAAGGCCGTGGCGCGCGCCCGACGCCGAGGTGTAGACCGCGATGGCGACCGGCTCGCTGCCCACCGGCACCGGCGGCCCGGCCCGCCAGGTGCCGAGGTCGACCGGGGTGACCGAGTTCGAGTCGAGGTTCGCCACGAGGGCGATGCCCTTGCCCCCGGTCCCGCCGGGCGCGACCGCCACCGCGTCGGGCTCGACCCCCACGCCCGCCGTGTGCACGACGTCGTGGGTCGCCGTGTCGATCTCGTGCAGCGTGTCGTCCCCCTGGGTCACGACGAGCAACCGGCTGCCGCCCGCCGCGTAGGCCAGCGCCGAGGGAAGGCTGCCCACGGGCACCTTGGCACCGATGTGGCGCCGGGCCAGGTTGACCGGGGTGACGTCCATGCCGGGCAGGGTCACCGAGGCACCGGTCGTGACCCAGGCGACGTCGTGCACCGCGGTGCTGCCGACCGGCTTGGAGCAGGCCGCGAGCGCGGGGACGAGGACGACGAGCGCGAGGCCACGGCGCGGCGGCGCCTCACGCGCGCGCTCAGCCCCGCGCGCACGCGGCTCCGGCCGGGCGGTCTGCCGCGCTCCACCCGCTGGCGTCGCCCTCGGGCCAGAAGTCGCCGGTGACGTCGTCCTGCACGTACGGCACGGGCGCGGGCGCCCCGGCCGCGAGCGCGCGAGCGCGTCCAGGAGCGCGTCGACGTCGTCGTCGGAGGTGCCGAGCCCGCAGCTGGCCCGCACCGCGCCCGGGATGGCGCCGCGTTCGCCGCGGCGCACGGCGGCCCGCGCCTGCGCCATGCCCTCGCGGCCCACGCCGAGCAACCGGATCAGGTAGGGGTGCGCGCAGAAGCACCCGTGCCGCACGCCGATCCCGAACTCGGCGCTCAGCCGGGCCGCCACCAGGGCGTGGTGCATCCCGTCCACCGTGAAGGCCGCCACGGCGAGCCCGTCGTCGACCAGCCGGACCCTCGGCTGCGGCACGCGGTCCGAGCACGTGGATGCCCTTCGATGGCGCGCAGCCCGTCGTGCAGCCGGGTGGAGAGCGCGGCCTCGTGGGCCCCGATGGTGTCCCAGCCGATCCGCTCCAGCTCGTCCATCGCCGCCCCGAAGGCCACCGCGCCGATGACGTTGGGCGAGCCGGCCTCCTCGCGCTCGGGCGGCTCGGTCCAGATCACCTCGTCCAGGTCGACCAGGTCGACCGCGCCGCCTCCGGCCAGGAAGGGGTCGCCGCTCTCGAACGTGCGCCGCGGGGCGATCAGCGCGCCGGCGCCGAAGGGCGCGTAGAGCTTGTGCCCGCTGAAGGCGACGAAGTCCGGTCCCGCCGGCAGCGGCCGGTGGGGGGCCAGCTGCGCCGCGTCGAGCAGGACGGGGATGCCGCGCTCGTGCGCCGCCGCGCAGATCTCCTCGACCGGAGGCAGCCACCCCGTGACGTTCGAGGCCCCCGTCATCGCCAGCAGAGCCGGCGGCCGCCCGTCGTCGAGCACCTTGACGACGTCGTCGGTGCCGAAGGTGCCGTCGGGGCCGCACTCCACCCAGCGCCGGGCCGCCACCCGGGCCCAGGGCAGCAGGTTGGCGTGGTGCTCGACCACGGTGGTGGCCACCACGTCGTCGGGGCCCAGCCGGAGGCGGTAGGCCAGGTGGTTGATGGCCTCGGTCGTGTTGCGCACGAGGACCACGACGTCGTCCCCGCCTGCCGGCCGCCGGGCGAAGCGGTGCACGCTGTCGCGGGCCGCCTCGTAGGCCGCGGTGGCCTGGCGCGACTTGTAGCCCGCTCCGCGGTGCACGCTCGAGTACCAGGGCAGGAATTCGCCCACCCGGTCGGCCACCGACTGCAGGGCCGGAGTCGAGGCGGCACAGTCGAGGTCACGGTAGGGCCGCTCGGTACCGTCGAGGCAGGGCACCGGGACGTGGGCGCCGACGAGCGGCGCGACGGCGGCCTCCGGTTGTCACGCCGTCACACTACGAAGTGCGGGCGGCCGGCGGTATCCGGCAGCGGCCCCCGGTCAGGGGCCTCCGGTGTCGCCCTCCCGGCGGGCCGCCGTGAGCACGACGATGTCGTCGGAGCCCCCGTCGTCGGCGGTCATCGCGTCGATGACGAAGTCGGCGAGCGGGCCCGGCTCGATGCTCGGGCTGGCGCACAACGACCTCTCGAGCAGCGCGAGTCGCTCGTCGATGGACGTGCCGCGGTGCTCGACCAGCCCGTCGGTGAACATCACCAGGCACCCCTGGTCCAGGCGGAACTCGTACTCCTTGTAGTGGCAGCGCTGGATCCCCAACGGCGGTCCGGGGGGCACGGCCAGTTCGTGCGCCCGGCCCGACTCGATCCGCACCGGGGCGGGATGCCCGGCGGACGAGAAGGAGATCATCCCGGTGGACGTGTCGAGCACACCGACGAGTGCCGTCGCCAACCGCGGCCCCACACCCGACAGTGAGACGCGGTTGAGGCGCTCGAGCGCCATGCCGGGCGCCTGCTCTTCGAGCACGAGCAGGCCGAGTGTGTGGCGCAGCCGGCTCATGATTTTGGCCGCCTCGAGGTCGTGGCCCTCCACGTCGCCCACGACCAGCGCCACCAGATGGTCGGTGATGGGCACCACGTCGTACCAGTCACCGCCCACCTCGACGCCCACCGCGGCGGGCAGGTACCGGGCGGCCACGTCCCAGCCGGTGATGGTGGGGATGGCGTCCGGCAGCATGTTCCGCTGCAGCTCGTGCGAGATCCGGCGCTCCCGGTCGTAGGCCCGTGCCCGGCTGACCACCGAGCCGACCTGGGTGGCCAATTGCTCGGCCAGGCCGAGGTCCTTCTCGGAGAACCGCCGCCCCGATCCGGCCGAGACGAGGGTGACCGTGCCCAGGACGCGGTCGTCGCGCAGACGGAGGGGCACCGTCATGTACGAGGTGAAGTCGAGCGTCTTCAAGATGGAGTAGTGCCGGTCGTCCCGGCTGGTGGCCATGAGGAACCCGTCGTCCATGAACGAGCTCCACATGGAGCGGCCGCTCTGCATGACCTTGATGATCGGATGGGTGCCCTCCGGGTCGGGGGGATACGAATGCCGCAGCTCCTCGGTCAGCTCCCGCTTGCTCGGGTCGGCGTGCCAGGCGGCCATCCGCCGCAGCTGACCGTCCTCGTCCTCGATGTCGATCAGACACAGGTCCGCCAGCACCGGGACGGAGACCTGGGCCAGCCGATCCACCACCTCGCCGTAGTCGACGACTTCGGAGAGCACCTGTGTTGCCAGGAGCAGGAATTCGTTGCGTCGCCGGACCTCGAGGAGCTCGTCCACCATCTGCGCGCGCTCTGATGCCTGGGCCGACGCATGCAACAACTCGCCCAGGTGGCCCACGACGGCGTCCGTCAGCTCGACCACCGAGGGGTCCCGCTCGCGTTGCCGGCGGCTCAGCATCTTCACGACGCCGACGCACGTGCCGCGGTAGCGGATCGGGAAGGCGTACACGCTCTGGAGACCGTCCTTGGTCAAGGTGTCGGTCAAGAAGCGGCGGTCACTCATGAGATCGGGGATCCAGAGCGGCTCACCGTTGTCGACGACCCACCGGGGCAGGCCTTCGCTCCCACTGGTGGGGTCGGACGCCTTCTCCTGCGCGAAGGCGGGAGCGACGACGGCGGAGCGCGTCCACACGTGGCGGCAGACCAGCTCCCGGTCGGCCGCGATGGCCCACAGCGTGGTCACGTCCCAGTCGAGGCGCCGGCCGAGGGTCGAGAGCAGCCGCTCCGCGGGAGGGTCTTCGATCGGCGCGTCGGCCAGGATCTCGAGCAGCTCGCTCGTCAGCTCCGACCAGCGCTGCAGCGTGGTGTCGTCGCGCGGGCGCAGGATCCCGACCACGACGCGGCCGGCCAGGGGATGGTCGAACATGCTGAGCACCACTTCGGTGTCGACCTCGGACCCGTCGGCCCGCCGGGAGACGACGGGCAGGCGTCGCCCGACGAGCTCGTCGGCCCGGGCGAGGAGGTAGCTCCCGAAGCCCTCCTTGAGCGGCGCGGCCATGGCGTCGGGCACCAGATCGAGGGTCGACCGGCCGAAGAGCGATCCGTGGGGCCAGCCCAGGAGGTCCTCGGCGGCCGCGTTGGCGTACCGGATCAGGCCCCGCTCGTCGGTTGCCACGATGGCGTCGCGCAAGCCGTCGAGCACCGCCCGCACGCCCGGCACCGGAAACGTCGGCCCGAAAGCCGGCGTCCCCGCGGCCGGGGTGCGACGCGGTCGCGACGGGAACATCGGCGGCGCCGCCGGGCGCCTGGGTCGTCGAGCCGTCCCAGGCCGGCAGGAGATACGAGAACCACACCGTCTTGCCGGCGCTGTCACGGCGCATCTCGACGCCCCACGTGTCCGCCAGCGTCCGCACGATGTGGAGTCCCCGCCCGTCGGGTTCGTCCCCGACCAGCTCGCACGGGACCGGATAGCCGGCACCGGCGTCGCTGACCTCGACGCGCACCTGCCACGCGTCGGGGGCGACGCTCACCGACACCTCGAACTCGGTGGCTGCGTGGCGCACGGCGTTCGTGGCCAACTCCGACAGCATGAGCACGAGCTCGTCCGCGCCCTGCACGCTCCCCGGGGGCAGCTGGTCGAGCAGGAACCGGCGGGCCAGGCCGACCGAGGTCGTGGTCGCCGGGAAGCGGCGTGACGCGGAGGTTGGCCCGGCTCCTTGGGCGGCGCCGTGCGGGCTGGTCGTGGACCTGCGGTGACGAGCTGGGCTTTCCATCCCGGTTGCAGTAGTAGTAGCTGTGGCGTCGCGCCGCAACCCCCTCCTCGAGGCCGGCCGGAGTGAGCGCACCGGCGGGGCCCCACCCTGCGGGACCCCGGCGCTACCCTGCTCTTCGTGGAGGAGCGCTACGAGTCCGAGCTGAGCCGGTCCGCGTCCGTCCTCGACGGCGTCGACCGCGCGCTGGAGCGGCTGAGCGAGGGCACCTACGGGCAGTGCGAGGACTGCGGCTCGCCGCTCCTCGATTCCGACCTCGAGCGCGATCCGACCCGCCGCATGTGCGAGCAGCACCTGGCGCTCGGGTAGGTCACTCGCCTTCTTGGCCCGCGCTGGGCGGGCCCGGGGTCAGCCGCGACCTTGAGCCCCTTGGCCGCGTCGAGGCGGGCCGCCACGTCGGGCCAGTTGACGACGTTCCACAGCGCGGCGAAGAAGTCGGCCTTCACGTTCTTGTACTGCAGGTAGAAGGCGTGCTCCCAGGCGTCGAAGACGAGGAGCGGGACGGAGCCGTTGCCCACGTTGCCCTGGTGGTCGTAGACCTGCTCCACGATGAGGCGGCCGGCGAGGGGCTCGTAGGCCAGCACACCCCAGCCCGAGCCCTGGATCGTGGAGGTGGCCTGGGTGAAGTGCGCCTTGAACTTGTCGAAGGAGCCGAAGTTCTCGTCGATCGCCGAGGCCAGCGCGCCGTCGGGCTTGTCGCCGCCGTCGGGGCTCTGGTTCTTCCAGAAGATGGAGTGCAGGACGTGGCCCGAGATGTGGAAGGCAAGCGTCTTCTCGAGCCCCACGATGGCGCCGAAGTCGTCCTTGTCGCGGGCCGCGGCCAGCTTCTCGAGCGTCTGGTTGGCGCCGGTCACGTAGGCGGCGTGGTGCTTGTCGTGGTGGAGCTCCATGATCTGGGCCGACACGTGGGGCTCCAGCGCCGCGTAGTCGTAGGGCAGGTCGGGGAGGCTGTACTCGGCCATGGCGGTCTCCTCGGTCGTGGTCGTCGTGCTGCTGCGTGCTGGACCATACCCGAAGGGGGCACGATCCCAACCGAGGATCCAACCACCATGCGAGCAGCGCCCACCGGCCCCGGCGCGGCCCGCCCCGGCGGTACGCTTGCAAGAGTGAGCACGGATCCCAAGGACCGCTGGCACGACCTCGGCTCCTTCATCCGTGAGCAGCGGGGGACGGCCCGCCTGTCGCTGCGCCGGCTGTCCGAGCTGGCCGGGATCTCCAACCCGTACCTGAGCCAGATCGAGCGCGGGCTTCGCCGGCCCTCGGCCGAGATCCTCCAGCAGATCGCCAAGGCCCTGCGCATCTCCGCCGAGACCCTCTACGTGCAGGCCGGGATCCTCGAGGCGCCGTCCGGCTCCCCCGATCTCACCCGGGCCATCCTGGCCGACCAGACGATCAGCGAGGAGCAGAAGCAGGCGCTCGTGCGCATCTACCTCTCTTTCCGGCGCGAGCACGAGGACGAGGTCCCACCCGCTCCGGATCCGGCCGGCCCCACGGGGCGGGTCGCCACCGCCTGAGCGACCCCGTGGCCGCCACCGGAGGGATTCGCCCGGCCGCCGGTAGGCTCTGACCGCCATGCGCCGGCTCGCCGTCCTGTCCCTCCATACCTCGCCTCTGGCCCAGCCCGGCACGGGTGACGGCGGCGGCATGAACGTCTACGTGCGGGAGCTGACCGCCGCCCTGGCCCGGACCGGCGTCACCTGCGACGTGTTCACCCGGGCCTGGTCGCCGGACCTCCCGCCCGTGGTCGACGTCGAGCCCGGCCTGCGCGTCCACCACGTCCCGGCCGGCCCTCTCGACCTGCTGCCCAAGGAGTCTCTGCCCGCCGTGGTCGACGAGTTCACCGCCGGGGTGCTCGAGCGCATGACAGCCGCGCCGACGTCCGGCGGGGAGGGAGACGGTGCCCTGCCCTACACGTCAGTGCACGCCAACTACTGGCTGTCGGGGCTGTCGGGCCACGTGATCAAGCACGAGCTGAACCTCCCGCTGGTGTGCACGTTCCACACGCTCGACCGCGTGAAGGCCGAGTCGATGCCCGAGGAGGTCGAGGCCGACATGCCCCACCGGCGGGCGGAGGCCGAGGGATCCATCATCGAGTGCTCCGACGCCGTGCTGGCCTCGTGCACGGTCGAGGCCGACCAGATCGCGTCGCTCTACGGCGGCGAGCCCGGGCGCATCCGCATCGTGCCCCCCGGCGTGGACCACGCGTTCTTCGGCCCCGGTCACCGGCCCCAGGCCCGGCGCGCCCTGGGCCTGCCGCTCGACGGGCGGCTCCTCCTCTTCGTCGGGCGGATCCAGCCGCTCAAGTGCGCCGACGTGGCGATCGAGACCCTGGCCGAGCTGCTGGAAGCCGGGGGCGAGCCCTACCGGCTGGTGGTCGTGGGCGGGCCCAGCGGGCCGCACGGCGAGAAGTCGCTGCAGGGCCTGCACGATGCGGCCGACGCGCGCGGCGTGCGCGAGCACGTCCACTTCATCGCGCCCCAACCCCACGAGCTGCTGTCGTCGTACTACCGGGCCGCCGACGTCTGCGTCGTCCCCAGCCGCTCCGAGTCCTTCGGCCTGGTGGCGCTGGAGGCCGCCGCCTGCGGGACGCCCGTCGTGGCCTCGGCGGTGGGCGGGCTGACGACGCTGGTCGACCACGGCCGCACTGGCTTCTTGGTGGACGAGCCCGATCCGGGCGCCTATGCCGCTGCGGTGCGCCGGGTCTTCGACGAGCCGCTGGCGGCCGAGCGGCTCTCCACCGCCTCGGTGCTGCGGGCCCGCCGCTACACCTGGCGGGCCGCGGCCCGCACGTTGGTGGAGCTGCACGACGAGCTGGCCTCGGGCCGCCTCGTCGAGTGCGGCTGAGCGCACCCGGCGCGGAGCCCGGACCGACCCGTGCCGATCGTCGATCTCCCCGCCGACGAGGAGATGGCGGCGGCAGTGGCCTGCATCGACGCCTGGGCCGCCCGCGAGCTGGCCGCCGGCGGGTTCCTCGTGGCGGCCGAGCGGCAGGAGGTCACCGACCGCACGGCGTCGTACCGCTGGTACCTCCGCTTCAAGGGGGACGAGAAGGATTTCATCACCGTCTGGTTCACGCTCAAGCAGCGGACGCTGCACCACGAGGCCCAGTTCATGCCCGCTCCCGAGACGAACCACGCCGACGTGTACGCGCTACCTGCTGCGCCGCAACGCCCAACTCTTCGGCATGTGGTTCGCGCTCGGGCCCGAGGACGCGGTGTACCTGGTGGGCCGGGTGCCGGCGCGCCTGGTCGACGACGACGAGCTCGACCGCATCGCCGGGTCGTCGGTGCTCTACACCGACGACCACTTCCCGACGGCCATGACGATGGCCCACCCCTCGACCTACCGGCGCCGGCCCCGTCGCTGACGAAGCGGGCGATGCTCCCGGGTGCGCGACGCCGGGGCCAGCGGCTGGGGGCCGCGCTCGGTAACGTCGGGCGGGTGAGCCTGCTCATCGTCGGCGGCGGCAAAATGGGGGGTGCCCTGCTGGGCGGGCTGCTGCGCTCGGGATGGGCCGGCGTCGCCGACGTCACCGTGGTGGAGCCGGTCGCGGAGCGGCGGGACGAGCTCGTGGCCGAGTACCCCGGGCTGCGCACCGTCGCCGCGCCCGAGCCCGGGCTGCTGGGCGACGCCGGGGAGCGGCTCGGTGGCGCCGTGCTGGCGGTGAAGCCCGACGCGGCGGAGGGGGCGTGCCGCGCCCTGGGCATCACCGGGGTGACCCGGCTCGTCTCCATCGTGGCCGGCGTGACCTGCCAGCGCCTGGAGGCCGCGCTCGGTGGCGAGCCCGCCGTCGTGCGGGCCATGCCCAATACGCCCGCCCTGGTCGGGGCCGGGCGTGACGGCGATCTCGGGAGGGTCGTTCGCCACCTCTGGCGACCTGGCGTGGGCCGAAGACGTGCTGTCGGCGGTGGGGACCGTCGTCCGCCTGCCCGAGCGCCTGCTCGATGCCGTCACCGGGCTCTCGGGATCGGGCCCGGCCTACTTCTTCCTCGTTGCCGAGGCGCTCATGGAGGCGGGCGTGCAGATGGGCCTGACCCGCGAGGTCAGCCGGACCCTCGTCGCCGAGACGATGCTCGGCTCGGCGGCCCTGCTGAAGGAGACCGGCCGCGACCCCGAGGCGCTGCGTGCCATGGTGACCTCACCGGCGGGCACCACGGCCGCGGGCATCCGGACGCTCGAGGCGCGGGCCGTGCGCTCGGCCTTCATGGAGGCCGTGGCGGCCGCCACCGAACGCTCGCGCAACCTGCAGCGCTGAGGGACGGTGGCCGTGCCGAGCGAACCCGCCCGCACCGTCTTCTTCCTCTCCGACTTCGGGTCGCAGGACGAGTTCGCCGGCGTGGTCCATGCGGTGATCGCGGCCCGTGCCCCGGGGACGACCGTCATCGACCTCACCCACCACGTCCCGCCCTTCGACGTCCGGGCCGGGAGCCACACCCTGGTGCGGGCCGTGCCGCACCTCGGCAGCGGCGTCGTGCTCGGCGTGGTCGACCCCGGGGTGGGCACCGTGCGGCGGGGCATCGCCATGGAGGTGGCGCTCCCGGCCGGCGGGACGCTGTACTTCGTCGGGCCCGACAACGGGCTCCTCGTGGCGGCGGCCGAGGCAGCCGGCGAGGCGCCCATCACCCGCGTGGTGGAGCTCGTGCCGCGACCCACCGTCGGCCGGATCGCGGCGCCACCTTCGACGGGCGCGACGTGTTCGCTCCCGCCGCGGCCGCGCTCTGCGCCGGCACGCCGCTGGCAGCAGCTCGGGGATTCCATCGACGCGGCATCGCTGGTCCGCCTCGTCGGGGGCGTCGTCGAGCAGGGCCGCCTGCACGACGGCCGGAGCTGCCTGCGGGCCGAGGTCACCTGGGTCGACCATTTCGGCAACCTGCAGCTGGCGGCGACCGTCGCCGACGCGCGCGCATCGCCGGCGATCCCGCTGGTGGGGAGCATCGAGTTGGCGGCCCGCATCGAGTCGGGTCGCGAGTACCTCGACGGGCTGCCGCACTCGCTCGTCCCCGACGGCGTGCAGCTGCGCTGCGTCGACGCCTTCGGCCAGCTGAAGCAGGGGGAGTTCGGGCTCCTCGTCGATGCCAACGGCCATTTGGCCGTCGTGGCCGGCGAGGCGTCGGCCGCGCACTGGCTCAACGTCGTCGCAGGGGAGCTGCTCGTCCTGGCCTGGTGACCGAGCGCCTGGTTTGGTGTCGCGCGGAGTGGCCTCGGTACCATCCGACGCAGTGAGCGACGAGCAACCGGCCGTGCCGAGCATCCCCCGCGCCCGGCATGGCGCGCCGCGCCGGCGAAGCGGATCCCCGAGGCCACCGTGCTGCGGCTGCCGGTGTACCAGCGCATCCTGGCCGAGCTGGTGCGCGCCGGCGCCCGGACGGTCTCTTCGGAGCAGCTGGCCGAGCTGGCCCGGGTCAACGCGGCGAAGTTGCGCAAGGACCTCTCGCTGCTGGGCTCGTTCGGCACCCGGGGCTCCGGCTACGACCCCGGGTTCCTCATCTCCCAGATCGACCGCGCCCTCGGTGTCGACGAGAACTGGTCGGTGGCCATCGTCGGCATCGGGAACCTGGGCCGGGCCCTCACCAACTCCGCCGGGTTCGCGTCGCGCGGGCTGCCAGGTCTCGGCGCTCTTCGACGTCGACCCGGCGGTGGTGGGCGAGGAGATCCGCGGCATCAAGGTGCGCCACATGGACGAGATCGCCACGTTGCGCGCGGCGGAGTGTCCCGACATCGGCGTGATCACGACGCCGGGCTGGGCCGCCCAGGGGGTGGCCGACCTGCTGGTGCGGGCCGGGGTGACCTCGCTGCTCAACTTCGCACCCCGGGTGCTCGACGTCCCGCCCACGGTGCACCTGCGTTACGTCGACCTCTCCATAGAGCTGCAGGTCCTGGGCTTCTACCGGGCCCGCCAGGAGGACCCCGGGCCGCGGCGGGGCGGACGAGGGCGAGCGTGGTCCGATGATGCGCTCGGTGGGTCTCTCGCCCGCTTCCGAGCTGGACTGAGCGCCGCCGGCCGGACCACCCCGAGGCCTGACTGGCACGTCGGGCCGGGGCGACCGGCACAATTGTGAGCCGACCCAGGAGGGAACCGAGTGTCCGTCGTCGTCATAGGGCTCCAGCACACGCAGGCCCCGCTCGTCTCTGCTCGAGGCCACCACCGTCACCGACGCCGACCTGCACAAGACGCTCACGGCTCTGAGCCACCGTCGCAATGTCCAGGAGACCGTGGTGCTCTCGACCTGCCTGCGCACCGAGGTCTACGCGGTGGTGGACCGCTTCCACGACGCGGTGGCGGAGATCTACGACGTCCTCTCCCGTCATTCGGGCCTGTCGGTGGAGGAGCTCTCGGCCCACGCCGCGATCCGTTTCGACGACGACGTCACCACCCACCTCTTCTCGGTGACGTCGGGCCTCGAGTCAGTGGTGACCGGGGAGACCGAGGTCGTGGGCCAGGTCCGTCGCGCGTTCGAACGGGCGCAGGAGGAGGGCACCTGCGGCCCGGTCCTCTCGGCGCTCTTCCGGCACGCGCTGCAGACGGGCAAGCGGGTCCGCACCGAGACGGGCATCAGCAAGGGGACGACGTCGTTCGCCTACGCCGCGGTGACGGTCGCCCGCGGCGAGAACCAGGCGGGGTTGCGTGGCGCGCGCGTCGTGGTGGTCGGCGCGGGCGAAATGGGCCTCGGCGTGTGCCGCGCCCTGTCCGACATCGCGCCAGCCGACGCGCCGCGGCGCGTCGTGGTGGCCAACCGCTCCGCGCAGCGGGCCCGGGACCTCGTGCGCGAGGCCGCCGGTGCGCCGTTCGAGATGCGCGCGGCGTCGCTCGGATCCGTTGGCGCCGAGCTCGCCGACGCTGACGTCGTGCTGAGCGCGGTGGCCGCCGAGTCCCACGTGCTGCGGCACGGCCGACTTCGCCGGCGTGACCGCGCCCCCTGCTCGTGATCGACCTCGGGGTCCCGCGCAACGTCGACCCGGAGGTGGCGCGGCTGGACGGCATCACCCTGCTCGACATGGACACGCTGAGTGCCTCGGTGGCCCGGGCGCTCGGCGACCGCGAGGAGGAGTCGGTGGCGGCGCGGGCCATCATCGCCTCGGAGGTGGAGCGTTTCCGCACCGCCAGCCGCCAGCGCGGCGCGGCGCCGATCATCTCGTCGCTCCGGGCGCGCGCCGAGTCGCTGCGTGTCGCCGAGCTCGAGCGGCACCGGGCTCAGCTGGCCGACCTGAGCGAGGAGGAGTGGGAGCACGTGGACGCGGCGACCCGGGCCGCCGTGGCCAAGCTGCTGCACGAGCCGACGATGCTGCTCAAGGAGACCGCCGGGACGCCGAGCGGCGAGCGGCTCGTCGAGGCGCTGCGCATCCTCTTCGACCTGTAGTCGCCGCCATGGGATAGTCACGGCCATGGGAACCATCCGCCTGGCCACCCGCGGCTCTCCGCTGGCGCTGCGCCAGACCGAGATGGTCTCCGAGCTCCTGCGCCGTGCCGATCCCGACCTCGACGTCGAGACCGTCGTCGTCCGCACGCGGGGCGACCGGGACACCTCGACGTCCCTCGACCAGATCGGCGGCCAGGGCGTCTTCGTCACCGAGGTCGAGGCGGCCGTGGCCGACGGGCGGGCCGATGCCGCCGTGCACTCGGCCAAGGACATGCCCTCGTCCATGCCCGCCCACTTCGTCCTGGGCGCTGTGCCGCCGCGTGGCGACGCCCGTGACGGACTCGTCGGCTGCACGCTGGCCGACCTGCCGGCGGGCGGCCTGATCGCCACCGGCTCGGCCCGGCGCCGGGCCCAGCTGGCCTACCTGCGGCCCGATCTCGTCTTCACCGACCTGCGGGGCAACATGGCCCGGCGGGTCGCGGTCGGCGAGGACGGGGAGCGTCTCGGCGGTCGTCGTCGCCGTCGCCGCCATGGCGCGCCTCGGTTGGCAGGGCCGCCTGAGCGACGTGCTCGACCCGATGGACGTGCTGCCCCAGGCGGGGCAGGGCGCCATCGCCGTGCAGTGCCGGGCCGACGACGACGGACACGCGCCGGCTGCTCGGCGCGATCGACGACGAGGCGAGCCACCGGGCCCGTGCGCGCCGAGCGGGCCGTCCTGGCCGCGCTGGGCGGGAGCTGCACGGTGCCGGTCGGGGCCTTTGCCGAGGCGCCGGGCGAGGGCGGAGCCGCGCTGCGGCGTGTCGGGCCTGGTGGCCAGCGGCTGACGGGCGCACGGTGATCCGCCTGGCGCGCCGGGGCGACGATCCCGAGGCGCTGGGCGCCGCGCTGGCGCGGGCGCTGCTCGAGGAGGGCGGGGCGGCGATCGAGGGCTTCGACGGCACCGGGCACGACGCCGGGTCCGGCGCGCGCCGTGACCGTCTACCTGGTCGGGGCCGGCCCGGGCGACCCGGGGCTCCTGACCCGGCGCGGCGCCAGGCTCCTGGCCCGGGCCGACGTTGTCCTGCACGACCGCCTGGTGAGCCCCGCCGTCCTCGACCTGGTGCCCGCCGACGGCCCGGCTGATCGACGTCGGCAAGGACCCGGACGCACCGGCGGACGGCCGCGGGCGCCAGGAGGAGATCGCCCGGTTGCTCGTCGAGCACGGTCGGGTGTCCGCCGTCGTGGTCCGTCTCAAGGGGGGCGACCCGTTCCTCTTCGGCCGGGGCGGCGAGGAGATCGAGGTGCTGGCGCGGGCCGGCATCCCCTGGGAGGTGGTCCCGGGGGTGACCTCCGCCTTCGGCGTCCCCGCCGCCGCCGGCATCCCGGTCACCCAGCGCGGCCTGGCCTCGTCGGTCACGGTGGTCACGGGCCGGGTCGGCGAACCCGGTGGCGCCGGTGGCCCGGTGGCCCGGACTGGGAGGCGCTGGCCCGGGCGGGAGGGACGCTGGTGATCCTGATGGGCATGACGACGAGAGCCGCCATCGCCGACGCGCTGGTGCGGGGCGGGCGGGCGCCCGAGACGCCGGTCGCCGTCATCGCGCGCGGGACGACGGCGGCGCAGCGGGTGGCGCGGACCACGCTGGCCGGCCTGGCCGACGTCGAGCTGGGCCCGCCGGCCGTCATCGTCATCGGGCCGGTGGCGGCGCTCGGCGCCGATCCCGCCGGCGGTCAGCGGTGGCGGGCTCGCTGGCCGGCCGCACGGTCGTGGTCACGCGCTCGGGTCCGCGTGCGGAGGGCCTGGTCGACGCGCTCGAGCGCGCCGGAGCAACCGCCCTCGAGCTCCCGTTGACACGCCAGGTCGACCCGTCGGACGGCGGCGCCGCGCTGCGGGCGGCGGCGGCGGCGGTGCAAGACCACCAATGGGTCGTGCTCACCTCGGTCAACGCGGTCGACCGTTTCATGGCCGAGCTGCGCGACGCCCGGGCCCTCGGTGGCGTGCTCGTGGCCGCGGTCGGGCCGGCCACCGCCGACGCGCTGCGCCGGGCGGGCGTCGAGCCCGACCTCGTTCCGGCGGAGCACAGCGCCCGGGCGCTCGATCGAGGAATTCGACGCCCCGGCCGCGCAACGGGTCGCGGCGCGTCCTCTTCCCCTGCGCCGACCTGCGCGCCCGACACCATCGTCGAGGGACTCGGCCAGCAAGGGGTGGGATGTCCGCCGCGTCGAGGCCTACCGCACGGTGCCCCGCGCCGCGCCCGAGCCCGAGCTGCTCGCCCGGCGTGGCGGCGGCCGACGCGCTGACGTTCACCGCGACCTCGTCGGTGCAGGCGTTCGTGGCGCTGCGCACTCCGGACGGCGCGCCGGTGCCACCGCCCGCCCACGTGGTCTGCATCGGGCCGACGACCGCAGCGGCGGCCCGGGCGGCCGGCCTGGCCGGCGTGCACGAGGCCTGGGGCGCGTCCGCCGCACGGCATCGTCGACGAGCTGGTCGATCACTTCGGCCCCGTCGCGGGGCGACGCCTCGTAGGCTGGCGTCCATGGCCGAGGCCACCTCCTCCACGCAGCGACGCCGCAGTCTTCCCGGCCGTGCGGCTGCGCCGGCTGCGCCGCACCCCGGCCCTGCGTCGCCTGGTCGCCGAGGCGCGCCTGGGGGTCGACGACCTGGTCGCCCCGCTGTTCGTGCGGGAGGGGACCGAGGGGCCCACCCCCATCCCATCCATGCCGGGTGAGGTGCAGCACACCGTCGACTCGCTGGTGGTCGAGGCCAAGCGACTGGTCTCGCTCGGCATCCCCGGGCTCATCCTCTTCGGTGTGCCGGCGCGCAAGGACGCGCGTGGCAGCGGGGCCTGGGACCCCGAGGGCGTGGTGCAGGTCGCGCTGCGTGCGCGTGCGCGATGCCGTCGGCGACGAGCTGGTCCTGATGGCGGACCTGTGCCTCGACGAGTACACGGACCACGGACACTGCGGCGTGCTCGGTCCCTCGGGCGAGGTGCTCAACGACCCGACGCTCGAGCTCTACCAGCGCATCGCCGTCGCCCAGGCCGAGGCGGGGGCCGACGTCGTCGCGCCGAGCGGCATGATGGACGGACAGGTGGCGGCCATCCGGGCGGCGCTCGACGGGGACGGCCACGACCAGGTCGCGATCCTGGCCTACGCCGCCAAGTACGCGTCCGCGCTCTACGGCCCCTTCCGCGACGCGGTCGACGTCACCATCGCCGGCGGTGGCGACCGCCGGCCCTACCAGCAGGACCCGCGTAACGGGCGCGAGGCGCTGGCAGAGATCGCCCTCGACTTGGCCGAGGGCGCCGACATGGTGATGGTCAAGCCCGCCATGACCTCTCTCGACGTGCTGGCGACCGTGCGCAGCCGCGTGGCGGTCCCGCTCGCCGCCTACCACGTGAGTGGCGAGTTCGCGATGGTCAAGGCCGCTGCGGCGGCCGGTTGGATCGACGGGCCTGCGGTGGCCCTCGAGCAGCTGACCGTCCTCAAGCGGGCCGGGGCCGACTTCATCCTCACCTATTTCGCCGCAGAGGTGGCCGAGGCGCTCGGTGGCTGACGCCGCTACCGGCGTCGAACGCTCGAGTGGTTCGCCCGCGCCCGAGCGGGTCATCCCGGGCGGGGTGGACTCGCCGGTGCGGTCCTTCGCCTCGGTGGGCGGCACGCCCTACACGGTGGTCTCGGGCGAGGGCCCCTACGTGGTCGACGCCGAGGGGAGCCGTTACATCGACATGGTCCAGTCCTACGGCGCGGTGCTGCTCGGCCACGCGCACCCGGTCGGTCACCGAGGCCGTCGCGACGGCGGCGGCACGCGGCACGACGTTCGGCGCGCCGACGCCGGGTGAGGTCCTCCTGGCCGAGGCGATCTGCGCGCGGGTGCCCGGCTGCGAGCAGGTGCGTCTCGTCTCGTCGGGAACCGAGGCGGCCATGAGCGCGGTGCGCCTGGCGCGGGGCGCGACCGGGCGCGATCGTGTGGTCAAGTTCGACGGCTGCTACCACGGGCACTCCGACGGGTTGCTCGCCGGTGGCGGCAGCGGCGTGGCCATGCTGGGCCTGCCGGGCTCGGTCGGCGTCTCCGCCGGGGCGGTCGCCGACACCGAGGTCGTCCCCTACAACGTCGTGCCGGCCCTCGACGAGCGGGTGGCCTGCGTGATCGTCGAGCCCGTGGCGGCGAACATGAACCTGGTCGCACCGGCGCCGGGTTTCCTCGAAGGCCTGCGCGCCGCCTGCGACGCGGCGGGGGCACTCCTCGTCTTCGACGAGGTCATCACCGGCTTTCGCCTCGGCGCCGCGGGGGCCACCGGGTGGTCGGGCGTGACGCCCGACCTGTGGTGCTTCGGCAAGGTGATCGGCGGCGGGCTGCCGGTCGGCGCCTTCGGCGGGCGCACGCGACCTGATGGCCGAGCTGGCCCCGGCCGGTCCGGTGTACCAGGCCGGCACCCTGTCGGGGAACCCGCTGGCCACCGCGGCGGGGCTGGCCGTGCTCGGTGCGGTCGGGCCGGCGGACTACGAGGCGCTGAACGCCCGCGCCGCCGTGCTTCGCCAAGGACCTCGAGGCGGCCGTGGCGTCGGGCGGCCTGGCCGTCTCGGCGCCGGCGGTCGGGCCGCTGGTCGGACTGTTCGTCGCCCCGTCGGAGGCCGGCCCCGTCGTGGCCACCGTCCGACTACGAGGGCGCGCGGGCGCTGGCCGGAACCGGGACCTACGGCCGTTTCTTCCACGCCATGCTGCGTCGCGGCGTCGCCCTCGCCCCCGGGCCCTACGAGGTGATGTTTCCCGGTCTGGCCCACGACGAGGGTGTCCTGGCCCGGGTCGTCGAGGCAGCGGGGGAGGCGGCGGCCGAGGTGAGTTGATGGAGGGTGGGCATCGTCCCGCCGCCCGCCCGACGTCGCAACTGAGAGGCTGGAGCGCGTGATGCCCGAGTACCGGTGGCCCGACGGGTTCCCTGCGCTGCGTCGGGGCGAGGGATGCCCGATGTGCGGGGGAGGTGGCGACGAGACGCCCCACGGTGTGCGGGTGTTCGAGGGCCGATGGGCTGACGGCTACCTCGGCCGGTACCCGGTGCGGCCCGGCTATGCCTTTGTCGTCTGGAAGGGGCGCCATGTCGCCGAGCCGACGGAGCTGTCGAACGACGAGGCCGCTGGGTTCTGGTCGGAGGTCGCCAGCGTCGCCGGGGCGGTCGAGCGGCGTTACCAGCCGGCCAAGATGAACTGGCTCAGCCTGGGCAACGGCGTACCGCACCTGCACGTCCACCTGGTGCCCCGACCGCTCGACGACGCACGGGCGGGAAGTCCGGTGGAGTCGGAGGCGTTCAACCTGGCCACCACACCCGGCCTCTCCCGCCGCGGCTGCAGGCGGAAGCCGCCGCGCTGCGCGCCGATCTGCGGGGCTGAGCCGGACCCTCAGCCGCGTCGGGGGCAGAAACGGCGTTGTTACGCTCCCGGCGTGGAGCTGCTTGCCGAGGGGCGCACCGCCGAGGTGTTCGCGTACGGCCCGGGCCGCGTGCTCAAACTCGACCGGCCCGAATGGAACGGTGTCTCGCCGTTCGAGGGTGCCGTCCTGGCGGACCTGGCCGACGCCGGGCTGCCGGTCGCCCGCCCGCACGGCACGGTCACGGTGGACGGTCGAAGCGGCATCGTCCTCGAGCGGATCGACGGGCCTCCTCTGCTCGAGGTGCTGAAAGCGTCGAGCACCGTCGAGGCCCAGCAGCTCGCCCGGCGTTTCGCCGCGCTGCAGCTGGAGTTCAACGCGATCACGGTGGGCGCCCTGCCCGACCTGGTTCCCCGCTTGCGGGCTGAGGTGGAGGCGAGCGTGACCGATGCCGCGCTGCGCGCCGACATCCTGGCGCTGCTCGCCGAGCTCGACGACGGCGGGCGCGGCGTCTGCCACTACGACTTCCATCCCTCCAACGTGCTCGTCGGCCGCGACGGCTGGGTCGTGATCGACTGGCTGACCGCGGCGGCCGGTCCGGCCGCCGCCGACCTGGCGCGCACGTTGGTCCTTTGGGGGCAGCGGTCGACCGAACCGTCGGTGAGCTTCCTGCGCGCCGTTCGGCGGGCGGGCCGGGCGGACCGGGGACTGGGGAACGACGCGCTCGATGCCTGGGTCCGCGTCGCCGCCGCGGCGCGCCTCGCCGAGGGTTTCGTGGGGGAGGAGGCGGCGTGGCTGCTGCGAGTGGCCGGTGGCTCGGTGCGGCTCTTCGCGTGAACGGCCGGACTCAGGCCGCGGGTTCCTCGAATCCGTCGGTGTCGGGCAGGAGGCGCGACACGAGCTCCATGGCCCGGTAGCCGAGCTCGGCCGGGCCGGTGGCGTCCGGCCGCATCAGGTTGGCCATGATGCGGAGCAGCTGGCTCATCAACAGCTCGGAGCGCATGCCGAGGCCGACGCAGACGCGCATCGCCTCGGGATGCGAGATGAGATGCACGAAGGCGCGGGCCACCTTGAAGTACGGCCCGTATGCGGCCGTCAGCTCGCGGTCGTACTCCTCGAGCGCCGCCGGGCCCCCACCGCTCAGCGCGTGGCCGAGGGCGACGGCGGCCAGCCGTCCAGTCTCGTACCCGTAGGCGATGCCCTCCCCGTTGAACGGGTTGATGACACCGCCGGCGTCGCCGGCGATCAGCACGTTGCCGCCGGCGCGGGGCCCGACCGAGAGACCCATGGGCAACTTCCCGCCGGTCGGCGGCCCCAGGCTCGTCTCCGGGCTCAGCCCCCACGACGTCGGGTGCGTAGCCCACGAAGGTCTCCATGAGCTGGGTGGTGTTGATGCCCTTCCAGCGCTGATCGGTCGAGAGCAGGCCGACACCGACGTTCACCCGGCCGTCACCCATGGGGAAGATCCAGCCGTAGCCGGGTACCACGCTGCCGTCGGGGTCGCGGATGTCGAGGTGCGACTCAATGAGCGGATCGTCGTGGCGCTCCGAGCGGTAGTAGCCCCGCAGCGCCATCCCGAGCGGCATGTCCCGGCGCCTCGTGGTGCCGAGCATCCGGCCCACCCGCGAGTTGGAGCCGTCGGCCACCACCACGTAGCGGGCCCTGATGGCGCGGGTGCCGGCGGCACCCTTCTCCTTGACGGTGACCCCGGCCAGCGTCGGCAGCGTGCCGGGGTTCGAGCGCGCCGCCGCCTCGTCGACGACCGGCGCCACCACTTCGGTGCCTTGCAGCAGGGTCGCCCCCGCCTCGGCGGCTCGTCCGGCCACGATGCCGTCGAGGTCGTGGCGCGTGATGGTGTAGCCGTAGTCAGGGAAGTTGGGGTGCTCGGGCCAGCGCATCTCGATGGAACGGCCGAAGCCGAAGGCGCGCAGGCCGGTGTAGCGGTGCGAACCGGCCAGGGCTCCCTCGAGACCCATGTCGGCCAGCTGGCGTACCGCCCGCGGCGTGAGTCCGTCGCCACAGGTCTTCACCCGTGGGAACTCCTTCTTCTCCACGACGACGACGTCCCAGCCGGCATCGGCCAGCCAGAAGCCGGTCGCCGATCCGGCGGGCCCGGCGCCGACGACGACGACGTCGTGCACGGGTTCGGCCGCGGCGCGCCGCGCCGGTCCCGCCGGGGCAGGCCGGGGCGCCGCAGAGGCAGGGCTTGACGCGGCCGTCTTCTCCGCCGCCGCCTTCTTGGCCGGGGTCTTGGCCGGGGTTTTCTTGGCGGGGGTCTTCTTGGCCGGGATCTTCTTGGCGGCCGCCGTCTTTTTGGCCTGGGTCTTCTTGGCTGCCGCCGCCTTCTTCGCCGGGGCCTTGGCCGTACCCGGCGCCTTCTTCGGGGTGCCGGCCGGGGGGGTCTCGTCGGGAGCCGTCACGAGGGCATCGTAGATCCGCCGCCGAGGCCTCTGACCAGCGCCGCGGATGTGCCTGGCGAAGGGGTCGCATGGTAGAAACGGAACACCGTGGTCCAGTACCTCCCGATCCTCATTCTGGGGCTGCTCGCCCTCGCCTTCACCGTCTTCTCCCTCACCTCCTCCGCCATGCTGGCGCCGAGGAAGAAGCCGACGGCGGCCAAGTTGGCGCCCTACGAGTGCGGCATCGTGCCCAACGTGGAGCCGCCGCAGCGCTTCCCGGTGCGCTTCTACCTGGTCTCCATGATCTTCATCATCTTCGACATCGAGATCGTGTTCCTCTACCCGTGGGCGGTGGTATTCCACCAGATCGAAACGTTCGGCCTCGTTGAGGTCATCGTGTTCGCGGCCGTGGTCTTCGTGTCCTTCCTGTACCTCATCTCCAACGGCGCCCTGACCTGGGGGCCGGCCAAGACGCTGCAGCCGGGCATGCCAAGCCGCACCTCGGAGTCGACCATCACGCGCATCAGCGGGGAGCGCCCGACGCCAGGTGAGGCGGCCTGACCCATGGGGTTCGAGGACCTCCAGCACAACTTCCTCACCGGCCGCATCGAGGACCTGGTCAAGTGGGCCCGCCGCAACAGCGTGTGGCCGGCCACCTTCGGGCTTGCCTGCTGCGCCATTGAGATGATGTCCGTCGGCGCCGCCGACTTCGACATCAGCCGTCTCGGGATGGAGGTCTTCCGGGCCTCGCCGCGCCAGGCCGACCTTATGATCGTGGCCGGACGGGTCTCGCAGAAGATGGCGCCGGTCCTGCGCCAGGTCTACGACCAGATGATGGAGCCCAAGTGGGTCATCTCCATGGGCGTGTGCGCGTCGACCGGCGGGATGTTCAACAACTACGCCATCGTGCAGGGGGTGGACCAGATCGTGCCGGTCGACGTGTACGCCCCCGGGTGCCCGCCGTCACCCGAGACGCTGCTGCACGCCATCCTCACGCTGCACGAGAAGATCCGTACCGGCGAGATCACGCGCCGCCCGGGGAGCTCCGTCCCGGCCGGCGAGCAGGCAACCGGTGGCTGGGTGCCGACCGTGCCCGATGCCGTGCGGGTGGCCACGCCGCGGTGAGCGAGACCGCGCCGGCCGCCGCGCCGCCGGCGACCCCCGCGAGCGTCCTCCCCGAGGTGCCGCGCCTGCCCGATCGCCTGGTGGACCAGCTGGCCTTCCCCCGTCGCGAGACCTACAAGCAGATGGTGACCGCCTTCCGCGACGCCGGTTTCGAGACGTGCGCCGACCTGTGCGCGGTCGACTACCTCACCCACCCCGGGCGCTCGCTGCCCGACGGTGTGGCGCCCGAGCGTTTCGAGGTGGTCGTCAACCTGTTGTCGCTCTCCATGCGCCAGCGGGTGCGCATCCGGGTGCAGGTGCCCGAGTCCGATCCGTCGGTGGACAGCCTCGCCGACGTCTACCCCGGGACCGACGCCATGGAGCGCGAGGCCTATGACCTCGTGGGCGTCCTCTTCACCGGCCACCCCGACATGACCCGCATCCTCATGCCCGAGGACTGGGAAGGACATCCGCTCCGCAAGGACTACGGCGTGGGGCGGGTGCCGGTGCAGTTCAAGGAAGCGCCGGGGCCGCGATGACGGACCATGAGCACGGCCACGACCATGAGCACGGCCACGGCCATGAGCACGGCCACGACCACGAGCACCAACACGAGCACGATCCCGCCGAACTGGCCGCGCGCCACGAGGCCGAAGAGCGCGCCCTGGTGGCAGAGACCTCGGAGGGTGCCCAGGAGCTGAGGCGCCGGGGGACGACGTCCGCCGGGGAGCTCCGCCAGGAGGTCGGCGCCGTCCTGCGCCTGCCCGAGGGTGGCGTCGTCAACCCGGGCGACATCGACATCGAGCGTCGCGACGACCAGACGATGATCATCAACATGGGTCCGCAGCACCCGTCGACCCACGGCGTGCTGCGGCTCATGCTCGAGCTCGACGGGGAGACGGTGCTGCGCACCAAGCCGATCATCGGCTACCTGCACACCGGCATGGAGAAGCAGGGAGAGGAGCTCACCTACGTCACGGGTGCCACCAACACGACCCGGATGGACTATCTGTCGCCGATGGCCAACGAGCTGGTGTTCTCCATGGCCACCGAGGCGCTGCTCGGCGTCGAGCTCCCGCCGCGTGCCACCTGGATCCGCATGCTCATGGCGGAGCTCAACCGCGTGTCGTCGCACCTCATCTGGATGGCCACCAACGGCATGGACCTCGGGTCCACGTCCATGATGATCTACGGCTTCCGCGAGCGCGAGATGGTCCTGGCCTTCTTCGAGAAGACCACCGGCCAGCGCATGAACCACAACTTCATCCGCCCCGGCGGCGTGGCCGCCGACTTGCCCGACGGGTGGGAGGACGACATCGACATCCTCTGCGAGACCATCCTCGCCCGCACCTACGAGTACGACGAGCTGCTCACCGGCCAGCCCATCTTCCGGGAGCGGACCGAGGCGGTGGGCAACATCTCGGCCGAGGAGGCCCTCGCCCTCTCGGTCACCGGCCCCATCCTGCGCTCGACAGGCGTGCCCTGGGACCTGCGTCGGACGATGCCGTACCTGGCCTACGACAAGCTCGACTTCGACGTCATCGTGGGGCGCTACGGCGACAACTTCGACCGCTATTCGGTGCGCCTCAACGAAATCCGCGAGTCGATCAAGATGATCCGCCAGATCGCGGAGATGATGCCGCCCGGCGACTACCGGGTGCAGGACCGCAAGGTCACCCCGCCACCGCGTGCCCGCATCGACGAGAGCATGGAGGCGCTCATCCATCACTTCAAGATCTTCACCGAGGGCTTCCGGGTGCCCGAGGGCGAGGTCTACATGGCGATCGAGTCACCCCGCGGCGAGCTCGGCTGCTACATGGTCTCCGACGGGACCTCGAAGCCCTACCGCATGCACATCCGGGCGCCCAGCTTCGTCAACCTGCAGGCCCTGCCCCTGCTGCTGCGGGGCGGCCTGATGGCCGACGCCGTCGCCGTCATCTCCTCCGTGGACCCCATCATGGGCGAGGTGGACCGGTGAGCCACCTCAGTGCCGACATCCGCAGCCGGGCCGAGGAGCTGGTCGCGCTCTACCCCGAGCCGCGCTCCGCGTTGATCCCGCTGTGCCACCTGGCCCAGGAGCAGGACGGCTGGTTGCGCCCCGAAGCGCTGAGCGAGCTCGCCGAACTGTGCGGCGTGACCGCGGCCGAGGTGCGGGGCACCGCCACCTTCTACGACATGCTGTTCACCGAGCCCGTCGGCACCTACGTCGTGTCGGTGTGCACCAACATCGCCTGCCTGCTGGGCGGTGCGCTCGAACTGCTCGAGCACGCCGAGTCGACGCTCGGCGTCCGCGCCGGGGGCACGACGCCCGACGGCACCTTCACCCTCCACGAGGCGGAGTGCCTGGCCGACTGCGACCGGGTGCCGTGCGTGCAGGTCAACCACCGTTACGTCGGCGCGCAGACCCCCGAGAGTTTCGACTCCTTGGTCGAGGACCTGCGGGCCGGTCGCCTGTCCGACACGGTGCCACCCCACGGCACGCTGGTCCGGGTGCGGCGCAGCGTGGGCCTGGAGGCCGACCGCGGGACCATCGTGGCCGAGCGGGCGAAGGCGGCCGAGGCCCAGGCCGCCCGCGCCGCGGCGAGCGGGGAAAAGAAGGCCTGATGGCTATCACCGACGCCCCCAAGATCATTACGGCCCGCCTCGGCTACGAGGACTCCTTCACGCTGGAGCGCTACCTGGCCACCGGCGGGTACAGCGGCCTGCGCAAGGCGCTCACCATGACGCCCGAGGCGGTGGCGGCCGAGGTCGATGCCGCCAGCCTGCTGGGCCGCGGCGGCGCCGGCTTCCCGGCCGGGCGCAAGTGGTCGATGCTGCGCAAGAACCCGCTCACCTACCTGGTGATCAACGGGGACGAGTCCGAGCCGGCCACCTTCAAGGACCACATGCTCATTGAGGGCGACCCGCACCAGATCCTCGAGGGCGTGCTGATCTCGGCCTATGCGCTGCAGGTCAGCCAGGCCTTCATCTACGTGCGCGGCGAGTTCGCCCTCGGGCTCGAGCGCCTGCAGACTGCGCTCAATGAGGCCTACGCCCACGGCGCGGTGGGCCGCGACATCTTCGGGTCCGGCTTCTCGCTCGACGTGGTCGTCCATCCCGGCGCCGGCGCCTACATCTGCGGGGAGGAGACGGCGCTGCTCGAGTCGCTCGAGGGCAAGCGCGGCTTCCCCCGCATCAAGCCCCCCTTCTTCCCCGCCGCTATCGGGCTCTACGGCGAGCCCACGGTGGTCAACAACGTCGAGACGATGGCCAACATCCCCTGGATCGTGAACAACGGCGGCGCCGCGTTCGCCGCGCTGGGCGCCGGCCGCTCTACGGGCACCCGGCTCTTCGCGCTGGCCGGCCACGTGCGCAAGCCGGGCAACTACGAGCTCGAGATGGTCAAGACGACCTTCCGCGACCTCATCTACGCACCGGTGCTGGGCGGGGGCATCCGGGGCTCCAACACGCTCAAGGCGTTCATCCCCGGCGGCGTGTCGGCTCCCTGGTTCGGGCCGGACCAGGTGGACCTACCGCTCGGCCAGGACGAGGTCGGCGACGCCGGCTCCATGCTGGGCTCGGGCTCCATCGTCGTCATGGACTCGGCCACCTGCATGGTGCGGGCGGCCTGGCGCATCACCAAGTTCTTCGCCCGCGAGTCGTGCGGCCAGTGCACGCCCTGCCGCGAGGGTTCGGGCTGGCTCGAGCGCATCATGTACCGAATTGAGAACGGAGCCGGGCGCGAGGAGGATCTGGATCTTCTGATGGACCTGTGCGACAACATCTCCCCCGGCGTGGCCTGGCCGCCCCAGCAGACGACCATCTGCGTCCTCGGGCCGTCCATCCCTTCGTCCATCGCGTCGGGCATCCGCATGTTCCGCGACGAGTTCCTCGTGCACGTCAAGGACGGGGGGTGTCCCTTTGACTGACACGGCGAAGACCAAGTCCCCGAAAGAAGCGTTGGAGACGGTGGCACCGGAAGCGGGGACGCACACCTTCACCCTCGACGGCCGTGAGGTGGCCGCCCGCAAGGGCGAGCTGCTCATCGCGGCGGCCGAGCGCGCCGGCACCTACATCCCGCGCTTCTGCTACCACCCGCGCATGGAGCCCGTCGGCATGTGCCGCATGTGCCTGGTCGAGGTGGATGGCCCGCGGGGCGCCACGCTGCAGCCGGCCTGCTTCATCGAGGCGGGCGAGGGCATGGTCGTCGACACCACCTCGGAGAAGGTGAAGAAGGCCCAGGACGGTGTCCTCGAGTTCCTCTTGGCCAATCACCCGCTCGACTGTCCGGTGTGCGACAAGGGTGGCGAGTGCCCACTGCAGGACCAGACGCTCGCCTACGGGCCGGGCGAGAGTCGTTTCATTGAGGAGAAGCGCCACTTCGAGAAGCCCATCGCCATCTCCGACCTCGTGCTGCTCGACCGCGAACGCTGCATCCAGTGCGCCCGCTGCACCCGCTTCGCGTCGGAGGTGGCGGGCGAGGCACAGATCGACTTCGCCGGCCGAGGTGAGGAGGTCGAGGTCGCGACCTTCCCGACCGAGCCCTTCTCCTCCTACTTCAGCGGGAACACGGTGCAGATCTGCCCGGTCGGTGCGCTGACCGCGACGCCGTACCGCTTCACCGCGCGGCCCTGGGACCTCGACCAGGTCGAGTCCACCTGCACCGCCTGCTCGGTGGGGTGCCGCGTGGCCGTGCAGTCGTCACAGAACCGCCTCACCCGGCTGCTCGGCATCGACTCCGATCCCGTCAACCACGGCTGGCTGTGCGACAAGGGCCGCTTCGCCTACGAGTCGGTCAACGGCGACGAGGTCGACGCCGGCCCGCTGCCGAACGAGCTGGCCGACGAGGCCGTCGACGTGGCGCCGGCCACCGCGTCCCAGGTGGTCAGCCTCGGTGTGACCCGCGGGCAGTTCCTGGGTGAGGCGCGCGAGACGGGCCGCTTCGAACACGGCCGCCTGGTCGAGCCGCGCGTGCGCAAGGAGGGCGAGCTGGTCCCGGTCAGCTGGGGCGAGGCCCTGGCCGCCGCGGCAACGGGGCTCAGCGCAGCCAAGGACGCCGGTGGCGCCGGCGCGCGTGGCACTGATCGGCGGCGCCCGCCTGACCAACGAGTCCGCCTACGCCTGGGCCAAGTTGGCCAAGGGCATCATCGGCACCGACTCGGTCGACGCCCAGCTGGGTGACGGCCTGCCCGGCGACCTCGTGCTTGGCCTGCCCCGGGCCACCATCGACCAGGCCTGCGCCGCGGCGGTCCTCGTGACCCTGGCCGGCGACCTGCGCGAGGAGCTGCCGGTGCTCTTCCTCCGGCTGCGCGAGGCCGTGATCGCCGGCGACACCAAGCTGGTCGAGATCGCCGCCGGCCCCACCGCGCTGAGCGGGTTGGCCGCGGCGACGCTGCGCATCCGCCCGGGCGACGCCCCGCACATGGCCCGCGCCCTCACCGGCGACGCGGCCGCCGCGAGTGCACTGGGCAGCCATCCCGAGGGCGCGGCCGTGTCGGCGGACGCGCTGGCGGCGGCCCGCGACGTGTTGGCCGCCCACCCCGACGGCGAGGGAGTCGTGATCGTGGCCGGCCGGCCCTCCTACGCCGAATCGGGCGAGGTGGCCGCCGAGGCGGTGCGCTCCCTGGCCGCCGCGCTGCCTAAGGCGACCTTCCTCCCGGCGCTGCGGCGGGGCAATGTCTTCGGGGCGCTCGACATGGGTCTGGCCCCCGGGCTCCTGCCCGGCCGCGTCGGCCTCGAGGCGGGCCGGGCGCGCTTCACCGCGGCCTGGGGCTCGGTGCCCGCCACCACCGGTCTCTCGACGGCCGAGATCCTCGCCTCCATGGCGGGGGAGGCGGACGGCGGCCCGGGCGTGCGCGCCCTCGTCCTGCTCGGCGCCGACCCGCTCGACGACTTCCCCGACCGCGCCGTGGCCGAGAAGGCGCTGTCGGCCGGGCACTTCGTCGTGGCCGTGACCGGCCACCCGTCCGAGTCGGTCGACGCGCACGCCGACGTCGTGCTGCCCTGTGCGGTGACGCACGAGCGGGCCGGCACCACGACCAACATCGAGGGCCGGGTCAGCCGCCTCGGTCCCAAGCTCTCGGCGCCCGGCTTCGCCTGGCCCGACTGGATGATCGCCGCCGAGCTCGCCGCCGCCCTCGGGTCGGACCTGGGCGTCGCCAGCGACAACGAGCTCTCGGACGAGCTGGCCCGGACGGCGCCGGCCTACGCCGGGCTGACCCAGCAGGTCCTGCACTCCGACGTGGCGCACGATGGGATCCTCGTGCCGCTCACCGGGACCGAGGACCACCGCGACGACGTCAGCCCGATCGACCCCGTCGCTCTGCCCGGCGTCGAGTCGGTGGAGCGCCAGGGCGCACCGCCGCGCGTCGGCACGGGCGCCGGCAGTCCGGCCCTCGCACGCGCCGGCGACCTAGGCCCCCCGCCGCCCCTGCTGTCGGGGACCGGTGCCGGCGGCACCGAGCCGTTGCAGATCCCCAAGGCCGACAACTACAGCCTCCGGCTGGTCTCGGGCCGCCGCCTCTACGACGCCGGCAGCTCGGTGACCGGCTCGCCCTCGCTCACGCCGCTCGTGCCCACGCTGGTGGTGCGGGCCAATCCCTACGACCTCGACCGCCTCGGCGCCAAGACCGGGGACCGCGTGAAGGTGCGCTCGGCCCGCGGCGAGCTAATCCTGGCCGCCCAGGCCGACGAGGGGGTTCCCCGGGGCGTCGTCGCCATGGACTTCAACGTGCCCGGCGGCGGGAGCGCGCCCCCCAACGCGGTGGCGACCCTCGTCGACAGCCGCCAGCTGGTGACCGACGTGCGGCTGGAGTCGGTGTGATCGCCGCCCTCCTCTCGAGCGCCGGCTCCGCCGGGTCCGTCGGATCGCAGCTGCTCACCCACAGCGCCAACAACGGCAACGGCGACCCGCTCTACTACTTCGGCCTCAACTGGCAGGTCTGGCTGATCACCATCATCAAGTGCCTGGTGGCCTTCGTGGCGCTGCTCGTCGCCACCGCCCTGATGATCTGGTTCGAGCGCAAGGTGATCTCGGACATGCAGAGCCGGGTGGGACCGAACCGGGCCGGGCCCTGGGGCCTGCTGCAGACGCTGGCCGACGGGACCAAGCTCATCTTCAAGGAGGACCTGCTGCCCGACCGGGCCGACACCTTCGTCTTCAAGCTGGCGCCCTACCTGTCGGTCATCCCCGCCGTGCTGGTCTTCACCGTGGTCCCCATCGGCGGCGTCATCACCATCGGCAGCCACACCTTCGAGCTGCAGGTGGCCGACCCGCCCATGGGGATCCTGCTGGTGCTCGCCATGTCGGGCATCGCCGTCTACGGCGTCATGCTGGCCGGCTGGTCCTCGGGCTCGAAGTACCCGTTGCTAGGCTCGGTGCGCGCCTCGGCCCAGGTGATCTCCTACGAGGCCGCCCTCGGGATGACGACCGTCATGGTGGTGCTGGTCAGCCGTTCGCTGTCCACCCGGGCCATCGTGGCGGCGCAGGCCGACGGCTTCTGGAACTGGAACCTCATCCGCCTCGGCTTCCTTCCCTTCATCTTCTTCATGATCGCCATCACGGCCGAGCTGACCCGGCCGCCCTTCGACTTGACCGAGGCGGAGCAGGAGCTGGTCGGCGGCTTCCACACCGAGTACTCCTCCATCCGCTTCGGCCTGTTCTTCCTGGCCGAGTTCATGAACACCATCACGATGTCGGCCATCGTCGTGACGCTGTTCTTCGGCGGCCCCAACGGCTACATCTTCCACATCCCGGGGGCCACCATCTACATGCCGATCATCTACTTCCTCCTCAAGACGGTGGCGTTCTGTTTCATCTACGTCTGGTTCCGGGCCGCCCTGCCCCGGTTGCGCTATGACCAGCTGATGGACCTGGGCTGGAAGCGGCTCATCCCCATGACGCTGGGGTGGCTCCTCCTGGTGGCCGCCATCATCGCCTGGGGCTGGGCCGGGTTGATCGTGGTGCCGGTCGTGGTGCTGGCCACCATCCTGCTCCTGCGGGCCAACCATCTCGGCGCCGGCCGCAGCGAGGAAGACGTCGTGATCCCGGTGATCGGCGGCCGCGTCACCCGCGCGCCGCGGTTGACGCCGCTCGAACCGACCACGGGGGGTGACGGCTGATGGGCGTGGGCGACGAAATGAAGGACCAGCTCTCCTTCCTGGGCGGGTTCAAATTGACCTTCCAGCACCTGACCCGGCCCCGGGTCACCACGATGTACCCCGAGGAGAAGAAGCCCAAGCAGCCGCGCCAACACGGCCGCCACGTCCTCAACCGCTACGAGGACGGGATGGAGAAGTGCATCGGCTGCGAGCTGTGCGCGGGGGTGTGCCCGGCCGACTGCATCTACGTGCGCGGCCTCGACAACCCGCCCGATCACCCGGTGTCGCCGGGCGAGCGCTACGGCTACGTCTACGAAATCAACTACCTGCGCTGCATCCACTGCGACATGTGTGTCGAGGCCTGCCCGACCGAGGCCATCACCGAGTCCAAGCTGTTCGAATTCTCCTTTACCAACCGCTCCGACGCCATCTACACCAAGGCTGAGCTGGTGGTGAACGACGACGGCACGCCGAAGAAGCTCCCCTGGGAGGACTGGCGCGAGGGCGACGACCTCATGACGTCCGGCTGGATGCGCGCCACCTCCCCCTCGGGCAGCGCCGCCTACGAGGGCGAGGTCCAGTGGGCGGGCGAGCTCGGTTACGGCGTGCGCCCGCCCGAGGGCGGACAGTCCGGTCGGCGCGACGACGAGGCCACCGGCACCAAGCCCCTGCGCGAGGTGCTCGAGGCCCACCTGCTCGACGAGGACATCCCACTGGCCCACCGCGGCATGCAGGGGCGCGTCTGGCGGGCGCAGAAGGGAGCGGCGGCGCAACAAGAAAAAGATGGAGGCCATGCGGGGCCGTATGAAGGAGCTGCGGGCAACCCGCAAGGCGGCCAAGGCCGAGGCCAAGGCGCAGCGGTCGGGCGTCGACGAGGCACCGGCCGCCGAGGGGAACGACTGACCCATGGTGCACGCCACCTTGCTCCTGGCTTCGACGCGGGCCTCCTGGCCCGACATCCTGGTCTTCGCGGCCGCGGCCGCCGTGATCCTGGTCGGCGCCGTGGGCGTCGTCACCTCGGGCAACCCTGTCCACGCCGCACTCAGCCTCGTGATGACACTCTTCGGCGTGGCGGTGCTCTTCATTGAGCAGGAGGCGGACTTCCTGGCCGCCGTCCAGATCATCGTCTACGCCGGCGCCATCGTCGTCCTCTTCCTCTTCGTCATCATGTTCCTCGGCGTCGACCGGGCCGAGGACGTCAACGTCGAGCCGTTGATCGGCCAGCGCCCGCTCGCCTTCGTCTTCTCCCTCATCACCCTGGGCGGCGTGCTGGCCATGGCGGCCACCGCGCACTGGGTCACCGGCGCCCGGCAGGTGGTGGGACCGATCGAGGGGCACGTCGCCGGCCCCAACTCGCCGGCGGGCGAGCCGGCCCAGTTGGGCAAGCAGCTCTTCACCACCTACCTGTTCGCATTCGAGGCGACCGCCGCCCTCCTCGTCATCGCGGTGGTCGGCGCCGTCGTCCTGGCCCGTCGCCCCCCGTCGATCCACGCCGATCGGGACGACGGCGCCGAGAGCGATCTGCCGGCATGAGCCTCTCGGGCGCCTGGTACATCGGCCTGGCCGCGCTGGTTTTCGCCATTGGGGCCATCGGCCTGCTGGTGCGGCGCAACGTCTTGATCATGTTCATGTGCATCGAGCTGATGCTCAACGCGGCCAACCTGACCTTCGTGACCTTCGCCCGCATGCTCAACGACATCGGAGGCCAGGCGCTGGTCTTCTTCGTGCTCGTGGTGGCGGCGGCCGAGGTCGTGGTCGGCCTCGGCATCGTGGTGACCAACTTCCGCCGCCGCGCCACCACCGTGGCGGACGATCTGGACTCGCTGAAGGGCTGAGCCGTGGTCCATCTCGCGTACCTCATGTTGCTGTTGCCCCTCGCGGGCTTCTTGTTCTTATTGGCCTTCGGTCGCCGCATCGGCGACCCCGTGGCGGGCTGGATCGGCACCGTGGCCATCGGCGGCGCGTTCGTCGTCGCCTGCATCGTGCTGGCCGGCCTCCTCGGCCTGCCCGACAACGGCCGGGTGGTGGTGGACAACTACTTCACCTGGTTCAGCTCCGGTGGGTTGTCGGTGCCCGTCGGCACCCTGGTGGACCCGCTGTCGATGACCATGTGCATGTTCATCACCTTCGTCAGCGCCTTCATCCACCTCTACTCCATCGGCTACATGAAGGGCGACCGGGACTACTCGAAGTTCTTCATCTATCTGAACCTCTTCGTCTTCTCCATGCTGCTGCTGGTGCTGGCGGACAACCTGGTGCTCACCTTCGTGGGCTGGGAGGGCGTGGGCGTCTGCTCCTACTGGCTGGTGGCCTTCTGGTTCCAGCGCGAGTCGGCCGCCTCGGCCGGCAAGAAGGCCTTCATCTACAACCGCATCGGCGACGCCGGCTTCCTGCTGGCCATCTTTCTGATCTTCGAGAAGACGGGCACCATCCAGTACGAGAGCGGGCCGGGCGGCGGGATCTTCGGGCAGCTGTCGCACCTCGACGGCGGTGCCGGCCTCGCCGCGGTGCTGCTCCTCTTCCTGGCGGCCGCCGGCAAGTCGGCCCAGATCCCGCTGTTCAACTGGCTGCCCGACGCTATGGAGGGCCCGACCCCGGTCTCGGCCCTCATTCACGCCGCCACCATGGTCACGGCCGGGGTCTACCTGTTGTGCCGGATGAACCCGCTGCTGCACGTCACGGCAACGGGGTCCGAGATCATCGCCACCATCGGGGCGGTGACCGCGTTTGTGGCGGCCACCATCGCCTGCGCGCAGCAGGACATCAAGAAGGTGCTCGCCTTCTCGACCGTCTCGCAGATCGGCTACATGATCCTCGCCGTGGGCACGGGCGCCTACATCGCCGCCGTCTTCCTCATGGTGGCGCACGCCTTCTACAAGGGCCTGCTCTTCCTGGGCGCCGGCTCGGTGATCCACGGGTTGCACGACGAGCAGGACCTCAAACGGATGGGCGCGCTGCGCCGCTACATGAAGTGGACCACGGTCACCTTCACCATCGGGTTCCTGGCCATCGCGGGGATCCCGCCGCTCTCGGGTTTCTGGGCCAAGGGCGACGTCCTGGACAACACGTTCGCCCACTTCAAGCCGCTGTGGGTCATCGGCCTGGTCACCGCCGTGCTCACGGCGTACTACATGAGCCGGCTCGAGATCCTCGCCTTCGGCGGTGAGGAGCGCTTCGACAAGCCGGGACCCAACGGTGAGCCGGCGCTGGACACGCCGCACGAGTCGCCCTGGATCATGCGGATCCCGCTCATCGTCCTCGCCTTCTTCGCGTTCATCGCCGGTGCGCTCGACCTGCCCTGGGTCCACACCGACAACCTGCAGAGCTTCCTGACCCCCGTGTTCGCCGGCACGCTGTACAACGACCAGTTGGGCGCGGGGCCCGAATGGGCGCTGGCGCTCGCCGACATCGCGGCGGCGTTCACCGGTGTGATCGTGGCCTGGTGGCTGTGGCGGGGCAACGAGGCCTACCAGCCCCGGTTGGAGCCGGCCTTTCTGCGGCGGGTCTGGTACTGGGACGACTTCTACGACACCGTCATCGGGCGGCCGAGCCAGCGACTGGCCACCTTCTTGGCCTGGGTGGTCGACGTCCGCATCATCGACGGCGCCGTCAACGGCACCGCGCATGTGGCCAAGGCCACCGGCAGCGCGGCGCGCAAGCTGCAGACCGGCTACGCCCGTAGCTACGCGTTGGGCATCGCCCTCGGGATGGCACTCATCATCGCCTTCATGCTGAGCCGGACCTGGTGGGGATGACACATACCGTCCCGTTCCTGACGCTGCTCATCGTGCTGCCGGCCATCGGTGCCGCCGCGCTGGGCCTGCTCGGCCTGTACCGGGATCAGGAGCGGCAGCGGGAGTTCTCCTACGTCCTGGCCCTGATCGTCTCGCTGGTCACGCTGGTCATCGCCGTCTCCGCCCTCGTCGCCATGAAGGTTCACGACGGCGGGTTCCAGCTCGTCTCGGACCACGAGTACACCGGCAGCAGCCTCGGGGTGCACTGGTACCTCGGCGTGGACGGCATTTCGGTCTTCCTGGTGCTGCTGACCGCGCTGTTGTTCCCGCTCGCCATCATCCTCGGCCGCAACCGGGAGAACGGTCGGGTCTATTTCGCCTGGATCCTGCTGCTCGAGGCGGCCGTGATGGGGAGCTTCCTGTCGCTCGACCTCATCGTGTTCTTCTTCATGTTCGAGCTGACGTTGGTGCCCTCCTACTTCATCATCGCCGGCTGGGGGCACCAGCGGCGCGCCTACGCCGCCATCAAGTTCTTCCTCTACACCTTCCTCGGCTCTGCCTTCTTGTTGGTGGGGATCCTGACGCTGGCCTTCATCCACCAGTCGCAGTACCACTACCTCACCTTCTCGCTCGGGCCGCTCATGCAGACCCACCTGTCGTCGTCGACGGGGATCCTGCTTTTCCTGGCCTTCACGGCGGCCTTCGCGGTCAAGGCGCCGCTGTTCCCGTTGCACACCTGGTCACCCGACGCCTACACCGAAGCCCCCGAGGAGGGCTCGGTCCTGCTCTCGGGGGTGCTGGCCAAGCTGGGCACCTACGGGATCATCCGCTTCGACCTCAGCCTCTTCCCCCAGGCCACGCGGACGCTGGCGCCGCTGATGCTCACGCTGGCCGTCATCGGCATCGTCTACGGCGCCATCGTGGCCTGCGCCCAACGTGACATGAAGCGGCTGGTGACCTACTCGTCCCTGGCGCAGATCGGCTTCATCTCGCTCGGCATCCTCGCGCTGAGCACGCAGGGACTGGCCGGCGGCGTGCTCCTGATGCTCAACCACGGCCTCATCGTGGGCGCGCTGTTCATCCTCATCGGCTTCATCTACCAGCGGCGGGGCACCTGGCAGACGGGCGAGATGCGCGGGCTCCAGAAGGCGGCGCCCGTCCTGGCGGCCGTGTTCACCGTGGTCATGCTGGCCTCCATCGGGGTGCCCGGGCTCAACGGCTTCGTGAGCGAATTCCTCGTGCTCTCGGGCACCTTCATCACCCACCGGTGGTGGGCCGTGGTGGCCGTACTCGGGGTGATCGTGGCCGCCATCTACCTCCTCTGGGCCTACCAGCAGGTCTTTCACGGTGAGCCGCGGGAGGCCGACGAGAAGACGCGCGACCTGGCCCTGCTGGAGCGGCTGGTGATGGCGCCGCTCATCATCCTCATCGTGTTCCTGGGCGTGTACCCCAAGCCGGTGCTCGACCGCATCAATCCGTCGGTCAACCAGCTCATCGCCCACGTGGAGTCCAGCACGGGCCACTCCGAACCGCCGGTGGCGGTCAAGGGCGTGGAGGGCATCAAGTGATCGGCGTCATGCTCGCCACGACCCACGCGGCGTCGAACACCATCGCCATGCCGCCGATCCGCTGGCTGGCCATCCTGCCGCCCATCATCATGATCGGCGGCGCCGTCGTGCTCCTGGCCGTGGCCTCGCTGGTCCGGCGGCCCATGCGGGTCCGCGTCAGCACCATCGCCACGGTGATCATCTCGGGCGGCGCGTTGGGAGTCGCCATCTGGCAGTGGTCCGACGTGCAGGAACACGGGGCGCATACCTACGTGGCCCAGGCGGTCGTGATGGACGGCTTCAGCGTGTTCTTCATGATGCTGGTGGCCATCGCCATGCTGCTCAGCGCCCTGGTGGCGGACGGTTACCTGCGCCGCGAGGGCGTGCAGGGAGCGGAATTCCACGTGCTGGCGATGGTGTCCGCCTCGGGCGCCATGTTGATGGCGATGGCCAACGACCTCATCATCATCTTCTTGGGACTGGAGATCCTCTCCATCGCCCTCTACGTGCTCACCGCCTTCAACTACCGCCGGGCGGCGTCGGGCGAGGCAGCGCTCAAGTACTTCATCCTGGGCGCATTCTCCTCGGCCATCTTCGTCTACGGCATTGCGCTCACCTACGGTGCCACCGGCTCGACCAACCTGACGCAGATCTCCGACTTCTTGTCCAAGAACGTGGTGCTGAGCAACGGCCTGCTGCTGGCCGGGCTGTCGCTGCTGCTGGTCGGCTTCGCCTTCAAGGTGGCGGCGGTGCCCTTCCACATGTGGACACCCGACGTGTACCAGGGGGCGCCGTCGCCGGTGACCGGCTTCATGGCGGCCGTGGCGAAGGCGGGCGCGTTCGCCGCCCTGCTGCGGGTGCTCTTCTCGTCCTTCGGCGTCGTGTCGACCGACTGGCGGCCCATCGTCTACGGGCTGGCGGTGCTCTCCCTCGTCCTCGGCGCCTTCGTGGCGCTGCGCCAGCGCGACGTGAAGCGGATGCTGGCCTACTCGTCCATCAACCACGCAGGCTTCATCCTCCTCGGCGTGGTGGCCGGCACTGCCCGCGGCGCCAGCGCGGCGCTCTACTACCTCTTCGCGTACATGTTCATGACCATCGGCACCTTCGCCATCGTGACCCTCCTCGGACGGGAGGGCGACGGTGACCACGACCTGTCCCGCTACCGCGGCCTCGCCGGTCGCCAACCCGTCCTGGCCCTCACCTTCGCGGTGCTGCTGCTGGCCCAGGCGGGCGCACCCTTCACCACCGGGCTGTGGGCCAAGTTGCAGGTGGTCTTCGCTGCCGTGGAAGCGGGCGACGTGCCCCTTGGCGTGATCGCCATGGTGACCGCGGTGGTGGCGGCCTACTTCTACCTGCGGGTGGCCGTGCTGATGTACGCCGGCGGCGGGTTGGGGGAGGCCGAGGGCGGGACGGGCGGCTCGGCGGGGTTGGGGGCCGAGGACGGCATGGTCGGAGGCTCCCTCATTCAGGCGGCGACGACCGGGGACGAGAAGCCGTCCGGTGGCCTGGACTGGGCCACCCCGGCGTCGGCGGCGGGTTCGGTGACCACGCTGAACGAGCAGATCCTGCTGGCCGGCGAGACCGAGGGCCAAGAGATCGCAGACGGGGAAGAAGTCCCCGCGCCGGTGCCGGTCCCGGCCCTCGCCGGCCTGGCCATCGGGCTGTGCACCGGTGTCACCGTGCTCTTCGGTGTGTGGCCCCAGCCACTCATCGACTTCGCCAACCACGCCACGCTGCTGTTCCTGCCCAAGTAGGCGGCTCAGGTGTACACGGTCTCGGCCTTGCCCCGCCGTATGGCGGCGATCAAGTTCGCGTGGTCGCGCTCGTTCTGGTCGGCGTAGCGGCGCGCGAATTTGCGCATGGCCTTCGTGAAGACGTCGCTCTTGCCCATGTAGGCGTCGATGGTTTCCGGGTCGCCGGAGCGGGCGTGGGCCCGGGCCAGAGAGTTGCCGCAGGCGGTCGCGAACTGGACGAGGACCGGCGCGATCAGGTCGGTGGTCGGGATCAGCTTCATGTCACGGAATTGGCGCACGTAGAAATCGCGGTCGGCCAGCGATCCCCAGCCGACGAAGATGTCCGTGGCGCTCTGCACCATCCGCTTGCCGGCGATGACCCGGGCGCCGTGGTTGTCGTGGCCGCTCGGGTAGGTGTAGGCCTCGTAGACAGAGGGCCCGGCCTGCTTGCACTGCAGGAAGAGCGGATCGCCGGTCGAGCTCCCCTCGAACAGCGCGAGGTACACCACCATCCCGACGCTGCCCACGCCCACCACCTGGCGGACCACGTCGACGAGGATGAAGCGGTCGAAAAGCCTCCGGCGGTCCTCCTGGAGCGTGAGCCGGTAGCCCGCGAGCAGCTGGTCCACGATCTCACCCTGTTCGTCGTCGTCGAGGGTCACGCGCAGCGGTGGCTGCGGCGTGATGCGCGGCCGCCCGCGTCGCTCCGTGGTCAACCTGGCGAACGCGCCGCGGCTCGTCCGTTTCTGCTTGTCCCGCTCGAACTGCACCTTCACCTGGCCGCGGTCGGCCGGCTCGAAGTAGTCGATGAAGCGGTCGAACTGCGTGCCGTCGTACCAGATGTCGAGCAGCGGCATGGTGGCGTAGCGTCGCATCCGGCGCCGGTACGCGTCGACCGCCGCCGTCACCGCCGCGTCGGCCTTCGCCGGCTTGACCCCGTTCTCCCGTGCGGCCACGACCAGGCTGGCGGCCAGGCGCGCCACGTCCCATTCGAAGGGCCCGGGCAGTGTCTCGTCGAAATCGCGTAGGTCGAAGTTGAGGTTGCGCTCCGGCGTGGCCCACAACCCGAAGTTCAGGACATGGGCGTCACCGCAGAGCTGCACCACGATCCTGCTGTGGGGCCGTGACGCCAGATCGGCGGCCATCACCGACGCGGCACCGCGGTAGAAGTTCCACGGCGAGAGCGCCATGCGCTGGTGCCGCAGCCCGAGCAGCTCGGGGAGACGGATGTGGTTCTGGGCCAGCAGCGTGTCGACCGGGTTGTGCCCGCGTGCCCGCTCGTCCCAGTCACCGATGCCCTCCCGGGGCGCCAGCACCCGCGCCTGGCGCCCGATCTCCCGGCGTTCGGCGGCCGTCGCCGCCAGGTCGTGTCTGGCGGCGACGGGTGTGGGTATCGAATTCTGCACTTTGCTCACGATGATCGTCCTCCCCGGCCCGCACGTCAGGGGCTCTATCTTGGCCCGTCGGGCCGATGCTCCGTCGACGGCCTCGGGGGACGGCCCGGTCCAACCGCACAACTGCGGGACAACAAACGAACGTCGCGCGCTTCGGGCGCCTGCGGGACGCCGACTACCCGAACTGCTTGGCGTAGTCCGTCGTGAGCCAGCGTTGCGGTGCCATCCGGATCACAATGCTGTCCGGGGCTCACCGTGTCCTCGATCACGGTGATCGGTACTTCCACGCTCACGTAGCGGTACGGCGGGGTCTCGACCTGCGCGCCCAACGAGAAGCGTCCCGCCGCGCGTAGGCGGCGGGCCTTGGTGCTCTGGCCGCCGGTGATGACGTCGACGGTTCCGCCGGGCTCGTAGGCGTACGAGACGGGGACGGTGAGGGGCCCGGCCGGGACCGTCCACGCTCAGGATGCCGACGTGCACCTCGGCCAGGAACGCCTCCCGCTCCGTCGTCGTCATGGCGAGGCTCATGTCGTCACCGCTCGCCGGAGTGGTGCGGCGGACGTTCGTGCCGCTGCTGCTCGACCCAGCACCGGTCACACCCCGCACAGGGACCTCCGGCGTCGCCGCTGTCGTGGACGCCCGGATGCCCGCAGCGCGGGCAACGGGTCTCGCTCACGGCCGCGGACCGGTCGTCTCGGCCTCCTGCCGGCTCGCCGCGCCGTTCCCCTCGTGTTCGAGCTCAGCGAGGACCTCGTCGGGCACGGCCGGCCCCGCCCGTTTCGCCACCCCGGTCGTCAACAGACGGCCGATGACGGGGACCTCGGTCAACGATTCCGCCCGCATGATCTGCACGGCGACGGGCACGAACTGCTCGGCCGAGTCGAAGACGATGTAGCGGGGCAGCCATCTGGGCTCGTACTTGGCGTTGAACCGCCACAGCGTCTCAATCTGCAGGACACCGGAGAGGCGCCGCAGCGCCCAGCGCTCCACGCGCTGGGTGACCCCGTCGCCCGGATCGCCCTCGAGGATCGAGCGCATGGCGGCGAAGTTCAGGCTGAGTCCCTTCATGCCGCGTTCTTTGAGATGCGTGATGGTCGAGCACAGCGCGAAATCGAGCAGGCCGTTGGGATGGTCTCCGGGGTCGCGGCGCATCAGGTCGAGCGAGTACCCGCCGATCGCCGGGGACGGCACGAATTGGCACATGGCGACGGGCGCGCCGTCCGGGCCCTCGACGAGCGTGAGGAGCAGGCCGGTGTCCCGGGAGTCGAACAGGCGGCCCAGCATCATGGAGAACCCTCGTTCCTGCTCACCCCGGCGGCTCTTGGCCATCAGCTCGGCCATGCGGCCGGCGTCCTCGCGGTCCAGGCGGGCCGGGTCCAAGAACCGAACGGTGTAGCCGTAGCGGGCGACACGGTTGACCGCCTGCCGCAGCCCCTTCATCTTCCCGCCGTCGAGCGAGAACTCCCGCGGGTCCACCACGGCCTCGTCCCCTATGTAGAGGAAGCGCATGCCCGACGCCTGGTAGGTGGGGAGCCACTCCTCACCGGCGCCCATGACGCCGAGACCCCACCCGTTGCGGTCCACGTGGCGGCGGAACGAGTCCCACACGTGGGCCCGTTCGGAGAAGGGGCCGATGGGGTCGGGCGAGACCAGGCAGACGCCGCCGAAGACTGCGTAGGCGACGAGCGAATCGCGATGGAAGAACCACTGCTTGTCGTCGCGCAGCGCGAAGTAGTCGAGGGTTCCCGTTCCGTGCCGGCGCACGATGTCACGGGCCCGGAGCTCGGCGGCGCGGCGCCCCACGGCGGCGCGTCCCGACGACAGGCGCCGGTCGACCACCGGCCGGGTGAGGAGGTACAGCGCCACCACGATGAGGCTGATGCCCACCGCGAGCAGGCTGATCGATACGTAACGGTCGATGGTGCTCGGGAAGGCCACCGATTGCACGCCGACGAGCCGTTCGGCCGACCCCAGGAACACACGGGGCCAGCCGGGGAGGGTGTGGTGGTGCACCCGGCCCGCCACCTCCACCGCGATGAAGCCGCCGAGCGTGGCCACCAGGCCGCCGACGGCGAGGATGACGAACGCGGTGACCAGCGTGGCCCGCTCCGTCTCGGCCCGGAAGAGCTCGCGCTGGACGATCAGCAGCGTGAGGACGCCGGCGCAGATGGCGATCGTGATGATGTCCGCGGCGTGGACGAGATGCAGTGCGAGTGAGGCGACGAGCAGGGCCACGGCCACCAGCCACGAGCGCCGCTGGCCCTTGAGGATGCCGCGGGAGAGCATGATCATGCCGATGCCGGCGATGGCCGTCAGCGCCCCGGCCGCCTGCACCACGGCGATGGGCAGGTACTGCGCGATCAGGTGCAGGTGCTCGCGCAGCGGCGTCCTGACGGAGGAGAGCAGGTCGACCGCTCCGGCCACGAACAGGGAGACCGCGGCGATGCGCCGGATGCGTCGAACCCGGATGCGGTCCGCCGCCACCTCGGGCGCGGGGGGCCACGACGCCCCGCTCGGCCACCCGGCCGCCAGCTCGGCATGGACCTCAGCCGCCTTGGAACGGGCCTTGATCACCACGTCCGCGGTCACCAACCGCTCGCCCAAGGTGGCCAAGGGCAGGTCCGCCTCGGCCAGGATCAGGCGGACGTGGAGGTCTGCGCCGGTCTCGATCTCGAGGGTCGACTCCTGGCGGTGGTGCAGGAACGTCGGCGGGAGCCCGAGCCGCCCCCGGTGCTCGTGGACGACTTCGGAGGTGGCGCCCGGGCAGGCGAAGAAGCCGGCGTCGAGATGCGTCAGCTCGGAGACGAGCGCCCCGCCGGCGATGAGCCCCGACGCGCCCGCCTCGACGGCGGTGCGCGTGGCATCGAGGGCGTCCGTCCCGTCGATCTCGAGCTGGGCGTGCGCGATCGGCCGCGATCCCGACGGCCCGCCCGCCCACGGGGCCGGGAGGCCCTCGCCGCCGAGAGCCCGCCAGATGCCACGCGAGGTGATGGCGACCACGAGGGCGAGGACGGCGAGCAGGACGACGGCGATGACCACCGTGACGATGAAGCGGGAGAACCACGTGGCGGCGTACGCGCGCTGCAGCGCGGTCTGCTGGCGCGGCGAGCGGAAGACGCGACCGAGGCCGTCGACCACGAACTCGACGCGCAGCAGGAGCGCCACCGCGGCCAGGACCAGTGGCGGCGCCCACAGGTAGCGGCGCAGCCGGCGGTACAACAGGCGCGACGTGACGAAGCGGCGCGCCAGCCGCGGGTCGTCGAGCCGCTCCATGCCGGCCAGCCATGGTCGATCCGCGGCGGGGACGGCCTCCATCGGCGGGTTGGCGTCGAGCCGCATCGAGCCGGCGCGCACGAGGACCGTGCGGGTACCCGCACCTGTCTCGCACGCCAGGTCGACCGCGTCGCGCACCGTCACGCCGCTGCGTCCCAGGACCTGCACCACCCCGGGATCCCGCTCCGTCCGAGCCATGACGGCGACCACCCTCGAGTCGTCGCGCGCTGCGAACGTCTTGAACGCCGTGGTGAGCTCGGGGTGCGAGTCCAGCGCAGCGACCGGCCCGTTGTCGGAGTCGTCGCAGCCGGTGGCGACCAGGCGCCCGCAGAGGATGACGATGCCCGGCCCCTGCCACTCCTCGAGCCGGCGGGCGATGTCCCTGCAGGCGGCCAGTGAGCTGTCGGTTGGCTCCGCCGGGAGGAGGAGGTCGCCGACGACCTCGACCCGGCGGCCGAGAGCCACACGAATGGCGCGCTCCGGGACCGCCTCGGTGGACCGGTCCCTCTCCATCCCCCTGGTCACGTCGACTTCCATTCGTTGTCCATGGTGACACCTGGGAGGGCAGGCGGCCGATCCAGCGCGGGGAAGCGCTCCCCATGATGGGGTGGGGGGCGCCATAGGCTCGACTTTCATGCCCGTGACGAGGTCAGAGAGCGATCGGACGAACTGGAGGTGGCGGGCCGGGGAGGGCACGGCGCGCCCGCACGGCCGGGCCGTGGTCTTCGACATCGACGGCGTCCTCTCCGACGCCGCCGGTCGTCAGCACTTCCTCGAACGCGGACGGAGGGACTGGGCGGCCTTCTTCGAGGCCTGCGGCGACGACCCGGTCATCGAGGAGATCGCCCGGCTGCTCGAGCTGCTCGACCCGTCGCTGGCCGTGATCCTGCTGACGGGCCGGCCGCTCCGGGTCCAGCCCCAGACACTGGCCTGGTTGAAGCGGTACGGCCTGCGCTGGGACCTCTTGGTGATGCGCTCGCGGGGGGACTACGCGCAGGTGACGGAGTTCAAGCAGTCCGTCGTGGAGGACCTGCGGGCCCACGGGTTCGACCTACGACTCGCCTTCGAGGACGACCCGTCCAACCACGCCATGTACGTGGCGGCCGGTGTCCCCTGCGTGTACATCCACTCGGGCTACTACGAGTAACCCGGCCGCGGCGCCTTGACAGCCGTCTCTCCAAAAGCATAATGTACTAGATACATAGCAGAATAGAGGGACGATGATCGAGTTCCACCTCGACACCCGTTCGGGGGTGTCGCCCTACCTCCAGCTCGTCCAGCAGGTGCGCCGGGCGCTGAAGCTCGGCCTGTTGCACGAGGGGGACCAGCTGCCCACGGTCAAGGAGGTCGTGGCGCGGGTGGCCATCAACCCCAACACCGTGCTCAAGGCGTACCGGGAGCTCGAGCACGACGGGCTGGTGACGGCGAGGCCGGGCGTAGGGACTTTCGTCACCAAGACGCTCAGCGACCCGTCGCTGGCCGCGCACGGCCCACTGCGCGAGCAGTTGCGCCGCTGGCTGGCCAAGGCGCGACGGGCCGGCTTGGACGACGAGAGCATCGAGGCGCTCTTCCGGGACACCTTTCGGTCCGCCCGCGAGGAGGGCGTAGCGTGACGACCGTCGTCGAGGCCCGCGGGTTGGGCAAGCGCTACGGGCGCAAGTGGGCGCTGACCGAGTGCAGCCTCCAGATCCCCGCGGGGCACGTGGTCGGCCTGGTGGGGCCCAACGGCGCCGGCAAGTCGACGCTGTTGAACCTCGCCGTCGGGCTGCTGGCACCGACGGCGGGAGCGGTGCGGGTCCTCGGGCGCGAGCCGGCCAGCGATCCGGAGCAACTCGGTCGGGTCGGTTTCGTCGCGCAGGAAACGCCCACGTACTCGGGGTTGAGCGTCGCCGACCACCTCCGACTCGGGGCCTGCCTCAACCCGGGATGGGACGACGACGTGGCCCAGAGCCGCATTGAGCAGCTCGACCTCGATCCGGCCCAGCGAGCCGGCAAGCTCTCGGGCGGCCAGCGGGCCCAGTTGGCCCTGACCCTGGCCGTGGCCAAGCGGCCGGAGCTGTTGCTCCTCGACGAGCCGGTGGCGAGCCTGGACCCGCTGGCCCGGCGCGAGTTCCTGCAGATCCTCATGGAGACGGTCGTCGACCACGGGGTCAGCGTCATCCTCTCCTCCCATCTGGTGGCCGACCTCGAGCGCGTCTGCGACTACCTGGTCGTGCTCGTGGCGTCACGGGTGCAGCTCGCCGGGCCCGTCGACGAGCTGCTGGCGTCGCACCGGCGCCTGATCGGCGCCACCCGGGACGTCGGCACCCTGCCGGCCCACCAGGAGGTGATCGAGGCCAGCCACACCGAGCGCCAGACCACCCTGCTCGTGCGGACCGAGGAACCGATCCTCGACCCGTCGTGGACGGTCGAGGAGATTGGCCTCGAGGATCTGGTGCTCGCCTACATGGCCCAGGCAGGCACCCGCGGCCGCCGGCCCACGCTGGAGCTGCACCGGTGAGCTGGCTGACGTGGCGCCAGTTCCGTGTCCAGGCCGCCGTGGTCGCCGGCGCGCTCGTCCTCCTGGCGGTCATCGTCGTTCCGACCGGCCTGCACCTCTCCGACCTCTACGGCTCGTGCCGGGCGGCGCACGATTGCGCCTCGCCCTCGTTCCTCGGCACCGACATCAAGCTCCAGAACGGGCTTGGGTTGGTCCTCCTGGTTGCGCCGGCCCTCATCGGGATGTTCTGGGCGCGCCGCTCGTCGCCCGCGAGCTCGAGACCGGCACCTACCGGCTGGGCTGGACCCAGAGCGTCACCCGTCGCCGTTGGTTGGGGGTGAAGCTCGGCCTCGTCGGACTGGCCTCGGCCGCCACCGCCGGGCTCCTGACCCTCATGGTCACGTGGTGGTTCAGCCCCCTCGACACGGTCAACGCGCAGGTGTTCCAGGCGTTCGACACGCGGGGCGTGACGCCGATCGGGTATGCCGTCTTCGCCTTCGCGCTCGGCGTGACAGCCGGCGTACTGATCCGCCGATCGCTGCCGGCCGTGGCCACCACACTGGTCGCGTACGTCGTCGTCCGCTTGGCGGTCAGAGAATGGGTGCGCCCGTACCTCCTGCCGCCCTTGCATGCCGTGGAGCCACTGACGACGGCAGGCGGGGTCGGCCTCTCCCTGAGCCCCTCCGGGTTGTCCTTGGCGGTCAGCGGCGGCAACATCCGCAATGCCTGGGTGATCTCGAGTGCTGCCGTCGACGCGTCCGGCCACGTTCCGACCTCCCAGTACCTCGCCAAGGCCTGCCCGAACGTCGGGCCGCCCGGCGGCCTGCGCTCCGGCGGATCCATCGGTTTCAGCGGCGGACACGGACCGGTCCCGGCACCGGGACAGGCCTTCCAGTCCTGCATCGACAACGTCGCGACCAAATTCCACCTGCTGGTCACGTACCAACCGGCCAGCCGGTACTGGGCCCTCCAAGGTCTCGAGACCACGCTCTACGTCGTCCTTGCCCTCGCCCTCGTCGGCATCTGCTTCTGGTGGGTGCGGCACCGGCTTTCGTGACGGCGGGCGGGACGCCCCGATGATCTGGCTGACGTGGCGCCAGTTCCGCACCCAGTTTGCGGTCGTGTTCGGCGTCCTGGCCGTCACCGCCGTCGCGCTGGCCTTCACCGGGCCGAACCTGGTGCACCTCTACGACAACGCGGTGGCCGCCTGCGCGAAGAGTGGTGACTGTGCCACCGCCCCGGACCAGTTGCTCGGCACCGATCTCTTCCTGCAGCTGACCAGCGTCGTCCTCCTCGTCCTTCCCGCCCTCGTCGGCATCTTCTGGGGTGCACCGCTCGTCGCCCGCGAGCTCGAGACACAGACCCACAAGCTGGCCTGGACCCAGAGCATCACCCGCACCCGCTGGCTGGCCGGCAGGGTGGGCGTCGTGGGTCTGGCCTCGGTCGCGGTCGCCGGGCTCTTCAGCCTCATGGTGACGTGGTGGTGGAGCCCGCTCGACCGGGCGGCCACACTCAACAACCTGGGGGCGGGCCCGTTCTCCCCGTCGTTGTTCGACCGCCGCGACATCGTCCCGATCGCCTACACCCTCTTTGCTTTTGCCCTGGGGCTGGCTGCCGGCGTCCTGATCCGTCGGACGCTGCCGGCCATGGCGATCACGCTGGTGGCCTTCGTCAGCGTGCGCTACGCCGTGGAGGACTGGGTGCGACCCCACCTCATGGGCCCGCTGCGCCTCGTGACGGCATACGACGCCGGCCCGGACAACGGGTCACCATCCTTCGGGCGCCTCGATCCGCGCGACTGGGTGATCTCGAATGAAACGATTAACCGCGCCGGGGAGGTCATCGGCCAGAACGGCGGCTTCGGCGCCGGCACGGTCGGCGTCAACGTCTCGACCGACGGCACCGTGAGCATCCCCGGTGCCGGCGTCTGTCCCAAGGCGGTGGCCCCTCCACAACTCGGCCCGGGCGGGCACGCGCCGTTCGGCCCCCCGAGTGGCGCGTTCAACCAGGGCGTGCAGGAGTGCGCCGACAAGCTCGGCCTCCGGCAGGTGCTGACCTACCAGCCCATCGACCGCTACTGGCCCTTCCAGTGGTACGAGAGCGCGCTCTTCGCCGTGCTCGCATTGGCGCTGCTCGGAATCAGTTTCTGGTGGGTGCGTCGGCGCCTCTCGTGAGTTGGCGGGCCCAGCCGGCGGCGAGCGCGATGGCCGAGAGAATCAGCACCGGCAGGTCGCCCCAGTGGTCGTAGAGGGTCAGGCCGCGGCGGAGTGCGACGGTGGCCGCGAGGATCTGGCGGGCGCCGAGGGTGCTCCGCTGGACCACGACACCGCGTTGGGTGACCACCGCGCTGTAACCCGCCGGGGCCGCCAGGACGAGGTCGCGTCCGGTCTGGACCGCCTGCACCACCGACGCCGCGATCTCCTGCGCCGGCACCTGCGGCGTGCTGTACGACGACGTGTTGGTGGGCACGACCAGCAGCTCGGCCCCCGCCCGCACCGAGGCGTGGCTGCGCCCGGAGTAGAAGACCTCGAAGCTCACCATGAGGCCGAGCGGGCCGGCCGGTGTGCGCATCAGGCCGCTGCCGTGCCCGGGCACCGCGTCGGTCGGCACGCCCGAGAGGTCGGCCAGGTGCGACACCACGGAGCGGAACGGCACGTACTCGCCGAAGGGCACCCGGTGCACCTTCTCGAACACGCCCACCACGTGCCCGCGGGGCCCCCAGGCGACGACCTCGTTGCGGAACGTGGTGGGCGACGCCGGCTCGGTGACGCCGACGAGGAGCGTCGTGCCGAGCTCCCGAGCCAGCAGGCTCAACTGCGCGGCCTGCGGAGATCCGGCCAGCGGGCGCTCGAGCGCCACGACGTCCTCGGGCCACAGCACGAGCCGGGCGGGCGGACGGGCGGTGGCGACCGCGGCGGTCGCCGCCACCTGTGCCCCGTAGACCGACGTGGGCGAGACCTCCTCCTTGCTCAGCCCTCTCTGCCCACCCCCCTGGACCAGCGCGACGCGCAACGTCCGGACCGGGCCGCCGCCGTCGGGGGCGACGCCGCCGGCCAGGGCCAGCGCGGCGATCCCGCCCGCGACCACGGCCGCGCCCACGACGGAGGGCCCACCGACGTGGCTCCGGCGCCCCCAGAGCCAGGCTGCGAACGTGGCGATGGCGACACCGCCGGCCCAGACCCCCGCGGTGATCAGCAGCGGGCCCCCGAGGCGCGCCAGCTCGACCAAGGGACCGTCCGCCTGGCCCAGGAACACCCCGCCCAGCGGGAGCCCGCCGAAGGGCCAGCTCAGGCGCACGGCCTCGGCCAGCGTGCAGGCGCCGACGAAGGCCGGGGGGCGCCCGCGCCACGGCGGGGTCGAGCCGGCCGCCGCGGCGAAGAAGAGCGCCTCGATCAGTATCAGCACGACGGCGCCGTACCAGTTGAAGGCGCGGGACCAGGCCAGACCGATGGCGTCGCAACCCAACCCGGCCAGCCAGCCGGACCAGAGCCGCGCCCGCAGCGGCAGGCCGCCCAGGCGCCAGTAGAGCAGCGCGGCGCCCAGCGGGCCGAGCGGCCACCATCCCCAGGGCGGGAGCGACAGCGCGAGGAGGACACCGGCCACGACCGAGGTGGCGGCCACGCGGCCGCGCCGCGGCAGGCGGCTCACGACAGCGCGTGTGCCGCGGCCCGGCCGCTGGCGATGCAGGCCGGGATGCCGACGCCGTGATAGGCCGCGCCGGCCACGGCCAGGCCGCCGAGACGGGCAGTCGCCGCCTCGACGCCGGCCGTCCGCAGGAGGTGGTGCACCCGGTACTGCGGGAGGGCGGCGGGGTGGCGCACCACGATCGCCTGCAGCGCCGCGCCGCGCACGCCCATCAGGAGTCCCAGCTCCTCCCAGGCCCGCTCGACGACCTCGTCGTCGCTCCATTCGCCGGGGCGCCGGTCGTCGATCCGACCGAGCGACGCCCGAAGGAGGACCTCTCCGTCGCGGGCGAGCTGCGGCCACTTGGCGTCCAGATAGGTGCACGCGGTGACCGCCCAGGCGTCGCCGCCCTTGTGGGAACTGCGGCGCGGCACGAGGAACCCGGTTCCGTGCCGCGACGGCGGGACGTCGTCGGCGCCGACGCGAAACGTCACCACCACGACGGAGGCGTAATCGATCGCATCGAGGAGGCCGGCCGCCTCGTCGTCGTGCGGTCGGAGCAGGCGGGCCGTGGCCGCTGCCGGGGTCGCCAGGACCACCGCGTGCGCCCCGAGGGCCTCCTCGGCCGCGCGTACGGTCCAACCGTCCACGGCCCGGTCGATCCGGTCGGCCGGGGCCGAGAGCCGGATGTCGACACCGCGATCCCGCAGACACGACGCCAGTGTTCGCACCAGTGACGCCATCCCGCCGCGGAGCGACCAGAACAGCGGCGGCCCGTCCGGGTTCGGGGTGGGGACCTCGGCCCGCAGCGCCCGCATGAGGCTGCCGCGGCGCTGGGCGGCCGTCAGGAGCGGGGGAAAGGTCGCCGCGGCCGACATGTCGTCGACCGCACCGGCGTGGATGCCGCCGATCAGCGGGTCGACCAGGGTGTCGACGACCCGCTGGCCGAGCTTGCGCGCCACGAGGGGACCGATGGACCGGTCGCCGATCGGCCCCCGGACATCGGGCCGGGGGAACGAGCGCGTCACAGGCCAGGCCGAGCTGGCCCCGGACGCCGAGGACGCCGGAGCGGGCGGTGGGCCACAAGCGCGTCGGGATGCCGAGCGCAAGTCCCTCGGGCAGCGCGCGGAGGCGCCCGCGGGCCCACACCGATGCGCCGCGGGCCCCGATGGGGACGAGGGCGTCGGCCAGCCCCACCTCGCGGCACAGATCGAGGGCCTCGGGACGCCGGCCCAAGAAGCCGTCGGGTCCCATGTCGACGGGCCGCCCCCCGACGTCGTCGCTACGCAACGGGCCTCCGAGGCGCGGCGTCGACTCGAGCACCACGACCGCGGGCGCATCGTGCCGGCGCCCGGCACCCCCAGTCAGCTCCCACGCCGCGGTCAGGCCGGTGATGCCGCCTCCGACGACGACCACCCGGTGTGGTGCCACCTCAGGGCACCCCGTCGGCGGCGGCAATCACGTCGGCCAGCACGGCCACGAAGGCGGGGTCGTCATTGAGCGATGCGGTGCGCGCGTAGGTGATGCCGCACGCCGCGGCAACGCCCGCGAGCTCGACGTCGAGGTCGTAGAGCACCTCGAGGTGGTCCGCCACGAACCCGATCGGGCAGACCACGACGCCGTCGGTGCCGCCCTCGGCGGCCAGGCGGCGCACCTCGTCGCGCACGTCCGGACCGAGCCACGGTTCGGGCGTCCGCCCCGCGCTCTGCCACGCGACGAGCCACTCCTCGAGCCCCGCCGCCTCGGCGACCAGCCGGGCCGATTCTGCGAGCTGCTCGGGGTAGGTGTCGCCCGCCTGCCGGATCCGCTCGGGAAGGGAGTGCGCGGTGAAGACGACGCGGCGGCGACCCCCCACGGTCCCGAGCGCGGTCGTCACCCGCGCCGCCAGGAGGGCGACGAAGTCGGGCTCGGCGTACCACGGCCCCACCGCCACGAAGCGCGTCTCGCCGAGCGCTCCGGCGGCGCGGTCCAGGTACTCCTGCGAGCCCATGGACGACCCGTGCGGCGTGAGGACCAGGCCGATGACCCGCTCGAGACCGGCACCGCCCAGCGTGGCCGCGGCGTCCTCAATGAGGGGGTGGGTGTGCTTGGCCCCGAGGGCCACGACGTAGTGGCCGGGGTCGCGCGCCTCGAGCGCGGCCCGTACCGCCTCGACTTGCGCCTCGGTCCGCTCGGCCAGGGGTGACAGACCGCCGATAGCGTCGTAGCGGCTCTCGAGCTCGGCCAGCTGTTCCGGTGCGGGCGGCCGGCCGCGCCGGATGCGTGTGTAGAAGGCGGCAATGTCCGCCGTTGTCGCCGGTGTGCCGTGCGCCATGAGCAGGACACCCGATGTCATGCCGGCGCAGTCTCCGCATGCACCAGGTCGACGACGGCGGCCAGGATGGCCGGGTCCGACTCGGGCAGGACGCCGTGGCCGAGGTTGAAGACGTGGCCCGTGCCGGTACCGTCGGCCGCGGCGGTGAGCACGGCGCGCGCCGCCTCCTCGACGACGGGCCACGGCGCCAGGCACAGCGCGGGGTCGAGATTTCCCTGCAGCGCCGTGCCGGTCCCGACGCGCCGGCGCGCCTCGTCGAGGGGGACCCGCCAGTCGACGCCCACCACGTCGGACCCGGCCGTGCCCATGAGCGAAAGGAGCTCGCCGGTGCCGACGCCGAACAGGATGGTCGGCACGCCCAGGTCGGCAATGGCTTCCAACACGGCGCGGGTGGCTGGCAGGGCGAAGTGCGCGTACTCCATTGGTGAGAGCGAGCCGGCCCAGCTGTCGAAGAGCTGGACCGCCTGCGCGCCCGCCTCGATCTGGGCCCGCAGCGAGGCCACGGCCATGGCACTGAGCCGGTCGGTCAGCTCGGTCCACAGGGCGGGGTTCCCGTGCATCAGCGCCTTGACCTTGGCGAACGTGCGCGACGGGCCTCCTTCCACGATGTAGCTGGCCACCGTGAAGGGCGCGCCGGCGAACCCGATGAGGGCCACCCCCGAACCCGCCAACTCGCGGCGCACCTGGCGCACCGTCTCGGCGACGTAGGGAGCGTCGGTGCCCGGCTCGAAGGGCCGGAGGCGGGCCAGGTCGGCACCGCTCCGGAACGGCTCGGCCACGACGGGGCCCCGGCCCTGCTCCACCTCGACCCCGAAACCGATGGCGTGCAGGGGCACGACGATGTCGGAGAACACGATGGCGGCGTCCACGCCGTAGCGCCGCACCGGCTGGAGGGTTAGCTCGGTGGAGAGGGAGGCGTCCCCGATGGCCGAGAGGATCGAGCCGTCGCCGCGCGCGGCGCGGTACTCGGGCAGTGACCGGCCCGCCTGGCGCATGAACCACACCGGCGTGCGGGTCACCGGTTCCCGGAAGCAGGCGCGCACGAGGTCAGTGCGGACGTCTGCCGCCGGGCTCACCCGATCGGCTCTATGACGACGGCGGTGCCATAGGCGCAGATCTCGGTCCAGTTCCCGCCCATCTCCGAGGTGTCGAACCGCATGGCCAGCACGGCGTTGCCACCGCGGGTCTCGGCCTCGACCACCATGCGGTTCACGACGTCCTCCCGGCTCAGTTGCAGGTTCTTGGTCATCCCCTTGAGCTCGCCGCCGGCGAGGGACTTGAATGCCGCGCCGAATTGCGAGCCGACGTTGCGTGAGCGGACCGTCAGGCCGAAGACCTCACCGAGCACCGAGGTCACCTTGTAACCAGGCACGTCGTTCATGGTCGAAATGAGCATGGCAATCCTTTCGGGTTCGGCTCATCGTAGGCGTCGTCGCCGGCGCCTCCACGGCGACGCGGCGCGTCTAGACTGAACCGTTTCCCTTGGGCAAGGGGAGAAAGGGGAGCGGTGCCCGGACATCCCGATCTGCAGGATGAGCAGGAATATCTCAACCGTGCCTACGACGGGTTGGAGTTCATGCGGGGCGAGGCGCGCCAGATGTTGCAGGGTGTGCTGGACCTCGGCCGGGGCGGTACGTTCCAGTCGCGCACCGAGCGCGACATCGTGGTGCGCACCAGCCTGGCCCGCCTGGAGCAGCTCGATGTGGGCGACCAGGCGCTCTATTTCGGACGCATCGACCGCCTGCCCGAGCCGGGTGACGTCGCCGCCTCCGACGGCCCGGCGCTGGGCGAGTCGTTCCACATCGGCCGCCTGGCCGTCTCGGGCCCGGACCACGAGCCGCTGGTGGTCGACTGGCGGGCACCGGTGGCCGAGCCCTTCTACCGGGCGACCGGGCTCGACCCACAGGGCCTGGCCCGACGCCGGCACCTGGCCGTGCGCGGTCGGACCGTGCTCGGGCTCGAGGACGAGTACTTCGTCGACCCCGACGGCCATGTCGGCTCCCTGTCCGCTCCCGAGGCGGGACCGGGCACGGCGCGCGACGGCGGGGAGCGGCTGCTCTCCGACGGATTGGTCCTCGGCGGACCCGGAGCGCTCCTCTCGGCCCTGGGTCAGGCCCGGACCGGCCACATGGGCGACATCATCGGCACCATCCAGCGTGAGCAGGACGAGATCATCCGCTCGCCCCTGGCGGGGGTCCTCGTGGTCCAGGGTGGCCCCGGCACCGGCAAGACGGCCGTCGCGCTGCATCGGGCCGCCTACCTGCTCTACACCCATCGCTTCCCGCTGGAACGGCAGGGTGTGCTCGTCGTCGGACCGAACCCGCTGTTCCTGCGCTACATCGAGCAGGTCCTCCCCTCGCTGGGCGAAACCGGCGTCAGCCTCTCGACGGTGGCGGGCCTGGTACCCGAGGTGCGCGTGCGTGGCGTCGACGACCCGGCCGTCGCCCAACTGAAGGGCGACGTGCGGATGGTCAAGGTGCTGGCGCGCGGCGTGCGCACCCGCCAGCGCCCGCTCCGCCGCGACGTCGAGATCCCCTTCGGCGCCGGCGTGCTGCGGTTGCGTGCCCGCACGACCGACGACATCGTGGCGATGGCCCGCCGCCGGCCGGGCACGCACAACGCACGGCGGCGGTTCGTCGAGACGCAGGTGCTGCGTTCGCTCTCCGACGACTACCGGGCGAGGCTCAGCCCGAGCACGGGGACCGAGGAGGCGCCGACGCCCGAAGAGCAGAACGACCTGGCGCAGCGGTTGCGGCGGGTCCCTGCCGTCGCCGAGGCACTGGACCGGATGTGGCCCCGGCTCTCCCCCCACGAATTCCTGCACGATCTCCTGGGGGCCCGCGCCCTGCTGGCCGCCGCCGGCAAGGGGGTCCTGGGCGGCGCGGAGGTGCAGAACCTGTACCGGCCGCGCAGCACGGCCCTCGACACGGTGCACTGGACGGTGGCCGACACGGCGCTCGTCGACGAGGCCCGTACCCTGTTGGGCCCGCGCCGCGGGGGGAGGTCGCCCCGGGCGCGCCTGCAGCGGAACGAGGAGGCTCTGGCGCAAGAGGTCGGTTTCTGGCCCCAGGGTCTGTCGGCCTCGCCGGCCCCGGCGGCCGGGCCCGTGAACGGCGGCGAGGACGAGATCCGATCGTTCGGCCACATCGTGGTCGACGAGGTGCAGGACCTCTCACCCATGCAACTGCGCATGTTGGCGCGGCGGTCGCTGTCGGGCTCCATGACCGTGGTCGGCGACATCGCACAGGCCACCGGCCCGTGGGCCCCGGCCGGGTGGGACGACATCACGCGCCATCTGAGCCCCCAGCGGCTACCACGCTTGGTGGAGCTGACCGTGAGCTACCGGACCCCGTCGGAGGTCGTCGCGCTGGCGGCGCGGGTTCTGGCGGTGGCGGCTCCCTCCATCGCGCCACCGCGACCGGTGCGCCAGTCGGGCCACACGCCGCAGATCGTCTCCACCAGCAGGGCCGGGATGCCGGGCAGGCTGGCCGAGCTGGCCCGGACGGAGTTGGCCGCCACCGCACCAGGGCGGGTGGCCGTCCTGGGGCCCGCCGTCATGCTCCCCGAGCTGACCAGGGCGCTCGACGAGGCGGGTCTCGACCCGATCGATCCGCGCGACCCGTCGGGCGACGGCCTCGCGGCGGGGCTGGTGGTGCTGCCGGCGGACGAGACGAACGGGCTCGAGTTCGACTCCGTGATGGTCGTGGAGCCGGCGCTGGTCGCGGCGGTGGGCGACGAGGCGGCGAACGAGGGCCCACCGGTGGCCACGACACGGGGCTTGCGGACCCTGTACGTCGCCATGACGAGACCCACCAAGAGGCTCACCATCCTGCACGCGGAACCGCTCCCCGTCGGGCTGCGCTGACCTGGGCATTCGGCACCGCAACCCCCGACACGGCGCCGCTACCTGCTTGTTGGCGCGTCCGGCATCCGGTCGAGTAGAAAAAGCGCTGTGACCCAGGCTGTTTCGGCGGAGGTCCCCGTCCCCGCGACACAGGGAAAGATCGTCCACGACCGGCCGCCGATGCTTGCCGTCGGCGTGATGATCTGGCTCGGGTCGGAGCTGATGTTCTTCAGCGGCCTCTTCGCCGCGTTCTTCACCATCCGGGCCAATACCGTCGGGCCCTGGCCGCCGGCGGGCACCCAGCTCGACGTCCTGCGGGCCGGCTTCTTCACCCTCGTGCTCGTGTCCTCGAGCTTCACCATGCAGAGGGCCGTGTACCAGGTGGAGTGGCGCAAGCGACGCTCGGCCCGGATCTGGATCGTCTGCACGATCCTCCTCGGCGTGGCCTTCCTGGGCAACCAGGTCTACGAGTGGCTGTTCAGCCCGACGCGCTGGTACACGAACTCGTACGGCTCGCTCTTCTACATCATGTCGGGCCTCCACGGCCTGCACGTCTTCATCGGACTGCTGGCCATGGTCTTCCTGCTGGGCCGCATGCGGGGCGACATCGGCGGTGACCCCGGTGAACTCTCCGCGGTGCAGGGCGTCTCGTACTACTGGCACTTCGTCGACATCGTCTGGGTCGGGCTCTACAGTTGCCTGTTCCTGCTCAAGTAGGCATGAGGGGCGTGCGCACACCACACACGGGGACATTCCGCACCGGCTTCCTGTTGCCGGCGGGCCTCCTCGCCGTGGCCGCCATGGCGTCGCTGGCGATGTTCTTCCCCGGCACCGACGCGGGTGCCAGCGGACATTCGGATGCCGCGCAGGTGTCGACGACCCCCACCCGCGTCACGACTCGTTCGTGCGGCACGGTCAACGTCAAGGGAGTGACTGCGACCGTGCGCAACGCTGGCAACCCGTTCCTCAGCACCAACAAATTCTGCCTCAACGGCCACCTCATCTCCTACGGCAACACGGCCATCACCTACGCCAACCCGCCCCAGGCGTTGATCTCCGCCGGCCGCCTGCTGTTCGCGCAGACGTGCTCGAGCTGCCACGGCAACGACGCCAACGGAGTCGGCCCCGACGGACAGGCCACCATCGGGCCGAACCTGCAGGGGGTCGGCGCCGCCACGGTCGACTTCTGGGTGAGCACGGGCCGCATGCCGGCCACCGACGTCAAGGCGGTCGAGGCGGAACGCAAGGCGAGTCGACTGACGCCCCTGCAGGCGCTGGAGCTGGCCGCCTGGGTCAACTCCCTCGACCCGGCGGTGCCGGCCGTGCCCTATCCCCACCTGGGCGGGGCGAACCAGTCTGCGGGCGCGGACCTGTTCTCCCTCAACTGCGCGGCGTGCCACACCATCACGGGTGCCGGTGACGCCTTGGCCTTCGGCACCAACGCCCCGTCGCTACAGAACCGTGACGTCTCGGCCCAGCAGGTGGTCGAGGCGATGCGGATCGGGCCGGCCAACATGCCTCGCTTCTCGGGCAACCTGACCGACCAGCAGGTGGCCGACATCGTCTCGTACGTGACCGGGCGCATCGAGCACCCGGACAACCCTGGTGGAGCCGGGCTCGGCGGTGTCGGGCCCGTGGCCGAGGGCTTCGTCGCCCTGCTGATCGGCGTCGGGGGCCTCGTCCTGGTCTGCTTCTGGATCGGGGAGCGCTCGTGAGCGATCCGGAGCACCAGCCCTCGCGCACCCGGGTCCCCATGCCGGTGGCCGCGCTGAGCGACCCGCACATGGGCGACGCGGCCAAGAACCCGGCCAGGGTCGAGAAGATCATCGCGGCCATCTTCCTCGTGGCCATCTTCTTCCTCGCCCTCTTCGGCGCCGCCTACTGGCAGAACTGGAAGCCCTGGGAGCTCGGTGGCGCACTCGGGGCCGGCATGTTCGCCCTCGGCTTCGGGCTCACGGCCTGGGGCAAGTACCTCATGCCCCAGGGTCCTTTCGTCGAAGAGCGACACACCCTCGCGGGCACGCGGGAAGAGCGGGACGCCATGGCGGCCGCCCTCGTCGAGCGTTCCGCCGTCGTCGTCAAGAGGCGCAAGATGTTGGGCGGTCTCTTCGCCCTGGGTGCTGGCATCTTCGGGATCGTCGCCCTGTTCCCGCTCCTGCGCTCCCTCGGCCCGCTGCCGGAGAACTCGTTCGAGGTGACCGACTGGCGCAAGGGGACCGTCCTCGTCGACTCCAACGGCCGTCCCGTCCGCAAGGACACCCTGGTGGTCGGCGGGATCATGACCGTCTACCCGCAGGAGACCGTCAACCCGCAGACAGGGTTCATCACCGACAACGGGCAGGCCATCGACCAGACCGTGCTGATCAGGGTGTCGGACCAGCCCCTTGTTCCCCCGACCATGCCAGGGCGCGAGGGCTGGACTCCCGACGGCTACGTCGCCTACTCCAAGCTGTGCACCCACCTCGGCTGCCCCGTTGGCCTCTACGAGCAGGAGCTCGAGCTGCTGGTCTGCCCCTGTCACCAGTCGATGTTCAACGTCCGCAACGGGGCGGTGCCCCAGTTCGGGCCGGCGCCCCGGCCGCTGCCCCAGATGCACCTCGGCTACAACGAAGCGGGCTATCTCATCGCCATGGCACCCTATGACCAAGCCGTCGGGCCCGGCTTCTGGGAGCGGACCACCACATGAGCGACACCGCGGTCAAGACCAAGCGCAGCACCAAGGCGGCTCTGGGCCCCTTCGGGCGGGTCGGCCAGGCCGTCGACGAGCTCGACGACCGGCTCGGGGTGGCCAAGGGCGGCCGCGTCTTCCTCGACAAGATCTTCCCGGACCACTGGTCCTTCATGCTGGGCGAGATCTCCCTTTACTCGTTCGTGGTGCTGCTTGCCACCGGCGTCTTCCTGTCGCTCTACTTCGTCCCCTCGACCCAGCAGGTCGTCTACCACGGCAGCTACAGACCCCTGGACGGCCAGTGGGTCTCGGAGGCATACAAGTCGACCGTCGGCATCTCCTTCGACGTGCGGGGCGGCCTCCTAATCCGCCAGATGCACCACTGGGCCGCCGACATCTTCACCGGGTCGATCATCGTCCACATGGCCCGCATCTTCTTCACCGGTGCCTTCCGCAAGCCGCGGGAGCTGAACTGGCTCATCGGCATCACGATGCTGATCCTGGCCATCTTCGAGGGCTTTATCGGCTACTCGTTGCCCGACGACCTGATCTCGGGCACCGGGCTACGCATCGGCTACTCCATCGCCGAGTCGATCCCCCTCGTCGGCAGCTACCTGGTCTCCTTCCTGTGGGGTGGCCGCTTCCCGGGCGACATCATCATCCCGCGGTTCTTCATCATCCACGTGCTGATCATCCCGCTGGTGCTGCTGGGGCTGATCACGGCTCACCTCGGGCTCTTGGTGCGCCAGAAGCACACGCAGTTCGCCGGCGAGGGCCGCACCGAGCACAACGTGGTGGGCTCGCCTATGTTCCCGACGTTCATGGCCAAGACCACCGGGTTCCTCTTCATGGTGACGGCGGCGACGGCGCTACTCGGTGCGTTCGTCCAGATCAACCCCATCTGGCAGTTCGGGTCCTACGACGCGTCCAAGATCTCCTACGCGGTCCAGCCCGACTGGTACATGGGCTGGCTCGACGGGGCACTCCGCATCATGCCGTCGTGGGAGTTCACCGGCTTCGGGCACACCATCCCCTTGGAGGTCTTCCTCCCAGCCGTGGTGTTCCCGGGCCTCATCTTCACCCTCTGCATGATCTGGCCCCAGCTCGAACGCAGGGTGACCGGCGATCACGAGCTGCACAACCTGCTGGACCGGCCGCGCGACCGGCCCAAGCGCACGGCCGCCGGCACCGCGATCTTTGCCCTCCTGTTCACGCTCTTCGCGGCGAGCTCGACCGACGTCCTCGCCAACTTCTTCCACGTCTCGCTGAACGTGGTGCTCTGGTTCTTCCGGTTCGCGGTCATCATCGTGCCGATCATCGCGGGGCTCGTCACCTACCAGCTGTGCCGGGAGATGCAAGGTGTGCACGACATCGGCAAGCGCAAGCGCGCCGTCATCGTGCAGCGTTCCGCGGAGGGCGAGTACACCACCGTCCCGGCGGCACCCCGCCCCGACGACGAGCGCACGGAGCTGGACCCCGAGCCGGTGCCGGTGCGCATCGACATCGAGCCGCTGAGCAACGGTGACGCCCGTGAGCCGGAGAGCTCGCCCACGGGTGTGCGCCAGGTCACCCGCTGAGCCAGCAGCCGGGGCGGCTCGCTGCCCGCGACCTCTGGGTCGCCCTCGAAACCGTCCACGCCGTCACCTACTTCGCGCCCGGCTGCCGCGCTGCGTTGCGTGACGCCGGGCTCCCCGGCTTCTGGTCCGGATACTTCGCCGCTCGCGCCGCCCCCCTCGGGCGCGTCGGCGCCGGCCCGGTGAGCGCGGCGTTCTACAACTTCGCGCCGGCCATGGTGGCCCGGGCGGTGCCGGGGTGCTGGGACGTCGTGACGCCCGAGACGCTGTGTCGTGTGCGCGCCATCGCGGCGGCGGAGGCGCTCAGCGAGGTGTGCAGCGTGGAGGCCCGGTCCGCTCTCGTGGCCGCTTTGCCGCTGCTGCGGCGGGCGGTGGCCGGCTGCGAAGGGGCGGGACGGGTCATGGCCGGGGCCAACCGGTCGCTCTGGCCCGTCATTGCGCCCGCTCTGGGCACCGGCGGGTTGGGCGAGGCCTGGCAGGCCTGCACGACGTTGCGCGAGCACCGGGGCGACGGTCACGCGGCTGCGCTCCTGGCCGGCGGCATCGGCGGCCTGGAGGCGCACCTGCTCGTTGCCGGCACGAAGGCGGTCCCCGCCGAGATGCTCCGCGACAACCGCGGCTGGAGCGTGGAGCAGTGGGACGCCGGCCGGGCGATGCTCGCCGCCCGCGGGTGGTTGCACGCCGACGGGCGCGCCACCGACGACGGCCGCACGCGGCACGGCGAGGTGGAGGAGCTGACCGACCGTCTGGCCGAGCCCGCCTATGCCGATCTGAGCGATGGTGCACTCGAGGAGCTCAACGGCGCTCTCCGCGCCTGTGCCGCCGGCGTGGTCGCCTCGGGCCTGCTGCCCTTCCCCAACCCGATGGGGCTGCCGCGCGCCCGGGCGCGCTGAACGCGTCGCGGCGGCGGCCAGCCCGCCACCAGCCCGAGCTCTTTGCACAGCGCGCGCGACGACACCATCTGCCCGGCGAGCCGGCCGGCGTCGGGGTCGTCCCCCAACCAGGCGGCCACCTCGCCCGCCACCTCGGGGGGCGCGGGCACGTGGCCCGCCTCCACCAGCACCTTGTCCGTGCCCGTCGCCCGCATGGACTCGGTCAGGGTGAGGCCCGGAGCAATGGAGAAGGCCCAGATGCCCTGCGCCGCGAACTCCACGTGGCACATGTCGGTGACGCGGTGGAAGGCCGCCTTGGCCGCGGCGTAGGCCACGCCCCAGCCGCCGGCACCGGCGGGAGCCGGCGGCGTGGTGAAGGCCGCCTCGGACAGCATGTTGACCAGGCGACCCTGCCCCCGCTCGAGCATGCCCGGCAGCACGAGCTGGGTCAGGAGCAGCGGGTGGAGGTAGTCGCCGACCAGGCACCGTTCGGCCGCCTCGATGGGTAGGTCCAGGACGCGGTCCATCGTGCCGGGTCCCTGGTAGATGGCGTTGTTGACCAGCACGTCGACCCGGCCTTTGACGTCGAGGGTGACCTCGGCGGCGCGCTGCACAGCGGCGCGGTCCATGAGATCCATGGGCACGGTCAGGCAGGAGCCCCCGAGACCTTCGATCTCCGCCGCCGTGGCGTCGAGGCTGCCGGCGATGGGGAGCGGGATGTCGGGCTCCAGCGCGCTCGAGGCGTGGGCGCGGCCATCGCCCTCGTGCACGGTGCGGGCCGTGATGGCCACGTCGAAGCCGCGTCGGGCCAGGGCGAGCGCGGCGCAGCGCCCGATGCCACGGCTGGCACCGGTGACCAGGGCGACCCGGCGTGCCGCGGCCATCTACATCATCCCGGCGATCTGGTGTCCGCCGTCGACGTGGAGGACCTGGCCGTTCACGTAGGCCGAGGCATCGCTGCAGAGGAACACGACCACCCGCGCGATGTCGTCGGGCGTGCCCAACCGCCGGGTCGGGTTGGCCTCGGCCAGCCGCGCCTGCACGTCGGCCGGCACCTGGGCGGCCGACGTCTCCGTGAGGATGAAGCCGGGGGCGATGGCGTTGGCCCGGATGCCGTCGCGGCCGTAGCGCACGGCCAGGTGGCGGGTCAGCTGGTTCAGCGCCGCCTTGGCCACGCCGTAGGCGACCCGGGTCGACTCGCCGATGGTGCTCGTCCCCGACGAGATGGTGACGATGGAGCCGCTGCCGCCTGACGCCATGACCGGGATGGCACGGCGCGCCAGCAGGAGGGCGCCCCGCGTGGTGATCTCGAGTGCCCGGCCCCAGACGCCCAGATCCACGCCGACGGCGTCGGTGTCGAGGCGGGGATGGCTCCAGGCTGCGTTGTGGTCGACCGCGTCCAGGCGCCCGAACGCGGCGACGGCGAGCTCGACGAACGTGGCCACGGCCCGTTCGTCGCGCACGTCGCAGCGGCCGGACATCGCTCGCCCGCCTGCGGCGTGTACCTCCTCAGCCACCGACTCCGCGCCCTCCAGGTTCACGTCGCCAACGGCCACCGCCGCACCCTCGGCGGCCAGCCGGAGCGCGGTGGCGCGGCCGATGTCGGACGCCCCGCCGCTGAGCAGCACCACCTTGCCGTCGAGCTGACCCATCAGTCCGGGCCGCGGGGAACGGCGACCACGAGCAGCGATGCGAGCGCGCCGGCGCCGAAATCCGCGACCGTCATGGGGCCATGCTAGGGCGGGTCTGGGCGTTTGCTCCTCTCTGGCGGGTCGGCGCCGATTGGGCCGCCGGAGGGCCGGCATGGCACGATCGGACGGTGCGAGTCCATCGGAGCTTCGCCTTCGTCGACGTGTCGGGGTTCACGGCGCTCACGGAGCTCGAGGGTGACGAGCGCGCCGTGGACGTGCTGACTGCCTTTCGAACTCTGTTGCGCGACATCTGCGCCCGCCGCGGGGTCCGCATCGCCAAATGGCTGGGTGACGGCGTGATGCTGGTGTGTGTCACCACCCGCCCACTGCTCGAGACCGTCCTCGAGCTGCACTACGTCGTGGGCGAGGTCTCGGGTCCGGTCGCGAGCGTGTCCATCCGCTCGGGCGTCACCTCGGGCGAGGTCATCTTGATGGAGGGCGACGACTACGTCGGGCACTGTGTGAACGTGGCGGCACGCTTGTGCGACCTGGCCGCGGCGGGCGAGGCGCTGGCGGCGCCCTCCGTCATGGAGCACCTGCCCAGTTGGGGTGTTGCGGCGACCGAGACCCACGTCACGCTGCGGGGCGTCGAGAAGCCGGTACCGGCATCGAGCATCCGGATGGCGCTCGGCGGGGTCGACGGCTCCCACGACCCCATCTGCGGGCTGCCCCTGACCGACGACACGGCCGAGGAGATCGCCCACGACGTCCGGGGCTCCGTCGTGCTGTTCTGCTCACCCGGCTGCGTCGACACCTGGCGGCGCCGGCCGGCACACCCCGGCTCCCGCTGAGGGGCGGAAGGCGGGGGCCGAACCGGCCCTCTCGACTCCTCCAAGTTCTTCCTCATCGTGGGCGTCCAACCTGCCGACATCAGGAGTGACGGAGGGGGAAGTCCGGAAGTCTGGGTATGGGTCGATCCCCAGAACGAGCTGTGTCAGCGCACCTGGCCAGCTTCTGGCGGAGCTACGTACAGATCGGTGTCTTGACCTACAGCATGGGGGCCTGTGCGGTCGTGCTGTACGCGTTGGCGACACCCGGCCCCCATCGGTGGACGATGGTCGTCCTCGGCTTGGTGAGCCTGGCCGCCTCCCTCGGGCCGTTCCACTGGCTCGGCCTGCGGCTCGTTTCCACCCGGTGGTCGAAGGCGTTCTTCACGTCGTGGGCGGCGTGCACCTTTGCCTTCATCGGGGTCGGTGCTGTCCTCGATGGCGGTGTCAACAGCCCGATCTCGTATTTCCTCGTCCTCCCCATGCTCTTCGCAGGCCTGGCCTACTCGGCGGGAACGGTGTCCGTCCTGGCGGCGTTCGGGGTGGTGACCATCCTGGCCGTCGGCGTCATGACTCCCGAGAGCAGCTGGGGCACCACCGCGTTCCTGGCCGTGGCGATGGTCATCGCCGGTGTGATCACGGCGGCGGCCGCGCTCAACCGGGACCGCCTGCTGCGCCGCCTGATGGATGCGGCCAGCCGCGACGCGCTCACCGGGTGCCTCAGCCGCGGGGCGTTCCAGGAGCGGCTCGAGCACGAATCGATGCGGGCGCGGCGCCAGCACTCGACCTTCAGCCTGATCGTGGCCGATGTCGACAATCTCAAGACGCTCAACGACTCCGGTGGTCACGATTCCGGGGACCGCGCGCTGCGACTGCTGGCCAGCGTCCTGTGTCAGGCGGCCCGGGAGAGCGACGTGGTGGGGCGCCTGGGCGGCGACGAGTTTGCGGTGCTGCTGCACGAGACCGGTCAGGAGGCCGCGCTGACCGCGGCCACCCGCATGGCCGAGGCGCTGCACGGCGTGACCGGCTCGGACTCGGTGACGGCCAGTCTCGGCGTCAGCACGTGGTCCGGCGACGACGACGGGCCCGACGCGCTGCTCCGCCGAGCCGACGAGGCGCTCTACACGGCGAAGCGGGCCGGCCGCGACCGCGCCGCGAGCTGGGAGCCGCCGTCGTCGGAGGACCAGGCGGGGCTGCAGTGGCTCGGGCGCCGCCCGCGGCGCGCCTCGGGGAGGTGCCGAGCCTGATCCCTCCGGCAGTCGGGGTGGTCGTGGCGGTCCCCGAGGCGTAGAACGGAGGGATGTCGGTGCGGGTCCACCAGCACGTCGGGGTGGCGCGTGCGCGCCACGAGCTCGAGCGGCTGGCGCGGCGGACCGCGGCCGGGGATCAGACGACGAACGTTGCGCCGTCGGGCGAGACGAACTTGATACGGACGCGCACGCCGTCGCGGTGCGGCTCCTCGGAGACGCGGACCTCGATGGGACCATCGGCGCGCTCAACCCACTCGAGAACGAGCGGAACCTGGCGTTCGAACGCGTTCTCCACGGCGGCGATGATGGCCTCGTCGACCGCGGCGGGCAGCGCGTCGAGCACGGCGCGCGCTTCGGCCGCCTCGCGGTCCGTCAGCTCGTCGATGGCCCCGAACGCCTCCAGCGCGTCGCGCACGGTGTCGGCCGCTTCGACGGCCGCCTGCGCCTGCGCGTACTCCTCGAGGGTGGTGTCACCGAGCACTTCGTTGAGATGGGTGAACACGACGGCGGCGGCCACGGGACGCACCCTAACGCACTGCCCGTGCGACGTGCCGTGGAAATGTGCCTGTCGGCGTCCAGCGCTTCCCCCCCGCCCGCCCGGATGCGACACTGCACGGATGCGGCGCCCGAGGGCCGAGACGACCTGACGAGATGCTGACGCCACCTCGCATCGAGTTCGTCGTGCGCGACGGCCTCCACATCGCCTACCAGTCGGTCGGGAGCGGGCCCCCCGACATCGTCTACGTCGCCGGCTCGATGGCCATGTCGGTGCAGTGGGAGCAGCCGGCCACGGCGAAGGGCCTGCGCCGGCTGGCCAGCTTCGGCCGCCTCGTCACCTACGACCAGCAGGGGATGGGCTATTCGGACCGCATGGACCTCTCGGCCCCGCCGACGATCGAGGACCTGGTGGCCGACCTCGAGGCCGTCATGGAGGCGGCCGGGGTGGCCGAGCCCGTCCTCTTCGGGACCCACAACGGCGGCGCGGTCGCCGCCCTCTACGCGCGCCGGCACCCGGTGCGCCAACTCATCCTGTGCAACACCTGGGCGCGCCTCGAGGCGGCGGACGACTTCGCCATCGGGTTGAGCCGACGGGTCCTCGATCGCATGGCGGAGCGCTACGAGACCGAGTGGGGCGTCGGGCGGATCTCCGACCAGTACGCGTCGCGGCGGGGCGACGAGGCGGCGGGCCACGAGGAGCTCGCCTCCACCAGCCACAACCAGCTCGCCCACTTGTTCGCGATCAACCGCACGTACGACATCCGCCACGCCCTGCCGGAGCTCGACGTCCCGACGCTCGTCATCCATCTGGAGGACAACCAGAGCGTCCCCGCCGCCCACGGCGAGTACATCGCCGGCGCCATCCCCGGCGCGCGGCTCGTCCTGCTCCCGGGGACGGACCACCTCTTCCTGCGGAACTACGGCACCCCGGTCGTCGACGAGGTGGAACAGTTCGTCACCGGCCATCGCACCACCTTTGACGACCGCGTACGGTCGACCATGCTGTTCACCGACATCGTCGATTCGACGGCGCTCGCCGCGTCGATCGGCGACGTGCGATGGAGCGCGTTGATCGATGAGCACAACGAACGGGTGCACCGCCAGGTCGTGGCGTACGGCGGCCACGAGGTCAAGCACACGGGCGACGGCTTCCTCGTCGCCTTCGCCGAGCCCGAACCGGCCATCCGCTGCGCCCGCGCGTCCATGGAGTCGGTGGGCGACCTCGGACTGGAGCTCCGGGCCGGGGTCCACGTGGGCGAGGTGACCCGCATGGGCAAGAACGACCTCTCTGGCCTGGCCGTGCACTTCGCCCAGCGGCTCTGCGGGCGTGCCGAGGGCGGGCAGGTCCTGGTGTCGGCCGTCGTGCGGGACGGCTGCTCCGGATCGGGCATCGCGTTCGCGGAGCAGGGGACGGCCGAGTTGAAGGGGATCCCGGGTCGGTGGGAGGTCTTCGAGGCCCGCCCGTAGCGCGCCGGTGGGTCGGCCCGGTGGTTGACATGTGACTAAAAGGTCACATATAGTGGCGTTGGTGGACGACGTGTTCAAGGCGCTGGCCGATCCGACCCGGCGGAGCTTGCTCGACGAGCTCTTCCGGGAGGACGGGCAGACCCTGGGCATGTTGGAAGAGAGGTTCTCCATGACCCGCTTCGGTGTCATGAAGCACCTCAAGGTGCTGGAAGAGGCCGGGCTGGTGGTGGTGCGGCGGCGGGGCCGCCAGAAGCTCCACTTCCTCAACCCGGTGCCGATCCGGCTCGTCCACGACCGCTGGGTCAGCAAATACGCCGAGCCCTGGGTGGCAGGGCTCGCCGAGATCAAGGAGAGGCTGGAGAGGCAGATGGAAAAGGTGTACGAGATCTTCATCAAGACCACACCCGAGCGACTATGGGAGGCGATCATCGACCCCGAGATCCGGGCCAAGTACAACTTCGGGGCCGCGGTCAACTCGGAGTGGACGGTGGGCTCGCCCATCAGCGTCGACGTGGCCACGCACGGGGTGCACCTGGGGGAGGGCGAGGTGCTGGAGTTCGACCCGCCCCGCCGGCTGGTGCACACGATGGCGGCGCTCTGGGACGACGACGTGAGGGCGGAAGGGTTCTCGCGGGTCACCTGGGAGATCGAGCCGGTGGGTGATTCGTGTCACCTGACCCTCACCCACGACCACCTGCGCGAGGGTGCCAATTCCCAGATCTACGGCGGCTGGCCGATGATCCTGTCCGGCCTGAAGACCTGGCTCGAGACGGGGGACCTGCTGACCACGCCCGGCTCGCTCCGCTACGGCTGAGCGCGTGGGCCGCGCAATACGCCAGCTGATCGTGATCGAGTTCGTGACCCTGGACGGCGTCATGCAGGGACTCGGCTCACCGGACGAGGACCGGGACGGCGGCTTCGAACACGGTGGATGGGCCGCACCCTACGGCGACGAGATTCAGCAGGCGGCTGCCCTCGAAGGGATGCAGACCACCAGTGCCTACCTGTTCGGTCGACGCACCTACGAGAAGATGCTGGCCTTCTGGCCCCAGCAGCCGGACGACAACCCGATGGCGGCGCATCTCAACGCCACCGTGAAGTACGTCGCGACGCGCACCTTGGCCAACGACCAGCTGACGTGGTCGAACGCCCGGGTCCTCGACGGGGACCTCGCCGCCGCAGTGCGCGGGGTCAAGGCCGATGGCGACGGCGACATCGCGGTGCTCGGCAGCGGCGCACTCGTCCAGGAGCTGATCGCGCTCGAGCTCGTCGACGGCTACCGCTTGTTCCTGCACCCGCTGCTTCTCGGCAGCGGGAAGCGCCTCTTCCGCGCGATCGACCGCCCAAGGCGCCTGCATCTGAGCGACGTGGAGCAGACCAGCACGGGCGTCGTCATGCTCAGTTACGACAGTGGATGACGCGGTGGACGCACGGCAGGGAAGCGAACGGCAGGGAAGCGAAACGAAACGAAACGGAGGAGATGTCGTGCGGAACAAGGCACTCATCACGGGCATGCACACGGTCGGGGTCCCGGTTGCCGACCAGGACCGGGCCCAGGCGTTCTATGTCGAGGCGCTGGGTTCGAGACGCGTCTCGACGTGCCGATGGGGGACGGCGCCCGTTGGATCGAGGTGGCGCCCGCCGGCACGAGTGTGTCGCTGGCGCTGATCCGCTCCCACGAGGGACTGCCCACCGGCGCGGAGACGGGCGTCCGCTTCGCCACGGACGACGCCGACCTGGCGCACGACACCTTGGAGGAGCGCAGCGTGGAGGTCGACGACATCTTGCGCTGGCCCGGGGTGCCGGCCATGTTCGCCCTGCGCGACCGGGACGGCAACGGGCTCGAGATCATCGAGGCCTGAGGACCGGCGCCGTGGCCCGCCCGCTCAGCGGGTGGCAACTTCGGGTCGCCGGCGGGCGGGCAGGGGCCGCACCCGGTCGTAGGCGGACGCGACGAGGGTGAGCACGCCGAGGCCGGTCCCGAGCAGACATACGCCGGCCCAGCCGTGGCTGCCGTAGAGCGCCCCGGCGGCCAGGGAGCCGGCGGCACCGCCGAGGAAGTAGCAGACCATGTAGGCGCTGTTGATCCGGCTCCGGGCGTCCGGGCGCAGCGCGTAGATCACCGCCTGGTTCGTGATCTGCATGCCCTGGGTGCCCATATCGAGGACGACGACGCCGGCGATGAGGGCCGCCAGCGAGGTGCGCCCGGCCCAGAGCAGCGCGAAGGAGCCGGCGAGGAGCACGCCGGCGGCCACGGTCGTCGCGCCGACCCGGTCGGAGTCGGCCAGCTTGCCGGCGAGGTTGGCGGCCAGGATCCCGGCCACGCCGACCAGGCCGAAGAGCCCGATGACAGCGTTGGAGTAGTGATAGGGGCTCCCCGAGAGCAGGAAGGCGATCGTGGTCCACAACACGCTGAAGGCGGCGAAGGCGCAGGCCCCGTGCCAGGCCCGCCGCCGCAGGGCCGGTTCGCTGCCGAGCAGGCGCAGCGTCGAACCGACCAGCTCGGCGTAGCTGCGGTGCGGACGCGCCCGCTCGGCCGGGAGCGTGCGCCACAGCACGATGGCGAAGAAGACCATGACGGCGGCCGAGAGCCAGTAGATGGCCCGCCATCCGGCCGCCTGGGCGACCAGCCCCGACACGGTGCGGGCGAGGAGGATGCCCATGAGCAGTCCCGTCATGATGCGGGCCACGACCCGGCCCCGGCGCTCCTCGGGCGCCAGGTCGGCGGCGAAGGGGATCATGACCTGCCCGGCCACCGAGGCGCCGCCCACGGCGATCGACGCCAGGGCGAAGAACCACAGGCTGGGAGCGAGCGCGCAGGCCACCAGCGCGACGGCCGCAACACAGAAGAGGCGGGTCACCAGCGCGCGACGCGGATGGAGATCGCCGAGAGGCACCACGAGCAGCAGGCCTATGGCGTAGCCGATCTGGGTGGCGGTGATGAGGGTGGAGGTGGGTCCGGGGCCGCTGTGGAACGTCTTCGCCACCTGGTGCAGCACGGGCTGCGCGTAGTAGAGGTTGGCCACGATCGCCCCCGTCGCTACGGCGATGAGGACGACCAGCGCCCGGGAGAGCCCGGGCGGCTCGTCCACGCCCGTGCTCGCCGCAGTCACCCGGATCAGGCTAGTGCGGCATGTGTTGGTTCAGACGTGGCCGCCGCGCCGGCTCTCGGCGGTGACACCGGTCAGCGCGGTAAGGATCAGCGGCACGCCGAGGAAGATGAGCCAGATGCCGAAGACGAGCGCCAGCACGGTCATGAAGGCCCCCATGCCCATGACGAAGGGCCAGATGGAGGAGCCGGGGAACGAGTCGACGTTGCCCGCCCCGTCGGCCAGCTCGGCGTCCTCGCGGTCCGACGGGCGGTCACCCACCGCATGGACCTTGCCCCAGAAGAAGTACCTGCGGCCGTGGAAGCGCTGGTGCCAGAAGAAGTAGTAGAGGCCGGGCAAGAAGCCGAGCAGCGTGACGCCGAGCAGCATCACGCCGCCGCCGTCCTCGTAGCCCCAGAACCAGTAGACCAGGCCGACGATCCCGAAGAACGTCCCGAGGAAGAGCAGGAGGAGCGCTTCGACCCTCATACGTCGGCCGTGACCTTTCCGTTGGACTTCCCGTTGGTGTGGGCCGCTCTGCCGTGGGGCACCGTCAGCGCGTCGGGGTGGTTGTAGTCCCACGTCGGGCGCTCTGAGCGAATGGGCGGCAGGTGGGTGTAGTTGTGGTGGGGGGGCGGCGAGGTGGTGAACCACTCGAGCGTGTGGGCGTCCCAGGGGTTGTTGCCCGCCGGGATGGGCTTGCGCCACGAGACGACGAAGTTCACCAGGAGGAACGCGAACGACACCGCGATGATGAAGGCGCCCACGGTCGACACGATGTTGTAGCTCTGCCAGCCCAGGTTGGACGGGTAGCTGGCCACCCGGCGCGGCATGCCGAGCAGGCCGACCACGTACTGCGGCATGAAGGTGATCCAGAAGCCGATGAACATCAGCCAGAAGTGCCACTTGCCCAGGCTCTCGCGGAGCATGCGGCCGAACATCTTGGGATACCAGTAGTAGAGGCCGGCGAACCCGGCGAACACGGCGGTCCCGAAGAGCACCTGGTGGAAGTGGGCCACCACGAAGTAGGTGTCGTGGGTGGCGAAGTCGATGGGCGGGGAGGCCAGCATGATGCCGGTGATGCCGCCCATGAGGAAGGCGAAGAGGAACCCGACGCTGAACAGCATGGGCGTCGTGAACGTGAGCTGGCCGTGCCACATGGTGCCGATCCAATTGAAGAACTTGATGCCGGTCGGCACGGCGATCAGCAGGCTCAGGAACGAGAAGAAGGGCAGCAGCACGGCCCCCGTGGTGAACATGTGGTGGGCCCACACCCCGGTGGACAGAGCCGCGATGGCCATGGTGGCGAAGACCATGCCCTTGTACCCGAAGACCGGCTTGCGGGAGAAGACGGGGAGGATCTCGGTCACGATGCCGAAGAAGGGCAGGGCGAGGATGTAGACCTCCGGATGGCCGAAGAACCAGAAGAGGTTCTGCCACAGCAACGGTGACCCGCACGACGCCATGGGCGCACCGCTCACGAGGTGACAGCCGACCGCAGTGTAGATGTGGGTGCCGAAGTGGCGGTCGCAGAACAGCATGATCAGAGCCGCCGTGAGCACGGGGAAGGCGATCAGGATGAGGATCCCGGTCACCAGCATGTTCCAGGTGAAGATGGGCATGCGGAACATGGTCATGCCGGGCGCGCGTAGGTAGAAGATGGTCCCGCACAGGTTGACGCCGGTGAAGATGGCCGAGAAGCCGGTCAGGGCCAGCGCCATGATCCAGAGGTCGGGCCCGGCACCCGGCGAGCTGGTGGCGCTCGAGAGCGGCGCGTAGGCCACCCACCCGAACTGTGCGGCGCCGCCGGCGACGAAGAAGGTCATCATCATGGTGATGGAGCCGCTCAGGTAGAGCCAGTAACTCAGCGCGTTCAGGCGTGGGAACGCCATGTCGGGCGCGCCGATCTGCAACGGCACGATGAAGTTGGCCAGACCGCCGAAGGCGAAGGGACCGGCGAAGAGGTACAGCATGAGGCTGCCGTGCATGGTGAACAGCGCGTTGTACTGCGCGAAGCTGAGCAGCGACGCGTGCGGCGAGGACAGCTGCAGCCGCATGAGCAGGGCCATGATCCCCGAGAGGTAGAAGATCACGATGGCGGTGATCATGTAGCTCAGCCCGATCACCTTGTGGTCGGTCGAAGTCAGCCACTTGAGGATGCCGCTGGGACCGTGGGCCTCGTGAGCGGCGCCGTGGTCCTCGTGGCCGTCGGTCGGGACCTGGGGCGGGAGGCGGAGTTCTGTCGGCTCCTCTGTGACGGGTGGAGCGATGACGTCAGTCACCGTAGAGCGCACCTCCTGTATTCCCGGTGTTCCCGCTGCCGGAGTTGCCCGAATTGCCAGAGTAGCCGGGCACGGTCCCGTTGACGTTGGCGTGCAGGCTGGCCGGGAGCTGCCCGATGGAGGAGGGGTGCGCCCGCTGGAAGGCACCGGTCGTCCGCAGCCACGTCTGGTAGGCGCCGGGCGACACCGAGCGCACGTTGAAGAACATGAGCGAGTGGTAGAGACCGCACAGCTGGGTGCACTGGCCGCGGTAGACGCCGTTGTGCAGGACGTCGAGGTCGAAGCTGGTCCAGTAGCCCGGGCTGGCGTAGCGGCTGAAGTTGAACTCGGGCACGTAGAAGCCGTGCAGCACGTCGTAGGAGCGGAGGTACACCCGCGTCGTCTGCCCGGTCGGGACGACCATGGTGGGGGCGTCGGTGGTCTGGCCGATGACCTTGACCCCGTTGGGGTACTCGAACTCCCAGCCCCACTGGAAGGCGAAGACGTGGACGACGGTGGCCGGATCGGGCTCCACCGCGGTGACCTTGTTCTCCACCACCACCGTCGCCACGAACAGCCCGAGCACGATCAGGATGGGGACCACCGTGTAGGCGATCTCGGCCAGCGTGTGGGACTGCGTCTGCACCGGGATGTCGTCGGAGCGGCGCCGGTAGCGGAAGACCACCCAGAGGATCAGGAGGAGGACGAACCCGCCGACGATGATGCTGGCGACGAAGAAGCCCTGCCAGAGGTGGAAGGTCGAGCGGGCCTGCGAGGTGGCGCCCTTGTAGGCGCCGAAGGTCGGGAGCTGGCAGCCGGTCAGGAGGAGCGCACCCAGGACGACCAGCGCGGCGGCGAGGCGGCGGCGGGGGGTCCTGGTGCTGCGAGCTGGGGTTTCAGGCGTTTGCGGAGAGGGGCTGGTCAGCGACGAGTCCACCGCGCCGACACTATCGAACCCCGCCAAAAAATTCGAAATAACGGCGCCGCGACCAGTACTCCCCCGGCCTAGTGGTGGTCGGGGTGCGGGGGCGCCGCCGTCTCGTTGGAGGCCCAGGTGAACACGCCGCGGGCCATGGTCGACGTGGCGCGGGAGGCTCGGGCGGCGAAGACCTGTTGGCGCGCCCGTTGGACACCCTCGTCACCGGGGTCGGCCAGCCACGCATGCTCGGCCAGGTGGCCGGCGACCCGGAGCGCCTGCTCGGTCGCGTCGGACTCGGATTCCCCTGCGTCGGCCGCCACCGCCAGGAGCTGCAGGGCGCGGTCGGCCAGGACACCCGGTCCGCCCGCCAGCGCGGCCAGCTCGGCCGCCAGGACGCGCTCGGGCGCCGGCTTCAGCGAGGCGGGGTTGCCGTCCCACCAGCCGCCGTACTGGCGCCACACCGTGTGGACGATGAACTCGGGCTCGTCGTAGACCGGGCGCAGGTAGGGCCGGGCCTCGAGGGCGGCCGGGACGCGGACGGTGTGGATGGCGTCATCGAGCCTCCCTCCCCCGTTCATGACGGCGAGCGTCTGGTCGACCAGGGAGTCGAGCAGGTCCGCCGTGTCGGTGAGGGCCTGGCGGACGCGGTCGGCTCCCATCAGCGGGAACCCGTGGCCGGGCAGGAGGAACTCGGCCTCGAGCTGGAGCATGCGGCGCAGGGCGGCGGCCCATTCCCTCGGGTAGCGCTGCACCTTCTGGGGGTTCCCCGCATTGGGCGAGGCCCAGATGAAGAGGTCACCGCAGCACAGCACGCGCTGCTCCGCCTGCCAGGTGACGGTGTGGTCGTCGGTCTCGCCCTTCTCGTGGCGGAGGGAGAAGTCGACACCGCCGACGGACACGTCGAGCGACTCGTGGTAGGTGCGGTCGGGGTAGCGGTATTCGCTGGGCCACTGCAGGTCGGCGAAACCGAACTGGCGCCGGTTGATGATCGTGTTGTAGCCGGCCGTGAAGATGTAGCGGTCGAAGCGGGCGGGCAGGGCGTGGTGCGCGATGACCTCGGGCGCGGCCCAGCCCCGTGCCGCCGCCTCCTCTTCCCAGACCGGCACGCCGAAGACGTGGTCGATGTGGCCGTGGGAGTAGACGGCGGTGTTGAGCCGGTCCGGGCTCCAGGTCCGGATGTCGTCGTGGACGACCCGGGCCAGCGGTGCGCTGCCGGTGTCGACGAGGACGAGCCCGTCCTCGGTGGCGAAGGCGGAGACGTTGGCGAACGAGGGACAGAAGCCCACCCCGTCGGTGATCTCGACGAAGCCACCCATGTGGTCGACGGGGTGGAAGGTGGAGGTGGAGATCTCGCCGTTCCACAGACGGTCGGCGACGGACAGGACGTCAGATGACATGGACCCCCGATGACATGGACCCCCTCAGACGGATGTGGCTCGGTCGCCCTCGTTGTGCCGGCGACCTCGGTGATGCCGGTGATGCAACGTCGACGCGGCCCGATCGGGCCACGGGTGGTTCAGGCGCCCGGAGACTTCTCCTCGCCCGAGGGCGCCGGGGCCGGGGTGTCGGAGGCCGTGGTGGTGATGGTGGTCGTGGTCGTCCCCTCCGCCTTGCCCTCTTCCATGCCCTTCTCGAATTGGTTCTTGGCCGAACCCAGGTTGCGGGCCAGCTTGGGGATGGCGGCTCCCCCGAAGAGGAGCACGACGAGAACGATGGCCACGATGAGTAGGTCGGGTCCGAATAGGTCAGCCAGCATGATGTTCTCCTTCACCCGGGTCCACGTGGCGGTGAACGGGATCCCAGGTTAGACCCATTCCCGCCCCGGTCACCCGCACGACGGGGGCGTCGCCCTCTCTGTTCGGAGTCAGCCCGCCAGCAGGATGCCCAGCGCCAGCGCGGCCACGCTGGCCGTGCCTGCCACCGACCCCCACAGCGCGAGCTGGCGCTTCGTCGTCGCCCGCTGGTGCAAGAGGGCGCCCAGCCCGGCCAGGACGACCACCAGGATCTTGGCCAGGAGCACCGCGTGCCAGGCCGAGTCCTGGGCCGCGTAGTGGACGGCCGCCACGTTCCAGATCCCGGTCACGACGAGGAGGGCGTAGGCGGGCCAGGCCAGGCGGGCGAAGGCCCGGGCCAGCGTCGTGGGGGCATCGGCCCCGAGCCCGCGGGCGGGACCGACCAGGCCCATCATCACGATCTGCCCACCCACCCAGACCGTGGCCGCCAGGACATGGAGGGTGAGGCGGACGGTATCGAGGGCAGGGGCCAGCACAGGCGCCGCTCCCCGCGGCCCGGCTACTTGCCCTGCCAGTTGGGGGCGCGCTTCTCGGCGAAGGCGACGGGACCCTCCATGGCGTCGGCCGAGGAGAAAACCACGCCGACCGCCTCCTGGTTGATGGACCAGCCCTCGGACTCGGGCACTTCGGCGGCGCGCTTCATGACGCTCTTGGAGTAGCGCACGGCCAGCGGCGCGTTGGCTGCGATGCGCTCGGCCAGGGCGACGGCTTCGGCCACCAGCGCGTCGCCCGGCACCACCTTGTTGACGAGGCCGAGGGCGTAGGCCCGCCCGGCGTCGATGGAGTCGCCGGTCATGGCCAGCTCGAGCGCGACCGCCATGGGGAGGCGCTTGGGCATGCGGATCAGGCCGCCGGCGGCGGCGATGAGCCCGCGCTTGGCCTCGGGAATGCCGAAGGTGGCGTGCTCGGCCGCCACGACCAGGTCGCACGAGAGCATGATCTCGAAGCCACCGGCCAGCGCGGAGCCGTTGACGGCTGCGATCAAGGGCTTGGGGAAATCCCGCTGCGTGACCCCGGCGAAGCCGCCGCTGGCCCCGATGATGTCGCCCCCTTCGCCGCTGCTGAACGCCTTGAGGTCCATGCCTGCGCTGAACGCCTTGTCGCCGCTGCCGGTGATGACGACCACCCAGCACTCGGGGTCCTCCGCCAGCTCGTCCAGCAGGGCGGACATCGCCTTGCTGACGGCGCCGTTGATGGCGTTGCGCGCCTCGGGCCGGTTGATGGTGAGGATCTCCACGTTCCCGCGGCGTTCCCGCAGGACTTCGTCTCCCATGGTGCTCCCTTCGCTGGTGCCCCGCCGCCGGCCGGAGCCGGTGCGCGTCGAGGCTACCGGCGCCGCGTCGGGCGGGGGGAATCGGGACGGCTCACGGCTTCTCGGGGTTGGGATCGGGCGCGGCATCGGTGACGGGACGCGACCTCACGGCGGCCGCCTGGAGCTGCGTCCGCTTCGTGTAGACGGCGGTGAAGGCGAAGAGGCTCCCGATGACGCTGGCCGTGATGAAGGGAGAGACGGCGAGGAAGGTCCCCGTGGGCAGGACATCGGCCAGCGTCAGGCGGCACGAGGCCTCCACCACGAGGCCGATGCCCCAGACCACCGACAGGACCCGGAACGTGTGCCGCCCGATGGGCAGCTCGTGCAAACGGTCGAAGGCGGATACCTTGGCGGGGTCGGTGCCCGCGGAGAGATAGCGGCTGACGTAGAAGAGAGCCGGGCGGTCGTGGGTGTAGAGGGTGACGATGCAGGCGACACCGAAGAGCGCGGTGAAGAACCCGTCGCGCACCTTGAGGACGTACGCGTTGCCGCCGAGCAGCGTGGAGCTGACGACGCCGACCGCGAAGCCCAGGAGCACCGCGGCGCCGACGACGTCGACCTTGCGGTGCCGCACGAACTGCAGGAGGATCCAGCCCACCGAGAAGCCGCCGGCGACGATGAGGGCCTGGGCGTCGGTGTCCACGTGGCTGCGCACCACGAAGTAGGCGCCGATCGGCAGGGCGGCCCCGAAGACGAGGCTGGGCAGGTGCTCGCGGATGGACGGGATACCCGGCTGCCAGGCAGGTCCGGGCGGGAGCGGCGCCTCGTCGGTGCCCCCCGGTGCCTCCGGCTCCATCAACCAAGGGTACCGCCGGACGTTCCTGCTGCGGCCGCCTAGAATTGCGTGGTGACCTTCGTGGCCCACGTCGTCGAGTTCCTCCTGATCGCCGGACTCGTCGTCGTCGCGGGGCTGACCGCCGCCTTCCTGATCGGCCGCAGCTACGTGCGCCGGCACTGGCGCCTGGTGCAGGGCCATGTGGCGACCCGCGGCCTGCTGGCCACGGTGGCCGTCGTAGCCGCCGGCCGGGAGCGCTACGCGAGGCGGGCCACGCCGGAAGAGCTGAGCCGGGGCGGGACGGCCCGCGTGCGGCGTCGCATGTGGGTGGCCGTCGAGGACGCGGAAGTGGCCGTGGCCCACGCCGGATCCCACGACGCACCGGTGGCCGAGCTGCCGGCGGTGTGCCGCTCGTTGCGTACGGTCGCCGGCGAGCTGGACGACCTGCTGCGGCTGGAGCGGCGACTGCCCCGGACGGCGACCCGCACCGACGCACTGCGGCACCAGGTGGCCGAGGTCATCGGCGCGGCCAGGGACGTACAGGCGGCCGCGCTGCGAGCCGGGAGCGACGCCACCGAGCCCCAGGTGCGCTCACTGGTACGCCACGCCCGCGACGAGGTCGACATCGTGTCGACCGCGCTGTCGCGCCTGCGCTCGCTGGCACAGCCGCGCTCGAGCGCGGCACCCACGCCGAACGCGCTCGCGCTGCACCTGCCAAGCTGAACGGATGCCCGCCGCCACGCCGCCACGCAAGAGCGGATCGGCGCGGACGCGGGCGCGGGCGGGGGCGCGGCGCATCGAGTCGGCCAGCCTGCTCGGTGACGGCTTTCGCGTCGGGGTGGCCACATCGGGCTACCAGGTCGAAGGCGGCTTCAACGGTGACGGCGAGCCGCAGAACAACTGGGCCGGGTGGGAGGGCAGCGGCCGGGCCGCCCGTTCCGGAATGGCCTGTGACTTCTGGCGCCATCCCGAAGAGGCGCTGGACCGGGCGGCGGCCATCGGCTGCAACGCCTTCCGGCTCTCGGTGGAGTGGGCCCGTCTCGAGACCCGGCCCGGCGTGTTCGACACGGCCGCACTGGAGCGCTACGCCGAGATCCTCGCTCTGTGCGAGGCGCGCGGCATGGAACCCATCGTCACGCTGCACCACTTCACCCATCCGTGGTGGCTCGGCGAGGAGTTCTGGCTACGCCCCGGATCGCCCGACGTCTTCGCTCGCCACGTCGCCCGCGTCGTGCCGCTCCTCGCACCGCACTGCCGGCGCTGGGTGACGATCAACGAGCCGAACATCGTGACGCTCATGGGGTGGATCGAGGGGTCGTGCCCGCCGGGACGGCGCATGGCCGTCTCTGACGCCTTCTGCGCCCTCGACAACCTGCTGACGGCGCACGTGCTGGCGGCTGACGCCGTCACCGCCGTCCAACCGGATGCCGAGGTGACGGTGAACACGAGCTCGTCGTCGGTCTACGAGCACGATCGCATGCTGCTGGACCTGCTCCAGCTGCGCGAGGCCGACGTGGACCCGGGCGACGTGGATCGCTACGTCGACGAGCGACGCGTGGTCCACGACGCCGCCTTCCCGCCGCGCCACCCCGGGGAGGCGGTGATCCGGCGGTTCTTCGCCGCGGTCTCCCCCTATGGAGCGGTGCGCGAGCTCGGACGTGGTGCGGCCTGGACGCGCCTGCGCGGCGTGACACGTCGGTCCGCTCCGCGTCGCGTCCTTGCCGCCGTGCAGGCGTCGACGCGGCCGCGCAGCATCGATGCCGTCGGCTTCGACTGGTACGACCCGGTGGCCAGCCACGCCATGCGCGTCCCGGGACGGCGGACGCCCGACGGCGGGCGGGACTGGTCGTTCGGTCGGGCCTACTGGGACGTCGAATCGCATCCGGCGGCGCTGCGCAACTGGTGCGTCACCGAGTCCGCGCTCCGCCCGGGACTGCCGTTGTGGGTCGTGGAGAACGGCATGGCGACTCGGACGCGCGACGGGCTGCCCGTCGCCCGGGAGGACGGCATGGACCGCCCCCGCTACGTGCGCGAGCATCTGGGCGCGGTGGCCGATGCCGTGGCGGCGGGCGTCCCGGTGCGCGCCTACTTCCACTGGTCGCTCATGGACAACTACGAGTGGGGTACCTACGAACCCCGCTACGGCCTCTTCGGGGTGGACCGCAGCGACCCCGCCGCCGTGCGCTTCATGGACACCGACGCCGTGGGTGACGACGCCGCGGGGGAGTTCGCCCGGGTCGTGGCCGGCCTGCGCGCCGGCGATCGCTCGGTGCTCGGCCGACCGGCCTGAGTTCGGACCGCGGTCAGCCGGCCGGGTCGTTCGACGGCGCCGCGGCCGCCGAAGGTCCCTCGATCTCCGCTTTGCTCCTGCGCCGGTGCCGCACGATCAGCACCACGATCACGACGAGGATGAGCCCGAGAACGACGTCGGACGCGATGCCGGTCGCCTTCTCCACGCGCTCGCCCACGAAGTAGCCGAGCAGGCAGTACAGCACGCCCCAGCAGACGCCGCCGATGGCGTTGGCGCCCAGGAAGACGCGGTAGCGCATGGACGACATGCCGGCCAGGCCGGGAACCACGGCGCGCAGGAAGGCGGAGAACCGGGCCACGAAGACCGCGACGGGCCCCCGGCGGTTCAGCTGGTCGAGCGCGGCGTCCAGTCCCTTCTGACGCTTGCGCAGCGGTCCGAGCTGCAGCAGTTTGCGCCCCCAGCGCTCGCCGACCGCGTAGCCCACCGAGTCACCCACGATGGCGCACAGGACCACCACGGTGACGATGCCGGCCAGGCTCACCCCGCCCTTGGAGGCCAGCACGCCGCCGAGGATGGCGGCCGTCTCGCCGGGGAACACGAAGCCGAGCATCACCGCCGCCTCCGCGAACACGAGGAGGCCGACCAGCACGTAGGCCGGCCACCCGTGGAGCGAGAGCAGCGGCTGGAGCACACGGTCGATCACGGCGCGGCACCGGCCCGCTGCCTGCGGGCAGCGCAGCGGGCCCCCGGCACCGGGACCGTCAGTTGACGGCGCGCAGCGTGTAGTCGCGCTGGCTGAGCTGGCGCCACCGGGTCTCCACCTGCGCCGTGAACTCCTGTCCCCGGGCCAGGTGGGTGAGAATGTCGGCCTGACCCTGGGGGCGGGCCAGCATCCAGCTGTGCCCACCCGGCACCCACAGGACCGGTGAACGCGCGATGGCGGCGAACTCCAGCGCCGTGTGGCCCGGTGTGATGCGGTCGAAGCATCCCCACTCGTTGAGGATGGGGATCTCCTGGGCCACCAGGTGGCGCACCTCGCTGCGCTGGTCCACCGCCATGAGCATGCTGCCGACGGGCAGTGTCTGGGACATGGTGCGGATGTTCTGGCGCATGTCGGGCAGCACGGCGCGCACGGTGGAGTACATGCGCCCCATGGCGAGATCGGGCAGGTCGAAGAAGACGGCGGCGATCATGTCGACCATCGGCGCGACATCGGGCAGGAGCGGCGAGAGGACGGTCGGGATGATGCCGTGGCGCTCCTTCCAGGCGGGCGTGCTCACGCCGTCGCGGTAGATCACCCCGAGGGTGCGTCGCGGGTGGTCGTGCGCGAACTGCACGGCGACGGCACCGCCCATGGAGTGGCCGAGCAGGATGGCGGGACCGGCGTCGACCTTGTGCGCGATGGCCAAGACCTGGTTGGCCAGGCTGTCCATGGAGACGTCCTGCCACTCGAGGGGGTCGCTCCCGCCGAACCCGGGCAGGCTCGGGTTGATGACGCGCCAGCCGAGCTGCTCGGCCAACCGGGCGCTCTCCCGCCAGTACATGCCGCCCCCGGCGAAGTAGCCATGGATGTTCACGGCCCAGATGGGCGGTGACCCGGGGCCGTCGGGCCCGTAGGCGTCGACGTTGTCCGAGACGGCAAAACGCAGACGGCGCCCCTCGACCATGATGGAGCTGGGGACCATGCGGATGGTCGGCGTCTTGCGGATCTTGCGTTCGTACTGGTCGCGCACGACACCCAGTCCGTGGGGAGCGTGGCCGGCATCGACGAGCTGGACGGGTGACGGACCGTCGGAGGGGGCCACGATGGCGCCCGAGATCTGCAGGGAGTCGTCGGGTTGCGGCGCTGGCGCTGCCTTCGACCTGAAAAACGGAACCGCCATGCGACACTCCAGTCCCGCGCTCACCTGGCGCGTTGATCATCGGGACCCCGCCGTGGCCGGAGCCCGCAGGCCCACGGTATCCGACCGGCGGCGGAGGTCCTGACGTCGCGCGTGCACGAGGGCGTGCAGCCTGCGACGATGGTCACATGCGCGCCGACGTCGTCATCCGGGGAGGCACAGTGGTGGACGGGACGGGTGCCCCCGGCAGGACCGCCGACGTCGCCGTCACCGGGGGCCGCATCAGCGACATCGGTACCCGCCTGGACGGCGAGCGTGTCCTCGACGCCGGCGGCCAGGTCGTCAGCCCCGGCTTCGTCGACATCCACACGCACTACGACGCGCAGGTGTTCTGGGACCCGGACCTCACGCCCTCTTCGTTCCACGGCGTGACGACGGTGGTCGCGGGGAACTGCGGGTTTTCGATCGCGCCCATCCGCGCCGATGGCGTGTCGCTGCTGGCGCACACGCTCCAACACGTCGAGGACATGAGCTTCGACACCTTGGCCGCCGGCGTGCCCTGGGGAGAGTTCGAGACCTTCCCCCAGTATCTCGACGCGGTGGCGGCACGGGGGACGTCCCTCAACTACGCGTGCTACGTCGGCCACACCGCGGTGAGGCTCTACGTGATGGGCGAGGACGCGTACGAGCGGGCGGCCACCGCGGACGAGATCGCCCTCATGCAAGCGGTGGTGGCCGACGCCATGGCGGGCGGCGCGGCGGGGTTCGCGTCGAGCGCTTCCCCGACCCACAACGGGGACCACGGCCGGCCCGTGCCGTCGCGGGTGGCCGACCTGGCCGAATTGCGCGCCCTCCTCGAACCGGTCAAGCAGTGCGGGCGCGGGGTCGTGGCACTGCTGCCGGGCGGTGTCTTCCCCAATCAGGAAGTCTTCCGGCTCCAGCGCGAGGTGGGGCGACCGTTCACCTGGACGGCGCTGCTCACCGTGAAGGGCTACCCGTACCACGAGAAGGTGATCGCCGAGCACGACGCGGCGTGGGCGGAGGGAGTCGAGGTGTGGCCGCAGGTGTCGTGCCGGCCGCTGGTGTTCCAGATGAACCTGTCCGAGCCGTTCACCTTGAACATGCGGCCCACGTTCGCCGCGCTGATGGGCAAGTCCAAGGATGAGCGTGTGGCGGCCTACCGGGACCCCTCGTGGCGCGCCACGGCCTGGGAGGACGTCAGCGGGAAGGCGGGCGGCTTCCCGCTCAATTGGGCCGCCATTTCGGTGGCCGAGTCGCGCGCACACCCCGAGTTGGCCGACCAGGCCGTCGCCGTGCTGGCGGACGCGCGGGGCTGCACGCCCCTCGACGTGATGCTCGACGTCTCGCTCGACGACGACCTCGAGGCGCGCTTCTGGTCGGTGCTCGCCAACGACGACCCCGAGGCCATCGCCTGGCTGCTGCCGCGGGACAACGTGCTCTTCGGCCTGGCCGATTCGGGGGCGCACGTCTCCCAGCTGTGCGACGCCTGCTTCTCGACCGACATGCTGGGCACCTGGGTGCGCGACCGGGGCGTGATGCCGCTGGAGCGGGCGATTCACAAGCTCACCGGGGAGCCCGCCGGCGTCTACGGCCTGGTCGATCGGGGGACGATCGAGGTGGGCAAGGCGGCCGACCTGTGCGTCTTCGACCCCGACACGGTCGCACCGGGGCCGTTGCGCCGCATCCGCGACTTCCCCGCCGACGGGGAGCGCCTCACGGCCGACGCGCCGGTGGGGATGACGCACACCCTCGTCAACGGCGTGCCCATCCGGGTCGACGGTGCGCCGGCGCCGGAGGGCCTGGCTGCCCGACCGGGTGTCGTGCTGCGCAGCTGAACGATCCGGGCATGCGCCACCCGACGCGGCCCTGCTAGGTCACGTCGCGGCGGAACGTCGTGAAGTAACCGATGGTCAGTGGCACGAGGCCCCAGGCCGCCAGGACCAGGCCACCCTTCCACCAGACGAGGAGACGCAACCCTTCGCCTCCCCCTCCGCCCCCCCCGCCCCCGCCCCCGCCGGTGAAGCCGCGGGCGATGTCCCCCGCCAGTGCCGCGCCCGCCCCGTTGGGGAGCCAGTTCAAGTTGTAGTGGAAGATGGCCCGGGCCAGCAGGATGAGGATGCCCTCGAGGACGAGCGTGCCGCCGATGGTCAGCAGGATCGCGGCCACCTGGTTCTTGACCAGGGTTCCGAAGCCGAGACCGAACAGGCCGAGCAGCACGGCAGAGGCCAAGAGGCCGGGCACTACGGCCCCGACCTGGTCCGTCACCTGCGACGTGACGCCGCCGAGCGCGGCGTTCCAGGGCAGCGCCACGGCGGCGACGACGACGAGGGTCAAGAGGGCGATGAGGATGGCCCACACCGCGGTGGTGATCACCTTGGCCAGCAGCACCCGGCTGCGCAGGGGGACGAGCACGAGGGACGTGGTCATCGTCTTGTGGCGGTACTCGGCGGTGACGCAGAGCACGCCCATGATCGGGGCGAGGATCTCGATCCCGAAGTAGCCGGCCCCGAGGAGCCCGCGCCGCTGGTGCAGTGCCGACACGTAGGAGAAGGTGTGACCGGGGGTTCCACCGGCGGCGGCGAACACGCCGACGATCCACAGGGCGGTCAGCGGGAGGGCCAGGCCGAAGGTGACCCACACCCCGGGCATGGAGCGCATCTTGAGCAGCTCGGCGCGCAGCGCGTTGATCACGTCTGCACCGCCACCTCGCCGAACCCGAGACCGGCGGTCAGGGTCAAGAAGACGGACTCGAGGTCGCCGCCCTCCTGAAGGAGCTCGTAGAGGACGATCTGGTTGGAGGCCAGCAGCGGCCCGACCTGGTCGGGCGTGACCGCGTCCATGGCCACCTCGTCGTGGCTGAGCCGGCGGAAGGCGATGCCGGCCTGCGTCAGCACGGCGCACAGGCGATCGGCCTCTGGGGTGCGGGCCCGCATGACGATGCCGGCCCGGCCCGCCGTGATCTCCGCCAGCGTGCCCTGCGCCTTCATCTGGCCGAAGGAGACGATGATCGCATCGTCGATGGTCTGGGCCATCTCGGCCAGCAGGTGGGAGGAGACGAGCACGGTGCGGCCCTCGCCGGCCAGGTAGCGCATGAAGTCACGCAGCCACGCGATGCCCTGGGGGTCGAGCCCGTTGGACGGCTCGTCGAGGACGAGCACGTCGGGGTCACCGATGAGGGCGGTGGCCAGTTCGAGCCGTTGGCGCATGCCCATGGAGAATCCGCCCACCTTGCGATTGGCGTCGCCGGTCAGGCCGACCAGGTCGAGCACCTCGTCGGCGCGCTTGTCGTCGTGGCCGCCGGCGCGGGCGGCCATGCGCAAGTGGGTGCGCGCGTGGCGCGCCGGATGGAAGCTGGTCGCCTCCAGCACGGCGCCCACGGTCGAGGTCGGGTTCTCGAGGTCTCGATAGTTGCGCCCGTCGATCGTCGCCGTCCCGGTGGTGGGGTGCACGAGGCCGAGCAGCATGCGCAGGGTCGTGGTCTTTCCCGATCCATTGGGGCCGAGGAAGCCGGTGACGCGGCCGGGCTCGACCGTGAAGGACAGGTTGTCGACCGCCAGCACGGGCCCGAAGTGCTTGGAAAGCCCGCTGATCTGTATGGGAAGGCCGCGGGTGGTGGCGCCGGCGGTCATCCGGGCGACGATAGCGCGGGTACCGCGACCTTCCTGGTCGCGGCGGTGCGCGTCGGGGCCGGGCCGCAGGAGGGTCAGGCCGGGGTGCGCCGCCGGGCGAGCTCGTCGGGCAGCAGCAGCCGCACCGACACGGCCAGCTCGTCGTAGACCCGCGCCATGGTGGACCAGCCGTTGACCCAGCCGACGAGTGCCGAGTACCAGACGTGTCCGATCATGCGGGCCCGGTCGGACATGTCGGGGATGTCGAGCTCGCCCATCGCCCGCGAGATGATCCCCTCCATCAGGAGCGTGATCTGCTGCTGGCAGCCGACTGCAGCCGGGTCGGGCGAGGAGAGGGAGGTGAAGACGGCAGCGACCAGCTTGGGCTGGCGGCCCATGGCACGCAACGCGCGGTCGAGGGCGTCGAGCACGCGGTCGGCGGTGTGCTCCCCGCGGAGCGGATGCTGGCCGATCCGGGTGTCGAGCATCTCGACCCAGTGCACCAGGGTGGCGGCCAGGAGGTGGTCCTTGCTCGTGAAGTAGCGGTAGACGGTGCCCATGGCCACGTCGGCTCGCGCCGCCACGTCGCGCATCTGCACCGCCTCGTACCCGCCTTCGAGCCCCAATGCCATGGCGGCGTCGATGACGCGCTGGCGCCGGGCCTGTTGCGCGCGGGTGAGCGGGCGGGCCAGCGTCTGCTCCATCCCGACAGCGTATCTTGACCGTCACCTGGGTCTTCTGGAACGGACCACTACGCTGGCGTGCCGTGCCAGGTCACAGCCCCGGGCAAGCCGCCGTCGTCGTGCCGTTCGACGCGTACGGCGAAGGGGTGGCGACCACCGACGGGCGGGTACCGGGGGAACGGGGGCGCCAGACCCGCCAGCGGCTGCTTGAGGCCACGGTCGAACTCTTGACCACCACCTCGTGGCGATCGGTCAAGGTCACCGACATCGCACGCCAGGCGCAGACGTCGCCGGCGACCTTCTACCAGTACTTCGCGAACGTGGAGCAGGCCATCCGGGTGCTGGCCGAGGGGATGGTCGACGAGGCGGCGCAGCTGGCCGACCTGGTGGGCGGCGACTGGTCCGTGGACGCGAGCTGGGACACCGCGCTGGCGGTCACCCGAGGTTTCCTCTCGTACTGGGAGGACAACCGCGCCGTCTTCCGGGTGGTGGACCTGGCCACCGAGGAAGGTGACGCGCAGCTGCGCGGCATCCGGGTGCGGGCGCTCAACGCCGTCACCGTCGCCCTGGCCCAGGTGATCGCCGCCGCGTCACCTTCGCCCGCCGGAGGTCCGGGAGCGGCCACGTCCTCCCCGGCCGGCGCCGAGCCGATGGCCGTGGCCGGGACGCTCGTCGCGATGTTCGCCAGCGTGTCGGCCCACCGCTACGGCTTCGAGTTCTGGGGCATCCGGACCGGCAACCTCATCGACACCCAGGCCCGCATGCTGCACTGGGCGGTCACCGGACGCCCGCCGCCCGCCGCCGACCCACCGCGGCGCGAGGCGGTGCGACCGCGCACCGGACCGGTCCTGGGCGGCGCCACGGCGCCGGCGCGGCGGCGCTACTTGAGCGCCAGCGGGTTGAGCGGCGAGCCGACCGCATTGGTCAACGGCAGCGGCGTTGCGTCGAGCAGGAACGTGTAGCGGCCGTCCGACGTGCAGTCCTGCGCCAGCGCGTCGAGCACCCAGTTCTGGCCCTGGGTCAGGCCCATCTCCACCAGGTGCAGCAGGTGGACCGGGAGGTAGACGTCCTCGTGCTGACAGGGGAAGACCTCGAAGGGGAGCGTGTCGGTCGCGACGGCGGCCACGTCGTGGGTGTGGAACCACTCGGCCGTCTCGATCGTGAGCCCGGGCGACGGGTAGGTGTAGGCGACGAGGTCGCGCTGCTCCGGGCGGAGGTGCACCATCTGCCCGGTGCGCACCAGCACGATGTCGCCGGGCTCGAGGACGACCTTGGCCAACTCGCACGCCGCGTCGAGATCGCCGGGCATGATCGGGTAGCCCGGCTCGAGCACGTCGCAGCCGAGGGCGCGAGCCACGTCGAGCAGGACGCCGCGGCTGACCACCGCGCCGAGCCGGTGGATGCCGCAGCGGGTGGCGCCCTCCGACGTCACCGACGACGCCGGGTAACCGTTGTAGATCACCCCGCCATAGGTGGCATGGGCCAGAGCGTCCCAGTGGGTTGCACTCTGGGTGCCCAAGGTGAGCACGTCCTCGCTGCTGCGGATCCATTCGGGGTCGGGGCTGAGCGCCAGGTTGACCTGGACCATCGTGCGGCTGGGGTTGACCTTGCCCTCGATGAATCCCGGCTGGATCCCCTCGGCCGCCGACAGCGGCAGCCCGAGGGCGAACGCCTTGCCCGACACGACGGCGGCGGCGGCGCGCCGCCGGGCGGCGTCGTCGACCAGGTTGAGGGTTCCCACCTCGTCCCCGGGACCCCAGCGCCCCCAGTTTCGGACCCGGGCGGCCATCTCGCTGTACACGGCGGGGACGGGCACGGCGCGCAGACTAGCGCCGGGCTTGGTTGTCCCCAACCGGGCGGGGGGCGATACTGAGAGACGCGAACAGGTTCGCAGCAGCCTCAGGGAGGGATTGCCAATGACGACGCGCGTGGCAGTGTGCACGGGACTCAACGAGCCCTGGAAGACCGAAGAGATCGAGATCGACCCCCCGCGCAACCGCGAGGTGCGGGTGAAGATGGTCTGGGCCGGCATGTGCCACTCCGACGAGCACCTTCGCACCGGCGACATCAGCCAGACGCCCGAGGTGCTGGCGATGATGGGCGTGAAGTCCATGTTCCCGGTGGTCGGGGGCCACGAGGGCTCCGGCATCGTCACCGAGGTCGGGACCAACGTGACCCAGGTGGCGGAGGGCGACCACGTCGCCGTTTCCTTCATCCCTTCCTGTGGGACCTGCCACTGGTGTGCGTCGGGTCGTCAGAACCTGTGCGATCTCGGGATGATGACGCTGGCCGGCGGCATGATCAGCGACGGTACGTACCGCTACCACCTGGGGGGCGAGGACCTGAACCGCATGGCGCAACTGGGCACGTTCGCCGACGAGATGGTCGTCCACGAGAACTCGCTCGTGCGTATCAACCCGTGGGACAACTTGAAGGCCGCCGCGCTCATCAGCTGCGGCATTGCCACCGGGTTCGGCTCGGCCGTGGACCGGGGCAAGGTCAAGCCCGGCGAGACGGTCGTCGTCGCCGGCTGTGGCGGCGTCGGGTCGGGGGCCATTCAGGGCGCTCGCATCGCCGGGGCGCGCCACATCGTGGCCGTGGACCCGGTGCCATTCAAACTCGAGCGGGCCAAGGAGATCGGCGCCACCCACACGGCGGCCTCGCTCCTCGATGCGCAGATGATGCTCCCCGAGCTCACGATGGGCCGCAACGCCGATGTCGTCATCCTGACGCCGGGTGTGCTCAAGGGCGAGCTCATCGCCGCCGCCTGCTCTTGCGGCTCCAAGGACGCACGCGTCGTGGTGACGGCCATCGCACCCTTCGACCAGATGGACGTCAAGCTCAACCTGTTCAACCTGGCCATGTTCAACCAGGCCATCCTGGGCACGGTGTTCGGGTCACAGAGCCCGCGGGTGCAGGTGCCCAACCTGCTCAACCTGTACGAGTCCGGCGAGCTCAAGATCGACGAGCTCATCACCCAGGAGTACACGCTCGACCAGGTGCAGCAGGGCTACGACGACCAGGGCGCCGGCACCATCGTGCGCGGGGTCGTCAAGTTCGACGGCTGAGCTGAGCGCTCCCCGCCGCGGCGTGCTCAGCCGAGGTGGCGGCTGAATCCCTCGGGGATCACGAGGTCGTCGGGATTGAGGGTGTGGATGGACGCGTGCCCGAGCCCGAGCAGCGCGGACTCGATTCCGCCGCGCAGGATGTCGAGGACGTTCTCCACCCCGGCCTGGCCGTTGGCCGCCAGGCCCCAGAGCGAGGCGCGGCCGATCATCACGGCGCGGGCGCCGAGTGCCACCGCCTTGACGACGTCGCTGCCGCGCCGGATGCCACCGTCGAGCAGGACGTCGATCTGGTCGCCCACCGCTGCGGCGACCGCCGGAAGGGCGCGGATGGTGGCGGGAGTCCCGTCGAGGTTGTTCCCGCCGTGGTTGGAAACCGAAATGGCGCTCACGCCCGCGTCGACGGCGCGTCTGGCGTCGTCGACGCGGCTCACGCCCTTGAGCATGAAGGGGCCGCCCCACTGCTCGCGCAACCACGCCACGTCCGCCCAACTCGGTGGCGGCGTCTGCATCCACTCCCCGTAGGCGCCGAAGAACGTCGGCCCCTTCTGGCCCTTGGCCACCATGTTCGGCGTCGTGAGGTCGGGCCGCTTCCCCGTGCGGGCGAACGAGAGGAACCAGCGCGGGTTGGCCAGGGCCTCCGGGGCGAAGCGCAGCATGGTCCGCAGGTTCACCGTCTCGGGGATGGTGGGGCTGCCCCAGTCACGGCCGTGCGAGAAGGACCAGTCCAGTGTCGCGATGAGGCCCACCGCCCCAGCGGCTCGGGCCCGCTCGACCCGGGCGGCGATCTGATCCCGCGTGCCGATCCAGTAGATCTGGAAGAACGTCTGCGGGCAGGCCGCCACGACGTCCTCGACGGGCATGCTGGCAAAGGAGCTGAGCCCCATGGCGGTGCCGCGGGCGGCGGCCGCCCGGGCCATGGCCACCTCGCCCCCGGGGTGCACGGCCTGGACCCCGGTGGGGGAGATGAGGACCGGGAACGAGACCTCCTGGCCCATGACCTTGGTGGCCAGGTCCCGGTGGTCGGCCAGGCCGGCGACGTGCGGGGCGAAGCCGAGTTCGCCGAACGCGGCGACGTTGTCCTCCACGGTCAGCCCGCGCTCGGAGCCGGCGATGAGGGCGCCGTAGACCGACTTGGGCAGGCGCTTCTTGGCGCGCCGCTGGGCCTCGGCCACCGTCTCGAACCACTTGTTTGCCATAGCGAACCTCTCGTGATGCCCTGTCGTTCCCGCACCCGCAGCAGGAGCATCGTGACCGGGAGACTCTACGCGCCCCGCTCCCACGGCCCCACTCCGGGCGGCCGGGCGGCCGGGCGCAGCGTCGACGTAGATTCCCCGGCATGCCCGAACCGGAGTTCGTCCCGCTGACCCGCGAACAGAAGGCCGAGCGCGCCGCCAGCTTCGGCGGCGTGGCCTCGCAGTACGAGCGCTACCGCCAGGGGCCTCCCGCCGAGGCGGTGGAATGGATCCTGCCGGACCCGGTGTCGACGGTCGTCGACCTGGGGGCGGGGACCGGGGCGCTCACCCGGTTGCTCGTGGGGCGGGCCGACGAGGTGGTGGCGGTCGAGCCGGACGACCGCATGCGGGCGGTGCTCAGCGAGACCGTCCCCGGGGTGCGAGCCGTGACGGGGAGGGGGGAGGCGATGCCGCTGCCCGACGCCAGCGCGGACGCCGTGATCGCCTCGTCCTCGTGGCACTGGATGGATCCCATCCCGACGCTCACCGAGGTGGGCCGGGTGCTGGTTCCCGGCGGCACGCTGGCCGCCCTGTGGTCCGGCATCGACCCCGAGTCGGCCCTGATCGCCCAGGCCCAGGCCCTGCTCGGGGGCGAGGGTTCCGCCGCCGTCGACGAGCGGAACACGGCGCTCAAGGCGGCGCTCAACGACCGCTCGGCCACCGCGCAGGCGCTCGAGATACCGCCCGGGGTCCCCTTCGACCAACCCGAGCGCGCGGTGATCACCTGGGATGTGGACCTCAACGCCGACGAGCTGGTGGGCCTGCTCGGCACCTTCAGCTGGGTGATCCTGATGGAGGACGAGGCCCGGGCCACGCTCTTGGCCACCGCCCGCCGCCTCCTGCGCGACGTGCTGGGCGTCGAGGGCGACGTGACGGTCGACGTGGGGTACCGGGCCGAGGTGTGGAAGGCCCGCCGACGCGACTGAAGCGCCGTCCGCCTGGGTGCGGGCGTGCATCTTCCCCATGGTCGGGGAGTGCCCGGGCGCCCAGCGCCCCGCGGTGCGTTCCCTAACATGACCCGATGAGCGTGGACCTACGGCCGGCGGTGCCCGGCGACATCGGGGCCGTGCTGGCGTTGTGGCAGTCGTCAGCCGAGCCCACCTCCACCGACACGTCGGATGCCCTGGCCCGCCTCTTACGACGCGACCCCGGCGCGCTCATCGTGGCGGAGGCGGCGGGCGAGATCGTCGGCTCGGTGATCGCCGGCTGGGACGGATGGCGGGGGTCCATCTACCGGCTGGCGGTGGCGCCCGCCCATCGCCGCCACGGGCTCGGCCGGACGCTCTTGCGCGCGGCCGAGGACCGGCTCGACGCGCTCGGGACGCGCCGCCGGCACGCCATCGTCGTCGCGACCGATTCGCGCGCCGTGGCCTTCTGGGAGGCAACCGATTGGGAGCACCAGGACCAGCAGTTGCGCTACGCCAGGGGATAGCGACCGCCCCGTGACCCGGAGCATCCTGGTAACCGAAGTGGAACTAGGTAATTATCTAGCGGTGCCGACCGGTCGGCGTGGCCACATCACGCACAGGAGCAGCCGCCCACGCACACATGGTGTGCCGACCGCTCGGCGGAACACGGCCACGGAGGCGGGTGGGCCTGGCGCTGTCTCGGGGGTTGCGGTGCCCCCGACGCCACCGACGAGTACTCGACCGCCGCCTTGAGCTCCATGCCCGAGTTCTCGGCGGGTGGGAGGATCTGCGTGATCATCCCTGCCTTCAACGAGGAAGCCGCAGTCGGAACGGTCGTCCGTCTCGTCTCCGAGGAGTTGCCGACGGCGCATGTCGTCGTGGTGGACGACGGTTCCCACGACGAGACGGCACAGGAGTCTGAGAAGGCAGGCGCAACCGTGCTCCAGTTGCCGGTGAACCTTGGCATCGGCGGAGCGGTCCAGGCCGGGTATCGCTACGCGCTGCGTTACGACTTCGACTACGCCATCCAAATCGACGGTGACGGTCAGCACGATCCGCACGAGGCCCTACGGATCCTCGAGCCGATCCAACACGGCACCGCCGACATGGTCGTCGGCTCGCGCTGGCTGGGGCGCGGTGACTACGTGGCGCCGAGGGGTCGACGGGTGGGCATGCGGATACTCGCCCGGCTCGTCTCCCGGGGCGCCGGCATGACCCTGACGGATACCACGTCCGGATTCCGGGCGGTGGGGCGCAGCGGGATCGAGTTGTTCGCGGACGAGTACCCGACGGACTTCCCCGAAGTCGAGACACTGGTCCTGGCCACGCAACGGGGACTCCGGCTCCGCGAGGTCGGCGTGCGCATGAAGCAGAGAACATCCGGCGCATCGTCGATCGCGGGCGCCAAATCCTTCTACTACATGGTCCGGGTCATCACAGTTTTGCTGGTAGACAGCATCGGAAGAAAGGACCGAACATGAAGTCGTTCGCCGTGGCCATGGTCATCAGCCTGGGTTTCCTCACCCTCTCCGTCGTGGCCATCCGGCGCAAGCGGTTGCGCGATCAGGCGGCGGTGTTGTGGATTGCCGTCAGCCTGTTCATGGTGCTGTGCAGCCTGGCTGTCCCCTTTCACCTGCTGGACCGCGTCTCGCACGGTATCGGGATCGCGTACGGCTCGGACCTCCTCTTGCTGCTGGCCGTGATCTTCCTGGTGGTGCTCGTCTTCAATCTGTCGGTGAACCTTGCCGCGGTCAAGGCCAGTCAGACCCGCCTGGTCCAAGAAGTCGCCTTGCTCCGGGCCGGTGCGCCCACCGTTCGCGGACCGATTCACGGTGACGAGCGACGTGCCGCGCCGCGCTCTGGTGTCGAGAACGCCGACCCCGTCATTGATTGAACCGGCGACGAAGATCGTCTGGTGACGAGCTTGCAGCTGACCGCGGCGCCCCGCCACGCCCAGGTGGACGAACACCCGAGCCGGGTGCGCGCGTGGACCGAGGCCGTGCTGTCACACCCGCTGCGCGTCTTCACGGTCTCGTTCGTGCTGGTCTTTCTCAATATGGCGGCCTGGAGCCTTGCCAGTCCGCTGTTCGCGTCTCCGGACGAACCCGCCCACGTCGTGCGCGCCGTCGCACTCGACCATGGGCAGCTCATCGGCACCGCAGTCGGCGGTGTGTCCAACCCGGTCACGTCCGTGACCGTTCCGGCGTCCATCGCAGACGGCGGACGGTACCCCAGTTGCTTCGCCTTCAAGATCTTCGTGCCGGCATCGTGTGCGCGACCGCTCACGACGAACACCGGGGACATCACGGCCTATACGTCCGCCGGCCGCTACCCGCCGCTCTACTACGCGATCGTCGGGCTTCCCTCGTTGGTCTCGGACTCGACGGGGGGTGTCTATGCCATGCGGTTGGTCAGCGCCGCCCTGTCGGCCCTCTTCGTGGCGCTGGCCTTCATGAGCATCTGCCTGTGGTCGAGGCGAACCTTGATGCTGGTCGGTGTGCTGGTGGCCGTGACCCCCATGACGCTGTTCCTCGGTGGTGTCGTGAACCCGAACGGCACCGAGATCTGTGCGGCACTGTGCATGTGGACGGCGGGGCTGGTTCTGGTGCTCGAGCGAGCTGACGATCCGCCCCGCGGTCTCGTGGTCGTGCTCACCGTGTCCGCCGTCATGCTGATGCTGTCACGCGGGATCTCGCCGCTCTGGGTTGCGCTCATCCTGGTCGTCCTGGCCATCCTCGCCGGGCGTCGGGGGGTCGTGCAGCTGGTGCGCAGCCCGTCACTGCGCGTGGCCGGTGCCGTCGTGGTCCTCTGCGCGATCGCTGCGGTGGTGTGGGTCGCCCTGGCCCACGCGAACGACCTCCAGGCCAGTCACTCCACACTCCCCACGGGAGCTGGACAACTCCTGCCCGCCATCTGGAGCGTGACTGGATACTGGCTCCAGCAGATGATCGGCGTCTTCGGATGGCTCGACACGCCGGCACCCGTCCTGACGTACCTCATCTGGTATGGAGCGATCGGCGTGGTCGTGGTCCTGGCCTTGAGCAGTGCGCACGCACGCGGCGCCATCGCCCTGCTCGTCCTGGTGGCAATGGTCGTGCTCGTCCCCATCGCCATCGCCTACCACGAGTACAACCGCCTCGATTTGTTCTGGCAGGGTCGCTACACGCTGCCGATGGCGACCGGGGTCCCGATCATGGCCACCGCGTTGATAGACGGCGCGGCGGTTCTGGAAAGAATCCGTTCGCGGCTGACGGTTCTCATGTGCATCGCGATCGGCGTCGCCGACTTCGCGGCTTTCTACACGACACAACGGCGCTACGCGACCGGGCTTCCGGGTCCCCTCGACGTCCTGCACGGCAGGTGGGGCCCACCCTTGGGGAACGCCGTCATGGCGTTGTGGTCGTTGATCGCCACCGTGGCGTTCCTCGGCTTCGTCGCGTCCGTCGTCCACGTCACCAGCCAGGCCGGCGATGCGGGCGGGGGTGGGAGTGCGCCGGCGACGCTGACGACGGCGGGTGTGGCGTTGCCAGGGTCCGACGGCCCTCCTCTCGACTGAGCATCGAACCGTCGCTCGACGCTCAGTCCTCTCCGCTCGGCGTGCCGCACCTCTGTTCTGTCCGCGGGTTTCCCCCCAGGTCGTCACGCAGCGTCCGCCACGACCACACGCGGGAACGCCACGAAATGCGGGGGACCAGGGGCTCGGCCGTCCGTGCCCGCGCGCACCCGGCCCACACGCCCGCGCCATAGGCCGCATCGTCGACGACGTGGAGGGCGGCGAACCGCAGCGGGTCGAGGGCGCGGCGGTTGGCGACCCAGTCTGCGAGCGCGGGGACGAGCAGGGCCAGCGCCGCCGCCCGCCTGGTGCGTCGGAAGGCCAGCCCGCACACCAGCGCCGGGGACCAGGCGCGCGCCAGGCCTCCCAGTGACGGCAGGGCGGCGCGTGCCGTGCCCACCCCGGCCACGTGGGTCGCCACCGCGACGGGGTCACGCACGAGTCCGCCCAGACGGTTGGCGAGGATGGCGATGGATGCCGCCAGCGTCGCCGCCGCCAGCGTGGGCCGGCGGGCCAACAGGAGAGCCCAGACCGCCAGCGACCACGCGGAGACGTGGACCGGCGCCAACGCACCCTGGTGGCGGACGGCCAGCGGCGCCGCGGTCGTCCCGTAGAAGGCCTGGCGCGACAGGAAGGCCCCGAGGGTCGCCTGCCCGTCGTGCTCGACGATGCTCGCCGGCACGTAGCGGACGTCCCATCCGGCGTCGGTGAGACGCCACACCAGGTCCACGTCCTCACCGCCCCGCAGGGACGCATCGAAGAGCTGGTGTCCCGTCACGACGTCCACCCGCACCAGCAGCGCCGCGCTCGGCACGAAGGGAATCAGGCTGCCCTGTCGCGCCGGGCCCTGTCGTGGCCCCCGGTCGAGCGACGACCGCACCGCGTCGTAGCGGGCGAGCGCGCCCGCCGACGGGACGGCGGCGGGCACGATGCGGGGAGCCACGGCGCCCACCAGCGGGTCGTCGAAGTGGCCGAGGAGCGGTTCGAGCCACTCGGAGCCGGGCACGCAGTCGGAGTCGACGAAGGCGACGAGCGCGCTGCGGACGGTGGCCATCCCCGCGTTGCGGGCACCCGACGGACCGGCGTTGGTCGCCAGTGCGACGAAGCCGGCGCCATGGCGCGCCGCGACCTCCGCGCTGGCGCCCGCGTCGGCCGACGCGTCGTCGACCACCGTGCACGCCAGGCCACCGAGCGCGCCGAGCAACCGGTCGAGCTGTGCCGGTCTGTCGCGCACCGGCACGACCACGGTGACGTCCTCGGGCCCGAAGGAGGAGGCCACCGGGCGCGGGACGAACGCGCCGGACGACACCAGGCGGCGCGCCAACAGCTGCGCCCCCCGGCTCGGACCGACCGGTGCGCCGGTCCTCCATCGCTCCGCGAGCAGGCGGGCCCGCTCCGAAATCCGGAACAGGTGCAGCGGGCTGCCGCCCAGGACCACGGTCCCGCCGTCGAAGTCCTTCGTCGACTCGTCCTCGGTCAGGACGAACGAGCCGGGGAGCGGCGTCGATGCCGGCGGCGCCTGGCGCAGCGACGACGGTGTCCCGGGGCTGCGGAGGTCGGGCACCGTCCAATCTTGGCAGTCCGGGGCCGGGGATAGGCTGGGCCCTTGCCCAGAGGAGGTCGGGATGCTGGCTGAGGACCAAGACACCCAGGACGTCGAGGAGCTGTCCGAAGAGGACTTCGACGAGCTCCTGGTGGAAGAGGTCTCCATCGACGGGATGTGCGGCGTCTATTGAGCGTGACCGAGGAGCGGGCCGCAGAGGGAGCGTTCGCAGTCGAGCAGGCTTGGCGCCTCAACCCCCAGGTCGCACTGCGCGACGAGGCGTTCGGTGCGCTGGCCTACCACTACGGCAACCGTCGGCTCGTGTTCCTCAAGTCGCGCCGGCTGGTCGATCTGGTGTCGTCGCTGCAGGAGTTTGCCAGTGCGGCCGACGCCATCGGCGCGCTCGTCCCCGAGGAGCAGCGCGCCTCCTACGAGCGGGCCCTGGCCCGGCTGGCCGCCTCCGAGGTCATCGATGCCCGCTGACACGGCCCCGCTGCCCCTGAAGGAGCAGTTCACCCGGGGACTCGACGCGCCGATCTGCCTGACCTGGGAGCTCACCTACGCCTGCAACCTGGCCTGCGTGCACTGCCTGAGTTCGTCGGGTCGCCGCGATCGGGACGAGCTCACGCCCGCCGAGGCCTGCGGCATCGTGGACGACCTGGTCGACATGAAGGTCTTCTACGTCAACATCGGCGGGGGCGAGCCGATGTTGCGCCCCGACTTCTTCGACCTGGTGACCTACGCCGTGGAGCGCAGGGTGGGGGTGAAGTTCTCCACCAACGGGACCAGGCTCACGCCCGGCCGCGCCCGCCGTCTGGCGGCTCTCGACTACCTCGACGTGCAGATCAGCATCGACGGCGCCACGGCCGCCGGCAACGACGCCGTGCGCGGCGAGGGCTCCTTCGCCGCCGCCCGCAACGCCATGGACAACCTGGCCGCCGCGGGCTTCGGTCCCTTCAAGATCAGTGTCGTCGTCACCCGCCAGAACGTGGAGGAGCTCGACGCGCTCGCCGCCATCGCGGAGGGCTACGGCGCCCAGCTGCGGCTCGACGCGCCTGCGCCCCTCGGGCCGCGCCGTCGACACCTGGGACGCGCTGCACCCGACCGCAGCACAGCAGCGCACGCTCTACCACTGGCTGGTCGAGCGCCCCGGCGTCCTCACCGGCGACTCCTTCTTCCACCTCTCTGCGCTGGGCGAACCGCTCGACGGGCTGAACCTCTGCGGGGCGGGGCGGGTGGTCTGCCTCATCGACCCCGTCGGTGACGTCTACGCCTGTCCGTTCGTCATCGACCGCCAGTTCCTGGCGGGCAACGTCCGCGGCCTCGGCGGCTTCCCCACCGTGTGGCGTGAATCGCCACTCTTCACCTCGCTGCGCGAGCCCCAGAGCGCCGGTGCCTGCGCGTCGTGCGGATCGTTCGACGCCTGCCGCGGCGGCTGCATGGCGGCGAAGTTCTTCACGGGCCTGCCCCTCGACGGGCCGGACCCCGAATGCGTGTACGGGCACGGCGAGGCCGCGCTGGCGGCGCGGGGAGAACGGCCGCGATCGGTCCTCGGCCACTCGAAGGTGGGTCGGGACGGGACGCCGGTTCCGGTGCCCACGCCCGTTCGCTTCCGCTCGCCGGCCCGCACCTGAAGGCGTGGAGCTCGCCGGCGCCACCTGGCCCCAGGTGGAGGCGACCGGGGGGAGCACCGTGCTGGCGGTGCCACTGGGCTCGCTCGAACAGCACGGTCCCCATCTCCCGCTCGACACCGACACCCGCATCGCGGTGGCGGTGGCCTCCGGGCTGGCGGCGTGCCGCCCGGGCATCGCGCTGGCGCCGGCCGTGGCTTACGGCGCCAGCGGCGAGCACGCAGGCTTCCCGGGCACGCTCCTCGTCGGCCACGAGGTCCTGGCGGACCTGTTGGTCGAGCTGGTGCGTTCCGCCCGCAGCTCCTTCGCCGGCGTGGTGTTCGTCAGCGCGCACGGCGGGAACGAGGATGCGCTGTCATCGGCGGCCCGGCGTTGCGCGGCCGAGGGCGACGACGTGCTCACCTGGCGTGCGGCCACCCCGGGCGGTGACGCGCACGCCGGACGGACGGAGACGTCGCTCATGCTGGCCATCGATGCGGCGGCGGTCCGGCCGGCGTTGGCCGAGCCCGGCCGCACCGAGCCTCTCGGGACCCTGCTGCCCCGTCTGCGCGCCGAAGGGGTGCGGCCGGTATCGTCCAACGGCGTGCTGGGCGATCCGACGGGTGCGAGTGCCGAGGAAGGCAGAGCGCTCCTCGACGCGCTCGTGAGCGACCTGGCCGCCTCGGTCTCGTCGCACTGGTCCCCGGCGTGAGCCCCGCCGCCGTCGTCACGGGCGCGGCGCGTGGCATCGGCGCCGCGACGGTCGATGCGCTCGTGGCCGCCGGCTCGCACGTGGTCGCGGTGGACCGCTGCGCCGACGATCCGGCGCTGGACTACGCCCTCGCCACCAAGGCCGACCTCGAGGAGGTGGCCGGGCGCCACGGGGCGGCCGTGCGCGCGGTGGTGGGTGACGTGCGCAGCCCGGCGGACATGCAGGCCGCCGTCGACGAGGCGGTCCGGCACTTCGGGGGCCTGCAGGCGGTCGTCGCCGCCGCCGGCGTCATCAGCGGCGGGCCGCCGCTGTGGGAGACGGCCGACGCCCAGTGGGACGCGCAGTTCGACGTGAACGTCAAGGGCGTGCGCAACCTGGCCGCGGCCGCCGTGCCGGCGCTGCTCGCGGAGCCTGCCCCGCGCCAGGGACGGGTGGTGGCCGTGGCCTCGGCCGCCGGGCTGCTCGGGTTGCCGCGCCTGGGCGCCTACAGCGCGTCGAAGCACGCGGTGATCGGCCTCGTCCGGTCGCTCGCCGCCGACCTGGCCGGCACCGGCATCACCGCCAACGCGGTGTGCCCGGGGTCGACCCGGGGACCGATGCTCGATGCGTCGGCCGCCGTCTACGGCCTCTCCTCACCCGAGGAGTTCGCCGCCCACCAGCTGGTGGAGCGCCTGCTCGAGCCGGCGGAGCCGGCGGCGTTGATCGCGTGGTTGTGCGGCCCGACATCGGGGGGCGTCACCGGGGCCGCGCTCCCGGTCGACGGCGGCATGACGACGTCCTAGGGAAGGAGCGGAGGAGACCATGGCCGAGTGCACCCATCTGGACCAGATCGCCGACGTGGAGCCGCAGACGCCCGCGGGGTGCGGCGAGTGCATGAAGGTCGGCGGCACCTGGGTGCACCTGCGCCTGTGCCTGTCGTGCGGAGAGGTGAACTGCTGCGACTCGTCGCCCAACAAGCACGCCACCAAGCACTTCCACGCGTCGGGTCACCCGCTCGTGCAGTCCTTCCAGCCCGGCGAGGACTGGGTGTGGTGCTTCGTCGACGAGATCGCCATGGAGCCCGGCTAACCCTGCCCGTAGGTCGTGTCGCGTGACGCGGCCCGTCTCCTCCCGACACCCCTGACGGCCCGCCGGAGGTCGGTCACGAGCGCGGGCACGGTGCCAACGCTGCCGGCGTGGACCGTGGCGTGGAGCGAGTCGGGCCGGTTCTGCCGGTCGAGATACCAGCCGTCCGCGGCGAGCCGCTCGCCCACCGCGAAGATGTCGAGGGCGTCGGGATCGCGGGCACCGAAGGCCAGCACCGTCGCCGGCGGGTCACCGCGCACCGCCAGGGCGTCGATGGATTCGATCCCGGCCCGCAGCGCACGCGCCGCGTCGTGCGTCCGGCGGGTGAGCTCGCGGTACCCCTCGTGGCCGATGTGCATCATGGCGGCCCAGGCCGCGGCGACCGGGCCCGCCGGCCGGGTCCCGGCCATGGCCGTCGAGGCGTAGAAGCCGCCCAGCCAGTCGGTGGTCACGAACAGCTGCAGGCGGGCCAGCTCGTGCGTGCGGTACAGGATCACCGAGACACCCTTCGACGCGTAGCCGTACTTGTGCACGTCGGCCGACATGGAGGTGACGCCCGGCACCCGGAAGTCGAACGGCTCGTCCAGGCGGCCGAGCTCGTGCAGGAAGGGAAGGAGGAAGCCGCCCATGCACGTGTCGACGTGGCAGAGGATGCCGCGCTCCAGCGCCAGCGCGGCGATGTCGGCGATGGGGTCGATCACCCCGTGGGGGTAGGTGGGTGCGGAGCCGACCACCATGATCGTCTCGTCGGTGCAGGCGTCGGCCAGCGCGCCGGCGCGGACCCGGAAGTCGGCGTCCACCGGGACGCGGATCAGCTCGACGTCGAAGTAGTCGGCCGCCTTGGTGAAGGCCGCGTGCGCGCTCTCGGCCGCCACGACCCGCGGCCGTGCCATGCCACGGGCGCGCCCGACATCGCGCGCCGTCTTGACGGCCTGCAGCAGGCTCTCGGTTCCGCCCGAGGTCAGGTACCCCTCGACGGCGCCGCCCGCAGCAGGGTGGTCGGCGCCGAGCAGCGACGCGGTGTTGGAGACGATGTCGTGCTGCATGACACCGATGCTCGGGAAGGCCAGCACGTTGAGCCCGTTCTCGGCGCTGTAGAGCGCGAGCGCGTCGGACAGCAGCTCGTGGACGTCGTCGCCGGCCGAGTACACCAGGCTGAAAACGCGGCCGCCCCGCCAGTCCTGGTCGTCCTGCTTCATGGTCAGCAGCCGCTGCATGACCTCGTCGCGTGGGAGGCCGTGCTCGGGCATCGGCGTGTGGGGGAACGTGGCCACACCGCCGTTCTTAGCCCACGAGAACGGGACGGTGTGCGGCGAAGCGGCGCCCGGTAACTTGGCCGCCGTGCCGGGGAGATCAGCGTGAAGTTCGCCGTCACCTTCGGGCGCATGCACCCGCGGCTGTGGGCCGAGGCCGCCGAGGCGGCCGACCGGCTCGGCTTCGAGTCCGCCTGGCTGCCCGAGCACCTGGTGCTGCCCGTCGCCATGAGCGGCTCACCCCACGCCGGGGCCATCCACCCACCGGTGCCACCGACGACACAGCTCTTCGATCCCGCTTCGTTCCTCTCGTTCGTCGCCGCCCGCACCACCACACTCCGGCTCGGCACCTACGTCTACCTGCTCGGCCTGCGCCACCCCTTCGTGACCGCCCGGGCCTTTGCCACGCTGGACTGGGTCTCGGGCGGCCGCGCCGTCATCGGCGCCGGCGCCGGCTGGCTGGAGGAGGAGTGGCGGGCCCTCGGCATCGACCCCGCCACCCGGGGGGCCCGGCTGAACGAGGCCATCGAGGTGTGCCGGCGGCTCTGGACGGAGCAGACCGTGGCCAACGACGGGCCGTGCTTCCCCTTCGCCGAGGTGGCCTTCGAGCCCAAGCCGGTGCAGCAGCCCATCCCCATCCTCATCGGCGGCGAGTCGGCACCGGCGCTCCGCCGGGCGGGTGTGCTCGGCGACGGCTGGATCGGCATGACCCACACCCCGGACTCCGCCGCCGCGGCGGCGGCCGTCATCGGGGACCACCGCGAGGAGGCCGGCCGGCTCGACCGGCCCTTCGAGGTCACCGTCGGCGGCGAGTGCGCCAGCGAGGACGACGTGGCGGCGTGGGCCGACGCCGGCGTCGACCGCCTCATCGTGTCGCCCTGGCGCCGCACGGTCGAGGTCCTCGATGCGATGGCGGCCTTCTCGGCGCGCTTCATCGGCGGCGCGCCCTGAGGTCCCCGCCCTACGAGCCCCAGATGATGGCCTGCGGCTCGGTGTACGCGAGCAGGCCGTAGTCGCCCCCGTCGCGCCCGACACCCGACATCTTGAACCCGCCGAACGGCGCGTCGTGGTTGCGCTGTGCCGTGTTGACGCCCACGTGCCCGGCCTGCAGGCGCTTGGCGACGCGCAGCGCCCGGGCGCCGTCCTTGGAGAACACGTAGTCGTAGAGCCCGAATTCGGTGTCGTTGGCGATGGCGATGCCCTCCTCCTCGTCGTCGAAGGGGATCATCGTGATCACCGGCCCGAAGATCTCCTCGCGGGCCACCCGCATGGTGTTGTCGCCGGTGATGAGCGTCGGCGCCACGTAGAAGCCGGTCGGCAGGTCGGCCGGGCGTTCGCCGCCGAGGACGATCTCGCCGCCGTCCTCGACGGCCGATGCGATGTGCGCCTCGATCCGGCCCCGCTGCGCCGCCGAGATCACCGGCCCGATGATGGTGGCGGTGTCGGTCGGATCGCCCACCTTGAGGTAGCCCGCCATCTGCACCAGGCCGTCGCGCACCTGGTCGAACAGGCTGCGGTGCACCACCGCCCGCGTCGGCGCGGTGCAGATCTGCCCGGAGTGGAAGGACCAGGTGGAGCCGATGCAGCCGATGGCCCCCTTCACGTCCGCGTCCTCGAGGACGACACAGGCGCCCTTCCCGCCGAGCTCGAGCAGCGTGCGCTTCATGGTGCGCGCCGCCTTCTCGGCGATGGTGACACCGACCTGGGTCGAGCCCGTGAAGCTGACGCCGTCCACCTCGTCGGAATCCACCAGCGCAGCGGAGGAGGCCGGACCGTTGCCGTTCACCAGGTTCACGACACCGGGCGGGAACCCGACGTCGTTGAGGATGCGGACGAGCTCCACGATGGCCAGCGGGTCCTGTGGCGCCGGCTTCACCACGACGGTGTTCCCTGCCGCCAGCGCGGGGGCGACCTTGCCCGCCATGTTGACCATGGGGAAGTTGTACGACGTGATGCAGGCCACCACGCCGAGCGGCGGGCGGTTGACCATGCCGCCGATGATCCCGCCGGGGGCCAGCGGCGTCGCCTGCGCCGGCTGGGGCAGCAGCGGTGTCTGGAGCACCGCACGGGGGTCGCGGGCGTAGCGCTCGAAACGGTCCGCCGCCACGGGCACCTGCATGCGGGAGCCGACGGTCGCCGTCGCCCCCGTCTCGGCGATCACCAGCGGCAGCAGTTCCGCGGACTTGGCCCGGATGGCCGCCGCCGCCTCGCGCATCAGGGCGCTCCGCTCCTCCACCGACCAGGCCGCCCACCCCGGCTGGGCCTCCTTGGCCGCCGCCGCCGCGGCCAACGCGTCGTCCGCGCTGGCGTTGGGGGCGAGCCCGACGATCTCCTCGGTGGCGGGGTTGACGATCTCGTAGGTCCCCGCCGACGCGTCGACCCACTTGCCTCCGATGAGGAGCTGGTGCTCGTTGCGCTGGGTGGTCTCGGCCATGTGTGCTCCCCACTCGGGTGCCGCCAGCCGATCTGACGGCGCGTCACATTCAACCCGCCCGGGCAACGCTCCGCCAAAGCCGCAGCGCAGCGATGTCTGGCGCTCGCGCCCTCCGGGCGGTGAGACTGGCCGCATGACGGCCACCGCCCCACCCCCCGGTGAGGGCTTCCTCCTGCCGCTGGGCGACGAGGAGTCCGAGGGCTTCTGGGAGGGCACGGCCGCCGGGGAGCTGCGGATGCAGGCGTGCGGCTCCTGCGGGACACTGCGCTTCCCGCCCCGGGTCATGTGCCCGGCGTGCCAGTCGACCGAGCGCTCGTGGCGGGCCGTGTCGGGCCGGGGGACTATCTGGTCCTTCGTGGTGGTCCACCCCCCGGTTCTCCCGGCCTATGCGCCCTACGTGCCCTTCCCCGTGGTGACGGTCACCCTGGCCGAGAAGCCCAGCCTGCGCATGGTGGGCAACCTGGTCACCGGCCCCGGCGGCGACATCAACGGGGTCGATCCCGCCACCATCGCCATCGGCGAGCCGGTCCGGGTGGTCTTCACCCCCCGCCCACGGCCGGACGGCACCGACGTCTACCTGCCCCAATGGGTGCGGGACCCCGCCTCCTGAGGTCATCCTGGGGCCCCGAGGGGGACAATTTGATCATTTATGACTTTTGTCACTTCGCAAGGTCGTAGGACCTGTGGGATTCTCTAAAGAGGAATTTCGGAAAACGTCCTCGGGGGAGTGAACGGAGTGGTCCATGAGTCGGCCGACCGATAGGGTCCCTGCCCCCCCACGTCCCGGCGACGAGGCCGCGGCCACCGCCAGGCAATCGATCTCGGGGATCGTGGGTGACACCATCCTCGGCAGCGCCGACGTGGCCCAGGCCCGTGAGCGCCGCCGCATCGCCCGGGTCCGCCGCCTGGTGGCCGTCGCCGCACTCGCCCTCGGCTGGGTCGTCATCCGCCGGATCAGCGGGCGCGGCATCTTCCCCACCGTCCACCTGCCGCACGGGCTCGGCACCGCACTCCCCATCGTCCTCATCGTCTGCATGCTGGGGGCGGTCATGCTGGCCCCCCTCCTCGCCGCCGGGCGGTCGCCGCACACGCTCATCCGGCCCGGCGAGACCCAGGTGGGCCTCGAGGACCTCGTGGGCATCGACCCCATCAAGGCCGAGGTGGTGCGCTCCATCAACCTGTTCCTCGCCCACCAGACCTTCCGCGACGCTATGGGCGGGTCCGCCCGGCGCGGCGTGCTCTTCGAGGGGCCACCCGGAACCGGCAAGACCTTCGTCGCCAAGGCCATGGCCAAGGAGGCCAACGTCCCCTTCCTGTTCGTGTCCGCCTCGGCCTTCCAGTCGATGTACTACGGCCAGACCAACCGCAAGATCCGGTCCTTCTTCAAGCAGCTGCGCAAGCACGCCCGCAAGGAAGGCGGCGCCATCGGCTTCATCGAGGAGATCGACGCCATCGGCGCCACCCGGCGCGGCATGGGCGGCAGCGGCGGGACCGAGGGCGTGTCCGGCGTGGTCAACGAGCTGCTCGTGCAGCTGCAGTCCTTCGACACCCCGACCCGGGGCCAGCGCGTGGCCTGGGCCTGGATCGACCTGCTCAACCGCTACCTCCCCGCCGGCGGCAAGTTGCACAAGCCGGCCGTGGTGCCGGCCAACGTGCTGGTGGTGGGGGCAACCAACCGCAAGGACGACCTCGACCCGGCGCTCATCCGCCCGGGCCGGTTCGACCGCACCATCTACTTCGGGCTGCCGGGGCGCCGCGCCCGGGCCGACATCGTCGCCTACTACCTGGGCAAGAAGGCGCACGCCGCCGACCTCGACGAGCACGGGGCGGTCGACATCGTCGCCGGCATGACGTTCGGGTACTCCCCGGCGGCTCTGGAGCGGCTGATGGACGAGGCGCTTGTCATCGCACTGACCCACGGCCGCGGCGCCATGACGATGGCCGACGTGGCCGAGGCCAAGATGCTCGTCGAGCTCGGGGTCACCGACGAGACCATCTACACACCGAACGAGCGCGACCGCGTGGCCACCCACGAGGCCGGCCACGCCACGGTGGCCTACTTCGTCGGCCAGACCCGCCAGCTCGACGTGTTGTCCATCGTGAAGCGGCGCGACTCGCTCGGCCTGCTGCAGCATTCCGACACCGAGGAGCGCTTCACCAAGAGCAGCGAGGAGCTGCACGCGCTGCTGCAGATCGCCATGGGCGGCATGGTGGCCGAGGAGCACTGGTTCGACGAGGTGTCGACCGGTCCGGCCTCGGACCTGGCCGCCGCCACCGCCATCGGGGCGCAGATGATCGGCGCCTGTGGCATGGGGACGTCCCTCATCTCGGTGGCCGCCGCCGGCAACGGCTACCTCGAAGGCAGCCTGGTCGACAAGGTGCTGGGCGACAAGGCCGCCCGGGCCGAGCTCGACACGCTGTTGATGGGGAGCTGCGACGCGGCCAAGGCCATCGTCTCCACCCACCCGCAGGTCGTCGAGGCCCTGCGTGACGCCCTGCTCGGGCGGGACGAGCTGGTGGGCTCCGAGATCACCGAGGTGATCGAGTCGGCCCTCCACGCCCCCAAGCCGGCGGTGATCGCCGAGCTGCGCCCGTCGGGCTCGACCGGAGGCCGCGCCTGATCCGTCCCGGTGACCGGGGCACGGCCCGAACGCCCATCGCGCACCTTCAACGCGACGGAGGCGCTCTGCCTCCGCCGAGCACACGCAGCACCAGGCGGCCCAGCCGGCCCGGGGGCTTTGCGGCCTGCGCCGCCTTCGCCTCGGCCTCGTGGTCCTTGGTGAGCGGGCCACCCAGACGCCAGTACCGCCTGCCCCCGCCGCTGTAGCGGACGTAACGGGGTACCGGCGGCAGCTTCGCCTTCGCCTTGCGCTGCTTGCGCTTCGCCCCCGAGCTCATGTCGAGAGTGTGACGCGCCGGGCGCCCCGTCGCCGTCACGGTCGGCGTGACCCATGGTTCCCCTGGTGATCGACCGCCAGCATTCGCACCTCGCAGCTGTTCCGTGTTCGGGCCGTCTGGGCGCGCGACAACGTGTGTGGTGCCGGGGACGGGGATTAGCCGAGCGCCTCGGCGATGGCGGAGCCGGTCGCGATGCAGTTGAGGTACGGCTCGGGGGCGTGGGCGCGGTGCCCGTTGTCGATGAAGTGCTCCTCGACCCGCGGGCCGAACTTCCCCACGAGCGACAGTCCGGCCGCCTTGTCGCCGACGGCCCGCACGTTCACCCAGCGCTCGACCGAGCCCGGCCAGGCCCCCTGGCCGTCGACGGGCGCCGGCGTGAGGCTGTTGAACAGCACCGGCACGGCGAGCGGTGATCCGAGCGTGACGAAGGTGTGGACGGGCCAATCGTCATGACCGGCCAGCGCGTTGTAGGACAGGACCGTTCCCAACGAGTGCGCCACCAGCACCCGGGTGTCGTCGGCAATCTCCGCCTCGATACGCTCCTGCAGCCGGTCCTGCAGACCGGGCTCGTTCATCATCTGGTTCGCCAGGTCGACCGTGCGGTCGAACGTCGCCTCGCCGGCCGCCTCGCACAGCGCCGCGATGGAGTCCCCGCCCATTTCCGTCAGCAGGTCGGCCACGCCGGCGCGGGACTCCAGCAGCTGGCGGTCCTCGATGCTCCCGGGATGGTGCCGGAAGAGGTCGCCGTAGAAGCAGACGTCGACATCGTCTGCTTCGACGTGGACCCCGTGATGCCACAGCCCGTCGCGCACCGCCGGCAGCCAGCGGGCCTTGAGCTCGTTGGGGCCCCACAGCTCGTTGAAGGCCCCGTGGACGATGACGATGCGCGCCATGGCCGTCAGCCGGCCAGGTGCGCGGTGTCGTTGTAGCCACGGACGATCCAGCGCTCGGGCGAGACGACGATCCGTGAGATCGACGCGTTGTCGGGCCCGACGAAGGCGAAGGGGGCCGACCGGGTGGCCTGGGCCAGTATCTCGCCGATGGCCGCACCGTGGCTGAAGACGACGACGCGTCCACCGGGGTGGGCGGCCGCGATGCGCTCGACCGCGGCGCGCAACCGTCCGCCGAACACCTGGCGCGGCTCGGCTCCGGGCACCAGGTCCCAGCGCTCCTCGGCCATCACCTGCTCGAAGAGGGGGTCGCGGTCCACCGCCTTCTGGCGCAGGAGGCCTCCTTCCCACTCCCCGAGGAACACCTCGCGCAGGTCGGCGTCGACCACCGGGGTGAGGCCGCAGCGCGCGACCAGGGGCGCAGCCGTCTGGGCCGTGCGTTGCAGCGTGCTCACGTAGAGCGCGTCGAACGGCTCGAGGGCCAGCCGCAGCCCGACCTGCTCGGCCTGGTGCCGTCCCGCTTCGGAGAGCGGCGGGTCGCCTTGTCCCTCGATGAGCTCGAAGGTCTCGCCCTCGAGGGAGTCGGCCGACGCGCCGTGACGGACCAGCAGCAGCTCGGTGGAGCCCGGCGGGCCGACGTAGGGCCGCTGGCTGAAGCTTCGGGGCGAGGTCACGGCCGCCGAGTGTAGGGAGCGATCAGCGCGGGGCGTGCAGCTCGGGAGGTCCGTGGTCGTCGTCTTCTACGACCTCGGCGTCGATGATGTCATCGTCATGGCCCGCGCCGGGCGATCCCCAGCCGGCCGGGCCCGTCGCAGTGCCCGAGCCGAAGGTGGCGAAGAAGGCGCCCGGCGCCTGGGTGAACTGCACCCGCAGCGGCCGGCCCGCGTCGGGCCCGAGCTGCGCCCACAGCGGGAGGGCGCGCCGGTAGATCACGTAGTACTGCATGCACAGCGTCACGCCCAGGTACAAGAGGAAGCTCGCCCCCTCGAGCCCGGCCGCCCCGGCGTGGCTCTGTTCGGCATCGCCGGCGAAGTGCACCAGCAGGGACACCAGCCAGAGCGCCATCGTGATGGCGTTGCCCTGGCGGAGCACCCAGCCGTTGCCCTTCCAGACCCGCATGGAGAGGCCGCGCAGGACACCGAACCCGAGGGCGCCGACGACGAGGGTGCCCGCCACCCAGAGCCAGGCGGTGGACGAGACGTGGTGGTTGCCCGCGTAGGAGAACATCTCGAAGAGGCCGATGACCCCGAGGACCACCGGGAGGCGGGGTTGGAAGACCCGCGGGACGGGCCGGACCCTGACCTGGCGCAACAACACCAGGATGAGGATCAACGCCCCCACTGCGTAAGAGAAGGACGACATCGCCACCAAGCCTATGGCCGCGGCCCGCTCAGCGGTTCAGCAGGGGCCCCACCTCGACGCCGAACCGGGCCGTCTGCTCGCAGAATTCCTCCGCATGGCGGGCCATGAATCGCACCTGCAGGTGGTTGACGCCCATGTCGACGAGCTCGCGCAGCGACGAGGCCACCTCGTCGGCGCCGCCGGAGAGGACCCAGGCGGGAAAGTCCCAGCCCGAGCCACCCGACGTCAAGAAGATGGGCTCCACGATGGTCCCGATGTCGATGGGCGCCCCGCCGCGCAGCTCGTCCCGCAGCTCGCGCAGCCGCGCGATCTGGCCCGGGAGGTCCCGCCGGCGCGTGCCCTGGGGCAGCCAGCCGTCCCCGAAGGCGGCCGTGCGGCGGATGGCCGCCGGCGAGGAGCCGCCGATCCAGATCGGCGGGCGGGGCTGGCGCACCGGGCGCGGCGCGCTCCCCATGTCCCGGGCGGGAAAGCGCGGTCCCGGCAGGACGGGGAACTCGTCGGTGAAGGCGCGGGCCAGCGCGGACACGGCCTCGTCGGTGTGGCGACCGCGTGCGGCGAAGTCTCCCGTCAAGAGCTCGTACTCCTCGGGCACGTGGCCGGCGCCGACGCCGACGATGAGGCGTCCGCCCGACAGCCGATCGATCGTCGACAGCTCCTTGGCCGCCCGCAGCGGGTGGCGCTGGGCGAGGATCAGCACGTGGGAGAGCAGGTGGGTGTGCGTCGTCACCGCAGCGAGCCACCCCAGCGTGGCGGTCGTGTCGTACCAGATGGTGCCCATGGCGTCGGCCAGGCGGCGCGGGATGGCCGTGTGGTCGCACACGCCGAGGTAGAAGAAGCCCACCTCGTCGGCGACCCGGGCGATCCGGGCCAGCTCGGCCGGACCGGCCTCTTTCTCCCAGTCGGCCACGTAGAGCGTGGACTGGGACTGAATGGGGAGCTGCATGCCGTAGACGACCTCCCCCTCGGGGACGGCGCGCACGACGTCGGCGGGAAGCAGGGACGGGTCGGTCATGGGCTGGACTCCGATCAGGGGGGGTTCTTCACGTGGTCGTTCCGGCGTACACCGCCAGGGCGGCGGCGTGCTCGGCCGCGGTGCCGAATGTGGTCGAGCGCACGCGTGCCCGCTTGAGGTGCAGGTGCAGCGACACCTCCCAGGTGAAGCCCATGCCGCCGTGGACCTGAATGGCCGACCGGGCGTTGCCCAGCGCGGCCTCGTCGGCCAGCAGCTTGGCGCCCCCGACGGAGCGGTCCACCAGCTGCCCGGGCGTGCATCCGGCCGCGGCTGCCTCCGCGTCGACGACGTCGGGTGCGTCGGCGAGGCAACCGGCGGCGTGCACCGCAGCGCGGGCCACCTCGGCGCGCACGAGCATGTCGGCGCACAGGTGCTTGATGGCCTGGAAGCTGCCGATGGGCGTGCCGAACTGCTGGCGCTCCTTGGCGTAGGCCACGGCGAGGTCCAACGTCTCGGCGGCGTGTCCGACCTGCAGCGCCGCCGTGAGCAGCGCGCCGTCGCGCCACAGCGACCCGTCGTCGCCCCGCAGAGGCTCGCCCGCGGGCAACGCATCGATGCGCCACAGTGGCGTCAGGGGGTCGAGCGCCCCGTCCACGCGGACCGCGTCGGCGGTCGGGGCGGGAGCGAGCAGCCGCGCGGCCCCGCCGCCATCCGCAGCGAAGACGAGCAACGCGTCGAGCGACCCCAGGTGCTCGACCAGGACCGGCCCCGCTCCGGCGCAGTGGACGCCGACCTGAGCCCGCCCCTCGGCGGCGCCCGCGACGAGCCCGGCTCGTGCCGCCAGGAACGTGCCCACCAACGGCCCCGGCACCAGCGCGCGCCCGAGCTCCTCGAAGACGACGACGGCCTCGGCCATGGAGAGGCCGGTGCCCGCGGGCTCGGGCAGCGTCAGGGCGAACACGCCGGTCTCGCCCAGCGCCGCCCAGTCGTCAACGCCAATGGCGCGTGCATCACCCTCCCGGGCGCGCAGGTGCTCGAGCGGCAGCCGCCCGGCGACCATGGCCCGGATCGCCTCGGCCAGCTCGCGTTGGTCCTCGCCGACGCGGAAGTCCATCAGCGGCGGGCCTTCGGCAGTCCGAGGATGCGTTCCGCCACGATGTTGCGCTGCACCTGCGAGGTGCCGGCGGCGATGGTGAGCGAGATCGACTTGAACCACGCGGCGAGCTGCTCGGCGTTCCCGAGGGGCGCGCCGTCGGGTCCGTCCAGCGGGTCGGCCGACAGCCCGGCCCGGTCCAGGATCTCCATGGCCAGGTCGCCCAGGGCCTGCGCGTGCTCGGAGAAGGAGAGCTTGAAGACCGATCCACCGACCCCGGGGACCCCGGTCTTGGCCGCTTCCGAGACGTTGCGCTTGGTCAGCGCCCACAGGGCGTCGAAGGCGGCCACCAGGTGGCCGAAGCGGCGGGCCACGCCGGCGTCGTGCAGCGCGCCGAGGCGCTCGGCGACCCGGGCCAGCTCGCCCAGGAGCCGAATGCACTCGAGGAGCTCGCCCACGAAGGCCGTGCCCCGCTCGAAGGACAGCGTGACCATGGTGACGCGCCAGCCGTCGTTCTCCTCGCCGACGCGGTTGGTCACCGGGACCCGCACCTCGTTGAGGAAGAGCTCGGCGAATTCCGTGGTCCCCGCGATGGTGCGGAGCGGCCGGATCTCTATGCCGGGCGCGTCCATGGGCATGATCAGCCAGGTGATGCCGCGGTTGCGGTCCTCGCCTGTGCGCACCAGCAGCTCGCAGAAGTTGGCCACCTCGGCGTGCGACGTCCAGATCTTCGAGCCGCTCACCACGTAGTGGTCGCCGTCGCGCACAGCCCGCGTGCGCAGCGAGGCCAGGTCGCTGCCGGCGTCGGGCTCGCTGAACCCCTGGCACCACACCTCCTGGCCGCGCAGGATGCCGGGGAGGTAGCGCTCCTTCTGCGCCGCCGTCCCCTCGGCGATGATGGTGGGTCCGGCGTGCAGCAGCCCGACGAAGTTCACCCCCACGTAGGGTGCGCCGGCCCGCTCACACTCCTCCTTGAAGATCAGCTGCTCGACCGGTGAGGAGCCGCGCCCGCCTCCCTCGGCCGGCCAGTCCACGCCGGCGTAACCCGCCTCGAAGAGGAGGCGCTGCCAGCCCAGGTCGTAGGCACGCCGGGCCGGCCAGTCGTCCGGCGGCGGGGCGTCCCCCACGCCGGGCAGCGTGGCGGCCAACCAGTCGCGCAGCTCCCGGCGGAAGGCCTGCTCCGGCGCGGTGTAGCGGAGGTCCATGCGTCAGGCGCGACCGTGGTAGAGGATCAGGCGACGAAGTCGAGCCCGAACAGCTTGATCGCGTTGCCGCGCACGATCTTGCGGCGTTGCGCATCGGTGAGGTCCGCCATCTGCTCCTCGGCGATCTCCCGGGTGCGGGGCCAGGTCGAGTCCGAGTGCGGGTAGTCCGACTCGTAGGTGATGTTGTCCTCCCCGATCTCGTCCACCGACCGCAGCCCGTGTGCGTCGTCGAAGAAGCAACCCCACACGTGGTCCTTGAAGTAGCTCGACGGCTTCTCCGGCACGATGTCGGCCACGCCGCCCCAGCCGCGGTTGTCCTCCCACACCCGGTCGGCCCGTTCGAGGATGTAGGGGATCCACCCGATCTGCCCCTCCGAGTAGGCCACCTTGAGCTCGGGGAGGCGCACGAAGACACCGCTGAAGAGGAAGTCGACGAGGGAGAAGGTGGCGTTGGTATGGGTCAGCGTCGACCCCACCGCCGGCGGTGCGTCGGCCGACGTCGACGGCATCTTCGACGAGCTGCCGATGTGCATGTTCACGATGGTCTGCGTCTCGCTGCAGGCCCGGAAGAAGGGGTCCCAGTAGTGGTCGGGATCGTGCACGCTGGGCAGGCCGAGGAAGGGCGGGATCTCGCTGAAGCAGACGGCGCGTACGCCGCGCTCGGCGTTGCGCCGCACCTCCGCCGCCGCCAACTCCGCGTCCCACAGCGGAATGAGGCAGAGCGGGATGAGCCGGCCGCCCGAGTCACCGCACCACTCCTCGACCATCCAGTCGTTGTAGGCCTTGACGCAGAGGAGGCCCAGCTCCTTGTCCTCGGCCTCGGTGAAGGTCTGGCCGCAGAAGCGGGGGAAGGTGGGGAAGCAGAGCGCGGCCTCAATGTGGTTGGCGTCCATGTCGTCGAGCCGGGGCTTGACCTCGTAGGAGCCCGGCCGCATGTCCTCGTAGGTGACGCCCTTCATGGTCACCTCGTCGCGCGGCACGCCGACGGCGGAGTCGACGCGCAGCAGCGGCCGCTTGAGGTCCTCGTAGTACCACCAGTCGACCGGCACGCCCGCCGATCCCGGCTTCACCTTGAGCGACCCGCCGCGGAACTCCACCTCGGGCATCGGCGCGCGCACGATGCGGGGCCCGACCTCGGCGTACTTGGAGGGGAGGCGGTCCTGCCACACGGTGGGCGGCTCGACCACGTGATCGTCGACCGAGATGATCATCGGCAGGGGCTCAGGCATGGGCATCGAGCGTAGCCCGCACCTGACGGGGCGTCAGAAACGAGCCGGGCCGCTGTTCATCCGAACACCTCGGAGAAGAGGTCGAGCATCGCTTGCCAGGAGCGGCGGTCGGTCGCCTCGTCGTAGGCGATGCCTGGGATGTCGACCTGGGTGGCGCGCTGATTCGTGAAGGAGTGCACCGCCCCGCCGTAGACGACCAGTTGCCAGTCGACCCCGCCGGCCCGCATCTCCTCCTCGAAGGCGCGCCGCTCGTCGTTGTTCACGATCGGGTCGTCGGCTCCGATCAGGGCCAGGACCTTGCCGGTGATGTGGCGGGCGTCCTCGGGGTGTGCCGTGGAGAGGCCGGAATGGAAGCCCACGACGGCCTTGAGGTCGGCCCCGCCGCGCGCCAGCTCGAGCGACAAGGTCCCCCCGAAGCAGTAGCCGATGGCGGCCAGGCGCTCGCTGTCGGCGCGCCGCTCGGCGCGCAGGACGTCGAGGCCGGCGGTGCCGATGGCCCAGGCGCGCGGCGGGTCGGCCCGCAACTCACCGATCCGGGTCATCATCTGCTCGCGGTCGGTGATCGGCTTGCCCCCGCCGTGGTAGTCGAGGGCGAAAGCGACGTAGCCGAGCTCGTCGGCGAGCCGGACGGCCCGGGCCCTCGCGTGATCGTCGAGTCCGGGACCCTCGTGGCAGACCAGGACGCCGGGACGCTGGTCGGAGCCGTCGGGCAGAGCGAGGGTGCCGATCATGGTGCGGCCGTCGGCTTCGTAGGTGATGTCGCGGGTCGTGGTCATGGGCGCACGGTACCCGCCGCCCGGCGACGCCATACTGGCCCCGATGCGCGCAGAACCTGGCCGGCGCCTGCAATCGGGATTGGGAGCGGCGGCCGCGGCGACGGCCGCACTGCTGCTGGCTGCGTGCGGCTCCGGGCCGTCGACGTCGACCGCCGGCACCACGGCCCCACGGCACCCCGGAACCTCGTCGGCCGCATCGTCGACGACGACGACGACCGCCACGCCGGCCTCCACGCTGGCGCCGGTGTCCGCGTCGGGGCCGTTGCAGCCGGGGTCACCGATCGCTCTCCCCTTCTCGGCCGACCGCGTCACCGCCGCCGAGAGCCCCGACGGCGCCGTCTTCGCCGCGCCGCAGGACCCCACCAACCCGTCGCCCTCCGTCGCCTGGGTCGTCGACGGCAACGGCCCGGCCGCCATCGCCGAGCACCTGCCGACCGGCATCGCCGCGCTGGCGGCCGACGGCACCAACTTCTACGCGGCGACCTACGCCGACGTGTTCGCCTACAGCCGGGCCAGCGGCAACCAGGACGGGCAGTGGACCATGCCGAGCATCAGCGCGGCCAACAGTTCCGACGCCGACCTGGTCGCCCTGGCGGCCGCCGGTGGCGCCGTCTTCCTCTCCGTCACCCAGCACGACACGGTCAGCGTGTACCGCATCGATCCCTCCTCGTCGGCCAGGCCGCACCTGCTCGTGCGCGGGCTCGGCGCCGCCGTCGCGTCGGACGGCTCCGTCTACTACGAGAGCACCGACCACCACCTGGCCGTGCTGCACCCGAACGGCGTGAGCGCCACCGGTCCGGTGCTCGCCGACACGCCCAACGGCCTCGGTGGTGGCGTGCAGTACGTCGACGTCGTCGCCGGCGGCGCGGTGTGGGTCAGCGAACCGGCGGGCCAGGGTCTCGATGCCCAGTACACCACCTACGACACGTCGACCCTCCGCGTGCTGGGGTCCTACAGCGGCTCCGTGACGAGCAGCGTCGTGGACTCCGCGGCGGGGCCGCTGGTGCTCGAGGCGGCCGGCGACAGCGCGGCGTGCCCGCAGGCGTCGCCCCCATCCCCGGCGTCGTGCGTGCTGCGCATCAATCCGCAGGGCGCCGTGAGCGATCCGGTGGGGGTCGGCGCCGCGGTGACCTTCCTGGGCCCCGGCCCCGCCGTCGTGGTGTCCGACACCACGACCGGCCAGTTCGATCTGGTGCGCCTGTCGTAGCGGTCCGCCGAACTCAGGAGTGGCCGACCTCACGAGGGCGCCGACCTCAATGGTGCATGGCCACGCCGCCGTTGGGGCTCAGCAATTGTCCGGTCACGAAACTGCTGGCGTCGGAGGCGAGATACAGCACGCAGTAGGCGATGTCCCAGGTCTCCCCGACCCGGCGCATCGGTGCGAAGCGCGCCATGGGCGCCAGCGCGGCGGCCTTGCCGGCCTCGTCCACCGTGCCGTCGGGGTTGGTGTAGTAGCGCGCTGTCATGTTGGTCGGGATGAAGCCTGGCGCCACCGTGTTGACCCGCACGCCGTGCTCGCCGACCTCGACCGCCATCGACTTCGTCAGCTGGGCGACGCCGGCCTTGCAGATGGCGTAGGGCCCGATGCCCGGTGAGGGCACCAGCACCGCCGCCGACGCCATGTTGATGATGGAGCCGCCGCGCTGCGCCACCATGACCCTCCCGGCGGCCTGGCATCCGTACAGGACGCCCTTGAGGTTGACCGACAGGATGCGGTCGAACTCGTCGGGATCGAGGTCGATGATGGAGCTGTCGATCATGATCCCCGCGATGTTGCACATCACGTGCAGCCCGCCGTGGCGCGCCGTGATCTGACCGACGAGGGTGGCGGCGGCACCGCGTGCGGCCACGTCGAGCTCCGCGCTTTCCGCCCGCCCGCCCTGGCCCAGGATGGCACCCGCCGTCTCGGCCGCCGTCGCAGCGTTGATGTCCGCGCAGACGACGGTGGCGCCGGCGGCGGACAGCACCTCGGCCGTCGTGCGCCCGATGCCGCTGCCGGCTCCGGTGACCAGGGCCACCCGGCCCGTCAGATCGAACGCGTCGTGCACACTCTGGGCGGTTTCCACCGGCGCACCTTACGCGCTGCCGGGGCTGCGCCATCAGGCTGTCACACCCTCGAGCGCGAGCAGGGCGCGCTTGACCTTCAGCCCGCCGCCGTAGCCGCCGATCCCGTTGCTGGCCAGCACGCGGTGGCAGGGCACGATGATCGGGATGGGATTGCGGCCGTTGGCCTGGCCGACGGCACGGGGCCCGTTGGGCCGCCCGACCCGGCGGGCCAGCTCGCCGTAGCTGATGGTCTCGCCGTAGCCGATGCGCGTCAGCTCGGACCAGACCTCCTGCTGGAAGGGGGTGCCGTCGAGCTCCATGGCGACGTCGAACTCGGTGCGCTCACCGGCGAAGTACGCCTCGAGCTGGCTCGCCGTCTCCTTGAGGACGGGCGGGACGTCGTCGACATCGCGGCGCCCGTGTCGCCGCTCCGTGGGCAGCCAGACGCCGACCAGCACGTCGCCGTCGCACTCGAGCACGAGGCGCCCGATCGGGGTGTCGAGAGGCATGGTGGCGGTCGCGGTGGGAGTGGTGTTCATGCTGCACGTCCTTTCATCGGTGGGGTGGGGATCTCGGCGGCCGCGGCGGTGGCGGGGAGCGACCACAGGTGCGCCATGGCGTAACTGCGCCACGGCCGCCAGGACTCGGTGTGGGCCACGAGGCGCGCCGGGTCGTCGGGCAGGCCGATCGCCCGCGCGCCCCGGCGGATGCCGAGGTCGGTGGGCATGAACGCGTCCGGGTCGCGCAGCGCGCGCATGGCCACGTACTCGGCCGTCCAGGGCCCGATGCCCGGGAGACGGACCAGCGAGTGGCGCAGCTCGAGCGGGTCCGCTCCCGGGTCGATCACCACGTCGCCGCACTCGACCGCCTCGGCCAGCGCGACCAGGGCCCGCCGGCGTCCGGCCGGCATGGCGAACACCCCCGGTTCGCGCCCGGCCAGCTCGATGAGGGCCGCCGGGGTGGGGAACAGGTGGGTGATGGCGCCTGCGGGCTCGGGCAGCGGGTCGCCGGCCGCCAGCACCAGCCGGCCGGCGACGGTGCGGGCTCCCGGCACCGAGACCTGCTGGCCGATCACGGCCCGTACGGCCAGCTCGAAACCTTCGGCTGCGCCGGGGACGCGCCGCCCCGGGTCGCGCCGGACCACCGGACCGAGGTGCACGTCGGCGCCCAGGGCCTCCCACACCGCCACCGGGTCGGCATCGAGGTCCAACAGCTGACGGCAGCGCGCCACCGCGGTGTGCAGGTCGCGCAGGTCCGAGAGCACGAGCTCGCCGTCCACGTAGGCGGGCCCGTCGGGGCCGTCGGCTTCCGGCGCACTGAGCATCACGATGCCGTGCCCGTGGGGCAGGCGCAGGCTGCGGCTGTACAGCGAACCATCGAGCGCCTCGACGCCCGGCAGGGCGCGCAGGCCCAGGAAGTCGAGCACCGACGCCGGGTTGAAGGGCCGCCGGCAGGCAAGACGGAGCCGGATGGCGTGGGTGGCGGGCTCCCGGCGGTTCCGGCGGCCCTGGGCCGTCCGCGCCGCCCGGACCCGCAGCCCGCTCGGCGTGTCGGCGAAGACCTGTCGCACCGTGTCGTTGCACTGGCGCACGCTGGAGAAGCCGGCGGCAAACGCGACGTGGGCGACGGGGAGGTCCGTCGTTTCGAGCAGGATGCGGGCCGTCTGGCTGCGCTGGGCCCGGGCCAGCGCGAGCGGACCCGTCCCCACCTCGGCGGTGATGAGGCGATTCAGCTGGCGTGTGCTGTAGCCGAGGCGGCCGGCCAGACCCTCGACGCCCTCGCGGTCGACGACCCCGTCGCGGATCAGGCGCATGGCGCGGGCGACGACGTCGGCCCGGACGTTCCACTCGGGCGAGCCCGGCGTGGCATCGGGGCGACAGCGCAGGCAGGCGCGGAACCCGGCCTGCTGCGCGGCGGCCGCGGTCGGGTAGAAGCGCATGTTCTCGCGCTTGGGTGTGCGGGCCGGGCAGCTCGGCCGGCAGTAGATCCCGGTCGACGTGACGGCGCAGAAGAACCAGCCGTCGAAGCGGGCGTCCTTGCCCTGTGCCGCCTGGTAGCAGCGGTCCGGGTCTTCGATCACGGGTGCCAGCGTGGCACGCCGTGGTGACGATTACTGGCGGGAATCGGACATGGCCATTTCGGCGTCCGGCGTCGAGTGGTGCGTATCGTTGGCCAATGGCCGAACCTGTGGTCTTCGACTGGGACGAGTGGGAGAACGGCAAGACCTACGAGTTGACGAATGACGAGCTGGTCGGCGCGCTGCTCAGTGAAGTGAGCGCACTGCGCCAACGGGTGAAGACCCTCGAGGACCGTCAGCCGGATCGACCACGGAGCGAGCACACCTGATTCAGCCGCTCCGCACCTGGGCCAGGACGAGTCGGCGGTGCGTGGCGGCGTCGCCCCAGGCCCGCGACAGCGCCCAGGTCTGCTTCAAGAACAGGTGGAGGTCGCATTCCCACGTGTAGCCGATGGCGCCGTGCACCTGCAGCGCCACCCGCGCCGCCAGGTCGGCGGCGTCGGAGGACATGGCCTTGGCCATGGACGCGTCGTGCGACAGCGTGGGCTGGGCGGTGGCCAGCGACCAGGCGGCGCGGTAGGTGGCGGGACGGGCGAACTCCAGCGCGACCCGCGCGTTGGCCAGCAGGTGCTTGACGGCCTGAAAGCTGCCGATCGGCTTGCCGAACTGGTGGCGTTCCTTGGCGTAGGCGGCGGCCATGGAGAGCATGCGGTCGGCCAACCCGACGAGCAGGGCCGCGCTGCCGGCAGCGGCGCGGTCGGCCAGCAGCGCCGCCGCGGCCTCGGCGGCGACGCCGTAGGCCAGCAGCGTGTCGGAGGCGAGGGGCCAGTGCACCGTCGCGAGGTCGCGGGACGAGCTGAGCGCCGGGGTGACGTCCATGGTGCACGACGCGGCAGGCACCGCGTGCAGCTGCCAGCCCGACTCCGCGTCGCGGCAGGCCAGCAACAAGATGGCGGCGTCGCGTCCGCCCACGACGCGTGGCGTGCGCAGCCGGCCGTCGGCCGACACCTCGGTGGGCGACACGATCCCGCGGGGGGTCACGTCGATGCCACCGACGGCGAAGCTGACATCGTCCTCGACCAGCGCGGCGAGGGCGGACGCAGCGGCGGGCTCGGGGAGCAGCGCGGCCAGGGTGGGTGCGGCGAGCGCCGCCGTCTCGAGCAACGGTTCGGGCAGGCCGGCCCGGCCCGCCTCCTCGAGCACCCCCACCAGGTCCACGTCGCTCAGGCCGAGCCCACCGGACGCCTCGGGCACGACGAGCGCCGGCGCGCCGAGCTCGGCCAGCACCGCCCAGCGGTTCCGGCTCTGTTCGGCCCGCCCGGCCTGGTCGGCCAGTTCGAAGGCGCGCAGCGCGTCGGTGGTGCACTCGGTGTCGAGCACCGTGCGCACGCCCGCGCGCAGTGCGTCCTGCTCGTCGGTGAACGCGAAGTCCACGGCGCGTCCCGCTCAGCCCCGCGGGAGCCCGAGCAGGCGCTCGGCCACCACGTTGCGCTGGATCTCGTTGGTCCCGGCGTAGATGGGCCCGGCCAGCGAGAAGAGGTAGCCGTCGAGCCACTCGCCGGGCGCCCCCGCCTCGAGCAGCTCGGCCTCGGGACCCAGCAGGTCGAGCGCGGTGGTGTAGATGGCGACGTCCGTCTCGGACCAGAAGATCTTGTTGCAGCTGGCCTCAGGCCCCACGGCATGGCCACGGGCCACCCGGGACGCCGTCCAGTAGGTGTGCAGCTTGTACGCCTCGGCATCCATGTGGGCTTGCGCCACCGCGTCGGCGGACGAGGCCGGGCCGCCGCGTTGGTGAAAGAGCTGGAGGAGGCGGTCGGCTGCCTCGGTGTAGCGCGCCGGGCTGCGCAGCGAGAGACCGCGCTCGGAGCCGGCGGTCGCCATGGCGACCGACCAGCCGGCGCCGACCTCGCCCAGCACCTGGTCCTCGGGCACCTCCACGTTGTCGAAGAAGATCTCGGCGAAGCCCGTCTCGCCGTCGATCTGGGGGATGGGGCGTACGGTCACCCCGGGCGAGTCCATGGCCACGAGGAAGTAGGTGAGCCCGCGGTGGCGCTCGGCCTCGGGGTCGGTGCGGAAGATGCCGAAGCACCACTCGGCGAACGCGCCGCGGCTGGCCCAGGTCTTCTGGCCGTTGAGGACCCAGCCGTCGCCCGCCGCGTCGCGCGCCGCCCGCGAGCGGATGCCGGCCAGGTCGCTGCCGGCGTCGGGCTCCGACCAACCCTGGCACCAGATCTCGTCGCCGGACGCCATGGGCGGGAGGTAGCGCGCCTTCTGGGCCTCCGTCCCGTACTCGAGCATGGTGGGGGCGAGCAGGAAGATGCCGTTCTGGCTCACCCGCGTGGGGCGCGGGCGCGGTAGTACTCCTCCTCGAACACGAGCCACTCGAAGATCCCGACATCCCGCCCGCCGTATTCCGTGGGCCAGCTGACCACAGACCAGCGGTCCTCGAACATGGTGCGCTCCCAGGCCCGGTGGGCCTCGAAACCTTCCGCCGTATCGAGCGACGGGAGGGGGTCGGAAGGGACGTGCGCGGCCAGCCAGGCCCGGGCCTCGCGGCGGAAGGCCTCGTGCTCGGGGCTGAAGGTCAGGTCCATAGGGCGCTGCGAATCTGGCACAGCGGCCTCGGCGTTGCCAAGGTGGCCTCGGGGGCCCATGGACCCCGCGTCTGGCACCGGATCTGATTCGGGGTCAGAATTGACCCCCTTATGCCCAACGCCGTGATTATCGACGCCGTGCGCACCCCGGTCGGCCGCCGCGGGGGGCGCCTGTCGGGTTGGCACGCCACCGACCTGGCCGCGCAGCCGCTGGCCGCCCTCCTGGCCCGCAACGACCTCGATCCCGCCCTGATCGAGGACGTGGTCATGGGATGCACCATGACCGTGGGGGAGCAGGCGATGAACATCGCCCGCAACGCCGCCCTGGCGGCGGGGTTCCCCGAGTCGGTCCCCGGGACCACCGTCGACCGCCAGTGCGGCTCGGCCCAGCAGGCCATCCACTTCGCCGCCCAGGCCGTCGTGGCGGGCGCCATGGACGTCGCCATCGGGGCGGGCATCGAGTCGATGAGCCGGGTGCCCATCGGATCGACGACCGAGCCGGGGCCTGGCGAGGCCTACGGGCCCCTCTACACGGAGCGCTTCGAGCTGATCCACCAGGGTGAGTGCGCGGAGGAGATCGCCCGGCGCTGGAAGGTGTCGCGCCAGCAGATGGACGAGTTCGCGCTCGAATCGCACCGGCGGGCGGCGCGGGCCACCGACGAGGGCCGCTTCGCCAATGAGATCGTGCCGCTCGAGGCGCGGGTCCACCCCGACGTGCCGGGAGCGGGCGAGGTGAGCGGGTTGCTCACCGCCGACGAGGGCATACGCCGGGACACCTCGCTCGAGAAACTGGCCGCGCTGTCGCCGGCGTTCTCCGAGACGGGGACCGTGACGGCGGGGACGTCGTCGCAGATCTCCGACGGTGCGGCGGCCGTGCTGATCATGAGCGAGGAGCGGGCGTCGTCGCTGGGCCTGCGCCCCCGGGCGCGCTTCCACACGTTCGCCGTCGCGGCCAACGACCCCCAGATCATGTTGACGGCGCCCATCCCGGCCACCGAGCTCGTGCTGGCCAAGGCAAAGCTCTCGCTGGAGGACATCGACCTGGTCGAGATCAACGAGGCGTTCGCGTCGGTGGTGCTCGCCTGGGAGCGCGAGTTCCACCCCGACATGGCGCGGGTGAACCCGAACGGTGGCGCCATCGCCATCGGTCACCCGACCGGGTGCTCGGGCGCCCGCCTCATGGCCACGCTGCTCAACGAGATGGAGCGCACCGGCGCCCGCTACGGACTTCAGACGATGTGCGAGGGCGGCGGGCAGGCGAACGCCACGATCATCGAGCGGCTCGGCTGATGGCCGGCCCGACCCGGGTGCCCGCGGTCGAGGGCTGGTTCTCGACGGGCGACGACGGTGCGGCCCCGGCGCTGCTGGGGTCGCGCTGCGAGAGGTGCGGGACGTTCGCCTTCCCGGCCGAGAGGGGCTACTGCCGCAACCCGGACTGTGACTCCACCTCCTTCGAGACGGTCGAGCTGTCGCGGCGGGGCCGCATCTGGTCCTACACCGACGCCCGCTACCAGCCCCCTCCCCCCTACGTGGCGGCCGATCCCTACGTCCCGTTCTGCCTGGCGGCGGTGGAGCTGGCCGCCGAGAAGCTGGTGGTCATGGGGCAGCTCGTGGGCGGCGTGACGGTCGACGACCTGCACGTGGGCGACGAGGTCGAGCTGGTCGTTGACACGCTGTACTCCGAGGACGGCCGTGACTACCTGGTGTGGAAGTGGCGTCCGGTGTCCATGGGAGCCGGCGCGCTGACGCCGGGTTGGGAGGGCTGACCGTGGCCGGCGACAAGAAGGTGGCGGTGCTCGGCGCCGGCATGCACGAGTGGGGGAAGTGGGGGCGTCCTTTCGTCGAGTACGGGCTCGCAGCGGCGCGCGACGCGCTGAGTGACGCGGGCCTGGGGTGGCGCGACATGCAGTTCGTCTCGGGGGCCGACACCATCCGCAACGGGTACCCGGGCTTCGTGTCGGGCGCGACCTTCGCCCAGGCACTCGGGTGGACCGGTGCGAGGGTGTCCAGCGTCTACGCCGCCTGCGCCTCGGGGGCCGTCGCCATCGCCAACGCCCGGGCGCAGATCCTGGCCGGGCTGTGCGACGTGGCACTGGTGGTCGGCGCGGACACCACGCCGAAGGGGTTCTTCGCCCCGGTGGGCGGCGACCGCAAGGACGACCCCGACTGGCTGCGCTTCCACCTCATGGGCGCGACGAACCCCGCGTACTTCGCGCTGTACGCGCGCCGCCGCATGGACCGCTTCGGCGCGACCGAAGAGGACTTCGCACAGGTCAAGGTGAAGAACGCGCGCGCACGGGCTCGCCAACCCCTACGCCCGCTACCGCAAGGAAGTCACGGTCGACGAGGTGCTGGCCTCTCCCATGGTCGCCGACCCTCTGCGCCTGCTCGAGATCTGCGCCACCTCCGACGGCGGGGCGGCCCTCGTCCTCTCGTCCATGGAGTTTGCGAGGCGTCACGCCGGCGTTGCGGCGCCGCTCGTGGTCATCGACGCCGTGTCGACCGTCACCCCCACGTTCCCCAACACGGTCATTGAGATGCCCAACTTCTCGACGGACTCCGCCGCGAGTACCGGGGGAGACGACGGGTCGAATGCGGCGGGCTTCCGTCCCTCCATCGCCACCGCGGCCTACGCCGAGGCCGGCATCGGCCCCGAGGACGTCGGCCTGGCCGAGGTCTACGACCTTTCGTCCGCGTTGGAGCTCGACTGGTACGAGGACATCGGACTGTGCGGCGAGGGCGAGGCGGAGAAGTTGCTCCGTGACGGTGCCACCGCCCTGGGTGGCCGGATTCCGGTCAACCCCTCGGGTGGCCTGTCGTGCTTCGGTGAGGCCATCCCGGCCCAGGCGATCGCCCAGGTGTGCGAGTGCGTGTGGCAGCTCCGGGGCACCGCCAGCGGGCACCAGGTGGAGGGGGCCACGGTGGCCGTCACGGCAAACCAGGGCTTGTTCGGGCACGGGTCCTCGGTTCTCCTCAGCCGCTAGACCCTGGTAGCCGGTGATTTCGGGTCGACCGGGCGGCATCGTGTGTGAACCGGGCCGTTCGGGGTATTGCCTGCGCTGACGTCACACACGGCCGTCGCCTGCTTAGGCTGGTGGACGAGTGGGTCGTCTGAATCAGGGTCGGAGCGGACGACGTTGTGATTGGAGGATCCACTTGATGTTGGCCACAGATGCGACCGAGTTGCGCCAAGATGAGGCGCAGCCAAGAGGAGCAGAAATCTCAATGCCGGATCACACTGACCACCGGAGCGGGGCCGGGTCCGACGAAGTGCTGAACGCGCTCGACGAGCTGGAGTCCGTGCTGCGGGAGAACGCCGAGAGCGAGCGCCTGCTATCCAAGCGCATCGCGGAGGTACGGCTCGCCCGGCAGAACGGGCGAGAGTGGAAGGCGATCCTCGGGGACGAGGACGAGCCGGGGACGGTACAGCTGGTGAGCACGATCCTGCGCCGGCAGTCCGAGGCCAGTGGCTACCTGCGCCGTTCGCTCGTCGTCGCCCTGCGCGCCGAGGGGCAGAGCATCCCGAGCATCGCTCACCTCTTCGGTGTGACGCACCAACGGGTGTCCAACCTGTTGCGCCGGGTGGCGCAGGGCAACGCCACCGTCGGCAGTGACAACGGCGCCTAGGCGCTCCACCCCCGCAGCACCCCGTCCGCTTCGGCTATGACGGCGCCGATGATGTCGGCGACCGTCGGCAGTGAGTCGATCACGCCGACCACCTGACCCGTGGGCAGCACGCCGACGTCCGTGCGCCCCTCGACCAGCGCGGCCTTCGTCATGACCGGCGCGTTGGCCGCCATGACGACCTGTGTCCAGGTGAGCTCGTTGCCCTCTTTCATGGCGCGCCCTTCGCGCAGCAGCGAGGAGACAGTGGCGCCGGTCTCCTGTCGGAAGCGGTAGGCGCTGCGCAGGGCGCGCGGCAGCGCCCGCAGCCATGACTGCGACTCCAGGTGGTCGACCAGATCGGTGTGCACGACCCGCTGGGGGGCGCCGTCCACCTTGGTCGTCACCACGGTGCCCGTCACCGCCGTACCGAGGTAGAGCTCCTTGACGGCGCCGGGCACGCGACTCTCGGCGGAGAGAAGGAAGCGGGTCCCCATGGCGACCCCGGCGGCACCGTAGGCCAGGGCGGCCACGAGGCCCCGCCCGCTGAAGAACCCGCCGGCGCCCAGGACCAGGACACGGTCGCCCACGGCCTCGACGACCTGGGGGAGCAGCAGCGTGGTGGGGACGCTGCCGGTGTGCCCACCCCCCTCGGCACCCTGGGCGATGACGGCGTCGACCCCCCACTCGGCGACCTTCTCGGCGTGGCGCCGGGCGCCGACCGTCGGCATGACGAAGAGGCCCGCCTCCTTGCAGCGCGCCACCAGCGCCGGGTTGGGCGCCTGAGCGAAGCTGGCCACCCGGGCGCCGGTCTCGATCATCAGCTCGATGCGCTCGTTGACGTCGGCCGCGTCGGTGCGCAGGTTGACGCCGAAGGGGGCCGCGGTCCGGCCCCGCACGTCGGCGATCGCCCGGGCAAGCTCATTGAGTGTCATGGTGGCCGAGGCCAGGATGCCGAGGCCGCCCGCCTCGCCCGTGGCGGCGACCAGGCGCGGTCCGGCCACCCAGCCCATGCCGGTCTGCACCAGGGGGTAGCGCACACCGAGCCGTTCGCACAGCGCGGTGTGCAGCGCCGGGTGCAGCGGTGCTCCGGCGCCCGTGGTCAGCTCCGCACCTCGCGGTCGCGCAGCGAGCCGGGGTCGAGAACGACGCGCACGATGTCGAGCTCCTCCGGCGTGGGCAGGCGGGTCTCGGCCACGTCGTCGGCGACGGAGAGCGCGAAGCCGGTGGCCGCCACGATGTCGTCGACCGTCACGCCGGGGTGGTGGGAGCGCAGCCGCATGGTGCGCTCCGGCGTCTCGAAGTCGAAGACACCGAGGTTGGAGACCACGCGGCGAATGTCGTGAAAGTGGGTGGCCCCGGGACCTGCCGCGCTGGCGCGGGCGTAGCCGACACCGCTCACCACGTCGACCTGCTCCACGAACGTGCGCACGCTGTGGTCGGGCACCCAGTAGCTCGTGGGGTGGTTGACGGAGTTGCCGGGAGCGCCGCGGACGCCGACGAGCTGCACCTTGGGCCGGTTGTGCGGACCGATGGCCGAGATGTTCTGGTTGCCCGAGCGGTCGATCTGGCTCGCCATCATCATGATGTGGCGCCGGCCCGACCACACCACGTCGAACACGCTGCGGTAGGTCATGGCCGCCTCTCGCACGAGCTGGGCGGGCGGCGTGGCGATGGGGGGAGCACCCACCATCAGCGCCGCCTCGCCGTCGGTGAGGACGAGGTCGGGTGCGAAGGTGAGCTTGGCCAGCCGGGCTCCCAGCGAGGGGATCGTGCCGAAGGGGCTGGCCATGACCTCGCCGGCACCGCGCCAGGCGTCGGCGCAGGCGACGATGCAGAACTCCGCCCGGGTCACGCCGTGGTCGGCCACCGGCGCACTCATCGGGCCAGCCGCTGCCGCGATGCGGGCCTGGTACTCGTCCTCGGCGACCAGGACGTAGCGGTTGGCGAAGGCCTCCCACTCGGCGGGATCGCCGGCCGCGGTGGCGTACTCCTTCTGGAACTCTTCGTCGCGGCCGTAGTCGGGCGGGTTGGCGGTGAAGTGGGCACCGCCCCGCGCCTCGGCGACACCGTCGGTGAGCATGCGGTGGATGGGCACGGACGAGAGCGGGAGGTCCTCGGCGGCCAGCGTGCCGTTCTCGACGATGCGCTCGGTGGTCAGGAAGCGGCGCTCGGCGGCGCCGAGGAACAGCGGGTCGAAGAACGCGTCGGGGCTCAGAACCTGACCGTTGCCGGCGCGGTCGGCCCGGTTGGTGTGGACGATGGCCGCATCGAGGTGCAGGGCCGGCATGGCGACCAGCTCGACGTCCGCATCGGCGGCATCGTGCAGGTACGGGCTGCCCTGCCCGTAGGGGGAGCGCACGAGCCGCAGGTCCGGGTTGATGGTGAGGACGTCGGAGCCCAGGCCGGCCCGGGTGGGGAGGAAGGGGACGCGCCACGACGCCGCCTGGAGGCCGAGGAAGAACATCCCCTCGTCCACCTCTGTCACCTCGACCCGGCCGTGCTGGCGGGCGGCCCGCCAGTGCGGATCGAGCGCGATGGAGTCGAGCGTCACGAACCCGCACACCACCTTGCGCACCTTGCCGGTCGCGCAGAGCAGGCCCACGTCGGGCCCCCCGTAGGCGACGACGGTGAGGTCGGTGAGGTCCGAGCGGCAGATGGCGCGCACGACGGCCATGGGCTTGCGGCGCGAGCCCCAGCCGCCGATCCCGATCGTCATGCCGGAGCGGAGCTCGCCGACGATGTCCTCGACGGTGGTGCGCTTGTCGGCCATCAGACCCTCACGTCGAGGTGTCGGCGTCGCGCTTCTCGACGAAGGCGGCCCGCTGCTCGTCGGCCACGCCCCGCACGTGGAGCTCGTAGGTGAACCCCTGCTCGAAGCGGTAGCTGCGTTTCACGTCGACGGGATCGATCCCGTTGAGCGACTCCTTGGCCCGCCGGATGATGGTCGGGCTCTTGGCCGCGATGTCGGCAGCCAGCTCGAGCGCGGCGGATCGGAGGCGGTCCGGCGGAACGACCGCGGCGACCGAGCCGTAGGCGGCCAGCTCGGCGGCGGTGATCGCTTTGGCGGTGTAGACCATCTTGCGCATGGCGTGCTGGGGGACCAGTCGGGCCAGGTGGGTGGCGGCGCCGAGCGCGCCACGGTCGACCTCGGGCAGCCCGAAGGTGGCATCGTCCGACGCGACCACCATGTCGGCGTTGCCGGCCAGGCCGATCCCGCCCCCGAGGCAGAAGCCCTGCACGGCGGCGATGACGGGCACCTCGCAGTCGTAGACGGCGGCGAAGGCGGCGGCGCAGCCCCGGTTCACCCCGACGAGCGCCTCGTCCCCCTTGGCGTTGATCTCCTTGATGTCGACCCCGGCACAGAAGCCGCGCCCGGTCGCCCGCAGGACCACGACCCGGTTGTCGGGCACCCGGCCCGCCGCGCTCAAGGCGTCGGTGAGCTCGAACCAGCCCGCCACGTCGAGCGCGTTGACCGGGGGGTGGTCGATGACCACCTCCGCGATCCCGTGGTGCTCCTGGACCACTTCGATTGGCATGGACGCCGGAATCTCCTCGGTCACGGCCCTGACGACGCGTCAGCCAGCCGGTGGGAACTTAGGCCAGCGTGCCCGGCCGGGCCAACGCGGACCGACCGCGGCGGGCCGGCCCACCCGTCCGGGCGGTGCCGTAGGGTTTGCCCGGTGACGCAGCCCGTCTTCGACTTCAGCGAGCGCGTGGTCGTGGTGACGGGTGGCTCGCGGGTGTCGGGGCCGGGATCGTGGCCGCGTTCGTCGACGCCGGGGCGCACGTCGTCGCGTGCGGACGACACGAGGCCGAGGTTCCCGGTGCGCTGTTCGTGACGGCGGACGTGCGCAAGCCACCTGACGCCGAACGGGTCGTGGCCAAGGCGGTCGAGCACTTCGGCCGGCTCGACGTGCTCGTCAACAACGCCGGCGGTTCTCCCCACGTACTGGCGGCCGACGCGTCGCCCCGCTTCGTGGAGGCGATCGTGAACCTGAACCTTCTGGCTCCGCTGTGGTGCGCCCAGTCGGCCCACAAGGTGATGGCGGTGCAGGAGGACGGTGGCTGCATCGTCAACGTGGCCAGCGTGTCGGGCATGCGCGCATCGCCTGGCGCGTCTGCCTACGGCGCGTCCAAGGCCGGCCTGATCAACCTTACGGCGACGCTGGCCGTCGAGTGGGCCCCCCTGGTGCGGGTGAACTGCGTCACGGGCGGGCTGCTCGACACCGGGGCCGGCGACGACTTCTACGGCGGGCCCGAGGGCATGGCGCGGGCAGCGGCCACCGTTCCGCTCGAGCGGATGGGCACCCCGGCCGACGTCGCCGAGGCCTGCCTGTTCCTCTCCAGTGCGGCCGCCTCCTATGTTTCGGGCGCCAATCTGGTCGTGCACGGCGGTGGGGAGCCGCCGCCGTACCTGGGTGCGGTACAGGGGGAATAGGGGCCGACCCGGCCCCAGCTGCTAGACAGAGCGACCGTGAAATTGGCGGTCCCCACGGAGACCCGTCCCGGAGAGCGCCGTGTGGCCCTCGTGCCTGACGTGGTCAAGAAGCTGGTCGGCACGGGCTGGGAGGTCTGGGTGCAGTCCGGCGCCGGCACCGAGGCCGCATTCTCCGACGCCGCCTACCGGGAGGCCGGTGCCTCGGTGGCATCCGGCGCCGAGGAGACCCTGTCGGCTGCAGGGCTGGTCGTGCGGGTGAACGCGCCGAGCGCCGGCGAGGTGGCCGGCCTGCCGCAGGGCGCCGCCCACCTGAGTTTCTTCGGCGTTGGGCAGTCGGAGGAGGCCTTGCGTGCGCTGGCCGCCAAGAAGGCCACCGTCTTCAGCCTCGACCTGCTGCCCCGCATCAGCCGGGCCCAGGGCATGGACGCCCTCAGTTCGCAGGCGACGGTGTCGGGCTATCGGGCCGGCCTGACGGCGGCCGAGCACCTGGCCAAGTTCTTCCCCATGTTCATGACGGCGGCCGGGACCGTCCCCCCGGCCAAGGTGCTCGTGATGGGTGTCGGCGTCGCGGGACTGCAGTCGATCGCCACCGCCCGGCGCCTGGGCGCGGTGGTCAAGGCCTACGACGTGCGGGCGGCGGCCAAGGAGGAGGCCGAGAGCCTGGGCGCCACCTTTCTCGACACCGGTGTCTCGGCCGAGGGGACGGGTGGCTACGCCCGCGAGCTCACCCCCGAGGAGCTCGACCGCCAGCGGGCCGCGCTGGCCGAAGAGGTCGGGCGCTCCGACGTCGTCATCACCACCGCGGCCGTGCCGGGCCGCAAGGCGCCCGTGCTGCTCACGGCGTCCATGGTCGAGGGGATGGCGGAGGGCGCGGTGGTGGTCGACATGGCCGCGGACCAGGGCGGAAACTGCGAATTGACCCAGGCCGGGGCGGTGGTCGAGCACCAGGGTGTCCACATCGTGGGCATGGCCAACCCGCCGTCCGGCATGCCGACCCACGCCAGCTTCCTGTTCGCGCGCAACGTGGCCAACGTGCTCGGGCTCATGGGCCCCGAGGGCACGCTGGCCCCCGACTGGGATGACGAGATCGTGACCGGCATGTGCGTGCTGCGCGACGGCAGCCCGATGGCGCCGGCGGCGGTCGAGCTGCTGGGCGGCGGGACAGGAGGAGCGCAATCGTGATCGCCCACATGTTGCAATCGGCCCCGACCGCGACGGGCGGGTCGACCACGGGCATCGTCGCCTACCTGACCATCTTCGTGCTGGCGGCGTTCGTCGGGGTCGAGGTCGTCTCGAAGGTGCCGAGCATCCTGCACACCCCGCTGATGTCGGGTTCCAACGCCATCCACGGCATCGTGCTGGTCGGCGCGCTCACGATCATGGGCGAGGCCCACGGCACGGCCGAGGTCGTGCTGGGCTTCCTCGCCGTGTTCCTGGCCACCCTCAACGTGGTGGGCGGGTTCGTGGTGACCGATCGCATGCTCCAGATGTTCAAGGCACGTCCGAGCGACCGGGCCAGGGAGCAGGCGGCCAAGGCGGAGGACGCCGGCCCCGCTGAGCCGGGTTCGTCCCCGGGGACCGCCGCCTGATGCTGGCCGTGTCCTTCACGCTGACGACCGCGCGCGACCTGGCGTACCTCATCGCCATCGCCGGCTTCATCGTCGCCCTCAAGGGCCTGAGTTCGCCCCGCCACGCCCGGCTGGGCAACTGGGTCGGCGCGGCGGCGGCCACCCTTGCCATCGTGATGACGTTCACCCTGCCGACGCTGCGGCACTCGGGCAAGAACCTCGTGCTGGCGATCATCGCGATGGTGCTCGGCGCGGCCATCGCGGTGCCGGTGGCGCGCTTCGTCAAGATGACCGCGATGCCACAGCTGGTGGCCATCTTCAACGGTGTGGGCGGGGGCGCCGCCGCGCTGATCTCGATTGTCGAGTTGCTGCACCTGCACTCGCTCGGGCTCCAACCGGCTGTCTACGTCACCGCCGAGGTGCTGCTCGGCGTGCTCATCGGGTCGGTGTCCTTCTCGGGGAGCGCGATCGCGTTCATCAAGCTGCAGGAGTTGATCACCGGGCGGCCGATCACCTACCCAGGCCAGCAGGTGATCAACGCGCTGGTCGGCGTCGCCATTGCGGTGATGATCGTCCTGGCGCTCGTGACGGGGAGCATCGTCTACGTCTGGATCATCCTGGGACTGGCCCTCGTCCTGGGCGTGATCTTCGTCCTGCCGATCGGGGGCGCGGACGTGCCGGTGTTGATCTCGCTGCTCAACTCGTTCACCGGACTGGCCGTGGCCGCGTCGGGCTTCGTGCTGGACAACGACCTGCTGATCGTGGCGGGGACGCTGGTCGGCGCTTCGGGCATCATCCTGACCCGGCTCATGAGCTCGGCCATGGGCCGCTCGCTGCCCAACATCCTCTTCAGCGCGTTCGGCGCGGTGATCACGGCCACCGGCGGCGAGGAGGGCGACGCGGCGCGCCCGGTGCGGGCCGGGACGCCCGAGGACGTGGGCGTGCTGCTGGCCTACGCGCGCAAGGTCGTCATCATCCCGGGCTACGGCCTGGCGGTGGCCCAGGCCCAGCACACGGCGCGCGAGCTGGCCGACGCGCTGAAGGCGCGGGGGGTGGAGACGTTCTTCGCCATCCACCCGGTGGCGGGACGCATGCCTGGGCACATGAACGTGCTGCTGGCCGAGGCCAACGTGCCCTACGACGAGCTCAAGGAGATGGACGAGGCCAACCCGGAGCTGGCCACCGCCGACGTGGCGCTGGTGGTCGGGGCCAACGACACCGTCAACCCGGCCGCCAAGTCGACGCCGGGCAGCCCGATCTACGGCATGCCGATCATCCACGCCGACGAGGCCGAGAACATCGTCTTCCTCAAGCGCTCCATGCGCCCCGGCTTCGCCGGCATCGACAACGACCTGCTCTACGACCCCAAGACGACCATGCTCTTCGGGGACGCCAAGGACACCCTGCAGAAGCTGGTGGCGGCGGTGGCCGACGCCTGATCCCTCCGTGAGGGCTGCCGGACATCGCCCTGCTTGCCTGACGTCGGCATCCCGGAGGGCGCCGGTAGCGTAGGACTGGGCATGGACGACGACGCGGGTACGCAGGACACGGAGGCGGCGAGGGCGAGCCGTTTCCCGCTCGCAGTGCGCTCGCAGCGTGTGCTCCAGGTGGTGCTCGGCCTGTTGTGGATCCTCGATGCGGCCTTGCAGTTCCAGCCCTTCATGTTCGGCCGGGGTTTCGTCGACGACAACATCCTGGCCAACGCCAGCGGGCAACCCTTCGTCCTCGGCGACTTCATCACGCACATCGGGACCTTCGTGTCACCCGACATCGCGGTGTGGAACACGTTCTTCGCGCTGATCCAGCTCTTCATCGGAGTCGGCCTGTTGTTCCGGCGCACGGTGCGCCCCGCCCTCGCCGTGTCGTTCGTCTGGGTCCTCGGCGTCTGGGTCATCGGCGAGGGACTCGGCATGATCCTCACCGGCACCGCGACCGCGCTGACCGGCGCGCCCGGGTCGGTGCTGATGTACGGGCTGTTGGGCCTCATGGCCTGGCCCCGGGAGCCCCGGCGCCAGGCCGAGGGGAGCGACGGCCCGGTCGGCGTGGCCTCGTCGGCGGCGGCCCAGGGCATCGGTCGCTCCGTCACGCCGTTGGCGGTCTGGGCCGGGTACTGGTCGCTGGCCGCCGTGCTGTTCGTCCTGCCCGACAACCGGACAACCACGTCGGTCCAGAGCGCCATCGTGGGCATGGCCGACGGCGCGCCGGGTTGGTACGCCCACTTCCTCACCAACCTGGGCAACCTGTTCTCGACCACGGGCACGGAGACCGCCTGGATCCTCGCCGTGGTCTCCGTGGTCATCGGCTTCGGGCCGCTGGTGGCCCGCCGTCCCGGCTGGTTCCTCGCCGCCGGCGCGTTGGCGTCCTTCCTGCTGTGGATGGCCGGCCAGGGTCTCGTCGGCAACGTCTTCAGCGGCTCGGACACCGATCCGAACACCGGGCCGCTGGTCATCGTGCTGGCGGCCGCCATGGTGCCGACGCTCATCGCGTCGCGGGCGGCCTGGCGCTCGCCCGCCGCCGAGATCGTGCGGCGGAGCCCGGCGGCGGCCGCCCTCGGTGTGGCCGCCCTCGGTGCGGCGCTGGCCCTGAGCGCCAGCTATCCCCCCGCGTCGCCCGAGTCGACCGGCAGCGCCATGGCGGGCATGACGATGGGCGGCAGCAGCGGCGGCTCGTCGGGCAGTGCGCCACAGTCGGCCACCGCCGACACCTGTGTGCCGCACCAGGTCGGGCTCAAGATCAGCGGGCTCGACCTGGCCAACACGCCCTACATGATCATGGGTGGCACCAACGGCATGGACATGAACGGCGCGGACGCCAGCGCGGCGGCTGGTTTCAACACGACGAAGCCCAACTGGCACTACACCGGCGCCGCCATCCCGCAGGCCGAGGCCCAGGCGCTGCTGGCGGACGGGAACAACGGGCCGGTCGACATCCACATGGCCGAGAGTGGCTGCGCGGCGCGGCTCACGGCCGCCGACGACATCGGCGCCGAGCAGTATGTGCAGGCGACCAGCGCCGCGGTGTCCGCCTACGCCACGCCGTCCGAAGCCGTCGCCGCGGGCTACGTGCCGGCGTCGCCGACGGACTACCCGGTCGTGTACTACGTGAACCCGACCATCGTGGCGGCCAACGCAGCGGCGCGCCGCACCCTCGATCCTCACTACGTCGACGGCCTCGTGTACGCGACGACGCCCTCGGGCGCGCCGGTCCTCGCCGCCGCGATGTACATCCTCCCCTCGACCGAGACGACCGTCCCGATGCCCTATGGCGCGCTCGTGCAGTGGCACCGCCGCACCGACGTGTGCGGCACAGGCGCCACGACGAGCACCATGCCCCTCGACATCACCGGCTCCCCGCCCTGCCCGAGTGGCTCGGTCGTGCAGCCGACGCCCTACCTCTCCCTGGTGTGGCAGGTACCGGTGGCGGGCGGGCCGCTGGCCATTCAGCCGCCCGATATTCAGATCGTCGAGGCGGCCGTGATGCAGTCGAGCGGCACGTGATGTGGGCCGAAAGGATGAGAGGGCGCCCCCCCGATTCCGCCCTACGGATGATCCACCGGTCGCGAGCCCTTCCGTAGCCTTGAGCCATGGCGATCGCGCCCGACGTCACCGGGCGGGTCATGGCCTGGGCCCGGATCGAGCTCCCGCCCTCGCACCGTCCACCCCAGTGGTGGCGGGTGGCGCTCGCGACCGTCCTCTCCATCGTGCTCTCGCTGATGGCCGACGCCGCGCTGGTGGCGGTCGGGACGAGGCTGTTCCCCGCAACGAGGGACTACGTGCACTTCGGTTTCGGTGACTACGCCAAGCTCACCGTCATCGGGATCGTGGTCGCCGGCGCCGCCTGGCCCGTCGTCGCGGCGTGAGCTCGGCGCCCCGCTGGCTGTTCTTCCGTCTGGCCATCGCGGTCACGCTCGTGCTCTTCCTACCCGACGTCTACATCTGGCACCAGGGGCAGCCTGCCGACGCAGTGGTCGTGCTGATGACCATGCACGTGGCCATCGCACTGATCACCTACAACCTCCTGGTCCGCCTGGCACCGGTGCGGGCACCGGCGGGACGGCGGGCCCATCGCGAGATCACCGCCTGATCATTGGCGGGGCGCGATGGCGTCGACCTCGGCCAGCACGTCGGCGCCGGGTCGCCACCCGCCGCCGGCGACGTTGGCGGCGACCTGTTCGGGCTTGGTCGCCCCGGCGATCACCGAGGCCACGGCGGGCCGGGCCAGCAGCCACCCGAAGGCCAGGTCAAGCACGCCGTGGTCATGGCGTCGGGCCAGCTCGTCCAGTGCGGCCACCTTGCCGAGCCGTTCGTCGGTCAGCTGGCCGGCGGCGCGGTCGCCCATGGCGGCCAGGCGGGTGCCCTCGGGCGGCGGCTCGCCGGCGCGGTACTTGCCGCTCAGGAGCCCGCTGGCCAGTGGGAAGAAAGGCAGGAAGGCGGTGCCGGTGCGGTCGCAGAACTCGAGGACACCGTCCTCGGGCTCGCGGTAGAGGATGTTGTACTGGTTCTGCACGCTGACGAAGCCGGGCCGGCCGGCCGGCGTGGCCGCGGCGGCCTCGGTCAGCAAGGCGGCGCTGAAGTTGGAGCAGCCGATCTCGCGGACCTTGCCCTCGTCGACGAGCTCCCCCAACACGCCGAGCGTCTCGGCGATCGGGGTCTTCTGGTCCGGGAAGTGGAGCTGGTACAGGTCGATGCGATCGGTGCCGAGCCGGCTCAGGCTGTCCTCGACGGCCGTCCGCACATAGGCGGGGGAGGCCCCACCCTCGTGCCCTTCGTAGGGGCCGCCGAACTTGGTGGCCAGCACGATGTCGTCGCGGCGGGTGCCCAGCCCGGCGCCCAGGTAGGTCTCGCTCTTGGAGCCGCCGTAGATGTCGGCGGTGTCGAAGAGGTTGATGCCGGCATCGAGTGCGGCGTCCACCACGGCCGCCGTCTCCTTGCGCCCGATGCGCATGCCGAAGTTGTTGCAGCCCAGCCCGACGACGCTGACTTCCAGCGAACCGATCCTGCGGGTCTCCATCGCCAGACTCCCTCCTGTGGCGCCGCCCGGGCGGGGCTGACCGGGTCGGCTGTACTGTACCGGCGACTCCAGGTGGGGGAACCGGAGAGAACGAGGAGGCCGCAATGGCAGCAGGCGCAGTTGACGTGACGATCGCCGCCACGCCCGACCAGGTCTGGGAGAAGGTGGGCGACTTCGCCGGGGTCGGTGTGTTGTTCCCAGGCCTCGAGTCGTTCCGCATGGAGGGCGACGATCGCATCATCGGCATGTTCGGCATGGAGATCCGCGAGCGGCTCCTGGCCAAAGACGAGGAGGCCCGCGTCCTCACGTACTCGGTCGTCGGCGGCGTCCCCATCGAGAGCCACACGGCGACGATCTCGGTCGAGCCCGACGGCGAGGGATCCAAGGTGATCTGGGCCTACGACGTCGCCCCCGACGAGATGGCGCCGATCTTCGGCGACACCTACCAGGGAGCCCTGGCCGCGCTGGAGGGTTCCTTCTCGTAGGGCGTCACCAGGGGGATGGGTGAGCGCGGCGACGGCTCGCCTACCCTGATCGCGTGAGCCAAGGCGCGGCGGACGCACCGGTTGGCGCAACACCCCCGCGGGAGCGGCTCCCGACGGCGCGCCCGTTGACCGAGGATGTGCCGCGCATCTATCCGCGGCGGCTGCCGGACCCCAGCGGGCGGGAGCTCATGCGCCGGAGCAGGACCATCGCCAAGGTGGTGGCGATCCACTTCACCCCCACGGCCCTCCGCCAGCTGCGGAACATCCGTCACGGCGCGTTGCCGGCGGCCCAGCTCGCCCGACCGCTGCGCAAGAGCTTCCAGGACCTCGGTGGCACCTTCATGAAGTTCGGCCAGATCATTGCGTCCTCGCCCGGCATGTTCGGCGACGACGTGGCCGACGAGTTCCGGGCCTGCCTCGACACCGGCCCGCCGGTGCCGTTCCCCGACGTACGCCGGCGGGTGGAGGAGGAGCTCGGCCTCTCGTTGCGCGAGGTGTTCGCCGAGTTCGAACCCGACCCGATCGGGACCGCGTCCATCGCCGTCGTGCACCGGGCCCGCCTCCGCGACGGGCGCATCGTGGCGGTCAAGGTGCTGCGGCCGGAGATAGAGCACGTCGTCGCCACCGACCTCGACCTCATGCAGCCGCTGCTTGAGATCCTCGTCCGCCAGACCGGGGACCAGATGGCCGGCTCCACCCTGCAGCTGCTCGACGGCTTCCGGGTGCAGATCGGCGAGGAGATGGACCTGCGCAACGAGGCTCGCTCACTCGTCCACTTCCGGCGGCTGCAGAGCGAGTTCGACCTGAAGCTGATGGCGGTCCCCGAGCCCTACCTCGACCTCTCGGGCCGCAACGTGCTGACGATGGAGTTCTTCGACGGTGTGCCCATCGACGACCTGGCACGCGTCGCCGACCTCGGCTTCGATCCCACCCCGCTGGTGCAAGAGGTCATGCGCGCCTTCTTCCTGACCACCGTGCGCTGGGGTGCCTTCCACGGCGACGTGCACGCCGGCAACATGATGCTGTTGCGCGACGGCCGCATCGGCGTCATCGACTGGGGGATCGTGGGCCGGCTCGATCCCTCGACGCACCGCTTCTTCATTTCGTTGCTCTCGGCCGCCATGGGTGACGAGGCGGCCTGGCCCGTGGTCACCAGGCACATCACCGATGTGTACGGGCCTGCCATCGGTGTGGCCGTCGGATTGTCCGACGAGGAGCTCACGGCGTTCTTCCGCTCCATCATTGAGCCGGCGCTGACCCGGCCCTTCGGCGAAGTCAGCCTGGCCGGCATCATGCAGGAGATTCAGCTGCAGATGGCCAGAGCGCAGGGGGTGGAAGCCCACCGGCGCAGCGTGCGGGCGATCCTCCGCAGGCTCCGCACCCAGCGCAGGGTGCGGCGCATGGCCGACCGGTCCGGCGGCCTCATGTCCGACTTCGACCGGGGCACGTTCCTGCTGGCCAAACAGATGATGTACTTCGAGCGCTACGGCCGCCTGTTCGTGTCGGAGGTCCCGATCCTCAACGACCGCGCCTTTATCGAACAGCTCCTGGCGGGCGTGGACATGTCCAGCCTGCCTGACGGGCCGGACCTGGGGCTTTGCACCTAAACGGACCTGGCACGAAACTGGAATCTGTTCTAGTTTCACGTCGGGCCCGGCCGGGGCCCGCGGACACGGGGAGGTGACATGGCAGAGGAGGCGGTGATCTACCGCGCCGACCACGTCCTGGAGTACCCCTACGTGCGCTCCGTGGGGCCCGTCGTGGGGGCCTTTCTCACGGCGTTGCGTGACGGCAAGGTCGTCGGCACCCGGGGAACGGGAGGGCGCGTCATCGTGCCGCCGACGGAGTACGACCCCGAGACGGGGGACGAGACCTCGGGGGTAGTGGAGGTCGGTCCCGAGGGCACGGTCACGACATGGTCCTGGGTGGCGCACCCGCGTCCCAAGCACCCCCTGCAGGAGCCCTTCGCCTGGGTGCTGGTCCGCTTCGACGGCGCCGACACCTCGTTCCTCCACGTGCTGCCCGCGGCGAGCCCCGACGAGGTCTCGACCGGCATGCGGGTCCGGCCCGAGTTCGCTCCCGAGGACGAGCGGGTCGGGCACGTGAAGGACATCAGCCACTTCGTCGCCGTCGGAGGTGGGTCGTGAGCGAGCGCGAGCCGGTGACGATGATGGCGGCGACGACCCGTCTCGACTTCAATTTCACGGCCGGCGTGGCCATGAGCAAGAACCTGCACGGGTACGAACAGGGCAAGTTCATCGGGCAGCGCTGCCCCAAGTGCAAGAAGGTCTACGTGCCGTCGCGCGGCTCGTGCCCGACCGACGGCCTGCCCACCGACGAGATCGTCGAGCTGCCCAACACCGGCACCATGACCACCTACTGCGTGGTCAACGTGCCCTTTGCCGGCCAGTCCATCGAGATCCCCTACATCTGTGGCCAGATCCTGTTGGACGGGGCCAACCTCTCGTTCATGGGCCTGATTCAGGAGATCCCGATCGACGAGATCCGCATGGGCATGCGGGTCGAGGCCGTGTGGGCGCCGCCCGAGGAGTGGGGACCGACATTGGCCTCGGTGAAGTACTTCCGACCCACCGGGGAGCCGGACGCCGACTACGAGACCTACAAGGAGTACCTGTGAGCGAGTTTCCCGGGCTCGTGTCGGGCCGCCGGCCGGTCGGCGTGGTGTCCTTCGCCCAGTACGACAACGTGCGCCGCGAGGACGCGCACAACGAGGTCGAGATGCTCATGCCGGTCGTGGCCGAGGTCTTCGGCAACATCGGCATCACCAAGGACGACGTCGGTTTCATCTGCTCGGGCTCGACCGACTACCTCATCGGCGGCCCGTTCTCCTTCGTGGCCGCGCTCGACGCGGTCGGTGTGTGGCCGCCCCGGGCCGAGTCGCACGTCGAGATGGACGGTGCCTGGGCGCTCTACGAGGCCTGGGTGCTGCTGCAAGAGGGCGAGATCGACGCCGCCCTGGTCTACGCCTTCGGACGATCGTCGATGGGTGACCTCTCCGAGATCATGGCGGTGCAGCTCGACCCGTACTACCTGGCGCCGCTCTGGCCGGACCCCACTTCGCTCGCTGCGCTGCAGGCGCAGGCCATGATCGACAAGGGCACGGCGAGCGAGGCGGACTTCGCCGCCGTGGCCAGCCGCTCCCGCCGCTCGGCGCTCTCGAACCCCAAGGCGCAGGTCGCCTACGACCGCTCGCCGGATGAACTGCTGGCTGAGGACTACGAGGTGGCGCCGCTGCGCCGCCATGCGCTACCGCCGCTGACCGACGGCTGCGCGGCCGTCGTCCTGGCGGCGGGCGAGCGGGCCTACGAGCTGTGCGAGCGGCCGGCCTTCATCACGGGCATCGACCATCGGATCGAGACCCACTCGGTGGGCGCCCGCGACCTCAGCGTCTCGCCCTCGACGAAGCTGGCCGGGGAGAAGGCCGGCGTCGGGACCAAGAAGGTCGACGTCGCCGAGCTGCATGCGCCCTACGCCCACCAGGAGATCATCCTGGCCGACGCGTTGGGGTTGAGCGACGGTGTCGCCCTCAACCCCTCGGGTGGCGCGCTGGCGGCCAACCCCATGATGTCGGCGGGGCTCATCCGCATCGGCGAGTCGGCCCGGGCCATCTGGTCGGGGCAGGCCGACCGCGCCGTGGCGCACGCCACGTCGGGACCCTGCCTGCAGCAGAACTTGGTGTGCGTCATGGAGGGTGTGTGATGGCGGAGCGCTGCGCAGTCATCGGCGTGGGCCAGACCGTGGCCAAGTCCAAGCGAGAAGACGTGTCGATCGCCGGGCTGGTGCGCGAGGCCGCGCTGGCGGCCCTGGAGGACGCCGGGCTCGGGTTCGCCGACATCGACGCCGTCGTCGTCGGCAAGGCCCCCGACATGTTCGAGGGCGTCATGATGCCCGAGCTCTACCTCGCCCCCGCGCTCGGTGCGGTGGGCAAGCCGATGTTCCGTGTCCACACGGCCGGCTCGGTGGGCGGGTCGACCGCGATCGTGGCGTCGCACCTCGTGGCGTCAGGGATCCACGAGCGCGTCCTCACCGTGGCCTTCGAGAAGCAGAGCGACTCGGACGCCATGTGGGCCCTCTCGGTTCCCCAGCCGTTCTCGGCGCCGCTGCTCGCCGGCGCCGGCGGGTACTTCGCCCCCATCATCCGGGCCTACATGTACCGCTCGGGGGCGCCGAGTGACATCGGCATGATGGTGGCGGTCAAGGACCGGCTGCACGCGCTGAAGAACCCCTACGCGCACCTCCACCTGCCCGACATCTCCATGCAGATGGTGGAGGAGTCGATCATGCTGTGGGACCCGCTGCACTACCTGGAGTCGTGCCCGTCCTCCGACGGCGCGGCAGCCATGGTCATCGGTTCGGAGAAGGCCGCCGGTGCCGCCACGGCGTCGACCGGGCGGCCGCCGGCCTGGATCCACGGCATGGCCATGCGCTCGGAGCCGACGATGTTCGCCGGCCGGGACCAGGTCAACCCGCAGGCGGGCCGGGACTGTGCCGCCGACCTCTACCGCCAGGCCGGCATCACGAACCCGCGGTCGGACTTCGACATGGCCGAGGTCTACGTGCCCTTCAGCTGGTACGAGCCGATGTGGCTCGAGAACCTCGGTTTCTGCGCCGAAGGCGAGGGCTGGAAGCTCACCCAGGCGGGAGCGACCTCCATGATTGAGGGCGGGGACATCCCGTGGAATTGCTCGGGCGGCGTGCTGTCGTCCAACCCGATCGGCGCCTCGGGGATGCTCCGCTTCCTCGAGACCGCCCTGCAGGTGCGAGGCCTGGCCGGGGAACACCAGGTGCCCGACGCCCGCCGGGCCCTCGGGCAGGCCTACGGTGGTGGCTCGCAATTCTTCGCCATGTGGGTGGTCAGCGCCGACGCGGCCCTGAGGCGAGAACCCCTGCCGGTATGCTCGGCAGTACCAAGCCAGCCCTGACCAGGAGGTTTCCGTGAAGGTCGTCGTGGACTTCGACGAGTGTGCCAGCAACGCCGTGTGCATGGGCATCCTGCCCGAGGTCTTCGAGGTGCGGGACGACGGCTACCTCTACGTCCTGAACGAGAACCCGCCCGAGGAGTTCCGCGAGCGGCTGCGCGAAGCGGTCAACGGCTGCCCGACGGGGGCCATCTCCATAGAGGAAGACTGACGCCCCGCCGTACTCCCCGCACGGAGTCGGCGCCCGGACGGCGCGGCATCGCATGACAGACCGCTCGACCGCGCCGCGGGCGCGCTTCGCACCGTCGCCGACCGGGTACTTCCACGTGGGGAGCGCGCGGGCCGCGCTGTTCAACTGGCTCTTCGTTCGCCAGAACGGCGGCACGTTCATCCTGCGGATTGAGGACACCGACGAAGAGCGCAACCGGCCCGAATGGACGGACGGGATCATCGCCGCGCTCGACTGGCTCGGCATGTCACCCGACGAGGGTCCGTTCTTCCAGTCGGCGCTCCAGCCCGACCACGATGCCGCCGTCGAGGCGCTGTGGGCGAACGGAGCCCTCTATGCCTGCGCCTGCACCAGGGAGGAGATCGACGAGCGCACACGGCAGCGGGCGGCGGCCGGGGACCCGACGCCCGGCTACGACGGGCACTGCCGCGACCTCGGACTGTCCCGAGGCGAAGGTCGGGCGCTGCGCTTCCGCACGCCCGACGAGGGCGTCGTGCTGGTCGAGGACCTGGTGCGCGGAGAGGTGGAGTTCCCCCAGCGGGCTCTCGACGACTTCATCTGCGTGAAGGGGAACGGCAAGCCGCTCTTCGTCCTGGCCAATGCGGTCGATGACCGCACCATGGCGATCACGCATGTGATCCGGGGCGAGGACCAGCTCTCGACCACCCCGCGGCAGATCATGCTGTGGGGGGCGCTCAATGCGGCCGAAGGCAGCGACCTCGGACTGCCCGCCTACGCCCACCTGCCCCTGCTCGTCAACGAGCAGGGCAAGAAGCTCTCCAAGCGGAGGGACCCGGTCGCGGTGGAGATGTACCGGGAGCAGGGCTACTTGCCCGCGGCCTTCCGCAACTACCTGGCCTTGCTCGGCTGGAGCCCGGGCGACGAGGAGATCGTGCCGGTCGAGGAGCTCGTTGCGCGGTTCCGGTTGGAGGACGTGCAGCGCTCGCCGGCCTTCTTCGACACGAAGAAGCTGTCGCACATGGACGGCGTCTACATCCGCGCCCTCTCGGTGGACGGCTTCGTGGCCGCGGCCCGCCCGTGGGTCGACCCGCGCGCCCGGGGAATGGGCACCGGGGGGCTGGCGCGACCCTGACAGCGGGGCACCCGCCGTGGCGCCCCCGGCCTGGGCGCCGGAGCGCTTCGACGAGGGGGTGTTCGCCGCGCTGGCCGACGTGACACAGGAGCGGGTGACGGTGCTGGGCGAGGTGCCCGAGCTCATCGACTTCCTCTTCCTGGAGGACGCGCCAGACGACCCGGACAGCTGGCAGAAGGCGATCGCGGGCGACGAGGGTGCGCCGCGGATCCTGGCCGACGCGCTGGTCGCCTACGAGACGTGCGCCTGGGACAAGGACTCGCTCCACCAGGTCACGTTGGCCATCGCGGAGGCGGTGGGGCGCAAACTGGGCAAGGCACAGGCACCGATCCGGGTGGCCGTCATGGGACGGACCCGTGGGCTCCCTCTGTTCGACTCGCTGGCGGTGCTCGGCCGCATCGAGACGTGCCGCCGGTTGGTGGCCGCGCTCGCCCGGCTGGCCCCTGTTCCTTGATGCTCCTCGCACCGCTCCGTTGGGCGCTGCGCATCGCGATCTTGGTCCTGGCGGCGATCCTCCTCTATTTCGGCGTCACCCTGGTGCAGGTGTGGCTGACCTCACGCCAGTACGACCCGCACCCGGCGGGCGCCATCCTGGTCATGGGGGCGGCGCAGTACGACTGCGTGCCCTCCCCGGACCTGCGGGCGAGGCTCGACCAGGCCGCGATCCTCTACCACCTGCGTGACGCCGACCTGATCATGGTGACGGGCAACAAGAAGCCGGGTGACAAGTGCACCGAGGCGGAGTCCGGCGCGATGTACCTCGAGCAGGTGAAGGGCGTGCCGCGTCGGGCGATCCTGCAGGCGGGCGGGGACGACAGCTACGAGAACATCGCCGACGCCCAGCCCGCGCTCCTCGCCCACGACGCCAGGGTGGTACTGGTCACCACCGACCCCTTCCACGAGGACCGCTCCATGGCCATCGCCTCGGACCTCTCGCTCACGCCGTCGCCGACACCGACCCAGTCCTCGCCCATCACGGGCTGGTCGACGGTCCCGTACTTCTTGAAGGAGGCGCTCGGCGTCGGGCTGGGACGGATCGTCGGCTACAACCACCTGGAGTGGCTGCACGACGCCTGAGCGGGACGGGTCGTCAACCGGTCGTGCTGGTGGAGGCGGGCGGTACCGGCGTCTTGAACGTGATCCTGGCGACCGTGCCCAGGCCATCGGCGGTCCCGACACCGATGACGCAGCTCGCGTGGCCCACGGTCCCGCAGTAGCCGTCTCCGATGATGCCGGCCGTCACGCGGTAGTGGGCGGTGAAGGTGCCGTTGCGAGCGACGCGGAGCGGCTGGGCGTGCGTGATGTCGCAGTCGGGGGTGTCCGTCGACGGGTTCATCCTTCCCCGGACGGCGGTGGTGCACTCGGCGACGAACCATGTCCGTGCGCTCCCGTCCGAGGCCTTCTGCAGGCCGCGACCGGTGATCGTCACGGTCTGACCGGACTGGAGGCCCTGGCTCGGCGTGACCCTGACGACGACACCCGGAGTGCCGGCCGCTGCCGGTGCGGCCAGGGCAGCGGAGCCGGCGATCCCGGCCAGGACGACTGCCGCTACGGACCACCGGTACATGCCGAGGACCTCCGAACCCGGTTCGCACCCGGGGAGCCCCGGGGCGTTGCATCATTCCACCGGGAATGCCGCGATTCAACGCGGCCCCATCCCTGCTCAACCGGGCGAACTGGCTCGGGATGCCTCTCGGCTAATCTGAACCTCCACTCGATCGGGGGTGGTGTAATCGGCAACACGACTGGTTCTGGTCCAGTTATTGAGGGTTCGAGTCCTTCCCCCCGAGCACCGGCGGCGTCCATGCAGATGATGGAAGCCTCCGCTCGGCCCCATCGTCTAGAGGCCTAGGACACCACCCTCTCAAGGTGGCGACACGGGTTCGAATCCCGTTGGGGCTGCAAATGTGATGTGTCAAGACATCGGAGAGCGATGTCTCGAGACATCGTAGAGCTGGCATTCGGCCAGGTCTATGGCTTCAGGGGATCCGCTGATAGTCGACGCTCGGATCCAAGGTCAGGTGCCGCAGCGGCGAGCCGTCGATGCCGAGTATCTGCACGTCGAGGCCAGCCACGAGCAAGATGACCCGCCAGCCGGCGTAAGGACAGCCCACCCCGATGTGGTGCAGCTTCCCCTTGTAGCGCAGCGTCACCGATCCGCCGCGATCAACCTTGTCGTGGCGGATGCGATAGCCGGCGGCCTCGATGCGAGGGCCGACGGGTCCAGCCTTCTCCCGGGCGCTCCAAGCCTCGAGGGGCGTTCGACGTCCGAGACTTCGATGCGGCCGCTCGGTGTTGTAAGAGTCGACGAAGCGGTTGAGCTGACCCCGCAGGAGCTTCTTCGTCGTGGCCGGCTCCTGCTTGGCGAGGTACTTCTTCATGGTCTGGTGGAAGCGTTCGACCTTGCCGCAGGTCTGGGGGTGGTAGGGCCGAGAGTGCCTCGTCTCGATGCCAAGGGACAACAATTCCGCCTCCATGGCGCCAACCGCGGACCCTGGTGGGGTGGTGAAGATGCGCCCGTTGTCGGTCAGAAATCGCTTCGGATAGCCCCAGGTTGCAGCGGCCTTGTGCAGCGTGCGCACCACGTCGGGCGAGCGAGTGGTGACGAAGACCCTTGACGCCACACACAGCCTCGAGTGGTCGTCGATGATGTTGAGGACCTCATAGACGACGTCATCGGCCACTTCGACGTGGGTGACGTCGGCCTGCCAGCACTCGTTGGGGAACTCGGCGCTGAAGCGGGTCCACGAGCTCTTGTGAATCGGCCTGGGTTTGACGGAGGCTCGGTGGTTTGGTTTTCTCATGCCACGTCGGGCTGAGACCTTTGACGGTAGTCGTCCTCGAACTCGACCGGCGTCGCGTCACCGAGCTGTGAGTGCAGCCGCTCCTCGTTGAACCACGAGACCCACGCACAGGTGGCGATCTCGAGGTCGTCGAGGCCCTTCCAGGGACCGCCGTTGGCGGCCAGCGCGGCAGGGTTGCGATGCAGCTCTGTCTTGAAGAGGGGACTGCTGCACGATTCGGTGACAACTGACCTGTGGTGCCGAGAGGCACTGCTTGGAAGGATGTCGCCATGCCCAAGCCCTATCCAAAGGAGTTCCGCGACGACGTCGTAGCCGTTGCCCGGAGCCGGCCGAAGGACACCACGCTCAAGCAGATCGCGGCTGACTTCGGGATCTCAGATTCGTGTCTGGCCAACTGGTTGGCCGTCGCCGATGCCGATGAAGGACGACGTGCCGGCCCGAGCAGCGAGGAGATCTCCGAGCTGCGTGCGGCCAAGCGCCGGATCCGGCTGCTCGAGCAGGAGAACGAGGTCCTGCGCCGTGCGGCGGCCTATCTCTCTCAGGGGAACCTGCCCCCAAAATGATGTACCCGCTCGTCTCTGAACTGGCCGTTGACGGGGTTCCCGTCACGGTGACGTGCCGGGTGCTCAAGCTGGTCCGCCAGGACTACTACCGCTGGCTGGTTGCACCGATCACTGCCAGTGAGCTCGAGGAGGCCTATCTGGCCAACGCGCTCTTCGACGCCCACCACGACGATCCTGAGTTCGGCTATCGATTCTTGGCCGACGAGGTCAAAGACTCGGGCTTCAGTGCCTGCGAGCGCACCGTGTGGAAGGTCTGCTCGCAAAACGGCTGGTGGTCCAGCTTCGGCAAGAAGAAGACGAGGAAAAAGGCCAAGGTGCACACCCCGGCCCATGACGACCTCGTCAAGCGTCGGTTTGGGGCCGACGCCCTCGACCAACTCTGGCTGGGAGACATCACCGAGCACCCGACGAAGGAAGGGAAGCTCTACCTCTGCGCCATTAAGGACGTCTGCTCGAACCGGATCGTCGGCTACTCGATCGACGAGCGGATGAAGGCCCGGCTCGCCGTCGCCGCCATCAACAACGCGGTGGCTCGCCGCGGTGACGTCGCCGGGTGCATATTCCACACCGACCGGGGATCGCAATTTCGTTCTCGAAAGGTCCACCGAGCCTTGACCCGCCACCGCATGGTGGGATCGATGGGTCAGGTCGGCTCAGCAGGAGACAACGCCGCCATGGAGTCCTTCTTCGCCCTGTTGCAGAAGAACGTCTTGAACACCAAGCGCTGGGACACCCGAGAAGAGCTCCGCATCGCCATCGTCACCTGGATCGAGCGGACCTATCACCGCCGTCGGCGTCAAGAGGCTCTCGGCCGGTTGACCCCTATCGAATACGAGTCCATCATGACTCCACTGATCACCGAAGCTGCCTAACCGAACCTGTCACCGAATCGTGCAGCAGTCCCGAGCCCGATCACCGATTCGGCCATTGCGTTGTCGTAGCTGTCGCCGATCGTCCCGATCGACGGCGCAGCCCCGATGTCTTCGAGGCGCTCGGTGTAGGCAATTGACGTGTATTGCGATCCCGCGTCGGAGTGACACGTGATGCCGGCGAGCTCGGAGTGCCGACGGCTCCAGGCCGCCATGTTGAGGGCGTCGAGGACCAGGGTGCTCGTCATCGACCGTGCCGCTTTCCAGCCGACGAGGCGCCGGGAGAAGACGTCGATCACGAAGGCCACGTAGACGATGCCCGACCACGTCGAGGCGTAGGTGAAGTCGCACACCCACAGCTCGTCGGGACGGCTGGCACTGAAGTTGCGATTCACCAAGTCCGGGGCTCGGAGCGCACTGGGGTCCGGCTTGGTGGTGAAGCGCTTCTTCGCCCTGCTTGCGCCCCGGATCCCTTCAGCTCGCATGAGTCGGGCCACATGGTCTCGACCGACGTCATGTCCGGCGCGGCGCGCCGCCTTGGTCAGCTTGCGCCGGCCGTAGACCGAGTAGTTGTGCTTCCACAGCTCGACCAGCTTGGGCCCGAGCTCGGCGTCGCGCAGGGCCCGGGCCGACGGTGGCCGGGACTTGGCGTCGTAGTAGGTGGAGGGGGCGATCTTGAGGTCGGTGCAGATCGGCTCGACCCCCCATCGACGCCCATCGGTCGTGGTATCGCGATGGGCGTCGATGAAGGCGACTACTTCTTTCCTCGGCGGTCGAGCTCCGCCCCGAAGAAAGTTGCTGCTGCCTGCAGGATGTCGTTCGAGCGTCGCAGCTCGAAGTTCTCCTTTCGGAGGCGCTTGAGCTCTGCCTGCTCCTCGGTCGTCAGCCCCGGACGTTTTCCGGCGTCGACCTCGGACTGCTTGACCCAGGACCGCAGTGATTCGTCGCCGACGCCGAGCTGGCGGGCCACCCTCGAGATCACCGCCCGGTCGCCGGGATCCTGCTGACGGAGCTCTCGCACCATGCGCACCGCCCGCTCCTTCAGCTCAGGCGGATACCGCTTCGATCTTGTCTGCTTCTCCATGACTCCATCCTCGCTTCCAAGGTATGGAGCCTCCAAGAAACCCAGGCCGGTTCATTGGGCCGCTTGTGAGGCTCGGGGGTGACGAAGCCCCGGGCGACGAGCACCCGGTGGATGGTCGAGACCGAAGGGATCTCACGTCCAGGGGTGGCCATGTGGAAGTGGATGGTCTCGGCCCCGGCGTCGAAGCCACCCTCGGCGAGCTCCTTTCGTCGGCGCACGATCTCGTCCTCGTAGAGGTCGGCGATCCGAGTCGGGCTGGTCTTGGGTCGCCGAGAGCGTGGCTCGAGCCCGGCCTTACCCTCGAGGCGGTAGCGGCGCAGCAGCTTGAAGAGCCAGCTCTCGCTCACCCGGTGAGCCGCCGCCAGCTCCTTGATGGAGCGGCCCGTCCGCAGGTGCGTCTCGATCAGGAACCGGCCCTTGTCCATGGGAGACCCCTTCCAGTTAGGACTCTCCTCTGTCTTGACACATGCCCGTGCCAGGAACTCTCCTATGTCCTGGAAACAGACACCGTTGGGGCTGCTCATTGGGCTTGACCCTGTTGGGCGAGCCAGCGTTGTAAGAGTTGGGTCGTGCACTACCAGGAGGTAGTCCATGCCCAAGCAATATGGCAGAGAGTTCCGGCGCTCGATCTGTGATCGCCTGGTGGCCGGCGAACGGGTGAGCAGGCTCTGCGAGGAGACCGGCGTCTCGACCGCGACCTTGCATCTGTGGAAACGCCAGGCCCTCATCGATGCCGGCCTGAAACCTGGCAAAAAAAGCGTCGAGGTCGACGAGCTGGCCCAGGCCTGGCGCACCATTGAAGAGCTCGAAGCCGAGCTCGAGGCGGTCAAGGCAGCGGTCGCCTTGTTCAACGGTGTGGAGCCCGTCAGCCCAAAAGGCGGTGCCAGATTGCCCAAGGCCTGAGCAATCTGGGCTACAACGAGCGCGTCGCGTGTCGGATCGCCGGGGTCTCTCGCTCGTGCTTCTACGAGTTCAAGTACCACGTGCCGAGCGATCGCCAGATCCGTCGGCTCCTCCTCAGCGGCCTCGTCGCCGACATCCACAAGCGGTCACGCGGCACCTATGGCATGTTGCGCATCCGAGCCGCCCTCATGCGCGAGGAGGACATGGTGGTGAACAAGAAGCTGATCCTGTCCATCATGCGCGAGCTGGGCATCAAGGGACTTCCGGGCCCGAAGAAGCACAAGAAGAACCTGGTGAACCAGGCCACCGAAGAGGACCTGGTCCAGCGCAACTTCACCGTGGATCGACCCAACGTGCTCTGGCTCACCGACATCACCGAGCACCCGACGCGCGAGGGCAAGGTCTACTGCTGCGTCGTCCTCGACGCCTACAGCCGCCGGGTCGTGGGTTGGGCGATCGACCGTCGCTGTGAGACCGCTCTGGTCAACGACGCGGTGCTGATGGCGAGCGAGTCACGAAAGACCGGACCCGGTTCGATCATTCATTCGGACCACGGCAGCCAGGGTGGAATCAACTGGTCGTCGCAACACCTCGATGACGGAGGTGTGCGATGCGCAACAAGAATCGACAGAAGGAAATTCGCCTGTATCGGGGGCACATCCCTTCGCCGGGGAGACCCGGCATTGCGTGGCGAGAAGACAGAGTCAAGTTCTGGGCAGCCATCGCTGGTGGCCTGAAGACCGAGGATGCGGGTGTCGAGGCGGGCGCCTCATCCCCCGTCGCGTACCGGTGGTTCCGCCACGCTGGTGGTGTGAACCCTTGCCTTCCCCAGACAGTGACCGGCCGCTACTTGTCATTCGCGGAGCGAGAGGACATCGCCACCTGGCGTGCACAAAATCTCGGTGTACGAGAGATCGCCCGGCGCCTCGGTCGGCACCCGTCGACGATCTCGAGGGAACTGCGCCGCAACCATCGACACGGGCATACCCCCCGGACTACAGACCATCGACAGCCCAGTGGCACGCCGAGCGCCGGGCTCGCCGCCCAAAGGTGGCCAAGCTGGTCACCAACGATTTGCTGCGCGACTACGTCCAGGAGCGATTGTCCGCCGTGGCGAGAACCTCCGATGGGCGGCTGATCGGCCCACCTGGTCCGAGATGGAACGGGAAGGGCAAACCCCACCGAGCGGATCGCCGCTGGGTGAAGGCCTGGAGTCCCGAACAGATCTCCAAGCGCCTCCCGGTCGATTTCCCCGATGATGACTCCATGCGGATCAGCCACGAGGCCATCTATCAGGCCCTCTTCGTCCAGAGCCGTGGTGCCCTCAAGCGCGAGCTGGTGGCCTGCTTGCGCACCGGGCGGGCCTTACGAATTCCACGTTCACGAACCCGCCAGAAGGCCTGGGCCCACGTCACACCTGAGGTGATGATTAGCGAACGCCCGGCCGAAGCCGACGACCGTGCCGTCCCTGGACACTGGGAAGGCGACCTTCTCATCGGGTTGGAACGCTCTGCAATTGGGACTCTGGTCGAGCGAACCACGAGGTTCACGATGCTCGTCCACCTGCCTCGCGAGGAGGGCTATAGCCACAAGCACACGCCGAAGAACGGACCTGCACTCGCCGGCTATGGAGCAGTCACCATGAAGAACGCGCTCGCGGCCACCATGACAACGCTGCCCGAGCAACTCCGTCGATCCTTGACCTGGGATCGCGGCAAGGAGCTCTCAGCGCACGCAGAGTTCAAGGTTGAAACAGGCATCCCGGTCTACTTTGCCGACCCACGGAGTCCCTGGCAGCGGGGCAGCAACGAGAACACGAATGGATTGCTTCGTCAGTACTTCCCCAAGGGCACTGATCTCTCTCGATGGAGCTCGGAAGACATCGAAGCGGTTGCCACCGCCCTCAATGGTCGACCTCGCAAGACGCTCGATTGGAAAACACCCGCTGAAGCGCTCAACGAACATCTACTCTTGAACTAACGGGATGGTGTTGCTTCGATCGATTGAATCCGGACAGTATCTATCAATTCGCTATTCCGAGCGCCTCGACGAGAACGACATCGTCGCCTCGGTCGGATCGCGCGGCGACAGCTACGACAATGCCATGGCTGAAGCCTTCAACAGCCTCTACAAGTGGGAGCTCATCTATCCCCAGGGCCCATGGAGAGGACTCGACGACGTCGAGTTCGCTACCCTCGGCTACATCGACTGGTTCAACCACCACCGGCTGCACGGTGAGATCACCGGGGACAATTCCTACGTCACGCCTGCAGAGTTCGAGGCCATCTACTACCGTCAAATGCAACCCGCCGAAGAGGCGGCTACCCAATAACCCGAGCAGTCATGGAACCCGGGGCGGTTCACATCGTTCGGCGAGAGCGCTGTGGGGCCTGCTGCGCACCAACCCGGCGACGCTCCTATCACTTGTCAACCCCTCTTCGGGGGCTCGGGAGTGAAAACAGCGGACAGAACATTGATGAGTCACTCGTGGTGAGGACAGGCTCTTATTTGGTCACGCGTTTTCGAGATGGTGGCCCGAGCCGAGGGTCGGCGAATCGCTGGAAAGTCAGCCCCGAAAGACGGCAGAACTGGGGAAAGCCAGACCCTCAGCTCGGGGATCTAGCCGCGAGGCAAGTAGGATAGACCTCGCGGGCGACGTAGCGCTTCAAGATGCGGATGACCTCGTGTGTGGTCTTGCCTTCTTTGACGCGGCGCTCGAAGTAGAGCTGGGTCTCGGGATCGTGGGCGATGCGCACCATGACGATGCGCCACAGCGCGCTGTTGGCCTGGCGGTCGCCACCGTCGTGAACCTTGACCCTGCCGCTGTTCTTGCCTGACCCCTTGGGGATGGGCGATGCACCGCACAGGTGGGCCCAGGCGGCTTCTGAATGGAGGCGCTCGGGGTTGTCACCGGCTGCCATAACCAGGGCGGCCGCGGTGTCGGGTCCGACACCGAAGAGCTCGAGCAGTTCGGGCACGGTGGCGGCGAGGAGGTCTTCGATCCTCTCGTTGAGCTCAGCCAGCTCGGCGTCGAGTGAGCTGATCCGATGCGCCAATGAGGACAGCGAAGCCTTGGTGGCCCCGGTCAACCGGATCAGGAGAGCGACCGGGACGAAGCCCCTTTCCCTCGGCGACGAGGGCGGGCACCGAGAGGCCTTTCATGCGGCAACGGAGCTGTTCAGGGGCGCTGTAGCCGAGGTGACGCATCTGGACTAAGGCCTTGCCCCTGGCTTGGCGGGCCGAACGCTTGGCGACGACGAGGACTCGGATGGCTTCGACGGCACCGTCGCGCGACTTGGGCTGGCCGGTCGCCCGACCGCTCAAGGCGGCCCGGGCGGCCTCGATGGCGTCGAGGGGATCGGACTTGCCGGCACGCCGGCGCTTCTGGCGATCCGGTCGGTCCACTTCGAGGACTTCTACACCGACTCGGCGCAGGTAGCGGGCCAGGCCCGAGCCATATGACCCGGTGCCCTCCACGCCGATCTTGATCACGTCCCCGAAGCCCTCGAGCCAGCCCAGCAACGCCTTGAAACCTGCGGAGTCGGTCTCGAAGCGCTCCGTGCCGAGTAGCCCGCCGAGGGGGTCGAGCGCGGCGGCCACATGGACGTCGAGGTGCGTATCGACACCACCGGTGATCCCGCGCGCAGCTTCTACGATGGTCATGGTCATCCCTTCTCTTTAGGTGTTGAGGGATGGCACGGCCGTTCCGGATCGGAGCGACGGGCGGTCTGGGCTGTTCTAGCAACCCGGGCCAATCACCCCAACTCGGAGACGGGACGTGCCGCTTTTCAATGTGCCGCTGGCAGGCCTCGGCCGACGACGTCTTGCAACGTCACAGGACTCCAAGTCAGGCCGAAGCCACCAGCACTCCCGAAGCTATTCAGGACCAGCAGTCAAGCGGTGGGACCCTCAGAGAAGTATCAATGAACTGGGGCGGTCCAGCAGGGCGACAGCGAGATCGCGAGAATCAGCGGCGACCCGAGGCACGGAGGCTTGTGTCTAGCCTTGGTCATGGCCACGTCGCCGCCTCGGTACGACTCCATCGCTGATTGGTACGTCGAGTTCACGCGACGCTGGGAGGAGCGGCCGAACGCGCTTCTGCCCGATGATGTTGTCGGTCAACGGATCCTTGACCAGGGTTGCGGATACGGGTCGGCCTGCCGGCACCTGGCTGGTCTCGGAGCCTCGGTCGTGGGCGTCGACCTCTCCTCGGAGATGCTCGCACACGTCAACGGATCGAAAAAGACAGGCCGCTCGGCGTTACCTACATCCGTGGCGATGCCACCGGCACCCAGTGGTGGGATGGTCGGGCCTTTGACGGGGTGTTGTCCAACATGGCGCTCATGGACATCGACGACCTCGATGGCGCAATGTCGGTCGCAGCCGCTGTCCTGCGTCCTGGCGGCTGGCTCAGCCTCTCGGTCTTCCACCCTTGCTATCCCGGCGGACCGGAGGGCTCGTTCAGCGGCCTTCCGAGTTGGTCCCTCGATCTCGGCTATTCACATGAGGGTTGGTGAACTGCGAAAGGAGCTGGCGTCCGGGGACGCGTCGGCGCCAACCACCGCATGTTGTCGACATATCTCAATGCCATTATCCGGTCGGGCTTCAGCCTTGAGGAGGCCCCCATGCTGGCCACGTCGGCGCCGTTCTCGCCGAATACGGAGAATCGGTGCCGGTGACTTTGGTCGTAAGGGCACGGCGACAGCCGTAAGGCGCCGCCTTCCCAGCGAACTGGGACAGTCCCGGCGCCTTGCCGAACAAGCGGACCGGGTCGGCCCCAAACCGATCGGGTATCTCAGGGGGGTGTCAGTTATCGACGGTGATACGGACGCCAGAACTGAACGCCACTCCAACTGAGTTGATGGCCCCCGACACCAGGACATAGGAACCGTCGGGGACCTTTGCGGTGTTCCAGCTGCACACCCATCCGAAATAGGTCAGCGTGGCCGTGCAGAGCACGGGGGCGTCGTAGCCGTAGGATCCGCCGAAGAGCAGGAACGCGACGCCGGTGGCGTTCGAGGCCGAGGCGTCAAGGTAGGTCGATCCGGACAGCGTCGTCCCGTTCGAGGGTACGAGCACGGTCGTGCTTGGTGGCGGGTTGTTCACCGTGACACTGATCGGCGTGCTGGTGTCGATGGTGTTGACGGCGTCTGTAGCCACGCTGTCGAGCGAGTACGTGCCGTTGGGCACCGTGGCGCTGTCCCACTGGGCGAGCCAGCCAAGGTAGGTCCGCGTGGCCGTGGCGATCACCTGGTTGCTGAGAGTCCCACCGCTCAATTCGAAGACGACCTTGGTGACCCCGGGACCATCGCTGGCCCCGGCGTCGAGGTAGGGGCGACCGGCGAGGATCGCGCCGTCGGAGGGGACGAGGACCCGGGTGAACCACCGGGACGTCGGCGCCACATTCACCTGGAATGTCCCGGTAGCGACGTCGCCGTCGTCGTCGAGGACCTGGCAGGTGACGCTGCTGGTGAAGAGCGGAAAGGTGGACCCCGACGGCGGAGTGCAGCTGCCGGGCTTCGCGCCAGGGAGACCCGCAGGCGTCGACCACGTCGCGACTGCGCCGGCCTGGCTCGTCGCCGTCACACTTTGGTTGGGCGGGACAAGGATGGTGCTGGAGAAGTTGGCGCCAGACAAACTGGCGTACACCTCAGGAACCCCACCAACCGGCAGGGTCGACGCAAAGGTGGCTCCGGAGAGGGTCGCGCCGGTCAGATTGGCATTCGAGAATGCCGCACCTCCGAAATTGGCATTGGTCAGATTCGCCCCATCGAGAGTGGCGTCGGTAAAGTCGGCTTGGGCGTCCGCATTGGAAAGATTGGCTCCAGTTAGATTGGCGTCTTCCAGGTCTTCAGACCCACACCCCCCGACCTGATTGGGAGGTATGAGGCAGGAGATGAAGGTGGCGCCCGACAGGTTGGCCTGAGTCAGGTTCGAACTACTTAGGTCGGTGTCGGTGCAGTTGAACTCGGGGAACGTGACATACGTACAGGTTTCGAATGTCGCCTTGGCCAGGTTTGCGTACGAGAGGTTGACCCCACTGAGGCCCGCACCCGCGAGGGTCGCACCCGGACAGTTGGTGAAGTGCGTCGGCGTCGGGTTCGAGACGATGGTGCAGCCGTCGACGACCATGTCGGCGGAGGCCGGGGACGGCGCCGACGTGGCCAGCATGGGGGTTACGAGTCCGAGGGCGACGACGAAAACGGTGCCCACTATCCGCAGAAGACGTCCAATCACGACCCATCTCCGATTCCCCGGTGTGCTCGTCACATTACGACGCTGAACGGATCGCATCCAGCCCCGAACTGGGCCGTGCGAAGGTGGGACCAAGCCGCGGCGTTATCTGACCCCTTTTGGGTGTCCTCGTGGTGCCGCAGGGTGGCACCCTCCCGGCGACGCTCCTATCACTTGTCAACCCCTCTTCGGGTGTTCGGGAGTGAAAACAGCGGACACAACATTGATGAGTCACTCGAGGTGAGGACAGGCTCTTATTAGGTCACGCGTTTTCAAGGTCGGTGGGCCCGGGCTGAGGGTCGGCGAGTCGCTGGAAAGTCAGCCCCGGAGGGCGACAGTTAGGGGGTGAGCCAGACCGACAGCCCGAGGATTTAGCCGCGAGGCAGGTAGCGATAGACCTCGCGGGCGACGTAGCGCTTCAGGATCCGGATGACCTCGTGTTTGGTCATGCCTTCTTTGACGCGGCGTTCGAAATAGACCTGGGTCCGTGGGTCATGCGCGATGCGCACCATGACGATGCGCCACAGTGCGCTGTTGGCCTGGCGGTCGCCACCTTGGTGGGCCCGGACCTTTCCACCCTTCTTGCCAGAACCCGTCGGGATGGGTGACACCCCGCAGAGGTGAGACCAAGCGGCCTCTGAGTGAAGCCTCTCGGGGTTGTCGCCGGCTGCCATCACCAGCGCTGCCGCGGTGTCGGGGCCGACGCCGAAGACACCCAGGAGGTCGGGCACGGTGGCCTCGAGGAGTGCCTCGATCCGCTCATCGAGTGCAGCGAGCTCGTCATCGAGGGCGCTGATCCGATGGGCCAACGAGGACAACGACGCCTTGGTGGCCGCGGTCACCGGATCGGGAGATCGCGTCGGCCGGAGCCTGACTCCCTCGGCCACCAGAGCCGGGACTGACAGGCCTTTGAGGCGACAACGCAGCTGATCAGGAGCGGTGAATCCAAGATGACGCATCTGGATCAACGCTTTGACCCGGGCCTGGCGGGCCGAGCGCTTGGCCACGACCAACACCCGGATGGCTTCGACGGCGCCGTCGCGCGACTTGGGGCGGCCGCTGGCCCGGCCGCTCAGCGCCGAGCGGGCAGCCTCGACAGCATCGAGTGGATCGGACTTGCCGCTGCGGCGCCGTTCCTCTCGGTTGGGGCGGTCGACTTCGATGACCTCGACACCCGCTCGACGCAGGTAGCGGGTCAGCCCTGATCCGTACGAGCCCGTGCCCTCGATGCCGATCTTGGTGACGTCACCGAACGTCTCGAGCCAGTGCAGCAACGCCTTGTAGCCGGCCGAGTTGGTCTCGAAGCGCTCCGTGCCGAGCAACCCGCCCAGCGGGTCGAGAGCGGCGGCAACGTGAACGTCGAGGTGTGTGTCGACACCACCAGTCACACCACGCGCAGCTTCTACGATGGTCATTGGTCATCCCTTCTGTCTTTGGAGTTAGGGATGGCACGGCCGTTCCGGATCGGAGCGACGGGCGGTCTGGGTTGTTCGTGCAACCCGGGCCAATCACCCCAACTCTGAGACGGGACGTGCCGCTTTCAATGTGCGGCTGGAAGGTCTCGGTCGACGACGTTTTGCAACGCCACAGGACTCCAAGTCAGACCGAACCCTCCAGCACTCCCGAAGCTATTCAGGACCAGCAATCAAGCGGTGGGCGTATTCAAGGGGTGAGCGCACGGTCTCGGTGAGTCTCCGACACTTGTCGGGACGAACCGAGGAGGTTGCTTGTGCGCCCTGCACGTCCAGCTTTGACTCAAGAGCAGCAACAGATGGTCAGACGATTGCGTGGAGAAGGCATGACCTGGCAGAAGGCGGCCAGGGCGGTGGGATGCTCCTTCACGTCGGCCTGGTTCATCGGTGAGGGCCGGGGCGGTCGACATGCTCGACCCGCTTCGTGGAGCCCGCGGCCAGGGAGCTTGACCATTGCCGAACGCGAAGAGATCACGATCGGCTTGGTCAAGGGCGAGTCCTTCACCGCCATTGCCCGGCGAATCAACAAGGTGCCGTCCACGGTCAGCCGGGAGGTGGCGGCCAACGGCGGTCGCGACGACTACCGGGCCTGGGCGGGCTACCTGAGGGCCGAACAGCGATGCCGGCGGCCCAAGCCCACCAAGCTGGCGTCCTGCCCGCAGCTCTTGTCCGAGGTCACGGCTGGGCTCAAAGGGTTCTGGTCGCCCCAAGAGATCTCTCGCCGCTTGCGCATCGACTTCGCGGACGATCCGATGATGCAAGTGAGTCACGAAACGATCTACCAATCTCTCTTCGTCCAGGCTCGAGGCGAGCTCCGTCGAGAGTTGACTCGGTGCCTGCGAAGTGGGCGAGCCACCCGGCGGCCTCAGGGCAGCAGAAGCAAGGTGAATTTCCGGATGCCCAACATGGTGATGATCTCTGAACGTCCAGCCGAAGTGGCCGACCGGGCGGTGCCGGGCCACTGGGAGGGCGACTTGATCATGGGCAAGGACAACCTCTCGGCAGTCGGCACCCTGGTGGAGCGCTCCACGCGCTACACATTGCTCTTGCACCTCGGTGCCGGCAAGGACGCCTTGTCAGTCAAAGAGGCCATGAAGAAAGCAATTCGCACCCTGCCGTCCAAATTGGTCAAGACCATCACCTGGGACCAGGGAGGCGAGATGGGCCGACATGTCGATTTCACAATCGAGACCAACATCCCCGTCTACTTCTGCGATCCCCACTCGCCTTGGCAACGCGGATCGAACGAAAACACCAATGGCCTGCTGCGCCAATACATGCCAAAGGGCACCGATCTCTCAGTCCACAGCGAGAAGGATCTAGCGGGGTTTGCTCGAAGCCTCAATGATCGTCCTCGCATGACCCTCGGATATCTGAAACCATCAGAGAAACTTGCCGAACTAATTGCGCTCACCCCTTGAATACGCCGTGGACCCTCGGAGAAGTATCAATGTTCGGGGGCAGGTAGCTACGTGGCTCTACCCGCCGGTGGGATGTTCTGACCGACAAGCCAGCTATATGGTGGTGGTCAGCCGACACACCATTCGTGGCTGCACTGCTGGACGTGGCTCCGCCGCACGGCCTGGTCGCCCACACAGGAAGGTAGTCGTGAGCTACTACCAGGAAAAAGTCCTGCCCCACCTCCAGGACAAGGTGATGAACAGCAAAGGCGTCCGAGAGGCGCGAGCCCGAGTCTGTGGTGGCCTAACCGGTTCGGTGGTCGAGGTGGGCTTCGGCACGGGACTCAACGCCCGCTACTACCCGTCTGACGTGACGACGGTCTACGCCGTCGAGCCGTCTCAGGTCTGCATGCAGATTGCCGAACCGCGGATCGCTCGGTCACAGGTCCCCGTCGAGATCGCCGGTCTGACTGGCGAGAAGCTTGACCTTCCGTCCGAAGACTACGACGGTGTGCTATCCACCTGGACCCTGTGCACGATCCCCGATTGGGAGGCGGCACTGCAGGAAATGCGGAGGGTCCTCAAACCCGGTGGTCGCTTCCACTTCGTCGAGCATGGCCACTCGCCCGATCCGAAAATCGCCCGCTGGCAACGCCGCATTGAGCCGGTCTGGAAAAGACCAGCCGGAGGCTGCCATCTCACCCGTCGCATCGACCAGACCATCGAACAGGCGGGCTTTCGGATCGAACACTTGGACTCGTACTATCTCAAGGGTGAGCCGAAGCCGTTTGGGCACACCTACGAGGGCCGAGCAGTGAAGGTCTGATACGACCGCCGACTTCCATCTGGGGGTGCTGCACGCCTCTAGCCCGAAAGTGCCGGAGTGTCCCACCCTCCCGGCGACGCTCCTATCACTTGTCAACCCCTCTTTGGGGGGCTCGGGAGTGAAAACAGCGGACACAACATTGATGAGTCACACTCGAGATGAGGACAGGCTCTTATGAGGTCACGCGTTTTCGAGATCGGGTGGCCCGGACTGAGGGTCGGCGTGTCGCTGGAAAGTCAGCCCCGGAGGGCGACAGAAGTGGGGGGAGCCAGACCCACAGCCCGGGGATCTAGCCGCGAGGCAAGTAGCGGTAGACCTCGCGGGCGACGTAGCGCTTCAGGATGCGGATGACTTCGTGCTTTGTGCGGCCCTCCTTCACCCGGCGCTCGAAGTAGACCTGGGTCTCGGGATCGTGTGCGATGCGGACGATAACGATGCGCCACAGCGCGCTGTTGGCCTGGCGATCACCACCTTCGTGGGCCCGGACCTTTCCGCTCTTCTTGCCCGATCCCGTCGGGATGGGTGACACCCCGCAGAGGTGGGCCCAGGCCGCTTCTGAGTGAAGGCGCTCGGGGTTGTCGCCCGCAGCCATCACCAGGGCGGCCGCGGTGTCGGACCCGACTCCGAAGTGCCGCCGATTTCCGAAACTCCCCAGGGGCGATCAACGAAATTCCCCAGTTGACTGACCGGTGAGTTTTCCTTCATTTTACTCCTTGACCTTGGACACCCCCTTCCGGAGGGCTTCGGTGCGGGCCCGATGCGAGCGCATCCGGTAGCTCTCGCCGTCGATGTTGAACACGACACTGTGGTGCAAGAGGCGGTCCAGCATGGCGGCGGCCACCATCGGGTCATCGAAGATCTTTCCCCACGAGCCGACGCCGAGATTGGTCGTCATGACGATGGAGCTCTTCAGATAGCGCTGGGTGATGACCTGGAAGAGCGCGGCAGCCGCTTCGCTCTGCAGCGGCAGGTAGCCGACTTCGTCGATGACGAGCAGTCTCGGCCCGGCGAAGAAGCGCATGGTGGTGGCCCACCTCCCTTCGAGGGCGGCGCGGTGACACCTCGCGGCCAGATCAGCGGCGGTCGTGTAGTAGGTCCGATAGCCGGCGTTGATCGACGCCCGGGCCAGGCCGACAGCCAGCATGGTCTTGCCGACACCGGGTGGTCCGATCAACAGCACGTTGGTGGCGTCTTCTAAGAAGCGCAGCGTCCCGAGCTCGCTCATCAGCTTCTTGTCCACCGACGGCTGGGCGGAGAAGTCGAAGTCGTCGAGTGTCCATGGGGACGGCAGACAGGCGAAGCGCTCGAGACCCGCACGCCGGCGAATCTCCGTCGCGGTGACCTCGACCTCGAGGAGTCGGTGCAAGAACTCCGAATGCCCGAGCCCCTCGGTGCGGGCGTGTTCGAGCTCGCCCGGCAGCGCTTCGGCGGCAGCGCCCAGACGCAGGTAGGCCAGGTGGCTGCGGATCTCTTGATAGGTCGAGGACTCGCTCATCGTCCCTCCGCAATGTCGCCATAGACGCTGAGGTCGACACTGGGCTCACGTCCGATGGGCCCGAGGAGACGGGCTGCCTCTTCGAGGGCCTCTCTGCCCGGCGGGCGGTTCGCCTTCTTGTCGCACGGCCTCGCCGTGGTGAAGGCGCTCAGCACAGCGGCCTCGAGAGCCTCTTTGTGCTCGACACTGCGCACCAGGGCTCCGGATCCCGCCGGGGCGAGGCGGTGGGTGACGAGGATCGCTCCCGAAGGAGCCACCACCTCGATCGTCGGAGACGACAAGCGGTGCCGGACAATGAGGGTGGTGCCGGCGAGTCCGGGCGGCACCGAGTAGCGGTTGCCGCAGAAGGCCACGCTGGCGTTGTCGGCGACGATGCGCGAGACCTCGGTCGTGGCCGGGAACGGAGCCGGCGGGAGGGCGAGTAGCGGCTCGGCATCGGCCAGTTCACCGACGGTGGTCCGTTCGCCGTTCGGTCCTCGACGTTCGCGGTCATCGCCGGTGGTGGCGCAGAAGACGTCGAGGGAGCGCTGGGCGTCTTCGGGGTTGGACGCTCCCATAGTGCGCCACCAGCGACCCGAGACGAAGCGCACGGAGGACTCGACCGCCCCCTTGCGATTGCCGCGCCTTGGCGGACAAGGCTCGACGACAGCGCTGTAGTGCTTGGCGACGGGGGCGAAGGATGCCTGCACGTCCCTCGTCCCCGGCACGATCACCGTCGCCAGGCGATCGGTCCGCCACACCCTCGGCGTCCCGCCCAGGCGCCGGAGCACCTCGTCCATGGCCTCGACGAGATGGGCCTGGTCCATCTTCTCGGCCAGCACGCCGCGCACCTTGGACGAGTGCGGCAGCGTGCCCAACAGCACATAGGCCGTCGCTCCCCACGGGGCGTTCCTGCGCTCGAACCAGTCCCACTGGATCTCCTCGCCCGGTGGGTGCTCGATCTCGATGGTGTCACGGCCCTTGACCCCCGAACAGGCTTCGCAATGGGGCCGGAGCCCGGCCACCCGCACCTGGCGGGCGAAGGATGGGTAGCTCAGCGGATAGCCGAGCCGCCTGACCTCGTCATAGAGCGCCGACGCCCACACGTGCGGGTCGTCGACGAACCGGGCCGCCAGGTATTTCTTGAAGGGCTCGAGCGGGTCCAGCGCCGTCTTGGCCCGGACGCCGGGGACCCGCTCCCTGTTGATGTAGCCCCGGACGGTCTTGCGGTCCCGGCCAAGGTGCCGGGCGATTGCCGAGATCGTCCAGCCCCTGCTTCTCAGTGCATGTGCTTCCACGTCTTCCCCATGTGTGAGCATGCGGAGCGGGTCTCCCTTCGAGCTGTCTTGCTTGGTCGCTCGTCAGCATCGAAGGGGGCCCACCGCCGCGGGTGGATGGTTCAGCTCACCGGGACAGGGTGGGGAATTTCAGTGATCGAGGGTGGGGAGATTCAAAAATCGCGGGCAGAAGAGGTCGAGCAGCTCGGGAACGGTGGCGACGAGAAGCGCTTCGATCTGCTCGTCGAGCTGTGCGAGCTCGTCATCGAGGGTCTGAACGCGGTGCGCCAGCGAGGACAACGATGCCTTGGTCGCCGCAGTTACCGGATCGGGCGAACGAGTCGGGCGAAGCCCTGCTGCCTCGGCCACGAGGGCGGACACCGAGAGGCCCTTCAAGCGGCAACGGAGCTGCTCAGGGGCGCTGAAGCCGAGGTGGCGCATCTGGATGAGGGCTTTGACACGGGCTTGGCGGGCCGAGCGCTTGGCCACCACGAGCACCCGGATGGCCTCGACGGCACCGTCCCTCGACTTGGGGCTGGCGCTGGCTCGGCCGCTCAGGGCGGCCCGTGCGGCTTCGATGGCGTCGAGGGGATCGGACTTGCCGCTGCGCCGGCGTTCCTCTCGGTTGGGTCGATCGACTTCGATGACCGTGACCCCGGCTCGGCGCAGGTAGCGGGCCAGGCCCGAGCCATACGAACCGGTTCCTTCCACGCCGATCTTGACGACGTCGCCGAAGGCCTCGAGCCACTTGAGCAGGGCACGGTAGCCGGCACCGTCGGTCGGAAAGCTCTCCGATCCGAGCAGCCCGCCGAGGGGGTCGAGGGCCGCCGCGACGTGGACGTCGCGATGCGTATCGACACCACCGGTGATCCCACGCGCAGCTTCTACGATGGTCATGGTCATCCCTCCTGTTAACGGAGTTAGGGATGGCACGGCCGTTCCGGATCGGAGCGACGGGCGGTCCGACCTGTTGGTAGCAAGTCGGGCCAATCACCCCACCTTCGAGACGGGACGTGCCGCTGTCAATGTGCCGCTGGAAGGTCTCGGCCGACGACGTCTTGCAACGTCATGGGACTCCAAGTCAGACCGGACCCGCCGGCACTCCCGAAGCTATTCAGGACCAGCACTCAAGCGGTAGACCCTCAGAGAAAGTGGGGCACCCTGCATCGAAACTGCCTAACACGACCAGTGAGCATGGGAAACCCCATTGCATTGCAGCTTCGGTCGTGTTAGGCCGTCAAGAGGAGCCGTTGGCTCTGGTGCCGAACGGAGGTGCGCCATGCGGTCTTCGAGGGTCTTCCTCGTCGCAGCTGCGCTGGCGCTGGTCACAGCTATGAGCGTGCTGCCGACGCAAGTCGCCAGCGCCCAGCCACCGAGCACCGCCGTCGTGGTTCCAGCGACCGGCGCCACCGTTTCGAGCACCCAGGTCGTGCTCGACGCCACCGCCTCTGCGGGAGTGACCCAGGTCAAGTTCGAACTGACCGGGGGCACCCTCAACGACTGGGTGATCGCGACGGCCACCCCCACCATCTACGGGTGGGCCGCGCTGTGGAACAGCACCACCGTTGTCAGTGGCACCTACACGCTCCAGAGCGTCGCCACCTCCGAGGGCTCAAGCACCACGAGCACCGGCATCTCGATCACGGTGGAAAATGGGGCACCGACCATGTCCTTCGTGCTGCCGCCCCCTAGCGGCGGCACCGTCTCGGGCACCCAGGCCGTGTTCGACGCGGTTGGCCCTGCGGGAGTCACCTCGGTGCAGTTCGCCTACAGCGCCGTTGGGGACGTCTACGGCAACTTCAACCCTGGCTGTCCCGCTACTGGATCGGTACCCGAATACATGTACATTTGTACGATCAGTGCCACCCCCAGTATTTACGGGTGGTACGCGCTGTGGAACAGCACCGAGGTGCCGAACGGCACCTACGATGTATGGGTTACTTGCGGACAATGCGGCGTTGTCGGCCCGATTTCGATGGATGTGGCCAACCCGGCCGCCACGGTGGTGCTGCCGGGGAACGGCTCCACGGTGGCGGGCTCCCAGTGGCTCGACTGCGTTCCACCAGCCGGTTACGACGACGTCCAGTTCTGGTTCGAGAGCCTGAGCCTGAGCGCGCCGCAGTTCTTGGGCGACGCCACCCCCACCTACGTCGGCTGGCTGTACGAGTGGGGCACACCGAGCGTGGAGGACGGGATTTACGGCATCTACTGCACTGCCGAGGGCCCCTCAGGTGCGAATGCGTTCAGCCCCATCATCACGGTCGACGTGCAGAACTGACTGAATACGTCCTGCACAGGGATTTTGACCCACTTCACCGGTTCTGCAGTGGCGACCCTGGCTCCTGATTCCTACCGATCACCGGCGATTCGGATGAGTTCAGACCTATCTCCGTTGTGCCTGCTTGAGACTTAGCTCCGAGCGCTAGGGAGATTTCCTAGCGTTGGGGGTCCTGGTGGGGTCGCTCTCGTAGTGCCTGCCCCCGGCTTCTGCCGGGTGGCTTTCGTTCGAAGAGCGTCCCACCGGGTTCTTTGGGTTCTTGTCACCACCGGTGACCACCACGGAGCCAGGGGCCGTCCCCTTTGCTCTCGCCTTCGACCCAGGCGGTCATTTGGTGGTGGCACAAGCAGGGCCGAGTGCGTTGGCAACGTTTGGTCTCAATCGCAACGGCACCCTCACGCCGATCAGCGTGCTTGCCAGCGGACAAACTGGGCTGTGTTGGGTCACCGCAACCGGTTCGTTGCTCTACACGGGCAACACCGCCCCCAACTCGACAAGCGGCTACGTGAGTAGCGCCAGTGGACAGCTCAGCCTCCTTGGCGCCACCCCGACCGATCCCGGAACCGTTGACGGATCAGTCTCGTCGGACGGTCACTACTTCTACGTGCAGACCGGCGGGAACGGGATTGTCGATGAATTCCGAATCAGCGCCAATGGAAGTCTGACCGAGATCGGATCCGTGCTGGTTTCCGGCGCAGCAGGCGGTCAAGGAATCGCCGCCACCTAGCCATCGACGCTGACGCGAGCGGCGGTGTCCTCAATAAAAGGAGTGCCGCCGCTCGTTGTGGCGTGTTGTGAGTGTGATCACCTGAATTGGCCCCACCGTGATCATCTGATTTGGCCCCACCCAGAGCAGATCGACCATGCCGGGGTCCACCTGCAGCCAGCAGGCGGCGAGGACCCTTGGGTCCATGACGAAACGGTCGAAGGTGGAGCTCTACGAGCAGATCAGGAAGTCATCCGAACGCGATGGGCTGTCCATCCGGGCGTTGGCGGAGCGCTTCGAGGTACACCGGCGCACGGTCCGGGCCGCACTGGCGTCGCCCATTCCCGAGCCGCGTAAGTCCATCGAGCGTCCCTCGCCCAGCCTCGGGCCTTGGAAGCCGATCATCGACGGATGGCTGGCCGACGATGTCTCGGTCCCGAAGAAGCAGCGGCACACGGCACGGCGGATGTGGCAGCGCCTGGTCGACGAGCACGATGCCGACGTGTCCGAGTCCACGGTGCGCCGTTACGTCGGGACGGCCAAGAGCCGTCGCCCGATCGTGGCCAGCGAGGTAATGGTGCCCCAGAGCCACCCGCTCGGCTACGAGTCAGAGGTCGACTTCGGCGCCGTGAGCTTCTTCCACTGCGGCGAGCTGACATCGGCCTGGATGTACGTGATGCGCCTGTCGGCGTCTGGACGGGGATTCCACCGGGTCTATGCCAACCAGGCCCAAGAAGCCTTCGTCGACGGACACGTCCGCGCCTTCGACCATTTCGGCGGGACGCCATCTCGTGTCCGCTACGACAACCTCAAGCCCGCCGTGGCCCGGGTGCTCATGGGACGGAACCGTCTCGAAACCCAGCGCTTCGTCGCGTTGCGCAGCCACTACGTCTTCGACTCTTTCTACTGCCAGCCCGGCAAGGACGGCGCGCACGAAAAGGGTGGGGTCGAAGGCGAGATCGGCCGGTTCCGGAGACGTCACATGGTCCCCATGCCCAAGGTGTCCTCCATCGCCGAACTGAACGAGCTGGTGGCCGAAGGCGATCGTCTCGACGACATCCGCCACATCGATGGTCGGCACCTGAGCGTCGCCGAGCACTTCGCTCTCGAGCACCCCCTGCTGCGTCCGTTGCCCGCCGAGTACTTCGACGCCGGGCTCCTGCTTAACTGTCGGGTGGACGCCAAGAGTCGGATCTGCGTGCGCCAGTGCTTCTATTCGGTGCCGGTGCGCTATGCCGGCATGCGCATCGACGTGCGCCTTGGGGCTGAGTCCGTCGAAGCGCTCGAGGGGGCACGCGTCGTCGCCCGTCACGCCCGAGCCATCGGCAAGGGGATCGAGACCCTCGAGCTCGACCACTACCTCGAAACCCTGAGCATCAAACTCGGCGCACTCTCGGGGTCGACCGCACTGCGCCAGGCCCGAGCCTCGGGTCGCTTCACCCCGTCCCATGACCGCTTCTTCGAGACGGCCCGACGCAGGCTCGGCGAACGCGACGGCACCAGAGCCCTCATCGGGGTCCTGCTCGCCCATCGCACCCTGGCCTTCGACGCCGTCGTGGCCGGCATCGAGGGAGCCCTCGCCGTCGGGTCCCTCGACCCCGACGTGGTCATGGTCGAGGCCCGCAAAGCCACCGAACACAGGGACCTGGGCCTCGCAGATCTCCCTGGTCTGGCCCGTTTCGACCGCGCCATACCGACCCTCGACAGCTACGACGACCTTTTGGAAGGAAGCGGATGACCAAGATGACCCAGACCGCAGCAATCGCGGCGATCGGTGCAGCCAGCCGAGAGTTGCACCTCCCGACGGTGCGCACAGAAGCCGAGCGCCTGGCCGAGGTGGCCGAGCGGTCCCGGGCCGGACACCTGCCCTACCTGGCCGACGTGCTCTCCGCCGAGATAGACGAGCGGGCCGAACGCCGTCGACAGCGGCGCATCCGAGAAGCGCGCTTTCCGAGGATGAAGCGCCTGGCCGACTTCGACGTGACAGCCAGTCCGGTCGATGCGGCGACCATCGCTGCGCTGGCCTCGGGCGCCTATCTCGACAAGGGTGAACCCGTCGTGCTGCTTGGCGACTCGGGAACCGGCAAGAGCCACCTGCTCATCGGGATGGGCCTGGCCGCCTGCGAACAGGGCCGGGCTGTCCGTTACGCCACCTGCGCCCAGCTGGTCAACGAACTCGTCGAAGCCGCCGACGAGCGCCGGCTGTCGCGCCTCGTTGCTCGCTATGGCCGTCTCGACCTGTTGCTGCTCGACGAGCTGGGTTATGTCCAACTCGACACGCGCGGTGCGGAGCTGTTCTTCCAGATCCTGACCGAACGCGAGGAGAGGTCCTCCGTGGCCGTGGCTTCGAATCTTCCCTTCAGCGAGTGGGGCCAGGTCATCACCGACCCGCGCCTGGTGGCTGCCGTCGTCGACCGGATGACGTTCCGGGCCCACATCATCGAGACCGGCACGGAGAGCTTCAGGTTGCGCGCCTCACGAGCTCGCCCGGGGCGGGGCAAGTGATCAGCGCACCTTTTGCAGCACAGCGTTGACCTCCCCGAGGTTGAATTCGGCGGGATCGAAGGGGCCATCGATCCAGGCGGTGTAGTCGTCGAACTCCTCGTGCTCGGGGTCGTTGATGGCCTCGAGGAAGTTGGCATAGCCATAGACGCCACCGACGTCTTCAGGTGGACAGGCATTGGCCCCATCGATGCACACGGCGTACTTCAATCCGAAGAACGACCACATCAACTCCTCGATGACCACATCGTGCTCCCAGGAGTCACCGAAGTCGTAGTCGAACGTGAACCGTCGTTCGTCACGCAGGCTCTGCAGCACAGTGACGGACTTCTCGTCGATCTCGCCCTCTGGATACTCGTCGAAGTTCATGCCATAACGCTTCTCGCCGACCCGGAACGCATGAAGGTGGGAGTTGGTCCACCCCATGCCGGCAATCAGGATGTCGGCCAGCTTGGCCATCCGCACCGAGCCAGGCACCAGCAGCCGACGCCAGATCACCGGGTCGACGTCATTGAGCTGGATCCGAAATCGAAAGACGCTCTGACCGGGTGGTTGTGGCACGCCCCGACATTACGCGGAGCGCTCAACTGCCCCATGCGGCTCCAGGCCCGAGAGGTCTGATCTGAGCTTCCTCAGCCCACCTGGGCTTTTGGGTGGGGCCAAATCAGATGATCACGGTGGGGCCAAATCAAGTTGACATTCCCATGGCGTGTTGTGTGGCAGCACGTCGGAATGACTCAAGGTTGTTCTTTCGTCCACCGGATGGTGGTGAGATAGCGGCGGTACTCTGAGGGTTCACTCCCGGCTGTCGCCCGGAACCCGCTCGGCCAGTTCGCGGAACTCTTCGGGTACTCGTTCAGCGCCGGAAAGGGCGACAGTGGCGTAGCCAACGGCAGTCCGGCCGAACTTGTCCCGGATTGCATCGATAGACCGGTCCACTCCCCATCGGGAGGCTTCGACCACGGATCCAGGTCGGGGGCCCGCATTTCGTCGACACCAACTGGGCGAATCGAGAGGTAGCTCGAGCTGCAAGGAATGGTCTGGGCGCAAGTTGGAGACCGATACGGCGATGAGCGTGATTTCGCGGTCTCGTTCGTTGTCGAGGATGGCTGAGTAGGCGAGCTTTTCAGCCACCTCAGTTAGCGTCAGCGTGGTCGATATTGCAATTGCCAACGTGACAGACCGGGTCACAGAGCGCATATGAGAGAAGCGGATTCGTACGGTCACTGTCCGACCGGCCACGGCTACCTTTCGCAGACGGCTGGCAACTCTGTCCGCCAGGTAGCCGAGCGTCTCTCGGATGAGCTCTGGGGTTGCATCCCGCCTGCCGAGGGCGGCCTGGGCACCCATGGACTTCGACTTCGCCGGTGTCACCACTGCCCGCTCATCGACGTTGGCCGAGAGGGCGGCCAGTTTTGCCCCAGCTGCCTCGCCGAGCAGGCTGCCTAGGATCGGGCTGCCGGCCTTGGCGAGTTGCCCAATGGTCGAGATCCCGGCCTCGTGGAGGCGCCGTTCTGTCGTTGGTCCGACGCCCCATATCAGCCCGACGGGAAGGGGGTCGAGAAAGTCGCGCTCATCGCCCGGAGCCACAGCGACGAGGCCGTCAGGCTTGGCCACCTGTGACGCCACCTTGGCGAGGTGCTTCGTGCGGGCTACGCCAACCGACAAAGGGAGACCGATCTCGTCGCGTACGCGTCGCCGGATGGCAGTCGCTATGTCAGTCGGTGCTCCGAAGAGGTGGACGGCGCCGGCCACATCGAGGAATGCCTCATCTATCGAGACCCGCTCAACTCGAGGGGTGAAGTCATGAAGAACAGACACGAAATCGTCGCCGAACTGTTGGTAGCGGTCGAAGTGGCCACCGACGAAAAGGAGATCACCGCAAAGCTGGCGGGCTCGCCAGGCTGGCATCCCGCCGCGGACTCCGTAGTTCCTGGCTTCATACGATGCCGCCAACACCACACTGCCGCCGACGGCGATGGGCCGATTCCGCAGTGAAGGGTCCAGCAGTTGCTCGACCGACGCGTAGAAGGCATCGAGATCGGCATGCAAGATCGTCGCCAGCCTGACCGGCGGAGGTTCCACCTAGAGCAAATTAGTCGAACATATGTTCGCTTACCAGGGGAGCGCCATCCGGTTCTTGCGATCTGCCCATTCCCGAGGAGTGGCGGAGCTTGTCTCGATCACTTCTGGTGAATCTGATCGTTACTTGAACCCGTCCCTCGCACGCGAGATCGCCGCGCTGTTCACCGAGCCGTCTCTGCACGTCGTGCCCGGTGCCTCCCACTGGCCTCAGCACGATCAATCCTAAGTGCTAGCTGATCTCCTGACCGACATAGCAAGCCACAAAAGCTCGAAATTAGTCGAGACCAACAGTACGCGACTGGACTCTCTCCCAGATCGCCGGACCTGTCGTAATCCCAGACAGATCGTCGGAGCGGCGCCCGTCACTGCGACGGTGCCAGAGTCACCTGCCCGAGGCCAATGATCTCGATGACATCGCCGCTTTGGACATTGAAGGTGACGCTGGGCACTTCCCCGAGACTGGGGTCGTCGCCAAGGACCACATTGATGTCTTCACTCGTGATGATGAAGTTGCCACTCTGGCCAGCACCGGGTGTGGCGACGTATCTTCCCGCCCCGAGGTCTTGCCCCACGGTCCAGGTTCCTGCGTAAAGGGTTACACCACTGTGGCTCGTCACGAAAGGTGTCGAGACCGGAGTAAAAATGACCTGCGAAAGGCCCGAAATCTGGATTTGATCGCCGTTCGATATCTGGACTCGGATCTTGGAAACTCCTTGGGACCCTGAGGAGTCCAGAATCTCGTTGTACGAGTCCGCGCCGCTGACGATGAAGGTTCCGTTCTGATCTGGTCCTGTCGTCACGTCATACAGACCCGGCGCCACATCGGTGCCCCCCAAGAAGGTCCCAGAACCGAGAGTCACGGCAGTGCCCTTGACCTGTCTAGAAGCTGGCACGGATGTGGGTACCGTGGTGGTCGTCGTCGTGGTGCTCACCGCGCTGACTGGCGGCTGTGTCGTTGTCGTTGTCGGTGCCAATGCGCTCGACGTCGCCGGATCACTTGCTGCGGTACTCGGTGCTGCGACAGCTTGCGACGGCGGATTGTTGCGCGTGGTCGGTGGCGTGGTGCCCGTGGCGTTGGACGGTTTTCCAGCGCCGTTGTTGGTGTGCGTTGACGGTCCTAGTGAACCGCTGGACGATGTCGTAGACGTCGTCGATGGTGCAATCGTTGCCAGAGGTGTCGTTGCCATGTCAGAGGGCGGCGTACTGTCGCCAGTCGATACGAGCGGTATTGGGGATCCGCTTGCAACGGCGGAGCTCTGACCCGTCGGTGGCGGCGAACCAGTAGCCAGTGCCAAAGGGAGAATCACCACAATGCCCACGACGGCTGCGGTCCCGATCGCGTTTTGCAGATGTCTGATGTTCATTTCAAATCTGAGCCTTAAGGTCGATCGTCCACTTCACCCGCATAGGGCCGGACAACTCATCATGTCTTGTACCCATGTACGCCCGTGCTTCACGTCGCGCGCAGGATTTCTCGGGGCTTGAGCGCCCACGAGCCCTTGACGCAGCCGTCAACCCCTATTTCAGGAGCCACGGTCCCCGGTGCCCCGCGCCATTGACCTCCCTACGGTCGGGTTCGGCGCGGCCCTCAAGCCTAGGGCATTGACCACCGATTGGTAGACGTCGGCTGCTCCGCAGAAACCATCAGCGTCGGTGACTGGGTTTGACGGAGCCGTACTCATGCCCAAGCCATATGCGAGGGAGTTCCGCCGGACTCTGTCTCTTGTTCTCACCGCGCTACAACCTGTAGAGCTGGACAGCGTTGTCGCCCATCACCTTGCGCTGGGTCTCGGGTCGCAAAGAGGCGATCTTGTCCTTCACCATCTCGAGCGGATTCGGGTGCAGGCTGGTCGGGTGCGGAAAATCGGTCTCGAACATGACCTTGTCCTCGCCGACTGCGTCGATGAGGTGTTGGAGGTCCCCCCGGCCGGTCTCGAACCAGAGGGTGGCGTACCAGTTGTCCCGGAAGTACTCCGATGGGAGCTTCTCCAGCTTGTGGAACCACTCCGGCGCGTTCTCCTCGAGCTCGTAGTCCATGGCCTCGAGCATGAAGGGCACCCAGCCGATCCCGCTCTCGACGGACACCATCTTGAGGTTGGGATGGCGATCGAACATTCCCGAGTAGGCACTGTTCAGCAGTAGCCGCGAGTTGTTCTGGAAGAGTGACGCACCACCGATGGCTGGCTTGACGTAGTCGTCCTGGCTCGGCCAGAAGGTCGTGCCGAAATAGGAGAGGGCCGTCTGACTCGCCCCGATGTGGAAGTGCACTGGCAGGCTCAGGCCGGCGCACACCTCCCAGAACGGGTCCCAGGCCGGATCGCCCAGATCGGGTGACCCTGAATCCTGCGGGTCGGCCGTCATGTTCACGCCGCGGTAGCCCATCTCGGCGCAGCGTTGGGCTTCCCGGACGCATCCCGCGATGTCCCATGCAGGCATGATCGGCATCGGCAAGAACCGGTTGCCGGACTCCTCTTGCACCTCCGCCATGGCGTCGTTGTAGAGCTTGACGCACAGCATGGGGATCTCGGGATCTGAGATCGAATTCCAAAGGTTCTGGCCGCCGATACCGATGGAGTTCGGGTAGAGCACCTGCGCGTCGATGCCCAGTTCGTCGATCAGGCGGAGGCGCTCTTTCGGATCCCACGCCGCGGGGTGCACGTCGCCGATGCCCCATGATCCTCCCTGGGAGTCCCGGTAGGGATGCTTGTTCCCGTCGTGGTCGACGGTGCCTCCAGAGCCGGCCTTGCCGAAGGTCTTCCCCTCAATGACCCACACCTCCTGACCGTCGACGCGCTCGACACGCGGGACCTTGTCCTCGTATCCCTTCGGAGCTCGTTCAGTGAAAAGATCGTGCCGTTCGGTCATATGCGAGTCAGCGTCCACTACCCGTAGACCGTCTGCCAGATGAACCATGAAGCCTTCCAATAGATCGGCTCACCGCGTGAGCTCTCCCCAGGCTATTCGGCCGCCGTCCGGTTTGCCGTGTCGGCTTGGCGAGCGTGTGAACTCCGGCGGTCTCCGAGTAGGACCCTCGTCGATTCCGGGCGATGGAAGCTCCGCTACCCGCCCAGGCCGAGATGGTGGGACGGCTCGTAACAACGGGGCGAGCACAGGGAGGGTTGAGCCTGAAGCTCCCAGTCCTTCCTCGCTGAACCAGATCAGCATCATGAGCGCTCTGTGCGTAGGTACGCGAGCAGCGCGATGCTTTCGCCCAGCTCACCTACGTCGAAACGGAGAGAACGATGGCCCAAGCAAAAGAGCCGGTGGCGTTCCTGGGCATCGGCACGATGGGACACGGGATGGCAACCAACGCGTTGCGCGCCGGTCTCCCGACGATCGTGTGGAACCGCAATTCAGAGGCAACCCGGAACCTCGCCGATCTTGGCGCTGAGGTAGCGACAACCCCCGCCGATGCCGCGCGCCAAGCCGCCGTTGTCGTCACGATGGTCACAGACGCCGACGTGGTCGTCTCGATCGCCCGGGACCAGGGCATGCTCGCTGCACTCGAGCCCGGCGCAATCTGGGTGCAGATGAGCACGATCGGCGTCGCAGGGATCGAGCGCGTTGAAGCTCTGGCGAGTACCGAGCGTCCTGACGTATTTCTCATCGACGTGCCGGTATCCGGAAGCAAGGACCCAGCAGAACAGGGGCAACTGACCATCTTTGCGTCAGGCCCGGAGGAGGCTCGCCCGCGGCTCGGTCCTCTCTTTGATGCGCTGGGCCAGCGAACGATCTGGGTCGGACCCGTCGGGGCAGGGTCGCGACTGAAGCTCGTGGCGAACGTGTGGCTGGCATTGGCGGCGGAATCGGTCAACACATCGGTGGCCCTCGCCGGTCGGTTGGGACTCGAGACCGAGACTGTGGTGAACGCCTTGAGTGGCAGCCCGCTTGTGTCCCCATGGCAGGCAGCCAAGCTGGAGCGGATCGTCCAGGGTGACTTTTCGGTCCAGTTCGCGCTCTCCCTCGCGCTCAAAGACGTACATCTCGCCATCGATGCTGCGGACGACGGCCGGTTCGTCGCCCTTGCTTGCCTCGCTGACGAATGGCAACAGGTCGTCGATCAAGGACTGGGCGACCAGGACGTCACGGTCGTGACACAGGCGCTCGAGCACCTGTAGAAACTTGAACTGGATCGGTCCGGCGTAGTGATTTGCTCGATCGACTGGTATACCGAACAGCGAACCTGGCAGTCTGGGCTGCCATGGTCATCCCTGGTGGGTAACAGTCAAGAGGTCGACGCCGGCTCCACCAGAAAGAACAGGCGATTTCCGAGCCTGGTGTGCACCAGGCGCAGGGCCACTGCTCTTTCCCCTACCGTTGGCAGATGAGTAGCAGGAGGTGCAAACATGACCGATTCCCTCGATCCACATGTTCCACCAAGCGGGACCGGTTGCGTGGAGTGTCTCGAGGCTGGAGGTTGGTGGCTACACCTCCGACGGTGTGCGGAGTGTGGCCACATTGGATGTTGCGACAACTCGCCCAGCCAGCACGCGACGTCGCATGCGAACTCATCGGGTCACCCTGTCATCCGCAGCTTCGAGCCAGGCGAGGATTGGTTTTGGAATTACCGAACAAACGAGTACATGGAAGGACCTCAGCTCGCACCCCCGCAACATCATCCCCTCGACCAACCCGTACCTGGTCCAGCCGGACGGGTCCCCGCGAACTGGCAAGACCTTTTGTTGGAATCGTGACGACATGATGGGTCGCGACCGCCTTGGAGGCCCGGCCTCATGCCGGAGGCGCGGCGATCCCTTTCGAGCGGCGCAACGCCGATCAACGTCTCCCTATACCCTCCATGTCGATGAGTGACGCGGAAAGCTCCATCCCGACCTTCGATGCCAACGAGCTCGCCCTTCTCGAACCGTTGGGTGCGCGCCACCGGGTCGATGCGGGCCACTACCTCTACCGGGCGGGGGACGCGAGTTACGACTTCTATGTCGTGCTCTCGGGGCGGGTGGAAATCCTGCTCGATGCCGACGGCGAAGGACGCGTGATCGCCACTCATGGTCCTGGGCGGTTCCTCGGGGAGCTGAACCTGTTGACGGGGCTCCGGGTCTTCTTGAGCGCCCGTATGGCCGAGCCGGGCGAGGTGCTGGCGGTGCCGGTCGAGGGCCTCCGTAGGATCATTGCGACCCAGCCCCAGCTGAGCGACAAGATCCTGGCCACCTTCATGGCCCGGCGAGCCGACCTCATCACCGGTGCGGCCGCGACGACCCGGGTGATCGGTTCGCGGTACTCACCCGAGACGCTCCAGATCCGCGAGTTCCTGTCGAGAACTCGTCTGCCCTACCAGTGGCTCGACCCCGACACCGATCCGCAGGTGGAGTCGGTGCTCGAGCAATTCCAGATCGAGCCGACCGACATGCCGGTCGTCATCACCTCCGGCGAGGTCCTGCGCCGGACCAGCCCGGGCGCCCTCTCCGAGTACCTTGGGCTCACCGTCGCCAAGGTCCCGGAGCGGTGCGTGGATCTCGTCATCGTGGGCGGGGGACCGGCCGGCCTTGCTGCCGCCGTCTACGGGGCATCCGAGGGGTTGCGCACGATCGGGGTCGACATGGTCGCCCCGGGTGGTCAGGCAGGCACGAGCTCGCGCATCGAGAACTACTTCGGCTTCCCCACCGGCATCTCCGGGAGCGACCTCATCCAGCGCGGGCTCGTGCAGGCCGAGAAGTTCGGTGCCTTCCTCACCGCCCCCTGCGCAGTGGTGGCCCTGCGGGAACAAGCAGGCCATCTCGTCACCGAGCTGTCCGACGGCACGGAGCTTGCGGCCCGCGCCGTCATCGCGGCCACCGGTGCGCGCTACAGGCGACTGGAGGTGGACCGGCTTTCCGAGTTCGAGTCCAGCGGCGTGTACTACGCGGCCACGGATCTCGAGGCGCGCCAGTGTGCAGCCGACCCCGTCATCGTCGTCGGGGGCGGGAACTCGGCCGGACAGGCGGCAGTGTTCCTGGCAGAGCAGGGGAGCCAGGTGACGGTGGCGATCCGGGGCCCGGACCTGAACGCGGGGATGTCTCGCTACCTCACCGAACGGCTCGAGGGCCACCCGGGCATCGAGGTGCTGACCCAGACCCAGGTCGTCGGTTTGGAGGGAGAAGAGTACCTCCGTGCCGTCCGCCTCGCCGGGTCGGGAAATGAGCGATCAGTAAAGGTCGCGGGGCTGTTCTCGTTCATTGGTGCGGACCCAGCTTCTGGCTGGCTCTCCGGCTGTGCCGCCCTCGACGACCGCGGGTTCGTCCTGACCGACCGGTCGCTCCTTGAGAGCCAGCTCGACGGCCGGTGGAACGACGTGGGCCGACGTCCGCTCGCCTTTGAGACCAGCCACCCCGGGTTGTTTGCGGTGGGTGATCTTCGCTCCGGATCGACCAAGCGGGTGGCCGCGGCTGTTGGTGAAGGATCGGCGGCCGTGAGATCGGTCCACGACTATCTGCGGTTCGTCGGCAGCTGATTCCTCAGCGAAAAACAAGGAGGGTTGAAATGACCGATAACTACAGCAAGAGCCCCGAGGCGATTGCCCAGCTGGACGAACGACAGTACGCCGTGACCCAAGAAGGTGCCACAGAGCCGGCCTTCGACAACGATTTCTGGGACAAGAAGGAGGCGGGCATCTACGTCGACATCGTCTCAGGTGAGCCCCTGTTCGCCTCCACCAAGAAGTTCGACAGCGGGTGCGGGTGGCCCAGCTTCACCGTCCCCCTCGAGGCGGCCAATGTGGTCGAGCAGACAGATCAGAGCCACGGCATGATCCGCTCCGAAGTCCGCTCGAGCCACGGGGACAGCCATCTCGGGCACGTCTTCGACGATGGGCCGGCCGAGGAGGGAGGCCTCCGCTACTGCATCAACTCGGCCGCTCTGCGCTTCGTGCCATACGAAGATCTCGAGGCCGAAGGCTATGGACGCTACAAAGAGCTGTTCGACAGGCCCGAGGGCGGAGCGGGGTTGGCGAGATGAGTTCGCTGTACCCAGTAGGCGATCCCCGCTGCCAACCGCCACGCATCACAGCGATAGACGCCGAGGCGATCGTCGGATGAGTCCAGTATTGAGACGGACCACAACATGTCAGAACCGGCACGAAGTCCGGGGGAGCCTCTTGTAGAGACGGAGCATCCAAATGACCACACTGATGACGATGGAGCATGCGGGTGGGGACGGGACCTCTGTTGCCGAGGCCAACTACGACCGGCGATGGTGGATCCTCGCCGTGCTCGGGATCGCGCAGCTGATGGTCATTCTCGACAGCACCATCGTCAACATCGCTCTGCCCACGGCGCAGCACGATCTGCATTTCTCCAACGCCGATCGCCAGTGGATCGTCACCGCCTACTCCCTTGCCTTCGGCAGCTTGCTCCTTCTTGGCGGCCGTATCGGGGACATGGTGGGGCGCAAGCGGGCTCTGATCATCGGGCTGGTCGGCTTCGCTGTGGCCTCCGCCTTCGGCGGGGCTTCGGTCGACTTCACCATGCTGGTCATCGCCCGGACCGTCCAGGGCGCCTTCGGAGCGTTGCTCGCCCCTTCGGTGCTGGCTCTCTTGACCACCACCTTCACGGATCCGGGAGAGCGTGGGAGGGCCTTCGGGATCTACGGGGCCATCGCCGGCGCAGGCGGCGCGCTGGGACTCCTGCTGGGAGGCATCCTCACCTCCTACGCCTCGTGGCGCTGGACGCTCTTCGTCAACCTGGTTTTTGCCGCCACCGCTATCGCGGGTGCTCTGCTCTGGCTAAAGAACGACGAGGGCGCTGACCACGATCCGTTGGACTTGCCCGGCCTCTTCCTCGTAGCTGGCGGTCTGTTCTGCCTCGTCTTCGGTTTCTCCCACGCCGAGACCACGGCGTGGAGCAATCGCTTCACGATTGGGTTCCTCGTGGCGGGGGTGATCCTCCTCGCTGTATTCGCTTACTTCGAGACCAGGGCGAAGTACCCACTGCTCCCGCCCAGGGTCGTACGCAACCGGACGCGGGGCGGGTCCGTGTTGGCCATGCTGTTTGCCAGCGTCGGAATCTTCGGTGTGTTCTTGTTCCTGACCTACTACCTCCAGGGCACGCTGGGTTTCAGCCCGGTGAAAACCGGTGTTGCGTTCCTCCCCCTCGTGGCTGCATTGGCTGCGATGGCCCAAGTGTCCAATCGCATCCTGTTGCCGCGATTCGGACCCAAACCGGTCGTGCCGATTGGATTGCTTGTGTCTGCTGCGGCGCTGTTCGGGCTCCATCTGGTGGGTTTGCATTCTTCGTACGTCAGCCACGTGCTTCCGTATCTCCTCGTGTTGGGAATCGGGTTCGGACTGAGCGTCGCTCCCGCCTTTAGTACCGGCACCCTCGGGTTGGCACCCCGGGACGCCGGTGTGGGATCGGCCACCCTCAACACGGCGCAACAGGTGGGGGGATCCATCGGCACGTCGCTGCTCAACACGTTGGCCGCGGGTGCTGCCACGTCCTACTTGGTCGGTCGCACACTGACCCCAGCCAATCTCCAGGCAGCCCTGCTGCATAGTTACACGACGGCGTTCCTGTGGTCCTCGCTGATCTTCGTGGCCGGGGCAGTCGTTGCCGGTTTGGTGCTCCAGCGCGGCGGCCTGACCGCGCTGGCGTCCGAAAACCAGACAACGAAGGTCGACGCTCGATCCGAGGAACCACATCGAATCCACACCTGCCGCGTACGAGTGGCCTGCCGGTGAATTCTCCCCGCTCTGCCCGCATCGTTGGAGCCGAGCCCATGTTTTCTAAAGGCGGTATCTGAGACCCGGTTCACTGGTGACCTCCCACAACAATCCACAGATTCAGCTATGAGTCACACAGCGAACGTTAGAAATACGTGTCACGACCCGGAGGTCAGAAGTTCAAATCCTCCCCCCGAGGTTTTGGCACGGGTCATGGTGGCCAACAATTGCTTGGAGAAGCAAGTTATGGTTGAGAGCATGGCAACCGCCGGGCCACTCTCGCCGACCGAGGAAGCGCTGTGGCGAGCAGTGATGCGAATAGTCAAAGTCATCCCGCGACATCTCGACAGCGACCTGATTAGGGGCGCTGGCCTCACGGCCAGCGAGTACACGACGATCATGCACCTTTCGGAAGCTCCCAATCGCGAGCTGCGGATGGCCGACCTGGCAACCGTCACCGACTTGTCGGCGAGCCGCATGACCCGCCTGGTGGACGATCTCCAATCGTGTGGCCTCGTGACGAAGACGACCAGCTCCTCCGACGCCCGGGGCAACATCGCGAGGCTCACTCCCCGGGGCATGGCCAAACTGAAGTCTGCATGGCCGGTCCACCTCGCGAGCGTTCGGAGTCGCTTCTTTGACTACCTTGATTCTTCGGCCATTGAGAGAGTCGCGAGAGCCTTGTTCGAAGTGGCCGCGCACCTCGAGGACACGCCTGCAGAACCACGAGTTCGGAGATAGGGGCTCTACCAGACAGCGAGGCACGGGAGGCGCACCTTCGAGTGACGCAACGGTTCAGAGCCCTTTGCGGAGTCGTGAGGTGAGCACGATGTCCACCACTTCTGGAACCGTGTCGGTTCGAGCCCAGTCGCGTTGCAGTTCGCACGCCAGGGATACCCACCCGATGGGCTGTGCACCCGCCTGGACGATGCGCTCGAGCCCCGCCCTGTGCGCCTCCGGGGAGGTTCCCCCCACTGAATCGGTGACGGGGAACACCTCGTACCCTTGTCGGAGCGCGTCGAGCGCCGGGAAAGCCAAGCACACCTCCGTCCACAGCGCTGCCACGACCAGCTTCTTCCGGCCCGTTGCCTCGACTGCCTGGCGGAAATCGCTGTCCTCCCAGGAGTTGATCTGGGTGCGGTCAATCTCGATCGAATCCGAAAGGACCTGCTTGAGTTCCGGGATCGTCGGCGGTTGCCCGTTGGCTGCGACATTGACGGTCGAGAGCACGATGGGAAGGCCGTAGGTCTTGGCGAGACGCGCCACCGACACGATGTTCTGTGTCAGCAGATTGCGATCGATCGACGTGACCGCCTGAATTTGGCTTGGTTGGTAGTCGATGACGAGGAGCGCGCAATTCTGGGGAGTGAGCAGGGGGTCAGTCACTGGATCACGCGTCGGTTCACTCGTCACGTTCGTGGCTCCTCTCATGCAGACGGGCTTGATTCCGGACGTCGGCCCCGTAACCTAATCTAAATTGCTTGCCCACGCAAGGAAAACCTGCTAACCTCGGGATTCGCTGGATCGTTGCCGAGGTTCGGAGGCCGCACCGGCCCGATGGAGCCACTTCAACCGACGAGCGCTCGAAGGGAGACGCCGGTGCCCCTGTCGCAGGCTCGATGCCAGCATCCGTAGAGAGGACTGCTGCATCGCAGTCCTTGGCCCGCCTGATCAACTTCGGAGGTAAACGAAATGAACATTGCACTTACGGGGAGTACAGGGTTCGTCGGATCCCACGTCCTCAACGAGCTCGTGGCACACGATCACGAGGTAACCGCCCTTGTCCGCGGCGAAGAGGAAGCGATCGCGGTCGCCGCCCGAGGTGCCAAGGCGACCGTTGTCGATCTGTACGACCGAGCCGCCGTCGTGAACGTCTTGGCGGACTTGGACGGCTCGATCCACACCGCGAGTCCCGGCGACGCCACGAGCGCTGATCTCGATTCTGCCATGGCAGATGCGGTGATTGAGGCGTTTTCCGGTAGTGGCAAGCCGCATATTCAGATCAGCGGTCTCTGGGTTTACGGAGCCAACACCGACATCACCGAAGACTCTCCCCGCAACCCGCCACCGATGGTGGCATGGAAAGAGCCGATTGAACGGCGTCTGCTCAGTGCACAAGGCGTACGGGCCATCGTTCCGGTCTGCGGCACCGCCTACGGCGATGGTGGAGGTGGAATCCCCGGACTGCTCCTTGGGTCTCCACGAGACGATGCCGGAAATCTGATCATGATCGGCGAGGGACAGCAGCACTGGTCGACGGTGCACGTGGACGACCTGGCTGACTTCTTCCACCGTGCCCTCGAGCAGGATTCGGCCCGTGGCTACTACGTGATCGGGAACGGGCTCAAGCCCACCGTCGCCGAACTCACCCAGGCGGCCGCCGTCGCTGTGGATGCACCGGGCGCCGTCCCCGGCTCCGACGACGAGGCGCGCTCGCGTCTCGGCGATTACTTCGCGGAGGTGCTTCTCCTTGACCAGGGCACTCAGGCGACCAGGGCCCGCGTCGAGCTCGGATGGAAGCCCTCCCATCTCGGACTGGTCGAGGAGTTCCGCACAGGCAGCTACCGGAAATAGCGCCACCTCGACGCTGATTTGACACCCCACGGTGCGGAACTGCGTGGTGGTGCACGCGCCATGTCGATGATCGACTACGACCCGAGGCCTGTCACTCCTCAGGTTCAGTTGTTCGGCCAGCGGGGCATCCGGATCAGCGTTTGATGCCGATGCTCTTGCCTTCGGTGTATCGGATCGGTTCCTCCAACGTGTCGACGAGGAACTGATCGCGATCTCCTCGTTCCCAGGCCTCCTTCAATCCCGGGGTCGCCAGATCGAAGTCCGCTCGGATCTTCCGAAAGACCGCCCGCAGATCCACGTGGAGCTCCGTCACCGTGGGGCGGCCCCAGTACCAGTAGCCGTTGTAGACCTTGAAGATCTTGAGTCCGGGTTCGAGGACGAACGTGTGGGGGATCATCGGATCGTGTGGCTCGTCCGTGAACTCTTTGATGTCGAGATCCTTCTGGATCATTCGATCTGGGTCCGACAGGAACGGCCAGGTGGCACCCAGAGCGTCTCGGAACTCATTGATGTTCAGTTGATTGTCGGTCGAGATGAGAACCAGTCGCGTGTATGCGTTTCGGAAGTCGGGATACGCATCAACCAAGTGCCGAAGAAACCGATGCTCTTTCGGATCGAAGCCGCCCCGGGACAGATGGAGCACCATCGCATTGGACCCTTGAAGCTCTGAGAGAGATCGACGCTGGCCAGCCTGATCGGCCAGCTCATAGTCGGGGAACGTCCCGCCTTCACGTATGTCGCTGCGCATATGGCCTCCTTAACTTGAGATGTCTGAGTGGAGGATCCCATGAAAATCACACGGATCCATCGCCATTGGGCCACGAATCGAATGCCAGATAGTCTCCACTGGCCATGGCGGGCCATGCGCACGAGGTGATCGAATCCAGCGACGGCGTGCGGATCGTCCTGCACGATCTGGGCGGACCGAGTGGCGGAACCCGCACTCCGGTGCTGCTCTTCTCGCACGCCACCGGCCTTCACGGTGGGGTCTGGGAGCCAATGGCCTCGTTCCTCTGCAGTCGGTTCCGCTGTGTGTCTATCGATCTGCGAGGCCATGGCATGTCCGAACTACCGGCTGGGGCCGGATTGGCGTGGTCGAGCATGGCCGACGACGTCGTGGCGGCTCTGAGCAGCGACCGCTTCCCGAGGGGACCTCTTCATGGCATCGGCCATTCGATGGGTGGTGCGGCACTCGTGCTGGCTGCGGCGCGACGGCCCGACGAATTTCGGTCGTTGTGGTTGTATGAGCCGGTCATCGTGCCCCCGGAGGTCTGGATGCTGCCAGAGGGTGACAACCCCATGTCTGAGGGGGCTGCCCGGCGTCGCGACCGCTTCGATTCGCTGGACCAGGCTTATGAGAACTATCGGTCCAAGCCGCCGCTCGACCAACTGCATCCCGCTGCTCTCAGGGCCTATGTCAATGGCGGCTTCTCGCCCGCTCCGGACGGCTCGGTCGCGTTGCGGTGCCGGCCGTCCACTGAAGCCGAGGTCTTTCGCCACGCCGCGGCCAGCGGTGCATGGGACACCGTCATATCGATCGAAATACCGGTGGCCGTTGTCGCCGGACGCCCCGAAGGGGTTGGGCCCGGAGCATTCGCGCCGATCATCGCCACAGCCCTCTCACGCGGCATCCTCGTGGAGCGACCCCACCTTGGCCACTTTGGCCCACTGGAAGACCCCGCAGCCATGGCCCAAGACGTCGCCGTCTGGGTCCGAGCCCATCCTTAGTCGTTGGAGCTGCTGGTCGAGTCCGAGACCAGTGCCGGGGCTGCTGCAGGGGCCACGTTGGTTCGTTTGCCGGCCGATACGACCTTCGGTTTCGATACATCCGAGTCCTAATACTCTAGTGATTTGAAACAAGCAATAATCTTCAGGAATTTATGAGCTAATATACCGACATGCCGGGATGGAGCTTTCTCACGAATCATGCCCGAGCCCTCGCGTGCATCGCCCACGATCCGGGGGTGCGGCTTCGAGATATCGCGTCGACCCTGGGTATCACCGAGCGCAGTGCATTCGCCATCGTGACCGATCTGACTGACGAGGGTTACATCATCAAAGAGAAGGACGGGCGTCGCAATCGCTACCGGATCGAAGCCGAAGCTCCTCTCGGCGAGACCGTCGGTCGAGAGCAGACGGTAGGAGAACTGTTGGCGTTGTTTGTCGATTCTGGAGCTCGCAGGCGTGCTCGAGGCAAACGGACGTCACGCACGGGCAAACGGCAGGGGTAGGGACGCAGGTTGACAATGCTCGCCACTCTCTGAATGTCGCGACGAGATACGAATCCGTTGGGGTTGGGCACCATTGGGTTCGCAAAATCAAATGGCGGCGGGGGGAGCTTCTGGCCGACACCAGTCGGTGAAGCCAATCGCTGAGCATCCGTGGCTCAGCAGGGACAGGACGCGTCGGAGCGCGGGACGAACCGTTGAGCCCAGTGCCCGCACATCGCGGGTGACCTGCGCCGCGTCGATGGCCGGATGCCGCATCAACAGCGGTTGACGTAACTCTTCGCCCGCCCGGATCGGACAACCGGGAATGACCTCCTCGCGAACCTGTCGCGTGAGGTTCTTCGTCACGTCCAAGAAACGTCACACACCGATTACTTGTGCGGGACACCATCTGCTCATGACCTCGAAGCGCATGACCCAGGAAATGGCCAACAGGCTGAGCATCGCTGAACAGCACGATTGGTTCCAACGTCAGCGTTCGCGGCGAGCGCTGCTCAAGGGGGGCCTCGCCGGAGCCGGAGCAATGGTCCTCGGGCCGGCACTCCTCGAAGGCGTCTCCTGTGCCACAACCGCGAGTCTGCGGGCCACGGCTCCTTCGCCCACCGTCCTGCTCAGTAACGATGGGATCAATGGTTCGGGCGTCGTTCCCTTTGGCCGCCACATCGCCTACGGCGCCAACCCGGGTCGGGAGGTCAACGTCAGCTGGCAGGTGGCGAACCCGATCAGCAATCCCTTCATCAGGGTCGGTGTCTCTCCGGGAGACCTGAGCCAGCAGATACCTGCCGCGATCAAGAACGTGACCACACCCTGGGCTGACATCACCGATTTCATCGACAGCGTTCCGCCCGCCCTCTCGGCGGCGGAGGGTGCCCAGGAGCAGTACTACGTCCACGCCTCGCTGACGGGGTTGTCGCCGGGCAGCACCTACTACTACTCGGTGGGGCACCAGGGCCTCGACTCCCAGGCAGGCGCTCGGTTCCCGGGGTCGATCGCCAGCTTCACCACGGCGCCCGCCGGGGCCGTGCCGTTCACCTTCACCGCCTTCGGCGACCAGGGCAACAGCTATGACGCGGTCGCCACCGCAAACCTGATTCTCGCTCAAGGGCCCGCCTTCCATCTCCACGCCGGTGACATCTCCTATGCGGAGAGCGGCGGGAGCGGGCTCCTCACCGACTCCTACGACCCTCGGGTGTGGGACTCCTTCTTCACCCAGGTCGCCGGAACTGCCAGCCAGATCCCCTGGATGTTCTCGCTGGGCAACCACGAGATGGAACCGTGGTACTCGCCGAACGGGTACGGCGCCGACATCGACCGCATGGATTTCCCGGCGAACGGCCCGTCGCTGAGCCCGGGGACGTACACCTTCACGTACGGGAACGTGGCTTTCGTCAGCCTCGATCCGAACGATGTGTCCTACGAGCTCCCAGCCAACTTCGGCTACACCGGCGGTGCGCAGACGGCCTGGCTCGGCCAGACCCTGGCTGCCCTGCGCAGGGATCCCGCGGTCGACTTCATCGTGATCTTCTTCCACCACTGTGCCTATTGCACCTGCACGTCGCACGGGTCCGAGGGCGGCGTGCGCCAGTACTGGACGCCCCTCTTCGACCAGTACGAGGTGGATCTCGTCATCAACGGGCACAATCACATTTACGAGCGCACCGACCCGATCAGCGCGGGTGCGCCCACGGGCTCGGCTCCCATCGGGGCCACCATCGACCCGGCCACCCAGGGCACGACCTACGTCGCAGTCGGTGGTGCGGGCAAGAGCCTCTACGCCTTTAGTGCCCCCGATAGCTACGAAGGCAACATCGACAACGTGGCGTCGATCGCCAGCTACGTGAACGAGGCCGGAGGGACGACCCAGAACGAAACCGTCACGTGGTCCCAGGTGCGCTACACCGGCTATGAGCTCCTGGTGGTCGACGTCACGCCGCCCTCGTTCGGCGGGACCACGACGATGCTGGTGCGCGCCATCAACGAGTACGGCACCGAAATCGATCGTTTCACGCTGTCACGGCGGGCGTGACCGAGCGATCCCTCACCTCGACGAGGTGGGGACCGTGTGGCCGTTGGCCTTCAGGGTCACCTCCACGTTGCCCCGGGTTGCATTGGAGTAGGGGCATACCTCGTGCGCGGCGGCCACGAGAGAGATGGCGCGCTCGGGATCGCTGATTCCCGGTAGCGAGACGTCGAGTTCCACTGCCACGTTGAACCCGCGGTTCTCGGTGGTGATCAGGCTGACCTGTGAATCTATGGAGACGGCCCCGAGGTCCACTCGCTCTCGACGTTCGACGACTCCGAGTGCGCCCTCGAAGCACGCGGCGTAACCCACGGCGAACAACTGTTCAGGGTTCGTGCCTCCCCCCTCGCCACCCATCTCGACGGGGGTACGCAGCTGTACGTCCAACGCCGCGTCGTTCGTCACCCCGTGACCATGAGCTCGCCCGCCCGTCACATGGGCCTGGGCCGTGTACAGCGATTTGGCCATTTTCGACTCCTTTCAATCGTCCCCCTTCGCGCGACCCTATCGACGTGCTTCTTCTGCATCCCCGGTTCCAAGGTTCGGTCAATGTCGTCGGCCTTCACCCTTCCTCGCGTCAGGGGTTTGGTGTGGACTCATAGCATGGACCCGTGTTCCCCTCTTTTGGTCAGCCGAGTTAGACGGGGAGTGGTTGGGTGCTCTTTCGATTTTCGGCGCGTGATATCCCGGGGCGGGCTGCAACAGGGGCGTTCATTCTCCACGCTGGGATAGAGAAGTGGAACGGTCCGATAGCGCGGGCGGAGGGCGTGCACGCCATGGCGGCCGGCGCCTTCCCCTTCCTCAAGTCGGTCCCGCCCGAGCGGTTTCTCAAGGTACTGGCCGCGGGCGAGGTTCTGATCGGAGGGCTGCTCTTGGCGCCTTTCGTCCCGAACGCAGTGGCCGGTCCCGCCCTTACCGGATTTTCGGGTTCGCTCCTCGCCATGTACGCCCGGACTCCGGCCTTGCGCCGGTCGGGCAGTGTCTGGCCGACCCCGGCCGGCATCGCCGTGAGCAAGGACGTGTGGATGCTGGGCATCGGTCTCGGATTACTCGTCGACGCCGCCAAACGAAGGGGGCGCGCCAGGCCCGCCTGACGGGGCCTGACCGACGAGCGGGCGAGGCCACCCCGCCGAAGTGGTCCGGCGGCGGCGGCGGGTGACAGAGCTTTCTCCTCTGGTGCAGCCGAAGACCCCGCTACCCTCGCTGCCGATGCCCGATGGACCGTGACGCCCTGGCCGCCATGCCTGAAGCGGGGCCGGTGGCGGGTTCAGGGGCAGCGCCCGCGGCCAAGGCCGGCCGATCCTTTCGTGCGCTGCGGTCCCGGCCGTTCCGCCTCTACTTCGGCGGCCAGGTTGTCTCGGCGAGCGGCAGCTTCCTGCAGCAGACGGCCATCGGCTGGCTCGTGCTCGAGCTCACCGGTTCACCTCGCGATCTCGGGCTCGTTCTGGCAGCCGGGGGGATCCCCTCTCTGTTGCTGGGCCCCTGGGGCGGGGCCGTGGCCGACCGGGTCGACCTGCGCAAGCTCCTCATCCTCACCCAGACGCTCTATTGCCTCCTGGCTGCGCTGTTGTGGGGGCTGGCCGCAGCGGGCGAGGCCAGCGTGGCGGCGCTCGTGGCCATAGGCGTGGCGGGGGGCTTCGTCCAGATCGCCGACTCGCCTGCCCGCCAGGCCCTCGTCAGCCGTCTGGTGCCGCCGGACGACCTGGCCAGCGCGGTCAGCCTCAACGGGGTGGTGGTCAACAGCGCCCGGGTCGTCGGCCCCGCCCTCGCCGGCGTGCTGATCGTGACGGTGGGAACGACGGTGTGCTTTGGGCTGAACGCGTTGTCCTATCTGGCCGTCATCGCCGCCCTGCTCCTCATCCGGCCGCGCAAGGCGGGCGGACCCGCCCCGCCGGGACGACGGGGAGTCAAGGAAGGGTTGCGCTACGCGGCCGGTCGCCAGCAGCTCTGGCTCCCGCTTCTCATGATGGCGGTGGTCGGGCTCTTGGCCTTCAACTTCGCCGTGGTCTTGCCCGTGTTCGCCAAGGACACGTTCCACGGCACCGGCGGCACCTATGGGCTGCTCACCACCATGCTCAGCATCGGGGCAATCCTGGGCTCCCTCGCGGTGGGCTTTGTCCACCATCCGAGGCGCCCGTACCTTCTCTTCGCCGCCCTGGGGTTCGCGGTCACCTCGGCCGCCACCGCCGCCGCCCCGAACGTCGCCGTGGCGTGCGTCACATTGCTGGTGATGGGCGCGGCAGCATTCTGCTTCGTCACCTTGTGTTCGACCACCCTCCAGCTCCATAGCTCGAGCGCCTATCGGGGTCGGATCATGGCGCTGTGGGTCTTCGTCTACTTGGGGACCACGCCCATCGGCAGCATCGTGACCGGATGGATCATCTCGGCGAGTGGCCCCCGGGTCGCGCTCCTCGTCGGCTCGGGGGGCTGCCTGGCTGCGGCGGTGTTGGCCGCCTTCGTTCATACGCCTCCCCACCCCGATGAGGCACTCACGGATCTTGTGCAGTGACTCTCGGGCGACGGTTCCAGTCACTCGCCACCCCAGCGGTCAGCCGTTGACGACATCTCCGGCGCATGACCGGTACTCGTGTAGCACGGTCGCTCGTGGGCCGAGTGACGCGAAGGGTCCCTCGGCCGGCACCGGCAACAATCGAAGGCAAATCGTCAGAACGGTCCCGAAAGTTCACCCAGGGCATCGGTGAGACGGAGGTTCTCCGTGTAGTCGACCGGGCAGGTGATGACCGACACCGTGTCGGCGGTCAGGGCCTCGTTGAGCATGGGGAGGAGGTCACCCGCTGCACCCACCCGGTAGCCCCGGGCCCCGAAGCTCTCGGCGTAGGCCACGAAGTCGGGGTTGGAGAAAGCGACGTCGACGTGATGGCCGAGCTCGAGATCCATCTTCCAGCTGATGAGGCCGTAGGCGTCGTCCTCCCAGATCAGGACGGCCAGGGGGACGCGCTCCCGCAGGGCCGTCTCCAACTCCTGGGAATTCATGAGGAACGCCCCGTCTCCGACCGCGGCCAGCACCTTGCAGTCGGGCGCGGCCAGCTTCGCACCGATAGCGCCGGGGAGGGCGAAGGCCATCGTCGAGAGCCCGTTGGAGACTAGGCAGGTGTTCGGCTCGAAGGTGGGGTAGAGGCGGGCCATCCACATCTTCACGGCGCCGGTATCGGCGAGAACGATGTCGGAGCGGCCGAGGGCGGCTCGGGTGTCTGCGACGACTCGCTGAGGCTTGAGCGGGAAGCTGTCGTCGGCTGCCCCCTGGGCCAACTCGTCGGCCAGGAGCCGCCGGATCTTCTCTCCCCTCGTGCCCTGGGCGAAGCGGCGGGTGGTCGCCTCGCCCAGGGCGGCCAGCGTGCTCCCGATGTCGGCCTGGATCCCCACCTCGACGAGGTAGCGGGCGTCCACTTCTGCGGGGACACGGCTCAGGTGGATGATCTGCTTGTCTCCCTCGGGGTTGATCCGGACCGGGTCGAACTCCTGCAGTTCGTAGCCAACGCTGACGATCACGTCTGCATCGTCGAACCCGAAGTTGACGTAGTCGTGGCTCATGAACCCGACGGCGCCGAGGGAATGCGGGTGATCGTCGGGGAACACGCCCTTGCCGTGAAACGTGGTCGCCACCGGGAGACTCAGCAGTTCGGAGAAGCGCAGCAGGGCGTCGGCCGCTTCCGACCGGGCGGCACCGTGCCCCGCCAAGATGATGGGTCGCTGGCTCGCGTTGAGCACTGCGGCCGCCCGGGCGATCTGCGAGGGCGACGGTTCATCGGTTCGGGGTGTATTGACGTCGAGTGGCACCAGATGATCAGGGACGAAGGCGCCCTCGACGTCCTCGGGCACGCCGAGGTACACGGAACCCGGCCGCTCGGTCTGGGCGAGCTTGAACGCCTTGCGGATCATCTCGGGGATGGAGCCGGGGGTGAGGATCAGGTCCGCCCACTTGGTCACGGGCGAGAACATGGACACCAGGTCGACGCTCTGGTGGGATTCCTTGTAGATCCGGTTCAGGCCCACCTGCGCCGAGATCGCCACTACTGGTGTGCTGTTGGTGTAGGCGTCAGCCGTTCCCAACAGGAGGTTGATGGCGCCCGGCCCCAGGGTGGCCGAGCAGATTCCGGCCTTCCCCGTCAGTCGGCCGTGGATCTCGGCCATGAACGACGCCGCCTGCTCGTGACGGACCAAGACGTAGCGAATGGATGACCGGGACAGCGCATCGGTCAGGTGGATGTTCTCTTCCCCGGGGATGCCGAACACACATGTGACGCCCTCGTGTTCGAGGCACTCGACGAGGAGTTCAGCGGCGCGCCGTGGTTCTTGAGCCACGGGACGGAGCGTAGTGAGTCTTGGGCGGGTCGCAAAGTGGCGACGAGACTTGCCATCGGCGTCAGGATGGGCGAACGCGGCCGCGGCCAGCGACATGGTGATCAAGAACGCGAGCGTCGCGTACTGCGGACCCGCACAGGGAGAGACGATCGCTGAGGGCAGTATCCCGTGTGTGCTTCGAGCGCGCACTCGCCGAGGTGAGCGCGTGTCCCGGGAGCGACGTTGAAGTACCAGTAATGGGACGTGACGCCGAAGGATCACCCGTGGGATCTGCCCGGTTTGCGGTGGCGAGCCGCCCCAGACACCGGTGAGAAGTGGCGTCCACGAACCCGACGTTCCCAGGATCCGACCGCCGTGGAGACAGATTGTTTATTATTTGGCAACCGTAGTGACCAACCCGATGTGAGGAGAAAAGTGCACGACCGACTGGCGCGTATGGGTAAGTGGTTTTCTCTGTTCGTCTTGTTCGCTGCTCCGATTGCCCTGGTGACTCCCTCGCTCGCAGGCGAAGCCAGCGCGACCGCGACCTTCGAGCCAGCAACGTGCACCGCACCGAGCACGGGCATCGTCGAATGCGTGCTACCGGACGTTCAGGAGCTCCCGGAATTCACCTTGACGACGCTCCTCACGGAGGCACAGGCGGTCGACTCGGACGTCTCGGCATCGACTCCCATGACGATCACGGCGTTCGGTGCTGCCGGCCACGGTGGCTACAGCGCCGCGGCGGGGAACCCGGGCAGCCATGGCGAGGGCGGCGAGGCCCAGACCACCACCACCCTCGACGGCTACGAGGCGGCCTACCAGACCCCGGCTCTGTACTACTACCTGGGTAACCAGCCACCGGGCACCTACGCCGGCATTTGGAAGGGAGGAGTCGGCGGCCTGGGAGGTTCGTCAACCATCGTCAGTCCTGCCAACCTCACGAGCTCGGCGACGACGCTCACGCTCGGCTGCATCACGGGCGTCACTGGCCAGTACAACGAGTCTGGGTGCTCATCGACGACCAACATCGTCCTCGATGCCGGCGGCGGCGGTGGTGGCGGGGAAGGGGCGACGTGTAACGGCGGCGACGGGGGGGTAGGGGGCACTGCCTTTGCGTCCACCGGTGCTGCGATGAGCGACGGTGGTGCGAGCGGAGGGGACGGGGGTTGCTCCGGCGGCCATGGCGGCCACGGTGGCAGTGAAGGAAATGCCGGTGGTGGCGGGAGTGGCGGAGACGGCGTCGACAGCCACGATGGGGGCGGTGGGAACAGTGGCGCCGGGGGCCTGGGCGGTGCGGTCCATACCTCCAACGGCCCGAGCAGCTCCACACCGTGGAGCAACATCGGCTACTGCCTGTACCAGATCGGCAACTCCGGCTCGGGGTCGTACGTCTGCCCGGTGGCACAGAGCTCTCCCCCCGAATGGGGAGCGGGTGGTGAAGGTGAGTGGCGTGGCTCGGCACAACCGGTCGGTGGCGGTGGCGGGGGCGGTGGCGGCTGGGGAGGCGGAGGCGGTGGCGGCGGTGGTGGCGACAGCGACCCCGGTGGCGGCGGCGGTGGCGGCGGGAGTTATGCCGCGGCGTCGACGACCACGGCCTCTGGTCTGCCCTCCATCGGCAATCCTGACGGTGATGGCGAGGTGGTCGTCACCTTCGACGACTCGGTCTCGTCGATTGACGCCACGTCTGACAGCGGCACCTCTTCTGGCAGCAACACGGCCTCCGACAGTCACGCCACGTCCAGCGGTCAGGGCTATTGGCTGGCCTCCCTCAGCGGCGAGGTCCACGCCTACGGCGATGCGCAGAACTACGGCTCAATGGGTGGACAGACCCTCAACCAGCCGATCGTGGGCATCCGGTCGACCCCAGACGGCCAGGGGTACTGGGAGGTTGGGGCCGATGGCGGGGTGTTCGCCTTCGGCGACGCCCACTTCTACGGCTCAATGGGCAACAAACACCTCAACCAGCCGATTGTGGGCCTCAGGCCGACCCCCCACGGCCAGGGGTACTGGGAGGTTGGGGCCGATGGCGGGGTGTTCGCGTTCGGTGATGCCGTCTACTACGGGTCAATGGGCGGACATCCCCTCAACGCGCCCATCGTCGGCATGGTGGAGAATCATCCCGGCACGGGTTATTGGCTCGTGGCGAAGGACGGCGGTGTGTTCGCCTTCGGCGCCGCCGACTATTTCGGATCACTCGCAGGTAAGTCGCTACCTGCGGCAGCGGTCACCATCGGCAGGGACGCGGACGACGGCGGTTACTGGATCGAGACAGCCGACGGCACTGTGACGCCGCTCGGGGATGCTCCGGCCCTCGGCTCCATGGCTGGTATGTCCTTGGCAGCCCCGGTCGTGGACCTGGCAGTGAGCTCCAGTGGCGGGGGATACTGGCTGGCAGGTGCCGACGGTGGGGTGTTCGCCTTCGGTGACGCCGGCTACCACGGCGGGCTCCCCTGACGTCGAGCTCCGGCGTAACGAGCATCCCTGTTCCGCGCGGAATGCGTGCAGTGCTGTGAACGGACTGCAGCGGCAGAGCGGGACGGAGATCTCGATGCCTGAACCCGTCTCGCGCTCGGCTCTCGGTCGAGAGACGGCGGGACATCACCGGTCCTGACGTTGTCCCGCGTGCCGGGATCGATGCACCCATGTCGCGGGGCGGCGAGGGTACCGATCACGACAGAGTACCAGCTCACAGCTTTGAAAAGGCATCTGTCCGAGGTGCGCTCGGCCGCGTGCGCTGCCCCCGGATGCCCGACGTCCTCACTGCAGCGCCCGCTGCGAGATCGTATGGTCGCGCCATGAGGTTGCAAGAGCTCGCCGGAAAGGTAGGGATCGTGACCGGTGGTGCGGGCGGGATCGGCCGGGCGACTGGCGAGCTGCTCGTGGCCGAGGGGGCGAGTGTCGTGATTGCGGACGTCGATGTGGACCGAGGTCGAGAGGTTGCCGCGCAAATCGGTGAGGCGGCCGAATTCAAGCAGACCGACGTGAGCGATGCGGACCAGGTGCAGGCACTGGTGGACTTCGCCGTCGATCGCTTCGGCGGCCTGGACATCATGTTTAACAACGCGGGGATCGGCAGTCCGCTCAAGCGGTTCCTGCCGGACGACCTCGAGGACTTCTCCCGCATCATGAGCGTCAACCTCTTCGGAGTCATCGCCGGTTCGCAGCGCGCAGCTCGTTATATGAAGGACCATGGCGGTGGCTCGATCATCAATAACGCCTCTATTGCGGCCGTCAACGCGGGCACCGGCATGATCTCCTACCGAGCTTCGAAGGCGGCCGTGGCCCATGCCACCAAGTGCATGGCCATCGACCTGGCGCCATACGGCATCCGGGTCAATTGCCTCACGCCTGCCCACATCCGCACCGGCATCACGACGTACGAGATGGGCCCAGTTCTGCGTTATATGCAACCGCTCGAACGTGAAGCGCAGCCCCAAGATGTTGCCAACGCCGTCGTGTTCCTGGCCAGCGAGCGTGCGGCGCAGGTGACGGGGATCGTGCTCCCGATCGACGGTGGTACGACGGCCGGCCCGCCATATGCACAGACGAAGCTGATCATGTCGACGGCGAAGCCGCCTGAGGAGGCCACGACAGGGCCGTCGTGAACCCGGACGGCCCCGCGTTCGTCAGTCGGCGGGGACCAGGTCGAGATGGAGTCGTTCGAGGCCACGGAGGAAGAAAGTCGGCAGGTAGTCGTAGTGCCGCGCGCCCGCCGGGCCGTGGTGTTCCTCGGAGATCGTGATGTCCGATGTGCGGTCGAGGAACCGGTTGATCGTCACTCGACCCTCGGCGCGGGCCAGTGGCGCCCCTGCACACGTGTGGATGCCGTGCCCGAAAGCGATGTGCTGCCGCGCGTTCGCACGGCCGATGTCGAACTCGTACGGGTTCTCGAACATTCGGGGGTCACGATTGCACGCACCGGGTACGAGCATGATGGTTCCGCCGGCGGGGATGTCGACCCCGGCGAGCCTGGTGGGGACGCGCGTCATCCGGAACTGCGTTCGCAGCGGGCTCTCGAGCCGGAGCATCTCCTCGATGAAGTTCGGGATGCGGTCGCGCTCGTCTCTCACCAGCTTCTGCAGGTCAGGCCGCTCGCCGAGCTTCCGCAGCGCGAAGGACAACAGCCGTACCGTCGTCTCCTGGCCGCCGGCGAAGAGGTTGGCCGCGATCAGCGCGGCGTCGTTCACCTCGGGCGTCGCGCCGTCCGGGAACGTCGCGGTGGCCAGTCCGGTCAGCACGTCCTTCCGAGGGTTTTGGCGGCGATCCTCGATGTACTGACTGAATCGTTCGTAAAGGAACTCGAGCGGCTTGTGAGCGACCTCCTGGTGCACGGTCGACAGCCGCTCCCGGAAGAGGGAGTGATCCGACTCCGGTACGCCTTCAAGGTCGGCGATGACGGTCAGGGTGAAGGGTTCCGCGTAGTCGCTCACCATCTCGCACGATCCTTCATCGACGAACCCGTCGAGAAGACCTTCGGCGAACTCCCACATGAAGTCCTCGTTCTCCTTGAGCCGCTTCGGGGTGATGAGCCGCATCAAAAGATGCCGATGGGCCGTATGGTTCGGCGGGTCGAACGAGGGGAGCTGGTCGCTGAAGGGCAGCTCGTGTCGGCACTTCTCGATGATGTCGCTGATGTCGTCACCCTCCACCGGCGTGGAGAACTTCACGAAGGACCCGCACACCACGTTGCAGGATGAGAACGTTCCCGACGGCGGGTCGTTCGGTGGAAACGACGCCGGGTCACCGTAGACCGCCATCGCCTCCCGGTGCCCCGTGATCATGAACATCCCGTAGCGGGGCTCCTGCCATACCGGGCCTTGGTTCCGCACCCAGTCGAAGTACGGATAGGGGTCGTCCTGGACCGATCGATCGGTGAAGAAGTTGACGTTCTCGAACTGGCTCATGTGCACCTCTATCCGAATGTGAAGCCTACGATCGCCCCATGGCCCTCGAAGTCGAGATCGACCGCGACGTGTGTATGGGATCGGGAAACTGCGTGTACGAGGCGGCGGGTGCATTCGACCTGGACGACGACTCGATCGCGTTCGTCGTCGACACCGCTGCCGTGCCCGAGGAAAAGGTCATCGCCGCCGCGCTGAAGTGTCCAACCCACGCGATCACTGTCCGTCGCGATGGCGTGAGACTGGCCTGAATATCATGACGAAACGGTGTGGTGCTCACGCGTTGCGTGGCGTGCCGCGACGTATCCGAAGACCATCGTGTTGGCGATGCTTGCGCCGGGGCCGAGGTAGTGGCGGCCCATGACTGTTGCGGTGCCGTTACCGGTTGCGTACAGACCCTCGATCGGCCGTTCGTCTTGATCGACGACCTGTGCGTGTGCGTTGGTGACCAGGCCACCGCAGGTGCCGATGTCACCCGGCACGACCTGAACCGCGTAATAGGGGGGCTCGTCAATTGGGCCGAGGCAGGGATGCACCCTGTGGTTGGGATCACCCAACGCCAGGTTGTAGGCGGACTCGCCTCGCCCGTAGTCGGGGTCGGTGCCCTGGGCGGCGTTCTGATTGAATCGTTCAACGGTTTCGGACAGACCAGAGGAATCGATGTCGCACATGTGGGCAAGGTCGCCGAGGGTCCATGCCTGTTTCAACATCCCACTCTCGAGAAGCTTGCGTGGGAACCGACCGGGGCTGGAGCGTTGGTGCGCGTAGCGCCTGCGGTAGCGATCGTCGAAGATCAGCCAGCACGGGACTGCCCTGCTCGTCATGTCGCGGGCGTACATCGCCTTGCCCACTTCCATGTACGAGTTCGACTCGTTCACGAACCGTTGCCCCCCTGCATCGACGTAGATCGTGCGTGGACGCTGACGCGCCTGGTCGAGCGTCGATTGCCCGAACCTCCCAGTTCGGGGCGAGGGCAGCCACCACGCTTCGTCCATCATGTCGGTCTTCGCACCGTGTCGCATCGCCATCTGGAGCACTTCGCCGGTGTCGCCTGGGTTCGCGATCGACCACCTCGCTCGGTTGGGTTGATCGCCTCCGTACTGCTGGCGCATCTCGGAGTTGTGGGCGAACCCACCTGAGGCCAGTAGCACCCCCTCACGGGCGCGGACCAGCACGGGCGTTCCGGCTCGAACGGCACGAACGCCCATGATGCGGCCATCCTCGACGATCAGTTCCTCGAGCGGTGTTTCCGTCCAGACCGGGATCCCACGTGCGATCGCGATGTTCAGCATCTGTGCGATCAGTGACGCGCCGTTCGTAAGCAGCGCCTGGCGTCGAAGTCGAGCGATATAGGTGCGGAGCACGACGCGGGCGGAGACGGCAAAGGCCCCGACGCTGCGGTTGTAGTGGGAGAGGGAACGCGCTTCGTTCGTCATCACTGCGAGACCGAGGCTCTGCGCAAGGCCCGGCTGGAGCTTCTCGAGCCACTCATCGAGCACCCGACCGTCGAAGGGCACAGGCTCGATCCCGCGTCCGACGTCGTGGCCACCCTTGGCGCTCGAGTAGTAGTCGCTATAGCCGGGGCAGTGGACGAAGGATACGCCGCGCTCCTGGAGGAACGTGACCATCTCCGGTCCAGCCGTGAGGAAGGCGTGTCGACGTTCGAACGAGGAAGCCGGTCCGACGTCACCAACAACGGCTTCGAAGTGCACCATGGCGTCCTCGTAGGAGTCCGGGACTCCATCTGCCAGCATTACCGGGTTGTTCGGGATCCAGAGGATCCCGCCGGACATGGCGGTCGAACCGCCGACCCGATCCTGCTTCTCGAGGACCAGCGCGCTCGCCCCTGCGTCGGCAGCGGCCAGCGCGGCGACCATGCCACCGCCACCGGACCCGACGATCACGAGATCGACGGTGGAGTCCCACGTCGTCATGTCACGCCTCTCCGACCTCCCGACGTCCCACTTCAACCTCAAGCCAGCCTGGAGCAAGCTAGCAGGGCCCGTTGACGATTGCTACGACGTCGAAGTAATCTCCAAATGTCCGTCGAAGAGGGAAGCGGGGGAGATGACCGGTAACCCGAGGACGCTGATGTACCCGCCCGAGGGCGTGGGCGCGCCAAAGGATCGCCGTCCCGGTCCATTTGTCGATCCCGGGCTCCCCGCCGGGACTGAGGTGTTCTCGGCCGACGACCACATCTCTCTGGCGGCGGACATCTTCTACGAGCGCTTTCCCGACAGCATGAAGGAGCGCGCGCCCCGCGTCATGAACGTCGGGGGTGGGTGGGTGATCGGAATGGACGGGAAGTCGATTCTCGTCCCCGAGTTCATTGAAGTGCTGACGCAGTACGACCCTGTCTCGGGCTCCCACACGGGCGACATCGACGCGCGACTCGCCGCGCTCGAGTCTGAAGGCGTCACCAAGGAGCTCGCGTTCCCTAACTCCGTTCTCGCCCTGTTCGGGTGGCCGGACCGGGAAGTCCGAGAGCTGTGTTTCCGGATCTACAACGAGCACATCGCAGAGGTCCAGGAGCGGTCGAACGACCGAATCTTTGGCGTCGGCCTGATCAATTGGTGGGACGCGGAGGGAGCTCGTCGGACTGTGAACGAACTGAAGGCGCTCGGGCTGAAAACGTTCCTCATGCCGCTCTCGCCAGGCAAGGATCTGGAGAAGCGCCCGATCGACTTCGCCAGCATCGCCATGGATGGCGTGTGGGAGGCCATTGAGGACTCGCAGGTCCCGGTGTCGCACCACATCGGTGAGAGCCCGCCCTCGACGCCAAACGAGTTCAACGCCGTCGGTATCGGGATGCTCCAGTCCGTCGCGCCTTTCCGAGACGCCTTCGGCAAGTACATCTTCGGTGGCATTCTCGACCGCCACCCCGGGCTACGTGTGGGATGGTTCGAGGGCGGGATCAACTGGGTGCCATCTGCGATACAGGACGCCGAACACATCGCGGCATCGTTCCATCATCTCGCGAACCTGAAGGTGCAGCACGAACCGCAGTACTACTGGGACAGTCACATGTGCGCATCGTTCATGGTCGACCCGCTCGGGCTCGAGCTCGTCGATCGGATCGGCATCGAGCGGGTGATGTGGTCCACCGACTTTCCTCACAACGAAAGCACGTATGGCTACAGCAACAAGTCGCTTGCCGCCGTGGTCGGTTCGGTCGGTGCAGAATCGGCGGCGGCAATCGTGGGTGGCAACATCAAGCGCTATCTGGGAGTGGACCGCTGATGCCTGCTGGGCTGATGGCGTCGGCTCGCCCGACCCAGATCCCCCTCGAGGCGGATATTCCTCGCATGCACCGGGAGCGGGTTGAACGGGTTCGTGCACTGATCCGCGAGCAGAGACTCGACGCACTCGTTCTGCTCGGCAACACGAATGTCGTCTACGCCACCGGTGCCATCTGGCCCCTGGCCGACTCGGGCCGGGCGAACTTCGAGCAACCCGTGGCGGTGGTCACCGTCGACGACGAGTGGCCGCACCTCTTCTCTCCGATGCGAGAGGAGGATCGGCTTCGTGTTGAGCTCCCGTCCGATCACCTTCACGGCCCCGTCTATCTCGACTTTGACGAAGGGGTACAGCTCTTCGCGTCACAGCTCGCCGCTCTCGTGCCGGACAATGCCGTGATCGCGATCGACGAATGGACCAACGCGCTACGCCGCGAGCGGTCGATCCTGTTCGCGTCAGACGCCCCGGCCGACGGTGGACGAATCATCAGCAGCGCCAAAGCTGTCAAGACACCCGACGAGCTGTGCTGCATGCGCGAAGGCCTGCAGATCACCGAACGGGCCATCGCTGCGGTCCAGGCCCGCGTCGCGCCCGGCGTCCGCCAAACCGATCTCACCGCAACGTTCTTGCGGACGATCTTCGACGCGGGTGCGGACGCCAACATCCTCGACCCGATCTGGCAGGTGATGCCCTCCCGAATCGCGGACGGGCCTTGGACGACCACCGGTGACCTGGCGTGCCCGCTTCTCTCGACCGAGCGCGAACTTGTCGAAGGTGACGTCCTGTGGGTTGATACCGGCATCAGTTACGCCGGATTTCACTCCGACTTCGGGCGGACCTGGATTGTCGGCCGCGAGCCGGACAGTCGGCAACGAGCACAATTCGAACGGTGGATAGGGATCAGGGATGCCGTCCTCGACGTCACCCGTGCTGGAGCAACGGCAGCGGACCTCACGGCAGCGGGCATCGCCGCCGCCGATGGCGTGAAGCCGTGGATGCCGCACTTCTACCTCGGTCACGGTCTCGGCATCGACAGCGCAGAGATGCCGTACGTCGGCAGTGACATCGGGGAGGCGTTCGACGCAACGCTCGTCCTCGCCGAGGGGATGGTCCTCGTGATCGAACCGATCGTCTGGGAGGACGGCGCTGCCGGTTACCGATCCGAGGAAGTGCTGCTCATCACGCAGGACGGGTGGGATCCCTTGACCGATTATCCCTACGATCCGTTCTAGATACAGCGTGACGAACACCGAGGTTCTTCCCGACGATGCAGTGTTGCGACTCGTACGCCGGTCCCGCCTGCTCGATGAGATGGAGGCAGGGGACATCGATGTGCTCATCGTCGGACGCGAAGGGAACGCCCGCTACGTGTCGGGTGCGCCGCGACTGTGGACTGCAGGCTCGCGCGCGTTCGGCCCCGGGTGCGTGCTCGTCCGCGCGACCGAGTCCGTCCATCTGCTGAGCACCTGGGACGAGGGGATCCCGAACGACATCCCTCACGAGAACCTGTACGGCATCTCGTTCAACGCGGGGACCTTCTTGAAGGTGCTGCAGGGGATCGAAGGGGCCGCCGCCGTTCGCACGGTTGCCACGGACTCCATGACGCCATCCGCAGCGCGGTTGCTCCCGAAGGCGTTCCCGTCGGCCCAGCTCATCGATGGCGAGCCGCTGCTGCGCCGGGCACGCCGGGTCAAGACACCCGAGGAGGTTGATGCAATCCGGGCCTCGGTCCGTATCGCCGAACGATCGCTGGCTGAGGCGGAGACGGCGCTGGTGCCGGGGGTCACAGAGCGACAGCTCACGGGCGTCTTCATGGAGGCGATGGCGTCCTTCGGCGTCACGACCCCCGCGACGCAGGACGTGGCGTGGATCACGTCGCGCGAACAGCCATGGCGCCGTGCGAGCCGAGACGCTCCCGTCGAATCGGGCGATCTGGTGGCGTTCGAGGCCGGGGTGATTCTGGGCGGGTACGTGGGCGAGCTCGGTCGGACACACTTGGTGGGTCGCGACGTCGCGGTCGATCGGCAGTTGTCCCAGGGCTGGGACGAGCTCTGGGATCGGCTTCTCGCAGCGTGCCGGATCGGGGCGCCGCTGAGCGATCTCCTCGACGCGTACCTGGCTGCAGGGATTCCGTTCCCCCCCATGCCGGTGGCGCGAGGGCTGGGCCTCGGATACGACCTTCCCCTGGTGACGGCGGTGCTCCCTCGGACGGCCGGCGAGCAGCTCATCGAGGCGGGCATGGTGCTGGCGCTGACCGCCTACATCTGGAAGGAAGGTATCGGCGCCGTCTACGGCCAGGAACCGGTCGTCATCACCGAGACGGGGCCGGAGCTGCTTTCGACCACATCAATCCGCGACGCAAGGAGCCCCCTCACGTGACAGAAGCCACTATCCCTCCCCCGGAGGAGATCATTCTCTACGAGAAGGATCCCAGCACCCGTATCGCGACGATCACCCTGAACCGTCCCGACCAGCTCAACATCCCCACCATCGCCGCTCGCAGACGGTACGCGGACCTTCTGTTCAAGGCGAGCATCGACGACGACGTCAAGGTCCTCGTCGTACGTGGCGTCGGCGATCATCTGGGAACCGGTGCCGATCTCGACGAGCTGATGGCGAAGCAGGCCGCGGGCGTCGCGCTGCAAGAGGAGTTCGGGCTGGACGAAGACGACGACATCACGATTCCGAGTTCACGCTCGTATCGCGCCGGCGCCTCGCTCCTTCACTGGTACGGCAACACCAGATCGGGTTGCCGCACCCTCCAGGATTTCAAGAAGATCAGCATTCTCGAGGTCAAGGGCTACTGCTACGGCTGGCACTTCTACCAGGCCGCCGACGCTGACCTCGTGATCTCCTCCGACGACGCACTGTTCGGGCATCCCGCGTTCCGGTACGTCGGTTATGCGCCGCGCATGTGGCAGTGGGCGATGATGATGGGGTTGCGCAAGTTCCAAGAGATGGTGTTCACAGGCCGTCCGTTCACCGCGGAACAGATGTACGAGTGCAACTTTGTGAACAGCGTCGTCCCACGCGATGAACTCGAAGGAGAGGTGGAGAAGTACGCACTTGCGTGTGCGCGCACGCGGCCAACTGACACCGTGTTCATGCAGAAGGTGTTTTTCGAGGTGATGAAGCAGCACCAGGGAGAGTACATGGGCAGCCTCCTCAGTGCTTGGCTCGAATCCATGGGCGGGATGCTTCGGGAGGACGACGACGGGGGGAGAGCGACCCTGAGCAAGGAGACGATGGACGCAGGCCTGAACCTCGCTGTGAAGGACAACGACAGCAAGTTCCCACCCGACTGGCGCCTGAGCGGCTCTGGTCGTCGGCGCCCCGAAACCGACTGACGGTGACGGAGGTTCAGGGGGGCAAGCCGGAAAACGCGCCAGTGGGGCCACCGCTGAGCGGGCTCCGCGTGGTCGATCTTTCGACCTGGATCGGAGGGGCGTACTGCACGAAGCTGCTCGCCGACGGTGGCGCGGAGGTGATCAAGGTTGAGTCACCCGAAGGCGATCCGCTGCGCCGGTGGTCGGCGTCCGGCGCCGTGGTCCCACCTGACGCCGACGGGGCCCTGTTCAATTTCCTCAACACATCGAAGCAGAGCGTCGTCGTCGAGAACGAGAACGCGGAGAGCCTCGCATCGTTGCAGACGCTGTTTGCTTCGGCTGACGCCGTCGTGTGGTCGCGTGGCTCCTCGGTGGCAGAGCACACGACGCTGGCGCCACGCGAGATTCTCGAGCAGGCACCCGCACCTGACCGTCACGGCGATCACGCCGTTCGGACTCGAGGGCCCCTGGAGCGACAAACCCGCTACCGAGTTCACACTACAAGCGTGGTCGGGAGCGATCGTCGGGTTGGCACGCGGAAAACCTGATCGTGCACCGGTCTTTGTCGGTGGCCAGATAGGAGAGTGGGTCTCAGGCGTCTTTGGCGCAATCGGAACCCTGGCAGCGGGCCGGCGTGGCGCCGCGGGCGGCGAGCTGATCGATGTGTCGATGCTCGAAGCATTGGCGATGTGCCTCACGTATTACCCGGTGACGTTCCACGACCAGCTCGGACGACCGATGCGTCGACGCCGATTTGTCCCCACGCCGGGTGTGGCGGCTGCCAGCGACGGGCTGGTCGGGCTCGGGTGCGGGACTGGGCAACAGTGGCTCGACTTCTGCACCATGGTCGACCACCCCGAGTGGATGGAGGATCCGAAGCTTTTTCTGGACCGCACGGCGCTGGCGCCGGCGATCGACGGGTGGATCGCCGAGCACACAGTCAAAGAGGTGCTTGACCTCGCCGCCGCCTTTCGGATACCCAATGCGCCGATCGCCAACGGCTCGAACGTCACGATGTTCGAACATTTCCGCGAGCGGGAGACCTTCGTCGAGAACCCGCGCGATGGAGCGGCGAATCCGCGACCGCCGTTCCGGTTCGGGTCAGCACGTCTTCGGGCACCCGAAGCGGCCCCTCGCCTCGGAGACCACTCCATCGAAGTGATCGTGCAATCCGCGACGGCTGAGCGCACCCCAACGACCGCTGCGTCATCGGCGTCGCCGTTCGAGGGGCTGCGCGTTCTGGACATGACGGCCTATTGGGCGGGTCCGCTCACGGGCCACCTGCTGGCGCTCCTCGGAGCGGAAGTGATCCACCTCGAATCGTCGTCCCGGCCCGACGGAGCTCGTCTGGTCGGCGGTGTGCCGCAGACTGAAGACCGCTTCTGGGAGCGGGGACCCATCTTCGCCGCGCTCAACACCAACAAGAAGAGCATGACGATCGATTTCCAGAATCCGCGCGGCATCGATCTCGTCCGTCGATTCGTTGCGACGTGCGACGTGGTCGTCGAGAATTACACGCCGCGTGTGCTGGACCAGCTCGGTCTCGACTACGAGACGCTCAGGGTCGACCGGCCCGATCTCGTCATGCTGCGGATGCCGGGCTTCGGGCTTGACGGGCCGTGGCGCGAGCTCTCGGCCTTCGCGTTCGTGATCGAGGATGCTTCGGGACTCACCTGGCTCACCGGACATCCCGATATCCTCCCGTTCGAGCCGTACAGCATTGGTGACCCCAACGCTGGGCTCCATGCTCTGTTCGGCTTGATGCTGGCGCTGGAGCACCGTGAGAGGACAGGTGAAGGCGGTCTCGTTGAAGCGGCAATGGTCGATGCCGCGGTGAACGTCGCGGCCGAGCAGGTAATCGAGGCCTCCGCCTACGGCGCCCTCCTTGCCCGTGGCGGCAACCGCGGGCCCTGTGCGGCGCCACAGAACCTCTATCAGGCCGCCGGTCCGGATGACGACGGCCGCGACGACAGCTGGATCGCGATCGCCGTCGCGACGGACGAGCAATGGGTCTCGCTCCGTCGTGCCCTGGGTGAGCCGGAATGGTCAGCCGACCCCGCGCTCGCCACCGCGGCGGGGCGGGTGCGCGAGCACGACCGGCTTGACGCATTCCTGCAGGCGTGGTGCCGGGCCCAGCCGGCCGACGAGATCGTCGCACGTCTGTGGGACGCAGGGGTGCCCGTCGGAAAGGTCGTGCAGCCTCACCGTCAGCCCGAGTTGGCGCAGCTCGAGTTCCGCAACTTCTTTGAAGAGGTGGACCATCCGGTACTTGGACGATCTCGCTACAGCACGATTCCAATGAGGTTCTCGCGCGGACCGAAGCGGCTCCACGAACGGCACGCTCCGCTGCTGGGTGAGCACAACGAGGAACTCCTCGGTGAGCTCGGCCTCAATCGGTCAGAGATCGACGCGCTCGAAGCGGACGGGATCATCGGTGGCTCGCTCCTCCAAGACACCTAACAGCCGGTCACGCACGTCCTATTCTGCCGGGATGGGATTTGAGGCGGCTCCGTTCGACGTTGTCGAAGCTTCCCGTCGCGTCTGGCTGGAGCGCTGGGATCCGGAGGCTGCCTCCGGGATGGCGGTGTTCACCGCGATCCTCCGCTCCTATCAGCTCCTTAACGACCAGGTCAACAGGGTGATGAGGAGCCACGACCTCACGTTCGCACGATATGAGGTACTCACCTGGCTGGCAACGGATCCTGAATCTTCCCTGACCCTCAGCTGGATCAGCAAGACGCTTCGCATCCCACCGGCCACGGTCACGAACATCATCGACCGGCTCGAGGACGAGAAGCTCGTTCGACGTGTGCCACATCCGTCGGATGCCCGCACCACGCTCGCCGTGATCACTCCACGAGGACGGAGAGCCGCTACCGAGGCGACGCGAGACCTGAACTCGACCGTCTACGAACGCATTGGCCTATCCGAGCGGAAGCGAAACCAGCTCGTCGATCTCATTGCTGCACTGCGCGCAAGCGGGAACGAGTTCGATGTCGAGCACTCGGATGAGGTGATCGAGGAGGTCGGATCTCGTCAGGCGCGCAAGCGCGGGCGCAACGGACGTAAGAGTCGATTCGAGGTGGCCTGAACTCGAGGAGACTGCCGTCATCGAACAGAATGAGAGGCTATGTCGGCCGCCTCCCGTTGCGCACCGCCCCTTGGACCAAGCCGATCGCCCAGGTGATGATCCGGATCGCCTGATCGCGATCCATCTCCCATTCTGAGACGAGTCGTTCGTAGGTCGCCACACTCCACAGCACATCGAGCAGGGCAGCGACGGAATGTCGGTCAGATTCAAACCACTCAGTGGTCGAGTCGTCGAGTGCCCCGAAGAGTGCCTGTTTTTGGCGCAGGTGAGCATCGGTGAGCGTCGGATCGAGGGGGGGCTTCGATCTCAGGGGGTACGAGGACACGTGGGCAAAGATTCGGGCTGCGATGTCAGCGATATCCTCGAGTCGCATGCCCTCGAGGTCAATTCCGGCCTGCTGCTCCAGTCGATGCATCACCTCATCCCGGAGGCCCCTCTCGTTCCCGAAGTAGCGGTACACCGTTCGCTCATTTACACCCGCCTTTTCGGCGACGCCGCGGATCGTGAGCGCGCGCCAGTCGCTGATCGAGGCATTGTGGAGCAACCGGCACCCCGCCTCGACGATGCGTTCGCGGGTCTCGACCGCCCGTTGACGGCGCAGCGGGCTTTCGTATCGGCGCGAGCTAGGCAACTGCGACCTCACTGCGGTCACGGATGCACTAACCGATAACTGCTGGGAGAGTCTCCCAGCCCCGAACGGTCGATGTGGGGGACAGCCGGGCGCTTTCGAGATCTATTTCCCACTTAGGGAAGCGCGAGAGCACCTCATCGAGGGCGATGCGCCCCTCCATACGGGCGAGAGCAGATCCCATGCAGAGGTGAATTCCGTTTCCAAACGTCAAATGCCGACCATGCTGTCGATGGATGTCGAACGTGTCCCCGTCGGGAAAGCGACGATCGTCCCGGTTCGCAGAGCCGATCAGGAAGAGCATCACACTTCCCGCCGGGACCTCCATTCCGTGAACAGTGAGATCTTCGAGGGCGACGCACCTTCCTACGTGGGGCGCTGGGGACTCAAAGCGGAGGATCTCCTCTATGGCGTTCGCAATGAGCGAACGATCCTCAACAAGCTGAGCCCGCTGATCCGGATGCTCCGCCAACACCTTCGCAGTCCATCCGATGAGACGAGTCGTGGTCTCGTTTCCGGCGCCGGCGAGGACTTCGAGGTAGGTCAGCAGTTCGTTCCGGGTCAGTCTGCCGGGACGTTCCTGTCTCGTCGGCGAATTCGATATTGAGCAATTCCGTCATGATGTCGTCCGAAGGATGTTCGGCCCGCCAGTCGACGTAGTCCGCGAACATCGCCCCCGTCACGAAGTCCTCTGAGACTTTCATCGGTTCACCCTCGTTGGTGCGAAGGTTGGCATCCACATGATCACGAACCGCTTCTTGATCACTTTCGGGGATCCCCAGGAGCATGCCGATGACACGCATCGGCATTTGAGAGCCCAAATCAGCGATGAAGTCGAAACAGTCGGAGCCAACGAGAGGATCGAGGCTGTGGGCACAGAATTCGCGGATCTTGGGCTCGAGCTCGGCGACGCGTCGAGGGGTGAACGCACGCGACAACAAGCGGCGGTGAATGGTGTGGGTCGGAGGGTCCTCGAAGATGATGACACCGGGAGGGATCTCGATGTCTGCCTTGATGACCTCGAGGATGGCACCCTTGCCGGAGATGTAGGTCTGGGCGTCGAGAAGTCCCTTCTCGACGTCGTCGAATCGACTGACGGCGAAGAAGTCGTGCTTGTCGTTGTAGTAGATCGGCGCTTCCTCGCGCAGCCGCCGATAGACGGGATACGGGTCCGCGTTGATCTCGACGCTGTACTGGTCGTAGTAGACGTCGCTCACGGTTTCCTCCACGGGCCGGGAAGTTCATGTCAGACTACGACGTGAATAGCTGATCAGTCAAGCTTCCGGGGGGCACGGACTCACCGGCTCGACGCCAACAAGAGGCGCCGGCCGGCCGACGATTGGGTATTTGTCGAGCCGTTCACCGGTAGGTGTCGCACGGGACCGGCAGATCGGACAAGCGGACCCTCCTCCTGATCTGGTCACAGCGCTGCCAGCGACTGTCTGGACGGACCGATCCCCCCATTTCTTGGAGCTTGCCTGTGCCACGCGTAGGCTCACCGACTCCGGTCGACCATGTCGTAGCGGATCTGATTGCAAGCGGCGTCGACCGTCGCTAGATGCTGGTCTCCGTTCTGCCGCTGCTATCGGCAAGAGCCACCTGGTGCGGTACGTGTGACGTGGATCACGGCGGCGAGATCGTTCTGGTCGGCGGGTGCAGCCCGATTTCTGCTGACGCCGTCCTGTTGAATGGCTTGGCAATCGGGTTGGGAAAGGCCAGTCCGGTGTTCCGAAGCCGCCTGCCTTCCTCCGGCACTTGGGGGATACCCTTCGACAATGGCGTTCCCTTCGTCGGCGGGGTACCGATCAGGCTTGGTCAGCGCAGCGTTCATCGTGTTCGTGATGTTGGTAACGAGCGTTCCCATCGGAGCGACACAGAACCCTCGGCCGTCGTGGTGGAGCTACACCCGGCCCGCCACCTACCAGCAGGTGACGGCTCAACTTCACGTGCCGGTCGGTGGCGTGCTGCTCCAGTGTGAACTCTCTCGACCAGGGATCACCCGAAAGGTCACGGCGCCCGGGCGCTTTCCGGCCCTGCTCGCCGACTACACGCCGTACGCGGCTCAGATACCTTTCTTCACTGCGACTGACGGCACCTACTTCTCCACGCATGGCTACGCGGTACTCGTGTGCGCCGTGCCCGGTTCTGGATCCTCCACAGGTACCTACACGTGCTGCCTGAGTCCTCAAGAAGTGAGCGACGGCGCTCGCCTCATTGAATGGATCGCTCGCCAGCCTTGGTCGGACGGCCGGGTGGGAATGGAAGGAGGCAGCTACGGCGGAATGACGACGATGGCCGTCGCCGCACTGCATCCCGATCACCTCATGTCCATTGCGCCCCAGCAATTCCCCGACAACATGTATCTCGACACCGTCTACCCGGGAGGGATGAAAACGACGCCATACCAGAGGGACAACTGGCCCAACCTCATTGGCGAACTATCCGCCGGGTCGATCAGCGGCACTTCGATTGAGAACGACTACTTGGCGCACCCGACGATGGATGCGTTCTGGCGCTCGTTCGATATCGATTCCAAATACAAGGACATCCGGGTACCCGTCCTCGACATCAACTCGGGTAGTTCTGACGTCTACTTTCGAGGATCGCTGGTCGCCAACTACGCCGCGTTGCGGTCTCACGGCTGGATCATCGTCGGACCTTGGAACCATGGTTTCTGGTCGGGCGACTCTTACCAGCGACTTCCTCTTGGTGTCGAGCTGGCCTGGTTCGATCACTGGGTAGCCGAGCGCCCCGGTGCGCCCCTGCCGCCACGCTCTCAACGCCTCGAATCGTACGAGGAGCCCATCGGGATCGGCCATGGTTGGGAAAGCCTCAATGGCTGGCCACCCTCCGACGTGAAAGACGAGAAGATGTATCTCGGCACCGGAGGTCTCGGCGCCCAGCCCGGTTCTTCAACCGTCCAGTCCTACACCGGCGCGCCTGGCTACCCCGCGGCGAACCCGCCGTGTCCGCTCTTCCAGATCTGCGCCCGGCCTGCGGGAGCCGGAGGCGGATACCTCGTCTACAACTCGAAGCCCTTCACCCACGACACCGTCGTCGCCGGGCAAATCGGGATCCACGTCGTTGCGGACGCAAGCGCCCCGGATGCCAACGCCTACGCCGAGATTTTCGACGTGGCACCCGACGGCAAGGCGACCTTCGTCGACGATGGTGCCCTCAAGGCCAGCCACCGCGTCTCGAACGTCCATCCGACACCCCTCGTTCCCGGGGTCGACGCCACGCTCTCCTTTTCGATCTGGCCCATCAATTGCGAGGTTCGCAGCTGGACACGAACTGCGGCTCCGTCTGTCGGCCGGAGCGACCAACGAGTTCGTGCCCTCCGAGCCCTATCCGGTGACGGTCACGGTGGCCATGGGTCGAGACGGCTCGTATGTCACGCTGCCCATCCGCAGGCAGCGCTGACCACCAGCCTTAAGGCGGCGACATCCCTACCCTGTGGCGCACTTCAGCCGACCTCGCCCACGAGTCGTCGATTACCTGACCGAGCGCCTCCCAATGTGCCGCCTTCGGGTCGTCGCTTCGCGAGGCGGCGCGCTGCCACACCGCTTGGCGGGTCCTGCCCAGCGCGGCGCCAATCTCGTGCCACGTTCGGTTGCGAGACCGGGCGACCCGTACCGCCTCCTTCTCGATGGCTGCGAAGTACTTCTGAAAGACCGAAATGGCCTTTAGGACCTCGAGCGGATCGGGGTCGGAGCTCTCTCGTAGTTGTTCCCAGTTTTCCCAGGCTGAATTTCCAGTCATAGGACCATTGTCAGCCGGGACTGTGACCGACGTCAAGGTTCCTTGACGAAGTGACGGATGCTCGGAGCTCGGCGAACCACCTTCGGGGAAAGAGCGTCCTACTTTTCGTGATACCGAAGGCCCGCCGCAGCACAGGCCTGCCCGCGACCCCCATGACCGCAGTCTCCCTGGTGTGCCTGATAAGCGGGATGTGGTGGCCCCCCGTGAGTGCGTCTGACCGTCACACCAGTGAGGCTCGCACGACGACTGATTCGCCTCTCGTCAAGAGCGGACGCATCGCTCTCGGCAACTGTTCCGCTGCCCCTGTCGAACTGCGAGTCCTGATCGCTCGGACGAGCTTCTCGTCGTCCCAGCCGGTCGACGTACTTGCCGTCGCGCGGAACGAAGGTGAGGTTGCCTGTACCTACGGCGGAAGCGGTCACGGAAACCAGCTCATCGGTCCTTGTGGCTCGTTCTCCTCGAACGTCGTCGACAGCACGGGCACATCGATTTGGCCCGGTCCCATCGCGTATTCGTGCCCAATGATGACGAGCACTCATCTGGTCCCAGGAGCACGGGTCACTGCCTTCGGTGTTTGGCCCAAGCGGGTTGTCTCGCGAGCGGGCTCCGCTCCTGCTCCGAACGGGACCTACAAACTCGTGATCGCAAACACGGTGACCTTCACGATCAATCTGCACTGACGCTTCGGTCCGACTGACGGTCCCCGGGAGCTCCCCGGCCGGGCGCTCGGAAATACACCGAGTCGATCAGTTCACCGAACGAAGGTCTCGAATTTCGGAACTTCAGTTGCTGAGGATGAAATCAAGTATTCCCTCTACCGACGGTCGGTACCCGGTCGAGGTATCGACCCTGAGAAGTGCGACGTTGAGATCCGGTGGCTCGATGGTCAGATCCTGTGCCGCGAGTGCGAGGCCGAGCAGCCGCTGATACTCAGTGGACGACTCTCCGTGCTGAGCACTCTCCCGTGCTTTGAAGCGCTTCAGGGCATCAGGCGTATGGCAATGGATGAGTCGTGCCCTGCACCGCCTCAGCAGGTTCTGCTCAATATCGGACTCGGCGATACCTCGGTGCATGGTCTGATCCATGACCAGGCTCACGGAGTTGCCCAACAGGTTGGCGAGTGTCGCGTACCAGATGGCCCAGCTTCGGCTCGGGGAAGGCATGACGCCCTCCGTCCTGCGGATGCCGCGGGAGAAGGGATCTCGGCTCAACCAGGGGACGTCAAGTTCCCCAGCGAGCAGTCGGGCCAGCGTTGACTTGCCGGAGCCAGGGGCCCCGCTCACCATGACCAGTAGGGGCAGCTGATCGGAACGTTGCGGCACAACGCTAGCGGGCACGCCGATAATGCCGATAGTGCCGATAGTGCCGGCGGTAGATCCTCACCGCTTCAGAATACGGCCCGATCAGTCACGCCCAGGGCGGCGATTCGAGGTCGGCCACGAACCCTCAGATGAACAGTTCGAGCCACGTCTGGTTCTGCTCGACGCGGAGGGCCGCGTGATCACCTGGAAGCTCACTCTGAACTACGGCTCGGTAGTAGGACCGGCCTTCGGGATCATCGGTCAGAACAACGACGCCGTCGCCGGTCGACGGGCAACCGATGACGAAGTTGCTGGCATTGTCGTTCAGCCCCCACTGCCACCCGTGTAGAGGTGGACCGAGTTCGATGCCCCAGCCTGCGCCCCAGGCGAGCTCGGAGTCAATGCGCCACAGCGGTTCCCACCGCGCGTCGTTGAGCCGGAGAACGTGGGCGAGGAAACGCCCATAATCGGCAGCGGTGGTCAAAAGCGGTCGGTAGCCGTGGAAGCCCGGTTCCGGATCGCCGAGGTAGCTTTCGTCCATTCCGAGGGATGCGAAGACTCGGTCGCTGGCAAGTCTGGTGATCGGCACACCAGTGCGCCTTTGGAGGTGCTCTTGAAGCAGGACGAAACCCTCGCCCGAGTAGCCCCAGCACACGCCAGGTGGGCACAGCGGCTCGAGAGGTTGTCCTTGTGGTCGCCAGTTCGGAAGCCCAGTGGTGTGAGTGAGGACGTGGCGTACCGTGATGTCGCCGGAAACGCTCTCGTCGAGGTCCTCTATGAACTCGAGCGCCAGGTGCGCGATGACCTGTTTCACGAGCGACGCTGCGTTCATCACAGCTTCATCGCCCTCGACTCGAACGAGCTGCCAGTTGCGCACAACACCGACCGACCTGCGCATGCCAGTCCACGCTACGCCGACTGGACGCCCACGAGCCGGCCACGTGGGATCTCCGCGCTCCTGGGTCCAAGACGGTCGAGCGCACGAGGCCCCTTTCGAGGTCCTTGGTCATGGGATCCGGCATCGTGCTTTGATCGATTAGGTCTGGGGATCCCCCCGATCCCCGGCGAGTGCCGTCGCGAGCCGCTCCAAATCGGTCACGGTCACGGTGAGCGCCGAGTGGCCGCTTCGTCGAAGTGGCGAGCGCACCCTCTCTTCGAAGTGAACGCACACACCTCCGTCGTGGTTCGTTCCAAAGGTCAACCCGTCGTCAGCACGCGACATGCGAACCCCACACGCCGTCCACCAACGGTAGTTCCGTGTGATGTGCGCACCAGTGATGTTTGCAAGCGGCGTCGCGATCTTGAAGAGGCCGAAGGTCGCGAGGAAGGAACCTTCATCAGTGAGTGTGACGCCGTCCTTTCCTGGCCGCAGCAAGAAGGGCAATAACACTGGTAGGTAGCGTTTGTCGATCGCGTAGCCGAAGTGTTCGGTCACCTTCACCACGATATGCGCATTCGTGGTTCTGCGAGATTTAGGGGACGGCGATCGTCACCGATGCGCAGTTGTTAGTGGAATTTGGGTCAGCATCGTTCGAATTCTCGTCATGAACGCACACCTGGTCGGTAGCACTACCTGCAAATCCAGGTGACGCCGACAAGGTGAACACACTTTTGACCGAATGGCCGACCTTCGGGTGCGCGTTCAAGTACGTGCAGTCGTTCGCGCCCTCCGCCGTTCCCCTTTTGCAGGTAGCTGAAGCAGAGACAAGGCCTGAGCCCACCGTCTGCACCACGTCCCATGTCGTCGAAGTAGGACCCTCGTTGGCCGCTTTGACCTTGACCTCAACAGGTTGGCCCGGCAGCACACGCGTGATCAAACGAGCGTTGTTGATAGCGAGGTCCACTTGCGCAGCGCTGAAGTTGATCGGAGCTGATGCCAATTGCTCGGTTTCCCCGAACGCAACGCCAGAAAGGATCTCGCATGAGTTTGCAACGCCGCAATCGACCGCACCGGCATCTGGTGTCGTAATGTGCCGCTGTACTGTGTATGGGGTTGTGTAGCTGTCCGAATTCGACAGGAACTCGGTTCCCGTGCTCGTATCGCATTGCGGCGTGTAAGGTGCCACCGCACCGAGCGTGCATTCTTCTACGCCGAAGATGACCGGAGTCGATACGGTGAACCCGGTGCCAGCCACGGTCACGACCTGGCCGTCGGACAATCCGGTACTTGGCGTGACGGTCACCATCGGCCCCGAAGCGCCCGCTGGCACAAATGGAACGATTGTGCCGAGCAGGGCGCCGAGCCCTGCCACAATCCAAAGGAAACGTCGAGAAATCATCGTTCTCGCCTCCTCACGATCGACCCCACGAAAGCGTACATCGCGGCCCGCCAGATTCCAATGTGCAAAGGGCACGTGCGCGCGGTCACAAGCTGTCTGGCGGCACACTGGCTCTACGATCTTGGGACTGGGGAACGGTGCCATCAAAGGTCGAGCTGACGGCTCTCGGACGTCGCCCTGGTCTCGAGGCTCAGTACTGTGCCATCAGCTTCAATGATCCGGATAACTCTGAGTCCGCGACCATGGCAGGTTGCCATCGACGCCGGCCCGCCCTAGAACAAGACTGGTGGTGAGCTGCGCGTTCCGCACGGAGACTAACGGTTGGGAGGACGATGGAGATCCTGAGCGAAGTATGTGAGAAGGGCGTCATTGAGCGGCGCTTCGATCTGACTGTGAACGGTGAGATCGTGCCCGGGATCCACTGGTTGCCGGAAGCGGCCACTGCCCCTCATCCCACCGTGCTCATCGGTCATGGGGGGACCCAACACAAGCGAGTACCGAATGTCCTTGGTTTAGCCAGAAAGCTGGTGAGGCACGGCGAATACGGGGTCGTTGCCCTCGACGCTCCAGGACATGGCGACCGGATGACGGAAGAGCAAAAGCAGGAGCGGGCCGAGGTGCTCGCTCGCCGACAAGGCGATCGTCTCGCCGCCTTGTCCGAGCGACGGGTCCGGGCCATGAGCAGGGTCGCCTCGCAAGCAGTTGCTGAATGGAAGGCGCTGCTCGATGATCTGGCCACCAATCCGCAATGGTCCAATGGCCCATTCGGCTATTGGGGCGTGTCGATGGGGACGGCTTTCGGCGTTCCGTTGCTGGCCGGCGAACCTCGAATTGCCGCCGGCGTGCTCGGTCTTGGCGCACTGAGGGAAGGCAATGACGAGCAGCGTGAACAGGCCGCCCGCATAACGATCCCGCTCTTGTTCCTCTTCCAGTGGGACGACGAACTCATGACGCGTGAGGGTGGCCTCGCACTTTGGGACGCCTTTGGTGCCAAGGAGAAGACCGCTCACATCAATCCCGGGCCTCATGTGGGAATCCCACTGTTCGAACGAGATGCCGCCCTCGCGTTCTACAAGCGTCACTTTTGATGGTTGCCGGGTGACGAACAGACGCGATTTCGGGGGCGACCGGAGTTCGGACTCGGTCGGGGTTGTCGCTCGAACACCTGGTAAGACTGCGCATCTCCTGCTGTGACGGACGCGGCCGGGCTGGTCTGTGGCAGCGCAGGGTGATGGCGCAGCCGAGTGGATGCCGAGGTGGTTCTGCACGCGAGCGGAGGGGGAGGTGCGTCCCGCAAACTGCCGACACGGAGCGTTCGGGCCGACACTGGGGGTGGCTGATTGCGGCTGCCTGCATGCTCGTCCTCCTTTTCGCACCTGGCACTCGCGCTTCGGCGGCATCGGAACACGCCTCGCGCATCAGCTGGACCCCGTGCCCAAAGGCGTCGGGGTACCTCTGCGGAACGATCAGGGTCCCGCTCGACTATCAACATCCATCTCGCGGTTCTGTGCGCCTGGCGGTCATAGAGCATCCCGTACGGCGGAGCAAGGGTGTCGTCGTCTTCAATCCGGGTGGTCCAGGCGAGAGTGGCGTGCTCATTCTTCCCATATTGGTGTCGCTCATGCCTATGACAGTGAGCGATCGATTCACCATGGTGAGCTTCGATGAGCGAGGAACCGGGTCGAGCGAACCGCTGCTCTGTGGGCCATCCGCTGCTGAGGCGAGCAGTGCTGTCGCGGGGACGGCGGCGGCCGTCCGCACGTTCGCCAGCCTGGAGCGTTCGTGCCGCTCCGGCTACCCCGCATTGTTCCCGACCGTGACCACCACGACGTCAGCTCGGGACATGGACCAGCTGAGGGTGGCGCTCGGAGTCAGGCGAATCAACTACTACGGCTTGTCCTATGGGACCGCCCTCGGGTCCGTCTATGCGCAGCTGTTCCCGAGCCACGTCCGTTCGATGGTGCTTGACGGCGCGGTCGACGCCAATCTGAGCCTCCCCACCAATGCCACGGAGGAAGCCCCAGCAATCGAGACGGCGCTCGAGCACGAGCTGAACATGTGCCCGTCGACACCGGGCTGCCAACTGGGAGCGGATCCCGTCACCTTCTATCGGGATCTGGAGCAAACGCTGATCCGATCACCGCTGCCCGCACCGGGCGGCAGCGATATGACACCGGTGACCATCGGGGATCTGGAAACCGCCACCTTGCTCTACCTCTCGGCGCCTGCCTTCACTCCCGGCTTCTTTCCCGCGCTCTCCGCGGCTGCCGCTGGAAACGGCACGCAGCTCCGCTCAGTGGCTCTCGGTTTGGAAACCGACCTCAACGGGCAGTCGCTCGTCGGACCGCTGTGGACCATCACCTGCAACGATGCGGGAAACCGGCCGAGTGCGAGTTCCACGGCCGCGCTGGCCCGATCGCTGGCGGCTCGTTACCCGCTGGGTGGTGCAGAGGCCGTATCCAACGACCTCATCGCGTGTCCGGGTTGGACCGCTTCGAGCGGGGCCATCGCCCATCTCTCCCCCAATCATGCACCCATGCCACTCGTGATCGGCAACGTCTTCGATCCCAACACCCCGTACGCTGCAGCCCGTCAGCTCGCCTCGGCCATCCGCGGACGGCTCGTGACGTACGTGGGATACGGGCACACCTGGCTGCTGAACGGATCCACCAACGCTTGCGTGCAGGACGTGGTCAGCACCTACCTCGTGAACGGCGTGCTTCCGGCCAAACGAACGCGATGTGCGGCCTGATTGGATCTGCCCCCGGAAAGCCTCCAGTGCCACGCACCGCCTCAATGCCGGTACGGGTCTCCGGCGGGCTCAGCCGAAGTTCGCTTTGAGTGCGGCTGCCGTGAGGGGGTTGGATCCCTGGTCCACCGACGAGGTCCCGTAGTCCCAGAAGGTGGTCTCGAACACGTTGTGGGTGGAGAACCAGCTCGCCATGTCATTGATCCAGGTGGCGTCGTCACCGCCGCAGGACTGCGCGTTCGGCGCGCTGACCGGCTGGCCGCTGCCGCTGCACGTTCCCCATCCGAGGCCCCATTCGGGGAACACCATTGGCTTGCCGGTCGAGGCCGAGAACGATGCCAGCCAGCCGAGGCCGTAGCTCTCCGACTCTTGCTGCGCGAACATGGCGTCGGCGCCGGGGTAGTTCCCCCAGATGGTGTCGTAGACGTCGAGGCCCACATAGTCCACGTAGGCGTTGCCGGGGTAGTAGTTCGCCAGGTCGCCGCAACCGAGGTCGCCGATTGTCGGGTTCCACTCGAAGGTGAAGGCGCCTCCCGAGACGGCCCGGAACGAATCGACCACTTGCTGGAAGGCGCCGATGAAGTCGGTGGGGTCGTTGCACGCCCCCCACGGGAACCAGCCGCCGTTGAACTCCCATCCGAGACGGATGATCGAGGAGCCGAAACCGGACTGGACCATCGCCTGGGCTGCCTCCTCGAAGTAGGGGTTGTACGCGCCTGTGGCCTCCGTCGCCAACGTCGCACCAGAGTTCGGGAGCATCGGCACGCCCCAGATCATCTTGTAGCGGCTGCCCTGCCACTGCTGCATGAACGATGTCGGGTCAGATATGGTCGACCACGAGGTGCCATCGAGGAAGTCCATCGCGAAGGTTGGTTGCGCGACGTTCGTCCCAAACGATTCGACGCCCGAGAGGTTGTCGCCGCCGTCGTAGACGCCGAGCATCGACCCGGATCCCGGGCTCGAGAGCGTCTGGTCGACCTGGCTGGGGTTGATGTCCGAAGTGGCCGACCCGTCGAAGACGGCCGTACCGAAGGTGAAGACGCCGCCGTCGGCGGCCACCAGCCAGTAGCCGCCGGCCGCTGGCGCGGGCGCCATGCCGACGATGGGCTGGTTGAGGCGGATGGAACCGGTCGAGCCCCAGAAGGGTGCGTCGCCATAGCTGAAGATTCCGCCGTCCGCCGCCACGAGCCAGTACCCGTTGCCCGACGGAGTGGCCGCCATGCTCACGACCGGCTGGTTCAGATGGATGGATCCCGTCGAGCCTCTGAACGTCGCGTCGCCGTAGCTGAAGATGCCGCCATCAGATGCAACGAGCCAATAGCCCAGCCCCGACGGTGAGGAGGCCATGCCCACCACGGGTTGGTTGAGGTGCAACGATCCTGCCGAGCCCCAGAAGCGCGCGTCGCCATAGCTGAAGATGCCGCCGTCAGACGCGACGAGCCAGTACCCGTTGCCCGACGGAGTGGCCGCTATGCCGACGATCGGCGCGTTGAGCCGGATGGCGCCAGCCGATCCGAAGAACCCTGCGTTGCCGAAGCTGAAGATGCCACCGTCCGAGGCCACGAGCCAGTAACCCTGGCCCGACGGCGTCGCCGCCAGGCCCACGATCGGTGCGTTGAGTGTTTTGCCGCTCATGCTCCCGTAGGAATGCGCGTCGCCGAATGGATAGACACCCCCAGTCGAGGAGGCGACCCAGTAGCCCCCACCGTCAGGTGTGGCGGCCAGAGCGACAGCGTGCGCCGTGGGAGCCGGCGCTGCAGCGGCCGTAGTTGGCGGCGAGGCAGCGAAAGAGACGAACGACGCGGCAAGCACGGCGAGCGCGGCGAGCGGCGCCGACCGATGACGGAGGCGGGAGCGAACCAGTAAATCCCCCGAGGTGCCCCGGGGTGACTCGGGGGCCGTGAGTGCGGCCGACGGCTTCAGTGCGGCGACAACTCCGCCGGTGACGACTGCAGTCTCTCTGAGCACCGCCACCGATGAGCGCGCGCGCATCGATCTTCCCAGACAACGCATCAGCTTCCCCCTATTCCTTGACCCAACAGAAGGTCGCTGCATGCGTGACTGGCACGTCCATGCGACGACCCGATCCCCCCTCAAGGTAAGTCGTTGGGCTCCCGGCCGCTGTTACAAACACAGGATAAACAACAGAGTAAACAATCACAGTTGCGGGACGATTGCAAACAGGTTGACATCGGGCAACAAGAAATGCCTACGACCTGCATCAAGTCTGCGGCGAACGGGGCTGGGAGCGGGCTGCCTCGGCCGCGTCATCGTCTGCGATGACAACGCGTGCGTCGCCTTTGCGCAGCAGCGGCTGTGCAATTGGCGCGGGCGCAGACACGCCGATGGACGCCGCGCGTCGCGGCGCGGTTCCGGCTGCATCTAATGCGGCCGATCGAGTCGCTCGTTTCGTTTCTGAACCACATTGCTTCATCCGTCCCGCGACGATCCCGAACCGTTGATGCTGGGATCGGGGTAGTTCGTGACACCAGGAGTACTGGCGGCTCGAGATCCATGAAAGGTGGTTGTTTGAACGAGGAATGACGCTGCCACCGTGACAATCGCCAACGACACAGCGAAGCGGCCCCTCTTCCGACTGTCCGTAGCGGAAGAACACATCCTTCCTCTGTCCTTTGCGCCACCTGTCCCGATCAAGAGCTAAGAACGGTGGCGGGATCCCCTGCGAACGTCCGCCCGTGACGCGGTCGAATGGTATGTGATGCGCAATCTGGTCCGCAGAACGTGTCGCGAACCGATCACGCATTCGTCACGTAGTCATAAGGAGTCCCCAGACAGTTCCCGCTCGCCATGGGTCGGGATAAAGCGGGCATTTCGGCTGGGAGGAGAACCAACCGATCCCTGCCGCGTTCACCCTGACGGTGATCGCAGTGGAGAGCCCGCCCCAGGGTGCGGAGCAGGGGCTAGGCAGCTGCCACCCCGAGCGTGAACGGCAGCCCCAGGCGTGGGCCGCCCTGGGGCCCCGGTGCTTCCTCCGGTACGACCTACCCTCCGCCGCGCCCTCCGACCGGGTGAATCGCCATACCGGCGCTGAGAGTCTAGAATCCCATTTACGGAATTGAGAGCTTCGATACGCGGTGTTGCCCACTGTCCCCGATAGCGCTCCAAGAAGAATTTCGGGGAAGCGGGATCGTGACAGCCACTCTCGAGGCCACGTCGGAGGACTTCGGCGTCTTGGCCAAACAGGTCCGGGCGGCGGGTCTCCTCGAGCGCCGATTCGGTTACTACAGCGTGAAGATCGCCCTGACCGTCGCCGCCTTCGGCGCGGGGTTCGCCGGGTTGGTGCTGGTCGGGAACTCATGGTTCGCGCTCGGCATCGCCGCCTTTCTCGGGTTGATGTTCACCCAGCTCGGCTTCGTCGGTCACGACGCCGGGCACCAGGAGGTCTTTCGCTCCCGCCGGGCCAACCGGTTCCTGGGGCTGGCGGTCGGCAACGTCTTGATCGGCATGAGCTTCGGCTGGTGGGTCCCCAAGCACAGCGCCCATCACGCGCATCCCAATGAGGTGGGGCGTGACCCTGATGTCGGCGACGGCATAGTCGCGGCAGTGCCCGCCGACGGCGAGAGCGCTACCGGGAACCCGTTGACGCGCCTGATGGTTCGCTGGAGGGCTCCCTTGTTCTTTCCCCTGATGGTCCTGCGCAGCACGGGCATCCATGTGTTGGGTGTCCAGCGGTTGTTCCGTCAGCGAAATCGTGCCGCCGGCATGGAGGGCGCGCTCTTGGCGTTGCACGCCGCCCTGTACCTGACCTGTGTCTTCTGGGTTCTCTCGCCGTTGAAGGCCGTTGCGTTCATAGCTGTGCAGCAGGCGATCTTCTCCGTTTACCTCGGCTGCAGTTTCGCTCCTAACCACAAGGGCATGCCCATCATCGACGCCGACGCTGGGTTGAGTTTCGTCCGGCGCCAGGTGGTCTCTTCTCGAAACGTCTCAGGAGGGCGGTTCACCAACCTGCTGTTGGGCGGCCTGAACTATCAGATCGAACATCATCTGTTCCCGAGCATGCCCCGACCCAATCTGGCGCGGGCCCAGGGCATGGTCAGGGCCTTCTGTCTCGACAACAACCTGACCTACAGCGAGGACACCTTGACCGGCTCGTACCGCCAGACGATCCGGTACCTGCGTGGGTCCGTGGTGACGACCGCGCCGGTCCCACGGTTTGCTTGATCGAACCTTCTGGACGGTTACCTAGCTACAGACGGTGCCGGCCGGCGCCCCGACGGGACGTCCGCCGACGTCCGGTACGCTCGCAGCCCATCAACCCCTGCCGGCAGTACTCGAAAACCGGTGTCCCCGACCGGGTGACCTCCAGCACCGAGGTCGTCGGCGCACCGTGTCCAACGGATCCGGATCGCCCGATCAGAGGTAGTCGCTGCGGCGCATCCACACGAGCGTTCCCCAGCCCCAGATGGGCGGGAGGTACGCCGTGCACAGGCGTTCGATGAAGACGGCCGCCACGGCCTGGTCCTGCGGCACACCTGCGCTGGTGAGGCCGGCGATGAGCCCAACCTCGATCACCCCCGCGCCTCCGGGTACGGGTGCCGCCCCACCGATCATCGATGCGAGGGTGAGCACGACGATGAGGGTGGCGAAGTTGGCGTGCTCACCCACGGCATGCAGGGACGCTCCCAGGCACAGGGCAATGAGAATCTGGCTGCCCAGAGACCCGCCCAGCACGTAGGCGATCTTCCTGGGCTCCACGGCAATGGCCTTGACGTCCTTCCAGATGGTGACGAGGTGCGGACGTGCCTTCTCGGTCGCCAAGCGCCGGACGCGTGGAACGAGGGTCACGACGGCCAGGACGATCGCGATCACCAGGACCGCGCCGATCACGAGCCAGACCAGGCCCTGGTGCTCTCCGCCACCGGACGGTGCGTGGAAGTCACCGGCTGCGAAGGGGAGGCACACCAGGAAGAGGACCCCCTTGACCACCCAGCTCGCGGTGCCCGCGATTGCACCCGAGCTGATCGCCGAGGGCGCGTCGAGTCCCTGGCGTTGGAAGAACCGCACGCGGACGCCGAAGACCGCGGCGTCGCCCCCCACGAAGGACGTGAAGAGATTGGATGTCTCGAGCGCCACGCACCGCCCGAATGGAAGAGGGGCGATCACCGCGCCGGTCAGGGCCCAGGCGTTGGTGACCACCGGGAGCTGCCCGAGCACGAAGGCCGCCGCGACCCAGCCCCAGCGGGCACCACGGATGACGCTCAGCGAGCCCGAGACGTCGGTCAGCACGCCGATGATCAACCACAGGCCGACGAGGCTCCCGACGACCATGAGCAAATTGCCCCAGCTGATCCGTTTGGCCTCGCGCAGTTTTGGGACCTCGACACCCGCTGCGGTCGCGAGCGAATCGCGGAAGGTGCGCAGGAATCCCTTCTGAGACCGGGCCATGCGCTCTGTCTCCGGATCCAAGGTCGATCGCTGCAGGCGGGTCAGGACGGTCCCGATCGTTTCGACGTCGAGCACCCGCCGCGTCGCGGACACGGCACGGTCGACGCCGACCACCACCGCGACCGCCGCCACCGCCGCGGCCACGTCCCGGTCCGTGCGCATCGGGGGGGCCGAGGACGACGCACGCCGGAAGTCCCGCAGCAATGGCCCGTCGGAGGTCGCGACGACGGTCTCGGGGCTCAGTGCGCCGTGTGCGATGTGTGCGTCGCGGAAGACCATGACGGACCGGAGGAACCCGTCGACGACACTGTCACTGACTTCGTCGCCGGGCAGTTCGGCCAACCTGCGCCCCTCGGGCAGCCGGGTCACGAGGACGGCGTCGTGGCTGGGTCCGCAACGCCCGGCTGCGACGATCTCGGGTACCACGGTGCCGGCGTGGGATGCCAAAAAGGTGAGGTACGCCTCGTGCTCAACCTGCTGCAGGCGGTTGAGCATCAATGTGGGGCCCGAATCGCGATAGATGCAGTAGCGCCAGACCTTGCGGAGCCACTGCGCGTCGGCGGCATCGCGGCCGTAGACGGCGAGCTCGACGGGCCGGCCCAGGGTGTCCGTGCCCGCGAACGCCGCCACCCCCCACTCCTGGCGGGCCGTCGAGGCGAGCCCCCTCACCTCGACCTGCAGGTCGCGCACGGCCTCGGTGACCTCCGCGGCTGACGGGAGCCCATTGGGTGCGCCCATGGCGAGGTGGCAGGCGGCGGCCGTGCCCCAGCCGACGACGACAGCGGCAACGACGCCGAGTGGCAGCCCGTAGCCGCCGATCACCGCGCAGAGTGCGGAGAGCGATACCGCGCCGACGACGATGCGGTGCACGGGCCGGCTCAGGTAGGGCAGCCCGGCCAGCGCGACCGCCGTCGCCACGGCCAGCTGAATGATCGGGTAGCGGGGGTCGAAACCGGACAGGTCGGGGACAGGTTGGCGACCCGCGGTCGGGCCCAGCAGCAGATCGAGCAGAAGGCAGGTGCCGAGTGCGGCCAGGCCGGCCACCGCCATCTGTCGCACCGCGGTCAGACGTGGAACGAGCAGGCCGACGAGGACCAGCGTGACGACGACGCCGACCGACCCGACGAACCACAGCGTGGTGATGAGCCAGCGGATGCCCGTGGGTGGGGGGGTCAAGAGCTCGGTGACGTGGATCTCGATCGACGTGTTGGCCCGGGCCAGGGGGACACAGATGGCCACCACCACCAGAGCGGTGCCGACGCGCACGGCATCGGAGGCCCGCCGGCGCGTCGTACCCCCTCCGTGCGGCCCGAGGAGCAGTGATCTGACCCGCTGGGTCCAGGGGGTCAGCGTGGCGTCCACCGGGACGGATGTGACCTCGGGATCGCCGCGTTCAGCGGCTCCCACGATCTTCATGGGCGCGCCGCTCCTGCCAGCCGGTGCGCGACCGCCTGCCGTTCGAGGTGGTGCATGGCCGCAATCTTGTCGTGTTCGGGCGGCCGCGACGGCGATCGGCGGCGGTGGAGATTGCCGCTGGTGCGCCCGGCGTGTCCGGTACCGACGTGTCGGTGCCACGGCGCGGGCGACCCGAGGGTGGATCGATCACCCGGCGATCTTTGCCAGGCCAATCCCGCCGCCTGCCGCGCCCGTAAACCCCGATGGACGGTATCGCAGCAGCTGAGGGATGCTCGTCCCCAGAGCCGGAGCCGGAGCGACCCCGATGGACACAACATGACGACGATCACTGCCGAGGTGACGACGACGGAGCGCCGCCACCCCGCGCTGCCCGCGCCGGGCACGCTCGGCATCGCCGCCGCCACCGGGCTGGTCCTCTTCGAGGCCGTCGAGACCCTGGTCGGCACGCACGGGCTCGGCACCACCCTGGCTGCTGGTTGGGCCCAGCTGGTCGCTCCCGGCTTCGTCGCTCTGGTCCTGGCCGCCGTGCTGTGCGAGCGGCTGTGGCCGGCCGAACGCCGACCCTTGCTCGCCCGCGGTCATCTCCAGGATGCGTGCTACTTCCTCCTCTACGTCCTGGCCATCGCGCCGTTCATGACGCTGCTCAGCGTCGGGAGCGCCGTCCTCCTGCGCGGCCACGCGCACTGGCTGCAGGCGCCGTTGACGGCGCACTGGCCACGCTGGACAGTGATCGTCGCCACGCTCGTGGCCATGGACCTGTGCAACTGGCTGGCCCACTGGGGCGACCACCGTGTCGGCGCGCTCTGGCGCATCCACGCGCTGCACCATTCGCAGGAGGAGCTGAGCGTCCTCACCTCGTTCCGGGCCCATCCACTCATGCACACCACCGGGTTCGTGCTGGCGACCGTCCCGGTGCTCGTGCTGACAGGCGCGCACCCGCTGGCTCCGGTCCTCATCACCATCTACGTCTGCCTCGGCACTCTCCCGCACACCAACGTCCGCTGGTCCTACGGTCCGCTCGGCCGCGTCCTCGTGAGCCCCGCGTACCACCGGCAGCACCACGCAATCGACGGGCCTCAGGACGTGAACCTCGGCATCGTGCTCACCGTGTGGGACGTCCTAGCGGGCCGGGCCTGCTTCCCGGCTCGGGGGGGCGCACCCTGCCCGACCGGTCTGGCCGGCCGACCCGTCCTGGTCGAGCAGGCCGGCGGCGGGTCCGGGCCTCTGCACCTGCTGGCGCGGCAGCTGGTCCAGCCCTTCAGCGCTGCGTGAAGAGCCCGGCCGCCTCGCCGCCGAGCTGGTCCGGCGGCAGCACGCGGCCACAGGCCACCAGGGCCAGCGACTGCGCCGTTCCCGAGACCAGCGCGCCGGTCCCACAGGACCAGTCCAGGTCCTCCGCCCTCAGTTCCACGCCGGAGAGGTCGACGCCGAAGAGGTTGGGCGAATCCGTCCGGACGACGATCCCGAGCACCCGAAGGATGCACGAGGCCGGGACGGGCCGGTCCAGCAGGCACGGCCTCGGTGATGTCGAGGCCGTGGATGACGCAATGCGTGAGCGCGCCTTCCAACCCACCCCCGGGCGGCTGCCAACCGTGCAGCGCCTCGGAACGGAGGTCGGCCAGGAGCGACGCAACGGGCAGCGCGCCGTCACGTGCCGCCACCGTGTTGGACAGTTGGGTGAAGTCACCGCCGGCTGCCGCCAGCTCGGCCATGAATTCGGGACCCGAGTAGCGCGCCGGCATCGTCATGTGGGCCACCACCTCACGGGTGCGCCAGCCCTCGCACAATGACGGTGCGTCCCAGACGACCGGGTCGGCTTCCTCGAGGAGGTCGGACAGCGCCCGGTACTCGTGGGCGATGGCGGCAGCCAGGTCGCCGTCCGTGTCGAGAGCGGCATCGAATGTCATGGTTCCTCCCCGGGGGCGTCAGCGCTGTCCAACAGCGATCCGGTCACCCGCCCGAGATACGCGTCGAAACGGTCGAGCGAAGACCGGAACCCCGCCTGTGCTTCGGGGGCGAGCAACGCCTCGGGCACGAAGGTCTGGTGGATCCGCACCTCGGTGCGATCCGGCCCGAGGGCCACGAACTCGGAGCGCACGCGCATGCCCGAGTGCGACTCCGTCCAGGCCAGCAGCTCGGGTTCGCGTACCTCGTCGTACACGGCGCGCGGTCGGGTACTCGCTGCCGTCGGACTCGTTGACCATCACCGTTTCGAAGACGCCGCCGGGCCGGGCGTCGACCCGGATGCGGTGGCGCGGCGCGGTCACGCCGGCCGGGCCCCAGAAGTGGGTGAGGTGGTCAGGGTCGATCATGCAGCGGAAGACGAGCTCGCGCGGCGCCTCGAAGATCCGGCTGTAGTGCAGTTCACCCGATGCGCCCGACCCGGCGCGGTTTTCAGCCATGCGTCCGCCCTCTCTCGTTGCGCTGCGGTGCGCGTGGCAAGACCGCCAAGAGGGCATCGAGCTTGTCGAAGCGTTCGTCCCAGAGGCGCCGGTTGGCGCCGATCCAGTCCAGCGCGCCGTCGAGCGCGTCGGGTTCGAGGTGGCAGGGCCGGAACTGGGCATCGCGCCGCCGCGAGATCAGACCGCTGCGCTCCAGCACCTTGAGGTGCTTGGAGATGCCCGGCAGTGACATGTCGAAGGGCGCAGCCAGCTCGGTCACCGTCGCGTCCCCCCGGGCCAGCCGGCTCACGATGGCGCGCCGGGTCGGATCCGCCAGCGCGGCGAAGGCCGCATCGAGCCGGTCGTCGGTCATCGTCACCCTTCGTATTTAACCTCAGAGTTATTTAGCTGTCAAGTTAATTACGGGGAGGCTTCTGGTACCCTCGATCCCGGCGGGGAGCATTCCCCAACAGGACGAAAGGTGCGCGCCGTGCTCGTGCAGGTCATCACGGGGACCACCCGGGCTGGCCGGTTCAGCGAGCGGGTGGCGGCCTGGGTGACGGCCGGACTCGCACAACACGACGCGTTCGAGGTCGAGCTGGTGGACCTGCGCGACCACCCCCTTCCCTTCTTCGACGGCGACGCTCCGGCTCGGACGGGCCGCGACTACGCCGACGAGGCGGTCGTTCGCTTCGGCCGCGTGATCGACCGGGCCGACGGCTACGTGATCCTCACCGCCGAGTACAACCACGGCTACCCCGCCGTGCTGAAGAACGCCCTCGACTCCACCTTCGTCGAGTGGCGGCGCAAGCCGGTGGCCTTCGTCGGGTGGGGCAACACCGGTGGAGCGCGCGCGGTAGAGCAGCTGCGGGCGGTGGCGGTGGAGTTCGAGATGGCGCCCCTGCGCCACGCGGTCCACATCCTGCCCGACGTGCTCATCGCGGTGCGCCAGGCCGAGGACCCCGCTGATCCGTCAGCGTTTGCGCCGCTCGAACCGCGGCTTGCCATGCTGGCCACCGACCTGTCCTGGTGGATGCGGGCACTCGCGACGGCGCGAGCCGCCGGCGGGTAGACCAGCACCATGGATACTCCACTGGGCGCGTTGCGCGGGTCGGTCAACCACTTGCACCAGCTGTGCCGCGGCCTGGACGACAGCCAGCTCGACCTGCAGTCCTACTGCAGCGACTGGCCGATCGCCGGCGTGCTGTCGCACCTGGGGTCGGGAGCGGTCATCATGAACCGCCGACTCGAGGACGCGCTTTCCGGGCAGGCGTCGCCCGACGACTTCGCGCCGTCGGTGTGGGCGGAATGGGACGCCAAGACGTCCCGGGCGAAAGCCGATGATGCGCTGGCCGCCGACGAGGGCATCCTCGAGGCACTCGGGGCGGTGAACGACACCGACCGCGCCCGTCTCGTCTTCCCGATGGGCCCGTTGACCCTTGACTTCGACCAGTTCGTCGGCATGAGACTCAACGAGCACGCGTTCCACACCTGGGACATTGAGGTCGTCTTCGACCCCCGGGCCCGGCTTCCGCACGATGCCACCGCCCTGGTCGTCGACAACCTCCAGCTGATCGCGCGCTACACCGCCCGCCCGACGGGCGAGGTGCGCACCGTCCGCGTGCGCACCGCCGATCCGGTCCGGGACTTCGCCGTCCGTCTGTCGGCCGACAGCGCCGAGCTCGAAGTCGACCCGGATACCGGGGGGCAGACGCCCGATCTGGAGATTCCTTCCGAAGCCTTCTGCCGGCTCGTCTACGGCAGGCTCGACCCGGACCACACACCGGCGTTCACCGGCGATCGGGCGCTGCTCGAGACCCTGCGGGCGGTCTTCCCGGGGCCGTAGGCGGGCCTGAGGCCGACGCCGGAGGCTGCGAGCGCGAGAAGGCCCGGCGGGGCAGGCCGGCCACACGGCGCGCCCGGGCGCGCAGCCCGTGGCCCGTGACGAGGAGCACGAAAAGGGTCCTGGCGCGCGTGGCCCGGGAGTCGGTCAGCGCGTAGGTGAGCTGGGAGCCGGGGAGTTCGAACTGGGTCAACGGCCAGGTCACCGAGAGCAGCCGGCGCATGGCCTCGCCCCGTCGCCCCCGCGTCGGCAGCGGGAACAGATCGGCCGGCGCGTCAACGCCGGCCCGGCGGGCCATTCCCAGTGCCGCGCCAACCACTGTCACGCACCGTGCGGCCCCGGCCTCGGCGCGCACACGATCCCAGTCGATGGCGGCGCCGTGTTTCGCCGCGCCGCCGACGATCATCGTGAGATCGGCGATCCACACCAGCCGCACGAACTTGTGGTGTGGCTTCCCGGCGTGGGCAGCCAGTACCACGAGCTCCTCGGCCGGCGGCAACCCGAACGCCCGTGTACCCGCGCATTCCAGCGGCACACGCCGAGCCCACAGCGTGTCCGGATCGAGAGCCGTCACCCGCTCTGACTCGCCCTCCAGTCCGTAGTGCAGCTCGAGAAAGTACGAAGGCACCTCGCGGTGGGTCAGCAGGGTGTCGTAATGGTCGCCGCCGGCGGCGCGGGCCACCTGCCACCCGGCATGGTGCAGGGCCTCGAGCGCGCGGCGGTGATCGGCCTGGGGCAGCAGCAGATCGATGTCATCCATGGGCCGCAAGCCGGGCTCGGGATAGCGGGCCGCCACCGCGGGCCCCTTGAAGATGACCGGCTCCAGCCCGGCGTCGGTGAGCGGCCGCACCGCGAGGTCGACGGCGCGGGGGAGCAGGAGCGTCGCCTCCATCTTGAACGCGTCGGCCATGCCGCCGAGCGTGGCCCGATCGGGCCCCAGAGCGTCGAGCGAGCCGGATGCGCCGAGCGCCCGCCACAGCAGCGGGCTGATCCTGTGGTCCGACGCGGCCGACACGGCCCACGCGACGTCCGCCCCTCCGGTGAGGGCACGCCGGACGAAGGCCGGATCGGGATCTCGGCGGCAGGCTTCCCACAACAGCGTCGCCGTCCAGTCCGTCACGCTCGCCGGAGCCGGGGCGTCGTCGCTCATGTGCTCATCATGCCGTCCTGCGGCGGGGCGCGGGCGAGCCGTGAGGGCGCGCAACGGCCTCCCGCGCAAGCTCGTTGCGGGTCCATCCCGCCCTATGTCACGGCCATTGCAGATAACGGATACCGTTGAGTGGGCGCCGGCGTCGCGACCCGGCGCTCCCACGTCCCAGGAGCGACCTGAGGCTTGGCTGAGTGTTGTGCATCACACGTTGAACCGGAAGTTTCCGGAGGTAGAGTAGTTATCCTCGCGTGAGCACGTGAGGAATGGCGGCTGACATGCAGAGCGATGAGACACACAGAGATGTGGCGGCATCTCCGGTTGGGCCAGACGAACCTCGTGCGGGCCCGGCCCGTATGTCGAGGCGTCAGGCCATTCGGCGCATGTCCACGGTCGCATCGGTCGGCGCGGCCGCCTGGGTGGTACCCGAGATCCTCACCGCCAAGCCTGCGGCTGGTGCCACCCTCTCGGTGCCCGTGGTGGTGGAGAACCCGGTCGCGATCGGCGCCAGCACCACCCCGACGACCACCGCAGCGGCCACCCAGCCCCACGCCCTGGCCTTCACCGGACTCAACCTCCAACGCGACACCGAGATCGGCGCGGCGCTGATCGCCGGTGGATGGGCCTTGCAGCACTGGGCCAGCCGCACGCCGACCGAGGGCGGGACCGGGCCGCCCCGGGCGCGGAGCGCGGGCGATTCTGCCTGACCGATGGTGCCCGAACACCGGTGGGCGCATCGCACCCCAAACCTGCGCGGTTTGTCGTACCGCTTCGCCGTGCGCGCCGATGACGAGTCCCTCGGCCGCCTGGTCGACGCGGCTGCTGGCCGGGCTGCGGGACCCCGGCGATCCGGCACCCGTGGAGCACTGGTACTCCCTGACGAAGTCGGACGCGGACCCCGCCACGGTCGACGTGCGGCGCGACGGCGACGAGCTCGCCCGCGGCCAAAACCCCGGCGACGCGGTGGGATGGGTCATGTGGGACGTGAACCGTGCCGCCGCCGAAGCCGCTGGCGGCTCCTTCCTGCTCCACTCCGGCGCGATCGAGGCCCGCGACACCGGCGTGCTGTTCCCCGGCGCCTCGGGGTCGGGCAAGTCGACGCTCGTGGCGGGGCTGGTCCGCGCCGGGTTCGGGTATCTCACCGACGAGCTGGCTGCGTTGGACCTGGCGAGCGGAAGGCTGGCGCCCTATCCCAAGCCGATCACCGTGAAGCGTGGGAGCTTCGCCGTGCTCTCCGACATGGGACCGGACACCTGCCGTGAGTCCGGGCACGGCCCCTGGGCGGGCGAAGAATGGCAGGTGGCCGTCGGCGAGGGCACGGGGCGTCGGATCGGGCGACCGTGCGCGGTCGGCTTCGTCGTGGTGCCCCGCTACGACGCCAGCGCCGAGACCGCGCTGACCCCTCTCTCGGACACCGAGGCGTTCTTCGCGCTGGCGGTCAACGCCGTCAACCTCATCCCCCATGGATCCGCCGGGACCCGGGCCCTGGCTCGGCTCGCGGCCGACTGCCGGTGTTTCTCGCTCACCATGGCGGACCTCGACGACGCATGCCGCCTGGTCGAGGAGTTGGTGGGGAGGCCGGCCGCCGCGGTGTCAGCGCCGTGGGGAGGGACCAGCCGTGCGCGCTGAGTGGCCCGACGGGAGCTCGCGGCCCGTGCGCCGGGAAGGTGCCGACGCCGTGGCGCTGGACGACAACGTGGCTCTCTACGACGACGTCGGCCAGCTCCTGATCATGCTCAACTCGAGCGCGGCTGCCATCTGGGAGCTCTGTGACGGCACGACGACCTTGGACGACATGATGCGCGAGCTGGCCGAGAGACACGAGGCCGATGCCGACGTCATCGGCCAGGACGTGCGGCAGACGGTGTGCAAGCTGGCGGAGCTGGGGTTGGTGGTCGACGCCGCTCCCTAGGAGTTGCCGCCGCCGCGGGCGGTTGGAGAGGATGGGGTGTGCCGATCACCCACCTGTCGAGCGAGGTGAGCCCCGACGAGGTGGCGGCGGCCGTCGGGCGGGACGGAGCCGTGGTGGTCGATGACGTGGCGTCGGCGGTGTTGCTGGACCGCATCGAGGCCGAGCTGCGGCCCTTCCTCGACGCTACGGCGACCGGGCCCGACGACTTCAGCGGCAACCGTACCCGGAGGACGGGTTCGTTGATCGCCCGGTCGCCCTCGTGCCGCGAGCTGGTCATGCACCCGCTCGGGTTGGGCGCGGCCCGCGCCTTCCTGGGGCATGCCACGAACATCCAGCTGCACCTGACCCAGGCCATCGCCATCGGCCCCGGTGAGACGCCGCAGCCCATCCACCGGGATCAGTGGGCGTTCGACTTCTTCCCCTTCCCGCCGGGCTACGAGGTGCAGTGCAACACCATCTGGGCGATGACGGACTTCACCGAGGAGAACGGCGCCACCCGGGTCGTGGTGGGCAGCAACGCACGGGAGGACAGGCTGTCGTTCGCTCCCGATGACACCGAGCCGGCCGAGATGGCGCGCGGTTCGGTTCTCTTCTACTCGGGCAGCGTCTACCACGGGGGCGGAGCCAACCGGACCGAAGGCACCCGCATCGGGCTGAACATCACCTACAACGTGGCCTGGCTGCGCCAGGAGGAGAACCAGTACCTCTCCGTCCCGCGCGAGGTGGCCGAGACGCTGCCGACCGAGCTGCTCCGCCTGATGGGGTACGACCGCGGGGCGTACGCCCTCGGCTACATCGACGACCTGCGCGATCCCATTGAGGCGGTGCGGCCCGGAACCGGCGCGGCGGGGTTCGGCAGCGGGTAGCGCGACGCCGGCTGCAGCCCGGTGCGATCAGTGGGATTCCAGCCGGGCCCCACTACCGTGGTGCCAATGCCGGTGGACATCCGGGTCGCCTCCTTGGACGACTACGACGAGCTGTACGTGGCTTTCTCGCGCATCGTCGGCGCCGGCGAGGGCTTCCCGCAGATCGCACCGGTGACGCGGGAAGACTTCGACGACTATTGGATCGAGCACTCCTCGGCCGTGGCCGTCGCACGCTTCGGCGGCTATCTCATCGGCGGCTACTACATCAAGCCCAATTTCGTGGGCCGGGCGGCGCACATCGCCAACGCCGGCTACTTCGTCCTGACTCCGTACAGGGGCACGGGGGTGGGGCGGGCAATGGTGGAGCACTCGTTGCGCGAGGCGCGGCGCCTCGGGTTCGACGCCATGCAGTTCAACCTCGTCTTCGAGTCGAACCCCGCCCGCGCCATGTATCGCCGCCTGGGTTTCGAGGAGGTGGGCCTCATTCCTGAGGTCGTCGAGGGTGAGGGCGCCGTGATCTACTGGCGCAGCCTGGAGGACATCGAGTTGTGAGCACTGGTGACGTCACGATGGAGCGGCGCGGCGAGCACGTCGGCGTGGTGTGCCTGCACCGGCCGCCGAACAACTACTTCGACACCGCGCTGATCGAGGCGGTGGCCACGGCCTACGAGGACCTGGGAGTCTCGGGCTGGTGCCGTGCTGTCGTGCTGGCGTCGGAGGGCCGGCATTTCTGCGCGGGCCTCGACTTCGCCACCAACGCCGGCCAGGACATCGCGGCGCTCTACCGGGCGGCCCTGCGCCTGTTCGCCGCGCCGCTCCCGGTGGTGGCCGCGGTACAGGGCGCGGCCATCGGCGGCGGCTGCGGGCTGGCGCTCTCGACGGACTTCCGGGTGGCCACGGCGCAGAGCCGCTTCAGCGCGAACTTCGCCCGGTTGGGCTTCCACCACGGTTTCGCGCTGACGGTGACGCTGCCTGCCGTGGTGGGTCGCCAGGCCGCGGCCGACCTCTTGTTCACCGGGCGGCGCATCGGTGGCGCCGACGCGCTGGCGCTCGGCCTGTGCGACCGCCTCGCCGGCGACGGCGACGGCGACCTGATGGGGCAGGCCCTCGGCTACGCGGAGGAGCTGGCCGCCGCCGGCCCCCTGGCCGTCCGCTCCATCCGGGCGACGCTGCGCGGCGGCCTGGTGGAGGAGGTCCGCCTCGCCATGGAGCACGAGTGCACGGAACAGCTCAGGTTGCGCGACACGGCCGACTTCGCCGAGGGGGTGCGAGCGGTGGCCGAGCGCCGGGACCCTCGCTTCAGCGGATCATGACCGGGTCCGGGCCCGCCCTCCACGAGTTGAACACCTCTTTCTCGTGGGTCGACCACGCCGCGCCGTTCCGCTCCGTCACCCCTGCGCAGGCCCGCCAGTACGACGAACGGGGCTTCTTCGTACTGGAGGACGCGCTCGGGCGCGCCGAGGTGGACGCGCTGATCGGGGCCATCGATCCCTTCGAGGAGCGCGGGGCCGAGGCACTGCGCGAGCTGGAAGGCGGTCGCTTCTTCATCGCCCGCGCCGACGAGATCACCTTCACCACCCACCTCGTGCTGCGCTCGGCGGTGCTGCGCGCGTTCACCGCCTCGGCGTTGCTGGCCGACGTGTGTGCCGATCTGGTCGGACCCGACGTGCGGCTCTACTGGGACCAGGCGGTGTACAAGAAGCCGGGCACCGAGTCTCCATTCCCCTGGCACCAGGACAACGGGTATGCCTTCGTGGAGCCCCAGCAGTACCTCACGTGCTGGGTGGCGCTGACCGACGCCACCGAGGAGAACGGGTGCCCGTGGGTGGTGCCCGGGCTGCACCGCCGCGGCACCCTGGCCCACGAGTACTCCGACATCGGCTTCGTCTGCCTGCGCGACCCCGAGGACGCGGTGGCGGTGCCGGCGGCGGCCGGGAGCATCGTGGTGTTCTCGTCGCTGACGCCGCACTCGACGGGTCCCAACCGCACCGACGACGTGCGCAAGGCCTACATCGTGCAGTTCGCGCCGAGCGGCGCTGCGGTGATCCGGAGCGAGCCCGGTGGGGCCGCGACCCGGGTCACGGCCGACGACGAGTCGCGGCAGTACGAGGTCCTGCGCGGCGGCGTCCGGGTCACGCACCCGGCGCACCCGCCGGCGGCCGGCCTCCCTTGACCGGGCCGACCCGGCTCCCTGGCGGCGGGCCGGCGCTGATCACGATGCTCGACGCGGTGACGCTGCCGTCGCTGCTCTTGGTGCCCTGCACCCCGACGAAGTCGCCGACCTTGAGCGCCGACGCGCTGGTGGTCGCGGTCGCCCCCTGGGAGCCCGTCATCGTCTTGTAGGTGGTGGCGGACGACACCACGACGGTCGTCGTCGTCTTGTCGCGGCGCCTGCACCGTGATGTCGTCCCCGCTGAGCGCGGTCACCTTGCCACCGACGGTGGGCCGGTCCGCCCCGACCCCCCGCTGGCCGTGCGCGCCCGCCGGAGGTCCCGAGCTCGAGGTGGCGGCGCCGGCGGCGGCCCCGAGCCCCAGCAGCGCGGCCATTGTGCCGCCGGCGAGGACTGCCTTGCGGCCGGTGGACCAGCGCCAGCGCGAGCTGCCGCGTGGCGTGGGGAGCTCGGAGTCGGCGCCGCGCGCCGGTTCATGGCTTGGGTCGGTCTGCATGTCGTATGCCTCCTGCTCTGGGTGCAACCCGGCGCGGTGCCGTAGGGACACGGTGCGGGACGGGAGTGTGGCCACCCTGCGCGGCCGCTGAGGCCCCGCTCAGAATCGCGGCGTCGCCCGCGGTTGCGGCGGGCAGCCCGCACTAGGGTGGAAACACGGGCGGTTGACGAAAGGTCCAAGGGGGTTCTCATGAAACAGATCGCGCCTGTGAAGGACTGGGCAACCGACTTCGACGTCCTCGACCCGCGCTACGTCAGTGATCCCTTCAGCATCTGGGACCAGCTGCGCGGGACCTGTCCGATCGCGCACACCGAACGGCGCAAGAGCAGCTGGTTGCCGACCCGCTACGACGACGTGACGGCGATTGCCCACGACATCGAGCACTTCAGCTCGCTCAAGGTGGCGGTCATCCCCGGTGACGAGGACGAGGACCCCAACGCGAACTTCGACGGGCCCAACCTCGAGTACGGGTTGCCCCCCATTTCGTCGGACCCGCCGCTGCACACATGGACCCGTCGGCTGCTGTTGCCCTGGTTCTCGCACAAGCGGGTCGACTCTTACGTGCCGCTGACGCGCCAGCTGTGCCGCGGATTGGTCGACACCTTTGCCGGGGTCGGCCACGCCGACGCCGCGGCCGACTACGCCCAGCAGATCCCGGTCCGGGTCATCGCGCGCATCCTGGGGGTCTCCACCGACCTGTCCGACACCTTCACCGGGTGGGTGCGCGACGTGCTGGAATTCGCCGACGACCCCGAGCGCCGCCAGCGCGGCGCGGAGGGGCTCCTGAACTACTTCCTCGGGCAACTCGAGCAGAGGCGTAGCAACCCGGGCGACGACCTGCTGAGCGAACTTCTCACCACCGAGGTCGATGGGAAGCCGGTCGACGACGGCATCGTGCTCGGCATGGCGGCGCTCGTCCTCATCGCCGGGGTGGACACGACGTGGAGTGCCATCGGATCCTCGCTGTGGCACCTGGCCGAGCACCCCGACGACCGCAAGCGCCTGGCGGCAGAACCCGAGCTCATGCCCACGGCGGTCGAGGAACTGCTGCGGGCCTACGCGCCGGTGACGATGGCGCGCGAGGTGACCGAGGACGTCGTCTACGCCGGCTGTCCCATGAAGGCGGGCGACAAGGTGCTGATGAACTTCCCGGCCGCCAACCGGGACCCCGAGGCGTTCGAGCAGCCTGAGGTCGTCCAGTTGGATCGGACGCACAACCGGCACGTGGCCTTCGGTTCGGGGATCCACCGTTGCGCGGGGTCGAACCTGGCCCGTATGGAGCTGCAGGTGGCGCTCGAGGAGTGGCTCGCCCGCATCCCGGAGTTCTCCCTCGCCGACGGCGAGCAGATCACCTGGGCCGGCGGTCAGGTACGCGGCCCGCGCGTCCTCCCGGTGGTGTTCTGATGAAGGTCCGCGTCGATCCCGACAAGTGCCAGGGCCACGCCCGCTGCTACGGCCTGGCGCCCGAGATCTTCGACGTCGACGACTACGGGCAGGCCTCGGTGATCGTCGACGAGGTGCCGGTCGAGCTCGAGGAGAAGGCCCGCCTGGCCGTGGCCAACTGCCCCGAGTACGCCATAGAGATCATCAGCGAGTAGCCCGGCCCGGTCGGCGGTCGATGATCGTGGGCCCCGACCTCCTCCCGCATGCCCCGGCGTGGTTCACGCGAGCCGTGGCTGTGCCGTTCAGCGACGGGTCGACCGAGGTCGGGGGGTGTCCGGTCCACTATCTCGTCTGGGGCCGACGCGGTCGGCGCGGCCTCGTCTTCGTGCACGGCGGCGGTGCCCATGCCCATTGGTGGACGCCCCTGGCGGCCACCTTCGCCCCCGAGTTCCGGGTGGTGGCGATCGATCTCTCGGGCCACGGCGACAGCGGGCACCGGGACCGATACGTTCCCGAGCAGTGGGCCGACGAGGTGATGGCGGTGGCCGACGACGCCGGCATCGACGGCTCCCCGGTCCTCATCGGCCACAGCATGGGCGGGTTCGTCACCATCGTCACGGCGGCCCGCCAGGGGGACCGGCTCGCGGGTGTCATCGTGTGCGACTCGCCGGTGGCGGAGCCGGACCCCGAGATCGCCGCCTTCCACCTGCGCGAGGCCTTCGGCCGACCGCGCACCTACCCCTCGGTCGACGAAGCCATCGCGCGCTTCCGCACCGTGCCGCTCCAGGCGCACTACCTCGACTATGTGATCGATTTCGTGGCGCGCCACTCGCTGAAGCCGGTCGACGGCGGGTGGCAGTGGAAGTTCGACCGGCGGATCTTCGAGCAGTTCGGCGCCGGCGTGCGCTCCATCGCTGTCCCCTACCTGAGCGAGGTGCGGTGCCGGCTGGCGCTCTTGCGCTCGGAGTGCGGTCTGGTGACCCCGGACATCGGCGCCTCCATGTACGAGAAGCTGGGCCGGGTGGCACCGGTGATCGAGATCCCCGAGGCGGGACACCATGCCATGCTCGACCAACCCCTGATCCTGCTCACCGCGTTGCGCACGCTGCTCGCCGACTGGGACCACTCCGAGCCGTTCCGGCGTTGACCGTTGCGCCCGGCGTGGTCGCTGCGGTCAGACGGTGGCGAGCACCAGCGGCTCCTCGTCGCCGACCTCGACCTCGGTCTCGACCGTCGCCGCGCCGGCCCGCCGGATGAGCGTGAAGGCCGCCGCGGCTGCCACGGCCAGCACGATGGCGCTGAAGGTGAAGGCGGTCGTGTAGCCGTGGATGGACCCGGCGGTGAGCGACGCCGCCGACTTGCCGTGCACGGCCACGTAGGACACCGTTGCGCTGGTGGCGATGGTGTTGATGAGGGCGGCGCCCATGGTCCCCCCGGTCTGCTGGGTTGCGTTGACCAGTGCGCTGGCCACGCCGGCGTCCTGGTGGCTCACGCCGATCAGGGCCGTGCTGCTCATGGCGACGAACGACAGGCCCATGCCGAGGCTCACGATGAGCTCGGCCGGCAGCACCGTGCTGACGTAGGCGGAGTGCACGTTGAGGGTGCTGAAGACGAACAGGCCGGCCATGCCCATCAGCAGGCCGCCGGTCATGACCACCCGTGGTCCGAAGCGGGGCAGCAGCCGGCTGGCCAGGGTGGCGCCGCTGATGATGCCGAGCGAGAACGGCACGAAGGCGAACCCCGACTTCAGGGCCGAGTAGTGCAGCGTGCCCTGGAAGTAATACGTGAGTGACAGGAAGGTCCCGAGCAGCGCGGTCCCCACCAGCAGTGAAGCCAGGAAGGATCCGCCGCGGTTGCGGTCGAGCACGACCCGGAGGGGAAGGAGCGGGTGGGTGACGCGCTGCTCGATGACGACGAAGGCGACGAGGAGCACCGCCGCCACCGCGAACAACATGACCGTGGTGGAGGACCCCCAGCCGTCGGTGCCGGCCTTGGTGAACCCGTAGACGAGGGCGAGCAGCCCGCCGGTCACCGTCACCGCACCGGGGAGGTCGTAGCCATGGTTCGCCGAGGCCCGGCTCTCGGAGACGTAGCGGAAGGCTGCGACGGCGGCCACGATGGCGATCGGCACATTGATCAGGAGCGTCCAGCGCCACGAGGCGAACTCGGTCAGGAAGCCGCCGAGGATGAGGCCGATGGCCGCGCCGCCGCCGGCGATGCCGCCGTAGACGGCGAAGGCCCGCGCTCGCTCCTTGGGCTCGGTGAAGGCCACGGTGAGCAACGAGAGCGCGGCGGGTGCCATGACGGCGGCGAAGGCGCCTTGGAGCGCGCGGGCGCTGAAGAGCATGGCTGAGTTCTGGGCCAGGCCGCCCAGCGCCGAGGCACCAGCGAAGCCGATCAGGCTGATCACGAACATCCGCTTGCGGCCGAAGTAGTCGGCGATCCGCCCGCCGAGGAGCAGCAGCCCCGCGAACGCCAGGGTGTAGGCCGTCAGCATCCACTGGCGGTTGGCCGTCGATATGTGGAGGGCCCGCTGGGCCGAGGGTAGGGCGATGATCACCACGGAGGCGTCGAGCACCACCATGAGCTGGGCCACGGCGATGATGGCCAGCGCCCGGAAGCGCCTGGGGTCGAGGTCGGGCCCGGTCGCCTGGTCGGGGAGGTCGAGAGTCGAGGTCATGTGTGGTCTCCGTCTACAAGGGAAGGTCCGTCTCCGACTGTTCCCCCGCCGGCCCTGACCTGGAAGGGTCTGGTTTTCGCGGCTCGGATGGCTTACAATCGGAGGCGGAGTTCTGGTTCCGTTTACACTATACGGAACCTAAGTTCCGTTTGTCAACCGGGTGAGGAGAGTTTTCCGTGGGCCGAAGCTCGAATGTAGAGGCGGGGTGTGACGAGCCCGCCGAGCTCGGCGCGCGCCCACTGCGGGCCGACGCCCAGCGCAACCGGGCCCGCATTCTCGAAGCCGCCGAGACCGTCTTCGCCGCCGAGGGGATCGAGGTCCCCGTCGATCTGATCGCCGAGAAGGCGGGCGTCGGGGTGGGGACGCTCTACCGCCACTTTCCCACCAAGGAGAAGCTCTGCGAGGCCGTCCTGCTCGATCGGCTGTTGGCGCTGACCGTCGACGCCCAGGAGCTGGCGGACGCCGACGACCCGGCCGTCGCGTTCTTCGGCTTCCTGGCCCACGTGGTCGAGGAGGGCGCCGCCAAGCGGGACCTCCTGGTCGCCGTCATGGGCGCCGGAGTGGAGTTCGAGGAGTCGTCCGTCGCAGTGAAGGACGACCTGCGCGAGGCCATCGGCGTGCTGTTGCAACGGGCGCAGGACGTGGGCGCCGTGCGGCCCGACGTGACGCCGACCGCGGTGGTCTCGCTCGTCTTCGCCACCTGCCAGGCGACCACCCACGCCGGTGCGGCGCCCGCCTGCGATCTGCTCGCCATCGTCTGCGACGGCCTGCGTCCCCAGGGCGCAGCCTGAGCGCACCAACCCGGTGGTCCGGCCCTCAGGACCCCCCGGTCCGGAGGCGGAGCATCTCGCCGTAGGAGTCGATGGGGCTGTGCAGCGACAGCCCACCGTCGCACTCGACGACCTGGCCGGTCACCCAGGCCATGTCGTGCAGCGCAAGGATGACCTGCGCGATGTCGCCGGCTTCGCCGAGCCGCCCGAGCGCGGTGCGCTCCGCCACGCCGGCCAGCCAGGGCGAGCCCGCCACGGTCGCCGAAGGCCCGCGTCCCGAGCATGGGCGTGCGGGTCACGCCCGGGGCCACCGCGTTGACCCGCAGTCCCAGTGGTCCCCACTCGGCGGCGGCCACCTTGACGAGCATGGACAGCGCCGCCTTCGACGCGCAGTAGAGGCCCATGTTGCGGTCCACCAACCGCGCGTCTGACGCTCGAGACGGCGACGAAGGAGCCGGGGATGCCCGCTGTTCGTCCATGGCTCCCACCCAGGCCCGCATGCACAGCCACGGGCCGCGGGCGTTCACGCGCATGACCCGGTCGAACTCCTCGGGTCCGGTGTCCGAGAGCAGCCCGCCATGCCCGATGCCCGCCGTCACGGTGACCGTGGTCGGGATGCCCCAGCGCAGACGGGTCAGACCCACGGCCTCGTCGATCGGCGTCCGGGTCCCTCACATCGCAGGTGACGTCGTGCGACCCGTCGATGTCCCAGGTCACCGTCGTGGTGCCCCGCGCCCGGAGCGTGTCGGCCAGGGCGGCGCCGATGCCCGACCGCGCCCCCGATGACCAGTGCCAGCGGCTCAGCACCGTCGTCCATGTCTCTCCCTTCGGTCCGGTCTCGGCCCGACCGTACCCGGCCGGCGGTGACAGACTCGTGGTCTCATCGCCCTACCTCGGAGGCCCGGTGGCGAAGGTCAACCACGCTGCGATCGCGGCATACGACGTCGAGGCCGGCCGGCTGCGCTGGCACCGCAGCCGCGGGATCGAACCGCGGTGAAGGCGGGCGCACCGGTGGAGGGCGAGGTGGAACCGTCCGGGGCGGTGCCGCACTGGCGGGTTGCCATCATCGGGGCCGGCGCCGGCGGGCTCGGCCTGGCCATCAGGCTGGTCAAGTCGGGCCGGCGCGACTTCGTCATCTTCGAAGCGTCCGACGGGGTGGGTGGCACCTGGCGGGCCAACACCTACCCGGGGGCCGCATGCGACGTGCCGTCGCACCTGTACTCGTACTCCTTCGCCCGCAAGGCGGACTGGACCAAGACCTACGCCGGACAGCCCGAGATCCTCCGCTACTTCGAGGACTGTGCCGATCGCTTCGGCATCCGCTCCCATCTGCGGCCCCACACGCGCATCACGGCCGCCCACTGGGACGACGGGGCGAGGTGCTGGCGCCTCGACGACGCCGACGGCGGCACCTACGAGTCAGACGTGCTCGTGAGCGCCATCGGGACCTTCACCACGCCGGCGTTCCCCGACATCGACGGCCTGGGATCCTTCTCCGGGCCCCGTTTCCACTCGGCGCGCTGGGACGACGAGCACAGCCTCGCGGGCGCCCGGGTGGCCGTCATCGGGACCGGGGCCAGCGCGGCGCAGATCGTGCCCGAGATCGCCAAGGAGGCGCAGTCGGTCTCCGTCTTCCAGCGCACGCCCCAGTGGATCCTCCCCCGCTCGGACAAGCCCTTCACCGACGAGGAGAAACGCCGGTTCGCCCGCAACCCGATCGCGGCGAGGCGCCACCGCCGCGAGATCTACTGGGCCTTCGAGCGGACCATCGCCTTCCGCCACGGGGACGAGACGGCCGAGCAGCTCAAGGGCCTCGCGCTCAGCCACATCGACCATCGGATCAAAGACGACGAGCTGCGCGCCAAGCTGACGCCGGACTACCCCTTCGGGTGCAAGCGCACGCTGGTCTGCAGCGATTTCTACAAGGCCGTCGTGCGGGACAACGTCGAACTGGTCACCGAGCCCATCGAGCGCGTCACCCCCTGCGCCATCGTCACCGCCGACGGGCGGGAGCGGCCGGTGGACGTCATCGTGCTGGCCACCGGCTTCAAGGCCACCGAGTACCTGGAGGGGATCGACGTGGTCGGGCTCGGTGGCCGCCGCCTCCACGACGACTGGGCCGAGGTGGCCCACGCGTACATGGGCCTGACGGTGTCGGGGTATCCCAACTTCTTCATGCTCTACGGCCCGAACACGAACCAGGGCGGCAACTCCATCATCGTCATCCTCGAGGCGCAGGCGACCTACATCGTCAGCGCGTTGCGGGCCATGCGCCGGCATCGGGCCCGGGCCGTCGACGTCCGGCGCGACGTCATGGACGAGTACAACCACGAGCTGGCCGAGGCTCTGGCCGGGACCGTGTGGAGCGACGGGTGCCGGAGCTACTTCCAGAACGCCAACGGGAAGGATCGCCACCCAGCTGCCCCAGACGTCCCGGTGGTACGCCAAGAGGACGCGGCGCTTCCGGATGCGGGAGTATGTCCGTTCATGAAGGCAGCCGTGTACTACGAGACGGGGGCTCCCGACGTCTTCCGCTACGAGGACGTGCCCGACCCCGTGGCCGGACCGGGCGAGATCCTGGTCGACGTCGAGGCGGTCAGCATCGAGGGCGGCGACACCCTCAACCGGCTGGGCGGCGCCGTGGGCAGGGTGCCCCATGTGGTGGGCTATCAGTGTGCCGGCACGGTCGCCGAGGTCGGCGACGACGTACGCGGGTTCGCGGTCGGGGACCGCGCCGTGACGGTCGGCGTGGACGGTTCGCACGCCGAGCGCCGCTCCGTACCCGAGGCCTTCGCCTGGAAGATCCCCGACGGCGTCTCGACGGACGAGGCGGCGTGCGTGCCGGTGCCCTTCGGGACGGCCGATGACTGCCTGTTCGAGTTCGGCCGCCTCGTGGCCGGCGAGACCGCGTTGATCCACGCCGGCGCGGGCGGGGTCGGCATCGCGGCGATCCAGATGGCGAAGCGGGCCGGCGCCAGGGTCCTCGCCACCGCGTCGAGCGACGACCGGCTCGAACGCCTGCGCGAGCTCGGCCTGGACGAGGGCATCAACTACGCCACGCACGACTTCGTGGCCGAGGCGCGCCGGCTGACCGACGGCCGTGGCGTCGATGTCGTGGTGGACTCGGTCGGCGGCCGGACGCTGCAAGGCAGCATCAACGTGCTGGCCTACCGGGGACGCTGCGTCACCGTCGGCGACGCGGGGAGAGTGGCGGCGGAGCACCTCGACATCTCCTCCATGCGACCAAGCAACCAGACCCTGTCGGGCTACTTCTTGGGGGCCGAGCTGCTGCTCTCGCCCCGCCCGCACGCCATGATCGCCGGGCACCTCGATGACATCGCGAGAGGCGAGCTCACCGTGGTGATCGACCGCACCTTCCCGCTCTCGGACGCAGCGGGTGCTCACGCCTACATCGAGAGCCGTCGGGCCTTCGGGCGCGTGCTGCTCGTGCCCTGACCGGGCCCTCGCTGCTGGAGCGCGGGCGTCCCGGGGCTATGGCGTCGGGGCAACCGCCCGGCCCCCCCGTGCATCGAGGATCGCCGCTGCGACCTGCACGATGCAGTCGCGCTCGGTCCCGGGGACCCCTGCCACCAGTGCCTCGATCCCGGTCGTGACCGTCGCCGCCAGCTGAGCGCCCAGTTCCAGTCCGGCCGCGGTGGCACTCACGATGGTCACACGAGCGTCCCGCGTCGAGGTCGCGCGCGAGACGAGTCCGCGCCGTTCGGCACGGTCGACCAGTCCCGTGACCGACGAAGGATCGAGCCCGAGATGCTCGGCGATCGCTGTCATCGGTGGGGTGCGATCCCGGAGGATCGAGAGCAGCCGGAGCTGCGTGACGGACAGGTCGTGGTCAGCCGAGACGCGAGCAAGGACATCGTGGACGGCAAAGCTCAGTTGGACCAGGGAGTCCACCAGCTCCGAGGTCCGGGCCGTCTGCGGTCTGGCAGCCATCGTGGTCCATCGTAGTGGATTTAGTTTGTGACGCCAAGTATATGATCGGTGTCACAACGTAGATGGCCGCGCCACCACCCGTACCGAAGGGGGACCACTCCATGCATGCTGCCGTCGTCCGCCAGTTCGACAAGCCGCCCCGTTACGAATCGTTTGCCGCGCCGGTCCCGTCCGGCGAACACGAGGACGTGGTCGAGGTGCTGGCGTCCGGTCTGCACCCGCGTGTCCGCTCGCAGGCGGATGGGTCCCACTACACCTCGTCGCGGCGAGTTACCCCTCATTCCCGGAATCGACGGCGTTGGTCGCCGCTCCGATGGATCGCTCGTGTACTTCGTCCTGCCCGACACTCCATACGGTGCGATGGCCGGGCGCACCGTCATCGACGTCCGCCGAAGCATTCCACTTCCGTCCGCGTGCGGACCCGATCCTGCTGGCTGCAGCAATGAACCCGGGCATGTCCTCGTGGGTCGCCCTGCAGCAAAGGGTCACGTTCACGCCGGGACAAGCGGTCCTCATACTCGGTGCCACCGGTTCGGCCGGGCAGCTGGCCATTCAGATCGCCAAGCATCTCGGGGCGGGTGCCGTCGTGGCTGCCGGACGCGGAACGGAACGATTGGCCGCCTTGGCCCGGCTCGGTGCCGACGACACCGTCGATCTCGCCGTCGATCCGGGGCTGGTCGCACGCGAGCTGGCGGGGAAGGGCGCCGAGGTCGACGTCGTTCTCGACTACCTCTGGGGAGAGCCCGCCGAATCAGCGATCATGCCGCTGCTCTCGGCTCGAACCGATCGGAGCCGCCTGCTCTCCTGGATCCAGATCGGGGCCATCGCCGGCGCCGACCTGCGTCTGCCGTCGGCTGTGCTGCGTCAGGCCAACATCCACTTCCTCGGGAGCGGGCAGGGGTCGGTCAGCCCGGCCGGAATGCTCGCCACGCTCGCGCCCCTTGCCACCGAGATCGACAAGGGGTCGTTCTCGATCGATGTCGTGGCCCGACCGCTGGCCGAGGTCGAATCGATCTGGAATGCCCCGAAAGTCGGGCCGACGGAACGGATCGTGCTGACGCCCTGAGCCTGATGCCATGCAGCTGGCATCCTGGGGCGGTGTGGGACGCGGGCACCACGGTGGTGCACCAGGACGTGTGGCGAGGGCGGCTCTGGGCGGCCCGTCCACTCACGGTCGTCGAGGACGGACATGACTGACACGGTGGTCACGGGGTTGCCCGACGGCCGGGATCTGGCCTGGCTCGAGCTCGGCGACGCGACATGCCCCGCGGTGTTCGTCTTCCACGGAAGCCCCGGCTCACGCCTCCAGGTGTCCTTCGACGAGGGCCCGATCAGGGCGGCCCGGGTCAGATTCATCGCCGTGGATCGTCCGGGCCACGGGTTGAGCACGTTCCAACGGGATCGTCGATTGGCCGATTGGGCGTCCGACATCGCCTGCCTCGCCGACCACCTGCACATCGACACCTTCTCCGTGGTCGGCATCTCGGGCGGCGGACCTCATGCTGCGGCGTGTGCCCGGTTTCTTCCTGATCGGGTGCTGCGGGCCGGCATCGTGAGCGGCGTGGGTCCTCTCGCCGATCCGGGATCCGAAGACGACATGGTCACATTCAACAGGCTGATCGTGCGGCTGGCCCGCCGGTCCCGCTACCTCGCCTATCCGCTCTTCGCGCTCAATGCGTCGTTCTTTCGTCACTGTCCCGAGGCGGCGATACGAGCCGCTGCCGGTCAGTCCCCGGTTGCGGACAGGGAGGTGATGAGCCGGCCTGACGTGAGGTCGGCCTACATCGAGAGCTACCGGCGTACCCCCGCGAGCAGTGCGCGGGCGGCCGCGCAGGATTTCTCCCTCTTCGCGAGGGATTGGGGGTTTCGCCTCGAGGACATCACACCCCCGGTCCACATCTGGCACGGTGATGACGACCGCAACGTCCCGATCTCCCATGGACGCCTCCAAGCGGAGCGGATCCCGGGCGCTCGCATGCACGACTGCCCGGGACAGGGACACCTGCTCTTCCTGGCCCGCCTCGAAGAGATCCTGCGCAGTGTCAGGCCGGTCGGTCCGTGACCGCGTGATCGACACCCACGCGGAGGGTGGTCTTTGCCGCTCACGCCGTGACCACCGCGGCGGGCTGACGGACGGGCAACGAATCGGTGACTCGCCGTCGGGGCGAGGGCGCAACCGACGGATCCGCGCCATGATGGGGAACCTCCGACCGGTGGTGCCCCCCAGCGGCCCGGACCTCACGACCTTGGCTTCGATGAGAGGGTGGCTTCGATGACATTCACGCACCTATGAGAGGCCCGTACGCGCTGCGTTCGTCGGCCTCGGGCGGATCTACGATCTCAACGTCCGTGCCTATCTCGACAACCAGGACGTCGAGGTGGTGGCGCTGGTCGACCCATCGAGGAGCGCCGGGCCCAACGCGGCGCCGACTGGCCGGCGGCACGGACGTTCGCCTCCGCCGCCGAGTTGGCCGCCAGTGGTCTGGAGGTCGACGCGGTGGAGGTGCTGCTCCCGACCCCGTTTCACGATGACGCGGTCGTCGAGCTCCTCGGCGACGGGTGGCACGTCAATTTGCAGAAGCCGATGTGCAACGACCTCGCCGGCGCCAGGCGCATGGTCGATGCGGCCACCGCCAACAACCGCCTGCTGCGGGTGATGGAGAACTACGTGTTCTACGAGCCGCTTGGCCGGCTGAAGGAGATCGTCAGTCGGGCGAGCTCGGCGAGATCAGTGGGTACCACATGAAGATGGTGGCCAGCGGCCGGGGTGGTTGGGATGTGCCGGCGAACAGCTTCGAATGGCAGTTCCGCCAGATGCAACATGGCCGGGGGATCCTGGTCTTCGACGACGGTTGGCACAAGATGGCGACGGCCATCTGGCTCTTCGGCCCGATCAGGGAGGTGCGAGCGTGGGTGGGAGGCACCGAGGTGGTGCCCGGCATCGTGATCGACGCGCCGACGACCATGGTGTGGGAGCACCACAACGGGGTCCGCGGCGTGTGGGACATCACGCTGGCGACGGACATGTACCTGCGTTCCGACTACTACACCAACGATGAGACGATGGGAGATCACCGGTCGGTTCGGCTTATGCGCGGGTCAACCGGTGCACGGGCCGGGGCATCCAACAGCCGAGCCTCGAGGTCTACGTCGACGGCGAGATGCGCTCGTACCACGCCCTCGATGACGACTGGGCGAGCAGCTTCCGGGACTCGGGCCGGCACTGGCTGCGATGGCTCCGGACCGGAGAAGGCCCGATGCTGTGGAGCGGCGACGAGGCCATGGACGTGCTGCGCTTCGCGCTGGCCGCCTACGCCAGCAGCGCGTCCGGGCGGTGCCGGCGTGGATCCCGGCATCTCTCGATCATCAGCCTCTCTGATCGCCGAGAACCACCCGTCCGTCTCGCCACGGACCTCCGATCGTCGTCCTCCGCGGGCCCGGAGGGCCACAGGGCCTTGCGGTCCGCCCACAACGTGTTAGTCTCGGCTAACATGTCAGCCAGTGACCGAAACGCGAGGACACGCCCGACCTCCTGGCCGTTCTGGCCGAGCCCAACCGGCGCCGTCTGCTCGAGCTCCTGCGCGGGGGCGAGCGGACGGTGACCGAGCTGGCGGCGCAGTTCTCGGTGACCCGACCCGCCATCTCGCAGCACCTCGGCGTGTTGGCCGCCGCCGGCCTGGTGGCAGGTCCGCCAGGACGGCCGGTTCCGCCGTTACCGGCTCGACGCCGGCCGGCATGGCGGCGCTGCGCAGCACCCTCGACGCGTTCTGGACAACCGAGCTCGAGCAACTCGTCGTTGCCGAGCCCCCGAGGAAAGGAATCCCACATGACGATTGAGAAGTCGGTCCTGGTCCCGCTGGACGCCGATCAGACGTTCGCGCTGCTGACCGAGCCAGAGCGCCTGCGGCGCTGGCAGACGGTCTCGGCCCGCGTCGACCTGCGGGCCGGCGGCGAGTACCGCTGGACAGTCGTGCCCGGTGCCAACGCCGGCGGCACGTTCGTCGAGGTGGAGCCGGGCAAGCGGCTCGTCTACACGTGGGGCTGGGAGGGCGACGAAACGCTGCCGCCCGGCGCGTCCACCATCACGGTCACGCTCGAGCCGGCCGAGGGCGGCACGACGGTGCGCCTGGTGCACGAGGGGCTGACGCCGGAGCAGGAGGAGGGCCACTCGAGCGGGTGGGACCACTTCATGGAGCGGCTGGCTGTGGCCGGCCGCGACGGCGACGCCGGGTTCGATCCCTGGATGCGAGCGCGACGCGGACGCCTGGGACCAGCTGACGGCGGCCGAGGCGTCCCTGGCCCTGTGCAGCTTCGCCCTGCGGCGCATGGGGCCGGGCGACGGGAAGGCGCAGACACCGTGCGCCAAGTACGACGTGGACCAGCTGGCCGGCCACCTGGCCGGGTCGCTGGTCGCCCTCGGCGGCTGCGTCGGTGTGGCCGTGACGCCGGACGAGGGCGCCGAGCGCGAGGAGCGCATCGCAGAGCCTGGCCCAGCCCGTCCTCGAGGGGTGGCGCCGCCACGGCCTCGACGGCACGGTCACGCTCGGCCACGGGCGACCTCCCGGCCGAGGTCGCATCGCGGATCTTGTCCATGGAGCTCCTCGTGCATGCGTGGGACTTCGCCCGGGCCACCGGTCAGGAGCTGCCGGGCAACGACGGGCTCGCCACCTACGTGCTCGGCCTGGCCAAGGACGGGCTGATCCAGCCCGCGCTGCGAGACGGTGACGCGTTCGGCGACGAGGTCGCGGTGGGCCCCGACGCCGATCCCATGGCGCAGCTGACGGCCTACACCGGCCGGCAGCCCGCTCTGACTCAGGAAGGCGCGGCCGCGCGCCAGGTCCGCTCGAAGGGCAGCCGCCAATGGCGCGGCGCAATCAGCTCGCTGATGGCGGGCGGGCCCCAGGTCCCCTTCGCGTAGGGCTGCACCGGCGGCGGGTTCTCGAGCAGCGGCGTCGAGACCTCCCACAGCCGCTCGATGCCCTCGGCCGTGTTGAACAGGGTGTGGTCGCCGATCATGGCGTCGTGGATCAACCGCTCGTAGGCCTCGAGCACGTCGGCGTCCTCGCCGGTCTCGTGCAGCGCGAACTGCAGGCTCAGCTTCTCGAGCTTCATGCCGGGCCCGGGCTTCTTGCCGTAGAAGGACAGGGAGAGCTTCGACGAGTCGGCCAGGTCGAAGGTGAGATGGTCGGGGCCCTGGGTGCCCACGCCCGAGCCCGCGGGGAACATGGACTTGGGCGGCTCCCGGAAGGCGATGGAGATGATGCGCTCGCCCCCGCCGAGCTCCTTGCCGGTGCGCAGGAAGAAGGGCACGCCCGCCCAGCGCCAGTTGTCGATTTCGCAGCGTCAGGGCCACGAAGGTCTCGGTGTCGGAGTCCGCCGCCACGCCGGGCATGTCGCGGTAGCCCTCGTACTGCCCCCGCACCACCTGGGTCACGTCGAGCGGGCGCAGGGAGCGGAAGACCTTGTTCTTCTCCTCGCCGATGGAGTCGGATTCCAGGGCGGTGGGCGGCTCCATGGCCATGAAGGCCAGGATCTGGAAGAGGTGGGTGACCACCATGTCCTTGAAGGCGCCGGTCGCCTCGTAGAAGCGCGACCCGGTCGTCCACCGAGAGCGTCTCGGGCACGTCGATCTGGACGTGGTCGATGTGGTCCCGGTTCCAGATCGGCTCGAAGAGTCCGTTGGCGAACCGGAAGGCCAGGATGTTCTGCGCCGCCTCCTTGCCGAGGAAGTGGTCGATGCGGAAGATCTGCTCCTCGTCGAAGACCTGGTGCAGCATGTCGTTGAGCGCCACGGCGCTGGCCAGGTCGGTGCCGAACGGCTTCTCCATCACCACCCGTGACCGCTCGACCAGCTTGGCCTCGGACAGTATCTGAATGACCGACCGGTCCGCCGCCGGCGGGACGCTCAGGTAGTGCAGACGCCGTGGCTCGCCGCCGATCTCGCTCTCGGCCTGGGCCACGTGGTCGGCCAACCCCTGCGGCCCGGCCGTCGTGGAGCAGAAGGTGAGCCGCTTCTCGAAGTTGGCCCACTCCAGGAGCGAGATCCTGTCGGTGGAGTACTGGTCGCAGGCGTGCCGGGCCAGATGGCGGAATTCCTCGTCGCTCAGGGAGCTGGTCGAGCTGCCGACGATCCGGTAGTCGGGCATCATGCCGAACATGGCCAGGTGGAACAGACCGGGGAACAGCTTGCGCGCCGCCAGGTCGCCGGTGGCCCCGAAGATGACGATGACGTGGGGCTCGATCGGGGGCGGGGCGTCCGCCGTCTCGTTGCCGTCGACGACCTCGGTCATGGCACCGGCCTCCGTTCGTTGAGCTCGGACACGTTGCCGCCCATGATCTTGGGCACCGACTCGGGAGGGAGCTTCTGCAGCTCGCTCACCCAGTCGGTCGGATCGGGCAGCCCCTCGATGTGCGGCCAGTCCGACCCGAAGATCACCCGGTCGTCCCCCATGAGGTCCACGATCTCACCCACGTCGTCCTCCCAGAACGGGTTGATCCACACATGGCGGCGGAAGGTGACGATCGGGTCCTCGGTGAAGTACCCCGGCATGCGCCGGGTGGTCGTGCGCAGCTTGCGGAACAGGGGAGCCAGGAATTCCGAGCCGTTCTCGACCGAGGCGATGCGCACGTTGGGAAAACGGTCGAAGAGCTTCTCGAGGACGAGGGTGGCCAGGAAGTCGTGGGCCGCCCGTTCGATGGCGAACATCTTGATGTTGGGCCGTGAGGGGCCGGCGCGGAAGGAGGCCGAGAAGCCGTCGACGGCATAGCCGTTGGAGGACAGGCCGGCGTCGCCGGCGTGCACCACGACCGTGAGGCCGGCCTCGTTGACCCGGGCCCAGAAGGGGTCGAAGGCGTCGGCCGCCGGCGAGAGCGGCCCGTTGGCCGTCGTCGGTGCCGCCGCCCGCATCACCACCGCGCGGGCATCCGCGTCGAGCGCCCACTCGAGCTCGCGCACGGCTTCGTCGACGTCGGCCAGCGAGATGTAGGGCGCGGCGAAGATGCGGTCCTGGTACGCCATGCCCCAGTCCTCGGCCAGCCAGCGGTTGAAGGCGCGGAAGAGGAGGACGACCGCGCCGGGGTCGTGCTTGAGCGCCTCTTCGTAGAGCATGCCGAGGGTGGGGAACAGCCAGATCCGCGCCAGGCCCTGGGCGTCCATGGTGGCCAGGCGCGCCTCGCGGTCGCGGTACTCGGGACGGATGGGCTCGGGCGACCCCATGAGCTCGTGCATCGGGCGACCGTCGGGGTTGCCCCGGAAGTAGTCGACCAGCGCGCCGGCTGGGGAGATCGGGTTGAAGGTCGGGTTGGTGACGGCCCGGCTGATCCGGCCGGCCAGCGCGTGGTAGCGCCGGCCGCCGACTTCGACCCATTGGAGGGTCCGTGGCCCGAGCGCAGGGTCGAGATGACGGGTGAAGGCGTCGAGCGCCTCGTAGTAGTGGTTGTCGGCGTCGAAGACGGGGGTGTCGGCGGTGTGCATGGGTCAGCCTTCCGCGGGCGGGCGCTCCAAACTGTATTAGCTGGCGCTCGGTGGACCCGCCGCGGTGTGCGAGAACACCCGCCGGGTCGACCGCCCAGGAGGGCGCCTGCCCCCACTGTTCTCCGTGGACCAACTCGGGGAGCGGGCGTCGGCGCACCGGGCCGTGACGCCCCTGCGGCCGGCCGATGGTGATGGTCGCCATGAGCTCCACCTCGTCGGGGATGTGCAACAGCGCCCGGAGCTCGCTGTCCGCGGCGAACTGCCAACCGGTCATGACGCCACCGAAACCGAGAGCGCGGGCGGCCAGCAACAGGTTCTGGCAGGCCGGGTAGACCGATGCCCCGTCGCTGTAGTGGGGTTGGTGCCGGTAGCGGACGAAGCAGGCGAGGATCAGCACCGGCACCGACTCGTAGGTGTCCACGTAGTGCTGCATGGTGCGGGCCATGCGCGCCTTGGGGGAGCCGGTGTCGGCGCCGGATCCCTTGTCGTAGCCGTCGGCCTCCCGCTTGGCCGCCCAGAACCGGCGCGCTCCCTCCCCGATCAGCCGCTTGGCCTCGCCGGCCACCGGCCCGTCGGTGAGGACGATGAAACGGAAAGGTTGGCGATTCGACCCGCTCGGGGCGCGGGTGGCGGCGAAGAGGATGTCGCGCAGCACCTCGTCGGGGACCGGTTCGTCCGTGTAGCGCCGGATGGCGCGGGTCGAGAGGAGGCCCTCGTAGAGCGAGACCTCGTCGGGGTGTTCGGTGCCTGGGGTCCCGCTCACACCGGCGACCCTACCAACGGCCCTGCGCCGACGGTCTGGCTGGTCGCCTCCCCGGTCGGATGGGATGGTCTAATGGGCCATGTTCTACATCCTGATCTTCAGTCTCATGGCCGTTCTGCTGGTCTTCGCGTTCCTTTCCACCGTGTCGCGCCGCCGCAGGAACCTCGCGCGCGAGGAGGGGCACGTCAGCCACAGCGAGACGCACGCCGTGCACGGCGAGACCCACGCCATGCACGGCGAGACCCACGCCATGCACGGCGAGACCCACGCCCACGGTGATGACGCGACGCGGCGAAACCGAAAGGCGAAGCGCGCCCAGTCCCAGCACGACCGGCGCAAGCGCCACTGAGCAATGGCTCAGGGGCAGCGAGGCCTACGTCCCGGCCTGCCCGTCGGGGAGCCGGCCCGAGGGGGGGCGGTTGAACCGCCTCCGGCGCAGCCGGGAGAAGAGGAAGATCCGGGCCGCCAACAGGATCCCACCGATGGCCAGCACCCAGTAGATGGCGGCATGTCGGCCGACCAGGGAGTCGACCAGCAAGAAGCGCAACGCGAAGAAGGCAACCAGGATCCCGATCCACGCCGCGCCGCCGCGCGCGCCCATGCCGAACGGTCCGCCGCCGTACCACCGGTATCCGCCACGGTACGAGGGTGCCCCAGTCCCGGGCCCGCCCCCGGGGACGGCGATGCCCTGACGGCGTTGCGCCCCCGCGAAGCGGCGGATCTCGTCGCGATGATCCGAGGCGTACTGGCGGGGATCGATCCCCTGCGCCTGTAGATCGTGGGCCGAGGTGCCGAAGATCTGCGTGAAGTTGGCGCGGACCCATTCCTCGCGGCTCGGCGTGCCGCCACTGTTCGGCGGCTCGTGGTCGCCGGGGATCGAGTCGATGTCGGAGATGCCACAGTGTCCCATGCGGCGAAACGAGCGCGCGGGCGGGTGGTCGGGCGAGCGTGAAAGTATGGCCGAGGCGAACGACGGAAAGGCCCACTGTGTCCAGCAGCGATGATCTGTTCGATCGGGTTGGCGCGGTCCTGACCCCGCGCGGCAACTGGAGCTACGAACCGTCGCCCACGCCCGGCGCCGCGCCCTCCTGGTGTCTCGATGCCGGGGGCGAGGTCGCTCTCGCGGTACTGGTGCTGGACGGGCAGATCTGTGCCTACCTGCCGGACGACGATCGGGAGATCCATTTCCGCGACCTCGACGAGCTCACCCGGTGGCTCGACGCCAACGAGGCCACCTACCGCCGCTAGCTCGATTCGGCCGGCACGCGGTCGAAGTAGAGGTCGGGGTGGCGTCCGTCCTCGAGCAGCCCTGAGATCCCGTCGCGCGCGTAGGCGATGTGCAGGTCGATGCGGTGGACCACGAGCTCGGCCCGGTTCGAGGAGCCCGGCACGGCGCGGCTGGCCTCCGCCACCACCGTGCCGGTCGGCGCCACGATCCGGCTGGCGCCCAACAGGGTGGAGGTGGAGTGGGAGCCGGCCTGGTTGGCCTGTACCCACCACTGGCTGTTGGTCAGGGCCAGGGCCGGGTAGAGGAGATCCCAGGCGGTGGCCCCTTCGACCTCGTAGGCCGAGGGGGCGAGGATCAGGCGGGCACCGCGGAAGGCCAGGGTCCGGGCGACCTCGGGGAAGTCGCCGTCGAAGCAGACGACCAGGCCGACGCGGCCGAGGGCGGGGTCGTCGAACGTCGTCAACCGGTCGCCGGGGGTGAACACCGTGTGCTCGAGCGTCGGCGGGTAGAGATGGGCCTTGCGGTGCCAGGCGGCGAGCTCGCCGTGTGGGTTGAAGACGAGTGCGGTGTCGTAGACCAACCCGTCCTCGCCCAACTCGGGCACGCTGCCCGCCGCCAACCACATGGCGCGCCGGCGCGCCGCCTCGGCGAGCCGCTCCGAGCGCGGGCCCTGGCGGGGCTGGGCGTCCTCCCGTGCGTCCCGGCCAAGCGTCTCGGGGTCGTACCCGCACGACCACAGCTCCGGGAGCACCAGCAGCTCGACGCCGCGCGAGGCGGCATCGTCCATCATGCCGAGCGCCACGCTCATGTTCTGGCGCGGCTCCCCCGGTGTGGCCAGCCACTGGGCCACACCAACCAGAAGGTCTCGCTTCACGTCGGTACCTGATTCCCACCTTCGAACGGCAGCGTCGCGCTCACCCTACGGAGGCAACGTTCGCGGTCGGTTTCTTGTCCGTGAATGCACTGTTACAAGGCTGCGGCCAGCGGCGGTCAGGCGCCCCCGGACCGGGCCATCAGCGTGACGAGGTCGAAGAGGACGTGTGCGGCCGCAATGGCGGTGATCTCGGCGTGGTCGTACGCGGGGGAGACTTCCACCACGTCGGCCCCCACCACGGCGGCCGGCGCCAGCCCCCGCACCAGGGCCAGGAGCTCGCGGCTGGTCAGGCCGCCCGCCTCGGGCGTGCCCGTGCCCGGGGCGTGGGCCGGGTCGAGGACGTCGATGTCCACCGACACGTAGACCGGCGCGTCACCCACCCGCGCCAGCACCCGGCGCACCACCTCGGCCACCCCGAGGGTGGCGACATCGTCGGTGGTGATCTGGGCGAAGCCCATGGAGGAGTCGTCGGACAGGTCGCTGCTCGAGTAGAGCGGGCCCCGCAGCCCGACGTGGGCGCTGTGGTCGCGCCGGAGCAGGCCCTCCTCCCAGGCGCGGCGGAAGGGAGTCCCGTGGGTGAAACGCTGCCCGAAGTAGGTGTCCCAGGTGTCGAGGTGCGCGTCGAAGTGGACCAGGGCGAGTGGCCCGTGCCGGCGGGCCGTCGCCCGCAGCAGCGGCAGCGCGATGGTGTGGTCGCCGCCGACGGCCACCAACCGGCCGCCGCTTGCCAACAGCGCGTCGGCCCCCGCCTCAATCTCGGTCACCGCCTCCTCGGTGCTGAACGGCGTGCAGGCGACGTCGCCGGCGTCGACCACCTGGGCCAGTTCGAAGGGCAGCGCGTCGAAGGCCGGGTTATAGGGGCGCAGGAGGCGCGAGCTCTGGCGCACGGCGGCGGGGCCGAAGCGGGCCCCGGGCCGGTAGCTGGTGCCGCCGTCGAAGGGGACGCCGACCACGGCGATGTCCCAGTCCGACACCTGGTCGGCGGTGGGCAGCCGGGCGAAGGTGGCGATCCCGGCAAAGCGGGGGACGGTGGTGGCGTCAGCGGGCCCGACCGGCTCCCCGGCGGCGGCCATCAGTCGTCGATGGCCTGGTACACGAGCGCGCGCAGCTGGGCCCGGAACGGGTAGGCCGCCGAGGGAAAGAGCTGCGTCATGAACACGACGAAGAGGTCCTCGACCGGGTCGACCCAGAAGGCCGTGCTGGCCGCCCCGCCCCAGTAGAACTCGCCGCCGGACCCCGCCATGGCGGTGGCCGCCGGCCCGAGACCGACGGCGAAGCCCAGCCCGAAGCCGACGCCGTCGAAGTTGGCCTCACCGAAGCCCCCGATGGCCATGTCCTGCAGGGTCGCCCCCCCGGGGAGGTGGTTGACCGTCATGAGCTCGAGGGTCTTGCGCCCGAGCACCCGCCGCCCGTCGAGGTGGCCGCCGTTGGCCAGCATCTGGCAGAAGGCGACGTAGTCGTGGGTGGTCGAGACCAGGCCGCCGGCTCCGGAGAGATAGGAGCGGGGGCGCAGGATCCCGTTGGCGAACGGGCCCTCCATGAGGCTCGGCGTGTTGGCCGGGCGGTACTGGTAGCAGACGGCCAGGCGGGGCAACGAGGCCTCGGGGACGAAGAAGCCCGTGTCGGCCATGCCCAGCGGCTCGAAGAGCTCGCGCCGGAGATACTCGTCGAGCCGGAGCCCGGAGAGGATCTCGACCAGGCGGCCGACGATGTCGGTCGAGATGCCGTAGTTCCAGTGCGTTCCCGGGTGGAACTTGAGCGGGTGCTCGGCCAGGAGCGCCGTCACGCTCTCGAGCGTCTGCCCCCCCGTCTGGGCGGCGCGGGCCTCGGCGAACGCGGCGTCAATGGGGTTGTCGGGGAAGATCCCACCCGGCAGGCCGGTCGTGTGCATGAGTACGTCGCGCATGTTCATCGGGCGTTCCGGCTTGACCAGGGTCACGGAGCCGTCGTCGCCCACGAGGCCGACCTTCAGGTTGCTCCATTCCGGGATGTAGCGGCGGACCGGATCGAGCAGCTGGAACATGCCGCGCTCGTAGAGCTGCATGAGGGCGACCGAGGCGATGGGTTTGGTCATGGAGTAGATGCGGAAGATGGCGTCGTCGGCCATCGGGGTGTTCCGCTCGCGGTCCATGAGCCCGAGGGAGTCGTGATAGGCGACGTGCCCGCCCCGGACCACGGTGATCTGGCACCCGGCGATCTTCCCGGTGTCGACATAGGTGGAACGAAAGTGCTCGGTGATGCGCTCCAGCCGGGCCCCGCTCATCCCCGCCGCGTCGGTCTCGATCTTCACGATGACCTCCTTCTCCGGTCCGGGATCGTTGTCCCCTCCGGGATCGTCCGGCGGATCAGAATCCCGGCCCGCGCACGGAGTGGGACCTCACGCCTTTTGCTTCTGCTGCTGCTCGCGCACGTAGGCGGCCGTCCCCTCCAAGAACGCGCCGACGTCCTTCTCCTTGTTGGCGACGACGCCGTGGAACCACTCGGGCACGAAGACCTGGGCGGCGCCCGACTCGAGGCCGGCCAGGATGGCGTCGACGCAGACCGAGACCGGTTCGGCCGCCACCGGCAGGTCGGGCACGTCGTTGTCGGGCAGGGTGAACAGCTCGGTGTCGATGACGCCGGGGTAGACCACCATCACCTTGATGCCGCTGTCCCACAGGTCGACCGCCATCGCCTCGGAGAAGGCGGTGAGCGCCGCCTTCGAGGCGTCATAGGCCGCCTCGCCCGGCGCGCTGAGCTTGGCGGCGATCGACGAGATGTTCACGATGGTGCCCGAGCCGCGGGCCAGCATCTGGGGGAGCAGGTCGTAGGTCAGCCGCATGGGCGACAGGTAGTTGATGTGCATGACGGCGGTGATGGTGTCGATGTCCAACGCCGTCGTGTGGCGGCGCTTCGGGATGCCGGCGTTGTTGATCAGCAGGTCCACTCCGCCGAAGGCATCGAGCACGTCCACGGCCAGCCTGTCCACGGCGTCGGGGTCGGCCAGGTTGGTCACCCACATCCGGCTGTCGGGCGAGTGCTTCATGCAGCGCCCCACCACCTCGGAGAGCAGCTCACCCCGGCGGGCGCAGATACCGACGACGGCACCCCGTTCGGCCAGGGCCTCGGCCAGTCCGGCTCCGATGCCCGACGACCCCCCGGTCACCAGCGTGCGGCACCCTTCCAGGTCCAACGCCATCGTCCACCCCACTTTCGTTTCCGTGCGAACCGACACTCACATTAGGCACAGCGGGCCCCCGGCGGGTATTGACATTTTGTTGACGCGACGCCCCGGCGCGTTCACATCGGGTTCACGAACGCGCCGCCAGCATGGGCCCCATGGCAGATTTCCTCGCAGTGCTCGGCATCGTGGGCTTCGTCGCAGTGATGCTTGGGCTCATCTGGGCGTTGGACCGGGTATGACCTGGACCCAGGGGCTTCTTCTCGCGCTGTCCATCGTGATGTTCTTCTACCTGGGCGTCGCCATGTTCAAGCCCGAGAAGTTCTGACATGGACTTCACCTGGACGATCATCACCCTGGTCATCGCGCTCGGTCTGACCTGGCGCTTCCTGGGCTCCTACATGGCCGCCGTCTTCGACGGGCGGGTGCACTTCTTGGGCTGGGCGGAGCGGCCGGTCTACCGACTTCTCGGGACCAGCCCCGAGAAGGAGCAGAACTGGAAGCGCTACGCCGCCTCCATGGTCATCTTCTCTGCGGTGGCGATGGGTGTCACCTACCTTCTCATCCGCATCCAGGGGTCGCTCCCGTTCAACCCCCAACACCTCGGCGCCGCGTCACAGGCGCTCAGCTTCAACACCGCCGCCTCGTTCATGACCAACACCAACTGGCAGAACTACGGCGGCGAGACGACGATGTCGTACTTCTCCCAGATCGGTGCGCTGACGCTGGAGCAGATGCTGAGCCCGGTCATCGGCATCGCCGTCGCCATTGCCATGGTGCGGGGCTTCTCGCGGCGCAATTCCCAGACCATCGGGAACTTCTGGGTCGACATGACCCGCGGCCTGCTCTACATCGTCTTCCCCATCGCGTTCGTCGCCGGGATCATCTTCGTCGGCCAGGGCGCCGTGCAGACCCTGGCCGGTACCGTCAGCATCCACGACCCACTGAACGGGGTTTCTCAGACAATCCCCCGGGGCCCCATCGGCTTCATGGAGGCCATCAAGCAGTTGGGTAACAACGGAGGCGGCTTCCTCAACGCCAACTCGGCGACGACGTTCGAAAACCCGACGGGCCTCACAAACTGGTTGTCGATCTACCTCCTGCTGGCCATCCCGTTCGCGCTCACCTACACCTTCGGCAAGATGGTCGGCAGCATCCGCCACGGCGCCGCCCTGCTGGCGGCCATGGTGATCATCTTCGGGGTCTGGGTCGGAGGCGCCTCCTACTACGAGCACCAGAACAATCCCGCCGTCGCCGCCGCTGGGATTCACTCCACCGTCGGAAATACCGAAGGCCACGAGGTGCGCTTCGGGGATACGTCGACGGCACTGTTCGGGGTGGCTTCGACCAACACGTCCACGGGCTCGGCAGACGCCTCCTACGACTCGTTTACCCCCATGGGTGGCTTCTTCCTCATCAGCGGGATGATGTTGGGCGAGGTGACGCCGGGCGGCGCGGGGAGCGGCCTCTACACCATCCTCATCTACGCCATTATCGCCGTGTTCATCGGTGGGCTGATGATCGGGCGAACACCGGAGTACCTGGGGAAGAAGATCCAGGCCAAGGAGGTCAAACTCGCGGGTCTCGGGGCCCTCGTCATGCCATTGATCGTGCTGATCTTCACGGCCATCGCCGTGTCGATCCACGCCGGTCGAGCGGGTCCCCTCAACGCCATTCCCCACGGGTTCACCGAGATCCTCTACGCGCTGACCTCGCAGGGGAACAACAACGGCTCGGCCTTCGGAGGGCTCACCGGCAACACGACCTTCTACAACGTGATCGGCGGCATCGACATGTTGATCGGACGGGTCGGCATCATGATCCCGGCCCTGGCCCTCGGCGGCGTGCTGGCGGCGAAGCCAGTGGTGGCCGAAGGGCTCGGCACCTTCCGCACGGATAACTCCATGTTCGTGGGCCTGACCATCGGCGTGATCATCATCATCGGTGGCCTGACCTTCTTCCCTGCCCTTGCGCTCGGACCGATCGTCGAGCAGCTCAGCCACGGACAGTTCTTCTAAATGACCCGCCACGGAAAGCTCTTCTTATGACCATGACCACCACCCAACCGGATCAGCCGGTTCGGCCCAGTGCGCCGCACGGTGTGGCCGAAACCCGGAGCCTCTTCGACGGTCCGATCCTCCGTCAGGCCCTGGTCGACTCGTTGACCAAGCTGAACCCGGCGGTGCAGATCCGCAACCCGGTCATGTTCGTGGTGCTCGTCGGCTCCGTCGTCACCTTCTTCGAGGCGATCGCCCACCCCTCGGTCTTCACGTGGTCCATCACCATCTGGCTGTTCCTCACGGTGATCTTCGCCAATTTCGCCGAGGCCATGGCCGAGGGGCGGGGCAAGGCACAGGCAGACACCTTGCGCAAAATGCGCTCGGAAACCGGGGCGCGGCGGCTCCGCGCCGACGGGACGGAGGAATTGGTCGCAGCGGCGGAGCTGAACCGGGGGACACCGTCGTGTGCGAGGCCAACGACCTCATCCCCTCTGACGGCGAGATCATCGAGGGCATCGCGTCGGTCGACGAATCGGCCATCACTGGTGAATCGGCCCCCGTCATCCGCGAATCAGGAGGCGACCGTTCGGCCGTCACCGGGGGAACCAGGGTCTTGTCCGACCGGATCGTGGTCCGCATCACAGCCGAGCGCGGTCAGACCTTCCTGGACCGGATGATCACACTGGTCGAGGGGGCCAACCGGCAGAAGACCCCCAACGAGATCGCTCTCACGATCCTGCTGGCCGTTCTCACCATCATCTTCATCCCCGTCGTCGTCTCGCTCGAGGCGTTCGGCATCTACGCCGGCACCGCGGTCTCGGTGGTGATCCTGGTCGCCCTACTGGTCTGCCTGATCCCGACCACGATCGGCGCCCTGCTCTCGGCCATCGGCATCGCCGGCATGGACCGGCTCGTGCAGAAGAACGTCCTTGCCATGAGCGGCCGGGCAGTGGAGGCGGCCGGCGACGTGCAGACGCTCCTGCTGGACAAGACAGGCACCATCACCATGGGCAACCGGATGGCATCGGGCTTCTACCCTGTCGGCGACCACACCGAACGTGACCTCGCCGATGCGGCGCAGCTGGCGTCGCTGGCAGACGAGACTCCAGAGGGGCGCTCGATTGTGGTCCTGGCGAAGGAGCGCTTCGACATCCGGGAGCGGCACCTCGAGGCCGGACACATCTTCGTGCCCTTCTCTGCGACGACCCGTATGTCCGGGCTCGACTTCGACGGGCGCCAGATCCGCAAGGGTGCAGCGGACTCCGTCAAGCAGTGGGCCGGCGAGCAGGGGGGACCGTGCCCGCCGACCTCGACGCCATCGTGGAGCGCGTCTCGAGGGCGGGGTCCACGCCGCTAGTGGTGGCCGATGGTCCCGTGATCCTCGGCGTCATCGAGCTCAAGGACGTGGTGAAGGAGGGTATCCAGGAGAAGTTCGCCGAGATGCGCTCGATGGGTATCCGCACGGTGATGATCACCGGTGACAACCCCCTGACTGCAGCGACCATCGCCCAGGAAGCCGGGGTCGACGACTTCCTCGCTGAGGCCACGCCCGAGGCAAAGCTGGCTTTGATCAAGCAGGAACAAGAAGGCGGAAAGTTGGTCGCCATGACCGGCGACGGGACCAACGACGCCCCGGCGCTGGCCCAGGCCGACGTGGGAGTGGCCATGAACACCGGGACCACGGCGGCCAAGGAGGCCGGGAACATGGTCGACCTCGACTCCAACCCCACCAAACTCATTGACGTCGTCGAAATTGGCAAGCAGCTCCTCATCACCCGGGGCTCGCTGACAACGTTTTCCATCGCCAACGACGTAGCCAAGTACTTCGCCATCATTCCCGGCGCTGTTCCTCACTACCTACCCGCAGCTTGAGCCCCTGAACATCATGAAGTTGCACAGCCCGCAGAGCGCGGTGCTGTCCGCCGTCATCTTCAACGCGCTCGTCATCGTTGCGCTGATCCCTCTGGCGCTCCGGGGCGTCAAGTTCCGTGCTGCGGGTTCGGCCGCCATCTTGCGACGGAACGTGTGGATCTACGGCGTGGGCGGGATCATTGTGCCGTTCATCTTCATCAAGCTGATCGATCTCATTCTCGTCGCGTTGCACGCCTACTGATGGAGTCCCTCTGATGCTCCTCGTCCATATTCGCCGCGCCGTGGTCCTCGTCGTGGTTGCGCTCCTCCTGACCTTTGCCTACGCGTTTCTCGGCACCGGGGTATCCCAGCTGGTCTTCAAGCACCAGGCTGACGGTTCGATCACCTCCAACGGATCGACCCTGATCGGGCAGAACTGGTCCCAGGCGCCATGCCCGGGTCATCGCCTGGGCACCTGTGTGTTCCAGGGGCGCCCCGATGCCGTCGGCCCGTACGCCGGCTCGTTGAACCCGGTCGCTGCCGGCGGCGACAACCCGCTCCAGGCCAACAACATCCCCGGCAAGCCCGGCGTGCTGAATTCCGGGGAGTCCGGCGCGAGCAACCTCGGTCCTCGCTCGAAGACGTTGCTGTCGAATTCCCAGCAGCTGGCGGCCTACTGGAAGGCACGTGGCGTCAAGCCGACCCCCGACCTCGTCACGACTTCCGGCAGCGGGTACGACCCGGACATCAGCCAGCAGGACGCTCTGGTCCAGATCCCGATGGTGTCAAGGGCCACCGGGCTCTCGGCCTCCGTGCTCCGACACCTGGTCGTCAGCCAGACGCAGGGGCCGAACTCGGCTTCATGGGGACCTCGTACATCAACGTGCTCCAGCTCAACGAGGCGCTGGCCAAGCTCAAGACGTGACCTGCGCCACCACCGCCATTGCGGCGTTGGTGCCACGGCAGCGGTCGCTGGTGGCCGGCAAGATCGAATCCGTTACGTGCTACGAGCGGCCCTGGGTCCGGACGGATGCCGTGCTCGTCGACCGGACGGGCGCGTTGGTCCTGCGCTTCATGGGTCGTGCCGCCGTGCCCGGGGTCGTCGTCGGCCGCCGGCTCGCCGCCGAGGGCACGCCGGGGGTCCAGCGCGGCGTGCTCGTCATGATCAACCCGCTCTACTCCTTCTCGGCGGGCCGGTGAGCATCGGGGACCAGCTGGTAGCCGACGCCGGGCACCGTCTTGAGCAGCCGACCGTCCTCGTCGCCCATCTTCTTGCGCAGCCGGTAGGTGTAGGCCCGCACGTAGTTGGACTCGTCCCCGTAGCCGGGGCCCCAGACGTCTTTCAGGATCATGTGGTGGGTGCACACCTTCCCGGCGTGGCGGGCCAGGTAGGCGAGGAGCTCGAACTCCTTCGCCGTCAGCTGCAGTGGCGAACCCGACAGCGTCGCCATGTGGTGGACCAGGTCGATGTCGAGGTCCCCCACCTCCAAGGTGGTGGATTGCTCCTTGCCGTCGCCATTGCGGGCGGCGGCGTGGCGCAGCGCGACCCTGAGTCGGGCTTCGAGCTCGGCCATGCCGAACGGCTTCGTCACGAAATCGTCGGCTCCGCTGTCGAGCGCCTCCACCTTGCGGCGCTCGTCGCCGTAGGCGGACAGCACCACGATGGGCACCTCCGAGAACTGGCGGATGTGGCGGCAGACCTCGAGGCCGTCGACATCGGGCAGACCGAGATCGAGGATGACCAGGTCCGGTCCGGCCAGGGCGACCTGATTGACCGCATCCGTTCCCGAGTGTGCCGTCAGCACCTCGTCCCCGCGCGCGGTGAGGCCGATCCGGAGGGCCTTGAGCAGCGAGGGATCGTCGTCGACGACGAGCACCTTGGTCACGTCGACCGCTCAGACCGTTGCCGCGACGAGGGTCTGTGCGGGGACGGTGAAGACGACCCGGGCGCCGTGGGCCACGACGGGGTCGATCCAGATGAGCCCGCCGTGAGCCTCGACGAAGGCCTTGGCGATGGCGAGTCCGAGTCCGGCCCGGCCACCACCGCCGTTCTGGCTGAACATCTCGAACACCCGCTCCCGGTCCTCGCGGGCAATGCCCGGACCGTCGTCGGTCACCGCGATCTCGACCCGGGTCGACGCGCTCCCCGGCGCGGCGCGCGCGCCTCCACGCGGATGACGCTGTCGTCAGGGGAGAGACGGTCGGCGTTCTCGAGCACGTTGGCCAGCACCTGGCTGATGAGGACGTGATCGAGGAGGAGGAGCGGCAGGTCCGCCGGCGCGTCGACCGTCACGCGGTTGGGCGCCACGATGCCACCGAGCGACGCCAGGGCCTCATCGAACAATTCGTTGAAACCGACGGTGGTCGGTCGCAGCTCGAGCGCCCCTGCCTCAAGGCGGGTCATGTCGAGGAGATTGGTCACCAACCGAGCCAGGCGGTCCGACTGCAGCTCGATGAGCTCGAGGAGCTCGGCCCGGTCCTCCGGACCGAGGCGGGCGTCGGCCTGCCGCAGGCTCGACACGGCTGTCTTTATGGAGGCGAGCGGTGTCCGCAGGTCGTGCGAGGCCGCGCCCATGAGGGCGCGCCGCCAGCGATCGATCTCCTCGAGCAGGCGCGTCCGCAGCGCCTGCTCGCTCAGTTGGGCCCGGTCGACGGCCAGCGCCGCCTGGTTGGCGAAGGTGCCGAGCAGGCTCCGTTCGCGCTCGACCAGTTGCACATCTTGGAGCACGAGCATGCCGACGGGCCGGTGGCTCACCACCAGCGCCACCGATACCCGGCGGGGTCCTGTGTCCTCCACCAGCCCGAGCGAGCGCGCCTGACCCCCGCCCGACGTCACGGAGGCCACGTCCCCCTGTGTCAGAGGCTGCCCAGCCGTCGCTGCGACCCGCAACGCCTCGCCCGGATTCCGGGCGGTCGGGCAACACGAGCGCCGTCCAGCGGGGCGCGAAGACGGTCTGCACGGTGGCGACCATGTGGCTGAGCAACTGGGTCAGCGTGAGATCGCCGATGAGAGCCTGCGAGAGTCTCGAACAGTCGTTCCGATTCCTCGGTTCGGCGAACCGCTTCCTCTCGGGCGCTCCGCAGCTGGGCGACGACCTGGGCGACGATCAGCACGACCACGACGTAGACGGCGAGCGCGATCCAATTCTGGGGCGAGCGGACGGTGAGGGTGTCGTAGGGGGGGAGGAAGAAGAAGTCGTAGAGGAGGAAGCCGCCCAACGCGCCCACGGCACCGGGGAGGAAACCGCCGATGACCACTCCCACCAGGGCCGGCAACACGAAGGCCAACGCAGGGATGGCGATGCTCAGGTGGGTGCGGAAGGGGAGCAGCACGGCCAGGAGCGCGCCGAGCCCGACCAGCGTGACGACGATCCCGAGGACCGTACGCTGGTACGTTGCCCTGGTAGCCAGCCCGCTTGGTCTCACCTGCGTCACAACGTTCCGTTCTTCGGAGTGTCATTTGAGTGTACCGACGCCCTGACGAGGCCCGGCGAAGCGAGGTGGAGATGACCGGAAACGGCGAAGACGAGGGGGTGCGGCCCACCGGGCGTTTCCGTGTCTATCTCGGCGCGGCTGCCGGCGTCGGCAAGACCTGTTCGATGCTCGACGAGGGGTGGCGTCGCTTCCAGCGAGGCGCCGACGTCGCCGTGGGTTTCGTCGAGACGCACAAGCGGCCCTACACCTTGGAGCAGATCCGCGACCTGCCGGTTGTCCCGCGCAAGCAAGTGGAGTACCGCGCTTCGACGTGGGAGGAGATGGACGTCGATGCGGTCCTCGCCCGCAGGCCCGAGGTTGTGCTCATCGACGAGCTGGCCCACACCAACGTCCCCGAGTCGGGCCGCCACGAGAAGCGGTGGGAGGACGTGCTGGAGATCCTCGATGCCGGCATCGCGGTCATCACCACGGTCAACATCCAGCACATCGAGTCCCTCGCCGACGCGGTCGAGCGGATCACCGGTGTCGGCGTGCGCGAGCGGGTGCCCGACTGGGTGGTGAGGCGGGCCGATCAGCTCGAGCTGATCGACTCCTCGCCCGACCAGCTGCGCCGCCGGATGCTGCACGGCAACATCTACCCCGAGCACAAGGTGCCCGCGGCACTCAACGGCTTCTTCCGGGCCGAGAACCTGGCCGCGCTGCCGCGAGCTGTCGCTCCGCTTCGTCGCCGACGAGACCGAGGAGGAGCTGCTCGCGTACCTGCGGTCGCACGGTGGCGGGGGCGAGCTCTGGGAGACCACCGAGCGGATCATGGTGGCCGTGACGGGCGCCCCGGGGAACGCGGCGGTGATCAGGCGGGCGGCCCGCATCGCGTCCCGCATCAAGGCCGACCTCATCGCCGTGCACGTGATCTCCGGAGACGCCAACGCCGCACAGGCCAGTACGGAGGAGCTGGAGCAGCTGGTCAAGGCGGTGGGGGGCAGGTGGCAGACGCTCGAGGGTGACGACGTGGCCAAGACGATCTTCGCCGCCGCCATCGATCAGCAGATCACCCAGATCGTGGTCGGGACGTCGCGCCTCACGCGCTGGCAGTCCATGACGAGGAGCTCGGTGATACAGCAGATCCTCCGCATGGCTTCCGAAAACGACATCGACCTGCACGTGATCGCCCGCCGGGACACGCCCACCGGACGCCCGGAGGCCGACGAGGTCGGTTAGGGGCTCGACAGATCGGCGAAGGCGGCGTCCGCCGCCGCCGTCGCCGCCTGCTGCATGCAGCGGTTGAGGTGGGCCAGTGCCTTGGCCCGTCGGGGGTCGCGGGCGAGGTACTTGGCCAGGGCCACCGGGTCCGCCGACCCGTCTGGCTTGCTCAACGAGAAGACGGCCTGGTCCACGATGTGCTCGTCTGGGCGGTCACTGATGCCCCGGTACACGGACCAGTCCACGCCTGCCTCTTCGCAGACCTCGGCCACCCCCGCCGCTTCCATGTCGACGGCACCGAATCCCCGTTCGAGAAGAGGACGCCACACGTCGTCGTCGTCGAACAGGCCGTCGGTGGTCATCAGCGCGCCGGAGGCCTGTCGCCCTGCGATGGGATGGGTCCTGAACTCGGGACCGTCGGGGTAGAGCTGGACCCGCGCCGGCACCATGAGCGTGCCGACCGGGAGCGCGGGATCGAGCCCGCCCGCGATCCCGATCACCATCACGTGGTCGATCGCTCCGGCCGAGAGGGCTCGCCGGGTTGCTTCGCGGGCCAGCGCCGGGCCCATGCCCGTCACGAGCGACCCGACCCACCAGGAGCCGGCTGACCCGGAGTACGAGAAGACGGCGTCCCCCTTCGTGGCCTTCAGCCCGAAGGACTTGACGATCGCCTTGAGCTCCGGCTGCATCGGGGCGAGCACCGCCACCCGTTTCGTCGTGGCTGTCACCTCGTCATCATGCCCGATGGTTGGGTAGCGTGGGCGGCCCGACCACCGAGAGGGGAGAACGATGCCCAGCGCCGAACAGGTCGTCAGGGACTTCTGCGCCGCGGCCAGCACGCGGGACCCCGGTGTGCTGCGCGCCTTCTTCTCGGACGACGTCGTGTACCACAACATCCCGATGGACCCGGCCGAGGGCATCGAGGCCACCATGGCCGTGATCGACATGTTCGTCGGCATGTGCGACGCCTTGGAGTTCGAGGTGCACCACCTGGCCAGCGACGGGTCAACCGTCCTGACGGAACGGACGGACCACTTCACCATCAAGGGCACGTCCGCCCCCTTGCCCGTCATGGGCGCCTTCCACGTCGTGGACGGGAAGATCACCGCATGGCGGGACTACTTCGACATGGCGCAGGTGACCGCCATGTTCGACGCGGGGTAGCGGCGTGATCGGCGAGCGGCCGGTCAGACGGTTGTCCGCTGGTGCTGCTGCTCAGTAGCCATGGCACTCACCCGGTGCGTCCGGCGGTCCGCCGACGTACTGCATCTCCCAGGCCAACTGCACCGACAGCGGCGCGCTGCCGGCGGTCGGGTAGCCGTCGAAGTGATGCCACTCGAGGATCCCGAAGTACCCGGCGTACGGGTCGTCGCGACCGCCCTCCTCGCAGATGGCCGTGGGCATCCACGCGGCCGGCATGGTTTGCTCCTGGGCCGCGACCGCCTGGAAGAAGGCCACGTCCTTGAAGAAGGTGGCCTGCTGGGCCGCCTGGACCGCGTTGGCGTAGGTCACCATCTGCGCGACTTTGTGCGCCTCGGAGTATGACATCAACTTGTCGTTGATGCGTACGGCATGGTGCATGTCGGCACCACCCCGGTGCGAGCTGACCGCCTCGTGGCGAATCGTCACTGCCAAGGCGGGTTCGCTGTTGAACAGCGGCATGAGTACAGCTGGAACGGCAACAACAATGACGGCCACCGCCGTCGCGAGTGCAATGCGGATCCGCACGGCACCTCCCTTCGTCGGGCGCGCGCTCGGCGCGCCTGGCTCTGCTCGGTGTGGGCGGGCTCCGGCCAAGTGCATTCGCGCCCCGAACGGCGAGCAGGAAGGCGTCGCTCGTTCTGGCAAATCGCCGCAGGGTGTGCGGCCGGTTGTGGAAAGCCCTCTGAAGTTGTTGCTCGGTGTGGTCCTCAATTCACGGCCCCGGCACTCCGGGGCCCATCTATGGCTCGGTCCTCACAGCCCGCAGACGTATCGGGTCGTCCAGGGCTCCCAGCCGCGCTGCGCGAACAGCTCGAGGGCGACAGAATCCTGGACGGACGCCGGGTAGTCCTCGGCGGCCGAGGGCAATCCGGTCAGCGTGTGCCACGTTCCGAACTCGAACTGGTAGGCGCCGCCGTTGCCTGCTCCGTAGTCGTCGCTGGACTCGTGCTCACGGATACAGGCCCAGTCGGCCGTGTTGGTACTCGTGGCATCGGATGTCGCAGCGGTCGGAGCCGGCGCTGCTGCGGGTGGCGCCGCCGCGGCCTGGGCCTGCGCGGCCGCGGTTGCGGCCTGTGCCTGCGCCGCCGCGGCCCGGGCCTGAGCGGCTGCGGCTGCGGCAGCGGCAGCGGCCTGCTGTGCCGCCTGCTGCTGCTGTTGTAACTGGACCGCCTTCAGGAAATCGATCTCCTTGAGGTGCGTGATGAAGGCGACGTCCTTGAGGTACGTGGCTTCCTGCTGCGCGGCCACGGCGTTGGAGAAGGTCGCCAATTTGGCGACCTTCTCTGCTTGGGCATACGACATCAACTTGTCGTTGATCTTCACCGTCCGGTGCTGGCTGATCGCCTCGTGGCGGGTCATCCGCGCCGTCGCGGCCGAGGTACTGCTGAACAACGCAAAAAGTAAAACTGGAAGAACAATGACGGCCATCGCCGTCCCTAGTGCAATGCGGATCCGCACGGCACCTCCCTTCGTCGGGCGCGCGTGCGCGCCTGGCTCTGCTCGGTGTTGGGCGGGCTCCGGCCATTGCATTCGCGCCCCGAACGGCGAGCGGGAAGGCATCGTCCGTTCTGGCTCTTCGCCGCAGGGTGTGCGGCCGGTTGTGTACAGCCCCTGGATTGGTCCTGGGTGTCGTCCTCAATTCGTCGCCTCGGCCCGCCTGCGCACAGGCGCGTCGAGACCTTGGTCAGTCCGAACGAATCCGATCGGCCAGCTGCTTTGTCGATTCCGCCAGGACGCTGCTCACGGCATGCATCCGAAATTGCCGATCTGAATTTGCGGTCAGCAATGTAGCAGCCGGACCCACCGTACCCGGATTCGCCCGGTTGTCAGCGCTCTGAACAGGGAGTTCATCGAGAGCTCTTGTGATACAAATCACAAACACCCAGGTCAAGGATGCCTATTTGAGTCTATGAGAGACATAAATTTCTTTTCAATTTCCCGAAAATGCCCTGACCAGTGGCAACGCTCATGGCGTAAGAACCTGCGGCCGCCACCCGTCCTCGTGCAGCGGCGCTCCGGCGCTGCGTAGGGTCCCGTCCCGAAACGACCGCAACAAGGAGGTCCGGTGTTGTCCAGCGTCACGGTGACCGAACGGGACCGCTTCACGGTGGCGGGGTTGATTCGGCACCTGTCGCGCCAGCAGCCGGATCACGAGATGCTCGTGTTCGGCGCGGAACGACGCACCTGGGGCGAGGAGTTCGACGTCGCCTGCCGGGTGGGGCAGGCGGCAAGGCGCGACGGGCTCGGCGTCGGAGATCGACTGGCCATTCTCGATCGCAACGGGATCGCGTACTTCGACTTCCTGTTCGGAAGTTCGTTGATCGGCGCCGTGAGCGTGGCGGTCAACTGGCGTCTCGCCCCCGCCGAAATTGCGGCGATCATCGACGACTCAGGGGCACCGGTTCTCGCCGTGCACGCGGACTACCTGCCCGCACTGGCCGAGATGCCGAGCGGGCTGCCCGCGGTCAGGCACATCGTGGTCGTCGGGGAGGATGCACCCGCGTACGCCGACCCACGGGCCGTGTCGTTCGTCAACTGGATCGAGGAGTGTGCGGCCCAGGATCCCGGTCACGTCGGCGCGCCCGACGAGGTGAGCATGCAGCTGTACACCTCGGGCACGACGGGACTGCCAAAGGGCGTCATGCTGACCAATGCCAACCTGTCGACGGCGATTGCGGCCGCGGGCGAGACCTTCCACATCTCGAATGACACGGTCAGCCTCGTCGCCATGCCGCTGTTCCACATCGGCGGTTCGGGTTGGGCGCTGTGTGCCATGTCCCGCGGCGGGCGCTCGGTCATCCTGCGGGACGTCGATCCGCCCCTGTTGCTCGAGCTGATCGCGCGTGAGCGGATCACCGAGATGTTCGTCGTCCCGGCCGTCCTGATGCTCCTCCTGGCCACACCGTCGCTCGCCACCACCGACCTCTCGAGCCTGCGCCTCATCTTCTACGGGGCGTCCCCTATTTCCGAAGATGTCCTGGTGAAGTGCATGACGGCGTTCGGTTGCGGGTTCTGCCAGGTCTACGGGATGACGGAGACCACCGGCGCCATCACGGCGCTGGCCTTCGAGGACCACGATCCGGACGGACCCCGGCGAGGCCTGTTGCGCTCGGCCGGCAAGCCCCACGAGTCAGTAGAGCTCCGGGTGGTCGACCCCGATACCGGCCGGGACGCGTCCCTGGGCGACGTCGGGGAGGTTTGGACGCGCTCGCCCTACAACATGGCCGGCTACTGGGGGAAGGATGAGGAAACGGCGGCGACGGTCGATAGCGAGGGGTGGCTACGCACCGGTGACGCCGGGTACTTCGATGCCGAGGGGTACCTCTATCTCCACGACCGGATCAAGGACATGGTCGTGAGCGGTGGCGAGAACATCTATCCCGCCGAGGTCGAGAACGTGTTGCTCTCTCACCCGGCCGTCGTCGACGCCGCGGTGATCGGCGTGCCGGACGAGAAGTGGGGTGAGACCGTCAAGGCCATCGTGGTGCTGGCGCCGGGCGTCGAGCTGGACGAACCGGCGCTGATCGCGCATTGCCGGGTCAGCCTGGCGCACTACAAGTGCCCGACCTCGGTGGACCCGATCGGCGTGCTGCCGCGGAATCCCTCCGGCAAGATCCTCAAGCGCGAGCTGCGTTCACCCTATTGGGCCGGCAAGCAGCGGTCGATCAACTGAGTTGTCGCAGGACGTCGGCTAACCGAACGTGAAGTCGTATGCCTCGACGCCCGGGGACACCGTCAGCGTGAGCACACCGCTTTGCAGCGCGTTGCCGGAGAAGAGTGTGTAGAGCTTGGGAATGCCGCCGATCGTCAGGGTGGTCAGGTGACGACCGTTGGAGGACACGCCGACGGTGCCGGTCCCGCTCATCACGAGGTAGACGTCGTCCGCGGTGAATTGGAGACCCGAGCGTGGCGTCCTTCCCGGCCGTCGCCTCCTCGTCGTGAACCGTCCAAGTGCCGCCAAAGGCGAGGCTGTTCGACGCGATGGTGGATGGGGGGTGGTACACGGTCGTCTTGTCGGGTACCACCGCGGTGCCCACTTCGTTGTCGAGTTGGTCATAGCCCACGTAGCTCTCGGGTGTGATGGAGTCGCTGGTGGGTGTCTTGTCGGCAACGTCGGTCCGGGCCGGCAGGTCGGTGACCCCGTTCGCCGTCAGCAGCATCCGGATGTTGTTCTCCATGGTGTCGTAGCCACCCTCCCCGAAGTCGTAGGCGCGCACCACGCCCGTCGGATCGATGAGGTACTCCGCGGGCCAGTATTCGTTGTTGTACGCGTCCCAGGTGGCCAGGTTGTCGTCGATCGCCACCGGGTAGTCGATGCCCAAGCTGCCCGCCGCGCTCTCCACGTTGGACACGACATGTTCGAAGGCGAACTCGGGGGCGGACACCCCCACGACGACGAGGCCATCCTTCTCGTAGTCGTTGTACCAACCCTCGACGTGGGGCAGCGAGCGCTGGCAGTTGATGCACGAGTACGTCCAAAAGTCGACCAGCACCACCTTGCCCCGCAGCTGGCTCAAGGTCAGCGGCGAGTCGCCCGGCGTGTTGAACCAGGCCGTGATGCCGGTGAAGTTGGGGGCGCGTCCGAGGTCGGGCAGGTTCGTCTTGCTGGCCATGAACACGGGTGTCTTGTGCGAGGAGGTTGCGGGGGGAGCGGTGGTGGTCGTGGTGGAGCCGGCCGCGAGGTGGCCGCTCTGCGAGTTGCCCTCGTCAGTCGCCGCACAGGTCGCCTTCTTCCCCTCGAGCCGTGCGTTGGCCGCGGCGAATTGGTTCTGGTGCTCGCCGCTCAGCTGCCGGAGCTGGGTGCAGGCTGTCCCGGTGGACTCGACATGGTCCTCGAGTGCGGTGGTGTACCCCGGGACGTCGCGCTGGAGGGCCCCGAGCCAGTTGAACGCGATGGCCAAGGTCGTGACGCCGAGCACGACACCCGCGACCCTGCGAACGGTGGGCAGATGGCCGCGCAGCGACGACCACGACGTCGTCGCGCGTTGGGCCACCACGGCCAGCACGAGGAGGGGAATGGTGACCCCCGCCGCGTAGAAGATGGTGACGAGAAGCGAGGTCGCGCCGACCCGATGATGGGCGGCTGCCACCGAGATCGCGGTGAGCACCGGGCCGGCGCACGGCACGAACACCAGGCCGAGGCTCAGCCCGAGGACGAAGCCGCCGCCCTCGGTGGCGTACCGAGAGGCACCGAGCCGGGCGAAGGGACGCTCGACGAGTTCACCCACCTGGGGGACCAACAGGCCGATCGACAGCAGACCCAGCAAGGCGACGCCGAGCCAGAACAGGAGATCCTGCGGGAGGTGGAGGAAGCTGAGCAGGGAGCTGGCGAAGAGGACCGAGACGCTGAAGCTCACGACCAGGCCGGCGATGATCACGTAGGGGCGCGCTTTGCTCGTGCCGGTCGAGCCGCCGGCCATGACCACCGGTATCACCGGGACGATGCACGGAGACAGCCCCGTGATCAGCCCGCCTAAGAACGCGACGATGAGTAGTTCACGCATTGCAGTGGCTACTCCTGCGGACGATCGCTCGGCACCGCGCTGCTCCTTCGGGTCGGCCCTCCCTGCTGAAGCTAGCGGGCGGCAGAGGGAAAGGGGCGTCGGCCGGGGGGAATGACGGCACGCCTGCCGCATTGCAGACTGTGTCTCGGTGATCAACGAGAACTGGATTTATGTGGGGACCGCAATCGGTGCGGCCGGTGCGGCCGTATACCTGCGCGACACCCTGCGAGGGACGACGAAGCCCAATCGGGTGACGTGGCTCCTCTGGGCCGTCGCGCCCCTGCTCGCCGCCACCGTGGAGCTGAGAGAGGGTGTGGGCTTGCGCGCCCTGCCGACCTTCATGGTTGGCTTCATGCCGTTGCTCATCTTCGTGGGCTCGTTTCACAACTCCGCCGCGGTGTGGAAGATCAGGCGGATCGATTACGCGTGTGGCGTGGTGTCGGTGGTCGGCACGATCGTCTGGCTCGTGACCCGCAACGGTGCGCTGGCCATATCCGCCGCCATCGCCGCCGACTTCCTGGCCGGCGTGCCCACGCTGATGAAGAGCTGGACCCATCCCGAGACGGAAACGGTCCACTCCTATATCGGTGCGCTCATCAGCATGGTGGTCCTGCTGCTGACCGTCGACCACTGGACCTTCGACGTGGTGGCCTTCCCCCTCTTCGTCGCGTGTATGGCAACGGTGCAGTCGATCCTGGTGGGCTTCGAGCCCGGCCCGCGTCTCCGCCGTGCCCGCCATGGCGGTGCCACTGTGGCCGAGCCGGCCTCGCCCGCAGACGGGATGACGCGGTGACGTCGCCTGCCTGGTAGGAAGTTTGGGAGAAGCGCCGCCGAAGGGAGCCGTCCGTGCCAAAGGCCAACGTCAACGGGATCGACATCGAGTACGTCACCGACGGGGACCCACAGGACCCCCCGTTGCTGCTGGTCATGGGCCTCGGTGGTCAGCTGATCGCCTGGCCGCAGGAGTTCGTGGACGGATTGGCCGCGCGGGGCTTCTTCGTCATCCGTTTCGACAACCGGGACTGCGGCCTGTCCACCAAGTTCGAAGGCCTGCCGGAGATCACCGCCCTGCTGTCGGGCGACACGTCCTCGGCCACCTACCGGGTGGAGGACATGGCGGACGACGCCGCCGCGCTGCTCACCGAGCTCGACATCGCCGCCGCGCACGTCGTCGGCGCGTCCATGGGGGGCATGATCACCCAGGCGCTGGTGATCAACCACCCCGAGCGCGTGCTGTCCGCCTGCTCCATCATGTCGACCACCGGGAACCGGTCGGTGGGCGCTCCCACGGGCGAGGCGATGAGCGCGCTGTTGCGACCGCCGGCGACGAGTCGGGAGGAGGCCATCGAGGGCGGCCTGGTCGCGGGCCGGGTGATCGGATCGCCCGGGTACCCGTCGGACGAGACCGTCCTGCGCGACAGAGCGGGCGCCGCCTACGACCGCAACTACTGCCCGGACGGCACGGCCCGCCAGCTCGCCGCCATCCTCGCCTCGCCCGATCGCACCGAAGGGCTCCATGGCGTGCGCGTGCCGTTCCTCGTCGTGCACGGGGAGGACGACCCGCTGGTCACCCCCAGCGGGGGACAGGCCACGGCCGCTGCGGTGCCCGGCTCGAAGTTGATCATGGTGCCGGGTATGGCCCACGACCTCCCAGAGGCGCTGTGGGGCCTCATCACCGACGCCATCGTCGCCAACACGGAGCTCACCGCCGTCTGAGCGCCCCTCAGACGTCGAGCGCGTTGGCCGCCGCCACCGAGGCCAGCCAGCCGGCGCTCGGCTTGGTCGTCCGGGCGAAGGTCTCGCGGTCCACGCTGACGATGCCGAACCGGGGCCGGTAGCCGAGCGCCCATTCGAAGTTGTCGAGCAGCGACCAATAGGTATAGCCCCGCACATCCACCCCCGCCGCGATGGCGTCGAGCACACCCGTCAGCGCCTGGCGCACGTAGTCGATGCGCTGTTCGTCGTCGGTCGTTCCGATGCCGCTCTCGGTGACCAGCAGGGGGACGGAGCCGCCGGTGTACTCCCAAGCCCGCCGGAGGCAGTTGCCCAGCGAGGCCGGATAGAACTCGTAGCCCATGTCGAGGACGGGCACGCCCTCCTCGTAGCCGACCCAGCCGTCGGGGCCGATCAGCATACGGCTGTAGACCTGGACGCCGACGAAGTCGTCACCCCTGGTGGCATCGAGGAACACGTCCTCGGAATGGTGCCGGATGCTCTCGAGCTTCTCCTCGCCTCCGGGGGCTACCTGGTAATCGGTCATGGAGAGGGTCAAGCCGACGGGGACGCCGGGCGCCGCCGCCCGGATGGCGTCGACGGCCACCCGGTGCGCATCGGCGAAGCGCGTCGCCACGCGACGCGAGAGCGCGACGTCCTTCTTGCCCGGCGGGAACATGCCGGCGTGCCAGCCCATAGTCGCCACGACGTTGGCCTCATTGATGGTGCAGGCGCGCACCATGACGTCGCCCAGGGCCTCGGCGACGATGGTGCAGAAGCGTGCGAAGCGCTCGACGGAGACGTCGGACTCCCATCCCCCCAGCGCGGTGAGCCAGAGCGGCGTCGTGAAGTGGTGGAAGGTCACGACCGGGTCGACGCCGCGCTCGCGCAGCCCGACGCACTGGCGCCGGTAGTGCGCCAGTGCGGCACGGGAGATCTCCCCGTCCGCGGGCTCGATACGGCTCCACTCCACCGAGAGGCGGTAGTTGTCGAGTCCCAGGCCGGCGACGAGGTCGGCGTCCTCCTCCCACCGGTTCCACGAGTCGCAGGCATCCCCCGACGGTTCGGCGCAGCCGGAGCCCGGTGTGTGCTCGAAGGCCCACCAGTCGTTGTTGGTGTTGCCACCCTCTATCTGGTGGGCCGCGGTGGCCGTGCCCCAGGTGAAGGCCTCGGGGAACGCCCGTCCCGGTTCCGTGCCAGCCATCAGCGCACCCTCCCCGGCTCTGGGTTCCCGGGCGGCACGGTATCGTTCCCTGACGATGGCGTCACATTCCTCGCCGATGACTGACGTCCCCGATTCGGAGCGGACGCCGGACGATTCGCGGCCCGGGCCGCTCGTGCCCGCACCCATGGTGGAGGCGCACGGGCTCGTCAAGCGCTTCGGGGACTTCGTGGCGGTCGACGCCGTCGACTTCAGCATCGCCAAGGGCGAGTCCTTCGGGTTCCTCGGACCGAACGGGGCGGGCAAGACGTCGACCATGCGGATGATCTCGTGCATCAGCCCGCTCAGCGGGGGCACGTTCCGCGTCCTGGGGATGGACCCGGCCAAAGACGGTCCGCGCATCCGCTCGCGCATGGGTCTGGTGCCCCAGGAGGACTCGCTCGATCTCGAGCTCACCGTGCTCGACAACCTGATGATCTACGGGCGCTACTTCGACATGCCGAAGAAGGTGATCCGCGAGCGGGCCGAGCAGCTGCTCGACTTCGCCCAGCTGACCGAGCGGGCCCACGACCGGGTCGACCCGCTGTCGGGCGGCATGAAGCGGCGCCTGACCATCGCCCGGGCGCTCATCTCCGACCCGGACCTGCTCATCCTCGACGAGCCGACGACCGGGCTGGACCCCCAGGCCCGCCACCTGCTCTGGGACCGCCTCTACCGGCTGAAGCAGGACGGGGTCACGCTGGTGATCACGACCCACTACATGGACGAAGCCGAGCAGCTCTGTGACCGCCTCGTCGTCATGGACAAGGGCCGCTTCGCCGCCGAGGGCACGCCGCGCCAGCTCATTGAGGCGTACTCGACCAAGGAGGTGGTCGAGCTGCGCTTCGCGCCCGGCCAGCACGAGGAGGTGGCGCCGTCGCTGGCCGAGCTGGCCGAGCGCCAGGAGATCCTGCCCGACCGCATCCTCCTCTACACCGACGACGGCGACGCCGCGCTGGCCGAGGTCGCCCGCATGGGGCACGTGGCACGCAGCACGCTCGTTCGCCGCTCGACACTCGAGGACGTCTTCCTCCGCCTTACCGGCCGTTCCCTGGTCGACTGACGAGATGACCGCTGTGAGCGGCCCCAGCGCCCCGGGGGGTCCGGCACTCTTCGGGCACAGCGAGACGGTGCCGACCCGTCGCCTGGCGACCCCGATGTGGCTGCGTGCCGCGCGCTACTGGGGCTACCAGTACAAGCGGACCTGGCGCAGCTCCGTGGTGACCAGCTTCCTCATCCCGGTGCTCTACCTCGCCGCCATGGGCGTCGCCCTGGGCTCGCTCATCGACAAGCACTCGCACGGGGTGGAAGGCGTCAGCTACGTGGCCTTCCTGGCGCCCGGGCTGCTGGCGGGCACCTGCATGCAGATCGGCACCAACGACGCCACCTACCCGGTGATGGGCGCCATCAAGTGGATGCGGACGTATTTTGCCCAGCTGGCGGGACCGCTCGGCGTCTACGACGTGCTGATCGGGCACCTGGCGTGGATCGCCGCCCGGTTGGCCATCGTGGTCTCCATCTACCTGGCCGTCATGGCCGCGTTCGGGGTCGTCTACTCCTGGTGGGCCGTCCTCGCCCTGCCGGCCGGGGTGCTGACCGGGATGGCGTTCGCCGCGCCGATCGCCGCGTTCGCGGCGACGCTCGACAAGGACGCCGCCATCTCCACCCTCTACCGCTTCGCCATCATCCCGCTCTTCTTGTTCTCGGGCACCTTCTTCCCGATTTCGCAGCTGCCGACCTGGCTCGAGGCGGTGGCGTACGTCACACCGCTGTACCACGGCGTGGCCCTGTGCCGCGATCTCACGCTCGGGCAGGTGCACTGGGCGGACCTCGGGCACGTGGCCTACTTGTGCGCGTGCGTGGCGGTGGGCTACGCGGCGGCCCGGCGGACCTTCACCAAGCGGCTGGTGGTGTGAGGCGATGACGGTGGGCACGACCAGTACCGTCGACCAGCGTCCACCGGGAGTGGTGGCCCGCATCACGCCACTCGCCCTCGTGGGTGGTCGCCACGCGTCGCGGGTGCTCGAGCGCAACATCCTGGTCTACCGGCGTTCGTGGATCTTCATCATCTCGGGGTTCTTCGAGCCGCTCTTCTACCTCCTCTCCATCGGGGTCGGGCTCTCGCACCTCGTCGGGCCTATCCCCGTCGACGGCCATCTGGTGCCGTACACCGCATTCGTGGCGCCGGGCCTGCTCGCCTCCTCGGCGATGAACGGCGCCATGATCGACTCGACCTTTCTCGTCTTCTTCAAGCTGAAGATCGCCAAGACCTACGACGCCATGCTGGCGACGCCGCTCGGCGTGGACGACGTGGCGCTCGGCGAGCTCAGCTGGTGCGTGTTGCGGGGAGCGCTCTACTCGGCCGCCTTCCTCGGCATCATGGCGATCCTGGGTTACGTGGTCTCGCCCTGGGCGGTGCTGTGCTGGCCGGCCGCGGTGCTGATCAGCCTGGCTTTCGCGTCCGCCGGCATGGCCGGCACGACCTACATGCGGACCTGGCAGGACTTCGACATGATCTCGCTGGCCTTCATCCCCCTCTTCCTGTTCTCGGCCACCTTCTTCCCCATCACCGTGTACCCGGGGTGGCTGCAGGCCGTGGTGCGCTGCACCCCGCTCTACCAGGGGGTGGTCCTCGTTCGCGCCGCCGACCTGGGCATCTTCAGCTGGATCCTCCTCGCCCACATCGCCTACCTGGTGGTCATGGCGGTGACGGGGGTGCTCATCACGCGGCGCCGGCTCGGTGCACTCCTCCTGCCGTGATCGAGTGACGCGGGCGGCCGGTACCGTAGGGCCGCATTCCCGAGCGGCGGAGGACCGGACGCAATGAACATCGTGGTGAGCAACGTCAAGGGTGGCGTGGGCAAGACGACGAGTGCCGTCTACCTGGCCGCCGTGGCGGCGCGCGGTGGCCGTGGCCCGGTACTGCTCGTCGACGCCGACCCCCAGGGGTCGACGGCGGAGTGGTACGACGCCGATCCCATTGAGGGGATCGACCTGGTCGAGGGCCCCTCCGTCCGCACCGTGACGAAGGCGATGGACCAAGAAGACGGCCTCGTCGTGGTCGACACCCCGCCCGGGGAGGGGACGATCGTGCGGGCGGCCCTGGCGCGGGCCGACGCCGTGGTCATCCCGACCCGTGCCGGTGGGGTCGAACCCAACCGGGTCATCGCCACGCTCGAAATGACGCCGCGGAACGTCCCGGCCGGCGTCGTGATCTGTTCCGCCCGCCTGGGCACCAACGACCTGGAGGCCACCGTCGCATGGTGGACGGAGTTGAAGGTACCGGTGTGGGGGATCGTGCCCGAACGGGTCTCCATCGCCAGCGGCCCCGCCGCGGGACTGTCGAGCGAGGGGCTCGAGCACTACGGCAAGGTCCTGAAGAGGGCCACCGCCAAGCGACGCTGACGTCGGCGGCTCAGCGGGCGGGCAGCGCCCCCAGCTCGGCGTGGAAGCGGCTGTCGACCCAGGCAACGGGTGCCTTCCCGTGGAGCTGGCCCATCAGCTCGGAGAGGAACCACCGCCGCACCGCCACGCTGGTCGGCGACGCCGGCAACGTCAAGAGCCGCTGGGAGAGGCCGAACTCGTCGGCCTCGTCGAGCATGGCATCGTAGAACTCGCAGGCCAGCACGGCGGACTGCGGAAGCTCGAGCGTCCAGTCGAAGAATTCGACCTTGTTGTCGAGGGCCCCCTGCCAGACCTCGTCCATGCCCGGCCCCAGGCTGTTGAAGCGGGTGCCGATCTCTGACACGAGGACCGAGAGGCGTTCGGGCAGTGGCGGTGCCGCCGGCGAGCTGCCGGCCCGTTCCTTCATGAGCCGCAACTCCCGGAACAACGCCTCGTACTGCTCGCTCGACTTCTGCAACAACGCGACCGGAATCCCGAGCAGGCGGATCGACACATCGGGCGATGCCTTCTGATCGCCATGCAGGTTGGGATGGGTGATCCCGGTCAGGTCGAAGCGGAAGCTCCCGTCCGACACACTGAGCGGTGTCACGGGGAAGTCGACCGGCAACTCGAACCACACGATCTTGCCGCCGTCCACCGCCTGCACCCCCCAACTCGACGCGAGTGTGTTGAAGAGCGTCAACCCTCGACCGGTGGCGGCCTCCCTTCCGTACTCCTTGACGGAGGGGAAGGCCGGGTTGCCGTCGGCCACGTCCAGCCGGATGCGATCAGGGAGGATGTGGAGCGTCAGGCACATGGGGGTCGCCGCGTGCAGCACGGCATTGGTCACCAGCTCGGAGGTGAGCAGGACGGCGCACCCGGTGACGTCGGCCGGCAGGTCGCGCAGGTGCGCGGCGACCCAGTGGCGGGCGACCGGTGTGCTCTCCACCACGGGCTCGAGATGCAGTGTTGACATGCCATCACGTGACGTACCCACTGGCTGGGCGTTTATGCGCTCGTGGGCGACGCCGCGGTAGTTGAGGCAGAGCACGACGACGTCGTCGGTACGGTCCTCATCGCTCAATATGGACGCCAAGGCGACCGCCGGGCGGTCGGGCCAGCCCTCTCGCGCAATCCGCATTGCCGTGCTCGCCAGCCGCTCCATTCCGTGCGTGATCAGCTCGCCCCGACGCTCGATCAGCCCGTCGGAGTACATGATGAGGGAGTCGCCGCGTTCGAGCACCAGCTCGTCACGGGGCCGTGGCGCACCGCTCAGACCCGCCGCGATGAGCAGCGAGCGCTGCATCGGGCAGAAGGTCGCGCTGCCGTCGGCGCGCACCACGAGCGGCGGTGGGTGGCCGGCATTGCTCAGGAGGACGCGGCCGGTCGAGGGAGAGATGGTACCCACGACGGCGGTGACCACCCTGTCCTCAATCAGGGTGTCGAAGAGGCCGTCGAGCGACGAGAGCACCGCAGTCGGCGACTGGCCGGACACCGCGTAGGCGCGGATCGCACTCCGCACCTGGCCCATCAGCGCGGCGGCCGGAGCTCCCTTCCCCATGACGTCGCCCACACTGAAGAAGACGGTGTCGTCGTCGAGCTCGAACACGTCGTACCAGTCGCCCCCGGCGTAGGTCCCTGCCACCCCGGCCCGGTACTCGGCGTCGAGCATCAGTCCCTCGACGTCGGGCAGCGAGTCGGGGAGCACGGCGCGCTGCAACACCTCGGCCACGACATGTTCCCGCTGGAAGCGGGTCGCGTTCGAGAGGGCCACGCCGGCCCTGCTGGCCACCTCGGTGGCCAGCGACACGTCGTCGGCCTCGAAGAGCCGGCCGGGCCCGTCGATGAACGTCATGACGCCGATGACCTCGCCGTTGGCCGTCAGCGGGACCGCCAGCGCCGTCGAGACACCCTGGGGATCCACTCCGTCCCCGCCGGCGTCGATGGGCGCCACCTGCGTCCGCCCCGTGCGAAAGGCGACCGCGGCCGGCTCGTCGGAACCGAACGCGACGACCTCGGCGCTCTTCGACACCGAGCTCGGCTTGAATGGCGCGTTCCCGGGTTCGCGCACGTCGAGGCGACTGAGCCCGCTGTCGCCCGGCACCTGGACGATGCACGAGTCGGCCAACCGGCCTTCGACGAGGCTCATCGTCCGGCGTATGACTGTCGTGGGCTCCAGACTGGAGCTCAAGAGCCGCGTCACTTCGGAGAGGAGGGACAGGCGCTCGCGGCCCGCCTCGGCGGCCTGCAACGCCTCCCGTTCGTGTTCGAACACCTGGGCGCGTTCGAGCGCCTGGGCCGTGAGCCCAGCCAGGGTGGAGAGGAAGCGGAGATCGGGCTCGCTCGGCTCCGGCCGGTCCACGAAGGCAAGGGAGAGGACGCCGAGCGGACCCATGCTGCCGACGAGCGGTTCGGTCACGATCGTCACCGGCTCGGCGAGGTCGTGCACCACCCGCGTCACCAACTCCGGGGCGATGCCGTCGCCGATCTCCTCGTCGACGCCGATCGCCGCCACGACCGTGTGGCCGAGCGAGAAGCAGGACCCCGCGTGCGTCCCACCGACGGCGACCATGCCGCGGGAGAGGAGCGACGGGTGACCGCTGCTGGCGAGGCAGGACAGCGCTCGCTCGCCCGCGGCGGGCACGCGCACCACGGCGGAGTGCGCACCGAGGGCCTGCCTGCCGCCGGCGATGGCCGCATGGGCCACGTCGCCGGGCGTCGTGGCGGCCGCCAGAGCGGAGCTGAGCTGGTGCAGGTGCTGGCTGCGCTCCAGGTTGACGAACTCGGTGACGGTGAGGCGGGCTCGCTCGACGGCCTGGGCGGCGGCTCCGGTGATGGTGAACAGGAAGCTCCGGTCCGGGTCGGAAATCTGGCGGTCGACCTCCCAGTGCACCACGACGGCGCCGATGGTGCGATCGGACACGACCAGCGGGACGATGGCCAGTGTTCGGAACCGGCTCGACACGAGCGGCCCGTGAAGGTCGGGTCGCTGCCGGCGCAGATCCTCGAGCGACTCGGCGAAGAACGCCACGTTCTCGCCCAGCACCGGCCCGTCGGGTTGCAGCGAGGCGAGCACCCCGTCGATCGGATCATCGGGGTCGTAGCCGAAGCGACGGAGCGTCCGCAGCATCCCCCACTCGCCGAGCAGGGCGAAGGTGGCGGCGTCCACGTGCAGCTCGTCGCGTAGGGCGGCGAAGACCGCATCGGCGACCTGCGCCGGATCGGCTGCGGTCGTCAGCGCCCGCGCCATGGTCTGCATCCGTTGTGCAGTCTCGGCCGCAACGCGGCGGCGCCGCTCGGTCCGGGTCTCGGAGCGGGCGGTCCACAGCTGCACGTTGCGCTGGCCGCGTAGATACGAGATCCACATCGCCAACGCGGTGGCCGCGAGCTGGGTCACGACACGAAGCGTGTGGTTCAGCTCGTCGTAGCTGTGCGCGGGGGTACTGATGATGAGCGCGAAGAAGGCCGCCAGCAGGCCCACGAGCGCGACCCGCGAGGGCCGTGCGAACGGAGCGGCGATGAAGGGGGTGATGGCCAGGAAGCCGACCAGCGAGATGTTCCCTCCGAAGACGGCGAAGACGATGGCCACGGTCGAGACCCACACGAGTGCGACGAGCGTGGCGACGGCCTCGGCGCGATCGGCACGCTCGCTGCGAGGGCTGGCTTGCAGCTCCTCGTCTCCTTGTTCGGGCACCATTCTCTCCCCCCGGTCACGGGCCATGCGCTCGTTCCCGAAACGCTATTCGTGTTGCCGCTCGGCGGCCGCCCTTCCCGCCTCTCACCGGGGTTGTGCGGGTGATCACTACCCGTGTGTACACCCAGGGAAACCCGGGCTGTTCCCGGGCGGTCCCCGGAAGGTTTAGGTTCATTGCCCGGGGGCTATAGAACGCTGTGGCCAATCGCCATTGCACCACGTCCGGGACGATCCCGGATCTTCCCGTACCAGGCAGGAGGGCGGCCGTGGATCAGGAGTTTCGGATAGAGGAGCGTGTGGGTGCCGCGGCCCCGGTGATCGCGGTGAGCGGGGAGATCGACGTCGCCACCGCACCGCAGCTGCGGGAGTGCCTGCATCGCGTCATCGCCCAGGGTGAGGCGACCGTCGTGCTCGACCTCCTCGGCGTCACGTTCTTGGACTCGACCGCCCTCGGCGTCCTCGTCGGTGCGCTCAAGAGGTGCCGGGAGTTGGGCGGAGACCTCCATGTCGTCGTGGCGGACCCGCGGATCGTCAAGATCTTCGAGATCACCGGGCTCACCAATGTGTTCACCATCGCCGATTCGCTCCAAGCCGCCGGTGCGGCATGACCAAGTCGACCGACCTGCTGGCCAGCGGCGACCGTATTGAGCTGAGGTTCCCGGCTCGGGGCGACCTGATCGTGCTCGCCCGTCTGGTCACGAGTGCGACGTCGGCCCGTGCGGGCTTCGACATCGAGGAGCTCGAGGACCTCCGGCTTGCGGTGGGTGAGCTCTGCCTCCTGACGCTGCAGGGCAGCGACGCGCTGGCACGGCGATCTGTGCCTGGAGCTCACCGTGCTGGGCGACGCCATCGGGGTCGTGTGCACTCTCGAGCGGGCCGCGGCGGCCGACGGGCCCGGCCCCGACGGAGACGAGATCGCCCGGTTGAGCGAGCAGATCCTCGATGCCCTGGTCGACGAGCACGGCCGGGAGAGCCAAGACGGTTCGGTGCGGGCGTGGCTCCGGAAGCGTCGGGGGGGGCATGCGGCGTGACGGAGGGCCGGGAACGCGATCCCGGGCCCCAACGCGACGCGACAGAAGCTGAGCACCCAGCCCCCGATCCGGCGACCCGCGAGGAGCTGATCACCTCCAATCTGGGACTGGCGCAGCAACTCGCCCGTCGGTTCTTGCATCGCGGCGAACCGCTGGAGGACCTGGTGCAGGTGGCTTCGGTGGCCCTCGTCAAGTCGGTCGACCGGTTCGACCCCAGCCGCGGGGTCGACTTCGCGGCGTTCGCGACCCGCACGATCATCGGCGAGTTGAAGCGGCACTTCCGCGACAAGGGGTGGGCGGTGCGGGCGAGCCGGCGGGTGCAGGAGCTCTACCTCGAGCTGGGGCACGCGACCGGCACGCTCGTCCAGCAGCTCGGCCGCAACCCGACCGTCGCCGAGCTGGCCGAGGCGACCGGGGCGAGCGAGGAAGCGGTCATTGAGGCGATCGAGGCCGGCCAGGGCTACCGGGCCGCATCCATCGACGCATCGGAGAGCGAGGACGACCCGCTCTCGGCGAGGCTCGGCGAGCACGACGCCAACTTCGCCTCGGTCGAGGACCGGGCCCTCCTCGGCCCTGCGTTGGCCACCCTCCCGGCGCGCGAGCAGTCGATCCTCCGTATGCGGTTCGTCGACGGACTGACCCAGTCCGAGATCGCCGTGGCGGTCGGCGTCAGCCAGATGCACGTCTCACGGCTCCTGTCCTCGAGCCTCCAGAAGCTGCGGGACGGAATTGAGGAAACCGGGACCGAGGAAACCGGGACCGAGCGGAACTGACCGGCGACGATTTCGGGCACGGATCGGTGCCTGCTCCCCTGAAAAGTCGGTCAAAAGCCGGGTTCGCAGACGGGATGAGTGAATTCGAAGAAAATTCCGGCGTTTCTTGACTATGGTGCAAGGCCGTTCCTGCAATGAATGGGGGTGGCCGTGGTTCATCTCGATGCTGCACTGGCTCATGACGACGTCGGTGAAAAGGGACTGAAGGGGGGCGCTCTCGGCTTCGTCTCGTCGGTGGTGGTCGGCGTGGCGTCCACCGCTCCGGCCTACAGCCTGGCCGCCACCCTCGGCTTCGTGGTCATCGCCATCAACGGCCTGCAGGCGCCGATCATCACGATCATCGCCTTCGTGCCGATGCTCTGTGTCTCCTACGGCTACAAGGCGTTGAACAGCGCCGACCCCGACTGCGGCACCATCTTCACCTGGGGGGCGCGGGCCTTCGGCCCCAAGACCGGGTGGTGGGGCGGCTGGGGGGTCGTGGCCGCCGACATCCTGGTCATGGCCAGCCTGGCCCAGATCGCCGGCCAGTACGTGTTCCTGCTCTTCGGGGACAACGCCATCGGCCAGAACGCCAACAGCGGATGGGTGCTCTTGGTCGGCGTCCTGTGGATCGTGGCGATGACGGGCATCTGCTACGTGGGCATCGAGATCTCGGCCAACTTCCAGAAGGCGCTGCTCGGTATCGAGATCACCATGCTGATGGTGCTGTCGGTGGTGGCATTCGTGAAGGTCGGCAGCGGGCACGCACCGGCCGGTCACCTCACGCCGGCGTGGTCGTGGTTCAACCCCTTTGCGGTGCCCGGCCCCGAGAGCTTCATGGTCGGCTTCACGCTCATGTTGTTCATCTACTGGGGGTGGGACACTGCGGTGTCGGTCAACGAGGAGACCAAGGAGCGCGACAAGATCCCGGGTCGGGCCGCCGTCACTTCCACCTTCATCCTGCTGGCGACGTACGCCATCGTGATCCTGGCCACGCAGTCCTACGCCGGCGTCGGCTCGAACGGCATCGGCCTGTCGAACCCCAACCACGCCGGCGACGTGCTGTCGGTGCTGGGCACCTCCATCTTCGGCACGTCCGGCTTCGGGAGCTTCCTCACCAAGCTGTTGCTCCTGATGGTGCTGAGCTCGGCGGCCGCGTCGACGCAGACCACGATCCTGCCGACCGCCCGGACCACGCTGTCGATGGCCGTGTTCAAGGCCATTCCGTCGGCCTTCGCCAAGATCCACAAGCGGTTCCTCACCCCGACGGTGTCGACGCTCGTCATGGGCGGTGCGTCCATCCTCCTCTACGTGATCATGAACTCCGTCTCCAACGGCAACGCCGTCATTGAGGACTCGGTCTCGGCGCTGGGGGTGTGGATCGCCTTCTACTACGGGCTCACCGGTCTGACCTGCGCCTGGTACTACCGCAGCACGTTGGGTGAGAGCGCGCGCAATCTGTGGCTGCGCGGCATCCTGCCGCTGGCCGGCTGGGCGATGCTCTGGTTCGCGATGGGCTGGGCCTTCTGGTACTACTGGAACCCCGTCAACTGCTACACCAAGTGGACGCTGCCCTTCCCGCCGCACTGGGTGATCGGCGGCGTGTTCCTGCTCGACGCGGGAACCGTCCTCCTCGGTATCGTGCTGATGTACGCCTACAAGGCTGTGCGGCCGGCCTACTTCCGGGGCGAGGTCCTCAACCGCGACACGCCGACCCGCGTCCCCACGGATCTCGGCGTGCCCGTCGGACTGTTCGGGATCGAGCCGTTCGACGACGCCGACGGCCGGGCCAAGAACGAACCCACGGGGATCACCTGACCGGTCGGGGACACGCAGCGTTCCGCTAGACCGTGACTGTGGTCGACCACGGCCAGGATCGGACAAGGTGGAGGTTCCATGACGAAGAGACTGGAAGGAACCGTCGCCCTCGTGACAGGCGCCAGCAGCGGCATCGGCGAGGCCACGGCGCTGGTGCTGGCCGAGGAGGGAGCGGCGGTGGCGCTGGTGGCGCGGCGCCGCGACCGGCTCGAGGCTCTGGCCGAGCGCATCGGCGGCGCGGGCACGGCGCTCGTGATCGAGGCGGACGTCTCCGATCCCGCCCAGGCCCAGGGTGCCGTCACCGCCGCGGCGGCCGGGCTGGGCCGGCTCGACACGCTGGTCAACAACGCCGGCGTCATGCTGCTCGGGCCGATCGTCGATGCACCGCTCGAGGAATGGCAGCGCATGGTCAACCTCAACCTGCTGGGGCTGCTCTACTGCACGCACGCCGCGTTGCCGCACCTGCTGGCCGCAGCCGAGCGGGAGCCGCGCTCGGTGGCCGACGTCGTGAACGTCAGCTCGGTCGCCGGGCGGGTGGCCCGCCTCAACAGCGGCGTCTACAACGCGACCAAGCACGGTGTCGGCGCCTTCAGCGAGTCGCTGCGCCAGGAGGTCACGACCCGCCATGTGCGGGTCACCATCATTGAGCCGGGGGCGACGGCCACCGAGCTGGCCTTCCACAACCGGCCGGAGATCCTCGAGGGTATGGCCCAGACGTTCAGTGGCACCGAGATCATGCACGCCGAGGACATCGCCGAGAGCATCCGCTACGCGGTGACGCAACCACGGCGGGTTGCCGTGAACGAAATCCTGGTGCGGCCGACCGAGCAGGAGCGCTGAGATCGAACGGGTTTCCGTCGTCGGGTGTTCGGGATCAGGGAAGACCACCCTCGCCGCCGGCCTGGCGCAGGCGTTGGGCTCCCCCCATGTCGAGCTCGACTCCATCTACCACCAGCCGGGCTGGACGCCCCTCGGTGACGAGGAGTTCCGCTCCCGAGTGGCGGCGGCGACCGAGGGGCCTCGCTGGGTGGTCGACGGCAACTACTCCGCCGTGCGCGACCTCGTCTGGGGCAGGGCCGACACGGTCGTATGGTTCGACCTGGCCTACGTCACCGCGCTGTGGCGGACCATCCGACGAACGGTGCGGCGGACGCTCACCCGCGAGGAGCTGTGGAACGGCAACCGGGAGCCGTTGTCGAACCTCTGGTCGTTCAAGCCCGAGACGTCGATCATCGCCTGGACGGCAACCAGACACGGGGTCTACCGCCGGCGCTACAGGGCGGCCGAGCGCGACCCACGCTGGGCACGCCTGCGCTTCGTCCGCCTGCGTTCGCAGGGGGAGGTCGACGGGTTCTTGACGGGTGTGACGGCCGCCACGACGAAGGAGGAGTGACCATGGATCTCGAGCTGGCCGGCAAGGTCGTGCTCATCACGGGCGGCACCGATGGTTTGGGCCTCGGGCTCGCTGCCAAGCTCGCCGAGGAGGGGGCGTCGGTGGCGGTCTGCGGCCGCGACGAGGAGCGGCTCCGCGCGGCGGAGGCGAAACTGCACGCGGTCGGGGGCGACGTGCTGGCGCAGCGGGCCGACGTGTCGGAGGCCGCCGACATCGAGGCGTTCGCCGCCGCCGCCGTGGCCCGCTGGGGACGCATCGACGGTGTCGTGCACAACGCCGGGCGCTCCTCCGCCGGATCCCTCGCGTCGATCGACGACGCCACCTGGGAGTCGGATTACCAACTCAAGTTGATGGCTGCGGTGCGCCTGACCCGCTCGGCCCTGCCCCAGCTGCGGGCCGGCCATGGCTCGGTTCTGTTCACGTTGGCCCTGGCGGCCAAGGCGCCCGGCGGCGCCAGCGAGCCGAGCTCCGTCTCCCGGGCCGCAGGCATGGCGCTGATGAAGGCCCTGTCCAAGGAGCTCGCTCCCGACGGCATCCGGGTCAACGCCGTGCTCATCGGACTGATCGAGAGCGGGCAATGGGTCCGCGGCGCCGCCGCCGCCGGAATGGCGCAAGTGGATTTCTACGAGCGCTTCGCCAAGGACGCGGCCATTCCGCTCGGGCGGTTCGGGCGCGCCGAGGAGTTCGCCGACCTCGGCAGCTTCTTGCTCTCGGACCGGGCCTCCTACCTCACCGGGACGGCCATCAACCTCGACGGGGGACTGTCGCCGGCCGTCTGACCCGCTTAGTTGTAGCCCTCGGTCTCGGTGGTGTCGCCGTCGCCGCGCTGTTCGAGTCCGACGGCGTACCCGTCGATCATGTCGAGCCGGGTGAGGGCGTCGACGTGGGACCGGCCGTCCCCGCCCCACTTGGCCCTGGCCGCTCTGCGTGCGGACTCCATGTCCTCGGCCACCACGAACACGACCTCGTGGTCCTCGCCCATGCGGCCGGGGCTCAGCTCACCACCCAGGAAGGCTGCGAAGAGGTGCACGCGGGCAGCGTAGCGAGTACGAAGGAGGCCCATGAGCGCAGACGAACTGCACGGCAGCACGATCGTGGTCACCGGCGTCACCGGACAGGTGGCGCGCCCGCTGGCGATCGCCTTGGCCCGCGACAACCGGGTCATCGGGGCGGCCCGTTTCTCCGATCCGGCCGCCCGCACCGGACTCGAGGCGGCCGGAGTCGAATGCGTGCCGATCGACCTGGTGTCGGGGGACGTGGGCGGTCTGCCGACGGACGCCGACTACGTGCTCAATTTGGCGGTGGCCAAGACCAACGACTGGGAGGAGGACCTGGCGGCCAACAGCGGCGGCCTGGCCTCGCTCATGGAGCATCACGCTGGTGCCCGCGCCTTCCTGCATTGCTCGTCCACGGCCGTCTACAAGCCCGACGGGCACCGCGTCTTCGACGAGGACGGCCCACTGGGGGACAACCACGGCGTGTGGCCCTTCCTGCGTACCTACAGCATCTGCAAGATCGCGGCCGAGGGCACGGCGCGCTGGGGGGCGGCGCGGTTCGGATTGCCGACCACGATCGCCCGCTTGTCGGTGCCCTACGGCGACAACGGTGGATGGCCGGCCATCCATCTCCACATGATGCTGTCGGGGCACGCCGTGCCCGTGCACGTCAACGCGCCCAGCGTCTACCACCCGCTGCACGGCGACGACATCGCAGCCATGGTTCCCCGCCTCCTCGCCGTGGCCTCGGTCCCGGCCGTGACGGTCAACTGGGGAGGCAGCGAGCCGGTCAGCATCGAGGAGTGGTGCATCTACCTGGCGGAGCTGGCCGGCACCGAGGCCCGCTTCGAGCCGACCGAGCACACCATCGACAGCGTGCAGATCGACACGACGCGCATGCACGAGCTCGTCGGGCCGACGAGCGTCCCCTGGCGCGAGGGGATGCGGCGCATGGCCAGGGCGTTGCACCCGGACCGGGTGACGTGAGCGGCACCGGAGCGGGTCAGAACGGCGCCGTTCGCTTCGTGCTCTGCGATCCCGAGGAGCCTCCGGCCTCCGAGCTCCTGGCCGCCATGCGGGTCGAGCTCAACGACGTCTACGAGACGTTCAGCCGGTTGGACAACCCGCCCCTCGTCCCGGCGGAACTACGACCGCCCGCTGGCGCCTACCTGGTCGGCTACCGGGACGCAGAGCCGGTGGCCGGCGGAGGACTGCGCCGACTGGGCGACGGGGTGGCGGAGATCAAGCGGATGTACGTCCGCCCTGCGGCCCGCTCGCGCGGGGTGGCCGGGGACCTCCTCGGCGCGCTCGAGGACACCGCGCGGTCGCTCGGCTACGCGTCCGCCCGCCTCGACACCGGGCCCAAGCAGGTACACGCGCGGCGTCTCTACCGTGCCGCGGGCTACGTGGAGGTGCCGCCGTACAACGACAACCCGTTTGCCTGCTTCTGGGGGGAGAAGCCGCTGGAGTGAGCGGTAGTCTCGGACGGGTGGCGCACGCGGCCGTGGTGCAGGTGGCGATCGATCCCGCTGCCGACGTGTCGCACCGCCACGGGATCCTCAACGACTTTGTGGTCCCGGAGGTGTCGTCGCTCCCCGGTTTCGTGAAGGGCATGTGGCTGAACGACGGGCACGGCACCGGGACCTGTGTCGTCGTCTTCGAGAGCGAAGAGGCGGCACGCGCCGGGCTGGCCGTGCTGACCCGCGCCGGCGGACCGCCGGTGATCGGTGCGGGGCTCCATGACGTCGAGGTCGAGGCCTGAGAGGCGTCAGCCGGGCGCCGAGAAGGTCCACACCTCCACGACCTGACCGGTCTCCGGCACGGCCCCGGTCCCCTCGTAGGTGGCCCGGGCCGCCTCGTTGTCGTGATCGGTGACCACCCACATGCCGTAGCAGCCCGCGTCGCGCGCCAGCGCGGCCAGGCGCTCGACCAGCGCCCGCCCGATGCCCCGGCGTCGGGCGGGCTCCTCGACCGCCAGCTCGTAGAGGAACATCTCGGTGCCCTTGTCGGGATGGGTCACCTCGACGCCGCTCACGAACCCGACGGCCCGCTCGTCCTCGTAGGCGACGAGGAGGTGGTGGCCCTCCTGGCCGAGGAACCGCGCCGTCGCCGCAGGCGTGGCCGGGCCGTCGAACAGATGCGAGGCCGCCGCGACGAGCCGGTCGTCACCGGGGCGGACGCCCGGATCTCCACCGCTTCAGCGCCGGCTCGCGTTCTGGTCGTGCCTGCAAGCGCCACCCACACCATCACCAGCTGCAGGGGGAGCCGGCCCCAGGCGACGGGCGGCTGTCCGCCGGTCCCGGGTTGCGGCCGGTCCCGGCGTCGAGGGCCATCTGCACGTTGGCCGGGAAGACGGCGGCCAGGGTGGCCACGCTGGCCGGCGGCGGCCCAGCGGCTGCGCCGGACCAGCCCGGCGGCGCAGGCCAGTTCGACCACCCCGCTCACGTGAATGAGCGTCGGTGTGGTGCTCCTCGGGGATGGCGCGCGGCATGATCGGCGCGAAGGACTGCGGGTCGGACCAGGTGGACGATCGCCGCTGCCCGTGAACACCGCGGCCAGTGCGAGCGGGGCACGACGCCGGAGGCCAACCACGACGGGGACTGTACTGTGGCGGCGTGAGCACCCAATGTGACGATCGTCGGCGGCGGCAGCTATCAGTGGGGGCCGGAGTTGATGGCCGACCTCTTCGGGACACCGGCACTCGCCGGCATGCACCTGGTGCTCCAGGACATCGATCCGGGGCCGCTCCCCAAGATGGAGGCGCTGGCCCACAAGCTCGACGACGCCATGGGGGCCAAGGCCACCGTCGCCGCCACCACCGACCTCGGCGTCGCCCTCGACGGCGCCGACTTCGTCATCGTGTGCATCTCGACCGGGGGCTTCCGCTCCATGGCGGTCGACCTCGACGTGCCGGCGACGCACGGCATCACCCAGACCGTGGGCGACACCGTCGGGCCCGGCGGCATCAACCGCGCGCTGCGCAACATCCCGGTCCTGGTCGGCATCGGCAAGGCGATGGAGGAGCACTGCCCCGACGCCTGGCTGTTCAACATCACCAACCCGATGACCGCGCTGACCCGGTCGGTCTGCCGGGAGACCAGCATCAAGACGGTCGGGCTCTGCCACGAGGTGGGCAACTTCTGCATGGACCTGGCCATCGCGCTGGGCCGCCCGGCCGACGCCGTGTCGGCCGTCGGTCACTGGCGTCAACCACTTCCCGGTGCTGACCTCGCTCGAGGTCGACGGCGCCGACGGGTTCGACGTGCTGCGCAAGCTGGTCGACGAGGTGGGCGGCCTGGAGTCGCTCGCCCCGTACGAGGGCCGCCCGGAGGCCGAGACGTTCTCCAAGCTCGACTTCGCGCAGCGCCACCTGTTCAAGCTGACGCTGCTCGACCGCTGGGGCACCTTCCCGGCCGCCGGCGACCGCCACATCGCCGAGTTCGTCTCGTTCGCCCTGACGCCCGAGTCGGGCTGGGGGTGCGGCGTACAACATCGAGCTCAGCCCGATCTCCCGGCGCGAGGCGCACCAGGCCGGGTACGTCGCCGACGTCGACGCCTGGCTGGCGGGCACCAAGGACCTGCAGACGTGGCAGTCCGGCGAGCTGCCGTCGCCGATGATCCAGGCCATGCTCACGGGCGAGCCCGTTCGAGGCCCCGGTGAACATCCCCAACGCCGGCCAGGCCGTCGGCCTGCCGTCCGACGTGGTGCTCGAGTCGATCTGCGTCATCGACGGTGACGGCATCCGCGGCCGCGACCGCTCCGCGCTGCCCCATCCCTACGACGAGATCGTGCGGCGCCACGTGGCCACCCAGGAGCTGACCGTCGAGGCCGGCGCTCCGGGGGGACCGCACGCTGGCGGCGGAGGCCTTCGCCCTCGACCCGCTGGCCGGCCGGGGCGACCTGCGCGCCATGGAGACCATGGTCGACGAGCTGCTCGCCGGCACGGCGGAGTGGCTGCCCCAGTTCGCCTAGCGCGGCCGAGACGCTCTGGAGGGAGACGCATGCGGATCGGATTCATCGGGCTTGGCGCCATGGGTCTGCCCATGGCGCGGCCACCTGGTCGCGCGCCGGGCACGACGTCACCGTGGCCTCGCGCGGCCGGGACCGATCGACGCCGCCGTGGCGCAGGGCGCGGCCGACGGGGGATCGCCGCGGGGGTGGCCGAGGCGTCGGAGGTCGTCGTTCGTGTGCGTGCCCAACTCGCCCGAGGTGGTCGAGGTGGTGGACGCCATGCTGCCCGCGCTCGGTCGGTGGCATGACCGTGGTCGACTGCTCCACCATCGACCCCGAGGTGGAGCGGGCCCAGCACGCCCGGGTGGGCGCGACCGGGGCGCGCTACCTCGACGCCCCGCTGTCGGGCGGCACGGCCGGCGCGCAGAAGGGGACGCTCACGCTGATGGTGGGCGGCGACGCCGCGGTCCTGGCCGAGACCGAGCCGGCGCTGGAGCCCTTCGCGGGGCTCATCGTGCACGTCGGTGGCCCGGGCATGGGCCAGGTGGTCAAGCTGTGCAACCAGGTGATCTACGCGGCGCAGATGACGGCGACGGCGGAGGCCACCGCCATGGCGGTCAGCTCCGGGGTCGACATGGAGAAGTTGCTGCTGGTCCTCACGCACGCAACGGGCGACTGCGTGGCGGTGCGGACCCGCCTGCCCGTGCCCGGTGTGATCCCCGAGAGCCCGGCCTCGAACGGCTGGCAGCCGGGCTTCATGACCGATCTCATGGCCAAGGACCTCGACCTGGCCCTGGCCTACGCGGCCGCGCTGCGGCGTCACCGTGCCCACCACGGCCACGGCGCGCCAGCTGCTCACGGCGGCCAGTGCCGCCGGCTACGGGCGGGAGGACTTCTCTTCCGTGGCCAAGGTGCTCCTGGCGCTGGCCGGCGCCGGATGACCCGGCCCGGGCCGCTGCCCACCCCGGCGCTCATCCTCGCCGCCGACCACCGCGCCCGCGCGGTGCTGACCACCGAGAACTGGAGCGAGTTCTTCGATGCGCTGGCCCAGGCGCTGCCGTTCTGCGACGGGATCCTGGCCACGGCGCAACCCCTGGCCGGGCTGGCGGCGGCGGGCCACATCGGCGCACGGCACCGCACCTACCTGTCGATCAACCGGACCGGCCTCGCCGGCTCTGCCTTCGAATTGGACGACCGCCTGGTGGCCAGCGTGGCGCGGGCGGCCTCTGACGGCTGGACGGGCGTGAAGCACATGACGCGCATCGACTTCGAGGACCCGGTGACGGCGTCAGCCCTGGAGCTGCTGGGCCAGGTGCTCGAGCAGTCGCGCGCCGCCGAGCTCGAGGCTCTCGTGGAGCCCCTGGTGTGGCACGAGGGGCGGATCCGCCGCGATACCGACGCCGTCGTGCTGGCCGCGGTGATCGCCCACGACATGGGCGCACCGATCATCAAGGTCCCCGTGCCCGTGGCGCCCCCGGGAGACGAGCGCCAGCGCGCCGTGGCCCGGGTGGTGGCGAGCGTGGGTGTGCCGGTCCTCTTTCTCGGCGGTCCGCGCACCGAGGAGGGGCGCGACCGCGTCCTGGACGAGGTACGCGACGTCATGGAGGGCGGAGGCGCCGGCATGGCCATGGGGCGCACGCTCTATCAGGACCCCGAGCCGGCGGCCATGGCGGGCCTGGTCGAGGCGCTGGTGCACGGCCGGTGATCCTCACCGTCGACTTCGGGACGACGGTCACCAAGGTCGGGCTGTGGGGCGACGGCGGCCTCGCCGCGCTGGCGCGTTCGGAGCTGACCACGACCCACCCGCAGGTGGGCTGGGCGGAGCAGGACCCCCTGCGCTGGTGGACCACGCTGGTCATCGCCTGCGCCGAGGCGAGGGCCCAGGCGCCCCGCGCGTTCTCCGAGGTCGACGTCGTCGCGTGCTCGGGCGCCCGGCAGACGTTCGTCCCCGTGACCGGCGCACGGCGACCCCGTCGGCAAGGGCATCTTGTGGTCCGACCACAGGGCGGCCCCCGAGGCGCGGGTGCTGGCCGAGAAGATGGGGGGCGACGACATCAACCGTGCCCGCACGGGGATCCCGCTCGACGCCGGCGCCGTGGCGGCCAAGCTCGCCTGGATTGCCCTGAACCAGCCCGAGCGGATGGAGGCCGCCGACGTCATCCTCTCCCCGCGTGACTTCGTCGTGTACCGCATGACCGACCAGGTGGTGACGGACGCCACGTTCGCGTCGCGCAGCGGTCTCTACGACTTCGACGGCAACGCCGTGCGCGAGTTGGCCGGCCCCGCGCTGGGCAAGCTCCCGAGCGTCGTGGCCTCCGACACCGTGGTCGGCCAACTGAAGCCGGTGCCGGGCGCCGAGCTCGGGTTGCGGCCGGGCATCCCGGTGGTCATCGGCGCCGGGGACCGCCAGTGCGAGGTGCTGGGATCCGGCTCGTCGGAGGACCACCCGATGGTGAGCTGGGGCACCACCGGCAACGTGTCGGTCCCGGTGCACGAGCGCCCGGTACCCTCGCCGGCCGGCGCGGTGGTGACGCGTGCGGCCGACGGGGGCTGGCTGCTCGAGGGCGGGCTGTCGGCCGCCGGATCCTTCCTGGCCTGGCTGGGCCGGTTGCTCGATCGCACCCCCGACGAGCTGGCCCGCCTGGCCGGCGAGAGCCCGCCCGGCGCGCGCGGGGTGGTTGCGGTGCCCTGGCTCGACGGCGCCCGCGCCCCCTGGTGGCGCGACGACGCCCGGGCGGGGTTCATGGGGCTCGGTGCCGCCCACGGTGCCAGCGACCTGGCCCGGGCCGTGATGGAGGCGGTGGCCTGGGACGTCCTGCGGGTCATGGAGGTGGTGACGGTCGGGCGCCTGGGCGGCTCCACGGCGGAGGGCGTGACCCTGGGCGGGGTCGGCTCGGGACTGCCGGTGTGGGTCGAGGTCCTGACCTCCGTCCTCGGGGTGCCGGCGTTGCGCCACCGCTCCGGCGAGGCGGCCTCGGCCGGCGCCGCGTTGCTGGCCGGGAAGGCACTCGGCATGGGGCTCACGCTCGACCAGCTCGACCCCGTGGAGGCGGTGATCGAGCCGGACGCCGCGGGCGTCGAGTTCTACCGCAGCCAGCGGTCGCTGGGTCGACCGCGTCGCTGCGGCGGTGCTGGCCGCGACCGGGCCGCTCCCCGGGTCCGAGCGCAGCGCGTTCTGAACCGTGCGCGTCGCCGCTCGCCTACGGCCGCCGGGGAACGTCGGTCGAGGTGCCCGACACCGCCGCGGTCGTGGTGCCGGCGGACCTGCCGGCACTCGACGACGAGGGCTCGGCCATCACCGCGGCGCTGCGGCGCCCGCTGGCCGGTCCGCCGCTGGACGACCTGGTGCGGCGCGCCGGGCGGGTGGCCGTCGTCTTCCCCGACCTCACCCGGCCCATGCCGAACCGCACCGTGCTGCCGCCCCTCCTCGCCGAGCTGGCGCGCGCCGGTGTCCCCGACGACCGCATCACGCTCCTGTGTGCCACCGGGACGCATCGGCAGGCCACGCCGGCCGAGATGGAGGAGCTGGTCGGTGCCGGCATCGTGGCCCGCTACCGCATCGTCGATCACGACGCGACGAGCGACACCCACGTGCGCGTGGGCGAGGTGGACGGGGCGCCCGTCCTGCTCGCAGCGCGACTACGTGGAGGCGGACGTCCGCATCATCACCGGCTTCGTCGAGCCGCACTTCTTCGCCGGCTTCAGCGGCGGACCCAAGGCGGTGTGCCCGGGTCTGGCGGCCACCGAGACCATCCTGGAGGCGCACCATCCCCGGCGCATCGCTGACCAGCGGGCCACGTTCGTCACCCGCGCCGGCAACCCGGTCCACGACTTCGTCCGCGCCGCCACCGCACTGGCGCCGCCGCACCTGTCGCTCGACGTCGCCATCAACCGGGCGCGCCGGGTGACGGCCGTCTTCGCCGGAGCGCTGCCCGACGCGCACGACGCCGCCTGTGCATACGTGGAGTCGTCGGCCGTGCGCGAGGTCGGCCGCGCCCTTCGACCTCGTCGTCTCGACCAACGGCGGGTACCCGCTCGATCGCAACCTCTACCAGGCCGTCAAGGGCATGGCGGCTGCCGAGCGGATCGTGCGCTGACGGCGGGACCGTCGTGATGGCCGCCGCCTGCGAGGACGGCGTGCCCGCGGGCGGCGCGTTCGCCCGCCTCCTGGCCGGCGCCTCCACCCCCGCCGAGCTGGCGGGCGCCGACGGCGGCCCCGAGCTCGACCGCTGGCAGGCCCAGGTGCTCGGCCGTGTGCTCGCCCGGGCCGAGGTCCACCTGCACAGCGCGGGCCTCGACGCAGCGGGCCATCGGGGACGCGCTGCTCGTGCCCGCTCCCGATCTCGATGCGGCGCCGTGGCGACCGCGCTGGACCGCCTCGGTCCGGACGCGCGGGTCGCCGTCATCCCCGAAGGACCGCTCACCGTGGCGACGGTCACCACGGCCGTGTGAGGCCACGCACGACTCCCTGACGCCGGTGTCAGGGATAGAGTCCCCAACCGGTGCCCGACGATCCGCTCTTCGAGTTCGCCGTCCCTGAAGATCTGCTCCGAGAGGCGGTGGCCCAGGTCAAGGACCCCGACGTCGTCGCGGACCTCGATGTCATGCCGGGCACCGGGGAGGGCAAGCCGCCGCCGCTCATTGGCATCCTGAGCCGCTACGGCTACGCCCCCCTCATCCTCCTGACCGCCGCGGCCCTGGTCCCGGGCACCTTCGGCAACGGCATCAACCTCATCGGTGCCAACCTCAAGACGTCGTTCCACATGTCCAACGCGTCGCTCGGCGCGGTGGCCTTCATCGCCCAGGTGTCGCAGCTGCTGTGGGCGGTCCCGCTGGCGGTCTGGGCCGACCGGGGGAGCCGCAAGGTGGTGGCGGCCGTGGCGCTGCTCATCTTCGCCTGCTTCGGCGCCCTGATGGCGATCTCGCCCAACGTCTGGTGGTTCGCCTTCCTCTACCTGGCCGCCTCGGTGGGCACCGGGGTGAACAACACGGTGCACAACTCGTACCTGTCCGACGCCTACCCGACCGAGGGACGCGGGCGCATCTTCAGCTGGCACAACCTGTCGGACCCCCTGTCGCAGACCATCGGGATCCTGATCTTCACCTACGTCGTGACGCTCGCCCACAACTGGCGCTACGGGTTGCTGGTCGCGCTGGCCGGCATCCCACTCGGCTTTGCCCTGTTCACGTTGCACGAGCCGGAGAAGGGGGCCAACGAGAGCAGCCACATCCTCAAGGCGTCGGGCATGGACCTGCACGCCCAGCAGGAGAAGGCCCCCCGGGTCCTCCTGGGCTCCGCCGTCACCCGGCTCCTGCGGGTCCGCTCGCTGTACTACGAGCTGGTGGCGGTCGCCATCCTCGGCTTCGCCGGCACGGGCGCACCGTTGTTCGGGAACCTGTTCTTCATCGACAAGTTCCACCTCGACATCGCCTCGCGCGGCGAGATCTACGCCATCATCGGCCTGGCCGCCTTCCTCGGGCTCCCCATCGCCTACGTGTTCGGCGACCGCTACTTCCGCCGCGCCCCCCAGCGGCCGCTCGTCATCGCCGGCATCTGCATCACGGCCTACGGGGGGCTCTTCGTGCTGTCGCTCTACGTGCCCCAGCTCTGGCTCGTGGTGACCCTGCAGTTCCTGGCGCAAGCCGCGGTGTCGCCGCTGGCCATCTGCATCTTCCTCACGCTGGCCGCCACCGCCCCGCCCGAGATGCGCACCATCTGCTTCGCCATGTTCGGCGTCTACTCCCTCGTCTTCGGCGGCTTCACCGGCTCGGTGCTGCTCGGCGCCGTGTCCGACGCCATCGGCGGCCTGCACGGCATCGTCGTGTCACTCTCGTTCATCTTCCCCGTCTGCGCCATCGGCGGGGTCCTCCTCCTCATCGGCTCGCGCTACGTGCGCCGGGACATCACACTGGTGATCGAGGACGTGATCGAGCGCTACACCGAAGGCAAGCGACGCCAGGCGGGCGGTGAGATCCCGGCCCTCCAGATCCACAACCTCGACTTCTTCTACGACACGAACCAGGTGCTCTTCGACATCAACCTCGAGATCGAAGAGGGGGAGATGGTGGCGTTGCTCGGGACGAACGGTGCGGGCAAGTCGACGCTGTTCCGCGCCGTGTCGGGCCTGTCCCACCCCCACCGCGGCGTCGTCCGCATCTTCGGCATGAACTCGACGTACCTGGAGCCCGAGCAGATCATCGACCAGGGCGTGGCCCTGCTCGTGGGCGGGAAGATGACGTTCCCCGGCTTGAGCGTGCGGGACAACCTCCGCATCGGAGGCCACACCCTGCGGCGGGACAAGGCCAAGGCGGTGAAGGCCTACGACGAGGCCCTGGCCGTCTTCCCCGAGCTGGGCGAGCGGCTCGACCAGCCGGCGGGCACGCTCTCGGGCGGTGAGCAGCAGATGCTCGCGCTGTCCCGGGTGATGATGACGGGCCCGCGCCTGTTGATGATCGACGAGCTGGCTCTCGGCCTCGCTCCCATGACGGTGGAGCGACTCATGGGGATGGTGCGGCGCATCAACGAGTCCGGGACCACGGTGATCCTGGTGGAGCAGAGCCTGAACCGCGCCCTCAGCCTGGCCGCAGCGTTGCTTCTTCATGGAGCGTGGCGAGATCCGCTTCGACGGACCGACCGCCGAGCTCATGGCCCGTGACGACCTCCTGCGCCCCGTCTTCCTCGGCACCGCGGCCGCAGGCCTGGCGTAGGCGCCAGTGCTCGCCCTGTCGGCTCCCAACTTCGTCCTCGTCCAGGGAGTCTTCTACGGGCTGGGCTACGGGTTGCTGGCGTTGGGCCTGGTGCTCGTCTATCGCACCAACCGGGTCCTGAACTTCGCGCAGGGCCAGATCGGCGTCATCGCGGCCGTCTTCCTCGTCAAGCTGACGGCGGACTTCAAGTTCAACTACTGGTTCGCTCTGGTCCTCTCCGTGGGCTGGCCGCCGCTCGTCGGCGCACTGTCCGAGCTCGTGCTCCGCCGGCTGTTCAGCCGCCCCCGGGTCCTCGTGATGGTGGCCACCATCGGTCTGAGCTACGTGCTGCTGGCGCTCACCGCGCTGCCCTTCATCCGGCCGTCCAACCTCTACAAGCCGGTGCCGGTGCCCTTCGACCTGTCCTTCTCGCTCGGCCCGTTCATCATCACGCCCACCGAGGTGCTCACCCTCATCGTCGCCCCCATCGTGACGGTGATCCTGGTGCTGGCCGTCCGGTTCAGCTCGTGGGGACTGGCCATGCGCGCCATGTCGGAGAACGCGGACTCCGCCCGCCTCTCCGGCGTGTGGATTCGCCGCACCTCCACGCTGACCTGGACCGTCGCCGGCGCGCTGTCGGCCTTCACCGCCATCCTCAACGCGCCCAACCAGACGAGCGCGCTGACCCAGGCGCTCTCGCCCGACCTGCTCCTGTACACGCTCACGGCCGCGCTCATCGGGGCGATGGTCAACCTGACGGTGGCCTTCATCGCCGGAATCGGGATGGGGGTCTTCCTCGAGCTGCTCGAGTGGAACGTCGCCTCGCCGGCCAAGCAGCAGCTCATCGTCTTCATCGTCGTCATGGTTGTCCTGCTGGTGCGGGTCGGCGCACTGCGCAAGGGAGCGCGGACCGGGGAGCGGAGCACGTGGCAGCACGGCGCCGCCACCACCATGCGGGCCGGGGTGGATCAGCTGCGCCGCCGGGTTTCGGTCACGGGGATCTGGCTCACCATCGGGCTGGCGGTCCTGCTTGCCCTTCGTGCTGTCCGTCGGCAACAACGTCCTGTTCAGCCAGATCTGCATCTACTCGGTCATCGCCTTGAGCCTGACCATGCTCACGGGTTGGGCGGGCCAGGTCTCGCTCGGGCAGTTCGGCCTCGTCGCCGTCGGCGCGCTGGTCGCCGTCCACCTCGGCACCTCGCTGCCGCTGCCCGTCGTGATGCTCTACGGCGGCGCGGTGACCGCGCTGGTGGCCATCATCGTCGGGTTGCCGGCGCTCCGCATGCCCGGCCTCTTCCTGGCCGTCACGACCCTGGCCTTCGCCATCTTCATGCAGAGCGCGGTCCTGGCCACGCCCTGCTTCAACGTGCCGGGCATCAACAAGACCCTGTGCACGGGCCTGCCCGACCCCGGGTACACGTTCATCGGACGCCCCTCGCTGTTCGGCATCAGCCTGGCCTCGCAGCAGTCCTTCGCCTGGTTCTCGCTCGGGGTCCTGCTGCTGTCCATCTTCATGGTGCGGATCTGGCGCGACAAGGGCGTGGCGCGCCGCCTCGTCGCCGTCCGCGACAACGAGCTGACCGCGGCGGCGATGGGGATCCCGATCCTGCGCACGAAGCTGCTGGCCTTCGGCCTCTCGGGCTTCATGGCGGGCTATGCGGGGGTGTGCTTCGCCTTCGCCACCCAGCAGCTCAACAACACCGACATCACGTTCGACCCCACGACCTCGTTCGTGATCATCTCCATGGTGGTCATCGGCGGGCTGGGCTCCATCCCCGGCGCCATCCTCGGCGCCATCTATCTCGAGGGCCTTCCCGCCCTCTTCGGCGCCAACCAGACGATCCAGATTCATCACCAGCGGCCTCGGGCTGATCGCGTTCATCCTCTACCTGCCGGGTGGGCTCGCCGAGCTGCTGCACCGCTCCGGCGACCTCGTGACCATCGGCATCCGCGCCACGCACGAGCGGCTGCAGCTCGCCGGCGCGCCGGGCCACCCGTCACGCCCACGCTCGTGACCGACGGGGCCGAGCAGTGACGGCCGCCACCGAGCTCGCGGTCGTCCGCGCACCCCGCCCGCCTCCACGTCGACGACGTGAACGTGCATTTCGGCGGCGTGCACGCGCTCGACGGGGTGACGTTCGAAGCGGAGCCGGGCTCCATCGTCGGTTTGATCGGGGCCAACGGATCGGGCAAGACGACGACGCTCGACGTGATCTCGGGGCTGGTGGCGCCGCAGTCGGGCTCCGTGCGGCTGGACGACACCGACCTGGCCGAGTACCTGCCCGAGGAACGCCTGAGCGTCGGCATGGTGCGCTCCTTCCAGGACTGCCGGCTGTTCCCCGAGCTGACGGTGCTCGACGTCCTGCTCCTGAGCGAGGACGCCCGCCGGGAGGTGGCCGTGCTCTCGACCACGCTCCGCCTCCCGTGGGCCCGACGGGCCGAGCGGCGCAAGCTCGAGGCGGTGGACCAGGTCATTGCCGCCTTCGGGCTGGACCGGTTCCGCCATCACCGCACGGCGGAGCTCTCCACGGGGACGCGCCGGGTGGTGGACCTTGCCTCCATCGTCCTGGCCAGGCCGCGGTTGCTGTTGCTCGACGAGCCCACCGCCGGCATCGCCCAACGGGAGGCCGAGGCCTTCATCCCGCTGCTGCGCCGGATCCATGAGGTGGCTGACACGACGATCGTCCTGGTGGAGCACGACGTGCCCCTGGTCTTCGAGCTCTGCAGCGCCGTCGTGGTCATGGAACTGGGCCGCGTGGTGGCCGCCGGGCCCCCCGAGGTCATCCGCGCAGACTCGAAGGCTCTGGCCGCCTACCTTGGTGCGAGCGACGAGGCCCTGATGGCATCGGGTCCCATCGCCGACGGCGGCCGTGCAGAGCGCGGCGAAGGAGGGTGACGATGGAAGCGAGCACGCAGGTCTCGACGCACCGGGGGGCGGCAGTCCATCCCCTGGCGCCGTTGGGCCGGTCCTGGCGACGCTTGCGCCGGCGCCCCCGCGCCACGCAGGTGCGCACTGCGCTGATCATCCTCGCCATCGTCGTCGGGCTGATCGCCTGGCTGGTCCTGGCCCCCGCGGGCACTCCGGGCGGGTCGGACAGCGCCGGCGCGGCGGAGGTCGCATCGTCGAGCACCAGTGCGACGCCGGTCACCCAGGCGAGCACCAGCAGCCGCGGCGTCACGGCCACGAGCATCAACGTGGTGTTCCCCGTCGTCGCCGTCAACAGCCTTGCGGGGCAGGAGGGCTTCGCCTCGGACAAGGAGTACAACGAGCAGATCCCGGCCATCCATCTCTTCGTGAACCAGATCAACGACAGCGGGGGCATCAACGGCCGCAAGATCAACCCGATCATCGTGCAGTTCGATCCGACCAACGACGCCAACATGCAGTCGCTGTGCCAGCAGTGGACCCAGGGCAACCCGGCGGTCTTCGCCGTGATCGACGGCATCGGCACCTGGCAGGGGGACCAGCAGCTCTGCGTGGCCCAGCAGGGCCAGACCCCGCTCCTGAGCGCCTGGTCCACCACGACGAATTGGACCAACCTGGGTTCGCCCTACCTGTGGTGGACCGGCCCCGACATGGCACCCGTCCTGTCGGCCGTGGTCCAGTGGGGGGAGAGCTCGGGCCGCCTCGGCCACGGCAAGAAGGTCGGTGTCGTCGTGTCCGACCAGGCCCCCGACCAGGACGCGCTGAACGACTACCTGATGCCCGACCTGAAGAGGGCCGGCATCACGCCCCTGGTCGAGACCGTGGCCGGCAATACCGACCAGACCGCCACCACCAACTCCGACGCGCAGCTGGCCGTGGAGAAGTTCAAGGCCGCCGGCGTGCAGTCGGTGATCCCGCTGCTCCGCGAGAACGCCTTCTTCCCCTACATCGGGGCCGAGACGGCCCAGCAGTACTACCCCCAGCTGCTCCTGAGCGACTACCAGTCGACGGTGCAAGTGGCGCTGGGGCTGATCCCGGTCCCCTACGAGAAGGCGCTGAACGGGCAGGAGGGCGTCACGACGGAGACGCTGGGCGGCTTCGACGACAACCGGCCCGAGAGCCAGGGCGGCTACGACCCGGGCGTGCGCTCCTGCTACAACACCTGGCACTCGTACCATCCCAAGCCCATCGCCGGCACCACCAGCATCTACATCGAGGAGCAGGGCCCGATTCAGGCGTGGTGCGGGGCGATCCATCTGTTCGCCACCGCCGCCAAGGACGCCGGCAAGAGCCTGAACCGCCGCACGTTCGTGGAGGCCATGTCGAAGATCACGAATTTCCCCGGCACCCTCTCACCGGTGTGGAGCTTCGGGCCGTCCAAGTTCTACGGCCCGACGCAGTACCAGGTCGTCAAGGTCCACAACAACGTGCCCCCGTCGTCGCAGTGCAAGCTCAAGACGAACCACAAGCCGCAGGGCACGTGCTGGGTGACGGTGCAGCCGTTCAAGCCGTTGCCGGCCGCCTCGGGTTCCTGATCCGGCGGCGCATCGCCCTGTTGGGGGCGGGCGCGGGCGGCTCAGGCGATGAGGGTCGCCGACGGAGGCCGCCCCTGCACGATGTCGCCGAAGCGCGTCTCGATCGCCTGGGTGAGCTCGGGGTGCGTGAGGATGTAGAAGGTGTCACTCCGCACGGCGTCGATCACCTGGTCGGCCACCGCCGCCGCGGGGATCCCGCCGTCCACCATGCTCTGGATGGCGCCGCGGAGATCGGCCGCCGCGACGACCTCGCGGTCGGGCGCCCAGGGCGGGCGGTTGCGGTCGGATTCGGCGATGCGCGTCTGCACGAAGCCGGGGCACAGGACCGAGACGCCCACCGGCGCGCCCACCGCCTGCAGGTCCTTGAAGAGCGTCTCGGAGATGGCCACGACGGCCTGCTTGGTCGCGTTGTACGGGCCCAGGAACGGTGCCGTGGTGAGGCCGGCGATGGACGCCGTGTTGACCACGTGTCCCTCGCCCTGTTCGATGAACAGGGGCACGAACGTGGCGATGCCGTGGACGACGCCCCACAGGTTGACCCCGAGGATCCAGCGCCAGTCCTGCTCGGAGACCTCCCAGATCGGGCCGCCCAGCCCGATGCCCGCGTTGTTGTGGACGAGGTGCACCGCGCCGAAGCGGTCGAGCGCACGGTCGCGCAGCTCGCGTACCGACGCAGCGTCCGACACGTCGGCCACGACGCCGAGGACGTCGGCCCCGCTGCTCGAGATGTCGGCCTCGGCTTCCTTGAGCGGGCCTTCCTCAATGTCCGCCACGACGATCTTCATGCCCTCGGCGGCGGCCCGCGCGGCCACCGCCTTGCCGATCCCGCTGGCGCCGCCGGTGACCACGGCCACCTTGTCCTGCAGATTCTCCATGGGACCCTCCCTCACGTCGTTCCCGGTGGTGCCGTCGCAGTCAAGCACGGCGGCGCGCGTCGGGCCAGTGACGCAGCCGACGCCGCCCCGTCAGCGTGCCGGGAGGGCGCGCTGCTCGGCCAGGAACTCCGCCCCGGCGGCCGACACCGAGATGAGCTCGCCGCGGCCGGGCTCATGATGACGGGCAATGAAGCCGCGGCCGTTGGCGTCCTCCCACACGGGCAGGCGCGGACACGACGTCCGCCACGCCTCCATCACCTCCGCGTAGGGACGGGGCTCGGGGCCGACCCACTCGAGGAGGTCGAGGATCAGCGCGTCGACGGTGTCGGGTGCGGCGTCGGTCATCGTCGCCATTGTCGCGCCGCCTCAGAGCAGGGTGAAGGTCCCCGCCTCGAGCATCACCAGGATGCCGATGCAGCAGAGCAGGACCGGGACCGCGAAATGCCCGAGACGCAGCATCACGCCGCGGGTCGTGGGGTGGCGCCCTCCGGTCAGCACGAGCCAGGTGACCAGGACCTCGCCGACGACGAAGACGGACAGGGTGGCCCCCACGTTGGCCGCCCCCCCGACGCGGAAGAGAGGGATGTAGGCGGCGAGGTTGTCACCCCCGGCGGCGATGGTGACCAGCGCGGCCGCCGTCAGGCTGCGACCCACGGCCCGCTGCTCGGGCTTCGGGCGACGGAGTCTCCGCCCGGCCGCGGGCGCCAGGTCGGCGTCGCCGCCGGGGTGCGTCCGCCACAACCCCACCAGGCCGCGCACGCCGATGGCCAGCGGCACCAGCCCGAGCAGACCGACGACGGCGGCCGAGAACTCGAACAGGAGGGCCGCCGCCGCGGCCGACACGGCCACGAGCAGCGCGAAGCCGACGACCTGGCCCGCGGCGATCCGATGGGCACGCTCGACGGGCGCACCCGCCACCATGGCCATGGTCACGACGCAGTTGTCGACATTGGTCGCGACGAACGCCGCCGCAGCGACGCCGAGGTCGGCCCCCAGGCCGGCTGCCAACGGGCCGTCAGCTCGCGGGCAGCGGCATCGCCGGACCGAAGGGCTTGTCGCCCCGCAGGGTGACCCGGTGGGCGTAGCGGGCGGCGTCCCCGTAGTCGTCGAGCGCGTAGTGCAGCGTGGCCCGGTTGTCCCAGAAGGCGACCGACCCGGAGCGCCAGCGGAAGCGGCACGTGTACTCGGGCTTGACGCAGTGGTGGTAGAGCATCTCGAGGATGGCGTTGCTCTCGTTGTCCGACAGCCCGAAGACCGTGCGGGTGAACTGGCGGTTGACGAAGAGCCCGTTGCGCCCGGTCTCGGGGTGCGTGCGCACGATGGGGTGCAGGGCCGGGAGCAGCTTCTCCCGCCACGTGCCGTCCCACTCGTAGCCGCCGCGCTCGGCCACGTCCGCCGCGAACCACGGGTCGTGGTGGATGGCGATCAGCTGGTCGCACATGGCGCGCACCGGAGGGGCGAGCCCGTCGTAGGCATCCTGCAGGCTGGCCCACATGGTGTCCCCGCCGACGGCGGGGGCCTCGAGCATGTAGAGGATGGAGCCCATGGCCGGCGTCTCGAGGAAGGTGACGTCGGTGTGCCACCAACTGGCCCGGTCGACCTTGCCGTCGATGGCGAGCACCTCGCGGCTCTCGTCGATGGAGGGCAACACGGGGTGGGCCTCCGTCACGGTGCCGAACTGCCGGGCGAAGTCGGCCAGCTGCTCGGCCGTCAGCGACTGGTCCCGGAAGAAGATGACGTGGTGGGTGTTGAGCGCGTCCCGGATGGCGGCCACGACCTCGGGCGCCAGCGGGAGCGCGATGTCCACGCCGGTGATCTCGGCCCCGATGGTGGGAGCGATGGGGTGGATGCTGACGGTGGTGGCGAGGGTCACGACCCAACTGTAATTCTGCCCGGGGCCGCCCCGTCCCCCGATCGCGACCGCCTCGGGATCCCTACGCACGGGTCCCGCCTACATTGGCCCCGGAGCGACCGTCGCACGCCGCGAAAGGGGCCGAGCATGAGCGATGACACCGGGGGCCTGGTACTGACCCCACCGGCCCGGAACTTCTCGCCCTGGTACCAGTGGATGGCCCGCCTGGCCGCCACCACCCACGAGGATCCGCTCCCGGAGGACGATCCCGCCGACCTCCCGGCCTGGGTGGAGCGCTGCCGCTCCCGCCTGAGCGAGTTGTCGGGGCCCGAGCCCGAGGCGGTCCCGCTCGACGTCGAGACCCTCGAGTCGGTGGAGTGCGAGGGCTACCGGCGGGACAAGATCGTCTTCGACACCGAGGACACCATGTCGGTGCCCGCGTACCTCCTCGTCCCCGACAGCCGGCTGGACCAGCCCGCCGGGCCGGCCGTGCTGGCCTGCCACGGCCACGGGCCGGGGAAGACCCAGGTGGTCGGGCTCGAGCACACCGACATGCCCAACGCCGACTACGCGCTGCAGCTGGCCCGCCGGGGCTACGTGGTGCTGGCGCCGGACCTGCGCTGCTTCGGCGAGCGCCTGGACTGGAACCCCGACGACCACTACGCCTGCGACACCAACCTCGTCCATGCCGCCATGGCGGGCTGGAACCCGCTGACACAGAACGTCTGGGACCTGCGGCGCTCTCTCGACGTCCTCGAGCAGCACCCCCTGGTCGACCCGGCGCGCCTGGGCATGGTCGGCATCTCCTACGGGGGCACCGTCACCCTCTTCACCGCCGCCGTCGACACCCGCGTGGCGGCGTCGGTGGTGAGCGGTTACTTCTCCTCGTGGGCCGAGAGCCACAAGATGCCCTGGAACATGTGCGGCTCCCAGATCCTGTTCGGCATGTTGGGCCGGCTCGAGCACGAGGACCTCGGCGCGCTCGTCGCCCCCCGCCCGCTCCTGGTCGAGTCCGGGCCCGAGGACTTCTTGTTCCCCGCCGCCACCGCGGCCGAGTCGGTGCGCCGGACCCGTCTCGTCTACGAGCAGCACGGTGCCGGCGAGCGTCTGGTGCACGACGTCTTCGAGGGGGGGCACCAGTGGCACGGCACCGAGGCCCTGCCCTTCCTCGATCGCTGGCTCGGCCTCGGGTACGAAGGCACCGCGCCGTCCGCTCGACCCCTCAGCCGTCCCCGTCGCGTCGGACGGCGGTCAGCCGTCCCCGTGCCGCGGCACGGCGCGTGCCTCGGCGGCGTGCCTCAGGACCTGGTCGAGCGACGCCTGGGTGCTGGCCTCGGCGGTGTCGCGCGCCGCGCCGTCGTCGCTCGTGTCGGCACCGTCCGCCGCCGCGTCGTCGGGCTGCGTCACAGCCCGTTGGCCGGGGTCGAGGCCGGGGGCGGAGTCGTCGTCGGCGCGCCGTCGCCAGCCCCGCCGCCGGATCCCGCCCCGCTCCCGCCCCGTCGCCACTACAGGAAGCCGCGCAGGACGGTCGAGAAGGCGGATGCGAGGATCGACCGTGCCGTGCACGTCGGTGGAGGTCGGGACGGACACGGGGTGGGCCGTGGGCACGTTCATGAGGGAGAGGACAGCGGAGACCGGGGTCCCGGGTCCGAGATAGATGTGCGAGGCAACCTGCTCGAGCAACGAGCTGGCGCCCGTCGGGTCCGAGATCATGGAGCTGACGGAGAGCTTCCCCGTCGCCAACTCGCCCAGGCTCGAAGTCGGGCTGAACATGTGCAGGTCGACACCGACGTAGTGGCTCACCGGGATGCCGAGGCGGTCGAGCCCGGCGATGATGGTGGCCGGAGAGCGGAGGCTGAGGGTCCCGATGGGCACGGAGCCGCCGTGGGCGAGGGGCAGCCCCAGGGTCTGCGGGATCTGCAGGACGTTGGTGCGCCCGGCGGTGGCGTGGAAGACGAAGACCTGTTCGGTGTGGTCCGGGCCCTTGACGATGGCGAGCAGGTCGTTCTTGCCGCGCGCCAGCAGCGACGCCGGCACGCCGATGTGGTGCACGGCGTGGTCGATGCGGTAGAGGCTGATGCCGATCCACGAACCGGCCAGGAGGATCAAGGCGAAAAGGCAGGACCCGGTGGTGATCAGGATCCGTTTGAGCGTCCAGCGGCGGCGCCGACGTGGCACGGGTTCTCGGCGGGTGGTGTCCAGCTGCCCCGTGGCCAATGCCGTCGTCACATCTCCTCCATCCGGTGGCCCGGCCGCGCCGCCCGGCACCCCCGATCTCCGTGCCGAAACCTAGGGATCGGCCATTGCCCCGCCGTTGCCCGCCGGGTTCGATGTGGTTGCCGTGGCTTCGGCGCGACCGTCTCGCCGTCCACCATGCTGGTGGCCATGGGAGTAGGCCGCGACCGACCGCCGGACTCTGTCGCGGCGGCCGCACAACTGTTCCACTACACCTCGCCTGATGAGGACAGCGCGCGGTGGTGGGACTTTACCTTCCGCCCCGGCGACATTGTCGTCAGCACCCGGTCCAAGTCGGGCACCACCTGGGTCCAGATGATCTGCCTCCTCCTCGTCTTCGGGACCCCTGACCTGCCCGGACGCCTCGACGCGCTGTCGCCCTGGTTGGACTGGCTCGTCCGGCCGAAAGAAGAAGTCTTCGCCCGTCTCGCGGCCCAGACGCAGCGGCGCGTGATCAAGACGCACACTCCACTCGATGGCGTGCCGCTCGACGGGCGCGCCACCTACGTCGTGGTGGGCCGCCACCCGCTCGACATGGCCGTGTCTCTGTATCACCACAGCAACAACATCGACCGCCGCCGCATGGCCGAGCTCACCGGGCATCCCGAGGCCGTCCGCCCGCCGCGGCCGCCGCTGCACGAATGGCTCGTCGGGTTCGTCGAGTGGGACGGTGACCCCCGCCAGCGGCTCGATACCCTGCCCGGCGCGATGCTGCACCTCTCCGACGCCTGGGGGCGCCGCCACGACCCCAACGTCGTGCTGGTGCACTACGACGACCTCGTCGCCGACCTCGCCGGCTCCATGCGCCGGCTCGCCGGGCTGCTCGGCCTCGGAGTCGACGAGGAGCGCTGGCCGGCTCTCGTGCACGCCGCCACGTTCGAGGCGATGCGCGCCGCGGCCAGCACGCCCGACACCCTCGGCGTGCTGAAGGACCCGGCGGCCTTCTTCCGCCGCGGCAGATCGGGTGACGGCAGAAACGTGTTGACCTCCGAGGAGATGGCGCGCTACCGCGCCCGGGTCGCCGGCCTCGCTCCGGCCGACCTGCTCGCCTGGCTCCAGCGCGACGGGGAGGTGTGAACGTGCCCATCGTGCCCGACGCCAAGGACTGGACGTGGGTGCTGCAGCGCCGTTGCCCCGAGTGCGGGTTCGACGCCTCCTCCCGACGGCCCGAGTCGGTCCCCTCGCTCCTGCGCGCCAACGCGGCGGCCTGGGCGCGCGTCCTGGCGCGCCCGGTCGCGCCGCTGCGACGCCGCTCGGCCCAGGACCGCTGGGCGCCGCTCGAGTACGCCTGCCACGTGCGCGACGTCTGCACGCTCTACCGGGCGCGCCTCGGCCTCACGCTCGGTGAGGACGACCCGCTCTACCCCAACTGGGACCAGGATGCGACGGCCGTCGAGGAGCGCTACCTCGAGCAGGATCCCGCCGCGGTCTCGGCGCAGCTACAGGAGGCCGCGGCCGAGTTGGCCGATGCCTTCGACGCCGTCGAGGGCGAGCAGTGGCAGCGCCGGGGCCGACGCAGTGACGGTGCCGCCTTCACGGTTGCCAGCTTCAGCCTGTACATGATCCACGACCCCGTCCACCATCTCTACGACGTCACCGGGGCGCAGGCGGGCTGACGTTCCTCCCGCCCGGACCTCAGTCCGGCAGCAGCCGCGCGGAGGCGGGCTCGAGATGGACACTGGCGTGTGGGATCGTGCGCAGCGCGGAGGCCGGGCACGCGGTCGTGATCGGGCCCGTCAGCGCGGCGCGGACCGGCTCCGCCTTGCGAGCCTCGGGAACGACGGCGAGCACGCGGCCGGCCCGCAGCAGCGCGGGGATGGTGACGGTGATGGCATGGGTCGGGACGGATTCCAGCCCGCCGAAGTGGCCCTCGTGCACCTGCTGCATGCGGCAGGCAGCATCGAGCTCGACCACTTTGAGGTCGCGCCGGTCGGCGAAGTCGGCCACGGGCGGGTCGTTGAAGGCGAGGTGCCCGTTCTCACCGATCCCGAGGCAGCACAGGTCGAGGGGATGCCGCTGCAGCAGCTCCGCGTAGCGGCGGCACTCGGCGTCGGGGTCACCCAGCCCCTCGACGTAGTAGGCCGCCTTCGGCTGTGCCGGCTCCACGATCCGCTCGCGGATCCAGCGCTGGAAGCCGGCGGGATGGTCGGGCCCCACCCCCACGTACTCGTCCATGTGGAAGACCACGGTGTCGGCCCAGGGCACCCCTTCGGTCTCCTGCACCAGCGCCTGCACGAAGGCCAGCTGAGAATTGCCGGTGGCGAACATGACGTGGGCGACCCCGCGGGACGCCACGGCGGCCTGCATGGCTGCGAGCGCCTCGTCGGCCGCGGCGCGGGCCATGGTGGCGACGTCCGGGTGCACCTGCACCGTCGCGCCGCCGATGGTCAGAGTCCCGGTCTGCACGGCGTTCAGCATGCCAGGCGGCGCTCGGCCAGACTGGACCGGTGCGCGACGTGGTGCTCCCGGGGCCGGCCCACATGGAGTCGGCGTGGAAGGCGGTGCGGCGCTTCCTCGACGTCACGCCCACCGTCGGCGCACCGCAGCTGGGGCCCGCGGTCTCGGTGAAGCTCGAGACCGTCCAGCCCACCGGGTCCTTCAAGGTGCGCGGCGGCCTCGCCGCGGTGTCGGCCACACTCGAAGCGGACCCCGGCCGCGCCGTCGTCGCCTCGTCGGCCGGCAACCACGGGCTCGGTCTGGCCTATGCGGCGTCGAAGCTGGGCACCCGACTCACCGTCGTCGTTCCCACGGGGGCATCGGCGGCCAAGGTATCCGCCCTCCAGCAGTTCGACCTGCGACTCGTCCTCCACGGCGAGGGCTACCGAGAGGCGGAGACGCATGCCCTCGACCTGGCGTCCCGCGACGGGAGCCGCTACGTGTCGCCCTACAACGATCCCGATGTCATCGTGGGTCAGTCGACGGCGGCCCGCGAGCTCACCGAGCAGGTGCCCGACCTCGGCACCGTGGTCGTGCCGTGTGGCGGCGGCGGATTGTTGGCGGGCGTCATCCTCGCTCTGGAAGGGTCGGGCGTGCGCGTCGTCGGGGTCGAGTCCGAGGCGTCGCCGTCCATGAGCGCTGCGCTGGCGGCGGGAGCGATCGTGCCCATCGCGGTCGAGCCGACCGTGGCCGACGGGTTGGCGGGAAACCTCGAGCCGGGCGCCGTGACCGTCGGCATCGCGCTCGCCCACCAGGTGGAAGTCCTCACCGTGAGCGAAGCCGACATTCGTTCCGCCATGGCGTTCGCAGCGGCCAAGATGGGTCTCGTCCTGGAGGGCGCCGGCGCCGTCGGCGTCGCCGCGCTGCGGGCCGGTGTGGTGGTACCCGACGACCGCAAGGAGACCGTCGTGCTGTTGACCGGCCGTAACGTGGCGCCGAATCTCCTGTCGGAGGTGCTCCATTCCTGAGGTCAGCGCCAACGGCGCCACGCTCAATTACGAGGTGTCCGGTGAAGGTGAGCCGCTCCTGCTCATCGCGGGCTGCGGGCAGCCCGCCGCCGCCTGGCACCTGTCCCTCGTGCCGGCACTGGCGGCCGCCGGGTACGCGGTCGCCACCTTCGACAACCGCGGCGTGGCGCCGTCCTCCTCGCCGCCGGCCCCCTACAGCGTGGACGAAATGGCCACCGACACCCTCGCCCTGCTCGACCACCTCGGCTGGGTCGAGCCGGTCCGCATCGCCGGGCACTCCATGGGCGGCTGGATCGCGGAGACGTTGGTGCTCGACCAGCCGGCGCGGATCCGGTCCGCCGCGCTCATGGGCAGCGCCAACGCGCCGACGGCCTGGGAGATCGCCATCACCACGGTGGAGAGGGACCTGGCCCGGCTCGACTACGACCTGCCCCCGCTCTTCTACGCCACCGAGACGCTGCGCTATCTGCCGATCGCGGACATTCAGGACTCCGAGGTCGTCAGCACGTGGCTGTCGTTGATGGGTGACCTGCCGGTGTGGGCCAACCCCGGGCGTCTCGGCCAGTACGAGGCCGCGCTCGCCTGGTCGACCGACCCCGCACGCACCACCCGCTGGCCCGAGGTGCGCGTCCCCTGCCTGGTGCTGGCGTTCGAGCACGACGTGGACTCACCGCCTCGCTACGCCCGTCTGGCGGCGGAGGCCATACCCGGGTGTGACTACCGCGAAATCGCCGGTTCCGGGCACATCGGCATCATCACGCACGCCGACGAGGTCGCCCGGCACCTGGTCGAGTTCTTCGCCCGCACCTGACACCGGCATGGCACCTGACACCGGCACGGCCGGCGAGAAGGTCGCGGGACCGGCTCAGGTCGGGCGTTCGGAAGCCCAGTCGATGGTGACCGCCGCCGCCTCGTCGGGGTGGTCGCCCAGCCAGCGCCGGGCGAAGGGGCACCAGGGCACCACCGTCAGGTGATCGGACTCGGCCTTCGCCAATGCCGTCCGGACCAGTCGGCTCCCGATGCCGCGCCCGCTCCACTCCTCGGGGACACCGGTGTGGACCAGCACCATCCGGTCGCCCTCGATTCGGTAGATCAGCTCGGCCTCGATGCCACCCTCGCGGATGACGAAGCGACCGGCGGTGGTGTCGTCGACGACCGGCGCGTCGTCGGTGGGGATCGGCATGGCGCGGCCTCCGGGTCGTGCGGTCCTGTGCCACCCTAGAGGTGGAGGAAGGAGCGCATGAGCGGACCGGTCGCCACCGAAGACGCGCTACCGGTGCCCGGGGTGCCGGCCCAGGCCGACGGTCCGGTCGTCGAGATCGCCCCCGGCCGCCGAGCCCAGGTGGGCTCGCTGCCGGTGCGCCGTGTCCTGCCCCAGCGGCCGCGTCGCACCGTGGGGTCGTGGTGCTTCGTCGATCATGCCGGCCCCGTCGCGGTCGAACCGGGCGTGGCCTTCAGCATCGGGCCGCATCCGCACATGGGCCTCCAGACCGTGACCTGGCTGGTGGCCGGCGAGCTCCTGCATCTCGACAGCCTGGGTTCCGAGCAGCTCATCCGGCCCGGCCAGCTGAACCTCATGACGGCCGGCCACGGGGTGGCCCACGCCGAGGAGGACCCCGCCCGGGCCGAGGAGGTCCACGCCGTCCAGCTCTGGGTGGCCCAGCCGGCCGACACCCGCGACGGCGCGCCGGCCTTCGAGCATCACGCGGAGCTGCCGCACCTCGAGCTCGGCCACGCCGAGGGGACCGTCCTCGTCGGCGCGTTGGCCGAGGTCGCCTCGCCGGCGCGGCGCGACACCGAGCACATGGGCGTGGAGCTCACGCTGCGCGGGCCGAGCACCGTGGTGCCACTGCGCGCCGACTACGAGCACGCGCTTGTGGTCTTACAGGGCAGGGTCACGGTGGAGGGGGCCGTGGTGGAGCCCGGCGTGCTGGCCTATCTCGGTCTGGGCCGGGACGAGTGCGCGTTCGGGGTGGAGGCGCCGGCCCGCGCCCTGCTGCTCGGCGGCGTGCCGTTCCCCGAGAAACTCCTCATGTGGTGGAACTTCGTCGGGCGCAGCCGCGAGGAGGTCTCAGAGGCCCGACGGCAGTGGGCGGCCGACGATGGCCGCTTCGGCCGCGTGCGGTCCGCGCTCGACCGGATTCAGGTCGGGCCGCCGCCCTGGGAGTGACCTACCACTCACCCCAGCCGGGCGGGCTCACCGACCCGGTGACGCCGCGGGGATCGACCGGCATCCGGGTCTTCCCCGCTTCGTAGACGGCGAAGCAGAGCCGGAGGACCTCGATGGCCTCGGCGGGGTCATGGCGGCCGGCGTCCCGTGCAACAGCGCGTCGACGAAGTGCTCGGAGGAACGCACGAAGCCGGCGCCCCAGTCGGCGTCCAGGTCGGTGAACTCCGTCGTCTTGATCTCGTGCGGCGTCCCCGTGAACAACATGACGGGGGCCAGGTCGAGCATCTCGCCGGTCGCCCGCGTCACCCAGATCTGCCCCTCGTCGCCGGTGATCTCGAAGAACTCGTCGGCGCCGTAGTACGAGGAGCGCATGTAGAAGTTGGGCGCGTACTGCACCTCCATCGTGCCCAGCACCTCGGGGTCCTCGTACTCGAAGATCACGGCGCAGGGCTCGAAGAAGAGGTCGCGCCGCCGGACGACCGCCTGCACCGAGGTGATGTCGAGGTCGAGCAGCCACAGCGCCATGGCGTACTTGTGCACCATGTCGTCGAAGAGGTGCCCGCCCGGGCTGCGCTTGTCGAGGCGCCAGCCGTAGCCCTCGGGGCGCAGGGCGGCCTGGAAGGCCGAGTCGGTCTGGCCGACCAGCGTGCGGATGCGCAACGACGTGGGCTTGCCGATCGCGCCCTGGGCGACGAGGCGCTTGGCCAGCTCGAGCGGCGGGTAGTGGACGAAGCACTCGCTGATGCGCAGGGTGCGGCCCACCCGTTCCGCCACCGCCGCCATCTCGAGCGCGTCATCGACCGAGTTGGCCACCGGCTTCTGCACCGACACGTGCTTGCCGGCCTCGAGCGCGGCGATCACGTGGTCGCGGTGGAGGTGTGTGGGGGTGAGCACCTCCACGGCGTCGATGGAGTCGTCGGCCAGCATGTCGGACAGATCGACGTAGGAGGACTCGGCGCCCCATTCCTTGGCGGCCTGGCGGCCGATCTCCTCGTCGGTGTCGCACACGGCGACGACGTCGCAGCGGGGGTCGGTCGAGGTACCCCCGCACGTTCATGGCCGCGATGTTGCCGGCGCCCAGTACGCCCAGCCGGACCCTGTCCATCAGACCCTCCCTTTGGCCGACTGCGCCGCCTACGCCTCGGTTCCGAATGCGCCCGCGTCCCGAGCGTTGGAGATCTGATTGTCGTCATAACCCAGTACCGAGCGCAAGACCGCCTCGGTGTGCTGGCCCACCGTGGGTGCCTTCGCCGGATGCGGCAGCTCCTCGCCGACGAAGTGCAGCGGCGTGAAGAGCTGGTCCGCCCCCATCTCCGACGCCGGGAGGAGCGGGAGGCGGTCGGCGAACTGCGGGTCGTCCAGCAGTGTCCGCGGCGTGTTGACCGGGGCGATCGGCGTGTTGACGCGGCCCCCGAACTCGAGCCACTCCTGGGCCGTCTTGGTGCGGAAGATGTCGCGCAGCTCGCGCTGGAGCTCGCGGTTGCCCCGGGCGTGATCCGCGTACCTCGAGCCCGGCCAGCGCTCGAAGAGGTCCAGCCGGTCGACGGCCTCGCAGAAGTTCTTCCAGAAGGCTTGCTCCGACGCCATGAAGAGGACGTAGCGCCCGTCGGCGGCCTCGTAGACCTGGTACCGCACGCCCTCGACCATGCCCGCGGTGCCCGGCGCCCGGCGCTCGTAGTTGTCGGCCTTGTTCCCCGTCACCTCGGACTGGGGCCGTTCGTAGGCCCGCCAGCTCTCGGAGCGGTACCAGTCCATGGCGGCCGCGGCGTCGGATTGGGCCAGGTCGATGTACGAGCTCTCGCCGGTCCCGCGGGCGCGGATCACCGCGGCCAGGATGCCCAGGGCGCCGTAGAGCGGGCCGGCGTTGATGCCGATGGAGACGTGCTCGGGGATGTAGCTGAACCCCTCGTCGTCGGTGGCGACGTTGACGATGCCGGCCCAGGTGTCGTAGGCGACACCGTGGCTCGGGTAGTCCCGGTACGGGCCGGTCATGCCGTAGCCCGAGATGGTGCAGAAGACGATCTTCGGGTTGATGAGGCGCAGGTCGTCGTACCCGACGCCGCGCCGCGCCAGCGCGCCCGGTCGCATGGCCTCCACGACGACGTCGGCGCCGGCGGCCAGTTCCTTCAGGATGGCGACGCCGGCGTCCGTGCGCAGGTCGAGCACCAGGGAGCGCTTCCCCCGGTTGAGGTGCAGGTGCATGAGCGAGGTACCCTCGACGATGGGCCACGTCATCTCGCGGATGTAGTCGCCGGCGGGCGGTTCGACCTTGATCACGTCGGCGCCGAGGTCGACCAGGGCCGTGGTGATGGCCGCCGGCCCCAGGGCCGAGCACTCGATGATCCGCAATCCGTGCAGTGGCGGCGTCGTCGCCATCGGACCTCCTGTCGTCGAAGGCCGGATCGTAGCGGCCGCCGGCCCGGGCGCCCGGAGCTGCACCTCGCCATACTGGGTCGGTGGAGACGGAGGCCCTTGACGACGCCCTGACGGTCTTCGCCACCACCGCGCCCGTCTACGGCTCGGTCGGCTTGGCCAATCACGGGCCCATGGCCGCGGAGGCGCTTGGCACAGCTGGGGCGGCACGACGCCATCGCCGACTGGGTGGCGCGCTACCGCACCCGCCTGGACGAGGCGCCGCCCCCGGCCACGCGCCCGCTGTCCGAAGAGGACTGGCCCGCGGCGCTCGGCCAGGCCGGCCGTTTCCCCGAGTGGCTCGCCCTCTTCGAGCGCGAGATCGCCGACCGGCCCGCCGCTGCCGTCGTGGGGGAGTGGGCGCCGCGACTGCTCCCCGGTGCCGTCGGTGCGGCCACGCACGGGTTGATCCGCACCGGCCACGCCGTGCGCGCCCTGGCGTCCGCCGACACGCCGCCCCGGCGGCTGGAGGTCGCCAACGCCCTGGCGTTCTGGGCGTCGAGCTACCAGGAGCTCCCGGGTCCGCCCCTGCTGATCGGGCGCGAGGGTGTGGCCCAGGCGCTCGCCGACCTGCCCTACCTCCCTGACGACGGCCCGCGGCGGTGCTCATCAGCGACCGGGTGGCGGCGGTGGGCGACATCGCCGACGAGTTCGAGCAGGCCGTGGCGTCGCTCGGCTGGACCGGCGGGGCGGTGGAACTGCTCGACCAGCTGGCGACGGGCGGGGCGCTGGCCTATCTGCGCAACGCCGACGGCGGCGGTGCCATCGGCCTCCTGCACGCGGTGACGTCGCCGCTGGCCTGCGAGCTGCTGCTCCCGTGGCTGGCGCAGGAGGATCGCGCGGCCGCCCTCGGCTACGTCGTGGCAGGCCGCGGCGGCGCTCCACGTCGCCTACGACGTCGACCGGCTGGCGCCGGCCCCGACGACGGCGCCCCCCTCGGCGGAATCCCTGGTGGACCGGGCCGTGGCCTCCGGTGACGAGCACGCCATCAAATTGACCGAGGCCGCGCTGCGCAGCTTCGGCGGAGCGGTGATGCGGTGCTCCTGTTGGCCGCGGCCGACGCCTCCGCCCGCCTCTGAGGTCCGGCGGGGGCGCGGGGCGGCCCGCCAGGCCCCTGGCTACGCTCGGCCCGATGGAATACCGCACACTCGGAAGAACCGGCCTCAAAGTCAGCCCTCTCTGCCTCGGGGCGATGATGTTCGGGTCCTTCGGCAACACCGATCACGACGACTCCATCCGGATCATCCACGCCGCGCTCGACGCCGGCATCAACTTCGTCGACACCGCGGACGTCTACTCGTTCGGCGAGTCCGAGGAGATCGTCGGCAAGGCCCTGGCGCAGATCAAGCGGCACAAGGTGGTCCTGGCCACGAAGGTGCACGGCCAGATGGGACAGGACCCCAACGCGCAGGGGAACTCGCGGCGCTGGATCATGGCCGCCTGCGACAACAGCCTGCGCCGGCTCGGCGTCGACTACATCGACCTCTACCAGATCCACCGGCCCTCACCCGAGACCGACATCGACGAGACCCTGGGCGCGCTGACCGATCTGGTGCGGGCGGGCAAGATCCGCTACTTCGGGAGCTCCACCTTCCCCGCCCACGAGATCGTCGAGGCGCAGTGGGTGGCCGAGCGCCGGGCCCGCGAGCGCTTCGTCACCGAGCAGCCGCCGTACTCCATCCTCGTGCGCAGCATCGAGAAGGACGTGCTGCCGATGTGCCAGAAGTACGGCATGGGCGTGCTCTCGTGGAGCCCGCTGGCGGGAGGCTGGCTCTCCGGCGCGTTCGGGCCGGGCAAGGAGAACACCAGCCGCCGCGCCACGTTCCTGCCGCACCACTACGACATGGAGATCCCCGGCAACCGGTCCAAGCTCGAGGCCGTCACCGCGCTGACCGAGCTGGCGGACAGCGCCGGGTTGTCGCTCATTGAGCTCGCGCTCGGCTTCGTGCTCGAGCACCCGGGTGTGACGTCGCCCATCATCGGGCCCCGCACCATGGAGCACCTCGACCTCGCAGCTGCCGGCGCTCGAGCTGCGCCTGAGCCCCGACGTGCTCGACCGCATCGACGAGATCGTGGCACCCGGCACCGACCTCAACGACACCGATGTCGGCTGGGTCCCCGCCGCCATCGCGGATGCGTCGCTGCGCCGCCGCCCTCGCTGAACACACCGCGCCGCGAGCGCGCCCCACGGCCGCGCCACGACAGCGGCGCCGACGCCTCAGGACAAGCGCTCGGGGTGGCGCGCCTCGATCATGCGACGGAACCCGTCCTTCCAGGGGACCTTGGTGCGACCCAGGATCTCGTGCATGGACGTCACGTCGGGCCACAGCGGGGTGTGGGCCGCCTCGCTGTACTCGAAGATGGGCTCGACCCCGACGAGCTCGCCCATGTAGGCGCAGTAGTCCTCGGCGCTGACGGTCTCGCTGCCGCCCCAGTTGACGGTGATCGGCGGGAGGGCGGCGACCTCCATCGCCCTGATGCCGAGCTCGACGTAGTCGTCCTCGTAGATCGGGTTGAAGTTGTTGGGCGGGTCCGGATAGAGGCGGATCGGCTCTCCCCGCAGCATCCGCTCCAGGCGATCGGCGGGGGCGCCTCCTTCGGGCCCGTAGGTCGAGCAGATGCGGATGATCGTGAGCGGGACGTCGAAGCGCGTCGCCACCCAGGTGCAGACCTGCTCCCCGGCGACCTTCGAGAAGCTGTAGTTCGCCCGCTGCGGGACACCCGGCGGGTCGTCCTCCCGCAGCGGTCGCTGCCCCTGGTACGCGTAAACGGAGCCGGTCGAGCAGTACACGAAGCCTCTGGCCGCGCGGCAGTGGTCCACGAGGTCGCCCGACATCAGGGCGTTGGTCCGGACGCAGCGACGCCAGTCGTCGGTCCCCACGTCGACCGCGGCGTGGAAGACGTAGGTGAAGTCGGCGGGCAGCGCCGAGTAGTCACCGCCCGAGAGGTCGAGAGGGACGGGTCGCACGCCGACGCTCTCGAGCCGTTGGCGTTGGACGGGATCGCGCAGGCGGGCCACGCCCCAGACCTCGTTGTCCTCGGCGAGTCGGCGGGCGATCGGGAAGGCGATCTTCCCGCTGGCACCGGTGATGAGGACCTTTTCGCCCTGGAGCACGGTGGCTGGCCTCCGCCCTTCTGGTCGGCCGGGCGACCCGGGGCCGGGTGCGCCGCGGCCGAACGCCTGCGTTGGGCACCGTAGGAGACACCGCACAGGCCGTCAAGAATTCCGGTGCTCCCGACCGGAGTGTGGGCGCAGCGTGCGTGGCGGTTGATCGACGGCGGCGCCGAAGATCAGACCACCCGGACCTCGGCGAGCCGCTTGACCGAGTACTCGTCGTCCCAGCAGACGGCGGCTTCCCATGCGGCCGAAGCTTGCGCGGCGATGTCGTGCGCGGCGGCGTCGAGACCGGCGGCGTTGTGGGGCAGCACCAGGTCGAGGTCGGGGACGTCGACGTGCGACTCGTCCCAGTCGATCAGCGCGACCCGATCCGCGGTCATGCGGACGTTGCCAGGGTTGTTGGGGTCGCCGTGGACGACGCTTGTCTGACGTCCGGTGAGCCGCGCCCACGCTGCTCGGCAGCGCGCCACGCCCTCGGTCGGCATCGCGCCGAGGTCGATCTTCGTCCCGGTCTCGGCGTGCAGGAGGTCGGTCGACGATCGCCAGCCAGGGCGCTGCGGCCAGCCCTGCGTCAACCGGTGCAGCTGGCGCAGCGTGTCGGCCACGCGACGCCAGTCGGCTCGCGTCTCGGGCGGTTCGCCCTCGACGTAGGTCATCACCACCAGGCCTTCGGCGAACAGGCGGCCGTCAGCCGTCGGGATCGGCAGCGGGACGGTCAGACCTTCGCGGTCGAGGTGGTGGAGGAGCTCGGTCTCCCACGCGAGATCAGCGTCGCTCCTGGCACCGAGACGACCGACCGCGAGGTGCCCGTTGACGCGCACGCTCCACACGTCGTTGGCGACTCCGCCCGCGAGCGGCCCGATGCGAGCGATGTCGTCACCCCACTGCTCGAGTGCCTCCCATCCCACTGACCACATCTTCGCAGGGTTCCGAACATCGCTCGCGGGCGGGGTTACGACTGGGATCGCTCCTGTCCCTGAAGCCTCCGCAACGACGCGCCGGCGGCACGGCCTGCTTCCTCGGGCTCGAGTGCGTGGACGTCGTCGGAGAACACCTCGACGCCGAGCGGGGCCGCGGCCCCGGTCGCCCGCAGATCGTCCATGAGGGTGCCGAGGGCCAGCTCGCCCTCGCCCGGCAGCAGTCGCTCGTGCAGCGTCGCATGGAGCGGATCCGGTTCGGGGGTGGCGGGCGCGTCGCACAGCTGAAGGCCGAGAATGCGCGCGCCGGGAACGGTGCGCAGAGCCCCGTCGTCGGACCCGCTCCGGAAGTAGTGCCAGGCGTCGAGCATGATCCCGCCATTGGGCCGGTCGGCGGCGCGGACGACGTGCCAGGCCGTCGAGAGATCCGGGATCCTCGACCACGGCAGGAACTCCAGGTGCACCAACAGGCCGTGGTCGGACGCCCGGTCGCACAGGCCGGCGAAGGCCGCCGCCGCCTCGTCGAGGGACCATGGGCCTCCGAAGACGTCGATGGCGTTGAGGGAGCGAGCCTGCACGCCGTCCGCGATGGCGAACAGCTCCCGTTCGCCGAAGCCGAAGATCTGCTCCTGATCGAGTGCGGACGGAATCCGGACCTCGGATGCACCGGGGAGCCACCACCACGACGGGTCGAGCTCGGCCACCGAGAGGCCATGGTCGGCCAGCAACAGGCGGATGTCCGCGTCGCTGAACCCCTCCTCGCGTGCCCCGCGATAGTCGCGTCCCCACAGCGAGATGCCGGAGAACCCGCCGGCCCGGGCGGCCGCGACGCGTTCTCGGAGGGAGGCACCTCGCCGCAGGGTGCCCGAACAGAGCACGGTATCGCCCGCCGAGAGGCTCACCGTTCCGCCCGAGGGCATGACGGTGGCGTCGCGGCGGTTCTCCGCTGTGCTCGTCGGGGTGGTGTCACTATGGTTGGCTCCGTGCCCCCGAACGGTACCGGAGCCATGCCCCGAACCCACGAGACCGAGGTCGCCGGTGCCTAGGCTCGTCCTGCGCGACGCGAACGTGCTCGACGCGGACGGCGGCCGCCCGCGCACGACGGTCGTCGTCGAGGAACGCCGGATCACGACGGTGCGCACCGGCGCGGCCGTGGAGACCGGGCCCCAGGACCGGGTGGTGGACCTCGGGGGACGCACCGTCATGCCCGGCATGGTGAGCAGCCACTTCCATGCCACGTACAACGAGCTCGGCTCGAAGACGGCGCCGTTCGGGCTGGAGGAGCCGCCGGCCCTGCAGGCGGTACGGGCCGCGCACCACCTCGAGCTGCTGCTGCACAGCGGCTTCACCGGCGCCGTCAGCGCGGGTGCGCCGTTCGCCATCGATGCGGCCATGAAGATCGCCATCGCCGAGGGCCTCATCGCCGGCCCCCGGCTCATGGCCGGGAGCCGCGACGTCAGCACGACGGGGCATGCGGGCGACAAGAGCTTCCCGTGGTACTGGGACGTCGGCGCCCGTGGCGCCATCAACCGCTCCGACGGTCCGGACGAGTTCCGCCGGGCGGTGCGGGAGGAGATCAAGCAGGGCGCCGAGATCATCAAGATGTTCGTCACCGGCGGTCACGGCACCGTGGCCCCGAGCGAGCGGACCGAGATGAGCCGCGCCGAGCTCTCGGCCGGTATCGAGGCGGCCCACGAGCGCGGTGCGCTCGTGCGCGGTCACATCGCCAACCGTGAGGCGATCCACATGGCGCTCGACTCGGGTATCGACGTCGTCGACCACGGCGACGGGCTCGATGCGATGGCGATCGAGCGGATGGTCGAGCTGGGCACGTTCCTCGTTCCGAGCCAGCTCTTCCCTGCCCGTTTCGCCGAGATGATGGGCGGTGGGGGCGGTCTCGGTTTCACTGCGGCGATGGCCGGTGACCTCGAGCAGGCGTTGGCCATCCTGCCCGCGGTCAACGCGGCTGGGGTGAAGCTTCTGTGCGGCGACGACTACGGCGCCGTCAGCCTGCCCCACGGCCGCTACGCCGACGAGCTCGAGTTCTATGTCAAAGAGGCGGGCATTCCGCCCCTCGACGTGATCCGCTGGGCCACCCGCAACGGCGCCGACCTGCTGGGGCGCGCCCACGAGCTGGGTTCAGTGAAAGAGGGCTACCTGGCCGACCTGCTCGTCGTCGACGGCGACCCGCTGAGTGACATCGGCGTGCTGCAGGATCGGGCCAGGCTGCTCGCCATCATGAAGGGCGGCACGCTGATAAAGGACGAGCTCTCCACCACGGGTGGTGGGTGACGGTGGTGACCTACCTGCCATGATCATCGTCGTCGGCTCACTCAGCTTCGACCCCGCCGACCGCGCCGACGTACTCGCCAGCTTGGCCGAGGTCACCGAGGCGAGCCGGCAGGACGCCGGTTGCCTCGAGTACGCCTGGTCGGAGGACATCGAGGCGCCCAACACGTTCCGCTTCTTCGAGTGCTGGGAGTCCCAGGAGCTGCTCGATGCGCATCTGGCGGCCCCGCACGAGGCCGTCTTCGGCGAGCGGAACCTGCGTCGATTGACCGGCGCGACGGCGAGCTTCTTCGTGGCGTCCCCGGTCGAGGGGTAACGCGGAGCCCGCGGCTCGCTGCGCGGCCGGTAGCGTCGTCCCCCATGGGCCGGTCGACCGCGCGCTGTCGTGCACGTCGGGGCCCGGGCGATCGACCGCCTGCCCCGCGACCTCGGCGGTGGGTGCGCGGCGCGCTCGGGCGTCCGGGCCCCCGCCCGGTCCCGTTGGACCAGTTGGACGACGAGCTGGCGCGGGCCACCGCGCTGATGGCCACCTCCGCGGACGAGGCCCGCGCCGTGCTCGAGGGATTCGTCGTGGCGTTGCCCTCGGTGCCGCCGGCGGACCCGTTCTCGGAGGCCTACCGGGAGTGGACCTGGGAGCTCTATCGCCGCATTTCGGGACGATCGGGCTATGACACCGCCCACGAGTCCTCACCGTTCGACCTGCAGGCCGCGATGGCCCGGCCGTTCCCCTACCAGAGCGGGTCGCTGGCGCTCGTCGGCCGCGACCTGGTGGCCCGCGGCCACCTGCTCGATTGCCTGGCCGACGTGGCGGTGCAATCGCCTACCGGCCGGATCGTCGAGTTCGGGCCGGGGTGGGGCAACCTGACCCGGGACCTGGTCGCCACGGGTCTCGACGTCACCGCCGTTGAGGTCGACGAGAAGTTCTGCTCGCTCATCGGACAGCGCTGCGACGGTCCCGGTCGCCTCTCGGTGGTGCAGGGCGACATGCTGGGCTTCGCGACCGCGGAGCCGTTCGACGCTGCGGTCTACTTCGAGAGCTTCCACCACTGCGCCGACCACCTCGCCATGTTGCGACGGCTGCACGACATCGTGCGCCCCGGCGGGGCGGTGCTGTTCGCGGCCGAACCGGTGCAGCGCATGGACTATCCGTGGGGCCCACGCCTCGACGGGCTCTCCGTCTGGTCGAGCCGCACGCACGGCTGGCTCGAGCTGGGTTTCGACGCCGCCTATTTCGACCGCGCCCTCGTCCGTACCGGCTGGTCGGGACGCCGGGTCAGGCTCGGCGCGGCCGTGGGCGAGGCCGATGTGATCGTGGCCCGGGCGGCAGCCGGCGCCTGAACCGAAGGCCGGCCACGTGAAGTACGCCGGCGTCGCGATGTCGCTAGAGTCCCCCGGGCACCGCGCCAAGGGGAGTTTCCATGTCGTTGAACAGGCCGCACCATGCAGTCGGGCCGAGAGCCGGGACCGCCCTGGTGGCAGCGGCGATCCTCACCGCGCTCTTTTCGGTGGCGGTGGCAACCGGGCCAGAAGCCGGCGCCACCTCTGCGACCTCCCCCGACGTGTCGTTCCATGCGGCGGCGACGCTGACCGGTCCGGTCACGACGGGGCACGCGATCGAACCCCTCACCGCCCACACCCTCGACCTCGCCGCCAACGGTTACGTCGAGCAGGAGTTCTTCGCCTCGGGGACCGCCACCGCGTTCAAGGCCGACTCCATGCCGAGCGACGGCAAGTGGACCGTCACACCGACCACGACTGCGTCGTACAAGACCAGGATCCTGGTACGGCGACCCGAGAACGCCGCGCACTTCAACGGGACGGTGATCGTCGAGTGGATGAACGTGTCGGACGGGGAATCGGCGCCCGACTGGGACTTCCTCAACCCGATGCTGATGAGAGACGGCTATGCGTACGTCGCCGTGTCGGCGCAGGCGCTGGGCGTCGAGGGCGGCAAGGCGCTCCTCGGCTCGTCCGGCGCTCCCGGACTCGTCACCGAGGAACCGGCACGCTACGGAACGCTCCACCACCCCGGTGATCAATATGCGCTGGACATGTTCGCCCAGATCGGGCAGGCCCTGCCGCGCCGCGCACCCCGCGGCCCTGGGCGGCCTGAAACCGAAGCACGTCCTCGCCGTGGGGGAGTCCCAATCTGCCTTCTACCTGACGACGTTCGCCGACACCGTGCAGCCACGGAGCAACACCTTCGACGGCATCTTCATCCACAGCCGGGGTGGAACCGGTGCCTCGCTCAGCGGAACGTCCATCGGGTCCAGTCAGGGACCGGACAATCTGCACATCCGCACCGACCTCAAGATCCCCGTCTTCATGTCCGAGACCCAGACCGACCTCATACAGCTGGGCTACGCCCCCGCACAGCAGCCCAACACCGACCGGATCCGCACCTGGGAGATCGCCGGCACCTCGCACGCCGACGCGTACACCGTGGGCTCCGCAATAAGCGTCCTCGGCTGTACCGCCCCCGTCAACAGCGGCCCGCAGCACAACGTGGTCCAGGCGGCGTTCAGCGCCTTCGACAAGTGGGTCGACGACGGCACGCCACCCCCGAGCCCGCCGCCCTTCCGGCTCTCGAGCACCCACCCGGCGAGGTTGGCACTGGACGCGCACGGCAACGTGATCGGTGGCGTGCGGACGCCGGCGGTCGACGTGCCGGTCGCTACCCTCAGCGGGGCACCGCCCGCCGGCGCCAACACGGTCTGCGGGCTCTTCGGGTCCACCACTCCGTTCAGTCCGGCCGAGCTCGCCAGCCTGTACGGGAGCAAGAGCAGCTACCTCGCCGCCTACACGAAGAGCCTGGACAAGGCGATCGCCATGGGTTTCATCCTCGGTGCGGACCGGGCGTCGCTCCTGGCCCAGGCGCAGCAGGTTCAGTTTCCCGCGTCGTGAACCGCGCCGGCGCCGCGCCGGGGAGCGGTCGTGGCCGTCAGGGGCGCCCGGCCAGCTCGGCGAACGCGGTCGGGGGTCCGCCGTCGAGGCGACGCCCAATCGCCTCGGCACACTCCCCGGGGGAGTAGGCGGCGGTGTCCACCTCGAGGTCGTAGATGCCCGGATCGTGCACCGCTCGCTCCCAGCGGAGCACGGCAGCAGGGATCACCCCGCCCGGTCCGCTCCTGACGTAGCGGTCGTCCCGACCGGCTTCGCCGGCGTCTCGACGGGACATGATCACGTCGACCGGGCAGCGGACGCCGACGAAGAACGCCGGGAACCCCTCGAGGGTCCGCGCCACGCGCCTGAGGATGCCCAGCGGCGCGGCGTAGTCGTCATGGTGACCGACGTCGACCACCACATTGAGCCCGGAGCGGGCCCAGGCGGTGACCGAGTCGTACAGGGCATCGAACAGCACCGGCACGTATGTCTCGAGGTCAGGCCGCTCTCCACCCGGGCGCAGGCCGATCCCCGGTCGGAGGCGTTCGGGGACGACGTGCTCGGAGAAGGCGTCCACGCCGAGATTCATCCAGAGTCCGCTCGCTGCATCCTGCATCGCCCGGGCCAGCGTCGATTTGCCCGACCGTGGCGTGCCGTTCAGGACGACGATGGTTCCCGGGTCCACCTCTCCAGCATCTCAGCCGCGCCCGGGCCGAGAAAGGACCGCCGGCAAGCGGCGCGGTCGACGACCCTCCGTCTCGTGCATCGCCGGAGAGCCCGTATGCGAGGCTGGCCCGGTGGCCTCGTTGCATCTCGTCACGCTCGTGGTCGACGACTACGACTCGGCGATCGACTTCTTCGTCCAGGTGCTCGAATTCGACCTGGTCGAGGACACCCCGTCCGTGACGACGGATGGTCGCCCAAAGCGATGGGTCGTTGTCCGCCCATCCGGGAGTGAGGCGGGGATTCTGCTCGCACAGGCTGACGGCGAGGATCAAAGGTCGATCGTGGGAAAGCAGGTGGCCGGTCGTGTCGGGTTCTTCTTGCACGTCGACGACTTCGACGTCGCCTACGACCGGATGCGGTCATCGGGAGTCGAGTTCGTCACCGCGCCGCGCACAGATTCCTTCGGCCGGGTCGCAGTGTTCGTGGACATCGCAGGCAACCGTTGGGATCTGATCGGCCCCGGTTGACGACCCCGGGCAGCCCTTCGGTAGAGTGGAAGCGCGAGAAGGAGAACGCATGGACGAAGGGCGACCAGTTTCGTACGAAGCCCTTCCCGTCGGAGCGGCTGTGCTCAGTTCGACGGGTACCCAATTCGGAACGGTGGAGCATGTGCTGCAGGTACCAGAGCTCGACCTGTTCGACGGCATCGCTGTGAAGACCACGCATGGTCTGCGCTTCGTCGACCGCGATCAGATCGCGGATATCACGACGACCCTCGTCCGCTGCTCGTTGACGGACGAGGAAGCCGCGGCCCTGCCGGCACCAAAGGGCGCCCTCGTCCTTCACCCCGATACCGCCCATGACGAGGGGCCATCGCTGACGGCCCGGTTCGGCCGGCTCTTCGGCCGTCAACACTGGAAGGAACTGGAGTAAGGCGCGCTCTACTTCCAGCCCTGCATGACATGCTCGAACCACCATTGTGGGGCGGCCGCCGTCAGCACGTTCATGTCCCAGTAGTCGCACCAGCGGGAGATCCTCCCGTCGCGTAGCTCGTGTACTGACGCAACGTTGAGCGCCATGGTCTCACCCGTCGGCCATTCCCAGTGCTCGATGTGCTCGGTCATGACGGCCTCATCACCGGCCACCAGATGGATCCGCTCATCGTGCAGACCCGACAGTCGCCCGAAGGCGAGCGTCAGACGCGCCGTGATCTGGGCCGGTCCTCGGGCGACGTCGTCCTCGGGTGTCGCGATATCGGTGTACTCGCCCTGCGGGTGGAACCGTTCGACCAGGGACGCCAGGTCCTGGCGGTACAGGTCTTCCCAGAATCCCTCGATCAAGGTGCGATTCTCTTCGGCGTTGGCCACGAGGTCTCTCCTGTGTCGCTGTACGAGACGATCCTAAGTCTGGTTCAACGATCGTCGTGCTCGATCTTCATGAGCAACGCACGGGCGTGATCGGTCTCGTCGGCGGTGTTCCCCTGAACCCGCTCTCGCTGCTCGAGCAGATTCCTCGCCATGATCATCGCCTCGGTCGAGTCGCCTTTCATGAACGTCACGGAGGTGAGCGCCTCGAGAACATCCAGCGTCTTCGGACTCTCGAGACCGAAGACGTCGCTGTGCACGTCGAGCACGTGGCGCAGGAGCCGGGAGGCTTCGTCGAACTCACGGAGCTCGGTCAGGGTCGACGCCAGGTTGAGCGCAGCCTGCATCGCCCGCTCATCGTTCGCCCGGCCGCCCCCGTAGCCCGCCACGACCTCTTCTTGGAGGGCCCGGGCGTGCTGGAGCTTTCCGAGCTTCTTCGCCACCGCGGCGGCCCAGGCCATCGCCATGAGCGTCTCGGGCGCATCTCGGCCGAGAGCGAGGGTCTTGCCGGCCACCACATCGGCGAGGAGCGGTTCGGCGTCGTGTGGCCGGCCCAAGGTCGTCAGGCACGTTGCCAGTTTCCACTCGGCGTTCACGGTCGACTCGTGCTCTGGTCCTGGCTTCTTGCGGAGCGCAGCGACGGCCTGCTCCCTCAACACCAGTTCCTCCGCGGCTCGATCCTGGCGCGCCAGCTGATCTGCCACGTCGATCATCGCCTTGATCGTGAAGGGTGCATCGGGCGCCTCGTTTCGGAGCGCCCAGCTGAGGACGTCTTGGGCTTGCTCCAGCTCCTGCTCGGGAGTCTGCTCCGTGCCCTTCAGCATTCGACGGGTCCAACGCTGGGCTCTTCGTTCGCGCTTGCCGGGTGGCCGTTCCTCTCCCGGGGAGCCCCTCATGCCGCCAGCGTAGGACGACGACGGGCGAGTCGGCAGCGACGCCGAATGAGAACGGGTCCGAGCCGAACGGGAGAGCTGGAACGAGCGGTCTCGCCCCGGTGCGATCCGTGCCCAGCGTTCGGAGAGCGGGGAGGGCAGACTGGGGCGCGATGAGCGATGGGCGCGGCACCCTCTCCGACGTCACCAAGCGCTTCTCGAGGAGGGGGCCGTGGGTGCTCCAGGGGATCGACCTCGAGCTGCTCCCCGGATCGATGACCCAGATCGTCGGCGCGAACGGTTCGGGAAAGTCGACGCTGCTTCGGATCGGCGCTGGGATCAGTCGACCGAACGGGGGCTCCGTCGAGGTGCCGCACCGTATCGGGTACGTCCCAGAGAAACTCGCCGCCCGAGCCAGGTTCTCGGGGGCCGAGTACCTCGCCCACATGGGCAGGATCAAAGGCCTCGACCGTGAGTCGGTCGACGCACGAAGCCGGGAACTCCTCGAGCGCCTCGACCTCCAACCCGGGCCTGACGTGTCGATGGAGTCGCTCTCCAAGGGGAACCGCCAGAAGCTCGTCATCGCACAAGCGTTCTTGGGACCCGTCGGGCTCTTGGTGCTCGACGAACCGTTCAGCGGGCTCGATACGACCTCCCACGCGGCGTTGACCGAGCTCGCCCGAGAGGCCCAGGCCGGTGGCACGGCGGTGCTCCTGAGTGCCCACCACGTCGACCTCGAGCAGAGCGCCGTGCGCCGGTTTCGCCTGGAAGACGGCCGGTTGGCAGAGGTTGCGCGCGATGACGTGCGGAACGCGGCGCGCGGGCGTCCCATGCAGGTCGAACTTGTCCCAACCGAGCGGGCGCAGAACCACGATCAGGTGGCTTCCCTAGCCGGGGTGGCATCGGGCCGCCTGCAAGACGAAGGGGTCCTGGTGGTCGACACCGATGACACGCAGATCGACCCGCTGCTGACCGCGGCCATCGCGCTGGGGTGGTCCGTGCGGTCGGTGCGGGCTCAGACGTCCGAAGGGCGCTCCTGATGCTCGCGCTCGTCAGGTACGTCTGGATCGACGCCTTCCGGTCACAGCGGTGGGTCGCTCCCGTCCTGTCCTTTGGCGCAATCGACGTCGTCATCTCTGCCCAGAACGGGTCTGCGCTTGCCTCGCACGCCGGCGCGGCAGCCGCACTCCTCTTCATCACGACATGGTTGACGGTGGTCGTCGTCAACAACGAGGACCCGGTTCAGCAGAGCATCACCGAGGTCTGTGCCGCCAGCCAGTGGAAGGTGCGTGTGTCCAAGCTCGAGGCCAGCCTCGTGACCGCCATCGCTCTCGGTGTGCTGGGAATGATCGCTCCCACCGTGATCTCCTCCTCGGCGCCGTCGGGCGGTGCTGTCCTTGCCGGCATCAGCGCGGCAAATCATCACCGCCGTCATGGGGGTGACCTTTGGTGCCCTCTGCAGCCGCCCTCTCGTTCATCGCAGATCGTTGTCGGTCCTGCTGGGGGTTCTCCTCGGCATGGCCACCGTGTTGATCCCGCATGCCCCGCCCACTCGCCAGCTTCTCGTCCTGTTCAACGAGACGGGCAAGGTCTCGCTCGGTCCACCGGTCCTCCTGATCGGTCTCGAGACCCTTCTGCTCGCCGCGCTGGCGGCGACGATCTCGTTCCGCTTCATTCGACAGAACGCGTGATGCGGGTTGGCCCGGAACCGGACGAGATGTGGGAACGGTGCCTCTGCTCGCCGGCCCTCACGAGGAGCCGGGAGGGATCCGGCCAGTAGTACCGGTGGCCGAGCGCGCGTCCGCCACCGGGGAACGGTCCGCGCCGCGTGGTCTCGACCCGGGTGCCGCCCCGAGCGTCGTAGAAGGACTGTCCTGCGGTGTTCTGATCGAGCACCCAGAGGTAGAGCGATCCCGCTGGCCGAAGCTCGAGAAGCCTCCCGGCGCTCTCCGAGAGGAGGTGCGTGCCGATCCCGTTTCCCTTCCGATCGCTCCGGACATGCAGGTTGTCGAGAAGGGATCCCCATCGAGGGTCGTCGTCGAGCACGATGTGCGCAAAGCCGAGCAGATGGCCATCCTCCTCGGCGATCACGGTGCACCGGTTCAGCCGGGGCGGGGCCAGTCGACTCCTCCACACCGCCTGACGATCCGCGACGACGTCGCCGTCCAGGTAGGCGTCCAGCAGGGCACCGCGATAGTGCCGTCGCCAACTGTCGGCATGGAGGGCCGCGACGGAGTCGGCGTCGAACTCCGTCGCCTCCCGGTAGCGCACCACCGGCGCAGAGTGGGGTCGCTCGTCGGGCATGCCGGCCTCCTCATCGATCCTGGCGTTGGCACCGTGCAACAGCCGGCTGCCGGACCGTCAAAGGGCCAGGTCCCTCAGGTCACTCTTGATGAACCGGGCCAGCGTACCCGCGGCCGCAGCGTCAGCTGCCATAGGGCCGGGTGAGTACCTCCATGTTGTGGCCGGAAGGGTCCTCGAAGTAGAAGCCCCGTCCGTGGTTGTTGACGACGTTCAATTGTTGGTGGCCGGGGTCGGCCCAGTAGTCGAGACCCCGCTCCGTGATCCGGGCGAAGATGGCGTCGAAGTCCTCTTCGGAGACCAAGAAGGCGTAGTGATGATGCTCCGGAGCCTGGCGGTCGTCGTAGTCGAGGCTGACGCCGTTGGCGGTCTCGACGCACAGGAACGGCCCGAACGCCTTGGGGGGGTCGAGACCGAGGATCTCGGCCAGAAAGGTGGCCGACGCCTGCTTGTCTCGTACCGGGACGATGGTGTGATTGAGCTGGACCGCCATGGCGCCTCCCTCGGCCCGTCAGGCAGTCTCCTGGCGCGGCATGGACTGGTGCGCCGGCACCGGGTAGACGGGCATGTCCTTTTGCAGGTTGAGGATCTCCAACTCGGTGATCCCCATGGCGGTGATGTTCGCCATCTGGTCGTCCGCCGTGCTCGGCAACGGCGGCACGGACGGGTCGCTCCGGCCCGGGTGCAACGCGGAGGTGAGGTCGCCCGCGGTGTGCCGGCGCCAGGCCGAGATGTTGGGCGCCCGGACCCCGAAGCGCTCTTCGAGGAAACGGAGCTGCGAGGTGTGGTCGAAGACCTGGGACGCGACGTGCCCGCCCCGGCTGAACGGTGAGATGACCAGCAGCGGTACCCGGAAGCTCATGCCGACCGGTCCGCGGATCCCCTTGGCGTCGGCGGGCAGGGTGTGCTGCGTGAGGTACTCGCCGGCCGTGCCTTTCGGCGGCACCGGCGGCGGCACGTGGTCGAAGAACCCGTCGTTCTCGTCGTACATGTGGAAGAGCACGGTCTTGGACCACACCTCGGGGTTCGACGTCAGTGTCGCCACCAGTTGGCTCGTGAACCACTCGCCCATCGCAGGCGGCGCGGAGGGATGCTCGTCGTAGCCGGGCGGTGGGATGACCCAGCTGACGGCCGGCAGCTGGCCCGACGCGACGTCGGCCAGGAAATCGTCCGGGTACACCGGCAGGAACGCCTTCTGGTAGAGGGCGGAGCTCGGGTCCTTGTACTGGGAGAAGTAGGGGAGGATGCCGTCGGAAATTATCCCGTGCTGCTCGAAGTACGCCGGCGTGTAAATCACGCCCTTGGGGGTGTAGACCTTCCAGCTCACCCCCGCGTCCTCCAGCACCTCGGGCATGGTGTCCCAGCTGACGCTGTAGATGACGTCCGGTGACGAGCTGGTGGTGAGCACCGGGCCGCCGGCGTGTCCCGACGGGTCGACGGTCCCCGAGAGCGACATCAGGCGGTTGGGGTGCGTCGGCCCGAGCACCGAGCAGTGGTAGTTGTCGCAGATGGTGAACGCGTCGGCCAACGCGTAATAGAAGGGCAGGTCGCTGCGCTCGTAGTAGCCCATGGTCAGGGTGCCGTGGTCAGGGCCTTCGAACGCGGGCTGTACGTGCGTGCTCACGAAGGCATCGTTGTTCCCGTTCCCGCGGCTCAGGTGCTCCCCGTGCCAACTGTGGTCGAGATCCTTGGTGCTCTCGCCGATCGCCGTCGAGGAGTCGAGGTGGAAGGGCAGCAGCGTGCGGTCGCGTCCGCCGGGCCACTTCTGCGCGAACGCCCCGAGGTCTCCCTTCGGGTGGTCGTCGAAGCCCCGCACGCCGGGGTAGGTGCCGTAGTAGTGGTCGAAGGAGCGGTTCTCCTGCATGAAGAAGATGACGTGCTCGATCGCCCCGAGATCCGAGCCGGCCGGCTTCGTCGCGGCCGCCGCCCGCGCGATCGCCGCCCCCGCCCTGGCGGTGTCGCCTCGGCTCGCCGCGGCCAGCACGGCCGCGCCACCCGTCGCCAGCGCGGCAGCGAGGAGGGTACGGCGGTCGAAGTGCGGCTGGTCGGGGGTCAGGGCCGGTGCCTCACGTCTGCTCGATCAGCGCCGGGTCGTTGTTGCGGACGTTGCCGACCCGCGGCCCCACCGGGTGGTGCGCCACGGTGCCCGCCGGCAGCGGCTGCAGCAGCGCGCGCAGCTCCTCGACGTCCTCGTTGGCCGGGTCCAGCCACAGCTCGAAGGTGGCGGGGTCGAGGATGACCGGCATGCGGTCGTGGATGCCCACCATGTCCGCGCCGCCGGGGGTGGTGATGACGGTGCAGCTGCGGACGTAGGGCGAGTCCTTCGGCGCGTTCTTCTCGCGCCAGCGCTCGGCCAGACCGGCGAAGGCCAGCGGCGCGCCGTCGGCCCGGCTGAAGTAGTACGGCTGCTTGGCGCCGGTCTTCGTCTTGCGCCACTCGTAGAAGCCGTCGGCGGGGACGATGATCCGCCGCTGCCGGAAGGCCTCGCGGAAGGAGGCACTGGTGGCCACGGTCTCGCGCCGCGCGTTGATGAGCCGGCTGCCGGACTTGGCGTCGTTGGACCACCAGGGGATGAGGCCCCAGCGGAAAGGCATGAGCACCCGCTCTGCCTCGCGCCCGGCCTCCGGCTCAGCACCTGATCGGGCCGGGCGGGCCCGGACACCGAGGACCTCGTCGGTCGGGGCGACGTTCCAGCTCGGGTGGAATCCGGGTTCCGTGCCCTCCGCCAGGGAGGCCTCGAAGTAGCGGGCTATCCGTGCCGGGGGAGTGAAGAGAGCGAAGCGTCCGCACATGGCGGCTGCATTGTGACGCAGAAGGGAGGGTGCGGGCACTCCACCCCCTGAACTGGATGTTTGCCTCCCCGAGCGGACGGCGCACGGTATCGGTAAGGTACGAACATATGTTCGCCTTTCACGCAGGGGACCCGCCGTCTCGCCGTTCCCGGGAGCTCCCCGCCGGGCTGGCCGACCGGGTCCGGCCCGCGACGCCCGTGGCCGGGCGGACCCTGCCTGTGCCCCCGCCACTGGCCCCGCTGTTCCCCCGCGGCTCCCTGCGCCGCGGGACGACCACCACCGTGGTCGGGCAACCCGGTCACGGCGCGACCACCCTGGCCCTGGCGCTCCTGGCCGCGGCGTCGGCGGCCGGGAGCTGGTGCGCCGCCGTCGGCCTGCCCGATCCGGGGGTGGTGGCCGCGGCCGGGCTCGGGCTCGATCTCCGCCGGGTCGTCTTCGTGCCCCACCCCGGCAGCGGATGGGCCGAGGCCGCCGGTGACCTCCTCTCCGGTGTCGACGTCGTCCTGGTGCGGCCGCCCGGCCGGGCCCGCCTGACCGCGGCGCGCCATCTCACCGCCCGGGCCCGCGAGCGCCAGGCGGCACTGGTGGTGCTGCTCGAGGGCGCCGGCGGTTGGCCGGAGGGCGGCGACCTGGCGCTCTCGGTCGGGGCGGTCGAGTGGGAGGGCGTCGGCCGGGGTCACGGGCACCTGCGGGGGCGCCGGGCCGAGGTGCGCGTCAGCGGGCGCCGCGGTGCCGGTCGGGTCGCCGAGTGCTCGCTCTGGCTCCCCGCCGGCTCGGGTGCGGTGGCGGCAGGGGAGGCAGGGGCCGAGGTGGAGAGGCACGGGCCGGGCGGGGCCGGCGCCGGCGATGGGCCGGAGGCGGCCTGAGCGACGAGGTGGAGAAGAAGGCGTGGAACGGTTGGTCGTCATCTGGTGTCCCGAGCTCCTCGAGGAAGGGGCCAGGGGGGAGGAGGCCCGGCGGTTCGCCCGCGTGCTGGCGCGGGCAGGTGAGCTCTGCCCGTGGGTCCATCCGGTCCGGCTCGGGGTCGGCGCGCTGCCCGCCCGGGGCCCCGCCCGTTTCTTCGGCGGAGAGGAGATGGTGGTGTCCCGTCTGGCCGAGACCCTCGGCGAGGACGCCGGGATCGGCGTGGCCGACGGGCTCTTCGCCGCGGCATTGGCCGCCCGCTCGGAGCTGATCGTCCCGCCGGGGGGGACGGCGGACTTCCTCGGTCCCTGGTCGGTGGCCACGCTGGCCCGACCCGACCTGGCCGTCACCCTGCAGCGGCTCGGGGTCACCACCCTGGGGCAGTTCGCCGCGCTGCCGGCGGCGAGCATCTCGGACCGCTTCGGGGCGGACGCGGCCTCCTGCCATGCGGTGGCCCGGGGTGAGAGCGGGGAGCTGGCCGGGTTGCGCGACCGCGCCATAGAGCGGCGGCTGCGGGTGGCCCGGGGCGAGGATCCCGACCGCGGGGCCGATGCCCCGCCCCCGCCTTCCCAGCCCGGCTTCTTCGGCGGCGCGTCGGAGGCCGACGCCCGGGCCGCCCGCTCCTTCGCCCGGGTGCAGGAGCGCCTGGGCATCGACGCCGTGCTGCTGGGCCGGGTGCAGGGCGGGCGGGACCCGGCGGGCCAGTCGGTGCTGGTGCCCTGGGGCAGCGCCGAGGAGGTGGGCGCGGCCGGCGCGGCGGGCGTGGCCGGCGATGCCCCGTGGCCGGGGCGGCTCCCGCCACCCGCGCCGACGGACGTGCTGCGGGTCCCGCGCCGCGCCGAGGTGGTCGACGGCGCGGGGCGCGCCGTCGAGGTCAGCGGGCGGGGGCTGCTCACCGCCGGGATCGAGCGGCTCTCGATCGAGGGCGGTCCCTGGCAGCCGGTCCTCGGGTGGGCCGGCCCCTGGCCGGTGACCGAGCGTTGGTGGTCGGTGCGCCGGCGCCGGGCCCGCCTGCAGGTGGTCACCGCGGACGGGGTGGCTCGCCTGCTGTGCACCGAGCGGGGGCAGTGGTGGGTGGAGGCGCTCTATGACTGAGGCCTACGCCGAGCTGCACGCCCACTCGGGGTTCAGCTTCCTCGACGGCAGCAGCGACCCCGAGGAGCTGGTGGCCGAGGCGGACCGGCTCGGGCTGGCCGCGCTGGCGCTGACGGACCATCACGGCTTCTACGGCGTGGTGCGCTTCGCCGAGGCGGCGCGGGCGTGCGGGCTGCCGACGGTCTTCGGCTCCGAGGTGACGCTCGCCCCGGCCAGCCCGCGCACCGGCGAGCCCGACCCGACCGGGGCGCACCTGGTGCTGCTCGCCCGGGATCCCGACGGCTACGCGCGGCTTTCGACCGTGCTGGCCGACGCGCACCTCCAAGGCGGGGAGAAGGGGAAGCCCGTCTTCACCCTCGACGCGCTGGCTCGCGCCGCCGGCGGCCACTGGCTGGTGCTGAGCGGTTGTCGGAAGGGGGCGGTCCCCGCCGCGCTGATGGATGCCGGGCCCCGGGCGGCCTCCCGGGAGGTGGGGCGTCTCGTCGACGCGTTCGGGCGCGCCAACGTCGCGCTGGAGCTGTGGGACCACGGGGACCCGCTCGACACGGCGCGCAACGACGCGCTGGCCGCATCTCGGTGTCGAGTGGGGCGTCGACGCCGTGGCCACCAACAACGTGCACTACGCCACGCCGGCCGGGTTCCGGCTCGCCACCACGCTCGCCGCGGTGCGGGCGCGCCGCCCCCTGGCCGAGCTGGAGGGCTGGCTGCCGTCGGCCCCGGCCGCCTGCCTGCGCTCCGCGGCCGAGCAGACCCGACGTTTCGCCCGCTGGCCCGGCGTGGTCGAGCGCGCCGCCGAGCTCGGGCGCGCCTGCGCCTTCGACCTGCGCCTCGTCGCGCCGCGGCTGCCCGACTTCCCCGTCCCCGCCGGCATGGACGAGCAGGGTTACCTGCGCCAGCTGGTGACCGAGGGCGCCCTGGTGCGCTACGGGCCGCCCGGGGCCGAGCGGGTGTCCGGCGCGTGGAAGCAGATTGAGCACGAGCTCGCGGTGATCGGCCAGTTGGGCTTCGCCGGCTACTTCCTCGTGGTGTGGGACATCGCGCGAGGTGTGTCGGCGGCTCGACATCTACTGCCAGGGCCGCGGCTCGGCGGCCAACTCGGCCGTCTGCTACGCGCTCGGTGTCACCAACGTCGACGCCGTCGATCTCGGGCTGCTCTTCGAGCGCTTCCTCTCGCCGGCGCGTGACGGGCCGCCGGACATCGACGTCGACATCGAGTCGGAGCGGCGCGAGGAGGTCATTCAGTACGTGTACGAGCGCTACGGCCGCCGCCACGCGGCACAGGTGGCCAACGTCATCACCTACCGGCCGCGCTCGGCCGTGCGCGACGTCGGCAAGGCGTTCGGCTTCACCCCCGAGCAGGTGGACGCCTGGGCGGCGGGCATCGACAGCGGGCACGGGCGGGGGGCGTCGTCGGCGGCGGCGGTGCACGAGGCGGTCGCCGACGTCCCGGGCGGTGAGGGCGGCGGGGGTGGTGGCGTGCCGCCGCTGGTGGCCGAGCTGGCGGCCGAGGTGCTCGACCGGCCGCGCCACCTCGGCATCCACTCGGCCGGCATGGTGCTGTGCGACCGGCCGGTGGTCGAGGTGTGCCCGGTGGAGTGGGGCCGCATGCCCGGGCGCAGCGTGCTGCAGTGGGACAAGGACGACTGCGCCGCCATCGGGCTGGTGAAGTTCGACCTGCTCGGCCTCGGCATGCTCGAGGCGCTGCACCGCATGGTCGACCTGGTGCGCGACTTCCACGGGGCCGAGGTCGACCTGGGGCAGCTGCCCCAGGAGCCCGCGGTCTACGACCTGTTGTGCCGGGCCGACACGGTCGGGGTCTTCCAGGTCGAGAGCCGGGCCCAGATGGGGACCCTGCCCCGGGTCGCGCCGCGCACCTTCTACGACATCGCCATCGAGGTCGCGCTCATCCGGCCCGGTCCCATTCAGGGCCACGCGGTGAACCCCTACATCCGGCGGCGGCGGGGCGAGGAGCCCGTCACCTACCTGCACCCGCTGCTCGAGCCGATCCTCGAGCGCACGCTCGGGGTCCCGCTCTTCCAGGAGCAGCTGATGGAGATGGCCGTCGCCGTCGCCGGCTTCAGCGCGGCCGACGCCGACGAGCTGCGCCAGGCCATGGCGGCCAAGCGCTCGGCGGCGCGCATGGAGAAGATGCGGGCCCGCCTCTACGACGGCATGGCGGCGCGCGGCGTGACGGGAGCGGTGGCGGACCAGGTCTTCGACGCGCTGGCCGCCTTCGCCAACTTCGGCTTCCCCGAGTCGCACTCGGTGTCGTTCGCCCACCTGGTGTACTCCTCGGCGTGGTTGAAGCTGCACTATCCAGCGGCGTTCACCGCGGGGCTCTTGAACTCGCAGCCCATGGGGTTCTGGTCGCCCCAGTCGCTGGTGGCCGACGCCCGCCGGCACGGGGTGCGCGTGCGGCGGCCCCACGTGAACCGCTCCGAGGTGGGGGCGTCGTTGGAGGGCGGCGGGTCGGGGGCGGCGGTGCTGCGCCTCGGGCTGGGGTCGGTGCGCGGGGTGGGCGACGCGACGGCGGAGCGCATCGTGGCCGGCCGGCCCTGGCGCGGCGGCGAGGACCTGGTGCGGCGGGCCGGCGTGTCACAGGCCCAGCTCGAGACGCTGGCCGCCGCCGGCGCGCTCGACCCCGAAGGCCCCGACGGTGCGGACGGGGACCGGGAGGTCCACGGGACGACGGCCACCCGGCGCCGGCTGCTGTGGGCGGCCGGCGCGGCGGCGCAGGGCACGCCGGACCGCCTGCCCGGGATCGTGGTGGGGGCCGAGGCCCCGCCGCTGCCCGAGCCCAGCCTCTACGACTCGGTGGGCGACGACCTGTGGGCCCTGGGGCTGGCGCCCGAGCGCACGGCCATGCATCTCGCCCGCGAGCGGCTCGAGGCCATGGGCGTGTCGGTGGCCGCCGCGCTGGAAGGGTGCGCCGACGGGGACCGCGCCTCGGTGGCCGGCGTGGTGACGCACCGCCAGCACCCCGAGACGGCGCGGGGCGCCGTCTTCGTGAACCTCGAGGACGAGACGGGGCACGTCAACGTCGTCTTCTCCCGCGGCGCCTGGGCCCGCTGGAAGCACGTGGCCCGCCACGCACCCGTGTTGTTGATCCGCGGGCGGGTGCGCAAGGGGCAGGGAGCGGTCAGCTTCGATGCCGAGCGGGTGGAGGCGCTGGTGGTGGGGACGGCGGTGCCGGCCAGCCGGGACTTCCGTTAGGCCCGACAGGATCGCGCCACGACCTTTGAGCCTTCTCCACGATCCCTGGCAGACTGGCGCGGGCCGACAAAAAGGGGGCATCCCATGATCCGCGTGTCCGTTTTCTACCCGGCGACCGAGGGCGCGTCGTTCGACCACGACTACTACCGGGAGAAGCACGTCCCTCTGGTCGTGCGCAGCTGGTCGCCCCTGAGCGCCGAGATCGACAAGGGCGACGTCGTCAACTACACGTCGATCACTCCTGTCCTGCAGACGAGCGAGATCGTCGCCTGAGCGCCCGAGGAGGCACCATGTTGTTGAAAGGACTGAACCACGTCGCCGTCATCACCAACGACGCCTCGCGTCTGAACGACTTCTATCGCGAGGTCTTCGAGGCTGAGGTGCTGCGGGACGGACCAGAGCCCCTCGAGAGCGGCGCGGGTCCGCGGCTCTCCATCATCAAGATCGGCGACTGGGCCGAGCTCAACGTCTTCCAGATACAGGGGAACACCGAGGCCGACCGCCAGACCCCGATGTTCGGCCGCGGCCGGCTCGACCACCTGGCGCTGCAGGCCGCGACGATCGAGGCCTTCGAAGAGATCCGGGCCCGACTGATGGCCCGGGGGGCGGCCGACGACTTCGTCACCGACTTCGGGCCGATGCTCAGCCTCTTCTTCCGGGACCCCGACGGACTCGAGTCCGAGGTGTGCGTGGAGAACCCCGACGCGGTCCCCGGCGTCTTCAACGGGCCTGGGACCCGCGCCGCCCGCTACTCCTGAGCTCGGTCACACCTCGGGGTCGGGGGCGCTCATGATCTGGCGCACCTCGATGCGCTGACGGATGGGCGCGCCCCCCTGGCCGGGGGCCGCCGAGGCCAGGGCCGCGATCTCCACCGCCCGCTCGGGCGTGTCGACCTCGACGATCCGGTAGCCGGCCAGGAGCTCCTTGGACTCGGGAAAGGGTCCGTCCGTGACGAGGGGCGGCGTCGCGCCGTCGGACACCACGAATCGCGCGTCGTCAGGACCGGCCAGCCCCTGGGCGTCGACGAGCTCGCCGAGCTCCTCGAGCTGACGGTTGAGCGCCTGTTGGAACCCGATGTGGGCCTTGACCTCCTCGGGGCTCCACTCGTACATGGGTGCGCAGTCCGACTCGACACCCCCGTAGTTCTGCAACAGCATGAATCGCATGGCTCCATCCTTTCCTCTTCGGCTCCACGGCGTCCGGTGACGCCGCTCACGGAGGGAGTTGCGCCGCTCAGGTGACGACGAGGCCGCGGCCGGCGATCATGGGCAGGTCGAGCGCGGTCACCAGGCCGGGTGCGGCCGCGACCACGGCGGGGACCGCGTTCACCAGGCGCATGGCGGTGGCCTTCAGGCCCGCCGTGTTGTGGTCGCCGTCGCTCCCCATGAGTTGCAGGTCGAGGGTGTAGTTGGGTTCGCCGCTGATCTGGACGCGGTAACAGCCGTGTCCGGCGGGCCGGGGCCACGCCGCGCCGAGGTCGTCGCGCAGGCGCGTCACGTGCTCGAGCACGATCACCGCCTTGTCGCCGACCATGCCGCTCACCTCGAAGTGCAGCGCGGCCGCGGTGCCGGCCTTGATCGTGCCGGCGTCGACTTCGAAGTCCTCGGGCGCCGCCTCGCGTTCGTACCACTCGGTCACGTCGGTCAGGGTGACGCCGAGCCCGGCGGCGATCTGGCGCACCACGCTGCCCCAGGCCATGGTCAGCACCCCCGGTGCCAGCAACATCGGCACGTCGTGTAGGTCACGGCCGAAGCCCATGATGTCGAAGAGCACCATGGGCTGGTTGTAGGTGTTGTAGTTCAGCACCTCGGAGCAGCGCACCTCCTCAATGCGTTCGCTCACACCCGAGAGGACCAGCGGGAGCGCGTCGTTGGCGAAGCCCGGGTCCACCCCGTTCACGAAGAGGGACACGCCCGCCCTGGTCGCGGCGGTGATGAGCGGGGCGGCCATGGGGTCTCCGGGCACGGGGTACTGCAGGAAGACCGGGCCCGAGGACACCACGTTGATGCCGGTGGCCAGGAAACGCTCGAGGTCGGCCAGCGCCTCGACGATGCGGTCGTCGGCCATGGCGGTGTGCACGATGCAGTCGGGCTCCAGCGCCAGCAGGTCGTCGACGTCGCTCGTGCCGGACACGCCCAGCGTGCGGCCGAGCCCAGCCAGCTCACCCGCGTCGCGGCCCACCTTGTCCGGGTTGGAGACGAAGAGCCCGACCAGCTCGAGCTCGGGGTGGACGTCGATCCCGGCAATCGAGTGACGCCCGACGTTGCCGGTGCTCCATTGCACGACGCGGTAACCGCATGGCGAGCGCCTCCTTAGAGGTCGGGGAGCGGGAACTCGAGGTTGGGCGACTGCAGGCCGCCGTCGACCTCGATGATCTTGCCGGTCACGTAGGAGCCGGCGGGCGAGGCCAGGTACAGGATCGCCGCTGCGATGTCGTCGACGTGGCCGAGGCGCTTGAGCGGGGTGGTCTCCTCCATGGCGGTGCGCAGCTCGTCGCTCGACATGACGATGTCGAGGGCGGAGGTGGCGGTCGACCCGACGCCGATCGCGTTGACCCTGATGCGTGGCGCGAGGTCGCGCGAGGCCAGCCGGGTGTACTGCTCGAGCGCCCCCTTGGCGGTCCCGTAGCCGAGGTAGCCCCGGCCCGCCACGTGCCCCATGACCGAGGAGATGCTGACGATGGCCCCCCCGGGGTGGTCGCCCTCGAGCATGCGCGGCACGGCCGCCCGTACCAGCGCGTGCCCCGCCGAGACGTTGAAGCGGAATGCCTCCTCCAAGAAGCGGGGCGACGTGTCGAGCAGCGGGCGGGGCATGGTGCCGCCCATGTTGTTGACGACGATGTCGAGCCGGCCGAACTCGGCGAAGGCCGTCTCGGCGAGGGAGGCCATGAGGTCGAAGTCGGTCAGGTCGCCCGGCACGACCACGGCGCGCCGACCGCTCGCCTCGACCCGTGCGGCCACCTCCCGCAACTGGTCCTCGGTGCGGGCGGCGAGGACCACGTCGGCCCCGGCCTCGGCGAGCGCCAACGCGGTGGCGGCACCGATGCCGCGCCCGCTGGCGGTGACGATGGCCACCTGGTCGGTGACGAGGAATCGATCGAGGATCATCCGAGGAATGTAGTTGGCCCCGGTTGGCGCGTCTGACGGTTCACGCCGGTGCGGGTCCTCCCTCTCCGGAACCACGGCCGTCCGGCGCCGCGGGCGCTGCGACACGAGAGATCACGTCGGCCCACCCCATCTGGTCCTCGAGGACTGGGAAGGGCTTGGGCATGATCTTGGCCTTCACGTCGTCGGGCAGGCTCAGGTCTCCGCCGGTATGCCCGACACTGAAGACGCGCTCGGGGCGGGCGCTCCCGACCATGGAGCGGCCCCACCGCCACAGCGCAGTGAAGCGGTGGCCGAAGCCGTTGAGGAAGGCCAGGTGCACGAACAGCCACACCACCCATCCGGGGAACCCGCTGAGGCGCAGTCGCCGCACGTTCACGATCGCCTTGAAGCGACCGATGGCGGCGGCGCTCCCGAGGTCGCGGTACTTGAAGGGCGCGCTGTCGCTGCCCCTTGAGCCGGCGTTTGATCGTGTTGGCGGCGTGCAGTCCGCCCTGCATGGCCACCTCGCAGAGGCCGGGAAGGTTGTTGATGGCCGCCATGTCGCCGACGGCGAAGACTTCAGGATGTCCGGGCAGGCTGAGGTCGGGCAGCACGGCGATCCTGCCGGCGCGGTCCGTCTCGGCCCCGGTGGCCTCGGCCAGCATGCCGGCCAGCGGTGAGGCCTGAACGCCGGCGGCCCAGATGACGGTGCCGCAGTCGAAGCGCCCCTTGTCGCCCTCCGCGCTCTCGGTGTCCACCCCGAAGGGATCGACACCGACGACGCGCAGTCCCATTCGCAGCTCGACGCCCATCTTCTCGAGCTCGGTGGAGGCACGCCCCGAGAGCCGACCGCCGAAGTTGGCCAGCGGCTCCCTGCCCCCGTCGACCAGGACGACCCGGACCGTCGCGGGCTCGATGTTGCGGAAGTCGCGCCCGAGACTGCGGTAGGCGAGCTCGCGGATCTGCCCGGCCAGCTCGACCCCTGTCGGCCCGGCGCCGACGATCACGAAGGTCATCCAGAACTTCTGCAGCTCACGATCGCTCAGCGTCTCGGCCAGCTCGAGAGCCCCGTACACACGGCGCCGCAGCTCCATGGCGTCGTCGATCGTCTTCATACCGGGGGCGATCAGCGCGAACTCGTCGTGGCCGAAGTACGACTGCCCGGCGCCCCCCGCAACGATGAGGCTGTCGTAGGCGTACTCGCTGGTTGCGCCCGGAAGCGATGTCGTGTGCACGACCCGCCGCTCGAGGTCGAACCCGGTCACCTTGGACAGGACGACTCGCACGTTCTTCTTCTTGCGCAGCAGGTGCCGCAGCACGGGCGAGATCTCGCCGGGCGAGAGGATGCCGGTCGCCACCTGGTAGAGGAGTGGCTGGAACAGGTGGTGGTTCCGCTGGTCGATGAGCGTGACGTCGACGTCGGCGCCGGAGAGCAGGCGGGTGGCGGGCAGGCCGCCGAAGCCGCCACCGACGACGACGACGTGGTGACGATGGGTTGTGCTCACGATGACTCCTTTCGGAACGGAGGCGGACGATGACTCCTCCAGCGTACGAGTTCGGACATCACCCGGTCCCGAGGCCGGCGGTGAGCGGGGGGCGCGGGTGGAGGTGCGACACCCGGTGGTGGCGCCGGGCGAGGACGAAGGCCAGACCGCCCATGGCGAGGGCGACCGCCGCCGTCACCCCGAAGATGGTGGAGAGGCTGACGCCCGCGGCCTGCAACGGCCCGGCACCGAAGGCGGCAATGCCGTAGCCGAGTTGGTAGAAGGCGATGACGGCCCCGGCCACCGTGGACGACATGGCGACGAGTTGCTCCTGGCTGAAGCTGATGGTGAGCGGGAGAAGGGCCGAGCAGCCGAGACCGGCGACGCCGAAGACGAGTACTCCGAGGGCCGTCGATCCCTTCGCCAAGATGGCGATCAGGACGAAGGCGCCGACGAGCACGAAGGGGAGCACGTGGTAGGTACGCGGAGTCGGAAACACCCGCTGGGCCACGGAGAAGAGGACGCGGCCCACGGTGACCATGACCCAGAACGTCGTGAGGGCGAGTGAGGCGGTCGTGGCCGAGGCGCCCAGGTTCGACATCAGCGTCTGTGACCAGTTCCCGTTCATCGTCTCGCAGATGCCGTAGAAGACGGCGAAGAGAGCAAAGAGCCAAAAACGTCGGGGCACGGGCGAGCGCGCGCCGGGCTCACCGCAGCGCGGGGCGACGCCTCCGTGCCGGCCGGGTGGAGGGGCAGCCGCGCGCTCACGGCGAACAGACCTACCAGGAGGACGCTGGACATGATCGGCAGCCCCCACCACGCGCCCAGCCCGACGAAGAGGGCGACGAACAGGGGCGCCAGCGCGGTGCCGAGCCCGAGGAGTGCGTTGAGGGTGAGGATCGACGTGTCGACGGCGTCGGGATGGAAGGCGGCCGTGAACGTGTTGATGGCCGGCACCACCAGACCGAAGCCGACACCGAGCGCCGCGGTGGCCGCCAGGAGGAGGGCATAGGCCAGCGCCTGGGTGTGGGTGAAGAACTGGCTGGTGACGAGCAGGCCCATCGACACCAGGTCGGCCAGCAGCCCGGCCAGGAAGACACGCTTGAGACTGAACCGCCGGGACAGGCGCCCGGCGAGCAGCGAGGCCGTGATGGCCGTCACCACCTGCGGCAGGAACATGCTGCCGTACTGCGTGGTGGACAGCCCGTAGTGCGACGGGCTGGTGAAGATGGTGCTGGCGGCGGGGAAGGTGACGAGAGCAACGCCCTGGACGAGTCCGGCGGCGTAGACCGTCGAGGTCTCCGCCCGTGTGCTCACCGCGTTCTCGCCCGCTGAGGGGGCTCAGGCCAGACGCTCGGTCAGATGCTCGCCGACGCGGATGGCATTGGCCATGGCGGTCAGCGCGGGGTTCACCGCGCCGATGCTGGGGAAGAAGCTCGTGTCGACCACATAGAGGTTGTCGACCTCGTGCGCCTTGCAGTTCGGATCGAGAACGGATGTGTGCGGGTCGCTACCGAAGCGGCAGGTGCCCGCCTGGTGCGCCACACCGGCCACCGGGATGTCCATCGACATGTAGAAGTTCTTGTGCAGCACGTGGTGGGAGGCCATGCCGACGTGGTTCAGGATCTTCTTCAGCTCGCCGTAGAGACGGTCGGCCTCCTTGTCGTTGGTCGACGTGTAGGCCAGGTGCACGTTGCCGTCGCCGTCGAGCGTGACCCGATTTTCGGGCCGCGGGAGGTCCTCGGTGGTGAGCCAGAAGTCCACGGCGTGGGCGGAGACGTCGGCCAGGCTCCAGTGCGGCGCGAGCAGGGTGAGGTGGGGCTCCTCCCCCTTCATGGCCTCGGCGTTGGACTTGCCGACCATCTGGATGTTGCCCAGCGGGAAGTCGAAGTCGGGGCCGCCGAAGTAGAAGTCGTTGAGTCCGAGCGTCTTCTGGAAGGCGGTCTCGTTGGGCTCCGCGGCCAGCGCCACGACGGCCTTGGAGTTGTGGAACATGTAGTTCCGCCCGACCTGGTCCGAGCCGTTGGCCAACCCGTTGGGATGGGCGTCACTCGCCGAGGACAGCAGCAACCGGGCGCTGTTAGTGGCCCCGGCCGAGACCACCACGATGTCGGCGGCGAAGACCTCTTCGGCGCTCCCGTGCTGGGTGATCACGCCGGTGACCGTGCGGCCGCCGGCGTCGGTCTGCAGGCGCGTCACCTCGTGGTCCACCAACAGGGTGACGTTGGGGTGCTGCAGTGCCGGCAGGACCGCGATGGTCTCGGCATCGGCCTTGGCATGCACCAGGCACGGGTAGCCGTCGCACCAGGTGCAGCGGATGCAGGCGCTGGTCGGGGGGTTGGCCTCGTCGAGGAGGACACCGCAGGGCGCGTTGAAGGGGTGGTAGCCGGCCTTCTCGAGGTCGTCGTGGATCTGCTGGATGCGGGGCTCGTGGCTGACGGCCGGCCAGGGGTACTGGCGGCTCCAGGCACCTTCGGTCGGGTCCTCTCCGTGCTTGCCGTGGACCTGGTAGAGCCACTCCGCCTTCGTGTACCACGGCTCGAACTCCTCGTAGGAGACGGGCCAGGCGGGGGAGACACCGTCGGCGTGTGTGAGGTCGCCGAAATCTCCCGGTCGCAGGCGGTAGAGCGCGGCGCCGTAGAGCTTTGTCGCTCCCCCGACGTAGTAGTGGACCCCCGGTTGGAGCTCCTTGCCCTCCTTGTCCTGCCACGAGTCGGGCGAGACGTAGCGACCCTTGATGAAGACGGACTCGGGATCCCAGTTCTCCTTCTCCCGCGGCAAGAAGCCGCCCCGCTCCAGCAGAAGGATCCGCTTGCCCGAGGGGGCCAGGGTGTGGGCCAGGGTCCCTCCCCCGCGCCCGTGCCGATGATGATGACGTCGTAGTGCTCGGCCATGGAAGGACCTCCTAACGGCGTGCGCTTCGTGGCGCGCCGGCTGTGCTTGGTTGTCAGGGTTGGGCGCGATCCGGCCCGCGATCTCTAGATCGGACCAGCACCTCGGTCGACCTCGATGAGACGACCGACGGCGTCGATCAGGGCAAGGTGGGTGAAGGCCTGCGGGAAGTTGCCCAGGTGCTCGCCGGTGGTGGCATCGATCTCCTCGGCGTAGAGCTGCAGCGGACCGGCGAAGGCGAGTAGCTTGTTGCACAGTGACCGGGCCCGCTCCTGCTCGCCGATCATGGCGAGCGCGGTGACCAGCCAGAACGAGCAGATGGTGAACGTGCCCTCCTTGCCCTCGAAGCCGGTGTCGGTCGTGTCCACCTTGTAGCGCAGGACCAGCCCGTCCTCCGTCAGCTCGTCGGCGATGGCGAGCACGGTGGCCCGCACACGCTCGTCGTCCGGTGGTAGGAACTCGAGGATCGGAATCAGCAGGAGCGACGCGTCCAGCTCCTCGTTGCCGTACTGCTGGCGGAAGCGGCCCCGAGAGTCGACGCCCTGGTCGAGGATCTCTGCCTTCAGGTCGTCGGCCGCCTTGCGCCACTGCTCGGCCCGGTCGTTGTCCTGGCGGGCCCGCGCCATGATCGGCGCCCCGGTCCATGGCCACCCAGCACAGCACCTTGGAGGCCGTGAAGTGCTCGGGATCGCCGCGGATCTCCCAGATGCCCTGATCGGGATCGCCCGCATGCGCGATGGCGTTGTCGACCAGGCTCGCCAGCCCTTCCCACACCGGCTTGACGATCTGCGCCGCGCCCTGGCGGAGGTGGATGTCGACGGCGTCGAGGATCATGCCCCACACGTCGTTCTGGTGCTGGTCCCAGGCGCCGTTGCCCACCCGCACCGGCCGCGAATTCCGCCAGCCCGACAGGTGGTCGAGGGTCTGCTCGGTCAGGTCCTTGCGACCGTCGATGCCGTACATGATCTGCAGGTTGAAGTCGCCACTGCCGGCCACCGCCTCGAGCACGAAGGCGAAGTACTCGAGGGCCTCCCAGTCGAACCCGAGCCGGTAGAGCGAGCGCAGCATGAAGGAGGAGTCACGGATCCAGGTGTAGCGGTAGTCCCAGTTGCGCGCCCCGCCGGGCGTCTCGGGCAGCGAGGTCGTCGACGCCGCCATGATGGCGCCGGTGGGCGCGTAGCTCAGTCCCTTGAGCGTCAACGCGCTGCGCTCGATGTAGCTGCGCCAGGGGTGGTCAGGAAAATTGCCGTTGGAGAGCCAGTCCCGCCAGTAGGTGACCGTGGCGGCGAGCTGGGCCTCCGCGTCCTCCACGTCGACCGGCCGGTGGCCGGCCCAGGACAGCGCGACGAAGGCCGTCTCCCCCTGGTCCAGCGTCGAGCGGCCGTAGCAGCGGGCGCCGGCCGCGCCCAGGCGGAGGCTGGAGGACACGGTGAGCACCGGGTCGCCGGGCGGTGGGCGGACCGTCATGACCTCGTAGCCGTCCCCGTCGTAGTCCCACATGCCCGTCTGGACTCCGTATTCGAAGATGGGCACAGCGTTGACCTCGACCTCGACGTGGCCTTCGATGCAGGTGGCCAGTCGCAGGAGGGTGCCCGTGGCGGCGGCGTCGCCCGGCGCCCGGCGGTAGTCGGCTCTCCGTGTCCCGTCCGTCACCGGCTCGATCGACCAAGAGGTCCTCCACCAGCAGCCAGCCCGTCGGGGTGTGCCACGTGGTTTCGAGCACCATGGTCCCGGGGACGTAGCGCCGGTGGTGCGGCACGTGGGTGCCGCTGGGCCCGAAGCGGAAGTTGCCGGCCGTGCGGTCGAGCAGGGCGCCAAAGATGCTGGGGGAATCGGGCCGCGGCAGGCACAGCCACTCGACGGAGCCGTCCGGGGCCACGAGACAGCTGTTCTCGCAGTCCGAGAGGAACCCATAGTCGGCGATCGCGGGAAAGCTCTCAGCCAGAACGTCAGTGGCGGCGTCTTCGGTCACGGTCCCGATGCTAGACACACGCGGAGCCGTCGTGTCGGGCCACTGGTCCCGGGGCGGGTGATCCCGGGGGGCGCGTGCTCATGGCGGGTGACAAATGAGTGAACGGCATGGCCGAACGGGACGGGGTGACCAAAGACCCTTCTCGACGCCCGAGCGGGTTCGATAGCGTACGGCTGATCGTTCGAGACCGCGCGTGGCGCGGGGACGGAGGTACCGACATGGCTGAGGAGCTGGAGGGCAAGGTCGCCATCGTCACCGGCGGGAACACGGGGATCGGCGCCGCGGTGGTGCTGGCCCTCGCCGAGAAGGGGGCCAAGGTCGTGATCGACTACGTCTCCAACCCGCAGGCGGAGGAGGAGCTGGAGCGCAAGATCGCCAGCCTGGGAGAGGCGGCGGTGGGTGTCGAGGCCGACGTCTCCAAGATCGAGGACCTCCAGCGCATGATCGACACGGCGGTCTCGAACTTCGGGCGCCTCGACGTCATGGTCAACAATGCCGGCATTGAGACGCGGACCTCGGTGCTCGACACCACCGAGGGGCAGTTCGAGAAGGTCATCGCGGTGAACCTGAAGAGCGCGTTCTTCGGCACCCAGCTGGCGGCCAAGCAGATGATCGCCCAGGGCGGGGGCGGACGCATCATCAACATGACGTCGGTCCACGAGGACTGGCCCATGCCCGGCAACACCGCCTATTGCCTCTCGAAGGGCGGCATGCGCATGTTGACGCGGACGGCGGGTGTGGAGCTCGCCCCCCACAACATCTGCGTCGTCGGCGTCGGGCCCGGTGCGGTGAACACGCCGATCAACGCGCAGACGGTCAACGACCCGGCGGCGCTGGCCAAACTCGACAGCGCCATCCCGATCGGGCGTATGGCCGAACCCGAGGAGATCGCCTCGGTGGTGGCGTTCCTGGCCGGCGACGGTGCCAGCTACGTCACGGCGACGACCATCTTTGCCGACGGCGGCATCATGCAGAGCAGTCCGGGCCTCTGATCCACCAGGACCGCGGTCGGGGGAGCCGGGGTCTGACATAGCGGGGCAGTGCCAACCACCAAGATGCGACGCAAAGAGTACGAAGAGGAACTCGGGCGCCTACAGGTCGAGCTCGTGCACCTGCAGCGCTGGATCGTGCGGGAAGACGCCAAGGTGTGCATCGTGTTCGAAGGCCGGGATACCGCGGGAAAGGGCGGCGTGATCAAGCGGCTCACCGAGCGGGTAAGCCCCCGAGTCTTCCGGGTCGTCGCACTGCCCGCTCCCAACGAACGTGAACGCTCGCAGATGTACATGCAACGCTATGTGCCCCACCTTCCCGCTGGAAGTGAGGTCGTGATCTTCGACCGAAGCTGGTACAACCGCGCCGGGGTCGAACCGGTCATGGGCTTTTGTACCGAAGAGGAGACGGCCCGGTTCCTCCAGCTCGTTCCTGTCGTCGAGCAGGCAATCGTGGACTCGGGTGTGATCCTGCTCAAGTACTGGCTCGAGGTCAGCCAGGAGGAGCAGACGCGTCGCCTGGCTTCTCGCATCAACGACGGCCGCAAGACCTGGAAGCTCACAGAAATGGACCTCAAGTCCTACGGCCGCTGGTACGACTATTCCAGGGCACGCGACGCCATGTTCGCCGCCACGGACACCGAGACTGCGCCGTGGTACGTGGCCAACTCAGACGACAAGCGCCGGGCCCGCCTCAACATCATCAGCCACATCCTGGACATGGTCCCCTACGAGCGCGAAGAGCACGCGCACGTGGCCCTGCCGCCGCGCCAAAAGGAAGGAGACTACCGAGAGCCGCGCGCACATCTCCACGAGGTGCCGATGCGGTTCTGATAGGTATCGAGACGGCGCCTAACCGGGCGGCGCGCCCTGAGCCAGGCGGACGAGGTCGTGGACGTGCACCCCGCGGGATTGGCGCCTCAGCGCGATCTCGATGTTGCCCTCCGGCACGAGCATGCGCAGGCCCCGTGGGTGCGCTGCGGAAGGTCATGGGCGTCTCAAGTTCGAGCGCCTCGCCATCGACGCCGGCGTACGCCCTGCCCGAGCGGGACCTGATCTCGAACGTCTCACAGCTGAACTCGAAGGCGTGCCCGCTGCGTGATCCCTGGCCGGCCAGGGCCAGGGTGACGACCTCGGCAGCCTGGGTGCCCGTCGCCGCGGTCACGGCGAACACACCGAGTTGCCCCGTGTCGAGACGGAGGCGTTGGGACGTGCTGGGCGACGCCGCGAGCACGTAGGGGTCGTTCGACACCATGACGAGGAAGGATCCGTCGACCTCGGTGCCGTCGGGCGTCAGGAACGACAGATCGAACGGCTCCTGTGGCATCGCCCAGCAGCTCGGGGAGGAGCTGCCGCGTCGTGGCCGCTTTGGCTTCTCGATAGCCCTCCTGCTGGACGATGGTGGCGTAGACGCCCAACGAGACGTTGTTGACGAAGAACCGGTCGTTCACCGTCGCATAGTCGACCCGGCGCTCGATCGCATCGCGGAAGGCGTACACGCTCTGGCGGGGGTCGCCGCGGTCCAGCCCGAGGTCGAGGGCGAAGTGGTTCCGCGTTCCCGCGGCGACGCACACGAAGGGAAGATCGTGCTCCACCGCGATGGAGGCCACCAGTGCCTGTGAGCCATCTCCACCGGCCATGCCCAGGCAGTCGGCGCCCCGGGCGATGGCGTCTCGGGCCAGCTCGGCGAGGTCGAGCCCGTGGTCGAGCATCACGGTCTCGACCCCGAGTGAGGAGGCCAAGTCCACCAGGTCGAACTTCTCGACCTTCCCGCCACCCGACCACGGGTTGCACAGCAGGACGGGGTGCGCGGGCCGGCTCACGCGGTGCACCTGACCGGCGGCGGTGGTCCGAAGGCTGGCGGCCAACGCCGCCCGCGCCGCCAGAACGGCGATGGCGAGGAGCACCAGGCAGATGACGGCTCGGACGAACGACGCCCAGTCCTCGCTTCCGGCCCCGAGCAAAGCGGCGACCAGCACGGCCGCGCCCACGACCATCGCGATGACTCCAAATCCGCGGCGAGGCGCCCTCTTTGTGATCGCCCACCATCCACCGGCGACGCCGAGCGCGAAGCCGGCCGCTCCGAGCCACGACGTACACGCCGTTGCGAACCAGGAAGCCGATCAGCCGCGACAGCCAGCAGCAGCACCGCGACGAGCGAGAGGATGGCGAGGCTCGCGGTCGAGCCGGAACGGTGCGACTCGAGTCACCCATGTGGTGTCGCCGCTCTCCGGCCCAGGTGCACGTCACCGGGTCCTCTCGTGCTCGTGTCGCTGGGACGACGAGGTCTCCGATGCCGCTGGGTTGTGGCCATCACCGTGCACCATTCCCTGGTCTTCTATCTTCACCGCATTGTAGGTTCGGGCCGAGCGGCGTGACATGGCCGAGGATCACCAATGAATCGGGGGCACGGTGGACGAGAGCCCTTCGGGGATAGCCAGGTGGATACCGGGACTCAGGGCCGTTCGGACCTACGACCGGAGATGGGCGCGGTCCGACGTCGTCGCAGGCGTCGTGCTCGCCGCCATCCTCGTGCCTCAGGGATTGGCCTACGCGGAGCTGGCCGGGCTCCCGCCCGTCACCGGCCTGTACACGTCCATCGGGTGCCTCGTCGGCTATGCGGTCTTCGGGCCGTCCCGGATCCTGGTCCTCGGTCCGGACTCTTCGATGTCGCCCATGATCTTCGCCGCCCTTATGCCACTGCTGGCGGGTGGCGACGTGCATCGAGCCATCGCGCTGGCCGGGATGCTCGCCGTCATCGTCGCACTCATCGAGATCGGGTTGGGGATCGGTCGGCTCGGCTTCGTCGCCGACCTGCTCTCGAGTGAAGTGCAGGTCGGCTACATGAACGGTCTCGCCCTCATCATCATTGTGGGCCAGTTGCCCAAGCTCTTCGGATTCTCGACCGACGCCGAGGGCTTCGGTCCCGAGGTCAAGGCCTTCGTGCTCGGGCTCGACGGCACCGTCGGGGCAGCACTCGTGGTCGGCCTGGGGGTCCTGGCGATCTTGTTGGTGCTGTCCCGATTCACCAAAGTCGTCCCTGCAGTCCTCGTGGGTATCGTGGCGGCCACCGTTGTCTCCGCCCTCTTCGACCTGCACGCGCACGGAGTATCGACCGTGGGAACGCTCCCCCAGGGGGTCCCCCGGCCCTCGCTCCCCTGGACGAGGTTCGCCGATGTCGGACCCTTGATGGTCGCGGCCGTGGGGATCACGCTCGTATCGCTGGCAGACACGATCGCCACCTCCTCGAGCTTCGGAGCACGCCGTGGTGAGGAGGTGGATCCCGACCAGGAGATGATCGGTATCGGAGCGGCCAACCTCGCCGCGGGCCTCCTCCAAGGCTTCGCGGTGTCGACCAGCGGGTCGCGTACAGCGGTCGTCGAGCAGGCGGGGGCGAAGTCCCAACTGGCGTCGTTGGTCGGCGCGGGCATCGTCGTGTCACTGCTGCTGTTCTTCAACTCCCTCTTGGCCGACCTTCCCCAGTCCGCTCTGGCCGCCGTGCTGATCGCCGCCGCCCTCTCCCTGCTCGACCTCGAGGCCCTGGTCCGCTACTCCCGGGTCAGAAAGAGCGCCTTGGTCCTCTCGGTGGTCGCCAGCCTCGGCGTGATCGTGTTCGGGGTCCTGCCGGGAATCGTCATCGCCGTCGTGCTGGCCGTGCTGCTGTTCTTCCGCCGCAGCTGGCAACCCCATGGCGCCGTGCTGGGCCAGGTGGAGAGCCTGGAAGGATGGCACAGCGTCAAGCGGTACCCCGCGGCGCACCAAGTGCCGGGGATCGTGGTCTACCGCTGGGAGGCCCCGCTGTTCTTCGCAAACTGCTCAGCCTTCAGGACCCAGATCCGTCACATCGTCGCCGACCGCCATCCGTCGTGGGTGGTCGTCCAGTGCGAGGCGATGACCGACGTCGACGTTTCGGCAGCGAGGATGCTCGAGCAACTCGATCGTGAGCTCAACGCCGCGGGCATCCATATGGCTTTCGTGGAGATGCGCACCCGGCTCCAGGATCTGGTTCGTCGCTATGGTCTCTTCGAGACACTCGATCGTGACCGCTTCTACCCCACGCTCGAGGCCGCCATCGCGGCCGTCGGGGAGGCCTGACCCGCGCGGCCCGGCGGGACGGCACACAACGAGACGGCATTCTCCTGAACGGTCTGGTTCCGGGCCTACCCATGGAGCGAAGCCCGGGTCCCATTGCTGGCGGTTCAGGACGACAGGATCTTCGCCTTTTGGTCCTGGAATTCGGCGTCGGTGATGACGCCCTGCGACTTGAGATCGGCCAGCTTGGTCAGCTGGTCGGCAGCGTTGCCGCCACTCGCTCCTGCCGTCTGGCGGACGTAGTCGTCGAATGTCTTCTGCTGCTGGGCGGCCTCGGTTGCCGCCCGCTCGTGCATCTTGCCGCCCCGAGCGATCAGGTACACGAAGACGCCGAGGAACGGCAAGATGATGATGAAGATCACCCAGAGCGCCTTGCCCCAGCCACCCATGTCGTGGCTGCGGAAGATGTCGACGAACACCATGATCAGAAGCCAGATCCAGATGACGAAAAGGAAGAAGTACAGCATCGTCAGGAAGAAATCGAGGATCGGGTACTGGTAGCTGGCGAGAAGCATTTATCCTCCTTGTGTCATTGTGCGATTGCAATGGGCACAGCCGTGCCCGATTCGGTGCCGGTTCAGGACCCGAGGACCTTCGCCTTCTGAGCCTCGAATTCGGCCTCGGTGAGAATGCCCTGTGACTTGAGCTCAGCGAGGTCCTTCAGCTGCGCGATCGGGTCTGGCGCAGGTGCCGGTGCTGGCGCCGGCGCTGGCTGAGGGGCGTACTGCGGTTGTTGCGGATACTGCTGTTGCTCCTGTTGTGCCCAGCGATTTTGTTGCCGACGCGAGACACGGTTCGACACGGCAGTGGCTGTTCCGGCTATGGCTGCGGTGCGTGCGATACCTCGGAGAAGTGGCATGGACTGTCCTTTCTTCGCTCGATCAGCTCTTTGTGAATCAGCCTTCGGCTGCGTCGAGAGCTGCGACCAGGTCGTCCTGGGGGATGTAGCCGGCGGCGACAAGCTCGGCCTCGCCACGACGCAATGCCTGTACGAACGGCGTCGCCCAGCGGTTCTCGAAGATCAAGATCCCGGCTGAGGATCCCGGTTCGATCACCGACGCCGCCTCAGTGAGATCGCTCTCGCCCAGCAGTCCCGACGACGCACCCGCGAAGACCGCCAGGTCGAACTTTCCGTCGCGGTCGATGTCCTGGAGCTCGAGCGCTCGCATGGAGCCATCGGAGTCGCGAGCCACGAACATGAGATCGAGGATCCGAATGACACCTCGGTCGACGAGGTCGAGCAGGGACGCGAATCCTTCGCCCGTCATCTTGTTGCCGGGGAACTCGACGATCAGATAACTGATCGGGCCCAGGGCCTCCGTTTCGTTCGCCATCGTGTGGCCCCCTTCTTGGCTCAGCGACCGGTATCCGACCGAAAGGTACTCCAATGACGAGGCGAGCGCTACGGGGATTTCTCACTCAATTTCCCAGCTTTTTCCCAGCGCTTGGCTGGGTTATGAAGTCTTCGAGCGCGTGCCGTCGCTGCCAGCCCTCATGGGCACTGGGTACTCGTGCCGTTGGGATTGAAGGAAGAGCTTGCCCGCGCCGTCGAACGATCTTCACTCCTAGTAGTGATGATGTTGGAGGACCGATTTGAGGATCACCATCGCCACACCCAGGAGCCCCGCGATGAGGGTAACGATGATTCGCTGCTTGCCTCGCAGGCCGGCTGCTCGCCCTGCGCTGTCGCCGTGCATGATCAGGAGCACAACGGTCACGATGAGAGCGGCTTGGGCCGCGTTCGACGATGATGCCCCAAAGAGGACAGCGACGCCGATTGATGCCACTGGCAAGAAGGACGCGGTGACCATCGGCCAAGCCTCCGCCAGAGAAGATCGGATGAGGCGGGCACTCGGTAGCCGGCCGTCGTGAGTGTGTGCGCCGAGCAGTTCGGCGTACTGCTCGGCGAGCCAATACACAATGAGTGTGACGACGACGGTCACCGCTAACTGTGCACTCTTCAGTTGATTCCCGCCGGCGGCGATAACAGCCGCTGTCACGATCGTGCCGTAGATGCTCGCCGCCCGACGCCGTCCCCGCCTCGTCGAAACCGACTCGGTGCGGGCTTCAGATGAGCCCGAACCTCCTTCGGTGCCATCGGCCATGGTCCTAGCTTGGCATCGCCTCTTGCCGTGCGCTCAGCCTCGCGACGTGCAATTCCATGGCGTCATCAATTCCGTTGCATCACCCACCATCGTCCCGGTCCGCCAACCCCACGGCTCACGAGGCCTTCACCTCGGCAAAGAAGTTGGCCTTTGCTGAGCTCTTGATCAGTTCGTCGTGCACGCTGCCGGGCCCAGATCGACGCTCGTGAGCTCGTGAGCCCGTTAGCTCGCCGACGCCGACGCCGACGCCGGCACCGGATTGCGGAGGAACAGCGTGACCCCAAGGCCGATAAACCCGACAGCTGCGACCACGATCATGGCAAGGGCGTAAGACCGCGTCGGGTCGGTCAGTCCGGATATCAAAATGGTGCCGGCAATCGCGGTACCCAGTGACGAGCCCAGGTTCGACACGCAGCGGGACAGTCCTGAGATTTCGCTCTGTTGGTCCTCGGGAAAGGCGGACTGGACCACATTCACCGAGGGGGTGAGCATCACCCCGAGGCCCAGCCCGATGAGCAGCAGCCCGGGAGCGAAGGCCCATTCGCTCGGCGAGTGCTTGACGATCAGCAGCAGGAAGACCACGCCTGCGATGGTGGTCACGAACCCGACCAGGATCAACGTCCGCTGCTGGAAGCGCTTCGCCAGCGCACCGGCGGCAAGCGAGGACACCAAGATGCCCAGGGTCGCCGCGGTGAAGATCACACCGGTCTTGATCGCGCTGTAGTGCCGAACGACCTGGAGATAGGCGGAAACGACGAACGACGTTCCCATGAGCATGAGCCACTGCACGTTCTGCGTCACCAGTCCGAGGTTCGACGTGCGGTTGCGAAAGAGCTTGGTCGAGAGCAGCGCCTCCCTCCCGACACGTTCACGGCTCCGGACCCAGGCGAAGAAGCCGAAGATGATGAGCGCCCCGGCGACGATGAGGAGCGCGCACAGAACAAGGTTGTTGTCGGCCGCCATGATCCCGACGACCAGTGTCACCAGGCCAACCGCCGACAGGATCGCTCCGACCGTGTCGAACGGCCGAGTGGGATCGGCCGGCAGCGGATCGTGAATGCGGCGACTGAGGAGGACGATGAGGAGGACCACGATGGCTTGAAACACGAAGGCAGCGCGCCACGTGATGGTCGTCGTGATGAACCCCCCGATCAGGGGACCGGTAGCGGCGCCGATCCCACCCATGCCGCTGATGATGCCGAACGCCTGGGCTCTGGACCGCAGATCGTGGAAGAGCATGGTGGTGAGGATGTAGACGGGGGGAATGAGGAGGGCGGTGCCCACGCCTTCGAGGATCGAATTGCCGAGGATAAGGACCCCCAAGCCGGGGGCGACGGCACTGAGCACTGCGCCGACCGCATAGATGGAAAGGCCCATCGTGAAACAGCGCTTTCGTCCCCATCGATCGGTGAGCTTCCCGCCCGGGATCATGAGTGCGGCCATGACCAACAAGAACAGGGTGATCGCGATCTGAACGCCTTGGACCGTGGTGTGCAGATCCTGGCTGATGTCGTTGATCATGACGTTCATGTTGGAACCAGCGAAACTGCAGATGAATTGGGCCAGGGCAAGCGGAAGCAGCATGCGCCGCAGAGACGGAGCCATCCTCTGTGTTTCGACGGAGTTGGACACGGCTCTTTTTTCCCGCCTCTCTACCTACTGGCCCAGTCGGCGACCGACAGACCCTCGAGCTGTCGATCGAGGTTCAGCGCAGCGGCAATGAGCGCCAGGTCGGTGAACGCCTGGGGAAAGTTGCCGATCAAGGCGTCGCGAGAGGAACTCCGTTGGGCCAGGTAGATCCGAAGTTCGCACGGTGATGGCGGAGGCACTCACTTCGCCAGGGCCCGACGCCGCCTCACTCGGTGGCTCAGGAGGAGGCCGAGAAGGACAAGTGCGACGACGACTCCTCTGGACAGGGCCCTCCTTGCGCTTCGACTTTCCTCCACCGCCCCCATTGTGGCCGTCTCGCGCGCTCCGGTCGACTGTCGTCAGCTGCGAATAGGAGCCGTGCGCCGATTCTCAGGCAATTCCAAGCCTTCCGCCCGGTCGATACTCGGCCCGGCCGTCGGCGAGTGGTCCCGGCCCGCCTATGGCGTCTCAGCGGTTGTGGAGGTCGACGCGTGCTCGCTCTCGTCACCCCCGACCCTGGGCACCGAGAGGCGCTTCTTGAAGATGTGATAGGCCCAGGACTGGTACACGATGACGAGGGGGAGGAAGATGACCGCGATCACCGTCATCACCTTCAGCGAGTACGAGGGGCTCGCCGAGTTCGCGATGGTGAGGTTGTAGGCCGTGTTGGTGCTCGAGATCATGACCCGGGGGTAAAGCTCGGAGAAGAGGGACCACACGGTGGCGGCCATGGCCAGGGCGGCCGCCGTGAAGGCCCACCCCTCCGCCTTGGCCTGCGCCGTCCACGCGGCAGCGATCACGGCGAACAGGCTCAGCGCCTCCATCGGCTTGGGGACAAAGCCCGTGCTGAGGCCGACGTGGATCCAGGTCAAGAAGCCGAAGGTGACGAGAACGGCCACGCCACCGATGGCGGCCGACGCCCTCTGAGCACGTTCGTGGATCTCGCCGGTCGTTTTCAGCGTGAGGTAGGTGGAGCCCATGAGGAGCGAGAGCACCAGCAAGGTGAGTCCCGACCACAGTCCGAAGGGCGTCAGCAGGTCGACGAAGTTGCCGGTGAACTCATGGGAGCTGTTGATGGGCAGGCCGTGGAGCAGATCGCCCAGGGCCACTCCGACGAGGAGCGGAATGAGCGCGCTGCCCACGGTGAGGGCCCAGCGCCAGGCGCTGCGCCAGCGGGGATCGTCGAACTTGCGTTGGTACTCGAAGGAGACGCCGCGGGCCATCAAGGCGGCCAGCAGGATCACCACGGCCAGGTAGAGGCTCGAGAACCAGGTGGCGTACCAGCCCGGGAAAGCGGCAAAGATCACCGCCCCCGCCACGATCAGCCACACCTCGTTGCCGTCCCAGACCGGACCGATCGTGTTAACGATGACGCGGCGTTCCACGTCGTTGCGCCCGATGAACGAGTGCAGCATGCCGACTCCGAAGTCGAATCCCTCCAGGACGAAGAAACCGGCCCAGACGAAGGCCACGATGACGAACCAGACGTCGCCGAGATTGAATCCTCCCATGTCGATCTCCTAGTAGACGAGGGCGAGGTCGTCCTCGTCCTCGTGGGACGAGTCGAACTCGGCGTCGGGGACTGAGGTGCTGCTGGTGCTGCCGGGGCCGCCGGGGTCGCTGTCACCTTCGGATGTGATCTTGGCCAACGGGTCGTCGCCGATGGAGCGGCGGCCGAAGCGGATCATGAGCCAGGTGTCGGCCACACCGAGGATGGCGAAAATCAGATAGAAGATGGCGAGGGAGATCCAGATGTCCGTCGCCGAGACCGAGGAGGAGACCCCGTTCTTGGTCAGCATCAGCCCTTGGACGATCCACGGTTGCCGGCCGTTCTCGGTCAGCATCCAGCCGGCCGTGTTGATCAGGAAGGGCAGGATCACCACCCAGGGCGTTATTCGCAGGAACCACTTTGACTGATCGAGCTTGTGGCGGTAGAGGAGCCAGGCCCCCCAGAGCGCGAAGAGGAAGAGCAGTGAGCCCAGGTACGCCATGACCCGCATGGACCAGTACTGAATGAAGACGTTGGGGATGTAGTTCCCCGGCCCGTACTCCTTCTGGTACTCGGCGTTGAGGTTGTTGAGCCCCTGCACCTCGCCGTCGGGGTGGTTGGTGGCCAGGATCGACAAGAGGTCGGGGACCTCGATGATCTGGGTCGGCGTCTCGTCGTTGTTGCCGCCGCCGATCTGGAACAAGGAGAACGGGCAGTGACTGTCGCAGGTCGTCCACAGCGCCTCGGCGGCTGCGATCTTCATCGGTTGGTAGGTGCCCTCGACGACGCCGAGCTCGCTGCCCACGAAGAGGTTGAAGGCGACGGCTGGCAACAGGACCACGAGGGAGATGACGGCCGTGCGGCGGAAGGAATCGACCTGGTTCTTCCTGTAGAGGTGCCAGGCGGACACCGCGAGCATCACCACGGCGCCGGTGACGAGGGAGGCCACAACGACGTGGGTGTAGCCCCAGAGGAAGACGGGGTTGGTGAAGAGGGCCCAGATGTTGTTGAGCTGGGGCTGGTGGGTGCTGTTGTTCGTGGTGTAGCCGACCGGGTGCTGCATCCACGAGTTGGCCGCAATGATAAAGGCCGCCGACAGCATGGTCCCCGCGGCGACGAGCCAGATGCAGGCCAGGTGCGCTTTCTTGGACAGACGGTTCCAGCCGAAGATCCAGATGCCGAGGAAGGTCGACTCCAAGAAGAAGGCGGCCAGGCCCTCCATGGCCAGCGGCCCCCCGAAGACGTTGCCCACCAGGCGCGAGTAGGCGGACCAGTTCATGCCGAACTCGAATTCCTGAATGAGCCCCGTCACCACGCCCACGGCGACGTTGATGAGAAGCAACGACCCGAAGAAGCGGGCCAGCCGGCGGTAGGTGTCGTCCCCGTTGCGGTACCAAGCCGTCTGCAGCAGGGCGACCAGGAAGGCGAGGCCGATGGTGACCGGCACGAACAGGAAGTGGTAGATGCTGGTGCTGGCGAACTGCCAGCGGGCGAGGTCCAGGCTCACGGAGTGTCGCTCCTTTCGTTGAGGATGGCCGTCAGCCCCTCGCCAGAGGGGGGCCGCGGTTCGACTGGGGGCCGGTCGTTCATCAACTCGTCCCACCACAGGCCGGCGTAGCGGCCGCCGGCGATCACGAGATCGCCATGGGTCCCGCGTTCGACCACGCGGCCGTGGTCGAGGACGACGATCTCGTCCACTTGCTCCAGTCCGACCAGGCGGTGTGTGATGAACAGGGTTGAGTGTCCCTCGGTGAGGGCGAGCAGATCGGCGGTCAACGCATCGGCGGCAGCGGGGTCGAGGTGCTCGGCCGGTTCGTCGAGGATGAGGATGGGGAACCCAGCCAGCAGGGCGCGGGCCACGGCGACGCGCTCGGCGTTGCCCACCCGAGAGGCGGGTGCCGGCCCGTCCGACCTTGGTGGCCAGCCCGGCCGGAAGTCCGGCGAGCCAGTCACCCAGACCCACGCGGGCGAGCACGGCCACCAACTCATCGTCACCAGCCGAGCGGCGTCCCACCCGCAGGTTCTCGGCCAACGTCGTGGCGAAGAGATGGGGACTCTGCTCGACCAGCCCGACGATCGTGCGGACCGCGTCGGCCGCCAGGCGGTCGAGCGGCACGCCGTCGAGCGTTGCGTCGCCACCGTCGAGGGGCAGGAAGCGCACCATCAGATCGGCCAGCGTCGACTTGCCGGCCCCGCTCGGCCCGACCAGCGCGACCCGTCGTCCCGGGGTGAGATCCAGGTCGACGCCGCGCAGGATCGGGCGGCCGGTTCCGGGGTAGCTGGCCCACACCGAGCGCAGGGTCAACGTGTGGGGTCCGCCGGGCGGCGGCTGCGGGAGCTCGGGCTCCTCGACCGGTGCGGCGGCGTCGGTGGCGGCGAACACGCGGCCGGCCGCCACCCGGCAGCGCTGCAGGGCTTGGGTCGCCGCCGGCAGTGGGGAAACCAGTTCGAAGGCGGCCAGCGGCACGAGGGCGAGCACGGCGAGCAGCGCGCCGTCGAGGTGGCCGGCGTGCGTGGCGTGCACTCCGAACGCGAGGGCGCCCCAGGCGGCCAATCCGGCCAGTGCGGTCGTGAGGCCGAGGCCGATGCCGGTGGTGCCCGCGCCCTGGCGCGCCGTCGCGCGCAGGCGTCGGTCGGCTTCGGCGATCCGTTCCACCTGCTCGCCGGTTCCACCCATCACGGTCAGCTCCGACGCGCCTTCGATCAGATCGACCAGCGCCGCGCCGAGCTCACCCCGGACCGAGGCCTGCTTGGACTCCTCTCTCCGGGCGAGGCGGCCGGTCAACCAGGGCACCAGGGTGGCCGAGACGAGCAGGGCCACCAGCAGGACGGCGCCCGCCCCGGGCAACAGGATCCACATGACGGCGACGGTGGCCGCGCCAACCAGGCAGGCCACGGCGAAGGGCTGGACCACCCGCAACACGACGTCCTGCAGCGAGTCCACATCGTCGACCACGCGGGACACCAGGTCGCCCCGGCGGAAGAGGGGCAGCCCGGCCGGGGCCAGCGTCTCGAGCTGGTTGTAGACGCGCACGCGCAGGTCGGCCAATACACGCAGGGCGGCGTCGTGGCCGACGAGGCGCTCGCCGTAGCGGAAGAAGCCGCGGGAGAGTCCGAAGACCTGCACACCCACGATGGCCAACGTCAGCGAAGCTTCGGATGGGTGTTGCGCCGCCCGCGAGATGAGCCAGGCCGAGGTGCCCATGAGGGCGATCGACGCGCCGATGGCCCCGGCCCCCAGGAGCGACGCCTGGGCCAGCCGGCCCCTGGCGACGCGGGCGATGCGCAGCGTGCGCCCGATGCCGGCCGCGCGATCGGGTACGGCGGCGCGGCTCACGCCGTCACCACCGGTGCGGGCAGGCGGACCACCCGGTCGGCCAGGGCGGCGAGGGCGGGGCGATGGGCCACGACGAGGGCGGTGCGCCCCCGGGTGAGCCGGGCCACCGCCTCGAGCACGTCGGCCTCGGTCTCGGCATCGAGGCTGGCCGTGGGCTCGTCGAGCAAAAGGAGGGACGCGTCGCGGACGAAAGCCCGGGCCAGTGCCACGCGCTGGCGCTCACCGGCGGAGAGCCCCGTTCCGCCGTCCCCGAGCAGGGTGTCGACGCCATGGGGGAGACGTTCCACGACCGTCGTCAGGCCGGCGGCTTCCAGGGCGGTCGACACCTCCCAGTCGGTGGCGTCGGGCCGGCCCAGGCGGACGTTGTCGGCCACCGACCGGGCGAAGAGATGGGGCCGCTGGGGCACCCAGCCGATGCGGGCCCGCCAGTCCTCGAGATCGATGTCGCACAGGTCCACCCCGCCCAGGAGGACCTGCCCGGCACTCGGGCCGCGCAGCCCGAGGATCACGTTGAGCAGGGTCGATTTGCCGCAGCCGCTGGGGCCGACGAGGGCGACGGTCTCTCCCGGCTCGACGACAAGACCGGCGCCAGAGAGCGCGGGGATGCGGCGACCCGGGTACGTGACCTCGAGCGCGTTGATCCGGATGCTGTCGTTCCGCGCCCGGACCGGTCCGCTACGGCGATGGTCTGTCGGCACCTCCAACAGCTCGAAGACGGACTCGGCTGCCTGCAGGCCGTCGGCGCTGGCATGGAAGTTGGCACCGAGGGCGCGCAGCGGCAGGTATGCCTCCGGGGCCAGGACGAGCACGAAGAGCGCGGCATGGAAGGACATGTTCCCGTCCAGCAGCCGCAGACCGACGGCGACCGCGACCAGGGCGACCGAGACGGTGGCCAGCAGCTCGAGAATGAGCGACGAAAGAAAGGTCAGCTTGAGGGTGGCCAGCGTGGTGGTCCGGTAGCGGCCGGTCACCTCGGCGATGGCGCGGGCCTGGGCCTTGGCCCGGCCGAAGACCTTCAGCGTGGGCAGACCGGCCACCACGTCGAGGAAGTGCCCGGCCAGACGCTGCAGGGAGCGCATGCGGGCCGCCGTGCGGTCTCGTGTCGTCAGACCGACCAGCCCCATGAAGATGGGTATCAAGGGAATCGTCACGGCGATGAGGACGGCCGAGATCCAGTCGGTTCCGGCTACCACGGCGATGATGGTCACCGGGACGATGACCGCCAGGAAGAGTTGCGGCAAGTAGCGGGAGAAGTACCCGTCGAGGGCGTCGATCCCGGTTGTCACGAGCACGGTGAGCTGACCGTGGTCGCGCTGTTCCTGTCCCGTGGGCCCCAGGGCGGCGATGTGCTCAGCCGCCGCGAGCCGCAGTTCCGACTTGGCCGACGCAGAGGCCCGATGGGCCGCCCTTTCGGTCGCCCAGGCCAGGACGGCGCGTCCGATGATGACCACGAGGAGTACGCCGAGCGGGTCGCGCAACGAAGTGAGCGAGCCGTGGTGGAAGTAGGCGGCGTTGACCACCGTTGCGATGAGCCAGGCCTGGGCGACGACGAGGAGTGCGGTCGCACCTCCGACGGCGACGGACAGCGCGACAAAGCGACGGGTCGACCGCGCGTAGTGGAGCAACCGAGGATCGAGTGCTCCGGACCTGCGTCGGGAGCCGGCGGACCCCTCTGGCGCTGTCGCCTTCGGTGCTGCTCGGGCCACCGCTCTCCTCTTCGTCTTCGGCTTCGTCCCTCTCCGGACGGCGCGCACGCGTGCGCCAGCGCAGCACTTCGACGCGGCCATTGTGGTTGGGAAGCGCGGGCCACGCAAGGGACCCTTGACCCTAGATCCGACCCGCAGAGGTTGCAGGGTTTGTAGCTGCCGGACCTGCTCCGTCACGCCCACCTGGTGGGCCACGGAGTCTCCAGGCCTGCACGATCCCGGCTTCATCGTGCCCGGTCTCGGTGATGCCGGGACCGCTCTTCGGGCCGCCGGGCTCAGTCCGCGCAGAGCCCGGCTCAGCGTCGATTCGCTCGATGCGTCCAAACCGCGTACGACGCCAGCCCCGGTGCGCGACCCCCGCGACGGCCACGGCGAACATCCGGCGCACCAGCGCCCCGTCGAAGGGTTCAACTTGGGACATAGGCTCAGAGCCGAGAGCCATGTCCACGACCGCCGATCGCACCTACACGACCACGGTGGGGAGCCAGAGGGTGGAGCTCCCGCTCGTCCCGCTCTCCGACGAGCTGACGATCGCTCTCCTCATCTGCGTGGACATGGGCGTCGCCTTCGCGGAGACAGCCGGGCGCGAGCTGGCCGAGCTGATGCGACCGGCGCGGCCCGAGATCGTCGTGTCCGTGGCCACCATGGGCATCCCCCTCGCCATCGAGGCCAGCCGCGCCCTCGGGCTCGACGACTACGTGATCCTGCACAAGACGCCCAAGATCCACCTCGGCGAGACGTGGGGCGAGCCGGTCTACTCCATCACCACGGACAAGCCGCAGCGGCTCCGCATGGACCCGGCACGTGTGGAGCGCGGTGCGGGGTCGCCGGGTGGCCGTGGTCGACGACGTCGTCTCCACCGGTGCCTCGCTCGCGTCGGCCCTCCGTCTGGTCCGCCGCATGGACGCCGAGCCGGTGGTCATCGGGACCCTCATGACCGAGGGCGGAGGGTGGCGGCGCGCCCTGGGGGAAGACGCGGCCCTCGTCCGTTCCCTCGGTGCCATGCCGCTGTTCCGTTCCGACTCCTCGGGGAACCTGGTCGAGGACTGGGACTGAGGACCACAGGCCGGGCGACCTACACCCCAGAGAGAAGACCTGCCTCGCTGAGCAGCGCATCCTGCGCGTCGGCCTGCTTGCGCACGCTTTTGGTGGCCAGGACCAGGTAGACGAGCGCGGCCACCCCCATGCCCAGGAAGATGCTGAAGTCTCCGCCGTAGTGGGAGGCGTCCTGTGTGTGATCGGTCACCTCGTTCAGCCAGGGCGGGACGCGGAAGTAAAAGGTCGGGTTCACGTAGAGCGCAGAGATGGCGGCGTACATGCCGACCACCTGGGCGATGATGGCGGGCCAGGAGATGCCGCCGCTGCGCCAGTACAGGGACTGGCGTCCCGTCTTCTGCAGCTGGCTCGGGACGTAGCGGTAGCGGCGGAGGGCCCAGTCGACCAGGAAGATGGCGCTCCAGGGCGCGATCCACACGATGACCAGGTCGACGAAGTCGGACAGGTATTCGGTGAAGGAGCCGCTGAAGATGGCCCACATCGTGATGCCGAGCGCGATGACGCAGTCGATGAGGACGGCCTGGTAGCGCTTGACCGGGACGCCGATCGCCTGCATCGTGACGCCGGACGAGTACATGTCCAGGCTGTTGATGCCGAAGAGCTGGACGACGGCGAACAGGAGGAACACCACGACGAACCACGCCGGGATGGCGTGCTGGTGGGCGAAGGGGAGGAACCCGCCGGCCCCCGTCCCGATGTTGAGGACGAAAGTGCCCACCACCGCGCCGAGCGTCATGATGAGGATCTCGGGTACGGCCGTCCCGAGGAAGACCCAGCCGACGATGCCCTTCTTCGACGTGTCCGTCGGGCAGTAGCGGGTGTAGTCGTTGCCGTTCTCGACCCAGCCCAGGCCGCTCAGCGCGATGGTGAAGGCGAGCGCCTCGGTGAAGGCCTGCCAGTCCCCGCTGCTCTTGACGACGTGCAGGTTGGCGTGCGGGATGGCGAAGCCCAGCATGATGGCGAAGAGGACCACGAAGGGGAGCACGAGCAGGCGCAGCGTCTTCACGATGGCGGCGTGGCCGAGGAAGGGCAGGATGCCCTGAATGAGCACGGCCACGATGACGAGGATGACCTTGGCCGGGTCGCCGGGCAGGTACCCCGCCTTGATCATGAGGACGAGACCGGCCCCGACGATCAGGATGAGGCCCTCGACCTCGAAGCCGATCTGGGTCAGCCAGTTGAAGACCGAGATGGGCCGCGAGCCGTTGGGTCCGAACGGGGCACGGTTGATGGCGAAGACGGTCGTGCCGGCGTTGGGCCCTTGCAGCGAGCAGAGCCCGAGCAAGAAGTAGGACAGGTTGCCGAGGACGATGACGAAGACCACCTGGGCGAACGTCAGCCCGAAGGTCATCAGGATGGCGCCGTAAATGAAGTACTCGATCTGGACGCTGGCGCCCGCCCACATGGCGCCGATCTCCCTCGGGGTGGCCCAGCGCTCGCTCTCGGGGATGAAGTCGATCCCGTGCTGCTCGACGTGGAACGCGTCCTCGATGTCCGGGTCGTGAATGACCGCTACGTCCTCGGCGATCGCCACCGTCAGTACCTCCCTCGTTGTCGCCTTTGCAGAGCCATCGTGGACGCCCCAAAAGGTCGACCGAAGCCGGTGAAGCCCGGGCCGCTTGCGGCAGCTCGCCTCGATCTCGCGTCCACGCACTCCACCTGTCAGGTCCGGCGCGCCTCCCTGGCGAGCGACCGAAGGTTTGTCGGCCCACACCTTGTGTGCTGGCGAGCCCTTCGGTCAAGTGGATCCGGGGTAGTGACCGTACCGGTGTAGAACACGGGCGATGAACGGAGCGCTCATGGTCTGCGGCACGTCGTCGGACTCGGGCAAGTCCACCATCGTGACGGGGCTGTGCCGCTTGCTCGCCCGCCGTGGCGTGGCGGTGGCCCCGTTCAAGGGGCAGAACATGTCGCTCAATGCCATGGTGACGGAGGAGGGCGGGGAGATCGGCCGGGCCCAGTGGCTGCAGGCGGTAGCCGCCGGGGTCGTGCCGGAGGTCGCCATGAACCCGGTGCTGCTCAAGCCGACGGCTGAGCACTCCTCTCAGGTCGTGGTCATGGGCCGGGCGAGAGGGATCGAAGAGGCCGGTCGCTACCAATGGTCCAAACAGGAGCTGGTCGAAGTCGTCGACGCCGCGCTGGCGTCCTTGCGGGCCCGTTTCGATGTCGTCGTGTGCGAGGGCGCCGGGAGCCCGGCCGAGATCAACCTGCTCCAGCACGACCTGGTGAACCTCGGTCTGGGCCGGCGTGCCGGCATCCCCGCCGTCGTGGTCGGTGACATCGAGCGCGGCGGGGTCTTCGCACACCTGTTCGGCACGGTCGAGATCCTTCCCCTCGAACTTTCCTCACTCGTGCGGGGCTTCATCATCAACCGCTTCCGGGGGGACGCGGCGCTCTTGGTTGGCGCCGCGGCAGAGCTGGAGGACCGCTGCGGCGTCCCTATGCTCGGGGTCCTGCCCCACTTGGGGGGCCTGGAGCTCGACGCCGAGGACTCGCTCGCCCTGGCGCGGACTGCCGGCCCACCGCCTGCCACGGGCGGACTCGACGTGGCGGCCATACGCCTGCCCCACCTGTCCAACTTCACCGACCTCGACCCGCTCGTCTCCGAGCGCGGCGTCCACGTTCGCTGGGTCGACCATGCAGGTGCGCTCGGGAGTCCCGACCTCGTCGTGCTGGGCGGGACCAGAGCCACGGTCGCCGACCTACGGTGGCTCCTCGACAGCGGATTGGCGGCCGCGCTCGATACCCTGCGGCGCGCCGCGTCATCCCCGGTGATCCTCGGCATCTGCGGCGGCTTCCAGATCATGGGTGAGGGAATCGACGACCCCGCCGGCGTCGAGTCCCCGGTGGCGGCCACTGCCGCATTGGGCTGGCTGGCCGTGCGCACGGTCTACGAGGCCGAGAAGATCGTTCGCCTGGCTGGAACCTCGGGTCCCGACGGCGAACCCGTGCGCGGGTATGAGATCCGCCATGGGCGCATCCTGCCCCTGCCGGGCTCGGTACCCTGGCTCCATGGTGACCCGGCGGACGGCATCCCGGGCGCGCGTGATACCGCCGGTCGGGTCCTGGGCACCACGCTGCACGGGTTGTTCGAGGACGACGGGTTCCGCTCTTGGTTCCTCGGCCACGTCGCCGCGCACCGCGGCCGGACGTGGCGGTCGTCGGGGATGTCCTACGCCGCCGCGCGCGAGAGCCAGATCGACCGGGTCGCCGACGCCTGCGAGGAGTACCTCGACACGGAGCAGCTGTGGCGGTTGGCGGAGGCCGGCTCGCTCAGCTCTCGAGCTCGCCCCGCATGAACTCGACGGCCTTCTCCTGCATCTCGCGGGCCTGGTGCTCGATGAAGCGCTCGACGATCGGACCGGCGCCGAAGATCTTGACCCGTGCTTCGAGGGAGAATGTCTCGACCGTGTTCTCCGCCGTCCCGGGCGAGCACGATGCAGCCCTCGATGTGCGTCTTGTCGGCCATGGTGCCCGGCGTCATCGTGAACGTCGTCGTCGACGTGGCCGGGTCGTAGGTGCTCACCTCGGTGGTGACGACCTCCTCGCCGAAGATCTTGCGCACCGGTCCGGGCATGGGGGGCCGCTGACCGTAGCGGAGCGTCCGCACCAGGCCGCTCGCCAGGTCGCCCTCGTGCGACACGACCTCGGCGGAGGTCGAGCCCAGGGCCTCGAGGTGGAGGCGGACCACGAACTCGGGGTCGAAGTAGAGGGCCCAGAAGGCCTCGGGCTCGCAGTCCCAGCCGTAGACGAGGGACAGTTTCATGGCGCGAGGTCGAAGAGCATGTGGTGCCCGAGGTCACCGACGAGGTCGATCGTGATGTGCATGGTCGCGAACCGCCACCGGCCGTCCACCAGTGCGTAGGTGTGCCGGTAGCGGCCGGCGATCACCGGCTGCAGCGCCAATGCACCGGGCACGGCCTGCAGCACGGTGAAGTACGAGCGGCTCGATGCCGCCGCTCCGTCGTCGGCCACGTCGACCATCACGTTGGTCATGACGTGCTTCGTGCGCGGAGTTCCGTCCTCGTAGCGCCGCGTTGTGCGCGCGTAGAGGCCCTCAATCGCCTCACGACCCTCCACGGCGTCGCCGAATCCCTCGAAGGTCAGCGTGGCGTGCGCGAAGAGCTCGGCCACTCCGGCGAAGTCGCCGGCGTCGATCCGCTCGGCGTAGGTGTAGATCAGCTTCGTGATCGCCTCGGCCGTCGTCTCCTGCACGGACGAGATTGTGGCACCGATCACTGGCCGAGGAGGCGCCCCATGGCGCCGGCCATCCGGCTGGGGCGCCCGCGCCGGGCCTCGCTGCGGTCCGCCAGCCTCATCGTCCACAGCCCGGCGTTGACGCCGAGCCAGCGCAGGGGCTCGGGCTCCCAGCGCGGCGAGCGGTGCCCGACCCAGGGGAGCCGCGTCAGCGGGGTGTCGACCCCGGTGATGAGGTCGGCCAGTGTGCGCCCGGCCAGGTTGGTCGTGGCCACCCCGTCGCCGACGTATCCACCCGCCCAGGCGAGGCCCGAGGAACGGTCGAAGCCGACCGACGAGTGCCAGTCGCGCGGGATGCCGAGGGGGCCGCCCCAGGCGTGCGTGAAGCGGGCGCCGTCGAGGTCCGGGAACAGCTCGGTCAGCGTCTGCCGCAGGAGCGCGTGCACGGCCGGTTCGGTGTCGAAGGCCGCCCGCACGCTCGACCCGTAGTGGTAGGGCGCCCCCCGTCCGCCGAAGGCGATGCGGTCGTCTGCCGTGCGCTGCCCGTAGATGATCATGTGGCGGTGGTCGGCGAACGTGGCGCGGCTCTCCAGTCCCGCACGCGACCAGAAGTCCGCGCCCAGGGGCTCGGTGGCCACCATGAGGGAGTAGACGGGGACGATGTCGCGGCGAAGGCCGGGCAGGGTCGGCGTCCAGGCCTCGGTGGCCCGCACCACCACGTCGGCCCGCACGGTGCCGCCGCGGGTCACCACCGACGGGCCGGACCCGGGCACTCGGGGACGGATGTCGAGCACCTCGGTGTGCTCGTAGAGCCGGACCCCGCGCCGCTCGACCGCGTCCGCCAGGCCCCGGGCCAGGAGCGCTGGTTGCAGCACCGCGCAGTGCGGCGTGAACGTCGCGCCGAGGGCCCCCGCGGCACCGATCAGCTCGCCGGTCTCGTCGGGTCCGAGCCAGCGCAGGTCGTCCTCCCCGAAGCCGAGCGCGCGGGCCTCGTCCACTTCGGCCAGCGCCCGCACCCGCTGCGCCTCGCTGCGCACCAGGTCCACCGAACCGCCTTTGGTGAAGTGGCAGTCGATGCCCTCGCTGGCGGCGCTGGCCCCGACGACGTCGATCGTCTCCTGCATCGCCCGGCGCATCGCCCGCATGGCGTCGAGACCGTGCAGGCGGGCCAGTGCCGCGTCGGAGGTGGCGAACAGCGCCGAGCACCAGCCTCCGTTGCGCCCCGAAGCCCCGAAGCCGGCCACGTCACGCTCGACGACGGCGACGCGGAGCGAGGGGTCGGCCAGTGCGAGCGAGTGCGCCGTCCACAATCCGGTGAACCCTGCGCCGACGATGCAGACGTCGACGTCGAGGTCCTCGGTGAGCGCGGGACGCGGTGGCAGCGGGGCCGGAACGGCCTCCCACCACAGGGAGAGCCGCTGGTATCCCGATGCGGCCCCCGGCGCTACAGCCTGCGCCACGCCTCGGTGAGCACCTCGCGCAGCGTGGAGGCGATGAAGTCGATCTCCTCCTGGCCGCAGATGAGCGGCGGGGAGAGCTGCACCACGGGATCACCCCGGTCGTCGGCCCGGCAGATCAGGCCGGCGTCGAAGAGCGCGCCGGACAGGAAGCCGCGCAAGAGGCGCTCGGACTCGTCGTCGTCGAAGGAGAGGCGCGTTTCCTTGTCCTTCACGAGCTCGATCCCGTAGAAGAACCCCGCGCCGCGCACGTTGCCGACGATGGGCAGGTCCATGAGCCCGTCGAGCGCGTCGCGGAAAGTCGGCTCCATCTTCTGCACGTGCTGCAGAATCTGCTCGCCTTCGAAGACGTCGAGGTTGGCCAGCGCCACCGCGCAGCTGACCGGGTGCCCGGCGAAGGTGAACCCGTGCAGGAAGGACGCCCCCGGCCCGAGGAAGGGCTCCATCAGCCGGTCCGAGGCGATCATGGCGCCCAAGGGGGCGTAACCCGAGGTCAAGCCCTTGGCCACCGTGATGATGTCGGGCTGGTACCCGTAGCGCAGCGCGCCGAACCAGTAGCCCAGGCGCCCGAAGGCGCAGATCACCTCGTCGGAGACCAGCAGCACGCCGTGGCGGTCGCAGATCTCGCGCACCCGCTCGAAGTAGCCGGGGGGCGGCGGAAAGCAGCCGCCGGCGTTCTGCACCGGCTCGAGGAACACCGCCGCCACCGTGTCGGAGCCCTCCCGCTCAATGGCCCGCTCGATCTCGTCGGCGGCCCACCGGCCGAACGCGACCTCGTCGTCGGCGAACACCTCGGCGCGGTAGAAGTTCGTGTTGGGCACCTTGATGGCACCCGGGACGAGCGGCTCGAAGGGCGTGCGCAGTTCCGGAATGCCGGTGATGGACAGCGCGCCCATCGACGTGCCGTGGTAGGCGATGGAGCGACTGATGACCTTCGTCCGCTGCGGCTGCCCGATCATGCGGAAGTACTGGCGGGCCAGCTTCCAGGCCGACTCCACCGCCTCGGAGCCGCCGGTGGTGAAGAAGACGCGGTTGAGGTCGCCGGGCGCGTAGTCCGGCCAACCGCTCGGCCAGCTCTATGGCGCGTGGGTGGGCGTACGTCCACAGCGGGAAGTAGGCGAGCGTGCCCGCCTGCTTGGCGCCGGCCTCGGCGAGCTCGGTGCGGCCGTGGCCGATCTGCGACGTGAAGAGCCCGGCCAGGCCGTCGAGGTAGCGCTTCCCGTGCTGGTCCCACACGTAGGCGCCCTCGCCGCGCACGATCACCGGGACCTCGTGGTCCTCGTAGGATCCCATCCGGCTGAAGTGCATCCACAGGTTGCGTTTCGCCTGGTCGCTCAGGTGCGGCGTCTCTGTGTTCGTGATCGATGTCTGCGACGCTTCCTCGCTCACCTTGGCGTCCGCCCCCCAGCCGGCTCGAGCTCTGTTCTTGGTCATCGGTCCTCCGACGGATCAGAGGGGCCGCTCACCGCGTGCCCCACGTGTAGGTCTGCTTGGCCAGCTTCAGGTACAGGAAGGTCTCGGTGGCGCGGACGCCGGGGATGGAGCGCACCGAGTCGTTGAGGACCTGCAGCAGGCGCTCGTCGTCCTCACAGACGATCTCGGCCAAGATGTCGAACGAGCCGGCGCACATCACGACGTAGTCGACCTCGCTCATGGCCGAGAGCTTCTCGGCCACTCGTCGCACGTCCCCCTCCACCGAGATCCCGATCATGGCCTGGCGGGTGAAGCCGAGCTGCAGCGGGTCGGTGACCGCGACGATCTGCATGATCCCCGACTCGCGCAGGCGTTGGACACGGCGTCGCACGGCCGCCTCGGACAGCCCGACCTCCTCGGCGATCGCCCCGTAGGGCTGGCGCCCGTCGCGCTGCAGCGCCTCGATGATGGCTCGGTTGGGCGCGTCGAGAAGGGTGCTCGTGGCCTGCGCCGCGTCGTGGTGGGGGCCTGCCTCCACCGGCTCGCCGGCGTCGGGCATCTCGCACCTCGCTTCGCTCGTCCACCTCGGGGGTTGCACCCCCGTTCTGCAGAATTGTGTCATCTTTGCCACCTCAGTCAAGCAGAATTCGTCACATTGTGGTCCCGATATTGCGGAAACGCTTGTTGGCAGGGTGATCATCTGTGATCCTGTAGCCAACGGGCCACGTGGTGAAAGGAGCCGCATGCGCAAGCTGCAGAACTTCGTCGGGGGCGCTTACTGCGACGCCGAGGACGGGCCCACGGCACCGCTGATCGACCCCAGCACCGGCGAGCCCTTCGCCGAGGCGCCGGTCTCGGGTCCGGCCGACGTCGACCGCGCGCTGCGGGTGGCGGCGGACGCCTTCACCTCCTGGCGGCGCACCACCCCCTCCGAGCGCAGCCTGGCCCTCATCCGCATCGCCGACGCCGCTGGAGGCCAGGGCCGAGGACCTGGTGCGGGCCGAGTCCGAGAACACGGGGAAGCCCTTTCAGCTTGACCATGGACGAGGAGATCCCGCCCATGGTCGACCAGATCCGCTTCTTCGCCGGCGCCGCCCGCAACCTCCAGGGCCTCGCCGCGGCGGAGTACCTGGCAGGCCATACGTCCTTCGTCCGCCGCGAGCCGATCGGCGTGTGCGGCGCCGTCACCCCGTGGAACTACCCGATGATGATGGCCGTGTGGAAGTTCGCCCCGGCGCTGGCGGCGGGGAACACGCTGGTGCTCAAGCCGTCGGACACGACGCCGGTCACCGCGCTGCTCATGGCCGAGATCATGGCCGAGCACCTGCCGCCCGGGCGTTTTCAACGTCGTGTGCGGCGACCGCGACACCGGCCGGGCCCTCGTCGTGCACGACACGCCGGCCATGGTGTCGGTGACCGGTTCGGTGCGGGCCGGCATGGAGGTGGCGGCGGCGGCGGCCCCGGGCCTCAAGCGGCTCCATCTCGAGCTGGGCGGCAAGGCCCCCGTCATCGTGTTCGACGACGCCGACCCTGCCGCGGCCGCCGAGGGCATCGCCGGTGCCGGCTACTTCAACGCGGGGCAGGACTGCACGGCGGCGACGCGGGTCCTGGCGGGGCCGCGGGTGCACGAGGACCTGCTGGCCGCGCTGGTCGAACAGGCGGAGGGGACGACGGTCGGGGGCACCGACAACGAGGACGCCGACTACGGGCCGCTCAACAACGTCACCCAACTCGAGCGGGTGCGCGGCTTCCTGGAGCGAACGCCCGCGCACGCGTCGGTGGCCACGGGCGGCACGCCGGTGGGCGAACGCGGGCTACTGCTTCGCGCCGACCGTCGTCGCCGGCCTGCGCCAGGACGACGAGATGGTGCAGTCCGAGGTGTTCGGGCCGGTGATCACCGTGCAGGAATTCAGTGACGAGGCGGAGGCGCTCGAATGGGCCAACGGCGTGCCGTACGGCCTGGCTTCGTCGGTCTGGACCCGCGACCACGGCCGAGCCATGCGCATGGCGCGTGACCTCGACTTCGGCTGTGTGTGGATCAACACGCACATCCCGCTGGTGGCCGAGATGCCCCACGGCGGGTTCAAGCGCTCGGGGTACGGCAAGGACCTCTCGGCCTACGGCTTCGAGGACTACACGCGCGTGAAGCACGTGATGAGCAACATCGAGGAGTAGCGCGTGATCATCGGGGTCCCCAGCGAGGTGAAGGCCGACGAGTACCGGGTTGCGCTCACGCCGGCCGGCGTTCGCGAGGTGACCTCGGCGGGCCACACGGTCTGGGTCGAGAAGGGAGCCGGCGACGGCTCGTCCATGCCAGACGCCGATTTCGTGCGGACGGGGGCGAAGATCGTGGACGACGCCGAGGAGGTCTGGGCGGCGGCCGACCTCGTGTGCAAGGTGAAGGAGCCGCTGCCCGAGGAGTACCACCTCCTCGGGCGCACGGCCCGACCAGACGCTCTTCACCTACCTGCACCTGGCGGCGTCACGCGAGTGCACCGACGCGCTGGTCGCCGCCGGCAACGTGGCGATCGCGTACGAGACGGTGCGCCAGCAGGACAACGCCCTCCCGCTGCTGGCTCCCGATGAGCGAGGTGGCCGGGAGGATGGCCCCGCTGATGGGTGCCCACCATCTGATGCGGCCGGGCGGGGGCCGGGGTGTACTGGTGTGCGGCGTACCCGGGGTGCGCTGCGCCCGCGTCGTCATCCTCGGCGCAGGGGTGGCCGGCTTCGCGGCGGCCACGATGGCCGTGGGCATGCACTCGGAGGTGTTCGTCCTCGACCGCAACCTCGACCGGCTGCGCGAGGTGGACCACCATTTCCGAGGAGCGCTCGAGACGATCGCCTCGTCCGAGCACGCCATTGAGGAGGTCTGCCTCGAGGCCGACATCGTGATCGGGGCCGTGCTCGTCGTCGGGGCGCGGGCACCCCGCCTGGTGTCCGACGCGCTGGTCGAGCAGATGCGGCACGGATCGGTGCTCGTCGACATCTCGGTCGACCAGGGTGGCTGCTTCGAGTCGACCCACCCGACGACGCACTCGAACCCGACCTTCGAGGTCCACGGATCGATCTTCTACTGCGTGGCCAACATGCCCGGCGCCGTGCCGCACACGTCGACCCACGCGCTGGCCAACGCCACCCTGCCCTACACGCTGAGCATCGCCAACCTGGGGTGGAAGCAGGCGGTGCGGGCCGACCACGCGCTGGCCGAGGGCGTGAACGTGGCGGCGGGCCGGGTCGTCTACCAGCCGGTGGCCGAAGCCCACGCCATGGAGTACACGCCGCTCGAGGAGCTGCTGGTCTGAATCAGCCGAGCTCGGAGCCCACCACGGAGACGAACGACAGCATCTCTCCCGGGTAGCCGCCGAGATTGTGCGTCATGGCCAGGCCGCGGTCGGTGGTGGCGATCTGGCGTTCCGCCGGAGCCTCCCCACGCATCTGCAGCCAGCACTCGAAGAACATGCGCAGGCCCGAGGCGCCGACGGGGTGGCCGAAGCTCTTGAGGCCGCCGTCGGGGTTCACCGGGAGGTCGCCGTCCAGGTCGAACGCGCCGGCCAGGACCTCCTTCCATGCGGTGCCCCGCGGCGGCGAAGCCCAGATCCTCCATCAACACCAGCTCCGTCGGCGTGAAGCAGTCGTGCACCTCCGCCATGGCCAGCTGCCGCCGGGGATCGGTGATGCCGGCCTGCGCGTAGGCGTCGGCCGCCGCGGCCTCGCACTCGGGGAAGTGGGTGTAGTCGTAGCCGGGGTCGATGAGACCCGACCCGCTCCCCGTGGCGAACGAGAGCGCCTTGATGTAGATCGGCTTGTCCGTGTATTTGCAGCGCGTCCTCGCGCCCGCACCACGATGGCGGCCGCGGCGCCGTCGGCCACACCGGCGCAGTCGAACACGCCGAGCGTGCCGGCCAGGCGAGGTGAGCTCAAGACGGCCTCCTTGGTGATCTCGCGGCGGAACTGGGCTCGGGGGTTTCGGGCGCCGTTGTAGTGGTTCTTGACCGCGATGGACGCCAGCACGTCGGCCATGGTCTCGTCGTCCACCCCGTACTTCTGCCCGTAGGCCGGGGCCACCATGGAGAACATCGCCGCCGCCGTCAGCGTGCGGGCCGTCCCGTCGCCGGGCGGGTTCATGGCGTTGAGCCCCTGGAACCCGCTGTCCTTCACCTTCTCGGCTCCTACCGCCATGGCCACGTCGTAGGCGCCCGACGCCACGGCGTAGACGGCGCCGCGCAGCGCCTCCGAGCCGGTGGCGCAGTAGTTCTCGACCCGGGTGACCGGCTTGTTGCGCAGCTGCAGCGGCCGGGCCAGCGTGATGCCGCTCATCCCGCTCTGTGCCGTACCGAACCAATAGGCGTCGACGTCGTCCTTGGAGACGCCGGCCGACGCGAAGGCCTCGGTGCTGGCGTCGACGATGAGGTCGTCGAGCCCCTTCTCCCACAGCTCGGCGAACCGCGTGCAGCCCATGCCGACGATGGCCACCTTGTCCCGGATACCGTGCGAGCCCATCAGGCCCCTCCTCTCGTGCGCACGGGGCGCGCCTTCCAGAAGTAGTCGTGGATGCCGTCGGCGCTGAAGAGCCGGCGGAAGGTCATCTCGACCCGGCTCCCGGCGCGGATCTCGTCCGCGTCGGCGTCGGTCAGCTCGACCGGGTACCGCCCGCCACCGTCGAAGTCCACGACGGCGAACACGATGGGCGGGCTGGGCGAGTAGGCCAGGCGGTCGATGGTGGAGGTGACCACGGTGCCGGTGGCGTCGGCCATGGCGACCGGCTCCATGTCGTCGACGGCACCGCCCTCCATGGAGACGCGCGAGGGCGGCAGGTGGACGGCGCCCGAGCTGCGGTCCTTCGACCCGACGAAGCCGAACTTCCACTCCTCGTTCCGATGCGCCGCCGTGCTCGACACCCGCGCCGGCTCGGGGCGCCGGGGCGGCTCGGGCTGGAGCTGGCCCCGCCAGGCCAGGAACTTGGCGTAGGTGATCGGCGCCCCGTTGGCCACCTGGTCGGCCACGGGCCGGGTCGGTCGCCAGCTCGCCAGTGCGTCGGTCGTGCGCAGGACGACGGCGTCGGCGCCGTCGGCCAGATGGAGCGCGACCACCGTCGTCCCGGTGGGCTCTCCGGCCGCCGCCATCGACTCGAGGGCGGCGGCGAGGGCGAGGAGCGGGTGCGCGGTGCCGCTCTGGCCGACGCTCGATGTCAGGTCGTCGGCCGCGGCGACGGGACGAGTTTCTTGACCAGGCCGGACACGGCGCGCCCGTGCATGCCCGTCACGACCAGCCGGCCCGACGTCGCCGGCCTCCAGGCCGGCCGACTTGAGCGCCCGCGCCAGCGCATCCTGGCCCAGGGCCAGGTAGCGGTTCTCGCCGAAGCGCTCCTCCCACAGCTTGGAGGTGCGGTCGCCCGGCGCCCGCCAGCGGTCGGTGAACTCGTCGGTGGCGGAGGCGGTGCCCACGAGCTCGGCCAGCACGTCGGCCCCGTCCCCGGCGAGCACGGCCGCCCCCGCGTCCCCGCCGGCGGACTCGTCGGCGCTCGTGGGCAGCCCGTCGCGCATGTCCGCGGCGACGACCAGGGTGGTCCCGCTGCCACGCAGCGCGGCAATGAAGCGAGCCCATGCCCGAGCGCAGTGCGCCGCCGAAGTCGTAGGCGCCGACGTCGCCGGGCAGCCGGAGCGCGGCCGCCACCGCGGTTGCGTTCGTCTTGTCGAGATAGGCGGGCCGGGAGGTGGCGAACCAGAGGGAGTCCGGGGTGCGCCCGGGCACCGAGCGCAGGGCCAGCCGGGCGGCCTCGACCCCGAGCGTCGTGGTGTCCTCGTCGTGCGACGCCACGGCGCGGGTGCCCTTGCCGCCGCCAGCTCCCCATGAAGGCCGCAATGTCCGCCCGGGCGAGCCGCCGGTAGGGAACGTAGCCCGCCGCACTGATGATGCCTCGCACGGCGGACGAGCCTAACGGGTGCCCGGAATGGCACCTGACGGGTCGTCAGGTCGACCTCCGCCCGGGCGGAGCGGGCAGACTGTCGTCATGGCGGACCTGCCGGTTCCCGAGGACGAGCGCCCGCTCGACGGCGGCGCCGGGGGACTCGACCGAGCGTGTGGCCGACGCCGATCGTGACCGCACCGTGACACAGCTGCGCGAGCACGTCGTCGAGGGCAGGCTGACGCTCGACGAGTTCTCGGAGCGGGTCGGGCTGGCCCTCCAGGCCAGGACCCGGGGCGACCTCGAGGCCATCATGGCGGACCTGCCCAGGCGAGGCGGCCCGAGCCCGGCGCGATCCCGCGCAAGACAGCGCCGCTGGCACGTCGCGGTCATGAGCGGCCACAGCACGAAGGGCCGCTGGCGCATCAGCGGGAAGACGAACGCCGTGGCCGTCATGGGCGGCTGCGACATGGACCTGCGCCGGGCCGAGATCGAGGGCCCGGAGGTCGAGATCACCGCGGTGGCCTTCTGGGGCGGCATCGACATCATCGTCCCCGAGGGGTTCGACGTGGAGCTGCGGGGCTTCTCGTTCATGGGCGGCCGCAGCCTCAAGCTGCGCGACGTGCCCATCGTCCCGGGCTCGCCCCGGATCGTGGTGCGCGGCTTCGCGGTCATGGGGGGCATCGACGTCAAGAGCCGTCCCAACCGCTCGGGCAAGCAGATCGCGCGGGCGGCCGCCCAGGGCGTCCTCGGTGCCGTGGACGCCATCGGCGACCCCGCCGACCTGGCGACGCTCGGCCAAGGACATCCGCCGCCAGCTGCACACGCAGCGCCAGGGACAACGGCGCGACCAGCGCAGCGCGAGCGCGCGACACCAGACCGGCGTCTCCCCACCGATGGCACCGTGACCATCCTGTTCTGCGACATGGTCGACTACGCCGGCATGACCGAACGGCTCGGCGACCAGGCCTCCCGCCAGGTCCTGCGCGAGCACCACCGCATCGTGCGCGACGCCATTGCTCGTCACGGTGGGCGGCGAGATCAACGTCCAGGGGGACGGGTTCATGGTGGCCTTCGGTGGCGTGGCCCGCGCCCTGCGGTGCGCCATCGACATCCAGCGGGCCTTCCGTGCCTACGTCCCGGCCGACGACGGCGAGCCCATCGCCGTTCACATCGGCATCCACACGGGCGACGCCGTGGACGAGGGCGACGACTTCCTCGGGCATACCGTGATCGTCGCCAGCCGGTTGGCCGATGCCGCCGGCCCGGGGAGATCCTCGTGTCGTCGCTGTCGGAGCAGCTCGTCCAGGGCTCCGGCGAGTTCACCTTCGACGGCCACCGCGAGACGCAGCTCAAGGGCATGGCGCGGGCGCAGCCGTCCGCCACCCTCGCCTGGGCGGAGTGAGCGGGTGGACGTCGCGGACGCGCTGGCAGCAGGCCGGCCTCTACGACCCGCTCGATCCCGGCTCGGCCGAGCGCCTCGCGCTGCTCGAGTACCTGACCGAGCGCGGCGCCTCCATCGAGCAGATGGTGGAGGCGCACCGGACTGGGCACGCTTCCCGGCGTGGCCGGGACCTGGTGACCCAGGGCAGGACCGCGACGGCAACCGTGGCCGACATCGCCGAGCGCAGTGGCGTCCCGCTCCCGCGCGTCCTGCGCGCCCTGCTGGCGGCCGGCATCCCGGCCCAGCCCGACACCGACGTCCCCGCGGACCTGGTCGTCGCTGATGACGGCCTTCGAGCAGGGGTCCGCGCTCATGGGGGAGGAGGCCATTCTCGCCTTCACGCGGGTGCTGGGAGCGGCCGCCAATCAACATCGCCGAGGCGGCCGTCGCGCTCTTCTTCGCGGAACTGGGACCGGGGACGGTCCGCGAGGGCCCCGACGAGCTCGCCCGGGCGCGGCTCGCCGAGGCCGCGACGACCGCCTTCACGCAGGTGCCCGACGTCCTGGCGCAGCTGGTCATGGACGCCTTCGAGCGGGCGCAGCGCCGGGCCCAGCAGGCCAGGAACTGGCTGGGTCCGTACCCAGACCGAGGACGACGCCGAGGGCCCGACCGAGGTGGTCGCCCTCGGTTTCGTCGACCTCGTCGGGTCGACGGCGTGGGCCCAGTCGATGAACTTGCGTGACCAGAACCTGGCGCTGACCCGATTCGAGTCGGCCGCATGGACCAGTGCAGTCCTCGCCGGTGGCCGCGTCGTCAAGACGATCGGGGACGAGGTGTTCTTCTCCGCTCCGACGGCCGATGCCGCCTGCCGCATCGGCACCGAGGTGTGCCGGGCGGCGGCCGAGGACCGGCAGCTCCCTGCGGCCCGCGGGGCGGTGGGCACTCGGACCTGCCACTCCCCGCGAGGGTGACTATTTCGGGCCGCTGGTGAATCTGCTCGCACGGCTCGTGAAGGTGGGTGCCCCCGGCGAACTGGTGGTGACCGAGGCGGTGGCCTCGGAGCTGCCGGCCGACGCCTGGTCGCTGCGACCGCTCGAGCCGACGGACCTGCGCGGCATCGAGGCTCCCGTGCGGGCGTTCATCGTCGAGCGCCGTCAGCCACCCGCCTGAGCGGGTCGGGGCCCCTTTCCCTCATCCGTGCCTCCCAGGAGGCCCGGCTTCACCGCGGACCCGTGACCCTCCGGTCGTGTGCTGCCGGCTCTGCCGCCGGAACCTCAGGGAGGCGGGGACGCCGCGGTGAGGCTCGAGGCGGTCGTCGGGGCCGGCCACAGGAAGACGAAGGCAGCGTTGGCGCAGTCTCCGGCCGCCTTGGCCGTCATGACGTAGTCGTGGGTCGGGTCACTGTCGTAGTGGTACACGTGGAGGGCCGGTTCGTTGTCGAGGCACGCCAGGTTCGGATCGGCGGTGGCGAAATCGACCATGTTTCCTTCGAGGGTCCCCGGGCCGCTCGGGGGGGCGGCCGCCAGCACCCGCGTCTGGACGCCGAGGAACTTGCCCGCGTAGCTGTACAGCACGGGTGCCGGTGGGGCGGCGGGCTGTGCGGCCGCGACCGCGGTCACCGGGGTGGGCGGTTGGAAGACGAAGGCAGCGTTGGCGCAGTCCCCCCAGGACTTGCGGGCGATGACGTAGTCGTGCGTCGGGTCGCTCACGAAGTAGTACACGTCGAGCTCCGGCTCGTTGTCGAGGCACGTCAGGTTCGGGTCGGCGGTGACGAAGTCGATCATCGCCCCTTCGAGGAAACTGCGGCCGCTGGGGACCGCGGCCCCCAGCACCCGGGTCTGGACGCCGAGCCAGTTCCCTCCGTAGCTGTACAGCACGGGTTTTGACGTGGCGGGAGATTGCGTGGTGGTCGTGGTCGTGGCCTCCGGTTGTGCCGTGGCCACGATGACGGGCGACTCCGTCCGCCTCAGCGCGGCGAGTTCCACGGGGCTCGGCGACGTGCTCGTCGCAGACGGCCCGGTTCGCACGTTCTCCAGGGTCGGGGCGTGCCCGGCCAGTGCCGGGACCGTGGCCTGATCATTCGGCCCGTCCATGCCGAGGGCCCAGATCCCCACGCCCGCGATGCCTTGGTGGCGGGCCATCTGCGCCGTCAGGTACGAGGGAATTCGGGTTCTCGAAGAAGGCCTCGTGCCACTGCGAGCCGACCCGGTACGACGTCCACGCGGTGTCGGTGACCGGATCCCAATACATGGGATGACCGCTCGATACCTCCTGCCCGTACGTGATCAGGGTCGGTCCACCGCTCGGTTGCGCGCTCAGCGTCCCGTTCGTGGTGGGCCAGTCGTAGCCGAAGAACGGAAGCCCCAGGATCACCTTGTTGGCGGGAATGGCGTTCGTGTACTGGTTCAAGGCCGTCTGATTGGAGAACATCGAGCTGGTGAGCTCCGACTGGCTGCCCGGCGCTGACCGCAGGTTGAGTTGGTAGGCCATCACGAAGATCCCGTCGACGTACTGGCTGAGCGCAGGAATGTCGTAGAAGCCGGTGGGCTCGCCCGCCGACGAGGCGTAGGTGTCCATGGTCACCTGGTAGTCGGGGTTCGCCGCTTTGAGCGTGTGCGACACCACCTTCACTAGGTTCGTGATCCCGGTCTGATCGCCGTACCCCTGACCCTCCAGGTCGAGGTTGACGCCGTCGAGACTCTTTGCCTTGACGAGGTAGAGGAGGCTCTCGGCCAGTTGCTGCGGGGCGGTGGGGCTGCTGGCCAACTGATCGAGCGAGGATTGGGAGAAGTCGTCGGCCGTCACCACGACCCGGTCTCCCGCCGCGTGCGCGCGATCGATGAGGTCGACGAAATTCTGGCTGTCGTAACCCTGCCAACCAGCACCCGATTGGCTGAGTGAGCCGTCCGGATTGATGCCGACGCCGAAGTAGTCGACCGTGGTGAGATCGGCGAGGTCGAACTCAGCGCTGTCCGCCAGCGCCCAGTAGGGAGCGAACCCGAACACCTCGTGGGGCTTGAGTGGAGGCCCGCTCGTCACCGAGGCCGGTGCCGGTGTGGCGAAGACGCCGGCCGCGGCGGGCGGAAGTTCCGCCGTGGACGCGCCGCCCAGGTCACCTGCAATCGAACCGTTCCCGGCCGCACCCGAGGCGATCGGCATGTCGACGGACGTGGGCAGGATCCTGTTCACCAGGTTCGCCTGGGCCGGCTGCACCGAATCGCGTTGGGAAACGACGCCGACGAACGCGATCAGCAGCAGGAACACCATCGCCATCACCACGAGCCGCCGACTCCGGATCGCCCGAGGGACGGAGAACGAGTCTCGGGGGACGGCGAACGAGGGATGCTGACGTTCGAAGCTGAACGCGACCCCTGTGAACTTGGAGCTCAAATCGAACGCGGATCGCTTCGACTCGCACAGGGCGAACAGTCGGTCGAGTCGTTCCCGGCCCTGACGGGAGAGCGGCACGGTGCGAACCTAGTAGTCCGACGAAAGGGGATTTCTCGGGTTCATGGTCGTGTCACCGATGCAATGAGAAATTCATTCGCTTTCGTAAATTCCGTTTGCCGGCGACGCCACACCACAGCATGGGGGTCGTGGCGCGTGAACACGATCGGACGTCTCCGCGTGCGGCCCGCCCTTCGCGCGCGACGCACCGTCCGCGCCTCTTGTGAGCAGAACACGCCGCGCGGCTCGGAACCGTCGCGCTCTCCCTCGGCCCCGTCGCCCGCCGAGGCGTTAACACCCGTCCCGCGGGTGTTAACACTCGTGAGCCCGGGCCACCGTGCGCAGGCGGCGCGGGCCCCGGCGTTTCGGCCTGCCCGACCGGAGGTGCGGCGGAGCATCGTGCCCGCAACAGCGTCTGGCGTCACGGGCCGAGTGGGTCGGTCAGCAACCGCCGGTCTCCGTCGGCCCCGAGAGGAGACCCCTTTCCCGCCCCCTCCCACGCGGTCCGATGGCGGCGGACGACCCGTCTCCGCTCCGGCGCGGGGAAGGTTGGGCGGTTCGGGCGGGGCGCTGCGGGAAGTCGGCGGTTCCGGGCGGCCGGTGAACGCGGTCCGGGGTCGTGGTCCCACTACCCGGCGAGGCGTCGGCGGCGCCTGGTGTTCGGCTGAGGCGTAGGGCGGGAGAGCGGCGCGCCCGTACTCCGGCACGCCCACGCAGGCACGCCGAGCCTGTTAACACCCCGCTTCGCAGGGCAATAACACCATCGTGGGTATGTCCCGCCACTAGTGTTAACACTCGTGGCCACGTCCAAGTCGACGGTTCTCGGCCTTCGACTCGACCATGACCGACGAGCGTGGGTGGAGGCGGAAGCTGCCCGGCAAGGCGTCACGGTCCGGGTCCTCTTCGAGCACCTCATCGACCAGGCCCAGGCGCAGGAGACATCGGGCGCGCCGGCTGAAGGCGCTGGTTCGGAGACGACCGGACCCGCTCCGGAGGTGGACCGGGCGAGCCGGTCCCTCTGACCGAGGGGCACCCTCGAGCGCCGGCGGCCTCGCCGTGTCTGGACCTCGGTGCGGTGACGGCGCTGCCCCGGGACGCGATCCGGTCGGCCGTCTCCATCACGGCCGACTCTTCAAGACGAGTGGTCACTGCATCCGCTGGAGCTGGCGGACCTGCTCGGTGGTGAGGTCCCGGCTCGAGCGTTCCACGTGGAGCACAGACAACGGACGCACAAACTGACGGACGATCGGCCCGGTGAACACCGGCCCGGTGGATCGCCTCGAACCGCCCCGGGCGCTGTCGGGGCCAACTGACGTCACCGCATCATCGCCCGGGGGCCCTCCGCCACGGCCTCCAACGCGGTCGCGCGTCGTGGGTCCGGCACCGGAGGACCCTGAGGACGTGCCATATGATGGCGGTTTCATCTGACGTACCGTCAGATCGGACGTGCCCGGGCGACATGGAGGCAGTGATGGACTTCGAATTCTCGCCGGAGCAGCTGGCGTTCGTGAAGGAGGTCGAGAGCTTCCTCGATGCCAACGACGATCCCGAAGTGTTCGACCTGACGAGAGAGAACATGGCGCAGATCGTCGACACGCCCAAGCGCCGCGCCTTCATGGCCTCCCTGGGCGAGCGGGGCTGGCTCGGGATGACCTGGCCCAAGGAGTACGGGGGCTCCGAGGGCGAAGGCGTCTACGAGTACCTGCTGAACGAGCGGCTCGCCGGCCGCGGCGGGCCCCAGATCGGCAAGGGCGTCGGCATCATCGGCAAGACGCTCATCCGGCACGGCAACGACAGGCTGAAGGCCGAGTTCCTCCCCAAGATCCTGCGCAACGAGGTCGAGTTCGCCGTCGGATACTCGGAGCCCAACGCCGGCTCCGACGCCGCCTCCATGCAGCTCAAGGCCACCCGCGACGACGGCGGCTGGATCCTCAACGGCCAGAAGACGTGGACGACCTCCGCCCACTTCGCCGAGTGGTACTGGGTCGGGTGCCCGCACCGACCCCGAGCTCCAAGCACGCCGGCATCACGCTGTTCCTCGTTCCGATCGACCAACCCGGCATCACCGTCAACGCCATCTGGACCATGGGCGACGAGCGCACCAACGAGGTCTTCCTGAACGACGTCTTCGTCCCCGACGACTACGTGGTGGGCGAGGTGAGCCGCGGCTTCCAGTACATCTCCGAGGCGCTCGACCTCGAGCGCTTCACCATGTTCACCTTCTCGCCCATTCAGCAGCGCTTCGAGTTGCTCGTCGAGTACGTGCGAACGACGGTGCGCGACGGCGTGCCGCTCAAGGACGACCCGGTGATCCGCCAGCGCCTGGCCCAGTTGGCCACGCAGCTCGAGGTGGCGCGGGTGATGGGTCTGAAGTTCGTCTTCGAGTCGTCGAAGGGCGGCGCGGCGCCCACGGCCGAGGCCTCCGAGTACAAGCTCTTCGCCACCGAGCTCTCCAAGCGCCTGGCCAATGCGTCCATGGACATCGCCGGACCCGGCAGCCAGCTGCGCGTCAAGACCGAGGAGGCGCCGATGGCGGGCCGGTCCGAGTCCACCTACCGCTACACCGTGATCGACACCATCGGCGGCGGTGCCTCCGAGATCCAGAAGAACATCATCGCCCGGCGCAAGCTCGGTCTGCCGAAGAACTTCTGAGGTGGCCGCCGACCCCTCCTCCACCGGTCCCCTCGCCGGGGTCACCGTCCTCGACCTCTCGACGGTCGGGCCCGCGGCGCGCTGCACGCGCCTGCTGGCCGACTACGGCGCGCGTGTCGTCAAGGTCGGCCCCGTGCCGTCCGCCGACGCGTCGCCGATCGAGCCGCCGTACTTCGCCTACAGCGGCCACCGCGGCATGTGCCGCGTGCTGCTCGACCTGAAGGACGACGAGGGAAGGGAGGCCTTCCTGGCGCTGGCCGCGGCGGCCGACGTCGTGGTCGAGAGCTTCCGGCCCGGCGTCGTCGACCGGCTGGGGATCGGCTACGAGGCCGTCTCCGCGCGCAATCCCGGCATCGTCTACTGCTCGACGAGCGGCTACGGCCAGGACGGCCCGCACGCGCAGTGGGCCGGTCACGACATCGACTACCTCGCCGTCGGCGGGCTACCTGGCCATGAGCACCCCGGGTCGCGACGGCGCGCCGCCGCTGCCCGGCGCCACCGTCGCCGACGCCGCGGCGGCGGCATGCACGCCGCGCTGGCCATCACCGCCGCCCTGGCCGGCCGGGCCACGACGGGCAGCGGCGCCTATCTCGACGTGTCGGTCGCCGAGGGGGTCCTGTGGCTCATGTCGCTCCTCATCGACGAGCAGCTCGCGCTGGGCGGCGACATCCGGCCCGGGCACGACATCCTCTCGGGCCGCTACGCCTGCTACGGCACCTACGAGCACGGCCGACGGGAAGTGGCTTGCCGTCGGGCGCGATCGAGGCCAAGTTCTTCGCCAACCTCTGCGCCGCCCTCGGCTGCCCGGAGCTGGCCGCGCTCGCAGCTGGACGACGACGCGCAGCCCGCCATCCGCGCCGCCTTCGCCGCCGCCTTCGCCACCCGGACCCGGGACGAGTGGGTCGAGGAGCTGGCCGGTGCCGACACCTGCGTCGCCCCCGTCCTCGAGATCTCCGAAGTGGCGCGACCACCCGCAGTTCGCTGCCCGCGGTGCCGTGGTTGCGGCGGTCGCACCCGACCGAGGGCGAGCTGCGTGCAGCTGGCGCCGCTCCTGGCCGGCATGGAGCGACCCGGCGCGCCGGTGCCCCTGCCCGACATGGCGCAGACGGACACCGAGCACCTCCTGAAGGAGGCCGGCGTGGACGGCGAGACCGTCGCCCGCTGGGTGGCCAGGAAGGTCGTGGCATGACGAGCGACACGGTGGCCGAGGCGCGCGATCTGATCGGCAAGGAGCAGTACCACGAAGTGGGGGAGTTCCCGGTCGAGCGCGGCTACGTGTGGACGTCGTGCGCCTCGGTCGAGAACGGCAACCCCCTCTACTGGGATGACGACGTCGCCGGCGCGCTGACCGGTGGTCCGGTGGCACCGCCGTCCATGGTCTCGGTCTGGTTCCGGCCGCACCACTGGGCGCCGGGGCGGACCGAGCAGGCGCTGCCCCTGCAGGTCCATTTCGACCTGAAGGAGCGGTTCGGCCTGCCCGAGGCCGTCATGACCGACAACACGATCGAGTTCCACGCGCCGGTGCGCATGGGCGACGTCCTGCGGACCCACCAGGTGCTGCGTTCGGTCAGCGACGAGAAGACGACGAAGCTCGGCACGGGCCGCTTCTGGGTGATCGACGTGGTGTACTCCAACCAGGACGGCGAGCTCGTGGCGGTGGAGTCCTACACCGGGTTCGGCTACCGGCGGAGTGGCGTCGTGACCGTTTCCGTCGCGCCCCGGCTCCTGTTCGACGACGTCGTCGCCGGCGACGAGTTGCCCGTCGCTCGACTACGAGGTCAGCGCGACCACGGTCGTGCTCGGCGCACTGGCCACCCGCGACTGGCGTCCCATGCACCACGACAAGGACTTCGCCGTCCACCGCAACGGGACGCAGGGACATCTTCTTGAACACGCCGAACCAGGCCGCCTGGTTCGAGCGCTACCTGACCGACTGGAGCGGACCGCACGGCAGGCTGGCGCGGGTCACGTTCCGCATGAAGGGTTCGGTCTTCCCGGGCGACACCATGTCGCTCGCGTGGTGTGGTCGAGTCGACCGAGGTCGACGACGTCGGCTGCGGGTTCGCCACGGTCGCCGTGACCCTGTCGGTGGACGGTGACGACAAGACGACCTGTACCGCCCGCTTGCGCCTGCCCCGCACCGACGACGACAATCCCTGGGCGCGCCGCGGCGACCAGTGGCGACCGTCGCCGTGCCCCGTGCTTGTCCCTGCGAACAGGAAAGAGATCGTGAGTGTTGGACCTTGATTTCGACCAGGAGCAGGAGTTGCTGCGCCAGACGGTGCGCGACGTGCTCGGGCGGCACTGCCCGCTCGAGGTGGTCCGCCAGATGGAGGACGACCCCGTCGGCTATCCCGCCGCCGCTGTGGACCCAGCTCGGCGAGCTCGACCTCATCGGGCTGCTCCTCCCCGAGGAGTACGGCGGTTCGGCCATGTCCCTCGTCGAGGGGGTGGCGCTCTACGAGGAGCTGGGCCGTGCTCTGGCTCCGACCCCGCACTTCGTGAGCGCGGTCATGAGCGGGGGCGTCCTGGCCGCGGCCGGGAGCGACGCCCAGAAGGAGCGGTGGCTGCGACCGGTGGCCTCGGGCGAGGCCATCCTCACGCCGGCCTGGCTCGAGCCCGAGAACGGCTTCTCGCCCCGGGGCGTGGAGACCCGCGCCGAAATCGACGGCCCGGGGTTCCGGCTCAACGGCGTCAAGCGCCACGTCGCCTTCGCCTCGGCCGCCGACCGGCTCGTCGTGCTGGCCCGCACCGGAGACGCGGCAGAGGCCGTCGACCTGTTCCTCGTCGACCCGTGCGGCGCCCGGCCTGGACGCTCCGCCAGCAGTTCAGCATCTCGTCCGACACCCAGTACGAGGTGACGCTGTCCGACGTGGTCGTGGACGAGGACGACCGCATCGGGCCGCCCGGCAGCGGGTGGGCCACCTGGCAGGAGGTGCTCGAGCCCGGCCTGGTGCTCCTGGCGGCACGGGCCGTCGGGGGCGCTCGCTACGCGCTCGAGATCACCACCCAGTACGCCAAGGATCGCCAGCAGTTCGACAAGCCGCTCGGCGCGTTCCAGGCGTTGGCCCACTACCTGGCGGATGCCGTCACCAATCTCGACGGAGCCGAGCAACTCGTGCACGAGGCGGCCTGGGCCGGGGCGACCGGCCGGCCCCTCGGGTCGTTGGCGCCCATGGCCAAGCTGTTCGCCTGCACGCACCTTCCGCGACATCACCGCCATGGCCCAGCAGATCTTCGGAGGCATCGGGTTCACGCTCGACTTCGACATCCAGCTCTACTTCCGGCGGGCCAAGCAGCAGCAGTTGATGTGGGCCAACGACCGCGCCCTCGAGGACGCGGTCGCCGGCGCCCTCCTCGACTGATCCCCGGGCGTCGCGCGCCCCTTGCTAGGTTGCTGCGCCCATGGCGCGTGACACGCTGAGCATCGAGGAGGCCCGCCGGGTCGCGCTGTCGGCCCAGGGGCTCGGGGCGCGCCGGGTGACCACCGGCGGTGTCGCCGGCCATGCTGCGCCGGCTCGGCGCCGTGCAGCTCGACACCATCTCGGTCCTGGCGCGTTCGCACGAGCTGGTGGCCTACGCCCGACTGGGAGCCATCGGGCGGGCGCGGGTGGAGCAGGCCTACTGGGGCCCGAAGAGCGCCACGTTCGAGTACTGGTCCCATGCCGCCTGCGTGCGTGCCGCTCGAGGACTGGCCGGCCTATGGGTTCAAGCGCCGGGCTCGGCGCGCCAAGGGCAGGCGCTGGCACGTCTTGGAGGAGCGCGACAAGACGCTGCAGCGAGGTTCTGGCTCGCCTGCGCGGCGAGGGGCCGCTGACCGCGAACGAGCTCGGCGGCGCCAAGAAGGGCGGTCCGTGGTGGGACTGGTCCGAGACCAAGATCGCCGCCGAATGGCTGCTCGACATCGGCGAGCTCGTCTGCCGCGAGCGGCGGGGCTTCGCCCGCGTCTACGACCTCGCCGAGCGCGCCGTCCCGGCAGCACCTGCTGGCCGAGGAGTGGGGCGACGAGGAGTGCGCGCATCGTCTCGTGGCGGCGGCGGGACGCTCGCTCGGGCGTGGCGACCGAGGCCGACCTGGCCGTCTACCACGGCCTGCCGCGCCCGCTGGTCCGCGCGGGTGCTGCCCTCCTCCGGGCTGAGGGAGGTCTCGGTCGAGGGCTGGAAGCAGGTCGCCTATGCCGATCCGCCCGCGCTCGCGGCCCTGGGCACCCGGGCCCGGGGCCGGACCGTCCTGCTGTCCCCGTTCGACTCCCTCATCTGGTACCGGGACCGCCTGGAGCGCCTCTTCGGCCTGCGCCACCGGCTCGAGGCCTACACCCCGAAGGAGAAGCGCATCTACGGCTACTTCGCCATGCCCGTGCTCGCCGGCACCCGGATCGTCGGGCTGGTCGACCCGGGCCGGCGGGGCGACGTCCTCGTCGCCAAGCAGGTGACCCTGCTCCGTCCGGGTGCGGCGGCGCAGGTGGCCCGGGCGCTGGTCGAGGCGGCGTCGTGGGTGGGCAGCACGCGTGCGTGGTCGAGCGGGTGGAGCCGGCGTCGGCCCGGGCGGAGCTCGAAGCGGCGCTGACGCCGGCGCGCCGTCGTCGACTGTCAGGTAGGCAGCCGAGCGCTCGGCGATCCGCTCGAACGTCGCTCACGTCGCCCCCGTAGGGTCCCGTCTGGGCCGGATGGTGGAGCACGAACTGGTCGAAACCCAGCTCGACGTAGGGCGCGCGTGAGCTCGTCGAACTGGTCGACCGAGTCGATGACCGGCTCGGTCGGCGTCCACAGCAGCACCTTGCCGATGCTCGACGGCTCCCGGCCGGCGGACCGGCACGCCGCGTCCGAGGAGGGGGAGCTGCCGGCGCACCGCATCCAGCACGGCCTCGGGCGTGCGGGGTCCCGGCCCGGTGGGCCCGATGGTGACCCAGTGGCGCCCGTGGGTCGCGGCGAACCGCGAGCCCCTTGGCCCCGCCGGCGGCGATGGTGAGGGGGAGTGGGCGCTGCACGGCTCCCGGCGTGCTCGGGATGCCTCGTCCGCCGACGTAGTGCGCGGTGCGCATGCGACGTCCGGGCGGCGGGCTCCCCGTCCACGATCGGCTGGAGCACCTGCAGGAACTCCTCGAAGCGCGCCAGGCGTTCGGCCGGCGTCCACGGCTCCTGCCCGAGCGCCGTCGCGTCCGGGCCCTCGCTGCCCGGACCCAGCCCGAGGTCGAGGCGGCCGCCGCTCAGGTCGTCGAGCGCGAGGGCATCGCGGGCGAGCGTGACCGGATGCCGGAAGTTCGGCGTGGCGACGAGGGTGCCGAGGCGGACGCGCTCGGTTACGGCAGCCGCGGCGGCGAGCACGGGCACCGCCGCGTGCCACGGCCCGTCCGGCATGCCGCCCCAACGGATGTGGTCGTAGGTCCACGCGGTGGAGAACCCGACTCGGTCGGCCCACTCCCACTGGCGGCGCGACTCGCTCCAGCTGTCGGAGGGCAGGATCACCAGGCCGATGCGCACGGCGCCGAACCTACCCGGGACGGGTACGTTGTCGCCGTGGCCAACGAGACGGGAGTCGAAGCGGTGGAACGACGACCGGTGGGTGGCGGCGTGGCCGAAGAGGGAGAAGCTCACCGATGCCGTGTCTCCGTACCTCCTGGAGAAGGTCCGACGCCCGACCGGGCCAGCGGGTGTGCGACATCGGGTGTGGCGGCGGTGCCCTCACCATCGCGCTCGCCGGAGCCGTCGCGCCGGGGGGACTGGCCGTCGGGATCGACATCTCCGCACCGCTCCTCGAGCCTCGCGCGGAGCCGGGCCGAGGCGGCCGGAACGGACAACGTCGACTTCGTCGTGATGGACGTGCAGACCGACCGCGCTCCCGCCGGAGCCCTTCGATCTCGTCGTGAGCCAGATGGGCGTGATGTTCTTCGACGAGCCACTGGTGGCGTTCGGTGCCATCCGGCGCAGCCTGACCGCCGGCGGGCGCTTCGTGTTCGCCTGCTGGCAGGGAGTGGAGCACAACCCGTGGCACGTCGGGACGGTGCTGCGGCCGCTGGTGCCACCGCCAGCGGTCCCGCCGCCGGGCAAGAGCCCCGTCGGCCCCTTCACGCTCGGGGACGACGAGTACGTGCACGACCTGCTGGCCGGTGCGGGGTTCGCCCCTGTCGAGAGTCACACCGTACGAGGTCACCGTGCGTGCGCCGGCCAGTGCCGTGGTCGATCCCTCGTTGCTCCAGTTCATGGGCGTCGCCCCGGAGCACGAGGACGAGGCGCGGGCGCTTGTCGAGCGCCATCTCGGTCGGTTCGCCGTGGGACCGGACGAGGACGCGTTCGAGTACCCCTTGGCCTTCCGGGTGTACGAGGCCGCCCCGGCTGATGGCCGGGTACAGCGGGACGCCGCTGCCCAAGAAGCTCGGGATCACGGAGGGATCGACGCTGGCCCTCGTCGGCGCGCCATCGGGCGTGATCGACGGTCTGCCGCCGGGCGTCACGGTGAAGCGCCAGGTGCGCGGGAAGGCCGACGTGGTGGTCGCCTTCTTCACGGAGCGGCGCGACTTCGAGCGCCGCATCGGCGCGCTGGGCCGCATGATCTTCCCGGCCGGGGGGCTCTGGGTGGCCTGGCCCAAACGTTCCTCGGGGCTCGAGACGACCATGCACGAGGGCGTGGTGCGCGAGGTCGCCCTGCCCCTCGGTTTGGTCGACAACAAGGTGTGTGCGATCGACGAGATCTGGTCGGGTCTGCGCGTCGTGTGGCGACGCGAGCGCCGTACGCTAGAAGAAGCCGAACCGCGACAGCGGCCAGATCCGCAGGTCGACCTTGCCGACGATCGTCGACTCTGGGATGGGTCCCCAATAGCGGCTGTCGCACGACTCGGTCCGGTTGTCGCCCATGACGTACACGTCCCCGGTGGGGATCCGGTAGGGGTGGTGCAACGAATAGGCCTTGCCCGACGGCCCCGGGTAGGTATCGGTGCGCATGTCCGGCGGCAGGAACGGCTCGGGAAGGACGTGCCCGTTGATGTAGACGCGCCCGTCCGCCAGCGAGATGGTCTCGCCCGGAAGACCGATCACGCGCTTGACCAGGTCGGCCACCGGGGGTCCCGCGCATTCCTCGTTGGGTGGTGTGGAGAACACGACGATGTTGCCGCGGTCGACCCCGTGGAGGTCATAGCTCAGCTGGTCCACCACGATCCGGTCCCCGATCTGCAGCGTCGGCTCCATGGAGCCCGACGGGATGGAGTAGGTGGCGACGACGAAGGTGCGAAGGAGCACGGCGAAGACGACGGCCGCAACGACGACGCCGATCAGCTCCACGATCCAGCGGTTGGACCTTCCTCTTGGCAGCGGCGTGCGCCGGGCCGGACGCCCTCGCCGGCTGTTCGTCGTCGTCCATGACCGAAGAAGTATGGCGCGCCCGGCGCGCCAGAGCAGGCCACGGGTGCGAGTCACAATGGGGTTCGTGGTCACGGCGGTCATCTTCGACTTCTACGGCACCCTGGCGCGCTTTGCCGACACCGATGCCTCCGATGCCTCGAGTTACGAATCGGTCCTCGTCGCGCACGGCTACAAGGTCTAACCGACCGTGCTCGATACCTTCCACACGCTCTATGACGGGGTCGAGCACGCCGAGCACTCGGTGAGCGAAGAAACGTACGAGGCCTGGGTCAGGGCGCGCCTGCACGACCTCGCGAGGGCCTGCGGGGTTGCCCGCCCGCAGGTCGAGGACGTCATCGACGCCCTCCAGGCGTCCGACCAGGGTCGGACGATGGTGGCCTATCCGGAGGCCGAGGAGACGCTGATCTCCCTGCGCGCCGCGGGTCTCGCCATCGGCGTCTGCTCGAATTGGGGGTGGGAGCTCGACGCCTTCCTCGAGGAGGTCGGCCTGCTCCATCTGGTCGACGCGGGGGTCACCTCGGCGCAGGCCGGGCGCGCGCAAGCCGCACCCCGGCATCTACGCCCGCTCGGTCGACGCGCTGGGCGTCGACGCGGCCGACGTCGTCTTCGTCGGCGACTCGTGGGAGCCCGACGTCCGCGGGCCACGGCGGATCGGCATGACCGCCGTCCACGTCTGGCGCGAGGAGGAACGGACCGGGCAACGTGCGCCGGCGCTCGAACCCGGCGACCACCGCGTCGGCGACCTCACGGGGGTCCTCGAGGTCGTCGGCGTCTAGGACGTCGAGCTCGCGCCGACCGGCGGCCGGCCGTTCTCGGCCAGCCCGGCGGCCAGGATGGCCCGGTCCTCGTCGCGCAAGAGGGCGAACGCGATGCCGCTGGTGCCGAGCGGCTCGCCACCAGACCGGCTCGTCGCAGACCCATGCCTCGGCGCGCAGGCCCACCTTGGTCACCTTCCCCGTGGCGGTCTGGGGCAGCGCGGTCGTGACCCGCACGTAGCGGGGGACCCACTTCGGGTCCGAGGTCGGGCTGCGCCGCCAGCCACGTCGCGAAGCCGTCCGGGTCGAAACTGCGGCCCGGCACCGTCTCGAGCGCCACCATGACCTGGTCGCCGGCTCCCGACGCCGTGTCGGGCACCGGGTACACCGCCACGACGGCGAGGTCGGGATGACGCGAGAGGATCGCCTCGACCGGGCCGGCGGCGAAATTCTCGGAGTCGACGCGGAGCCAGTCCCCGGTGCGCCCGGCGAAGTAGAAGAACCCGTCACGGTCGACGTAGCCCAGGTCGCCGGTCCAGTACCAGCCGCCGCGCAGCCGCTCCTGTTCGGCGTCGTCGCGCCGGTAGTAGCCCTCGAACTTGCCCCGGCCGCTGCGGCTGACGATCTCGCCGATGGCTTCGCTGGCGTTGAGGAGCCGCCGTGCTGCGTCGAACTCGGCGGGCGGGCACTCCTCACCCCTCTCGGGGCTGATGACGGCCAGGTCGATCCCGTCGACCGGCTTGCCCAGCGCTCCCTTGGGCATGCCGAGCACCGGGTTGATGGCGACACCGCCCTCGCTCTGGCCGTAGCCCTCGATCAGGTAGCACCCGAAACGCTTGCGGAAGCGGTCGCGGTCGCGCACCGACGCTTCGGTCCCGAACGCGCTCCGCAGCGTGTTCTCTGCATCGTCCGGTCGCTCCGGCGTGGCGAGGATGTACGCGATGGCCTTGCCGACGTAGCTGAACTTGGTGGCCCCGAACCGGCGCACGTCCTCGATGAAGGCGGACGCGCTGAAGCGGGGCCGCACCGCGATGGCCGCCCCGACCAGGACCGCCGGTCCCCACAGCGCCATGAGGGCGTTGCCGTGGAAGAGCGGCATGGGGCAGTAGCAGACGTCGTCGGCGGTGTAGCCGTAGCCGGGTGCCGCCACCTCCGCGATGCCGGCCAGCCGGCCCTGCGTGCAGCGGACCGCCTTGGGCACCCCGGTGGTGCCCGAGGTGAAGATGAGGAGGTAGAGGGTGTCCTCGTCGATGTCCTCCGAGTGCTCGACGAGAGCCTGGGCCGCCGCACTGCCGGAGAACCGGCTCAGCATCGCCTCGAAGCGCTCCGTCCCGGTGACGAGGATCTTCGTCTCGTCAACGCCGAGGGAGAGCCCCTCCAGCAGGGTGGCGCCCTCGGCGTCGGTGACGATCAGGGCGCAGTCGGTGGCCCTGACGTCGGCCGCGAGGGCGTCGCCCCGCCGCGTGGGATTGATCCCCACGATGGCGGCCCCGGCCAGCGCGGCGCCGTTGAGCCAGAACAGGTACTCGGGTCCGTTGGGGAGGAGCACGCCGATATGGCGATGGCCATCGCCCATCAGGGAGAGGGCCAGTGCGCCACGCGCCGCACCTTCCTGCACAGCCTCACGCCACGTCCAGCTGCCGCCGGCATCGACGACCCCGGTGCGGTCGTCCTCCGCCCGGGCGGCCAGCATGGTGGCGACCGTCGTCACGGCGACCCGCCCGCGAGGGCCCAGCCCGGCGCCCGGCGCACCAGGCTGCGGTCGATGGCGTCGACCGTGGCCGCGCCGCACAGGGCCATGGTCCGCCGCAGCTCCGTCTCGTACCACCGCAGTAGCGCCGCGACGCCCTCCGCCCCGCCGGTGGCGACTGCCCACAGGGAAGGTCTTCCCACCAACGTCGCCCGCGCCCCGAGGGCGAGCGCCTTGACCACGTCGGGTGAACGGCGGACACCGCCGTCGACGTAGACCTCCGCCCGGCCGGCGACTGCATCGACGATCTCGGCGAGGATGTCGGCCGTGGCCGGCGCGTCGGCGAGCTGCCGCGCACCGTGGTTCGACACGACCACGGCCGCCGCGCCGGCGTCGACGCAGCGCACCGCGTCGTCCGCCCGCTGCACGCCCTTTGGCCACGACGGGAAGTGCGCTCAGTCCGGCCAACCACCCGATGTCGTCGGGTGTGAGCGCCGGCTCGAACTCGTCGGTCACCACAGCCATGAAGCCACCTGCCCTGGCGCGGTCGGTGCTCTCGCCGGCCAGGTTGGGCAGGGCCAGGTCGTCGGGCAGATGCACCCCCATCCGCCACTCGCGCAGGCGCAGCCCCGAGACGGGTGCGTCGACCGTCAGGACGAGGGCGGTGTAGCCGTGCGCGGCGGCCCGGCTCACCAGTTCTGCCGTGCGCGCCCGTTCCCGCAGTATGTAGACCTGCATCCAGCGCGGGGCCCCGGGTGCCGCGGCCGCCACGTCCTCGAGCGGGCAGGTGGCGAGGGAGGACAGGATCATGAGGGCGCCGACCTCTGCGGCCCCCCGGGCGGTGGCGGCCTCGCCTTCGGGATGGGCCAGCCCCTGCAACGCCGTCGGCGCGATCGCCACGGGCGAGGTGACCGGGCGTCCCAGCAGGGTGGTGGCGGTCGAGACCTCGGCGATCCCGGCCAGCACCCGCGGGTGGAGTTGCCAGTGATGCCAGGCCGCCACGTTCCCCTCCAACAGGCGTTCGTCGTCGGCTCCGCCCGAGTAGTAGGCGTACGCCATCTCGCCGATGGCATGGCGGGCGTCACGCTCGAGATCGTCGAGGGAGATGTCGGTGACCAGGGGCGCGGCGGAGCTCACCCCGGCGCCCGTGGTCCCGGGTTTGTGCCCCGTCGTGCTGGTGCTGGCAGGATGAGCGGGCACGGGCCGCATGGTAGGCGAGCCCGAGGTGACGACCTAGCGGAGGTGCAGTGCGTTTCTCGTATGCGGAGTCGATGACCGATCCCTCGTACTATCTCCCGCTGGCCCAGGCGGCCGAGGCGGCTGGATACGACTCCATCGTCGTCCCCGACAGCATCTGCTACCCCGAGGTGTCCGACAGCACGTACCCCTTCAGCCCCGACGGGACCCGCGAGTTCCTCGACGACAAGCCCTTCCTCGAGCCGTTCTCGCTGATCCCGGCCATGGGTGCGGTCACCGGACGCATCCGCTTCGTCACCTTCGTGATCAAGCTCCCCATCCGCCATCCAGTGCTCGTCACCAAGCAGGTCAGCTCCACCGCGGTGCTGACCGGCAACCGCCTGCTGCTCGGGGTCGGCACCAGCCCGTGGCCCGAGGACTACGAGATCTGCGGCGTGCCCTGGGAGCGCCGAGGCAAACGGATGGACGAGGAGATCGCCATCATGCGGGGCCTCATGGCCGGCGGCTTCTTCGAGTTCCACGGTGAGGTGTTCGACGTACCGTCCATCAAGATGACGCCGACGCCGAGCCTCCCCGTGCCAATCCTTATCGGCGGGCACCACGAGGCTGCCCTCCGGCGGGCCGCCGTCGACGGGGACGGGTGGTTGCATGGCGGCGGGGATCCCGCCGACCTCCCCGGGCTCCTCGAGCGCCTGGCCCAGCTGCGCCGGGAGCACGGAACGGAGTCCAAGCCCTTCGAGATCCACGTGATCTCGCTCGAGGCGTACACCCCCGACGGCGTGCAGCGACTGGAGGAGCTCGGCGTCACCGACGTGATCGTCGGCTTCCGGTGGCCCTACGGCACCGAGCAGGACACCGAGACCCTGGCGACGAAGGTGGACAACCTGAACCGCTTCTCCGACGACGTCATCGCCAAGGTCCGCTAGCCCGATGGAAGGTCTCCAGGTCGCGCGAAAAAGAAGGAAACGATGACTGACGAGGTGCTCAACGCGCGCGAGCTCGGCATCCGCTCCCGCGCCGCCGTGGCCGCGGGCGACCGTAACGGCTGGCTCGCGCTCTTCACCGAGGACGCCGTCGTCGCCGACCCGATCGGCCCGTCGCCGTTCGACCCCGAGGGCAACGGCCATCACGGGCGCGAGCGCATCGCGGCCTTCTACGACAGCGTCATCGCCAACAGCGAGGCCATCAGGTTCGAGTTCACCGAGTCCTACCTGTGCGGGGACGAGGCGGCCGAAGTGGGGATCATCCGTACCACGCTGGCCGGAGGCACGCACGAGGCCGTTGTCCGCGGCGTCTACACCTACCGGAGTGACGGTGCCGGCAAGATCGCCGCCCTGCGCACCTACTGGGACTTCGACGCGGTCGAGCTGGTCGAGCTGGACCTCTGAGTGGCCGTGCGTGTCCTGGTCCGCGACGGCCTCTTCACCGACTGTGACCCGCCGGTGTTGCTGGCCAGCCGCTGCACGAACTGCGGCAACGTCCTCTTTCCGCGCGCCGACGCGTGCACCTACTGCGCGGCCGAGGACCCCGCGCCGGTTGAGCTGGCGCGCCCCGGCATCCTGTGGGCCTGGACGGCCGTCACCGCACCGCCCCCCGGCTACCGGGGCGCGGTGCCCTTCGGCGTCGGCGTGGTGGAGTTGCCCGAGGGCGTGCGCGTCATCACGCTCCTGACCGAGGGCGACCCGGCCGCACTCGCACTGGGCCAGACGATGGAGCTGCGCGTCGTGCCGCTCCACCGCGACGAGGACGGCAACGACGTCGTCACCTACGCCTTCGCGCCGGTGGGCCCGTCGTGAGCGCGGCCACCGTCAACGTCGCCGGCGTGGGCCTGCACCCCTTCGGTCGCTTCGACGGCGTCTCCACCACGGATATGGGTGTGGTCGCCGTGCGCGCTGCGTTGCGCGAGGCGGGCGTCGGCAGGGGCGGGTTCCAGGCCGCCTTCTGTGGGACCGCGTATGGCGGGGTGGCGACGGGGCACAAGGTGCTGAGCCGCCTCGGCATGACGGGCATGCCCATCGTCGACGTGGAGGCCGGCTGCGCCAGCGGGGGCGCCGCGCTCATGCTGGCGTCTGCGGCCATCCGGGCTGGGCAGTACGACACCGTCCTCGTGTTCGGGACCGAGAAGATGCCCAAGGGGATCATCCGCTCCTCGTTCTTCGATCCCTGGCAGGAGGAGGCGGGCCTGGCCGCCACGCCCGCCTTCTTCGGCCTGCGGGCCCAGCGTCTCTGCCTCACGTCGGGCGTGACCAAGGACCACCTGGCCCGCGTCGTGGTGAAGAACCGCCGGCACGGCGCGGCCAACCCCGACGCCATGTACCAGAAGGAGACGACTGTGGAGGCGGTGCTGTCATCGAGGGTCGTGTGCGAGCCGCTGCACCTCTTCATGTTGTGCTCGCCCAACGAGGGCGCCGCCGCGCTGGTCCTGCGGCGCGCCGACCTGCCCGCCTCCTCCGTCTCGACGGCGGCGCCGACGCCGGTGGTCCTGGCTGCCGCCGTGCTGCGTTCCCACATCCCCGGCTCCGTGCTCAGCGAGTCGACGCCGCTGGCCGGCCTGGCCGACGACGACGTGCCGGCGCCGACGACGCTGGCCGCCACCGACGCCTACGAGGAAGCGGGCCTCGGCCCGTCCGACCTCCACGTGGTGGAGTGCCAGGACACCGACGCCGCCCGCGAGCTCGGGTCGTGCGAGGAGCTCGGGCTGTGCGAGCCCGGCGGGTCGGCCGCGCTGCTCGATTCGGGCGCCACCGCCCTCGGCGGCCGCCTTCCGGTCAACCCGAGCGGCGGGCTGCTCTCCAAGGGCGAGCCGCTCGGCGCCTCGGCCCTCGGGCAGGTCGTCGAGCTGGTGCGCCAGCTGCGGGGCGAGTGCGGGCCGCGCCAGGTCGAGGGCGCCCGCGTCGCGCTCTCCCACACGGTCGGCCGCGGCGCCAACGCCGGCGTCGTCATACTGATCCGCTGATCCGCCATCCCGTCGCCGACGCCATCACCCCGCATTGCCAGTGCCGCCGAAGCACATCTGATCCACGAGGGAGCAAGAGACGCACATGCCAGCGCCGTATGCCGACAGCCCCGGTCGATGGGAGTTCGTCTCTTCGCGGGATGGTCACGCCGAGATGTCCTGGTCGCCGACGCCCGACATGGCGAACCCCTTCGGGAGCGTCCACGGCGGGATCGTCGCGACGGTGATCGACGAGTCCTGCGGGGCGGCCCTGATGCCGTTGATCGAGACTCCGTCCGCGCCGACGGTCTCCCTGCATGTCGAGTACCTTCACGCACTCCTGATCGGAGGCACCTACACCGTGCGCAGTCAGATCGTGCGCAAGGGCCGGGCCATCGCCATCGCGGACGCGCACATCCTGAACGAAGAAGGCACGATGTTGGTCCGGGGCACCTGCTTCTTTCAGATTCCCCGCCAGAACGAGCGCCCCCCTGTGCGCGGTGATGCTCACCCGCCGACCCGAACCAGCTGAGCACCGTCTGCAGCACCAGGAAGGCGGCGTGGTGCCACGGACTGTTGACCGTGAAGCCTCGGTCAGCGTGCGCGGGCCCCGATCAGCCGAAGTGCCGCAACAGGTCGGGCACCTCGGTCAGCGCGGCCACGACGCCATCGGGTCGCGGACCGTCCTCGGGGAACGGCACCGCGCCGTCGCGGTCGATCCACACCGAACGCCAGCCGGCGCCCCGCGCGCCGGCCACGTCGTTGACCGGGTGGTCGCCCACGAGCACACACACCTCGGGTCCGACGCGCAGCTCGCGTTCCACAACCTCGAAGATGCCCTTGTCCGGCTTGGCCACCCGGTGGTCCTGCGCGAAGACGATCGACTCGAAGTAGCCGCCCAGCCCGACCGTCTCGGGCAGCCGGCTCCCGTTGGAGAGCAGGCCCAGCCGGTAGTCGGCGCGCAGGGCGTCGAGGCCGGGGATCGTGTCGGGGAAGAGGGCGGGGTCGCGGTCGCGGTGGGTGAAATACGAGTCGCTCAGCGCACGGGCCAGCACGTCGTCGGCAGCCTCGTCACCACCCTCCGCGTCGCGCCGGCGCTGCAGCGTGCGGGCGAAGCCGAGCACGCGCAATGCGACGAGTGACCACACGTCGGGGTGCTCCTCGGTCACGACCGTGCGGTCCGCCTGCAGATCCTCCCAGCGCAGTGCGTCGGCGAACGGGCCGGGCCGCGCCACCCTGATCTCGTCCGCCACGGCCACGAGCGCCTGCTCCATGACGCGCTGGAAGTCCCACAGGGTCTGGTCCCCGTCGAAGAGGACGGCCTCGATCATGGAGCGACCAGGACCACCTTGCCGAACTTGGCGCCCGCGGCGAAGCGGTCGTAGGCGGCCTGCGCGTCCGACAACGGGTACGTCTCGCAGACCGGGATCTGCAGGCGGCCGGCCACCAGCGCCGGCAGGACGTGGGCGGTGACGTCCGCCGCCACCTCGGCCTTCTCGCGCCGGCTGCGGGCACGCAGGGTGGACCCGCCGATGCGGGCCCGCTTCTGCATGAGCTGCATGAGTTCGATCTCCATCCGGCCCCCGCCGCCGACCCCGATCACCACGACGCGGGCCCAGGTCGCCAGCTGCGGCACGACGTTGGTCAGGCTCGGCGCGCCGACCAGCTCGAGCACGACGTCATACGGACCACCCTGGGCCTCGTCACCGGGCTCGATCACCATGTCTGCCCCCAACGCGGCAACGGCGGCGTGTCGCGCCGGATCGCGCACGGTGGCCGTCACCACCGCCCCCGCCCGGGCGGCCAGCTGCACGCCCGCCGTCCCGACCCCGCCGGCGGCGCCGCTGACGAGCACCCGCTCGCCCATCTGCAGCCCGGCCTGGCGGAAGAGGCCGTCGTAGGCGGTCGTGAACACCTCGGGGAAACCGCCGGCCTCCGTCCACGGCAACGCGTCGGGCACCGCCAGTGCGTGTGCCTCGTCGACCAGGGCCATGGTCGCCTGCGCCCCGCCGCCGACCACGGCCATGACCCGGTCGCCGATGGAGAAGAGCGTCACCTGCCGCCCCACGGCGACCACCTCGCCGGCGAACTCCATGCCCGGAATGTCGGCGGGCCAGCCGGCGGGCGCTGGATACAACCCGGCCCGCTGCACCAGGTCCGCCGCGTTCAACCCGGCCGCCCGCACCGACACCAGGAGCTCGGTGTCGCCGGGCAGGGGGTCGTCCCGCTCCTCCCAGTGCAGCTGGCCATCCCTGATCACGACGGCGTGCACGCCGGCCACCCTACGCGGGCCCGGGCACGCCGCCAGCCCTGCCCGGTAGGGTCGGGCCATGGCTCTCTCCGACATCCCCATCCACACGCTGCAGGGCAACGACGCCACGCTCGGCGACTACTCCGGCAAGGCTCTGCTGGTGGTCAACGTGGCATCCAAGTGCGGCCTCACCCCACAGTACGAGGGGCTCGAGCGCCTGCAGAAGACCTACGGCGACCGTGGCTTCTCGGTCATCGGCTTCCCGTGCAACCAGTTCATGGGCCAGGAGCCGGGCACGTCGGAGGAGATCGCGCAGTTCTGCTCGGCCACCTACGGGGTGACCTTCCCGCTCATGGAGAAGATCGACGTCAACGGCGACCAGCGCCACCCCATCTACGCCGAGCTGACGGAGACCGAGGACGCCGAGGGCAAGGCGGGCGACATCACCTGGAATTTCGAGAAGTTCCTGTTGTCGCCCAAGGGTGAGGTCGTGGCCCGCTACCGGCCGCAGGTGGAGCCAGAGGACCCGACGATCGTGGGCGACATCGAGGCGCAGCTCGCCGCCGCTTGACTCTGACGAGCCGCCGCTTGACTCCGCCCCACCCCCTTCCGGCGGGGTTCGCCGCGTCCATCTTCGACATGGACGGGCTCCTCATCGACTCCGAGGTCCTCTGGCACGAGGCCGAGATCGAGATCCTCGGCGACCTCGGCGTGCCGCTGGCCACCGAGGCGTGCCGCTCCACCAAGGGCATGTTCGTGGGCGAGGTGACCGAGCACTGGTACGGGCGGTACCCGTGGCCGGGTCCGACGCCGACACCGGCCGAGGTGGCGGTGACCATCGTCGACCGGGTCATTGAGCTCATGTATCTGAAGGGCGCGTTGAAGCCGGGTGCGCTGCACGCCATCGACCTCTGCGCCGGCCGCGGCCTGCCCTTGGCGGTGGCGTCGTCGTCGCAGTACCGCCTGATCGACGCCGCGCTCGACCACTTCGACCTGCGCCACCGCTTCGCGCTGGTCCACTCGGCCGAGGACGAGGAGTACGGCAAGCCGCACCCCGCCGTCTTCCTCACTGCGGCCGCGAAGCTGGGCGTGCCGGCGCGGCGGTGCCTCGTGTGGGAGGACGCACCGGCTGGCGTGCTGGCGGCCAAGGCGGCCTCCATGGCCTGCATCGGGGTGCCCGAGCCCGGCGAGGGCCACCAACCCGCCTTCGGCCTGGCCGACCTCGTCGTCGGCTCGCTCCTCGAGGTGGACGGGCCCGCTCTCGACGAGGTGGCGCGCCGCCGGGCTGCCGGTGGCGGCCGTGGGGTGCCTCGATAGAGTCCGTCGTCGTGGGGAGGTCCGCCGGAGAGGGGCGCGCACCAGTGGGCGCCCTGGCGACCGTGGTCCTGCTCATCGGCCTGGTGCTGTGGGGCCCTGGCGCCGCCAGTGCGACGGAGCCGGCCACATGGGGTGCGACCGCGCAGATGCCCTGTGACGGGCTCGATGCCAGCTTGTGCATGCTGCCCTTCCCCAACGACTACTACACGGTCGCCGACCCCAGCGCGGTGACGGGCCGGCGTGTGGACTTCCCGGCTGCCGCCTTCCCGAAGTCGAACAGCGGGCAAGCCTTCGACCCGTCGGCCTGGGAGGGCAACGACGGCTTCAGCCCCGGGTCGACGATCCTCACGCACGTGCCCGGCCTCGACTTGGCGGCGAGCGGGACAGCCACCATCTCGGACATGGGTGCCTCGCTGGCTCCGACCGGCCCGATCGTCCTGATCGACGCGCGGACCGGCAAGCGCTGGCCCACCTGGGCCGAGCTCGATGCCAACGATCCGAACCCGGCGACCCGTCTCCTCGTCGTCCACCCGGCGCGCAACCTGACCGAGGGCGACCGCTACATCGTGGCGTTGCGCGACCTGAAGACGGCCGACGGGTCGGCCATCGGACCGGCGCCGGCGTTCGCCGCCGTCCTCGGCTCGACCTCGCCCGGCACAAGTGGTGCCGACGCTGCCTATGTGGCCCACCTGCGCTCGGTCGTGGCGGAGCTGCGCGGTGATGGCGTGGGCACGTCGGGCCTGTTCTTGGCCTGGGACTTCACCGTGGCCAGCACCCGCAACATCACGCAGCCCGCGCTGACCATGCGAGACCAGACATTCGCTGCGCTGGCCAAGGGCCCTGGACCCTTCACGGTGACGAAGGACGTCGACAATCCGCCGGGGCAGCCCGACCTGGCCCGGGTCGTCACCGGCACCTTCGACGTCCCCAGCTACCTGACCGGGGCGCCGGGCGGCGTCGGGTCGCTGTTGGCCGAGGGGCCCGACCGCCTTCCCGAGCACCGGCCGGGTCAGATCGACCGGGCCAATTTCGAATGCGAGATCCCGAGGGCGGCGACAGCGGCGCACCCGGCGTCCATCGGGGTCTACGGCCATGGGCTGTTCGGCTCGGCCGAGGAGGTGACGGCGTCAGGGGTGCCGGGATACTCCAACGCCTACGACGCCGTCTTCTGCGGGACGGACTGGCTCGGGTTGTCGTCGAGCACGCTGGCCATCGGTGTGTCCGTGACGAACAACCTCGACGCCTTCCCGGCGCTGGCCGACAATCTGCTCCAGGCACTGCTCAACGCGCAGGTGCTCGGCAACCTGATGGAGAGCCCCAAGGGGTTCGTCACCAGCTCTGCCTTTGAGGACGGGAGCCACCGGCCGCTGATCCGACCCTCGTCGGGCCTCGTCTACTACGGCAACTCCGAGGGCGGCATCATGGGGGGCGCCTTCACCGCGCTGTCCACCGAGGTGCACCGTTCCGTGCTCGGCGTGCCCGGCATGGACTACGCCGTGCTGCTGCCTCGCAGCGCCGACTTCGCACCGTTCCAGGGATTGCTCGACCAGACGTATCCCGACAAGGCGGTCCAGCAGCTCGGCTTCGACGTCATGCAGATGTTGTGGGACCGCGCCGACGCCGACGGGTACGCCGAGCAGATGACGTCGGGCCTGCCGGGGACGCCGCCGCACCACGTGCTCCTCGAGGAGGCGTTCGGCGACCACCAGGTAGCGAACGTCGCGACCGAGACCGAGGCGCGCACGATCGGCGCCCATCTGCAGGAGCCGGCGCTCGCCCCCGGGCGCAGCGCGGAATCGCGGCCGTTCTGGGGCATCCCGGCGCTCCGTACTCCGTCGCCCGGTCCCGCGCTGTTCGTGTGGGACACCGGGGTCCCGGCGGCGCCGCTCACCGACACGCCGCCCACGGTCGGCCCCGATCCCCACGACACCACGCCGCGGACATTCCCCGCCTCCTGGTCCCAGATGCACACGTTCTTCACCACGGGCGAGGTACGCGACCCGTGCGGAGCGCACCCGTGCACGGGGCCGACACCTCCGCCCGGCTCTTAGAGGCTGTCGCGAACGTTCGGGCTGGTCGGTCATGGGCTGCTGGTTCGCAGATCCGACGGAGGAGTCGGCGGCTATGGGCTGCCCATACGAAGCTCGACTACGTTCGAGGGCGAGCGAGAGTTGGGACGACTTGTGGTTTCTGACGAGCGCATGGCCAAGGAGCTGGGCGGAACGCTTGAAAGCACCTCGTTCGTTCATCTCGGTGCGCCGCATCGCGGCAAGGTCCGCGACAGCTACATCGACTCGGGTATCCGCACGATCGTGACCACGGATCGGCAGTCCGCCTTCGACCGTGTCCTGGGGACGATCCCATTCAAGGGCCAGGCCCTCAGCGAGATCGCGAACTTCTGGTTCGCAGCGACGGCTGACATCGTGCCGAACCATCTCCTGGAGGTGCCCGACCCGAATGTGATCCGGGCGCGCGAATGCGAGCTGGTCGCGCTCGAGTTCGTGGTTCGCGCGTACATCACAGGGGTGACGAAGACCTCGTTGTGGTTCAACTACGAGCAGGGCAAGCGGGAGGTCGCGGGCAACCAGCTGGGCGACGGGCTCCGCAAGAACGAACGCCTGCCTCGGCCCATCCTCACGCCGACGACCAAGCTTGAAGAGCACGACCGCACTGTCAGTCGGTCGGACGCCGTTGGCGAAGGCCTGATCACCGAGGCGCTGTTCGACCGCATCGCCGCACTGAGCTTCGAGTTGTTTGCACGAGGTACGCAGGTCGCAGCCGCGCGTGGGCTGATCCTGGTGGACACGAAGTACGAGTTCGGGCTCCTCGGCGACGACGTCGTCCTCATCGACGAGGTCCATACACCCGACAGCTCTCGCTTCTGGTACGCGGACACGTACGAGGAGCTGTTCGCCGCGGGCAAGGATCAACGCGCCCTGGATAAGGAGCCACTCCGCGAGTGGTTCGTCGAGCGAGGCTTCCGCGGCGATGGCCCGGCGCCCGCCATGCCCGATGAGGTCCGAGTCGCCACGGCCTCCCGCTACATCGCGCTGGCGGAAGAAATCACCCAGCGGCCGTTCGAGGCAACTCGGCAGACGGCTCGCGATCGGTCTCGTCGCTGTTCGGGAGCACCCGATTGGATGGCGCCTGATCTGCCGTGGACTCGGTTTGCAGAGAGATCTCACCGCAACGCAAATGTCAGTGGCCTGTTTCCTTATCGGTGCTCACGGTGCGATTCGTGATGGCTGCCGCTACCGGAAAGGATCAAGAGAGTGAAAAAGTACATACTCTTCGATCATGATGGTGTTCTGGTCGATACCGAATTCTGGTATTACAAAGCTGGAGAACGCGCTCTGGCGGACATTGGTTTGACTTTGGACAAGGATCAATACCTCCGCGACATGAACCACGGCTTGGGCACGTGGGCCCAAGCCAGTGCGGCAGGTATTGATGAACAGACCATCAGCAGGCAGCGTGAGGTTCGTAATGATTACTATCAGGAATATCTGAGAACAGAAGCCATTGAGATTGAAGGCGTCGTTGAAGCGCTTGCCGAACTGTCAAAATACGTCCGCATGGCCATCGTGACGACTGCAAAACGTGTGGATTTTGAAATCATCCATGAAAAGCGCCACGTCAGACAATTCATGGATTTCGTCCTCGTTCGCGAAGACTACGAGCTCACCAAGCCGCACCCGGAACCATACCTGACCGGCTTAAAGCGCCTCGGAGCCACCAAAGAAGAGACACTGGTTGTAGAGGATTCATCTAGAGGGCTGAACTCAGCCGTGGCGGCCGGTATTGACTGTGTCATTGTCTCGAACCACTTTACAAAAGCACAGGACTTTTCACAGGCGAGCTATCGAATCGAAACTCTGATTGAATTGAAGGACATCATCCTTGATGAAACCTGAAGGGGTATCAGTGTGTCCCGTACTCCTTTGAAAAGGTAAAGAGCATGGCTCTCTCGACCGCGAAACGTTCGTAGAGGTAGATCCAGAAGCGGTGTGATCGTCGTGCGGTACCTTGGTCGTCAATGGCTTCAACAGGAGCCTGATCTGATTCCACATGCGCGGTTTCCGAACAGTCTCTTCGGGGCACGCGGTCAGAGCACGCGCTCGAGGCGGGCCGCCACCTCCCGGTAGCGGGCGACCGGGACCAGGTGCACACCGTCGAACGCCCCGGAGTCGCGGATGTCCACCACCAGGTCGCACGCAGCCGCGACGCCCGCGTTGGGGTCTCCCTCCAGCCGCTGCACGAGCTCGGCCGGAATGGTCAGGCCCGGGATGGACAGGTTGCGGGCCATGCCCGCGCTCGCCACCACGATCACCCCGGCGTAGACCGGCACAGAGACCTCGACCTGGGACCGCCAGGCCATGAGGTCGTCGAGGGAGAACCCGATCTGGACGAAGAGGAAATCGGCCGCCCGTTTCCACGCCGGCAGCGGCTTCAGCCCGGTCGCCGCGCCGAAGCGCATGGGCGCATGGAGTCGCGGTGCGTAGGCGCGTCCCTCCTCGAACATCGCGCGCACCGTGAGCTCGCTGGTGCGAGCGCCGGCCAGCGGCTCATCGCCGTAGATGAAGAGGAACTGGTCGACGCCGTAGGCGGCCGCCGTGAGGAGGTCGCGCCGGAATCCGAGGAGGTTGCGGTCGCGGGCGTTGAGGCAGGCGATGGAGCGACCGCCCATCGATTCCACCTCGTGGGCGACGGCCACACTGCTGACGGTGGCCCGTCCGATGTGGTTGTCGGGGATCAGGAACGAGCTGGCGATCGGGCTGAGCACGCCGATCTGGTGGCGCACCCTCTTGAGGTCCGGCGTGGTAGCCGGCTCGATCTCGCAGATGAGTTCGAAGGGGCGTGGTGTCATAGCGTCTTCGCGAAGCGGAGGTGCCTGGCCGGCAGCGGACGCCCCTCGAGATCTGTGCGCAGGCGCTCCCACCCGGTCGACTCGTAGAGGGCCACCGCCTCGGGCTGGCGGTCGCCCGTGTCCAGGTGCAGGGCAACAAGACCCAGGTCCCGGGCTGCGTCCTCCAGCCCGTCCATGAGGCGGCGGCCAATGCCCCGTTCCCGCCAGGCGGGGTCGACCCAGAGGCGTTTGACCTCCCCCACTCCTGGCCCCACCGTGCGCACGCCGCCCCCACCCACCTGCACGTCGCCGGCGCGGGCCACCAAGAATGCTCCGGTCGGTGGGTCGAACATGGCGGCCGTCAGCCCCAGCTCGCTGTCGTCGAGGCCGCCGTAGCGCGCCACCAGCTCCGCCTCGGCCTGCATCACGACCCATCGTGGTCCCTCGCCGCCGTAGCGCTCTGGCCGCAGGGCGATACCCGGGGGAATGGCGGAAGTGGCCCGATCCATACCCTCTATCCTTTCCGACACGGCCGGGCGCCAGTGCCCGCTGCCGACACCACCCGCTCACCGTGTTCGTACCCGTCCCCCCCGACATCGACTTCGTAGCCCTCGAGGAGGGCGAGCTGGCCCGCTGGGCGGCGCACCGCGTCTTCGAGCGCTCCATCTCCCAACGCGAAGATGCGCCAGCCTGGGTCTTCTACGAGGGTCCCCCCACCGCCAACGGCATGCCCGGCCTGCACCACGCCTGGGCCAGAGTCTACAAGGACCTCTTCTGCCGCTTCCGAACCATGGACGGGGCCTACGTGGCGCGCCGCGCCGGGTGGGACACCCACGGGCTCCCGGTCGAGGTGGAGGTCGAGAAGAAGCTCGGCATCACGGGCAAGCAGCAGATCGAGGAGCAGGTCGGCATCGCCGAGTTCATCCGGTTGTGCCGCGAGTCGGTGTACTCCTACGTCGACGAGTTCGCGCGGCTGACCACCCGCATCGGCTACTGGGTCGACATGGACAGCGCCTACTGGACGCTCAACCCGTCCTACATCGAGTCGGTGTGGTGGCACCTGCAGCAGCTCTTCGACCAGGGGCTGCTCTACGAGGACCTCAAGGTCGTGCCCTACTGCCCGCGCTGCGGCACGGCTTTGTCGAGCCACGAGCTCGGCCAGGCCGACGTCTACCGCGACGAGGAGGACGAGACGGCCTACGTCCGGCTGCGCCTGGTCGACCCGGACCCCGCCGTCGTCGGCGAGGCGGAGTGGCTGGCCGTGTGGACGACCACGCCGTGGACCCTGCTCTCCAACACCGGCGTGGCGGTGAACCCCGACCTGACCTACGCCGTCGTCGATGGGACCCTCGTGGCCGACGACCTGGTGGACGAGGTCATGGGGGAGGGAGCCGCCGCCCGGGTCACCTCCCGGTTGCCCGGCGCTGCTCTGGTCGGGTTGCGCTACGAGCGCCCGTTCACCGACCTGGCGCCGCCGCCCGGTGCCGACGGGTGGCGCGTCGTGCCCGCCTCGTACGTCACGACCGAGGAAGGCACCGGCCTGGTGCACCTGGCCCCGGCCTTCGGCGAGATCGACCGCCAGATCGGCCGGGCTAACGGCTTGCCCTCCCTCAACCCGGTCGGTCCCGACGGGCACTTCACGTCGGACATCGGGTGGCTGGCCGACCGTGAGGTGCGGGCCGCCAACCACGACATCAACGACCGCCTGGAGGCGACCGGGCTCCTGCTGCGCCGCGTGCCCTACGTGCACTCGTACCCGCACTGCTGGCGCTGCCGCACTCCGCTCATCTATTGGGGCAAGCCGAGCTGGTACATCGCCACCTCCACGCGCAAGGACGACCTCCTGGCGGCGAACGCCACCGTGGACTGGCACCCCGCGTACATCCGGGATGGGCGATTCGGTGAGTGGCTGGCCAACAACGTCGACTGGGCTCTGTCGCGCGATCGCTTCTGGGGCACACCGTTGCCGGTCTGGCGCTGTGGGCGCGGCCACCTGCGCTGCGTCGGATCGCTGGCCGAGCTCTCCGACTTGTGCGGGCGCGACGTCACCGGGATCGACCCCCACCGCCCCACCATCGACGACGTGACGTTCGCCTGTTCGACCTGCGCGGCCGAGGGGAACGACGACGAGCTCTCGGTGTCGCGGCGGGTCGAGCCCGTGATCGACGCCTGGTTCGACTCGGGCTCCATGCCGGCCGCCCAGGTGGGGTACCCGCACGCGGCGGGCTCGGCGGAGGCCTTCACGTTCCCGGCCGACTTCATCTCCGAGGCCATCGACCAGACCCGCGGCTGGTTCTATTCGCTGCTGGCCATCAACACGATCGTGTTCGGGGAGAGCCCGTACCGCCACGTGGTCTGCCTCGGCCACATCGTCGACGCCGAGGGCCGCAAGATGTCCAAGTCATTGGGCAACATCATCGATCCGTGGCAGATCCTCGACACCCGAGGCGCCGACGCCATGCGCTGGTGGATGTTCAGCCAGGGATCGCCTTGGACCCCGACGCGGGCGACGCTCGGCGCCATCGATACCGCCCTGCGCGACATGTTGCTCACGCTGTGGAACACGTTCAGCTTCTTCTCGACCTACGCCTCGCTGAACCAATTCGACCCGGCCGACCCGGCGATCCCGGCGCCGACCGAGCGCGGCCCGCTCGATCGCTGGATCCTGTCCCGCCTCGCCAGCACGACGGCGGAAATGACGGACGCTGCTCAGGGGCTACGAGCCCCTGAGCGCGGCGACGGCGCTGGGCGACCTCGTCGACGACCTCTCCAATTGGTACGTCCGCCGCAGCCGCCGCCGCTTCTGGCGCACCGATCCCGACGCGCCCGCCGGCGACACCCTGGCCGCGCAGGCGACGCTGCACGCCGTGCTCACCACGCTCTCGCTCCTGCTCGCCCCGCTCTGCCCGTTCGTGTCCGACACCATGTGGCGCCACCTCACCGGGGCGGGGGAGGACGACTCGGTGCATCTCGCGGACTGGCCGACGGCCGAGACGACCCTCGTCAACCCCGAGCTCGAGGCGCAGATGGCGCTGGCGCGACGGCTCACCTCGCTCGGCCGGGCCGCCCGCAGCGAGGCCGGGGTGAAGGTGCGCCAGCCCCTCAGACGAGCATTGGTGTTCCTGCCCACGGACTCGCCTGAGATCCTGCGTGACATCGTCGCCGACGAGCTCAACGTCGACGAGATCGATACCGCCGACGAGCTGAGCGAGGTGATCCAGTTCGAGCTGGCGCCGAACTTCCGCACCCTGGGGCCGCGGCTCGGCCCACGAGGCAAGGAGCTCAAGCCCGCCCTGGCGGCGCTCGACGGCGCCGCGGCGGCGGCCGCGCTCGAGGCCGGCGAGTCCATCACGCTGGACGTGGGGGGCGAAGCGGTCGAGCTGTCGCCCGACGACGTGCAGCTCCGCGTCCGGGGCCAGCAGGGGTTCGCGGTCTCTCGCGAGGGGGGCGAGGTGGTGGCGCTCGACCTGACGCTCGACGATGGCCTGCGCATGCGCGGGTTGGCCCGCGAGGTGGTGCGCCTCGTGCAGGATCTGCGCAAGGCGAGCGGCCTCGAGGTCTCCGACCGCATCCGCTTGCAGGTGGTAGGTCTCGACGCCCTGGCCGGGTTCTTCGACTACATCGCCGGTGAGGTGCTCGCCGTCGAGATCGTCAGCCGGCCGGGCGAGGGGGAGGGGACCCTCCTCGAGCTCGACGACGACCTGGTCACCGGGCCGGTGCGGGTCTGGCTCTCCAAGGTGGAGGGGGAAGCGGCGGCCTAGACGACCGACGACGTCGGTTCAGCCGGACCGGCCCGCCCAAGCCCGCCCGGCCGAGACCGGCCGGAATGTCGTCAACAGCCGGCGTCGAGCACCTTGGTCAGTACGACCTCCAGGGCGGCGCGGTCGCCGGGCTCCAGGTGCGCCACGAGATGACGGTCGATGCCGTCGATGTGCGCGGCGACGGCACGATCGAGCACGGCACGACCCTCGGACGTCAGCACGACGTGCACGCTGCGGCGGTCGTTCGGGCAATTCTGTCGAGCCACCAGGCCGGCGTCGGCCATGCGGTCGACGAGACGGGTGACGCCGCCGGTGGTGAGGGCGACGTCGGTGCTGAGCTTGCTCATGGTCAGGCGGCCCTCGGGTGCGGCGCCGACGTGGATGAGGACGTCGAAGAAGACGAGGGGGATGCCGACGTCCTGTTCCAATTCGCGCCCGAGGGTGTCGGTCAGGCGGCGGTGCGTGCGGACGATGAGGCTCATCAGCCGGATCCGGTCGTCGTCCATCTGGTCGAGGACACCGCAGGTGCCCTCCTCGGGGCGCGGCCCAACCTGCTCTTCGCCACCGCCCGTCGCCGTGGTCACCGTTTCCATAGTCCTGCTCTCAGTCTCTTCTCAGTCTCTCGCGAAATCCACCGGCATCCCTAGTGTCTCTGATTGACAAGTATCTGTCTAGTCAGATATAATACTCTCAACGAAGTGCAGTCCGAGCAAGGAGATGATGAAATGACAGTCACCACCAGCACCGTAACCCTTCCCAAGGCAGGCATCTACACCATCGACCCGGCTCACACCGAGGTCGGCTTCATCGCCCGCCACCTGGTCGGCACCAAGGTCCGAGGCCGCTTCACGGATGTCGCGGGCACCTTCACGGTGGCCGAGAACCCCGAGGACTCGACCCTCGAGGCCGTCGTCCAGGCCGCCAGTATCCACACCAACCAGCCCCAGCGTGACGACCACCTGCGCACCAACGACTTCCTGGATGTCCCGAACCACCCGACGCTGACTCTGGTCAGCACCGGCCTCCGCCGGGTCGACGACACCAACTTCGTCCTGACGGGTGACCTCACCATCCGGGGCGTCACCAAGTCGGTCGACTTCGACCTCGAGTTCCTCGGGGAAGGGCCGTCCATGCAGGAGGGCAAGACGGTGGTCGCCTTCTCGGCGAGCGCCACCATCGACCGGCGCGACTTCGGCGTCAGCTTCAACCACTCGCTGCTCGACGGCAGCGTGGTGGTCGGCAACAAGGTCGTGATCGAGATCGAGGTCGAGGCCACCCAGGCCGACTGACCCCGTCGCGGTGGTTGCCGGCCCGGGACCCGGGCCGGCGCCGCTCGATACGCTTCCTCGCCATGCCCACCGCACCGGCCGGCCTGCGTGCCGCGCCGGCAACCGAGCTGCGCCGCGTCGAGTCGGCGAGTCCCCATGTGCTGGCCGTCGACCTCGGCACGGGCGGCCCGAAGGTGGCCGTCTTGTCGGCTGCCGGGCGGGTCGTCGCCCACGCCTTCCAGGCGGTCGGAATCGAACTGACCGACGACGGGGGCGCCGAGCAGTCCCCGCAGGCCTGGTGGGACGCCATCGTGACGTCGGCCCGGCAGGCGCTGGCCCACAGCGGCGTGGTGCCCGAGCACATCGTCGGCCTCGGCTGCACCTCGCAGTGGTCGGGCACCGTGCCGGTCGACGATGCGGGGGCGGCCATCGGTCCCGCCATCATCTGGATGGACTCACGGGGCGCCCGCGCCGTACGCGAGACCGTACGTGGCGCGGTCAACGTGATGGGCTACTCGCCTTCCAAGGCGGCTCGATGGGTGCACCGCACCGGCGGGATCCCCTCGCTGTCGGGCAAGGACCCGGTGGGCCACATCCACTTCCTGCGCCAGCAGCGTCCCGACGTGTATGCCGCGGCCGCGGTCTTCCTCGAACCGGTCGACTACCTCAACCTGCGTCTCACCGGGCTGGCTCGGGCGTCGCACGACTCGATCACGCTGCACTGGGTCACCGACAACCGCGACATCGGGGCCATTTCATACGACGACAGTCTGATGGGGTTGGCCGGCTTGGAGCGCTCGAAGCTGCCCGACCTCGTCCCGACGGGCAGTGTGCTCGGGGGCCTGGCTCCGGCTGCGGCGGCCGACCTCGGCCTGCTGCCCGGCACGCCCGTCGTGACCGGCACGGGCGACCTGCACTCGGCCGCCGTGGGCTCGGGCGCCGTGGCCGACTTCGACGGCCACCTCTACATCGGCACGTCGAGCTGGATCAGCTGCCACGTTCCCTTCAAGAAGACCGATGCCCTCACCAACATCGCGTCCTTCCCCGCCGGCCTCCCGGGCCGTTACCTGGTGGCCGACGAGCACGAGACGGGCGGCGCCTGCCTGACGTGGCTGCGCGACAACATGCTCTTCCCGGCCGACGCCCTCGCCCCGACCACCGCCCCCGCCCCCGCCGGCTTCTTCGGGACGCTCAACGACGTGGCGTCGTCGGTGCCCGCCGGCTCCCACGGCGTCCTGTTCACGCCCTGGCTGAACGGGGAGCGCTCCCCGGTCGACGACCACACCATCCGCGGCGGCTTTCACAACATCTCGCTGTCGTCGACCCGCGCCGACATGGTCCGCGCCGTGTTCGAGGGCGTGGCCCTCAACTCTGCCTGGCTCCTCGGCGCGGTGGAGAAGTACTGCAAGCGGCGTTTCGATTCGTTGGCCTTCGTCGGTGGTGGCGCCAACTCGGATCTGTGGTCCCAGATGCACGCCGACGCCACCGGCCGCACCATCCGCCAGATCGCCGACCCGGTGCTGGCCAACGTGCATGGCGCCGGTCTGCTCACCCTGCTGGCCCTCGGGCACCTGGCCGTGGCCGACATCCCCGGCACCGTGACTGTGAAGGCGACCTACCAGCCCGATCCCGGAGCCGGCGAGGTCTACGCCGGCCTCCTCAAGGAGTTCGTCAACCTCTACGAGAAGACCAAGGGGATCCACAAGCGGCTCAACGGGCGCCGCTTGCACCAGGCGACACCCTGACGGACCCGCGCCGGCGGGTGGTCCCGCCCGCCGAGGCTCAGACCCTAAATTCGCTCGAAGTTCCGGGCCAGCTCCCAGTCCGTCACGTGGCGGTTGCTCGCCAACCATTCCTGTTCCGCCGTGTTCAAGAGATGGTGGTGGACGTCCGGCCCGAAGGCCTCGAGCGCCACGGCGGAGTCACGTAGCTCCGCGATGGCCTCCACCAGGGTGGAAGGGATGCGCGGCACGTCGGTCGCCTCGTAGGCGTTGCCCGGGTAGGGCTCGCCGGGTTCGAGCTCGTGGTCGATGCCGTAGAGCCCGGCCGCGATGGAGGCGGCCAGCACGATGTAGGGATTCACGTCGGCGCCCGGGATCCGCGACTCCACCCGCCGGCCCGCGCCGTGGCCGACGAGGCGGAAACCGCACGTCCGGTTGTCCTCGCCCCAGACCGCCGCGGTGGGCGCCCAGCTCCCGGGTACGTAGCGCCGATAGGAATTCAGGGTCGGCGCGGCGCACCAGGCCAGCTCGCGCGCCGCGTGCAACTGCCCGGCCAGGAAGTGGCGTCCGACCGCTCGAGAGCCCGCTCGGGTGCGACCCATCCGCCATGAGCGGGTCGCCGCTGCTCGGCGTCCCACAGGCTCGTGTGGACGTGGCACGAGGAGCCCACCTCGTCCATCGTCCATTTCGCCATGAATGTCGCGGCTCGCCCCTCCTGCGCGGCAATCTCCTTGATCCCGTTCTTGAACACCAGGTGGTGATCGGCCGTCACGAGTGCCTCGTCGTAGGTGACGTTCACCTCGTGCTGCCCCCGGCCCGCCTCGCCCTTGGAGAACTCGACCGGGATACCCGCGCCGCGCATCTCGTTGCGGATACGTCGCACGACGTACTCCTCGCGGCTCGTCTGCAGGAGCTGGTAGTCCTCAACGGTCGACGTGTGCGGCGTCAGACCCTTCCAACCCTTGGCATCGGCCTCCTCGTACGAGTCCCGGAAGAGGAAGAACTCGAGCTCGGTCGCGCTGCAGACGCGGAGCCCGCGTTCGGCCGCCCGCTCCAGCTGCCGACGCAGGATCTGTCGTGGCGACACCTCTATCGGCGCTCCCAGTGCTCATCGGTGAGGTCGCAGATCACCAGGGCCGTCCCGGTCAGCCACGGGATGCGCCGCGCCGTGGTGTAGTCCGGCAGCACACGAAGTCGCCGTAACCCGTGTCCCAGCTGGCGAATCGGTAACCCGGCAACGGGTTCATATCCACGTCGACCGCCAGGACGTAGTCGCAGACCTCGATCCCGTGCGCTGCGACGTGCGACGAGAAGAAGTCTGCGGTCACCCGCTTCCCGACGGGCCGCCCGTGCATGTCGGGGAAGGCCACCACGACGGTGTCGACGCGACCCGTCGGCGATCCCGGCATCAATGAGCCTCGCGACCTGGCATGCGCCATGTTGACCGCGCCGCGGACGAGCGTCCAGCCCATATGTACGCTGGCTGGTGCGCCAACGATCGGAGCCGCCGGTGATCCCGCTCATCGGCGTCTCCACCTACGTGGCCGACGCCCGCTGGGGTTCGTGGGAGCGTCGCGCCGCCGTGTTGCCAGAGTCCTACTTCGAATTGCTCGCCGCGGCCGGCGGTCGGCCCCTGCTCCTGCCCCCGCCGAGCAGTGCCCCGGGCGGCCCCGGGGCGGGCGCGGACGAGGTGATCGCCGTGCTCGACGGCCTCGTGCTCACCGGCGGGGGAGACGTTGACCCGAGCGCGTACGGCGAGCAGCCCGTGTCCGAGGTGGCCGGCATCGACCCGAACCGCGACGCCAGCGAGCGTGCCCTGCTCGCCGCCGCACTCGAGGCCGACCTGCCGGTGCTCGCCATCTGCCGTGGGTTGCCAGATCCTCAACGTGGAGCTGGGGGGCACGCTGCACCAGCACCTGCCGGACGTGGTCGGACATCTCGCCCATCGCAGCGCCCCCTACGTGTTCGGCGACGTCGAGGTCGAGACCGTCGCCGGCTCCGTCGCGGCCGGCGTCTTCGGGGACGCGCCCACGGTGCTCTGCTCGCACCACCAGGCCATCCGTGACCTCGGCCGCGGTCTCGTCCCCACGGCGGCCACGGCCGACGGCGTGGTCGAGGCGGTCGAGCTCCCGTCGGCCCGTTTCGTCCTCGGCGTGCAGTGGCACCCCGAGGAGGCGATGGACCAGCGCCCCTTCGACGCGCTGGTCGGGCGGCGGCCGCCTACAGCCGCCAACGGTCGGTGCGCCGGAGCGCGTGATGGTGTGCGCCTCGGGGCGGCGGAGCAACGTGGTGACGCCCAGCCCTTGCAGGCCGAACACGTAGCGATCGGGCGAGGTGACCCGGATCAGATCGTCTCTGGCTCGCCGGGTAAGGTCTGCGCCATGGCCAAGAGCGGTGCCCGCAAGGTCGTGAAGCCGGTGGCCGCCGCCGCGGTCACGCTGGGAACGATCGCCAGCATCTGGTGGTTCGCGCTCAAGCCCCGCCGCAAGGCGAAGCAGGGCGGGAGCACGGCCACCAAGGAGTAGGTCCGCCCGAGCGGGGCTCACCCCGCGGTCGCCAACCCCTCCACCAGCGCCGGCAGGCACTCGCCGATCTGGCCCTCGATCACCACGTCGGCCAGCGCGTCCATCTCCGTCGGGCCGCCGTTGACGATGACCACCGACGCGCCGTGGCGCACGGCGATCGGCACCAGGCCGGCGGCGGGGAAGACGGCCAGGGTGGAGCCCACCGCCAACAGCAGGTCGCACGCCGCCGCCGCCTCCTCGGCCCGGAACAGGTCCTCGGCAACCAGGCTCTGGCCGAAGCTGATGGTGGCCGACTTGAGGATGCCGCCGCACGCCGCGCCATCGGTCCCGGTCGCACGGTGCAGGCAGGGTCGGCCTCGCCGCCGCGCACCCGCTCGTGCACGCCTCGGCCGGCTGGCGATCGCCGCAGCGCAGGCACACCACGTCGAGCGCCGTTCCGTGGATCTCGACGATGCGCGCCGGGTCGGTGCCGGCCTTCTGGTGCAGCCCGTCGATGTTCTGCGTCACCAGTAGTCAAGCCGGCCGCTGCGCTCCAGGTCCACCAGCGCGCGGTGCCCCGCGTTCGGCTCCGACGCCCACATGGGCGAGCTCAGGCGGTTCTGCCACGAGCGCACGCCGCAGCTCCGGGTCCTCGATGTAGGCCGCCAACGTGGCCGCCTTCTCGGCGGCGGGGTTCTTGGTCCACACGCCCTGGGGACCGCGGAAGTCGGGGATGCCCGAGTCGGTCGAGATGCCGGCGCCGGTCAGCACCACGACGCGGCGCGCCCGGTAGAGCAGGGCACGGGCGCGTGCGCGCGCGGTCGGGTCGTCTGGTCCATGGCGAGCGCCATGGTGGCACGGGGCAGGGCCGCCTCGCTCTCCCGTGCCCGCTCCGGTATCGAGCCGGGTGGGGAGCGGGTAAGACTGACGCCATGCCCTTCGCCACCATCAACCCCGCCACCGGAAAGACGGAGAAGGAGTTCCCCGCCCACACCCCCGAGGAGGTCGAGGCGATCCTGGCCCGGGCCACCGCCGCGTTCGCCGACTACAAGACGACGACGTACGCGGAGCGGGCCCGCCACCTGATCACGGCAGCCGAGCTGCTCGAAGGCGAGGTTCCGGATGTGGCCCGCATCCTGACCACCGAGATGGGCAAGACGTTCGCCGCGGCCAAGGCGGAGGTCTCGAAGAGCGCGGTCGGGCTGCGCTGGTTCGCCGACAACGCCGAGAAGCTGCTGGCCGACGAGCCGATCAAGACCGCGGCGACGCGGTCCTACGTGCACTACCAGCCGCTCGGGCCCGTGCTGGCCGTCATGCCGTGGAACTTCCCGCTGTGGCAGGTGGTCCGTTTTGCCGGGCCCGCCTTGATGGTCGGCAACGTCGGCCTGCTCAAGCACGCGTCGAACGTGCCCCAGACGGCACTGGCGATAGAGGACCTGTTCCGCCGGGCCGGGCTCCCCGAGGGCGTCTTCACCAACCTCTTCGTGGCCTCGCAGGACGTCGCCGACCTGATCGCCGACCCGCGCATCGCGGCGGTGACGCTGACCGGCAGCGAGCATGCTGGCATGTCGGTGGCGTCGGCCGCCGGGCACGCCTTGAAGAAGAGCGTGCTCGAGCTCGGCGGATCCGATCCCTTCATCGTGTGCCCCTCGGCCGACCTCGACGCCTGCGTGCGCACCGCCGTGGCCGCGCGCGTCCAGAACAACGGGCAGTCCTGCATCGCGGCCAAGCGCTTCATCGTGGTGGGTGATGTCGCCGAGGAGTTCCTGGCCCGCTTCACGGCGGCGATGGACGCCCTTGTCGTCGGCGATCCCTTCGACCCGGCCACCGACGTCGGGCCGATCGTCTCGGAGGCCCAGCGCGACGAGCTGGTCGGTCAGGTGGAGGAGGCGCGCCGCCAGGGCGCCACCGTCCACGCCGGCGCCAGCGATCCCCGACGGCCGACGGCTGGTACTTCGCCCCGACGGTGCTCTCGGGGGTCGACCACCGACATGGCCGTGGCCCGGGAGGAGATCTTCGGCCCGGTCGCCATGGTGCTGCACGTGCCCGACCTCGACGCGGCGATCGAGGCGGCCAACGCGACGTCCTTCGGGCTCGGCTCGAGCGTGTGGACCGACGACGACGACGAGATCGCCCGCTGCATCGAGGGGATCGAGGCCGGGTCCGTGTTCGTCAACGCCATGGTGGCCTCCACGCCGGAGCTGCCGTTCGGCGGCATCAAGCGGTCCGGCTTCGGCCGCGAGCTCTCCGAGCTCGGGCTGAAGGAGTTCGCCAACGCCAAGACGGTGTGGATCAACTGACGACCTACCTCGACCACGCCGCCACCACGCCCCTGCGGCCCGAGGTGGCCGCCGCCATGGCCGAGGTCCACTCGTCGCCGCTCGGGAACCCGACCGGGAGCCATCCCCCCGCCCAGCGGGCGCGCCGCCTGCTCGAGGAGGCGCGCGACGAGGTGGCCGCCTTCCTCGGCCGCGCATCCCGGCGAGATCGTCTTCACCTCGGGGGGCACCGAGTCGGCCAACCTGGCCGTGCTGCGGGACGACCGACGCCGCCCTGCGCGAGCGGGGGAGGCGGTGCTGCTCTGCTCGGCCGTGGAGCACCCGGCCGTGCGCGAGTCGGCGCGGGCCGCCGTGCTCGGCGGGCGCCGATGCCCGCGAGCTCCCGGTCGATGCCGGTCGGCGTGCTCGACATCGATGCCCTGGCGCGGGCGCTGTCGTCGCGCATCACGTCTGGTCGCCGTCATGACGGCCAACAACGAGACCGGGGTCGTCCAGCCGCTCCATGACGTCGTCGACGCGACACGGCGCCGTGCCCCGGACGCCTACGTCTTCACCGACGCGGTCCAGGCCGCGCCGTATCTCGACCTGGCCGAGCTCGCGGCCGACGCCGACATGGTGTCGCTCAGCGCCCACAAGGTCGGCGGCCCCGTCGGCGCCGGCGCGCTCGGCCGTGAGCCCGCGGGTGGATGCTCGCGGCGCGCCAGCACGGCGGCGGGCAGGAGCGCGAGCGCCGCAGCGGGACCCAGGACGTGGCGGGTGCGGTCGGGCTGGCGGCCGCGCTGCGCCTGGTGGCGGACGAACGCGCCGCCGCGGCACCACGGATGGCCGCCCTGCGGGACCGGCTCTGCGAGGGTTTGCTGGCGTCCGTGCCCGGGGCGCACCGCACCGTGCCGGCCGGCGTCGAGGTCCTGCCGGGGCACCTGCACCTGTGCGTGCCGGGTGTCGAGCGGGAAGAGGTGCTGGTGGCCCTCGGCGCCGAAGGGGTGTGTGTCTCCGGCGGATCGTCCTGCGCCAGCGGGGCCCTCGAGCCCAGCTACGTGCTGGCCGCCATGGGCACAGCCCCCGAGCTGGCCGCCGGCGCCCTCCGCTTCACGCTGGGTCACGGCACGCACCGATGCGGACGTCGACCGCGCGCTCGGCGTCGTGCCCGCCGTGATCGGTGCGCTGCGCCGGCGGGCCTGAGCGCCGGTGGCACACTGGTCCCATGCGGGTGCTCGTGGCCATGTCGGGAGGCGTCGACTCCTCGGTGGCGGCGGCGCGCCTGGTGGAGCAGGGCCATGACGTCGTGGGAGCGACGCTCAAGCTGTGGGGCGGCCCGTCCGACTCGGGGTGCTGCTCGGTGGCCGACGTCGACGACGCCCGCCGGGTGGCCCAGCAGCTGCGAATTCCGCATCACGTGTTCAACCTGACCGAGGAGTTCGACCGCCACGTCGTGACGCCCTATGTCGGCGAGCACGCGCGGGGGCGCACGCCCAACCCCTGTATCGAGTGCAACCGCTCCATGAAGTTCGACCGCCTGCTGCGCCGGTCCGAGCGCCTCGGCTTCGATCGCCTGGCGACGGGGCACCACGCCCGTCAGTCGACGCCGCTGCGCCTGCGGCGGGGCGCCGATGCGGCCAAGGACCAGTCCTACGTGCTCTCCATGCTGGGCCAGGACGTGCTGGCTCGCCTGCTCTTCCCGGTGGGGGAGATGACCAAGGACCAGGTGCGGGCCCACGCGCGACGCCTCGGGCTGCGCACCGCCGCCAAGCCCGACAGCCAGGACGTGTGCTTCATCGGGAGCGCCGAAGGACGCCAGGGGTTCCTGGCCGGGCGGTTGGAGCTGCACCCGGCCGAGGTGGTGGACGGGCGAGGGCCGGCCGGCCGGCGCGGTCGAAGCGGTCGAGCTCGTCACGGTGGGCCAGCGGCGCGGCATGGGCCACGGGAGCGACGGCACGCGCCGTTACGTGACCCACGTCGACGTGGCGTCGCGCCGGGTCACCGTCGGGAGCGCGGCGGAGGCGCTGCGCTCCTCGGTCGTGCTCGCCGGGCCGTCGCTCACCTGGGTCGACCGGCCGCTCTCCCCGGGTGCGCGGGCCGTGGCGCAGGTCAGCGCGCACGGGCGCCCGGTGCCGTGCACCCTGCTGGCCGACGACGCCGGCGTGGAGATCCGCTTCGACGTCCCGCAACGGCCGGTCGCCCCGGGCCAGACGGTGGCGCTCTACGACGCGCTCGACCCCGACGCCGTCGTCGGCGCGGGCATCGCAGCCTGACCGTGGCCACCGGGGTCCCACCCGAAGCGGCGGCGCGCGCCGGGGAGCTGCGCGACGCTCATCGTCCACAACAACGAGCTCTACCACGTGCTCGACGCGCCCGAGATCCCCGACGCCGAGTACGACCTCCTCGTCGTGGAGCTGCGCCAGCTCGAGGCGGACTACCCGGCGCTGGCGACGCCCGACTCGCCGACGCACACGGTGGGTGCGGCCCCGTCCGGCCTGTTCCAGGAGGTCCGCCACCGGGTCCCGATGATGAGCCTCGACAACGCGTTCGACGAGGACGAGCTGCGGGCATGGGCGGAGCGGTTGCGGCGGCAGGCGCCCGACCTCGACCTCGAGTCGCTCGGCGTTCTCCTGCGAGCCCAAGGTCGACGGCGTCGCCATGTCGCTGACCTACGAGCGTGGGAGGTTCGTCCAGGCGGCCACGCGCGGTGACGGTGTGACCGGCGAGGACGTGACGGCCAACGTGGCCACGGTCAAGGATGTCCCCCAGGAACTGGCCAAGGCGGGCGGCCCCTATCCCGACCTGCTCGAGGTGCGGGGCGAGATCTACATGCCGGTGGCCGAGTTCGAGGCCATGAACAAGCGGCAGGCCGATGCGGGCGAGCGCCTCTTCGTCAACCCGCGCAACTCGGCCGCCGGCGCCCTGCGCCAGAAGGACCCGGGCGTCACCGCGCGGAGGCCACTGCACTTCTGGGCCTACGCGCATCGGCGTGGTGGAAGGCGCACCGCCGCCGGAGCGCGTGGCCGGCCGCCACCCAGACGGACACGCTGGCGCAGCTGGCCAAGGCCGGCTTCCCGGTCAGCCCCGACGCCCGCCGTATCGAGGGCATGACGGCGGTGGTCGCACGGTGCCACGAGCTGGCCGAGGCGCGCCACGACCTGCCCTACGAGATCGACGGCGTGGTCACCAAGGTCGACGAGCTGGCCCTCCACGACCTGCTCGGCGCCACGTCGCGGGCTCCCCGCTGGGCCATCGCGTTCAAGTTCCCGCCCGAGGAGCGCACGACCCGGCTGCTCGACATCATGGTCTCCATCGGCCGCACCGGGCGGGCGACGCCGTTCGCCCGGCTTGGAGCCCGTCTTCGTCGGCGGTTCGACCGTGGGGGTGGCCACCCTGCACAACGAGGACCAGGTGGCCGCCAAGGACGTGCGCCCGGGCGACCTGGTCATCGTGCGCAAGGCGGGCGACGTGATCCCCGAGGTCGTGGGACCGGTGCGCGAAGGGACGAAGCGGCGCAAGCCAAAGTGGAAGTTCCCGACGTCGTGCCCGTCGTGTGGTGAGCCGCTGGTCCGCCTGCCGGGCGAGAGCGACACCTACTGCACGAACATCGACTGCCCGGCGCAGCGGGTGCAGCGGATCTCGCACTACGCGTCGCGTTCGGCGATGGACATCGAGGGGCTGGGCGAGGAGCGCGTGCTCCAGCTGGTCGGCGCCGGGCTGCATCCACGATGCAGCCGACCTCTACGATCTCACCACCGAGCAACTCGTCGGTCTCGAGCGGTTCGGCGCGCTGTCGGCGGCCAACCTGGTGGCGGCCATCGATGCCTCGCGGGCGCAGCCGCTGAGCCGGCTGCTGGTGGCGCTCGGGATCCGGCACGTCGGGCCGACGGGTGCGCGTGCGGTGGCGCGCGCCTTCGGGACGCTCGAGGGCGATCGAGGCGGCGACGCCGAGGAACTGGCGGCAGTCGACGGCGTCGGGGGCATCATCGCGGCCAGCCTGGCCGAGTTCCTCTCGGCCGAGACCAACGTGGCAGTCGTCGCACGGTTGCGCGACGCCGGGGTCAACACGGCCGAGCCGGGTGCCGCCGGTCCGCGATAGCGGAGCCGGGGCGGCGGGCTCTCCGGAGCAGACGCTCGAGGGCAAGACGGTGGTGGTCACCGGCGCGGTCCCCGGTTACACGCGGGAGGGCGCGGAGGAGGCGATCATGGCACGGGGCGGCAAGTCGCCGGGGAGCGTGTCGAAGAAGACCTTCGTGCTCGTGGTCGGTGAGGCTCCCGGCGCCAGCAAGCTCAAGAAGGCCGAGGAGCTCGGCATCCCGACACTCGATGCGGCGTCCTTCCAGTGGCTGCTCGACACCGGGGAGTTGCCCGGGTGATGCTGGTAGGGGGGTGTCCACCGGACGAGCGTCCGCGGTCGGTAGCCTGAGTTCGCCCCGATGCCCCTGATCTCAGACTCCATCGGCCGGGTCCTTGGGAAGCGGTACCGGCTGCTCTCCGCTCTGGGCACTGGCGCTTCTGCCCACGTCTTCCTGGCCGAGGACGTGTCGCTGCAGCGCCACGTCGCCGTCAAGGTCCTCCAACCCGGCCTGGCCACCGACGAGGCCTTCCTCAAGCGCTTCCGGGCCGAGGCACGCTCGGTCGCCTCGCTCAACCACCCCCACGTCCTGCGCGTCTTCGACTGGGGCGAGGACACCGACGGGCCGTATCTGGTGCTCGAGTATCTCGGCGGGGGCTCCTTGCGCGATCTGCTCGACCGCGACGTGCGGCTCTCGCACTCCCAAGCGGCCCAGCTGGGCACCGAGGTGGCACAAGGGCTGGCCTACGCCCATGTGCGGGGGCTGGTGCACCGCGACATCAAACCGGCCAACCTGCTCTTCGACGAGGAGGGCCGGGTGCGGGTGGCCGACTTCGGCGTGGCCCGCGCGCTGGCCGAGGCGGCGTGGACCGAGCCGGCCGGTGCGATGGTGGGGACGGCGCGCTACATCTCGCCCGAGGCGGCCGAGGGCAAGCCGGTCGACGGCCGGGCCGACGTCTACTCGCTGGCGCTCGTGCTCTACGAGGCGGTGACGGGCACGGTCCCCTTCGTCACCGACACGACCATGGGCACGCTGGCGGCGCGCATCGGCCAGCCCCTGCCCCATCACGACGCGCTCGGTCCGCTCGACGACGTGCTGGCCCGGGCGGCGGCGCCCGACATCGGCGGCGCGCCTCGACGCGGCGGGACTGGCCGCCCGGCTGGGCGCGCTGGCGGCGGCGCTGCCGACGCCGTCCCCGCTGCCGCTCCTTACCCCGCATCTCGAGGACGTCCGCACCGATTGCCGGGTTCCGGGCCCCCGGGGTGTCCGAGCTGACCGAGACGGGGGTGGCCGCCGCGGCCGCGGGCGTCGGCATGGCGGCGCTGACGACGGACTCCACGGCGATCGCGCCGAGCATCGCCGGCGCGCCCGTCGGCACGAGGGCGGGACCGGGGGAGATCTTCGACGCCGAGCCACTACGGCGGCGGCCGGTCCGCCCGCGGTCGGAACTCCGGTGGCCCCGCCTCGCCGCCCCGGCCGAGGAACCGCCGACGCACGTGGTGGATCGTGGGGGCGATCGCCGCCGCCGTGATCATCGCTGCCGGGCTGGTGGCCGCCTTCGAAGACGAAGCTGTTCACGCCGTCGCACCCGACGCCGACCGTGGTCAACCTGTCATTGCCGCAGGCCCGGACGGCAGTGGACAAGGTGCACATGGACCTGAGGGTCGGCGCGCCGGTGAAGTCGATCACGGTGGGAGCCGGCGACGTCGTCTCCCAGAGCCCGAAGCCGGGGCTGTCGCAGAAGGAGGGCTCGACGGTCACCGTGGTGCTCTCCGACGGGAAACCCGACGTGACGGTCCCCTCGTTGGCCGGGATGACGTGTGCGCAGGCGACGACGGCGCTGCAATCAGCGCACTTCAAGTCCGTCTGCGCGCCCGGGGACCTACAACGACAACGTGCCCGCCCAGGTTCTCGTGCTGTGGTCGATCGGCTCGACGCAGAACCCGACGAAGGCGCCGTACGGAGCGACGATCGCGCTGGTCCCCTCGCTGGGCCACCAGCCCGCGACGGTCCCCAGCATCCCGACCAGCTACACCTTCGCCCAGGCCCAGGCCGCGTTGCAGGCGGTGGGCCTGACGGCGACGCAGAACAACGAGCCCAACGCGACGGTGCCGTCCGGGCAGGTGATCTCGACCTCGCCGGCCAGTGGCGGGTCGGCACCCTACGGTTCGGCAGTGACCGTCAACGTGTCGACCGGGCCGCCCACGACGACGGTCCCGAACGTCATCGGCGACACGGTGGCCGCAGGCCACGGCGACCGCTGGCCCAGCAGGACGGCTCACCGTGTCGGGCGTGTCGGGAGCCCCAACAACAACGTCATCGGCACCCAGCCGTCGGTCGGCTCGACGGTGGACGACCGGCTCGTCGATTCAGCTGTTCACCCACTAGACCGCCGCCGTGGCGCTCCCGCTCGACCCCCACTGCGACCTCTGCGAGGCGGCGCGCCTGTCGCAGTGGCACCACGAGGACGACGTGTGCTGGGTAGCCGACTGCGAGGTGTGCGGGGTGCCCATGGTGGTGTGGAAGCACCATGGCCCGACGCCGCCCGACGGCGACGTCGACCACATGCTGGCCCAGCTGACCCGCGTGGCCGACGCCCGCTTCGGCGCCGGCGAGTGGTCGGTCGACCGCGTGATGCGGCAGATCCCCGACCACTTCCATGCCCACGGCCGCGACCCGAACTGGTGGTTCCGCCTGCGCGGCCTCCGCTGAGCGCCCGACCGGCGGCCGGCCCGCCGTGCCCCGACCGGAGACGGCTTCCGAGTCGGCACGTAGGGTGTCCCGGGTGGAGAGCCCGGGAGCCGAGCATTCCGACGTCCTGCTCGACCCGAAGTTCGACCCCGGTGGCGGCGCCATGGGGACGCTGGGGGCGGACGGGTCGGTCGAGACGAACTGGTTCGTGCTTGCTGCACCGCCGCGTCTCGGCGCGGGCGGTGCGCAGTCCCGCGCTACCAGTGGTGGTCCCTCGTCGCTCTGCTGGCTGGGTTGCTTTCGCTCAACATCACCTTCACCGTCTTCGTGGTCGCCCTGCCCACAGTCAAGGCGGACTTCAACACGAACTTCTCGGTGCTGGCCTGGGCCTCGACCGGTCCGCTCCTGGCCTTCGGGGTGGCCGCGCCTTTCTTCGGCAAGGCGGGGGACCTCTTCGGGCACCGTCGGTCTCTACCAGTTCGGCTCTCTGGGAGCCATGGTCAGCGCCATCCTCACGGCCACCGCGCCCGACGTCGGGATGCTGCTGTTCGCGCGTGCCCTCGACGGCGTGCAGGGCGCCGCCACCGGCACGGCGTCGATGGCGATCATCCTCGAGCTGTTCTCGCCGGCCGACCGGGTCAAGGCGCTCGGGTGGTGGTCGCTGGTCGGTGCCGGCGGGCCGGTGCTCGGCGTGACGCTGGGCTCGCCGGTGATCCAGTTCTTCGGCTGGCGCACGCTGTTCTGGGGCCAGCTGGTGCTCCTGATCATCGCCTCGGTGGTGGTCGCGCTGCTGTTACCGGCGGGGCGACGGGTGCGTCCGAACGCGGGCGCGGTGCCAGCCGCGGGGGGAAGCAGGCCGGCCGGCGAGCGCGCCGGCGGGTCTGGGAGGGGATGGACTGGGTGGGCAGCTGGAGCCTGGCCGGCGCCGTCACCGCCGCCATGCTGGTGCTCAGCATCGGCCCGATCGTCGGCTGGACCTCGCCCGCCGTCATTGTGGCGGGCGTGGCGGCGGCCGTGCTGGCCGGGATCGTTCGTCTGGCGGGAAGCCACGTTCGCCACTCCGCTGGTACCCACCACGTACTGGCGCCGTCGCAATTTCATGTTCCCCATGGGGATCAAGGGCTTCTCGAGCTTTGCTTACTTCGGTGGCTTCTTCCTGTTCCCGCTGCTCATGGAGCAGGTCTACGGCTACAGCGTCTCCCAGGTCGGATTCCTCTCGGTGGCCCGCCCACTGCTCTTCGCAGTGAGCGCGCCGATCGCCGGCTACATGACGGTGCGGACGGGAGAGCGGACGTCGTCGCTCTTCGGCACCGGCGCCCTCTTCCTCTCCATGGTCCTGTTCGCCACCCTGGGCGCGTCGTCGGGGCTGCTGGTCATTCTGGTCGCGCTGGGCCTCTCCGGCCTCGGCATGGGCGTCTCCATGCCGGCCACCTCGGCCACCATGTCGAACGAGCTGGCCGAGTCGGAGTACGGCGTGATGAGCGCGGCGCAGCTGCTTGGCCACCCAGGTCGGCGAGGTGGCCGGGATCCAGGTGGTGCTGACGATTCAGGAGTCGATCGCGCGGCGCTCTGGTCTGAGCAACGTGCACCACAGCACGGCGCTGCTGCACAGCTTCAGCGTCCCCTTCTGGGTGGGTGCCGGCATGGCCGCGCTGGCGGTGGTGTGCGCGCTCTTCATCCGGCCGTTGCCTCGGCAGGCGCGGGCCGACGCCGCTGGTGGCAGACGCCGCCTGAGCGGGTGGCGCGCGCCTACTCGGTGATGTCGCGCAAGCGGGCGGCCATTTCGGCCGCGTTGGGGTCGCTCGCCGCCGGCGCCGGCCTGCAGGGCCATCAGCTTGGCCATGTCGCCCTCGACGCGCACCTTGCCGGCCATGAAGGCCTGCATGCCGGCCTGGGGGTTGCCCTCGACGAGGATCGCTTTGGCCGTGTCGTAGTCCACGGTCACCTTGAGGTCCTGCGTCTCGAGGTGGCCGACGTCGAGGACCAGCTCCCCGCTCGAGGTGTCCATGTGGGCGAGGATGTCGTCGTCGGAGAAGGGGACAGCCGTCACCACGAGGTTCATGCGCACGGCGTGGGCGACGGGCGGCGTCTTGCCCTCGTACTCGGCGCGGATCTTGCGGGCCTCGTCCAGCCATTCGTCGCTGAGGAACGGGTACGACGGCATCGCGGTGCTCCTTCGTCTTCTTCGGTCTTTCGGTCGTGCAGGACCTCGGTCGCCCCGCCCGGAGCCATCTGGCCGCCGGAACCCTACTCGGCCCGCCGGTAGGCTGCCGGTCCGTGACGTCTCCCATCATCCTCGGCGCCGAGCCCTCTTCCGCCACCGGCGATGCCCGCGGCGCACTGGTCCTGCACGGCTTCACCGGCAACCCGCAGTCGATGCGGGGCCTGGCCCTGGCGCTGGCAGATGCCGGGCTCACCGTCGAGATGCCGTTGCTGCCGGGGCACGGGACCGAGCTCTCCGACATGCTGCCGACCAGGTGGCAGGACTGGTCCGACGCGGCCGAGGCGGCCTACACCGGACTGGCGGCGCGCAGTGACGCCGTCGTGGTCGTGGGGCTCTCCATGGGCGGGCTGCTGAGCGTGTGGCTGGCCGAGCGCCATCCCGAGATCGCGGCCATCGCCGTCGTCAACCCGCTCCTCGCTCCCCCGCACGCCGACTCCATCGCGTTCATCGAGTCGATGATCGAGAACGGCGACGAGGTGGCGCCGGGCATCGGGTCCGACATCGCGATGGAGGGCGCCGTCGAGGTCGGCCTACCCCGGTCTCCCGCTGCGGGCGACGCTCTCGCTGTTCTCCGCCGCGGCCGAGGTGGGCGCGGACCTCGAGTCGGTCACCTGCCCCGTGCTCCTCTTCACCAGCGTGCAGGACCACGTCGTCGATCCCGTATCGAGCGCGCTCCTGGTGGCGCGGGCCAAGGGACCAGTCGAGCAAGTAGTGCTCGAGCGCAGCTTCCACGTGGCCACGCTGGACTGCGACAAGGACGAGATCGAGTCGCGCACGGTGGAGTTCGTCGCCGGCGTGCTGCCACCGCCGCGCCCGTGAGTCCCGAGGACGAGAGGAGTGCCGGGCCGGACCCCGCTCAGCCGAGAGGACGTCGTCCATGTGGCACGCCTGGCCCGCCTGGAGCTGCGTGACGACGAGGTGGAGCTGTTCACCGCGCAGTTGCGCACGGTGCTCGACCACGCGGCCGACGTGGCGGCGCTCGACCTGGCGCACCTGGAGCCTTCGTCGCACCCCATCGCACTCCAGAACGTGCTGCGGCCCGACGAGCCCCGACCGAGCCTCGACCGCGATGAGGTGCTGGCGGTGGCGCCGGCGGTGGAGGACCACCGCTTCCGCGTCCCGCGCATCGGGGGTGAGGCGCCGTGAGCACGGCCGCTGGCCCTGGCCGCAGAGGTCCGGTCGGGTCGCCGCTCGGCCCGCGAGGTGGCGGAGGAGGCGCTGGCCGCGGTGGCGGCCGGCGACGGCGAGTTCAACTCGTTCCTCACCGTCCTCGGCGATGAGGCGCGGGCGCAGGCCGACGCCGTCGACGCCGCGGTGGCCGCCGGACGCGATCCGGGCCCGCTGGCCGGCGTGCCGGTGGCGCTGAAGGACAACCTGTGCACGCGGGGCGTCTCTACGACCTGCGGCTCGAGGATCCTCGAGGGCTGGCGTCCCGCCCTACGACGCCACCGTGGTGGCATCGCTGCGCGCGGCCGGAGCGATCGCGCTCGGCAAGACCAACATGGACGAGTTCGCCATGGGGAGCTCGACCGAGAACTCGGCCTTCGGGCCCACGCGCAACCCGCGGCACACCGGGCAAGGTCCCCGGTGGCAGCAGCGGCGGCTCGGCGGCCGCGGTGGCGGCCGGCTTCGTCCCGCTCGGCCTCGGCTCCGACACGGGGGGTTCCATCCGCCAGCCGGCCGCGCTGTGCGGCGTCGTCGGGATGAAGCCGACCTACGGGCGTGTGTCGCGCTACGGGCTGGTGGCCTTCGCCAGCTCGCTCGACCAGATCGGCCCGTTCGCCACGACGGTGGAGGACGCGGCGCTGCTCTTCGACGTCTTGGCCGGGCACGACCCGTTCGACAGCACGTCGTTGCCCTCGCGTGCCCGAGCCCACGTTGGCGACGGTGCACGGCGGGGCGGAGGGCGTGCGGGTCGGGCTGTGCCGCGACCTGGTGGACGGTTGCGCGCCCGACGTGGTGGCGCGGGTGCAGGAGGCGGCCGATGCCCTGGCGGATGCGGGCGCCAAGGTCGAGGAGATCTCGGTGCCTGAGTTCGCCTACGGGCTGTCGGCCTACTACCTCATTGCGCCGGCGGAGGCTTCGTCCAACCTGGCCCGCTACGACGGGGTCCGCTACGGGCTGCGAGTCGATGGCGAGGACGTGGCGGCCATGAACACAGCGACCCGCACCGCCGGCTTCGGCGCCGAGGTCAAGCGCAGGATGATGCTCGGTACCTACGCGCTGTCAGCCGGCTACTACGACGCCTACTACGCGCAGGCCCAACGGGTGCGCACGCTGGTCATGCAGGCGTTCGACCGGGCCTACGAGTCGGTTGACGTGCTGCTCGGCGCCACGGCGCCGACGACGGCGTTCGACCTGGGGGCGAAGGTGGACGACCCGATGGCGATGTACATGAACGACGTCTGCACCATCCCCTCCAATCTGTCGGGACACCCGGCGCTGTCCGTGCCCTTCGGCACCGGCGACGACGGCCTGCCCGTGGGCGTGCAGGTGCTGGCGCCCGCCCTGGGAGAGGCGATGCTGTTCCGCGTCGCCCGAGTGGTGGAGGCCCACGCGCCGACGGGGGCGGGATCGTGACCACCGACTGGGAGATGGTCATCGGGCTCGAGGTGCACTGCGAGCTGTCGACGACGACCAAGATGTTCTGCGGGTGCCGCAACGCGTTCGGCGACGAGCCCAACGTCAACATCTGCCCCGTGTGTCTCGGGCTGCCCGGCTCGCTGCCCGTCCTCAACGAGCAGGCCGTCGAGCTGGCCATGCGAATCGGCGAGGCCCTGCACTGCGAGATCCGGCCTTCGGTGTTCGCCCGCAAGAACTACTTCTATCCGGACCAGGCCAAGGACTACCAGATCAGCCAATACGACTTGCCGTTGAACTCCGACGGCTGGCTCGAGCTCCCCGACGGATTCCGGGTCGGCGTGACGAGGGCCCACATGGAAGAGGACACCGGCAAGCTCACCCACGTGGGGGCGAGCGGCCGCATCAACGCCGCCCAGCACGCACTGGTCGACTACAACCGCTCGGGGGTACCGCTGGTCGAGATCGTCAGCGAGCCCGATATCCGCTCGGTGGCCCACGCCCGGGCCTATGCCAGCGAGCTGCGAGGGATCCTCATGGCGACCGGCGCGTCCGACGGCCGGATGGAGGAGGGCTCCATGAGGGTGGACGCCAACGTGTCGGTTCGGCCCGCAGGGTCCAGCGAGTTCGGCACCCGCTGCGAGATCAAGAACCTGAACTCGCTGCGATCGCTGGGGCGAGCGATCGAGTACGAGGCGGCGCGCCAGATCGCCTTGTTGGAGGCCGGCGGTGCCGTCGCGCAGGAGACCCGGCACTGGGACGAGTCGTCGGGGCGTACCGACTCGATGCGCTCCAAGGAAGAAGCCAACGACTACCGCTACTTCCCCGAGCCCGACCTGGTGCCGCTGGCCCCCGACGCAGCATGGCAGGAGCGGGTGCGTTCCGAACTCGGCCCCATGCCGGCGGACCGCCGGACTGCCCTGGCGACCGTGCTCGGGGGTGCACCGAGCGACGCCGAGGTCGACCAGATCCGCGCCGTTGTCGACCTGGGCCTGGACTCCCTGGTGACGGGTGCGGCGGACGCGGGGGCTCCCGCGCCGCTGGCCTTGGCCCGCGCCGCCAATGAGGTTGCGGCCCAGAGCGAGGCCGGGCTGCAACTGGATGCGAGATCGTTCGCCTCCTTGCTGGCCATGGAGTCGGGTGGCCAGCTCTCGGCGACCCAGTCCAAGGCGGTGCTGGGCGCGCTGCTCGAACGAGGCGGGGGAGACCCGGCCGCGCTGGCCAAGGAGATGGGATTCGAGGCCCTCGGGTCCGGCACCTTGAGCGCCGTGCTCGACGAGGCGGCGGCGGCGAATCCTGAGGAGTGGGCCCGCTTCTTGGGCGGCGACGACAAGCTGATGGGTTTCTTCACGAACGAGGTGATGAAGGCCACCGCGCGCAAGGCCAACGGCAAGGAGGTGGCGGCGGAGCTGCGCCGCCGGCGCGGTTAACCCCTAGCCCGACATATCCCGCTCTCTGGAGCCGGCCGTGACGGTGGTCCAGAGCGGGGACGGGCGCGTGGTCATCGCGCGCCCTGTCGGGCCGACGAACGTCAGTTCCTCGCTGGCGTTCCCGGACATCGTCCATCCACCGCTGTGCACGAGATGATGGTGGTGCAGGCAGAGGAGCGCGAGGTTCTCAAGGTCGGTCCGGCCGCCCGGCTTCCACGGCACCACGTGGTGTGTGTTGGTGAAGGTTGCATTCGTGCACCCCGGGAACCGGCAGTGGCGGTCCCGACGCATGACCTCCCGCCGCTGGGCATCCGTCGGTTCGCGCCGGGCCCGGCCCTCGTACATGGTGTGGCCGACGTCGTCATCGACTCCGATCGCGATGGTGGCATCGCAGACGATGTGTCGGACGGTCTCGCAGCTGATCAGCCCGTCTCGCTCCAACTCACCCGCCAGACCGGTCGTCTCGCCCGACTCGTCGGCCAGAGCGGCAAGAGGCACGTGTACGACGACGAAATACGGGCTCGCCGTCGTGGCCCGGCCATGTGCGCCCGATTCCGACGAGCAGATCGTCTCCACGAAGGCGTCGCACAGGCGCTGGTCCCACGGTGTCTCGCCGTCAGACGGAACCTTTCGAGCGCGGGTCTCGAGGGAGGTCCTGGTCTGGGCGTAGGCCTCGGGGGGTAGCTGGACTGTCATGGTGCGGAATTGGTCGTTGAACCGCAGAAAGCGTTGCTCATTGTTGGATCGGGCCGGCGGACGGGATAGCTCCACCTTCGAGCGGGCCACGTCGGCCAGTTGACGGACGGAGCATTCCCGAGCCTGATCCCGTAGTTCCTGATCTGTCTCCGGCGTCGCCACGCCGGCGACTGCTCGGACCTTGTCGAATGACAGGTCGCCGGCGCACAGTGACTCGATCAGGTGCGGAATGTCCCATGCCTTCTCGCCCAGACGTGTGTACGCCCGTGCGGTCGGTGTCGACACGCCGAAGCGCTCGACAGCCCATGGTTCCGACGATGTCGCTCCTTCGTCTCGAAACGCCTGGCGCCGATCGACCTCGCCGAGCAGGACGACGATGGCTCCTTCGACAGCTGCCTTCTGACGGAAGAGCCGGTCGAGACGGACCGTGATGTCTTCGTTCGAAAGGGCCGCCGCGGTACCGATGAGATCAGCACCGGTAGAAACGGGCTCCATGTCTGCGGCGATCTCGGCCATCAGAGCGAGAACGGTCGCTGTCGGTTTGCGAGTTTCCCGATCTAGTGGATCGTCCCCACCATGTAGCGGTCCAGGGTGGGGCCGGCCCAGCGGGCGATCTCGTCGGGTGTCGCCGTCGAGACCGGCGGCACCCGGAGGATGTAGCGGGTGAAGGCGAGCCCCATCAGTTGCGAGGAGACCAGAGCGCGCCGCTGGCGGGCCACGTCGTCGCTTTCACCCTCGTTGACCGGGCTTTTGTTCCAGACCCGCTCGGCCACGAACTCGCGCATGGCATCGGCGACGCTCGTCGACGCCGCCATTCCGGCCACACAGGAGGCGAACGAGGAACCTGTTCCTTCCGCGTGGTCCCACATGGTGAGGAAGCCCGCCACGACCATGGCACCGACGCCCGAGTCCGACGACGGGCCGGCATGCCCCAGCGCGACGGCTCGCGGATCGAACGGCAGAGCCATCGCCGCCACGAAAAGGCTCGCCTTCCCATCGAAGTAGTGGTGGACGAGGGCCGGGTCCACCTGGGCTTCCCGGGCCACGGCCCGCAGGCTCGCGCCGTCGTACCCCTTGGCGGCGAAGACGCGCTTGGCCGCCTCGACGATCTCACCCCGGGTGTCGGCATTGCCCGGACGGCGACCGGCGGCTGCGGCGGCACTCATCTATGACCTATCCCGGAATTTCCACCCTGTGGGGGATTCACCAGCGGGGAATTCTGTGTTAGAACTCATCAGCGATGAATCTTATGGCCAAACAACCGTGAACGACGTGCATGCGGCCGAGGGACCCGCCCAGATGACGGCGCTGGGACGCCTGGCCGGCGCCTGTTACGACCGCCGCCGGACCGTCCTGGCTCTCTGGATCCTCGCCATCATCGGCATCACGGTGATCGCCCAGGTGGTGGGCACCCACTTCGAGAACAGGTTCACGGCAGGGAACACCCCGTCGCAGCAAGCGCAGAACATCCTGCAGTCCAGGTTCCCGTCGAAGTCGGGGGACACCGCCGACGTCGTCTTCCATACGACCTCGCCCATCGCCACTCCGGCCAACGAGGCCGCCATCTACAAGGTGGTGACCAGCATCGAGCCCCTGCCCTATGTCCAGAGCGTGACCAGTCCGTTCTCGGCGGCCGGCGCGCACCAGATCGCCCCGACCAGCAACGGCAACATCGCCTTCGCCGAGATCCAATTCACCACTGACACGGCCGACATCCCCACGCAGCCGGTCACGAAGGTCATCGACACCGCGCAGGCCGCCGCGCACCAAGGATTCCAAGTCGAGCTCGGCGGGAGCCCGATCTCCGCCGCCGCCACGGCCGCGCCTGGCCCGAGCGAGGGCATCGGCATCACCGCCGCCATCCTCATCATGCTGCTCGCCTTCGGTTCTGTCGTGGCGATGGGCCTGCCCGTGATCACCGCGCTGGCGGGGCTCGGCATCGGCATCGCCCTGCTGGAGCTCCTGACCCACGTCCTGACCGTGCCGAACTTCTCTCCCGAAATGGCCGCCATGATCGGCATCGGCGTCGGCATCGACTACGCCCTCTTCATCGTTACCCGCTACCGGCAGGGCATTTTCGAGGGCCGCGATCCCCGCAACGCCGTCGTGACGTCTCTTATGACCTCGGGGCGGTCGGTGCTCTTCGCCGGCAGCACCGTGGTGATCTCGCTGTTCGGCCTCTACCTCATCGGCCAGGCGTACATGATCGGTTTGGCGACGGCGTGCATCGCCGCCGTCCTGATGGTGCTGATCGCGGCCCTCACGCTGTTGCCCGCCATGCTCGGGTTCGCCGGCAACGCCATCGACAAGCTGCACCTGCCCCGCCTGCTCCAGACCGGTGGCCCGCCGCCAGAGAACGGGTTCTGGTACCGCTGGAGCCGCTTCGTGCAACGCCGGGCCTGGATCACCGGCGTCGTGGCCGTGCTCGTGCTCGTGGCCCTGGCGCTCCCGCTCTTCAGCATGCGTCTTGCCTTCACCGACGCCGGCAACGACCCGACCTCGTTGACGACCCGCCAGGCCTACGACCTCCTGGCACAGGGGTTCGGCCCCGGGTTTCAACGGCCCCCTGATCATCGCCGCTGACATGCACGGCCCATCCGACAAACCCACGGTCGACCGCCTGCAGCAAGCCATTGCTGCCCATCACGACGGGATCGCTTTTGTCAGCCCGGCTGAATTCAACAACGCCAGCACCGGCGCGGTCATCGTCGTCTACCCGACGACATCACCGCAGTCGGCCCAGACCGGGACGCTGGTGCAGACGCTCAGAAACGACGTGATCCCGCCCGTCGTCGGGGGAACCAGTGTCAACGCGCAAGTTGGCGGGGAGACGGCCGCCAGCATCGATGCAGCCAACTTCTTGGGCCATCGGCTCTTCCTCGTGATCGGCGCCGTCCTGATCCTCTCCTTCATCCTGCTGATGTTGGTCTTCCGGTCGCTGGTGCTGCCGCTCAAGGCGGTCATCATGAACCTGTTCAGCGTGGGTGCCGCCTATGGCGTCATGGTGGCGGTGTTCCAGTGGGGCTGGGCCGGACGCATCATCGGCATCGGCGAGACAGGCCCCATCGACCCGTGGATCCCTGTGGCGCTGTTCGTCGTCCTCTTCGGGCTCTCCATGGACTACGAGGTCTTCCTGCTCTCGCGCATCCGTGAGGAGTGGCTGCGCACCCACGACAACTCGCTGTCGGTGGCGGACGGCATCGCCGTGACCGGCCGGATCATCACGGCGGCGGCGGCGATCATGTTCTGCGTCTTCGCCTCGTTCGTGATCAAGGACCCGCTGCACATCCTGAAGGTCTTCGGGCTCGGGCTCGCGACGGCAGTGCTGGTCGACGCGACGATCGTGCGCATGATGCTCGTCCCGTCAATCATGGAGATCCTCGGGCCGGTCAACTGGTGGATGCCGCACTGGATGGACCGCTCCATCCCGAAGATCGGCGTCGAGGTGACGCCGGAGCCGCCATCGTCCCCGTCCCCGTCGCCGACACCATCGCCGGTGCCGACGCCCGTCTGACCATCAGGTCGGGGCGATCCTGCCCGCTAGTTTGGATCCGTGCCCAACGAAGAATCGGACCCAACGGCCACGGCCACGTTCGTCTCGCTCAACCCCGGGCGCGACGTGCAGAGGGTCGGCACGGCCGCCTATCTCGGAGAGGATGTCGCGAAGATCCACGATCCCGTGTGGGCGGTGATCGGCAACCTCGGCGACAGCCAGTGCTATCTCGGTGTGCCGCAGAAGGTCCAGGCCGTCCAGGCCGCGCTCCACCGCCGCATCGCCGCCGACGACCTGCCGGTCCGGTTGATCCCGTCCGCCTTCACCCTGGGCGTCTCGGACGGCCAGCTCAACGGCACGCCACAGATGCGCTTCTCCCTGGTCGGCCGCGAGCTCGTCCACGATGTCGCCGACGTCCACCTGGCGGCCAACAGCGTCGCCGGGCTCGTGGCGGTGGTCGCGTGCGACAAGCCCCCCGTCGGGACAGTTGCCGCCGTGCTCGAGAACAACACCCCCGCGGTCATCCTCTCCGACGGGCCCATCAGGCCCGGGATCGATCCGGAAACGGGCGGCCGCATCGATCTGGTGTCGGCCTTCCAGATGGCCGACCAGGACGACGAGGTCCGCGCCCGGTTCGCCCTTAACGCCTGCCCCGGCCAGGGCAGCTGCGGTGGCATGTTCACCTACAACACCATGCAGACCTTCATCGCGGTCCTCGGGCTCGAGCCGCTGCACATGGTGGCCCCGCCCTCGGACGATCCCCGCCGCCTGACCGACTTCCCGGATCAGGCCGTCGACTGCCTGCTCGCCATGACGAGCCGGGGCATCCGGCCCCGCGACATCGTCACGCCACAGTCGCTGCGCAACGCCATGACGGTCGCCATCGCCATGGGCGGCTCGACCAACGTGCTCCTGCACAGCGTCGAGATCGCCCGCGCCGCTGACCTCGACCTGTGGACCGACGTCCTGAGCCAGGACGACTTCAACCAGCTTGCCCGGCGCCTGCCAGTGCTGGTCAACATGCGGCCGTTCGGGGACTACTCCATGGTCGACGTGGACGCCAAGGGCGGGCTTCAGGTAATCGTCTCGGAACTCCTCAATGCAGGCTTCCTCGACGGCGACGCGCTGACCTGCACCGGCGAGTCCCTGGCCGAGCAGCTCCGGCGGTTGGCCCCGCCCGCACCCGATGAGGACGTCATATATACGGTCGACAAGCCCTTCAAGGACACCGGCGGCCTGCGTCTGCTCCGGGGCAACCTGGCTCCCGACGGCGGCGCCATCCTCAAGGTCGCCGGCGTCGAGGGTGGCGTCAACGACGGCGTCTTCCATGGCCGCGCCCGAGTCTTCAACGGCGAGCGCGACCTCATAGAGGCGCTGGACCGGTACCCCGACAGCTTCGAGGACAACGACATGGTGGTCATCCGATACGAGGGCCCCAGGGGTGCCCCGGGCATGCCCGAGCTCCTCGACCCCACGTCGCGCATCACGGCTCTATGCCGCCAGCGGCACATCACCATCGCGCTCATGACGGACGCCCGCTTCTCGGGGGGATCGGTCGGCCTGGTCATCGGCCATGTCGCACCCGAAGCGCTCCTCGGGGGGCCGATCGCGCTCGTGGAGGACGGCGACCGGATCGTGGTCGACCTGAACACCGATCACCTCGACTGCACCGAGTTGGCCGACCCCGGCGCCGCCGAGCAGCGGGCCACGGCCTGGCAGGCAGCCGCCGAGGGCAACGGCGGCGTCCACCCCGACGTCGTGCCGGTGACCGACCGGGTGCTAGGGCGGATGCGGGCGACGGCGCTCCCCGCCCTCCTCGGCGGCGGCATGGCGACTCCTTCGCCGACGTAACGCTGTCCCCACCAAGCCCGGTGGCCAGCTCTGGCCGCTAGCCGATCAGAGACCGCGCTGACCAGAGGGCCTTCCGGCCGGTGGTCGACGGGTCCGTCGGGCCAGCCGTGGCGCACACCATCTCACGTGGACAGACTGTGGTCGTGACCGGAGGGCCCGAAACGAGGTACGCCAGGTCAGAAGATGGCACCCACGTCGCGTACCAGATCATCGGCGACGGCCCGCTGGATCTCGTCACTGTCGGCTACGGCAACAACATTTCCATCGACATGCGGGACGAGGAATCCCACGTCCGCCGGTTCGAAGAGCGTCTCGCCTCTTTCAGCCGGCTCATCCGGTTCGACCCGCGCGGGATGGGTCTCTCCGACGCGGTGTCGCCAGGCGTTGGGCCTGGCATCGAGCTGGTCGTCGACGACATCGTCACAGTGCTCGACGCCGTCGGTTCGACTCGGGCCTGCCTTTTCGCGGTCGGAGGGAGCGGACTGGCAGCGCTGCTCGCCGCAGCCGTGCACCCTGGTCGCGTTTCGTCCCTTGCCCTGCTGCATTGCTACGCGCGCCTGCCGCGAGACGAGGATTACCCCTTCGGGATCCCGCAAGCGCTCCTGACCACGTTCCTCGAGGCCGTCGTGAACGTCGGCGGAGCGGAGGACCCGGCCATGGATGACGTGGACCTTCTCGCACCGAGCTTGTCCGGTGACCCGGTGTTCCGGGAATGGTGGGCGCGTGCGGGCAGGCGCGGGGCGAGCCCCGCGGCGGCACGCGCCAACATGGAGATGTCGTTCGCGGGAGACGTAAGATCCGCGCTGCCGTTGATCGACGCTCCGACGCTCGTCCTCCACCGGGACCCGAGCCTGTTCTCGGTCGGCCATGGCCACTATCTGGCCGAACATCTCGCCCGGGCCCGTCTCGTAGTGCTGCCGGGTGGCGACCATCTCCCGTACGGCGCGAACAGCGACGTTGTAATCGACGAGATTGAGGAGTTCCTCACCGGTGTGCGAGGTGGTGCAGCGACCGACCGCGTGCTGACGACCGTGCTGTTCACCGACATCGTGGGTTCGACCGAACGGGCCGCCCGTTCCGGGGATCGCTCCTGGCACGAACTGCTCGATTCGCATGACGCCATGGCTCGCACCGAGTTACGGCGCTTCCGGGGGAGCGAGGTCAAGACGACCGGGGACGGCATCCTGGCCACATTCGACGGACCCGCTCGGGCCATTCGGTGCGCCCAGTCCATCTGCGCCGGGGCCCACCAGCTCGGCTTCGAAGTGCGAGCGGGGCTCCACACCGGTGAGGTGGAGGTCCGCGGCGACGACGTCGGGGGCATCGCGGTGCACCTCGCACAGCGGGTGTCGTCCCGCGCCGATGCGGGTGAGGTCCTCGTCTCGCGCACCGTGGTGGACCTCGTGGCCGGGTCTGGCATCGCGTTTGACGACCGAGGTGTCCACGACGCTCAAGGGCATCGAGGGCGCGTGGGGGCTCTTCGCGGTGCAGGATCCTGCGTCCGGGTGACCTATATCGAGGCGTACGACGCAGTCCGTCGGCGTCTTGAACCCGTGCTCGCTGCCGCTGACCCGTGGCAAGTGGTTCCGGCCTGTCCCGGATGGACTGTCGAGGACGTCCTCGCACACCTCGTCGGGCTGTGCGAGGACTGGGTCTGTGGGCGTTTCGACGGTTACGCATCGAAGGCTTGGACGGCCGCTCACCTCGAGCGCCACAAGGGCGAATCGTGCTCCTCGTTGCTGAACAGATGGCGCGCCACGATGACGGCGTTCGCGGAGCTCGACGACTCGCCGCTGGGGGCGACCCCGGCACGATGGGCGTTCGGCGATGCCGTGATCCACGAGGGTGATCTCCGCGGTGCAACGACCGGGGATCGCGTCCCCGAGACTGCGGTCGATCTCAGCCTTCGGGGTTCGCTGGACCGCTGGCAGCAGAAGCTGCAACGAGAGGGGCTGGGCGGCGTGCGCGTCGTCCTGCTCGATTGGCGGGAGCTCAGGGTGGGTTCGCCGGATCACGAGCACACGATCGAGCTTGAGGTCGCTCCGTACGAGATGTTTCGTGGCCTCGCGGGACGGCGCAGTGCCGAGCAGGTGGCCAACTGGGAGTGGTCCGACGATCCGGTTCCGTACCTAGATGCCGGACCGCCGTATCCGTTCCGATGGGCTCGGATTCCGATCGTCGATTGAAGAGCCGGAAGCCGATGCCTGGCGACCGGGTGGGAGCCCGCCGGGACACCCCCGGCCACACAGGTCCGGCGCTCCCGGCCGCCCCGCCCCGCCATGGGGTTGTCATATGACCTCCCGGCGTGGCACAATGAGCAGCTCATGCAGGCACGCAGCAACCGGCCCGAGATTCTGGTACTCGTAACGTCAGGCGCGCGCCCACATCGCAACGCGCGCCTTACGACCTCCCAACCCGGGGGGTCTTTTCAATTTCCGGACCAGATCGCAGATAGGGGAAGCAGATGAAGATGACCGGGGCCCAGGCCCTCATCAAGAGCCTCGAGATGCAGGGGGTCGACGTCATGTTCGGCCTGCCCGGCGGCGCCATCCTGCCCGTCTACGACCCCATCATCGACTCCACCATCCGCCACATCCTCGTGCGCCACGAGCAGGGCGCCGGCCATATGGCCGAGGGCTACGCCATGGCCACCGGGCGCCCCGGCGTCGCCATGGTCACCAGCGGCCCGGGCGCCACCAACATCGTGACGCCGCTCGCCAACGCCTACATGGACTCGACCCCGCTGATCGTCGTGTCGGGCCAGGTGGCCACCGGTTCCATCGGCACCGACGCCTTCCAGGAGTGCGACATCACCGGCGTCACCATGGGCATCACCAAGCACAACTGGCTCATCAAGGACGTCGATGACATCCCGAGGGTGGTCGCCGCCGCCTTCCACGTCGCCACCACCGGGCGGCCGGGACCGGTGCTGATCGACCTGCCCAAGGACATCTCGAACGCCCCATGGAGTGGTACTGGCCGTCGTCGGTCGACGAGCTCGACCTGCCCGGCTACCATCCCGTGACGTTCGGTGATCCGGTCCTCATCGGGCAGGCGGCCGAGCTCATCGCCCGGGCGCACCGGCCGGTCCTCTACGTCGGCGGCGGTGTCCTGAAGGCCCGGGCCGCCGAGGCGCTGCGGGCGCTGGCCGATCGGACAGGGATCCCCGTCGTCACGACGCTGATGGCCCGGGGCGCCTTCCCCGACTCGCACCCGCACGCGCTCGGGCATGCCCGGCATGCACGGCCACTACACCGCGGTCACCGCCATGCAGCAGAGCGACCTCCTGGTCAGCCTCGGCGCACGCTTCGACGACCGCGTCACCGGCAAGATCAGCGCCTTCGCCCCCGACGCCAAGATCATCCACGTCGACATCGACCCCGCCGAGCTGGGCAAAGTGCGCATCCCGGACGTCGGAATCGCCGGCGACTGCCGCCAGGTCATAGATGAGCTGTTGTTCGCCATGGACGCCCAGGGCGACCGGCCCGTGGTGCAGGACCTGGCGCCGTGGTGGCAGCAGATCAACGAGTGGCGCGAACGGTTCCCGCTCTACTACGAAGACGTCGAGGGTGGGGCCATCAAGCCGCAGAACGTGGTCGAGCAGCTGCGTGACGCGGCGCCGGTCGACACCGTCGTCGTCGCCGGCGTGGGCCAGCACCAGATGTGGGCCTCGCAGTACTGGAAGTTCGAGCACCCCTACACCTGGGTGAACTCGGGCGGCGCAGGCACCATGGGTTTCGCCGTGCCCGCCGCCATCGGCGCCAAGGTGGGCCGGCCCGACCGCACCGTGTGGGCCATCGACGGCGACGGCTGCTTCCAGATGACCGCCCAGGAGCTCGTCACCGCCAGCTCCGAGCAGATCCCGGTGAAGATCGCCATCTTGAACAACGCCTACCTGGGCATGGTCCGCCAGTGGCAGGAGATGTTCTACGAGGAGCGCTACTCCGAGGTCTACCTCTCGCCCGACCTGCCCGACTACGTGAAATGGGCCGAGGCGATGGGGTGCGTGGGCATCCGGGCCGAGACGCCCGAGGACGTGGGCCCGGCCATTGAGAAGGCCAACTCCATCGACGACCGCCCCGTCGTCGTCGACTTCCGCACCGACGCCTTCGAGAAGGTGTACCCGATGGTGGCAGCCGGCTCGTCCAACGACGACATCGTCGTCCACCCCGACCAGCTGGGCGCCCGATGACGGCGACCCCGCTGCACGCCTTCCCCGGCGGCCCCGCCCCGGGTGCCAAGGCCGCCTCGCCGCGGCACCACATCCTCTCGGTGCTGGTCGAGAACAAGGCCGGCGTCCTGGCCCGGGTGGCCGGGCTGTTCAGCCGCCGGGGCTTCAACATCTACTCGCTGGCCGTCGCCCCGACGGACGAGGACGAGCATTTCAGCCGCATCACCATCGTGGTCGACGTGGAGTCCGCCCCGCTGGAACAGGTCATCATGCAGCTCGACAAGCTGGTCAACGTCGTCTCCATCGACGAGCTGTCGCCGGCCGAGGCCGTCGAGCGTGAGCTGGTGCTGGTGACGGTGGCGGTGGGGCCGACGGAGCGCTCGCAGGTGATCCAGCTGGTGGGGGTCTTCGGAGGCGAGGTGGTCAACGTGGGCGCCGACCGCATCACCGTCATGCTGGCCGGCCGCCCCGAGAAGATCGACGACTTCGAGGGCCTGCTCGAGCACTACACCGTCGAGGAGCTCCAACGGACGGGACGGGTCGCGCTGCCTAAGCTGGAACGCCACTGAGCCGACCGATCACGGACTGACGAAAAGCGACAGAGAGAAAGAGCTGACGACATGGCCACGATGTACTACGAATCCGATGCCGACCCCGCGCTGATCGCCGGCCGCAAGGTGGCGATCCTGGGCTACGGCTCGCAGGGGCACGCCCACGCCCAGAACCTGAGGGAGTCCGGCGTCGATGTCCGCGTGGCGCTGCGTGAGGGTAGCGCCAGCAAGCGCAAGGCCGAGGAGGCCGGACTGCGCGTGACGTCGCTGGCCGACGCCGCCGCCGAGGCCGACGTGATCATGATCCTGCTGCCGGACACCGAGCAGAAGGCGGCCTACGACGAGTTCGTGGCCCCGAACCTCAACGACGGCGACTGCCTCATGTTCGCCCACGGGTTCAACATCCGCTTCGGCCAGATCGTGCCGCCTGCGGGAGTCGACGTCACCATGGTGGCGCCCAAGGGGCCGGGCCACCTCGTCCGCCGCACCTACACCGAGGGCGGAGGGGTCCCGACACTGATCGCCGTGCACCAGGACGCGACCGGGAAGGCACGGGAGCTGGCGCTGTCGTACGCGCACGCCATCGGCGCCACGCGGGCCGGCGTGCTCGACACGACGTTCGACGAGGAGACCGAGACCGACCTCTTCGGCGAGCAGGTGGTGCTGTGCGGCGGCCTGACCGCTCTGGTGACCGCCGGGTTCGAGACGCTGGTGGGCGCGGGCTACCAACCAGAGTCGGCCTACTTCGAGTGCCTGCACGAGCTGAAGCTCATCGTGGACCTGATGTACGAGCAGGGCATCGCCGGCATGCGCTACTCGATCTCGGACACGGCGGAGTACGGCGACCTGACCCGGGGGCCTCGGGTCATCAACGCGGCTGTCCGGGCCGAGATGCAGACCATCCTCGACGAGATCCGCGACGGTTCCTTCGCCGAGGAGTGGATCGCCGAGAACAGGGCCGGGCGACCCCGCTTCACTGCGCTGCGCCAGCAGGGCAAGGAGCACCAGATCGAGGCGGTGGGCCAGGAGTTGCGCGCCATGATGCCCTTCATCTCGGCCGGCAAGACCAAGGTGCAGGACGCCTCAGGGGGCTGACCAGGGGATTCCCACCCCCGTCTGGGGTGTCTTGATCTGACATCGTAGTGATGTCATAGTGACGTCATGAAGATGTCACTGGTCGTCGACGGGCTGCGTTCGGACGTGGTCGCCGTCGGGGAGCTCGGCGACGACACGGTGGCCGACGTGGCCGAGCGCATCGCCGACGTGCTGAGCCGGTCGGTGCCGGGGCGCGTCCTCGACCTCCTGTCGGACGCCGCCGCCGAGCTGACGGCCTCGCTCCCGGACGGGCGGGTGGACATCCGTGTCGCCGGTGACGACGTCGATCTGACCTACGTCGAGGACCAGCCCATGGCCGCCGGTGGCGACGACCTGTCGGCTCGGATCACCCTGCGGCTCGGTGAGGGCCTCAAGTCGCGGCTCGAGACGGCGGCGGCGAGCGACGGGGTCTCGGTGAACAGCTTCATTGTGCGCACGCTCGAGCGCGGGACGTCGAGTAACCGGAGCCGGACTGGCCGCAGCGGGAACCACCTGCGCGGCTTCGGCTCGACCTGAAGGGAGCACGGACATGGAGAAGGCATTCGAGACACCCGGAGGCGTACGCCTCTACGTGGACAACCAGGTGGGGCTGGTGGCGATCACGGCCAGTCCGACGGCGAGGACCGTCGTGTCGATGGAGGCGGACACGCCGGGGGCGGAGGAGCTCGTCGAGCGCGCCACCGTCGAGTGCAAAGCTGCGGCGGGCCGTCACGACGTGGTCGTCAAGATCCCGCACCTGCACGGGATGCGCTTCCTGCGCCGCAACGCGGTGACCGTCCGGGTCGAGATGCCAGAAGGCAGCCAGGTCACGGCGGTCACGGCCTCGGCCGACATCGACGTGACCGGCCCCGTGGGCGAGGCGACCGTCACGACGGGGAGCGGCGACATCTCCACCGACGACGTGGCCGCCGACGTGACGGCCAAGACGGCGAGCGGCAACATCACCATGGGCAAGGTGGGCGGCGACATCCGGGCCCACACGGCGTCAGGGGACCTGCGCTGCTCGAGCGTGGCGGGCGCCGCCACCTTCTCCACCGCGTCGGGCGACCTCGAGCTGGGGGCGGCCGGCAGTCGGGTGGAGGTCAAGGCGACCTCGGGCAACGTCCGCCTGGGCGACCTCTCACGCGGGGCCAGGATCGTCAACGTGTCGGGAGATGTCCGTGTCCTCGCTCTGGGCCAGGGCACGCTGCACGTTCGCTCCGTCTCGGGTGACGTCGCGGTCGGTGTGGCAAAGGGCGTCGACCTCCACGTCGACGTGGAGACGTTGTCGGGGACCGTGCACTCGGAGATCCCGCTCGACGACGCTCCGCACTCGGGGCCGCGTCCCGACACCAAGGTCGACCTCAGCGTCCGCAGCGTCTCGGGCAACGTGGAGATCGTGCCCGCACTCGAGCACGTCGCCTGATCAGTCGCGGTCGTGATGGCAGACCGCTTCGAGCATGAAGCCGAATGGGTCGAGCCAGAAGGTCGCGAAGTAGGGGGGCGGGTACTGCGGCCATTCCTGCGGGGCGTGGAGTACGGTGCCGCCACCGCGGATCACGTGGGCGTGCACCTCGTGCACGGTGCTCCTGTCGGGGACGATGAAGGCAAGGTGCTGCAGACCGCTGCGCTCCCGGCTGTAGCGGCCGTCCTCCGTCGCCTGGTACACGAACAGGTAGGCACCACGCTTGCCGTCGGCCGGCATGAAGGCGAGCGCGTCCTCGGCCGTCACGAAGGGCTCATAGCCGAGGAGAGGCATGAGCGGGCCGTAGTAGGCCGCCGCCCTCTCAAGGTCGGGGACGTTGACGCCCAGGTGACCGAGCACGCTGCCATTCTCTCCCGCGTCGCGGCACCAGATCCTGCCGCTACATTCGAGAGGGATCGAAGGAGGTCGCGGTGACGCAGCCACGCCCCGCGAGGCATCGCCGTCGCATGAGGTGGACCTGGTGCGTCGCGGGGATTGACGTGCCGTTCGTCCGACCCTCCGACATGCTTGCCGCCGACCCCCTCCCTGGGTGGAGCGGCCGATTCCTCCACTCCGCCAACATGACCTTCGCCCACTACGACATCGCTGCCGACGCTGCGCCGCTGCACGATCACCAGCACGAGCAGGAGGAGGTGTGGCACATCGTCGAAGGCGAGGTGGCCCTCTCCATCGCCGGTGAGGAGCAGGTACTCAGCGCCGGCTGCGTCGCAGTGGTGCCGCCTCACACCCCGCATTCCGTGCGGCCGCTGGCCTCCTGCCGGGCCATCATCGCCGACTACCCCCTGCGGCCCAACCTGCCTGGCCTGTCGCAATCGCCCTAGGGGGCGGGCGCGGCCAGTTGACCGAGGACGGCGGCCAGACTGTCGGCCGTGCCCCGTCGATCGCTGTGGTTGGTCGTCGCCTCGGTCCTGGCGTTGGTGGCGGTCACTGGCGCCATGTTGGCGGTACCCGGAGCGGGTTCGGCCGCGACGCCCTCCGCCCTGCCGACGCTGCGGTCGCCGACCTTTGCCGGTGCCAACGTCAGAGGCCCGGCGGCCGTCTCGGGCCCGATCAAGGCTCCGGGCGGGCCCTACCTCTACGACCGCCAGGGCCGCGTCGTCTTCTTCCACGGCGTCGATGCCGTCTACAAGTACCCGCCCTACGAGCTCTATCCGGACCCGAAGAAGCCGTGGAACTTCTCCACCGCCGACGCCTCGCTGATGGCGCGGCTCGGCTTCAACGTCGTGCGGCTGGGGATGACATGGAGCGGCCTGGAGCCGGGAACGGCGCCGGCCAACGACCCGGCCATCTGCGGCCGCGGGGCACCGACCAATCCCCACCAGTTCAACCAGGCCCACTTCGACCGCTACGTGAACCGGTTGCGCCAGACCGTGGATCTGCTGGGACGCTTCCACATCTACACGATCCTCGACATGCACCAGGACGTCTACAACGAGATGTTCGACGGCGAGGGAGCCCCGAAGTGGGCCGTCTGCACGGACGGCGTGCCGAGCGTGGATCCGCCGGGCCGCTGGTCCCTCGAATACGCCACCAAGGCGGCCGGTATCGCCTTCCATCACTTCTGGGACAACGACGTCCGGGGCGACCTGCAAGGTGAGTACGACCGCGTGTGGGGTGACGTGGCGCGCGCCTTTCAGGGGAACCGGTGGGTCCTCGGCTACGACCCCTTCAACGAGCCTTTCTCCACGTCGCTGATCCGTTCGGAGACGCGCACTTCGACGCCCAGCTCGAGTGCTTTTACACCGGCAAGGCCAGTGTCGGCAGCCCTTCGCACGGAGCACCACCCCTGCGGTGCCCGAGGCACGATCCCGCCGAGGGCGTCGTCCCGACCATCCTGGCAACGACCCCTCCCACCTGATCTTCGACGAGCCGGACAACTACGCGAGCCGCGGCTTCCCGACCTACCTGGGCCCGATGGACCTTCCCAACCTCGTGTTCAACGTCCACATCTACTGCGGCGCCCGGAGCCCGGTGACCGGCAACCCCACCAACGTGGCGGCCTGCGCCTTCCAGGATGTGCGTTCGCTGGTCAGGCGGGCCGCGGACCGGCCGCAGATGGCCTCGGCCGACCAGCCCGAAGGACCGGCCTGGTTCGTCACCGAGTTCGGCGCCACCAGCAGCACGGCGCTCCTCACGACCGTCACGGCTGAGCTGGATACACAGCAGGTCGGGTGGGCCTACTGGGCCTGGAAGTACTACGGCGACCCGACCGGGAGTGCAGCCGAGTCGCTCGTGATGGCCGACGGCCGCCTGCGCTCGACGGCGCTCGTGCTGAGTCGCGCCTACCCGCAGGCGGTTGCCGGCGTCCCGATCTCATTCGACTTCTCGCCGACGACCGGCGTGTTCCACCTGGCGTACGTGCCCGACCACCGCATCCATGCGCCCACCGTCGTCTTCGTGCCGACGCAGCTCCATTACCCCCACGGCTACTGCGCCCGCACGTCCGGCGCCCGGGTGACCTCGGCTCCGGGCAGCGACCTGCTCGACGTGCGAACGCCAGCTCCGGTCACCGCGTCACCGTGGTCGTCACGCCCGGTGCCTGCAGCCCCGGCCGGGCCCACCCGCACCGCACGTAGGGTGGCGCCATGTGCCGAAACATCACCACGTTGCGCGGACTCGAGCCGGTGGCCACGCCGGAGGAGATCGAGGCGGCGGCCCGCCAGTACGTCCGCAAGGTCAGCGGCGTGCAGTCGACGTCACCGCAGACCGAGGAGGCGTTCGAGCTCGCGGTGACGCAGGTGACCGAGGCGACGACGTCGCTCCTGGCCACCCTGCCGCCGCGACGCCAGCCCCCGCCGACCCTGCCTCCCCTGCGCCGGATCGCCGCCAAGGCCACCAGCTGAATATCTCTTGACAGTTATATAGCTGTCAGAGGAATACTAGCTGTATGAGCGGCCACTTTCGAGGTGCTGGCAGAGCGAGAGTCGGCGCCGGATCCTCGATCTCCTGGTGCAAGAAGAGCGGCCGGTGGGCGACCTCGTCGGGCTCCTCTCCCTGAGCCAGCCCGCCGTCTCCAAGCACCTCAAGGTCCTGCGCGAGGCCGGCCTGGTCGAGTCCCGCACCGAGGCCCAGCGCAGGATCTACCGGGTCCGTCCCGAGCCGCTCCGAGAGGTCGACGAGTGGCTGGCGCCCTACCGCCGGCAGCTGGGCCGAGCATCTGAACGCCCTCGAGCGCCACCTTCGAGATCATGGAGGGCAGCGACGAGGAGCTCTGGGCGTGAGCGGGCCGGAGCGACGCGGCCACCGACGAGTACGGCACGCTCGAGCGCGCCGGGGCGCGTCGGTCCTGCGCTACCGCCGCCGCCTGGCCCACCCGCGCACAAAGTGTGGAGCGTCCTGACGGAAGACGCGCACCTGGCGGCGTGGTTCCCCACCACCATGGAAGGGGAGCGTGCCGCGGGGGCGCCCCTCCACTTCTCCTTCCGCGAGTCCGAGGGCGAACCCTTCGACGGCGAGATGCTGGCCTTCGTCCCCCCGTCGCTCATGAAGTTGCGCTGGGCCGACGACATCCTCTGCTTCGAGCTCGAACCGGACGGCGCGGGGTCCATCCTGTACCTGACCGTGAGGTTCTCCGAGCTTGGGAAGTCGGCACGCGACGGAGCGGGGTGGCACGTCTGCCTGGAGCAGCTGGCGCACCGCTGCGACGGCACCGACCTGCCCTGGCGGCCCCCCGACCGCTGGCGGGAGGTCCACCCGCGCTACGTCACGCGCTTCGGGCCCGAGGCGTCGGCCATCGGACCACCCGAGGAATGGGAGCGGTCAGCCGGCTGAGACGCGCAGCGGCAGGTCGAGCAGCCCGCGGAGCGTGAAGCTGGGGCGCCAGTGCGCCTCGTCCTCGAGCAGCTGCAGGGACCCGAAACGGGCCAGCAGCGCGTTGAAGGCGATCTCGCCCTCCATGCGGGCCAGCGGCGCGCCGATGCAGTGGTGGATGCCCCATCCGAAGCTCAGCGGCGTGTTGTCCTGACGTCGCAGGTCGAGCTCGTCGGGGCGCTCGAAGCGCGCCGGGTCGTGGTTGGCCGCGCCCTGGAGGACCACGATGCGGTCGCCGCGGACCAGCGGCTCGCCCAGGAGGTCGGCCGGCTCGAGTGCGGTGCGCAGGTTGAACTGCACGGGGCTGTCGAAGCGCAGCAGCTCCTCGACCGCCGAGGAGCGCGATGTCGGGGTGGGCCCGCCAGTCCGCCAGCTGGTCGGGGTGGCGCAGCAGCGCGAGCAGTCCGTTGCCGAGCAGGTTGGTCGTCGTCTCGAAGCCGGCGGCGAAGAGGAGGATGGCGGTCGAGGTGATCTCCTCGTCGCTCAGGCGGTCGTCGCTCTCCCTGGCCTGCACCAGGGCGCTCAAGAGGTCGTCGCACGGCCGGCGACGACGCTCGTCGAGCAGTTCCTCGAAGTACGCCGCCGAGGAAGGCGATGGCCTCGATCGCCGCCTCGGTCTCCTCCTCGCTGAGCACGGGCTCGATCCCCTTCGCCGCGGCGCGGACGTGGGGCTGCAGACGCGCACGCTCGGCGGCCGGGACGCCGACCAGCTCGCCGATGACCGCCATGGGGAGCGGGAGTGCGAACTCGGCCATGAAGTCGACGTCGCCGCGCTCGGCCAGGACGTGGAGCAGGTCGTCGACCAGCTCGTGGACGGCGGGCCGCAGACGTTCCACCTGGCGCGGCGTGAACGAGCGCGACACCAGCCGGCGCAGGCGGGTGTGATCCGGCGGGTCCGACAACAGCATGTTGTGCTGGGACGCGTCGAGGAATTCGCCTCTGCGGGTGCCGTCATCGCCGAAGAGGCCAGCCGAGCTGTCCTCGATCCCCACGCCCCGTCCGAGCCTCGGGTCTCGCAGCACGCCCAGGCATTCCTCGTAGCCGTTGACGACGTAGGGCCCGAACGCCGTCCGGCTCACCCTGGCCTCCTCACGCATCGGGCGTAGTAGGGATACGGATCGGCCTGACCCTCGGGCGTGACGAGCACCTGCAGCAGCAACCCGTCCAGGGTGGGGCTCGAGATGATGGCCATGTGCTTGTTCCCGTCGAGATCGGCGTCCTACGGGGTCGGAGCGGTCGCCCGCCCAGCGTATAGTCCCGCGGGCTGGGCCCCCGGTGACGTCGAGGGTGACGAAGACGTTGGTGGCGTGCACGCCGTGGCCGCTCGGTTGTGATCGCGGCTAAGAAATCCATCGCAGCCCACTCCAGACTGGACCTCCCCCATGAGCATGCAAGGCAAGGTCGTCGTCGTCACCGGTTCCAACGTCGGCATCGGCCTCGAGACCGCCGTGGGCGTGGCCGCCCAAGAGGCGACCACGGTGCTGGCCTGCCGAAACCAGGCGAAGGCCGAGGCGGCGGCGAAGGAGGTCACGCAGCGGACCTGGAACGACGACGTCCATGTCGTCCCCCTCGACCTGGCCGACCTGGCCTCGGTCCGCAAGGCCGCGGACGAGATCCTCGACCCGCTGGGACCGCCTCGACGTCCTCGTCAACAACGCCGGCGGGACGTGGTCGGCGCGCCAGGAGACGGCGCAGGGGTTCGAGTACACGTTCGGCGTGAACCATCTCGGCCACTTCTACCTGACGAACCTGCTGCTCGACCGGTTACGCGCCGGCGGACCGTCCCGGGTCGTCAACGTGACGTCGGTCGGGCACCATGCGGCCCGGCGCGGCATGCGCTTCGACGACCTCCAGAGCGAGAAGCGCTATGAGGCCATGGAGGCGTACTGCCGCTCCAAGCTCGCCAACGTGCTCTTCACGCGGCAGCTGGCGAAGCGGCTCGAGGGCACCGGCGTCACCGCCAACGCCGTGCATCCCGGGTTCGGTGCGCAGCAGCTTCGGCATGGACGGCGACCTGCACGGGTTCATGAGCTTCGGCATGCGGCTCGCCCGGCCCTTCGAGATCAGTCCCAAGCGGGGCGCCAGGACCTCGCTCTACCTGGCCACCTCGCCGGACGTCGGCGACCAAGACGGGCATGTACTGGGTCCGCTCCAAGCCAGGTCATATGAGCCGCCAGGCCCGCAACGAAGAGGCGGCGGCCAGCGCCTGTGGGACGAGAGCGAGCGGCTGCTCGCCTCGGTCGGCTTCGCTGCCCCTTGACGTCGTCGCCGGATCCTGCCCGTCCCTCAGGCGTCCCGGGTCATCATCCGCCAGGCCCCGATGGCGGTCCAGAACACGATCCAGCCCACGATCACCAGTGACGCCGTCAAGGTGGACTCCGGTATCAGCAACATTCGGCCCAGTCCGCCGCCACCGCCACCACCCGGACCACCGCCGCTGAACGGCGTCGGCAGGTTGCCCGGCTCGATATGCAGCATCGCCACACCCACGATCCCCCGCTCGACGTTGAGCAGGTGGGTGATCACATGGCGGCTGAAGAGCGGCGTCATGATGAGCTCGAGCACGACGAGGAGGATCACCGGAACCGTTCGCTGCCCCATCAGTGAGGCCAGCCCGAGACCGACGACGAACCCGATGGTCGCCTCCAGCGCGATCCACAGGCCGACGTCGACCATCAGCGATGTCGGGGGGACCGTGAAGTTGGCGCTGTAGTCGGCGTAGTCCTGGTTGGCGACCGAGACCGCGAACGCCCGGATCTGCGCCTGCGTCTGCTGAGCCGGCACGGTGATCGTGCCCTTCGGCGTCTGGATGGTCGCACCGGGCGGGGGACCGCTGGTCTGGCCGCCGCCGCAGGGGACGCTCGGCGGCACTCCGTTCAGCCCTGGCCCCCCGTTGTAGTTGAAGTCGCAGATGACCTCGTCGGCATGGGCGGCCGCCCAGGTGTCCAAAGCGGGCCGCGACAGCCCCTGCGGCACGTTGACACCGTCGTAGTTGAGCTGTGCCGGGGCGGCGAAGACGCACACCGCGCACACGATCGTGTAGCCGACGGCCACCATGGCGATGACGATGGCCAGCCCGGCGGGGATCCTCGCCAGGTACAGGGCCAGGCGGGAGCGCCCGGTGATGACCAGGTGACGGAACATCCCCTCGGTCAGGTCGACCGATCCTGCCGTGCAGCCGACGACCGCCGCCACGATGAAGCCGAAGATGTACATGAAGCCGAGCACCAGCGTCGTGAAGATGTCGTACCCGCCGGCCGGCCCGTACGACTTGGGCGCCACGGCATGCGAGATGAGGCGTACGGCGAGGAAGACGACCGGGATGCCGATGTTGACCGCGATCAGGGCGATGATCAGTCCCCGCCGCCTGCGCAGCTCCATGAAGCGGGTCGTGATCATGCCCCACGTCGGGATCCACGAGCCGCGGTGGTCGCTCCGCGCGTCCGCCGGAGTCGGGGTGGGAGCCGGGCCCGGCGTCCCCACGTCGGTGATCAGTCGTCATTCCGAGGCCCCCAGTCGGCTGGTCACGGACAGGAACCACTGCTCGAGCGAGGCCTGGATGTGCTGGAGCCGGTACACCGAGATCCCGCCCTCCACCAGAAGGCGGTTGATCTCCGCGATGGCATCCCTCTCGGTGTGCTCCGGCAGCGTGATGGCGAGACCGTCCGGACCGACCTGGACGTGGGCGCCGAACGCGGTGCCGTCGAGCAGGTGGCGCGCCCGGTCGGGATCGGAGCACTCGACCTGGACCTCGAAGGAGGATCCGGCGAGCAGCTGGGAGATGGGGCCCTGCCGGATCACCGTGCCGCGGTCCACGATGGCCACCGCGTCGCAGGTGCGCTCGACCTCGTCGAGGAGATGTGACGACAGCACCACGGTGCGGCCCTCGGCCACGAGCGACTTGATCATGTCGCGCATGTCGAGCATTCCCCCGGGGTCGAGGCCGTTCATCGGCTCGTCGAGGATCAACAGTTGCGGATCCCCGAGGAGGCAGGCGGCCACGCCCAGACGTTGCCGCATGCCCATGGAGTACTTCGACACCTTGTCGTCGGCGCGGTGCAGGATGCCGACGCGCTCGAGCGCCGGCTCGATGCGCCCCTTGGCCGCCGGCTCGCGGGCCGCCGCCAGGATCTGCAGGTTCTGGCGTCCGGTCAGGTGGCCGTGGAAGCGGGGCTCGTCCACGATCGCCCCGACCCGCGCCAGCGCCGCGTCACGGTGCCGGGGGACGCGGTGGCCGAGAAGGAACATGGTGCCGGCGTCCGCGTGGGTCAGGCCCAGCAGCACCCGAATCAGCGTCGTCTTGCCGGCACCGTTGGGGCCGAGGTACCCGAACGCACAGCCGCGGGGAACGAGCAGCTCGACGTCGTTGACGGCGATGTTCTCGCCGAATCGCTTCGTCAGCCCGTGGGTCTCGACGGCCCACTGGCTGTCGCCGACGAGCGCCGGCGGCGGGTTCGCCAGGGTTGCGGTGCTCATGCTCTGACCTCCACCTTCCCGCCCCGGGTCCGATATACCCGGTATAGTACAGAGAACACCGCCGTTGCCGCCAGGGTGCTCTCACCCGTTTTCGTGCGGGGGGTAGCACCAGTCCCGTGCGGGAACGGTGCCGATGCGGATAGCGGGGTGGCGCTGGCCGCCGGGAATCGATCAGCTGGCGAGCGCGCCCACGACGTGGGTGATGCAGCCGCACAGCGACGCGACGTCGTCGGGCTCGATGGCGGGGAACATGGCGATCCTGAGCTGGTTGCGGCCGAGCTTGCGGTAGGGCTCCGTGTCGACGATCCCGTTGGCCCGCAGCACGCCTGCGATCCCGGCGGCGTCGACGGCATCCACAAAATCAATCGTGCCCACGACGTGGCTCCGATCGGACGGGTTCTCCACGAAGGGCCGGGCGAATCCGGACTGCTCGGCCCAGCTGTAGAGGATCTCGGCGGAGCGGTCGCAGCGCGAGGCGGTCCACTCCAGGCCACCGTTGGCGTTCATCCAGTCGAGCTGCTCGGCCAGGAGGAAGATGGTGGCCAGCGCCGGGCGTGTTGTAGGTCTGGTCCTGCACCGAGTTGTCGACGGCCGTCTTGAGGTCCAAGAAGGTCGGGATCCACCGGCCCGAGGCGGCGATGCGCTCCACCCGCTCGAGCGCGGCGGGCGACATGAGCGCGATCCACAGGCCACCGTCGCTGGCGAAGCACTTCTGCGGGCGCCAGGTAGTAGGCGTCGAACTCGGCCGGATCGACGCGCAGGCCGCCGGCGCCCGACGTCCCGTCCACCGCCACCAGACCGCCCCCCGCGGCGGGGAGGGCGACGCCCTTGGGCCGCCGGATGGGCATGGCGACGCCGGTGGAGGTCTCGTTGTGGGTCAGTGCGTAGAGGTCGACCGACGGGTCGGCGACCGGCTGCGGATGGGTGCCCACCTCCGACTCGATGATCTGGGGGTCCTTGAGGTGCGGGGCGGCCTTGGCGCAGGCGGCGAACTTGGAGGAGAACTCGCCGAAGCTCAGGTGCTGGCTCTGCTCCTCTATCAGGCCGAAGGTGGCGGCGTCCCAGAAGCAGGTCGTCCCCCCGTTGCCGAGGACGACCTCGTAACCGTCGGGGAGCGAGAACAGCTGACGCATCCCGGTGCGCACCCGGCCCACCTGTGCCTTGACCGTCTTCTGGCGGTGGTTGGTGCCCAGATAGGTGGTGGCGACGGCGGCGAGCGCGTCCATCTGCGCGGGCCGGACCTTGGAGGGCCCGGACCCGAAACGGCCGTCGGAGGGCAGCAAATTCGGCGGGGATCGTGATGTCTGGCACGTATGAGATCATGGCATCCGTGACGACCACCCCCTCCGCGACCGAGCTCCGCCGGATCTCTCGCCGGGCCGCCGCCGTGGCGCCCTCGGCCACCCTCGCCGTCGACGCCAAGGCCAAGGCGCTGCAGGCGGCCGGCGAGCACGTCATCGGCTTCGGCGCCGGCGAGCCCGACTTCCCCACGCCCGCCCACATCGTCGAGGCGGCCGTCGCCGCCTGCCGCGACCCCGCCAACCACCACTACACGCCGACCGCCGGGATCCCCGCCCTCCGGGAGGCCATCGCCGCCAAGACGCAGCGCGACTCGGGCTACGAGGTCACCGGTGGCCAGGTGCTCGTCACCAACGGCGGGAAGCAGGCCGTGGCCAACGCCTTCGCGGTGTTGTGCGACCCGGGCGACGAGGTGCTGGTGCTCGCCCCCTACTGGACCACCTATCCCGAGTCGATCGCCCTGGCCGGCGGAACTCCGGTCGTCGTGTCCTCCGACGAGACCACGGGCTTCCGGTCCTCGGTGGAGGACCTCGACGCGGCCTGGACCCCGAACACCAAGGCGCTCCTCTTCGTGTCGCCCTCCAACCCGACCGGCGCCGTCTATCCCCGCCAGGAGATCGAGGCCATCGGGCGCTGGGCACTGGCCAAGGGGATCTGGGTGCTCACCGACGAGATCTACGAGCATCTGGTCTACGGCGGTGCCGAGCACCATTCCATGCCGGTGCTCGTGCCCGAGCTGGCCGACCGCTGCCTGGTGGCCAACGGCGTGGCCAAGACGTACGCCATGACGGGCTGGCGGGTGGGGTGGCTGATCGGCCCGACGGACGCCATCGCCGCCGCCACCAACATCCAGAGTCACGAGACGTCCAACGTCGCCAACGTGTCGCAACGCGCCGCGCTGGCCGCGGTGTCGGGCGGTCTCGAGGACGTCGCCATGATGCGCGCCGCCTTCGACCGCCGGCGCCTGACCATCACGTCCATGCTCAACGACATCGAGGGCGTCGTGTGCATCGAGCCCGAGGGCGCGTTCTACGCCTATCCCTCGGTCAAGGGGCTGCTCGGGCGGTCGCTCCGGGGACAACGTCCGGCGACCAGCGCGGAGTTGGCCGAAATCTGCATCAACGAAGCCAAGGTGGCCGTCGTGCCCGGTGAGGCCTTCGGCGCGTCGGGCTACTTCCGCATGTCCTACGCCCTGGGGGACGAGGACCTGGTCGAGGGTGTCTCCCGGTTGGCCGCCCTCTTCGCCGAGGCGCAAGACTGACCACGTTCGGCGGGCGAGTGAAGGAGAGCACGGCGTGGCACGGGTACTGGTAACCGAGAAGATCGCGCAGAGTGGGCTCGACCTGCTCGCCGACGAGGGCCACGAGGTGGACGTCCGAGAGGGGCTCAGCGCCGAGCAGCTGCTCGAGGCGGTCCCCGGCGCGCAGGCGCTGATCATCCGCTCGGCCACCCAGGTCACCGCCGACGTCCTGGCGGCGGGGAGCAGTCTGGCCGTGGTCGGGCGGGCCGGCGTCGGTCTCGACAACGTCGACGTCGTCGCGGCCACCGAGCGCGGCGTCATGGTGGTCAACGCCCCGACGTCGAACATCCTCTCCGTGGCCGAGCAGGCCATGGCCCTGCTGCTGGCCCAGGCCCGCAACATCCCGCAGGCACACGCCGCACTGGTGGCCGGGCGCTGGGAACGCTCGAAGTGGGAGGGCGTCGAGCTGCACGGCAAGGTGCTCGGCGTCGTGGGCCTCGGGCGGGCCGGCTCGCTGGTGGCCCAGCGCGCCCATGCCTTCGGCATGGAGCTCATCGGCTACGACCCCTTCGTGTCCCAGGAGCGGGCGCGGGCCATGGGGGTGCACCTGGTCAGTATCGAGGAGCTCGTTGCGCAGGCGGATTTCGTCTCCATCCACACGCCCAAGACGCCCGAGACCGTCGGGCTGTTCGGACGGGACCTGCTGGCCAAGGCGAAGCCCGGCATCCGCATCGTCAACACCGCCCGTGGCGGCATCGTCGACGAGGACGCGCTGGCCGAGGCGATCCGCGAGGGCATCGTGGCCGGCGCCGGCCTCGACGTCTTCGCCAAGGAGCCCTGCACCGAGTCGCCGCTGTTCGAGCTGCCCCAGGTCGTCGTCTCGCCGCACCTGGGGGCCTCCACCGAGGAGGCGCAGGACAAGGCGGGCGTCACCATCGCCGAGCAGGTGCTGCTGGCCCTGGCCGGCGACTTCGTGCCCTACGCCGTCAACGTGGCGGCGCATGACGTCTCCGACGCGGTGCGGGGGTTCATGGGCCTGGCCGAACAGCTGGGGCGCTTCTTCGTCGGACTGCACGACGGACTGCCCGACGCGATCGACATGGAGTACCAGGGCGAGCTGGCGGGGGAGAGCACGGGCATCCTCACGCTGTCGGTCCTCAAGGGGATCTTCGGAGGGTCGACCGAGGAGCCGGTGTCCTACGTGAACGCGCCGCAGCTGGCGGCCCAGCGCGGCTTGCAGGTGCGCGAGTCCTCGACCGCCACGTCGCACGATTACAAGTCGCTGATCACCCTGCGGTCGGGGAGCCACTCGGTGGCGGGCACGCTGATCACGGCCGGCTTGCGCACCGAGCCGCGCATCGTCATCGTCGACGACCACATGGTCGAGGTGCCACCGTCCACCCACATGCTGGTGGTGCGCAACGACGACCGTCCCGGTGTGATCGGGATCGTGGGCTCGGCGCTGGGCGCAGCGGGCGTCTCCATCTCGTCCATGGCGGTGGGGCCCAGTCCCGAGACGTCGACCGCCATGATGGTGATCTCGACGAAGACGGCGGCACCCGACCTCGTGGTCGACCAGCTACGGGGAGACGAGGGGATCCTCGACATCCACCGCGTCACGCTCTGATCAGGATTGCGGCTTACGCGGCACGGCGGGCCACGTATCGAGACTGCCGATGACGGGCTCGTCATGGCGGAGTGCTCGTTGGGGCGCCCGGTCGAGCAGCAGGGCGCGCACCACCGCCAGCACGGCGATCACCAGGGCGACCCGGATCAGTGCCGAAAGGAGGCGACGCATCCGACCACGGTAGCGTGAGCGGGCATGGCCACCTTGCAGAGCATCGCCCCCATCTTCCCCACGGCGGACATGGGCGCGATGCAGGTGCACTACGAGGCTCTGGGTTTCGAGGTGCGCGTGCACGAGGGTGGCTACGGCACCGCGGCTCGCGACGGCGTCCGCATCCACTTCAGGCATGTCCCGGAACTCGGGCCTGGGACCGAGCGGGGCGCCGCCTACCTCGCCGTCGACGACGCGGACGCGCTGCATGCGGCATGGCGGGCGGCGGGGGTCGGCGAGACGGGAGATCTCTTCGATCCCGGCTTCGGCGTCTGGGAGGCGGCTCACACCGATGGAGACGGCAACCTCTTGCGGTTCGGCTCGCCGCTCCGCCGCCCTTGACGCTGGCGCCGCCCGATGGGACAATTAGACTCATCATGATGAGGTCCACGACGTCCGACCTGCTGCTTACCTGACGGCGAACGCCACATCGCGTTCGCTCGCAACCTCCTGCGCCGAATGGCCAGGGGGTTTTTTGTTGGGCCGGCATCGGGAGAGACCGATGGAATGGACGGAACGAAAGGGAAGGGAAGTGCACGACATGGTTGAGGGACAGAAAGGGAGTGGTGGCGACGTGGAGCGGGGTCGCCTGACCCTGCCCTGCGACCCGTCGCCCATGCCCTTCGGGAAGTACCGGTCGCACGTGCCACTCGTCTTGAGCGACCGCACGTGGGCCGACCGCCAGTTCACCAGCGCTCCGCGCTGGGCCAGCGTGGACCTGCGGGACGGGAACCAGGCGCTTATCGACCCCATGGACCCCGAGCGCAAGCTGGCGTTGTTCCAGACGCTGGTCGACGTGGGCTTCAAGGAGATCGAGGTGGGCTTCCCCTCGGCGTCACAGACCGACTACGACTTCCAGCGGCTCATCATCGAGGAAGGCCTCATCCCCGACGACGTCGAGATCCAGGTGCTGGTGCAATGCCGTCAGGAGCTGATCGAGCGCACCTTCGAGTCGCTGGCCGGCGTGCCCCGGGCGATCGTGCACTTCTACAACTCCGTATCCGAACTGCAGCGGCGCGTCGTCTTCGGACTCGACAAGGCGGGCATCGTCGACATCGCGGTCAAGGCGGCGGAGCTGTGCAAGAAGTACGAGGCGCAGGTGGCCGGCACGGCCATCCGCTACGAGTACTCGCCCGAGAGCTTCACCGGGACCGAGCCGGAATTCGCGGTGGAGATCTGCGAGGCAGTGATGGACGTGATTCAGCCGACGCCCGAATCACCGATGATCCTCAACCTGCCCGCCACCGTCGAGATGTACAGCCCGAACGTGTACGCCGACGTCATCGAATGGTTCGGGCGCACGATCAAGGACCGCGATGCCATCGTGCTGAGCCTGCATCCGCACAATGACCGCGGCACCGCCGTCGCGGCCGCCGAGTTGGCGGTGCTGGCGGGGGCTGACCGCGTGGAGGGGACGCTCTTCGGGAACGGCGAGCGCACCGGCAACGTCGACGTCGTGACCCTGGCCATGAACCTGTTCTCCCAGGGCATCGACCCCGCTCTGGACTTCGGCGACATCGAGCAGGTGCGCCGCGTGGCCGAGTACGCCACGCGGCTTCCGGTCCACCCGCGCCATCCCTATGCGGGGGACCTCGTGTACACCGCCTTCTCGGGTTCGCATCAGGACGCCATCAAGAAGGGCATGGCCGCCATCGGGGACGACTACGACGAGTGGGAGGTTCCCTACCTGCCAATAGATCCCAAGCACACCGGGCGCACCTACGAGGCGATCATCCAGGTGAACAGCCAGTCGGGCAAGGGTGGCGTGGCGTATCTGATGGATACGGATCACGGACTTGACCTGCCGCGGCGGTTGCAGGTCGAGTTCTCCAAGCGGGTGCAGGAGATCACCGAGGCGAGCGGCACGGTCATCCCCTCAGGGAGGATGCGGGACGTCTTCGAGGAGATCTACCTCCCCGAGGACGCCGGGTTGCGGCTGATCACGAGCGAAGTGTCGACCGGACGCGGCCACACCAGCGTCACGGCACAGCTGCTCGTGGACGGACAGCATCGCACGGTCATCGGTCAAGGCAACGGGCCCATCGACGCACTGGTCGCCGCCTTGAAGGCCGACCTCGGTATCGTGTTGGAGGTGAAGGACTACTCCGAGCACGCACTGACCGAAGGCTCGGGCGCGTCGGCCGTGGCGTACGTGGAGTGCGCTGGTCCCGACGGGTCGACCTGGTGGGGCGTGGGCCGCGACTCGTCCATCCTGGACGCCTCGCTCGGTGCGGTGGTCTCCGCGGCGAATCGGGCGCGCACGGCGTGATCCGCCGGGCGGTCGAGGCGGATGTCCCCGAGATCGTGGCCATGATCCACGAGCTCGCCGAGTTCGAGAACCTCTCGGATCAGGTGTCGATCACCGAGGACGATCTCGCCCGCTCGCTCTTCGGGCCCGACGCCATCGTGTACGACTCGGTGGTCGATGATGGCAACGGCGGACTGGCCGGGCACGCGCTGTGGTACCGGACGTTCTCCACCTTCCTGGGCAAGACCGGCATCTGGCTCGAGGACATCTACGTGCGGCCCGAGCAGCGCCGCAAGGGTTACGGGAGCGCGCTGTTGGCGCACCTGCGCGGGTCGACCGACGGGCGCCTCGAGTGGGAAGTGCTCGAATGGAACGAGCCCGCAATGGACCTGTACCAACGCCTGGGCGCCCGGCCCATGGCCGGCTGGACCCGTTACCGCTGGTTCGAGGGATAGACCTCCGTGGCCGATCAGCCACCCACTCCCGGACCCACCTGACCTGCTCCCGCTGGCGGCGGAACACCCGGACCCGGACGCGGACCCGGTCCACCGCGTCGAGGTGGGGCAGGTATGACTGCGGGTGGAGCGGGACGAGGGTGCTCGGCGACCGGGACGTCCGGGAGAGCAGGTGCCGGGGACGACGAGTATCCGGACCCGGAGCCGGCGCCAGAGCTTGCGGACCCGTTCGCCGAGCCGGGGGAAGCGACGCCTGACGTGTGACCGGCCGGAACCGGATTGGACCCCGGCGATGTGGCGGAAGCCCCCCTCGATGAAGTGGACGGATGGATGGAGCCAGCCCCCACCGTTGCGTGGTGGCCGGTGCCCTTCGGCAGGAAGGCCCATGAGGCGCCCACGGCGAGCATGGTCACGAGGACCACCGCCACCTCGGCGATCCGGCGATTGGGTCTCTGGACTTCGTCTGGGGTCGCGGACTCCAGGTTCACTGGTTCTCCCAACTGTTCTACGGACTACGAGCGAGCGATCAGGACACGGAACGGGTACAACGTCTGCGCTGTCCAGGTTGTGACCACCCGGGTCGGATGGGCCGTCGTCTCCATGGGAAAGGCCGGGTCTTGGACGCCCGTCGGCGGGTACTCGCGGTCACCCGCATAACGAGTGCCGAACAGGTAGTCCCACCACGAGAGCAGCGTGCCAAAGTTCTTGTCGTAGTGCTGAGTCTCAATCGAATGATGAACTCGATGAGCTTGCGGAGAGATGAAGACGAAGCGCAGCGGCCCCAGGTTCGTTCGGATGTTGGTATGGATGAACGCCGAGACGTAGATGGTCGAGATGGCCAGGGTGCTGGCCAAGGCGGTGTTGAGCCCGAGGAACCACGCCGGGAGAAAGGCAATGGTGGCTGACACCATGGTCTCGACCACATGCTGTCGGTTGTCGGAGAGCACGTTCATCCGATTCTGCGAGTGGTGGACTGCGTGAAACTGCCAAAGCGTGGCAATCCGATGGTGCATCCAGTGGCTCAGCCAACCGAAGAAGTCAGAGATGACCAGTGCCAACACGGCCACCCGCCACACGCCGAGGCTCGGAACGAGGTTGAGGTTCCAATCGCCGAGGACAGCGGTGACCCCTGCACTGAGTGCCACCAGGTAGCCGGCGATGATCGACACGGCCAAGACCGGAGAGAGCAGAAACCACGCCAGGTCTTGAGCAACGCCCGGGTGCAGCATTCGTTCATCGCGTCGAGCAGGAAAACGCCATTGCAAGACCCAAAGGAGAAGGATGAAGGCGACGAACCAAGGCAGCAGGACTTGTGCGCGCCATTGTGACCACATGCTTCCAAAGACCCTGGCCGAAACGGTGGCATGGCGTGTCCACGTGATCGTTCCGACAGCAACGACACACACGGTTGCCGTTGCGCATGCGAGGGCCACGAGCCGCAACGGCCCGGATCTGGATCCGTCGATGGGTTGTCGATACTTGCCACGCGGTGCTGCGGTCAGTGTGTGACCCATAGCCCCCTCTTCCTCGGGCCTCCGGCGCCCGTCATTGAAGCACCACGGCTTTGTTTCGATGCGGATGACCGACCTGAATTGTTCAAGTTCCAAGCTCTCCCTACGTTTTCCCGACTGTCGTGATCCGACCGCCTTCGCCCGCCTCGCCGACGACTCGAAGGTCGATGGCGGCAAGGGCGGGCTGGCCGGGCACACGACCGGGTCGTGGCGGGAGCGCGCCGCGGGGGACCAGCGCGCCGACCGCCGGGCGCTTGGAGTTGGAGGGTTCGAATCGGAGGGAGCCCGCCACGATCTGCGCCGCCCCCATGGACCCGCGACCGCTCGGTGGAGGGGTGGCTCCCGCTAATCTGTAAGACAGATAGTAGGAATCTTCCCGAGCTGCTTGACAGATCATTGTCCTGGCGTCAGCGTGAGCAGGGGAAGAGCGAGTTGCGGAAGGAGTTCCCATGCGTTTGTTCAGAGACGAATTGCGCGAGTTGGACCTGTTCTCGCAGGCCAGCCGGTCGGAGCTCACGGTAATTGCGCGACAGCTGACGAGGCTGGAGGTCGAGGCCGGACGGGTCCTCGTACGGGAGGGGACTGTCGGCAGGGAGTTCATGATCTTGGTCGAGGGCGAAGCCGAGGTCAGTCAAGGAGGTCGGAAGATCGCGACCCTCGGCCCGGGTGACCTGGTCGGAGAGATGGCGCTGCTGCACGAGCAGGGCCGGGGACGGCGGAACGCCACCGTCACGGCGGTGACCGACGTCGTCATCTATGCGGGCTCGCCGAGCGAGTTCCGTCAGATCATCGAAGCCGCCCCGTCCGTCGCCGAGAAGGTGCGCCAGACGGTGGCGTCCAGGACGATGCCTGTCGCGGCCTGAGTCCGGTTCCACCGCCTTGGCGTGAACCCCGCGCCAGGGCGCCGTTGCCCTTTGGTAACCATTCTGTTACGGTAACAAATGTGTTACCAATCGCCGCCGCCGCCGCCGCCGCCGCCGCCGCCGCCGCCGCCGCGACACGACCCTGAGCGGATGCCTGCCCCAGACACCGCCGGGGACCCCTTTGACGCGTTGGGCGATCCGACCCGCCGGGAGATACTGCGACTCCTGAGCGAGGGCGACAAGCCGGTCCACGAGATCGCGGCCACCCTGCCCATCAGCCGCCCGGCCGTGTCGCGTCACCTGCGCCTGTTGAAGGACGCCGGGATGGTGGCCGAGCGGGCCGAGGGCAATCGTCGGATCTACCACCTGCAGGACGGAGGGCTGCGAGCCGTCCAGGACTATCTCGAAGGCGTGTGGGGCGAAGCGTCCGCCCGCTTCCGGTTGTTGGCCGAGAACACGGAGCCGCAATGACCGCCCCGCTGCGCATCACCTTCGACGTCGACTGCCCGCCTCAGCACGCCTTCAGCGTGTGGACGTCGAAGTTCGGAATCTGGTGGCCGCGCGACCACACCGTCACGGGGGACCCCGCAGAGGTCGTGCTGGAGGGCCGGCAGGGTGGACGGATCTACGAGCGGACGTTGGCCGGAGCGAGGCATGAGTGGGGTGAGGTGACCGCCTGGGATCCACCCCGGCGACTGGCGTACGTGTGGCATCTGGGCCGGGACCGCGCTGAGGCCACCGCAGTCGACATCAAGTTCGTCAGCGAGGGGGAGGCGCGCACGCGGATCGAGATCGAGCACAGCGGGTGGGAGAGGCTGGGTGAGCTGGCGGACACGTGGCGCGAGCAGAACCGTGCCGGTTGGGATGCGGTTCTACCGCATTTCGCAGCAGCGATTGGGAAAGGAGCGGCCTGATGGCGTCGGGAACCAAGGAGGACCCGTGGGTGCTGAAGACCCCTCCGGGGAGCTCTGAGTACACCATGTACAAGGACGAGCAGGCGGAGCCGGCGGTGTTGGTCTGCCAGGTGGGTTCCACCAAGCTCACCTACGACCTGCGGGCGATAGACGACCTGCGCGCATGGCTGTCCGAGCAGGGTGATTGGGTGCCGTTGGGGGCGGCCGACGAGAAGAAGCCGGCGGCGGCCGGCACGGTCGAGGCGTGGGGACGGGCCCCCGACAATCCCGTCGGCGGTTGGTACGGGCTGCGCAAGGGATTCCGCGGCCGATTCGCGATGTACCTCCCACCCCTGCTCGAAGCCCTCGGCCTGGCCGAGGTGACCCACGACGCCCGCAACAACCGAATGCGTGCCCTATGAGTACCTCACCACGACGACATCGAACAGGAGCGTTCACGTGCCAGTGACAAAGGTGGTCCGCTACCGGACGAAGCCCGAACACGCCGACGAGAACGAGCGTCTGATCCGAGGCGTGTTCGCCGAGCTGGCCGAGCACGAGCCCGACGGTCTGCACTACGCCGCCTTCCGCCTCGATGACGGGGTCAGTTTCGTCCATGTGGCCGTCCTCGACGGTGACGTGAACCCCTTGACGGCATCAACTGCGTTCGCCGCGTTCCAAGCGGACATCGCGAATCGCTGCGCCGAGGGTCCGACCCCGGCCGACGCCGCGACGCTCGGCTCCTACCGGATGCTGCAGTAACGACCAGCCTGTCGGGAGGTGGGTCGGCATCGCACACGCCAACCGGCGCGAGCCGTGCGCTCCTACCCGAACCCGCCGCTCGGGATGTACGGGCTGGGCGGGCCGTCCATGCCGCGCACCATGACGGGTCCGTATGGCTGGAGCTCGATGCCGGCCTCGACCACGACGCGGATCGCCCACTGTTGCGCCGAGGTGAGCCAGTTGATCTCGATCGTCTCTCCCGCCGGCGCCTCGGCCAGCATGGTCTTGAGGACCAGCGTGGCCGACTCCTCCTGGCGGGCGCCGAGGGTCACGATGCGCTCGTCCATGGCCACGGCATAGCCCTGGTCAGCGTGGAGGAGCAGGCGGTTCCCCGGCTGGTCCAACATGGCCACGATGTCGACGGTGCGCGCCGACCCGCGCACCTTGCGGTCGATGGCGGTGACGACCTCGAGCTCGCGCTCGCCGACCTCCTCCGGCTCGTAGCGATCGACCTCCGCCGGCCGTTGCACCGCGCCGGGGCGCATGACGCCCCAGGCCACCACGACCGGGTGCAGGACGAAACCGAAGTTGGAGTAGAGCGCCATCGCCTTGGGGTCACGTGAGCACTGGATCGTGCCGGGGCTGTCGGGGTCGCCGTGGGAGAGGGCGAGGCGGAGCAGCTCGCGCCCGACACCGCGGCCCTGACGGCCCGGCACCGTGCCCAGCTGCGACAGCATCCAGTAGTCCTCGCGGACGAAGGACTGCGACATCCCGACGATGCCCCCGTCGTCCTCGGCCACCCACGCTCCGCCGGGGTCAGTCGCCAGAAGGTGGCGTGTGCGATCCTGGCGTCGTCGCTCCTGCTGAATGGAATTGCCCGTCACCGGGAGCCCGTGACGGGCCGCCATGGCCAGCAGCCCGCTGTCGTACGCGGCAACCGCGGCGGGCACGTCGGCCTCCGCCATCTGCCGGAACGTCACCACGGGGCGATCAAGCCGAGGGGAGGAAGGCAGGTCGCCGGAGCTCGAAGGCCGAGATCTCCTCCGCGTGACGCAGCGAGAGGCCGATGTCGTCCCATCCGTTGAGCAGGCGCTGGCGGGTGAACTCGTCGAGTGGGAAGGTGCCGGCCAGCCCGGCGGCCGGCGCTTCGATCGTCCCGCGCGCCACGTCGATCGTGATCTCGAGGGACGGATCCTTCGCCACGGCATCGAGCAGGGCGCGGTCGAGCTCTTCGCTGACCTGCACCGGCAGCAGCCCCTGCTTCGTGCAGTTGTTGCGGAAGATGTCGGCGAAGCGCGACGAGACCACGGCCTGGAAGCCGAAGTCCATCAGCGCCCACACCGCGTGCTCGCGGGAGGAGCCGGTGCCGAAGTTGTGCCCTGCCACCAGGACGGTGGCCCCCACGAACTCGGGGTTGTTGAGCACGAAGTCCCGGTCGTCCCGCCACTCCGAGAAGAGGCCCGCGCCGAAGCCCGTCCGCTCCACCCGCTTGAGCCAGTCCGACGGGATGATCTGGTCGGTGTCGACGTCCGTGCGGTCCAGGGGCACGGCGCGTCCGGTTACGACGACGACGGCGTCCATCAGCGCAGATCCTCCGGGGCGGCGAACGTACCGGCAACGGCTGTGGCCGCGGCGACGGCGGGGGAGACCAGGTGGGTGCGCCCGCCGCGACCCTGGCGTCCTTCGAAATTGCGATTCGAGGTCGACGCGCAGCGCTCGCCCACGGCCAGCTTGTCCGGATTCATGGCCAGGCACATGGAGCAGCCCGGCTCGCGCCATTCGAAGCCCGCTGCCGTGAAGATCTTGTCCAGTCCTTCGGCCTCGGCCTGTTGCTTCACCCTGTGTGAGCCGGGCACGGCGAGCGCGCGGAGCCCGTTGCGGACCGTGCGGCCTTCGAGGACGGCGGCGGCGGCGCGAAAGTCCTCGATGCGCGAGTTGGTGCAACTGCCCAAGAAGACCGTGTCGACGCTGATCTCGCGCAGTGGTGTCCCGGCCTGGAGTCCCATGTAGGCCAGCGCCCGCTCGGCCGCCTCGCGATCACCGGCGTTGGCCATCGTGCCTGGGTCCGGCACCCGTCCGGCGATCGGCGCCACCTGAGCCGGGTTTGTGCCCCAGGTGACGTGCGGGGTGATGGCGGCCGCGTCGAGCGACACCTCCTTGTCGAAGGCCGCGCCCTCGTCGGTGGGCAGGGTGCGCCAGTACTCGAGCGCAGCGTCCCAGTCTTCGCCCTGAGGGGCGCGGTCGCGGCCCTGTACGTAGGCGAAGGTCGTCTCGTCGGGGGCGACGAGGCCCGCCCGCGCCCCGCCCTCGATCGACATGTTGCACAGTGTCATCCGCCCCTCCATGGAAAGGCTGCGGATGGCCGAACCCCGGTACTCGATCACGTGGCCCATCCCTCCGCCGGTGCCGATGGTGCCGATGATGGCCAGTGCCACGTCCTTGGCGGTGACACCGGGGGCAAGCTCGCCGTCGACGGTCACCGCCATCGTCTTCGGTCTCACCTGGGGCAATGTCTGGGTGGCGAGCACGTGCTCCACCTCGCTGGTGCCGATGCCGAAGGCGAGCGCGCCGAAGGCCCCGTGGGTCGAGGTGTGGCTGTCCCCGCACACGATCGTCATGCCCGGCTGCGTCCACCCCTGCTCGGGGCCGATGATGTGGACGATGCCCGAGTTGGCGTGGCCCATCGGGTAGCAGGTGATGCCGAACTCGGCCGTGTTGTCGTTCAGGACCTGTAGCTGCCGCGCCGAGATGGGATCTGCCACCGGCTTGTCGATGTCGCTGGTGGGCACGTTGTGGTCCGCCGTCGCCACCGTCAGGTCGGGCCGCCGCACCGTGCGGTTGGCCAGCCGCAGCCCGTCAAAGGCCTGGGGCGAGGTGACCTCGTGGATCAGGTGCAGGTCGATGAACAGCAGGTCTGGTTCGCCCGTCGCGGCGTGGACGACGTGCGCGTCCCAGATCTTCTCGCTGAGCGTGCGCGGTGCCATCAGCGTTCGACGGCGACGAGATGCACCTTGAGCATGCCACCCGGTGCCCGGTACTCGACGGTGTCCCCGGCGCCGCGGCCCACCAGCACCTGGCCCAGGGGTGAGCTGGGCGAGATCACGGGGAGGTCGCCCTGGCGCTCCTCGATGGAGCCCACGAAGAACTCCTGCGTGTCGTCCTCGTCGTCTCCCTCGTAGCGCAGCGTGACCGTGCTGCCCAGCGAGACGGAACCGTCCCCGGAACCGGCCTCGTCGACGATCTCGACATGCTTGAGCATGGCCTGCAACTGGCGGACGCGCGACTCCATCTTCCCCTGGGCGTCCTTGGCCGCGTGGTAGTCACCGTTCTCGCTCAGGTCTCCCAACGCCCGGGCCGCCTCGATGCTCTGGGCGATCTCCACCCGGCCGCGGGTGGTCAGGTCCTCGAGCTCGGCCACCAGCCGGTCATGGGTGGCCTGGGTCAGCTTGGTCGTCTCGGTCTGGTTGGTCGAAGCGTTGGTCACGGCGTGTCCTCCCGGAGGCGGCGTGCCGGCGGTGCGGTGCACTGCGCCGGCGCGACCAAGGCTAATCGGCCCAGCTGGTCTCCCGGTCGCCGGGTTTGCCCTCTGTTGACGGGGCGGTCCGGCTGCGAGAGACTGGTGTGGTTATGCACCGTTCCGAGCACTTCGTAGGCATTATTCACTAGACGCGCTCCACCCCCGAGCGCCGTCGAACCGTCCACTGCGTGGGCGGTTTTTCAATTCCCGGCGGTGTTCACCGGCGGGAGCGCACCGGACACGCACGCACGAGACGAGACGAGAGGAAGCAGGACGACAGTGAGCAGCGGCACGCATCGGGTCGCCGTCATCGGCGGCGACGGCATCGGACCGGAGGTCTGCGCCGAGGCGCTCAAGGTTGTGGCTGCGTCCGGCGTCGACCTCGACACCACGGACTTCGACCTCGGGGCCGCCCGCTACCTGCGTGACGGCGCGGTGCTACCCGACGAGACGCTGGCCGAGCTGCGCGGCTTCGACGCCATCCTCCTCGGCGCCGTCGGCCCTCCCGTCGGCGACACGGCCGTTCCCCCGGGCACCCTCGAGCGCGGCCTGCTGCTCCGCCTCCGCTTCGAGCTCGACCTGTACGTGAACCTGCGCCCCTTCACCGGTGTCCCGGGCTCGATCGCCGAGGGGGCGGACTTCGCCGTGGTGCGGGAGAACACCGAGGGGACCTACGCCGGGGAGGGCGGCTTCTTGCGCAAGGGGACGCCGCACGAAGTGGCCACGCAGGGCTCGGTCAACACCCGCATGGGCGTGGAGCGCTGCGTGCGCTTCGCTTTCGAGCTCGCCGGCCCGGCGCGGCCGCCACCTCACGCTCGTCCACAAGACGAACGTGCTGACCTTTGCCGGTGACCTGTGGCACCGCACCGTGACCGAGGTGTCGGCCGACAACCCCGACGTCGTCTGGGACTACAACCACGTCGACGCCGCCTGCATCTATCTGGTGGAGCAGCCGACGCGCTACGACGTGATCGTCACCGACAACCTTTTCGGCGACATCCTGACCGACCTGGCCGGCGCCGTCACCGGCGGCATCGGTTTCGCCGCGTCGGCCAATCTCAACCCGGCACGCACCGGCCCCTCCCTGTTCGAGCCGGTGCACGGGGCCGCCCACGACATTGCGGGCAAGGGCATCGCCAACCCGCTGGCCGCCATCCACTCGGCCGCCCTCATGCTCGAGCACCTCGGCGAGGCCGACGCGGCGGGACGCATCCTCAAGGCGGTTGCCGCCCAGGCCGATTCCATGTCAACGCCCACCGAAGCGCCGTCCACGACCGCAATGGGTGACGCCATCGCAGAAAGGCTGTAGTCGCCATGCCCATCACCCCGACCGAGAAGATCTGGATGGACGGCGAGCTCGTCGACTGGGCTGACGCCACGGTGCACGTGCTGACCCACACCATGCACTACGGCTCGGGCGTCTTCGAGGGCATCCGCGCCTATCCCACGAGCCGTGGCGTCGCCGTGTTCCGGCTGGGCGACCACATCCGCCGGCTCTTCGCCTCGGCCAAGGTCTTCCTGATCGACGTGCCGTACACGGTCGACCAGATCGTCGAGGCCACGCGCCAGGTCGTGCGTGTGAACGGCCTCAACGACGGCTGCTACCTCCGCCCGCTCGTCTACCTCGGCTACGGCGAGATGGGCCTCAACCCGCTGCCCTGCCCGGTCAACGTCTCGGTGGCCGCCTGGCCCTGGGGCACCTACCTGGGCGACGAGGGCATCGCCAACGGCGTGTCGTGCAAGATCAGCTCGTGGCGGCGCCACGATCCCAACGCGGTGCCGACGGCGGCCAAGGGCACCGGCATGTACGCCAACTCCTCCCTGGCCAAGGTGGAGGCGCTCAACGCGGGCTACGACGAGGCGATCCTCCTCGCCCCCAACGGCAACGTCAGCGAGTGCACCGGCGAGAACATCTTCATCGTGCGCGACGGCGTGCTCATCACGCCGCCGACCTCGGACGCCGGCGCGCTGGACGGCATCACGCAGGACTCCGTCCGAGACCATCGCGCCGCGACCTCGGTTACGAGGTGCGCCACGAGCCCATCATCCGCACCGACCTCTACCTGGCCGACGAGGCCTTCCTCACCGGCACCGCCGCCGAGGTGGTGCCGATCCGCGCCGTGGACGACCGCCCTGTCGGCCCCGGGCACCCGGGCCGGATCACCAAGGAAATCCAGCAGATGTACTTCGCCACCGTCCGGGGCGAGGTGGACCAGTACAAGGACTGGCTCGACCATGTCGACTGACACGCCGGGAGGCGATGCCCACAGCCACGGCGGCGTGCGTCACAGCCACGCGCACGGGCACAGTGCCCACGCGCACGACTTCGAGGTCCCGGAGCTGCCCGAGGCGGTCGACATCTTCGACACGATCCTGCGCGACGGCAGCCAGCAGGAGGGGCTCTCGCTCACGGTCGACGACAAGCTCCGGGTGGCCGAGCAGCTCGACCACCTCGGGGTCACCTTCATCGAAGGCGGCTGGCCGGGAGCCAACCCCAAGGACATCGAGTTCTTCGAGCGGGCCAAGAAGGAGCTGAGGCTCGGGAGCGCGACACTGGTCGCATTCGGCTCGACCCGACGGGCCGGTATCCGGCCCGAGAGCGACGCCGTCCTCGCCAACCTGGTTGAGGCTGGAGCCCCGGTCGCCTGCATCGTGGCCAAGTCGTCGGACCGCCACGTCGCCGAGGCGCTGCGCACCTCCCTCGACGAGGCCGTCGCGATGGTGGCCGACTCGGTGCGCTACCTGTGCCAACACGACCTGCGCGTCTTCCTCGACGCGGAGCACTTCTTCGACGGCTACCGGGGCAATCCTGACTTCGCGCTCTCGGTCCTGGCCGCGGCGGAGGAGGCCGGCGCGGAAGCCCTCGTCCTGTGCGACACCAACGGGGGCTCGCTCCCCGACGACGTGGGCCAGGCCGTCGCCGACGTACGCGCCCGCACCAGCGCCCAGCTCGGGATCCACTGCCACAACGACGCCGGCTGTGCCGTGGCCAACTCCTTGGTGGCCGTGCAGGCCGGGGTGACCCAGGTGCAGGGGTGCATCAACGGCTACGGCGAGCGGGCGGGCAACACGGACCTGTCGGCCGCCATTCCCAACCTGTCGCTGAAGCTCAACATCCGGACGATCCCAGCCGACCGCATGGAGCGGTTGACGCCGGTGGCGCACCACATCGCCGAGCTGGTCAACATCGCGCCCAACCCGCAGCAACCCTATGTGGGGAACTCGGTCTTCGCGCACAAGGGGGGGCTGCACGGGAGCGCCGTGGCCCGCAGCGCCGACCTCTACGAGCACGTCGAGCCGAACCTCGTGGGCAACGGCACCCGGGTCGTCGTCTCGGAGATGGCCGGCCGCTCGACACTGGCCATGAAGGCGGCCGAGCTCGGGCTCGAGCTCGACGGGGAGGTCATCGGCCGGGTCCTCGACGAGCTCAAGCGCCTCGAGCACGAGGGCTATCACTTCGAGGTGGCCGACGGCTCTCTCGAGCTCCTGCTGCGCCGGGCCAGCGGATGGGTGGCGGACTACTTCACGGTGGAGTCGTTCCGCGTCATCACCGACCATGGCGAGCGGAGTGACCCCGACAACGGGCAGACGCCGAGCGCCAGCGCGGTCTTCGGCGTCATGACAGAGGCCACCGTCAAGGTCCACGCGGGATCGGAGCGCATCGTCGCCGTCGCCGAGGGCAACGGCCCGGTCAACGCGCTCGACGGTGCTCTGCGGGGAGCCATCGGTGCCAAGTTCCCGGTGCTCGACCACATCCACCTGACCGACTACCGGGTGCGCGTCCTCGACACTGGCCGGGGAACGGGTGCGGTCACCCGGGTCCTGGTGGACACGACCGACGGACAGCGGACCTGGACCACGATCGGGGTCTCGGAAAACATCATTGAGGCGAGTTGGCAGGCCCTCTACGATTCGGTGATCTTCGGGCTGCTCCACGCCATCTGAGAGGGAACGGGGCGGCTCCTGACAGCAGCAGGGGGAGCACAAGGGGGTTGGAATGACCGTGTGGAGCCGGGTCGCAGCGTCGCTGGTCAAGCTCCCCCCGCCGCAGAGCACCGACGTCTCGGTTGAGCGCGATCTGGCGGCCAAGATGCCCGATGGCGCTGTCCTGCTGGCCGACCGCTGGTTTCCGACCCGCCCCTCGGGCGACCTTCCCACCGTGCTCATCCGGACCCCGTACGGCCGACGCGTCATAGGGCCGCTCGGTCGGCTGTACGCGGAGCGCGGCTACCAGGTGGTCGTGCAGAGCTGCCGCGGGACGTTCGGATCCGAGGGAGGGTGGGTCCCGGTCCGCCACGAGCAAGCCGACGGCCACGCGACCCTCGAGTGGGTGGCGGCCCAGCCGTGGTTCGACGGCCGGCTGGTCATGTGGGGCGGGAGCTACCTCGGTATGACCCAGTGGGCCGTCGCGGAGGACGTACCCGACTTCGTCAAGGCCCTCTGCCTCCAGGTCACCGCATCGGACCTCCGCGACGCGGTCGTCTATCCCGGTGGTGCCTTCGCTCTCGAGACGGCGGTGGCCTGGCTGTACCAGATTGCGCACCAGGAGCGCGGCTGGCGGACCGTGCTGCGCACCCAGCTCGGGAGCGGCAAGGTGCTCGCGGCAGCCTGCGACGTCCTACCCATCGGGAAGTGCGACGCCACCGCCATCGGCGAGCCCTCGCCCGTGTACCAGGACTGGCTCGAGCACAGCACGCCCGGGGACTCCTGGTGGGACCCGGTCGACTTCGGGCGTCGTTTGGAGAAGGTGCCCCCGGCCAGCATGATCGGCGGGTGGTACGACCTGTTCCTGCCGGCCCAGGTGTCCGACTACGAGGCTCTGCGCCGCGCCGGCCGCACGGCCCGCCTCACCATCGGTCCCTGGACGCACGCCAGCCCGGCCCTCTTCGGCGAGACGGTACGCGACGGACCCAGATGGTTCGACGAGCAGCTGGGCGAGCGGCCGGGCACCGAGCCCAGGGCACCCGTGCGCCTCTACGTCATGGGGTCGCGCACCGTGGCAGGAGTTCTCGCTGTGGCCACCGGCGGGCGAGACCCAGCGGTGGTACCTCGGACGGTGGGGCACGCTAGGCAGCGAACCCCCGGCCGAGAGCGCGTCGGACCGCTACCACTACAACCCGCACGACCCGACACCGGCCGTCGGCGGCCCGTCGCTCAACATGGGCACGGCGGGACGCAAGGAGCAGCGGCGCCGTGAGCAGCGACGCGACGTCCTGACCTACACGAGTCCGGTGCTGACCGAGGATCTCACGGTCATCGGCCCGCTGACGGCAACGCTGTACCTGCGATCGTCACTCGAGCACACCGACTTCTTCGTCCGCCTGTGTGACGTGACGAAGAAGGGCAAGTCGTTCAACCTGAGCGACGGCGTCCTCCGCCTCACGCCGGGCTCGGTGCACAAGGACGAGGACGGCGTCTTCAAGCTCGACATCGCGATGTGGCCGACGGCGAACACGTTCCGGGCCGGCCATCGCATCCGCCTCCAGGTGTCGAGCGGCGCCCATCCCCTGTTCTGCCGCAACGCCGGCACCGGAGAGCCGCTGGCGACGGGCGCCAACCTGCGCTCGGCCGACCAGGAGGTCTTCCACGACGTCGCCCGCCCCTCGTCGATCTCGCTGCCCGTCGTCCGGCTCCTGCAGGACGAGGTTCGGGGCACCCTCGGCTAGTCTCCCGCGCATGACGCAGCCCACGTTCGTGCCCATCGCCGAGGCGGACCAGGTCCGGCCGGCCCGGCACCTGCACGTGCCGGGCGTCATGGACGACGTCGCGCCCGGCCGAGCTGGTGGTGCCCTCCGTGCTCCGGGGCCCGAGCGTGGGCACGCCTGGGCCCGACTCGGGCTTCGCGCTCCGGTTGGCCAAGCGCTTCGAGCACGAGCTGAAGCTGGGGACGGGCGAGTCGGAGCACGACGTCCTGCTCGGCGCGGCGCTCGTGGCCGCCAAGCGGGCGGCTCTCTTCGGGCGGGCACCCTGCATCTACGACGTGCGGTTCGCGCTCGGCCTGTGGGGCTTCCTCGACGACGCGTCCCCCGAGCTCAGGTCGGCCCGCCGGGCCGCGTTCTCCTCCCTTTCCCACGACTACGTCGCGCAGCGACAGCTCGTCGACTCAATACCCGAGGAAACCCTCCGACTCAGCCCGGAGGAAGCCCACGCCCAGGGCGGTGCCGCCGCGTAGGCGGCGACGAGCCCCACTGCCGTGGACGACACCAGGGCCATCGACCGGCTCGAGATCGAAGCGGGCGGCCTCACCTTCACCGGACGGGCCTGCGGACCGCACGAGGGTCGGCGGGTCCTGCTCCTGCACGGCTTCCCCCAGACCTCGTGGGCCTGGCGCGATCAGCTGTGGGCGCTCGGGCGAGCCGGGTACCGCGCCGTCGCGCCCGACCTGCGCGGGTACAGCTGCGGTGCACGCCCGGCCGAGGTGGGCGACTACGCCACCGAGCATCTCCTGGGGGATGTCCTCGCCCTGGCCGATTCGATGGAGATGGACACCTTCGACCTGGTGGGGCACGACTGGGGAGGCATGCTGGCCTGGATCGTGGCGTCCCGCGATCCCGGCCGGGTCCGATCACTCAGCGTCGTGTCGACGCCGCACCCATTGGCGCTGCAGCACGCGCTGCTCGGCGGAGACCCGGCCCTGGTCGCCCAGGGTTTGGCCACGGAGTCGTTCCGGGCGCCGGAGGTCCCCGAGCGGCTCCTCCTCGGTGCCGACGGCTCGGGCGCGGGGCTCGCCACGTTGCTGGCGGAGACCGGCCTCGACGACGAGGACGCCAGGATGTACGTCGGCGGCGCTCACCGAGCCGGGCGCGCTGACGGCGGCTCTGAACTGGTTCCGGGCCATGGACGGCGCGGCACTGCGCGACCTGGGGCCGGTACCGGTTCCCACCCTGTACGTGTGGTCGACGGGGGACGAGGCGTTCGGCCGGTCGGCCGCGGAGGCCACCGCCGGATGCGTGAGTGGTCCGTACACCTTCGAGGTCCTCGAGAACGTGTCGCACTGGATCCCCGAGATGGCGCCTGTCGAGCTGACCGATCTGCTGATGCGCCACCTGTCGGCGCACTGACACCGCTGAGCAGGTCGAACCGCTGTGGTCGGTCACGCCTGCGAGAATGTCACCGTGTCCTTCGCCCTGACCGACGTCCAACGAGAGTTCCGCGACACCCTCCGGGTCTTCTGCGAGGAGAAGGTCGCCCCCCACGCCGCCGAGATCGATCGCACGGCCGAATTCCCGTGGAAGTCGTTCGAGGCCTGCAGGGAGATGGAGCTCCCGGCGCTCGGCATTCCCGAGGCCTACGGAGGCGCGGGGGCCGACACCGTCACCCAGGCCATCGCCGCCGAGGAGCTTGCACGCGTCTGCGCCTCGACCGCGCTGACCATCCTGATCTCCAAGCTGGGGATGCTGCCCGTCATGAACTGGGGCGACCGAGGAGCTCAAGACGGAGTACATGCCCAGGGTGGCGACGGGTGAGATCCAGGCCAGCTACTGCCTGTCCGAGGCGGACGCCGGGAGTGACGTAGCCGCCATGCGCACGCGCGCGGTGCGTGACGGCGACGACTACGTGCTGACGGGGTCAAAGTACTGGATCACCAACGCCGGGATCTCCGACGTCTACATCGTCTTCGCCAAGACCGACCCCGATGCCGGCGGTCGCGGTATCTCGTGCTTCCTGGTCGAGAAGGAGTGGGGGATCCGCATCGCCAAGCACGAGGACAAGCTGGGCCTGCGGGGCAGCCCCACGGGCGAAGTCGTCCTCGACGAGGTGCGCGTCCCGGCGGTCGCACCGGATCGGTGCGGAGGGCGAGGGCTTCACCATCGCCATGCACACGCTCGATCGAAGTCGCCCCACCATCGGGGCGCAGGCCATCGGGATCGCGCAGGGCGCCATCGACTTCTCGGGGGCTTACATGAAGCAGCGGCACGCCTTTGGCAGCCCCATCGCCGAGCTGCAGGGACTGCGCTTCATGCTGGCCGACATGGCCATGCGCAACGAGGCCGCCCGCGCCCTCGTGTACCGCGCCTGCGCATGGTCGATCACGATCCCGGTGGCGAGCTCACGCTGTTCGGCGCCATGGCCAAGGCCTTCGCCTCGGACGCCTCCATGTCGATCACCGTCGACGCCGTGCAGCTCCTCGGCGGCTACGGCTACACCAAGGACTTCCCCGTCGAGCGGTTCCTGCGCGACGCCAAGGTCACGCAGATTTACGAGGGCACCAACCAGGTGCAGCGGGTGGTCATCGCCCGGGAGCTGCTCAAGCACTTGTGAGCCGGCGGTCCGGCGGTCCGGCGGTCCTGCGTTGGCGCCCGGCGTCCCGGCCCGGGCAGACTGCTCGGGGCCGATGATAAAGTTAGAACAGGTTCTAAATTTCGCCCAGAACGGGCAGCCGGCCGAGGGCCGGGAGTGGCAGCAGGAGGAACGTCCGTCATGGCGCAGCCGGTAATCATTGAGGCGGTGCGCACCCCCATCGGGAAGCGCAACGGGTGGCTCTCCGGGCTCCGAGCGCCCGACATCCTGGGCGCGGCGCAGGTCGAAGTGGTCAAGCGGGCCGGTATCGATCCGGCTTCGGTCGAGCAGGTGGTCGGCGGGTGCGTCACCCAGGCCGGCGAGCAGGGGTTCAACGTGACCAGGACGGCCTGGCTGCTCAGTGGCATGCCCTACGAGGTCGCCGCCACCACGGTCGATTGCCAGTGCGGCTCCTCGCAGCAGGCCAACCACTTCGTCAACAACCTGATCGCGGCGGGCGCCGTCGACGCCGCCATCGGCTGTGGCGTCGAGGCCATGAGCCGGGTGCCGCTGGGCGCCAACGCCCGCGGCCGGCGTCGGGCGGGCCATCCCCGAGGACCTGCCCTACGACATGCCCGACCAGTTCACCGCAGCCGAGCGGATCGCCACGAAGTACGGCATCACGCGCGCCGACGTCGACTGGCTGGGGCTGGAGTCGCAGAAGAAGGCCGCCGTGGCGGTGGCCGAGGACCGTTTCGCCCGCGAGATCGTGTCTGTCGAAGCCCCGATCGTCGGAGAGGAGGGGCCCGCCGGCGAGCACTCGGGCGAGAAGATGGTGGTGTCCAAGGACCAGGGCCCGCGCGACACGACCGCCGAGGGCCTGGCCAAGCTCAAGCCCGTGCTGCCCGACGGCATGCACACGGCCGGGAACTCGTCGCAGATCTCCGACGGCGCGGCGGCCGTGCTCTGGATGTCGGAGGACCGGGCCAAGGCCGAGGGTTTCCGGCCCCGGGCCCGCGTGGTGGCCCAGGTGCTCGTGGGCTCCGATCCCTACTACCACCTCGACGGGCCCATCGCGGCGACGACCAAGGTGCTGGCCAAGGCAGGCATGACCATGAAGGACATCGATCTCTTCGAGGTCAACGAGGCCTTCGCCTCGGTCGTGATGAGCTGGGCCAAGGTGCACGAGGCCGACATGGACAAGGTGAACGTCAACGGCGGGGCCATCGCGATCGGCCATCCCGTTGGGGCGACGGGCAGCCGGCTGATCACGACGATCCTGCACGAGCTCGAACGGCGAGACGCCACCTACGGGCTGGTGTCGATGTGTTGCGGGGGCGCGCTGGCGACGGGCACCATCATCGAGCGGCTCTGAGGATCTGCTCCCTTACTTCTTCCATTCCGGCGCCTACCTCTGGAGGGGACCGTGGTTTCGACTGAGCACCTGACGTTCGAGCGCGACGGCGCTACCGCCATCGTCACGATGAACCGGCCCGAGGCGAAGAACGCGTTGAGCCTCCCCATGCTGGTCGGCATGAAGGACGCCTGGGAGGAGATCGACGCCAACGACGACATCCGCTGCGCCATCCTCACCGGCGCCGGCGGGACGTTCTGCGCCGGCATGGACCTCAAGGCCATGGGGAGCAGCGACGCCGAGAAGTACCAGCCGCGCATGCAGGAGGACCCCGACCTGCACTGGAAGGCGCTGCTGCGCCACTACGACCTGCGCAAGCCGCTCATCGCCGCCGTCGAGGGCTGGGCCGTGGCCGGCGGCACCGAGATCCTGCAGGCCACCGACATCCGGGTGGCAGGCCAGAGCGCCGTCTTCGGCGTCTTCGAGGCCAAGCGGGGCCTGTTCCCTCTCGGCGGTTCGACCGTGCGGCTGCGCCGCCAGATCCCCTACACCCTCGCCATGGAGCTCCTGCTCACCGCCCGCGAGGTGCCGGCGGAAGAGGCGCTGCGGATCGGCCTCATCGGGCACGTCGTCCCCGACGGCACCGCCCTCGAGAAGGCACTGGAGATCGCCGGGGTCATCGGGGCCAACGGGCCGCTTGGCGGTCGAGGCGATCAAGCGGTCGGTGCGCGAGACCGAGGGCATGTCCGAGGCGGACGGTCTTGCCCGCGAGCTCGAGATCGGCTGGCCCGTCTTCGCCAGCAACGACGCCACCGAAGGGCAGAAGGCCTTCGCCGAGAAGCGACCGCCCAACTACACCCGGACGTGAGCGAAGCGGACGACGAGCTCGGCCCCGGGGCCGGCTTCCCGGGTATCGACGGCCCGGCTGGGTCAACCGGCGACGAACCAGTGAACCGACTCGCGGCCGCGCTGCGACGCATCAGCGCGCTGGCGGTCGCGTCAGCCGCTGCGCGACGAAGACGTGGCGGCGGCCGCGAGCGAGATGAGGGCGTTGGCGGATCGGCTCGAGGCAACGGCACCGGCGATCAAACGGACCCGCGGCCAGCCCCGGCCCGGCGGGCACCCCCAAGACGCATTCCCGGCCAGCCCCATGATCGGCTTCGCCAACCCGGTGGCGCCGCCAGTCGAGGTGTGGGCGGTGTTGGGCGAAGGGGGGCAGCGCGAGATCCGGGGACGGGTGACCTTCGGCCTGCAGTACGAGGGGCCGCCGACGTGCGTGCACGGGGGGGTCATCGCCGAATTCTTCGACGAGCTGCTGGGCCTCTCCAACATCCTGTCCGGACAGGGCGCCATGACTGGGACCCTGAAGATCCGCTACAACCAGCCGACGCCACTGCTGGCCCCGCTCGAGCTGATCGCCCGCACGACCGGCAAGGAGCGGCGCAAGATCTTCGCCTGGGGCGGCATCTACTCCCAGGGAGAGCTGACGGCGGAGGCCGAGGGCATCTTCATTGAGGTCCCTCCGAGTCGGATGCTCGACATCGTCTCCGGCAACGCCAAAGAAACCGAGGCGCCGCTGGTCGACCCCGACTGGCAGCGCATGATGGCCAGGGGCACGGCGAATGAGGGTTGACTCAGCGAGTGATCAGGCATGCGCCCATCAGAAGCACTCGGTTGGGGCAAGGCCGGATCACATCCCGGGCGGGGGCGATCGCGTCCGGTCAGCATCTAGGCATTACGCTCCTCCTGCCGTGAGATCTGTCCCGAGGAGGATTCAATGAAGCGTCGACGCGATCCGCACGCAAGGCGATCCGTCTGGTACGTGGTTGCAATTCTTTCGTTCGTCGTCGTCGTCGGATTTGCGGCAGGTGCATATGAGATCAACCATTTGCGGACCCAGGTCAACGGACTGCAACACAGTGTGAACAGCCTCGGTAGCGCGGTGAGCGTGCTCTACACCGAAATCATGGCATTGCTCAAAAGGTAAGACGGATGCGCCCGCTCATGCGGGCATCTCTTGCGTCGGCGTTTCCATTGGTTGTCCCCGGATCCAGTCCCGGGCACAATGGGGACATGGCTGTACGGGCTCATCTGCCCGAGGGTCGGGAGATCGCGACGTGGCCCACCTTTACGAGGGAGCATCCGCTCGAGCTCCTGACGAGTGCGTGCCTTGTCGGCGTGCCCTGCGGCGTGGACGGGACCTCCTACGGTGCCCCCTACCGCCACACCGATCGATTGTTCCGACTTCCCAATGTCCACGTGGTCACGTTCTGCCCTGAGGATTTCGCATTCGGCACTCCACGAGCTACGCCTGATATCCATGGCGGCGACGGTTTCGATGTGCTCGATGGCAAGGCACGAGTCGTCAGCGACACCGGGGCGGACTGGACCGAGCAGATGCTCGGCGCAGCCCAGGCCATGTTGAGTGAGGCGCAAGACCACAACGTTCGTGTTGCGCTCCTCACCGACATCAGCGCCGCGTGTGGGTCCCAGGTCATCTATGACGGCCCGCGCTCCGCCGGGCACCATCAGGCCGGTCAGGGCGTCTGTGCCGCGCTCCTCATTCGACACGGAATCAAGGTGTTGAGTGAGCGGGATCACCGCACACTCGATTCCATCTTGAGCAAAGTCGACCCTGCTCACCAGCCGAACCCACGTGCTCGAGACCACCACGAGTCAGACTGGTATGTCACTACATTCGGACGCACGTAGGCGAGTCCAACGTGCCCCCCGGACCCCTCTCGGCCCGGGTAGCCCATTCAGGACACGGGACAGATCGGAACGCCGATGGCACCTCGGCGACCGTGAGAGTCCGGCCCTGTGCTGTGCGATCAGCTCCTGGCAATGGGCGTCTCAGCGCCGACAGAGTTCGGCGTGGCGCTCTTCGCCTTCGCGGCGACCACAAAGCCCAGAACGGGGAACCACAAGGCCGCGGCAAAGACTCCGATGAACCCGATCGGTCCGAGCACGCACACGATGCCGATGATGACCGAGACGATCCCGATCCACCTTGGCAACGTTGATCCGGACAAGATTGCGATTCCGGTGGTGAGCGTGAGCAAGGCCAGGCTGTAAATCAACAAAATCTCACTGTTCTGACCGACAAAGTTCGCCAGATGAGCGATGGTGTACTCGTGGTTGCGGGCAGCAATAATGAAGACGGCTGCAACCACACCGCCGCCGGCCAGCTCCACTGCAAGGAAAATGAGACCCGCGGCGAACACCAGGTCGGGCCACACCCGCCGTCCATTCGTCGCGTCGTGCAGGACACGACGCAGCTACGCCGCAAACAACAGCACTAACGTCAGAGCAAAGGCAATCACATATATCTGGGCCCAGCGCATGGTGCTGTGAGAGTTCATCCACGCGACATCGGTTGCTCCCGAAGCGTTCTCACCTGGCTGGTTGCCGCTCAAGACGCCAAATCCAACGACGAAGGAGATGAGGGTCAGGAGCCCGATCCATCCCATCAACCTGGTCACCCGCTCATCGCTCACGACGACCCACCCTTCTTCGATTTGCTTTGTCGCTCAGGATGAACGCCGCAACCCCAATTGTCAAGAAATTGTCGAAATTCCAACCACCGGGCCGGTGGGACGATTCCGCAGGTCGGAGGCACTTTTTCTCCTGATCCTCACCCCATGCGGTGCCGTGGGACGACGTAGGTCGCGCCGCTCTCAGTGGGCCGCGGGTTCACCGGCGGACCGACTCTTCGCATGGGTCAAGCGGCCGGCCCAGGAGGAGCGCGCGACCACCGGCCACATGGTCAAGTGGACGATCCCCCACTGGCTCACGAGAAGCCAAAGTCCCCAACGGGACCGCGCTTCTACAATCGTCGGATGACCCCAGGCAACTTCATCAAACCGGGGATCGGGATCAACTTCTGGAGAAGGAAGCGGGCCGCATGAAAACGATGACGTGTCAACAGATGGGCGGACCATGTGATTTCCCGAACCATGGAGCTACCGCGAACGAGGTCATAAAGGCGCAAGACAGCCATTTGAGGGAAATGGTCGCGGGTGGTGATGATGCGCACCAAAGTGCCTTGAAGGAGATGAAGGGGCGGTGGAAGAATCCCATTTCTGGCATGGGGTGGTACAGGAAAACCAAGCGTGATTTTGCTGCTCTTCCCGAAGACTGATCGCTCATTGAGGTGTCGGACTTGTGGCAAGAAGCCAGTCATGCGTCCCAGAGGTTCGCCGCACAGGCTCTGGACTACGACCGTTACCGACCTCGATACCCACAGACCGTCTTCGGCGACATTGTGGAGATTGCTGGACTCTCACGGGGGGCAAAGGCGATTGAAGTCGGAGCCGGGACGGGAATTGCGACGGAGCCGCTCGTCGAGTGCGACCTCGCGGTTACGGCTATCGAACCGTCCCCAGAGTTGGCCGCCGTGGCGGATGCGAAGCTGCGTGGTCGTGCCCGATTCTTTGTAGGTCGGTTCGAGGACTATCCGGAAGAGACCTCGGTTCAGCTGCTCGCGGCATTCAATGCCTGGCACTGGCTGGAGCCAGGAATCGCTGTCAACCGAGCGGCAGAGCTCATCGAACCGGGCGGGTTCTTGGCTCTCGTTTGGACCGAGGTCGTCTTCTGGGGCCAAGAGCCATTTGAGGAACGCCTCGCTGAGGTGTTCGGCCACCCCTGGCCCAAACGTCTGGACCACGTCGATGGCTCGTTGCAGCCGATACGTGACGACCCGAGATTCGAAGAGTTTCGGGTGTGCCATCACGTATTTGAACGGAATCTCGACGCGTCTAGCTTCGTTGCGGTCACCAAGACCTACGGAGGTCACCGGACGGCCGAGCAGTACGAGGCCATCGAGAGGGTGATTGACGAAGACTTCAACGGCTCTGTCCAGAAAGTCGAGGACGCCGCCCTCTACATTGCACGGCGTCGGATTCGCCGGTGAGCCTCTGGCCGACGACGGCCAGGAATGCGTCGTCATCGGCTGCCACCGAACCGAAGCAGACTCCCCGTCACGGCAATACGGTGTGAGCATGACCGGCCGCGCTCCCAGGCTTCATCGTTCCATAACCTCTGGATGCCACGATGTCAGCGTGAAGGGGCGACATCGTTGGAACGGCTGGTTGAGAGCCACGCGGGGAGTTCGGGCCAGGACGAGAGCCCCGGAGGCGACCATCGCTGTCGCGAGCGCCGTCCTTCTCGGCATCGGCTTCGCAATGGTCCCGGTCACGGGGACGACCCCGGCGTTCGCCAAGTCTCCTTCTTCGGTCTCGGTCCCAGTCTCCGTGGTCGGGGGCCAGGGTCAGCCCGGGGGCGCGTCTCCCACGGTGCAGATCACGGTCGGCGGATGGGGGCCCCTCACCGTCGTCCTCGATACCGGGTCCTCGGGGCTCCACGTCTTCGCCGGCGCGGTGAATGCCGGGTCGGGAGTGGATGTGACCAATCAAACGTCCAACATCACCTACTCCGGCGGTTACCGATTCAATGGGGTCGTCGCGTCCGCCGTCCTGCGGATCGGAGGAGCGACGACAACCGGACCCGTTTCGTTTGCGCTCGTTCAAAGTGCCTCGTGCATCGCCTCGAAGCCAGACTGCGCAGCTGCCGGCGGGATCGCGGGATTCGAGTCGGACCGCGGCGTCGACGGCATCCTTGGCATCGGAATGCAGAGCAGCGGGGGTGGGGTGACGAGTCCAATCCTCGGCATGGCCGGGCCGCTCGGCCGGAGGTGGAGCCTTCATCTCGACGGCAACTCGGGACAGCTCGTCCTGGGTGCTCACGTGGTCGGCAGCGGACACCCTGTCGCGAGGTTCCAGCTTCAGCCCGATGGAACATCCGCCGGCCATTCCCTGTGGGCGGACAGTCAAATCCCACTGTGCGTGTCGACCGGGTCGATTGATGGGTGCGTCCCGGCCCTCTTCGACTCGGGAACGCCGGAAGCCCAGATCTCGGGATCGCCGCTCAATCAAACCCCGATCGTGCCGGGAACCAGCCAGGTTGTCTCCGGAACCCCGATCGCGGTGTCCTCGAGCGGCGGTCCGGCCTTCTGGTCCTTCACGGCAGGGAGCGAGGAGTCTGCCGACCTCGTTCGCGTCATCACTGATCGGGGCGCTTTCTTCAACAGTGGCGTGCAGGCGTTCTATGACTTCACCATCACCTACAACGCGAAGAAGGGGCGTGTGACGTTGTCGACGTGATGGTCTCGTCGGAGCCGTCAGTGTCGATCGAGCAATCACGGATAGCCCGGACGACCGATGAGAGGTTCGGTTCGTCCCCCCGAGACCTGGTTCGTCTGCTTCTACGGACCGGGAAATGCTTGAGAGAAGGTCTTCCCGAACGCAACGTCACCTGCGATCACCGGTGGTGAGTGGAAGGCCCGGCCCAGGAGCAGGGCCAGAAGATCCCTGCTGGTGGCCTCTATGACGGCCGTTGCCGGCGAGTCAGGATGAGCCGGTTGGGATTCGACCTCGAGGCCATTCACGCTCACTCGATAGGTGGGCCCGTCGGTGGCAACCAACAGCCAGGTGCCGTCCAGCTCCGCGTTGAATGTTCGGTGGTTCACTCGGCGGACGTTCAACCACTCAAGGCGCATCGGGAGCACGGTGCTGACGAAGAGTTCACTCCAATCATCGAGGTTCAACCCCAGGTCGGTGCCGTGGACCTCGACCTCCGTGAGTCTGAGGAGCGGAAGGCGGCTGAGGGGGACCGGTCCGAGGTCCTGCCTGTCCGCAGGCTCGACGACCTGGAGGCTCCAGACATCGGCCTCGAGGACGGACCACTCCCGCTGCAGCTCGTCACTGAGGGTTGCCAATGATTGGACGACCTCGAAGGGTGACTCGCCAGGTAGGGGCGCCAGTGTCCGGGGTCGCTGCACCTCACGGCCCTCGGGGTAGTACGCCACTGGTTGACCCCTCAAGGCGACGCGCGTCATTCGAGACAGTGCTTCGGCACCGAATCGAAGGTGACATGCGATGGTCAGGCGGCTCCACTCCGGAAGTTCAGACCGATGATGCAGCTCGTCCACACCGAGCCCCGCCAGACCCTGGGTGATTCGTCGGGTCCTTTCGCCCACGGCGTCGATCAGCTGTTGGAACGAAGCCTCCACGACCGCAGTATGGCGAGCCAGCCCGTGGCGTGCCAAGCGTCCAAGCATACGCCTGAGGCGAAGGCGTGACGCTCGATGCGAGACTGTGGCCGATGCCGCCCCTCGCCACGCTCGTGAGCACTGCCAGTGCGGCGTGGGACCCGGCCGTCGAACGGGCGATTCTTGAGACGGGGGATGCCAGCGAGATCGCCACGATGGTAGAAGCGTTCGTCGGCAGCCGATGTGGGCCGATCGAAGACGGCGTCTTCTATCGCCCCGGTGTCGGGATCGTCGCCGGTCTGCGTCTTGTCGACGGCTCCGAAGTGGTCGTAAAGATTCACCGCTGGAACGTCTCGATCGACCGTTTGGCCGCCGTCCAGCAGGTGCAGCGCGCTCTGGCTGACGACGGCCTTCCCGTACCGCGACCGCTTACGGAGCCCGAACCGTTGGTTCACGGGATTGCGACCATCGAAGAACTACGACGGGGAGGGCGTGCCAGTGGTCGGGACCCCACCGTGCGCCGGGCCATCGCCAAGGGGCTGCACTCCTTCGTCACTGCGACCGCACCGCTCATCGGACACGTTGACGTTGGAACACCACTCTTGTTGAGGCCGATCGGGGCGCCCCTGTGGTTCGAGCCCCATGACGTCCGCTTCGACTTCGACGGCACGGCCGAGGGAGCCGAGTGGATCGACGGTCTCGCTGACCTGGCCCGGCGTCGCCTTGAAGACCCAGGTTCCAATGTGGTGATCGGCCACTTCGACTGGCGCGTCGAGAATCTCGCCTTCCAAGACAACGACATCGTGGCGATTTACGACTGGGACTCCGTGTGTGCTGCTCCTGAGGCGGTCGTGGTCGGGAACACGGCGGGCCAGTTCACAGCCGATTGGACCGACTATTGGACTGACTCGGAGAATGACCCCCTGCCAAGCGTCGCCGAGATGCGGTCCTTTGTCAGCGACTACGAGCTCGCCAGAGGTGCCGGCTTCGACGCCAACGAGCGCGAACTGCTCGACGCGGCCAATCTCTTCTTGTGTGCCTACGGGGCGCGCTGTCAACATTCCGACTTGACCAGACGCCCCGAGATATCCCCGAACGCGGACTCTGGTTGGTGTCGACTGCTGCGAGAGCGTGGCGAACGAGCGCTCGTCGGCTGATCCTGCTCGTCCGGAGACGTGAAGACAGGGGTGTCTGGCTCCAGGTAGGGATCGCCATGCCGAAGGTGTCGATCGACGAGCTGACACGCCGCATCTCTTGACGTCGGCCCCAGACCTGTGCCGTTGGATCGGGGCGGTCTCAACCGATGTCCCCGGAACGCCCGCTGGGGAAGGTGAACAACACGTGACAAAAAAGGAAACTCTAGGTAAACTGGTTCAATGGGCAGTGAGACACTCGTGTGGGGTTGGCACCCAGATCCGTACGGAATCCACCAGGAGCGCTACGTCTCCGTTGACGGCGTACCCACCAAGCTGGTGAGAGATGGCGGACAGGAGTCGTATGACCCGCCGCCCGACCTCATGGCACACAGCACGCCTGACGCATCACCCGTCAGCGGCTGACGACAATCGAAGAGAGCGCGTCGACCCCGTAGGTTGCCATCCACGGCATTCGGCTGCCCTGGAGCGGGTGCGTCGGTCGTTCTGTTGCTCTCGGCAACAATGGACCACGTCGACCCAACCGGTCCGGACACAGAGGCACATCGGACGCGGGAAGATCTGAGCATGCACCACGACGGAACCTCCGTGGATTGCTCTGTGTGCGCCAAGCATGCGCTGGGCGACTCAGCTCTTGGCGGCGTCCTCTTCGAAGACGAACTGGTCTACGCCGGACACGCCTGCCCACCTTCTGGACCGCCCGCGTATCGGGGTTATCTCGTGGCCGAGCCCAAGCGGCACGTTGCCGGATTGGATGACCTGACGAACGAGGAAGCAGCCGACCTCGGACGGTTGGTGAGTCGCCTGGCCAGAGCGCTGAGGGACGTTGCCGGTGCCGAGCACGTCTACAGCTTCGTGCTCGGAGACGGACTGCGACACCTTCATATCGTCCTCGCGCCCCGATACCCGGGCACCCCGAGGGAGTACTGGGGCATCCGGCTGCGGGAGTGGTCGGACGCCCCCCGGGTCGACGAGCGTGAGATGAGGACTCTGGTCACTCGCCTGAGGGCGCACGTCGCCGAGAGTTGAAGAAACGTCTTCGCTCTGAGTCAGCCTTGATCCGAGACCTCGGATTCGATGTCGCCGATCGATGCCCGAACATCTGCGATCGCAGCGCTCAAGTCCTCTTCTGAAGCGCCGAGGCACGAGAACCGTCCGTTCAGGCCGTCCAGGGCCGCCCACTGGACCATTCGCTTCTCGTTCAAGGCCCAGACGCCTCGGTGGGCCAACCGGGCGTGTGCTCCTTGGAGAACGACTTTTGCCAAGGCCCCGGCGCAGCTGATCGGATTGGCTGAGGTAGCCCAGTAGCTCGCGTAGTCGAGTTCTCGGTTTGCCCGGCCCAGCCAGAACAAAGGCGCGCTCTTTCGGAGCGCATCCGGATAGTCCGGTCGGACCAGATCGCCCCACAAGCTCCGGCTGCTCGCCAGCTCGCCGGGGAGCATGTACGTCGGGATTCCGGCCAGGTGAAACCCCAGGATGTAGACGTCGAACCTGCCCTCGTTGGCCTCGCGGGTCCAGTGTTCGACGACATCGAGGTTGCGGAAGTGGATGTCGAAGTGGCGTCCGTCGAGGTCGAAGACGGCTCCGCCATACATCACCTGGCCCCACTCGAAGGGACGGAACACTCGGCCCGGCCAGCTCAGCTCCTCGAACGGTCGAGGGTCGATCTCTCCTCGGTAGTAGAGGGCGAAGTCCCAGTCGCTGTCTGGACGGAAGTCCCCGCGGGCCCTCGATCCGCCCAGATTGACTGCCTCGGCGTTGGGGAGCCGTCGACACGCAGCGACGACCATCTCCACGAATTCGTCATCCGTCACGGGAACATCGTGCCAGGCGGGCCTCACGGACTGCCCTGGCCTTCCGGCTGTGGGTCACGGGAGTCGCCGGCCGAAGGCTCACTGCTCGCGAAGCCGAGCGGTGACGTAGATCCTCCGGGATTCGTGTTCATGGGGCAGCGGGTCGCGGTAGCGGACGCCTTCGATCACGAACGACTCGCTTTCAAGCATCCCTAGAAGCTCGTCTGCCCCGTAGAGGGTTCCCCCGACGGTCTTTATTTCATGACCCAGGAATCGACTGCTGTAGGCCTCTGATTCGCCCAGGTGAGTGGCAACCACAAGGACACCGGCCGGTCTGAGGATCCGGCGAATCTCGGCCAGGGCGGTTCGAAGCTCGGGCCGTGGGAGGTGATGCACCGAATAGAACGCAACAACCCCTGAGAACGATCTCGCGGTAAAGGGGATCGAACGCATGTCACCACAGGTAAGGCTGCGGTTCCCGGTGCGTCGCCGTGCCACGAGGAGCATCTGGAGGGCCAGATCGATGCCGACCACCCGAAGGCCTCGTTGGGCAAGGTACTGACCGACCTGGCCAGGTCCGCAACCGAGATCGAGGACGGACTCGCGTGCGGAGAATCTTTGGACGAGAGAATCCAGAACCTCGCAGTCCACGGAGAGCTTCAGAAGGTCGTCTGCGAATGCATTTGCATAGTCTTCTGCGACGACGTCATAAGCGGCACGGACTGCCGATGCATCGAAGGGTTCCACACGGGAAGTCTGGTTCCCTCCGGTCAACACCGCCAAGGCCCTTGGAGTGACCCGATGGCGCAACGCCGACCGCTCGTCGCGCTCCTGTGCACTCGTGGAGCCGATGGACAGGGTGGCGGCGCCGGGTCAGAGCGCCCGCTGCACGCCTTCCCAGTAAGGGTCGCGCAGCTTGCGCTTGTAGAGCTTCCCGTTGGGGTCGCGGGGCATCTCGTTGGTGAAGTCGATCGTCTTCGGCGTCTTGAACCTGGCCATCTTGTCGGCGCAGAAGGCCAGGATGTCCACCGCCAGCTCCTCGTTGGCTTCGACGCCCTCGGCCGGCTCGATCACCGCCTTCACTTCCTCCCCCCAGTCCTCGTGGGGGATCCCGAAGACGGCGGCGTCCCCGACCTTGGGATGCGAGAGCAGGACGCCCTCGATCTCGGCCGGGTAGATGTTGGCCCCGCCCGAGATGATCATGTCGATCTTGCGGTCGCGCAAGAAGAGGTAGCCATCCTCGTCGATCAGACCGACGTCGCCCACCGTGAAGAAGCCGCCGATGCGGTTCTTCCGCGTCTTCTCCTTGTCACCGTGATACTCGAAGTCTGCCGACTGCATGGCCATGTAGACGGTGCCGATGACGTTCGCTTCGGTGATCCGGTTGCCGTCATCGTCGAAGATGGCGATCTCACTGATCGGCCACGGTTTGCCGACCGTGCCGGGCTTTTGCAGCCACTCCTCGGCGGTGACGAGCGTGCCGCCCCCCTCGCTCGCCGCGTAGTACTCGTCGACCGCGTTGCCCCACCAGGCGATCATCTTGTGCTTCACGTCGATCGGGCAGGGCGCCGCGGCGTGGATCATGTGGCGCAGGGACGACACGTCGTACTTGTCCCGCACGCCCTCGGGGAGTGCCAGGAGGCGGTGGAACTGGGTGGGCACCATGTGCGAGGTGGTGACCCGGCGCTCCTGAATAAGCCGGAGCATGTCCTCGGGCAGCCACTTGTCCATGAGCACGACCGTGTGGCCGAGGTGCAGCGACGCGCTCCCGAAGCGCAGCACCGCAGTGTGGTAGAGCGGCGAACCGATGATGTGGACGTTGTCGTCCTGGGGCTGGATGCCGAAGAGGAACAAGAGCCCCGAGAGCCCGAGCGCGGCCTGCTCGGGGGTGATGCCGGTCAGCGTGCGGTAGATCCCCTTGGGGTTCCCCGTCGTCCCCGACGTGTAGTTCATGACGTCGCCGACCGTGCGGTCGTCAGGGAGCGTGGTGGGTTGGGCGTCCCTCTCACCGACGTAGGAGGCGAAGCCGGGCACGTCGCCCACGCTCAACCGGCCGGCGGCGTCGAGGCCCACCTCGTCCGCCGCGGCGCGGGCCACGTCCGCGAAGCGTTCGTGGGCGACGAAAGCCCTTGCCCCCGAGTCCTTGAGGATGTACGCCACCTCGGGCGCCACCAGGTGGTGGTTGATGGGCACCAAGTACCAGCCGGCCTGTAGCGCGGCCAGGTAGACCTCAATCATCTCGGCACAGTTCGGCAGCAGGGTGGCCACCACGTCGCCTGTCGCGAACCCCTGAGCCCGTAGAGCGTGCACCAGCTGGTTGGCGTGTCCGAGTAGCTCCCCTGCGCTGACCTCGTCGCCCTCAGGCGTGACGAGCGCCAGATACTCCGGGTCTTCCTGGGCCAACGCCCAGAAGCCGAGGTCACCCATCAGCAGTCTCCCTTGCAGCATCGCGTGCGGGTGCAAATGGCAGCCCCCGTCACCCGCAGGCTAGAACGTGTTCTAACTTACGGCAATTTGCGAGCCCGGTCGGCCGGGCCCGAAGAGATCAGGGAGTGTCGATGGCAGGGTTCCTCACAGGCAAGGTCGTCGCGGTCACCGGCGGTGGCGGCGGCATCGGTCGCGCCGTGGCGCTGGCCGCGGCCGCGGAGGGAGCCAAGCTGCTGGTGGCCGACTACGGGGTGGGCATGGCCGGCGAGGACCCGAGCTCTGAGGTGGCCGACGCCGTCGTGGCCGAGATTGCCCATGCGGGCGGCGAAGCGGTCGCGGTGGCCGATGACATCTCCGAGATGGAGTCGGGCGAGCGCCTCATCGCGACGGCGGTCGAGAAGTGGGGACGCATCGACGGCGTCGTGGCGGTCGCCGGGATCTTGCGCGAGCGCATGCTGTTCAACATGTCCGAAGACGAGTGGGACGCCGTGATCGCCACCCATCTGAAGGGCCATTTCACCGTGTTCCGGGCGGCGGCGGCGGTCATGCGGAAACAGGAAGGTGGCGGCGCGCTCATCGGCTTCACCTCCGGGGCGTTCGCCGGCAGCGTGGCCCAGGCGAACTATGCCGCCGCTAAGGGCGGCATCGTGTCCCTCGTGCGTTCGGCGGCGGTTGCGCTGTACCGCTACGGCGTCACCGCCAACGCCATCGCACCGGTGGCACGCACCCGCATGTCGGCCAACGTGCCCTCCGAGCTGGCCGAGATGGGTGACCCCGAGGACGTCGCACCCATGGTCGTCTTCCTGCTGAGTGACCAGGCGAAACACGTGACAGGGCAGGTCTATACCGTGGTCGGTTCGAAGATCGCTGTGTGGAATCAGCCCACCGAGGTGCGGGCGATGTGGGCCGAGGGTCGCTGGACGCCCGAGCAGATCGCGGAACGGCTCGACGGTGCGATCGGGCAGGAGCGGATGGGGATGATCGACCGCCAGGAGCAGATGCGCCAGGCGGCAGAGTCAGGTGAGAAGCCGAACGCCTAGTTGCCTCAGGTGACCCGGCGTAAGCGGGGCCGGGGCGTCACTGCGGTGTGGACCTCGAGCGAGTTGCCCTCGTGGTGCGCGGCGATGACTGCCACCGCGCCGAAGTGCTCGTCATCGAAGACCCGGCTCATGTTCGTACCCCACGCCACCGCCGAGCGGGCGATCTGGCGCTCGGGATGGTCCCAGGGAGGAATGCAGACCTCAATCTGATACATGGGCTCGAAGGTCACGACGTGAGTGGGTGCTCCGCCGTGGGTGGCCAGCCACTCCTCCTTCTCCTCCTCCGTCCAGACCTTGTCGTTCATGATCGGCGTCCATGGCTGGACAGTGGCCATCGCGCTCATCCCCCCTCTCCCGCCAAATATCGGCACCATGGTCAGATGCCTTGAGAATGCCCGTGCCTTCGGGGATTGACGGCGATCCCCCTCGATTGGCGGAGACGCGTGGACGGCGGGTGGTGCAATGCCTACGGCACCAACGGTGACGACGGGGCGCACCCGGGCAGCGGGCACAGCGTCAGGCCGGCTGCTCCACGCCTTCTTTCGGTGCCACGGTGTCAGGCTGGTGGTTCGTCAGCAGCCATTCCCTCCAGCGTGCCCTCGTGCGCACGAGGATGACGGCGCCCCCGATCACCAGCGCCACGCCCGCCAGCTGCACCAGGTCAGAGCCGAGGCGGCCGTCCTCGCCCAACCACAGGTGCTCGTCGAGTGACCGCTCGATCCCCCACAGCACCATGGCGACACCGAGCACGATCCCCGGCGGGTAGCCGTACGGGGCGTACGGTCGGGCCAGCGGTCGAGCCGGCGCTCGATCGCGATGAGGATCAGGTAGACGGTGAAGTCCTCCAGGGCCTGGAAGATGGGCACCGGGAGCCGACGGCCCGGCTGACCGGCGTAGTACATGCCGAACCATTGGTGCGTCGCGTGGCCGCCGCCGGCGACCATGAGCTGGGGACCCAGCAGGCGGCCCATGGCCCAGCAGGCCAGGAGAACCGGGCACACCAGGTCGAGCGCCCGGCCGAGCGGGAGCTCGGGACAGCGGCGCCGGGTCAGGATCACGCCCACCGGCACAGCGAGCAACAGGCCGCCGAAGGACGAGAGGCCACCTTGCCAGACGGCGATGATGTCGCCCGGATGCTGCGTGTAGGCGCCCAGGTTGGAGAGCACGTGCATTGCTCGGGCGCCAACGACGGCAGCGAGGATGATCCAGAGGAAGACGGGAACGAGCCACTCGGTCGGGTAGCCGTTCTTCCGCAGGCGTCGCTCGAAATATACGAACCCGAACCAGAACGTCAGCGCGAGTCCGATGCCGTAGGTGTGGACCTCGAGCGGGCCGATATGGAATGCGACGGGGATCGGTCTCATGGGGCGCCTGGCGCCAGGTTAGGACCGGGGGCCGAACAGGTGGGTCCGGGAGTAGTGAAGAGGCGACCGGTGAGGGCTGGAACGCGCCGGTCGGCGGGGCTGGAGAGGCGGAACCGGCGGTTAGGGCCGGCCGGCGCCTACGAAGTCGCCACCCAGACGGAGGGCAGTGACCCAGACCACCGCCCCGGTGTAGGGCGCCTCGATCATCGTGCCGGGGCCCACGTACATGGCCACGTGCTGGGACCCCCCCGGCCCGTAGAAGAGCAGATCGCCCGGTTCGAGGTCGCTGATGGGAACCGGGGTCGAGTCGGACATCTGGGCGCCCGAGTAGTGCGGCAGGCCGACCCCGGCCTGACCCCACGACCAGGCGGTCAAACCGGAGCAGTCGAAGCCCGGATCGGCCGAGCCCTTGGGGGACTCGGCGCCCCACACGTAAGGGACGCCCTCTTGGCTCTCGGCCGCCTGTACGGCACCAGCGCCACCGGACGCGGTGGGCGGCGGCGCTGCCTGGTCGAGTCCGGCCAGGCTGGTGCTGTTCCCCGAGCCCGAACCCGAGCTCGAGCCGGCGGCCGGTGACGCAGCAGCAGCAGCGGCGGCGGCCTGGGCGGCTGCCGCCGCTGCTGCCTGACGCTGGGCTGCGGCCTGGGCGGCCGCGGCGGCTTCGGCCTGCTCCTGCTGCTGGACCAACTGCGCGATCTGACCGTTCTCCTGGTTCAGCGCACTCTTCTGTTGCTGCACGGCCTGCGCGTTCTGCGCGACCGCGTTCTGTTCGGCCGTAACCTGCGACTGCGCCTGCGTCTGCTCACCCGAAAGCTGCGTGACCTGTGCGTTCAGGGAGTTCTCGGCCGTGTGAAGGTTGTCGACGGCGAGGGAGATGTCCCCCTCGGCGATCGTGTTGTACTCGGTGGTGGCGCCGAGGGTCTGCTCGTTGCCGCTGAAAATCGGATTCTGCGCGGCCGCCGTGCCATCGGAGATGTAGTTGGCCACAGCCGCCTTGGAGAGGGTTGCCTTGTCCTGGTCGACCTGCTGCTGGTCGGTCGCGATGTTCGCCTTGGTCGCCGCGATGTTCGAGTTGATCTGCGACAGTTGGTAGCGGGCCTGGTCGTACTGCTGGCTCAGCGCAGACATCTGGTTCTGGGCCTGGGTGAGCTCCGACTCGATGGCAGCCGCCTTGGCCTTGGCGTCCGAGATGGCGTCGCCGGCGGCCGGGCGCGCCAAACCAAACACAGTGCTCGACAACACTGTGACGACGGTCAACGCGGGGATACCAACCCGCTGGAGCACTCGAGTGCTCCTCGGAGACCGCGGCGTGGAGTGGATCTGGTCCCTCTTCACGTCAGTCACGATGGGCAACATTCTTATAGGAAGCCCATGGGCCATTCAAACACCATCGGTACGAAACGCCTGTGTGCGGTGGTACCGGTGGTGCGAAGAGCCAGGTGGCTGCCCAAGAGTAGGAAATTCGAACTTTTCGTGAACTGATCGGGAGAAACGAAATGGGGTGTTTCGAACTACGGTCAGTCCGCATGGGCCAAATGATCGAATTCGCGAGCAATGGATCGACTGCGGGCGGCTACCTGGCCACTCCGGACGGCGGCGCCGGGCCGGGCGTGATCGTGATCCAGGAGTGGTGGGGTCTGGTCGACCACATCGAGGACGTGTGCGACCGCTTCGCGGTGGCGGGCTTCACCGCCCTGGCCCCGGACCTCTACCACGGGCAGAAGGTGCAGCCCGGCGAGCCGGACGAGGCGGGCAAGGCGATGATGGCCATGAAGATGGACCAGGCCGCCCGCGACATGAGCGGCGCGGTGGACGAGGTGCTGCGCCGAAGCTCGGGCGACCGCGTCGGGGTCATCGGGTTCTGCATGGGCGGTGGGCTCGCGCTGGTGCTGGCGACGCAGCGTCCCGACGCCGTGGCGGCGGTGGTTCCGTGTTACGGCATCATCCCGTGGCCCGACGCGCAGCCTGACTACTCGGCCATGTCGGCTGCCGTGCTCGGCCACTATGCCGAGAAGGACAGCTTCTTCACTCCGGAGGCCGCGCAGGCGCTGGCCGAGCAGCTCCGGGAGATGGGCAAGTCGGTCGAGATCGTCGTCTACCCAGACACCGACCACGCCTTCTTCAACGACACTCGGCCCGAAGTGCACGACGCCGACGCCGCCCGCGCGCTGTGGGAGCGAACGTTGGAGTTCTTCTCGGCGCACTTGACCTGAACACGCGCCGCCGCAGCGGCCTGCAGCGGACGGCGACGGCGGATCGTGGCCGGCGGACGGCGACGGCGGAACGGATGGCGGCCCCGAGGGCTCCTGAGCCCGTTTTGTTACCATCGCTCCATGTCCGCACGCTCACGCGACCTCCCTCGTCGCTCCTGCCTGTCCACCCCCGGTTCGAACGAGAAGTTCCTGGCCAAGGCGCCGACCGTCCCGGCCGACATGACCTTTCTGGACCTCGAGGACGCCGTGGCGCCGCTCGAGAAGGAGAGCGCGAGGCCGAAGGTCGTCGACGCTATCAAGAACCTCCCGTGGGACGACCGGGTGCTGTGTGTGCGCGTCAACGCCTGGGACACCGAGTGGACCTACGGCGACGTGATCGAGGTGGTCGCCAATGCGGGCGAGCGCCTCGACGAGGTCATGCTGCCCAAAGTGCAGTCGGCGGCCGAGGTCGTCGCGCTCGACCTCCTGCTGACCCAGGTCGAGAAGACGTCGGGGTTGCCGGTCGGCCACATCGGGATCGAGGCGCAGATCGAGACGGCACGCGGGCTCATCAACGTGGACGAGATCTGCGCCGCCTCTCCTCGGCTCGAGACGATCATCTTCGGACCGGCCGATTTTGCGGCCAGCATCGAGATGCCGGTGCTGACGGGTGGGATCGAGATCCCCGAGTACCCCGGCGACCACTTCAACTACGTCTTCAGCCGCATCCTGATGGCCGGCCGGGCCAACGGGCTGCAGGTGATCGACGGGCCCTTCCTCAAGGTCCGCGAGCTCGACGCGCTGCGCCAGTACTCGATGCGCACGCGCATGCTGGGCTACGACGGCAAGTGGGCCCTCACGCCCGACCAGGCGGGCGTGCTGAACGAGGTGTACTCGCCGACCCAGGAGCAGTTCGACCACGCCTTCGACCTCCTCGAGGCCTACCAGAAGGCCACCGAGGACGATCGCAAGGGCGCCGTCATGTTCGGCGACGAGATGATCGACGAGGCGAGCCGCAAGATGGCGATCAAGTTCGTGAGCCGCGGCGAGCGGGCCGGGCTCACGCGCAGCTCCGCCTGATCAGCCGATCAGCCGATCAGCCGGCGCGCGATCACCTTGAGGGCGAGGATCTCGTCCGCTCCCTCGAAGATGGAGAGCACCCGGGCGTCCACGAAGTAGCGACTGACCGGGAACTCCTCGGCGTAGCCCATGCCCCCGTGGATCTGCATGGCCTCCCGCGTCACCCATTCGGCGGCGCGACACACGTAGGCCTTGACCATGGACGCCTCGAGCGTTCCCTCGCCCCGCGCCATCAGCCGGGCGACGTGGTACGAGCTCTGGCGCGTCGCCTGGATGATGACGGCCATCCGCCCGAGCTTGGCCTGGGTCAGCTGGTAGTCGCCGATGGGGGAGCCGAACACCTTGCGCTCGGCGGCGTACGAGGCGGCGGCCTCGTAGGCGGCCTGCATCACGCCGAGGGCGCGGGCCGCCGTCTGGAGCCGGCCGTTTTCGAAGCCCTGCATCTGGAGATAGAAGCCCTTCCCCAGTCCCTCGGTGCCGCCGACGAGGTTGGCCTCCGGCACGAACCAGTTCTCGAACGCCAGCTCGTAGGAGTGCATGCCGCGGTAGCCGATCGTGTCGATGGGGCGGCCTTCGAGGCGTCCCGGGGCCAGGTCGGGCGGGCGATCGGGCGCGTCCGCCTGGGTGAAGACGAAGCCGTGCCCGTCGCCCCGCGGCTTCTCGACGACGAACATGGAGATGCCGCGGTGGGCGAGGGAGCGGTCGGGATCAGTGCGCGCCAGGAGCATCAGCACGTCGGCCCGGGCGGCAAACGTGCACCAGGTCTTGACGCCGTTGACCACCCAGCCGCCGTCCACCGGCGCCGCGGCGGTGACGATGCCGGCGACGTCGGATCCGAAGTCGGGCTCGGTCACGGCGACGGCGGCCAGGATCTCGGCCGAGGCCAGCTTGGGCAGCCACTGCTTCTTCTGCTCCTCCGTGCCCCCGTAGACGAGGGCTCGGGTCAGGATCTCGGGCCGGGTGATGAGCGACCCGCCGACGCCGAGCGACCCCCAGCTCAACTCCTCCGTGGCGACGACCATCCCCATGTAGTCGCTCTCCCCGCCTGACGCGAAACCGCCGTACTCCTCCGGGACCGAGAGGCCGAAGCCGCCCAACTCGGCCAGGCCTTCGATGACCTCCTCGGGGATGTCGGCGTTGGCCCGGTGCACGTGCTCGGCGTGCGGTCGGACCCTGTCCTCGCGCGAAGCGGTGGAACGTCTCCCGGACCAGCTCGAAATCCTCCCCCAGGTGCCGGGGGCCCTCGGTGGCGGCCAGTCCGGCCAGCACCCCGGGATCGCGCTGTGTGCCGAGGAAGGCGGCCGCCGGTGCGGCCCACCCGGCCTCGACGCCCCAGAGCGGCTCGCGACCCGCCACCTTGCCGGCGAGATCGGCCACGACGTCGCCAACGAACGCGGCGGCGATGCGCGACTCGACCTCCCCGCGCCCGCCGTACTCGAGGGCGGCCCGTGCCGTGGCGACCGCGGCCGCCGCATGCGCCACGTCGTAGGCGACCACCTGGTTGGCGTCGATCCCCCCGCGGTCGCGGACCGCGGCGCACGCCTGGTCGACGAGGCGCTGCGCCAGCTCGATCGCTTCGGCGGCGCCGGCGAGCAGGGGCGCGGTGGGCGTCGTCACGGGGTGCGACCCTAATGGCTCGCTCCGGGGCGCTCTTTTCGCGGTGGCTCAGCCCTTGCGCCCGATGACCGTCACCAGCGGCGGCAGGACCACGGGGTCGTCGCCCGGATCGACCCCCGTGAGCGAGCCCGAGGTAGCGCGTCACGGGACCGGGTCCGACCCCGGCCGGCGCCTCGGCCCAGGCGTCGACCACCTCGAGCCCGGCGTCGCGGACGAGGGCGGGGAGCAGTGCACCGACGTCGGGGTGGCGGGCGTCGGGCAGCGAGAGAGGCGAGCCGTCGATCCGCCCCGCCGAGGTGATGGGCTCCTGTGCCACCACCCACCCGCCGGGCCGGACGGCGCCGGCCATCTTGCGGACGACCGCGACGGGCTCGAGCACGTGCAGCAGCAGGAAGCGGCAGAACGCGAGGTCGACCTCCTCGGGCAACGAGAGATCCTCGCCGGCCTGCGTGAGCGCGATGACCTGCGCGTGGGCGGCTGCGGCGCGTGCGACCTCGTCCCGCGCCAAGGGGTCGCTGTCGACCGCGTAGACACGACCGTCCCGGCCGACCATCTCGGCCAGCGCCACCGAGACGTCGCCGCCTCCGGCACCGACGTCGACGCAACGCCAACCGGCACCAAGCCCGAGGCGCAGGAGCGCCGTGGCCAGCGGGCGGCGGTAGACGTCGTCGCGCAGCCCCTGCAGCTCACTCACGGCGCCGGCCCGCGCCCAACGGCTCCACCATGGCTCCGCACTCTACGGGGCGGGCGGGGTCCGGCCCGTCGAGGTGACCGGTGGAGGCCAGCGCGACCCAGCGGCGGGGTGACGGGCCGATGGACAGGAGCATGACGACGAGCGTGGCCATCAGCGCGGGCCACCAGAGCTCGATGTGGTGCACCCGGTGGTCGCCCAGCACCATGCTGACCACCAGTGCGGCAGCGCACAGGCCGAAGCGCCTCGGACTGCGGCGCAGCGCCAGTCCGAGGCAGAGTGCGGGAACGGGCCAGAGGTAGTACCAGTTCATTTCGGTCTCGAGCAGGACCCGAATGAAGTAGGCGGCGGCGATCACCGTGAGCACCGTGGGCAGGTCGTGGCGCCGGTAGCACACCAGGACACCCAGGCCCGCGCCGAGGAGGGTCGCCACCAGACGGGTCGGTCCACCTCCGTCGAGGCCGGGCCCGAGCACCGTGGCCAGATGGGTGAGCGGGGTGAGCGAGTTGTACCTGGGCTCGAACGGCTGGCGCACCAGGACGAAGAGTGTCCGGTGGGTCTCGGCCAGCAGCGGGGCAATGGCCACGGCGAGGCTGGGGAGCACGAGCCGCCACGACAGCCGGGCCGCGGCGCGCCAGCCCACCCGGGCCAGGACCGCCGCCACGCCCAGGACGGCGAGCGGCTGGAACGCGATGCCGACGCCGAGGAGGAGGGCGGCGGCGGCGCGGCGACGGAGCCGCCGCGCTCGAGCGCCAGCGCGGCCCATACGACGAAAGCGACGGCGACACAGTCCTCGGGGTGGCCCCAGCCGCCAGCCACGTTGGCGACGCCGAGCGCGCCCACCAGTGCCAGCGCAAGGCGGGAGCGCTCCGTCAGACCCCAGTAGCGCGCCACCGCGTCGAGAGCGAAGAGTGCCGTCGACGCCAACAGCGCGGCGGCCGGACCGAGTACCAACCACAGGCTGAGCGGCTCGCCCGATGCGTGCAGATGTGGTGAGAGTCCCAGTAGCTGTCCGAGCGCCAGCGCCGGAACCAGGACCACCTCGAGTGCCGGAGGCGACGTCAACGCACCGTTGCGCATGTAGACGTGCGCGAACTGACCGTGGAGGATGGCCGACGACGAGGCGGCCAGGCTCCACAGATCGCTCGGTGACAGCAGTTCTCCGTGCCCGATGCGCAGGACCGAATGGCCGAACAGGCTGAAAGCCATGATCAGGACGAGCATGCACATGGTCGCCACGATGGGCGGGGACCGCCGTTCAGCCCACTCGGAGAGCTGCATGCTCCTCCCTTCGACGCAATCCCGTGCGCTCACTCACGCCGCCCGTCCGCACCCAACGGTTCCACCACGCCCGCACCCAACGGTTCCACCACGCCCGCACCCAACGGCTCCACCACGCCCGCTCCCAACGGCTCCACCGCGGGTGCGCGCCGGAAGGGAGGGTCCGCGAGGTACCGGTGGCGGACGCCGGTGGCCAGCGCGACCCAGCGGCGCGGAGAGGGGCCGATGGAGAGGAGCATGACCACGAGCGTGGCCATCAGCGCGGGCCACCAGAGCGCGATGTCGCGCTGGGTGTCGTGGTCCCCCAGCACCATGCTGACGATGAGGGCGGCGCTGCACAGCCAGAACCGCGTCGGGCTGCGGCGCACGGACAGCAGCAGGCACAGCGCGGGGACGGGCCAGAGGTAGTACCAGTTCAACTCCGTCTCGAGGAGGACGCGGATCATGAACGCGGCGGCCACCAAGGTGAGCACGGTGGCCAGGTCGTGACGTTTGCGACAGACGGCCACGGCGAGGCATGCCGAAATCACGGTGGCGACGAGCCGGGTCGCCCCGCCACCGTCCACGCCGGGGCCGAGGACGGGTGCCAGGCGGGTGAGCGGCGTGAAGGAGACGTAACGGGGCAGGAACGGCTGGTGGACGAGCACGAAGAAGGTCCGTCCGGGCTCGCGGAGGAGCGGCGCGGCGAGGACCGCCAGGCTGGGCAAGACGAGGCGCCACCACTGACGCGCCGCGGCCTTCCAGCCGAGTCGGGTCAGGACGGGGGCCACGCCCAGGATGGCGAGTGGCTGGAACGCGATGCCGATGCCGAGCAGCAGCGCGGCCCGCGGCCCCGCCGCCGGTCCCCGGCGCTCCAGCTGGAGCGCGGCCCACACGACGAAGGCGAGCGCGACGCAGTCCTCCGGATGCCCCCACAGGCCCGCGACGTTGGCCACGGCGAGCGCCCCCACGAGGGCGAGGGCCAGCCGGGCGCCCTCCGAGAGACGCCAGAGGCGTGCGACCGCATCGAGGGCGAACAACGTGGTCGACGCGAGCAGGAGGGCGGCGGGACCGAGCACCAACCACATGCCGAGCGGCTGGGCGGGCCCACGGGTGTGCAGCGAGGTGCCGATGGCCTGGCCGAGGAGAAGAGCCGGCGCGAGGACCACCTCGAGGGCCGGGGGGGAGGTCAAGGTGCCATGGCGCACGTATATCTGGGCGAACTCCCCATGGGCGAAGGCCCACGAGCTGGCGGCGAGGCCCCACAGGTCGTCGGGTGCGTTGGGCGTGACGTGCCCGCCGTGCAGGGCGGCGTGGCTCACCAGGCTGTAGGCCATCACGGTGAATACCAGCGCGACGGTCGCGCCGACCGGTGGCCCCCGGTGGTCGGCCCACGCCGTTATGCGTCCCATGTCCCCCTCCTGCGTGGCGCGGGCCCCTCACCGTGCCGGATGCTCCGTCCGTCTTTTATCGTCCTACTTCGGCGGACGGATAACCTCCTTCCCCGTGAAAGTGACCATGTTGCTGTGCGACGCGGCCCAGGTGTCCGACGGCAAGCTCTACATCCTGGGCGGCGGCTGGAGCATGACCGGCCCCGAACCCGTGCCCTCCGCCGTCGCGCTGAAGATCGACGTCGACTGGCACGAGGCCGAGACGTCGCATCACTGGGAGCTCTTTCTCGAGGATGCCGACGGCCAGCCGGTGCTCATGGAGACGGGGGAGGGGGCCCAGCCCGTGGAGGTGCGCGGCGAGTTCACCGTGAGCCAGCCGCAGGGCATCCCCGAGGGCTCGCCCATCGACGTGGCGCTGGCCGTGAACCTCGGGCCCATCCCCTTGGCGCCGGGCACCCGGTTCGCCTGGCGGCTGACCATCGACGGCGAGTCGCTGCCAGGGGCGTCACTCGGCTTCACGACCCGCCCTAACCCGGCGCAGGCAGCCGAATGACCGAGTACGACCGGCCGTTCGGCCGTTACCTCGAGGATTTCGTCCCGGGCGACATCTACCGTCACTGGCCCGGCAAGACGATCACCGAGTACGACGACCACCTCTTCTGCATGATCACGATGAACCATCATCCGCTGCACACGAACGCGTGGTTCGCGGAGCACGAGACCGTGCAGGGCCGCAACGTCGTGGTGGGGAACCTGGTCTACTCCCTCGCGCTCGGCATGAGCGTCCCCGACGTCAGCGGCTCGTGCATCGCCAACCTCGAGGTCGAGTCGCTCCTGCACCGCTCGCCCACCTTCCACGGCGACACCATCTACGCGCGCGACGCGGGTGCTCGAGGCCACGCCGTCGAAGTCGAAGGACGACCGGGGCATCGTGACCGTCGAGACCAAGGCGTTCAACCAGCGCGGCGAGGAGGTCTGCTACTTCCGGCGAAAGCTGATGGTCTGGAAGACGGCCGACGCGCCGGCCCGGCAGCGGCCCTACGGCGACGACGTCTGGGACTGAGGCCGGGAGCGCTCCCGACCGTCCAGGTCGCCGGCTTCCGGCGCCGCCTGCTGGCGTGGGGGGCCGAGCACCGCCGGGATCTTCCCTGGCGCCGTACCCGCGACCCGTGGCGGATCCTCGTCTCCGAGGTGATGTTGCAACAGACGCAGGTGGGGCGGGTGGTGCCGCACTACGAGCGGTTCGTCGAGGCGTTCCCCACGGCGGCCCACTGCGGGCGAGCGGGTCCGGCCGCGGTGGTGCGCCTGTGGTCGGGGCTCGGGTACAACCGTCGGGCGCTCAACCTGCACCGGGCGGCCACGGCCCTCGTCGCCGACCACGGCGGCGCGGTGCCGCGGGAGGACGCTGCGCTGCGCGCCCTGGCCGGCGTCGGGCCCTACACGGCGCGGGCCGTGCGGGCCTTCGCCTTCGGTGACGAGGTGGCCGCGGTCGACACCAACGCGGTGCGGGTCCTGGCCCGCGCGGTGTCGGGCACGCCCCTCACGCCGGCCCGGGCCACCCGGTTGGGCGATCAGCTCGTCCCCGCCGGCCGTTCATGGGAGTTCAACCAGGCGATGTTCGACCTCGGGGCGACCGTGTGCACCGGGCACGCGCCCGGATTGCGCGCGCTGCCCGCTGCGCCGCCAGTGCGTGTGGCGCCGCCACGACGCGACCGCTCCCGACCCGTGGCGACTGAGCCCGACGGCCCGGCCCCAGGGCACCTTCGCCGGTTCCGACCGCCAGGGCCGGGGCCGCCTGGTCGAAGCCCTCCGGCGCGCCGGCGTGACGGAGGCGCGCCTGGCCGGCGCGTGCGGCTGGCCGGACGACCCGGCGCGGGCGCAGCGCGTGGCGGCGTCGCTGGTGGCCGAGGGGTTCGCCCGCTGGTCCGGCGGTGCAGACCCGGTCCTCCGGCTCCGTGAGGGGCGGGCCGGCGAGGTGGCGTCGCCCGGTCGCGACCCGTTACGACGCGGTGAGGAAGTCGACGATGCGGCGGTTCACGACGTCGGGCCGCTCCACGTGCAGGAAGTGGCCGGTGTCGTCGACGACCTCCATCTCCGACCCCTCGGCCATGAAGTCGAGGGGTGACCCCACCGACGAGAGCAGCATGCAGTTGTCGTCGCGGCCGTGGAGATAGAGCGTCGGCTTCGGCGTCGGGAGGAGCGAGGCGGCCTGCTCGTCCGCCAGCTCGGGCACCTGCAGGGCGGCGTCGTACAGGGCGCGGTAGTAGCTGATGGCGGCGACGATGCGCTCGGGGTCCCCGATGGACTCCTTTACACGGGCGACGTCCCACGACCCGTCGTAGCCCGGTGACCAGTCGCGCCAGAGGTGATCGATGAAGGAGTAATCGTCGAAGCGGCAGCGCCACCTCCGCCAACGGCGAGAGGAAGAAGAACATGTACCAGCTCCGCTGCAGCTGGGCGTAGGTCAGCAACGACATGCCGATGGACGCGGTGGGGGGACGGCGGCCGTGACCGCGCGGCGCCACCGATCGGGTTGGTGGGCGACCGCGCCGTAGGTGGCGAGCGCACCCCAGTCGTGTCCGACGACGACCGCGTCGGAGCCGCCACCGAGCGCCTCGTGGAGCGCGTTGACGTCCTGCACCAGGGCCCCCAGCTGGTAGCGCCCGTCGGCGGGGACCTGGGTCGGGGCGTAGCCGCGCAGGAACGGCGCCACCGCGTCGGAAGCCGGCCGCGGCGAGCTCGGGCAGCAGGTAGCGCCAGGTGTGGGCGCTGTCGGGGAACCCGTGCAGGCAGAGGGCGAGCGGCCCGTCCGCGGGGCCGTCGGTGAGAAGGGCGAACTCCAGCCCGTTCGCCGTGATGGTCCGTTCCCGCATGGGGGCAGAACGTAGCGCCCGGCGGCGGGTATCGTGGTGTGGGTGAACGTCACGTTCTACGGCGTGCGGGGGTCGTGTCCGTGCTCGGGGGACCGGTATCGGCGCTACGGGGGCAACACTTCGTGCCTGGTGCTCGAGATCGAGGGGGATGAGCCGCTCATCGTCGACCTCGGCACCGGACTGCGCGCGCTGGGCGACGTCCTGCACAAAGAGGTGCGGGCCCTGGGGACCCCGATGCAGGCCACGGCGCTGCTGACCCACCTCCACTTCGACCACATCCTGGGGATCCCCTTCTTCGGCCCGTTGCACGACCCGGGCGCCCGCCTGACCGTCTACGGACCAGCGCAGCCCAAGGCCAGCCTCAAGGACGCGCTGCACGCGGCCGTGCAACCACCGGTGTTCCCGATCCACATGGAGCAGTTCCGCGGCGAGCTGATCACCGTCGACGTCGGGGCCGAGGACTTCTCCATCGGCTCGGCCAAGGTGATGGCACGGCACGTCCCGCACAGCGGGGTGACCCTGGGATTCCGGATAGAGGCGGAGGGCCGCGCCGGTCGCCTACATGTCCGACCACCAGGCGCCGCTCGACCGCCGGACCATCCCCGACGCCGTGCTCGAGCTGTGCCAGGGCGTCGATCTGCTGATCCACGACGGCCAGTACACCGACGACGAATTCTCGACCAAGGCCGACTGGGGCCACTCGACGGCCGCCTACGCGGTGCACGTGGCGGCCGAGTCCGGAGCGCGCGCGGCTGCTGCTCTCGCATCACGACCCGTCCCACACCGACCGGGAGCTCGACCGCATCCTCAACCAGGCCCGCCGGCTCCCCGAGGCGAAGAACGTCGAGGACGTGTCCTCTGCGCACGAGTCCCAGTCGATCGACCTCGGCAAGGCATAGGGCTCGTGTCGGGCCTGGACCAGGCCCGGTTCCGCGAGGTGCTCGGCCACTTCGCCACCGGCGTCACCATCGTCACCGCGCTCGAGGAGGGTGTGCCCGTCGGCTTCTCGTGCCAGTCCTTCGCCGCGCTCTCCCTCGAGCCCCCGATGGTGATCCTCGCCCCGGCCCGGAGCTCGACGAGCTGGCCCCGCATCGCCCAGGCGGGTGCGTTCTGCGTCAACATCCTCGGAGAGCATCAAGAGGCGCTGTGCCGCGCCTTCGCCGTGTCGGGCGGCGACAAGTTCGACGGCGTCGGCTGGTCGCACGGGATCACGGGGTCGCCGGTGATCGACGGTTCGCTGGCCGTGATCGAGTGCCGGCTGGGCGACATCTTCGACGGCGGCGACCACGAGCTGGTCACCGGCCACGTGGTGGCCATGGAGATCGGAGAGGGCAGCCCACTGCTGTTCTACCGGTCGTGGCTTCGGCCGTTTCGCCTCCTGACGCACGCACCCGGCTACCGTTCCGGCCCGATGCCAGAACTGATCCCCTCCTCCGTGATCGACGACGTCGTGCTGGTCCGCCCCGACGTGCACGGCGACGAGCGCGGGCGTTTCGTCGAGACCTACCGGCGCAGCTGGTTTCCCAACGGCCGCGAGATGGTCCAGGGCAACCGCTCGGAGAAGCAGGCCGGGGCGCTGGTCGGCCTGCACTTCCACCTCCACCAGTCCGACTACTGGTACGCCCTGCGGGGCCAGGTCCGCGTCGTCCTGCACGACCTGCGCGTGGGGTCGCGGACGGACGGGGCGACCGAGGTGATCGATCTCGACGGGACGGTCGACCAGGGCATCTACATCCCGCCCGGCGTCGCGCACGGCTTCGCCGCGCTCAGCGACATCCTGCTGACCTACCTCGTGGACAACTACTACGACGACTCGGACGAGCACGGGCTGGCCTGGGACGACCCTGCGGTGGAAGCGGACTGGGGGATCAGCGACCCCATCCTCTCCAAGCGGGACCAGGGCAACCCGAGGCGCAGCGACATCCCCGACGACATCCGGCCGCGCCTGGCCCACTGAGGCACCGACCGGCCGCGGTCCTGCGTGGCCGGCGGATCCTGTTGAATAGGGAGCGGTGCTGATCGCTGAGATTGTCGCTGTGGTAGTCGTGGCGGGCTTGGTCGTGGCCGTCATACTGCGCCGGCGCTCGCACGACGACGTGCACTCCGTGGAGCACTACCACCGGCAGCTGCACACACTCGAGGAATTACGGGGGCACCCCCCTGCCGCGGAGCGGCAGAACGGCAACGACGAGGATGCCTACCCGGCCAGCACGTTCCGTGTCTCGGGGTCGTCGACGGTGCGCCTGACCGAGTCCGACCGGCCCGTCGTCCCGCCCGTCCCCCCGCCGCAGGTGGCGAACCCGGCCGAGCCGGTGACGTTCGACGACGCCGCCCCCGATCCGGTCCATCCGACGCTTCATGAGCGGATCCGAGGACCGGGTGCTGCACTCCATCAACCACCGGCCCCGTCGCGTGGGTGGCCCCATCGCCGCCGTGGCCGCGGTGGCCGTGCTCGTCGTGGTGCTCATCGCCACCGGACTGCACACGAACTCCCCGCCGCACCACGGGAAGGCGGCCGACAGCCGCGACCACCACTCCCACGCGTCCGCGCCCGGCGACCCACCGCCACACCACGACCACCACCTCGACCGCTCCCCCCGCGGTGTCGGCGCCGTCGGCGGCCTCGGCCCACGCGGCCACCTATCGAGGTGACCGCGGCCAGTTACTCGCTCGCCATCTCCGCCACCACGTCGGAGTGCTGGGTCGAAGCCACCGACAGCACGACCGGTTCGGTGCTGTTCACGGCGACGCTCTTCTCGGGCCAGTCGCACGCCATCGCCGCCACCGGGCCGCTGACCGTGATCGCCGGCGCGCCGAGCGCCTTCTCGGCCACCGTCAACGGTTCGGCCGTGACGTTGCCCCCGGGTTACCAGGCGCCCTTCACGCTCAAATTCGTGATCGCGCCGGCATCGACGACCTAAAGGTCTAAGCTCGCCCGCGCCGGCCAGGCCGAGGGCATCGAGGAGGAAGGCCAGCACCAGGGCCTCCTCCTTCCAAGCTTCGTAGCGACCCGAAGGCCCGCCGTGGCCCGCACCCAGCTCGGTCCGCAGGAGCACCCGGGTGTCCGGTGACAGGGCGCGCAGCTTGGCGACCCACTTGGCCGGCTCCCAGTAGGAGACCCGGGGGTCGTTCAGCCCGGCGGTCACGAGGAGGTCGGGATAGCGTGCGCGGCGTCCCGTCGGGGTTCTCGCCCGTGACGTTGTCGTAGGGGGAGTAGGTGAGCATGCGGCGGTAGGCCGACTCGTCGGCCAGCGGGTTCCCCCACTCCTCCCACTCGCCGACCGTCAGCGGGAGCTCGTCGTCGAGCATCGTCGTCACGCAGTCGACGAAGGGCACCTCCGCCACCAGGGCACGAAAGAGCTCGGGCGCCTGGTTGGCCACGGCCCCGATGAGCAGGCCCCCGGCCGACCCGCCCCGGCCGGCCAGCGCGCCGGGCCGGGCGATACCGGCCGACGTCAGATGGCGCGCGCAGGCGATGAAGTCGGAGAACGTGTTGGCCTTGTGCTCCATCCGCCCGCCCTCGTACCAGGCGCGCCCCATCTCCCCGCCGCCGCGCACGTGCGCGATGGCGAAGGCCGCGCCCCGGTCGAGCAGCGAGAGCCGGTGGTGCGAGAACGACGGGTCGATGCTGATCTCGTAGGCGCCGTACCCGTAGAGGACGCACGGTGCCGGCAGGTCGAGGTCGAGCCGGTGGACCACCGAGACCGGGACGCTCGTCCCGTCGGGCGCGACGGCCCATTCCCGGTAGGTGGTGTAGCGGGACGGGTCGAAGTCGCCCAGGACCGGTTCCTGCTTGAGCAGCGTCTCCTCCCGCCCGGCCAGGGCGACCTGCAAGACGCTCGACGGCGTCACGAGGGACGTGCGGCCGATGCGCAGCGCCGGCGCGTCCGGCTCGGGGTTGGCGCCCAGCCAGGTCGACGAGGGGCTGTCGATGGAGGGGACGATCCAACCCGACTCGAGCAGGTCGCCCGCGAAGGGATCGCCGACCTCGGGGCAACGGCAGCACCCGCACCCGGGTCTCGGCCTCGGCGCGCTCGCTCAGGACCAGGGCGCCGGTGAAGGCGTCGACGTCCTCGACGCGCACGCCCGGCCGGTGCGCCACCACCTCGCGCCAGGCGGCGGCCCGTGCCCAGCCCGGTGTCGGGGGCGGCGAGGACCCGGAAGTCCCGGGCGCCGTCGTTGGTCAGGACGACGAACCAGCCGCTGGCCACCCGGCGCGCCCACCGAGGTGGTCGACGGCGTACTCGACCCCCTCCCGGCGCGGGGATCACCACCTGCGGGCCGGGCCAGCGGGGCGCCCGAGGGGATGGCGAGCCATTCGGTGGTGTTGGTGCTGTGCAGGCCGACGAGCACGAACGCGTTGTCCCGGGTCGAGCCGGTGCCGAGCGAGAAGCGGCGGTCGGGCTCCTCGAAGACGAGCACGTCGCCGGCGGGGTCGGTGCCCAGCCGGTGGCGCCACAGCTGGTAGGGCCGCTGCGCCTCGTCGAGGCGGACGTAGAAGACGAAGTCGGCGTCGGCGGACCAGGCCAGGCCGTAACCGATCTCGGGCACCGACTCGGCGGCGGTGGCGGGCGAGGTCTCGGCGTCGAGGGGGCGGAAGCGCAGCTCGTACTTCTCGTTGCCGGCGCGGTCGGTCGCATAGGCCAGCCAGAGGTGGTCGTGGCTGACGGCCGCGCTGCCGACGGCGAAGTACTCGGAGCCCTCGGCCAGCTGGTTCTCGTCGAGCAGGATCTGCTCCTCGCCCCCGGGTTCGCCGGCCGGCGGGAGCTCGTCGCGTCCGCGGGCGGGGCGCCGGCAGTGGATGCCGTAGTCCTTCCCCTCCTCGGTGCGCGTGTAGTACCACCACGGGCCCCGGCGGGCCGGCACCGACATGTCGGTCTCCTTGATCCGGGCCTTCATCTCCTCGAAGAGGGCGCGGCGCAGGCCGTCGAGCCGTGCCGTCTCCTGGTCCGTGTAGGCGTTCTCGGCCTCGAGGTAGGCCAGGACCTCGGGGTCGTCGCGCTCGCGCAGCCAGAACCAGGGATCCTCGCGGTCGTCGCCGTGGGCCGAAATGACGTGCGGGCGCCGGGGCGCGCTCGGTGGGCTGGCCATCAAACGCAGAGCCTGCCACGGCTGGCGCGACACGGGCGTGGCCCCGACGGAGGCGTTTCGGCAGGCCCGGGTAGTTGTTACTATCTACATAGGGGAAATTCCCCGTTCCCCCGACCTCAGGAGCCACATGGCCACTACGGATCTCGACCTCGGTCGGTACCAGCTCGGATGGAGCGACGCCGAGGACTACGTCTTCAAGCCCAAGAAGGGCCTGAACGAGTCGATCGTGCGCGAGATGTCGGAGATGAAGGGCGAGCCCGACTGGATGCGGGACTTCCGGCTCCGCGCCCTCAAGCACTTCGAGCGCAAGCCGATGGCGCCCTGGTTCGCCGCGCGCATGCCGAACCTCGACTTCGACGACATCTACTACTACATCAAGCCGACCGGCGGGCAGGTCGACGACTGGGAGGACCTGCCCGACGCCATCAAGAACACGTACGAGAAGCTCGGGATCCCCGAGGCCGAGCGCAAGTACCTGTCCGGCGTCACCGCCCAGTACGAGTCCGAGGTCGTCTTCCACCGCAACCGCGAGGACCTCGAGGCCCAGGGCGTCCTCTTCTCCGACATGGACACCGCCGTGCGCGAGTACCCCGACATCGTGCGCAAGTGGTTCGGCAAGATCATCCCGCCCAACGACAACAAGTTCGCCGCCCTCAACTCGGCCGTGTGGTCGGGCGGCTCGTTCATCTACGTCCCGCCGGGCGTGAAGGTGGACATGCCGCTGCAGGCCTACTTCCGCATCAACGCCGAGAACATGGGCCAGTTCGAGCGGACGCTGATCATCGCCGACGAGGGCTCGCAGGTGCACTACATCGAGGGCTGCTCCGCTCCGGTGTACTCCACCGACTCCCTGCACTCGGCCGTCGTCGAGCTGGTCGCCCTGCCCGGATCGCGCATCACCTACACCACGATCCAGAACTGGTCGACCAACGTCTACAACCTGGTGACCAAGCGGGCCCGTGCCGAGGCCGAGGCGCACGTCGAGTGGATCGACGGCAACATCGGCTCGCGCCTGACGATGAAGTACCCCTCGGTGTACCTGATGGGGCCCAAGGCGAGCGGCGAGGTCCTCTCGGTCGCCTACGCCGGCGCGGGCCAGCACCAGGACGCCGGCGCCAAGATGTTCCACATCGCGCCGGAGACGACGTCGACCATCGTCTCGAAGTCGATCTCCAAGGACGGCGGCATCACCACCTACCGGGGCAAGGTCCACGTCGACCCCGACGCCCGGGGTGCCAAGTCGTTCGTGCGCTGCGACGCGCTCCTCCTCGACGACGAGTCCACCTCCGAGACCAAGCCCTACATGGAGGTCGGCGAGCGCGACGCCCGCATCGGCCACGAGGCCACCGTCTCGAAGGTGGGCGACGACCAGCTCTTCTACCTGATGAGCCGGGGGCTCTCGGAGGGCCAGGCGATGAGCATGATCGTCAACGGCTTCATCGAGCCGGTGACCCGCACGCTGCCCATGGAGTACGCGGTGGAGTGGAGCCGCCTCATCGAGCTGCAGATGGAAGGCGCGGTCGGCTGACGGGACGGACCTCGCGCGGCGTGGCACCATAGAGCCGTGCCCATGCGCGAGGAATGCATCCACTTCCAGAGCCGGACCTACGCCTCGGGCGAGGCGGCCCGGTTCTGCGTGCTCGACCTGGCACCCGAGGCCCCGTGGCGCTGCCCCGAGAACTGCCCCTCGTACCATCGCCGCATGGCCGACGTGGGCTGGGTGCACGGCAGCCTGGTCGAGCCCGCCCTCGAGGAGGAGCCCGGGGCCGGCGGGACCGACGTCGCCGAGCTCCTCGGCTCAGCCGAGGACATCGTCAACGAGGTCGCCCCGGACGTGCTCGACGAGGTGCGGGCCGAGGACGCCAGGCGGGAGCGCTCCTCCAACCGCTGGTGGCGCCGGAAGCGCTAGGGCCCGGCGCGGTCGAGCCGAGCGCCTAGCGCCCGGTGAACGTGGGCGGGCGCTTCTCCATGAAGGCCGTGACCGCCTCGGTCAGGTCGTCGGAGGCGAGCATCCCGGCGTTCCAGGTGGCCACGTAGTCGAGCCCCTCGGCCACGGTCCTCCCCTCGTTGGCCGCCAGGACGGCCTTGGTGCCCTGCACCGCGATGGGGGAGTTGGCCGCGATCTCCGCCGCCAGCGCGCGCGCCGCCTTGAGGACGCCCTCGGCGTCGGCCGCCACGTCGCTCACCAGCCCGATCTCCTTGGCCCGCTCGGCGCTGATGTCCTTGCCGGTGAAGGCCAGCTCGGCCAGGTGGCCCGCGTTGATGATCGCCGGCAGGCGCTGCAGGCTGCCGAGGTCGGCGACGATCGCCATCTTGGCCTCGCGGACGGAGAAGACGGCGTCGGCCGAGGCGAGGCGGATGTCACAGGCGGCGATGAGGTCCACGCCACCGCCGATGCAGTAGCCGTGCACGGCCGCGATGACGGGCTTGGGGCAGCGCGCCACCGAGGTGATGGAGTCCTGCAGCCGGAGCACCTCGCTGCGGGCGCCGCGTGCCCGGGCCGCCATGGAGGCCGACGTGTGCCCGCCGTGCCCGCCCTGCCCGCCGCGTCGCCCCCGCCGGTGAGCACGCTCCCCATCGCCTTGAGGTCGAGCCCGACGGAGAAGTGCGGGCCCTTGGCGGCGATGACGACGGCCCGCACCGTCGCGTCGTCGCTCACGGCGGCCATGGCCCGGGGCAGGTCCCGCCACAGGTCCGCGCCCATGGCGTTGCGTGCCTCGGCGCGGTCCAGCCACACGTGGCCACCGCCCCGTCCTGCTCGATGCTCAGCACCGGCGACTCGAAAGCTGTGTTCTCTCCCATGCCAGGCAGGCTAACCGCCTGGTGGGAACCCCAGGTGAGGGCCACTAGAGTGCATGGGCTGCATTCGCACCCGCAAGGGACCCGCACCCGAAAGAGGATCTGACCCTGCACACCTTCAGCGCCGAGGCGTCCGCGGGCCTGGCCGGACCGGACTGGCTCCGCCAGCGGCGGGCCGTCGGCTACGAGGCCTTCTCGTTCGACCCCGCTCCCCAGCGAGGGCGAGGAGGTCTGGCGCTACTCGCCGATCGACGACCTCGACCTCGACGCGTTCGCCCCGGCGGGTCCCGACGGGCCGGGCGACCCGCCGGTCCTGGCGGACGAGCTGCTGGCAGCGCTGCGCGGCGGCGCTCGGTTCGGTGGCGGGGAGCGTCCTCGTGCACAACGGCCGCGCCGGCACCTTCGCCGGCGGTGCGGCCGACGCTCTCCTTCGGGCGGGCCGACGACGTGGCCGGGGTCGGCGTCAGCATGCTCGGGTCGGTGCAGCAGGGCGGCGACGCGCTGGTGCGCCTGAACGACGCCTTCGCCCCCGACCCGGTGTTCGTCGACGTGCCGGCCGGCGCGGCGGTGGACGGGGCCGGTGCTCGTCGTGCACTGGTGCGATCCCGGGGCGGCCGCCTTCCCCCGCACGTGCGTGCGCGCCGCCGAGGGGGCCACGGTGTCGGTGGTCGAGGTCTTCGCCGGCGCCGGTGGTGCCGACCGCTCGCTGGTCGTGCCGGTGACCGAGCTGTCGGCGGCCGCCGGCGCGTCCATCTCCTACGTGTCGCTGCAGATCCTCGGCGGCGCGGCCTGGTCGATCGCCCGGCTGGCGGCGCGGGGCGGCGGCGGGATCGTCGCTGCGCACCTTCACCGTCGGCCTCGGCGCCTCCTACGGCCGGGTGCGCGCCGACGTCACGGTCGACGGCCGCGATGCCTCCTGCGAGGTCCTCTCGGCGTATCTCGGCGACGGCGTCGCAGGTGCACGACATCCGGACCCTGCAGGACCACGCCGCCCCGCGCACCACGAGCGAGCTGCTGTGCCAGGGCGCGGTGGCCGGGCACTCGCGCTCGGTCTACAGCGGGCTGATCCGGGTCCACCGCGGGGCGGTGCGCAGCGACGCCCGCCAGACCAACCACAACCTGGTGCTCGACGAGGGTGCGCACGCCGACTCGGTGCCCAACCTCGACATCCTCGAGAACGACGTCAAGTGCTCCCACGCCTCGACGGTGGGGCCGGTCGACGAGGACCAGCGCTACTACATCGAGTCGCGCGGCGTGGCGCCCGAGGTGGCCGAGGGGCTCATCGTGCGCGGCTTCTTCGACGCCATCATCGACCGGGGACCCGTTCCCGAGGCGACCCCGGTCCTCCAGCGCGAGGTGCACGAGCGCCTCGACGCCGCGCTGGGCGGCCGGCGGGTGGCCGCCGGTGTCTGAGACCGTGGCGCTCTGCACGACCGACGAGCTGGCGCTCCGGCGAGGCGCGCCGGTTCGACGTGGCCGGCCGCCGGATCGCCCTGGTGCGGATCGGCGACGAGTTCTTCGCCGTCGACGACGAGTGCAGCCACGAGGACTACTCGCTGGCCGAGGGCGAGGTGTGGGCCGAGGAGTGCCAGATCGAGTGCCCGCGCCACGGCAGCACCTTCGACCTCGTGACCGGTGAGCCCTGCTCGCTGCCGGCGACGCAGCCCGTCGCCGTCTACGGGGTCGAGGTCGACGACGGCACCGTCTCGGTGGTGCTGCCGTGAGCGCCGAGCACGTCCTCAGCGTCGAGGGCCTGCACGCCTCGGCGGGCGGCCGCGAGGTGCTGCACGGCATCGACCTCACGGTGCGCAGCGGCGAGGTGCACGTGATCATGGGCCCGAACGGCTCGGGCAAGAGCACGCTCGCCCACGCGCTGATGGGCCGGCCCGGCACCGAGGTGACCGGCGGGCTCCATCACGATGGACGGCCACGAGCTCGTCGGGCTGCCGGCGTGGCAGCGGGCCCGCGCCGGGCTCTTCCTGGCGCTGCAGCACCCGGTGGAGGTGCCCGGGGTGAGCCTCCACTCGCTGCTGGCGGCCGCGGCGGTCGGACGGCGACGCCGGCAGCCCGGCCACCGGTCCGCTCGACGGACCGCATGGTCGACGAGGCCAAGGCGGTCGGCCTCGACCAGAGCTCCTGCGCCGGCCGCTCAACGTCGACCTCTCCGGCGGCGAGCGCAAGCGCACCGAGATGGTCCAGCTCGGCGTGCTCCGTCCCGCCATCTGCGTCCTCGACGAGGTCGACTCGGGCCTCGACGTCGACGCGCTCGGCGAGGTGGCGCGCCGGCTCCAGCGCGCCACGACGGAGTGGGGCGTGGGCCTCCTCGCCATCACCCACTTCAACCGGTTCCTGGTGCAGCTCGAGGCCGACCTGGTGCACGTCATGGTCGGCGGGCGCATCGTTGCGACGGGCGATGCAGACCTGGCGCTTGCAGCTCGAGCGGACCGGGTACGCCGGCTACCAGGACGCTCGCTGAGAGCGCGCTGAGCGTCTGGCGGTCGGCACGCCTGCGCCGCGCACTCATCCCAAGTCGCAGCCGGCTGCCGCCAATTGCGCGACGGTGCTTGGTACCGTTCTTCGCCATGGCGAACGGTCGTCCGCCGGGCGACGGGTCGGATCGCTCCTCCCGCAGACGTCGTGGCAAGTCCGCCAACCAGGAGGGTCTGGCCGCGCTCGGCCAGCAGATGCGCGGCGGCGTCGGAGCCCGGGAGCGTGGCCAACGAGTCCGGGCTTGCGTGCCCTGGGCGCCCGCGTCGACGCCGCGGGCACCCGGCCCAAGGTGCGGCGCAGCGGGAAGCCCAAGTGGAGCGCCGGCAAGAAGACGGTGGTGGCGCTCCTGGGGGTGATCGTGCTCCTGGTGGCCGCCGTCGGCGGCGGCTACGCCTACCTGTGGTACCGCTACGACCAGATCAACAAGGTCCACATCAGCGCCGAGGTGGCCGCGCAGAGCGGCGCGCCCTTCACCATCCTCGTCATCGGCTCGGACAGCCGTGTCGGCGAGTCCGCCGCGGGGGTCCAGGCGTTCGGCTCGGCGTCGGTGGTGACCGGGCAGCGCAGCGACGTGGTGCAGCTGTGGCGGGTGACGCCGTCGACCAAGCAGATTCAGATCGTCTCCATCCCGCGCGACACCGTCGTCACCATGCTGCCGCCCGACAACGAGCAGTTCGGCACCTACAACCGGATCAACTCGTCCTACAACTCGGGCGCCAACCAGCTGGTCAAGACGATCACGGCCAACTTCGGCATCCCGATCAACCACGTCGTCCAGGTCGACTTCTCGGGCTTCCAGGACGCCGTCAACGCGCTGGGCGGCATCTACCTCGACTTCCCCTACCCGGCCAAGGACTCCTACTCGGGCCTCGACATCACGACGCCCGGCTGCCAGCTGCTGAACGGCGCCCAGGCGCTGGCCGTGGCGCGGGCCCGCCACTACGAGTACTACGCCGACGGCTACTGGCAGTACGACGGCGACGAGCGACTTCGGGCGGATCGAGCGCCAGGACGTGTTCATCAAGGCGATGATGGCTGCGGCCAAGTCGAAGGTGAACCCGCTCACGGTCAACGCCTTCATCGGCTCCATCCACGAGGGCGTCACCATCGACGACGGGTTCGGCCTCAACCAGCTGATCGGGCTGGCCCTCACCTACACGCTCGTTCGACCCGGCCAACCTGGCCGGGCAGACCCTGCCCACGGAGGCGGCCAACGGGTTCGGCGACCTGGGCGACGTGCTGACGGTCGACCAGCCGGCGGCCCAGCAGATGCTGGTCGACATCTTCGGCTCGAGCCTGGTCACGCCCGACCAACCCGCCGCCCAACGCGGAGGGCGACCCGCACCCTGCCGCCGCCCGTCACGACGACGACGGCGCCGCCGGCCAGCCCGAGCACACCCGCCGCGCCGGCCACCACCACCCCGACGACGGCCCCGCCGCCCTCGTTCAACCCGACGACCTGCAGCCCGTCCTAGGCACCGCGGGCCAGGACCGCGAGGTTCGAGCTAGGAGGCCTCGGCGGCCACCTCGTCGAGGCCCTGGGCCAGGGCGTTCCAGCTCAGGGTGGCGCACTTGATGCGCACCGGGAACTTCACGACGCCCTGCAGGGCCGCCAGCTCGCCCAGCTTGTCGAGGTCGATCTCCTCGGGCTCGTCGGCCTCGGCGTCGCCGTCGTCGTGCTCGAGGGAGGCCTCGTGGATCGACATCATCCCCTTGAAGGTGCCGATGAGCTGGCGCACCTGGTCGACCGGCTTGCCCTTGACGGCGGCCGACATGAGCGAGGCCGAGGACTGGCTGATGGAGCAGCCCGAGCCGCCGATCTTGAGGTCGGCCAGCTTCCCGTCCTCGACGACCATGGAGAGCACGACCTCGTCGCCGCACAGCGGGTTGAAGCCCTCCACCCGGTGGGCCGGCGGCGAGTCCAGCTCGCCGCGGTTCCGGGGCGAGCGGTAGTGGTCGAGGATGATCTCGCGGTAGAGCTCTTCGAGGTCGGCCATCAGCCGAACAATCTACCGGCTTCGAGCAATCCCTCGATCAGCACCTCGATGTCGTGCTCGTCGCTGAACAGGGACAACGAGGCCCGGGCCGTGGCCGGGACGCCGAGCCGGCGCATGAGCGGCTTGGCGCAGTGGTGGCCGGGCCGCACGCACACGCCGAACTGGTCGAGCACCTGGGCCAGGTCGTGCGCGTGCACGTCCCGGTAGGCCAGGGAGAGCACGCCGCCGCGGTCGTCACCCGCCGGCGGCCCGAAGACGCGGCAGTCCGTCCCCGAGCTTCTCGTCCAGTCGGGCCAGTGCGTGGTTGGTCAGCGCCAGCTCGTGGGCGCGGATGCGGTCCATCCCGATGTCGCCCAGGTAGCCGATGGCCGCGGTGAGGCCGACCGCCTCGGCGATGGGCGGGGTGCCCGCCTCGAAGCGGGCCGGCGGCGGCGCCGGCCGGAAGGAGTCCAGCTTCACGTCGAGGATCATCCCGCCGCCGCCCAGGAAGGGCGCCATGGCGTCGAGCAGCTCGCTGCGGCCCCACAGCACGCCGATGCCGGTCGGGCCCATCATCTTGTGCGCGGAGAAGGCGATGAAGTCGACCCCGAGGTCGCGCACGTCGACCGGCGCGTGCGGCACCAGCTGGGCGCCGTCGGCCACCACGACGGCGCCGGCGCCGTGCGCCACCTCGGCGATGTGGCGCACCGGGTTGATGGTGCCGAGCACGTTGGACATGCGTCGACACGCCGACGGCCTTGACGCCGTCGACCAGCCGGTCGAGGTCGTCGAGCACGAGCCGGCCGTCCCCGTCGATCGGGATGTAGCGGAGGTCGAGGCCACCGAGCTCCTCGGAGAGGATCATCCAGGGGACGATGTTGGCGTGGTGCTCCATCTCGGTCAGGAGCACGGCGTCCCCGGCGCGCAGGTTGGCCCGGCCCCAGGACTGCACCACCAGGTTGAGCGACTCGGTCGTGTTCTTGGTGAAGACCACCTCGTGGGCCGGGTCCGGTGCGCCGATGAAGCGGCCCGCCGCCACCCGGGCCCGCTCGTAGAGGGCGGTGGCCTCCTCGGCGGTGGCGTACACGCCGCGGTGCACGTTGGCGTGCGTCGTCTCGTAGTAGCGCGTCATGGCGCCGATGACCGACTGGGGCTGCAGCGCGGAGGAGGCGGAGTCGAGATACACGATGGGCCGGCCGTTGACCGTGCGGGTCAGCAGGGGGAAGTCCTTGCGCAGCGCCTCGACGTTGAGCGGCGCGGTGGTCGGCGGCGCGGCGTCATCGCCACGCCTCGTAGCCGTCGGACTCGACCCGGGCCGCCAGCTCGGGGCCGCCGCTGGCGACGATGCGCCCGTCGACGAGGAGGTGCACGACGTCGGGCACGAGCTCTTCGAGCAGCCGCTGGTAGTGGGTGATGGCGAGCACGCCGAGCTCGGGCCGCGCCTCGCGCACGGCGCGCACGCCGCGCCCGACGACACGCAGCGCGTCGATGTCGAGGCCCGAGTCGGTCTCGTCGAGCACGGCGACGAGCGGCTCGAGCAGCGCCATCTGGAGGATCTCGTTGCGCTTCTTCTCGCCGCCGGAGAAGCCCTGGTTCAGGTGGCGGCTGGCGAAGGACGTGTCCATGCCCGAGGCGCTCCATCCACTCGGTCATGAGCACCCGCACCTCGAGGACCGAGACGTCGTCGCCCTTGCGGGCCGCCATGGCCTGGCGCAGGAACTGGGTCACCGACACGCCCTCGATCGACTCGGGGTACTGGAAGGCCAGGAACATGCCGGCCTTGCCCCGCACGTCGGTGGGCCAGCCGGTGACGTCCTCGCCGTTGAGCAGGATGGCGCCTGCGGTCACCGTGTAGGCGGGGTGCCCGAGCAGCGCGCCGGCCAGCGTCGACTTGCCGGCGCCGTTGGGGCCCATGAGGGCGTGGATCTCGCCGGCCCCGACGGTCAGGTCGACGCCGCGCAGGATGGCGCCGTCCTCCGCCGACACGTGGAGGTCCCGGATCTCGAGCAGCGGGGGAGTGGCGGCCATCGCCTAAAAGCTTACCGTTTTGGTCAGGTTTTCCGGCACGGCCCGCCGCGCCGGCTCCGGCCGGACTCCCCGCGGCGGCCCTCACCAGCCCCGGTCGACCCATTCGTGCAGGTGGGGGGCCTCGTTGCCCACCGTGGTGGAGTCGCCGTGGCCGGGCAGGACGAGGGTGTCGGGCGTCGAAGGCGGCGAAGATCCGGCGGTCGATGGACTCGATGATGGTGGCGAAGTCGGCGTTCTCGAACGACGTGTTGCCCGGGCCGCCGGGGAAGAGGGTGTCGCCGGTGAACAGCAGGTTGGTGCCCTCGACGGCGAAGCAGATCGAGCCCGGCGTGTGGCCCGGGGTGGCCAGGGTCTTGATGCGCAGGTCGCCCACGCTGAGCTGCTCGTCGTCCTCGAGGATCAGGTCGTAGCTGGGCAGCATGCCGGCGTCGGCGCTGGTCACGGCCACCGAGATGCCGGCGTCGCGCACGGCGGGCACGGCCTGGATGTGGTCCCAGTGCCCGTGGGTCTCGACCACCTGGTTCACGCCGAGGCGCTGGCAGATCTCCAGCAGTGCCTCGTGCTCGTTGGCGGCGTCGATCAGCATGGCGTCACCGGTGCGGCGGCAACGCAGGATGTAGACGTTGTTGTCCATCGGGCCCACCACGATCTGGTGGACCTCGGCGGTCGGCGTCGCTCCAGATCTGCTCCAGCTGTCCCATGACCCCAGCGTGGCACAGACGGGTCGCCCGTTCGCCACGGAGCGGGGTATCTGGTCGACGACGCTCCCGGTCTGGTAGACACCCAGGTGGACCAAGCGAACACCGCCGGCCGGGCTGCCGGGGGGAGAGGCAGAGGAGCCCTGGCATGAATTTCGCCTTCAGCGACGAGCAGGAGGAGCTGCGCGCGTCGGTGCGCCGGTTCCTGGCGGAGAAGTCGCCCGAGACCGAGGTGCGCCGCCTGATGGACACCACCGAGGGCTACGACCCGGCGGTGTGGAGCCAGATGGCCGACCAGCTCGGCCTGCAGTCCCTCACCATCCCCGAGGAGTTCGGCGGCTCGGGCTTCACCTACGTCGAGCTGCTCGTCGTGCTCGAGGAGATGGGCGCCGCCCTCCTGTGCGCGCCCTTCTTCTCGTCGGTCGCGCTGGCGGCCAACGCGCTGCTCACCTCGGGCGACGACGAGGCCAAGAAGAGCTACCTGCCCGGCATCGCCTCGGGCGAGACGATCGCCACCCTCGCCATCACCGAGGACAACGGGAAGTGGGACTTCAGCGGGATCGAGTGCGCGGCCACCAAGAAGGGCGACGGCTGGGTCCTCGACGGCCACAAGATGTTCGTCATCGACGGGCACGTGGCCAACCTCATCATCGTGGCCGCCCGCACGGGCGCGGGCGTCTCGCTCTTCGCCGTGACAGGGCGACGCCGCCGGGCCTCACCCGCACGCCGCTGCCGACGATGGACCAGACGCGCAAGCAGGCCCGGCTCGAGTTCGCCGGCACGCCCGGCCACGCTCATCGGCACCGACGGGGGCGCCGAGCCCGGCCTGTCCAAGACGCTCGACCTCGCCGCGGTGGCGCTGGCCGCCGAGCAGGTGGGCGGCGCGCAGCACGTGCTCGACGCCTCGGTCGAGTACGCCAAGACGCGGATCCAGTTCGGCCGGCCCATCGGCAGCTTCCAGGCGATCAAGCACAAGTGCGCCGACATGCTGCTCGAGGTCGAGTCGGCCAAGTCGGCCGCCTACTACGCCGGCCTGGGCCGCCGCCGAGGACTCCGACGAGCTGCCCGGTGGTGGCCAGCCTGGCCAAGTCGTACTGCTCGGAGGCCTACTTCCACGCCGCCGCCGAGAACATCCAGATCCACGGCGGCATCGGCTTCACCTGGGAGCACCCCGCCCACCTGTACTTCAAGCGGGCCAAGTCCTCCGAGCTCCTCCTGGGCGACCCCTCGTACCACCGCGAGCTGCTGGCACAGCGCATCGGGATCTGAGATGCCGGGGCCATTCAGGCTCCGGCCCGGACCAGCGGGCGACCTGTCGTCGTACGCCACCGCCACCAGCCCGGGCGCGCCCGTCCGCGGCCACGTCGTGCTGTGCCACGACCTGCCCCGGCCCAAGGGCGCGGCCGCCGACGTCGCCCTGACCTACCCCGCCCTGGCCGACCGGCTCAGCCGTGAGTCGGGCTGGCGCGTGGTCACCGCCGCGCTGCGCGGGGCCGGCGAGTCGGCGGGCGACTTCTCCGCGCTGGGCTGGCTGGAGGACCTGACCTTCCTGGCCGAGTCGGAGATCCCCGAGTCGTCGCCCCGCCTGGTCGTGGGCTTCGGCTTCGGCGGGGTGCTCGCGCTCCACCTGGCCGCCGGGGACGACCGGGTGGCCGGGGTCGCCTGCCTCGGCACGCCGGCCGACCTCACGCCGCTGGTCCGCGATCCGGCGGACCTCCTCGCCCGCTGCCGGCGCACCGGCGTGATCACGACGCCCGGGTTCCCGGCCTCCACCGAGGCCTGGGCCAAGGAGCTCTCCGTCCTGCACCCGGCCGAGGACGCCGCGCTGCTCAAGGGCAGGCCGCTCCTCATGGTGCACGGGTCCGACGATCCCGACGTCCCCGTCGCCGACGCCCGCTCCCTGGCCGATGCGGCCACCGGGCCCTCCGAGCTGCACGTCGTCCTCGGGGCGGGCCACTGGCTGCGGGCCGACCCCCGGGTGATCGCCATCCTGGTGGGCTGGCTCGAGCGGCGCCACTGAGGAGCGCCACCAACCGTGCCGCCGACCAGGGCACGCGCTCAACCCGGGCCGCCGTGCGGCCGACACAGAAGGGATGGGCCAGGAGCACACCCTGCTGCGCGGCGGGTTCGTGCCCCCTCCCGTCGTGTCGCTGCTGCCGGAGCCCGACGGAGCGGAGACCGAGCCCGAGCCCGAGCCCGATCCCGAGCTGACAGCGGCGACAACCGCGCCCGAGCGGCGGCGAGGGGGAGGGCGTCACGACGCCGGTGGGCCGGTACTCGACGCTCGATCGATCGCGTCGCGCAGCGCCCGTGCCGCGCGCCGCGCGTCGGGCGCTTGGGTCAGATAGCGCACCACCACGAAACGGCGGACACCGCCGGCCGCCAGAGCGGGGATCCTCTCCGGCGTCACGCCACCCGTCACAAAGACGGGAACGCTGGACCGTGCGCTGGCCAGAGTGACGTAGCCCATCCCGGTCCCCTCCCGGCCCGGCTTGGTCGGCGTGGCCTCCACCGGGCCCGCCGAGATGTAGCTGACGTCCTCGCTCGCCGCGCCGTCCAGGTCAGTCGCGTCGGTGGGTGGAGAGGCCGACGATGGCGCCCGGGCCGAGGATGCGCCGGGCCAGCGAGACCGGCGCGTCGTCCTGACCCACGTGGACGCCGTCGGCGCCCGCCTCGAGTGCGAGATCGGGCCGGTCGTTGAGCACGAAGGGCACGCCGTGCTCGCGGCACACCGCCGCCGCCACGTGCGCCCGGTCCAGCAGCGGCCGGGCCTCGAGCTCCTTGTCGCGCAGTTGGACGACGTCGACCCCGCCCTCGATGCAGCCGGCGAGGAAGGCGGCCAGGTCGGGCCGGTCCGGCGTGCAGAGGTAGAGGCGGCGACCGGCGAGGTCCCCCCCGGCCGTCACGCCCCGGCGCGCGCCCGGGCCTTCGCGGCCTTCTTGGCGGCCCTGACCTTCGCGAGGCTCTCGGCGTCGCCGATGTCGGCCACCGAGAGGTAGGTCCCGGCGTCGCCGTAGGGGGAGGTGGCTTCCCGCCAGCCCTCGGGGGACACGCCGAGCTGCTTGCCGAGCAGCGCGGCGAAGATCTTCGACTTCTGCTCGCCGAACCCCGGCAGCGCTCGCAGGCGGCCCACCAGCTCCTCGCCGCTGCGCACACCCTTCCAGATGGCGTCGGCCTTGTTCCGGTAGTCCTCGGACACGACGCGGCAGACGCTCTGCACCCGCCCGGCCATGGACCCGGGGTAGCGGTGCAGGGCCGGGCGGCTCCTTGAAGAGGGCGGCGAGCTCGTCCGGGCTCCATGGCGGCGATGGCCGCCGCGTCGAGGGGCCCGTCGGTGCCCAGCCGGCGGGCCAGCTCGGCGGGCGACGAGAAGGCCTTCTCGATCGTCACCTGCTGGTCCAGCACCATCCCGATGAGCAGGGCCAGCGGGATCGCGGCTCACCACGGCGTCCGCCCCGGCGTCGCCGGTCAGGTGGAGCGCGGCCCGTGCCATGGGGAGATCTTGACACGACGCCTCGGCGCCCGTGGACGTGCCCCCCGGGCGTGGCGTCGGGCAGACTCTCGCCATGCACATCCCGGCCAAGGTCGACTACGGCATCCGCGCCCTGCTCGCGCTGGCCGCGGCCGGGACACCCCAGACGGCCGAGTCCCTGGCCGGGGAGCAGGGCCTGCCGCCCCGCTTCCTCGGCGCCATCCTGGCCGACCTGCGGCGGGCGGGCGTCGTGGCCAGCCAACGGGGCGCCGAGGGCGGCTACCGGCTCGCCCGCGAGCCGGGCGACATCACGATCGCCGACGTGATCCGCGCGCTGGACGGGCCCCTCGCCGAGGTGCGGGGATTCCGGCCCGAGGCCACCAGCTACGACGGCGCGGCCGAGCACCTCCAGCAGGTCTGGGTCGCCGTCCGGGCCAGCCTCCGCTCGGTGCTCGAGAAGGTCACCCTGACCGACGTGATCTCGGGCAAGCTCCCCCCGCACGTCCAGAAGCTGGTGACAGATCCCGATGCCTGGATCGCCCACTGACGCCGAGGGGGCCGGGGCCGGGGCCGTCGCCGTCTCAGCGACCGACTACCTCTGGTTCGTCGACCTGGCGCTGGGGCAGATGGCCGGGATCGTCGAGGAGCTCGGAGACGAGCTGGCCAACCGGCGGCCCCCGTTGCGCGAAGCCAATTCCTCCTTCGCCATCCTGACCCACTGCCTGGGCGTGATGGAGTACTGGGGCGGCGCGACGATCGCCGAGCGGCCCGTCCGGCGTGACCGGGCGGCCGAGTTCACCGCGAGCGGGGACGTGGCCGGGCTGCTGCGGCGCACCGAGCACGCCCGGCGCCGCCTGCGCGAGGACATCGTCGGGCTCGACGCCGCCGCGCCGCCGCTGAACGTGCGGCGCGATCCGGACGACCCGCGTGCCCTACGCCGAGGCCAAGGGCGCCGTGTTGCTGCACGTCCTCGAAGAGCTGTTCCAGCACCTCGGCCACATGGAGATCACCCGCGACGCGCTGGTCACGGGGCAGCGGCGATGACGCCCGAGGCGCGCGGTCCCGATCGCCTGCACGCCTCGACGCCGCGTCGCTGGCGGAGCGGGCCGGCGAGTGGCGCGCCCTCGTCGCGTCGTCGGTGGCCTCGGTCGAGGCGGGTGCCACCTCGGTGCGCCTCGTGCTGCACGAGTCGGAATCCGCGCTTGCCGCCGCGGCATCCTCGGTCAGCGCGAGAAGCGGTGCTGCGCCTTCTTCGCCGTCTCCATCGACATCGAGGTGGATCGGCGCACGCTGGTGCTGACGGTGCCCGCCGGCGCCGAGGAGGCGATGGCCACCTTCGTGGCGCTGCTCAGCTCCTGAACGTGCTCACAGGGTGGACGGGCTCACACGGTGAACGGGCTCAGACGGTGAACGGAGCCAGCGCTGGTCGAGTCGATGCCGAAGTCGGCGATCGCCGCGGACACCGTCGACGGCGCGACGCGTCCGCCCAGGGCCAGCTGTTGCAGGACGGCGACGACGAGGTGGGCGGCGTCGACCTCGAAGTACGAGCGCAGGGCGTCCCGAGCATCGGAACGACCGAACCCGTCGGTCCCGAGCGACGTGTAGGGACGGTCCACGAAGCGCGACACCTGATCGGGCACCGCGCGCATGTAGTCGGTGATCGCCACGACGGGATCGGGCCCGCTGCCGAGAGCCGCCGTGATGACGGCCGTGCGGGGCTCCGCCTCGGGATGGAGCCTGTTCCAGCGCTCGACCTCGAGCGCCTCGGCGCGCAGGCTCGTCCACGACGTCACGGCCCAGGCGTCGGCGGCCACGCCGTAGCGCTCGGCCAGGATGCGCTGCGCCTCGAGCGCGACGTTCCACATCGGCCCGGAGAAGCACAGCGACGCCCGGAGCTCGGTCGGTCCGGTGGTCTCGGGTGCGGCGGCGAAGCGGTAGGCACCGTCGATGATGCCCTGGCGCACGGCGGCGCCCTCGGCGCCCTCGGGCAGCGCCGGCATCGGGTACGTCTCGTTGTAGAGGGTGAGGTACCAGAAGCGGTCCTTGGGGTCGGGCCCCAGCATCTCGGTCACGGCCGCCTCCATGATCACGGCCACCTCGTAGGCGAACGAGGCGTCGTAGACCATGGCCGCCGGGTTGGTCGAGGCCAGGAGCGGCGACTGCCCGTCGTCGTGCTGGAGACCTTCGCCCATCAGGGTCGTCCGGCCCGCCGTGCAGCCGGCCAGGATGCCCCGCCCACGCATGTCGCCGAGCGACCAGGCGAGGTCGCCGACCCGCTGGAAGCCGAACATGGAATAGAAGAGGTAGACCGGCAGCATCGGCTGCCCCCAGGTCGCGTACGCGGTCGCCAACGCGATGAACGTGGCCAGCGCCCCCGCCTCCGTGATCCCCTCCTGGAGGACCTGCCCGGACGAGCTCTCGGCGTAGTTCAGGGGCAGGTCGGCGTCGACCGGCACGTAGTGCTGGCCCGTCGGGCACGTAGATCTTGGCCTCGGCGATGAGCGGCTCGAGCCCGAAGGTCCTGGCCTCGTCGGAGACGATCGGCGCGACCAGCGACCCCACGGTCGGGTCCCGCACCAGGTTGCGCAGCAGGCGGGCGAACACCATGGTCGTCGACACCGACTGTGTTCCCGACCCCGACGCGAACTCCTCGAACACCTTGGCGTCGGGTCGCAGCGGCGGCGCGGGCCGGACGACCCGCACCGGCAAGCGGGCCGTCGAGGACGCGCCCGCGGGCCCGCAGGTACTCCATGGCGTCCGAGCCCTCGGCGGGCCGGATGTAGGGCGGGTCACCCTCGAGCGCGGCCTCCGGGATGTCGTCGGTCAGGTACAGGCGGTCGCGCAGGGTGCGCAGCTGCGCCTTGGTCATCTTCTTGATCTGGTGCGTGGCGTTGCGGGCTTCGATCTCGGGACCGAGCGTCCACCCCTTGATCGTCTTGGCCAGGATGGCGGTGGGGGCGCCCCGCTGCTCGGTGGCGAGCTTGTAGGCGGCGTAGAGCTTGCGGTAGTCGTGCCCGCCGCGGGGGAGCGACACCAGGTCGTCGTCGCTGAGGTCCTCGACCATCTTGCGCAGCCGGGGGTCCGGGCCGAAGAAGTGCTCCCGGATGTAGGCCCCGGACTCGACGGCCAGCTTCTGGTACTCGCCGTCGAGCGTCGTGTTCATGCGGTCGAGCAGCACGCCGTCGACGTCCTTGGCCAGCAGCGCGTCCCAGCTGCGAACCCCAGATCACCTTGATCACGTTCCACCCGGCACCGCGGAACACCGCCTCGAGCTCCTGAATGATCTTCCCGTTGCCACGGACCGGCCCGTCGAGGCGCTGCAGGTTGCAGTTGACGACGAAGATGAGGTTGTCGAGGTGCTCGCGCCCGGCCACACCGAGGGCTCCGATGGACTCGGGCTCGTCCATCTCGCCGTCGCCGACGAAGCACCAGACGCGGCTGCCGCTCGTGTCGACCAGGCGGCGGAGGTTGAGGTAGCGGTTCACGTGGGCCTGGTAGATGGCGGTGATGGGGCCCAGGCCCATCGACACCGTGGGGAACTCCCAGAAGCCGGGCAGCGAGCGCGGATGGGGGTAGCTGGGCAGGCCGCCGCCGCCCACCTCGTGGCGGAAGTTGTCGAGCTCCTCTTCGGTCAGCCGGCCCTCGACGTAGGCCCGGGCGTAGATGCCCGGCGACGCGTGCCCCTGGAAGAAGACCTGGTCGCCGAACCCGCCGTCGGCCTTGCCCCGGAAGAAGTGGTTGAAGCCGACCTCGTAGAGCGCCGCCGAGCTGGCATAGGTCGAGAGATGCCCGCCGATGCCCTCGGTCCGCGTGTTGGCCCGGGTCACCATGGCGGCCGCGTTCCACCTGATGTAGGCGCGGATCCGCCGCTCCTGGTACTCGTCGCCCGGGAACCACGGTTCGGCGTCCGCCGGGACCGTGTTCACGTAGGGGGTCGAGACGGTGGCCGGGAAGTCCACCTGCTTGGTGCGCGCCCGCTCCAGGAGCTTCATGAGGAGGTAGCGCGCCCGGGCCCGGCCGCGGGAGTCGACGATGGCGTCGAACGAGTCGAGCCACTCCTCGGTCTCCCCGGGATCCGTGTCGGGAACCTGGTGGCTGATCCCGTCGAACAGCATTGCTCCACGGTACCGGCAGGGAGGGGAGCACCACGACCACCGGTCGCGGGTGTTACACATTTGCCATGCCTGACGACGCCGCCCGGATCATCGTGTACACCGACGGCGCGTGCCGGGGCAATCCCGGGCCCGGGCGGGTGGGCGTGGGCCGTGCCGGACGGGCCGTTCGCCAGCGGGGCGGACGCCCACACCACCAACCAGCGGATGGAGATCACGGCCGCGCTCGAGGCCCTGCGGACCCTGGAGCCCGACGCGCCCGCCGGGATTGAGGTGGTGAGCGACTCGACCTACGTCGTCAAGTGCTTCACCGACGGATGGTGGCGGGGCTGGCAGCGGCGCAACTGGAAGAACTCGCAGAACAAGCCGGTGGCGAACCGCGACCTGTGGGAACCGCTCATCGAGCTCGCGCTCTCGCCCGCCGTCGACGTCAGCTTCCGCTGGGTCAAGGGTCACTCGGGCGATCGATGGAACGACCGGGTGGACGAGCTCGCTACCCAGGCGGCCGATTCGGGGACCGGCTCGAGCGGGTAGCGAGGGGCCGCCACCGGACTCCGTCCGGCGACCCGAACGGTAGGCTGCAGGGGTACACGCGCGGGCGCCGAGTGGAGTCTGGCCGGTGCGATCGGGATGTCTCCGGGGAGGCCGAGCGCGCCGGACGGACGTCGTGGGGTGCACAGGAAGAGGACGGGCGATGGCACGCGAGGACGAGTTCGACATCGTCGTGATCGGCGGTGGCCCGGGTGGCTACGCAACGGCGCTCTACGGCGCCGCGGCGGGCCTCTCCGTCGCCATCGTCGAGCGGGACAAGGTCGGCGGCACCTGCCTGCACCGCGGCTGCATCCCGGCCAAGGAGTTCCTCGAGACGGCCGCCGTTTACCGGACGATCGAGGGGTCCAAGGAGTTCGGGATCGACGTCTCCGGGGTCGCGGTGGACTTCGCGGCGAGCCAGGACCGCAAGAACGCCGTGGTGGGCAAGCTCTACAAGGGCCTGGCCGGCCTGTTGAAGGGGCGCAAGGTCACCACGCTCACGGGCACGGGCACGCTCCAAGGCGGACCACCGCGTCGAGGTGGTCGACGGGGAGGACGCCGGACGGGTGATCGTGGGCCGCAACGTCGTGCTGGCGGCCGGGTCGGTGCCGTACCTGCTGCCGGGCTTCGAGGTCGACGGGCGCCTCAGTCATGACCTCGGACGAGTTCCTCGACCTCAAGGAGCTCCCGGCCTCGGTCGTCGGTCATCGGCGGCGGCGTCGTCGGGTGTGAGTTCGCCTCGCTCCTGGCCGACCTCGGCTCCAAGGTGACGATCCTCGAGGCGCTCGACTCCATCCTTCCCGGCTGCGACGACGACATCATCCGCCTTCTCGTCCGCTCCTTCAAGAAGCGGGGCATCGACATCGTCACCGGGGTCAAGGTCGAGGGCCACACGCCGTCGAAGGACGGGCACGACGACGACGGTCAAGGCCGGGCGAGCAGACCTTCGACGTGGAGGCGGTCGTGGTCTCGGTGGGCCGACGCCCCCGCACCGAAGGGTTGGTGGCCGACGGGGTGGGCGTCGAGATCGACGGACGGGGCTTCGTGGTGGCCGACGAGTACCAGCGCACCGGCGTCGAGGGCGTGTGGGCGGTGGGCGACATCGTCGCCGGCACGCCGCAACTGGCCCACGTCGGGTTTCGCCGAGGCCATCGTGGCGGTGAAGGGCATGCTGGGCGAGCCGGTCGTCCCCGTCGACAACGGCAAGGTGCCGTGGGCCATCTACTGCCACCCCGAGGTCGCCTTCTGCGGCATGACCGAGGCACAGGCCAAGGCGGCCGGCATTCCCGTGGTCACCAAGAAGGACCCCTACGGCGGCAACAGCCGGGCGCAGATCATCGGCGACACCGAAGGCGTGGTGAAGATCATCGCCGAGCAGCGGCCCGACGGGTCGGCCGGGCGGATCCTCGGCGTGCACCTGTGCGGCCCCTGGGTGACCGAGCAGCTCGGCAGCCGGCTATCTGGCTGTCAACTGGGAGGCGTTCCCCGACGAGGTGGCCCAGTTCATCCAGCCGCACCCCTCGCTGTCCGAGACGTTCGGCGAGACCATGCTGGCCTTGAGCGGAAGGGGACTGCACGTTGGCTGACGTGATGATGCCGCAACTCGGCGAGACGGTGACCGAGGGCACGATCACCCGCTGGATGAAGGCGGTCGGCGACGCGGTCGAGCGCGACGAGCCGCTCTTCGAGGTCTCGACGGACAAGGTCGACTCCGAGGTGCCCTCGCCGGCCGCCGGCGTCCTCAGTGAGATTCTCGTCCCCGAGGGCGAGACGGTCGAGGTGGGCGTCAGGCTCGCGGTGATCGGCGACGGGACCGGGCCCGGCGCCTCGGCCGGCGTACCGGCGGCCGCCGCAGCCCAGCCCGGGGAGCCCGCCGACGGTGACCAGCCGCCGGTGGCCGAGGCTGTCACACCGGCACCGGCGACGGCTCCTCCGCAGGCTGCCCCTGCTCCCCCCGCCCCCGCCGCTGCTCCCGTCCCCGCACCGGCCCCCGCTCCTACTCCCGCCCCGGAGCCGGCGGTCGAGCGCGTCGGCGACGAGGCCGAGCCCCTCGTCCTGTCTCCCATCGTGCGCAAGTTGCTCTCCGAGAACGGGATCAGCGAGACCGACGTGAAGGGGACGGGAGCGGGCGGTCGCATCACCCGCGAGGATGCGCTTCGGGTGGTCGAAGCGAGACGGAGCGCGGCAACGACCGTGATGCCGGCGCCGGCGCCGGCGCCCCCCGCACCGCCCGCAGCGGTGGCCAGTCCGCCGCCGGCGCCGTCGGTATCCATGGCGTCCTACCGCGCCGCCGGCGATCAGGTGGTGCCCTTCTCGAACATGCGGCGCCGGACGGCCGAGCACATGGTGCGGTCGAAGGCGACGTCGCCCCATGCCTTCATCGCCAACGAGGTCGACTTCGAGAGCGTCGAGCGCGTCCGCACCGCCTGGGGCGACCGCTTCAAGGCGGAGGAGGGTTTCGCGCTGACCTACCTTCCCTTCGTCGCTCGGGCCGCCGTCGAGGCACTGCGCGACTTCCCGCTGCTCAACGCGTCGGTGGTCGACGACTCGTTGGTCGTCCACCCCGAGGTCAACCTCGGGATCGCGGTGGACCTGGCCCACGAGGGCCTGATCGTGCCGGTGATCCATCGCGCCGAGGAGGTCACCCTGCGCGGCGTGGCCCGGCGCATCCGCGATCTGGCCGAGCGGGCCCGGGGTCGTCAGCTGAACGCCGACGACATCTCGGGCGGCACGTTCTCCATCACCAACGACGGTCCCTTCGGCACCTACTTCACGGTCCCGATCATCAACCAACCGCAGGTGGCGATCCTGGCCACGGACGGCATCGCCCGTCGGCCCGTGGTGGTGACCCATCCCGACGGCTCCGAGTCCATCGCCATCCACTCGACCGGCATCCTCGGCGTGAGCTGGGATCACCGGGCGGTCGACGGCGCCTACGTCTCCTTGTTCCTGGCGCGGGTCTCGGAGCTCCTGGGGAGCCGCGACTGGGCCGCAGAGCTCTGAGGGTCGGGCCGGTGCTGCGCATCCGGTCGCTCGGAACGGTCCCGTACCCCGAGGCGTACGCGCTGCAGCACGCGCTGGCCAGCGAGGCGGCCGACGACTACCTCCTGCTCCTCGAGCACCCGCACACCTACACGCTCGGAGCCCACGCGGACGAGAGCCACGTGCTGGTCGACCCGGCGCTCGTCGGTGCCACGCTCGAGCGCACCGACCGCGGCGGCGACGTCACCTACCACGGCCCGGGCCAGCTCGTCGCCTACCCGATCGTCACCGTGCCCGACGACCCGGCGTCGGGCCCCCGCCACGTCCACCGCCTGGAGCAGTTGCTGATCGACACGTTGGCCGACCTCGGGTTGGCCGGCGCGAGCAGCGTGGACGAGTACCCCGGCGTCTGGATCGACGGCGACGGTCCCAACCCGAGGAAGATCGCCGCCATCGGGGTGCGGACCATCCGCGGTCGGCCCCGGACGACGTCGCACGCTCCACGGCGTCGCCCTCAACGTCTCCTCCGACCTCGCCATGTTCGGGCACATCGTGCCCTGTGGGATCGCGGACCGCGGCGTGACGTCGCTGCAGCGCCGAAGGCGTCGACGTCACGATGGACGACGTCGTCGACGCCCTCGTGGCGCGGGCGAGCGGCATGTTCGCCGAGGGCCTCGTGGAACGCCACGACGTCGTGACCGGGTCCACCGGTTGGCCGGCCTCGCCCACCGCGGGCGAGCGCCCGCTCCTGCGCCGCCTGCGCCAGGCCGGAGTGGCGCCCGAGGAGGGGGTCGACATCGCGCAGCGCAAGCCGTCCTGGGTGCGGGTCCCCGTGCGCATCGGCAAGGGCTACCGCCGGCTGGGCGCGACCGTGCACGACCTGGGCCTCGTCACCGTGTGCGAGGAGGCGGGGTGCCCGAACATCTACGAGTGCTGGGCGGACGGCACGGCGACCTTCATGATCAACGGTGAGCGCTGCACCCGGGCCTGCGGCTTCTGCCAGGTGGACACGCGCCATCCGCTGCCGCTGTCGCCCGACGAGCCGCAGCGGGTGGCCGCCGCGGTGGAGCGGATGGGACTCGGGCATGCCGTCGTGACGTGCGTCGCCCGTGACGACCTGGCCGACGGGGGAGCGGGCGCCATGGCGCAGACCATCAGGGCCATCAGGGACCGCATTCCGGCAACGACCGTCGAGGTGCTCATCTCGGACTGCAAGGGCGACGGGGCGTCCCTCGACGCTCATCTTCGACGCGCGGCCCGACGTGCTCAACCACAACATCGAGACGGTGGCCAGGCTCCAGCGGGCGGTGCGACCCTCGGCGGGGTACGCCCGCAGCCTGGCCGTGCTCGCCCGGGCGTCCGCCGCGGGTCTGGTCACCAAGTCGGGCCTGATGGTGGGCCTGGGCGAGCGGGAGGACGAGGTGGTCGCGACCATGGCCGACCTGCGCGGCGTCGGCGTCTCCATCGTGACGATCGGGCAATACCTGCGCCCGAGTCGTGACCATCTCCCGGTCTCGCGCTATTGGGAGCCGGCCGAGTTCGACCGCCTGCGCCGGGCCGGCAGCGCGCTGGGTGTGGCGCACGTCGAGGCGTCACCCCTCACGCGATCGAGCTACCACGCCCGGGAGGCCGCCGCCGCGGTGCACGCGGGGGTCTGATGAGCGGACGGAGAAGGAGCGAGGTCACGTCACCCGGCCGGTGACGAGAGCGTGTGGGTCCCCATCGGTGGTCGCCGGTCCATGATGCGTGCCGCAGCCCACAGGGCCCCGATGGCGGCCAACACGTCGATGGACGGTTCTGCGGCGACGCGCAGCCGGGTACTCCCGTAGAAGGCTGCCGCATTCAGTGCGACGACCGCGATCGGGACCAGAACGACCAGGAGCCGCCGCCTCGATCGCCTCGCAAGCTGCACGGCACCCAGGCCGGCCAGCGGGAGGAGGACCCAGTTGACGACCTGGCTCACCTGCTTGGGCCCACGGGCGCCGGTGAGATCCTCGCCGACGTCGAAGTCCAGCTGGGTGCCCGGCGCATACACACCCCAGACCCGGCCTTCCCGGGCGAGGACGACGCCGGGCAGATCGGAGAGATGCATGCGGGCGAAGCTCTTGGCGGCATTGCCCAGGGCGTCACTCAGCGTGCGTTCGTTCCAGTGACGGGCATGGTCGGGTGGTTTCGCGTAGGCCAAGATGACTGCCGTGCCGCCCAGTTGGCCGTTGTTGTCGAAACTCCCGTAGTCGGGACTGTCCGGCGCTAGTGAGGCCGGGGAGTACGAGCCTGAAAGCACCAGTCCGGCATTGGTGGACAGGGTCGGCGAACCCATCTTGATGTCATTGCGAACGACCCAGGGTACGAGCAGGAGGCCAACTCCGGCCAGGAACACCACGGTGAAGACCAGACGCTCACGCCAAGGAGCGGCGGCAACGAGGACGACGACCACGCCGAGGAGCAGCACGAAGTCCACCGCTTCGCTGCGGGTGAGTGTGGCCATGCCCGTCAAGAGGCCGAGGGCGAGGAAGTCCCATCGGCTGCGCCGGTCGATGCAGCGGAGCGCGAACAGGAGCATGGTGGGGACGACGACCAGATAGAGGCTCTCGCTCATGATGAATCCGCCCTGCTGCACCCAGAGCGGGTCGAGCGCAGCTATGGCCGCCGCCAACAGCCCCACGCCGGGTCCCGCCAGTCGCCGGCCGAAGAGACCCAGGGCGAGGACTCCGGCGGACGAGATACAGGCGAGGGCGATCCGGTGGGCATCCGCCGATCGAAGGTGAACCAGGTCCAGTCCGGCCAACACGAAGCTGAAGGCCGGGGGGTGCACCGCGGTGGGCACCAGGGGACCCTTGCCCAGGAACCGGTCCACGTAGCCCTTGCCGCCGGCGATGTGCGCTGCGGACTGCTGGAAGAAAAGCGGATCGCCGTGCAGCGGCGCCCCCCATGTCCAGCCCGCGATGAACAGGATCCGGGCGACGATCCCGATGAAAACGATGCCACCCAACGCCCAGCCGAACCGCTGGGATCCGTCGTGTCGTGCCGTCGCCGCGTCCGGGGATCCCCCACTTTGGCGTGCATCGTCAACGGTGAGGTTCACTGATCGTCGACGCACGTCCCGGCCACGCCGGCCAAGCTAGATCATCGCGGTGGGGAGCCAGCCGGGCAGGGACCCGGCGACCCTCCGAGGCGGTGCGTCAGACGGGGACGCTGTGGCGGATCTCCTGGAGTGACAGTTCGACCGTTGCCCTTTCACCGCACTCAACGCAGTCCTCGCCGTGTCGCCACGATCGGATGAGGCGCGTGCGTGCCGCATTGAAGTAGACGGTGAAGGTCTCGGCGGGTTGATCCATTTCCAACTCCCAGTACGGGCGCCATTCGGTGATGACGCGTCGATGCGCCACCTCGATGCCTTTCAAGATGCGACAGAACCGCATCCGGTCCGGATCAAAGACCCAGATGCTGTGGCACGACTCCAACACGACGGCGTCCATGGACCAACACTGCCTGGTCGCGCTGGATCCAAACTCTGAGGAGCCTGGTAGGGGCCTTAGGATCACGTTGCAGGTTGATGACATCGCGCGCGGTGGACGTGGGTGCCGACGGGGGGGCGCTGGACACCCGCGGTAGTCTCTGTCGCCGTGCGAATCGTTCTCGGGTCCGTGCGATCGTGACAATCGTGCTCCTCCACGGTGGCGGCACGACGGCCCGATTCTGGGACCGGCTCATGCCGTATCTCGCGGCAGACACCCTCGCAGTGGACCTGCCCGGACGAGCGGACAGGCCGGCAGATCTGGCGACCTTGTCGGTCGAGGACGAGGTCGCATCGGTCGTCACCGACATCGAGTCTTCAGCCGGTGACGGACCGATCACGCTCGTCGCGCATTCCTCGGGCGGCCTCGTGGTTCCCGGCGTCGTCTCCGCCCTGGCCGGTCTCGTGAGCTCCGTTCTCCTGAACGCGGCTCTCGTGCCGGCCGAAGGAGGCTGCGGAATCGACTGCATGAAGGAGCGGCACCGCCAGGGCCTGGTCATGGCCCTGGCGGCAGCGGAGGAGGGCGGCCGGACGATCACGCTGCCCGGGCCTCCCGAGGATCCCGAGGCGTTCCGCCGTGCCTACGGCGGCGAACCCCTCGACGACGACACGTTGGCCTTCGTCGTCGATCCCGCCCGCTGTGTGGAGGACACGGTGCACCACTACTTCCAGCCCGTCCACTGGTCCAAGGTCACGGGCGTCCCGATCACCTACGTGCTGAACGAGCGGGACCGCCCCGTGCCCCCGGACACCCAGGAGTTGATGGCGCGGCGGCTTCCCATGCCCGTCGAGGTCATCCGGGTCGACTCGGGCCATCTCCTCCCGGTGACTTCACCCGCCGCCTTCGCCGAGATCCTCGTTGGAATGGATTGAACCCGCATCGGTGAACGCACGTCCAACCGGCGCCGGCCGGTCCACCCTCACGCCACGAAGTACTTGGCCTCCGGGTGGTGGCAGATGATGGCGTCGGTCGTCTGCTCGGGGTTGAGCTGGAACCCCTCGCTGACCGTCACGCCGATGCGGTCCCCACCCAGCAGGTCCACCACCTTGGCGTTGTCGGTGAGATCGGGGCAGGCCGGGTAGCCCCAGGAGTAGCGACCGCCCCGGTACTGCTGGCGGAAGAGCCCCGTGAGCGTCGGCCCGTCCTCGTCGGCGAACCCGAGCTCCTGGCGAATCCGCCGGTGCCAGTACTCGGCGGTGGCTTCGGCCATCTCGACGCTGAGGCCGTGCAGGAAGAGGTACTCCTGGTAGTGGTCCTCGGCGAACAGGCGGGCCGTCTCCTCCGACGCCCGTGCGCCGATGGTGCACAGCATGAAGCTGGCGAAGTCCTCGCCGCCCGAGTCGGCCGAGCGGAAGAAGTCGCTGATGCAGAGCCAGGGCTCCTTGCGCTGGCGCGGGAAGGTGAAGCGCATCCATTCCGAGGACCGAGTCTCGTCCTTCCAGATGACGAGATCGTTGCCTTCCGCGTTGGCGGCGAAGTGGCCGTAGGCGACGGACGGCACGAGCAGGTCGGCCTCCTTGGCCTTGCTCACCTGCTCGCGGAGCGTCGCCTTGACCCGGTCCTTGAACTCGGCGTCGTTCTCGCCGCCCTCGGGCCGGAAGCCCCACTGGTTGCGGAACAGCGCCGTCAGGTTCAGGTACTCGGCGATCTCGTCGATCGGGATGCCGACGGCGACCCGGCTGCCGAGGAAGGGCGGGGTGAACAGCCGATTGTCCGCCGCCACGTTGGCGCGGGCGGGCTGTCCCTCGACCGGGGCGGTGTCCTGGTCGTCCAGCCGGCTGCGCCGGGGGACGTTGCGCTCGGAGATCTCGCGCCCGAAAGGGGGTCGTCTTCGCCGTTCCGCTTGAGCTCGACGAGGCGGTCCATCGTGCGCAGCCCCTCGAACGCGTCGCGCCCGTAGAAGAGGCGCCCGTCGTACACCTCGCGCAGGTCCCGCTCGACGTAGGTGCGCGTCAGCGCCGCCCCGCCCAGCAGCACCGGGATGTCCGACAGGGACCGGTCGTTGAGCTCGACCAGGTTCTCGCGGATGATGAGGGTGGACTTCACCAGCAACCCGCTCATGCCGATGGCGTCGGCCTTGTGCTCCTCGAGCCGCGCTGACCATCTCGTTGATTCCGACCTTGATCCCGAGGTTGACCACGTCGTAACCGTTGTTGGTCAGGATGATGTCGACCAGGTTCTTCCCGATGTCGTGCACGTCGCCCTTGACGGTGGCCAGCACGACGGTGCCCTTGCCGCCCTGGTCCGCCTTCTCCATGTGGGGCTCGAGGAAGGCCACCGCGGACTTCATCGTCTCGGCCGACTGCAGCACGAAGGGCAGCTGCATCTCGCCCGAAGCGAAGCGCTCGCCGACGACCTTCATGCCCTCGAGCAGGATGTCGTTCACGATGGCGAGGGCTTCGAGATCCGACTCGAGCGCCTCGGTCAGGTCGCCCTCGAGCCCGTTGCGGTTGCCGTCGATGATGCGCTGGGACAGGCGGCGGTCCACCGGCCAGTCGAGGTGCTCGTCGGCCGCACCGGCATTGACCTTGACGCCCTCGAACAGCGCCAGGAGCTCCTGCAGCGGGTCGTAGTCGTCGGTGCGGCGGTTGTAGACGAGGTCGAGGCAGACCTCCTTCGCCCGCTCCTCGATGCGCGACAGCGGGAGGATCTTGGACGTGTGCACGATGGCCGAGTCGAGGCCGGCCTCCACGCACTCGTGCAGGAACACGGAGTTGAGCACCTGGCGGGCGGCGGGGTTCAGCCCGAAGGACACGTTGGAGAGCCCGAGAATGGTGGAGACGCCGGGCAGCTCCGTCTTGATGGCGCGGATGCCCTCGATCGTCTCGATCCCGTCGTCCCGGCTCTCCTCCATGCCCGTCGAGAGCGGCAGGGCGAGCGGGTCGAAGAGCAGATCCTCGGGCGCCAGGCCGTAGCGCTCGACCGCGATGTCGCGGATGTTGCGGGCCGCCCGCAGCTTCCACTCCGCCGTGCGGGCCTGGCCCTCCTCGTCGATGCAGGTGCAGACGACGGCGGCCCCGAACTCGCGGGCGAGCCGGAGGAACGTGTCGAGCCGTGTGCCCGGCTCGTCGCCCTCCTCCAGATTGACCGAGTTGAGGATGGGCCGGCCGCCGATCCACTCCAGCGCGGCCCGCACGACCGGGCCCTCGGTGGAGTCGACCATGAGCGGCACGCTCGACTGCGTGCACAGCCGGCTCGCCACCTCGGTCATGTCCGCCACGCCGTCGGCGCCCGTGTAGTCGACGCAGACGTCGATCAGGTGCGAGCCCTCCTTCACCTGGTCGCGCGCCATGGCGACGCAGGTGTCCCAGTCGGCGTCCAGCATGGCCTCGCGGAACGCCTTGGAGCCGTTGGCGTTGGTGCGCTCGCCGACGACGAGGAAGGAGGTGTCCTGCTTGAACGGGACCGAGGTGTAGATGGAGGCGGCGGCGGGCTCGTGGACCGGCGTGCGCGCCGGCGGGGACGGCGTCGGCGCAGCGCGCCACGACGGCGGCCAGGTGGGCCGGCGTGGTCCCGCAGCACCCGCCGATGGCGGACACGCCGAACTCGGTGACGAACCGGTGCAGGTGCTCGGCCAGGTCCTCGGGCGTCAGGTCGTAGTGCATGTTGCCGTCGACCACCGACGGGAGTCCCGCATTGGGGACGCAGGCGATGGGGACGCGGCTGGCCCCCGACAGGTGGCGCAGCGCCTCGCTCATCTCGACCGGGCCGGTGGCGCAGTTGAGGCCGACGACGTCGACCTGCATGGCATCGAGCACGGTGAGGGCGGCGCCGATCTCGGTGCCGGGCAGCATGCGGCCCGTCAGCTCGATCGTCACCTGCGTCTGCAGCGGCACGTAGCGGTCGAGCGCCACCATGGCGCGCCGGGCGCCGTTGACGGCGGCCTTGATCGAGAGCATGTCGAACTGCGTCTCGATCAACAGGAGGTCGACGCCGCCCTTCGAGCAGGCCGAGGGCCTGCTCCTCGTAGGCGTCCCGGAACTCGGCGTACGAGATGTGCCCGAGGGTGGGGAACTTGGTGCCGGGGCCCATGGAGCCCGCCACCCAGCGCGGCCGCTCGGGCGTGGCGAACTCGTCGCGGACGGCGCAGGCCAGCTCGGCGGCCCTGCGGGTGAGCTCGCGGGCGCGGTCGGCCAGCCCGTACTCGGCCAGCACGACCGAGGTCGAGCCGAAGGTGTCGGTCTCGACCACGTCGCAGCCGACCTCGAAGAAGGAGCGGTGCACCTGGGCCACCAGGTCCGGGCGCGTCTCGACGAGCCACTCGTTGCACCCTTCGAGCTCGGGCCCGCCGAAGTCGTCCGGGCCGAGGCCGAGCAGCTGCAGGTTCGTCCCCATGGCGCCGTCGAAGATGACGACCCGGTCGCGCAGCGCCTGCAGGTACGTGGAGGCAGACGGGTCGAGCCGACCGAGGAGTTCGGGAGAGGGAGCCACCACCCCCACAGGATACCGGCGGCCCTCACGGCACTCCGGAACGGCGCCGGTAGCATCCGGCCCGATGGCGCCGAGGATCTACACCAAGAAGGGCGACGACGGGACGACGGGTCTGCTCTTCGGCGGGCGGGTGCGCAAGGACTCGCGGCGTATCGAGCTCAACGGTGCCGTCGACGAGGCCCAGGCCGCCATCGGTCTGGCCCGTGCCGAGACGCCGGCCGGGTCCGAGGCCAACGACCGTCTGACGGCGCTGGCCCGCGACCTCTACGTGCTGATGGCGGAGGTGGCCACCGCCCCGGAGAACCGCTCGCAAGCTCCAGGCGGGCTCGACCCTGGTGACCGAGGACATGGTGGCCGCGCTCGAGGCGGGGATCGACGATCTCCTGGCCCGCTTCGACATGCCGAGCGACTTCACCGTGCCGGGGGAGAACCGGGTCGCCGCCGCGCTCGACCTGGCGCGCACGATCGTGCGCCGCGCCGAGCGCATCGCCGTGACCGAGCCGGCCGAGGGCTCCTTCGTCGTGGCCTACCTGAACCGGTTGTCGGACCTGTTGTGGGCGATGGCACGCTGGCAGGAGGGGCCGGAGCACCGGCTGTCGAAGGAATGAAAAGGCCCAACCGATCAGATCCTTCTGTCGCAGGCTCTTGATCGAAGCCGCCTTGCGTCACCTCAATCGGGGGCAACGGTGCCCATTGCTCCGGCTCGGCGTGGATCATCAGCATGTTCGACTTTCCTCCTCACACCGGCTACGGCCGCGTCTGGACGGAGGTGTTGCCCAAGCTCGGCGAGTTGGCCGAGATCGTCACCGCCGACCAGCAACCCGACGTGTGGATCGCGGACGGTCACAGCGGGGATCCCGGCGTCGAGGGGCCCGTCGTCGCGTGTGTCTACGAAGTCAACTGGGGCAGGCCCGAGTTCGATCGTGAGCACGCGCCGGGATTCGTCGGACACCATCGCACCCTTGACGGAGGCCGGGGTCATGCGGGCCGATCACATCGTCACGGGCGCCCTCACCTCAAAGCACCAGATCGTCCGGGCCTACGGCGTGCCACCCGAGCGTGTCCACGTCGTTCCATTCGGCGTCAACCTGGCGACCTTCCACCCGGACGACGGACCGTCGGCCGCGCCCTGGTCCGCGAGCGGATCGGGGAGGATCGTCCCTACGTGCTGTTTGCGGCCTCCCTGCACCCACGCAAGAACCTTGGCGCCGTTCGCCGAGCGGTGACGGGACTGGCCGAACGAGGCTGTCCACATGTGCTCGTTCTCGTCGCGGCGCCCGCCCCCGATCGGCCCGATTCGTCAGACCTGGAGGCGGAGGCCATTGCCGAGCTCCCCGGTTTTCCCGGTCGAGTGGTGCGCTTCATCGATCCGCCGGACCAACAGCTGAGCGCCCTCATGTCCGGTGCGGACGCCGTCTGCCAGCCGAGCACGTCGGAAGGCTTCGGGCTCACCCCGCTCGAGGCCATGGCGACGGGGGCAGCTGTCGTGGTGTCGAACCGCGGCTCCCTTCCAGAAGTCGTGGGGCGGGGTGGATCGGTGGTGGAACCGACGGCCGCGGCTGTCGAAGAGGCACTGGTCGACCTCATACGGCATCCGGGTGCTGCGAGGCGGCTGCGAGCTCGCGCCCTTCGTCGAGCCAGGCGATTGACGTGGGACCGCACCGCGGCGGGGTGGTTGCGTGTCGCGGCTCGAGCGGCGCGGGAGCCCCACCACGTGGCGCGCCATGACCGGTCAGGTTGATGGATCCACAGACGGCGGGCCGAGAGGTGACGATGGCACGTCACGCACCGCCTCGTGCTCCGAATCTGCGCCTGCTGTTCGAACCCTCTGCCCGGTCGAATCGATCACGCAGGGTCATCGTGCTCGCCTACGGCACGGCCTTCTTTGCTCTGACCGCGGTGTCACTCCTCCGCCAATCGGGTGCTCCACCGACCGACACGATCTGGGCCGAAGACGGCATGATCTTCTACCCCCAGGCCCTGACGCACTCGGTCCTCGGAGCCCTCTTCACCCCCTACGCCGGCTACTTGCAGCTCTTCCCGCGGTTGATGTTCGACTGGGTGAGCATCCTCCCGCCGGCGGACGTGGCCGGCGCCGCGGCCATCGTGGGGGCGGCGAGCCTGGCCGCTCTCGCGCTCTTCGTGTTCCATGCATCGCGCGGCATCATCCCGTCGTCGGCAGGGCGGAGCCTGTTGGTGGGAGCGATGGTCCTGTTGCCCCTGGCGACCGGGGAGCTGCTCAACAACGTGGTCGACGCGCCCTGGTGGTTCTTCTTTGCCACGTTCTGGGCTCTCTTGTGGCGACCCCGGACGTTGATCGGCGCCATCGCGGCGGGGGTCATCTGCTTTCTGTCGGCGGGATCGGACCCGCTGGTCGGGCTCTTCCTGCCTCTCGCGCTGGCCAGGTTCTACATCCTGGGTTGGCGGGAATGCTCGGCCCCGCTCGGACTCGGTGTGGGCTTGATCTACCAGGTCATCGGCGTCCTCATCGCCGGCGGCCACAGCGCGTTCGCCACCGCGTCGACGTACGGGATACCCAAGATCGTGGGGGACAGGCTCGGCATCGGGTGGATCGGCGGAAACCGGATCACAGACTCCGTCGTGTCGTCACAGAGCTGGTTCTGGCCCGTGTTGGGCGAGGTGCTGTTGCTTGCGGTTCTCGGCATCGCGGTGGTGCTCCGCCGGCGGCGCCTCCTGGTTTTCGTGATCACCTCGTTGTCGTTCTCGGTCCTGGTGCTCGTCGTGTCGGTGTGGGTCAGGGGCGTCGGCCCGGCGATGTTCAGCACGCCGGTGGTGGCCGGAGGAAGATATCTGGCAACGCCGATCCTGCTGATCTGGGGCGCCGTCATCGCCGAAGCGACGTGGGTCCCGATCGCCTCCCGATTCCCCGTTCGCTCCCTCGGGATCGCGCTCTGCTGTGCCGTCCTGATCCCGGTCTGGGTGATCGACTTCCGGACAGCCAATGAGCGCACCGGAGGGCCCTTTGGGGTCACGAAGTTGCGCAGGCACGACTCGCCTGTCGCGGCCAGACGACAGGCGCACACGCCCTCGAGATCAGCCCGCCGGGTTGGGTCGCCGTCGTCCCGTGCGCGGATCTCACTTCTCACCCGGGATGACAGGTCACGGTCCTGGTCCCGGCCGCCGGCGCCAGGATCAGGTGACCGTCGCGCAGCTCCGAGTTCAAGACGGACCGCCCGCCGGCGTCCAAGGTGACGGTCGGCCCGGCAGCGACCTGGGAACCGTTGACGACGGAGGTCCCGAGCTGTGCGTCGGGAGCTCCTGCAATGACCAGGGAGCCCCCCGAGTGTGGCGTCGCCAACACGAGACTCGGGTTCGGCCCCGTTGCCACGACGACCGAACACCCCTCCGGCGCCGGGCTCACCGTGACGTCGTTGGTGCCGATGATGCTGAGTGGATCCGCAAAGTCGGGTTCCGGGCTGCTCGCGACGTCGATCGCAGCTTCGTCCTGGACGCGTTGGACCCCCGAGACGGGTACATCGGGGAGTTGCCCCGAGCGGACGAACTCCCGCAGGGCGTTCGTGGTGAGATCGGGCGAGTAAGCGATGGGCCTGGGGACGAGGCTCGGCACCCCCTGCGCGAGCAAGCTCGCCGTGGTGCGGATCTGCTCCTCTTGTGGTTGCACGATGGTGGCGCGGCCGGCGACGAAGGTCCTGAGGAGCCCGAGATTCGCCACCAGAACGATCAGCAGGATGGCGATAACCGGAATCCGCAGTTCGACGGCGGGCCTCCTGATCGACGAGACGAGGGTCGCCAAGAGCGGAATCAACAGGGCCATCGCGACGTAGACGTAGCGGGAGATGTCGCTCGAACCCCCCGCGGTGGAGCGCCCGAGCGCCACGAGGAGGTAGAACACGCCAGCACCGAGTCCCAGGCCCACGACGGCGGCGTGCGCACGGTACAGCTGCGGGAAGGCGTAGATCGTCCACGCCAGCAGGCCGACGAGCAGTGCGCCGCCCGCCGTGGGGAGACCGAAGGTGTTGCCTAAGGCGGCGGCCAGGCCGCTCCAGATGAAGCCGGGGGCATTCAAGAGGGCCGTCAGGCCCACCTGATCCCCGGCCACCGCGTGGTGACCGACCAGTCCGTACCACAGCAGGTAGCAGCCGACCGGAACGATGAGTGGTCGTAGCCCGCTCCACCAACCGCGCGTGACGATCAGGAACACACCGACGGCGACGACCATGGCGTCCCCGACGGTCGAGCACATCAGCGAGCACAGCAAGAGGAGTGAGACGGCGACGTCGACGCCTAGAGATTCCTCGCGCCGAGCGACCTCGAGCGCGACGTAACCGAAGACCAGGCTGCCGACGAACGTGATCTGGAAGGCCCACGTCAGGTTCTCGGCCCCCGAGCCGAGGAACACGAAGACAGCGGCAAACGCAGTGGCGATCCAGGCGTCCACGCCCTCGCGCAGGCAGGTGCGCCACAACAGGTGCGCCAACGCCAGGTGGGCCAGGATCGCCAGGAGGATGTAGGGGAAGTGGTTGAGGCCGAACAGGGTGAAGAGGAGCCTGTACAACAGGATCGGCAGCGTCGACCAATGTTCGTTGTGAGGCTGCCAAATGCTCAGGTTCGGGTGGTGCAGGCCCCGGTTCACGATGAACTCCCAGTCGTCACCGAAGAACCACAGGTGGCGGTTCTCGTGCAGCAGCACCGCGAGGCCGGCGACGAGACTCAGGACGTGCACGACGATTGCCGGACGCGTCGCGCCGAGCCAGTACGTTCGTCGTGGTGCCGGGGAGGGATCCTGATCGACCCGCCGCTCGTCGGTGGTTTGGGTCGTCATCGACGGATTCCGACCACCACGGCGAGTTCGGGACAACCGACGAGTGAAGGGGGCACGACGCGACAGAGGTGGGCCTCTGACGAGGTCATGGGCCCGCACTATAAGTCGGCACACCTCCTCCGTCGGACCACCTGCAGGTCTCCGACGCCGCACGGTCGCGCCGAGCCCGCGTCTGTCGTCCCCTTACCAGCGACCCCGGTGGAGGCGCGAGGCGAGCGCCGGGCGGGATCGCTCGAGCGAGGGTGAGGGGCGGTCGTTGCCGTCGGGCCGCCCGACCGCCACGGCGCAGAAGAGCAACCATCCCGCCGGCACGCCGAGGACCTCGGCCAGCGGCTCCTCGCCGCGGAAGGCCCCGAGGATGCAGGCCCCGAGGCCGGCGTCGACGGCACCGAGAAGCACCGCCATCACGCCGAAGGCGGCGTCGCCGAACCAGTAGGGCACCGGCCAGTCGCCGGCGGCGAGGCGGAGGTCCGACTTGTCGGGTTCGGCATAGCGGGCGGCGTAGGCATCGGGCGAGGAGTAGGCGAGGAGCACCACCGGCGCTCGCTGCAGGCCTGCCGCACGGCCGGGGTTACGGGTTCGCCAACCCTCGTCGGTGGTGGCGTCCCAGAAGGTGGCGGTCTGTTCGGGTCCCTCGAGCACGACCCATGCGGTGCCGCCCGTGTTGCCGGCGGTCGGGCTGCGGAGGGCGGCGTCGAGGAGGCGGTCGATCACGGCGGATTCGATGGACTCCGACGAGAAGCTCCGCACCATATGGCGTCGGCGGATGGCGTCGTGGAGCTCCATCGGCCGGCAGTCTCCCACCGCCGGGAGCCGCACGGGGCTTGCGCCCGTTCAACGGGGGAATGTTGACCCCGCTGGTAGTGTTTAACAGTTCGTGGCAGGTCGGGCAGAGGGTCCGGCGCCACCCGGAGGTTCGAGCGTGACCACTCCCCGAGACCTTTTGAACGAGGCCAAGGCGTCCATCCGCGAGGTGGGACAGCCCGACGCGCAGGCCCTGCTCGAGGGCGGCGGGGTCACGTTCCTCGACGTCCGGGAGCCCGACGAGTACGAGCAGGGCGCCATCCCCAACGCGGTCCACCTGCCCCGCGGCCACCTCGAGTTCCAGGTGGAGGGGAAGCTCCCCGACAAGGAGGGCCCGATCGTCGTCTACTGCGCCGGCGGGGTGCGCTCGGCCTTCGCCGCCAAGACCATGGGCGACCTCGGCTACACCGACGTGCAGTCGCTCGTCGGCGGGTTCAACAAGTGGAAGGACGACGGCCGTCCGTGGGCGGCGCCGCAGACCCTGACCCCGGCCCAGCGCAACCGCTACCAGCGCCACCTCCTCCTGCCCGAGGTCGGTGAGGTGGGTCAGCTGAAGTTGCTCGGCTCGAAGGTCCTCCTTCTGGGAGCGGGTGGCCTGGGGTCGCCGGCCGCCCTCTACCTGGCCGCCGCCGGCGTGGGCACGATCGGGATCATCGACATGGACGTTGTCGACGAGTCCAACCTGCAGCGCCAGATCCTGCACAACATGGACCGGGTGGGCGACCGCAAGGTCGACTCGGCCAAGAAGTCCCTGACGGCGCTCAACCCCGACGTGAACGTCGTCACCTACGACGTGCGGCTCGGCGCGGACAACATCCTCGACATCATCGACGGCTACGACGCCATCGTCGACGGAACGGACAACTTCCCGACCCGCTATCTCGTGAACGACGCCTCGCTGCTCAAGCGGATCCCGGTGATCCACGGCTCCATCTTCCGGTTCGAGGGACAGGTCACCGTGTTCGACCCCTACAACGGTCCCTGCTACCGCTGCCTCATCCCCGAGCCTCCCCCGGCCGAGCTGGCGCCGTCGTGCTCCGAGGCCGGGGTGTTGGGTGTGCTGCCCGGCATCATCGGATCGATTCAGGCCGTCGAGACCATCAAGGTGCTCCTCGGGTTGGGCGACCCGCTGATCGGCCGATTGCTCGCCTACGACGCGCTGGAGGAGTCGTTCCGCACCTTCAAGGTGCGCCGCGACCCGGCCTGCCCGGCCTGCGGGCCCGACGCCGGCGAGATCGTCATCGCCGAGTACGACGATCTCTGCATGCCGCACGCGGCACTGACGCCCCCGGGCCGCGGCCCGCCCCGTGCCTAGAGCTGTCCGCACGTCCCCGACCGATCTGCTCACGCGCCCCGCTCCCGAGGCTGCGCCGGCACCGCCGCCGGGGCCGCGCCGGCCGCCGGGGCCGCCCGGACTGACCTCCCGGCGGGTCAAGCGCAATCGGCGCCTCTGGGTCGTGGGCCTGGTGGCGCTCGCCCTCGCCCTCGTCCTGGTGTCGACCCGCGGCGGGGGCATCCCTCGGCCGCCGGGCAGAGCCACGGCGGGGCGGGCCACCATCACGGGTCACCACCGCCCCGGGCGGGGAACCCCCGCCTCGATCCGGACTGGCAGGGTGACGGGCAGTCCGTGACCGTCGCCTTCGGGGGTGACGTCCACTTCCCGGCCGGGACCAACCTCGGGCGACCGGCTGGCCGCCGACCCGGCCGACGCCCTGGGGCCGACGGTGCCCCAGCTGCTCTCGGGTGCCGACCTGACGATGGTCAACTACGAGTCGGCGCTGACCGACGGCACCTGCCCGGACGCGCAGCCGAAGCAGTACGTCTTCTACGCGCCGCCGTCCGTGGTGACCGCGTTCAAGGGCGCCGGCGTGACGCTGATCACCGAAGCCAACAACCACGGAGAGGACTGCGGCCCGCCCGGCCTGCAGACGGCGCTCGCCACCCGGGCCCAGACGGGTTACACGATCCTCGGCATCGGCCAGAACGCGGCGCAGGCCTACACCCCCTACACCACGACGATCCACGGACAGCGCATCGCGATCATCGCGGCGACCCAGGTCATCGACTCCGACCTGCAGACGGCGTGGACGGCGACCGCGACGCAGCCCGGCCTGGCGTCCGCCTACGACGTGAACGACCTCGTCGCCGCGGTGGAGGCGGCGCGCAAGACGGCCGACACCGTGATCGTCTACCTCCACTGGGGCACCGAGCTCGATGCGTGCCCCAACCCGCTGCAGGAGCCGCTGGCCCAGGTGCTGGTGCAGGCCGGCGCAGACATCGTGGTGGGCACCCACGCCCACGTGCTGCTCGGAGGCGGCTACCTGGGCTCGGCCTACGTCGACTATGGCCTCGGCAACTTCGCCTTCTACGACAACTCGCCGCCCGAGAACGCCAGCGGTTCGCTCGTCATCACGGTCACGGGCCGGCACGTCGACCAGGTGACGTGGCGCCCCGCGCTGATCGTCGACGATCTGCCCCAACCGCTCTCGGGCGACGAGGCGACCAGCGCGCTGGCGGCCTGGAACAGGCGCGCTCGTGCACCAACGTGTCGGCCAGCCCCGGGGCGTCCGTGGCGTCGGTCCAGAGCGAGAGCTCTCCGGCCCCGCCGTCGGCCGTGCAGTCGCTCTCGGTCGACTCGGGGTAGGGGCCGACGGGGCGGGATCCACCAAGCGGGCGCACCCGGACAGCAGCTAGACAGGTGCCATGACACAGACGGCCTCGGCAAGGACGGTGCAGGTCAACGGCGTCGAATTGGCGTGGTCCGAGCGGGGGAGCAGTCCGGCGGGGCTGCCGACGTTCGTGCTCTGCCACGGGTTCACCGGGTCCTCGCACGACTTCTCGCTGCAGGTCGACGCGCTGGCAGCGCACCGGCGCGTCGTCACGCTCGATCAACGGGGTCACGGCCACTCCACCAAGACGGGCACCCTCGACGGCTACACCATCGACCAGCTGGCCGATGACCTGGCGGCATTGATCGTCGCCGTGTCCGACGGGCCCGTCGACCTGCTCGGCCACTCCATGGGGGGCCGGGTCGTCATGACCATGGTCCTCGAGCGCCCGGAGCTGGTCCGCTCGCTGATCCTCATGGACACCAGCGCGTGGTCGTTCCAGCCCGAGGACGAGAAGGTCCGCACCCTGGTGCGCAGCTACATCGAGGCGTTCGATCCGACCCGCGGCATGCCGCCGACGCTGAACTTTGGCGGGCCCGAGGACAAGCTGATCGCCGCCACCGTGCCGCCCGAGTGGCAGCAGGAGAAGGACGCCATCTTCGCCGGCATGGACGCCTACGCCATGAAGGGGCTCGGGTCTGCGCTGTGGGCCGACGAACCCGACGGGGCCGGATCGTTGCGCAGCCGCCTCCCGTCCATCTCCCAGCCGACGACCGTCATCGTCGGCGAGCACGATCACCCGCTGGCCGGCCAGGCGCCGGACCTGGCGGCGGAGGTGGCCGACGGCCGCCTGACCATGATCGACGGCGCCTACCATTCGCCGCAGCTGACGCATCCCGTCGAGTGGCGGGCGGCCGTCGAGGCGCACCTCGGGTGGGTCGGAGCCTGATCGTGAGCGACACCTCGGCACCGCAGGCCGGCGACCGCATCACGCTCGCCGGCACGGACGTCTCCATCCCCCCGCTGGGCGTGGGCACGTGGGCCTGGGGCGACAAGGGCACCTGGGGCATGGGCGGCTACGACCAGTCGCTCACCGAGTCGAGCATCCACGAGGCGTGGGACGCGAGCATCGAGGCCGGTGTCGTCCTCTTCGACACGGCCGAGGTCTACGGCGGCGGCGAGAGTGAGCGCATCATCGGCCGTCTGTTGGCGGCCGACCCGTCCGTGCGCAGCCGGGTCGTCGTCGCGTCGAAGTTCATGCCGAGCCCGTGGAAGCTCAACGTGCGCTCGGCCCTGCTCTCGGCGGCACGGCACTCGCGCGAGCGGTTGGGGATCGGCTCCATCGACCTGTACCAGATCCACGGCCCCATCTCGCTGCGCTCGCACGACGCGCTGGCCGAGGCGCTGGCCGCCGCCCACGCCGAGGGTCTGGTCAAGGCGGTCGGCGTGTCCAACTACTCGTCGAAGGAGACCCGCGCCATGGACGCCGCGCTGCGCACGCGGGGCCTCCGGCTGGCCAGCAACCAGGTGGAGTTCTCCCTGCTGCGCGCCATGCCGCTCCGGGTCGGGCTCATCAGCACCTGCCGCGAGCTCGGCGTCGTCCCCCTGGCCTACTCGCCCATCGGACAGGGCCGCCTGACCGGCAAGTACTCGGAGGCCAACCCCCCGCCGCGGGGCCGCTCCTTCGCGGCCCACCCCATGGTCGAGGTGGACAAGGCGGTGGCCCTGCTGCGCCGCATCGGCGAGGCCCACGACGACCGTACCCCGAGCCAGGTCGCGCTGGCCTGGCTCATCGCCAAGGGCGCCGTGCCGATCCCGGGGGCCAAGAACAAGGACCAGGCCGAGCAGAACGCGGGGGCGCTGGGGTGGCGCCTCACCGACGAAGATCTGGGGCTCCTCGATGCGGCCGCCCTCTACGGAAAACGGGGCATCTCCCAGCGCGTCTGGCAGCACGGCTGAGGTCGGCGGTACCGTCTTGAGGTGATCGCCGCGCTGTCCGACGCGGGCCTCCCCCCGCTGAACGGTTCACAGCTCTTCTCCACGCAGTTCGACTTCGTCCCGGTGGCCATGATCCTGGCCGCCCTCGCCCTCTACCTGTGGGGCGTGCGGCGGAACAACGCCCTGCACCCGCGCCACCCCTGGTCGGTCGGCAAGACGGCGGCGTGGATCGGTGCGCTGTTCACCACCGGGGTGGCCATCTTCAGCTTCGTCGGGGTCTACGACGGCGAGCTGTTCTGGGACCACATGGTGCAGCACCTGCTCCTGATCATGGTGGCTGCTCCGCTCTTCGCCATCGCCTCCCCCCTGGAGCTGGCCTGGCGCTCCACCACCGGCACCGCCCACCTCGTCGTCACCGAGGCGTTGCGCTCCCGTGTCGCCAGGTTCCTGGGGAACCCGATCGTGGCGTTCGTGCTGTACGCCGTCGTGATCCCGGTGAGCCACCTGACGGTCTGGTACAACTACACGCTCACCCAGGAGAACGTGCACAACGCGGAGCACCTGGCGTTCTTGCTCGTGGGCTACCTGTTCTGGCGGCAGATCTTTGGCAACGACCCCAACTGCTACCGCCTCCACCCCGCGCTGCAGTTTTTCTACCTGTTCATGGCCATCCCGATCGACACCTTCACCGGCCTGTCGCTGGCCGGCGCGACCAAGGAGCTGTTCCCCGCCTATTTCGCCACCCACCGCACCTGGGGCCCGTCCTACGTGGTCGACCTCCACATCGGCGGTTCCGTCATGTGGGTGGTGGGCGACACGCTGATGCTCTGGCCGATGATCCCCGTCGCCCTGCGCTGGATGCACATGGATGAGCGCAGCGCGGTGCGCATCGACCGCGAGCTCGACGCGCAGGCGCTGGCCGAGGCCGCCGCGGCAGGCCCCGTACCCGATCAGCCGCCGAGATCCATCAGCTCCACGCGGACCCCGTCGGGGTCCGTGCAGTAGACGAACTGGAGAGTCGTTCCCCCGAGGTCGATGGTCGTGCGGCTCGACTCGACGACGGCGCCACCGAGCTCCACGATCCGCGCCGCGGTCCCCGCCACGTCGCGCACCCGGAAGGACAGGTGGGTCAGGCCGAGCTGATTGACGGCCCGCCGCTCGCGTGGGCCGAAGGGCACGGGCTCCCGGAAGGCCAGGAGCTCAATGGCGGTCGGCCCGCGCCGGATGAACTGCGAGGTCACCGCGACGTCGGGCTGGTCCATCAGCTTGGCGAACTCGGACCCGATGGCGTGCGACTCGGCCCGCTCGAAGCCGAGCGCACCGCAGTAGAAGCGCACCGACCGCTCGAGGTCGCTCACGCAGATCCCGAAGTGCGAGAAAGCGGGTCCCGGGGCGTCGTCCACGGCCGTAGTCTGACCCGTATGGCCTGGCCACCCGGATCTTCCGTAGCCTGGGGGCTGTGACCCAGGAGAAGCAGGACCCGCCGCGCAGCACCGAGCGCCGCACCGACTCGGGCATCGCCATCCACCCCGTCTACCGGGCGGACGACCTCGGGGGCTGGGACCCGAGCGCCCAGCTGGGGGAGCCGGGCTCGTTCCCCTTCACCCGGGGCGTCCACCCTCAGATGTACCGCTCGAAGTTGTGGACCATGCGCCAGTACGCCGGCTTCGGCTCGGCCGAAGCGACCAACCAACGCTTCAAGTTCCTCCTCGATGCGGGCCAGACCGGCCTCTCGTGCGCCTTCGACCTGCCGACCCAGATGGGCTACGACTCGGATCATGCCCGGGCGGAGGGAGAGGTGGGCAAGGTGGGCGTGGCCATCGACTCCCTGGCCGACATGCGTCTCCTCATGGCGGACCTCCCGATGGACAAGGTCACCACCTCCATGACGATCAACGCCACCGGCGCCATCCTGCTGCTCCTGTACCAACTCGTGGCCGAGGAGCAGGGTGTGCCGGGGGACAAGATCCGCGGCACCATCCAGAACGACATCTTGAAGGAGTACATCGCCCGGGGCACCTACATCTACCCGCCCCGGCCCTCCATGCGCCTCATCGTCGACACGTTCGCCTACTGCGCCGCCAACCTCCCCAGCTGGAACACGATCTCGATCTCGGGCTACCACATCCGTGAGGCCGGCTCGACTGCGGTGCAGGAGATCGCCTTCACGCTGGCCAACGGCATCGCCTACGTCGAAGCAGCCATCGCGGCCGGTATGGACGTCGACGCGTTCGCGCCCCGGCTCTCCTTCTTCTGGAACGCGCACAACAATCTTTTCGAGGAGGTGGCCAAGTACCGGGCGGCACGCCGGATGTGGGCGCGCATCATGACCGAGCGCTTCGGCGCCAAGGACGAGCGCTCCAAGATGCTCCGCTTCCACACCCAGACCGGCGGGTCGACCCTGACCGCACAGCAGCCGGAGAACAACATCGTCCGGGTCACCGTCCAGAGCCTGGCCGCCGCACTGGGCGGCACCCAGAGCCTGCACACCAACGGCTTCGACGAGGCGCTCGGGCTTCCCACGACCCGGGCGGCCAAGGTCGCCCTGCGAACGCAGCAGATCGTCGGGTTCGAGTCCGGCGTGGCCGACACGGTCGACCCGCTGGCGGGCTCGTACTTCGTGGAGTCGCTCACCGACGAGGTCGAGGCGGCGGCCGACGCCTACCTGGAGCGGATAGAGCAGCTCGGCGGCGCCGTGGCCGCCATTGAGGCCCGGTTCATGCAGGAGGAGATTGAGGCGGCCGCGTACAGCTTCGCCAAGGCGGTCGACGACGGGGAGAAGATCGTGGTCGGCGTCAACAAGTTCACCGACGCCGACGCCGAGCCCGCCGAGGTGTTCCCGATCGACGTCGAGCTCCAGCAGCTCCAGATCGACAGGACGAGGTCGGTGCGGGCCGAGCGCGACCAGGCTGCGGTGGACCGGGCATTGGCCGACGTGGCCGAGACGGCCAAGGGGGAGGGCAACCTGCTCGTGCCGATGAAGGCGGCCCTCAAGGCGATGGCCACCCTGGGCGAGGTGGCCGATGTCCTGCGCGGCGAGTTCGGCGTGTACCAGCCCGGGGGCTGACGCCGTGGCGGAAAAGGGGCCGACGAGGTTCTGGCCTCTGTTCGATCTCGTCGTCCGCACGCCGCGCCTGGAGCTGCGCCTGCTCCGGGAAGAGGAGCTCGCCGATTTCGTCGAGCTCGTCGACGCGGGTATCCACGAACCCGGAACGATGCCGTTCTTCTTCCCCTGGACCGACACCGAGCCGGAGCAGCGGGCGCGGGAGGCTGCGCAATGGATGTGGCGGCACCGCGCCAACTGGTCGCCCGAGAAGTGGACGTTCACCGGCGCCGCCTACGTGGACGGGCTGGTCGTCGGCGTGCAGGATCTCGGCGCCGAGCGCTTTCGCGCCGTCCGGTCCGTCGAGACCGGCTCGTGGCTGGGGCGTGCCCACCAGGGGCAGGGGCTCGGGCGCGAGATGCGCGAGGCGATCCTGCACCTGGCCTTTGCCGGCCTCGGCGCAGAGGAGGCGCTCAGCGGCGCCTTCGAGGACAACGTGGCCTCGCTGGCCACCTCGCGGGCGGTGGGCTACGAGGAGAACGGTGAGGCCAGGGGACCACGGCGCGACGGTTCGGGCCGCACGATCCGTTTCCGCCTGGGTCGCGACGCCTGGGAACGACGTCGTCGCGACGACATCGAGATCGTCGGGCTCGAGGGGTGCCTCGACATGTTCGTCGGGCCGTCCGGCTGAACCCGCGCCCACCGCCGGCGTCGTCGCGGTTCAGGCGGTGACGACACCCTCGAAGTGCTCCACCACGGGGAACGGGTCGTAGAAGTGGTGCAGGGTGGCGCGCCAGTCCTGGTAGGCCGCCGAGTCCCGGAACCCCTCGGTGTGGTCTTCGAGGCGCTCCCACTCCACCAGGAGCAGGAAGCAGCTCGGGCGCTCCACGCAGCGCTCGACGCGTAGCGAGACGAAGCCGGGACTGGCCGCGATGATCGCCTTGGCCCGCTCCATCGACTCGACGAACGCCGCCTCGCGCCCGGCGACCACGTCGAGCAGTGCGTGCTCGGTGATCACGCGCTGATTCTGCCATGCTTGGAACGTTCTCGCTGATCAGACGTGCCCCCGGTGCCCGTCGGCGCTGATCGAATCATGAGAGCAGCCGGCACCGGACACCAAAACCATGCAAGACAGAACCATGCTGGCCCAGCCTGGAACGGCTCTGTCTCTACGGACAATCATGCTTCACAGGTCCCGACCGAGCCGTGAGTTGCAGTCGGGATCTGGGTGGTCCCTCGTCCGACATCAACAGTGACCACCAAGCCAAAATTGTCGTAGATGAAAGGACGAGCTCGCGAATGACCGTCACCACGCCGCTGCAAGAGGAGTCGGCGCCGAATGCGATCGTGCTCAGGTTGCGGGACATCGTCGAAACCTACGGATTCGCGATCCTCATTGTTGCCAGTCTCGCGATCGCGGTCTACCTTCGCATCTGGCTCTTGGGCTACTCCGGTCTCAACTCGGATGAGGCGACCGTTGGACTCAACGCCCGCCAAATCCTTCACGGGCACTTTTCGACCTTCTTCTGGGGACAGGACTACGGCGGCGTAGAACCGTACGTGGTGGCTGTGATGTTCCTGCTTTTTGGTTCATCATCTTTTGTCCTGAATGCGACACCTGCACTTCTCGCTCTTCTGGCATGCATGGTGGTTTGGCGCATCGGTCTACGACTGTTTGCTCCAGCAGCTGCTGTCGTGGCGGCAACGCTCAGTTTCATATGGCCCGAGTCGAACGTTTGGAACTCCACGAAGGAATATGGCTTTCATCAGGTTGGGCTACTTCTCGGACTCCTCGTGGTTTGGATCTCGGTCCGGATAATCCAGACCGCCAGAAGCAATGGCAAAGATCTCGTGAGAGATTGGATGTTGCTTGGCCTCACCATGGGTCTCGGGTGGTGGGCCACGCCCGAAACGTTGTACTTCACCCTACCGAGCGCAGTCTTCGTTGTCCTGAGCCTACGCGCACACGCCAGCGTCGAGATCGTGAAGCGGGTCATTGTCTGCCTGTGTGCAGGAATTGTCGGCGCTCTTCCCTGGATCATCGCCAGCGTGAGGGACGGTTTTGCCACGTTGAGCACCGGCGTGCCGAGTAGTCCCGCCCCCTACTCGACACGACTTTCGATCTTCTTCACCCACGTGTTCCCCATGATCATGGGTTTGCGAATAGAGGGTGTGGGCCAATGGGAGGTGTCTCCGCGCACTGGGGAAATCCTCGTGATTTTCGTCGGCGCCGCGCTCGTCGCTGCGATGATCGTATTGACATTGAGAGTTCCCGACGCACGTCTGCTCGTTGGGAGCTTGGTCATTTACCCGTTCCTCTATGCCGCGTTCCCTACCTCTTCGTTTTGGAACGACGGGCGATATGGCATCGCCCTTGCTCCGATAGCGGCATTGGTCGGAGTCGGTGCACTCTGGCAGATTGCTCGACCACGAGTCGCGCGCTGGCTCTCGGCCGGCATCCTCGCTGCCGCTCTTGTCAGCACGGTCGTTGCAGTGGACGCCGGGTATGGGGGCTTTTCCAAAGTGACAACGCTGTCCGGCTGGCGTGCCAATTCCGTTCCCACTGTCACCCTCTTGGGCTCCCGATTGCGATCCCTCGGAATTCAAGATGTCTACGCCGGTTATTGGATCGCCTACGACCTTGCTTTTCTCTCTGGCGGACAGATTTCAGTGGACCCCGTCGTTTCGGATCGAAACCAGGCCGAGTCAGACGCCGTAGACAAAGCCAGCGACGTTGCCTGGGTGTTCGTACCGCCAGCCGAGATCTCTCAGGTCGGTGGGGTTCAGACGCCTGACCTCAATCCCGATGAGCTCGCCGAGCCCACGCTGGCGTCTCGGCTGGCGGCAAAGGGGATCCCGTTTCGCATTGACCAAATTGGGCCCTTTCAACTGGTTCTTCCCCGACGCAACGTTTCGCCAGAGAAACTGCTCGGTCCGGGGTATTGAGAGATGGGCCCGGACGATCGCTCTCCTCCGGGCACCCCCCAGTTCTCGAACAGGCGAGTAGGAGTGGCTCAGATCGTCCCGTCCGCCGGACCCGAGCCGGGGTTAATCGACACAAAGGACGGCGCGAGGGGGATCGGTGATCACGCGCTCAGCAGCCGTTGGCGCAGCGCGGGGTCGGTGGCGGCGTCGATGGCCGTCCAGGCCAGCGCCACGGCGCCGTCGCGCACGGCGGCGTCGGCCGAAGGGGTCACGCAGGCGGCGGCGAACTCGTGCTGGTGGTTGACGGCGCCGTTCGTCTCTATGCCGATGAGCGGGTGGATGGTGGGCACGGCGAGCGAGACGTTGGCCATGTCGGTCGAGAAGGTCGGCAGCGGGGCACCGGCGTCGTCGGCCTCGAAACGCCGACCCAGGTTCTCGGCGTTGGCGCGGTACGCGCGCAGCAGGACCGGGTCCACCTCCATGTGCGAGTACACCGGCGACAACTCCTCGTAGGACAGGGCACACCCGCTGGCCAGCGCACCCGCCTCGAAGCAGGCCTCGACTCGGGGCCGGAGGGCGGCCAGCCCCTTCGCCGTGCGCGAGCGCACCATGTAGCGGGCCGTCACCGCGGCGGGGATCACGTTGGCCGCGGCCGAGCTCTGGGTGACCACACCGTGGACCTGGTCCCCCGGCGGGAGCTGCTGGCGCAGCAGGCCGATGGCAACCTGGGCCACCGTGAGCGCGTCCTGCGCGTTGACGCCTTCCCAGGGCGCGGCAGAGGCGTGGGCCTCGCGTCCCGCGTAGACGACGTCGAAGTGGGCCACCGCCAGGCAGGACCCGGTCAGCCGCTCCGCCGGCCAGGGATGCACCATCATGGCGGCGTGGACGCCCGCGAAGGCGCCGCGCTCGAGCATCAGGATCTTCCCGCCGCCGCCCTCTTCGGCCGGGGTGCCGAGGACCCGCACGGTGAGCCCGATGTCGTCCGCCACGGCCGCCAGCGCCAGACCAGCGCCGACGGCGGTGGCCGCGATGATGTTGTGCCCGCAGGCGTGGCCCACGTCGGGCAGCGCGTCGTACTCGGCACAGATCGCCACCACGAGCTCGCCGCCACCGGAGCGGGTCTCGAGCGCCGTCGGCAGGTCGTACACCCCCTCGTCGACCTCGAGGCCGCCGGCCCGCAGGGTCTCGGCCACGGCACGTGCCGAGACGGTCTCACCGAAGCAGAGCTCCGGGGTCGAATGGACGAAGTGGCTGAGCGAGACGAGCTCGTTCAGGTGGCCGTCGACCACCGCCGCTGCCGCATCCTTGGCCGACGAGGCGGTGACGGGCCCGGACGCCACCTACTCGATGACCGCCACGATGTCACCGGCACCGACCGAGTCGCCTGCGCTCACCCGCACCTCCTTGATCACGCCGTCCTTCTCCGCCGCGACGGCGTTCTCCATCTTCATGGCTTCGAGGAGGCAGATGGACTGACCGACCTCGACGACGTCGCCAACCGCGACCAGGACCTTGACGATGGTGCCCTGCATCGGGACGATCACCTGCCCCGAACCGCTGCCGGCCACCGCGGACGAGGCGGCCCGCTTGTGCCGTCCGGCGGCGCGCCCGGGAGCGGCCGCCGTGCCCAGATCGGGTACCCACAGCCGCACCGAGAACCGCCGGCCGTCGACCTCGGCGGTCACGTCGCGCTGGACCATCGGCACCTCGTCCTCGGGAGCCGTCGCGGCGGGCGCGGCGCCGGCAGGCTCCGTGGTGAGTCCGCTCAAGTCGAGGGTTTCCTCGACCCATTTGGTCGAGTGGGTGGCCGCGACGAAATCGGGATGGCTCAGGATGGCCTCGTGGGCGGGCAGGGTGGTGGCCACCCCCGTGAGGCGGGTCTCGCCGATGGCCCGGAGCATGCGGCGGCGAGCCGACTCCCGGTCGGGTGCCCACACGATCAGCTTGGCGATGAGGTTGTCGTAGTACTGCGAGATCGTGTCGCCGGCCTCGTAGCCGGCATCGAGGCGGACGCCCGGGCCCGACGGCTGGTGGAACGAGGTCAGGGTGCCGGGCGAGGGCGAGAACCGCCCGCCGCTGGGGTCCTCGGCGTTGATGCGGACCTCGATGGCGTGCCCGTTGCGAGCGACGTCGTCCTGGGTGAAGTCGAGTGGTTCGCCCGATGCGATGCGGATCTGCCAGGCGACGAGGTCGAGCCCGGTGACGAGCTCGGTGACCGGGTGCTCCACCTGCAGGCGGGTGTTCATCTCGAGGAAGTAGAACTCACCGTCCTGGTACAAGAACTCGACCGTCCCCGCGTTGTAGTAGCCGCAGGCTTGTGAGACCTTCACCGCCGCGGCGCCCATGGCGCGGCGGACCTCGTCGGGGAAGGCGGGCGCCGGGCTCTCCTCCACCAGCTTCTGATGCCGGCGCTGGGCCGAGCAGTCGCGCTCGCCCAGCCACAGGGTGGTGCCGTGCTGGTCGGCCAGCACCTGCATCTCGACGTGTCGGGGCCAGGTGAGGTAGCGCTCGAGATAGATCTCGGGCCGGCCGAAGTAGGCCTGGGCCTCCCGGGCCGCCGACTCCATGGCCTCGGCCGCGTCCTCCGCCGCGGCAACGACCTTCATGCCGCGCCCGCCTCCGCCATAGGCGGCCTTGATGGCGACCGGCCACCCGTGCACCTCGCCGAAGGCCACCACCTCGTCCGGCGAGGTGAGCGGTTCGGAGCGGCCGGGGACGCCGGCGACGCCGGCCTTCTCGGCCGCCAGACGGGCACTGATCTTGTCGCCCATGACCTCGATCGCCTCGGGGGGCGGCCCGATGAAGGTGACGCCGCGCTCGGTGATGGCGCGCGCGAAGTCGGTGTTCTCGGAGAAGAAGCCGTAGCCGGGGTGGACGCCGTCGGCGCCACTCTGCTCGATGGCGTGCAGGATCGCCTCGGTGTTGAGGTAGCTCTCGGCCGCGGTCTCGCCACCGAGGGCGTAGGCCTCGTCGGCCATGCGTACGTGCAGGGCGTCGCGGTCGAGATTGGAGTAGACCGCCACGGTCGCGATGCCAAGCTCACGGCACGTCCGGATCACCCGGACGGCGATTTCGCCGCGGTTTGCTATGAGGACCTTCTGGAGCACGCTGGGCCTTTCCTCCGACAGGCGGGCCCTCACAATTGCACGCGCCGTATGGTGTCTGCCATGTGGGGCGGGGAGTGGGAGATCCACTGGCTCGACGAGGTCGGTTCCACCAATACCTACGTGCGTGACCAGGCCCGTCGGGGTGCCCCCGACGGTCTGGTTGTCGTCGCCGACCACCAGACCGTCGGGCGCGGCCGGCTCGATCGGCGTTGGGAATCGCCGCCCGGGGCGAACCTGCTGGCCTCCGTCCTCCTGCGGCCGGACTGCTCCGGGACCGACATCCACCTGTGCACGGGGGCGGTGGCGCTGGCCGGGGCGGACGCCTGCCGGGCGGTTGCCGGGGTGGATCCGGTGCTGAAGTGGCCGAACGACCTGCTCGTCGGCGAGTCGAAGCTGGCCGGCATCCTGGCCGAGACGGAATTCGCCGGGCGGTCCGTGACGGCGGTGGTGGTCGGGATCGGGATCAACGTGGCCTGGCCCGGGCCGGAGGGGGCCGGGGGGACCTGCCTCGACCAGGTGGGGTCGCCGGCGCAACCGGTCGATCGGAGGGTGCTGCTCGACCGGGTGCTCGAGGCCCTGGCGGCGAGGCGAGCGTTCCTTGACGACGCCGCTGGTCGGCGCGTCCTGGCCGACGAGGTGCGCCGCCGTTGCGCCACGCTGGGACGCACGGTGCGGGTGATCCTGGCCGGTGAGGAGCTGACCGGGCTGGCCACCGCCATCGACGACGCCGGGCGCCTGGTGGTCGAGACAGCGGCAGGACCGCGACCCGTGAGCGCCGGCGACGTCGTGCACCTGCGTCCCGCTCCCGTCAGGGGAGGGGCTCAGGGCCTGGGCTAATATGGCCGCCACTATGCGCCTTCTTGTCACGGGAGGTGCCGGTTTCATTGGGTCGAACTTCGCCCGTTACTGGGTCGAGCAGCACCCCGAGGATCATGTCGTCGTGTACGACGTCCTCACCTACGCCGGCAACCGTCCCAACCTGTCCGACATCGAGGACCGGATCGTCTTCGTCCAGGGCGACGTCTGCGATGCCGAGGCCGCCGAAAAGGCACTCCGGAGCGAGGCGATCGACACGATCGTCAACTTCGCCGCCGAGTCGCACAACTCCCTGGCCGTGCTCAATCCGGGCCTGTTCTTCCGGACCAACGTGCTCGGCACCCAGACCATGCTCGAGGCGGCCCGCCAGGTGGGCGTGGGGCGGTTTCACCATGTCTCGACGTGCGAGGTCTACGGGGACCTACCCCTCGACGCCGACGAGGTCTTCACCGAGGACTCCCCCTACCGCCCCCGCACGCCCTACAACGCATCCAAGGCGGGTGCTGATCACGCGGTGCGGGCCTATGCCGAGACCTACGGGCTGCCCATCACCATCACCAACTGCGCCAACAACTACGGCCCCTACCAGTTCCCCGAGAAGCTGATCCCGCACTTCTGCGCCCTGGCGCTCGACGACCGGGCGCTCACGCTCTACGCCAGCACCGAGAACCGCCGGGAATGGCTGCACGTGCACGACCATTGCACCGCCATCGACGCGGTGCTCGCCCGCGGCACCGTGGGCGACACCTACCACGTTGGCAGCGGCGTGGAGGCGTCCATCATGGAGGTGGCCGACCGGATCCTGGCCGCCTTGGGCAAGCCGGAATCGCTCAAGACGATCGTTCCCGACCGTCCCGGACACGACCGCCGCTACGTCCTCGACGCGACCAAGCTGCGCCGCGAGTTGGGCTGGGCGCCGTCGGTCGAGTGGGAGCAGGGGCTCGCTGACACGGTGGCCTGGTACGCCGCCCACCGCGAGTGGTGGGAACCGCTGCGGGCCCGGGCGCCCATCGCCGAAGGGGCCTGGGGAACCGGAGAAGGCTGAACGGTGCGGATCCTGATCACCGGGGCGGATGGGCAGCTGGGACGCGACCTGCTCGACTGCCTCGACGGGCGGGTACCCGCCGGGGGGCGCCGGTGCGCGCTCCTCGGCCCCGAAGGGCCCCGGGAGGGGCTCAAACACGAGGTGCTGGCCACCGACATCGACACGATGCGAGTCGACGACCGTGAGGCCGTGCTGCACACCGTCACCCGCTTCCGGCCCGAGGTCGTCTTCCACGGTGGTGCGCTCACCGCCGTGGACCTGTGCGAGACCGAGGTCGACACCGCGTTCTCGGTGAACGGCGTCGGCACCCGCAACATCGCCGAAGCGGCCGCCCTGGTCGGGGCGCACGTGCTCTACGTGTCCACCGACTACGTCTTCGACGGCACCGTCGGGCGCCCCTACCGCGAGTGGGACATACCGGGTCCCGCCTCGGTGTACGGCGCCTCCAAGCTGGCGGGCGAGTGGGAGTGCCGGCCCGGCTCGACCATCGTGCGGACGAGCTGGCTGTGCGGTGCCCACGGCTCCAACATCGTGGCCACCGCCCTTCGCCTGGCCGAAGGCGACGGGGAGCTCCACTTCGTCGACGACCAGCAGGGGTCGCCGACCTTCACGGCGGACCTGGCGCCCGCCGTCGTGACGCTCGGCCTCGACCGCCGGCCCGGCATCTTCCATGTGACCAACAGCGGCGTGACGACCTGGTGGGGCTTCGTGCGAGCGGTGCTGGCCGAGGCCGGCGCCGACCCCGAGCGGGTGTTGCCCGTCAGCACCGCCGAGCTCGCCGCCTTGCGGCCCCACGACCGGCCTATTCGGTGCTCGACAACATGGCCCTCCGCCTGAGCGGCCTCCCGGCTTTGCCCGACTGGCAGGACGGCGCTGTCCAGGCTCGTCGCCGCGCTCCGATCGCACCAGGCGCTCGCATGACCCCCAAGGCGGGCGACTCGCGCACGACGCTTCACCCGGTGGCCGTGATCGGCGCCGGCTACGTGGGCCTCCCCACGGCGGCCACGCTGTCCCACTTCGGGCACACGGTCGTGCTGGCCGAGCGCGAGCCGACCAGGTTGTCGGCGCTGCGGGCCGGACGCATGCCCATCGTCGAGGTGGGCCTCGACGAGCTGGTGGCGGAGGGCATCGCCGCCGGAACCCTCTCCTTCACCGACTCGGCGGCTGACGCCGTGACCGGCGCGGAGTTCGTGTTCCTGTGCGTGGCCACGCCGCAGAGCGCCGACGGGTCGGCCGATCTGTCCCACGTCCAAGAGGCGGCGAAGGAGATCGCGCCGCACCTCAAGCCGGGCGCCGTCGTCGTCAACAAGTCGACGGTCCCCGTGGGCTCGGCCACCATGGTCGAGCAGGTGATCGGCCGCTCCGACATCAGCGTCGTCTCCAACCCCGAGTTCCTCCGGGAGGGCACGGCGGTGATCGACAGCATGAACCCGGACCGGATCGTGGTGGGTGCCGACGACACCAGGGCGGCCGCCAAGGTGGGCGAGCTGTTCGCGACCACCTTGGCACCGCTCATCGTGACGGACGCAACGACATCAGAGACGATCAAGTACGCGTCCAACGCCTTCTTGGCCACGAAACTCAGCTTCGTCAACGCCCTAGCCGGTCTCTGCGAGGAGGTGGGGGCCGACGCCCGCGACGTGCTGCTCGGGCTCGGTTACGACAAGCGCATCGGATTCGAGTTCCTCCGGCCCGGCCCGGGCTGGGGTGGATCGTGCCTGCCCAAGGACACCAGGGCCCTCCTCCACATCGCTGGGGGGCGGGTTACGACTTCTCGCTGCTGGCCGGTGCGATCGCCTCCAACGATGAGCAGCTGTCCCGGGTGGTCGCCAAGGTCGAGGCGGCCTGCGGCGGCTCGGTCGACGGGGTGACGCTGGCCGTGTGGGGCCTGACCTTCAAGGCGAACACCGACGACCGGCGCGACTCGCCGAGCCTGCAGATCACCAACCGCCTCGTCGCGCTGGGGGCGACCGTGCGGGCCTTCGACCCCACCGTGGATGTCGAAGCCGACGCTCCCGACGATCTGCTCGGACTGTACCTGTGCGCCGATCCCTACGAGGCGGCGACCGGGGCGCGCGCGCTGGTCGTGCTGACCGAGTGGGACGAGTTCCGCTGGCTCGACTTCTCCCGCGTCCTCTCCGTCATGGCGGAACCGTCGCATCATCGATGCTCGCAACCTTCTCGACCCGTCCGCGCTCAGGCGCATGGGTTTCAACTATTCGGGGATCGGGCGCCGGTGAGCCGAGTCGTGGTGGCCGGCGGGGCCGGCTTCTTGGGCTCGCACCTGTGCGAACGCCTCGTGACGCGGGGCGACTCCGTGGTCTGCATCGACAACCTCTGCACCGGGACGAGGGAGAACCTGGCCCACCTGCTCGGCCATGATCGCTTCAGCTTCATCGTGGGTGACGTGAGCGAGAAGGTGGAGCTCGACGACGCGGACGACGGTCGACGCCGTGTGCAACCTGGCCTCACCGGCATCGCCGCCGGCGTATCTCGCACGGCCCTTCGACACGCTGGCCGTTGGCAGCGAGGGTACCCGCCGGCTGCTCGAGTTGGCCCGGGCGCACGGGGCCCGCTTCCTCATGGCCAGCTCCAGCGAGGTCTACGGCGATCCCGAGGTGCACCCCCAGATCGAGTCCTATCGGGGCAACGTCGACCCGACCGGGCCGCGCAGCGTCTACGACGAGGCCAAGCGGTTCGCCGAGAGCCTGACCATGGCCATGCACCGCACCCACGGGGTGAACGTGGGCATCGCTCGGATCTTCAACACCTACGGGCCCCGGCTCTCGCCCGGGGACGGCCGGGTGGTGTCCAATTTCATCGTGCAGGCGCTGCGGGGCGAGCCGCTGACCGTCTACGGGGACGGGAGCCAGACGCGCAGCTTCTGCTTCGTCGACGACGAGATCGCCGGCCTGCGTGGCCCTGCTCGACTCGTCGCTCACCGGGCCGGTCAACATCGGGAACCCCGACGAGCGGTCCATGCTCGACCTGGCGCACTTCGTCCTGGAGGTGACGGGCTCGAGTTCGGACATCGTCTTCGAACCGCTGCCCACCGACGACCCGACTCGCCGCTGCCCCGACATCACGCTGGCCCGGCGCGCGCTGGGCTGGGAGCCCAGGATCAGCCTGCGGGAGGGGATCGAGCGTACGATCGAGTACTTCGCACACAAGGTGGTTGACCAACCCGGGAGGCAGACGTGAGCGAGACAGAGGAGAGTGGAACGTCACCGCCACGGATGTACAAGACGCTCACGGTGATCACGCCCGTCTACAACGAGCGCTCCACGGTCGCCGAGATCATCCGGCGCATGCGGGCGGTCGAGTTGCCGCTCGTGCTCCAGATCATCGTGGTCGACGACGGCTCCAGCGACGGCTCCGACAAGGTGCTCGGCGCCCTCGAGGACTCGACCGTGCGCGTCATCCGCCACGCGGTGAACCAGGGCAAGGGCGCGGCGGTACGCACCGGATTGGCCGAGGCGCACGGCGACCTCATCCTCATTCAGGACGCCGACCTCGAGTACGACCCGAACGACTGGCCCCGCCTGCTCGAGCCCATCCTGCGGGGGAAGGCGCGCGTCGTCTACGGGAGTCGCTTCACCGGCGAGCGCAAGAACATGCTGCCGATGCATTGGATCGGCAATCGCATGCTCTCGCTCGTCACCAACGTGCTCTACAGCTCGACACTGTCGGACATGGAGACCTGCTACAAGCTCTTCGACGCCCAGGTACTCGAGGGTCATCACCATCGTGTCGGACAAATTCGAGTTCGAGCCCGAGATCACGGCCAAGGTGCTGCGGCGGGGCCACCGGATCTACGAAGTGCCCATCTCCTACGCGGGTCGCGAGCCGGACGAGGGCAAGAAGATCACCTGGCGCGACGGCTTCGGGGCCGTCACGGGCGCTCGTGAAGTTCCGCTTCACCAAGGAGTACTGAGCCTCTGGTGCCCGCCGTGATCGGCGCCGTCGTGGTCGACCACGACGCCGGACCCCTGCTCGAACGCTGCGTCCGCTCGATTCTCGACGACGGCGGGGCTCCGGTGATCGTGGTGGAGAACGGCGCCGCCGGGAGCACCGGCGCTGCCCTGGAGGAACTGCTGGGCCGTCGGCCCGCGCCGCCGGTGCGCATCGTGCGACCCGGCCGGAACCTCGGCTTCGGCGCCGGGGTGAACCGGGGCCTGGCTGCCCTGGCGGGCGAATCGTCCTCCCCGGCCGTGGGTCCTCGTCTCGAACCCGGACCTGATCGTGCACCCCGGTGCGCTGACCGACCTTGAGCCACGCCCTCGAGTCCCACCCGGCATGGGCCGTGGTGGGGCCGCGTATCTTCACCGAGAACGGAGACCGTCTACCCCTCGGTGCGCAGCTTCCCCTCTTTCACCGATGCGGCCGGGCACGCGCTGCTGGCGCTCGTCAACCCGGAGAACCCCTTCACCCGGCGCTACAACCCGGGCGCCCCGGTGGGCGACGGCGTGACGGAGGCCGGGTGGGTGTCGGGTTCGTGCTTCCTCGCCCGGCGCAGCACGCTGGAGGAGCTCGGAGGCTTCGACGAGGCGTACTTCATGTACAACGAGGACATGGACCTGTGCTGGCGCGCCCACGACGCCGGGTGGGGCGTGGGCTTCGCCGGCGGTGCCGCGGTCACCCACGTCCAGGGCGTGAGCACGGCCCGCCACCCCTACCGCATGATGGTGGCTCACCACCGCTCGGCCCTCCGCTTCACGGTCCGGACGACAAGGGGCTGGCGGCGGGCGGCGCTGCCGTTGGCCGCGCTCGTGCTCGGGGCGCGCATGGCGATGGCCACCGTCCGGCTCGCCCTCACCCGGTAGGTACGTGCGCGGACACCGCGGCTGGCTGATCGCCGCAGCGGGGGCCATCGTGTTGGCCCTGCTGGCCCTCGCGCTGGCCGCGGCCGTCAGCGGACCCCGGCACGCCGAGCGTGCGCGTCGAACCGCAGGTCACCTTCGCCCTGCCGCCCGCCGCGGCCGGGTGCGCCGGCGCGACCGCACTGCCCGGCGGGGCCGAGAAGGTGCCGCTGACCGTGAGCACCGTCGCCGGCCAGGTCGCCGAGTCGGTCAACGTCTGCATCGACGGCCGGGGGCCGTTCCCCTTCGTCCTCGACTCGGGGGCGGGCCAGTCGACCATCGACGCCGCCCTGGCCCGGCGGCTGCACCTCGCCACCGCCGGCCCGGCCGGCCAGTTCGCCGGCGTCGGGTGCACCGGCACCGCCCAGCCCGTGGCCGTCCGCTCCTGGTCCCTCGACGGGATCACCCTGGCGCCGCAACAACTGACCGCGGCCACGCTGCCCCAGATGGGCGGGAAGGGAGAGCCGTCGGGCCTGCTCGGCTCCGACGTGCTGGCGCGCTACGGCGCCGTCCGCGTCGACTTCGCGGCCGGTGCGCTGGTGCTGCCGCGGTCCGAAGGACCGCCGCTGAGCGGCTTCCTGCGCCGTACAGCGGTCCGGTCGGCCCGCCGCCGGTGGCGCTGACCAGCGGGAGAGGGGACGACCGTGCCCCTCACCGTGACCCCGGCCGCCGGTGACGTCTCGCTGAGTGTGGCGGTCCGCTTCGCCGGCGGCCGCCGGCGCAGCTTCGTCGTGGACACCGGCTCCTCGCAGAGCGTCGTGTCCACCGCCGTGGCACGGGCCGCGTCGTTGGCGGGCACCGAACTGGCGCAGCGCCAGGCGACGGTGTGCTCGGTGATCACCGTCCCGCTCGTGCGCAGCGGTCGCTGGGCCGTGCCCGGGCCTGGCCCTCCACCCCCAGCTCATCGGTGAGACCGACTTCGGCACCATCAGCTTGGTCGGGACCGAGGGCCTGCTGGGCTCGGACCAGCTCAAGCGCTACGGATGGGTCGTCCTCGACTACACCGGGGCCCGGCTGGTGCTGGGCTGACCCGAACCTCCTTCGGTCACGGGCGCGGAGGCGCCGCGGGTCGGGACGAGCGGCGCCCCGGCTCCGCTCATTCCAACGCATCCCCGAGGGCGTCGAGGAGCTCGCCGGTACCCTTCTCGCGGATGGCGGGCGTGTCGACGCCGTCGAGGAAGACGCCTTGCTCGGTGAAGGTGAGCGTCGTCCCGGAGGCGGCGGAAGCGAATTCCACCGTGGTCACCGAGACCGAGATCAGCGTCGTCGTCGGCGTGCATGGTGTAGCCGTACACGATGCGCTGGTCGGGGACGATGTCCTGGTAGGTGGCGTCGTAGCTGTACACGGGACCTCCGGGGGGTCCGCCGCGGTTCGTCTCGGAGCCACCCACCCTGAAGTCGAGCGCGTAGTCGGCCGTCCCCGGCGCGCCGAACCAGCGGGCCTTGGCGCCCTGGCTGGACCAGGCGGCGAAGACGCGCTCGGACGGGACCGGGTACGTCCGCGTGATGGTGAACGTGCCGTGCTCGGTGTTCCTCGTGGTCATGTCATGCTCCTCTCACTGGGGTGGGGCTGGTGCCGTCTGCTCGGTGGCCAGATCGTCGGCCAGGACCTCGCCCAACCGGTCGAGCCTGCGCTCCCAGGCGGCACGCTGGCCGGCGAACCAGTCCTCGGCGAGGCGGAGGCCGACCGGTTCGAGCCGGCAGGTACGGATGCGCCCCACCTTCTCGGAACGGACGATCCCGCACGACTCGAGGACCGCCAGGTGCTGCACGACGGCGGACAGGGTCATCTCGAGGGGCTCGGCGAGCTGGCTCACCGTGGCGGGGCTGCGACCGAGCCGCTCGACCAGGTCCCGGCGCGTCGGATCGGCCAGAGCCCGGAAGACCTCGTCGACCTCGACCCCTTCATACTTAAGCATTGACTTAACTATTGTCCGGCCGGGGGCCTGCCGTCAAGAGGCGACCACCGGGGTCACTCGGGACCGGACAGCCCGAGCATGTCGGTGACGCCGTGGTCCCGCCCGGCGGTGTAGCCGCCGTCGACCGGGAACGCGTGGCCGGTGACGAAGGAGGCGTCGTCGGAGAGCAAGAACGCGGCCACCGAGGCGATCTCCTCGGGCCGGCCCATGCGCCGTCCGAGTTTGTGCTCGTGGACGATGTCGGCCAGCGCCTCCTCCATACCGGGGCCGAAGACGGACTCCGTCATCGGTGTCTCGATGAACCCGGGGCAGATGGCGTTGACCCGGATGCCGCGCCCGGCGTAGTCGATGGCCATGTTCTTGGTGAGGATGACCACGCCGCCCTTCGAGGCGCTGTAGGCGCTGCCGCCCGCGGTGCCCTCCAGTCCCTCGATGCTGGCCAGCGTCACCACCGCGCCCCGCAGTCCGTCGTCGCGCCGGGCCTGGCGCAGCATCTGGGCGATGACGTGTTTGGCGGTGAGGTAGGTGCCGGTGAGGTTGACCGCGATGACGCGGGACCACTCCTCGGCGGGCAACATGTGGACCGGGCCGCCCCCCGCCACGCCGGCCGCGTTCACCAGTCCGTCGACGGTGCCCCCGAAGGCCACCGTCGGCCCGCACCAGTGCCTCCACCGAGCCCTCGTCGGTGACGTCGACGTGGGTGAAGGCCCACTGCCCCTCCGCTCCGGTGCCGTCCGCCGGCTCGGCCACATCGGCCCCCATGACGCGGGCGCCCTCCTCGATCAGCCGGGCCGCCGTGGCCCGCCCGATGCCCGAGGCCGCCCCGGTGACGATGTAGGTCCGACCGACCAATCCACGCATGGAACCTCCCGGTTTGTTTGCGCCCGGGTGATCCGGGCTGATAGGAGCAGTGCACTGTTCTAGCCCGGGCCGACCCCGGGGCCACCGTCCGCCGGGGGAGCCCACGCCATGAAGTTCGCGCTGTTCTACGAGATCCCCGTCCCGCGCCCGTGGGGCGAGGACAGCGAGCTCGTCGCCTACCGCAACACCTTGGAACAGGCGATCGCCGGGGACCGCTTCGGCTGGCACGCCTTCTGGACGGTCGAGCACCACTTCTTGCAGGAGTACTCCCACTGCTCGAACCCCGAGGTGCTCTACGGCGCCATCGCCGCCCGCACCGAGCGGATCCGGCTCGGCTACGGCGTGCGCCTCATGCCCCGGCCCTACAACCACCCCGTGCGGACGGCGGAGTCGGTGGCCGTGCTCGACCTGCTCTCGGGGGGCCGGGTCGACCTCGGGACCGGCCGCTCGGCGACGAGAGCCGAGCTCGAGGGCTTCGGGATCGACCCGGGCGAGAGCCGCCGGATGTGGCAGGAGGCCATCGGGCACGTCGTGGGCTGCTGGACCAACGACGAGTACGAGTTCGCCGGCGAGTTCTGGCAGATGCCCCGGCGCCGGGTGCAGCCCAAGCCGTGGCAGAAGCCGCATCCGCCGCTGTGGGGCGCCACGACCAGTGACGAGGGCCACGCCCAGGTCGGCGAACTCGGCCTCGGCCTGTGCTCTTTCGCGGTGGGGTTGCCGCCCTCGGAGGTGAAGCGCAAGATCGACATCTACCGGGCGGCCGTCGGGCGGTGCGGCACTCCGATCGGTTCCTTCGTGCACAACCAGGCCGCGACCTTCACCATGGCCCTGTGCGGCCCCGACCGCGACAAGGCGAGGGCCGAGGCGCGGGAGTCCTTCGAGTGGTACCCCAAGACCGGCGCCCGCCAGATCGCCACCCTCACCGACTGGATGGCCGAGCGTAACGAGGAGCTCGGTTCCTACGCCTACGCCGCCGACATGAAGAAGACCGATGACGAGGGCACGCTCGATCTTTTGAGCCTGGAGTACCTCATCGACGCCAACGCCTGCGTGCTCGGGACCCCCGAGGAGTGCCTCGAGGCCTGCCGCCAGTACGAGGCGGCCGGGGTCGACCTGCTCCTCTGCTTGGTCAATCCGTACAAGATCTCCCACGAGTCGGTCATGCAGACCATTGAGCTCATGGGCACCGAGGTGATCCCGGCCTTCGCCGACTGACCGCCCGGCCGGGGCGCCGCGCCACGGGCAGGCGTCGTGAGCGACCACGGTCACCCGAACATCAGGGCAGCAGCGCGACCTTTCCCACCGCCCGGCGGCCCAGCAGGTCCTCGAGCGCCCGCGCCACCTCGTCGAGCGGGTACTCGGTCGGCCGGACCGGATCGATCGCGCCCAGCGACACCATGGCCAGCAGGTCGCGGAGGAGCGCCCGCTGCTCCGCCGGGTGGGTCATGGCCCAGATGCCCCAGTCGATGCCGAGGACGGAACGGTTGCGCAGCAGGACCTGGTTGAGCGGCACGGCGGGGATGTCGCCCGAGGCGAACCCGATGACCAGGTAGCGCCCCCGGTCGCCGAGGGCCCGCAGGGAGGGCTCCGCCAGAGGCCCGCCGATGGGGTCCACGACGAGGTCGACGCCGCTGCCTCCCGCCCAGGCGCGCGCCGCTTCCTTGAGCGGCTCGGCCGCCGGGTCCAGCGCCGCTTCGGCACCGGCGTCGAGGGCGGCCTCCCGCTTGTCCGCGGTCGATGCCACCCCGAGCACCCGACAGCCCAGGGCCCGGGCCACGCCGATGGCGGCCAGCCCGACGCCGCCGCCGGCACCGAGGACCAGCACGGTCTCGCCGGGCGCCGCACGGGCGCGGTCGCGGAGGGCGAACAGGCTCGTGCTGTAGCTCTGGGTGAACGTGGCGGCCCGGGCGGCGTCCATACCTTCGGGCAGCGCGATGGCCGAGCCCGCCGCCACGACGACGCGGCTGGCGAAGCCGCCGAGGCCCACCGAGGCCAGCACCCGGTCGCCGACGGCCACCCCGCTGACGTCGGGGCCCACGACGACGACGTGCCCGGCCACCTCGCTGCCCGGCACGAAGGGGAGCGCGGGCTTCATCTGGTACTGCCCGGCGACGAAGAGTCCGTCGACGAAGTTCACGCCGGCCGCCTCGACCGCGACCGTGACCTGGCCCGGGCCGGGTTCGGGGTCCGGCCGTTCCTCCACGCGCAGCACGGAGGGCGGCCCGAGCTCGTGACAGACGGCGGCGCGCACGGGTGCAGACGCTACCGTCACCGCGGTGGAGCGCCCCGGGTCCCCGCCACCCATCGGTCCCGCCCGGCGCGACGAGCTGGTGCTGTCGCCCGCCGTCCAAGCGGCGGCCGACACGGCGTTCGGGCGGAGCGGGACTACCCCGAGATCACGCTCGCCACGTACAGGGACGTCCGGTGGAACGGCCCGCACTCCGACCATCCGCCGAGCCCGTCACGACCCGCTTCGGCGTCCGCGTCGTGTTGTGCCGGCGCCCGTGAGCTCCGCGTAGCGGAAGCAGCCGACCACGTGGTCGTTGACAAGCCCGCTGGCCTGGAGGTGGGCGTAGCAGACGGTCGGCCCGACGAAGCCGAAGCCGCGCCGGCGCAGGTCGGCACTGAAGGCCTCCGACTCGGCGCTCACGGCGGGGATCTGCGCCATGCGGCGCCACGTGTTGACCAGCGGTCGCCCGCCCACGAAGCCCCAGATGTACGAATCGAACGATCCGAACTCGTCCTGGACGGCGAAGAAGGCCCGGGCGTTGCGCACCGTCGACTCGACCTTGGCCCGGTTGCGGATGATGCCGGGGTCGGCCAGGAGCTTCTCCACCTTGGCCGGCGTGAAGCGCGCCACCTTGGCGGGGTCGAAGCCGGCGAAGGCCTTGCGGTAGCCCTCCCGGCGCTTGAGGATGGTCGACCAGCTCAGCCCGGCCTGCGCGCCCTCGAGCACCAGGAACTCGAAGTGGGTGGGGTCGTCGTGCACCGGCACGCCCCACTCGGTGTCGTGGTAGGCGATCATGTCGGGGCTCTGCGCCCACTCGCAGCGCGTCGGCGTGTCGCTCATGGCGCCACGCTAGGGGCGTCCTGTGACGCGCTGATCCGGTAGAGCACGTGGCGCCGCAGCGGGCTGCCCGCGGGCAGGCCGGGGTGGTCGAAGTCGCCGGCCGGATCGTGCGCCATGCCGATGCGCGCCATGACCGCCTGGGAGCGCGCGTTGAGCGTCGTGGTGAAGGCGACGATCTCGTCCAGCCCGGCGTCGTCGAAGCCGTGGCGCAGCGAGGCGCGGGCCGCCTCGCTGGCGTACCCGTGCCCCCAGTGGTCGGGATGGAGCCGCCAGGCCACCTCGACCGCCGGCGCGCACGGCAGCGCGGCGTTCACCCGGTGCAGGCCCACCATGCCGGCGAACGGCGCCCCCCCGGCGACCTCGACCGCCCACAGGCCCCAGCCCTCGCGCGCCATCTCCTCGTTGAAGCGCTCGACCAGTGCGTCGCTTTCGGCCCGGCTGGGCGACGAGCCCAGCGACTCGACGACGAGGGGGTGGGCGTTCAGCTCGGCGAAGGGCGCCCGGTCCATGTCGGTGAACGGTCGCAGCACCAGCCGCGCCGTCACGATGGTCGGCCCGGGACCCGCCGTGGCTATGCCCCCCGCGCGGCCGTGACGGCTGTCTCGGCCGCCCAGCGGTAGTCCGCCTTGCCCGAGGGCGAGCGCTGGATCTGCTCGACGAACACGACCTCCTTGGGCAGCTTGTAGCGGGCGATGTGGGCCGAGGCGTGCTCCACGACGGACGCGGCCGTCGGTGGTCGGACCCTTCGGCCAGCTGCACGACGGCCACGACCTCGTGGCCCCAGCGCTCCGAGGGGCGGCCCGCCACGACGACGTCGGCCACGGCGGGGTGGCCGGCGATGGCGCGCTCCACCTCCTCGACGAAGATCTTCTCGCCGCCGGAGTTGACCGTCACCGAGTCGCGGCCCAGCAGCTCGATCTGCCCGTCGGCCCGGTGCCGGGCCCGGTCGCCGGGGATGGAGTAGCGGACGCCGTCGATCACGGGAAAGGTGCGCGCCGTCTTGTCCGGGTCGCCGAGATACCCGAGCGGCACGTTCCCGGTCTGGGCCAGCCAGCCGTTGCCCTCGTGGCCCGGCTCGAGCACCCGCGACAGCGTCTCGTCGACCACCAGGGTGCCCGGCCCGGGCAGGAACGACCCCACCTCGACGTCGTCCATGGACGTCACGTGCATCTGCGCCCCGGTCTCCGAGGAGCCGGCCGAGTCGGAGATGACGAGGTTGGGCAGGCGCTCGACCGCCATGGCCCGCACGGCCGGGGTCAGCGGCGCGCCGCCGTTGCCGACGGCGAAGAACGAGGAGAGGTCGTAGCTCTTCTTGTCGAGCTGCACCAGCAGGGGGCGCAGCACGGCGTCGCCCACGATGGTCATGGAGTTCGCCTTCTCGCGCTCGCCACGACGGTCCACACGTCGTCGGGGTCGACCCGGCGCGTCTCGTCGGGGAAGATGAGCGTCGCCCCCTGGGCCATGAGCATGAAGCAGGCCCACTGCGCGGCGCCGTGCATGAGCGGCGGCAGGATCAGCAGCCGCACCGGGTAGCTCTTGGCCAGCCGCTCGGTCAGGCCCTCGTAGCTCGTGACGATCTCCCACGTGCCGACCTGGCGCCCGCCCATGGCGGCCATGAAGATGTCGTGCTGGCGCCACAGCACGCCCTTGGGCATGCCCGTGGTGCCGCCCGTGTAGAGGATGTAGAGGTCGTCGGGGGACGGCTCGACCGGTGCGCCCTCGGGCGAGGATGCGGCCAGCGCCTCCTCGTACCACTCCGCCCCGGGGAGGAGGGCGTTGCCCGATTCGTCGTCGACCTGGAGCAGCACCTCGGGGGGCGAATCCAGCGTGGGCAGCACCTCGGCCAGCGTGGGGGCGAGCGAGGAGTGCAGGATCATGGCGCGGGGCCGGGCGTCGTTGAGCAGGTACCGCAGCTCCTCGCCGACGTAGCGGTAGTTGACGTTGAACGGGGCGACCCGGGCCCGGTACGAGCCGAGCATCCCTTCGAGGTACTCGTTGCCGTTGTAGAGCGCCAGGGCGAGGTGGTCCTGGCCCGACTCCCAGCCCTCGAGCTCGCTGCGCTCGCGGTGGACGCCCAGGCCGCGGCCGTGCAGGTAGGCGGCCAGCCGGCGTGAGCGCTCGGACACGTCGGCGTAGGTGAGGCGGCGGTCCCGCCACACGATGCACTCCCGGTCGGCCAGGGTCTCGACGAGCGTGTCGAACGCCTTGGCCAGGTTGAACTGGACGGCCGGCTGCGCGGCTGGGGGCGGAGGCATGGCCCCGCACTGTACCGGCGGGCCCCGCACGCCGGTGCGGCCGACCGGTTGGGGGACCCGGTCCGCCATCGGCAAAGATCAGCTGCGTGGACGTCCGCAACCCCGCCACCGGCGAGGTGATCACCAAGGTCGAGGGGTTGACCGCGGCGGAGACCGACGCGGCCATCGCCCGGGCCGCCGTCGCCTTCGGGCCCTGGCGGGCGGTGGCCCCGGGCGACCGGGCCCGCCTGCTCCGGCGCTTCGCCGCCGCGGTGGACGCCCACAGCGAGGAGCTCGCCGCGCTCGAGGTGGCCAATGCCGGCCACGTGATCGGGAACGCCCGCTGGGAGGCGGGCAACGTGCGCGACGTGATCGAGTTCTACGCCGCCGCACCCGAGCGCCAGAGCGGCCGGCAGATCCCGGTTCCCGGTGGCATCGACGTCACGTTCCACGAGCCACTGGGTGTGGTGGGCGTGATCGTGCCCTGGAACTTCCCCATGGCCATCGCCGGCTGGGGCTTCGCGCCGGCGCTGGCCGCCGGCAACACCGTCGTCCTCAAGCCGGCCGAGCTGACCCCGCTCAGCGCGCTGCGCATCGGCGAGCTCGCGCTCGCAGGCCGGTCTGCCCGAAGGCGTCCTGCAGATCCTGCCCGGCAAGGGCAGCGTGGTCGGCGAGCGCTTCGTCGCCCATCCCGCCGTGCGCAAGGTGTGCTTCACCGGCTCGACCGAGGTCGGGCGCGCCGTCATGTCCGGCTGCGCCGAGCAGATCAAGCGGGTCACCCTCGAGCTCGGGGGCAAGAGCGCCAACATCGTCTTCGCCGACGCCGACCTCGAGTTGGCGGCGGCGCGGGCGCCCTCCGGGCGTGTTCGACAACGCGGGCCAGGACTGCTGTGCGCGCTCGCGCATCCTCGTGGAGCGCTCGGTCTACGAGCGCTTCATGGCGCTGCTCGAACCGGCGGTCGCCGGTGTCGTGGTCGGCGATCCGACGCTCGAGGCGACGGAGATGGGCCCGCTCATCTCCGAGGACCACCGGGCCACGGTGGCCTCGTTCGTGCCCGACGACGCCCCGGTCGCGGTTCCGGGGCTCGTGCCCCGACGGCCCGGGCAACTGGTTCGCCCCGACCGTGCTGGCCCCCGTCGACCCCGGCGATCGTGCCGCGACCGAGGAGATCTTCGGGCCGGTCGTCGTGGTCATCCCCTTCGACGACGAGGCCGACGCCGTCCGCCTGGCCAACGACACCCCCTACGGGCTCTCGGGTTCGCTGTGGACCCGCGACGTCGGGCGGGCCCTCCGCGTGGCACGAGCCGTCGAGACGGGGACGCTGTCGGTCAACTCCCACTCGTCGGTGCGCTACTGGACGCCGTTCGGCGGCGTGAAGCAGTCGGGGATCGGGAGGGAGCTCGGGCCCGACGCCCTCGAGGCGTTCAGCGACGTGAAGAACGTCTTCATCAGCTCGGACTAGGAGAGACATGAGCGAGACCACCCCCTACGCCCGTCGCCTGGTCGACCGGGTCGCCGTCGTCACCGGTGGCGCCAGCGGCATCGGCCGCGCCATGTGCGAGCGTTTCGCCGCCGAGGGTGCGAAGGTCGCCGTCGTCGACCTCGACGACGCCGCAGGCGGCGAGGTGGCGGCGGCGGTCGACGGCGTGTTCGTGCGCGCCGACGTCACGTCCTCCGACGAGGTGGAAGCCCTGTACGCCGAGGTGGCCGGCCGCTACGGCCGGATCGACGTCTGCTGCAACAACGCCGGCATCAGCCCGCCCGACGACGACTCCATCCTCGACACCGGTCTCGAAGCCTGGGAGCGCGTGCAGCGGGTCAACCTCACCTCGGTCTACCTGTGCTGCAAGCACGCGCTGCCTCACCTGCTGGCGAGGGGCAAGGGTTCGATCGTCAACACGGCCTCCTTCGTCGCCGTCATGGGCGCGGCGACGAGCCAGGTCAGCTACACCGCCTCCAAGGGGGGCGTGCTGGCCCTGTCGCGCGAGCTGGGCGTCCAGTTCGCGCGCCAGGGGGTGCGGGTCAACGCGCTCTGCCCGGGACCGGTCAACACGCCGCTGCTCGCAGGAGCTCTTCGCCAAGGATCCCGAGCGGGCCGCCCGCCGCCTGGTCCACATCCCGATGGGCCGCTTCGGTGAGGCGTCGGAGATCGCCGCCGCGGCGGCGTTCCTCGCCTCCGACGACTCGTCGTTCATCACCGCGTCGACGTTCCTGGTCGACGGCGGGATCTCGGGGGCCTACGTCACGCCGCTGTAGCCCGGCCGACCGGCGGGCCGATCGGGTCAGCCCCCGAGGCTCGCCCGCAGCTCCTCGAGCTCGTGCCGGAGCTGGGCGACGTCGGCTCTGAGCCCGGCCAGCTCTGCTTGCAGGTCGTCCGCGCCGGCGCCGGCGTCGGCGTCGGCTCGCGGGAGCCGATGTCGCGCCGCATCCGGCGCGAGTCGTGCGTCGTCGAGCGCCGGGACGGTCGGAGGAGGCGACGAGCGACGTGGCCCACCGCTCCTCCTTCTGACCCGCCCGCCGTCCGATGTTGCTGACGAGGAGCTCGTCGCGCGAGCCAAGGAGCTGGAGCTCGCGCTCAATCTCATCGAGCCCGTCGAACTGTGCCATCCGCTCGGTCCGCGTGCGCAGCTCACCGACCGTCTGGGGCCCGCGCAACATGAGCACGGCCAGGAGCGCGCACTGCCGGGCGTCGAGCGCCAGAGTCTCATCGAGCACCTGCCGGTAGCGGATGACGGAGCGGCCGTGCGAGGGCAGCACGAAGCGGACCAGACGCAGGTCCTTGAGTTCGTCGAGGGCCGAGTGCACCGTCGTCTCGTCGTAGCTGACGACCGGCTCCCGGTTCGAGGTCTGGTTGCAGGCGGCCTGCAGGGCGTTGAGGGTGAGCGGGTACTGCTGGGACGTGGTCAGGCCCTTCTCCACCAGCGAGCCCAGCACCCGTGCGCACTCCGGGCTCAGCAGCATGGGAGGGAGCATACGGGCCCCCCGAGTCGTGCCCAGAGGGCTCCGGCGTTGGCCGCCGACCCGGGCCGCACACCACGCATGGGGAAGAGCTGGGGATGGTTGACCTGCCGCTTGGGGATGACATGCAGAAAGATGGGGAGAACGTCTGGATTTCGCGAATGTCCATTGACCTCGCGTGACGAGAAGCGCAACCTGTCCTCAGTTCGGAGACACGAGCCCACCGAACCTCAAGCGAGCACCGAAAGGTAGGAGCGAGGGAAGCCCGAAGGAAAGCCGCAAGGCGGAACGGAGGGAAGCCGAGAGAACGCTGAAAGGCGGGATCGAGGGCCGGGAGCGAGCCCCGCAAGGGGAGCGAGACCGGAGTGGGCACGAGAATCCGCACTGAGATGGTCCGTGGTGCGTCACGGTGGCTTCCCTGGAGCCGCCGGGGCCGGCTCGGGCGGGGGTTGTCCGACACGACCCCGGCACGGTGCCAGCGGGTCATCGCTGACGTGGCCCCGAGGAGCACGGGAGGCTTCGGCCGAACGGTTACTCGGGGTTGCGTCGCGTCCGGGCCCTTTCACCGTTCCGTTCCTCGCCTGCCGCAGCAACGTCTGAGGGCTCAGGAACAGCTAGCGCAGCGACGACCACAGGCCGGCTGGGCGTTCGCCGGCGGCCACCTGGCGGTTCAGCTCCGCCTGCACCAGTGCGAGGTCGTCGGGATGGGTCACCCCGACGCAGCGGCCCTGCGGCCGCCAGCACGGCGAACGGGCTGGTGGCGAGCGACTGGGTGACCACCTCGGGCAACAGGACCTCCGACTCCTCGGAGGCGCCGGCGGCGGCGTCCATGGCCGCCTGGAGCGTCTTGTGGAAGTCCGGCGTGAAGCCCCAGAGGTTCATGGACGCCCGAGCGTCCGGCGACAGGGTGGCGGGTTCGCGCCCGTCCCCGGCCACGAAGCCACCTTCGGCCGTGCGCCGTCACCTGGCGCCGCTCGTCGACCCCGAGGAGCCGCCCGTCGTCCGGCGACCTGGCAGATGCCCCGGGTGACGGGTGAGGAGCCGATCACGGCGTCGGCCAGGCGGTAGCCGACCAGCGCATTGACGCCACCGGGGGCCCGCAGGTGCGCTGCCAGCAACGCACACCCGTCGCGCCCGTAGACGTCGTCCCCGTTGCCCACGCCGTAGGGCGCGTCGCCCACGTAGTCCGAGGCGCACAGGACGGCGTTGACGGTGCCCAGCGGCGCGGGCTGGGTCGCGAAGCGCACGTCGACCGCGGCGGGCCAGGTGTGCTCCACGTGGTAGCGGATGGCCGGTCCCGTGCTCGGGCCCAGCACCAACACGATGGTCTCGAACCCCGCGGCGAGCGCGTCGGAGGCCACGAGGTCGATGACCGCCTCGCCGTGCGGGCCGACGGGCGCCAGCGGCTTGCAGCCGCCGTACCGCTTGGCCCGTCCCGCGGCCAGGATCACCAGCGTCAGGCCCGCCCCGCCCGCCCCTCCGCTCATGCGCTCCAGCGGAAGACCGCGCTGGCCCAGGTCATTCCGCCGCCGAACCCGGTCAGCAGGAGGTTGTCGCCGTCGTTGACGCGGCCGCAGACGATGGCGTCGTGGAGGGCGAGCGGGATGGACGCCGAGGAGGTGTTGCCGTAGCGGTCGATGACGATCGCCGTCCGCTCCTCCGGGATGCCGAGGCGCTGGCAGGCGGCCTGGATGATCCGAACGTTTGCCTGGTGCGGCACCATCAGCGAGATGTCGTCGGGCCCCAGTCCGGCGTCGGCCATGGCCCGCTCGGCGGACTCCACGACGAACCCGGACGGCACGGCGGAAGACCTCCTTGCCGTCCATGAAGAGCGTGCCCCCGTGCTCGCATTTGAGGAGGTGCTTGAGCGACCCGTCGGAGTTCATGTTCCAGCTGAGCAGCCCCCCGGGCCCCTCCACCGGCTCGACCACGACAGCGCCTGCTCCGTCGCCGACGATGATGGCGATCTTGCGGTCGTCCATGTCGGTGATGCGCGAGAGCGTCTCGGAGCCGATCAGCAGCACGGGGCCCGACCCGATGGCGATGAGCCCGGCCACCGTGACGAGGCCGTACACGAAGCCGGAGCACGCCGCGTTGATGTCGAACGCGCCGCCCCGCAGTCCGATCCCGTGCTGCACGGTCGGTGCCGTCCCCGGGACGATGCCGTCCGGCGTCGTGGTCGCCAGCACGAGGTGGTCGATCTCCTCGGGCTGTCCTCCCGGCGCGGGCCAGCGCGGCCTGGGCGGCCTCTATGGCCAGGCCCGACGTGGTGCCGCCGATGTGGCGCTCGCGGATCCCGGTGCGCTCGACGATCCACTCGTCGCTCGTGTCGAGATTGACCGCCATGTCGTCGTTGGTCACGACCTTGTCGGGTACGGCGATGCCCCAACCGGTGATCCGGATGCCTCTCACGCGGCGGACCCGGCGCGGACCGCATGGATGCCCACGAACCCGGCGTCCCCGTAGATGATGCCGCCCGTGTTCACCGCCACCCCGATGCGGGCCCCCGCCACCTGGCGGGCGCCGGCACGGCCGCGGAACTGCGTGGCCAGCTCGACGACCTGGGCCAGCCCGGTTGCCCCGAGGGGATGCCCACGGCCGACGAGCCCGCCGCTGGGGTTCACGACGAGCCCGGGCGAATCGACGCCGGTCGCGCCCGCCTCGGTGGCCGGCCCGGCCTCACCGGGGGCGAAGAAACCGAGCGACTCGAGGGCGTAGAGCTCCTCGGCGGCGGTGGCGTCGTGCAACTCCACCAGGTCGGCCTCGTCGGGGCCGAACCCGAAGACCTCCCAGGCCGAGTCGGCCGCCTGGGTCAGCCGGTCGTGGTAGTCGAGCAGGCCGTTTCCCGATCGCGCCACCGAACCGATGATACGAGGGGCCGTGGCGGGGGTCCGGAGCGACGGACCGCCGAGCACGACCGCGGCGGCACCGTCGGTGAACGAGCTGCACATGAGGCGGGTCAGGATGCCGGCGACCTGGGGGGAGGCGAGGACCTCGTCGACGGTGACCGTGCGCTGGAATTGCGCCAGCGGGTTGCGCGAGGCGTGGTTGAACGCCTTGGCGGCCGCAGCGGCGACCTGGCGCACCGTCGCGCCGACATCGGCCATGAGCCGCTTCGCCCACGAGTTGTTGAGTCCCATGAGAATGCTTCCCGCCGGGTTGTCGTCGGCGTGGCGACGGTCGTGCAGGTCGTGGCGGTACTCCGCCGGCAGTCCGTCCTCAATCCCGGCGATCGTCTCCGCGCGGTCGCCCGTCCACATCTTCTCGACGCCCAGCGCGAGCACCGGGCGCTCCTGGACGGTCGCCGCCATGGTCGCCAGGTGCAGCGCGGAGCTCCCCCCGGCGCACGAATTGTCCACGTTGATGATGGCCGCCTCGCTGAGCCCGGCTTTGCGCAGCCAGGTCTGCCCGCGCACGCAGCCCTGATCGGTCAACCGCCCGGCCATGGCGTTCGCCACGATGACGAGGCCGAGCTCGTGGGGCGACACGCCGGCGTCGCCGAGCGCCTCGTGTGCCACCTGGTAGGCCATCGTGTCGGGTGCCAGGTCGCGTCGGCTCATGTCGGTCATGCCGGTCCCGAGGATGGCGACGTCGGTCGCGGTCATGCCGGTGCTCCCGCCATAGATCGGACGCTCTTCGTCGGCGAACGCGGCACGCAAGAGGCCGAAGTGCTCCACGGCCGGCGCGCCGGCCACCATCACGACGATGTGGCGCGCCCCGGCGTCCGCATAGCGGCGCAGGGCGGCGGCGCAGGTCTCCGGCGGCCCCGCCACGAGGTGCCGCGCCGAAGGCCTTGGCCGGCAGCCGGTAGAGGTGCGAGAGCCAGGCCGCGCCGCGGGCTGCAGCATCGTCGTCATCACCCACGCAGGCGAAGACCACGACAGCCCGCTCGACGGCTTCGGGATCGCGGCCGGCCTCGGCCGTCTCGCGGTCGAGGGCCACCAGCGCGTCCCGGTACTTCGTCGGGGGTCAGGAAGAGCGGGATCCAGCCGTCGCCCTTGGCGGCCGCACGTCGCCGAGCGGCGTCGCTCGAGCCCCCGAACCACACCGGGACGGGCGCCGACTCGCGGCTCCTGGACGTAGTCGGATGCCTGAGGGTCGGGGCCGGCCCACGCCTCGCGGAGCCGGGCCACACCGACATCCATGAGCTCACCGCGGCGGTGGTAGTCGACGCCGGCCCGCTCGTACTCGCCCTGGTGGATCCCCACGCCGAGGCCGAGCACGAATCGCCCGCCCGAGAGCAGCTGGAGCGCCGTCGCCTGCTTCGCGACGGCGGCCGGCTGTCGCAGGGGGAGCTGCAGCACGCACGTCCCCAGCGTCGGCCGGGTCGTCACGGCCGCCGCGACGGCCAACGTGGTCAGCGCCTCCCCGATGGGATGGGGCCAGAACAGGTGGTCGACCACCCACAGGGAGTCCGCCCCCGTGGCCTCGGCCCGGCGGCACAGCTCCACCAGCTCCGCAGCGGCACCGCCGGTACTACTAGAGGTATTACCCGCTGCCGGACGGAGAGTTCTCCCTGCGTAGTGGCAGGGAGGATGAACCCGAGGGACGGACGGGGTCCTCCACTTCCTACCGGGGTCACACCGACATAATACGCCGGGCCGCCGGTCTTTCTATTCCGGGACCGGCGGGCGGGTGGACCGCACCCGAGGTCACCAGCGGAGGCTCCGAGAACGGACAGGGTGCAGCGGGCCTCGCAGATCGCCCTGCCGTCGTCGTCGCGTGAGGGAGATGCGCCAGACCTGGACGGTTCTGCCGACCCGCACCGGCGTGGCCTCGGCGGTGAGGTGGCCGTCGCGGACGGAGCGCAGATGGCTGGCGTTGAGCTCTATCCCGACCACGCTGCGGTCGGGCCCGGCCGCCAGTGCACCGCCGAAGCTGGCGGCCGACTCGGCCAGGAGCGCCGAGACGCCGCCGTGGAGGATCCCGTAGGGCTGGTGCACCCTCCAGTCCACCGGGATGCGCATGACGACGCGATCGGGCCCGGCCTCGAGGATCTCGACGTCGAGCAGCCCGTGGATGCCCTGGCGGCCGTCGGGAAAAGATGCCGCGTCAGCGCCGGGTCGGGAGGGGGGTGTGGTCACCGCCGGATGTTAACGGCGCGCCGTTAACCTGACCGCGTGCCCGACGTGGTCGACCTGCGCAGCGACACGGTCACCCAGCCCACGACCGCGATGCGCCGCGCCATGGCGGAGGCCGAGGTGGGTGACGACGACTACGGCGAGGACCCGACGGTGCGCGGCACTCGAGGAGACCTTCGCGGAGCGGCTCGGCAAACCGGCGGCGCTCTTCGTGGCCTCCGGAGTGATGGCCAACCAGATCGCCCTCCGGGTTCTCGTCCACGCCGGGCACCGCAGTCGTCGCGGGTCGCCGCCAGCACGTCGTCGCCTACGAGTACGGCGCGGCGGCCATGAACGCCGGCGTCCAGTTCATCGAGCTCGACGACGACGACGGCATGCTGCGCGGCGAGGACGTCTGCCAGGCGCGCCAGGCGTCGGAGCACCACCAACCGGCGGTCTCGCTCGTCAGCATCGAGAACACGCACATGGCCGCGTCGGGTGCGCCCTGGTCGGCGGCCGGCCTGCGGGCGCTCGTCGATGCGGCCGGTCCGGTCCCCATCCACGTGGACGGCGCCCGGCTCTTCAACGCCGAGGCCGCGACCGGTGTGCCCGCGGCCGAGTGGGCCTCGGCCGCGACGACCGTCATGTGCTGCCTCTCCAAGGGACTGTGCGCGCCCGGTGGGGTCGCTGCTGGCGGGTGAGGAGGACGTGATCGCCGAGGGTCGGTTGGCGCGCAAGCGCCTCGGTGGGGGGATGCGCCAGGCCGGTGTCCTGGCGGCACCCGGCCTGGTGGCACTGAACGAGATGGTCGAGCGACTCCCCGAGGACCACGCGCGCGCCGCCCGACTGGCGGATGCGGTGGCGCACCGCTGGCCCGGGATGCGGTCTCGACCCCGCCGCGGTGCGGACGAACATCGTGACGTTCGCCCACCCCGAGCCGGACAAGCTGTTGGCCCACCTGGAGGGTCACGGGGTGCTGGCCCACGCCATCGCTCCCGGGACGGTCCGCCTGGTGACGCACCGCGACGTCGACGACGCCGGCATCGCCCGCGCCGTCGCCGCGCTGGGCGACGCGCCGTGAAGGTACGGATCGGGATCAGCGCCGGGGGTGAGAGCCTCGGGGCCGACGCCATGGTCGCGCTGGCGCGGGGGATCTCCGAGGCCGGTTTCGACTCGCTCTGGCTACCCGAAGTGCTCTCGCGGCCGGGTCCCGACCCGCTGGTCGGGTTGGCCTGGGTCTCGGGCGCCTGCCCCGGGCTGAAGATCGGCACCACCATGCTGCTGCCCGGCCGCAACCTCGTGTGGCTGGCCAAGGCGGTCGCCACGCTGGACGTGCTCTCGGGCGGACGCTTCCTGCTCACGTTCGTCCCCGGGCTCGGCATCGGCGCCGAGCGCAGCGCCATCGGCATCCCGACGGCCGACGCGTGCGGTGCTGATGGACGACGCGCTGCCCGTGCTGCGCCGCCTCTGGGCCGGCGAGACGGTCAGTCACGACGGCCCCGCCGGGTCCTTCGAGGACGTCTCGGTCTCGCCCCGGCCCGTCCAGGACCCCTTCGACGTCTGGCTCGGCGGCAACGTCCCTGCCGCGCTCGAGCGCTGCGGGCGCTTGGCTGACGGGTGGATCCCGGCGTTCTGCACCCCGGGCGACGCCGCCGCCGGCAAGGCGGTGATCGACCAGGTGGCAGCGGACCACGGCCGCGCCATCAGCCCCGAGCACTTCGGCGTCAGCCTCGCCTACGCCCCCGAGGGAACGGACGTGGCGGCGCTGGAGTCGTCGCCGCTGGCGCGGCGGGCCCGCGGCCGACCCCTCGAGCAGATCATCCCGGTCGGTCTCGCGGGCCTGCGGTCCATGATCGAGCAGTTCATCGAGGTGGGCTTCTCCAAGTTCATCGTGCGCCCGATGGCGCCGCCGGAAGAATGGCCGGCGAGCTCGAGAGGCTGGCCGACGCGGTGGGGGACCTGCAGACGTGACGAACGGCCTCCGCGCCCGCCAGGCGGTGCTCGTGTTCCTGGCTGACCACGGGGCGGCCACCACCCCCCACCTGTTCGGCGACCTCCTCAGCCACTTGGTGGGGACCGAGAGGCTGGTGCGTCGGTGGGGTGGCTCGGGGCAGCTCGCGCTGGCGGCGCTGGCCCACGCGTCCTACGGCACGGACGGCTTTGCGGCGCATCTCGTGCCCGTGACGGAGCGAGCGGCGCTGGCGGCCATCATCGGCACTGAGGCCGAAGCACTCGTCTACTTCTACGCCTCGTGTGACCGCGGTGCGTTCTACCCGCAGATCGAGGCGGCGGAGGTGACGGCAGACGAGCTGGTCTTCCGCGACCGCTTCGCGGGTCGCTCCTTCACCCCGGCGACGAACCTGGTCACCCCGTTCGTCGACCTCACCTACGCCAACGAGGGGGAGCTCGCGGCCAGCTCTCCGGGCGGCGCCGTCGAAGCGGCGTGGCTCGCCGATTTCCACGGGCGGACACGTCAGTGGGCCTCTCCCGGTTTCGCCCGCGGCCTCGAGAGAGCTCTTGAGCTTCGGGGGTCTGACCCGGTCGGCGCGACCGCGGCGTCCCATACGCTGCTTCGCATGCCGGACCGACCCCTCACCCTCATGGCCGTGCACGCCCACCCCGACGACGAGGCCATCGGCACGGGCGGCATCCTGGCCCGCTACGGCGGAGAGGGCGTACGTACCGTGCTCGTCACCTGCACGAACGGTGAGCTGGGCGACGCGCCCGGCGGGCTCAAGCCGGGCGACCCCGGCCACGACGAGAGCATCGTCGTCCCGCTGCGCCGCCGTGAGCTGGAGGCCAGTTGCGAGGTCCTCGGCGTCTCGCACCTGGAGCTGCTCGGCTACCACGACTCGGGGATGCAGGGCTGGCCGCAGAACGACGCGCCCGGCTGCTTCTGGCGCACCCCGGTCGAGGAGCCGGCGCGCCGGCTGGCCGACCTCATGCGCGCCTACGAGCCGCAGGTCGTGGTGACCTACGACGAGAACGGCTTCTACGGGCACCCCGACCACATCCAGGCCAACCGCGTCACGCGCGCCGCGTTGGCCGAGTGCGGAATCCCCGCCAAGCTCTACTACACCGCCGTGGCGCGCTCGCGGCTGCGCGAGCTTCGCGCGACGTGCTGGCGCAGGCGGGAGTGGAAGGCCCGGCCGAGGTGGAGGAGAACCCGGACTTCGGTACGCCCGACGAGCTCATCACGACGACGATCGACTGCAGCGCTGTCGCCGGGCGCAAGTACGCGTCGCTCGAAGCGCACGCCAGTCAGAGCGACAACATCTTCTTCCTGCAGATGGGCGTCGAGCTGTTCTCCACCATCATGGGCTCGGAGAGCTTCGTCCGGGCCGTCGACACGACGGACGCTCCGGTCCCCGAGGACGACCTCTTCGCCGGGCTGCGCTGAGCCGCGAGCTCCCGAGCCGGGCCCGCGCCCCACCGGGAGAAGGGGACGCAGGCCCGGTCCGGAGTGGTCCCTACGCGGCGGTGCCGGCCGGGGACGAGCCGGCGCGAGCGTGGGGAGCCGATCCGACGAGGCACAGCGCCGCGGCCGCGATCAACACCACCGCGGCGAGGACCTCGACCGTGAAGGCTTCCTTGGCGAAGGGGGCCAGCCACGAGTCCTTGAACCCGAACAGCCCGCGGGCCACCGACACGAGGAACCCGGCAATGGTGGTGAGGGCGAACCCGATCCCGACAGCGGCCGCCCACAGCCGGCGCACGGCGACGACACCGATCCCGATGGCCAGGCCGGCGATCGACTGGAGCAGGAACAGCGGCCCGATGGTGGGGATGGAGCGGTAGCCGTCGGTCTCGCTCCACAGGTGGAAGTGGATGTAGGCCGACCAGACCAGCAGCAGGCCGCCGACGACGAAGGTGGCCGTCGCCGCCAGGTCGACGGGCCGCCGGGAGCGGCCCGGTCCACGCAGCAACAGACTCCATCGCATCTCCACACCATCCATCCGGAGGCGCACCGGGTGGTGGATGTCGGGGTAGCCGTGGACACGGCAGGGATACGGCGGAGGGTGGGTCCGGGATTGCCGCGGAGCAGGGTGAATCCCTCGTGGCGGGCCGGCCCGTACACCTGGGGATGAGAGAATCGCGTGTGGCCGAGGGCGACCTGTCCGACGAAGGCCTCCTGGCCGGTATGGCCCTGGGCGAGCAGGCCGCCGCCGTCACCTTCGTCCGCCGCTACCAGCGGCGGGTCTTCGGCCTGGCCTATTCCATGACGGGCGACGCCGGGGTGGCCGAGGACGTGGCCCAGGAGGCGATGATCAGGGTCTGGCGCCACGCGCCGGTGTTCGACCCCAGGCGGGGCTCGGTGGCGTCGTGGGTCCTCACGATCACGCGCAACCTGACCATCGATGCGCTGCGCCTCCGACGTGCGGTGCCGACGGACCCCGACGACTTCGCTGCTTCGGCCATGCGCAGTAACGAGCACAACCCGGAGGACTCCGTGCGGCGGGCGGACGTCCGCCACACGGTGCGGGACGCGCTCGAGGTGCTTCCCGACGAGCAGCGGAGGGCCGTGGTGCTGGCCGCCGTCTACGGCAGGACGGCCATGGAGATCAGCGAGGCCGAGGGCATCCCTCTCGGCACGGCCAAGACGCGTATCAGGACGGCGCTCATCCGTTTGCGGTCCGCAGTCGAACACGCAGAGGGGGTGAGCGATGAGCGATGACGGCGAGTGAGCGCGGCTGTGACGAATACTCGGACCAACTGGCGGAGCTCGCGCTCGGTGTCCTGACCGGGCGAGAGCGGGCGCAGGCCCTGTCCCATTTGGAGTCCTGCCAGCGCTGCGCCGACGAGGTGGAGCAGCTGTCCCGGGTGGCCGACGCCGTGGTGCTGGTGGCGCCGCGAGATTGAGCCACCGATGGGATTCGAGACCCGTCTCTTCGAGCGGATGGGCGTGGCCGACGTGCGCCCGCGGCGCCGCCTCCGGGCGAACGCGCTGGGTCCCCGCCGTGGTGGCGGCCGCCGCGGCCGCTGCCGCCCTCGGCTGGGGCCTCAGCCTGACGTCGTCCCCGGCGCCGACCCTCACCGCGCAGGCGCCGCACCCGAAGGCGGTATCGGCCAAGCTCGTCGAGAACGGCGAGACGGTCGGGCATGTCGTCATCTTCGGCGGTGACAAGCCGTGGATGTCGATGATGCTGGCCGATTCGAGCGCCCGCGGGACGGTGAGCTGCGTGGTGGTGACCGACGACGGCGTCACCCACCGGGTCGGGACCTTCGTGGCCCGCGCGGGCTACGGGGCGTGGATCGCCCCGCTGCACGTCGACCCGGCGGACGTGCGCACCGCCGAGGTGGTGTCGCCCAGCGGGACGGTGATCGCCACCGCCACGCTGGGCTGACGCCGCGCTCAGTAGCGGTAGGTGTCGGGCTTGTAGGGGCCGTTCGACCGGCACGCCGATGTAGTCGGCCTGCTCCGCGGTGAGGATCGTGAGCTTCACGCCCAGCGCGCCGAGGTGCAGACGCGCCACCTTCTCGTCGAGGTGCTTCGGCAGGACGTAGACGTCGTTCACGTACTGGCCGGTCTGGGTGAACAGCTCGATCTGCGCCATGGTCTGGTTGGTGAACGAGTTGGACATGACGAAGCTCGGATGTCCGGTCGCGTTGCCCAGGTTCAGCAGCCGGCCCTCCGACAGGATGATGATGGCGTGGCCGTCGGGGAAGACCCACTTGTCCACCTGCGGCTTGATGTTCACCCGCTCGATCCCCGGCGTCTTGGCCAGGCCGGCCATGTCGATCTCGTTGTCGAAGTGACCGATGTTGCCGACGATGGCCTGGTGCTTCATGCCGGCCATGTGCGCGGCCGTGATGATGTCCTTGTTGCCGGTCGTCGTGATGATGATGTCGGCCTCGGGGAGGATGTCCTCGAGCGTGGTGACCTGGAAGCCCTCCATGGCGGCCTGCAGTGCGCAGATCGGGTCGACCTCGGTCACCACGACGCGGGCGCCCTGGCCGGCGAGCGACTGCGCGCAGCCCTTGCCGACGTCGCCGTAGCCGCAGACGACGGCCACCTTGCCGCCGATCAGCACGTCGGTGGCTCGGTTGATGCCGTCGACCAGCGAGTGGCGGCAGCCGTACTTGTTGTCGAACTTCGACTTGGTGACCGAGTCGTTCACGTTGATGGCAGGGAAGAGGAGCTCGCCCTTCTTCGCCATGTCGACCAGCCGGTGCACGCCGGTGGTGGTCTCCTCGGTGACGCCCTTGATGCCGTTGGCGATGGAGGTCCAGCGGCCCGCGTCCTCGGCCAGGCTGCGGCCGAGCACGCTCGAGGACGACGGCGAACTCCTCGGAGTCGGCCGTCGAGGGATCGGGCACGCTGCCGGCCTTCTCGAACTCGACGCCCTTGTGGACGAGCAGGGTGGCGTCGCCTCCGTCGTCGAGGATCATGTTGGGGCCACCCTCGCCGGGCCACAGCAGGGCCTGCTCGGTGCACCACCAGTACTCCTGGAGCGTCTCGCCCTTCCAGGCGAACACGGGCACACCCTTCGGGTCGTCGACCGTCCCTTCGGGCCCGACGGCGACGGCCGCCGCCGCATGGTCCTGGGTGGAGAAGATGTTGCAGCTGGCCCAGCGCACGCGGGCGCCCAGCGCGGTCAGCGTCTCGATGAGCACCGCCGTCTGCACGGTCATGTGCAGCGAGCCCGTGACGCGGGCGCCGGCCAGGGGCTGGCTCGTGGCGTACTCGGCCCGCATGGCCATCAGACCGGGCATCTCGTGCTCGGCCAGCTCTATCTCCTTGCGGCCGAATGCGGCCAGAGAGAGGTCGGCCACCTTGTAGGGCAGGGGTGAAGTCATGACAGCTCCTTTGGGTCGGATGGCGTGCGCAGGCGCGCAACATTGCGGCGGGCCGGACGGCGGAAGCGCAGCGCACGTGCTCCGACCTCTGTCGGAGGCCGCATACCCGACCCATACGATACGCCCTGAGCAGGGCCGGATGCCACAATCATCCCCCTGCACCGTTCCGCACGTCAGCCCCATCCGCTCCCTGCCCTGCGAGTGGACAGGAAAGAGCGCCGGCCGCCGGCTTGACGAGGCCCGGCCGGAGCCGGAACCCGTAGTCTTGGGGTCGACCAGGAAGCGGGCCAGCCGCACGAGCCCGCACGTCGGCACGCCCCCGTAGCTCAGGGGATAGAGCATCGGTTTCCTAAACCGTGTGCGAAGGTTCGAATCCTTCCGGGGGCGCCAGAGAAAGACCAGGTCAGAGGCGAGATCTGGGCGACGTCAGCCTCTGGGGACAGTCTGCCCCCGATTCGCAGCTCGTCCTAGCGTCTACTGCATGGACGCGGACGAGACGCATGCGTTCGGCTACGAGCGGGTCGACGACGATCCGAATGTCTCGGTCCTCCTCGAAACGATGGAAGCCACCGGGCGCTGGGAAGCCACCCTTCGACTTCGCGCATGGGAACGCGAACAGCTGAACCTCACCCCTGGTCAGCGGCTCCTCGACGTCGGCTGCGGCCTGGGCGATGCCGCCCTCGCCCTCGCTGACGATCTCGGAAGCGATGGAGAGATTGTCGGTATCGACGCCTCGGCGGAGATGATCGCAGGTGCCCGATCGCGGGCGCGCACAGCGAGGTGCCGGGTCCGATTCATCATCGGCGACGCCCTTGAGCTTGCCGAGCCGAACAGCACCTTCGACACCGCTCGGTCCGAACGGACTCTGCAGTGGTTGACCGATCCCAAAGCAGCAGTCGCCGAGATGGCCCGCGTGCTACGGCCAGGCGGCCTCCTGTCACTCATCGAGACCGACTGGTCGACGTTCGACATCGACGTGGGCGACGGTGACCTCGCCAAGCGAGTTCACGACGCCATGCAGATCGAGCGACGCCGACCGTCCAACATCGGGCGCCGGCTCGCTGACCTCGTGCACGACATCGGGTTTGAACTGGTGGATCAAACGACGGCCACACAGCATTGGACTGCATGGAATCCCGACGAGTCGCCTGCTCCCTATGGGTGCTTTTCGATGTCCAGCCTCGCCGACGACCTCATTGATGCCGGGCAACTCGGCGCCGACGACCGGGAACGGTTCGTGTCGACCATTCACTCAGCTGCACGCGACGGCCGCTTCTCGATGGCTCTCACGATGTTCGGGATCGTGGCTATAGCAAGTCGGAGCGCGCCGTAGAGCTCTTCGTTCGTTCTCCGGCGATGACAAGGCCAAGCCGAAGGGACGTATGGCGAAGGGCCTCCTGCCCCGGAGAACCCCTTGCAGCTGGGTGATGTCCCTCCAGGGGAGGTCGTTCGTTCTTCAGGAGGTCCAGTCGACCAGTACGTCAGGTGGCGGGCTTTCGGGTGGAACGCCTAGGTCGACGCCAGTCACATCCTTGACTTGGTCACGAAACCAGATGGAGAACTCGTCGCCGGAGGTGGCGAGTTCCGTGAACGCCTTCTCGACGTCGGGAGCCTCGAACCACACCAACATGAAGCTCCCCATCGGAGTCTCCTGCAGAGCCCAAGTCTCCCGGGCAAGTCCCGTCCTGGCCGCCTGAGCATCGAACCCCTTGCGGCGCTCCCCCATACACGCGGCCGCGAAGTCCCTTCCTCCTTGTTCTTTACCGGGAAGGATCGGGAAAACACCGTTGAACACTGCCATTGGGCTCTCCTGTCGTTCGTTGATGTCGAGGCATGTCGAGCGGCCAGACCGCCCTTACATGACAGCGTTATGCATACCACGGTGAAAGTCAATGACGGTGTTATGGATACGCTGTCGGGCGTGCCGCCCCGGTCTGCCGACCCTCATCTGCGCGACCGGATCATCAATACCGCAGCGCGGCTCCTGGCCACCGAGGGCGCCGTGTCGGCGCGGCGCTTGGCCCACGAGCTGGGCACGTCGACGATGGTCGTCTATACCCATTTCGGCGGGATGGACGAGCTGACCCGACACGTGATGCGCCTCGGGTTCGGCGATTTCGGAACTGAGCTGGACCGCGGCGCGGTCACCAACGATACCGTCGCCGACTGGATGACCTACCTCTGGAGCTACCGCCGCTTCGCGCTGCGCGAACCGCACCTGTACGCGGTGATGTTCGGTCCAGGACTGGCCGCGTTCAGGCTCGGTGACCCCGCCGACCTCGAGGCGGCCAGGTCCACCTTCGTCTCGCTCCTCCGTCGCATCCACGCCTGCGTCAACGCGGGCCGATGGGAGGTCGACGACGTCACCACTGCCGGCGAAGCTGTCTGGTCCGGCGTGCACGGCCACACCACCCTCGAGCTCACCGGGTTCTTCAGTGCGGTCGGCCGCGACCCGGTGCGCTCGTACAGCGAGATCCTCACCAGGATGTCGATCGGCCTCGGCGACGACGCCCTGGTCACCGCTCGCTCGCTGTCGACCGCCAGGCGGCGGGCCGTCCGCGCTGACCGAGCCGAGGCCGCGTCTGCACGATGAGCGCGTTCAAGCCGAACCAGCGCCGACTTGTGTCACCCTCCCCTCACACCACCACCGTTTCAGGTTTCCCTTACGCAATCGGGTTCGCGGCCGACTCCAGGTTCGCTTGGGTCAGAGCGTCCAGTTGAGCGTGTAGATGATCGTCTTTCCGTTGGGAGCCAATCCGTAGGCGACGCCCGACACCCCGTTGGACCCAACCCTGGTCAAGTTGGCCAGAAACACCAGGGCGACGGTGTCGAGATGGGCCCCGGGATCGTCGACGCTGATGTAGCCGACATAGAACTTGCTGAGGACCCCCAAGAAGAGCTCCGGTTCGCGCTCGATGTCCACCTTGATGGTCGCCGACCCGCCCTTGAGCCCCGCGATGGTGCCGGTGCCGGTCACCGAGGTGATGGTGCCCGTCGCTGGCGAGACGGTGAATCCTCCAGACGTCAACGAGCCCGAGTTCACATAGGTGAGGGATCCGGTGAACTTGAGGGACACCTGTGCCGTCTTGGCCGCGTTCACCGTGAGCGTGAAGGCCTGGGTGGCGTTGGGGGTGACCCCGTTGGCCGCTTGAATGGTGAACTTGTACGTGCCGGCGAGCACCGCCGTGGTGCCGGCCAAGGTGGCGGTGCCGTTCTTGTTGTCCGTGAGGGTGACTCCCTTGGGCAGCGAGGAGCCCGTGGCCAAGGTGATGGCCGGGGTCGGTGTGCCCGTGGTGGTCACCGAATAGGTGAAGGCGCTGCCCGCCGTCACGGTGTCACTGGCCGCGCTGGTGAAGGCGGGGGCCTTGGTCGCCGCGTTCACCTTCAAGGTGAAGGCCTGGGTGGCATTCGGTGTGACCCCGTTGGCCGCCCCGATACTGAAGGTGTAGGTGCCCACGACCACCGCCGTGGTGCCGGCCAAGGTGGCCGTGGCGTTCCCGTTGTCGGTCAGCGTCACCCCGCTCGGCAGGGTCGAACCCGTGGCCAGGGTGATGGCCGGGGTCGGTGTGCCTGTGGTGGTCACCGAATAGGTGAAGGCGGTGCCCGCCGTCACGGTGTCGCTGGCCGCGCTGGTGAAGGCGGGGGCCTTGGTCGCCGCGTTCACCTTGAGCGTGAAGGCCTGGGTGGCATTGGGTGTGACCCCGTTGGCAGCCTGAATGTTGAAGGTGTAGGTGCCCGTTAGCACCGCCGTGGTGCCGGCCAAGGTGGCCGTGCCGTTCCCGTTGTCGCTCAGCGTCACCCCGCTGGGCAGGGTCGAACCCGAGGCCAAGGTGATGGCCGGGGTGGGCGTGCCCGTGGTGGTCACCGAATAGGTGAAGGCGCTGCCCGCCGTCACGGTGTCACTGGCCGCGCTGGTGAAGGCGGGCGCCTTGGTGACGGTCAAGGTGAAGGCCTGGGTGGCGTTGGGCGTGATCCCGTTGGTTGCCCCAATGCCGAAGATGTAGATGCCCGGCGCCACCGCCGTGGTGCCGGCCAGGGTGGCCGTGCCGTTCCCGTTGTCGGTCAGCGTCACCCCGCTCGGCAGGGTCGAGACCGTGTTCAGCTCTATGGTCGGGGTCGGCGTGCCCGACGTGGTCACCGAGTAGGTGAAGGCGCTTCCCGATGGCACGGTGTCACTGGCCGCGCTGGTGAAGGCCGGGGCACCCGTCACGGTCAAGGTGAAGGCCTGGGTGGCGTTGGGTGTGATTCCGTTCGCCGCCTGGATGGTGAAGGTGTAGGTGCCCGCGGCCACCGCCGTGGTGCCGGCCAGGGTGGCCGTCCCGTTCCCGTTGTCGGTCAGCGTCACCCCGCTCGGCAGGGCTGACCCCGAAGCCAGTGTGATGGCCGGGGTGGGCGACCCCGTCGTGGTCACCGAGTAGGTGAAGGCGCTTCCCGACGGCACGGTGTCACCGGCCCCGCTGGTAATGGCGGGGGCACCAGGAGGTGGCGTTGTCGACGGTCCTCCCGCGAAGAACGAATCCGAGGCGGTGCTAGCCGTCAACGTGCTGCTCCCCGTATAGGTTGCGGTTACGGGAAGCACTCCTGGAGCTCCGGGAGTGATCTGGCAGGATCCGGTACCGGAAGTGTTGGTGTCGATGGTGCACGATTGCGTGCCGAGCTGTACATCAATCGAAGCTCCACCTACCGGTGTCGCCGGCTCTTGGCTGACATCAGAAAGGCTCGCCGTGAACGTTGCGGGATCACCAACTGGGCCAATCTCCTGGCTCCCATTGAGGGTTAGGAAGCTTGTGTCCGTGCCAGCGACCCATGTGAATGAACTCGGATTCGAGGTCAGCGAGGAGGTTCCCGAGGTTGCGTAGGCCGTGACCGTGTCCGTTCCAGGGTGGAGGGCACTGTAGGTAAAGGTCGCGGCACCGCTGCCGTTGGCGTCGACGAGCTTGATTTGCGGGTTGGCTCCCGTAACCAAGAAGAGGATCGGTGTTCCGGCCGGACTCGCAACGTTGTGGAGTTGAGCGTTGAACGTGACCGATGATCCGGTGGCCGGATTCGTCACTCCGGGGCCCGTCAGCGACAGTTCTGGATTGCTCGTCGTTGACGGCGAGCTGGCGCACGTGGGCGGTCCGATCTCAACGATCGAACCCGGAATCGATCCGTAGGCACAGCCGTTGGCGCTCGAAGCCGTGATGTAGAAGAACGTGGTCCCGGTGGCGATCGTGGTGACGACTGGTGGCGATTGGGTGAGGTCAACCGAGTACACATCGCCGCTGTAGGTGAACACGTCGACCGACGTGGCGTTCCCGGCTGTGTCGGTCCCCGTCACAGCGACTGAAAACGGCGTGCCGGATACCGACGCCACGGTGCTCTCGGTCGGGGTGGCGGTGTTCGTTCCGGTGATCGCGTCGAGTTCGCCGTTGCAGTTGGCCAGGTAGAGGGTGCCATCGGGCGCAAAGGTCAGGCCCAGGTTGCACCCTCCGGTGGTGTAGTAGTCAGACACCGTCGGGCTTGCTCCGCTCGGATCACTGATCCGACTGATCTGGTTGCTCGCCGCGTAACCGGAGCACTCGTCGTCGGTGAAGAGGTCGCCGCTCAACGGGTCCACCGCCATGATGTAGGGGCAGTCGGGGAGCCCGGTGGACGAGTCCGCCACCACGCGGAGGGTCGCACCCGTGGTGGGATCAAGCTGCACGATCTCGGGATTGGATGACATCCGTCGAGGCATTGATGAGCCCGGCGTAGAGGGAACCATCCGGGCCGAAGACAAGCTGACCGATCGTGTCGGGAGGGAAGGAGGCGTCCGGGAGTTGATTGGCCGCGCTCAGCGCCCCTCCCGAGGGTGGCAGGACGTGAATGGTCCCGTTGTTGGTGTCGGCGATGTAGGCGTTACCCGAGCTGTCGAAGGCCGGAGCGGAACCGGTGGTGCAGGTACCTTCGGTGAAGTTGCCCGGGAAGATCGCACCCTCGGTGTTGTAGGAAACGCCGGTCGCAAACGCCGAAACCGAGGTCCCGGTGGCCGGGGTCGGCAACGTGGTCGGGCACGTTGCCGTGGTCGGGGCGAAGCTCACCGACACGCTGCCGGGAACGGGCAAGCTCCCGTCGGTTGTGTCAGTGGCGGTGAAGTCGACCGCCTCGGCGGTGGTGTCGGTCGCCGTGAAGACGGCGTTTCCCGCGTTGTTGGTCACGGCCGTCGTCCCCGGAGTCGACGATCCTGCCGGTGTGATCACGGCACTGCCCGCGCCCTCGCTGAGCGTGACGGTCTTTCCTGATGCCGGCTGATCGAGACTGTTCTCCAGGTAGACGGTGATCGTCGCTTCGCTCGTCCCGTCGTTGGGTACCTGGGCGGGTCCACCGTAGATCTGCGCCCCCGTCGCCGTTGGCGCGACGAAGGTGAGCGTCGGCTGCGTAGACAGAGTGATCCCGTCGTCGGTCGTGTCGGTCACTGTAAAGGTGCACGTTTCTGCAACGGCGTCGGTCACGGTGAAGGTGACCGAACCGTCCGTACTGCCGGAGGGGCCGCTGGCCGCCGAGATCGTCGCGTTGCACCCGGAGTTGGCGGAGAGCATGACCGCTTTCCCCGACACAGGAAAGCCGTTCGCGTCTTCAAGGTCGATGCGCACGAGTCCCTGCTGGACCCCGTCTGCTTGGGGTTCGCCCATCGCAACCGCCTGGGACGTTGATCCGCTTACAACCCCCGTCGAGGTACTGGAAAGGAGCCCGAGAATTGCGGTGAAGTCAGGCGAGCCGAGCCCGACGTGGGTGAAATCACTTCCCATGCTCTGCGGCGAGTGGAACACGCTCGTCCCGGCAAGCGGGTAGAGAGCGGTGTTCAGGTTACCGACATTGTGGCCGAGGTCGGAGTTGAGATCGGCCACGAGGGCCGCGACGGACGGTGTAGCCATGCTCGTCCCGCCCCACAAGAGATTGTCCGGGCAACCGCCGGCGTCCGCTTGGCAGAGCTCGATCCCCGCACCCGGGTCGGCATCGAACGACAGGTCCGGCACCGAGCGCATTGTCGACCCTGACAAGCTCTGCTGATCAGCCGGCGCGGCAAAGTAACGACTTACACCGAAGCCTCCCGCCCCCCCGGGCGGTGTCGCATTCTGGTCGTTCCACCACGACTCCGAGCCGTAGCTCAGGCCAGGTCCGAACGTCGGACTCGTGCCGCCGACCGCTGTGGCGTTCGGCGAGTCGGCTGGAACCCCAATTGTGTCCGGGCTGCCGTCGAGGCACGTCGAACCGTTATCTCCCGTGCCGTTGACCACCGTGATCCCACTCGCCGCTGCATTCGCGAGAACCGAGTCGATCGCCTGAGCGTCCGCCATGGACGTCTGGTCCTCGCACTGCGACCAGGAGTTGCTGATCACCGTGTCGCCGTCGGCAATCATCGTCTGAAATATCTGCACGAAGCTCGTGCTCGGTGGCGCGTCGTAGACGACGTAGCTCATCGGGTGGTACGAGGTAGCGGCCAGTACCGTATCAATGTCAAGCAGCACCTCTGACTCGCCTGCGCCGGGCGATGCAACGCCGCCGTTGACCGCCACCTCACTCAGTTCGCTCGCCAGGCTCGGACTGAGCCCTAGGAGGTTGAGCCAGTCGGTCACGTCCGACGCGTGGTAGGTATCGAACTCGAGAAGTCCGATCTTCTGAGCGGAGCCAACAGGCGGGGGGTCACGAATGGGCGGCGGAGGGAACAATGTCTCCTCAAGCGCGTCCAGGAAAATAGGAGTCCAGTAAAAGAAGTAGCCGAACACGGCGCCGGCGCAATAGGATGGATTGAACAGCGTTCTGTAGAAGCCCAACTCCGTCGACGACGAACATAGGTACTCGTTGGGGTTTTTATATTGGTCGACTGGCGCCGCCTGTGGCTCTCCGACGTTCGACAATCCTGAGACGTCCTCGACGTCGGATGCAATCTCCCTGGGAAGCGCTGGTTCCTCGGTGTTCGCGTAGGTGGCACGGGCGCCGACCCTGTATTCGGCAATCTGTGTGTGGAACGCACGTACGGCATCGGCCCGGCTGCCCGTGACGGTGAGCGAGAGCCGATCAGCAGAACCTTGTACAAGAGTGAAGCCCTGCGATCGAAGCCACGAAGAGACCGCGTCGTAGGATGCCTGGCTTGGGCCAAATTCCTCGGTTATTTGGGTTTGCGTCAGGAAGTGCCGATACGCAGGGGAAGAGTGATCCTCTACCTTCGACAGATACTCTTCGAATCCAGCTTGATCACTTCGCTTGAGGGTAAGAGTCAGGGTCAGTGACTTGGTGGAAGTTGATGGCGGTGTCGACACTGGCTTGAGTTGCCCATTCGATACCGCTGGCACGACCGAGTTGGCGAGGCGGACCAAACTGATCGGTTCTTCCTGTGCCGAAGCAGGGCTGACCGGGAAGAGGACCGTGGCGACCAAGAGCATCGGCACCAATGCCACGGCTATCGCAACGAATCCCCGCGACAGATGTGCTCGAACTGCTTCCGATCTCACCATGACGTAACTACTGCAAGCGCGTCGATGATCGTTGAAGTCACTTCCAACTCCCGCGCGATGCCGGCGATCTTTGAACCTAAGCACGCCAAGCAGACCGTCTTTCCGCATCGCCATCCTCCTGACCGCTTACAGTTGGAATGGCCATCGGTGCAATCAGACCTCGCCAAAGGCCCGAACCGTCTGACGACCGTCCCCGATCCCCCAGTCAGCGGCCACGTTAAGAGTCCACCAAGGATGTGTCAACCCGAATTGCCGGGACACTCGGGGTGGCCGTTCAGCCAAATTCTCCCGTCTAGCGATGAACCAGGTGGTTCGCCAATCGTTCTTGGACAGTGGGCGGGCACGGCCGGCCGACGGCGTGCGAATCTAAGGTGGTGGACCTGGCCGAGCTTCTGACCATGCCCGGGGTTAGGGAAGAGTGCCTCCTTCGCTCCACCGTCGGGTTCATGGCTCTGCATGGCGGATCGCAGGACCGGGGCACTGAGCAGATCGCCAGGCGGGCCGCCGACCAAGCGGGTGCGTCCTACTACGCCATCGTCCAGCCACCGCGGCTCCGGGTCCATCTCACCTCACGGTTTCACAAGCCTGACCACTCGGCGCATCTGCGGGCATTCTTGGAGTACGTGGACGTAGCGATCTCGGTACACGGGTTCGGGCGTGACGGCTTCGCCGTCTGGCTCGATCCAGACCGCGGCCTCATCGTCGAACCGTACGGTCCCGCGGTTCTGGGGAAACAGACCGGGCCGTTGCGGGGGATCATTCTGGGCGGGCTCAACCCTCAACTGCTCGACGCGGCGCGCGAATTGTTCCAGCGGCGCTTCGCCGGCTACCACGTCGCCGACGAGAGAGTACGGCTCGGCTTTCATCCCCACAACCCCGTCAACCTGCCAGCGGCCCATGGCGTGCAAGTCGAGCTGCCACCGGGCCTGCGCGGGATCGGTGACTTCGGTGAGACCTTGGTTCCCCGCCGGGACGGGGTCGTGTGCGAGGTCGTGGCTGCGCTCGTCGACCTGGCGACACGAGCCAGCGCCTTGCTACAGACCCCGTTGGAGACGCGCGCCGAGCTGCCGCACCCACCAGCGGGTTCCTTGGGTCCTGACGGCTCGGCGACGTTTGCCAGGTGATTCCTCGTGAACTTCCATAAAGACGATCGATACAACGCGTCAGCCCCTGGAGCGTCACCGGTCGACCCTTCCGTACTGCCGGGATAACGCGTGGGCGCGCGTGCCCTGGCCGTGCCGAAGTATGCCTTCCTGCCTGCGAACTGGGTCTGTCTGAACCTAGCGTCGTTGGCGGAGGTTCGCGATGCCAATCGAGCTGGAAGCCAATGAGAGTGGCCGCCTCTGGGCAGAGGATCCCGAGGCCTGGGAACGCTTGTGCACTCCTGAAGGGTGTCCCATGTGCGGCGAGGATCCGCACCCTCAATGGATCCTGGCGGAGACCGACGTGTGCAGAATCTCTGCCTCGAGCGAAGCCGTGCTCCCGGGCTATGCCTGTGTGCTGTCAAAGCGCCACGTCATCGAACCCTTCGAACTCGAAGAGACCGAGCAGGCTGCATTCTTCCTCGATGCCATGGCTGCCGCCCGGGGTCTAGCCCAGCTCTTTGATTCTGTGAAGATGAACTACGAGATCCACGGCAACACTGTTCCCCATTTGCACATGCACCTCTTTCCACGACTGCCCGGCGACGTCTACGTGGGCTTCCCCAACCACTGCCGGGCGACATTCACTCGAAGTGACGAAGAGATTGCCAAGATGGCCGAAGCTGTGAAGGCAGAGCTCGTCGGACGACTCGTGTCCTAGCTCTCTGAGCGGATGCACCGCGGCGGGGCCATAACTCCGGGGCGGAATCCCCGTGGATTACTTCTCCTACCGAGCGGCGCTCCCAGAGCAGCCTTGCGGGTTGGGGTTAGCCCGAATGTGGTCCAGAACCAGTCTTGGCCTCCAGCGGGGGCACTGCGACGTAGTTGTGGTCTTCCCAGATCCATCCGTCAGGAAGTTCAGATACCGATTTCGTGGGCAGCTCCCCAAGTGACTTTGCCTCGACCGCCTTCGTCCATTCTTCGGGAAGACGATGCCGGCGCGTGAGCCACTGCTGACGTCGTGCGACAACTGCGAAGTGAAGAGCCCAACCGACCACGTCTTTGTTCGGCGCACCGACGTTGTATTCCAGAGATATCGTGACCGTCTCACCAGGAGCCACGAGGTCTTGGTGCAGGACGTTGCTCTCGCGTATGACTTCTTTCGAATCGAGAGAAACTCCCTGCCGACTCACCTCTGAGATGGACAGCATCGTGAAGCGCGGATCTCTGATCTTGAGCTGGCGAAATCCAGCTGATTGAACTGATAGACGCGCTGAGAGGATTATGTCCCCATCCGGCATCCGCTGCGCCGCTCCCGTCACTATCGCATTCGCCTTGCGCCCGTACCTGAGAGCGAATATCGATCCGGCCAAAGCGGCCAGAATTGTGGCAACTGACGCGATGTCGGAGAGGTCACCGTTGAAATCGAACGCCAACATCGCAACGAACGGTAATCGGAAAGTGGACTCAGGCACAGAGTGCAATGCTGACGGCGTGAGCCGTGACCCAGGAATAGGGGCCGACGCAGCCGCTTCGGTCCTCTCGGAGGTGACCGGGAAGCGCTACCACCTCGTGGGGCAACTCAGCGGCGGCGAAACGGGAGCACACCTGTTCATCGGACCTGGCGGCGAACCAATCGTAGTGAAGTGGGACACAACGAGTGATGGTCGTGCCTTCCGGGGTGAGGCCGTTGCCCTTTCAGAGCGCCTTCGACGTCAGGCGGGTTGGCCTGTGCCAACTGAATCAGTGATCGACTCCGACCAGATCCGTTTCATCATCCAGGAGTTCATGCCCGGTACGCCGCCAACGATGGTCGATCACAGACTCGTCGATCAGCTCTTGGACCTTCACATACGCCGACTCGGATTGGCTGAACCTAATGATCCAGTCCGTTGGCCGATGAACCTCATTGCGACGCTCGCGGTCGGTGGGAACGGATACTGCCGCCACGAGCCGCTTCGTTGTTACGACAAACGCACGCGGTCGCTCATCGAGCGAGTCGAAGCCTTTGGGTGTTCTCTCAATGCGGAAGACTTTGCCGGCCACGATGTCGTCCATTGGGACCTCCATCCGGGGAACCTCTTGGTCGAGGCCGGCGACCTTTCGGCCGTGGTGGACACTGACTTCGCCATCGTCGGCGACGCCGCATTCGACTTGGTTATGTTGGCTCTGACCAGTTTGCCTCTGACGTGTCAACCCGACGTCAGGTCCCGACTCTTTGCCGAGGCTTTCGATCGCCTGGATGAGGTGAGAGCACAGGCGTACCTGGGACATCTGTTCGTCCGCCTGATCGACTGGCCGATCAGGCGAAACAGCCCTGTCGAAGTGGACTACTGGCTGGCGAGAGCGGAAGAACTCCTCACGATCTGATCGGATCCCAGCGTGGGTCTCCATCTCGGTGTTGTGGCGCGGGGTGAGCATCGCCAGAATTCGAGGGACCGAAAACCCGGCGGTAACGTCGGTCCGCCATGGGTGACGAACCAAGGGCGCAGATTGAGGAAGCCCGGCTTCTTCTGGACGCTCGGAAAGAGCTCTACGGAGAATCAGATCCGGCAACGCTTGATGCGATGCTCCAGTTGGCCAAGGTCCTGCGAGACGCCAAGTTGTACCACGAGGCCGAGTCTGTCTTGAGAAGCTCGTTGTCGATCCAGAATCGCCCCGATGAGATAGACGAGGCTCGAATCATTCGGACAGAGTTCAATCTGGCGGTCGTGCTCGATCGACTCGGCGAGATCGGCTCAGCGCGGCGCCTCTGGGAGAAGGTTCATGAAGCGTCCGACAGAACAAGTGGTCCCGAAAACGAGCTATCCGTTGGAGCTGCCATCAACTTGGCAATCGCTCTGCGCAAGCTCCGTCGTTATGGCGACGAGTTCCCCCTCAGGGTGCGTATTCTCGAATCGACGAGGAGATCACTGGGTTCCGAGCACGTGGACACGTATCGCTCGATGATCGATCTAGCCCAAACTCATCGGAACCTCGGCAACCACGAAATGGCGCTGAGCCTGTTCGCCGAGGCTGTCGATGGTCTGGAGCGCAACGGGGTGGAGCCGAGAACGATCCTCTACCAGAAGTGGGCGATTGCGTCGGAACTGGTAGCTCTCAAGCGACCTAAGGAAGCGTCTGTGATGTTTGATCAGGTTGTCGCAGGTGCGATGGATCAACTCAATCCGGATGACCCTTTCCGCAAGAGTGCGGTGCGACAACAACGTGCCTATCGACTACTCGGTCGCTTCTCCGGGCTAGGAAGAAGGACCCGTCCGCAAGGGGCACCGAGATCCTAGGGGTGCCTCCCCGATCCGGCGCGATTGCGGTAGGTCGCCCCTCGCAGAGGGGTCCGAAAACGCCGTTCAATTCTGTCTTCAGAATGGGTTGCACCTGACCGATACCGGTAAGAACGGAGGCCGGGGGAATGGCTTCTGCCTAGTAGGACAGGAGGGAGACGTGTCTCAATTCGCGCTCCAGGTAGAGGAGGTCGAGTTGAACTCCTCCGGGTCCCGCCTTACGGAGCTCATGCCCCGTTCAGATCGCGCAGGATCAAATCAAACCATCAGGAAGGCGCGGAAGCAATGGTTATCCTTCCTCGTGTCGCAGAGTCTCTCGATCATCCGCCACTGGCGGTGATGTTGGGCCTTGTCCTCGTTGTCATCGCCATCCCGGGTCTGGCCGGCGGGAAGTCCCACTCGAGAGGCGCCCTCTGCCGAACTGACCCACGTCCCACCTTCCCGCAGCGCTCAACGCCAGGTAGCGAACAGGACTGACCCACTTTACAAATCCATCGCCTCGGCTTTGAAGCGGGGTTCGTTCCAGGGGCAGCCACTGTCCGGGCATAACAGGGCGCCCACCAAACGAACTCTTGCGCTTCCGTGTTGGCGGGAACAGCCGGAAACTGTGGTTAGGCTCGCTCGCCGATGTCGATGAACATTCGCCCCTTCCAATCAGACGATCGGGATGTGGTTCGTCGGATCTGTTACCAGACTGGGTATATGGGCGATCCCCCCGATTGGTTCTGGCGCGACACCGAAAGTTTCCGCGACCTCTTCAGCTCGTATTACACCGATGAGGAACCAGAGTCATCGTTCGTTGTTGAATCAGGAGGCCAGGTCGTCGGTTATCTGCTGGGTTGCGTGGATAGCCAGAAGGTACGAGATCCTGCGAGAATCCTTTTTCACCACGCCGTAGTTCGTCTGTGCCTGTTCCGCAAGGGGGACTGCGGGAAATCTATGGAGGACGATTTCGGACGTGCTGAGAGACACGGTCATCGGGAGTAATCCCCTGCCGACGCCACTCCGTGACGACCGTTGGCCGTCGCATCTGCACATCGACCTGCTACCCGAGGCGCGAGCCGCGGGGACCGGCCGCGCTCTCGTGGGAGCTTGGCTCGATCGCTTTCACAAGATTGGTTCGCCGGGATGTCACCTCGAGACTCTCGTCGAGAACGAGCGGGCCGTAGCTTTCTTCCGTTCGGTCGGATTTTCCGAGAATGGTCGACCCATCCTTGTCCCGGGTATGCATCAGCGCCAAGGGGGTCGTCTGCACGTGCAGCAGATGGTTCGTCCCAACCGCTAGTTCTTGGCTCGCCTCACGCGCCACGTTGAAGATGCTTCCAGGCCACGGAACCGCGCATCAGAAAATGGGATCAACGCGTCGTACGGGATAGTCCCCATATCTGCATTAGGTGAGCCGTAGACTTAGTCATTATGTCCGACCCGGCGGCAACTGCGGCTTCTACTCAGGCGGAGACTTCCCAGGTTCCCGCGACGAGCCAGACCGGAAACGGGGACAGGTCGACAACCGACGCCGACCACGGTGGTGCGAGCCACACGAAGAAGGTTGTCCTGGGTCTTTTACTGGTGCTTTGCATCGTCGGACTTGCCCTTCTTATCGCGTTCTTCGGTGCGATCAGACATTGGATTGCGCTTCACACCGGAACCCTCCATGGAGGGCCGGACTTGTATTACAACTTTTGGTCGGGTTTTGGTTCCGACCTCGGTGAGGCGACACTCATTACTGCGGTCGGCCTCGGGGTGTACACCGGTATCCGCAAGGTCAATTGCCACACCAAGGGCTGTTGGAGAATTGGCCATCACCCACTAGAAGGCACGCCGTACATCCTGTGCCGGCACCACCACCCGTACGTACCGAACTCCGGTGCCACGCATGAGCACATCCTCGCGCAGCACCGAAAGTTCAAGGAAGCTAGCGAGGCCCGACCAACTTAAAACGTCATGTGGATCATTGAAGAAGCATCAGCTGCGAATCTGAGGCGAACGATCAATTGGCCATCAGACACGGGTGATACTTGTCGGCGTGGTGCATGGTCAGGTCTGCAGGTCGCCCTCTCGGTCGCTGGCGCGACCTTTGCCCTGATCCTCTTGGTCTACTGCCGAGCGAGCATCGACTGTCCGTATACCCGATTCAGTTGACACAGAGTCCCGGTGAGGATCATCGGGGTCAGCCTTTGGCGGGGATGAGCAGCGATTGGTCACAGAGTTCCGATGACACGGAGGCGAAATCAATAGGGAATGGCGCTACGACGGCATCGTTACCATTCCGGGCAAACGAGGCCGCCTCACCCTAACTCTCCTTTGATACGCACCGTCCGTGACTACGAGTTGTCAACGAGTTCGGCAATCTCCAAGTAGGTCACGGTAGGTGATACTCCGTACAACCCTGTCACTCTTTCTCGGAGTTCGTCGGTGAAGAAAGCGTCCGCTGCTTCTTGCGAGTCCCATACATAGAAGTTCATTGCCCGTTGACGTTTGTCGTCCACTGTGAATACCTTGAAGCGAAGACCGGGCAGGCCCTCGAACATCTTCCGCGCGTTCTTAGCCACTTCGACCACTCGAGAGTGATCGAAGTCGCCGTCGTAGTCGAATTCCACGCTGGCACCGATCATGGCGCCTCCTCTCGTTGGCACGTAAGCTAGCGCGCCTTCCGTTTCGCACCGACAGGGAGATTTCCAAATCTTCTCTTTTGTAGTGCCACCGATAGACACCAGGCGGCAACGTGCCGCGTAGGCACCCTTGCTCCATCTCCCAGGAGTGCCCTCCGCCGAGGCGACCGCGACCATATGGCCCCTCCGAGACCATCTGGTGTTGCACTTGTTGGATGGTGAAGCTCAGGCTGTGCTCTTTCAGAGCGAGCTGCGCTTCCTGCAACGACAGGTCTTACACCTGAACGGGTGGAACGGCGCGAGCAGCGGTTCCGCTGCTCAAGTACGTCCACGGCCGAAGGTAGCTCCGACAGGTCGCACCTTTGGGGGAAGATGCTCCTATGGAAGTTCAACTCCAGCACGTGTCGATCCATGGCCACGATATGGCATATCGAATGGAAGGCAGCGGCCCCGCTCTTCTGCTTCTTCACGGCATCGCCGGCAGCTCTCGGACCTGGCGAGAGGTGATTCCGCGGCTCACCGACCGCTTCACGGTTCTTGCACCGGACCTCATGGGCCACGGCCAGTCCGAGAAGCCGGTCGGGGATTACTCCCTCGGAGCGTTCGCCAGCGGGATCCGTGATCTGCTGGAGGTCCTCGGTATTGATCGAGCGACCGTTGTAGGTCAGTCCTTCGGTGGCGGGGTAGCCATGCAGCTCGCGTACCAGCACCCCGAGCGGTGCGAACGTCTCGTTCTTGTCGACAGCGGCGGACTCGGGCGAGAAGTCAGCTGGCTGCTTCGGTTGATGACGTGGCCGGGGAGCGAGTATGTGATGCCGGTGGTCTTTCCGGGGTTCGTACGCGATTGGGGAGACGGTCTGTTCCGAGTGATCAACGACCGCGGAATCCGGCTAGGTCGTCTCGCCGAGATGTGGAGCGCATACGCATCGCTGGCCGAGTCGGAGAACCGCCAAGCTTTCGCTCGCACCATCAAGTCTGTCATTGACCCTGGCGGTCAGACGGTGAGCGCAATGGATCGGCTCTACTTGGCATCCCCCCTGCCGACCTTGATCATTTGGGGGGACCGCGACGACATCATCCCCGTGAGCCACGCTCACACCGCGCACCTAGCGATGCCAGGGAGTCGATTGGTCATCATCGAGGGTGTGGGCCACTTTCCTCAGATCGAAGCGCCGAAGCGCTTCGTCGACGCGCTCATCGACTTCACAGAATCGACAGAGCCGGCTGATCTCGGCGCTGAGGACCGCCAACGGATGCTCCGAGAGCGATCTGCAATAGCGGAGCCGTAGCGACCGAATGAGTCCGAATGCTCGAGCCGCTGCATGCGCTGAAGGCATGACCCACGCCAGGAGTGATCTTGAAGTGACCGCCTCAGTACACCGCCGTCTTGGCAGGGTTCCTCCTGCTTATGACGGCGCCATCTGCACCTCGACGACCCAGCTCGTTCGAGGCCCGTCACAGTCCAGGTAGAGCTCCCGGAACTCGCCAGTACCGATCTCGCCGCCCACCTCAGCCCAACGTCGAAGGGCGTTCCACCCGCCGTCGAAGTCCGGACCATCGAGGGCAGGCTCGCCGGTGATCACCGTGACGGCGGCGCGCGCCAAGACGGAGATCTCGGCAGTGGTGACGCCGTCTTCATCGATGGTCCTTCCCTCCGGGATGGGGACGGCGACGGTCAGACGGATCGGCCTCGTGGGATCTGCCGTCGGGGTTTCTACAGCGACGGACGGCCTTGCTCGCTCGATGCCGTAAGCATCCATGGCCGTCTCCAATCGGGGCCAGAGTCGCCCATGAGCAGCGCCGATCTCGGCGACGCCAGCCACCTCTTCAGAGACGACCGCGGCCCACACCGCCTCGACGCCCTTGACGAGGATGTCGTAGTCGGCCATTTCCCTCTCCTCGAGTTGTCGGAGGCGGGCCTCGACTCGGGCCAACCGTTCAGTCTCAATCGCCAACCGCTCGGTCGCCTCGGCCTGGCGAAGCGCGAGGATGCCCCTGAGCTGCTCGGCGCTCACCCCGTTGTCGAGGAGCCGGCCGATGTCCGCCAGGGTCACCCCGAGGTCGCGCAACGCCAAGATCCGATGCAGGCGTTGGAGCTGGTCAGGGGCGTACCACCGGTAGCCGGTGTCGGGGTCGGCCCACACGGGGCGGAGGAGACCCAGCTCGTCGTAGTAGCGAAGGGTGCGAACAGACACCTGGGCCAGGCGAGCAACCGTACCGATCCCGTACACGCTGCCATTGGATCAGCTGACGTCGCGGCCGAGTCAAGCCTCCAGCTGTCGAATCCAGCCCAACAGTTGGATGCATGTGCCTCGTCCCGGCGCGCTGGGGAGCCTGTATCGGGGCGGGGAGAGGTCCCTTAGATTGGTCACGGGCATGACTTCCAGATAGGAGGACATTGAAATGGGCAAGATCACGACGACCGATGGTACCGAGATCTTCTACAAGGACTGGGGGTCAGGCCAAGCGATCGTGTTCAGTCACGGCTGGCCACTTTCTGCCGACGACTGGGACAACCAGATGCTGTACTTCATCAACCATGGCTTTCGTGTGATCGCCCACGACCGTCGTGGGCACGGCCGCTCTTCGCAGACAAGCGGCGGACACGACATGGACCACTACGCCGACGACCTCGCTGCTCTGACCGAACATCTCGATCTCCACGACGCTGTGCACGTCGGCCATTCGACCGGTGGCGGCGAGGTGGTCCGCTACATCGCCCGTCACGGCGAGGACCGGGTCGCCAAAGCGGTGCTCATCAGCTCGGTACCGCCGCTGATGGTCAAGACCGACGCCAATCCGGGCGGCCTGCCCAAGAGCGTGTTCGACGATCTGCAGGCGCAGCTGGCGGCCAACCGCTCCGTGTTCTACCGGGCCTTGCCGTCGGGGCCTTTCTACGGCTTTAACCGGCCGGGCGTCGAGCCCTCAGAAGCGATCATTCAGAACTGGTGGCGGCAGGGGATGATGGGCGGAGCGAAGGCACACTACGACGGCATCGTTGCCTTCTCGCAGACCGACTTCACGGAGGACCTCAAGAAAATAAGCGTTCCCGTGCTGGTGATGCACGGAGATGACGACCAGATCGTCCCCTACGCCGACTCCGGCCCATTGTCCGCGCAGCTCGTGCAGAACGGAACGTTGAAGACGTACCCGGGATTTCCACACGGCATGCCAACCACCCAAGCGGAGACGATCGACCCCGATTTGCTGGCTTTCATCCAGTCCTGAAGCTGTCGGGGGGCTGCCCCTCGTGACCGACTCAGTGCCTCGGGAGCGTCAGCGGAGCAGCCGAGAGCGGAGGGATTCGATGGTCCTCTGGTCCATTTCGCCGAATCCACGGAGATACGCCTCGATCCCGCCAAAGGTGGAATCCAAGCGATCCAAGGCGTTCTCCATCGTCCACCGCGGCGTGCTGAGGATCCCTATGGCAGCCTCTCGCGCGATTCCTCCTGAGACGAAGAGATCTACGACGTGTGGAATCCGGTCGGGTCCGCTGTAGCGAGAAGTCAGCTCATAGTCGTCCAACACGGTTTCACGATCAACGCCGAGACAGCTGAGCAATAGTGCGGCTGTCATTCCGGTTCGATCCTTGCCGCCCATGCAGTGAAACATCAGCGGGCCTTCGCACTCTGCAAATTGTGAAAACAGGTCACCAAACACCGGACCAGCCAGCTCGAGCATTCCGCAGTAGTCCTCGAAAAGCCAGCGCTCCCCGTCACCTCTTTCCCTCAATGGGTTCACGTCCGTAGCAAATACTGGTCCGCTTGGCAGTTCCCTATGAAGACATGGACGCGGTCCCGGATCTGCATCACGCTCTGCATCTCGGCGGAGGTCGAAAATCACGCGGATGTTCAGGGCGTCGAAGACTTCGAGATCGGCTGCCGTGAAGTTGTGCGGGCTGTCGGACCGAAACACCCGCCCCCAGCGGATTGCAGCACCCGATTCGGTACTGTAACCACCGAGGTCTCGAAAGTTGTTCACACCCACAAAGGGCAGCCGGCGCCCGCCGATCTCCGCCGCCGAATCGATCGTCTCCTGCATGATCCGAAGGGTAGTGCCGGAGTGTGACATTCGAGTCCGTACGCTGAGGAGCCGATCAGCGACGCCAGGGCTGGCAAACGAGAGCCACTCGTGTGAGGAAGAATCTCGTCGGTCGGGCTCGCCTGGATAACCGGCAACTCTGGAACAGGGAAGTCGGAGGTCTGTGCCGCCAAATACGCTGCTCCAGGGGCAACCCTGATCGACTCGTCTCGCCCGTGAGATGAGGTCGTACAAGATGTGCTCGCCACTTGTGGAGCGGCCGGACTGGACGTTTAGGGGTCACGTCGCCCCACCGGACAGCGGGCCGGCTCCAGATCCCACGCCGATACAGTGACCCTGTGACGACAGTTCGATTGGTAACGCTTAACGATCTTCCTCTGGTGGCCCATGTCCAAATGCGGGCGTTTGAGGACGATCCGTTGATTACCTGGATGCTTCCTCCCGACGACTTTGACCGGCGGGCCACGCTGTTGTTTGACTGCATGATTCGCGCATCCATGATCCACGAAAGCATCTACACGACCGACGACGGTGTTTGCACGGCGGTATGGGCGCCACCGGGACGCTGGGCCTTCTCCGAGGAGCAGTTCGCGATGATGGCCGAACCATTCGCCGCAGCGGCGGGCGAGAGGGTCGATCGTGCCCTGGGCGTTCTGATCGAGTTGGCAGAAGTGCACCCATCCGAGCCCCACTGGTACCTCGAAGGTCTGGGCACACATCCCGACTGGCAGAGGCGCGGAATGGCTTCGGCGGTCCTGGCCCCGGTCTTGGACCTTTGCGACGCCGATGGCCTTCCGGCTTACCTCGAGACGCAGAAGGAGAGCAATGTCCCGTTCTACCGCCGGCATGGATTCGAGGTAATTGGCACGAAGCAGCTCTCGGACGGAGCACCGAATATGTGGCTGATGTGGCGGGAGGTCAGACCCGTTCCGACACCCATCGACGGCCGATGACGTCGATGGGTGAGTAGAGACCAAGGCTCGGGCACTCGGCCATGAGCGCCAGAATCCCCGCCGGGCCGTTTCGCCTCGCTGACCTCTTGAAGCCGAGCGAGGCCGAAACAGAGTTTGTACGCAGGGTTACACCGCGGACCCAGTCTCGACGAACGAGGACACTTCGTTTCGCGTGGGCACAACCTCTTCGTGTGCGAGTCAGTCCTTGCCGTATCCAGCCAGGAGCTCCAGAGTTCGATCTTTGATGATCCCGTAGCTGGCCTTCAGATCCAGCAGGACCTTGGCCGCGACTGAGTCCCCATCACTGACCAGCCCGAGGAGAAGGTGTTCTGTGCCGACGTAGTTGTGGCCTAGCCGTAGGGCCTCTTCTGCGGCGCAGCGAAGCATTGCCTTCGCCCTCGGAGTGAAGGGCAATTTGCCATCCTCCGACGATGTCCCTGGCTTGATCAGCGCAAGAATTCGCTCCTCGACCATCGACTTCGAGATGCCCGCCTCATCGAGAACTTTCACCGCCAGGCCATCGGTGACTTCTACCAGGGCTAACAGAAAGTGTTCGGTTCCTACGAATCCGTGCCCCAAACGGTGGGCTTCTCGTTCGGATTGGCTCAGGACAGTCCGTGCGCGTTCCGTGAATCGCTCGAACGCAGGAGAATCGAACGTGAATCTCTTGTGAGCTGCCTGTTTGCTGACACCGAGGGCACCGCTGATCTCGGACCACGAGTGTCCGCTCCGTCGGCATCGGTCAACGAAATGGCCGAGAAGTGCGTCGCCGACCTCTTCAAGATCACCGACCGTCTTGGACGCCTGGGACAGTTGGAGCAGGGCCTCGTCACCGGGCGAATCGGCTTTTACTCCGTCGATCAGTTCTTGCAAAGTGGGTGATGGAGTCATTCGTCAACGTTACATTGACGGTCCCATGTTCGTCAACTGACGGTTGACGGCCCACTGCCCGAACCCCGCAGTGCCGTCCTGTCCCACCGTGCCTGCGCTCAGGGCAGGCCGGCGGGGCGACCTTAGAGAAGCCACGAGACAGCAGGTCGCCGTAAAGACGGGCGGTCACTGAGCCGCGCATGGCGGTCCATCCACTCGGCAGTCCTCGATTTCGCCGCCGGACCTGAGTAAGGCTTACCGCCGTGCGCCGCGCTCCTTTAGGGGCAAGCTCCGTAGGGATCAATGGGAGCATCGGAAGCCCCCGTCAGGACCCACGAGTTGGACGCCTCGTTCATGTATGCCGCAGCACAGGGATCGGCGATGACGATGAGGTTCTCGTTGTCGCAGACGCCCGGCTCGTCGATGCACGTCATAGCCTGGTGGCCGAGCGCGCTCCCCGGGCACTGGAACGTGAAGCCGGGTGCCGAGTAAGCCGCGAGGTAGGCGAGTGCAGCTGCGCAACCGTACGCGGTGGCCGTTCCACGGCCAGGCAGGGCGGCGGGCGCTGGGGGAGGCGGAGGCTGTGGCACGGGTGCCGGCGACGGCGTCGAAACCTGAACGGCCGTCGGCGCGGTAGCAGGGGAGACCGTCGGCGGTGTGGACTTAGGGGGATTTGGACGGGGCGGAACGTCGTCGCTCCCTCGATCGCGCGAGCTGAACTGATGGTTCGTCGAGACGATACTGGCTCGAGCGTGCGCGGATCCATGGCTCACTGGGGTGCGTACTCCTGATGCGCCGACCCCGGCCCCGATCCCGTTCAACACGACCAAGCAGAGAGAGAGGACCAGGCACGCGACGGCGAACCCAAGTGTGCCGGCACCGACGGGCCGCCGACGTTGCAGCGCCGCCTGCTCTCCCACGATTCCCCCTCTCGCGCCGCTGTGAGGCGGCCACTACGAGTCCCTTCGGACCGAGGAGGGCGACACCTGAGGCAACGCGGCAACCAGTTGTGTGAGCGTTGTGCATTTCGGACCAGGCCGCGGCGCCGGTGACGGCGTCGCCGAAGGTCGGCAGTCAGCGGCTGCAATCCGGTCAGCCCTGCCATCACCACGCAAACCAACATCGCCCTGGAGCGACTCCAGTGCCCAAGCATGTTCATCTCGGTCGGATTGGCCTGAGCCCTTGCGATCCTCACGGTTCCAGCTCGGCTCGCGGGGCACCCGGCGACGCCGAGTAAGTCGGCAACGGCGCTAATAACCCTCGGAGATTCCCTGCGCTCGGAGCCGCGCCCGCCACTGTTCGACTTCGATTGTGAACAACACGCGGGGACGAGTTCCCCTCCAAGTATGTGCGGGACTCGTCAGTCCCTGACTGTTAAAGCCGGACTTCTCCAACACCCGGACGGATCCCAGGTTTTCTGGGTCAGCGGTTGCCCACATCGTTGCTCTATGCAGTAAGGAGAAGCCGAAGTCGAGCAAGAGCCCGGTGGCCTCGGTCGCGTAACCGCGTCCCCAGCGGTCCGAGCGGAGGTACCAACCCAACTGGGCGCTATCCGTTCCTTCGATGCTGTCGATTCCAGCCCAGCCGGAGAAACCCCTCACGTCTTCAACGACCAGGTTGTAGCTAGGTCTGGGATCCAGCTGCGGCTCATCAAGCAATCGTGGCAGGGCCGATTCGGCGGAACCGCGATCTATCCGGAACTTCATGTACGTGAACATCGCTTCGTCGGATTCCAGAGCGAGGAAGGGTTTCCGGTCTTGCGGGAGGAAGTCCCGAAGCAGGATCTGATCCCCTGCGAGCCTCAGCACAGACCGACAGTAGACCGATCGGGATGGCCGGAGACCTGGTGCCAGGAAGAGCGCACCGTGTCCGCAGTCGCGGCGTTCCGAGGCACCCAGTCATGGTCTGCCTCGGTGGCATAACCCAATGATCAGGAGAAGGTAGCTGAAAGGTGACAGCCCAAGGAACTCAACCGAGAGGATGGAGCGCCGTCGTCCCTTCCGTCTGAATCAACTTCTACGAAGAGACGCACATTCCGGCTGCTGTGTGGGCAGGTGACACGCCGAGTGTCAAGCCATGCCCGAGAATCACCCGATGACGTGTTTCCCGACGATCCTGAAGAGCAGCTGCGCGGAGCATTCCGCTACATTGGCTCCACAAAGCCTGGACGATACAGAGCCGCGTTTGATATCGATTGGTATCGAACCCATCCCAAAGCTGAAGTGCCGAAACGCCCCATCGTCCGGGTAGGGCAAGGATTCAGCGCCGCCATTGGTCCTGGATGAGGGGAAGGCCAAAGGGCACAAAAGCCACGATTGCGGCGGCCAGGGCGAGAAGTGCGCCCCACGACCAACTGAAGCCGGTCGGTTTGAGCAGGAAGGCCAGCACGACGAGGGCCAGATTGACTCCGGTCATGAGTGCCAGGACCTGATCCTTGGACATCCGGCCCGGTACCGCGAGGTCGCCGATCCCGAACGCGGTGATCACGACATAGAGAACCAGCACAATCGAGTCCACCACGGCGATGAACAACCAGCCGTGAGCACCCAGTCCATCAGCGGAGAAGGGACCGATGCTGTACCAGGGCAGCCAGAACGAGACCAAGAGGACGAAGGTGGCGGCGCCGACCGCCCGATCTCTGCGGTTCAGGGCGTTCAGCCGTTGTCGCGACTTCCCGGAGCGTTTAGGCGTCGGTCGCGGCACGACAAGCGGCCTGATGGCGGCGCCGCACTTGGGGCACAGTGCAGTCCCCAAGGGCACCTCAACCAGGCAGCGGGAGCAAGCAGGCAATCGGCCAACCTCCTTCCTGCTGTGACCGATGTCGCCGGCTCAGGCTACAGGCGAAGGGGGCGCGACTTGTCCCATTCCGAAGGGAACGATTTTGTGTTGTCGACATGGGGCGTTCTGACATCCGTAAAGGCGACCGTATTGGTCGTTGGTGGTATCCATGCGTGAGGGGGACAAGCTCGGCGTCGTCAACCCTTCGGCGACTGCGTCTATGCCTCCGGGAGACGCCACACGCTGACGTGCCAGGGGCTCTCACCAGTGAACGGCGAGCGATCCCACCAGCCCCATCGATGTTCCAGCGTCATTCCCGCGATCCGAGCCATCAGGTCCAACTCAGCAGGCCACACATATCGGAACGGTAGGGTGTTTTCGGTGAAGCTGCCATCAGGAAGTCGGTTGAAGTGCCGAGAACGGGAGATCTGCTTGTGCGTGCGGTCAATGAAGTCGTCGATGCCGATGTAGTCCTCTGTCAATGCGAACGGGACGCCGAGATTGCCGGGTGGCAACTGGCGAAGACCGGGCACGCTGGTCTCAATTACAAAGCGGCCACCGGGGCGGAGGTGTCGGGCAGCGTTTTCGAAACACGCCACCTGTTCGTCCTGCGTCGTCAGGTTCTGGATCGTGTTGAAGACCAGGTACACAAGGGAGAACTCGCCTTCCACGAATGTCATGGCCATGTCGCCTTCGACCGCCGTAATATCGCTCGCCTCGGGCTTCGACCGCAGCACGTCGAGCATGTCCGCAGACAACTCGATCCCGGAGACCGAAACACCCCGGGCAGCTAAAGGGACAGCGACCCGACCAGTACCGATAGCAAACTCCATTGCCGCTCCGCCGCCGGCCAACTCGACCAGGCAGTCGACGGTCGCTTTTAGAACGTCATCAGCGAACATCCCCGTGCCAGGTTGGTCGTAGGTTCTGGCGATCTCGCCGACAAATCGGTTTTCGGGCACGCTCCAGCCTGGTCCGACCCGGGGCCAGCCTGCAAGCCATTACGGACCACGTCCCGCTCCCGGTCCACAACTCGTCGCCGTCGAATAATGTCAGGCTGGTTGCCGTGCCCTCCCCTCGACTGGTGCTGGTCAGTGGATCGCCCGCGGCGGGCAAGACGACGATCGCTCACGCCATAGGAGCCCGTCTCCCTTGTCCGGTGGTATCGCGGGATGAGATCAAAGAGGGGCTCGTCCATGCCAGAGGCGATGGGACGCCCGAGTGGGGTGCCGCTGTCGCCCACGAAACCTTCGCCCTCTTCTATCGAATAGTCGGCGAGTTGATCCGCTCCGGCTGTTCAGTTGTCGCTGAGGCCGCTTACCTAAGGGATCTGTCGGAGGAAGTCAAGGAGCTTGCAGGTCAAGCTGACGCCTGCGTCGTTCACTGCCGGGTCGATCGTGATGTAGCGATCGAAAGGTTCGTAGAAAGGGCTGACTCCGATCCAGTCCGCCGTGTATCGCACCCCGATGACCAGATTGTCGCCGCAATGAAAATTGGAGCCTTCGATTGGGAGAGGTACGAGCCAATGGATCTGGCAGTTCCGATCCTGCGAGTGGAAACGACAAATGGTTATGACCCTGCGCTCCACGACGTAGTCGAGTTCAGCCGTGGACAGAGGTAGCGGCCGGTTCTGACCGTTCCGGCGCGGCCTCCCTTCTACGGGATCTGCTCAGACTCGATCGCTGGGTGGGCGATGTCGTCAGCTCAAGGATCAGGCGGGAGCGGCGCCAATGCGCAAGGGGACGTCACCAAAGGGGTCGAGGTGATACGCCAGGGAGACCCGGTGGTACCCGTCGGCGATGTCACCGCCATCGCCCGTGGAGACGACGAGCACGGGACTCAACCGCTTGCCAGAGACGGCGTTGAGCAGGTCACGGCGCACACCAGGGTCGTCCAAAGGCAATGGCACAAGGCTGCAGGCACGCAAGATGTCGTTGGCGCGGCGACGGGTGACCTCAGCCTTGCGAAGGCGTCCGACGGCAACCGCCGCCTGTTTCTCGTCGAGTTTCAATGACAGATACGCCAATGCCGCATCGAAGTCGTGGGCAACCACGTCGTCGAGCCACTGCAAGCCGAGTGATTCGCTGACCAAGGGGCGCGTGCCCCCCTTCGCCTTCTTTGGATGGTCCTTCGCCATCTGCCCTCTCCTTTCCTTCGGTGGGACAACTTGGATCCGGCCCACGCGGCACAGTCCTCTGGCTCCGTTGCGCTTCCTATCCTCGCCTAGGCGCGAAGGCTGTCGAAATGTCGCATTCCGGCGAGCGGCCGGCAAGCCGCCCACCGGTTCAGACGCAGGACGTACGCCAACCAAGGGGCGTTCTAGGGTAGCCATTCCAACTCCCTGGGCACCCAATACTGCTCATTGGCGGCTGCTGCTCATGGAAATTGGTGTCGCATAACCCCAGATCGAGCTCGGAGGCAATCCTGCAGCCGTTCGGGAATGCATGGTGCGAGGCGGGTGGCACCCATGGCCCGTGCTCACGATGAGTCTGGGCCCGGACTCGGTCGGCGGCCACATCGACTACCTGACTTCGCTCGCAGGAGCGCTCAACTTGCCGTGATCGTCGCCAAAGTGCCGCCTGGCGAGCCTGGCGTTCTACCTCCGCCGGCCGGTCACCTGATCAAGAGGTGGGTGATCGCCGAGCGGTGACGATGTCCCGGCGAATGGTGCACCCCGCTACGGTCATTCCGCGACCCGCTGTTCGAGGACCCGACAGCTTGACCACGATGAGAGGAGCAGCGAGAAATGACCGTGACGCTCATCAGCGGAGCCAACAAGGGCCTCGGCTACGAAACTGCCCGACAGTTGATCGAGCGGGGACACACCGTTTACCTCGGAGCACGCGACGCCGAGCGTGGAGAGGTGGCAGCATCTGCGCTCGGCGGCCAATTCGTGCAGCTCGACGTAACTGACGACTTGTCGGTCGAGACCGCATTGGGTGTCATCGCCGAGCGAGAGAGCCATCTGGACGTCCTGGTTAACAACGCCGGCATCAGTACAACCGCTGACGTCACCGGCCCGATCGCGCTGAAGGTATTCGATACCAATGCAATCGGTGTCATCCGCGTCACTCAGGCCGCGCTCCCGCTCCTGCAGCAATCAGAGAATCCGGTGGTGGTCAACGTCTCAAGCGCCCTCGGCTCGTTCTGGGCCGTAACCAATCCAGAGCGGCGCCAGTTTCACTTCCCGAGCATCATCTATGGCTCAAGTAAGGCCGCTGTCTCGATGCTCACCGTCCAGTACGCAAAGACGTTTCCCGGAATCAAATTCAATGCAGTCGAGCCGGGCTTCACTGCTACCGACCTCACTCCGTTCAGCGGAGCCGGGCAGCCGGTTGAGATCGGCGCCGAGGTAATCGTGCGCATGGCCACAATCGGAACGGACGGCCCTACCGGCACGTTCCAGGAGGGCGAGGGGAAGCTCGCCTGGTAACGCTGACTGAGCAGTGCCGATGTCGGACGTGTGGCGCTGCAAGTGTCGCCCGTAGCAGCGGGGACCGTCGGCTTCCAGCGCGGTTACCCTGATCTACGACTATTACCCAACATGGCGGGATCCTTGGGCATAAATGGGTGAGCGGGAAGACCTTCGACGGCGCCGTTGGCGTACAAGCTGACCGGCCCCCCGTCCCTTTGCCCGCCGAGGGTAGGCTGTGGTCACGTACTACACCCACGGTTCCTGGATCGCCCTGGTGGTCTTTTTCGGCCTGTTCGCGATGCGGGCGTTCTCCCCTCAGCGACGTCGCCGGGGTCAGCAAAGGAGCTCATCTCCCGGGAGCTCATTCACCGACCGCACTTCTCCAAGTCAAGCATCCGATGCCCTCGACGCATCGTCTGGCGAAGTCACATTCACCGGGATCGCTCCGGGTTGGTTGACCGACCCCTCGGGCAGGCATGAACAGCGGTACTGGTCGGGATCTGAATGGACGGAGCACGTCACAGACGGTGGTGTCCCAGGCACCGACCCACCTCCCCGCGCTGGCGGCGAAGCGTCCTCATAGTCAGCCAGCCTGTGACGTGAACGCCCGCCTGCTGATGAAACGACGTTTCGCGAGCTGGCTGTGCGATCAACACGCTGGCGCAGTCTGATCCGAAGGACTCCTGACTCCCCGTGGTCAGCCTTTCTCCAGCTGCGTGATGGACTTGTCCGAAAGCAGCACGCTGTCAGGAGAAGTAGTCGTAGTACTCGAGACCGAGATGGGTGATGGGCTCCTCACCGGCCAGGTAGCGCAAGGTGTTTTTGAGCTTGGTCAGCTGGATGAAGAGGTCGTGCTCGGGATACACGCCGGGGGCGCACTGCGGCGACTTGAAGTAGAAGGACAGCCACTCCTGGATGCCGCGCATCCCGGCCCGCTGTGCCAGGTCGGTGAAGAGCAGCAGGTCGAGGACGAGGGGCGCCGCCAGGATCGAGTCTCGGCACAGGAAGTTGACCTTGAGCTGCATCGGATAGCCGAGCCACCCGAAGATGTCGATGTTGTCCCACCCTTCTTTGTTGTCGCCCCGGGGTGGGTAGTAGTTGATCGAGACCTGGTGCTCGATGTCGCCGTAGAGCTCGGGATAGAGCTCGGGCTGCATGATTCCCTCCAGCACGCCGAGCTTGGACTGCTCTTTGGCCCGAAAGCTGTCGGGGTCCTGGAGCACCTCCCCGTCCCGGTTCCCAAGGATGTTCGTCGAGTACCAGCCCGAGAGCCCGAGCAGTCGGGCCTTGATCATCGGCGCCAGGACCGTCTTCACCATGGTCTGCCCGGTCTTGAGGTCCTTGCCGGCGATGGCGACCGAGTGCTCGGCGGCGTACCGGGTGAGCGCCGGCGTGTCGATGGATAAGTTCGGCGAGCAGTTGACGTAGGGGATACCGAGCCCGAGGGCGGCGTAGGCGTAGAGCATGCTCGGGGCGATGGCCCGGTCGCTCCGGTCGAGCGCCGCCTCGAAGGCCTCGAGGCTGTGGTACGCCTCGTGATCGGGAAGCAGTGCCTCGGTCGACCCGCACCAGACCATGACGCCCCGGGCCGAGCCCTTGGCCTCCATGAAGCTCATGATGTCGCTCCGGATCGCCTCGACCCGCTGGCGATGGGTGTCCTCGGGGCGTGTGTTGGGTCCATGCACCTGGGAGACGTAGGTCGGGTCGAACACCGCCGGGAGGGGCCGGATCGTGCGCAGGTATGCACCGACCCGCTCGATGGACGGCTGGTCGAGGACTCCAGCCCGGCTGGCTGCGACGAAGGCGTCGTCGGGGAATGGGTCCCACGCGCAGAAGTCGAGTTGGAGGAGGGAGGCCAGGGGGACCAGGTCGCTGATCCGAGTGACCCTCTGCTCATCACGGCGGCCGAGGCGCACCGTCCCGAGCTGGGAGAGGGAGCCGATCGGCTGGTCCGAACCGCTCCTGATGGACTCGACCCCGGCGATCAGCGTGGTCCCGACTGCGCCGAGTCCCACGCAGAGCACAGCGAGCCGCCCGTCGGCTGGCGTGATCTGGGCCGGGCGCGGGAGGGAACGATGCGGCACCTGCTCGCCTGACGACATCAGCTACACCGTTCTCTCGGGATTGGGATCTGTGCGGCTCGAGCCGGCAGGGCCTCCCCTTTCAGGCGCTCGACGCAAGGGACCGATGATACCGGTGGCCCGCTGGAGCACAACGGGCGTCACTTTGCACTCTGTCGCACCAGCTCGTCGACGTCCCACCAGGGCAGACCAGCCCATGAGTGCCCCAGGGTGGCCCAAGTCCAGGCGTAGGGAGACAACGACCTCCAGTGTCTCCTACTGCCTGGTCGAACGTTTCGGCCTCCGGCTGAAAGACCGATTCGAGGTCGTTCGAGGTGGGAACGATCCCTCGCTCGCCCGTCCATCGCCCTCACAGGAGAGGCAACGAGGTCGCGAGCGACTCAGGGCCTTTCGGATCGCAATGGAACTGGTTGCCCTGACGTCATCGGCTGTCGCATCAGCGGGCGCATCGAGGGCAGGCCACATTCACCCGTCACTCGTGTTGTCCGCGGCGCCCAAGTGCCGAAGCGTCCACCTTGCGGGCGAACTGTGGTGCCCGATCTATTCCGCTGGCCCGGAGAACGATTGATCCGGCCCCGCCCATAGCGACCGGCCCCGCCCTAGGCGGATAGGGCGGGGCCAGTCACCCCCAACCCTCGGAGCGCCAGCAGGTTGGCGAACCCTGAGCTGATCCGAGGCGGCGGGCTTCGTGTCACCCTGATAGCTACCTGTGCAACCTGGGCCGCCACCCTTTTCACACCCTGGCCATCGGTTCTCTAGGAAAAGGAGGGCCACTCGTGGCCGAAACCAAGGAAGGAGAGCAGAAACGTGGTGGTCGAGGCGTACAGCGGGCTGACGATACGAAAATGCCGACGCACTTTCGCTCTCGACCACGTCCAGCGAAGCTCGGACCACTCGACGTTCAGGGCGATGATTAGATCCGAAGGTTGCCGCAACGATTCCTCTTGGCTGTCCAAACTGCGGGCGGTACATGTTTTGCAACGACACCGACTCCCGCAACTTGCGGAGCACCGTGATCGCCTAAGCCTGATCGGAATGTCCCACAGTCGCGGCGACTGGGACACTTCCGGATTTATCGGTGCCGACAATTTGCGAATAGTCGTCAGTATTCCAGCGTGGCGAGGAAACTACGAACCAGTGGGAAGGCCGCGTGTGGGTCCTCGATAAACGGCTCGTGACCCACGTCTGCAAGACAGGCTCGCCTTGCGTTGGCAAGCCCTTGCATCAGCATGTGGCCGCCCGCGACCATGACGGCGTCGCGCTGGCCGAAGAGGACGAGTGCGGGACAGCGGATCTCATGGAGCCGGCTGGTGAGATCCGTCCGAGCGAACATCCGCTCAAGTTGCGGCACGTTGTCATTTGGAACCGGCAGTCCTGCCATGGCGGCCTTCACTTTGTCGCGGACAGCGGGAATACCTTCCTGAGTGACGGCCATGGCGGCGTAACGAGCGGCGTGCTTTTCTTTCGATTCAGTGCGCCAGGACCAAGCGGCCAGGTACCACGCAGCTAGAGCAAGAGCCTTGGCCGTACGGGTCGGACCGAGGGCACGGAGTGCCGGTACGGCGATCTTCCCAGGGATACCCGTAGGAGTGGTGCCGACCAAGACCATGCCGGCGCTCGCGTCAGGGTGGCGTAGACAGTAGTTGAGTCCAATGAAGCCGCCCATGGAATGGGCAAGCACGCCCACGCGTTCATAGCCGAGGTGATCCCGCAGCTCGTCTAAATCGTCGGCGATCCGCTCGTAGGTGTAGGTGGCTATCGGCGCGGTGTCTGAGCGCCCGCTTCCCCGATAGTCGTGATACACAAGTGTGTATGCGTCCTCAAGCGGTAAGAGGGCGTCGGCCAAGGTGTCTGAGATGTTGGCAGGTCCGCCCTGGCAAGCCAGGAGAGGAGGTCCGTTGCCCCGGATGTGGTACCGGAGTCGGACATTGTCTGAGGTCTCGAAATCCCCCACCTTGAAGATGTTAAACAGTGGATGTCGAGACCGAGGAGTTGGCGCAAATTGTCGGTGGTGAGGTATCCACCTCGTGCCGAACCGCCAGACCAGTACACGGAGTTGGCTCGCCGGATAGTCGCCACGCGGGTCGTTGGCTCTTATCCCTCGTGAGGGCTTGAGCAGCTCCCCGATGACACACCTGGCCCCGACACACGTCGCATCTCCGAACCGGTGGCAAGCACGGCCCAGGGAACCCCTCCACCAGCAACACCGAACCAACCAGAGCGGCGGCGCAGGGCCCACGGTGGTGAGTCTCACGATGTCCCCACCGTCGGGCCTCCAAAAGCGGTTTGTGGATCGCAGTGGAGCCGTGTGGTCCAGGGATCGGTCTGCCGATACCCGCCGCACTCAGTGGTCGTGGCGGATCAGCATGACTGGACACGGCGCATGATGCGCCACGTAGTCGCTGACCGAACCGCCGATGTGTCGGCTCAACCAGTTCCTGCCCGAGGAACCGATCACAAGCACGTCCGCCTTCATCTCGTGGGCAACTCGGACGACAGCGGCTCCCGTTGATTCGTCGTCCGGGACTAGGCGTACCTCTACGTCAGGTCCGAGCACGGCAGCCGTCCGATCGAGGGCGGCTTTTCCTGCGGCGGTCGATCTTTTCCAATCCCTGTCTGCCTCTTTGTATGTCATCACGGGGCCTTCGATGCCCCCAGCGTCCTCCATAGGGTCCTCATACTCGGGAATCACCATGACAACGGCGACTTGAGCGTTGGGGCGTAGCAGATCCATCGATCGTCGCGCCGCGTCGATCGCTGCCTCAGATCCGTCCGTTGCCATGATGATCTTTATGGATTCCGCCATTGATGGACTCCTGTACCTCGTATGGGCCACATTTTGCCTCAAAGTTAGTGAAGCTTGCCGCTATACGTTCGAGCCCCTCCGCGCCTCAGGCCAACCGGAACTGCCGGCGAGCGGCGGTATTTGGCGTCAGTCCCTAGTTAGGGATTCTGCGAATGATCGACCGAGGCTCCGGGCCTGGTCGATCCGAGTCGCCAAACTTATGACTTGATAGGGCGAGGAGACTGGGGAAGGAAGAAGACAGCGGGTCCCCAGTACCTCATGGCTGTATGTACGGCAGCGGGTTCCGACCTTTGCGCCCTCGAAGCTGAAGTCAAGCATCGAAATACCCAACGCCCAAGGCCGCCCCTATGGGGCAGCCTGCGCCTTGCTCGGAATAGGCACGTTGTCCATTGGTCAGTGAGCATTCGGCGCCCCCGCTTTACGGAATCGATGTGGGCCAACGCTCGGATATCCAGGTGCTCCAGGTGGCATAGCCCAGTGGCGGCGGGCCGACCTCGGATGAAAGAAGTTCCCCATCATCCGGTGCCTCGAACTGCGCTCGGAAATTCCGCAAGTCAGCATCGGTCATTGGGAAGGTCGTTTCCGGCTCCACCGAGAGCCGTTTGTCATGGCGGCGTCGTTGTTCAAGTTCATCGATCTCCAAGTGAACAAGTTCGCACGACGCTCCAATCGAGTTGGCCAGAAAGCGAAGGGCTGATCGCTCCTCCTTGGTCCAGACGCCGAAGTCCAAGACGATATTGATCCCACGGCGGAGCGCCCGGATCGCCAACCATATGAAACGACCTTCCAATATTTCACGCTTTCCACCCTCTGGCTCTCCGAAGAGAGGGATCATCCACTCGTCGGGTGTCAGCCTTAGCGCGTCCCACGCCTCCTCGATCTCCTTCGCTCTGGTCGTCTTACCCGAGGCGGGAAGTCCCACCATCACAAACAGCTTCGGCGGGGCATTCGGGCTCTCAGATCGGTCGACACGACCCATGGGTTGCACCCTACTGAAGGGCCTCAGCAACAATCCCGAACCGTCCTCCCGACCCGGCCTTCAGGGCCCCGTGCAGGGCGGCCGGCTGGATCCCTTCGATCAAGTCTGTGTACTCCGTTCCCCAGCAACTGGCGGTCACCCATTGCCTCGAGCAGCAAGAGGGGGTACTGGCCCCAGGAGGATGGTTGTCATCTCTCCCAAGGAGCTGGGCTGATCGGTTCGCCGGGCGACCAAGCTGAGGTCGGAGGAAGCGTCGAGGGATGATTCGACAAAAAGGGGACTGGGACTGACCAGCCCCGGCCCATCGATTCGGCGATTACGGCTATTGCTTGGCGCAGGTCAAGCACTCCAGTATCGACTTCAATGTCGTAACGAACACCGACGTGTACGGACTCCGCCTGATGTCGAGCAATACCCGGCAGCCGGCTTTGTCGTCTCAGTTCGCGCTCGGCTGCGATCGCTGGGGCGCATCGCACACCCACCCACAACACTTCCAACCCTCGGAGTGCATCATTCCACCGGTGTTGATCGGCTGCCCCGTCAAGTGTCAGATCGTCAAGCAGCACGTTGACGCCGCTGCGTGCAAGAGCAGCCACCGCCGTTTGGAATCCCGCATAGAGCGACATGAAGAGGTCCCCGCGAACGATCACGCCTTCGTGCACCGAGAGGCCGTTGGCATCGTTGATCATGTCGGGGGGCAACGTCCAGATCAGGAGATCGATGCCCAGAAGCAGCCAAGTGTCGGGCAACGCCGACTGGAGACCTCGCCCCAGAGTCGTTTTGCCCGCACTCGATCCACCATTGAGAATGATGACTCTTCCGGGCTGGTTATCGCTTACTAGTACCGTGAGTCCGAGCCTCCTCTTAGAGTGGGTCGGCGCCATGAGCCGACAAATTCGCTGTCAGGGCATCGCTCCGAGTCGAGCTGGAGTCTTCTCATACCCGCGATTCGTTCGGTCGCTTGGCTTGAATCGGACAGACGACGATTAGCTTGAGTCTAAGGTCGATGATCTTTACGCGTTCTGCAACATCGTTCGTCGAGAGGCGCTCGATGTAGTGGTCGTACGATTCATTAGATCGGTGTGTGAGGAATTCGATCGCCGTCACAGCATCATTTGGGAAGCCATGGTTCACTTGGTCACGAATCTCACGGTAAGTGTCCTCGACTACATCGTGTAGGACGGCAGCCATCTGCTCCACGGGGTCAAGGAACTCGATCATTACCCTCAATGGACGGAATAGTAAGGCTCCGCCTCGGGTGAGGGATATTGCTGGCCACAATGGACCTTCACAGCGAAGACGATGGCATCTTCGACCGAAGCAGTCGATGGATTCACCTCGGTAACGGTGCGTCGAGGACACCCTGTCCCGGCCGGCTAGGGGATACTCGCACGACCACGGTCCGTAGGCTGTGCGACGGTGCACGAGCGCGAGCCAGGCAGCGAGTTGCAACGAGACGAGGGCCGACGACTCTTCGGACTCGATCCCGTTGGCTATCGTGCCGGAAGGCCGGACTACCCCGAAGCCGTCTATGAGACACTTATAGGGCGTTGCGGTCTGGGTCCAGCAACTCGGGTTCTCGAGATCGGACCCGGCACGGGCCTGGTTACCAAGCACCTACTGGGCGCAGGGGCTCATGTAACAGCCATAGAGCCGGATCCCTCAATGGCTTCGTATCTGCGTGGCGCCGAGGCTTCGGCCGAGCTCGACGTGGTGACCTCGAGCTTTGAGGAGGCTGAGGTCGCCCCAGTCGCTTTCGATCTGGCCGTAGCAGCCACCTCCTTTCACTGGGTGAACCAGGAGATCGGCCTGACCAAACTCGGGCGGGCCCTCAAGCCGGGGGGATGGGTCGCGCTGTGGTGGACTCTGTTCCGCGATCCCAACCAGTCAGACGAGTTCAGCCGGGCCGTCGAGCACGTCTTGGGCCCTATGACCCGAGGTTCCTTCGACGAACCAGGCCGCCCCCCATTCCAGCTCGACGAGTCACACCGACGGCGTGACATGACTCGTTGGGCAGCGCTCGATGACGTCACGAGCGAGATCATCACGTGGACCTGTGAGTTGACACCCCTTCAGGCTCGCGCTTTGTATGCATCCATGGCCACGGTCATCCGACGCCCGCTCGAGGAGCAGGTCCAGATTCTCGACGAGGTGGAACGAATCGCGACGGAAACATCTGACGGCTTCGTAAGGAGGCAGTTCGTGACCGCCCTTTACACGGGTTGCCGGGACTAACTCCGAGATCGTCAGTATGAGCCGAGGTGGCAACGGGCTTGAGGAACTACAGAGACTTGTCACTTACGGGCGGGGTGGTGTCCGCTCGGGTCCCGGGACGTCTCCTTGCTTGCTGTGGAGTTAGTCCGCGAGTCCGAGGCGTTCGGCCACCGGATGGACGACCAACGCGTCGGGCAGGTGTCGTCCATCAGGAGCGCACGGCCAGATGGCGTCGTCCGAAGACAAAAGCCAGGCCGTAGAGGACTGCCACCACCACGAGAAGGAATCGGAACCCCGCAATCAGCGAGAGGTACGCGAGGACTCCACCGACGATCGCCCCGAGCAGATTGGCACCGAAGGCAGTGGTGGAAGAACCCACATCCTTGAAGCGTTGGGCGAAGACGAGGTTGGCGAAGAAGAGCGGGGCGAACGCGAGCGCGGTCGCAGCCACGAAGCGCAACACAACTGGAAGATCCAGCAACGATTCTTGCGGGACGACGAAAGAAACGACCAAGGATACGAGTAACGCAAAGTACAGCAACATCGGGCGCGGGAGCTTGATGTGCCGCGTGGTCTCGATCGCAGCGTAGACACTCAGCAACACGCCGGCGAACACGAGCGAGTTCACGAACCAAGTCGTTCCGAACAAAAGGGCGAACTGTATGAGGTTCTTGGACTCGAGTAACAAGAAGGCCGCTCCCATACAGAACAGGTCCACGAATCGGCCCATCTTCTTGAGCGGCCCTCCCGCCACTCGCACCACGAGCAAGGACGCCGCGAGGATCAGACCGAGGACCAAGAGGTAGAAGTTCGGAATCGAAGGAACGGGCAGGTACGGGTACGGACGGTCGTCTGAGACCGGCGCCACCTCATCCCCTTTCCAGAAACTCGAGCAGCGCGGAGTGTTGCCGTCCAGCGCGACCGTGAGAACCGCTTGCTCGCGTCCGCTCAGTGTGTTTCCGACCTCGACACACGGACGAGCACCGAACACATCGTCGAGGGTCGTTGCATAGCGGTCGAGCAGGAACGGCTGGTAGTAGTTGTACATGACGAAGGTGCCACCGGGGGTCAGGTGAGATCTCGCAACTTGAATGGCCTGAGTCGTGAGCAAGTAGTTCTCGAGGCCGACTGGTGCGGACTCGCCCGTGAGCGCTGTCTGGGAGTCGGGCAGCGCATAAAGGATCAGCGAGTAGCGCTTTTTCGTGTCTTGTAGGAACGCCCGTCCGTCGTCAACATAGACGCTCACGCGCGGACTCTCATATGCGTGCTCGGGGTTGTACTGCTTTCCGAGAGCCACGAGCTCCGGGTCGATCTCGACGGCGTCGACGTGGCGAGCCCCCGCCGACAGTGCGACGCCGACGTCGTTGCCCGTGCCCGCTCCTATCACGAGCACGTCGGAGAGAGAGCTGCGTGTCACGTGCCGGTAGGGAAAGAAGTAGAAAGACTCGATCCTTTGCAACGTGGAGATCGAGTACAAGGTCTGGTAGGGGATGTTGTTGGCCGAGACCAGCAACCCGCGGTAGCTATGGCCGTCGACGGTCGTGGTGACGTGGCCCGTGGTGATCTTGTAGTAGGGCGACCAAACATCGACGCTCGAGAGCGATTCGACCAGCAGCATGAGCACCACGGCGGCGATCATGGCCCACTGCCACCAGCGCCCCTTTGCACCTAAAAGCAATACGAACAACGCGGCCACCACCGCCCCCCAGGCGATGGGCGGGAGCCCGACGAAGGACAGCGCCGAGAAAAGCGCGATCCCGCCGATGCTGCCGATGATGTCGAAGCGGTAGGCGTCGAGCGGCTTGAACTGAGCGAAGGACCGGGCCAAGGCCTGGCCGAGACCGGCCATCACGAGGACCACAAGCGCGAAGACCACGGGGAGGCTCACCCACTGCGACAGCGGATGGTGCCCCGAGAGACCCTCGAACGCGTTGGGACCTCGCAAGGTGACGAGCTTCACGGGAAAGGCGAGCGCGAACGCAACAAGGACCGCGAGGGTTGCCGGCGCCAGGCGAAACAGATTCTGTGACGAACGGGCGAGCAAGAACCCCACCCCGATACCCAAGAAGCTCGCCAAGAGCACAAAGTTCGGGATGTTCGCCAGGTGAACGTCGTTGGCGGCCGTCCAGCGGATTAGTGCGAGCTCGAGGAAGAGCGTAAGCATGCTCAGCGTTACGAGCCGCCACGGGCTCCGCTCGTACGTGAAGCTGGCAGGCCATGCGGCTGACAGGCGCCGAGGTTCGCCTCTGCTGACAGTGGAGGTGGTCGTGGTGGCCATCAGTGGGTGTAGGAGCCGTACAAAAGTCGTCCGACCTCACGGCGTCTTCGTCAAACATTATCCAAGCACAGATCGCCGATTACGGAAGGCTTGCTATAGGTGTCCCCCAAAACGTGTGTGCTATTGCGGGCCGAGGGGTGTCCCCAGTGAGCTTGCCGGATCAGATCCGGGTGGTGGCCTGCCGTCAAAGCGGTGAATCCGGGCATGCTACGGCCACCCCAGATTCCAAGCCGGTTAGTTTCGGCGTTCCGGCATCTCCGGGCACATTGGCCACATCGAGGGCATGAATACCTTCGTAATGCGTCCGATCGCACTCTGCATCTGACAATGTCCCTATCCGCACTCAGGAAAACTCCACGTGTCTCACTGTCCCGGCAGGCTGGGAACCCCAGGACTCGCATCGGCACTTGGATTGATTTTGCGGCGTTCTCGCGTGGAATAACCTGATGCGACACAGGGCTCGTCAGCACCGACCCCTGCGATCGGGGTGTAGGGCGCAGGGGAGTGTACTTTCTACTCGGTGGGTCGACTCAGTACGCAGGGACTCTAATGGACCGTTCAGAACTTCTCGTGATCGGTGCCGGCCCATATGGCGTGGCGACGGCCGCTCGAGCAATCGAACGTGGTATCGAAACGATCGTCGTCGGCCGACCTATGTCCTTCTGGAGGGAGCACATGCCCGAAAGGATGTGCTTACGATCAGGCCCCGATTGGCATCTCGATGCGGCAGGCGTACACACCTTTGAGGCGTTTCTCGAGGAGGAGGGGATTTCACCAAACGATGTCGACCCTGTACCCATTCGGGTGTTCCTGGACTACGCCACCTGGTTCCAACGCAGCAAAGGCGTTGTCGCGCAAGAGAACCTCGTTACCCAGCTCACACACAGTGGCAAGAGATTCGAAGCACTCCTTGGCAACGGTGAGCGAATTGCCGCTGAAGCGGTGGTCGCTGCGCCGGGGATCCGTCACTTCCAACAGCTTCCTGCGTGGGCCGATTCGGTGTCACCCGAAGTGAGCGCTCATACAGGTGATCTCGTGCACTTCGAAGATCTCCGCGGCGCGCGCGTGCTCATTGTCGGTGGCCGTCAGAGCGCTTACGAATGGGCCGCGCTGATCGGGGAACAAGGGGCAGAGCGGATCGACATCGTCCACCGCCATGATGTCCCCCTCTTCGAGCGCGTCAGCTGGAAGTTCGTCGACGACTATGTCGACTCGATGCTCGCCGTGCCAGGGTGGTGGCGGGCTTTGTCCCATTCCGAACGGGAGCGCATAGCCCGGCAGTTCTGGGAGACTGGGCGCCTGACGCTGGAGTGGTGGCTGGTCCCACGCCTCGCCACCGATCAGTTCCATCTTTGGCCGGGCACATCGGTCATCGAGATCAGAGAAGACGCGGGAACCGTGGTAGCTGATCTATCGAATGGTGAACGTCTCTGTGTCGACCGGATTGTCTTCGCGACTGGCTACAAAGCCAACCTTCCCAATGTGCCCTACCTCGGCGGTCTAGTCGACAAGGTCGATCTGATCGATCGTTTCCCCGTACTCGACGAGGCGTTCCAGACAAGCATTGCTGGCCTCTACATCACCGGCTTTGCTGCGACGAGGGACTTCGGGCCCTTCCTCGGGTTTACCAAAGCGTGTCCGGCTGCTGCCTCGCTGATCGTCGAGAGCCTTCTCCAGCACTCCTGACTTTTGGCTCACCCATCGACTGAGGGAGGCAGCACCAAGAAGCCCGACCAGCCCCATCTGCGCGTCCGAGAGGTATTCAGACGAATGCGTAGCACGGCCTGCATCCCGACTATGCGTGCCCGGAGGGGACGTCCTCTTTGGAGCGAGCGCGCCTGCCATACCCCGACGCTTATCGCCCCTTGTCGCCGATGGCAAGGGTGTAGAAGTTCCGAACGCCGCCATCCACAGGCGCTTGCTTCAGGAAGGCGAACCCAAGCTTCCGGCAGACGTTTTGGGAGGCAGGGTTGGCTGGGTCGATTATCGCAAGCAGTTCGCCCGAAAACGTCTCACTGGCGCAGGCAAGTAAGGCATGGCTTGCCTCGGTCGCGTACCTCAATCCTCGCGATTCAGGCACCAGCCGGTACCCCCATTCCAGACGTTCCTCATCTTCGAAGGTGAAGTAATCGACGCCCGTATAGCCGACGACTACGCCTGAGGCCCGCTCAATGATGAGCTGCTTCGAGAACGGAATGATCTCGCACATGGCAAGCATGTGATCGAAACGCCTGTTGGCCGCTTCCTCCGACAACGCCAGGGACGAGAAGACCATGAATGCGTCGTTGCGGAAGAGTTCTGTAAAGCGGACACGGTCCGTTTCACGGGGCAGCCGCACCTCTAGGCGTGTCGTGATAAGCGTGTTCTTGAAGCCCAAGCCGACCTCCTCGTTCGTTCGTGCCAGTACGCCGGACTTGTCGTTTCGTACGCACCCGAAGGTTTTCCGGGGATGGTGGACTTCTGAAAGCGCCCGTGTGGATCCGTTGCAACGAGGCGCTCGGGTGCAACGAGGCGCCCGGGCGTTGGCGAGGAGCAGCATCCGTCACGTAGATGATGGTCTCGTGAAAATCGATGTAGCAACAGCGTTCTTTTCGCGGATCTCCGCCAAGCCGTCGGCCACTTTCAGACTTCTTTGCCCTTGTCTTCAAGGTCCGCGGCCAAGGTGTCGTAGCCGGCACTCGTCAATATTCGGCGCAAGTCGACGAGCTGTTGTCCGTCAATGTCCTTGTCACTCGGACGCCTGAGAACCTCGGTCTCTTGACCGATACGGAACAGAAACATGTCGTCGTGCTGTTCTTCGATAGATCCGACCTCCTCGAGCAAAGACACGACATCGTGCCATTCGACGTTGTGGTTCGTCTCTTGCTGAAAGATCCGTAGCAGGGTGTCTCGATGATGTCCGCTGAGATGCTCGGGCCCTGAAGTTGACGACATCGGGATCCTCTCGTCGTAGTGAAGACCTCAATGTAGCGAGAGTCCCGATTGGCGGGAGACCCAGAAGGCCTCAGCCATTTCTCGCACGTGTAATCCATCCCACACGACGGCGAGGACGGTGCGAGAGGCGCGAACTGGGGTACTGTGACAGGTGGGTCAAGCGTGTCGCTCAAGCCTCGGCCACGCCCTTGATGGCAGCCAAAGTCGTCCCTATACCGTTTTTCGCCGCGTCGCTACGCATGCCAATCTCCTTCGCCCCTTCGTCACCGAACATCTTCTCGAAGAAAGCTGAGCCCTCGGCAGGTAGCTCCCAGGTTTCGGTGACCTCTGTCCCGCCGTCCACAGCGAGGAACGAGTAACCCCATCGAGCGCGGGTAGGCGGCTCAGCCACGACCCAGGCGAACTCGCGGCCACGGTCTGCCGTGACCACCTCCGAGCGTGTCTCCCATGTCCGCTCTGGGCGTTCGTTGCGTCCGGTGAACTTGGCACCGACACGGGGTCCGTCGCCCTCATCCCACCAACAGGCCCTGCAAACCGGGCTCCACTCGCCCACGCGGGTCACGTCAGCGACCATGTCGTACAGCTCCTCTGGAGAGCGCTTGATGACGATTGAACCGGAGTGGCGCAGCGTATCCATGTCAACAGTATGCCGAGAGGAACCGGCGTTGTCAGTTGCCCTGAAGCTGAGCTGATTTGGCCTGGAGGATCCGGGTGGGATCAGCGAACGGCGAGACCCCCGAAGTCGCAGACTCGCCGATCAAGGACGCGGTCACCCTCGACCGGCGGACTCTCCCAAATCGACCGGCCGCTTGCAGATGACGTAGGAAAACTCCCCAATGGCTTCAACGCCGACGAGCTCCCAGCCCTCCTCTCCCAACTGGTTGAGGGCTGCCTCGACGGCCGTAGAACCGTCCTTTGCCATCAGGTCGAATCGCTCCAACTTGTAGGACCAGATGATCATGTTTGAACCCTACACGCGGCACATCTCGCTAGTTGTTGGGACCGTGTCCCGGCGCACCGGGGAGACCCAAGAGAAGTCGGTGCCAGCCTTTCGGGTTGCATAATGGAGCGGTGATCGAACTACGGCTGGCCCTCTGTCAGCTCGCCTCCAGCGGCGATCCACGGTTGAACCTCGACAAGGGATTGGCCGCATGCTCAAAGGCAGCCGATCAGGGGGCGAACATCGCAATCTTGCCAGAGATGTGGCAAATCGGTTACGCCCCTTGCCCTGATGACGAGGCTGGACGGGCGAGCTGGCAGGAGATGGCCATCGCCCGCGACGATCCTTGGGTGAGCGCATTCAGAAAGGCTGCGTCCGATCTGAACTTGGCAATTTTGACGACATTTCTCGAGCAGTGGCCTGGTTCGCCTCGGAACACCGCCCTGCTGATCGACCGGCATGGTCAAGATGGTCTTTGCTACGCCAAGGTTCATACGTGCGACTGGGGAATGGAGAGAGCCCTCGCGCCTGGCGACTCATTCGAGGTCGCTCGGCTCGACATTGAAGGCGGATTCGTCGACATCGGCGTCATGATTTGCGCTGACCGAGAGTTCCCTGAGTCAGCTCGTGAGCTGATGCTTGGCGGCGCTGAACTCATTCTGGTTCCAAACGCTTGCCCCATGGCTGGGGAGCGGACCTCTCAGCTTCGGTCCCGAGCGTTCGAAAATATGACCGCGGTCGCAACGGTGAACTATTCAGTTCCCGATCAAGATGGCCATTCCAGCGTCTTTGACGGAATGGTCTACGAACAGAATGGTCATCCCCGTGACCAGCTCATTTTCGAGGCAGGCGATGGTGAGGACGTCTACCTTGCCACTCTTGATCTGGAAGCACTCAGGGAGTACCGAAGGCGGGAGACGATGGGAGACGCATACCGCAAACCCAGTGCGTACAGGCGCTTGATGTCCGACGAACAACGTGTGTCAGTCTTCGATCGTTCCGATTCGCGCAGAGGATCTGTGATCACTGAGCGCTGAGGGCTGGCGCTCCAAGACCAGTCAGAGAACCCGTTTCGTGATGACGGAGCGGTTCTCGCCGGTTACGGCGCCGCACGTCGGCGTCGGTGCGCGATGCTGGTCGGACGAACAACTCCGAGTGTGGCCGACGAGCCCACTCACGTCCATGAGGAACAGACATGCCCGATACCGTCTTCTTGTCCGACCGAATCGAGGTGAGCCGGCCCATCCCGGCGCCTCCCGCCGCGATCTTTGACATATTGCGGAGCCCGGCGGGCCATGTGGCCATCGATGCCTCTGGGATGCTGCAGGATTTTACTGGCGAGCCGGCGGAGAAGGTGGGCGACACGTTCGTCATCCACATGGACCGCGAGTCGCTGAATGACGTCCCGCTGGGCAAGTACGACGTGACCGTGCACTTCATCCTCTTCGAGCGGGACCAGGAGATCGCGTGGGATCTCGGGCCCGATATACCGGTTCCGCACTTCTATGGTTATCGGCTGGATTCCGGTGAGGATGGGGTCACCAATGTGACGTCCTACTACGACTGGTCGAAGGTGAGCGGCGACCTCAAGGAACGCTTCCCGATTGTGCCTGAGTCGGCCTTGCGCGCCACGCTGGGAATCTTGGAGCGAACGGTCAGAAAAGGTCATTGACCCTCCCGTCCTGCGCGTCAAAGGTAAGTTTCGCGAGGCCACCGTTACTGCTCACCCGGCAACGACGCATCCCTAGGCCGCGTATGGCGGCCCTGGCGCCGTAGAGGATCATCCGACAATCGGGCGAACCTCATCGATCGTCGGCTCCACTGGGGCTCCGAGGGACGCCAGAAGGAGTCATCCTCACTGAGCACTGGGTCATTCGACCGGTCTTGTTCCATCGAGCGAGCGGTTCGTGCGCGTCACGGGGATCCGAGGGTCCCTGTTCACCTCGTGGTTTCTTTGCCCGTCCAGAGAACCCGTCCAGAGAACCCGTCCAGAGAAATGGAATGCACCATTCCGTTTTGTTAAGCTAACCGGAACTGGCTGTTCCGTCTCGATGATCCTCCAGCCCATGGCACGTACGCACACCCATTACGCCGTCACCTTCACAGTCCTCGCCACGGCGGCGCTGGCCTTCAGCCTGCTCCAAAGCCTGATCATCCCTGCCATCCCGCAGCTTGAGCAGACGTTGCACGCCTCGGAGAGCGGGGCGAGTTGGCTGCTCACGGCCTACCTGCTGAGCGCCGCCATCGCCACGCCGATCCTCGGCCGGGTCGGCGACATGGTCGGCAAAGAGAGGATCATCGTCGCCGTCCTGATCGCCCTCTCCGTTGGGTCGTTGATCAGCGCGCTGGCCACGACCCTGCCGGTGATGCTGGTCGGCCGCGTCATCCAGGGCGCGGGCGGGGCCGTGTTCCCCCTCGCCTTCGGGATCATCCGCGATGAATTCCCCGCCGAGCGGGTGGCTGGGGCCATCGGCGTCATGTCGGCCATCCTCGGCGCCGGCGCGGGAGCGGGCATCGTGCTGGCCGGTCCGATCCTGGTGCACCTGAACTACCACTGGCTCTTCTGGATCCCGCTGATCATGTCGGTCACGGCAACGATCGCCACCTTCGTCTTCGTGCCCGAGTCTCCTGTACGGGCGCCCGGCCGCATCAACTGGCTCGGTGCGTTCCTGATGTCGTGCTGGCTGGTGACAGGACTGCTCGCCATCTCCTATGCGCCGACGTGGGGGTGGGGGAGTTCCTCGATTCTCGGCCTGCTTCTTGCCACGGTGGTACTCCTCGCGGTCTGGGTCGTCTCGGAGAACCGCTCCACCTCGCCGCTGGTCGACATGAAGATGATGCGCATCCCGGCGGTATGGAGCACGAACCTCGCCGCGTTGCTCTTCGGGTTCGGCATGTTCGCCATGTTCATCGTGCTACCCCAGTTCACCCAGACGCCGGTTCATGTGGGGTATGGATTCGGGGCCTCGGTGACGCAGTCGGGCCTTTACCTCCTGCCCTTCGCCGTGGCCATGGTGATCGTCGCGCCTATGACCGGTCGGCTCTCGGTGCTCGTCGGTTCGAAGATGGTGCTGGTCGCCGGGTCGCTCTTCGCCGCATCGAGCTACCTCCTCCTTGTGCTGAGCCACAGCCAGGAGTGGTCGATGTACGCGGCCACGGGTTTGCTCGGTATCGGAATCGCGCTTGGGTTCGCCAGCATGGCGAACCTGATCATCGAGGCCGTGCCGGCCGAGCAGACAGGCGTGGCCACCGGGATGAACACAAACATCCGCAACATCGGTGCCGCCCTGGGCAGCGGTATCGCCACGAGCCTCGTCATCAGCGGCCTGCTGCGTGACGGCTACCCCAAAGAGCGCGGCTACGTCCTGGCTTTCGCGACCAGCGGTGCCGCGCTCGTTGTGGCCGCCCTGGCCGCACTGACGATCCCTCGTCGCGCCGACCCTTCCGTCGTCCGGGGGGAACCACACCCCGCGCTCACCGCGGAGGCGGAAGTGATCGTCGGCGCCATCGCCTTCGGGTCCGAGGACCAGCCGTGACCCGGCGCGGGGCAGTCGTGCCGGCCCGGCCGGCGACCTCAGGGTCTGACTCGGGTGCCCGCTCGCACAAGGACACGCGACCGCTGCGGCGCGACGCCGAGGTCAATCTCGCCCGGATCTTGGTGGCCGCGCGCGACGTTTTCGCCGAGCTGGGGTACGACGTCGCCATGGAGGTGATCGCGACTCGAGCCGACGTCGGCGTGGGCACGCTCTACCGCCGCTTCCCGACCAAGGCGGACCTGTTCGGCGCGGTGCTCGAAGCGGCGAGTCAGCGCAATCTCGAAATCGCCGAGGAAGTGCTGGCCGACGTGCCGCCGGGTGAGGCCGTCTTCGAATTCGTGCGGCGTTGCATCGCGGTGCCCAGCGTCTGGAGGGCAGCGATTTCAGCGCCACCGTGGGGATCGACGCGCGCGACCGGTTTCACGCAGCTCGCTCCGCTATTGGCTGACATCGTGGAGCGGAGCAAGCAAGCCGGAACCCTGCGACCCGACGTCGAGGTGACCGACGTCGTGCTCGAGCTCAAGGCGGTGCGAGCGATAGCCGATCTCTGCGACACATCAGGATCGAAGCCGTCGGAGCGCTTCCTCGAGCTGGCGCTGGACGGCCTGCGCCCCGGGCATGATGCACCGACGCACTCACCGTTGAGTGTGGCGCAGCTGGCCAAGATCCTCGAGCAGCGCTGACGCACTCCGGTTACCGGCAGAGGCGAAGGCGTCTCCGGCCCTGGAGGTCGACGTCTCACTACCACGTGCCCAAGAAACTCGTTTGCCGACCCCGAAGTTGGGGTTCGAGCTCGTCGCCGTCTCATCTGCGAACTGCTCGATGCACCGGGCCGTTGGCTTGCGTCAGAAATATGATATCACTATGATATGACTGACCAGACCGAGCAGAGGTTGTACCCATGACTTCGCAAATTTCAGTTGACACGAGCAACGAGGGGACTCGCCGGCAAATGACGGAGCGAGAGGCCTGGTCGGCGCCGGGCGTCCGGGTCCTCGTCCTCGGCATCGGGTTGCTTCTGGCGGGGATCGCGCTGCTCATACTGGGCATCGTCGAGGGCAGCGGCGTTGGTCCGTGGACGCTGATCGCTGTCGGCATCGTCCTGCTTATCACCGGGAAGTTGGCGGTTCTCGGCCTCACGGGCGTCGTACCTGGCGAGGCACGTGTCGTCCAGGTCTTCGGCCGGTACCACGGAACCATCCGCACACCCGGACTGTGCTGGGCGAACCCGTTCTCCCGCCGGCGAAGGGTATCCACCCGTATCCGGAACCACGAGACGTCGGTGGCCAAGGTCAACGACGCCGACGGCAATCCGATCGAAATCGCCGCTGTGGTCGTGTGGCAGGTGCAGGACACCGCGCTGGCGATCTACGCCGTTGACGACTTTCCCAAGTTCGTCGCGATCCAGACGGAGACCGCCGTTCGCCACATCGCGTCCAGCTATCCCTACGACAACCGCGGCAGTGGCGCGCTCTCCCTACGCGACAACGCCGCGGAGGTGACCGAGCGACTGTCGACGGAGATCACGGACCGGATCAGAACGGCCGGAATACAAGCCGTCGAGTCACGCCTCACGCGTTTGTCCTACGCGCCGGAGATCGCGCAGGTCATGCTGCGGCAGCAGCAGGCGGACGCTGTCGTCGGCGCTCGGCGCCGGATCGTCGAAGGCGCGGTCGGCATGGTCGAGCTGGCCTTGCAGCGACTTGAAGAAGACGGCGTGATCGCACTCGACGAGGAGCGGAGGGCCGCGATGGTGTCGAACCTGCTCGTGGTCCTCTGTAGCGAGCAGGCGACCCAACAGGTCGTGAACACGGGCTCGCTCTATCAATGACAGCGGGTACCCCACGAAGGTGAATGACCGCAAGGGTGTGTTGCTGAGGCTCGATCCCGCCGTGCACGACGCTCTGGCCCGGTGGGCCGCCGACGACCTCCGCAGCACGAATGCCCAGATCGAGTTCCTTCTCCGTCGGGCACTGGCGGAAGCCCGGCGTATGCCGAGCCACGTGGGCGAATTGCGCAAGCCTGGCCGGCCGCGGGCGGAGCGCCCTTCCCGTTAGCCGGTTCCGGCGGCCTGGGCGAACCGGACGCGAGCGTTCCGACTGCGGAGCGGAGTCGTGCTGATGCCGTTGCCGGGGACTTCCTGATGCTGGGTGCTCGGGGGGTCTTCGAGCACGTCGCTCTCCGTGCTCGCCCCGAGTACGACCGCCAAGGGATTCGAGACACAGATCACCGTGAAATCATCCGGCCCGGACTTCGAAGTCCAGGCCCTCGGTTCCAACGGTCAGGTGCTCGGGACCTCCACGGTGGCGACGCTCAAGCACTGAGCGGGGCTTCGTGGCGTCCACGAACCCGAACGGGCGGAAGGTGGTCGTGCACCCCGTGTCTTTGGGGAGGGTAGCGATCGCCTACCGGTCGTTCGTGCCGTGGAGTTCGACTCTGACGCTGATCTCGGGATAGACCCGGACCATGAGCATGCTCGGCGGCTTCATGCCGAACTCACGGATGTCGAAGACGTACTCTCCGATCAGCGAGACACCTTCCTCGTGGACCTCGATCTGCATCTCGTGCTCGAATGCTGCGGGTCTTCCCGTGGAACGAGATATCGCCGGTGACCGAGTACTGCGGATGCGGGCCCGCCGCGCGCGATGGCGGAGACCCGGCCGCCGATGGTCGGGTAACGCCGGGCGTCCATCCGTCGTCGTAGCTCGTGGTCGTAGAGCTGGTTGCCGGACGTGAGTCTCTCCACGGCGAGCTCCAGCTCGCCGGACACGGGGAGGTCGAGGTCGAGCGAACCGTCGTCGCGAATGGACGCCTCGAACCACCCGGTGATGCCGCGTGTCTCGGTGTTGATCGGGTGCAGGCTCGAGCGACCGCTGACCCAGATGCAGGAGTGAACCGAATCGAAGGTGTAGCGAGTGAGCGCCATTCCTGACTTTCCGTTTCCCGGGGTGCTCGGCCACCCGGATCCTCAGCGCGTGAGACCCGAATACTGGCATAAAGTCAGGCCGTGGCCCGCCTCGATATCCCTCCCGGCGAGGGTGGTGATGCGGTGCAGATCTGGTCGCTCCAGCCCGAGCTCGGGTGCCGCGGCCACCCGCCTCGTCGACGCCGCCTACAACAAGAGCATCCTCCCGGTGCGAGTCCGTGAAGCCGCCAGGATGAGGATCGCCCAACTCAACGACTGCACCGTCTGCCTCGCCTTCCGGGCCGACAAGGTCAGGGCTCAGGGGCTCGGTGAGGACTTCTACGGCGCCGTCGGGTCAGCGGGACGAGAGCACGCTCACGGAGCAGGAGCGGCTGGCCGTGGAGTACGCGGAGCGCTTCGCGACGGACCACACCAGCATCGATGACTCCTTCATGGAGCGACTGCGCGGTTCGTTCACGGATCCCGAGATCCTGGACCTCACGATCTGCCTCTCCGCCTTCCTCGGGCTGGGTCGGACGCTGCGGGTGCTCGGGTATCACCGAGACGTCGCTGACGGACGTGTAGCGCCCGTCTCAGTCGCCGCGCGTGTCTCGGCAGTGTCGAAGGCGGCGTCCCGCTCGCGAACCGCCTGCCGCAGCCCGATCGCGGCGATCCGCTCCGAGAAGGCCTGCGCATCCGGGGCCTGGTGGCCGATGGCGTCATTGAGCGCGGCGAAGCGCTGCAGCTGCGAACGCCCCATCAGCTCCAGACCCATGTTGACGACCCGCTTGTTCGCGACGAGCAGGTCCCGGCCGATCAGCGCCATCCGCTCGGCCAGCCCGAGCACGACGTCGTCGAGCGCTTCCGGAGTCGTCGCGGCCACGACGAGGCCGAGATCCCGGGCTTCGGTTCCCGAGACTGTGTCCCCCGTCAGGAGCAACCGCTTGGTCCACTGCGGGCCGAGGTTGTAGAGCCACATATTGGTCGGCGGGACCCCCATGGAGCGCACCGGGGGGAAGCCGATGCGGGCGTCCTCGGCCGCCACGACGAGATCGCAATGCAGGGCGAGGTCCGTCCCACCGGCGAGGCAGTTCCCCTGCACCTGGGCGATGACCGGAATCGCGCAGTCCCAGATGCGTCCCCACCCGGCCGACAGCGCGAGCATGGCCGACACGTCGCCCTCCATCGCTTGGTGCCGTGGGGAAGTCACCGGGGTCGGTGTCCTCGGCGATGAAGCCGTAGCCGGACGAGAACGATCGTCCCGTGCTGCGGATGATGATCACGCTCGACTCCCGCGTCGGCCTCCGCTTCCTGGACGGCGTGCAGGATCTCCCGGACGCAGCGCGGGGTCAGCGGGTTGTGCTGATCGGGCCGGTTCAGCGTCAGCCGCCGCACGCGCCCGATCTGCTCGACCGTCAAGGTGGTGAAGCTCGCCGTCACGATGCGCTCCTCGGTTCGTCTCCGGGCACGAGATGGGACTTGAGGACCTTGCCGCTCTCGTTGCGCGGGAGCGCCGTCGACAACGTTAATCCGGCGGGGAACCTTGTAGTCGGCCAGGCGGGCAAGGAGGAACGACCGCAGTTCGTCAGTGGGACGCGGGTTGGCGAAGCACCACCCACGCCGCGACATCCTCGCCGAGGACCGGGTGCGCCACGCCGGCCACGGCCGCCTCGGCCACCGCGGGGTGCTCGAAGAGTGCGGCCTCGACCTCACCGGGCACCACGTTGTGGCCGCCCCGGATGATGATCTCCTTCTCCCGGCCCACGATCCAGAGGTGGCCGTCGGCGTCCACGTAGCCGAGGTCCCCGCTCAGGAGCCATCCGTCGACCCAGGTGCGGTCGGTGCCCTCCTGATCTCCGAGGTACGCCCGCGGACGCCGTGTCCCTGCAATGGCCACCTGCCCGACCTCGCCCGGCGGAAGGGTCGTGCCGCTGCGGGCTCACGATCCGGAGCTCGACCCCGGGCAGGGGAAGCCCGACGGACCCGAGGTGCCTCCCGCCGTCGCCCAACGGCGAGGCGGTGACCGCGCCGAACTCGGTCATGCCGTACCCGCACAGGATCTCCGCTGCGGGCAACCCGGCACCGAAACGCCGCAGGGTGGCCGCGGCAATCGGTGCGCTGCCGATGTTGACCACGGCCAGGCTCGAGAGGTCCGCGGTCTCGAACCGGGGAGAGCCGACGATGAGCTCCACCATTGCCGGCACGAGAAACGCCGCGACCGGACGGTCACGTTCGACGGCGGCGATCCAACGATCCGGGTCGAACCGGGGGAGGAACCACCCGCTGAGTCCGCCGCGCAGAGGGCCGCAGACGAGGAGCGACCCGCTGGTGGTGGCGAAGGGCGAGGAGGAGATGAACCCGAGCCCCATCCACGGCTGACGGGACGCGCTCGGTGGTCGAGAGCCCGCCATGCCGCACGACCACGCCCTTCGGCTGGCCGGTGGTCCCCGACGTGTACATGATGTCGGCGACGTCGTCCGGACTGAGCACCTGCTCCACGTCGGCGTCGTCGGGCAGAGAGGAGCTCGGCCCAGCGCATCGACCCTCCCGGACCGGTGCTGACGACGATCGGCGCGGCCGACCGGATCTCGTCGTGAACCTCGCTGCACAGCACGACCGATGCCCCCGCATGCCGCAGGATCCGGGCGAGCTCGGCGGGCTCCGAGCCTGGCCAGGAGCGGCACCGCCACCGCCCCGGCCTTGTGGATGGCCATGTACGAGACGAGCCACTCGAGCGGCTCGTCGCTGCCGATGAGGAGCCCGACCCGGTCGCCATGCTCGAGCCCGTGCTCCATGAGGCCCCGGGCGAGGCGGTTGGAGCGCCGGTGCCACTCGGCGAGCGTGATCTCGGAGCCGTCGGCCAGGTTCCGCCACGCCACCGCCTCGGGGAACGCCCGGGCCAGCTCCGCCACCAGCTCCGGCTGCAGCAACGTCACGCCAGCGGGACCCGGGGGCGCATCAGTAGGGAGCGCCGCCCTGAAGGATGGTGCGTGGATTGTCCACCAACATCGTCGTGATGTCGCTGTCGCTGATGCCGCGCTCGCGCATGACCGGGAGCACCTCGTCGGAGATGTACGTCCAGCGCCAACTCTGCGAAGCGTCCATGACGGAGCGCGGGAACCAGTCCACGAAGCACATGGCGTCGTGCGAGAGGACGATCCGTTCTGCGTAGCCACGTGCGCACAGCCGCGCGACGGCGTCGACCCTCTCCTCGAGGGTGATGCCGGGCAGGCCGAAATGATCGAAGCCGAGATACGAGCCGTTGTCGATCAGGCTCAGGTGATAGTCCGTGTTCACCGTGCCGCCGCTGTGCCCGATGACCACCCGGCCCAGGTCGACCCCCTCCTCCTTGAAGATGCGTTGCTGCTCGAGCCCCCACGGCTCGGGGGGCGTCGGAGTGTGCGTGGTGATCGGCACGCCGGTGGCCCGGTGCGCCTGCGCGACGGCGCGCAGGACGCGCTCCACCCCCGGGGTGATGCCCGGGCGATCGGAGGCACACTTGAGGATGCCGGCGCGGACCCCTGTCTCCCCGATCCCCTCGCGGATCTCGCGGACGAAGAGGTCGACCATCGGCTCCGGTCCCCCGAGAATGGTCCCCGGCCCCTGGAAGTGGAAGTACATCGGGACCTCGTTGTAGGTGTAGACGCCGGTCGCCACGACGACGTTGATCTCGGGGACCTGCTCGGCGATGGCCGCGACCCGAGGGATGTAGCGGCCCAGCCCTACGACCGTGAGGTCGACGAGGGTGTCGATCCCATGCTCCTTGAGCTCGCGCAGCTTGGTGACGGCGCGAGCCCGCTCGGCCGATTCGTCCCACTCATCTGCGGTCTTCTCGATCTCCGGGCTCAGCACGAAGATGTGCTCGTGCATGAGGGTGCGGCCCAGCAGGCGCTCCGTCGACCGGCCCTCGCACCGTGTTGACCTGGGACATCCTCTCCCCTTGCCGGCTTCCGTCCTGGGACGGCGCGGGCGATCGTAGCGGGGCCCGCGATCGCCGGGGCGGTGTGGAGCAGAATGTCACAGCAGGCCCACAGCGGATCACTGCGAGGGTGTCGATTCGAGCATGGTGGGATAGGGGCGTCCCCAGTAGAGGAACTCCATCCGCATGGCAACCGTCGACGAGCCGAACACACCGAAGTCGAGGGAGAAGGCCCGGTCCCGGCTGCGCAACCTGACCCGTGGAGCGATCCTCGCCGCCACCGGCGCCACCGCCGCGATCGGGATCGTGGTCGCCCACGACCACCCCGGCGCCAGCAGCACGCCCCGGACCACCGGCACGTCCGACTCGACGAGAACGTCGAACGGGTCGACCTCGTCGTCGAGTTCGGCGGGCGACCTCCGCGACGAACAGCGGCAGTTCCTCGTCGGGCACCACGGGCACCACTGGCAACACCGGCACCTCGTCGTCGGCCCCGACGACGAGCTCCTCGACGCCCGCCGTCACCTCGGGGGGCACGTCACGGTGACCTGCAGCGCCGACACCCGTGAGCCGGTGCTGACCACCCGCTCCTTCCGTGCCATCGGCACCACGGCGACCGTCGTCGTGCAGGACCCCGCGGCCGCAGACGCCGCCGCAGCGCATGCTCGCAGACGAGCTCGAGGCGATCGACCTGGCCTGCAGCCGCTTCCGCGAGGACTCGGAGCTGCAGATGGTGCACGCCAACGCCGGGCGCACCGTCGAAGTCAGCGCGCTTGCTCTTCGAGGCCCTCGAGGTCGCCCTGCACGCGGCCGATCGCACCGGTGGCGCCGTCGACCCGACGATCGGCAACGCGATCGCCGCGCTCGGCTACGACGCCGACCTCGACGAGGTCCGGCACGCGGCCTGCCACTCCGCCCGCGGCGCTCGGGCCGGTGGCGGGGTACATGCACGTGCAGCTGAATCCCCGCGACCGCACCGTCCGTATCCCGCGCGGTGTCCGACTCGACCTGGGCTCGACGGCGAAGGCGTTGGCCGCCGACCGGGCGGCGGCCCGCATCGCCGACGAAATTGGCGGCGGTGCGCTCGTCAGCCTGGGCGGCGACGTCGCCGTCGCCGGCCCGCCCCCCGCGGGCGGTTGGGCCGTCGGCATCGCCCGGGAGTCGTCGACGCCCGCCGAGCAGGTCGACCAGGTGGTGGCGATCACGCACGGGGGCCTCGCCAGCTCGGCCACCTCGGTCAGGTCGTGGAAGGCGGGAGACCGCGACGTCCACCACATCGTGGATCCCCGGACCGGGGACTGCGTCGAGCCCTACTGGGTCCTGGTCTCGGCCACCGGCACCAGCTGCGTCGAGGCCAACATCGTGACCACCGCCGCCATCGTGTGGGGCGACCAGGCCCTGGCACGAGCTCGCCGGCTTCGACCAGTCGGTGCGGCTCGTCCGCTTCGACGGGAAGGTGTTCTCCGTGAACGGATGGCCGCTGGAGCCGGCGCCATGAGCTCGACCTCGCTCTGGTACGCCACCCGGGCCAGCGGCCTCGATGGCGCTCATCCTGCTCACCCTGACCATGGTGCTGGGCATCACCACCACCACCCGCACCCGCGCCCGCAACTGGCCGGGCTTCGCGCAGCAGGAGATGCACCGCCGCATCTCCATGATCGCCGTCGTCTTCCTCGGGATCCACGTGCTCACCAGCGTGCTCGACACGTACGTCAACATCAGCTGGGCCGCCGTCGTGGTCCCGTTCACCTCGAGCTACGGGCGCTTCTGGGTCGGCGTGGGAGCGATCTCGCTCGACCTGATGATCGCGGTGTTCGTGACCAGCCTGCTCCGGGCCAGGATGCGCACGGGGACGTGGCGCGCCATCCACTGGCTCGCCTACCTCAGCTGGCCGGTCGCGCTCGCCCACACGTTCGGCATGGGTACCGACGCGCGCGAGAGCTGGGTCATCGTGCTCGGCGTCGTGTGCGTCGCCTCGGTCGCGCGTCGCCTTGGCGTGGCGGCTCCGGGAGGTCTCCCGCCAGGCCTCGGCGAGGACGGCGCACGCGTCGGTCGCCGGCGTGCCGCCCACCCACCTCGCGCTCACGGCACGGGGCCGAGCGGGGTCGCGTCGTGCCTAGCGTGAGCGAGGCCATCCCCACCACCGGGCGCTACCGGCTCCTGGGCCACCCGACCGACCTGGCCGGTCACGTGGCGACGCTGGGCCCCGTTCCCCTGCCCTCGGCAGGCGCCCGGGGCTGGCGGGAGGCGTTCGTCTCGATGCTCGAGGCCTCGGGTCTGGCCGGTCGCGGCGGGGCCGGGTTCCCGGCCGCCATCAAGCTCGCCGTCGCGCACGCCGCCGGCACGGGCGGCACCGTCCTCGTCAACGCGATGGAGGGTGAGCCCGCCAGCGACAAGGACAAGCTCCTCCTCATCAGGTCTCCCCATCTCGTGCTGGACGGCGCGCAGCTGCTGGCTGCGGCCAGTCGGTGCCCGGCGGGTCACCGTCTGCGTGCCCGAGGGCCGCGAGCAGGTCGCAGTCGGCGGTCTCGAGGGCGGTGGCCGAGCGCGCCGCAGCCGGCTGTGCACCCGTCCCCGAAGCGGTGGTGCGCCCTCCCGACCGCTTCGTGGCCGGCGAGGAGTCCGCGCTGGTGAGCTGGGTCGAATCGGGTCGGTCCCTCCCGTCCTTCCGTCCCGACAAGGGAACGGCCCTTCGCATCGGTCGCAAGGGCGCGCTGGTGCACAACGCGGAGACACTGGCCCACGTCGCCATGATCGCCCGGACCGGCGCTGACGCGTTCCGGGCCCACGGGCTCGTGGAGGACCCCGGTACGTCGCTCGTCACCATCTCGGGCGCGGTCGACGCACCCCGGCGTCGTGGAGATCGACCGGGGCACGCCCCTGATCGACATCGCCAACCGGGCCAGCACCGATCGGCCCGCCGCAGGCCCTCCTCGTCGGCGGGTACGGCGGTTCGTGGGTCGACCCGGCCCACTTCACCACGCCCTATGCCTCGTTGTCGCTGCGTGCCATCGGGGCGACGGCCGGGCGTGGGCATCGTGATCGTGCTCGGCCCCGACGCCTGCGGGCTGGCCGAATCGGCGCGCATCGCGCACTACCTGGCGGGCCAGAGCGCCGGCCAGTGCGGGCCGTGCGTCTACGGCCTGCCTGCCATCGCCGACGACCTGACCCGGCTCGCCCGTGGCCAGGTCGACCCCGGGCTCATGGCCCGGTTGGAGAGGAGGCTCGGTGAGGTCGAGGGCCGGGGTGCGTGCCGGCATCCCGACGGCGCCGTCAACCTGGTGCGCAGCGCGCTCGGCGTCTTCGCGGCCGACCTCGACTCGCACGCCCAGGGCGTGCCGTGCCCGCACTGGAACCGCACGTCACAGCTCCGGTTCCCTCAGCCGCCCAGGGCGGCCCCACGGTGATCCGCATCCTCATCGACCCGGTCGCCTGTGACGCGTACGGCTACTGCGCGGAGCTGCTGCCCGAGGCCATCACCCTCGACGAGTGGGGCTACCCGATCGTCGACGGCAAACCGCTTGCCTCCCGACCTCGTCGATGCGGCGAGGCGGGCCGCCCGGGACTGCCCGCGCCGTGCCATCACGCTGCGGGAGCGCAAGAGCGGTCGCTGAGCAGCACGGCCGGCGCCACAATGGGCCGGTGGGTGCGACCGGCCGCGAGAGTGACGCCCGAGGGGCTGGTGATCCGGCCGGCAACCGAGGCCGATCTCGGTCGGGTCGTGGAGCTCCTGATCCTGGGTGCGGTCCCGGGCGCGGCCCGCGGGTCGAGGATGCCGCGACCTCGGCGCCCTACGCGGCAGCGTTGCGTGAGATCGACGACGGCGGCGGGGCCGTCCTGGTGGCCGAGCTGGGCGGCGAGGTCGTCGGGGTGTGCCAGCTGATCGTGTTCCGCCACCTGCAGTCGAAGGGCGGGCGGTGTGCGGAGATCGAGTCGGTGCACGTGCATCCGGACCATCGGGGGCGGGAGTGGGCGGCGCGCTCCTCGCGCGACGCCATCGAGGAGGGCCCGCGCGCTCGGCTGCTACCGGGTGCAGCTCACGTCCAACGCGGCACGCGAGGACGCACACCGCTTCTATGAGCGCCTCGGGTTCGTCCCCTTCGCACGTCGGCTTCAAGATGCCCCTGGGATGATACCGCCCGCCGGGGCGGACTCGCACAGCGCGCGCCAGCCCTCCGGACTGAGTGCATAGCCGGCGACGGCTCCCTCCGTGAACCAGCGGTAGGACGAGGGCCGGATCAGCGTCGCCATGGTGGCCGCCACGGGCAGAGACAAGGTGCGCCAATCACCACGGGGGGGCAGAAGCTCCTCCCGCGACCCCGCGTAGGCACCTCGGTGAGCCAACGCCGCGGCTACCTCGCCCACCACGGCGCGCCGCCGGCCGGTGCGCTGTGCCGCCCCGAGGATCGCCATGAGGAGCTGGTGGGTCCTGACACCCGCACGGGGCTCGCCGACCTCTGGGAGTGGGGTATCGGTCGCAACGGCCAGCAAGGTCGGCCACCAGGTCGGTGCCTGCTGCCGCGGCGTTGCCCGGCTCCACCAATCGCGGGTTGACGTCGATCACGAGCGGGCCGCGGCGGTCACGATGGCGTCGACGGAGAGGGCACCGTGCCACTGCCAGTCGGTTGCCCAGACGCTCGAGGGCCGCCCGCAGCGGGGGGAGGTCGATGCTTCGCTTCACCGACGCGCTGCCGTTTACCCCTTCGCACACCCGTTCGTTGGCATGGAAGGCGACCAGCGTCCCGGCGGCGAAGATGCTCTGGGCCATGACCAGGGTGCCGTCCACCGCCTCTTGCACCAGCACGCCCCCGTCCAGTTCGGCCGCCCTCGGTCGAGATAACCCTGCACCGCCTCGACCAGGCCGCCCCGGCCGTCCGCCCTGCAGGACCCCCGACGATGCCGTGCCGACCGGCGACTTGACGAAGGCCGGGAAGTCGCATCCACCCGTCGAGGGCAGGACGGACATCGCACCACGACCGGACCGTGGCTGGGCGACGCCGGCCTCGTCCAAGGTCGCACGGGCGGCGACCTTGTCCTGAACCCGGCGCAGCGCGTCGAACGGCGGCACCGCCGTGCACAACCCGGCGGCGCTGAGACGCGGCAGTTGGTGCGAGAGGACCGTCACCTGCTCCTGGGTGGGGAACACGACCTCCGCATGCCGAGGCGACCCCCCGTTCTATGACGGCGCTCGCACCATGCCAGTGGGTCCTGGCCGAACGGCGGGACCCGCACCAGGTGGCGCACGTGGCGGGTGAATCGGGCCAGGCACATCGGATCACTCACGGCGGCGAAGACCTCGTGGCCGAGCTCGTCGAGCCGGGTCGCGATCTGCCGGGACGCCAAGCCCGATCCTTCCGTCAGGAGCACCTTCATCGCGATTTAGTATATAAGATAAACGTATGTGCACATACAAATGAAATACCCATTTCCACGGGTTGCCAGGCGCCACAGTAATGATGTAATCTCGTAATATGCACGATGAGACGAACGACGTCCGGAAAGGCGCCCACCGCGGGCAGGCGACGGTCGGCCACCCCGCCACCATCGGGACCCGAGCAGGAGCGCCTGATCGGCGCCTGGTTCGCCGGCCGGGTGCCCGACGCCTGGTTCGAGGGCAGCCCGACCATCGAGATCGACGGCGACGAGATTCAGGTGGTGGGCACCCTGGCACCGCCACAGCTTCCCGACGGCGCCGGCGAGGACGAGGTCAAGGTGGCCGAGCAGGCGCGGATCAGCGGGTTCCGCGAGGAGAGCCGCAGCGGCGCGGATGCGCATCGCCGACGAGGCGCAGCCGGCCTTCCGCCGCAGCGTCTCGTGGGGTGCGGCGTGCGGAAGCTCCGACGGTGCTCTTCACGACGGCAGGGGTGCCGGTCATGACCCGGCTGCGCATGGGAGACCGTCGTGTGCTCGACACGCTGATCGATGCGGGTGTGGCGCGCAGCCGCAGCGAGGCCCTGGCCTGGTGCGTGCGGCTGGTGGCCCGGCACGAGGCGGACTGGATCGAGGAGTTGCGCGACGCGATGTCGGCGGTGGAAGAGGTCCGCAATCGGGGGCCGAGAGGCGCCGGCGCCGCCGACTGAGTGGCGCGGCACAGCCGTGGCGATCGCGGCGGGCTGGGCGATACTGGCCGCCGTGGGACGACCCGCCCAGATCGACCGGAGCGCCGTGCTGGCCGCCAGCCTGGAGCTTGGCCGACGAGCAGGGCCTGTCCGGCGGTGACGATGCAAGCGGTGGCCGACCGCCTGGGCGTCACCTCCATGGCGCTGTACCGCCATGTCGCCAACAAGGCTGACCTCCTCGACGGGGTCGTCGAGCGGATCCTCTGGGAGGTGCCGCTGCCCGACCCCGCGCTCCCGTGGGACGGAGCGGCTCGCCATGCTGGCCCGCGGCACCCGCGCCGCCGCACTGCGCCACCCTCAGGTATTCCCCCTCCTCCTGCAGCGCGCCGCCGCGACGCCGGGAGCCCGCCGGACACGTGACGCGGTCTACGGCGCGCTGCACGATGCCGGCGTCGACCACGACGACGCCGTCCAGCTGGAGCGGATTCTCGCCACCGCCGTGCTCGGGTTCGCCGCCAGCGAAGCGGGCGGGAGGTTCGCCGCCCATTCACCCCGCCAGCTCGATGCCGACTTCCAGCTCCTTCAGGACACCTTGGCCGTGGCGGTGGTCGCGCGCCATCGAGCACGCCACCGCCCCCTGATCGTCCAGCGTGTCAGCGATGCGGCCATGGAACATGAGCACTTTCACCAGGTCCAAGAGGACCTCCGCCAGCCGTACGACGCGCTGCGCGCAGGCCATCCCCGACGTGATGTCCGGCTACGGCGCGCTCCGCGACGCGGCCTTTGCCGAGGGCGCCCTGCCGGTCAAGACCAAGGAGCTGATCGCCTTGGCCATCGCCATCACCCGGGAGTGCGACGGGTGCATCGCCGCGCACGCCCGGGGCGCCGCCCGGCGTGGTGCCACGCACCGAGGAGGTCACCGAGATGATCGGCGTGGCCATCTCGATGAACGGCGGTCCGGGCACCGTGTGGGGGCCGCGGGCTCTGGCGGCGTTCCATGGAGTTCGGCGTGACGGCGAGACGGACCGAGCGGTACCGGCGCGCCGAGTTGATCCTCCGGGGCCGGCGGACCACGGCGCGGGAGGCACCGGCGTGAAGCGGCAGTCGAGGTGCTTGATCCCGTTGATGAAGGGCGAGAGGAGCCGGTCCGGCTCGCCCACGGCTCTCGATGTCGGGGAGGCGCTCGAACAGTCGGCGGAACATCACCTCGATCTCCTGGCGGGCCAGGTGGGCGCCAAGGCAGAAGTGCGGCCCGGCCGCCCCGAAGCCGATGTGCGGGTTGGGGTTGCGCCGCACGTCGAAGGTGAAGGGGTCGTCGAAGACGTCCTCGTCCCGATTGGCCGAGTTGTAGAACATGATGACCTTGTCGCCCTCGACCAGTTCGACGTCGCCGAGCACGGTGTCCTCGGGCCACGGTGCGGCGCATCCAGATGACCGGGGAGCCCCAGCGCACGATCTCGTCGACGCCGGTGGCGGCGATCGCCGCCGGGTCGGCCTGCCACAGCGCCCGCTGGTCCGGGTACTGCGTCATGGCCAGAAGCCCGTGGCTGATGGCGTTGCGGGTCGTCTCGTTGCCCGGCCACCACGAGCAGGATGAAGAAGGCCGCCACCTCGGCGTCGGTGAGGGCCTCGCCATCGACGTTCGTGTTGACGAGGGCGGAGGTGACGTCCTCGGTCGGGTGCTCCCGGCGGTAGGTGGCCAGGTCGGTCATCAGCATGTTGAGCTTGCTGGGCCGCCATCATGAAGGCCGCCATGGGGTCCGAGCCTTCGGGGACGTACTCGGTGTCTCCGCTCGAGAGGATGACGTTCGACGCGTTGAACACCGTGTCGTAGTCGGAGGCCGCGATGCCCATCATGTCGCAGATGATCTCGAGCGGGAGGCGCGACGCCACCTCGACGACGAAGTCGCACCCGCCCAGCTGGGCCACCCGGTCGATGACGTCGTTGGCCACGAAGTCGATGCGCTCCTCGATCGACTTGATCATGCGCGGGTTGAACGCTGCCGACACGATGCGGCGCAGGCGGGCGTGGCGCGGGTTGTCCATGTTGATCATCGAGCCGAAGAAGTCGAGCATCTCCTCGGGCATGTCGACGATGGAGGTCGCGCCCCGCCCGGACTGGTAGATCTCGGGGTGCCGGCTGGCCTCCGTGATGTGGGCGTGCCGCGTCGAGCGCGTAGTAGCCCGGGCCCTTTGGGATCACGTAGCTCAGCGCTTCTGGGATCTCGGGCTCCTCGTAGAAAGGCATCGGGCGCTCATGGCGCAGCGTCTGGAAGGCGCCTTCGCGCTCGTCCCAGGGCCGCGCCCAGAACGCCAGTGTCCGAAAGGTCGATGTCGTCTAGCCGCCAGGACGGCCCGCGGTTCCATGAGGGACCACCCTACCCACGTCCCTACACTGCGATCATGTGTGACACGCTGTGTGCCCCGGGGCCGCGCGGGATGGTGTTCGCGAAGAACTCCGACCGCCCGCCCGGCGAAGTCCAGATTGCGTGGCCGTTCGGCCGCCGCTCCTCGGCCGGTTGCACGTTGCGCACGCAGTACCTCACCATCGGCGACACCGGCGCGCACGCCACCTTCCTCTCCTGCCCCACCTGGCTGTGGGGAGCGGAGCACGGGGTCAACGAGCACGGCGTGGCCATCGGCAACGAGCGTGTGGGCACGACGCACCACGCAGCATCGGCGACCGCCCGCCCTGATCGGCATGGACCTCGTCCGCCTCGGCCTCGAGCGCGCCCGCAGCGCGGCCGAGGCCGTCGACGTGATCACCGGCCTCCTCGAGGCGTACGGGCAGGGCGGCATTGCGGATGCGGCGCACCAGGAGGCGTACGACTCGTCGTTCCTCGTCGCCGACCCGACCCAGGCCTACATCCTCGACACGGCGGGCTCCGACTACGCGGTCGCCCCGTTCCCGGCGGCACGGCGATCTCCAACCGGATCACGCTCGGCACCGAGTGGACACGGGCGTCGGGTGGCCTCGCGCCCGGTGACGACTTCGGGCGCTACCGCGACCCGGGCGAGCACACCGGATACGCCGATGTCCGCCTGGCGGCGAGCCGCCGCTTCCTCGCTCGACCCCTCCCGGCGGTCTCACGCCGACCGCCACGGCAGCCCACCTGCGCGACCACGGGACGGGGCCCTGGGGCGCCCCCGGCACCGAGGGCCCCGTGCACGGACCGCCGACCCGAGTGGGCGAGGACTTCAGCGGCGTCAGCGTCTGCATGCACGTGCGGGGACTGTGCGTCACCGCGGCGTCGATGATCGCCGAGCTCGCGCCCGGGGTCGAGGACGGCGCGCCGCTGCGCGTCTACGTGGCGGCCGGCAGCCCGTGCGCCAGCATCTTCGTGCCGGCCTTCCCACGCACCGTCGCGGGCCCGCCACCGTTCGTTCCCGTCGAGCTCTCGGGCGAGGAGCTGTGGAGGGCCGCCGACTCCCTGCGCCAGCGGGTCGAGGCCGACCCCGATGCCCTGCCGGCCGTGCGGGCGACGCTCAAGCCCGTCGAGGACGAGCTCTGGGCCGAGGCCGACGACGTGCTCGAGTACCCGGCACGTTGGGCCAGCGTGGGCGCATCGTGGGGCAGCCGGGCCCTGCACGCGCTGCGGTCCTGCATCCCCTAATCGAGGCGGGTGCGGCGGTACGCTGCGCGAACACGCACGTGCGCTCCTACTCGCCAAGGGGGATGTCATGACCTATGTAATGACCGATGACGACATCGCGGTCGGCGATGCCGTCAGCACGCAGCTCGAGAAGATGTGGGGCTGGTACCTCGTCGGTGGCATCATCGCCATGATCTTCGGGTTCTTCGTGATCAGCTACCGGCACGCCAGCGTGTACGCCATCATCTACCTGGCCAGCGGGTTCTTCATCGCGGTCGGGCTCTTCGAGATCATCGGCGCGGTCAGGGTGGCGCGGCAGCGCTGGCTCCACCTCGTGTTCGGCCTGATCTGGGTCGGTGTCGGCATCGTGGGTTTCGTGTGGCCGCACATCACGATCTTCATCGTCGCCGTGCTGATCGGGTGGGCCTTCTTGGTGCTCGGCATCTTCGACATCATCAATTCCATCCGGTACCACTACGTGCCGTACTGGTGGATGTACCTGATCCGCGGCATCATCGCCGTCGCCATCGGCTTCCTGTGCATCCGGCACCCCGGCGCGCCCCTGACCGCGCTGGTCGTCCTCATCGGCATCCTGGCCATCGTGTTCGGTGCGGTCGAGGTCGTCGGTGCCTTCTCGGCCCGGCACGCCACCAAGGACTGGGAGGCCATCAAGGCGCAGGCCCACTGAGAGCGGCGGGGGAGCGGCGGTGCGCCTCACCAGCTTCTCCCTCCCGGGTGGCCACCCGCGTCCTGGCCTGATCCTCGGGAACGAGATCGTCGACCTGAGCGACCCGGCCACCGGATTGCCGGCGACCATGGCCGCGTTGCTGGCGCTCGGTCCCGACGCCCTGATCAGGCCCGTGCCGCACCGGCCGGCCGAGCGGCGCGGCACGACCTGGCGGCGGTGCGGCGGCACGCGCCGGTGCCCGATCCGCCCGCCATCCTCGCCATCGGCATGAACTACCGCGCCCACGTGGCCGAAATGGGCCGCGAGCCTCCCGAGTTGCAGTACTGGTTCAACAAGCAGCGGACCGCCATCGCCGGCCCGGGCGATCCCATCGTGCTGCCGTCCGTCTCCGACATGCGTCGACTACGAGGGCGAGCTGGCCATGGTGATCGGCCCGCGCTGTCAACACGTGCCGGCGGCCCGGGCGCTCGAGGTGGTCGCCGGTTACACCGTGATCAACGACGTGAGCGCGCGCGACTGGCAGTGGCGCACGCCCACCTTCACCATGGGCAAGTCGTTCGACAGCCATGCACCCTGCGGTCCCGAGCTGGTGACCGGCGACGAGCTCGGAGACCCGGGGTCACTGGCCATCCGCACCTGGGTCAACGACGAGCTGCGCCAGGACTCGACCACGGCCGACCTGATCTTCGGTTGCGCCGACATGATCGAGTACCTGACAACGGCGTTCCCGCTCGAGCCGGGCACGATCATCGCGACGGGGACGCCCGCCGGCGTCGGCGCCGGGTTCGACCCGCCGCGGTTCCTGGCGACGGCGACACGGTGCGCATCGCGATCGAGGGGATCGGCGAGCTCTCCAACCCTGTCGTGCAGGGTGGCCGGCCCGAGCCGGTCGGGATCGGCTGAGCAGCTTCTCTCAGTCCTTTGCCTGCATGGCGCGCAGGCGGTCGGCCAGGCTCGACATGACCTGGAGGGCGAAGGTCGGTGTCTCTCCCACCAGGAACAGGAACCGGCGTTTGTCGATGATGGCCAGCTTCGAGTCCTCGACTGCTACTGCGGTGGCGCTGCGGGCCGATGCGTCGACGAGCGCCATCTCGCCGAATGTCTCGTCTTGTTCGACCGCGACGGTATGGCCGTCCGGCAGGCGCAGCTCGACCTTGCCTTCGATCACCCCGAACATCTCGTTCCCGAAGGAGCCCGCCTCGAAGATCACCGTTCCGGCGGGCACCTCCCTCGTCTCGGTGGCCGCCTTGAACACTCCCAGAACCTTCACGCTCACGGATTGTCCCTTCGTTCACCCGGCCGGGACCTGTACGAATCCCGCCGGCTGACGGGATACTAACCTCCGTTCATCGCTCCTGGTCGGTGCGCGCATCGGACCGACGATGGCCGGGCCATGAGGTCACACTGGGCCGCGGACACGGCAGAATGGAAGGGTGCCCGACACCCGATCCGAGCTGAGCGACGCCGAGAGGGCCGATCGCCTGGACAAGCTCCAGGGGATCATGGACCTGATGCGGCCGGCCGTGCAGGCCGACGGGGGTGATCTCGTCCTGGTGCGAGCCGACGTCGAGACCGGCGTGGTCGAGGTCGCAGCTCCAGGGGGCCTGCAGCTCGTGCGCCGTGAGCTCCGCCACGCTCTCGGGCGGGGTCGAGAGGATCCTCCGCGACCGCCTGCCCTGGGTCACCGAGGTCATCGGTGGGCTCGACGACTCGCTGAGCTTCGACGAGAGCACCGTCGCTCGGCTCGGGCGGGTACGTCCCCAACCTCTGAGCGCCCCGGCTCCACCTGCCATCGGCCCGTAAGGTCGGCGGCGCCGATTGATTAGTTAGCTGAACTAACTATAATGGGTGCGTGCGCACCCAGCCCGTCCAGCTGACCAACGAAGAGGTGGCCGGCCGCCTGCGCATCGCGGTCAACCGGCTCCAGCGGCGCCTCCGTCAGGAGTCCCTCGGCGGCCTCTCGCCCGCCCAGGCCTCCGCGCTCGGCTCCGTCAGCAGGCACGGCAGCCCGACCCTGGGCGAGCTGGCCGCCATCGAGCAGGTCCAGCCGCCGACCATGACGAGGATCGTCGCCAGCCTGGCCGAGGCGGGCATGGTGACCCGGGTGGCCGACGCCAAGGACCGGCGCAGCGCCCGGGTGCGCATCACGCCGGCGGGCGAGCGGGCGCTCGAGCGGATGCGCACACGCAAGAACGCCTTCTTGCTGCGCCGTCTGGGCGAGCTCGGTCCCGGACGAGCAGCGGCACGCGGCGGAGCTCGTCGCGTTGCTCGAACACCTCCTGGCGGAGCCGTGAGGCGCCGCGATGCGGGAGGCCGGGCGCCGAACCTTCCGCGCCATCTCGGTCCGCAATTACCGGCTCTACTTCACCGGCCAGGTCATCTCCGTCTCGGGCACGTGGATGCAGACGGTCTCGCAGGCCTACCTGATCCTGTTCCCGCTGCACGGCACCGGCGTTGACGTCGCCATCGCCACCAGCCTCCAGTTCCTGCCCATGCTGCTGCTCGGCCCGTTCGGAGGCCTGATCGCCGACCGGCTCGACAAGCGGAAGGTGCTCTACGCCACCCAGGGGACGGCCGGGGTCCTCGCCCTCATCCTGGGCCTCCTGGTGGTGACGCATTCGGTGAGCCTGTGGCAGATCTACGTGCTGGCGGCGGGCCTCGGGTTCGTCAACCTGTTCGACAACCCGGCGCGCCAGACCTTCGTCTCCGAGATGGTCGGGATGGAGCTGCTGCCCAACGCGGTGAGCCTCAACAGCGTGCTGATGAACTCGGCCCGGGTTATCGGGCCGGCCATCGGCGGCGTGCTCATTCTCACCGTCGGTGTGGCCACGTGCTTCTTCATCAACGCGGCCTCGTTCGCCGCGGTGATCGTGGCGCTGGCCATGATGCGGGCGTCCGAGCTGTACCGACGGCCAGGCGTGGTGCGGGCCCGGGGCCAGGTCCGCGAGGGCCTGCGCTACGTCTGGTCCACACCCGACCTGAAGATCCCGCTCATCTCCATGGCGATCGTCGGCGTCTTCGCCTTCAACTTCACCGTGACGCTGCCGCTGCTGGCCAAGTTCACCTTCCACGGCGGGGCCGGCCTCTACAGCTGGTTCTTGGTCGCCATGGGTGCGGGCGCCGTCGTCGGCGGCCTCTTCACGGCGTTCCGGAGCCGGCCGTCCACCCGGCTGCTCGCCTTCATCGGCGTCGTCTTCGGTGGGGCGATCCTGGCGGTGGCGCTCTCGCCGACGCAGGCGTGGGCCATCGCTCTCCTCGTCCCGATGGGCGCGGCCAGCATCTCCTTCGTCGCCACGAACAACGCCACCCTGCAGCTGCGGGCCGACCCGGCCATGCGGGGCCGCGTCATGTCGCTCAACGCCATCGCCTTCCTCGGCAGCACGCCGATCGGGGCCCTGCTCCTCGGCTACATCAGCGACGCCACCAACCCGCGCGTGGCCTTGGCGATCGGCGGCGTGGCGACCCTGGTGGCCAGCATCCCGCTCTTCGTGCTCGGCGCCCGCCAGCGCCGGCGCGGCACCGAAGGGTTGGTCATGGGTCCAGCCGTCCGCCACGCCGTCGAACGTCGTCCCCCTCCCGTTGGCCGAGGCCGCCTACGAGCGCCCGGAGCGCCGCACCAGCTAGACGAACGTCAGGCCGGGTGAACGAGCTCCTGGACGACCGGGGACATGACGGCCCCGAACTCGACCACCAAAGAGATCAGCAGGTCGTCGACCGAGATGATTCCGGCCAGCTCCCCTCCTCGAGCACGGGGAGCCGGCGGGCGGTGGCCGTCTTGAAGACCTCGAACGCCTCGAAGACGTCGGAGGAGCCCTGAATCGTGACCGGGTCTGCCGTCATGACCGACCGCACGTCGGCCGCGGGCCCCTTGCCCTGTCCTATCCCCCGCACGGTGATGTCACGGTCGGTGACGATCCCCACCAGGCGGTCGCCTTCGACGACCAGGAGCGACCCCACGCGGTGGCTTCCCAGCAGCCGTCCGGCCTCCTCCAGCGTGCAGCCGGGAGGGACGGTCACCGGCGCGGTCCTCAGGCACTCTCTCACCAGCATGTCTGTTCACCCCGTTCGCACCGCTCGGCCAGTCGGCTCATGATCCGCATCGTCTCCATGCCCAGCCCAGGCTAGGGGAAATGGTGACCCGGCCGGTGCACGTCGCGGCCCGTCTGCGGCGCACGATGGGTGGCTACGTGGGGCCGGGGCTCCTTGGGCAGCCCGAGCACACGCTCGCCGACGATGTTGCGCTGAATCTCGGCCGTACCTCCCCAGATCGTCTCCGAACGCGAGAAGAAGAAGAGTGACTGGAGATTGTTGACGGGATAGCTCGCCTTGGCCCGGCGGGCCCCGGGCAGCAGGGTGTCCACGCCCTCGTCACCGAGCAGGATCTGGCCCTCCATGCCCAGGATGTCCATGGCGAGCAGCATCGTCTCCTGGTGGGCCTCGGACCAGAACATCTTGTTGCACGCACCCAGCGCGGCGGTCGTGTGGGTGCCGTTGAGGGCATCGGTCAGGGTCCGCAAGCCGTTGATCTGCATGATCTTGATCTTCGACCACGATCGGGCGAGCCGCTGACGCGTCATGGGATCGCGATGACGCCCCTTCCCGCGTGCCACCGCCACGATCTCGTCGAACTCCTTCTGAAAGCGCCGGTGGCCCGTGGTCGCCGACGTGCCGCGCTCGAAGCCGAGCGTGGTCATCGCGACCTTCCATCCGTTGTTCACGCCGCCGATCACGTTGCCCTTGGGGCAGCGCACGTTGGTGAAGAAGACCTCGTTGAACTCGGCGGAACCGTCGACCTGCTCAATCGGTCGCACCTCGACCCCGGGCTGTTTCATCGGGACGAGGAGGTAGGAGATGCCCGCGTGCTTCGGCGCCGCGGGGTCGGTGCGGGCGAGGAGGAAGATGTAGTCGGCCTCGTGGGCCTGGGTCGTCCACACCTTCTGCCCGTTGATCACCCACTCGTCCCCGTCGAGCTCGGCCCGTGTCTTGAGGCTGGCCAGGTCCGATCCGGCGTCGGGTTCACTGAACCCCTGGCACCACGCGATCTCGCCCTTGAGGATGCCGGGGATGAACTGCTTCTTCTGCTCCTCGCTGCCCCACTGCAAGATGGTGGGACCGACCAGGGTGTCGCCGAAGAAGTCGGCACGCAGCGGTGCGCCCGCCCGCGCGAACTCCTCGTTGAGTACCACCTGCTGCAACAGGCTGAGCCCTTTGCCGCCGTACTCCTTCGGCCAGCTGGCGCAGATCCAGCCGCCCGCGAAGAGCTTGGCCGTCCATTCCTGATTGAAGGCCTTGCGTTCCTCGGGCGTCATGGAGAAGCCTGGCCCACCCCACCCGTCGGGCAGGTTCTGCGTGAGCCACCCGGCGATTTCGATCCGGAAATCCTCCGCTTCGGGTGGATAGTCGAGGTCCATGGGTGCACGGTACCCGCCCCGGTCGACCCCCGGCGACCGGGCGGCACGGCCCGTTGCGGACCGGCCCGTCCCGGTAGGATGCCCGCCTGGAATCGTTGCGACGTATTCGACCCCCACGGGGACGACGGAGAAGGAGGTGTGGCCATGTCAAGGGGCGAACCCCCCAGTAGCACAGCCGGCGCATGCCCCACTCCGTGCTGCAGCTGATTCGCACCGAGAGCGTGCCGTAAGACCCGAACGCGGGTACCGCACGGAGACAGGCGCCGGGCGTTGAACACACGCTGGCGCCGCGCGTCGCGCCGCCAGCCGTCCGATCCGAACCCGATCCCCTCGAGGACGCCACAGGAGGTAGCTCCATGGCCACGCCACCGTCGACGAGCGCACCGAACCGCTCTCGCCTTCTTCCCGGCCGAGCCCGCGATTCGGGGCGGCCCCCGCACCAGCGCCGCCGCCGGACGCGTCGCATTCTCGCTTCCGAAGGTGTCTTCGACTCCATCGTGTCGCTGGCCGGCGTGCTCGGCCGTCCCGTCCGGAACCAGACGGGACAGGAGATCGGCCGACTCGACGACGTCGTGGCCCGCTGGGCGGACGGGCAGATGTACCCCCCGGTCAGCGGCCTCGTGATCCGGGTCGGGCGCCGGCTCGCCTTCGTCCCCGCCTCGGCCATCGACCGCATCGGCCACGCCGAGGTCGTCCTGCGATCATCCCGGCTCGATCTGCGCGACGTCATCCGGCGGCCGGGCGAGGTGCTCCTCGCCAAGGACGTGCTCGACCATCAGCTGGTGGACGTGGAGGGCGTGCAGGTCATCCGCGCCGCGGACCTCTACCTGGCCGAGGTCATCGGCCGCATCCGGCTCGTCGGTGCCGACGTCTCCAACGCCACCCTCCTGCGCCGCCTCGGGCCGCGCCGGTGGCGGCCACGCCCCACCCCTGACCGCGTCATCGACTGGGCCGCCATCCAGCCTTTCGCCGAGCCGGGGAGCGAGGCCGACGGCGCTGCGACCGAGGTCCGGCTCAAGACCACCAACGAAGGCCTGCACCGGTTGCGTCCCGGGGAGCTGGCCGACCTCCTCGAGGACCTGCGCCGCGACGAGCGCCGCGAGCTGTTGGCCGCGCTGAGCCCGGACGAAGCGGCCGACGCGCTCGAGGAGATGCAGCCCGAGGACCTCGAACAGCTGCTCCGCGAGTCCGACCCGATGGAAGCGGCACGCCTGCTCGCCGCCATGGAGCCCGACGAGGCAGTCGACGCGCTGCGCGACCTCCCGCTTGCGCTGCGGGCCGAGGTGCTCCGGCACATCCCGGCCAAGACGGCGCTGGCACTGCGTGAGCTGTTGGGCTACGAGGAGGACGAGGCCGGCGGCATCATGACGACGGCTCTGGTCACGGCGCGGTCAGGGGAAAAGGTCAAGAAGGTCGTCGACCGTCTCTCCGAGGCGCGCGCGCACGGCGCCGACCTCGATGCGGTGGCGGTCGTCGACGACGACGGCCGCTTGCTCGGCGACGTGACCGTGCTGGACATCCTGCTTGCCCTGCGGGCCTCCACCGACACGCGTATGTCGGCGTTGCTGGGTGACGAGGATGTGGTGACGGTGAGCCCGCACGCGTCGGCCGGTGAGGTGGCGGGGCAGCTGGTGGAGGGCAGGCGTCACTCCATGGTGGTGGTCGACGACGACGGGCACCCCATCGGCCGCATCCTGGCCGACGACGTCCTCGACGCACTCGTGCCCACCAAGGGCCGCTTCCACTTCCCGCGCCTGTTGTCATGAGGGTGCAGCCCCCGCGGCGGTGGCTGGTCTACCTCGCCGCCGCCGGGCCGGGGCTCGTCGCCGCGGCGGCCGGCAACGACGCCGGTGGCATCGTCACCTACTCCTCCGCGGGAGCGCAGTTCGTCTACCGCACGCTCTTCCTGATGGTGCTGATCACCGTGGCCTACGTCGTGGTCCAAGAGATGGTGGCCCGGCTGGCGACGTACTCGGGGAAGGGACTCGCCGCACTGATCAGGGAAGAGTTCGATCTCCGCCTGACCGCGTTCGCCATCACGGCCTTCGCCATCGCCAACGTGGGTCTGATGGTGACCGAGTTCGGCGGCATCGCCACCTCGTTCGAGTTGTTCAACGTGTCGCGCTACATCTCGGTCCCCATCGCCGCGGTCGCCATCTGGTCGCTCGTGCTCTTCGGCTCCTACCGCTACGCCGAGCGCGTCTTCCTTCTTCTCACCGTCGTCTTCATCGCCTACCCGATCGCCGCCGTGCTGGCCCATCCGAACTGGAAGGCAGGTGGCCGCCAACACGGTGTGGCCCCACTTCGTCGCCTCGAGGTCGTTCCTCCTCCTCTCGGTCGCCCTCATCGGTACCACCATCACCCCCTATATCCAGCTCTACGAGGCGGGCGCCGTGGTCGACAAGGGCGTCAAGCCCGAGCAGTACCACTTCCAGCGCGTCGACGCGATCACTGGTGCCGTGCTGGCGGCCTTGGTCGCCATGTCCATCATCGTCGCCACCGGGGCCACCATCGGTGGTACGGGTCCGCTCACCTCCGCCACCACGGCCGCCGAGGGGCTCAAGCCGGTGGCCGGTGCGTTCGCCACGACGCTGTTCGGTCTCGGGCTGCTCGGCGCCTCCGCCCTGGCCGCCGCCGTCGTCCCGCTGTCGACCTCCTATGCGGTGGCCGAGGCGATCGGCGTCGAACGCTCCGTCTCCTCGAGCTTCCGGCAGGCACCGGTCTTCCTGGGCATCTTCACCTTTCAGATCCTGGTCGGCGCCGCCGTGGTGCTCGTGCCCGGAAACCTGATCACGCTCATTCTGAACACCCAGGTCCTCGAGGGGATCATCACCCCGATCACCCTCGTCTTGATCCTGGTCCTGGCCAACCGGCGCTCGCTCCTCGGGTCGGCGGCCAACGGCACCTTCGCCCGCTGGTTGGGCGGTCTGTGCATCGTGTCGGTCGCCGTGGTGGCCTCCGTCTACGTGTTCCTGACCGTCCTCAGCTGGTTCGGAGTCGGTTGACCGTTCGTGCGGTCGTTCCTCGGCGGCCGCCGTTTGCGCCGGACCAGGGGGTTCGGGGAGGCTAGGCGGCCATGCTGGGTCGAGCCGGGACATCCATTGCCTAAGACGCCCCGCCAGAAGTGGATCGAGACCAAGGAATCCTGGGAGCGTTCGCGCCACATCGAGGTGCCCGCCACGGTTGCGGCCGCACCACCGCAGCCTGGGGGATTACGAGTCGCCTTCCTCATCTATCGTGGGAATCCGCGCTGCGGCGGCCAGGGTGTCTACACCCGCCATCTGACCCGGGAGCTGGTCGCCCTGGGCCACTCGGTCGAGGTCTTCGCCGGGCCGCCCTGGCCCGAGCTCGACGACGGGGTGGGGTTCACGCCGGTCCGCGGCCTCGACCTCTACCGTCAGCCCGACCCCTTCCGTGTCCCGCACCGGCGGGAGTTCACCTCGCGGGAGGACCGGGTCGAGTTCGCCATCATGTGCACGGCTGGCTTCGGCGAGCCGCTGGCCTTCTCGCTCCGGGCCCGCCAGCTGTTGGCGCAGCGCCGTGACGAGTTCGACGTGGTCCATGACAACCAATGCCTCGGCACCGGGATGCTCGGCATGGTCGAGGACGGGTGGCCCCTCCTCACCACGCTGCACCATCCCATCACCGTCGACCGCCAGCTGGCGCTCTCGCACACGACGAATCCCTGGCAGCGCTTCACCACGCGCCGCTGGTTCGGGTTCCTCGGCATGCAGGTGCGCGTGGCGCGGGCCCTCCCCGCCGTGGTGACGGTGTCGCAGAACTCGCGCCAGGACATCGCGGCCCAGATGGGGGTCGCCCCGGAGCGGATGACGGTGGTCCCGGTCGGTGTGGACCACACGGTCTTCCGGCCGTTCGACGACGTGACCCCGGTGCCGGGGCGGATCATGGTCACGTCGAGCAGCGACGTGCCCATGAAGGGTCTCGTGCCCCTCCTCGAGGCGGTCGCCAAGCTGCGCACCGAGCGCGCCGTCGAGCTGACCGTGATCGGCCGCCCCAACGAGGGCGGGCGGGTCGACCGGGCCATCGCTCGGCTCGGCCTGTCCGACGCCGTGCACTGCGTCAGCGGCATCAGTGACGATGAGCTGGCCCGCCTCTACGGGGAGGCCCAGGTCGCAGTCGTGCCGTCGCTCTACGAGGGCTTCTCGCTGCCGGCGATCGAGGCCATGTCCTGCGGCGTGGCCGTGGTGGCCACGACGGGAGGTGCGCTGCCCGAGGTCGTGGGCACCGACGGGGAGACCGGCTTGCTCGTCCGGCCCGACGACCCGGGCGCGCTCGCCATGGCGATCGGGCGTCTGCTCGACGACCCGGCTCTGCGGGCCCGGCTCGGGGCCGCGGGACGTCGCGCGCGTCGTGAGCCGGTTCACCTGGCAGGTGACGGCGGCCGGCACGACCGCCTGTTACCAGGCCCTGTTGGAGGGACGGCCTCTCCCCGGCGCACCGCCGGGACCCGAGCGGAGTGCCGAGCCGATGCTGGCGCAGGGCGCGGCCTGATGCTGACCGTCGACTACGACCGGCTCGGCGTCGGCCCGGGGGACCGGGTGCTCGACCTCGGGTGCGGGTTCGGGCGTCACGCGTTCGAGGCGGCCCGCCGTGGGCGCCTCGGTGGTCGCCCTCGACGCCGGTGCCGACGAGGTCGCCCAGGTGCGGGGGACCCTCGCCGCGATGGTCGAGGCGGGCGAGCTGGCCGTCGGTCACCCCGCCACTGCCGTGCAGGGCGACGCGCTCGTCGCTGCCGTTCGCCGACGCCACGTTCGACCGGGTCATCGCCTCGGAGGTGCTCGAGCACATTCCCGACGACACCGCCGCCATGGTCGAACTGGCTCGGGTACTGCGCCCTGGCGGGGCGATGGCGGTGACCGTGCCGCGCTGCGTCCCCGAGGCCATCAATTGGGCGCTGTCGGACGAGTACCACGACACCCCGGGCGGCCACGTGCGCATCTACCGACGGTCGACTCTGGAACGCCGGCTCGGCTCCACCGGGCTGGTGCCGACCGGGTACCACCACGCGCACGGCCTCCACTCGCCCTACTGGTGGTTGCGCTGCCTCGTGGGGCCGTCGAACGACTCGCATCCCGCCGTCGAGGCGTACCACAAAGTGCTGGTCTGGGACATCGTCAAGGCACCGTTCGTCACGCGCACGGCCGACCGCGTGCTCAGCCCTCTGATCGGAAAGAGCCTCGTGATCTACCTGACCAAGCCCGACCACGTGATCGCCGGACTGCCCGACGCCCGGCCCAACCTTCCCCGCGGCGTACCGGGGCGGCGGGGACCGACGACACCGACCCAGGGGGCGGCAGCATGACGACCGAAGAGATCCGCTCGGCGGAAGTCACGCTCCCCGAGGTGCCCGGCATCCTCTCGGCTTCTGACGTCCTGGCCAGCGGTCACGCCATTGCGGCGGTGCAGCGCCCCGACGGGATGATCCCGTGGTTCGAGGGCGGTCACTGCGACCCGTGGAACCACGTCGAGGCGGCCATGGCCCTGACCGTGTGCGGCCTCGTGGACGAGGCCGTCGACGCCTACCGTTGGTTGGCCGGGCGCCAGCTCGGCGACGGCAGCTGGTTCAACTACTACCAGGGGCGACACCGTCAAGGACCCCCGGCTCGATACGAACGTGTGCGCCTACCTGGCGGCCGGTGCGTGGCACCACCACCTGATCACCGGCGACGTGGAGTTCCTCGGCGAGTTGTGGCCGACCATTGAGAAGGGCATCGACTTCATCCTGCGCTGGCAGCAGCCCGACGGCTCGGTGCTGTGGTCGCTCGACTCGGCCGGCCGACCCGAGCGTTATGCCCTGCTCACCGGCTCGTCGTCGATCTATCACTCCCTGCGCTGCGCGGTGGCGATCGCGGAGTGCCTGGCCAAGGACCGCCCGGATTGGGAGCTGGCGGCTGGCCGGCTCGGCCACGCCGTGGCGCACCACCCGGGTGCCTTCGCGCCCAAGGTCGAGTTCGCCATGGACTGGTACTACCCCATGTTGTCGGGCGCGCTCGAGGGTGAGGCAGGTCGCCGCCGCATCGCGGAGGGGTGGTCCACGCTTCGTCATGGAGGGCCTCGGGGTGCGCTGCGTCTCCACGGGGGACTGGGTCACCGCCGCCGAGACGGCGGAGTGCGTGCTGACGCTCGACGCGCTCGGGATGGACGGCCCTGCCCTCGATCTCTTCGCGGCGGGGCAGAACCTGCGGCTGCCGGACGGCTCGTACTGGACCGGCATGGTCTACCCCGAGCAGGAGACCTTCCCCAAGTACGAGCGGACCACGTACACGTTCGCCGCCATGGTGCTGGCGGCCGACGCGCTGTCGAGCACCACCCCGGCTGCCGGGCTGTTCCGCGGCGAGTGCCTGCCGGCCCCACTCGACCTGGCCGAGCCGCACTGCGGCGACGCCATCGAGGGCTGCACCGTCTCCGATCTGCCACGCCGCTTCTCGCGCGGCTGACGCACCGCGTTCCGCCGCCACCACGGCGCCAGGTCCCGGGTGGTGCGGCTTCACCCGGAGGGCCGGGTTGGCGAGAGGTCGAGGGTAAATTCCGAGTCAGGCATCTCGCCGACGCGCTCGTACCGGCGTTTCTGGGCGTTGCCGGTCTCCATCATCGAGCCGCGATCGGTCAGGAGGGCCGACGGGGAGCATGACAGGCGAAAGGACGGCACCATGACCCATGAAGCCGATGCCGTGCTTCTCGGGGTTCCGGGGACGACCCGGCGCCGCCTGACCCTGGTGGCCATGTGCATCGCGCAGGGCATGACCCTGCTCGACGTCACGATCGTCAACACCGCCCTGCCGTCGATCCAGCGGGAGCTGCACATGACGGCCGGCCAGCTCGAGTGGGTGATCAGCGCCTACGCCCTCAGCCTCGCGGTCGTTCATCCCCCTCGGTGGAGCACTGGGCGACCGCTACGGCCGTAAGCGCTTCTTCCTGGCGGGCATGGTCGTCTTCGCGCTCGGTTCGGTCGCCTGCGCCCTGTCCACCTCCGACGTGGCCCTCATCGGGTCCCGGGCCCTGCAGGGTGCGGGTGGCGCGTTCATGTCGGCGCTGACGCTGGCCATCCTCACCGAGACGTACCCGCCCGAGCGCAGGGCCGGAGCCTTCGGGATGTGGGCCGCCATTTCGGGACTCGGCTTCGGCCTCGGACCGGTGATCGGTGGCCTCTTGCTCTCGGTCTTCAGCTGGTCCTCGGTCTTCTGGGTCAACGTCCCGGTGGCGGTGGTCGGGTTCGTCATCGCGGTCGTGGCCGTAGCCGAGTCACGCAACCCGGTCGCCCGCCGGCTCGACGTAGTGGGGATGACCGCCATCGCGCTCGGGCTCCTCGGCATCACCTTCGGCCTCATTGAGTCCTCCAGCCACCCGTGGGGCTCGGTCGACGTGGTCGGGCCGCTGGTGGCCGGCGTGGTCCTGGTGGTGGCCTTCGTCCTGTGGGAGAACCGCACCTCGGCTCCCATGCTGCCGCCCAGCCTGCTGCGGGCCCGCAGCTTCGTCACCGGTTGCGGCGTCTACCTGCTCACCTACCTGGCGCTCGCGGGGGTCATGTTCTACGTCACCCTCCTGTTCCAGGACATCGATGGCTGGTCACCCCTCCGCACCGGCGTCTCGTGGCTCACCATGAACATCCCGTTCATAGTGACGGCGCAGTTCGCCGGCAGGCTGCGGCGTCGCTTCCCGCCCGTGGTCATCGTGGTCGGCGGCTGCCTCGCCGGGCGCGGCCGGCGTGGGCGTCCTCGCACTGCTGTCGGACACCACGTCGTTCGCGGTGGCCTTCGTCGGCTATTTCCTCGTCGGAGTGGGCTGGGGCGCCCTGGTGCCGGGCATCGTCAACGTGGGCATGCGCGACGTGCCCCCGGGGGTCTCCGGAGGCGGCGGCAGGCCTGCTCAACGCGGCCCGCCAGGTCGGCACCTCGGTTGGGCTGGCCGTGCTGGGGACGATCGGGGTCCACGCCGCCACCACGGCGTGGACGAACCGCAGCGCCGGCGTGCCGGGGGCCGCCGGCCAGGCCCAGAACGTTGCGAGCGGTCAGATGACCTCCGTGTCCCGTGCCCTCGGCTCCCAGTACCGGCCCGACGCGGTGGCCTCCTTCCTGGTCGGGTACCACCTCGCCCTGCTCGTGGCGGCGTTCTCCACGCTCGTAGCTGCGCTGGTCGCCCTCGTGGGCCTGCGGTCCACGGCCGACGCCCCGGTTGCGGCGGGCGGCGGCGTGCCCGTTCCCGGCAGGCGACCCGAGGTGGCGACCGTCGAGGGAGCCGAGTAGCGCCCCCCCGGTGCCGCCGTGTCGCCTCGCCCGCGGATCGGTTCGCGTTCAGTACGGCGGGGCCCACCCGGCGCAGGACGCGCAGGCTGCCGCATGCGCCGTCGTCCGCGAACTCTCCCGAGTCCAGCGCCGACGCGGTAGAGCTCGTACGGCGGGCGTCCCCCATCGGCCGGATCGGGGAACACGTCGTGAATGGCCAGCCATCCCCCAAGAGCGACGTGCGGCGCCCAGCCCCGGAAGTCGGCCCAGGCGGGTTCCTCGCCGTGCCCCCCGTCGATGAAGCAGAAGGCGAGTGGCCGGTCCCAGTGCGCCGCGACGGTGGGGGAGTCGCCGACGACGCCCACACGGATGCCTCGAGCCCGGCGGTTCCAGATGGTGCGGCGCCAGTGCGGCAGCGTGTCGATCCGCCCGGTCTCGGGATCGACGAGATCGGGCTCGTGGTACTCCCAGCCGGGCTGGTTCTCCTCGGAGCCGCGGTGGTGGTCGATGGACAGCAACACCGCGCCGGTGACCTCGGCGGCCGCGCCGAGGTACACGGTCGACTTGCCGCACCAGGCGCCGATCTCCACGAAGCGTGGGCGGCTGCGGCCCGGGGACTCCTCGCCCGCCGGCCCGGAGCGGCGGCCTGGAAGAGCGCCTCGCCCTCGTCGTCGGGCATGAACCCCCGGGTACGCCGGGCCGTCTGGAGCAGGGTCCTGCACACGCTCCGGCTCGGGCACTCCGTCGACGGAGCGCGCCCGCGCCATCAGGAGGGAGCGTGCTGGCCGCCCGCAGCGAGTCGGCCAGCCCGGGCCGCTCGCGCGTGGCGAAGGCCACGTTGACCCGCAGCCGCTCGACCGACTGGGCCACCCGGCGCGGTCCCGACGCCAGGGGGTGGTCGTCGAGGAACGCGATCGACTCCCTCGGCGAAGTCGGCGTCGGCACACAGCGCCGGCAGCGATCTCGAGGATGCGGGGCGGGGCGTTCTTGGGGAAGCGCTCGAGCACGGCGTCCCAGTTCTCGGTGAGGCGGGTCCACACGGCCTGGTTGCCGACACGGATTGGCCAGGAGCGCACCGATGAACGCTGAACCCGTTCTGGCTGCGCACCTCGGACATGGCCAGGTCGAATGTGCGCAGGCACAGCTCGACGTCGGGGAAGCCGGCCAGCGCGCCCAGCGAGCGCATCTCCTCCTGCGGCGTCGAAGCGTTCCGGTAGCGCGCCGAGCAGCGCGTCGTAGTCACCCGGGCGCACCAGCTGGGCGACGACGGCCAGCACCGCCGTCTCGATGTCCGCCGGGATCAGCGTCGCCCGATCCACCGCCGATCGGCGACGCATCGAAGCGGCGTGCCGCTTCGACCCGTACCTCGGGGTCGGCGCCGACGGTGCCCAGCAGGTTGATGGCCAGCGCGCGCAACGAGGGGGTGCGCTCGCTCTCGCCGGGTTCGGCGTCGAAGCCGAGTCGAAGGTGGGTGGGGCCGATCAGGTCGGCGACGGCCTGGCGGAGCATGTCCTCGTGCTCGGGCCAGGCGATCCTCTTGACAGAGAACGAGTGCACCACCCGACCGGGGCCCACGGCGCCGGATCTGGCTCGAGTCCCGAGGCGCGACGCCAGGACCAGGAACTCCCGGAGCGATGACAGACCCGCCAGGGTGGTCGCCCAGGTATCGGCGAGCAGGTTGGCCCGCTCCAGCGCGGTCAGCTCGGTGAGATGGTCGGCCAGCGCCAGCCGGTGTGCCGTCTCGTAGCCGACCCGGAACATGCCCCAGCCGCCGGCGTTGACCACGGCGAGGCCACGCTCGGCCTCCCCGATCGACCTCGGTCCTCGGTGCCGAGGACCAGGTGCCGAACCGGTGCGCCCGGCTCGCCCCCGGCCGGGAGGGCGCGGACGGCGACGGGCACGCGCCACGCGGACCCGATGGACGACGTGGCGCCCGGCAGGGACCGGCCCGAGCGCGAAGGGCTGTTGGCTGAGCATCGTCGCCGTGCAACGAGACGAGCGGGTGCCCACCCTGGAGGATGAAGGTGTCCATGACGTCGCGTACGGGCGCACCACTGGCGTCCTCGAGCGCGTCCCACAGGTCGCTGGTCACCGTGTTGCCGTAGGCGTGCGCCTTGAGGTACGTGCGGACGCCGTCCCGGAACACGTCGGGCCCGATGTGCTGCTCGAGCATGCGCAGGACGCCGCAACCCTTCTCGTAGGTCAGCAGGTCGAACATCCCCTCCGCCTCCTTCGGCGGTCCCACCGGGTACTCGATCGGACGGGTGGAGTGCACGCCGTCGACGGCGAGCGCCGCCTCGCGTGACGGCGCGAAGCCGACCCAGCGGTCCCACGACGGTCGGAAGGCGTCGACACAGAGCATCTCCATGAAGGTGGCGAAGGCCTCGTTGAGCCAGATGCCCTCCCACCAGCCCATCGTGACGAGGTCGCCGAACCACATGTGGGCCAGCTCGTGAGCGATCACGTCCGCCACGCGTTCGAGCTCGGTGCGGGCCGCCGGCGCCTCGTCGACGAGCAGGGCCGTGTCGCGGAAGGTGATGCAGCCCAGGTTCTCCATGGCGCCGGCGGCGAAGTCCGGGATGGCGACCAGGTCCACCTTCTCGCCCGGGTAGGGGATGTTGAAGTAGTCGGTGAAGAACCGCAACGCGAACGCGCCGATCTCGAGCGCGAACTCGGCCAGCGCCTTCTTCCCGGGCGTGCACACCACTCGGAGCGGCACGCCGTCGACGTCGACGGTCTCGGTCGCCTCGAGCTTGCCGATGACGAAGGCCACCAGGTAGGTGGACATCTTCATGGTGGGCGAGAACCGGATGCGGCGCTTGTCGCCGACCTGGTCGGTCCCGACGACGGGCGAGTTCGAGATGGCGTCGACCTCGGGGTCCACGATGAGGGCGATCTCGAAGACCGCCTTGCGGTCCGGCTCGTCGAAGCAGGGGAAGCACCGTCGTGCGTCGACGGATTCGAACTGGGTCGTCGCGATGGTCTGCGTCTCGCCCTCCGGGCCGGTGTAGGTCGAGCGGTAGAACCCGCGCAGCTTGTCGTTGAGGGTGCCGGTGAAGCGGCAGCTGACCGTGTACGGGCCCGGAACGAGCTCCGACCGGCGGACGGAAGACGACCTGCTCGAGCTCGTCGTCGAAGCTCACCGCGCAGGTGATGGTCGTCCCGTCGGCGGCTCGGACCTCGACGTCGCTCACGGCGAGCTCGGCCGCGTTGAGCACGATCTCGTCGACCGCCTCCCGGACGACGACGTCGATGGCGACGGTGCCGGAGAAGGTGGCCGACGGCACGATCCGGCTCGATCTCGATGCGGTACGTCTCCGGTTCGATCGTCCGCGGCAGGCGGAACGCCTCCGAACCGGGCGCGACGGCGGGCCTGGGAGCGGGTGGCATCCGGTGAAGGCTACCCGCGCGACCGCGGGTAGTTTCTCGCACCGTGCCCGCCGACGAAGCCATGCCCGCCACCCGTGCCGCCCCATCGCCCGACGCCCCCGGCGGCGAGGACCTCGACGTGGTGGCCATCGGGTCGCCCCTGCTCGACGTCATAGAGATGGCGAGCGACGGAGCAACTGGCCCAGGTCGGCCTGGAGAAGGGGTCGATGACGCTCATCGACCTGGCGACCGCCGACGCGGTGCAGAAGCACATGGCTGCGCCCCGCTACGTCTCGGGTGGCTCGGTCGCCAACACGACGGCGGGGATCGCCGAGCTGGGCGGCACCGCTGGCTTCGTGGGGGCCGTCGCGGACGACGAGATCGGCCGCACCTACACCGAGAACCTGCGGGCGGCCGGCGTCGAGTTCGAACCGCACTACAGCGAGTCGGCCGCCGCCGACGGGCTCGGCACCGGCCGCTGCATGGTCCTCATCACCGAGGACGCCGACCGCACCATGGGGACCTACCTGGGGGCCGCGTCCACGCTGTCGTCCGAGGGTGTCCCGACCTCGTTGGTGGCCCGGGCCTCCATCGTGCTGCTCGAGGGTTACCTCTGGGACGTCCCGGCGGCCAAGGAGGCGATGCGCCACGCCGCGGCCACCGCCCACGCCGCGGAGGGGTCGGTCGCGCTCTCCCTGTCGGACCCGTTTCTGCGTGGAGCCGGCACCGGCGCGAGTTCCTCGACCTGCTGCTCGACGACGTCGACATCCTGCTCGGCAACGAGGAGGAGGTCACCATGCTCTTCGGCGCATCCTCGTACCGGGCCGCCGTCGCGGCGGCGGAGGAGACGGGCCTGCTCGTCGTCATGACCCGCGGCGCGCGGGGCGCCACCGTCCTGACGGCCCAGGGCCCCGAGGAGGTCCCGGCGGCCGCACCGTGGAGCGGGTGATCGACACGACCGGTGCCGGCGACCTCTTCGCGGCGGGCTTCCTGTTCGGCCTCACCCACGGGATGGGCCCGCTGCAGTGCACGAGCTCGGTGGGCTCTGCGCGGCCGAGGTGATCTCCCACACGGGTGCCCGGCCCGAGGCCGACCTCAGGGCCCTGGCCGCCGGCGCCGGCCTCCTCGCCGGGTAGCCGGCGCCGCCACGTGAGCCTGTCGATCGGCATCGTCGGGCTGCCCAACGTGGGCAAGTCCACGCTGTTCAACGCCCTGACCAACAACGAGGTGCTGGCGGCCAACTACCCCTTCGCCACCATCGAGCCCAACGTCGGGGTCGTGGCCGTGCCCGACCCGCGGCTCGGCGCAGCTGGCCGCCCTCTACGACGGCGCACCGGTCGTGCCGGCGACCGGTGACGTTCGTCGACATCGCGGGCCTGGTGCGTGGCGCGTCACAGGGCGAGGGTCTGGGCAACCAGTTCCTGGCGGCCATCCGCGAGACCGACGCCATCTGCCAGGTGGTGCGGGCCTTCCACGATGACGACGTCGTCCACGTCGACGCCCGGGTCGACCCGGCCGGTGACATCGAGACGGTCAACACCGAGCTGATCCTGGCCGACCTGCAGACGGTCGAGCAGCGCCTGCCGCGGCTGGTGCGCGAGGCGAAGGGTGACGCCGACCCTCAAGCCGACCGTCGACGCGGTGGCCACCGCCGAGCGGCATCCTCGGCGAGGGCCGCACCATCTCGGAGCGCGGCAGCGGCCGGCGAGGTGGATGCCGCGCTGCTGCGTGACCTCCATCTGCTGACGGCGAAGCCCTTCATCTACGTCTTCAACGTCGACGAGGACGCGCTGGGCGACGCCGGCGCTGGCCGCCAGCCTGACGGAGGTGTGCGCCCGGCGCATGCGGTCGTCCTGTGCGCGCAGATCGAGGCGGAGGTGGCGGGTCTCGACCCCGCCGACGCCGCGGAGCTGCTGCGCAGCTACGGGCAGGAGGAGTCGGGGCTGGAGCAGCTGGTGCACGTGGGCTTCGCCACGCTCGGGCTGCAGACGTTCCTGACGGCGGGGCCCAAAGAGGCGCGGGCGTGGACCATCCACGTCGGCGACACCGCCCCCAAGGCGGCCGGTGTCATCCACACCGACTTCGAGCGGGGGTTCATCAAGGCCGAGGTGATCAGCTTCGACGACCTGATGGAAGCCGGCTCGGTCGCCGCGGCGCGCACCGCCGGCAAGGCGCGCATGGAGGGCAAGGACTACGTCATGCGCGACGGCGACGTGGTGGAGTTCCGCTTCAACACGTGAGCGTGCGGTGCCACCGTCCTCAGCTGTTCGGGTTGACGTTCGGGCTGCTGACCGAGAACGCGGTGGTGATCTGCTGCCCCTTGGCGTTCAGCACGTACCAGAGCCCGCCGTCCTGGTCGATGCCCTGGCCGGTGACCATGCCGGGCGTCACGTCGAGGTTGTAGGTGTAGAGCGGGTGGCCGCCGTAGGAGAGCTGGGTCGACCCGTCGGGCCGCCGGAGCGTGCCCGACCAGCGAGGGGTCGACGCCCTTGCCCACTCGGACCGGCCCGGACCGGATCAGCGGGGGCCACTGGAAGACGCAGCCGTCGTTGAGGCACGCGCTGTGCGTCGGCGTGTCGGGGACGAAGTCGTAGAGCGTGTTCCCACCGCCGGTGGCGAGGATGGGCCCGACCGGGGAGTGCTGCAACGTCAGCGTGAGCGAGGGGTCGGTGGTCGGCGGGGCCGAGAGCGTGGTCACGCCCGAGCCGCCGCAGGCGGTCGAGCGCGAGGGCGAGGCCGGCGAGGGCTGCCGGGACGACGAGGGCGGTGCGGCGCAGCCGCCGCCCACGTCACGAGCCCGACGCGGGGACGTTGGTGCCGAGGACCCAGCTGATGGCCGCCAGGGCGTCGGCGGTCGTCCAGTCGGGCGCCTGCGGGGTGCTGCAAGCTCGTGCACGCCGCCGGCGTTGAGGAGCGACGTCAGCTTGGGGTCGAGCTTGCCCTTCGAGGTTCGGCGCGGTGGCGTCGACGAAGCGCTCGCGGCCGGCGGGGTCGATCAGGATGTAGCCGTCGGTGTGCTCGACGTCGTAGGTGAGCGGCTGGCCCGTGCACCAGTCCGTCTTGGGCGGCTGCTCCTCGGGGACGATCTGGTACTCGACGCCGAACGGCTTCCAGAACGCGGCGACCTGGGCGCGGCGTGCCGGTCCAGAGGTCCCAGTCGGCCCCGAACTCCTTCTGGTAGGCGGCCAGGCGGGCCACCGTGTCGCGGCCGGGGTCCACCGTGGCCTCGACGAAGGCCACCCGGTTGCGCCAGTCCGGCGGCGCGCAGGTCGTGCTGCAATGAGATGAAGGCGCCCGTCACGAGCGGGCACTCGTCCTGGCAGAGGGAGAGGAACGGGGCGAGGACCACCACCTTGCCCCGCAGCGCGGCGAGGGACACGGCCTGCCCCTGCTGGTTGACCAGCGGGACGTGCTGCGGCGTGGGCCGGTCGAGGACCAGCCCCTGGTCCGGAGGCGGCGCGGCGGGCGCGGACGGACCCGCAGGCGGCCAGGAGCACGCCGAGGGCGAGCAGCATGACGGTGACGAGGGCCCGGCGGGGAGCGGTGCGGGTCAGTCGTCGTCCTCCCCGGCGGGCAGGAAGGTGAAGGGGAGGTCGGCCAGGGAGATGAGCGTGGAGGCGATCCAGCGGGTGAGGTCGTCGAAGACCGGCGCGATGGTCGACGGGTCCTCGAGCTGCTGCTCGCTGAAGCGGACGGAGCCCTCGTAGGTCGCCTCGGCGGCCCAGCGCAGGCCGCCGTCGTCGCGTCGGTGCCGGTGCGCACCTGCTCGATCGTCGTCGCGGTGCGGACCAGGTCCATGGGATCACCCAGCGGGCCCGCTGACGGGCAGGGCCGCCATCACCTTCTCGGTGTCGGGGGCCTCCGCCATGCGCTGGACGCGCAGCGCGACCTCGATCACCACCTCGGGGAGCTCGTCGGGCGGCTCGCCGATGGACCAGCTGCGATACGAGGTCTGGCTCCAGGTGGGCCAGTCGACCGAGACGTCGGCGCGCACCCGCGGCGGCTGCTCCTCGCCGGGCAGGCTGTAGGAGGTCTCCCAGGACACGTCGCCGAGGAAGACGTCGACCTGGAAGCGCTCCTCTACGGCCTGGCGCTGGAGCAGCGCCCGGTCGAACGAGGCGCGGATGGTGCCGATGACGTCGACGAGCAGATGGTCGAGCACGCCGCGCGAGGATAGGCCCGTCGGGGCGCGGGGCGGCTTCGCCCCCGCCTGACGGCGGCGCCCGGCCGGGTGACGGCTGTTACCGTCGGGATGGTGAGCGAGGCGTCCGTGTGGCTCGAGCGCAGGGTGATCGCCTATGCGCACCAGGGTGGCGCCTGGGAGTCGCCGTCCTCGACGCTCCATGCCATCGCGCACGCCCTCGAGGCGGGTGCGACCGCCGTCGAGCTCGACGTGCACGCGACGGCGGACGGTGAGCTCGTCGTCTGCCACGACGCCACGGTCGACCGCACGACGGCGTCGCAGGGCACGATTGCCTCCTTCACGCTGGCCGAGTTGCGGGAGATGGACTTCTCCTACTGGTGGATCCCCGGGGCCGACGTCACGCCGGGCCGGCCGGCCGGCGACTACCCGTTCCGGGGTCGGGCACCCGCGGACCCTTCGTTCGGCATCGCCACGCTGCGCGAGGTCCTCGAGCGCTTCCCCGGTGTGGTGCTGAACCTCGACATCAAGCAGACGGCGCCCGTGGTCGCCCCCTACGAGGAGTCGCTCGCCCGCCTGCTGGCCGAGTTCGGCCGCCGCGACGACGTGATCGTGGCCTCGTTCCTCGACCCGGCGACCGACGCCTTCCGTCGCCTCGCCCCTTCGGTGCCCACCTCGGCGGGCACGATGGCGACGGCCGAGGCCTGGCGGGCGGTGCAGGCCGGCGACGACGTGCCCGCCATGGAAGCGGTGGCCTTCCAGGTGCCCGAGCGCCAGGGAGACCTCGTCGTGGTGGACGAGCGCTTCGTGGCGGCGGCGCACCGGGCCGGCAAGGCGGTGCACGTGTGGACGGTCAACGACACCGAGTCGATGGAGCGTCTGGTCGCCCTCGGCGTCGACGGGATCATCTCGGACCGGCCCACCACGCTGTGCGGTGTTCTCGCCTCTGAGGGGGTCGCCTGGAACCCGGCGTGAGCGGCAGGGCGCTCAGGCACGGGACCGATCCGGCCGACTCAGCCGCGCCCGCAGTTCGGCTTCTTGCCGTGGTTGGCCTTCTTCTTCGTCCTGAGCTTTCGCTTGACCGTTCGCTTCGACATGAGGGAGAGAGCTTAGACCGGGCGCGGCAGGGTGTCCGGTAGCCTCAGGCGCATGCGGTCCGGATGGCTGCTGCGGGACGGCGACGTGGTCTGCGCGCTCGAGATGACCGACTCGCTGGCCGAGCGCGGCGCGTTGCGGGGGCGCACGGGCTGCGAGGGCGCGCTGCATCTCGAGGGCGCGCGCACCGTGCACACCGTGGGCATGAAGTTTCCCGTCGACGTGGCCTTCCTCTCGGTCGATCTCACCGTGGTGCGCATGGCCCGGCTCAAGCCGTGGCGGGTGGCCACGGGCGGGCGGATGGCCCGGAGCGCCGTCGAGACCGAGGCCGGCTCGCTGGAGCGCTGGGGCGTACGGGTGGGCGACCAGCTCGAGGTGCGCGAGGTGCCGAACGGTGCACTGAGCGACGGGCCGTGAACCCGGAGCGGCGGGGCCGGCTTGTGCTCGTGGCCACGCCGATCGGGAACCTGGGCGACCTCTCCCCCCGGGCACGAGATGTGCTGGCGGCAGCCGATCTGATCTGCTGCGAGGACACCCGGCGCACCCGGGCCCTGCTCTCGGCCTCGGGCATCACGGCGGGCGGACCGGACGGCGACCGCCTGCTTTCGCTGCACCGGCACAACGAGGCGGCCCGGTTCGAGCGGGTCGCCGCCGCGGTGGCCGGCGGCGCCACGGTGGCGGTGGTCGCCGACGCAGGCACGCCGGGCATCTCGGACCCCGGCGGCTGGCTGGCGGCGCGGCTCGCCGCGGCGGGCGAGACCGTGAGCACCGTGCCCGGCCCGTCGTCGGTGGTGGGTGCGCTGGTGGTGAGCGGCCTGCCGTCCGACCGCTTCGGCGTCGAGGGGTTCCTGCCCCGCAAGGGCCCCGAGCGCCGCCGCCGCGTTGCCTCGCTGATGGCGGACGAGCGAACGTCGGTCGTGCTGGAGGCGCCGGGCCGCGTCGCGGCCACGCTGGCCGAACTGGCCGCCATCGACCCGACCCGACCCGCCGCCGTGGTGCGCGAGCTCACCAAGCTCCACGAGGAGGTCTGGCGGGGCACGCTCGGCGAGGCGGCGGCGACGTTCGCGGCACGGCCGGCCCGCGGGCGAGGTGGTGCTGGTCGTCGGGGGCGCCCCCGAGCCGGCGCCGGCCGATGAGGCCGAGGTCGAAGCGGCCGTGCGGGCCGCGCTGGGTCACGACCCCTCGGCGGGACCGCGCCAGGTGGCTGACCGCGTGGCCGCGTACCTGGGCGTGCCGCGCCGGCGCGCCTACGAGGCGACGCTGCGCGTGCGGGCGTCCGCCGACAGCGAGACGGGCACGTCGGGCCGCGCCTGAGCGCGCCGGTACGCTACCGGCGGTGCCGCCCTACTACCTGACCACGCCGATCTACTACGTCAACGACGCGCCGCACGTCGGTACGGCGTACACGACGGTCAACGCCGACGCCCTGGCGCGCTGGCACCGGCTGCTGGGGGACGACGTCTGGTTCATGACGGGCACCGACGAGCACGGCGCCAAGATCGTCGAGGCGGCCGAGGCCAACGGGACAACCCCGCAGGAGTGGACGGACCGTACGTCGGCCCGTTTCGTCGAATCGTGGAGGAGGCTCGACATCTCCAACGACGACTTCATCCGCACCACCGAGCCGCGGCACTACGCCGTCGTCCAGCAGTTCCTCCAGCGCATTTACGACAACGGCTTCATCGAGCTGGCGCTGTACACGGGCCTGTACTGCATCTCGTGCGAGGACTACTACACGGAGGACCAGCTGGTGGACGGCAGGTGCCCGGTGCACGGGCGCCCGGTGGTCGAGATGCAGGAGGACAACTACTTCTTCAAGCTGAGCCTCTTCGAGCAGCGTCTCCTCGACCACTACGACAGCCACCCGGACTTCGTGCGACCCGTTTCGAAGCGCAACGAGGCCCTGGGGTTCATCCGGGGCGGGCTGCGCGACGTCTCCATCACCCGGACGTCCTTCTCGTGGGGCGTGCCGGTGCCCTGGGACAGCGGGCACGTCTTCTACGTCTGGTACGACGCGCTCGATCAACTACCTGACCGTCGCGGGGTACGGCGGCGATCCGGCGACGTTCGCGGCGCGATGGGGGGCGGCGCACCACCTCATGGCCAAGGACATCCTCAAGTTCCATTGCGTCTGGTGGCCCGCCATGTGCATGGCGGCGGACCTCGACCCCCCGCAGGAGATCTTCGTGCACGGCTACCTGTTGATGGGCGGCCAGAAGTTGAGCAAGACGATGATCGCCGCGGGACTGGCGGGCTCCGACGGTTCGGCACCGCTCAACATCACCGATGTGTCGCCACTCGCGCTGGCCGACGACTTCGGCGTCGACCCGTTGCGCTACCACCTGTTGCGCGACGTGCCGCTCGGTTCGGGACGGCGACTTCTCCTACGAGGGCATCGTGGCCCGCTACAACGCCGACCTCGCCAACAACCTCGGCAACCTGGTGTCGCGGGTCACCACCGTCGTCCACTCCAAGTGCGGCGGCATCGGTCCCGCCTCCAACCCGACCAGCGAGCTTGCCGGCGTGGCGGCGGCGGTGCTCGAGGCGGCGACGGCGGCCTGGGCCCGCTGGGCGCCGCACGAAGCGCTCGAGGAGACCTGGCGGCTCATCGGCTCGGCCAACGCGGAGCTCGAGGCCGCGGAGCCCTGGAAGATGGACCCGGGGCCGGCCGTCGACGCGGTCCTCGGCGATGCGCTCGAGGTGCTGCGGATCGTCGCCGTCCTGATCGCCCCCGCCATGCCGTCGACGGCGGTCGAGGTGTGGCGCCGCATCGGCGTCGACGGCGATCCCTCGGCGGCCCGTCTGCCGGCCGATGCCGCCTGGGGCGGCTACGGGGGCGGGGCCGCGGTGGTCAAGGCGGAGCCCCTTTTCCCGCGGCGCAAGGCCTGACGTGGGGGGTTGGTTCGACTCCCACTGCCACGTGCAGGAGGAGTACCTGGGCGGGGGAGACGGGGCCGGGGCCGAGCTGGAGCCCGTGATGGCCCGGGCCCGGGCCGCCGGCGTCGACCGACTGGTCTGCATCGGGACCGGGGCGGCCACCTCGCGCCAGGCCGTGGCGTTGGCCCGGGCGACGACGGAGGCCGGTCGCCGCCGCAGGCATGGGCGTCCATCGGACTGCACCCGCACGAGGCCAGCGTGGGGGTCGACGAGGTGGCGCAGACTGCTGGCCCGTGAGCGAGATGCGGGCGACGGCGCGGTGGTGGCGGTCGGCGAGTGCGGGCTCGACTACTTCTACGAGCACTCCCCGCGCGACGCACAGCGCGCCGCGTTCGCGGCGCAGATCGAGACTGGCGCACGCGTACGGACTCGCCCTGGTGATCCACGCCCGCGACGCGTGGTCCGACCTCTTCGACGTGCTCGACGCCGAAGGTGTTCCCGAGCGCACGGTGCTGCACTGCTTCACGGGTGGGCCCGACGAGGTCGACCGCTGCCTGCGCGCCGGCATGTACGTCTCGTTCAGCGGCATCGTGACATTCAAGAACGCCACTGATGTGCGAGCGGCCGCGAGCCGGTGCCCGCTCGACCGGCTCCTGGTCGAGACGGACAGCCCGTTCCTCGCGCCGGTGCCGCATCGCGGCCGCAGCAACGAGCCGTCCTACCTCCCGCTGGTGGGCGAGGCGATCGCCGCCGTGAAGGGCTGCCGCGTCGACGAGATCATGGAGCGCACCGCCGCCAATGCAGCCATGGTGTTTTCCACAGGTAGCTAATTCACGCGCTGTTGCGCGTAATACGAGAACCTTGTGACCAGGGTGTTTGACATTGATTTCGGGCAAAAACTGCGTCTGACCAGGGAGTTCATCTAAATATCGCGGAGCGCATCGTCCGTGACCTGGGGAAAGAGCGCTCAAAAAGGCTCGGCCACATTTCTAGTTTGCGCATGGCGCGATTGGTTATCTAAGTTCTCCAGAATCCCCTCGCCACCCGTGTGTCGGCGCGGGTGCACTGAGTCCCTGGAAGGGTGGAGCCCTGCGGAACCAGAGCACTGGGGGGAGGCGCCTCGGCGTCGCTGCAATCATTTGCGGCGTCCTGTTCGGCGCGCCTCTCCTGCTGTTGCAGAACGCATCTGCGCACGCGTCACGATCGGACACTGCGGCCCGAGCAGTGCACGAGACCCACGAGGGCGTCGCGCACGCAGCGTCACGTCACGACGGTGTGAACCTGCCGTCGCACCTGGTCGCGTACCAGGCGCCGGCCACGACGACGACGACGCCGGCCACGACGACGACGACGACGGCGGCGCCCGCACCGAGCACCACGACGACCACGGCGCCGCCTACGACGACGACCACTGCCGCCACCACCGCCGCCGACCACGACGACGACCACGGCTCCGCCACCGCCGCCTCCCGCGGCGAACAACGAAGCGGGCGAGGCCACGTGGTACTCGGCGGCGCCGTCGGGCATGTGCGCCAGCCCGACGCTCCCCTTCGGGACCGTGCTCACGGTGGTCAACGACGCGACCGGTGCGTCCACGGTGTGCACGGTGGACGACCGCGAGGGGGCGGGCTACCCCCGGGTGGTCGACCTGTCACCCGATGGCTTCTCGCAGATCGCCGACCTCGGCCAGGGAGTGGTGGACGTCACAATCTCCTGGTGACCCATTCCGGCGCCGACATCGCCCAGCTGCTGTCGGCGCACGGGCTCCGTCCCAGCCGGGCCCTCGGGCAGAACTTCGTCGCTGACCCCAACACCGTCCGGCGTATCGCCCGCCTGTCGGGCGCCACGGCGGGCTCCCAGGTGCTCGAGATCGGGGCGGGCCTCGGGTCGCTGACCCTGGCCCTGGCCGAGACGGGGGCGAGCGTGGTCGCGGTCGAGGCGGACCGCCGCCTGGTCCCGGTGCTGCGCTCGGTGGTCGAGCCCGCAGGGCGTGGAGGTGGTCGAGGGGGATGCCCTGACGCTCGACCTGGCGGCATTGTTCGCCCAGCGTGGCGCCGGCCCGTGGAGCCTGGTGGCCAACCTCCCCTACAACGTCGCCACGCCGCTCGTGCTGCGAACCCTGGTCGAGGTGCCCGCGGTGGCGCACCTCCTGGTGATGGTGCAGCGCGAGGTGGGCGAGCGCATGGCCGCCGGAGCCGGGCGAGGCGGCCTACGGGGCGGTCTCGGTCCGCATCGCCTACTTCGCCCGAGGCCGCGGTGGTGGGCCGGGTGCCCGCCTCGGTCTTCATCCCGCGGCCACGGGTCGAGTCGGTCCTGGTGCGCCTCGACCGCCTGCCCGTGCCGGCGGTCGACCCGGCCCTGGTCTCCTACGAGCGGCTGAACGCCGTCGTGCGGGCCGGTTTCGCCCAGCGGCGCAAGATGCTGCGGCGTCGCTGGCCGGCGTGGTCGAGCCCGCCGCCTTCGAGCGGGCCGGGGTGCGGCCCGACGCCCGGGCCGAGGAGCTCGGCGTGGGCGAGTGGGGGAGGCTGGCGGCACTGTGAGCAGCGTGCTGGCCCCGGCCAAGTTGACCGTGTCGCTGCGGGTCACCGGTGCCCGGGCCGACGGCTACCACGAGCTCGACGCCGAGATGGTCACGCTCGACCTGGCCGACGAGCTGGTGCTCGACGAGGGCGGGTCGGGCCTGACCGTCGACGCCGGGCCCGCGGCGAGGCCCGGCGACCTGCCGGCCCTCGAGGACAACCTGATCAGCCGGGCCCTGGCCGCCTGCGGCCGCACGGCCGTCGGTCCGCCTCACGAAACGGATCCCGGTGGGCGGCGGCCTGGGCGGCGGGTCGGCGGATGCGGCGGCCGTGCTGCGCTGGGCCGGGTCCGCCGACCCTGCGGTGGCGGCGGCCCTGGGGGCCGACGTGCCCTTCTGCCTGGTGGGCGGCCGGGCCAGGGTCGGCGGCGTGGGGGAGCAGGTCACCCCGCTCCCCTTCGTGGCCCGTGACTACCTGCTGCTGCTGCCGCCCTTCGGGGTGGACACGGCCGCCGTCTACCGGGCCTGGGACGAGGACCCCGGGGACCAGGCGCCCAACGCACTGTGCGCGGCCGCACTGGCCGTCGAGCCCCGTCTGGCCCGCTGGCGCGATGTCCTGGGGGAGCTGGCGGGCCGCCAGCCGACGTTGGCCGGCAGCGGCTCGACCTGGTTCGTCGAGGGCGGACCGCCCGAGGCGGGGACGGCCGCGCGGCGCGAGCTGCGCGTCGGGGTCGAGACGGCCCGGCTGGTGCGTGCCCGCACGGTGCCGGCAGGCTGGGAGGGGGACTGAGGAGAGGCGGAAGCGGCGAGCCCGGCGAGGGCTACTTGCCGGCCCGGCGCTGCCAGCGGGTGGCCTTCAGCATCTTCTTGTGCTTCTTCTTGCGCATCCGCTTGCGGCGCTTCTTGATCAACGACCCCATGTCGTGCGGCAGGCTAGCGGTCCGGGGGGCCGACTGCCAGGTCGGGCCCGCCGGAGGAGGTAGTGATGGGCTTCGAGATCGTCCAGCTCGACCATGTGCAACTGGCCATGCCTCCGGGCCGCGAGGGGGAGGCCGAGGCCTTCTACGCGGGCTTGCTCGGGTCTGGAGCGGGTCCCGAAGCCGCCGCCCCTGGCGGCCCGGGGCGGCTGCTGGTTCCGCCGGGGGGAGGTGGCCGTGCATCTCGGCGTGGAGGAGGACTTCCGCCCGGCCCGCAAGGCGCACCCGGCGTTCGTGGTTCGCGACCTGCCCGCCCTGCAGGCGGCGCTGGTCGCCGCGGGGGTGGAGGTGCGGCCCAACTCCGACAGCGAGCCGGGCCGGGGTGCCTACGTCGAAGACCCCTTCGGCAACCGCGTCGAGCTCATCGCCGAAGACTGAGCGCGGCGGGTGGAGTGCCGCCGACGGGGACGGGGGCGAACCGCCCCAGTCGGCGACGCCGGTGGCGAGGTTGGCTGACTCACCGCCACCGGGTGCAACGGGGCTCAGTGTGGAGCTCGTACCTGGGCGCCGGTTTGGCATCCCATAAGAAGGGGTGAAGAAAAGGGGGCCGACGGCCTACGGGTCCTCGGCCACGACGTCCGGGGCGGGCACCGTGGGCAGACGCAGTGACATCCGGGCCCCGCCCCCAGGGTCGTTCTCGGCCATGATCGTCCCGCCCTCGGCCTTGGCGACCTGGGCCACGATGGCCAGGCCGAGGCCCGAACCGGGCAGTCCCCGGGCCGCCGGGGAGCGGTAGAAGCGGTCGAAGACATGCGGGAGGTCCGCCTCGGCGATGCCGGGCCCGTGGTCGTGCACCACGACGGTCCCGTCCCTGCACGTGACCGACACCGCCCGGCCGGGAGGGCTCCACTTGCGGGCGTTGTCGAGCAGGTTGCCCACGGCGCGGCTGAGACGGCCGGCGTGGCCCTCGACCCAACAGGGCTCGGCGTCGAGAGTCGAACGTGACGTCCTTCGAGCGGGCGTGGGTGTTCTGTACGGTCACGGCGTCCCGGACGAGCAGGTCGAGCCGGAGCGGCTCCCGTGCCGCCGGCTCCTGGTCGCCCCGGGCCAGCTCGGCCAGGTCGCCGACGAGGTCGGTCAGCTCCTGCAGCTGCACGAGGACGTCGTCGACCAGCACGGAGCGGTCCTCGTCGCTCAGCTCGTCGACCCGGCGGACCACCTCGAGGTTGGTGCGCAGGCTGGTGAGGGGGGTGCGGAGCTCGTGGGACGCGTCCAGCACGAGTTGGCTCTGGGCCCGACGCGAGGACTCGAGCGCCTCCAACAGGCGGTTGAAGGTGCGGCGCAGCCGCCCCAGCTCGTCGGGTTCGCCCGGGGAGAGCCGGCGCGACACGTCGGTCGTCTCGGCCAGCTCCTCGACGGTGTCGGTCAGCGAGTTCAGCGGGACCAGCGCGGTGCGCGCCACCAGCCAGCCCAGCACGACCGCCAGAAGGACGCCGATGAGGGCGACGGCACCGAGCAACAGCGCCAGCGTCTTGAGCTCGGAGCTGGCGTTGAACAGCGTGGCGATCTGCAGGGCGCCGCCGTCCAGGAGGCGCCCCGTCGACCAGCGTGTTGGCGGGCAGGTGCTCGACGAGCTCACGCATCTGGTTGCCGTCGACGGTCACGGTCGTGAAGAAGGCGGGCGCCAGCCCGACCGCCACCAGCCGCACCTCGCCGGTGACGGGTAGGCCGCCCCCGAGCACCACGCCCCCGCCGGTGTCGATCACCTGCCCGGCCGTCGCCGTGGCCGACCCGATCTGCTCGTCTCCGCCCAGGATCCTCTGTGCCGCGGTGGTGAGCGAGTTGTCGGCCGCCTGGAGCAGCGTGTTGCGGGCGACCAGGAAGGCGGCGAGCGACGCAGCCAGCACGGCGACCACGACGGCCACCGTGGTCGCCAGCACGAGCCGGGTCCGGAAGGTCACGCGTCCCGCAGCACGTAGCCGACGCCGCGCACCGTCTGGATGGAGCGCGGCTCGCCACCCTCCTCGAGCTTGCGGCGCAGGTACCCGACGTAGACGGCGAGCGAGTTGGTCCCCGAGTCGAAGTCGAACCCCCACACCCGGTTGAGGAGGACCTCGCGGGTGAGCACCTGGCGGGGGTGGCGCAGGAACATCTCGAGAAGGTCGAACTCAATGCGCGTGAGCGTGAAGGTGCGCTCGCCGCGCTGCCCCTCCCGCGTGGACAGGTTCAACGTCAGGTCACCGACGCGCAGGAGGCCGCCCTCGCCCTCGAAGCGCCGCCGCAGGAGCGCCCGCAAGCGGGCCAGCAGTTCGGCCAGCGCGTACGGCTTGACCAGGTAGTCGTCGGCGCCCGCATCGAGTCCCTGGACCCGGTCGTCGACGGCGTCGCGGGCGGTGAGCATCAGGACCGGCGTGTCGTCTCCCGCGCTGCGCATGCGCCGGCACACGGTCAGGCCGTCGAGGTCGGGCAGCCCGAGGTCGAGGACGAGCGCGTCGGGTGGGGCCTGCGCCAGGGCCTGGAGCGCCTCGCCACCGGAAGGAACGGCCACCACGTCGTAGCCCTCCAGGCGGAGGGCCCGGTCGATCGATCGGCGGACGGCCGGGTCGTCGTCGACCACCAGGATGCGCACGAGCAAAGAACCTACCGCCAGGTCCCGTCCGGGCAGGGCCGGACGGGATGTCTAACCTTTGTGCGGCGATCGCCTCGGTCCGGGGTAGTTCAATCGGCAGAACGTCGGCCTTTGGAGCCGGATGTTGGAGGTTCGAGCCCTCCCCCCGGAGCCCGTAACCCGACCAGCGGAAGCGTCCGCGCCAGTCTCACCTCTGACCGCTGGACGCCGTCCAAGAAGTCGCTATAGTCCGTTGAGCTCTGTGTTTGGTCACGCGTTGAGCAGCGTGCCGGCGAGATGACCGCAAGGCAACGTGGAAGGATTCGGATGCAGGGGCGTGTCATCCCACTCAAGCAGATCACCGCCGACGAGATACGCGCCTGGCGGTCGCTGGCCGCACGTGCCGTCCAACCGAATCCCCTGTTCGAGCCCGAATGCCTCCTGCCGGCCCGCGACCACCTCGGCAACGGCGCTCGCATCTCTCTCGCCGTCGCCGAGGAGGACGGGAAGTTCTTCGGCTGCTTCCCGATCGAGACCGTTCCTCATTGGCGAGCTTTCCGGCGGCCGGTGGCCTCGTCACAGGTGCGGCGCATGCAGTACGACGGCACCCCTCTGATCGATATGGATCGAGGCGTTCAGGCAGCCTCCTCGCTCCTCGGTGCGGTCTCGCGCCAGCGGAAGTCCTCCGCGCCGGGGCTGCTGATGCTCTATTGGCTGTCCGCGGACGGCCCGGTGACGTCGTATTTCGATAAGGCCGCGTCAGACGTGGGCATTCCGAAGTACCGGTATCAAACCTGGGATCGTCCCGTCGTCCAGCGGAGGGAGGACGGCAACTATCGATCGATCCATGGCGGCAAGTTCTTGCGAAACCTGAATCGTCTGCGGCGACACATGGATGATGAGCTCGGCGAACCGGTCCGACTGGTCGAGCGGGGTGCCGACGAGTCGGCGATCGATACGGTGATCGCGATCGAGGCAGCCGGGTACAAGGCACGGACGGGCGTCGCCATGGTGGGCCACGACGGCGAGCCCGAATGGTTTCGACACATGTGCGCCGAATTCCGGGAGTCCGGTCGCCTGCTGCTCTACGCGCTGGAGGGCGGTGGCCGGACGGTCGCCATTCAGATGTTCCTTCGCCACGGTTCGCGTGCCTTTCTCATCAAGCTGGCCTACGACGAGAAGTTCTCCCGGTTCCGTCCCGGTCTCCAACTCCAGCTCGACGTCATCGACCACGTCTTTGCCACCACCGACCTCGAGTGGATCGATTCGTGTACCTACGAGGCGAACGAGACGCTGCTCCGCATGTACCCCGATCGTCGCATGGTGACCAACGACGTGTTCGGGGTCGGCACGTCGGTGGACAAGGCCTACCTGCGCACCACGTCGAAGGTCAGGGAGATCGTCAAGTCCGACTCGGCCTTCCGGAAGCGCCATCACCGCTTCGACGCCGGGCTCACCGCGGCGTTCCGGCGATGACGATGATCTCGAGACTGACCGACGGCGATCGCCCGGACCAGCTCCGGTAGGGGACCGGTCGCATCTCTCCCGGTGGCTAGAAGGAGCGGTGGAAGTCCCAGGTTCGGGTGTCCTCGCCCATCTTCTCGACGAACGTCATCGTTCTCGTCAGGTCGAGGTCCATGCTCAGTTCCATGACCTCGGGGCGGAAGACCGACTCCGCACGCGGGATGCGGCGGACAACCGCGTTGCCGGCGTGCCACTTCGGGGGCGTGGCTCGGGCCGGGATGTCGCCGTAGACGCGGTAGTCACGATTCGTGACGATGTAGCGGACCGCCTTCAAGACGCTTGGCAACCAGAGGTCGTGGAAGCCGATGAGGCCGCCAATGTCCAACCGCTTGTCGACCAGGATGAAGTCCATGAGCGTCAGGTCGAACACGTGCGACGAGTCGATGAACGCGAAGGACGTGCGGGGCAACGACGGAACGACTTCCTCCGGGAAGGCCTCGTGGAACACCACCCGGTGACCCAGACCGGCCCGCTCGACGCTGGTCAGGCCGACACCCTCGTAATTGGTGTTCTCGAAGGGGTCGACCACGTGATGAGTGCCACGGCCGTTGTCTTCGAGCGCCTGCGCGATGGACAGTGCCGAAATGCCCTGCGCCATTCCGAGTTCGAGCGTGACCTCAGGCCGACGGGCGCGCACCACGTCGTAGAGGCGTTGCGCATCTGACAATGTGACGTTCGAGTGCAGCGGTGTCTCGACCCCATCGCGATTGACCGCGACCCCACGGTCCAGTGCATCGAGGAGAACCGCCGGCAGACCCATGCGCCGGGGATCGTACATGGTCTCGCGGCGCGGCAAACGCTGGACCTTGATGTCGCCTGGTGTGCCGAGCGCTCCCTTTTGGAGCGCCAGTCAGCGTCCGGCCGCCCTGTCCCGCTCCGCCAGCTGCGCCAGGTACGCGTTGTAGGCGGCGAGTTCGGCATCCTGCTCCTCTTCGTCTTCCTCTTCGGGCGCGCCGGCGGTCTCGGCGTCGGCGGATGCGGTCGGGCCGCCGGGACCGCCGTCGGCGGAGGCGGGCGGCGGAGCCGTCCTCGGCCCCCTCGTGCACGAAGCGCCACCACATGTAGACGGCGTAGCCGGCGAAGATGGGCCACTCGAAGACGTAGGCCCAACTGAGGCTGTTGCCCCCGACGGCGCGGTAGATCTGCCAGACGCACAGCGCCATGAAGGCGGGGACGACGATGAGGATCACTGCGTGCAGCTTCAGGCTGCGGCGCGACAACCAGACGCGCTTGTCCATCAGCCGTCCGGGAAGAGGAACTCGCCCACGATGGCGGCCAGCTCGAGGGGCCGGTCGCCCTGGATGCTGTGGCCCGCGCCCTCGACGCCCACCACGGTCGCGCCGGGCTGGCGGCGCAGGAGCTCGGCCACGTCGGCGTCGTCGACGACGGACCAGGCCAGGCCGCGCACCAGCAGGAGCGGGACCCTGATCCCCGAGATCGCCTCCCACCAGTCGCCGAAGTCCGGGCGGGCCCGCGGCGGGGTCGGTGCGGAAGCGGGCGTAGCGCCAGACCCAGCTGCCGTCCTCGCGCTGCACGGCGTTGTGCAGGATGCCCCGGCGCAGCGAGGACTCCGACCGGGTCGGGTTGTGCTCCATGGTGCGGGCCAGCAGCTCGTCGAAGCTGTCGAAGCTGGCCGGCCCGTTGACGAAGTTGGTCACCGGCGCGGCCTTCTCCGCGTTGACGCCGGGTGTGATGTCGACGAGGACGAGCGCGCGGACGAGCTCGGGAGCCTGCGCCGCCAGCGCGATGGAGGACATGCCGCCGAGCGACATGCCGACGACGCCCCGCGCGGCGGGGGCCAGCTCGGCCACGACCGTCGGCCAGGTCGCGGCCGTTGCTGCCCACGGAGATCGACCCTTCGGGCCCGCCGTCGGAATGGCCGTGCCCGGGCAGGTCGACCGCCACGAGCGGCCGGCCCAGCGCCAGCGCGACGGTGTCCCAGGTGTGGGCGTTCTGCGCCCCGCCGTGCACGAGGACCAGCTCGGGCGGGCCGGTGCCCCAGACCAGGCTGGAGACCCGGCGGCCCGGTGCGACCTCGACGTCGACGCGCCGCACCTCGGGTGGCCCCGCATAGGGCAGGCCGTACTCGGCGGCGTTCTCGTGGAAGAGCCCGAACTCGTCGTAGGGGATCAGCTCCGGCACGCCACGAGTGTCCCATACGCACGCCGGTCGCTCCGGCGGGCTAAGAATGCGGCGATGCGCGAACCCCGCCTCTCCGCCGTGGTGCTGGCCGCCGGCGAAGGGACGCGCATGCGCTCCGAGCGCCCCAAGCCGCTGCACCTGCTGTGCGGCCGCCCCATGATCCTGCACGTCCTCGACGCCATGGCCGAGATCGACGTGCGGCGGGTCGTCGTCGTGGTGGGCCACCGGGGCGAGTGGGTCACCAAGACCCTGGTGCAGCTGGCGCCGCCGACGATGGAGATCGAGTTCGTGGAGCAGCTGACCCAGTCGGGGACCGGCGACGCGCTGGCCGTCGGGCTGACCGGCCTGCCCGACGACGACGACGAGGTGGAGGACGTCGTCGTGCTGCCGGGAGACACGCCGCTGCTGCGGCCCCAGACGCTGGCGCTGCTGGTGCGGGCGCACCGCGCCGAGGACGCGGGGGCGACGCTCCTGACGGCCATCGTGGAGAACCCCGCCGGCTACGGGCGGGTGGTGCACGGCAAGGACGGCGACGTCACCCGGGTGGTGGAGGAGTCCGACGCCACCGAGGAGGAGAAGGCGATCGACGAGGTCAACACCTCCATCTACTGCTTCCGTCGCAGCCTCCTGGCGCCCACCCTGCGCCGGCTCAGCCCGGCCAACGCCCAGGGGGAGTACTACCTGACCGACGCCGTGGCCGTCCTGAGCAGCGCCGGCTACGCGGTCCGGTCCCTGGTCCTGCCCGACTCCATGGAGGCGGCGGGCGTGAACGACCGGGCCCAGCTGGCCGTGGCCGAGGCCGAGCTGCGCGACCGGATCAACGAGCGCTGGATGCGCCGGGGCGTCACCATGTGGGACCCCGAGCGCACCTACGTGGACGCCCAGGCCCGCCTGGAGGCCGACGTCTCCCTGCTGCCCGGGGTGATCCTGCGGGGCGACTGCCGCATCGGCGCCGGGGCCGAGATCGGGCCCAACTCCGTGCTGACCGACACCACGGTCGGCCCGGGCGCCGTCGTGGTCGAGAGCGTGTGCACCCGGGCCACCATCGGCGACGGGGCGCGCATCGGCCCCTACAGCGTGCTCGAGCCGGGGGCCGAGGTGGCGGCCGGGGCGGAGGTGGCGGCCTCACTCGGTGCTCGGGGGCCCGGGCGCCTGAGCGCCCGGCGACGGGACGCGCCGCGGCGCAGTAGCGTTGGCGGCGTGGAGCTGATCCCGCGGCGTCGCCTGGAGCTGTTCTCCGGCCGCGCGCACCCCACCCTGGCCCAGGACATCGCGGGCCACCTGGGCGTCGAGCTCGGGGAGGCGAACCTGCGCGAGTTCGCCAACGGCGAGATCTACTGCAAGTACGACATCTCCATCCGCGGCTGCGACGTCTTCATCATCCAGACCCACGCCAGCCCGGTGAACGACTCGCTCATGGAGCACCTGATCATGATCGACGCCGCCAAGCGGGCGTCGGCCAAACGGATCACCGCCGTGTGCCCCTACTACGGCTACTCGCGCCAGGACCGCAAGTCGACCGGGCGCGAGCCGATCACCGCCAAGCTGGTGGCCGACATGCTCTCGGCGGCGGGCGCCGACCGCGTCATCAGCGTGGACCTGCACTCGGGGCAGATCCAGGGCTTCTTCGACACGCCGTTCGACCACCTGGTGGCGGCGCCGGTGCTCGAGGCCTACATGCGGGACAACCTCGGCGACGACGTGGTCGTGGTGGCGCCCGACGCCGGGCGGGTCAAGGTGGCCGAGCGCTACAGCCAGCATCTCGGCTTCGACCTGGCCCTCATCCACAAGACGCGGCCGCGGGGCACCTACAACGAGGTCAAGGCGCGCCACGTGGTCGGTGACGTCGAGGGACGCCACTGCGTCCTCATCGACGACATGATCGACACCGCCGGGACCATCTGCGCCGCGGCGGAGCTGCTGGCCGACGCCGGCGCCTCGGAGATCTCGGCCATGGCCACCCACGCCGTGCTCTCGGACCCCGCGGTCGACCGGCTCAAGGCGGCGCCCATCTCACGGGTCGTGGTGACCGACACCCTGCCGGTGGCCGAGGACCGTAGCGTTCGACAAGCTCGAGGTCCTCTCGGTGGCCAAGATCATCGCCGATGCCATCGACGCCGTCTTCGAGGACACCTCGGTCTCCGAGCTCTTCGGCGGGGACAACCTGGTCTAGCGCTCCGGTCTCGCCGCGGCGACCGTGTGGAGCGCGAGACCGCGGTGCCGGCGGACCCGTGTCGGCCGAGCGCGGCGATCGACGGAGTGCGAATGCGCACGCCCAGCAGGGCTGATCGGGACAGCCGCGCCACCCGCCGGCTCTTCGCCCTCCAGACGGACCGCGTCGGGACGCACTGCGACCTCGGGTCGCGCCAAACCCGAGGACGGCCATTTCGGGCCATATAGTGTCGCAATCAAACGGGGCAGGGCGGTTCGGCGGATGCCGGTGGCCGCCCGCTGTCTCGCAGCGCTCCCCCGGGAGGGAAGGAAGCTTGTCGTCCATCTACGAAGTTCCGGTCGATCCCGACCAGGAGAACAATGGCCACGCCTTCGCCCTCTCCCTGATCGGCTACAACAAGTCCGTCCTCGAGGTGGGGTGCTCCACCGGCTACCTCACGAAGGTGATGGTCGAACGCGGTTGCAACGTCGTGGGGATCGAGCTCGATCCGGACGCCGCCGAGAAGGCCGAGAAATGGGCCGAGCGCGTGGTGGTGGGCAATATCGACGAGGGAGACGTCTGGAACTACGTCAAGGACGAATCCTTCGACGTCGTCGTCCTCGGCGATGTGATCGAGCATCTGCGCGACCCGCTCGCCTCGTTGAGGGAGGCCGTTCGAAAGCTCAAGCCAACGGGTTTCGTGGTCACCTCAGTGCCCAATGTCGCGCACGGTGACGTGCGCATCGCTCTCCTGCAGGGAAGTTCCCCTACGCCGAAGCGTGGACTTCTCGATGAGACGCACATCCGGTTCTTCACGTTGGAGACGTTACGCGAGCTCCTGGCCCAGGCGGGTCTCGTCGTCGTCGACACCAAGCGAGTCGTGGTCCCGTTGTTCCAGTCGGAGCTCGGAGTGAAGCTGGAGGACGTGAGCCACCAGACTCTCGATGAGCTCCATGCGGATCCTGAGGTCGAGTCCTATCAGTACGTGATGAAGTCGGTTCGTGACAACGGCAGCCAGGCACTGGCCGAATTGGCGACCCGGGTCAACGAGTTGACCGACCGCGTGCACCACCAGAGGATGCGCCTCGCTCTGACCCGGAAGGACCTTCGGGACAACAGCCTCATGGATCAAGGCACCTACAGGAACACAAGCAGTACATCGAGGCGCTGGAGGGTCACGTCTCCGGCCTCGAGCACAACATCGAGGTGTTGAACGAGGCGCTGATCGCCAAGAATGCCGAATACCAGGCCGTCCTCGAGCATGAAGACGGTGCAGATGACGGCCCCGATCCGTTGGGTCTACAACACGATCACCCGCAGCTCCAAGAAGACGACCTGAGAGACGTCGTCGATGTCAGACCTCGGCGAGCAGCGCGTCCAAGGTGACCGAAGAGGCTCCTCACGTCCTCGCCTTCTATCTGCCTCAGTTCCACCACGTCCCCCAGAACGACGCCTGGCATGGTCGTGGCTTCACGGAGTGGAGCGTCGTGGCCGGAAGTCATCCCCTCTACCCGGGGCACCGGCAACCGGACCTGCCCGGTGAGCTCGGGTTCTACGACTTGCGCGTCCCCGAGACCCGCTATCTCCAAGCGCGGCTCGCCAGGGAGCACGGAATCACGGGTTTCTCTACTACCACTACTGGTTCAGCGGGCGTCGAATGTTGGGGAGGCCCTTTCAAGAGGTGCTCGAGTCCGGGAAGCCGGATTTTCCGTTCGCACTGTGCTGGGCCAACGAGAGCTGGTACCGACGATGGCAGGCCTCCAGCGACGAGATGCTCGTGGAGCAGGTGTTCAGCGAAGAGGACGACATCGCTCACATACGGTGGCTGATCCGGTGCTTCAGGGACCCACGGTACATCCGCATCGAGGGTCGCCCCTCCTCGCGGTCTACCGGCCCCAGCATCTCCCGGATCCGACGCGAACCGTGAGATTGTGGCGCAGCGAGTGCGACAAGGCCGGCATGGAGCCCCCGTGGCTCGTCATGTTCGAGACCGCCGAGGTCGTCGACGGACCCCGGCCTGCTGGGCTTCGACGCGAGCGCCGAGTTCGTGCCCCACCAACTCTCGCACATCATGGGAACGGAGCCGCTCACCTTCGGCGCAGAACGATCCCACTCGATGTACGAATACGACGACGTCGCGTCGGCCTATCTCAATCGTCCCGCGGTCGGATGGCAGAGGTATCCCTGCGTGCCAACCGGCTGGGACAACTCCCCCCGACGACAAAGCGGAGAGGCGTTGGTCCTGCGCAACTCGACTCCGGAGAGCTACGGAACGTGGTTGGCAGAGGCGGCGACGCGCCAGAGCCGTTCTGCAGGACGTGACGGCATCGTGTTCGTCAACGCCTGGAACGAATGGGCCGAAGGCGCCCACCTGGAGCCTGACGCATTCTGGGGGAGGGCCTACCTCGAGGTCGACGAGGGACGTGCTGCGGGATCGCTTCGGTGAGACGGGAGCGAAGTCACGACGTGGCGGAGCCCGAGCACCCGGAGCCGATCCCCACCGAAGACCTCTACCACGACCTGTACGAGCAGTTCGTCGCGCTCCAGCGCTCATCGAGTGGGTTCCTCTCGTACGCCGATCGACGCATTCGAGAGCTGAAGAAGCACTACGAAGCCAAGCTGGGACTGGCCGATCACCAGGCTGCGCAGATCACCGAACTCAACGAGTGGTTGGTGGACCAGCTGAAGACTCCAGGCCGATCGCATGAGTGAGCTCGGAATACCGGACGTGCCCTCGACGGAGTGGCTGACCCGACCTCCCGTCTGAGCTCCGACGACCAAGGCAAGGAAGACCGCAGCGGACCGGGAGCCCGAGCCGGCGACGACGAGCACGGATGACTGCCGAGCCGAGCCGATGCCGAGGAGCGGCGACGACGAGCCGACGGCGCCGAAGTGCCGCACGTCGCGGCGAGCCGGCGACGACGGCGCGATCTCCGACGGGACGAGGCGACGACGACCCACCTGGAACCGGGACTCCTCGGTGGCTGGTCGAGGTCGACACGGCGGACTGAAGGGGTTCGAGCAGCCTGGGCCGCGCCCCGGCGGCCGGGACGAGCGGCTCCGGGCGCGATTGGAAGCCCCGCCGGGGCGACTACGCTTGTGAGGCCGTTCGCCGGAGGCCCCGTGGCCGTTCGCGGACGCCGCTCTTCGCCACCTGAGGAGATCCGTTATGGCCGAAGTCGTACTCGCCGCCGAGGTCGGGCGCCCCGTCGGCTCGCGCGCCGTGCGCCGCCTGCGGCGCGAGGGGAAGATCCCCGGCGTCATCTACGGCCACGGGACCGACCCGCTGCCGGTCGCCGTGGTGGCCCGGGAGCTGCGGGTCGCCCTCAACAGCGAGGCCGGGGCCAACCAGCTCCTGTCCCTCGACACCGGTTCGGGCAGGTTCCTCGCGCTCGCCCGCGAGATGCAGCGCCACCCGGTCGCCCAGACGGTCACCCACGTCGACTTCGTGATCGTCCGGCGCGACGAGGTCATCAGCGCCGACGTGCCGATCACCCTGGTGGGCGAGGCGCTCGAGGTGCACCACGGCGACGGGCTGGTGGAGCAGCAGATGTTCACCCTGCCGATCAACGCGCTGCCGACGGCCATCCCCTCCTCCATCGAGGTCGACATCAGCGAGCTGACCATCGGCGGCCAGGTGCGGGTGTCCGACCTCACGCTGCCGTCCGGGGTCACGACCGACGTCGAACCCGAGACGGCGATCGCCATCGGGCAGCCGCCGCGCGTGGTCGTGGAGGAGGAGCCGGCCGAGGGCGAGGCAGTCGAGGGCGCGGAGGGAGAGGCCGCCGCCGAGCCGACCGGGGAGGCACCCGAGACCGCGGGCGAAGAGGGCTAGGCCCTGCGCCGCCCCTTCGCCCGGCCGGAGCGCCGGGGCACCCCGGCGGACCTGCTGGTCGTCGGGCTGGGGAACCCCGGAGCGGAGTTCGCCGGGAGCCTGCACAACGCTGGGTCCGATGCCGTCGAGCTGCTGGCGCAGACCCACGGCGCGTCACTGCGGGCCGAGAAGGGCGCCCAGGCCCGGGCCGCCGTGGTGACCCTGGGTGAGCGCCGGGTGGCCCTCGCCGTCCCGACCACCTACATGAACGAGTCCGGCGCCGCCGTGCGCGCGCTGGCCCGGCGGTTCGGGATCACCGACCCGGCGTCCATCGTCGATCGTGCACGACGAGCTCGACCTCCCACCGGGGACGGTGCGCCTCAAGGCGGGCGGTGGCCTGGCCGGCCACAACGGGCTGCGCTCCATTCAGTCGCACCTCCATTCGTCCGACTTCCTCCGGGTGCGCATCGGCGTCGGCAAGCCGCCGAGCGCGGCCCAGGGCGCGTCCCACGTGCTGCGGCGGCCCCCGAAGGCGGTCCGCGAGCTGCTGGCCGCCTCCGTGCAGACGGCGGCGGACGCGGTCGAGCGCATCGCGGACGACGGCATCGACGCCGCCATGGCGTGGTGCCACTCGCTGCCCACCTAGCCGATGACGTCCGTGCGCCCGACCTCCGCGCAGGCCCCGGCCGGCAGCCTGGCCGCCGTCCCCCGCCTGCTGCGCACCGACCCGGTGCTCGCCGTCCTGGTGGGCGCGGCCGACGCCACGGTCGCCGTCCCCGAGGCGGCGCAGGCGGTGGTGGCCGCCGCGCTGGCCGCGTTCACCGAGCGGGCCCCGCTGCTGGTCGTGACCGCGACGGGCCTCGACGCCGAGCGGCTGGGCGACGACCTGGCCTGCCTGATCGCGGCCGAGGACGACGAGGCGCACGGCGACGTCGTCGGCGCCGTCAGCGGCCCGGTCACCGTGCTGCCGGCGTGGGAGACGCTGCCGTTCGAGCGCGTCAGCCCCGAGATCGAGACGATGGGACGCCGCCTGGCCGTGCTGCACGCGCTGAGCGGGCCGGCGGACCCGTCGCTCCCCGCGCCGCCGCGGGTGATCGTCGCCCCCGTGCGTGCCCTGCTCCAGCGGCTGGGCCCCCTGGACGGGACGGCGCCGGTGGTGATCCGCCCGGGCCAGCAGGTCGACGTCGGTGCGCTCCTGCCCGAGCTGGTGGCCAAGGGCTACCGACGCGAGCACCAGGTGGAGCACCGCGGGGAGTTCGCGGTGCGGGGCGGGATCGTCGACGTCTTCCCGTCCACGGCGGACGTGCCGGTCCGCATCGACCTGTGGGGCGACGAGGTCGACCGCCTCACCGCGTTCTCCGTCAGCGACCAGCGCTCGTCGCACGACCTCGACGCCGTCGCCCTCTACGGGTGCCGGGAGCTCGTGACCACCCCGGAGGTGCGCGCCTCGGCGGCGTCGCTCGGCGGCGCGGCGGCCCTGGGGGGCGTCGGTGTGGGAGCGGCTGGCGCGCGGCGAGCAGTTCGACGGCATGGAGTCGTGGCTCCCCTTCCTCGACGTCGGCGAGCGTGTGCTGCCCGACCTGCTCCCGGCGGGCGCCCAGGTGGTCCTCGTCGAGCCCCGCCGGATCAGGGACCGGGGTGCCCAGCTCCTCGACGAGGAGGCCGCGCTGGCCGAGACCCTCGCCGCCACGTGGGGCGCCAAGGAGGGCGAGGAGGACAGCTTCCCGCGCCTCCACGTCCCCTTCGATCGCCTCCTGCGCGACTGCCCGGCCGGCGTCGTCGCCCTGCCACCCGTGCCGGAGGGGCCCTCGATCGCCGCGCTGACCGTGCGCCGGTTCGACCCGGTGGCGGGGGACCCCGCCCGGCTGGCCGGCGGGGTGACCAGGCTGGTCGGCGACGGCTATGCGGTCACGCTGTGCGCCGCCACCGGGTCCGGTGCGGCGCGGCTGTCAGGCGCCCTGGCCGCGGAGGGCGTCCACGCGCCGGTGCTCGAGGCGGCAACGGGCGCGCCGGGCGCCGTCGTGGTCGCCGCGCCCATCACCAGCGGCTTCATCCTGCCCGACGCCAAGGTGGCGGTGCTCTCGGAGACCGACGTCACCGGCCGGCGGGTGCCCCACCGGCGGGCCCGCCCGCGGGCCCGGGCGGCGGACGGGTTCTTCGACGACCTCGAGGCGGGGAGCTTCGTCGTCCACCGCCAGCACGGCGTGGCCCGCTTCGAGGGCGTCACGACGAGGACGATGGGCGGGACCACCCGGGACTACCTGATCCTGCAGTACCGGGGCTCCGACCGTCTCTACCTCCCGGTGGAGCAGATCGAGGCGATCACCCCCTACAGCGGCGGCGAGTCGCCGACGCTGTCGAAGATGGGCGGCGCGGACTGGCAACGGACCAGGGCCAAGGCTCGTGCGGCGGCCGGCGAGGTGGCGGCGGAGCTGGTCGCAGCTGTACCGGCGCCGCCTGGCGGTGGAGGGGCGCGCCTTCGGGGCCGACACGCCGTGGCAGGCGGAGATGGAGTCCTCGTTCGGCTTCGTCGAGACCGAGGACCAGCTGAAGGCGATCGCCGACGTCAAGAGCGACATGGAGGAGCCGCGACCGATGGACCGCCTGGTGTGCGGCGACGTCGGCTTCGGCAAGACGGAGGTCGCCCTGCGGGCCGTCTTCAAGGCGGTGCAGGACGGCACGCAGGCCGCGGTGCTTGGCCCCGACGACGCTGCTGGCGAGCCAGCACGCCCAGACCTTCGCGGACCGCTACGCGCCCTACCCGGTGCGGGTCGAGCTGCTGAGCCGCTTCCTCTCCCCGGCGCAGCAGAAGGCCGTCGTGCAGGGGCTGGCCGACGGCAGCGTCGACGTGGTCATCGGCACGCACCGGCTGCTGGCGCAGGACGTGCAGTTCAAGGAGCTCGGCCTCCTCGTGGTCGACGAGGAGCAGCGCTTCGGCGTGACGCACAAGGAGGCGGTGAAGCGCATGGCCGAGGGGGTCGACGTGCTGACGCTCACGGCCAGCCCGATCCCGCGCACGCTGGAGATGGCGCTCACCGGCATTCGCGACCTCTCCATGGTCAACACGCCGCCGGCCGACCGCCGCCCCATCCTGACCTACGTCGGCGAGCAGGATCCCGTCGGCGGTGAGCGAGGCGCTGCGACGCGAGCTCCTGCGCGAGGGCCAGGCCTTCTACGTGCACAACCGCGTGTCCGACATCGACCGGGTGGCCCGCGACATCCGCGACCTCGTGCCCGAGGCCAGGGTCGCCATCGCGCACGGGCAGATGGACGAGGGGAGCCTCGAGACCGTGGTGCTCGACTTCTGGGAGCGGCGCTACGACGTGCTGGTGTGCACGACCATCATCGAGTCCGGCATCGACATGCCGTCGGTCAACACGCTGATCGTGGACCGGGCCGACCTCCTCGGCCTGGGCCAGCTGCACCAGATCCGCGGCCGGGTGGGACGCGGCGGCCAGCGGGCCTACGCCTACCTGTTCCACCCCGCCGACCGCGTCCTCCCCGAGCAGGCCTACGAGCGGCTGCGGACGATCGGGGAGCACACCGAGCTCGGCTCGGGCTTCAAGATCGCGATGCGCGACCTCGAGATCAGGGGGGCCGGCAACCTCCTGGGCTCCGACCAGTCGGGCCACATCGCGGCGGTGGGCTACGACCTCTACGTCCAGTTGGTGGCCGAGGCGGTGGCGGAGGCCAGGGGCGAGGCCAGGCCCGCGCCGCCGACCGTCTCCATCGACGTCCCCGGGGACGCGCACCTCCCGAAGGACTACGTGGTGGCCGAGGACGCCCGGCTCGAGGCGTACCGCCGGCTGGCGTCGGCGGCGACGGCGGCCGACGTCGACGACATCGGCGTGGAGTGGGCCGACCGTTACGGCCCGCTGCCGACCGCCGCCCGGGGCCTCCTCGCGCTGGCGCGGCTGCGCGCCAGCGCGATGGCGCGCCGGATCGGCGAGATCACCATGAGCTCGGTCCGGCCCGGCGGCACGCGCCAACCGGTGGTGCGGGTGTCGCCCGTCGCGCTGCCCGCCAGCGCCCAGGTGCGGCTGCGGCGCCTGGCGCCGGGCGCGACCTACCGCGAGGACCTGGCCCAGCTCCTGGTCCCCATCGCCGGAGCGGAGTCGGCCGCCGACGCCGTGCGCGGCGTGATAGAGGACCTGATCCCGCTGGGCGATGCCGGAGTCGACGGGGACACCTTGTAGCATGCGCGGCGCGTGAAGCGGCTCCTCGTCCTCCTCATCGTCCTCGCCGGCGGCCTGGCCGCCGCCGCGCTCGTCGGTGCCCACCAACGCGGCCGTGGTCAACGGCGCCGCCATCAGCCAGCAATCGCTCAACTCGGACGTGAGCGCGATCGCCGGCAGCGCCTCCTACCAGTGCTACCTGAACTCCCAGGAGTATCTCTCGTCGAGCGGGAGCGAGCAGCTGCCGCCGCGTCCTCGGCGCGGGCAAGGGCCAGAACGCGAGCGGACCACCCGACGGCCAACAGCGCCTTCGTGGCCACCTATCTCGACACCGAGGTCGGCCACCAGCTCGTCCTGCAGCTGGCGGACACGCGCCAGGTCACCGTGACGTCGGCCCAGCTGGCCGACGCCCGCGCCAACCTGAGCGGCCAGATCTCCTCGGTCATGTCCGAGATCCTGCCAGACGCCGCAGGCGCAGAACGTCCGCTACAGCTGCAGCGTCGACCGGCCAGCCCCTGACCGGCGAGGAGGTGCTGAGCACCCTGCCCTCCTCGTTCGTCGACGAGCAGGTGCAGTTCGTCGCCACCGCCAGCGCGCTCCAGGAGGACCTGGCCGGCGTCGGCTCCAGCGAGGCCGACCTGCAGCGCTACTACGCGCGGCACGCCGCCGAGTTCGACACGGCGTGCTGGACGGCGGCGGTGTACTCCACCGAGGCGGCCGCCCAGGCGGCGGCGGCGGAGGTGGCCTTCGGGACGCCGTTCTCCCAGGTGGCGGCGAAGGCGACCGCAGGGCGGGCCGCAGAGCTGCGAACCGCTGCCGGTCATCGCCTCCGAGCTCCCGTCGGGCGCCGACGTCGAGACCCTCCCGACCGGCACGCGTCTCGGCGCCCATCGACGGACGAACGGGAGCTATCTCCTCGTGCAGATCACGTCGAGGAAGCCCACGGGCTACGCCACGGCGAAGCAGGTCGTGGCCGAGGTGGTGCAGGAGTCGGGGGCGACGGCGACGCAGAAGGCCATCACGGCGACGGAGCGCCACGCCTCGGTGAGCGTCGACCCGCGCTACGGGGTCTGGGTCCCCGTCGCGGCGAGCGTCTTCACGCCGTTGACACCGAGCCCGTCGGACGTGCTGAACGCGCCGGCGAACGAGCCGGCGGTCGCGTCGGCCCCGACCTCGGCGACGGCCAGCCCGTCCAGCGGCTGACGGTGCCGCCGCGCCGCCCCCACATCACGGTGGTGGGCCTCGGGCCCGGCCGGCACCGACCTCCTCGGCGACGCCGCTGCCGCGCTGCTCGGCGACCGCGGGCGCGCCTACCTGCGCACGGCCCGCCACCCCGCGGCGGCCCGCTTCGGGGGACTGCGCTCCTTCGACGACCTCTACGAGTCCGCGGCGACCTTCGACGAGGTGTACGCCGGCATCGTCGAGGTGCTGGTGGCGGCCGCGATCGGACGCGGCGCCCGAGCCGGTCGTCTACGCCGTCCCCGGTTCGCCGCTGGTGGCCGAGCGCAGCGTCGAGCTGCTGCGCGCCGACGAGCGGGTCGAGGTGACGGTCGTGCCCGGCGCTCTCCTTCCTCGATCTGGCCTGGGCCGCCCTCGGCATCGACCCCCTCACCGAGGGGGTCCGTCTGCGTCGACGCCGGCGCCTTCGGATCCGTGGCCGCGGGCGACCGCGGCCCCTTCCTGGTCGCGCAGTGCTGGTCGCGCCACCTGCTCTCCGAGGTGAAGCTCGGGCTCCCGGACGACGTCGGCGCGACCGCGCCGGACCCCGTGATCCTGCACCACCTCGGGCTCCCCGACGAGATCGTCGCCGCCGTCGACTGGTGGGAGCTCGACCGGACCGTGGAGCCCGACCACCTGACGTCGCTCTACGTGCCGGCGCTGGCGGCGCCGGCGGGCCCGTCCGCCGGCGAGGAGGTCGAACGGCTCGTCGACGCTCATGGACACGCTGCGGGAGCGCTGCCCCTGGGACCGGGCGCAGACGCACGCCTCGCTGATGCCGCACCTCGTCGAGGAGTGCTACGAGGTCCTCGACGCCCTCGCCGCCCTGGACGGGCGCGACGCCGCGGCCGCCGCCTACGCGCACCTGCAGGAGGAGCTGGGTGACCTGCTGTTCCAGATCGTCTTCCACGCCCGACTGGCCGACGAGGAGGGGCAGTTCGACCTGGGGGACGTCGCCCGCGGGGTGCACGACAAGCTGGTGCACCGCCACCCCCACGTGTTCGGCGACGTCGACCGTCGAGAGCGCGGACCAGGTCGTCTCGAACTGGGAGGCGATCAAGAAGAGCGAGAAGGGGAGGAGCAGCGTCACCGAGGGGATCCCGGCGGGCCTGCCCGCACTGATGCTCACGACCAAGCTGGCCCGCAAGGCGCGCTCGGTCGGTCTCGAACCGTAGCGACGCCGACGCGCCCGGTGCAGCCGCGCCGCCTTGGCGTCGCTCACCCGACGCGCCGCGGCCACCGACCCGCGGTCCGGACGACCCTCTGGCGGGCGACGCCGGCGACGTCGAGCGCGGAGTTGGGCGAGCTCCTCTTCGCCGTGGCCAACCTGGCGCAACGCCTCGGCGTGGACGCGGAACAGGCCCTGCGCGACCGCGCGCTCTCGTTGCGCGCGGAGATCCTCGCGGCCGAAGGCGTCCCCGATCAGCAGGCGGGCAACCGCTAACCTTGTGCCCCGGTGTCCCGCCAGGGGAGGCACCCAAGGAGTGATGTCGTGAGCACCATTGAGCACGTGATCGGGCGCGAGGTCCTCGACTCCCGCGGCAACCCGACCGTGGAGGCGGAGGTGCTCCTCGACTCCGGCGCGCGGGGCCGTGCCATCGCGCCGTCCGGTGCCTCCACCGGCATCCGCGAGGCGAGTAGAGCTGCGCGACGGGGGCGACCGGTTCTCGGGCAAGGGCGTGCTGCGCGCCGTGGCCAACGTCAACGGTGAGATCGCGGACGCCGTCCGCGGGCTCGACGCCCTCGACCAGCGCGCCGTCGACTTCACGCTGATCGACCTCGACGGTACGCCCGACAAGGCGCGGCTCGGAGCCAACGCGATGCTGGCCGTCTCGCTCGCGAGCGCCAAGGCGCTGGCCGACGACCTCGAGATCCCGCTCTACCGCTCCATCGGCGGTGCCAACGCCCATGTACTGCCCGTGCCGATGTTGAACGTGTTGAACGGCGGTGCCCACGCCAAGAACTCCATCGACTTCCAGGAGTTCATGGTGATGCCGGTGGGCGCCGCATCCTTCAGCGAGGCGTTGCGCTGGGGCGCGGAGACCTACCACACGCTCCGCTCGGTGCTCGACGAGCGGGGGCTGTCCACCGCGGTGGGCGACGAGGGGGGCTTCGCGCCCGACCTCCCGCAGAACGAAGACGCGGTGAAGCTCCTGGTGGAGGCGATCGAACTGGCGGGCCGGGTACCCGGCGAGGAGATCGCGCTGGCGCTCGACCCCGCCACCAGCGAGCTGTGGGACGACGGGCTCCTACGTCCTGGCCGGCGAGGGCCGGACGCTGTCGCCCGCCGAGCTCGCCGACTACTGGGTGGACCTGGTGGAGCGCTACCCGATCGTGTCCATCGAGGACGGGATGGCCGAAGAGGACTGGGACGGCTGGGCGGACCACACCAAGGCGCTCGGTGGGCGGATGCAGCTGGTGGGCGACGACATCTTCGTCACCAACGCCGAGATCCTCGAGCGCGGGATCCGCGAGGGGGTGGCGAACGCCATCCTCGTCAAGCTCAACCAGATCGGCACGCTCACCGAGACGCTCGAGACGGTGGCGCTGGCGAACCGGGCGTCCTACGGCACGGTGATCTCCCACCGCTCGGGAGAGACCGAGGACACGACGATCGCCGACCTCGTGGTGGCGGTCAACGCGGGACAGATCAAAGCGGGCGCGCCGGCCCGCTCCGATCGTGTGGCCAAGTACAACCAGCTGCTCCGTATAGAGGAGGACCTGGGCGGATCGGCCGCCTTCCCCGGACGGCGCCGCGCTGGCGGGCGGAGGAGGCGTCCGCAATGGCGCCGGCTAGCCGGAAGGCACGACCGCGCCAAGCCGGCGGCGCCAAGGCGGCGCGGGTCCATCGGGCGCGCCCGGCTGATGCTCCTCGGAGCCATCGTCGTCTCCGCCGCCGTGCTCTTCGCGTGGTTCCCGGCCGGCTCACTGCTCAGCCAGCGCTCGACCCTGGCCGGCACCGAGGCGCAGCTGGCGGCGCTGCACAAGCAGGACGCCGCACTGGCGCAGGAGAAGAAGAACCTCAGTGACGCCGGCGAGATCGAGCGCATCGCCCGCGAGCAGTACCAGCTCGTCAGCCCGGGCCAGCAGGCCTACGAGGTGCTCCCGCCATCGGGTGCGGCGGCCGCCGGCACCCCGTACTCGGGTGATCCGGGATCGGACGGCCCGGTCGCCCCGTCCGCCACGCCCGAGCTCCCACCCGGTGCCGTCACGACGACGCCGCCCTCGACCGCGGCGGCCGCCGCTCAGGGCGCCGCGGGCGGGAGCGACAGCGTCGGGGTCCGGCCTGCTGTCGCGCATGGTGCACGCCCTCGAGTTCTGGCGTTGACCCGGACGCCGGCGGCAGGAGGGCCCCAGGTCGAACGGCCGGCGATCACGATGACGAGCGGGAGACGGTGGCGCGGCTGCTCGGGCGGACGCCGACGGGTGCCTTCACCGTGGCGGTGCGGCGAGCCGACGGCACGCCGGCGGTCATTGAGAACGCCCCGCTCCTCGACGACGGCCGTCCCATGCCGACGCTCTACTGGCTCGTCGATCCTGCGCTGTGCGAGTGCCGTCGGCCGGCTCGAGGCATCCGGGGGCGTGCGCCGGGCGGCCGCCGCCGTGCCGGAGGCGGCGGTCGCCGACGCCCACGCGCGCTACGCCGCCCGAGCGCGACCGGGCGCTCCCCGCGGGCCGCCGGGGACCGGTGCCCTCGGGAGGCGTCGGGGGGACGCGCCGTGGCGGTGAAGTGCCTCCACGCGCACCTGGCGTGGTACCTGGCCGGCGGGGACGACCCCGTCGGCCACTGGACGGCCGAGCAGCTGGCCGTGCACGCCGCCGAGTTCGTGGTGGAGAGTGGTGCCGTGGACGATCCCCGCGGGCCCGTGGCCGCCGTGGACTGCGGCACCAACTCCACCCGGCTCATCGTGGTGGGAGCCGATGGCAGCGTGCTGGAGCGCCAGATGCGCATCACCCGCCTGGGCGAGCAGGTGGACGCGACCCGCCGCCTGTCGCCGGCGGCCATCGACCGCACCGTGTCGGTGCTCCGCGACGTACCGCCGGTCGATGGACGACCACGGCGTGGTCCGGGCCCGGGTCGTGGCGACGTCGGCCGTCCGGGACGCCGGCAACGCCGAGGAGTTCATGGCCGAAGCCGCGCTCCATCACGGGGGTGCGTCCCGAGGTTCTCTCGGGAGAAGAGGAGGGACGGCTGTCCTTCGCCGGGGCCACGGCCCACCTGCCGGCCCGACCTGGCCGGGCTCGGGACCCCTGCTGGTGGTCGACATCGGCGGGGGGTCGACCGAGCTGGCCGTCGGGCACCCGGGACCCGGCGCGGCGGCGCCCGACGTGGTGGCGCGGTCGCTGGACATCGGGTGCGTCCGGGTGAGCGAGCGGTTCTTGCACGACCCGCCTCGTCCCGAGGACCTTGCGCCGGCGCGCGGCGCGGTGACGGAGGAGGTCATGGCGGCGAGGGCCGACCTCCCGCAGCCGGCGCCCGACGGCCTCGTCATCGGCCTGGCGGGCACCGTCTCCACGCTGGTCTGCCTGGACCGCGGCATCACGGTGTACGACCGCGCCCGGGTCCACCACGCCGTGCTGTCCCGCGACTGACGTCGAGCGGTGGCTGGACACCCTGTCCTCCGAGGACGCCCGCGCCCGCTTGGCGCGGCCCGGCATGGTCGAGGGCCGCGAGGACGTCATCGTCGGCGGGGTCCTCATCCTCGCCGTGGTGATGGCGTGCTTCGGACGCGACCGGTGCCTCGTCTCGGAGGACGACATCCTCGACGGCCTGGCGGCGGACCTGCTGGCCTCGGCGCCCTCCACCGGATGACGGGGGTCACCAAGGCGTTGGACGTCTCTCGGGCAGTCCGTTGACGCCGTCCGCGACCAATCGCGGCGGCTGCGTCGACCGGCATCCTGGACTTCGGAGTGTACGAGGAGTCGCCAGACGTCGGTGCTATCCTGCCTGTGTGCTGAAGGGCCGCGCGGCATGATCCGAGCGCGCCACGAGACGGCTCGACCAGACTCACACCTCTGACGGCCCGCCGTCGACGGCATCTTCGTGGTGGGCATGTTCGCCAGCGGAGTCGAGCTTCTGGGCGGCGCCCTGTCGCGCCTGGGCCTCGCGCGCGTGGGCGACGACCGAGGGTTCGTGCGCCGGACACGCGCGACCTCGCAGCGTTCAACGACCGGCTGCTGCGACGGCAGCAGGTCGGAGGGGATCCGCCGGATGCCGCGCCGGTGGAGCTGGCGCACGTGCTGGCACCTTGGCTGGACGAGGCCAGGCGGAAGATGACCGCCGCCCGGCGGCGACGACCGCGCTCGGATCCGAGTGTCGGACCCTGGGTCTGGGCGGAACCCCGGCTGAGCTTCCTGGCCCGCTTCTGGTCGGATGCCCTGGCCGTGCGACCCCGCCGTGATCCTGGTCCATCGCGCGCCGGGCCAGGTGGCCGTCGGCGACGTCCCCGAAGTCGCCGACCGGACGAGCATCGTCGGCTGGTGGGACCGATGCAACCGGTCCGCCCTCGTCGTGTGCTCCCAGTTCCCGTCGCTGGTGATCAACTACGACGATGTCGTCGGCCGGCCGAAGGCGGTTCTCACTGAGATCGTGGAGTTCCTGGGCGACCTCGGTGTCGCCGTCGACGGCGACCTCGCAGAGGCGATCGAATTCATCGAGCGGTTGGCTCCGGGGCAGGCACTCTGACACGGCCGAGTCGTCGTCCATCGACCCTCGTCACCGCACGCTGGACCGTCTCCTCACCCAGCTCGACGGGCGGCGGCGTACCGGTCAGCGCACCGGGGACGTCGACACCATTCCCGAATTGGTGGAGGTCACCGCCGAGTTCTACGACGAGCGACTACTACGGCGCCGGATACGACAAGTCGGGTGTTCCCTACACCAGGGAGGAGAAGGCCTGGACCGATTTCTTCTCCACGGTCGCGGCGAACGTCGGTGAAGACTCTACGGCCCGGCACCGTGCTGGACGTCGGTTGTGCGCAGGGAATGCTCGTCGAGGCGCTACGCGAGCCGTGGTGTCGACGCCCGGGGCATCGACATTTCCACCTGGGCGATCGAACAGGTCCCCGCCGCCCTCCAACCGTTCTGCCGTGTGGGCTCGGTGACCGAGGAGATCGATGGTCACTACGACCTGATCACGTGCATCGAGGTGCTCGAGCACCTTCCCCCTTCCCTGGCCGACGCGAGTGTCGCCAATCTGTGCCGGCATGCCGAGATGGTGCTGTTCTCCTCGACCCCGGATGATTTCGACGAGCCGACCCATCTGAACGTGGAGCCCGGCAGCTACTGGGCGCAGCTGTTCCTGCGTCATGGATTCGTGCGGAGCTTCGACTACGACGCCACGTTCCTCGCCACGCACGCCGTGCTGTTCCGACGCGTCGAGGTCGACGCCGACATGCTGGTCGAGGGCTACGAACGAGACGCTCTGGCGGACCAGCTCGGACCTCTACTCGCGCCTTCTCGATACCGCCAACGAGCATAATCGACTGGCCGAGGTGCACAATCGACTGGCCGAGGCGCACAACGACCTGCTCGTGCAAAGCGAGGCCGTGATCGCGGCCCGTGACGAGCTCCAAGCGGGAGGCGACCCGCCTGAGTGAGGCCCTCGACGGCACACAGCGCCGACGCGCCGCGGAGAACCTCGCGTCGTTCGAGATGGTCCGCCAGTTCGAAACCGGCCAGCGGCGCCTGGCGGCTCTCGTCAGCGCTCGAGACACCGAGCTCGCAGCAGATCCGCAACACGAAGACCTTTCGGTACACCACCAAGTTGCGCCGGCTCTACGAGCGGCTCCGGCGCCGCCGACTGGGTTACGCCGGAAGCCGCCACGCCCTCGGTGTTCCCGCCCGACGGGACGTACCAGACCTGGATCGAACTCTTTGACACGCTCGACGACGAGCGGCGGGGACGGATCGAATCCAAGGTCCGTGCCCTGACCGAATCGACCGACGATCTCGGTGCTCATGCCGGTCTACGACCCGCCTGTACACCTCTTGCAAGTCAGCGATCGACTCGGTGCGGAACCAGATCTATCAAAACTGGGAGCTGTGCATCGCCGACGACTGTTCCACCGACCCGCAGGTTGTCCAGCTCCTGGAGGACTGTGCCGGTTCGGACGAGCGCATCAAGGTCGTCCGACGGCAGGAGAACGGGCACATCTCGGCCGCCTCCAACTCGGCCCTGACGGTCGCCACCGGCCAATGGGTGGCTCCCCTTGACCACGACGATCGTCCTGGCCGAGCATGCGCTGGCGCTTGTGGCCCTGGCGCTCTCCGACCACCCTGATGTGGGCATCGTGTACAGCGACCAGGACAAACTCGACGAATCCGGACATCGGCGCGATCCGTTCTTCAAGCCCGATTTCGATCCCTTGCTCCTCCTCGGCCAGAACTTCGTCAATCACCTCAGCGTGATCCGGAAGGATCTCGTCGACCAGGTCGGTGGCTACCGTGAAGGATACGAGGGCAGCCAGGACTGGGACCTGATTCTCCGCGTTTCGGAGCTCATGCGAGCCGGAGGCAGGTGCTGCACATCCCCCACGTGCTGTACCACTGGCGTGTGCATGCCAGCTCCACGGCGTCCCTGGTGTCGGCGAAGCCCTATGCCATTGAGACCGGACGACACGCGGTGATCGACCACCTGCGGCGAACCGGTCGGTCGGCCCGAGTCACACGGATCGGCAAGTCGGGTCACAACCTTGTGACGCTGGGAGCTGCCGGACCCCGCCCCTCAGGTGAGCATCGTCATCCCGACCAGGGACGGACGGCTCTTGCAGCGGTGTCATCGACAGCCTGCTCGACTTCACGATGTACCCCAGATTTCGAGGTGGTCGTCGTCGACAATTCCAGCCGGACGTTTCCCCACCCTCGAGTACCTCCAGACCTATGACGACCGGCTCACCGTCATCCGCGACGAGCGTCCGTTCAACTACGCGGCCATCAACAATCACGCCGTCGAGCGGACGTCCGGTGACGTCGTGTGCCTCCTGAACGACGACACCGAAGTGATCTCGGGCGAATGGCTCACCGAAATGGTGAGCCAGCTGATCCAGCCCGGCGTCGGAGCAGTGGGCGCCAAGCTGTACTACACCGACTGGCGCATCCAGCATGCGGGGGTCGTCCTGGGTGTCGGCGGTGTCGCCGGTCACGCTCATCGAATGGCCGGCCGGCTCTCGCCCGGTTACTCCGGGAACCTCCAACTGCGCGCACCGCGATGTCAGCGGTGACCGCGGCGTGCATCGCGGTGCGGCGCGAGGCCTGGGACCAGGTTGGGGGGCTTGACGAGACGAACCTCCCCGTCGCCTTCAACGACGTGGACTTCTGCCTGCGCCTGCGGGCGGCGGGATGGGAGGTCGTCTGGACGCCGCACGCGGAGCTGCTCCACCACGAGTCGCATCAGCTCGGGGTCCGGACGATCACGGGCCCGCGTGCGGAGGCGTTCGCCCGTGAGGTCACGTACATGGAGCAGCGGTGGGGCTTCGAGGGTCTTCGCAACGACCCGTACTACAACCCCAACCTGTCGCTCGACGCCGAGGACTTCTCCCTGGCATGGCCGCCACGGGTCTCGTTGGACTCACCGATCTGATCCTCCGGGCGCCGACAGCGGTTCGAGACGGACCTCGCGTTCACGCTGTCGCGAGCAATGCCCTCATGTCCGAGACGGACTGCTCGGGGTTGCCGAAGCGATCATCCGCGTAGTGTCGCCCGGCCTCGGACGCCGCCGAGCGGTTGGCCTCGCGTCTGCAGCTTCGCCACAGCGGCGACCAACTCTCCGGGGTCCGCGAACGTCGATCCCCCGACGGCGCGGGCGTGCACCGCAGCGCGGCCCGGACTGCTCGGGGACGACGATGGGCGTGCCGAAGCGGAGCGCCTCGACGCACTCCCGGGCGATGTACGGGCCCGGAGCAAGGTCGATGCAGGCATTGGCATGAGCGACGAGCCGCCACAAGTCCATCCGGGTGTCGATCGGGACCTCGCCACGGAGCGCGCGACCCTTCCAGGCGGACGCGACGGCGTTCTCCACGACGACGACCCAGTCGTCATGAAAGGCCGAGCTCACCCAGGCGGCCGCCGGCGGTGGCTCGTCGGAGGGTTGCCGACCGTGTCGGACAGGAGGAGCTGGTAACCCGTGAACCCGAAGCCGTGGTGACGGTCGAGTTGGGCAAGCCGGTTCACCGGGATGTGGACGCGGAACGACGGTGACGAATCGACCTCCTTCTCGCCGGTGAGGTGCAGTCTCTGCCATCGCCGAATCGTGCCGTCCGCCGGGGGCGGACAGATACAGCACCGCTCGCGGCGCGACGCGGCCCTCAGCAGTGTCGGCAACCTCAGGAGTCAGCTCGTCGACCACCACCGTCTGGTTCGGGTCGAGGTGCTCGGGCCATTGCAGGTCGCCGCCCTGGCCGATCCCCTCGAGGTCGAACGCCCCGTCCGCCTCCGGATGCGCCCCTCGGTCCGGGAACGAGGACCGTGACGGGACCACAGCGCGACGCCGCCCCGGCAATGCAGCGGATCGACATAGGACAACTCTGCACGTCGTCGCGTGCCAGTGGGACGATACGACGACCGTTCCCGGCATGGCTCATGCCGGCGGCCCCGGCTTCAGGTGCGGCGACTCGCTGGAGGTGCACGACCTCCGCTCGCAGGCGCGTGAGCTCCTCACCGAAGACGCCGGTCACGTCGGCCCCGAGAGCCTCCAGGGTCGTCAATCGGTCAACGAGGAGATCAGCAGTGGTCTGCGAGCGCCTCGGTCGCGGCGGCCAGTGCGAGCATCAAGCGACGATCGGCGCGGCCGGAGACTCGCCCCGCCCACCTTCGCAACGAGGCGGGACCCCTGCGCCTGCCTGCCGAGAAGCTCGCTGCGCAGCGACCGCACGGGCTCCAGGTCGCGCGCATGTGCCGAGGGGGGGTGGAGCGTCGGTCGGCTGTGCGGAGCATCCGGGGGCCGGGGGCAGAGCCGTCTGTCTGCTACGTGGCGAGGGTCGAGTACCACTGGTTCCACATCTCCTCTTCCTCGGGCCCCGCCAGACCGCACGATGGGTCGATGCGGGTGAGGTGTGCGTTGAAGTAGGGATCTCCTCGGTCAATGTAATCCTTCCACCGGTCGACGAAGTTGACGATGTCGCCCACCCCGCCGGCGGTTCCCCGGCTCGGCGATTCGTGGTGGACGAGCTCGGCGCGGGGTTCGAAGACGGTCCGGTACCCGGCTGAAGCGGCGCGGAGGCAGTAGTCGACGTCGTTCAGGTCGACGCCGAGCGTCTCGTCGAAGCCGGCGAGATGATCGAAGACCTCTCGCCGTGTCGCCAGGCATGCGCCCGTGACCGCCGAACATTCCCGGGTGACCGTTGCCATGTTGAGATAGCCGGGGGAATCCCCGGGCAAGCCGGCCAGAGGGTGTCCGGCGGCTCCCGTGAGCCCGACCACCAGGCCACAGTGCTGCAGGCGCCCGTCGGGATACAGCAACCGGGCACCGACGGCGCCGATGTCCGGCCTGAGTGCGTGAGCACCCAGGGCGGACAGCCATCCGTGCTGGTGCGCCTCGATGTCGTTGTTCAAGAAGAGGAGGATCTCCCCCCGGGCGCCTTGGCTCCGACGTTGTTCAACTGTGCCCAGTTGAAGGGTCGATCGTCGCGCGACGACCCGCACGTCCTTGCGCCCGGGCGAGCCGCTCGAGAAGCGTTTCGGTCTCGGGATCCGTCGACCCGTTGTCGATGAGCACCAGCTCGCGTCTCCTGGCTCTCCGTGGTCGCAGTGACGGAGTCGACACAGGTTCGGAGGAGCGCGGGCTCGTCTCGGAAGGGGATCAGGATGCTGCGTCATGACGTCGGTCGCCATCGGCCGTCGCACACCGGAAGGTGCCGGGGACGGTTCCTCGAGATCGACCGAGGCGCCGGCATGGCTCCGGCGCAGTGCATGCGTCCACGGGCCGGTGTCGGGCGGTGCGACGGTCATGGCCGGCGTCGCCCCACCGGTGACACAACACCTCGGGGATGTGCAGGACCGATCTCGGCCAGCTCGCACGCCCGGAGCGCGAGTTCGTGCTCCGCGCGCCGGCGACGTCGGACGCCACGCCGCGAGGCATGGTGCTCGAGAGCCGCGCGCCGACGGCGATCGGACGGCCCATGTATGGCGAGGACAAGAGGAAGTCCGGTGAGTAGTCCGGCTTCAGGCGCGGCCCAGCGTGGTCGCCTTCGGCGGTGACGCAGTCCTCGTCGGCGTAGACGACCCCCGTCGTCGTCAGTGCGGCGCTCAGGGTCGCCAACCGCGTCCGGGGCCCATGCGTCCCCGCCGAACAGGAGCGCAAAGGCGCGCCCTGTCGTTGGCTCCGATGCCCGTCCAAGATGGTCGCCGGCCGGCGTCCCGTCGGGGACGGCGATCAATCGGGCCCGGCGCCGCATCCGCCGTCCGGCGGCCCGGATGAGCGTGCTCACGCTCCGACCGCCGGGACTCGGCCGCAACGGCCACCAGCGTCCAGTGCCGGCTCGTCTGCCGGCTGAGGCTCTCGAGCGTGCGAGCCGATGGCAGCCCGCGGGGTCGCCCGCGACCACCATGACAAGGGCGAGTGCCGGACCCGCCGTCGCGTGACCGCGCGCGACGTTCGTCGTTCTTCGCGGAGGCGCGACCCAGGTCGTCGTACGTACCGCGGATCCTGGGAGACGTCAGGAGGCAGGGGAGGGAGCTCCCGAGGGGCGAAGAGCACCCGTTCCACGCAGGCAATCTACCGGACGCTCCGCGTGTCGACCCGGCGCGTTGGCGCAGGCGAGCGCGGACCTGTCACGATGCGCCGATGGGGATATCCGACCGCCTCCTCATGGGCCCGGGGCCTTCGAATCCGTACCCGGAAGTGACCATGGCGCTGGCGGGACCGGTGCTCGGGCACCTCGACCCGCAGTTCCTGGCGCTGCTCGACAGCACGAACGACCGCCTGCGCCGGGTCTTCGCGACCTCGAACGCGCTGACCCTGCCCGTCAGTGGGACCGGGTCGGCGGGCATGGAGGCATCCTTCGTCAACTTCGTGCGGCCCGGGGACCCCGTGGTGGTCGGGGTCAACGGCGTCTTCGGCGAACGGATGTGCGAGGTGGCCTGCCGGCTCGGCGCCGAGGTCGTCCGTGTCGACGCCGAATGGGGCGAGCCGGTCGACCCGGAGCGGTTGCTCTCGGCCCACCCGTCGCCGGCCCTGATCGCGGTCGTGCACGCCGAGACCTCCACCGGCGTGCGCAACGAGATTGAGCCACTGGGGAGGGGCAAGGGCGCCGCACTCCTGTTGGTGGACATGGTGACCTCCCTGGGAGGGATGGAGGTCGCCGTCGACGACTGGGCCGTCGACATCGCCTACAGCGGCACCCAGAAGTGCCTGGGCGTCCCGCCCGGGCTCTCGCCCCTGACGGTCTCGGATCGGGCCATGGAACGGTTGGTGGAGCGGCCCTCGAGCTGGTACCTCGACCTCAACCTCCTCTCTCGCTACGTCAACGACACCTCGGGCGCCGGACGGGTGTACCACCACACGGCGCCGGTGGCGATGGTGGCGGCGCTGCACGCCGGCCTGGGATCGTTGCTCGAGGAGGGGCTCGGGGCGGCGTGGGAGCGCCACGCCCAATGCGGTCGGTTGCTGCAGGACGGGCTGACCGGCCTCGGGCTCGAGCTGCTCGTCGGGGCCGAGTACCGCCTGCCTCAGCTCACGACGGTCCGGGTCCCGCCCGGCGTCGACGAGGCGGCGGTCCGCCGGGAGCTCCTGGCCTCCTACGGCATCGAGATCGGGGCCGGGGCGGGACGGCTGTCCGGGCAGGTCTGGCGCATCGGCTGCATGGGTCACACGGCGCGGCGGAGAAACGTCTTCGCACTGCTCGGCGCGCTGAAGGAGGTGCTGGGACGATGAGCGCGGCCAGGGCGCTCCGCCACGCGCCGCTGGAGCTCCGGGGCCGGCGGGTGCTCCTGCGCTCGCTGACCGAGGACGACTTCCCCGCGTGGCACGAGGTGCGCACCCGCTGCGCCGATTGGCTGCTGCGTTGGGAGCCGCGGCCCAAGGGCGCGCCCGTGCCGTCGGAGGATCGCCCGAGCTTTGCGGCCCGATGCGGCATACGCGAACGCGAACGACACCTCGGCACCGGTTACGGGTTCGGGATCTTCGTGGGCGAGCGCTTCGCCGGCGAGGTGACGCTCTCCTCCATTCAGCGTGGGCCGTTCCAGAGCGCGTTCATCGGCTACTGGGTCGATGAGGCGCTGGCGGGCCAGGGGCTCGTGCCGGAGGCCGTCGTGGTCACGCTTCGCTTCGCCTTCGAGGCGATCTCGCTGCACCGCGTGGAGATCTCCATCATCCCGAGGAACCTGGCCAGCCGGCGTGTCGTCGAGAAGCTGGGCATCCGCGAGGAGGGGATCGCGCAGCGCTTCCTCGAGATCGACGGCGCCTGGGAGGACCACGTGCGCTACGCGATCACCGCCGAGGAGTGGGGGGTGCGGGAGCCCACTCTGGTGGCGGACTGGTTGGACGCCTGAGCTCAGGCGTCGTTGGTGTGCAGTACCGACGGCGAGTGGCGGAAGAATTGCTCCACGTCGTGCTCGTAGGTGTAGGACACGGGCTCCCTGCCGGATTGCCGGCGCAGCCGGAGCGCCCTGATGAACGTGCGCACCGCCCCCGCGCTCGTGGCGTTGTAGGCAGAAGCCGGTCGCGGTGAACCGCCGCGTGTCGACGCCACGTCCGTAGCGGAGCAGGTCCTCGAGCTCTTCCGGCAGCTCGAACAGTCGCGCCACGGGCCGGATCCTCAGGGGGCTCACGGGCGAGAGTGGGACCAGCCGGGTGCCGCAGATGGCGGCCACCTCGCTCCAGGGGAGCCGGCCGTCCCCGGCCACGTTGTAGAGGCCGGGGATGCCACCGCGGGTCACATGGAGAAGGGCACGCACGACGTCCTCCTCCTCGACGAACTGCAGCAGGGGGTCAAAGCCGAAGATGGCGGGGCACACGTGGCGCGAGAGGTTGCGGCTTATCGGGGTGGTCAGTTGCGTCCCGAGGACGTTGGCAAAGCGGAGGACGGTGACCCGGGTGGCCGGGTTGTCCTCCGAGAAGTCCCGCACGAGCCCCTCGGCCTCGACCAGCGCCTTTTCCACGCCGTTCTTCACGGGGCTCGTGCGCGGCGTGTCCTCGTCGAACGTGTTCGGGTCGCTGGCGGCGGAGCCGTAGACCAGCGTCGACGACTTGACCACGACGTGGCGCACGGAGGAACCGGCGGCCCCGGCTGCGGCCAGAAGGTTCATCGTCCCGATGACATTGATCTCGTGCATGGCGCGCCTCGGCACCGTGGTCGAGTTCGTGATCATGAACGTGTGCAGGATCGTGTCCACCTGGGTTGCCTTCACGATCCGGTTCAGGATGGAGTAGTTCTGGTCGGCCCGGACGAACTCGGCCCGCTCGAACGGCACCGATGGGGCGCGGGTGCCCATGCCCAGGATCACATCCATGGTGGGGTCCGTCTCGAGGGCCTGGATCATGCGGCCACCCCAGAAGGTGTCGGCACCGGTGACGAGGACGCGCCGGCTCATCGGCGACTCAACCGAACCACACGCTGCGCCGGTCCCGCAGCATGTCGTACACGGCTTCCTGGAGCTGCGAGCGAATGCGCTCCGACTCCTCCATGATCCGGCTCTTCGAGTAGCGGTCCTGATCGGCCGGCACGTCGAACCGGACCGGATCGAGCACCCGCAGCTTGAACTTGGCAGGGAAGGGGGCCACGACGCCGAGCGGACCGAAGGCCAGCAGGTTCGCGGTGATGGGGAAGTAGGGGAGGCCGAGAGCCTTCGCCAGCGCGGGCAGCCGCAGTACCACGGGCATGGCCTCCTCCGAGCCGATGACGGCGATGGGGATGACCGGGACGCCGGCGCGCATGGCGATCTCGACGAAACCGCCGCGGCCGAAGCGACGCAGCTGGTAGCGGTCCGTGAACGACTTCGACGGGCCCTTGGTTCCCTCGGGGAAGACGAGCGCCAGCTGCCGCTGCTCCTTCAGCAGGCGGTACGCGTTGGCGGGCCGGGCGGACACACCGCCCGAGCGGGCCCAGAGGGTGCCGACCACCGGCACCGTCCTGAAGAAGTAGTCGGCCAGGCCGTAGCACGGGCGCTCGAGCTCCTTCTCAATCCCGTGCATGATCACCGGGGCGTCCGACGGGATTGCCCCGGCGTGATTGGCGACGAGCAGAGCGCCGCCGTCCGTCGGGACCTTCTCGAGCCCTTCCCATTCGACGCGGAACCACTTCGAGTAGACGGGCTCGTAGATCGCGCGCGCCAGCGCCCGCGTCCGTTCGGATCGACCCCACTCGTCGACGTCGGACAACCGGGGATCATCCGGCTCCCCGGCGTCCCCGGCTGAGACCCGGATCGGGACGATGGCGGTTGATCGGTTCGTGTCGCCGAGAACCGGGCGCCCGCTGGCCATCGGGCCATCGTACCGATCGCACGGGCACGAAGAGCCTGCTGGTCGTGCCCGCGGCTGCTCTCGCAGCCCCCGACATCAGCCCCGGCCGCGTCAGAGCCGGGCCGCGCCTAGGGCCGGGCGGCCCCGATCAGGCCTTCGGTGAAGATGGGGGAGTAGGACACCGTCGATCCGGTGAACGGAGCCTGAATCACCGTGTCGGTTCCGTAGGGTCCCGAGCCGGTGTACATCACGACGTGGTCCACCTGGTCGTCGCCGTCCAGGTTGTAGTAGAAGAGCAGGTCACCGGGTTCGAGGGCATCGAGCGACACGTGTGTCAGCGAGGGCCACTGCGTCTCGGTCGTCCTCGGAATGGACACGCCGGCCTGTCGCCCAGGCCCACTGCACGAGCCCCGAGCAGTCGAAGCCGACGTCGGCCTCCTCGCCACCGAAGACGTAGGGCACACCCAGTTGGGACACTGCGGCCTGCACCGCGGCCATCCCGCTGCGCGCTGCCCTGGGAGGACCCTCCCACCGGTCCGATCGGCACCGCCGGCCTGGTTGGCGGCGTCGGTCGCCGCGGCACCGCTCGAGGATCCGCCGACCGCTCCCGCAACGGTCGCCGCCGCTGCCGCCGCTGCGGCGGCCTGCTGTTGCTGTGCCGCGTTGGCGGCCTGGGCCGCCGCGGCCGCTTCCTGCTGGGCCTCGGCGATGGCGGCCTGTGCGACCTCCTGGGCCAACTGACCCTGCACCTGGCTGAGGGTCGCCTTCGTCGCAGCAGCCTCCTGCTCGTTGGCCAGCGCCAACGACTTGGCCTGCGTGGCTTCGGACTGGGCCTGCGCCGCCACGGTCTGCTGTTGGGCCTCTTCGGACTGCAGCCGCGTCTCGGAGTGCTGCGAGCGCGGTCTCGTCCTTGGTGAGATCGCCGACGATCTGGTCCGTGTACTGATTGCGGGCCTGGTCGAGCGTCGCCGACGAAGAGAAGTAGGAGGCGAAGCCAGTCTGGGGTGTGGCGAAGACGTAGGCCGCAACGGCATCGGTCGCGACGAGATGCTTGTCCACCTCGACCGCCGACCGTGCTTGGAGGAGGCTGGTGCCGATCGACTGCAGCACGCTCTGCGCGTTCTGGAGGTTCTGCACGGCGGTGTTGTACTTGTCGTCGAGGACCGACGTCTGCTGCTCCTCCTGGGCCAGCGTGCCCTCAATCTGCGCAACCTGCGACTGCGTCGCGTTGATCTGCGTCTGGTTGGGCGCCGGTCCGGAAAGCGTGGTCGAGGTCGACGAGCCGGTGGCAGCGGCACCGACGGCGGCCCCGACCGACAGCCACGCGCCGAGCAGCCCGGCGATCATGATCGCCCGGATGACCAAGAGTCCGCCTGCGGACAGTGCCCCGACAGTTCACTGCATCCACGGCGCAAAGCGTAACGGCTGCGTGGTGGCAAAGTCGGCACCCGGGAGTTTCCGTCCGGTTGCGGCCTGAGTTCGCTTGCTCGTTCACCTTCCGCACGATTGACCCTGCGGAGTCTTCGTCCGTAGGGTGCCATGACATGAAAGGAATCGTGTCCGTCGCCCAGGGCAGGCTCAGGGGTGTGTGGCGGGGCGATCTGTGGTCCTTCTCCGGAATTCCCTTACGGGCGCGCGCCGGTCGGCGCGTTGCGCTGGCGCCCACCGATGCCGCCGGAGGCGTGGGACGACGTGCGCGATGCGTCGACCTTCGGTCCGATCGCCCCGCAGTCGGCCGCCGTGCCCGGCATCACCAGCCCCTCGGACCCCGAGGCGTCCGAACCACACAGCGAAGACTGCCTCTCGCTCAACATCTGGACGCCGGACCTGCCCGAGACACCACGCGGGAAGCCCGGACGCGGAAGGCCGGTCATGGTCTTCATTCACGGGGGCGGCTTCACCTCCGGCAGCGGGTCCGTCTTCCTCTACCGGGGTGGCAACCTCGTGCGCAACGGCGACGCGGTGGTGGTGACCATCAATTACCGGCTCGGTGCCCTGGGTTTCCTCGGACATCGGGGTCTGGCCGACCCGGACGGGCTGGTCGGCAATTGGGGCATCCACGACCAGGTCGCCGCCCTGGCGTGGGTGCGCGACAACATCGCGGCCTTCGGCGGTGATCCGGGCAACGTCACGATCTTCGGTGAGTCGGCCGGGGGTTTCAGTGTGGCCACGCTGCTCGGCACGCCGGCCGCCTCGGGCCTCTTCCACCGCGCCGTGGTGCAGAGCGGTGGGGTGCACATGCACTCGGTCGAGGAGGCGGAGCGATCGGCGGAGCGACTGGCATCGGTGCTGGGGATCGCGTCGTGCGACAGGCAGTCGCTCGAGCGCGTTCCGGCCGCTGAACTCGTTGCCGCCACAGAGGAGATCGGCAAGCGGCGTCCTGACCCGGGGATGGTGCCGCTTCCGTACCTGCCGGTGGTCGACGGCGTCTTCGTGCCCGAGCACCCCCTGGCGGCCGTCGCCCACGGCGCGGCGGCCGGGATCGACCTGCTGATCGGCACGAACCGGGACGAGCTCACCCTGTTCGGACTGGGGAACCCGGCGCTCATGGCGCTGGACGAGGAAGGAACGCGGCGTTGGGTGGCCAACGCCGTTCCCGACATGTCCGCGTCGGAGGTCATCGACGCCTATCGGGCCGCCCGCACGTGCCCGATCGGAGCCCGTCGAGGCCAAGGACATCTGGGTGGCGGTCGGGACGGACGTCGTCTTTCGCTGGCCGAGCCTCCAGCTGGCGGCGGCGCACGTGGCCGGGGGTTCGCGGGCCTACGTGTACCTGTTCGACTGGGAGTCCCCGGCGTTCGGGGGCATGCTCGGATCGTGCCACGCACTGGAGCTGCCCTTCGTGTTCGGTGCCGTGCACCAGCCGGTGGTGCAGGTCTTCTCCGGGAGATGGCCCCGCCGTCGAGGCGCTCTCCGACCAGATGCAAGGCGCCTGGCTCGCCTTCGCCCGCAGTGGGAACCCCGAGTCACGAGGGCATCGGCGAATGGCGCGCCTGGGACCCTGGGAGTCGCGCCACCATGATCTTCGGTGCACGGACGGCGCTCGCTGAGGCGCCGCGGAACGAGGAACTGGCTGTCCTGGAACGGCATCGCCCTCTCGTCTCGGTCGTGCCCGGCTGACGCGAGTACGAGCATGGCCGCCTTCACCGCGAGCGGTCGCGGCCCTCTTCTTCAGCCGGAGAGGGAGGTGACGGATGCCGGTGTGGCGGTTGCTGCGCGTCCATTGCGGCGGCGCCGACCAACGCGAACGACTCGACGGACGTGAGTATCTCCTCGAGCGCGACGCGGATCTCGAGGCGCGCCAGGTGCGCGCCGAGGCAGAAGTGGACCCCGTGGCCGAAGGCGAGATGCGGGTTGGGATCACGGTTCAAGAGGAACGAGTCCGGCCGGGCGAAGCGGCGAGGGTCCCGATTGGCCGACCCCTCCCAGACGACGACCTTCTGCCCGGCGCGTATGGTCTGGCCGCCGAGCTCGCACGAGGTGGTCGCCGTCCGCCGCTTGGAAGGTGACGGTGTGGTCCAGCGCAGGACCTCCTCGACGGCGGTGTCCATCTCGACACGGCGCGTCCGCAGGAGGTCGAGCTGCTCGGGCCACTCGACGAAGGCGAGCATCGCTCCGGCAATGGCGTTGCGGGTCGTCTCGGCTCCGGCCGAGAACAACGAGCGAGAAGAAGGCCGACAGCTCATCGTCGCTCAGGCGTGGCGGATCAGCATCGGGAAGCTCGGCGTGCATGACGGTCGAGAGCATGTCCCGGCGCGGGGTGGTGCGCTTCTCTTCGATGAGTGCGGTGCCGTACCGGTGCATCTGCTCCAGGGCCGCCTGCCGTTGCGGGCTCATGGAGAGGAAGTCGGATTCGTCGGGCATGTCGAAGATGTGCTCGACGGCGTCGAAGAGGAGATGACGATCCGCCTCCGGGATACCGAGCAGGAGGCAGATGGCCTGCATGGGGAGTTCGGCGGCCACGTCGACGAGGAAGTCGCACTCGTCGCCGACGGATTCGAGCAGACGTCGCATCCGGGCCCGCAGTTCCCCCTCGAGGCGTCGCACCGCCGCCGGGGTGAGACCCCTGGTGACGAGACGGCGGATGCGGGCGTGGCGGGGATCGTCCATCATGTTCAACACGACGCCGGCCACGGGGAGGTCCTGAATGATCGTGCCCCCGTAGGGTCGGTCGCCCCCGGTCTCCGAGGAGTAGGTCACTGGGTCGCGCAGAACTGCGAGCACCTCGTCATAGGTGGCCACCGACCAGAACCCCTCACCGTCCGGCGTGTGGGCGGTCGGCTCGTGCCACCACACCGGCGCCAGCTCCCTGTGCATCCGGAAGATGTCGTGCGGGAAGCCGCCGGCGAATGTGTCGAGGTCGGTCAGGTCGACCCGCCCGAGGCCATCCACCATCGGGCCATCCTCGTGGCGGTGCCCGACTGGGTCAAGAATGGTGTTCCGGGGGCGTAGCCCAACTGGCAGAGGCAGGGCGCTTAAACCGTCCCCAGTGAGGGTTCGAATCCCTCCGCCCCCACGCAGAGGCGGTGACGCCATTTTGGTGGACCACCGACCGTTCCCCGGCGTGCCCCACGACGGCGTCGAAGTCGCGGTCCTCGGCCCGGTCACCGTCCGCGGCGCCGCGCAACCCTTTCACCGCTCGGCCGCTCTCGACCTCGTCGTGTACCTGGCCTTCCACCGGCGAGGGGTCCGGCATGCCGAGTGGGCGCTGGCCATCTGGCCCGACCGGCCGGTGTCGCTGCCCACCGTTCACTCGACCTCCTCGGACGCCCGGCGGGCGCTGGGCCGCGACTGCGGACGGCACGGCGCATCTTCCCCGCGGTGCCGAGCTGCGACTGCGGCGAGTCGGTGACCACCGACGTCGAGCGGTTCGCGTCGCTCGCCGCGTCCGGACGAACCGCACCAGCTCCTCGGAGGCCATGGGGTTGGTGCGGGGCCCGCTCTTCGCCGGCCTGCGCCGCGTCGACTGGGCCGTCTTCGACGGCACCCAGTCGGACGTCGAGGCGTTGGTGGTGCGCACCGCGTTGCGTGGCGCCGACGCGTTCGTCGGCCGCGGTCAGGGTGCCGAGGCCGAGTGGATGGTCCGGCAGGCGCTCATCGTGAGTCCGTACGACGAGCGCCTGTACCGCGCGTTGCTGCGCGCGACGGCGGCCCAGGGCAACCGGGTCGGGCTGCGCATCGACGATGGCCCAGCTACGCATCCTGGCCGGGGAGGCGGAGCGGCCACGTCCCCGGACGCCGGAGCCGCGCCTGGACGGCCCCCGGCGGACTGCCTCCATCCCCAGACGACGGGCCTCTACCGTGACCTGCTGGACGGGTTGCCTGCCGCGGGAGGCCACCCCGCCAGGCTGTAGGGTTGCCTCCCGCCATGGCGAGAAGCTCCTCTGGAAAATCGGTCGCCCGCGCCGCCGCAACGGGCGGCGGCGCCACCTACCGCGGGCAGATGCCGGTGAACTGGTACGCCGCGCTGGTGGTGATCGTGCTGGTTGGGATCGGGTCGATCGCGCTTGCCAAGTACCACTACAACCAGACGCCGGCCGTCGTCGAGCCCACCGTCGGGACTTCGTGGCACGCCGCCCTGTCGTTCGACATCTGCGGGACCACGGAGCCGGCTCTCGCGGCCTCACCGACCGGCGCCACGACGGGACTCACCACGACCGGTGACGGCGTCCTGCTCGTCGCGCCCAAGACCGCGAGCGAGGCGGGGAACAACGCGACCCTGGGCAAGTTCGCCCAGGGCTACACCGGCCTGACGCTGACCAACACCAACCGTGAAGTACCCCTCGGCTCGGTCCCCGAGTACAAGAACGGTCAGAAGTGCGCGGCGGGCACGCCCGACGCCGGCAAGGTGGGCGAGGTGCAGGCCCGCTCGTGGGTGGTCTCGACCACGACCGGCAAGAACGGGGAGGAGAAGGAGACCGGAGGCCTCACGACGGTGAAGCCCGCCAACCTCAAGCTCCTCAACCGCCAGCTGATCACGGTCGGGTTCGTGCCCGACACCACCTCACTGGCCGAAGCCTCCGACCTCGACGATCACCGCACTGCTGCAGGTGCTGGCCGGGGGCGAACCCGTCGGCCACGACGACCACGACGGCGGCGGGTGCCACGACGACAACCGCGCCGGCGGCGACCACATCCAGCACCCCGGCTTCCACCACCACGACGAAGCCCACGTCAACGACGACCACGAAGTAATGAAGGCCGTCGTCCTCGTCGGCGGCGAGGGGACGAGGTTGCGTCCTCTGACGCTCTCGTCACCCAAGCAGATGCTCCCCATCGTCGGGCATCCCCATGATCGAACGCGTGCTCGGGCACCTGGCCCTGCACGGCGTCGACGAGGCCGTCCTGTCCCTCGGTTACCTGCCTGACGCCTTCATGGAGGCCTACCCGGACGGGCGTGCCGCCGGGGATCGCGCTCACCTATGCGGTCGAGCCCGAGCCCCTCGACACGGCCGGGGCGGTCCGCTTTCGCGGCCAGGTTCGCCGGCATCAGCGAGACCTTCGTCGTCGTCAACGGTGACGTCCTCACCGACCTCGACCTGACGAGCCTCGTGGCGTTCCACCGCGAGCGCGGCGCCGAAGGGACGATCGCCCTCCACCCCGTGGCCGACCCGTCCGCGTTCGGCGTCGTGCCGACCGACGAGGAGGGCCGGGTGACGGCCTTCGTCGAGAAGCCACCGCGCGACGAGGCGCCGACCAACGAAATCAACGCGGGGACCTACGTGCTGGAGGCTTCCGTCCTCGAGCGGATACCCGAGGGCGGCCGGGTTTCCATAGAGCGGGAGACCTTTCCTGCCATGGTGCGGGACCGGTGCCTCTATGCCCGCGCCGACGACAGCTACTGGCTCGACACCGGCACCCCGTCGGCCTACCTCGAGGCGAATTTCGACTACCTCAACCACAAGCGCGGACCGCTGGTGGCCCCGGGACTGGTCGACCGGGGCGACGCCGTCCTCACGGAGGGCGACAGTGCTGCTGGAGGGCGACGTGGTGGGTCCGGCCGTCATCCTCTCGGGATGCGTGATCGAACCGGGGGCACGGGTCGAGCGCAGCATCCTCGGACGCGGCTCGGTCGTCTCGGCCGGTGCGGTGGTCGAGGACTCGGTGCTCATGGAGGGCTGCCATGTCGCCTCGGACGCCAAGGTGGCCGGCTCGGTGATGGGGCCGCGGTCCATCGTCGGTCAGCGGGGCGACGTCCGGCCGGTCTCCGTGCTCGGTGCCGATGCCGTCGTCTCGTCGGGGACACTGCTCGACGGCGAGCGGGTGTCGGGCTAAGAGGGGCGGGGCATGCGCACCCTGGTGACCGGAGGCGCCGGATTCATCGGTTCCAACCTGGTCGATCGGCTGCTCGTCGAGGGGCACGAGGTCGACGTGGTCGACGATTTCTCGACGGGTTCACTGTCCAATCTGGCCGAGGCCCGTGGCAGCGCCGGTCGGGCGCTCACCATCCACCACCTGGACATCAGCGCACCCGGCGTCGTCGAGCTCATGGCTCGCCGGCGTCCCGAGCTCGTCTTCCACCTCGCGGCGCAGGCCGACGTCCGGGTCTCGGTGGCCCGCCCCACCTTTGATGCCACGGTCAACATCGTCGGCTCACTCAACATCTTGGAGGGCGCGCGCCAGGCGGAGACCGAGCGCGTGGTCTTCGCCGCCAGCGGCGGCACACTCTACGGAGACCCGGCACCCGAGGACCTCCCTGTGCGCGAGTCACACCCTCAGCAGCCGCGGTCGCCCTACGGGGTCGCCAAGAAGGCGGTGATCGACTATCTGGTGGCGTACCGGGAGTTGCACGCGCTCGAGTTCTGCGCCCTCGCGCTCGGTAACGTCTACGGGCCCCGGCAGGATCCCCATGGCGAGGCAGGCGTGGTTGCCATCTTCGCCGAGCGGATCCTGCGCGGTGAGCCCGTGACGATCTTCGGGGATGGCGAGCAGACGAGGGACTTCGTCTTCGTCGACGACGTCGTCGATGCCTTCGTGCGGGCGGCCACCCGTGGCGGCGGTCTCGTCTGCAACATCGGGACCGGCCGCGAGACATCGGTCAACCAGCTGCTCGCCACCATGGCGGCACAGTCCGGCGCAGAGGTGACGACCGTGCTGGCGCCGTTGCGACCCGGTGAGCTGCTGCGCTCGAGCCTCGACATCAAGCGGGCGGCGATCCAGCTCGGATGGCAACCCTGGACCGAGCTGGCCGACGGGACGCGCGCCGTGCTCGAGTTCGTGCGGGCGCGTCTCGGCTGAGCGGTGTCAGCGAAACAGGTCTTCCGCCGGCGGCCGGATGACCTCGGCCCGGACCGAGGCGGGGCGCAACCACTCCCGGGGCACCCCGCGCACGATGGCCACCGGGATGCCACGGTCCTTACCCATCACGAGCTCGGCGGCGGAGGCCAGTTCGTCTGCGACGCAGATCTCGGTGGCGACGAGCTCGCGGCCGCCTGCATCGAGGGTGCCCTTCAGGTCGATGACGGCGGCCACGCCGGCGCAGCCGATGGCCACGTCGGTGACGCCGCGTCGCCAGGCCCTGCCGAAGGTGTCGGAGACGATGACCCCGACGTCGACGCCCAGGGCGTTGTGGAGGCCCGCCCGGATCCCCCGCGCCGAGCGGTCGGCGTCGTCGGGGAGCAGCGCGGCCGTCCCGTCCGCCACGTTGGAGAGATCGACGCCCGCGTTGGCGCAGACGAAGCCGTGCCGGGTCTCGCTGATCACGAGGTCACCCCGTCGGCGCAGCACGCGGACGGACTCCCGCGTCACCAGCGCGGCCTTGGCGCTCCGGGTCACCGTGGTCGATGCGCGACGAGCTTGCCCTCGGCCTTCGACACGATCTTCTGGGTGACCACGACGACGTCGCCGTCGAGGAGCTCGGGCCCGCCGGACGTGCCGGCGCCACGACGTCCGCGATGAGTCGGGCCACGTCGCTTCCGGGCGCGACCTCGCCGATGCCGACGACCGGGAGGAGGCGCATGCCTTCAGCGTCCGGCATCGACCACCACCCGGGCCAGGTCCGCCGCCCGTTCGGGCGAGCTCATCACGGTGGGGGTCACGATGCAGCGGACCCCTCTGGGCCTCGACGCCGGCCGCCAGGGACGCGTCGGCCACGTCCACGACGAGCGTGCCCACCCATGGCGCGTAGAGCCTGGCCACGCCGACGACGGACGCCTCGGTGCCGAGCTCGGCCATCAGCCGGTCCGCCGGCCCCTTGAGGGCGGCGCCGGCGACGATGGGTGACACCGCCACCACGCGCGTCCGGCGCGCGGCCAACGCCTCGCGCACGCCCGGGACGGCCAGCAGCGGCCCGATGGAGACGATGGGATTCGACGGGCACACCACGATCGTGTCCGCGCTCCTCCAGGGACTCCATGACCCCGGGCGCGGGCTGGGCGGAGTCGGCGCCCTCGAACCGCACGCCGCTGACCGCCACGTCGTGGCGAAGGCGCACGAAGTAGTCCTGGAAGCCGACTTCGGTGCCGCCCGGCCCCAGCGGGCTCGGCCCGGCCAGCGTGACCCGGGTGCGCAGCGGATCGTCGGTCACGGGCAACATCCGCACCGCGACACCGCGCCGGTCGCACAGTGCCGCCGTCACCGAGCTCAGTGTCTCGCCGCCGCGCAGCCGGCCGGTCCGGAACAGGTGTGTGGCCAGGTCGCGATCGCCGAGACGGAACCAGTCCTCGCCGCCGATCCGGGCGAGCTCGTCCATGACCGCCCAGCTCTCTCCGGCCACGCCCCATCCGGTGTCGCGATTGTCCATGCCCGCCAGGGTGTAGGTGACGGTATCGAGGTCGGGGCTGATGTGCAGGCCGTGCAGGACCATGTCGTCGCCGACGTTGACGATCGCCGTGATCTCGGCCGCCGGGACGACGCGTACGAGCCCGGAGAGCATCCGGGCGGCCCCGACGCCGCCGCACAGGGCCACCAGCACGCCGCGAGCATACGAGCGTCCGGCCGGCGGCCCGCCCGACGGCCCCTGGTACCATCGCCGCCCGCCATGCCACAGCGCATTCCATCGGATCGCCACGAGACCGTGGTGTCGGTCCTGCGGGAGGCGGCACGGGTTAACGGCGACGTCGAGGCCTACGTCGAACCCTCCATCGACCGCGACCGCAGCTCCCTCACCTTCGCCGAATGGGACCGTGCCGCCGACGGTGTCGCGGGCTACCTGGCCCGCCGTGGCGTCGCCAAGGGCGACGTGGTGTGCCTGTTGCTGCCGTCGTCGATCGACTACGCAGTCCTCTACGCCGCACTGCTCCGTCTCGGCGCGATCACCTCGGGGATCAATCCCCGTATGGGAGCCGGCGAGGTGGACTCCATCATCGAGCGTACCGCGCCGGTGCTCCTCGTGGTCGACCCCGAGGTGTCGCCGGTCCCCGCCACTGTGCCCCCGCGTCGTGGTCGAGCGCGACCAGGTCCGGTCGTCCTGGCGGGACGACCCGCCGGACAGCTGGCCCGATCTCGCTCCGCACGACCCGGTGGCGCGTCGTCTGGACCAGCGGGACCACGGGCCAGCCCAAGGGTGCGCTCTTCGACCATGCCAACCTGGCCGCGGTGGCGCGGGGCACCGACGTGCTGAGCCGTCCGGGCGACCGCCGGCTCTCGCCGCTGCCGTTCGCGCACGTGGCGTACATGACGCGGGCGTGGGACGAGATCGCCAACGCCGTCACGACCGTCATCACCCCCACACCATGGCGGGCCGACGACGCCATCCGGATCATGGCGAGTGAGGGGGTGACGGTTGGCCAGGGTGTGCCGACCCAATGGGCGCTCATGCTGGCCGAGCCAGGAGCTCGGAGCAGGCCGACCTCGGCGCACTGCGCGTCGCCGGAACGGGCGCGGCGAGGATGACGGCGTCCATGGTGGCCGAGGTTCGCGACCGCTTCGGTGTCCCCGTCGTCGTGCGATACACGTCGACCGAGTCCTCGCTCGGCACCGGCACGACGCTGACGTCGTCCGACGCCGAGGTGGCCACGACCGTCGGGACGGCCCGTCCGCCGGCGTCGAACTCGCCATCGTCGACGACAAGGGGGAGCCGGTCCCCGACGGCTCGGTCGGACGGGTCATGCTTCGCTCGGAGGCCATCATGCGCGGGTACTGGGGTCGTGGTCCCGGTCGGGGACGCCGCCTCGAGGAGCTCGTGGACGCCGACGGCGACGGCCACCGTTCTGGCGGCCGACGGTTGGCTGACCACCGGTGACTTCGGGAGGCGCACCGCTGAGGGAAATCTCCAGCTCTCGGGACGGGCCCACGAGCGTTACATCCGAGGCGGCTACAACGTGTACCCGGCCGAGGTCGAGGAGGCCCTCTCGTCCCACCCGGCCGTCGCCCGAGCGGCGGTGGTCGGCGTGTCCGACGAGGTACTCGGCGAGATCGGCGTCGCCGTCGTCGTGGCCGAGGCCGGCGCCGAGCCCGAACTCGGCGTGCTCCGCGCGAGCACTGTGCCGGGACGCTGTCCGACTACAAGGCTCCCGACGCGCTGGTGGTCGTCGACGAGCTGCCGCTGACCCCGATGATGAAGGTCGACGCCGGCGAGGCTCGCCGACCTGGCCGAACGGGGCGCCGCGGCGAGACGCGCTGCTCCTGGCGCGGAATCGTCGTCCCGGCTCCAGGGTGCTAGGCAGTGGCCCCAGCGGAGAAGCTGAAGAGAAGGAGCGTGCATGAGCCCCACCACCAGAGTCGGGGAGTCCGATCCCAACCGGGGGACGGCCCCCGAGGCGGTCTCGCCCGGACGCTACGTGGGCCACGTGGCGCTGGTCACCGGGGCGGCATCGGGCATCGGGCGGGCCACGGCGCGCCGTCTGGCCGCGGAGGGTGCCGCGGTGGCGTGCCTCGACCTGGCCACGGACGCCATCGACACCGTGGCGGCCGAGATCAACGACGAGGCCGCCGAGGCCGGTGGGAGTGCCATCGCGCTGCATTGCGACATCACCGACGAGGACGCCGTCGGCGCTGCGGTGTCGCGCCGCCCGCGAGCAGCTGGGTCACATCACCAACCTGTGCAACATCGCGGGCATTGGCGGGTTCGCCCACACGCCCGAGCAGTCACTGAGCGGATGGGACAAGATCATCGCCGTCAACCTGACGGGGACCTTCCTCATGTGCCGCGCGGTGCTGCCGGGCATGATCGAACAGGGCGGCGCCATCGTCAACACCGTCTCGACCGCTGGCGTCATCGGCCAGCCGTACTCGGCCGCGTACTGCGCGTCGAAGGGGGGCGTCAAGTTGCTCACCAAGGCGCTTGCGGTCGAGTACATGGCGCGCGGCGTCCGCGTCAACGGTGTGGCTCCCGGCGGTGTGGACACTCCGATCATCCATAACTTCGGGCCGCCAGAGGACGCCGACTGGAAACTGATAGAGCGGTTGATGACCCCGATCGGATTTGCCTACCCCCACGAGATCGCCGGAGCGTTCGCCTACCTCGGATCGCACGAGGCTGACTACGTGAGCGGGGCGATCCTCTCTATCGACGGGGCGATCACGACCTGAGCGCCGTCGGCACGCCCCGGGCCACGGAGCAGGCGAGGTTGCGCGTCGCGCTCGACGCAACGCCGCTGCTCGGCCTCCCCACGGGCGTCGGGGTGTTCTGTCAGGGTGCGCTCGCGGCGCTGGCCACCCACCCGGGTGTCGAGGTACGCGCCTATGCGGTGAGTTGGCGCCGGCGTCGTCTCATTCGGAGACCACCTGCCGGCTGGCGTCGCGGCGCACCAGCGCCCGATGCCCGCCCGGCCGCTCCACGCAATGTGGGCGCGGAGCAACCGGCCCCGGTTGGAGTGGTTCATCGGCGACGTCGACGTGGTGCACGGCACGAATTTCGTGGTGCCGCCGACCGGCCGCGCCGCCGCGATCGTCTCCGTGCACGACCTCACGCCGCTCCATCACCCTGAGCTCTGCAACGAGGCGACGCTGGCCTACCCCGGGCTGATCCGGCGTGCTCTGGCCCGGGGGGCGTGGGTCCATGCCGACTCGGCCTTCGTGGCGGACGAGGTGGTCGAGGCGTTCGGCGCCGAACCCGCCCGCGTCCGCGTCGTGCACCCGGGGATCCCCGACCTGCCCTTCGTCGCGGAGGGCGACGCCACTGCAGCCCTCGGCCGCCTGCTGCCACCGGGGACCGGACGGTTCTGCCTGACCGTCGGGACCGCTGAACCGCGCAAGGACCTGCCGGGGCTGGTGCGGGCGTTCGCCGAGGTGGCGGCTCACCATCGCGACGTCTCCCTCGTCCTCGCCGGGCCGCCGGGCTGGGACGAGGAGAGGCTCACCGACAGCATCTCGGCGTCACCGGCCCGGGACAGGATCGTCCGCACCGGGTGGCTCGAGGCGGTCGACCTCGCCGCCCTGCTGCCCCGGGCGAGCGTCCTGGCCTATCCGTCTCTCTACGAGGGGTTCGGTTTCCCGCCGCTGCAGGCCATGCGGGCGGGCGTGCCGGTGGTGGCGACGCGTGCAGGCTCGCTGCCCGAGGTTCTCGGGGACGCGCGCACTCATGGTCGAGCCCGGCGACATCCACGGGCTCGCCGAGGGCCTCGACGCCTGCCTGGGGGACGAGGCGGTGCGCCGCCGGCTGATCGCCGCCGGGAGGGTCCGGTCCACCTCGTTCTCGTGGGAACGCTGCGGTGACGGCCTCGAGGCGCTCTACCGCGCCGCCGCCGGGAGTCCGGGTGCCTGAACGCACGGCACCGTCGGTGCTTCTCGCCGTCGAGCAACTCCGGCGCCTCGTGCCCGGCGGCATCGGTGCCTACACACGCGGCCTCCTCGGCGGGCTGGCCCAGTGCGAAGCGGAGGGGCCGCCGTCGACGTGACGCTCCTCGCCAGTCGGGCTCCCGGCCGCATCCTCGGGCGAGCCGACCCGGCGGACGACCCGCTGGCCCGTTTCGGCAAGCCAGTGATCGCGTCCTCGTTGCCGGGGCCGATCATGACGCGGTCTTGGGACCACGGGTTGTCCCATGCCCCTGAAGGGTTCGACATCGTGCAGTCGGTGTCACTGGCCGCGCCGATGCTGCGGCGCTCGAGCCAGAGCCGGCTGGTCGTCACCGTCCACGACGTCGCCTGGCGCCGCCATGCCGAGGCGACGACCCGGCGGGGGCTGCGGTGGCACGAGGCCGCGTTGGTCAGGGCGCGCGACTGCGGGGCGTCGCTCGTCGTGCCGTCCCGACTGGTTGCCGCTGACCTGGCGTCCCTCGGTGTGGACAAGGGCCGCATCACCGTCGTGCCCGGCGGCGCCGACCATCTCCCTGCCCCTGACCCCGCCGCCGTCGACGCGCTCGCTGCAGCGGGTGGGCGTCTCCGGCGAATTCCTCCTCACCGTCGGCACGCTCGAGCCCCGCAAGAACGTGGACCGCCTCGTGCAGGCCTTCGGTCGGGCGCGCCGTTCCCTGCCCGGCCCGTGGCAGTTGGTGATCGTCGGACCGGCCGGGTGGGGGCCCGAGCCAGTGCGACCCCCCGTGGGCGATGGCGTCGTCTTCACGGGCGCCCTTCCCGATCCGGTGCTCGCCGGAGCTCTACCGACCGCGCCCGCGCCTTTGCCTACGTGCCGCTGACCGAGGGTTACGGGTTGCCGCCGCTCGAGGCCATGCTGGTCGGAACGCCGACGCTGGTGGCCAACGAGGTGCCGAGCGTGCACGACCTCCATGCACCGGAGCCCGCGCCGGCTCGCATCGTCGACCCGCTGGACGTGACCGACATCGCCGCCGGCATCAGTCGCCGTCCTGACCGACGACGTGCTCCGGGCGGACCTTTCGACCCGGGGCGACGCACTTTGCGCTGACCCGTACCTGGCACACCGCGGCGCGTCAGCACCTCGCCCTCTGGAGCTCGCTGCGTTGACGGGCCCTCTTGCGGCTCGCGCTCGACGTCTCGGCGGTCCCGGTCCGGCCCGGTGGCGCCGGCTACTACACCATGGCGCTGGCCCGAGGGCTCGCCTCGCGTGACGACGTGGATCTCACGCTCGTGGCCCGCCGCGGCGACGAGGAGCGCTGGAGCGAGCTGGCTGCCGGCGCCGCCGTGCGCGGCGCCGTCCCAACCTCTCGGCCCGGCCGGCTGGCGTTCGAACAGCTCGGCCTTTCCTCGCTCTTGCGTTCGCTCGACGTGCAGGTCCATCACGGGCCCCACTACACGATGCCAGCGAGGTCGCCGGTGCCCTGCGCCGTGACGATCCACGACTGCACCTTCTTCGACCACCCCGAATGGCACCTGCGCACCAAGGCGACGTTCTTCCGCTCGGGCCATCCGCCGCGCCGCACTCCAGTGCCGGCGTGCTGATCTGCGTCAGCCAGGTGACCGCGGACCGCCTGCACGAGCGTGCTGCGAGGTGCGGGCACCTCTGGTCGTCGCGCCGCACGGCGTCGATCATCGGCGGTTCTCACCGAGCGAGCCCTCCGAAGGGGGAGACCGGGCCGTGCTCGATGCCGTCGGGGTGCCGGCCGACCGGCCCCTGGTGGTCTTCGTCGGAACGCTCGAGCCCCGCAAGGGCGTGGTCCCCCTCGTCGCCGCCTTCGACCGGCTGGCCCGGTGGCACCCCGACGCGGTGCTGGTGCTCGGGGGCCAGACCGGCTGGGGGATGGCCGAGACCGAGCGCGCCCTGGCCGCGGCCGCTCACACGGAGCGGATCGTACGGACCGGCTATCTCCCCGACGACGCGGTGCCCGCGCTGCTCCGGCAGGCGTCCGTCGTCGCCTATCCGGCGCTCGAGGAGGGGTTCGGACTGCCCGCGTTGGAGGCGCTGGCCTGCGGTGCCCCGCTCGTGACGACGGAGGGCACCGCAATGGCCGAGGTCGCCGGCGGGGCGGCACTCCTCGTCCCGGGTGGCGACGTTGCCGCACTGGCCGATGCGCTCCGCACGGCGCTCGAGCAGGGCCGTGACACGGAGCGGCGTGCGCTGGGGATCAGGGTGGCCGGGGAGCGGACGTGGGAGGCGAGCGTGGCGCAGCACCTGCACGCCTATGCAGTGGCCCTGGCGGCCTCGCAGTAGGGTTCCGCGCATGCGGGCGTTGATCACCGGGTGGCAAGGGCTTCGTGGGTCAGTGGCTGGCCGCGCACCTCAAGGATCACGGCGATGACGTCGCGGTGATCGACATCGAGACCGACGTCGCCGACGGCGCGGCGGTTCGTCGCGTCATGGCCGACGTGGTTCCCGATGCCGTCTTCCATCTGGCCGCCATGACCCACGTGGGTGAGAGCTGGGAGGACCCGAGCCGGGTGCTCCGGGTCAACGTCCTGGGCACGGCCGAGATCTTGGCGGCCGCCCGCGGGGCTCCCGCACGAGTCCCCGCGTCCTGGTCGTCAGCTCGGCCGAGGTCTACGGCGCCGTTGGCCCCCGAGCAGCTGCCCCTGGGAGAGGACACCGCGACCGTCCCGGCCAGCCCCTACGCGGCGAGCAAGCTCGCCGCCGAAGCCGTGGCGCTCCAGGCCTGGCGGGGCTACGGCCAACCCGTCATCGTGGTGCGGCCGTTCAACCACATCGGGCCCGGCCAGTCGCCCAACTTCTTCGTGCCCGCGTTGGCGAAGCGGATCGTCGAGGCTCGACGCTCGGGTGCCGGATCGCTGCGGGTGGGGACATTGACCACCCGGCGAGACTTCACCGACGTGCGCGACGTGGTGGCGGCCTACCGCCTCCTGATGGAGATGGGCGCACCGGGGGAGGTCTACAACGTGTGCTCGGGCCGGGACGTCGCCATGTCGGAGGTCGCGGCGCAGCTCCTCAACCTGGCGCGGGCCGAGCTCACGCTGCAGACCGACCCGGAGCTGGTGCGACCGGTCGACGTGCCCGTGCTCCGCGGCGACGCGGCGAAGTTGCGAGGCCGCCACCGGCTGGCGGCCGACCATCCCGCTGGCGACGACGCTCGCCGACGTCCTGGCCTCCTGGGAGGCGGACTGAGGGCGAGCGTCGCGGGTGTTCGCGTTCGAGAGTCAGGCGCTCACGCGGTGGCGGATCTGGGTCCGCACCTCCCGAGCCTGCTCCCGCGCCTTCGAGGTCAGCTGGGTGACCGAGGACGGCAGCTTGTCCTCGAGGGGCTGAAGGGTCGTCTCGACGAACTGCGCGGCCGATTCGGCCAGGTCGTCGATCTGGATGGAAACCCTTGGCGACGCCCTGGCGCACGTCGTCGATGCGCTGGTCCAAGGAGAGTCCTGGGACAGCCGGTTCTGCAGTTCGACCCGCTGCACCTGGGCCCGCTGGTAGCCCAGCACGCCGAGGCCGACGGCGACGTACGCGGCGTCGCGGGCCAGGTCGGTGACACCCTTCGAGAGGGTGCTGATGTTGGTGGGTACGTCAGGCACGGGGGCCTCCTGTCTTGGTCGGCTGACTGTGAAGATCGTCAGGCAGCGAGCCGCCGGGCGGGGTCTGCGTTCACGTGCAACAGTATCACGTTTGTTAAACAGTTGCAAGCAGTTCGGGCCAAGTTCCGTGCCTGGTGGAGCCGCCTTCTGTGCCCCCGGAAGGCGCCAATCCCGAACCGGATAGCCTCTGCCACCTGATGGACGCCCAAGTGCCGGCTGTGGTCGCCGTCGTGGTCACGACCGACCCCGGGCCCTGGTTGGAAGAGGCCCTCTCCTCCCTGGCGGCGCAGGACTACGGGGAGCTCTCGGTCCTCGTCCTCTCGACCGGTGACGACGGCTCCGGGGTCACCGAACGGGTGGGCCGAATCCTGCCGGACGCCTTCGTGCGCCACCTGCCGGGTCGGCCCGGGTACGCGGCGGCTTCCAACGAGGCGCTCGGGATGGTGGAGGGCGCAGCGTTCTTCCTGCTCTGCCACGACGACGTGGCGCTCGACCCCGACGCACTCCACAAGCTGGTCGAGGAGTCCTTCCGCTCCAACGCCGGGGTCGTGTCGCCGAAGTTCGTCAACTGGGACGATCCCAGCATCCTGCTGCATGTCGGGATGAGCTGTGACAAGACCGGCGCCGTCATCGACCGCATCCTCGAGGGCGAGGTCGATCACGGACAGCACGACGCCGTGCGCGACGTTTTTGTCGCCCCCGGGCGGGTGCATCCTCGTGCGGGCCGACCTCTTCAGTGAGCTCAAGGGTTTCGACGCCGGGATCGTGGCCATGGGGGAGGACCTCGACCTGTCGTGGCGCAGCCAGGTGGCTGGCTCACGCGTGGTCGTCGCTCCCGACGCGCGGGTCCGCCACCGCGAAGCCGTTGCCGGCGGGCTCGAGCCGCTGGCCGCCGGCGCCGAGGGCGAGGCCCGCACCCGGTCACCATGCAGATGCTCCAGCGGAGGCACGAGCTGCGGGCCGTGCTCAAGTGCTACACCCGGATCCACCTGGTGCGGGTGCTGCCGCAGGCGGCGCTGTTGGCGTTTGGTGAGGCCATCGTCGCGGTGCTGGCGCGCGACCGTGCCCGGGTGCGCGCCGTCGTCGGCGCGTGGAGGTGGAACGCCCGGCGGCGGAGCGAGCTCTCGCTCGCTGCGGCGCCGAGCTGGCCGAGCACCGCCTGTTCCCCGATGCCGAGGTGCGTCGCCTCCAGGTCCGGGGCAGCGCGCGGCTGTCGCGGTACCTCAGCCGCCTCTCGCATCAGGGTCTCGAGGCGGCCAACGCGGTCGCCGCGGCCCGGGAGCGGCCGGACCGGGCCGACGAGCGCGCCGAGGTGGCGGTCCTCACCGGCAGCGTCGGATCCGCCTTCAGCGAGGACACGGACTTCGACGAGCTCGATGACCTGGGCCGGCGGGCGGGACGGGACCGTTTCGGCCGCAAGGTCCGGTCGGCTCCGCTGAGCACGGGTCGCCAGCGCGTCGTGGCCATGGTCGTCGTCGCTGGCGGTGATCGCCCTCGGCACCCGCGACCTGTTCTTCGGGACCCTCCCCCTCGTCGGCCAGCTGGCGCCGCTCCCCTCGTGGTCGACGAGCTGGCACCACTTCTTCTCGGGCTGGCAGTCGGCCGGCGTGGGGACCACGGCGCCGGCCTCTCCCGCGTTCGGCATCGTCGGCATCAGCGGGACCGTGCTCTTCGGCGCCATGGGCACGGTGCAGAGGGTCCTGCTCCTCGCCTGCATCCCGCTCGGCGCGTGGGGCGTCTCGCGGTTCATGCGCCCCCTCGTCTCGCCCCGGGCGCGCGTCGTCGCGGTCATCTGCTACCTGGGCCTCCCGCTGCCCTACGGGGCGCTCGGCACGGGCCGCTGGGACGGCCTCGTCGCCTACGCCGCCTTCCCGTTCATCGCGCTGCGCCTGGCCCGGGCCGCCGGCGTCGCGCCGTACGAGGTGGAGCCCGGGCCGCGATGGCGCAGTCGGCCCGGCGGGCCAGATCGTCATCCTCGGCGCCGTGATCGGCGCCGCATCGGGCTTCGCGCCCGCCATCGTCCCACTGGTCATCATGACGGCGCTGGCGTGGGCGGTGGGCGCGCTCCTCGTCGGTGGGCGCGACCCGGGGTGGCGGGTCCTCGCTGGTCGCCGCCGAGGCGGTGGGCGTCGCGCTGGCGTTGGCAGCGCCCTGGGTGATCGGGACGGCTCTGGCCGGAAAGGATCCGTCGCCATCTTCGGACTCCCGGTGTCGGGCGCGTCGGCACCCGACTGGGGCGAGGTCATCCGGTTCGCCATCGGGCCGGCCGCCCGGTCGCCCATCGTGTGGCTGCTCGTTCGCGGCGGCGACGCTCCCGCTGCTGCTGGGACGGGGAATCAGGTTGACTGTGGGCGGCCCGCCTGTGGGTGGCGGCGTGCGGGTCGTGGGGCCTCGCCCTCGCCGCCACGCGGGGTGACATGGGCTCCTTCGCTCCCTCGGAGTCGGTCGTGCTGGCGCCGGCCGCGCTCGCCGTCGCCGCCTGTGTCGGCCTCGGGATCTCCACCTTCGAGAACGACCTGTCCGGGCGTGAGTTCGGCTGGCGCCAGGTGGTGAGCGTCTCCGCGCTCGTCTTCGTGGCGATCGGGCTCCTGCCCGGTGGCGGCCGCCGCGGTCGGGGGACGCTGGGACCTCCCGTCCCAGGGAGTCGAGCAGCCGCTTGCCTTCCTCGGCCACCCCGGTACGACCGGCGTGGCCCGGGTCCTGTGGCTCGGTGACCCGAGGGCCCTGCCCGCCGGCGGTTGGTCGGTGCAGCCCGGCCTGGCCTACGCGCTCACACCCGAGGACCTGCCCGACTCGTCGCAGGTGTTCACCCCCGCCGGGGCGGGCCCCGCCGACGTGGTGGCCGACGCCGTCCGCCTGGCCGTGTCAGGCGGGACGGTGCACCTCGGTCGGCTTCTCGCCCCGACCGGCGTGCGCTACGTCGTCGTGGTCGACGGCCTGGCCCCGTCCATGGTGGGCACCGTGCCGCCCTCGGTCAGCGCGCCGCCTCCAGCCGGGCTCGACGCGGACCTCCTCCAGCAGGACGACCTGCAGGTCGTGCCCGGCGAGCTCGGCGTGCAGGTGTTCGAGAACGGCGAGGACATGCCGGTGACGGCAGAGCGCGCGTCGCCGCTGCCCCTCGCGCGCGACGTCGTCCTACCCGGGCGCGGCGGACGTGGTGGGCTGGCAGCCCGTCCTCAGCGCGCTGTCCGGCGGCGCGCCGGCCGCCGGCCCGGTCACGGCCGGCACGATCTATGCCGGGTACGCGCCCGCCGGGAGCTTCGCGCTGACGATCGGCGGGCGCTCGGTGCCGCAGCGTCCGGCGTTCGGCTGGGCCGCGCAGTACACCGTCGACCAAGGGCCAGGCCTCACTCTCGCTCTCGCAGTTCCCCTACGTCCCCGCTGGCCGTCCTGCTCGAGCTGGCCGCCTGGGTCGTGCTGGCCGCCGCCCTCGTGGGCCGGCCGCGCCGCGCCGCCGTCGGCGCCGACCGGAGGAGCCGTGAGCCCCGCCCACCTCAGCAGGGAGCGCCGGTGGCGGGTGCTGGCCCTCGTCGTGGTCGTGGTCGCCGGCGTGGGCCTCGCCGCCGGCGCCCGGGGAACCCCCGCCCCCGTCGGCGCCTCGGCCGGCCCCGGGGGCGCTGGTCGGCGCGCCCGATGCGGAGTCGTCCGCCTGGTACTGCACCGGCCAGTCCACCGCCTCGGGCGTGTCGCCGGGCTTCCTCGTCCTCACCAACACGACGACGGGACCGGTCACCGCGACGATCGCCGCCGTGACGGACGGGGGCTGCCACCGGGCGCACCACCGTGGCCATACCGGCCCGCGGCGTGGTGGCCCCGTCCATCCCGGCGCTGCCGTCGGGATCGTGGGAGTCCGAGACCGTGACGGTCTCGGGCGGCGGGGTGGCGGTCACCCAGGTGGTGGACAGCTCGTCGGGCTGGTCCCAGGCGCCGTGCCAGAGCACCACGTCGGACGGGCTGGTACTTCCCAGGCGGGAGCACAGCGGGCTCAGACGGACTCTACCTGTCGCTGCTCAACCCGACGTCGATGCCCGTCGTGGTCGACCTCACCTTCATGACGCCGACGGGCACGATCCATCCCATCAACTACCAGGGGATCGTGCTGCAGCCGGGTCAGGTCGAGGTGGAGAACGTGGCGTCCGAGGTGCAGAACGTGTCCACCGTGAGCAGCACGGTGTCGACTCGGACGGGGCGCGTCGTCGCGTCCGAGGTCCAGGTGTTCTCGGGCACCTCCGCCGGGCTCTCCCTGGTGCCGGGGGCCGCCAGCCCCGAGTCGCAGTGGGCGATTCCCCAGGCCGAGGAGGTGTCCGGTGGCTCCTCGGAGATCGACGTCTTCAACCCGGGGACGGTCCCCGAGAGCCGTGACCGTGCGGCTGCACCTGCCATCGGGCCCGCTGGCCCCGCTGACCGACAAGGTCGGACCGGACGCGACGTGGGCCCTGGCGACGAGCGCACAGACGCGTATCCCCGACGGCGAGACATACTCCGCGGAGATCGACGCCACGGGCGGCCCGGGTGTCGTCGTGGGCAGGACCGTCACGCTGCCCGCGTCGGCTGCGTCGCCTCAGGCCGGCATGGCGATGGCGGTGGACGCGCTGAGCACCGCGTCGCCCACGGGCGAGTGGGTGGTGCCTCCGCCCGGGACGAGCGCGAGCCCGGCGGTCAGCGGCGCCGCGCCCAGCCAGCTGGCGCTGATGAACACCTCGGGCGGCGACGAGCACTACACGGCGTACGCGGTGACGCCGGCCGGCGACCATCCGATCGCAACGGGCACGCCTGGCGACGAGTTCCGCGGTCCGTGGTGCCCAGCTCGGTGCTGACGGTCGCGCGCGCTCGACCCGATCATGGTGCGCGCCAGCGGGCCCATGGCGATCAGCGAGGACGCAGGGCCCTCCGGCGGCGTCGGCGTGGTGACGATGCCGGGGATCCCGCTGGCGGCTCCCATCGGTCTCTGACGCCCCGGCTACCGGCTACCGGCTACAGGTTGTGCCGTTGGTAGCGGCGCCACAGCGCGCGCCCGCCGAACAGGAGGACGGCGAGGCACAGCAGCGCGAAGAGCGTCGGGCCGGCCAGCCGGATCACGCCCTCCGACGCCGGCGACGAACCCGCCGATGCTGTCGTGCCACGCCTGGACGAGCCCCGACTCGGGCAACGGGCTCGGGGCGCGCCGGCGGCGTGCCCTCGTTGACCGTCACCGTCAGCGTGGAGTACGAGGTCTCGCTCGTCAGGACCTGCAGCTGCCCCTGCAGCTGCTCGATCTGGGACTGGATGCTGTCCAGCTGCTCCTGCACGGCCAGCACGTCGCCGACCGTGGTCGCCTTGGCCATGATGGTCAGGTACTGCTGGCGGCTGGCCTCGAGCGCCGCGATGCGCGCCTGGAGGTCGACGTACTGGCCGGTCACGTCGGTGGCCTTCGTCGTGAGGTCCGTCGTCTTCCCCAACGCCTGGGCCTGCTTCAGCACCGTCGAGAAGCTGTCCACCGGCACCTGCAGCGTGATGCTGCCGTAGGGGGCGCCGCCGGCGGCGGCACCCGACTGCGTCTGCGAGTTCGCCACGAAGCCGCCGTTGGCGCCGGCCAGGGTGGTCAGCCGTGTCATTGTCGGGCCGAGGTCGCCACGGCCGACCGACAGCCCCAGCGTCCCGGTCTGCTCGATCTTGGCCGACTGGCCGACGGAGCCGCTCGGGAGAGACGGCGCCGTGGGAGTGGTGACCGTCGGTGTCGACCCCGACGCCTGCGCCGTCCCCGTGCGCCGCTCACGCCGGAGGGCGTCGGCACCACGGCGTTGTGCTGGGTGCCGCCCCGGGCCGCCAAGCCGGGCGGGACGGTCGTGGTCGGCCGCGCGGGGCGGGCGCCACCCGGCTGGGCCGAGCCAGGCCCGAGGTGAGGGTCGGGCCTGCCGGACTGCGCACCAGCGCGCCCACCGTGCCGGCGACCACGAGCGCGACGACGAGGCAGGCCGCCGCCGAGAGGACGCGGTGCCGGCCGGCGGCGGCGCCGAGGCGGCGCACCCGGCCGTCGTGTCGCGCGCGGGAAGGCCGGCCTCGGCCCAGTCCGGGGCGTCCTCTGCGTCAGCCGCACCCGCCGCCTCCGCCGCGGCGCCGCCATCGGCCCGGGCCGCTCCCGCGGCACGGGCCAGGATGTCGTCGGCACCCGAGGCCGGGACCTCGAAGGCGGCGCCGGCACGGGCGAGGAGGGAGGCGAGGCGATCGTCGTCGAGCATGGTCATGGGCCGGTCTCCTCGGCTGCTGCTGTGTCCTCGTCCGCCGGAGCCGGCCAGGGCGCACAGCGTGGGGTCGGCCGACAGGCGGCGGCGCGCCTCGTGCAGGCGGGACTTCACCGTCCCCTGGCGACGGCCGATGGCAAGCGCGATGTCGCGTTCGCTCAGGTCGGCGTAGTAGCGCAGGACGACGGGGACGCGCAGCGACAGCGGGCAGCCGCTGCAGCGCGCCCAACACGGTCTCGGCCACCTCGGACTGCACGGCGTCGGCCTCGGGGCCTCCGCCGTCTTCGGGGACCTGCGCCAGCGGCTCGTCACCGGCGCGGCGGTCGCGGTGCGGGATCTCGCGGCGCAGCTTCGAGTAGCACGAGTTGACGACGACGCGGTAGAGCCAGGGCCGGATGCTCGGCACGCCCGAGAGGGAGTCGCGGAAGCGCCAGGCCCGCAGGTAGGCGTCCTGGACCGCCTCCTCGGCGTCGGCTCGGTTGCCCAGGATGAGGCAGGCGGTACGGAAGGAGGCGACGTAGCCGTCCTCGAGCCACTGTGCGAGCTGGTCCTCCACCATCCCCCTTCATGACGCAGCGCCGCCCGGTTTGGTTCGCTCCGGTCCGCGCCGTGCCTAGCGGGCTGCTGGTCCCTCCGGCGTGCCGGCCGAGGGGGCCGGCGGGGGCCATGGCGGGGGAGGCCACGTCTCGGGTTCGGGTTGGTGCACCGGAGGTGCGGCCGGTGCCGCCGGCACGGCGACCGGCCCGCCATCGACGTCGGTGACGATGTCGGCGTCGGCGTGCGGTCCGTCGCCGTTGCCCCGGCTGCCGTTGGCGCCGTTGGAGACCGGCGCGTTGATGGCGGCTTCGCTGAAGTGCGGCACCGACTTCGCACCTTCGCTGTGCACGGGCGAACCGTGGGCCTCGTCGACCAGGCGGGCCACCTCGGCGCCGTCGATGATCTCGTTGTCGAGCAGCGCCCGGGCGATGGCGTTGAGCCCGCCCCGGTGCTTGCTCAGCACCTCCATGGCCCGCTGCTCCTCGGAGCGCAGGATCCGCTCGACCTCGTCGTCGATCACCTTGGAGGTGTCCTCGGAGTAGTCACGCGTGTGCATGAGGTCCTCGCCCAGGAAGATCTGGCCCTGCGACCCCCAGGCCATCGGGCCGATGGCGTCGCTCATGCCCCACTCGCGCACCATCTTGCGGGCGAGCTCGGTGTTGCCCACCAGGTCGTTGGCGGCGCCGGTCGACAGGTCGCCGTAGACGAGCAGCTCGGCGCAGCGGCCGCCCATGCGCACGCACAGCGAGTCCTCGATGTACTGGCGCGGGTGGATGTGGCGCTCCTCCATCGGGAGCTGGTGGGTGACCCCGAGCGCCATGCCCGTCGGGAGGATGGTGACCTTGTGCACGGGGTCGGCGTGCTCGAGCACGTACGCCAGCACCGCGTGGCCACCCTCGTGGTACGCGATGCGCTCCTTCTCGGCCTCCGAGAGCACCATCGACTCGCGGCGCTGGCCGAGGAGCACCCGGTCGCGCGCCGTCTCGAAGTCGGCCATGGCGATCTCCAGGCTGCCCCGGCGCACGGCGTGGAGGGCGGCCTCGTTGACCAGGTTGGCCAGGTCGGCGCCGCTCATGCCGGGCGTGCCCCGCGACACGATGCCGAGGTCGACGTCGGACGCCATCCGCTTGCCCTTGCAGTGCACCTGGAGGATGGGGAGCCGCTCCTCGAGGTCGGGCAGCGGCACGACGATCTGGCGGTCGAAGCGCCCGGGCCGCAGCAGCGCAGGGTCGAGGATGTCGGGCCGGTTGGTGGCGGCGATCATCACGACGCCCTCGGACGGTGTCGAAGCCGTCCATCTCCGAGAGCATCTGGTTAAGCGTCTGCTCGCGCTCGTCGTGGCCGCCACCGAGGCCCGCGCCGCGCTTGCGGCCGATGGAGTCGATCTCGTCGACGAAGACGATGGCCGGGGCCTGCTTGCGGGCCGTCTGGAACAGGTCACGCACCCGGCTCGCCCCGACCCCCACGAACATCTCCATGAAGTCCGAGCCGCTCACCGACATGAAGGGCACGCCCGCCTCGCCGGCGACGGCCCGGGCGATCAGGGTCTTGCCCGTGCCGGGCGGGCCGACCAGCAGCACGCCCTTGGGGATCTTCGCCCCGATCTCCTTGAACCGGCCCGGGGTCTTGAGGAAGTCCACCACCTCGCTGATCTCCTGCTTGACCCCGGTGTAGCCGGCGACGTCCTCGAAGGTGGTGGAGGGGCGGTCGCTGCTGAAGGTCTTGGCCTTCGAGCGGCCGATCGACATGATGCCCGACATCTGCCCCCGGGTCTGGCGGCCGATGAAATAGATGAAAGCGGCGCCGATACCGATGATGAAGAGGTAGGGCAGCAGCTCGGAGAGCAGGTTCGACGACGGGGTCGGGAAGCTGACCTCGACCCCGTCGCTCCGCATGGTGGAGACGTCGTTGGGCAGCGACGGGCTGGGACCCTGGACCTCGTAGCTGCTCCCGTCCTTCAGGTTCCCGGTGATCTCACCCGTGGAGTTGGAGATCTTGGCCGTGGACACCTGCTTGGACGTCACGTCCTGCATGAACTTGGTGTAGGTGAGCGTCTTGGCGTTCGTGGTCTTGATCGTGCCCACGGCCAGCAGGACGGCCACGATCCCGATGGCCAGGACGCCCCACAGCCAGCGCCAGCTCTGCCCCGCCGGCGCCCCCTGTTGCGGCCCGCCCTCACCGCCCGGGGGCGTGTTCGGTCGGCCCGGAGGCTTGTCCGTACGCTGGGGACTCACTCCTGCCATGCTAGGCGCCGTCCCTGCACAGCGGTGACCGCCCCGCGAGCACCCGCCGGGCGGATCCCCCTGCAGCTCACGGGCCCATGGGCACCGGTAACGTCTTACCGATGACCGACACCGAGCCCGGCGGGCAGGCTCCAGGCCCGCCGGCACGCCCGCCGGGGCCGGTCCCGGCCGGGTACGTGCCCCGCGAATGGGTCCAGCAGGCACCGCCGCCGCCCCGCCACCGCCGGCAGCCCGATCCTTCGACCCGGCGCGGGCGTACCTGCCTCGCAGCGCGACGCCCTCTCCTCGCCGCCTCGCCGCCGCAGCCGCCCGACGCCGGCGGCCGACGTCCCCTTCCTCGATACGCCCTGGGTCCCCCCGCAGACCAAGCGACAGGGCTGGATGTGGCTCGTCTACGCCGCTGGCCGGCTTCGTGGTCGGGCAGCTCGGCGCCGTGGTCTTCGGCCTCGTCGCCGGAGTCATCGCCGGCAAGACCACGGCCCAGATGCAGGCGATCGCCACGGCCTCGGTCCCGCCGGAGTGGTACGTGGTGTCCACGCTGCTGGGCCTGTGGATCGGGTTCATCGGCGCGCCGTGGCTGGCCAGCCGGACCCAGGGCACGCGCCACTTCGCTGCGGGACCTCGGCGTGCGCTTCCGGCTCATCGACCTCGTCGGGATCGCCATCGGCATCGGGGGCCAGATCCTCGTCGCCGTGATGTACGCGCCCTTCCAGCACGACATCCACGACTTCAACGGGCCCTCGCAGCGCTTGACCGGCGGTTCGCACGGCGGCGGCTTCGTCGATCATCGCCATCGCCACGGTGGTCTTCGCACCGGCCATGGAGGAGCTCTTCTTCCGCGGCCTGCTGCTGAAGGCCCTCGTCCGGCTGTTCACGCCGCTGCGGGCAGCCGGCCGCGCCCGTGCCGCCGGAGTCGTCCTGGCCGTGATCCTCGACGGGCTCCTCTTCGGCCTGGCTCACGGCGAGTGGGTCCAGCTCGCGGGCCTGGCCGCCTTCGGCATGATCCTGGCCGCCGTGTCGTACCGCACCGGGCGCCTCGGCATGAACATGGTGGCCCACGCCACCTTCAACCTGGTGGCCATCATCGCCATCGCGAGCAACGGGACCGCGCTGATCCACTGAGCGCCGCCGTGCCTCCGCCGGCGGCTGCACGGGCGTCCGCCGGTTCGGACGGCGCCGGCGGGCGCCCCCTATGGTGGGAACCCGTGAACCGGATGGACCAGGTCTTCAAGGCCTACGACGTGCGTGGCACGGTGCCCGACCAGCTCGACGCGGACATGTGCCGGGCCATCGGCCGCGCCATGGCCCGCTTCGCCGACGCCCCCGAGATCCTGGTCGCCCGGGACATGCGCGAGTCCGGCGTCGAGCTCTCCGGCGCGTTCTCCGACGGCGTGCGGGCCGAGGGCGTCGACGTCACCGACCTCGGCATGGCCTCCACCGACTTCATGTACTTCGCGTCGGGGCACCTCGATGCCCCGGGCGCCATGTTCACGGCGTCGCACAACCCGGCGCAGTACAACGGCCTCAAGCTGTGCCTCTCCGGGGCGCGCCCGATCGGGCGCGACACGGGCCTGGGCGACATAGAGGCCGAGGCCGAGAAGCTGCTCGGCGAGCCCATGCCACCCTTGCGCGGCACCCGTCGCGAGCTGGACCTGCTCGGCGCGTGGGCCGACCACGTGGTGTCGTTCGTCGACCTGAGCTCGCTGCGGCCGCTCAAGGTCGTGGCCGACACGGCCAACGGCATGGGCGGGCTGGTCGTGCCGATCGTCTTCGACCGGCTCCCCTTCTCCGTCGAGATCCTGTTCCCCGAGCTCGACGGCACCTTCCCCAACCACCCCGCCGACCCCATTCAGCCCGAGAACCTGGTCGCCCTCAAGAGAGGCGGTGATCGAGCAGGGCGCCGACATCGGCCTCGCCTTCGACGGGGACGCCGACCGCGTCTTCCTCGTCGACGAGAAGGCGGAACCGGTGTCGGGCTCGCTGACGACCGCGCTCGTGGCGGCGTCCATGCTGACCAAGCACCCCGGCGAGACGATCCTCTACAACCTCATCTGCTCCCACGTGGTGCCCGAGGTCGTGACGGAGATGGGCGGCACCCGGTGCGGACCCAGGTGGGCCACTCCATCATCAAGAAGGTGATGGCCGAGACGGGCGCGGTCTTCGGCGGCGAGCACTCGGGCCACTACTACTACCGGGACAACTTCCGGGCGGACTCGGGCATCATCACGGCGCTCGTCGTGCTGGAGCTGCTCAGCCGGAGCGGGGAACCGCTCTCGGCGATGCTCGAGCCCTACCAGCGCTACGCGGACTCGGGAGAGATCAACACCGAGGTGACGAGCCCGGCGGCCACCGTCGCCGCTCTGGCCGAGCACGAGCGTGCCGCCGGGGCGTCGATCGACCTGCTGGACGGGCTGACCGTCGAGCACGACGACTGGTGGTACAACGTCCGGCCTTCCAACACCGAGCCGCTGCTCCGCCTCAACGTCGAGGCGAAGACGCCCGAGCGCTGCGCCGCCCACGTCGCCGAGATGCGGGCGCTCATTGCCGCCTATGCCGGCGCCGCCGCCGGCCCGAACTGAGGAGCTCCCATGAGCCTTGACCCACTCCTGCTCGACGTCCTGGCCTGCCCGGTCGACAAGGGTCCCGCTGCTGTGGTTCGAGGACGAGGACGTCCTCTACAACCCGCGCCTCAAGAAGAGCTACGCGGTGGTCGACGGCGTGCCCGTGCTGTTGGTGGACGAGGCGGTCCAGGTCGGCGACGCGGAGCACGAGCGGCTGATGGCCAAGGCCGAGAAGGACGGGGTGCGGGCCACCGGGCCAGCGCCGGGGTGAGCGACCGGGGGTACCTCGACACACTCGGGATGTGGGAGGCCGCCGCCGCCCTGCCCGAACAGTTGATCGTGGCGCTCGACACGGCGCGGGCGGCGTTCGACGGCGCCGGCCCGTCCGGGGCCGCTTCCGTCCGCTCCGTCGCCGCCTTCGGGTCTGGGCACGGGAGGGACGGCGTGCCAGGCCGCCGCCGCCCTCGCGTCGCCCCGACTGCCGGTGCCGTTCTGGGTCGGCCTCGGCGCCGAGACTCCCGGCCTTCGTGGACCGCCACACGCTGGTGTTCGCGGTGTCGTGCTCGGGGGGCACCGCGGAGACGTTGGCTGCTGCGTCGGAGGCCGTCGCCCGTGGTGCGCGGGTGGTGGCGGTGGGCGGCGACGCCGACAGCGCTCTGGCCGGACTGGCCGGCGACGCTGGCTTCCCGTGGTGCCCGCTGAGCCCGGCCGGCACGGCGCGCGCAGCGCGGCGCTGGGCGCCGCCACCGTGCTCGTTGCTGGTGGCGCTCTCCGCGGTGGGACTGCTGCCCGACGGCGCGCCGTCGGTCGCCGCGGCGTCCACCGCGCTGGCACGACGGCGCGACGCGTTCGTGGCCCCGGGCGGCCCCGCCGAGGAGCTGGCCCGCCGCATCGGCCGCACCATTCCGCTCGTCTACGGCTCCGACGGCGTGGCCGCCGTGGCCGCCCACTGGTGGAAGGCGCCGGTGAACCTCAATGCCAAGACGCCGGCGTTCGCGGCCGCCCTGCCCGAGCTGAGCCACGACGAGCTCGCCGGCTGGGGCCAGGGTGGCGACATCACGCGCCAGACGATGTCGCTCGTACTGCTGCGCCACGGAGGCGAGGACCCGCGGGCGGCCGGCCTCTTCGCGGCGGTGCGGGCGGCGACCGACGAGGTCATGGCCGACATCTTCGAGGTGCGGGGCGAGGGCGAGGACGACCTGTGCCGCTTCTTCGACCTGGCGCTCCTGGGCGAGCTCGTCTCCCTGCACCTCGCGGGCCGTGAAGGCGTCGACCCGGGCCCGGTACCCGCGGTCGACGAGGCGCAGGCTGCAGGGTGGGCGTTGTAGCCCTCTCCTGCGGCTGCGACCCGACTCCACCCGCCGCCCCGTCCTAGGTCAGGTCAAACTCGACTCGACTCAACTCAACTCGACGAAACGCAACGCAACGCAACGCAACGCAACGCAACGCAACGCAACGCAAGTCGCAACGCAGTTCAGCTCAGCCGCTCCACGATCATGGCCATGCCCTGGCCGCCACCGACGCACATCGACTCGAGGCCGAACGTCGTCCCCGTGTCCTCCAGCGCGTTGAGCAACGTCGTCATGATGCGGGCGCCGGTCTGGCCGAAGGGATGGCCCAGGGCGATGGCGCCCCCCTTGACGTTGAGCTTGTCCCAGCTGATGCCGAGGTGCTTGGCCGAGGGGATCACCTGCGCGGCGAACGCCTCGTTGATCTCCACCAGGTCGATGTCGTCGATCGTCATGTTCGCCCGCGCCAGCACCTGACGGCAGGCGTCGACCGGGCCGAGGCCCATGATCTCGGGATTGAGCCCCGACACGCCGCTGGCCACGATGCGCGCCAGCGGCGTGATGCCGAGCGCCTTCGCCTTCGTGTCGCTCATCACGATGACGGCGGCGGCACCGTCGTTCAGCGGGCAGGCGTTGCCCGCCGTCACCGTCCCGCCCTCGCGGAAGACAGGCTGGAGGCTGGCCAGCCCCTCCAGCGTGGTGTTGGGCCGGGGCCCGTCGTCCTTGGTCACGGTCGTGCCATCGGCGAGGGTCACCGGGATGATCTCTCGCTCGAAGAAGCCGTTCTGCTGCGACTCGACGGCCCGGGTCTGCGAGAGCAGCGCGAACTCGTCCATCTCGGCCCGTCCGACCTTCTCGTACTCGGCGACGTTCTCAGCGGTCTGGCCCATGGCGATGTAGACGTCGGGCAGGCCCGCGGGAGGCTGCCAGGGCTCGGTCACGGCGGGCGCGCGGACCTTGGTCCGCTCCTCGGCCTCGGCGAACGCGGCGTTGTGCGGGCCGGTGTCCGACGCGCCGTGCCGGTAGCGGCTCACCGTCTCGACGCCGGCCGCAATGAAGACGTCCCCTTCCCCGGCGCGGATGGCGTGGGCCGCCATGCGGATCGTCTGCAGCGAGGAGGAGCAGTAGCGGTTGACGGTCACACCCGGGACGTCGGCCATGCCGGCCATGATGGCCGCCACCCGGGCCACGTTGTAGCCGGCCTCGCCGGCCGGCTGTCCGCAGCCGAGGATCACGTCCTCCACCGTGGCCGGGTCGAGCTGCGGCACCTTCTCGAGCACGGCGCGCAGCACGAGGGCGCTGAGGTCGTCGGGGCGGCACTCGACGAGCGAGCCCTTGTTGGCCCGCCCGATCGGAGTACGACCGGTGGCGACGATGACGGCTTCAGGCATGGTGACGGCTCCTCGGTTCGATCGTGTCCCGGGGAACCCGCCCCGGGGCGGATTGCAGGTTACTTGCCGGTAGGCGGGGGCCCTCCCGGCCCCTATTGGCCGCGTCCCGAAGCGGACTGTAACGTGTTCTAGCGCGCCGAGCCGTCTGGCGAGCCGGCGACGACGCGGCGTTTGACGTGGGCCGATGTGGCCCCGCCACCCGGGAAGGACAGCGATGGAGATTGCCTACACCGAGGAGCAGCAGGCCCTCAAGAGCGAGCTGCGCGCCTACTACCAGAACCTGCTGACCCCCGAGGTCGAGCAGGGCCTCGCCAAGGCGGGCGGCGTCGGGCCCGTCGTGCGCAAGGTGGTCAAGCAGATGGGCAGCGACGGATGGCTCGGCATCGGCTGGCCCACGGAGTGGGGTGGCCAGGGCCGCTCCGCCATTGAGCAGTTCATCTTCTTCGACGAGTCGATGCGCAGCGGCGCACCCGTCCCCATGCTCACCATCAACACGGTGGGTCCGACGATCATGAACTTCGGCACCCAGGAGCAGAAGGAGTTCTTCCTCCCCAAGATCCTGGCCGGCGAGATCGCCTTCTGCATCGGCTACACGGAGCCCAACTCGGGCACCGACCTCGCCTCGTTGACCACCCGAGCCGTGCGCGACGGGGACGAGTACGTGATCAACGGCTCCAAGATCTTCACCAGCCTGGCCGGAGACGCCGACTACGTGTGGCTGGCCACCAGGACCGATCCCAACGTCGCCAAGCACAAGGGGATCTCCATGTTCGTGATTCCCATGGACACGCCGGGGATCCGGGTCGTCCCGATGAAGCTCCTGGGGGACCACAACATCAACTACACGTTCTACGAGGACGTGCGGGTCCCCGCCACCAGCCTGGTGGGCGGCGAGAACCAGGGCTGGAACCTGATCACGAACCAGCTCAACCACGAGCGGGTCACGCTGTGCTCGCCCGGGATCATCGAGCGGGTGCTGACCGACGTGCGGGCGTGGGCGCAAGCCACCAAGCTCCCGGACGGACGGCGCGTCGTGGACCAGGAGTGGGTGCAGGAGCACCTGGCCCGGGTGCACGCCGAGCTCGAGTTCCTCCGCCTCATCAACTGGAAAGTGGCGTGGCAGGGCACGCAGGGGCACCTCGACGTGGCCGACGCCTCGTCCATCAAGGTCTTCGGCACCGAGTTCTACCTGCGCGCCTTTCGCTCCCTCATGGAGATCCTCGGGCAGGCCGGCTATCTGACGCGCGGGTCGCCGGCCGCGGTCATCGCCGGCCGCCTGGAGATGTACGCCCGCTCCATGATCATCCTCACCTTCGGCGGCGGCACCAACGAGATCCAACGGGACCTCATCGCGATCTTCGGCCTCGGCATGCCGCGGTCGCTGCGCTGAGCCCGCCGAACAGGAGATCCCATGGACTTCAGCTACAGCGAAGAGCAAGAAGCCGTCCGCGAGCTGGCCGGGCAGATCTTCGGCGAACGGTCGACCCACGACCGGCTCAAGGAGCTCGAGGCCGAGGCGGGTGACGACGGGCCGTTCGACCGCGACCTGTGGCGCGAGCTGGCGAACGCCGGCCTGCTCGGCATCCACCTGGGCGAGGACGTCGGTGGCGCGGGGCTCGACTTCGTGGCGGCATGCCTGGTGGTGGAGGCCGCCGGCCGCACGGCGGCCTACGTGCCGGTGGTCGAGACCATGGTCTACGGCGCGCTGCCCATCGACCGCTACGGCACCGATGCGCAACGCAAGGCCTGGTTGACCGGTGTCGCCAGCGGCGAGACCGTGCTCACGGCGGCCATGGCGGAGCTGGCCGGCGACTTGATCCTGCCGGGCGGGACCGAACCGGCCACCACGGCGACGTCGCAGCAGGACGGCTCATGGTTGATCTCGGGGACGAAGGCCTGTGTCCCCGCCGCCCTGGTGGCGGATGCGGTGTTGGTCCCGGCCACCTGCCAGACCACCGACGGTGCAGTTTCCGGAGTCGGGGTGTTCATCGTCGACACCGACGCGCCAGGCCTCACCATGTTGCGACAGACGACGACGACCGGACGCCCGGAGGCGATCGTCGAGCTCGACGGCGTGAGCGTCGGCGCCGACCGGCTGCTCGGCGAAGACACCGACGGTGCCGCGGTGATCACCCTCATCACCGAGTTCGCCACGACCGCCCTCTGCGTGCAGGAGGCTGGGGCCTGCGCCGCGGCCCTGGACCTCACCGCCGAGTACACCAAGACCCGGGTGCAGTTCGAGAAGCCCATTGCGACCTTCCAGGCGGTCGGGCAGCGGGCGGCGGACGCCTACGTCGACACCGAGGCGATCAGGCTCACGGCATGGCAGGCCGCCTCGCGGCTGGCGGCCGGGCTGGGGGCGGCCTCCGAGGTGGCAGTGGCCAAGTACTGGGCGGCCGAGGGCGGGCAACGCGTGGTCCACGCGGCGTCCCACCTTCACGGCGGCGTGGGCGTCGACCGCGACTATCCGCTGCACCGCTACTTCCTCTTGACGGGCCAGATCGAGCTCACCCTGGGTGGCGCGAACGAGAGCTTGCGCCGGCTGGGGCGGATGCTGGCCGAGGAACCCGTCTGAACCCGGAGGGCAGCGGCGGCTCCGGCGCCCTGCCTCGGGTCTACGAAGCGCCGTTCGCCAGGCCGAGGCCGTAGCCGGCGAGGAAGATGCCCGCCTCCTTGTGCCGCGGGTACGCGCCGGCCAGTCGATGGAAGGCACGGGAGTGGTCGGGGTGGGTCAGGTGCGCCACCTCGTGGACCAGTACCGAGTCGAGCACCCAGTCGGGCACCGCGCGCAGGCGGTGCGAGACGCGGATGTGGCCCGAGTAGTACGAGCACGAGCCCCAGCGGGCCGTCTGGTTGGTCACCCACCGGACCGATGCCGGACGCGTCCCGACCAGGTAGCGGTCGCTCAGCTCGATCGCCCGGGCCAGGAGCGCGTCGTCGCTCGTCGAGGACTGCAGACGGTGTCGCGTGAGCAGCCGGTCCACCAACCAGTCGATCGTCTTCTGCCGGCTCTCGATGTCGAGGTGGGCGGGCAGCGAGACGACGATCCGTCCACCGACCCACTTGGCTTCCGACGTCTTCTTGCGGCGCGCGCTGACGCGGACCTCCACCTCGGGCGCGGCCTCGGGATCGCTGGCGTCGCCGCGAGGCGGTGTCGGGAGGACGATCTCACCTGCCTCAGGTGGTTCAGGTGGTTCCGACTGCGCCCGCGGCTCGGACCCGATGAGGTCGGTCACGTCGAACAAGGTCATGCACGGCATTGTGGCCGATCAGTGTGACCGATCAGTGAATGCCTGCTGAGCATCCATGCATCGGGGAATGCAGGAAGCCTACGATTTGTCGTCCGTCCTCACGCACGCGGGCAGAACCGGAGGGCCGTTGTCAGCGCTGATGCTTGCCTCTACCGACGGTGGACTGGTGGCGATCCTCGTCCTCGTCTACATCGCGATCATTGTCTTCGAGATCGCCGCGCTGTGGAAGGTGTTCGTCAAGGCGGGCCATCCGGGTTGGGCGGCCATCATCCCCATCTACAACATCTACGTCCTGCTCAAGGTCATCGGCCGACCGGGGTGGTGGCTGCTGCTGTTCCTGATCGCGCTCATCCCGTTCGTGGGCTGGATCGTGGTGTTCGTCATCAGCATCATCATCGCCATCGATCTGGCGAAGTCGTTCGCCAAGAGCACGGCGTTCGCTGTGGGGCTGATCTTCTTGAACTTCATCTTCATCCCCATCCTCGGGTTCGGCGATTCGGTCTACGTCGGTCCGGCCGCGGCAGGGCCCCGGGCGGTGTGATCGGGTCCGGAGGTCGTGACGCCTGCCGGATGATCAGCGGGGTGTGAACTAGCCGAGCACGAGCTCGGCCATGGTGCGCAGGGTGGCGACGTCCCCGTTGATGAGCATGGTGGTGGCGCGTGACTCGCGCCAGGCCTCGAGGTCGTCGCGGATCTTCGCCACCGGCCCCACCGAGCGCGATGTCCTCCACCATGGCGGTGGGGACGGCCGCCGCCGCGTCGTCCTTGCGGCCGTCGAGATAGGCGTCCTGAATCTTGTGGGCCACCTCCTCGTAGCCCATGCGCGCGAAGACGTCGAAGTGGAAGTTCATCTCTTTGGCGCCCATGCCGCCGATGTAGAGCGCGAGATAGGGCCGGAACCCGTCTGCCGCCGCGTCGGTATCGTCGTTGATCACGGTGGGGGCGAAGGCCAGCACCTCGAAGTCCGCCGCGTTGCGACGGGCCGCCGGCCGTGCGAAGCCCTCGTCGAGGGAAGCCTCGAAGGAGGACATCGCACGGGGGGAGAAGAAGATGGGGAACCAGCCATCGGCGATCTCGGCGGCCAGGGCGACGTTCTTGGGACCCTCGGCGCCCAGGATGATCGGGATGTCCGCCCGCAGCGGGTGCACGATCGGCTTGAGCGGCTTGCCCAACCCGGTGCCGCCTGGATACGGCAGCGGATAGTGCGGGCCCGCGTTGGTGACCGGCTTCTCGCGGGCGAGGACCTGGCGGACGACATCGACGTACTCGCGGGTGCGAGCCAGCGGGGCCGGGAAGGGTTGGCCGTACCAGCCTTCGACCACCTGGGGGCCCGAGACCCCGAGGCCGAGGACGAAACGGCCGCCGGAGAGGTGGTCGAGGGTCAGCGCGGCCATGGCCATGGCCGTGGGAGTGCGCGCGGAGAGCTGGCACAGCGACGTGCCGAGGCGGACCCGCTCGGTGCGCGAACCCCACCAGGCCAGCGGGGTCAGGGCGTCGGAGCCGTAGGACTCAGCCGTCCACACCGAGTCGTAGCCGAGGCGGTCGGCTTCCGTCACGAGCTCCACCGCGTTGGGCGGTGGACCCGAGCCCCAGTAGCCCAGTTGCAAGCCGATCTTCATCGTCTTCACGTGCGGCTCCTTTCGCGTCGTCCCCGAGTGTGTCAGACCCGGGCCACGATCTTCTCGGCGAACCACCGCACCGCGACGAGGCGCGCGGCGAGCGCCTCGTCGTCGGGCGTGCCCGGTGCGACGTCGACGAACATCCAGGGCGCGCACACGAAATCAGTCACCCCGGCGTCGGCGAAGCGACGGTACAGGTCCACGTTCGGTCGCTCGTTGAGCGACAGGTAGATGCTGAAGCCCTCCTCGTCCTCGTCCCTGCCGGCCTTCTTGAGCGCGTCGCGCAGCTCGGCGAGGTGGAGCCACGCTTCTTCCTCGGAGTAGGCGCCGGCGGCGATCCAGCCGTCGCACAGCGCCGCCGTCCGTCGCAGAGCGACAGGGGAGTGGCCGCCGCCGATGATCGGCACCGCCTCGGTGGGGGCGGGTTCGATCTGGCACTGCGGGACGTCGTAGTAGTCGCCGTGGAACTCGACCCAGCCGCCGCGCCACAGCGCGCGCAGAGCGACGATCATCTCGTCCAGTCGCTTGCCCCGGCTCGTGAAGTCCTGTCCCGTCTGGTCGAACTCCTCTTTGCACCACCCCACGCCGACGCCGAGGCGCAGGCGGTTGTCCGCCAGCACGGCGGTCGTGCCGACCGTCTTGGCCACCGTCATCAGGTCGCGCACGGGGGCGATGTAGATGCCGGTGGTGAAGAGCAGGTTCTCGGTCACGCTCGCCAGGGCCGAGATCACGCACATGGGGTCGGGCCACGCCGTGTCGGGCCCCCAGCCGGGCGAGCCGTCCTCGTGGACCGAGTAGGTGTAGCGCGACTCGAGCTGGCGCGGGTTGAAGAGGTGATCGGAGACGTACATGCCGCCGTAGCCGAGCTCGTCACAGGCCTGGGCCAGGGGGACCACCTGACGGGTGGGCAGGAAAGCGACAGACTGGTGGAAGCGAACCCCGCGCTCGGACACCGCGGCGACCTCAGCGCGCTCTGGCTGGTAGCGGGGTGCCCCCGATGGGTGCTGTCCGTGCGAAGGCGACGGGGATGTGCTTCGTGCCGTTGATGAAGTTCGACTGCAGCCGCTGGACCTCGCCGTCGAGCCGGAGGTCGGGCAGGCGCGCCAGCAGGCGGTCGAACATCACCATGATCTCCATGCGGGCAAGGTTCGCACCCAGGCAGAAGTGCGGGCCGCCACCCCCGAACGCGATGTGGTTGTTGGGGGAGCGGGTGACGTCGAACGTGTCGGGGTTCTCGAAGGCCGCCTCGTCGCGGTTGGCCGAGGTGTGCCAGAAGACGACCTTGTCGCCCTCCTTGATCTCCTGCCCGCGCAGCTCCATGTCCGTGGCCGCGGTACGGCGGAAGTGCATGACGGGCGTGACGTAGCGCAGCATCTCCTCCACCGCGCCCGACAACAACGAGCGGTCCTGGCGCAGCAGCTCCCATTGGTCCGGGTGGTCGAAGAAGGCGGTCATGGCACCCGACATGAGGTTCCGCGTGGTCTCGTTCCCCGCGACGATGAGGAGCAGGAAGAACAGGTCGAGCTCGAGCTGGTCGAGCTTCTCACCCTCGACCTCCGCGTCGATGAGGACCGAAATGAGATCCTGCTTGGGGTGGAGCCGTCGATTGGACGCCAGCTCCTCGGCGTAGCCGTACACCTGCATGGCGGCCTCGCCCGGGTCGGCGCCGGGCATCTGGTACTCGGGATCCTCCGCGCCGATCATCCGGTTCGACCAGTCGAAGACCATGCGGCGGTCCTCCTGGGGCACGCCGAGCAGCTCGGCAATGACGAGGAGGGGGAGCTCGGCGGCGATCTCCTCGACGAAGTCGGCCGTGCCGCGCTCGCACACGGCATCGATGATGCCGTCGGCGTACCCGATGATCTGCTCTTCCAGGTCGCGCACCATCTTGGGAGTGAAGCCCTTGTTGACCAGGCGGCGGTAGCGCGTGTGCATGGTCGGGTCCATGTTGACCATCATCAGCTGCTGCTGGGCCAACTGGTCGTCGTCCATCTCGTTGAACAGGGAGCCGCGGCGCGCCGAAGAGAAGTGCTCCCAGTCGCGGTTGACCTGCACGCAGTCGTCGTAGCGGGTGACAGCCCAGAACCCGCCGCGAGGGGCGACCGCCTCGGGGTGCCAGTAGACGGGAGCCTCCCGTCGCAGTTCGGCGAACCAGTGGTGGGGCACCCCGGCCACGAAGTTGCGCCCGTCGATGAGGTCGATCTCCTCGAGGCTCAAGGGCCCCCCTTTCGCGCACGCCGGCGACCGCCGTGTGCCGCCTGGTGCCTGCCCTTTCAAGGCAATTACTAGAACGTGTGTCAGCGATCATAGGCACAGATTCGCCATCCCGGACGAGGCCGTGGCAGCGCGGGACGGCACGCCGGGCTCGAGCCCGGCGCTATGTTCCCGGAGCGCCCGTCGAGAGACGCCGCCATCGGACGGGCGAGAGCGAGGACGAGACGTTGACCCACTGCCTGGCCCTGCGCCTCCACGCGATCGGTGTTCCCGGCCGATACCCGCACCAACGCGGGTGTCGGCCGGCGTCGACGCGCGTCGACGGGCTCCCGCCGCTCGCCGGAGACGGCGTGACGGACGGGCCCACCCGGGCCTAGCGGACCGCTCGCCATGGACGACGACACCCTCCGCGACGACTTCCCGGCGGTGGAACGGGTCTCGACCGGAGACCTTCCCTCCGACACCGACGTGCAGGCCGTGGTGTCAGCCGGCTACGAGCGCTTCCGGCATCTCGACGAGGGCACCGTCTCCGACTACATCCCCGCCCTGGCCAAGGCCCGGCCGGACGCCTTCGGTGTGTGTGTCGCCGGCGTACACGGGCGGCTGTTCGCCATCGGCGACGCCGATCAGGAGTTCAGCATCCAGAGCATCTCCAAGCTCTTCGTCTTCGCCCTGGTGTGCGACGCCCTCGGGCCAGGGGACGCGCGCCGCCTTCTCGGCGTCAACAGCACCGGGCTCCCCTTCGACTCGGTGATGGCCGTCGAGCTCAACGCCGACCGGACGATGAACCCCATGGTCAATGCCGGCGCCCTGGCCACCACGAGCCTCGTGCCGGGGGAGACAGGCGACGAGAAGTTCCAACGGATCGTCGCCGCGCTGTCGGTGTTCGCCGGGAGGCGCTTGGTCATGGACGACGACGTGTACGAGTCCGAGGCGGCGACGAACTTCCGCAACCGCGGGATCGCACACCTCTTGTACGGCTACGGGCGCATGTACTGCGATCCCGAGGTCGCCACCGATGTGTACACCCGCCAGTGCGCCTTGCGCGTCGAGCGCGCGGGACCTCGCCGTGATGGGGGCGACGCTGGCCGACGGCGGCGTCAACCCGCTGACGGGCGAGCGGGTCATCGCGTCGAGCCGCTGCCGGCATGTCCTGGCCGTCTTGGCCACCTCCGGGCTCTACGAGCGTTCCGGCGAGTGGCTCTACGACGTGGGCCTGCCCGGCAAGAGCGGGGTCAGCGGTGGGCTGGTCACCGTGTCGCCGGGAAAGGGGGGCGTCGGGACCTTCTCCCCACCGCTCGACGAGGCGGGGAACAGCGTGCGGGGCCAGCGCATCACGACGTACCTCTCGGAGGGTCTGGGGCTCAACCTCTTCGCCTCGGCCCCACGCGTCGGAGGTCCCGCCGAGAGTGAGGGCGTGAGGGGTTGACATCCGGCATCAACAATTAGATACTTGTACAAGTAATCAATTGTGAACTATCGAAAGGATGTCCCATGAGCACCGCAATCGACCCCACCGAGACCGCCGGGGACTTCCGGCGCACGATTACCTTCACCGCCGGGCCCGAGACGGTGCTCGAAGCCCTCCGTACCACCGCCGGCATCGACGGCTGGTGGGGATCGACGATCGGCTCGCCCGGCGAGGGTGGCACCTTCGAGGTCGGGTTCGGCAGCGACCGGCTGATCGTCATGGAGGCCGCGGCGGTCGACGCACGGCGCGTCGAGTGGAAGGTGGAGCGCGCTCCGCACACCCCGGAGTGGGATGGAACCACCATCGTCTTCGAGCTGGAGCCGGTCGGCGCGGGCACCGAACTGCGCTTCCGGCACCACGGTCTGACCCCACAACTCGAGTGCTTCGACATGTGTCACGAAGGGTGGACGCATTACCTGGCCAGCCTGGTGGACTACGTCGACGACGGTGCGGGCCACCCCTATCGGCACGGACATGGTGACCGTGACGCGGACAGCGAGTCCTGAGCAGCGGATGTCATCATGAACGGGAGCGCGGAGAATGCGAGCTCGGTGGCGCCCGATGCGGTGCTGCGGGCGCTGGCCGACCCGCACCGGCGCGAGATACTCCGCCTCGTCCAGCACGGCGAGCTCCCCGCCGGACAGATCGCCACCAACTTCGAGCTGACCCAGCAGGCGGTCAGCCAGCATCTCAGCGTCCTCAAACGGGCCGGCCTCCTTGACGAGCGGCGCCAGGGCACCCGACGCCTCTACTTCTTCCGCTCCGCGGCGCTCGAGCCGCTGCGCGATCTGCTCGAGGAATTCTGGCCCGACGCGCTGGGCCGGCTGAAGCAGGTGGTCGAAGAGGCATACCCGAGAGAAACGAGATGACCATGTCAACGCGGGACCCCGTCGTCGCCAGCGTCCGCATCGCCGCACCGCTCGAGGTCGTGTTCCCGTATTTCACCGACCCGGACCTCGTCATGACGTGGCTCGCCGAGAAGGCGGACCTCGATCCGCAGCCCGGCGGAATCTTCGCCGTCGACGTGGATGGCGGAAGGGCCCGGGGCTCCTACGTCGAGGTGGATCCGCCCCATCGAGTCGTGTTCACCTGGGGGATCCCGGGAGACGACGAGCTGCCGGTCGGCAGCAGCACGGTCGAGGTCGTCCTCGTCGCCGAGACTGACGACACCGTGGTCACGCTGACGCACCGCGACCTGCCCGCCGGCACGCGCCCCTCGCACCGCGAAGGGTGGGAGCGGCACCTCGGAGCGCTCGTGGGCGCCGTCGAGAGCGCCGCGGGCTGAACGACGGAGGCCGCCGGAACCAGCTCGAAGCGGACCGGGGCGGCGGCCCGCCCGGCCCGGCCCGAGCCGCCACGGACCGAACCGCACAAACGAGAACGTGTTACAGTTTTGGCCGTGCGGCCTTGACCTGGCAGGGACCGCCGAGTGCACGCGAGGCTGCCCCACGATGTTCCTCGAAGAGAGCCCCGAACAGCAGCAGCTGCGCGCCGAGTTGCGTCGCTACTACGGCGAGCTGCTCACCGACGAGGTGCGCGCCGGGCTGGCCGAGGGGGGCGAGGGCGGCGAGGCCTGGGGTCAGGTGGTGCGCCAGATCGGCAAGGACGGCTGGCTCGGCATCGGGTGGCCGAGCGAGTTCGGCGGCCAGGGCCGGCCGGCGACGGACCAGTTCATCTTCTTCGACGAGACGCGGCGCGCCGGTGCGCCGTTCCCCTTCGTCACCATCAACACCGTCGGGCCGACCATCATGCGCTTCGGCACCGACGAGCAGAAGTCGTTCTTCCTGCCGCAGATCCTCGCCGGCGAGCTGAACTTCGCCATCGGCTACACCGAGCCCGAGGCCGGCACCGACCTGGCGTCGCTGCGGACGCGGGCGGTGCGCGACGGCGAGGAGTACGTCGTGAACGGGGCGAAGATCTTCACCAGCGGCGCCGACCAGGCCGACTACGTCTGGCTGGCCGTGCGCACCGATCCCGACGTGCCCAAGCACAAGGGGATCTCGATCCTGTGCGTGCCCACCGCCGCGCCGGGCTTCGAGTGGTCGATCATCCACACCGTGGGCGGGCTGACGACGACGCAGACGTTCTACGACGGCGTGCGCGTCCCCGTGGCCAACCGCGTCGGTGACGAGAACGAGGGCTGGCGCATGATCACCACCCAGCTCAACCACGAACGGGTGGGGCTGGCGGCGTGGAGCGGGTTGGCCATCTCGCTCTACGAGGACATCGTGGACTGGGCGGCGGCGCAGCCGACCGACGACGGTAGGACGCTGATCGACCAGGGCTGGGTGCAGATGGATCTCGCCAAGTGCCACGCCGAGCTCCAGGCGATGTGGCTGCTCAACTGGCGCATGGCGGTGCACGTGGCCGACGGCGAGCTCACCGGAGCCGAGTCGTCCTCGATCAAGGTCTTCGGCACCGAGCGGTTCCTCGAGGTGGTGCGCCTGCTGCTGGGGGTGGCGGGCACGGCGGGCTATCTCGTCCCCGGCTCGCCGGGCGCTTTGCTGCGGGGCCGGCTCGAGGCGACGGCGCGCCAGGCGCAGGTCAACACGTTCGGCGGCGGGGTGAACGAGGTGCAGCGTGAGATCGTGGCCACGGCCGGGCTGGGGATGACCCGGGGGTCACGGTGAGCGCGGCGGCGTCCGGGCGCTTCGAGGAGTTGGCGGCGTACCCGGACCACGGCGCCGAGCTGGCGGCGCTGGTCGGGCAGGCGGCCGGCGCACCCAGCCTGGCGCCCGACGCGGTCAATGTGCCGATGATCAGGCACTGGGTCGAGGCAATGGGCGACCACAACCCGGTGTACGTGTCCGACGAGGCGGCGCGTGCGGCGGGCTACGAACAGGCGATCGCCCCGCCGACAATGCTCCAGGCCTGGATCATGCGGGGCCTGCGCGCCTCGGTGCTCGCCGACGAGGCCCGGGCGGCGGGGGCCGCCGAGCAGGAGAGCGGGCCCAACGAGACCATGATGCGCCTCCTCGACGACGAGGGACTGACCTCCGTGGTGGCCACCAATTGCGAGCAGCGCTACGGGCGTCCCCTGGTGGTGGGGGACCGGCTGGTGGTGCGCTCGGTGATCGAGGCGATCTCGGACCCCAAGCGCACCGGGCTGGGCACCGGGCGCTTCATCACGACCCGGCTCGACTATGTGGCCGTTCCCGACGCCGACGTTCCCGTGTGGCCGGTGTCGACCGAGCAGGTGCAGGCGCTCTTCGACGCTGGGGAGCCGGTCGCCACCATGCGCTTCCGCATCCTCAAGTTCCTGCCGCCCGAGCGCACACCCCCCCGCCCACCGCGCCTGCCGCGCCCGCGGCCGGCCATCACCCCCGACAACGCGTTCTGGTTCGAGGGCGCCCGCCGGCACCAGTTGCTGATCCAGCGTTGTACCTCGTGCGGCACCCTGCGCCATCCGGCGCTGCCGGCCTGCGGCACCTGCGGCTCGCTCGAGTGGGACACCGTGGTGTCGAGCGGCCGCGGCACCGTGTACTCCTTTGTTGTGGTGCACTACCCCCAGGTTCCGTCGTTCGAGTACCCGCTGCCGATCGGACTGATCGAGCTGGAGGAGGGGACGCGGGTGGTGGCCAACCTCGGTGGCGTCGAGCTCGATGACATCGAGATCGGCATGGCGGTGCGGGCCGAGTTCGTCGACCACGACGAGGAGCTGTCCCTGCCCGTGTTCGTTCCGGCGGAGGAGGGAGCCTGATGGACTTCAAGCTGAGCGACGAGCAGTCGGCGGTCTCCGAGGCGGCGACCGGGCTCTTCTCGGGCCTGGTGGACGCCGAGCGCATTGCCGCGGTGGAGGCCAGTGCCGAGCGCATCGACCGCCACCTGTGGCGGGCACTGGCCGACGCCGACCTCCTGGGGCTCGCCGTGCCCGAGTCCGACGGCGGCGCGGGCTACGGACTGATGGAGCTCTGCCTCCTCCTCGAGGCACAGGGCAACGCGGTGGCCCCGGTGCCGCTGTGGGCCACCCTCGTGCTCGGGGCGCTCCCCGTGGCACGCTTCGGCACTTCGGAGCAGCGCGCCCGCTGGCTGCCCGGCGTCGTCGCCGGCGAGGTGATCCTCACGGCGGCCGTGTCCGGGAGCGCGACCAGCCCGACGTCGACTCCGCCCGTGCGCGCCACGAGCCGGGGCGAGGGCTGGGTCCTGGATGGATCCGAGCTCGCCGTGCCCCAGGCCCACCTGGCCGAGCGCATCGTCGTGCCGGCGCGCACGGGGGACGGCGGCGTGGTGCTGGCGCTCGTCGATCCGCGCGCAACGGGCGTCACGCTCGAGGAGGCGGCCACCACCAATCGCGAGATCCACCCCCACCTGCAGCTGAGCGGCGTGGCCCTGGCGCCGGGAGACGTCCTCGTCGGTCCGGCCCAAGGTCGCGCCGCCCTCGACGTCGTGCTCGTGGCCGCCACCATCGGGTTGTGCGCGCTCCAGGTCGGCGTGTGCGAGGCCGCGCTCACGAAGACGGCGACGTACCTCAACACGCGCCAGCAGTTCGGGCGACCCCTCAGCACCTTCCAAGGCACGATGCTGCGGGCCGCCGACGCCGCCATCGACATCGAGGCGATGCGGGTCACGTGGCAGAACGCGGCGTGGCGCTTCGACACCGGCCGCGATGCCGCCGACGCGGCCCGGGTGGCCAAGTGGCAGGCAGCCGAACGCGGGCAGCGGACGGTGCACGCCACCCAGCACCTCCACGGGGGCATGGGTGCGGACATCTCGTACCCGATCCACCGCTACTTCTTGTGGGGCAAGCAGATCGAGCTCCTCCTGGGTGGCCCAAGCGCGCAGCTGGCGCGGCTGGGGGCGGCCATCGCCGAGCAGGCGTTGGCCCGGGCCGGGGCGGTGCGGTGACCGTGCCGCCGAACCCACCACCCCCGGGTGCACTCGATCTGTCCGGACCCACCTTCGCCGGCGTGGCGGTGGGCGACGAGCTCCCCACCCTGGTGCTGCCGATCACGCGCACGCTGATCGTCTCGGGCGCCCTCGCCAGTCGCGACTATCAGGACGTGCACCACGATTCGGTGCTGGCCCAGGAGCGGGGTTCCAAGGACATCTTCATGAACATCTTGACAACCAACGGACTGGTCGGGCGCTACGTGACCGACTGGTCGGGTCCGCGCAGCAGGGTGTCGGAGGTGAACATCCGGCTGGGCGCGCCGAACTATCCCGACTGCACCATGACGCTGACCGGCTCGGTCGTGGAGAAGGGCCCGCTCAGCGACGACGGCACCTACGGCAGCGTGACCGTTTCGATCCGGGGCGCCAACGACCAGGGTGACCACGTCACCGGCACGGTGGCCGTGCTCCTCCCTCTGGAGGACGAGCCATCCGAGGGGTCCGACGGATCCGAGCCAGCACGAGGAGCACGAGGAGCACGAGCCTGATGGCGCGTTCCCACTCCTTCTCGGGTTCGACCGCCGTCGCCGGCATCGGGGCGACCGAGTTCTCCAAGGACTCGGGCCGCTCCGAGCTGCGGCTGGCCGTCGAGGCTGTGGCGGCCGCCCTGGCGGACGCCGGCCTCGCTCCGTCCGAGGTGCAGGGGATGGTGACGTTCAGCTCGGACACCAATCCCGACATCGACATCGCCCGCAGCCTCGGCATCGGCGATCTGACCTTCTTCAGCCGCATCCACTACGGCGGCGGGGCGGCGTGCGCCACCATTCAGCAGGCGGCGCTGGCCGTCTCCTCGGGCGTGGCCGACGTCGTGGTCTGCTACCGCGCCTTCAACGAGCGGTCGGGCAGCCGGTTCGGCGCCGGTGTTCAGGGGAGGGTTCCGCTGCCGACCGCGGAGAACGCGCACATGGCCTCGTACCTGCCCGTCGGCCTCCTCACCCCGGCGTCGTGGGTGGCCATGGCGGCGCAGCGTTACCTGCACGTGACCGGCGCCACGAGCGAGGATCTCGGGCGAGTGGCGGTGGCGGATCGCAAACATGCGGCGACCAACCCCAAAGCATGGTTCTACGAGCAACCGATCACCCTCCAAGAGCACCAGGCCAGCCGCTGGATCGTCGAGCCGCTGCACCTGCTCGACTGCTGCCAGGAGACCGACGGGGGACAGGCGCTTGTGGTGACCTCCCTCGAGCGCGCCCGTGACCTGCGCAACGACCCGGTCGTCATTCGGGCGGCGGCGCAGGGCTCCGGAGCCGGCCAGGACATGATGACCAGCTACTACCGCGACGACCTGCTGGGCCTGCCCGAGATGGCGGTGGTGGCCCGTCAGCTGTGGGAGACCTCGGGGCTCGGCCCGAGCGACATGCAGGCCGCCATCCTCTACGACCACTTCACCCCCTACGTCCTGTACCAGCTGGAGGAGCTGGGGTTCTGTGCCAAGGGTGAGGCCAAGGACTTCGTGCGCGGCGGGCGCCTCGAACTCGGAGGGGCACTCCCCCTCAACACGCACGGTGGCCAGCTCGGCGAGGCCTACCTGCACGGCATGAACGGGATCGCCGAGGGCGTCCGGCTGGTCCGTGGTACCTCGGTCAACCAGGTCGCCGGGCTGGAGCACGTCGTGGTGACGGCGGGGACCGGCGTGCCGACCAGCGGGCTGGTGCTCGGCGTCGACCGCTGAACGGGTGCGGGCGGAACTTCGGGACGGACACCGCCCCGTTGTGGGGGCGCAATGACTCAGATGGGGCGATGGCCCACGGCCGCCTCGAGTTCCGCCGCATCGCGGGGTTGCAGCAACTCGTACGGGCCGCCTTTCTCGGGTTGCCACAGCACGAGGTCGGCGCAGTTCCAGCGCTCCGCCCGCAGCGAACGCTTGAGCACCTTGTTGGTGGCGGTGGCGGGCAACGATGCGCTCAGGCGCACGAAGCGCGGCGCCCACTTGGTTCCGAGGTCGCTCTGGGCGGCCAGGAAGTCGACCAGCCCGTCGGGGTCGAGGGTGTCCAGGCCGGGCCGGAGCTGCACCGCCGCCATGACCTGGTCGCCAACGACCGGGTCGGGGACGGCGTAGACGGAGGCCAGCACGACGTCGGGGTGCCGCTGCAGGATCCGCTCGATGGGAGCCGACGCGAAGTTCTCCCCGTCGACGCGCAGCCAGTCGTGATCGCGGCCGGCGAAGTAGAAGAACCCGGCGCTGTCTCGATAGGCCAGGTCGCCCGTCCAGTACCAGCCCTCACGGAGCCGGGCCTGCTCGGCTTCGCCGTTGCGCCAGTACCCCTCGAAGCCGGCACCGCCGGCCTTCGATACCAGCTCGCCGATCGCCTCCTCCGCGTTCAGCAGCCGGCCGTTGTCGTCGAAGCGGGCCGGCGGGCACTCGGTCTCGCTGGCCGGATCGAGCACCACGGTGCCTTCCGGTGCTCGGCCCAGTGCACCCGGCGGGGTGTCGGGCGTGCGCGACACGGTGGCGCCGCCCTCGGTTGACCCGTACGCGTCGGTGACGGCGACGTCGAAGCGCACGGAGAAACGGGCGACGTCCTCGGTGGTGCCCTCGTTGCCGAAGGCGCGCACCAGCGGGTTGTCGGCGTCGTCCGGCTGCTCGGGCGTGGCCAAGATATAGGACAGCGGCTTCCCGACATAGTTGAAGTACGTCGCGCCCGTGGCCCGGACGTCGGGGAGGAAACCGGTTGCGGAGAAGCGGCCCGACGAGGGGAGGGCAGAGGCCGAACCCGCCATCAGCGCAGGCGCCCAGCCGGCCATCAGCGCGTTGGAGTGGAACAGCGGCATGGCGAGATAGCACACGTCCGCCGGTGACAACGCGTACATCTGGGCCACGATGGCGCCGATGCGCGCCAGCCGGCCCTGAGAGCACAGGCAGGCCTTGGGTGCACCCGAGGTCCCGGAGGTGAAGAGGAGGTAGCCCAGGGTCTCGGGTGACACGGACGGATCGGCCACGTCCGCCGGCTCCGCCCCCGCGTACGGGTCCAGGGCATCCGGTGCGTGCAGGGCGTCGTGCGCATGGTGGGTGTCCAGCACGAGCACGCGCCGGTTGTCGCGCGAGACCGCTCCGAGCGCGTCGCCGATGTGAGACCCCTCCACCAGAGGGAGGTAGGTCGAATCGGTGACCAGGAACTGGCACTCGGTGTGCGTGAGATCCCGCACCAGCTCGTCACCCCGATGGGTCGGGTTGGCTCCGACCACCACGGCGCCGGCCAGCGCGGCCGCCTCGAGCCAGCAGACGAACTCGGGCACGTTGTCGAGCAGGACGGCCACGTGGAAGGGGCCGTCCCGGCGCGCGGCCCGCAGCCAGGCCGCCCGTGCCGCCGCCCGGGCGGCCACCTCGGCATGGGACAGGCGGAGGTCGTTCGCCACCAGTCCGAGCGCGTCGTCGCCGGCCCGGGCGAGGACGGCGCCGGCGATGGTGTCGAGCGGCGCTGCCGGTGGGCCGCCGGCCGCTCCTGGCTGCACGTCCGCTGGGTTCACCGCATCTCCAAACGTCTCTGACCTGGGATGGAGGTCCCATTAATGGAACACGTTGCACTTTAGTCGGCCCCGTGTTAGCGTCGCAGGAACGCCTGCGGAACGGACCGCGGCACCGTAGACGAGGACGTGCGAACCCATGGAATTCGGCATCTTCAACGCCGCATGCGTGCTGCCCCGGTACCGCGAGCAGCACGGCGCATCGGCCGAGCACGACCGCATCATGGACGAGGTCGCGTTCATCGTGGCGGCCGACCGGGCCGGCTTCAAGTACACCTGGGCCTCCGAGCACCACTTCCTAACCGAGTACTCCCACCTGTCGGCCTCCGAGTCGTTCCTCGCCTTCGTGGCGGCCAAGACGAACAACATCCACATCGGCTCGGGCATCTTCAACATCACGCCGCCGGTCAACCACCCGGCGCGCATTGCCGAGCGGGTGGCGATGCTGGACCACCTCTCGGAGGGTCGCTTCGAGTTCGGCACCGGACGCGGTTCGTCGACGACCGAGCAGAAGGGCTTCGGCATTCAGGACTCCGACCTCACCCGCGAGATGGTGGCCGAGACCCTGCCGCAGATCGTGCGCATGTGGAAGGACGAGGACTACAGCTACGACGGCAAGTTCTTCTCCATGCCGACTCGCAACGTCCTGCCCAAGCCCTACTCGAAGCCCCACCCGCCGATCTGGATGGCGGCCGGCAGCCCGTCCACGTTCGACCTGGCCGCGGAGCTCGGCGTCGGCGTCCTCTGCTTCGGCTTCTCGACGCCCGACCAGCTCACACCGCTCGTGAGCCGCTACAAGGAGAAGATCGAGGACTGCACCAACCCGGTGGGTGGCTTCGTCAACAACAACGTGATGATCACCACGCAGATGATCTGCATGGAGGACGGCGCCAAGGCGCGCAAGACGTTCCTCGAGGCCGACTCGAACTACCACCTGAGCCTGGTGTTCCGTTACCTCGACACTTTTCCCAGGCCCTCTGGCGTACCCGAGTGGCCCGAGATCATTCCCCCCATTGACGCGGACACGCTCGACGCCGGCATTGCAGCCGGTGTCACCGCCGTCGGAACCCCCGACGAGGTGGGCAAGGCCATCGAGAGCTTTGCCGCGACGGGTGCTGACCAGCTGGCCTTCGGGATGCTCTCGACGACCATGTCCATCGAGTCGTGCCAGGAGGCCGTCGAGACGTTCGGCAAGCACGTCCTGAAGGACTTCGACAAGGACCCGATCCACCTCACCACCAAGCAGCGGCTCGCCGCCGGCGGCAAGTAGCTCGACCGCAACGAGCGCGCCGACGCCCTGCCGGGCGGTAGCCGCCCGGAGCTCGGCTCCGAAGCTACAGGCGGAACTCACCTGCTTCGAGCCGGTGATCGATCTCCTCGGCCACCTCTCGTGGTCCGCGCTCGCCCGAGTCAACGCGGTGGCGCTCTTCGACCCCGTGGCTCTCGAACTGCGTCCACAAGTCGTCCACCACGGCGGCGTCGGCGAGCGCGCCGGCGTGCGGCGGCTCGACCTTGCGGTCCTGCACGCGCTGCTGGACGACGCCGATCGGGGCGCGCAGCACGGCGTAGTTCATCGTGACGCCGTGCGGTTCGCACGCCATGGCGAAGAGGTCGAGCATGAACGGATAGAGGATGCCCTCGGCGACCGTGAAGTAGCCCCCTTCGGCGAACGAGGCCACCGCCCCGGCCGCGGCGCGGAGCACGATCCGGTTCTGGGTGTGCGCCTCCTCCCGCCAGGGTTCGACGGCCCCGCGACGAAGCTTGGCGAAGAACCAATCCAGGTCGAGGCAGACCGAGAGCTCGTGACGGTCGGCGATCAGCGGCGCCACCGTGGTCTTGCCGCATCCAGGGGACCCGGTCAGGAGGAGCAGGGGGGCAGGACTCACCGGTGCATCATCGCGTGGGTGCCCGCCGGGGCGCCGAGGCGGGTGCCGTCGGCGCCGTCCGTGCCGTCCGTGCCGTCTGCCGTCGGGCCGTCACACGTTGCCGCGCCACGGCAGCGCTGCCGCGGATGCGCTCCGACCCGGCCGGGATCACGGCCCTCCATCAACTCGAGCCGAGAGCGCCCGCGAGATGCTGGAGCGTCAGCTCCCCGAGGCCAGGCCCACCACCGGCTTGTTCAGTACGGTCCCGCCCATGGAGCCGTAGAAGTTGGCGTCTCCGTAATTGAAGATCCCGCCGTCAAACGCGCCGATCCAGTACCCGCGGTTGTCGGGCGTCGCCGCCATGCCGACCGCCGGCTTGTTCAGTGGGGTGCCACCGGCGGAGCCGTAGAAGAGGGCGTCGCCGAAGTTGAAGACCCCGCCGTCCGACGCGACCAGCCAGTAGCCGAGCCCGTCGGAGGTGGCGGCCATACCGACGATCGGCTTGTTCAACGGTTTTCCGCCCATGGAGCCGTAGAACGTCGCATCCCCGAAGCCGAAGATCCCCCCGTCCGACGCGACCAGCCAGTACCCACCTCCGTCCGGGGTGGCCGCCATCCCGACGATCGGCTTGTTCAACGGCTTGCCGCCCATGGAGCCGTAGAAGAGCGCGTCGCCGAAGCCGAAGATCCCCCCGTCCGACGCGACCAGCCAGTACCCACCCCCGTCCGGCGTGGCCGCCACGCCGACGATCGGCGCATTCAGTGGCTTGCCGCCCTCCGATCCGAAGAAACCGGCACCGCCGTAGCTGAAGATGCCCCCGTCGGAGGCCACCAGCCAGTACCCATCCTTGGCTGCCGTCGGTGCCATCCCGACAACCGGCTTGTTCAACGCGATGCTGCCCGACGATCCGTAGAAGCCGGCGTTGCCGAAGTTGAAGATGCCCCCGTCCGACGCCACCAGCCAGTACGAGGAGTTCGGCGGCGCGGCAGGCGGCGCTGAGGGCGGGCCCGGCAGGCCGGCCGAGCCGGAGAAGGCCACGACCTGCGCGCTCGCCGGGGCCAGCAGCAGGCCGTCGCCCACCGACGGCGTCGGGAAGTGGTTGGCCACAGCGCCGATGGAGACCTGTTGCTCCGTCGCGCCGTTCGCGGGGTTGATGCCGTAGAGCGTGCCGCTCTGGTTGATCGACCATACGAGGCCGCCGGCGGTAATCGGCGGTCCGGGCGTCCCGCTGGCGGCCTGCCACAGCACGCTCAGCGACGGGCTGGTCTGGATTGCCTCGACGCCGCCCTGGCAAGGCATGTAGACGACGGTCCCGGCCACCGCATTGCCGCCGTCGACGTTGTGCGAGGAACACACCGGTGCCTCGGCGGTCTGCCCTCCGATGCCGCCGAGCGCCGCCTGGCTCAACAGGAAGGCCGTCTGCGACTTGCCCGCCTGCAAGACCGTCCCGTTCGAGAGCAGCGCCGGCGTACCCGAGCCCAGGTCCCGGTCATGGGAGTTGTCGAAGGCCCAGTCGCTCGGGGCGAACAATTGCTCCAGCGCCAGCTGGGGCGACAGCTCGAAGACCGAGTCACTGCCGTCGTAGGGCGTCGCCGACGACCCGTTGCCCGTCGACGCCCAGATGTTGCCCGCCGCATCGACTTCGGGTCCGGCACCCCCCATCCAGACGGCCCCTTGGGTCCCGTTGGCCACGCTGCCGGTGGTGTCGAAGTACCCCGCGGTCCCGCCGCCGGCGGGCACCGAGACGATCCAGCCGTGGTAGGGCTCGCAGTCCCCGGAATTGCCCCCGAACCCGAAGACGACGTTGCCGTTGTCGAGATTCAGCGCGGTACGTTGCAGCAAATTGGCAGGTGGGTTGGCGGCCGGGTCCGGCGGGTCGACTGCCTGGTCGAGTTCGGTGCTGCCGGTGTACATGTTGAGCCCCACGAGGAAGTGGGCGGGTGACCCGCCGATCAGCTCGTCGGCCACGGCGAAGATCTCGCCGCGAGCGGTGTCGATGACCGGCGTCCCTGTGATGCCGACCTGCGGGTCGATGTCCCCGCACGGGAGGTCGCCCGACGGCACCGCGCTCCCCACGTGGGTGGACCACAGGACGGCACCGGTATTGGCGGCCAGCGCGTACATCGTGTCGTTCTCCGTGGCCACGAAGACACGCCCGGTGGCCTCGACGGGCTCACCGAAGACCTGTCCGTCGAGGACCGGTGACTTCCAGGCGAGGCTGGGCGGCGAGAAGGTGACGCCCGAGGGGTCGACACCCGATCCGAGCGGGTCGCCGTGGTAGACGGTCCACGACGTGGTGGGGTCGACATGGGCCACACCGCCGCGGGCTCCGGCGCCGGCCGGGAGCGCCTCCGCAACGCCCGTGGAGAGCAGGAGCAGACTGACCGCGGCACACGCCGCAACGACCGCCCGCTGAGCCCCTCGCCGCGTCAAGGGTCCGGTGATGTGTGGAGCGTCCATGTCCCGAGTGATGGACGGACCGTAACGCCTGCCGTACCGCCTGTCGACGACAAACCTGCCGATGAGCAAGGACGTCCGGCGGTGGCACCTTCGCTGGATACGACGCTCAGGCCTGTGGCGCGCTCCCTGGCGCTGATCCCAGCTGCGCTCCGGAGCCCGCCCCGGCGTTCACGATGGCAGCGGCCCAGGTGTAATCGGGCTTCCCCGACGGTGAGCGCTCGACCGCATCGACGACGTAGAGGCGACGGGGCAACTTGTAACCGGCGATGGACTGGCGGCAGTGCTCTTGGAGGGACTCGAGGGTCGGCGCTTCGCGCCCCGCCCTCGGCTGAACGATGGCGGCGACCGTCTGGCCCCAGCGCTCGTCGGGTGCTCCGCAGACGATGGCGTCCATGAGATCGGGGTGGGAACGAACGGCGGATTCGACCTCTTCGGGGAAGATCTTCTCGCCGCCCGAGTTGATGACGATCGAGCCGCGGCCGAGCAGGGTGATCGATCCGTCGGCCTCCACGGTCGCGTAGTCCCCTGGCATGACGAAGCGCGTGCCGCGTACCTCAATGAACACCTCGGCCGTCTTCTTCGGGTCGTTGTAGTAGCCGAGCGGAATGTCGCCCGAGCGTGCGATCTTGCCGATGACGCCGGAACCCGGTACCACCGGCTCCAGGTTCTCGTCGAACACCACGGTCTGACCCAGCAGGTGCACCGTCGGGCCGCTCTTCATGGCCGTGTTGCCCGCCGTCACCACCGTCATGCCGTTGTTGCCGCCCTCCGAGGAGCCGATGGCGTCGGTGATCACGAGATTGGGCAGGTGCTCGAAGAACTGGTCCTTGACCGGGGCGGAGAACAGAGCCGCCGAGGACACCACGGCGAGGAGCGACGACAGGTCGTGGTCCGCCCCCTCGTCGTCGAGCGACTCGATCAGCGGCTTGCCCATGGCGTCCCCGGTGATCATCACGGAGTTGACCTTCTCGTCGCTGACCAGCCGCCACACGTCGTGGGGGTCGAACTTGGCAATCAGGACGATCTTGGCGCCGACGAAGCTCTGCCCCATGACGCACCACTGGGTGGCGCCGTGCATGAGCGGTGCCACCGGAAGGTGGACCAAGGTGCCGGCGGCACCCTTGGCGACCATGGCCGAGGGTTCCGTTGCCCGTGTGTTGGTAACGGGGTCGGTGCCGCCGCCGAGGGCATAGAAGACATCCTCGTGCCGCCACACCACGCCTTTGGGCATGCCGGTCGTGCCGCCGGTATAGAGGATGTACAGGTCGTCCCCCGAGCGGGGCCCGAAGTCCCGTTCCTCCGACTGTCCCGCCAGCGCGTCCTCGTAGCCGACTGCCCCGGGCGCCGGGTCGGCGTCGCTCCCGTCCTCGATCACGATCACCTGCTGGAGCTGCGGGAGCTCGGGAAGGAGCGCGGCGACCAGCGGCGAGAACTCCCGTTGGTAGACGAGAGCCTTGAGGTCGGCATTGGTCAGCAGGTAGCGGAGCTCGTCCTTGACGTAGCGGTAGTTGATGTTGATCCAGATGGCACGCAGCTTGAAGACGGCCCAGGCGGTCTCGACCCACTCGACGGAGTTGTAGGCGTAGATCCCGACGTGGTCCCCCGGCCCGATCCCCTGCGCCGCCAGGTGGTGCGCCAGGCGGTTGGCCCGCGCCTCCATTTCTCCATAGGTCCGCCGCCGGCCGTTGGCGACCAGGTACTCCCGTTCGGGGTAGGCGTCGACGGCCGCTTCGAACAGGTCGGCGAGGTTGAACTCCATCGCCCGCAGATTAGAACACGTTCCTGTTCTGCGGGCAATCGGTCACCCCGGCGGACGGATCAGGCGGGAGCCCGTGAGCGGTGCGTCCAAGTGCCCGGATTGCCGGGGTCAGTCGAACAGGTCCGGATCACTCCGCGAGATCTCGTCCCACAGGGGCTGGAACGAGAACCACCCGGCGCCGTGCGAGGCCGAGTGGTCCCGCGTGTAACGCGCCCCCTCGTCGTCGATGAGCAACGGGGTCCCCGCCGCCTCGGCCAGCAGCTGGGCCTGACAAGAACGCTCCATGGTGATGAACCACCAGGCGGCCTCGTCGACCGAGTGCCCCACGGTGAACAGTCCGTGATTGCGGTGGATCGTCGCCTTGTGCGGACCGAGCGCAGCCGCCAGGGCCTTGGCCGCCGCCTCCTCGAGCACGATGGCCCCGCCGCCCTCCTCGCACACCGTGTGGTCCTCGTAGAAAACGCACGCGTCCTGCGTGATGGGGTCGAGCGGACGCCCGAGCGCCGACCATGCCTTGCCGTAGACCGAGTGCGCGTGTGCCGCCGCCACGACGTCTGGCCGCGCTGCGTGCACCGCCGAGTGGATGGCGAAGGCCGCCGGGTTCACCGGGCGGTCCCCCTCCACCACCTCACCCGTATGGCTCACGAGGATGAGATCGGAGACCCGCACGTGCCGGAAGCTCATGCCGAACGGATTCACCCAGAAGTGGTCCGTGAGCTCGGGGTCGCGCGCCGTGATGTGCCCGGCGACGCCCTCGGAGAAGCCGAAGCGGCCGAACAGGCGCAGCGCGCCCGCCAGCTTCTGCTTGCGGTGCAGGCGCTCCTCCTCCACGCTGGCGAACGTCGGCCGGGCGGGCACGTTGAGCGTGCGCTTCGCTTCCGTGGGCGTCCGGGTGGCCGGGGGTGTGTCGGAGAGGGCGTGTTCCATCAGCCCAAACTATCGTCTGCCCGATGGCTTACCCCACCGCCGCCGCCCGGGACATCGCTGCGCCTGCCGAGAAGGTGTGGAGCCTGGTGGCCGACCTGCCCCGGATGGGGGAGTGGTCGCCCGAGAACGCCGGCGGCCGTTGGGTGAAGGGCGCGGCGGGTCCCGCGCTCGGCGCCGCCTTCAAGGGCACGAACAAGAACGGAGTTCGGCGCTGGTCCACCACGGTGACCGTCGTCGCCTGCGAGCCCAACTCGGTGTTCGAATTCGCGGTGACGTCCGGGCCGCTGGCCGTGGCCAACTGGCGCTACGAGTTCGAAGAGACGGAAACCGGCTGCCGGGTGACCGAGTCGTGGGTGGATCACCGCAAGCCGTGGTTCGTCACGGTGGCGCGGATCATGGGCGACCACAGCGCCCAGCATGCCGAGCAGGAGATGGCGGCGACGCTGGCCAACCTGGCCGCCGCCGTCGAGTAGTCGAGGACGACAGCCAGGTTGGGGCGTCTGCGACCTCAGGCCCCGATTCCGACGATGGGCTTGCTCAGTTTGAGACCGCCCGCCGAGCCGTAGAACGGCGGATTGCCCGTCCCGGGGAAGGTGAAAATCCCTCCATCGGAGCCGACCAGGTAGTAGCCGCCGCTCGCGACCCCCATGCCCACGGTGGGCGCGTTCAACCGCGTGCCGCCGGTAGAGCCGAGGAATGGGGCGCCGAAGGTGAAGATGCCGCCATCGGACCCGACGAGGCAGTAACCCCCGGCAGCAGTGACGGCCATGCCCGCGATCGGCTTGTTCAGCGCCTTCTCGTCTTCGGAACCGGCGAAGACAGCGTTGCCGAACGCGAAGATCCCGCCGTCAGAGGCCACCAGGTAGTACCCCAGCCCGTTGGGCGTGGGCGCCATGCCAACGATGGGGTTGTTGAGGTGTATGCCGCCGGTGGATCCGTAGAACTGCGCGTCGCCGTAGGTGAAGACGCCTCCGTCCGAAGCGACCAGCCAGTACCCGCCGCCGTCCGCCGTCATCGCCATGCCGACGACGGGCTTGTTCAGGTGTATGCCCCCGGTCGAGCCGTAGAACGACGCCGATCCGAAGTTGAAGACCCCGCCGTCGGCGGCCACGAGGTCGTAACCATCGCCGGAAGGCATGACGGCCATACCCACCACGGGCGCGTTGAGCGGCGTGCCGCCCATGGAGCCGAGATACGGGGCCCCCAGGTTCGGGGCACCGGGCCCGAAGGCGAACACGCCCCCGTCGGACGCCGCCATGCGGTAGCCGGCCCGGCCGATCGGTGCCTGCCCGTTCAAGGGGGAGTCGATCGATCCGTTGCTCACCCCGCCGGTCGCGACGCAATCGCCGCCACCGAGGCACGAGATGCCGAACCAGGCTGCTTCGGGATCGGACGGCGTGGGCACCGTGCCCAGGGTCCACGTGCTGCCGTTCCACGATGCGGTGAGGATCACCTCATTGGAAGTACTGGTGAAGGTCGTACCCACCGAAGTGCACGACGTCGGGCTGACGCAACTGACCTCCAGGAGCGCATCGCGGGAACTGCTGGGCGTGGCGGGAAGGGCCGACTGGGACCAGCTCCCGCCGGACCACTCCTGGGCAAAACCCTGCTCCGACGAAGAATCCTCGTTGTAGCCGGTCGCCATGCAGAAACCTGCTCCGGCGCACGACACTCCGAAGAACTCGGGGTCGGTGACGCCGGGAGGATCGACGGTGGTCGTCACGGTCCACGTTGTGCCGTTCCACTGCTCGGCCAGGACGTGGGTGGTCGCAGGGACATGCGGGCTGGTGCTGTGCGTGACTGCATGAGCGTTCGCGACCGGGTCATTGAACCCGAGGAGTCCCGATGGGCCCGCGCCGGGAAGGGTCTCCTGGTTGGGCACGTCCAATCCGCCGCCTGTCACCACGTCGGCGCCCACGGCCATGCAGTTGGCCGGTCCCGTGCAGCTGACGGCGCTGAACAAAGACTCCGTGCCATTGGGGATGCTCGGCATGCTCACGACGGTCCACGAGGTGCCGTTCCACTCTTCGGCGAACGTGTCCGCCGAGCCCGTCGATGTGTTGGCGGCGTAGCCGGTCGCCATGCACCACGTCGGTGCGGTGCACGACACGCCCGTCAGGATGGCTTCTGTGTACGAGCTGGGCAAAGTCGGGCTCGTGGTGACGGACCAGGCGGTGCCGTTCCATGCGTAGGTGATCGGGAGGTCTTCCGAGTTGACGCTCTGGACGCCGACCCCGACGCAGAAGGAGACCGAGGTGCACGAGACGGCCTCTAGCTCTCCCTCGGCGCCTCCGGCTGGCGCTGGGAGTGCGACGGTGTGCCAGGTCGAACCGTCCCACTGCTGGACACTTGGGACCGCGGTGGCACCTTCAGTGAGGACCGCGCTCACGCAGAAGACCGACGAGACGCACGAGACGGAGCCGTCAATGGACTCCGTCCCGACGGTCGGCGGGTTGTTGGTCGTCCACTGGGTGGCCGACACCTGAGATCCGGGACCCGGCGTGGCACCTGCCACTACCGCCAAACCCATTGCACCGAACACCGCCACGACGATGGCGACACATCCGCGCTGCAACAACGACCGCATGAACTTGTCCTCCGTTCCGGGTGAGGACCGAATCCCCATCGGCGGCAGCTTGCATCAGACCCGCGCGCCAAGCAAGGACCGTTGATCGAAAACTTCAGATGACCGCCGTCACCGGAACGCAGGCAAGCGTAGGATCGGCTGGCGGGCTAGGAATGGCCGGTGCGGGATCGCTGATTCAGCCCCCCAGCCGCCGCACGACATGGCCCGCCGCCGCGTCGTCCCCGGAGCCACTCCGCCGAGCGAGGCGGTCCACGACCGCCCGACGGTGCGCCTCGTCAACGTTGCCGCCGTACTTGAACTTGGCCGAGACCTGCTCCACCGTGATCTCGATTCCGAGGATCGCAAGCACTTTGGCCGCATGGGACTCGCCGGGGTCGGCCACCGCGACATCGGGCTGGAACGTCGCCAGCTGGCGCCGCAGAATGGCGGCCACGCTCCCCGGTGCCGTCCGCTCGTCGTGCACCGATGCCGTGCCGGCGAGTTGCACTGCGCCGTAGTAGGTCGTCGGGATACCGAGCGCCGGGTCCTCGTCACCGACGGCCTTCCACGACGAAGGGATGAAGGCCCAGTCGTCGGCCACGCTCAGCAGCACTCTCGGGTTCTCGGCCAGCGCGCCGAACACCGGGTTGGCCCGCACGAGGTGCAGCCATACCGTGTCGCACTCCAGCACGAACTGGGTGGGGACGACGACAGGCAGGTCGCGCCTGGCACCTCCCGGCGCGACCAGGTGGCCGAACGGATGGGCCGCGACGAAGGAGCGCCATTCGTCCTCGCCGCGTGTGGCGTCGACTGGGGCGATGTACATGCGCTTCAGTCTGGCGCAGCGCGGCTCGCCCGACGCAGCCCGCCCGACGCAGCCCGCCCGACCCAGCCCGCCCATGCAGCCCACCCACGAAGCCCGCCGACGCAGGCCACCCATGAAGCCCGCCGACGCCGGGGACAGCGGTTGCGGGCTGCCCGGCTCTAGTTGGCCGCGACCCCGAGCTCGTCGATCGACTCGGCCCGCAGGCGCTTGTAGTCGACCTTGCCGTTCGGCGCCCGGCCGATCGTGGTGACGTAGCGCACGCGCCGGGGTGCCTTGTAGTGGGCCAGGCGCTCCTTGACGTGGGCGATGAGTTCGGCTTCAGTCGGCACGGGTGCGCCGTCGGCCAGCTCCACCACGGCCACGATCTGCTCGCCGTAGGTCGGGTGCGGGACGCCGACCACAACCGCGTCGCGTACGGCATCGTGGGTCTTCAAAGCCTCCTCCACCTCCTCGGGGAAGATCTTCTCGCCCCCCGAGTTGATGCAGACCGAGCCCCGACCAAGTAGGTGAATCGTGCCGTTGGCATCTATCTGGGCGTAGTCGCCGGGGATTGAGTAACGCACGCCGTCGATGACCTTGAAGGTCCGGTCCGACTTCTCGTCGTCCTTGTAGTACCCGAGCGGGTTGCGCCCGCCGAGCGCGAGCACGCCCACCTCATCGGAGCCGGGAGCCACCTCGCGGCCGTCCTCGGTCAGAACCTTCACGTCCGGTCCCAGCGTGAAGGACGCCGTCTTGGCCGCCGATCCGCCGCCCGAGACCGATACGCCCATGCCGAGGGCCTCAGACGAGCTGAAAGCATCGACCAGGAGCATGGCGCCGTGATGGGCGAGCAGGCGCTCCTTGATGGGCTCGCTCCACATCGCGCCCGAGGAGATCACCATCAACAATGAGCTCAAGTCCCACTTCCCCGGGTTCTCGTCGAGCACCGCCAGCAACGGAATGGAGAACGGGTCGCCCACGATCACCAGGCCGTTGACCTTCTCGCGCTGAATGGTGTCGAGCATCTCGACCGGGTCGTACTTGCGCGACTCCAACAGGCAGACGCGTCCGCCCTCGCTCAGGATGGTGTTCGCCGTGAAGCCACCCGTCCCGTGCATCAGGGGGCAGGCTGGCATCAGCGTCACCTCGACCCGGCTCGCCTCCAGGGTGGCGCGGACGCCCTCGAGCCCACCGTTGACGTCGTAGTGGCGCACACCGCCGTCAATGAGCCGTGCGAAGAGGTCGTCCTGCCGCCACATGACCCCCTTGGGCATCCCGGTGGTGCCGCCCGTGTAGAGCATGTAGAGGTCGTCGCCGCTGCGGCCCCATGGTGCGCGCGCCCGCCCGACGGCGCACTTGACGGCGTCCTCGTAGGGGGTGGCCCATTCGGGGCACGGGCCCGAACCGTCGTCGACCCAGAGCCACCCCTTGACCGCCGGCACGCGCTCGAAGATCCTTTCGATGCGGTCGGTGAATTCACCGTGGAAGACCACCGCCACCGCATCGGCGTTCTCCCACAAGTAGCTCAGCTCGTCGTCGCCGTAGCGGTAGTTGGTGTTGACGGGAACCAGGCCGACCTTCATGGCGGCGAAGCTGGCCTGCATGTACTCGGGCGAGTTGTACAGGTAGACCGCGACCTTGTCCTGTTGGGCTACCCCGAGGTCGAGCAGGAATTGCGCGATGCCATCGGCCCCGCGGTCGAACGCGTCCCACGAGACGTTGCGGCCCCCTTGGGTGATGGCGATGGCGTCGGGTTGGACATCGGCCACCGTCTCCCACACGTCTGCGTAGTTCCAATCAGTCATTCCTCACTCCGTTTCGCCGCCAACCCCACCACTGAACCACCAAACGCTCGGATCCCCGCCTGCCTCGCGACCTCCCCGACCCCCGCCTACCCCCGACCCCCGCCGACCCTCACCGGCCCGTCGACCTCCCGCCCCCGCCCGGATGCGTGGAGAGAGACGATGAGCCTACGCTGCCCGCGTGGACCTCGGCCTCCCGGGCGACGACGACGCCCGCCGCCGGCGGGTGAGGGACTGGCTGGTCGAGCAGCCGCACCCGAGCGGTCGCCAGCTCGCGGAGGCCGGCTACGTGGCGCCCCACTGGGCCCCGCCCTACGGGCTCGACGCCGACCCGCTGACCCAGCTCATGATCGACGAGGAGCTTCGACGGGCGGGCGCGCGACGCCCGATCAACCCCATCGGTATCGGCTGGGCCGGCCCAACCCTCATGTACGCAGGGACCGAGGAGCAGAAGGACCGCTGGTTGTGGCCGTTGCTCAGCGGCGAGGAGTTCTGGTGCCAGCTGTTCTCCGAACCGGGTGCCGGCTCCGACCTGGCCTCACTCACCACGAGAGCCGAGCGCGATGGCGACCACTATGTCGTCAACGGGCAGAAGGTGTGGACGAGCTACGCCCACATCGCCAAGTGGGGCATCCTCCTCGCCCGCACCGACCCGAGTGCCACCAAGCACATGGGGATCAGTTACTTCGTGTGCCCCATGGACACGCCCGGGATAGAGATCCGGCCGCTCATCGACATGACAGGCGAGCACGCCTTCAACGAGGTCTTTTTCACCGACGTGCGGATCCCAGCGGACCATCTCGTCGGGCAGGAGCACTCCGGATGGGAACTGGCCAAGGTGACGCTGGGCAACGAGCGGGTGTCGCTGTCGGGCGAGGGCGCGCTCTGGGGGATGGGTCCGACCGCGGACGACCTGGTCGGCCTGGTCCGCGCCGCCGGCGGCGCACCGGACCCCACCACTCGTGACGCGCTCGTTGACGTCTGGATAGAGGGCCAGATCCTGCGTGTCCTCCGCCTCCGCATGGTCTCGGCCGTCCTCGCCGGCAAAGCGCCGGGCGCCGAGGCCTCGGTCCGCAAGGCGATCGCCGATGCCCACGGCCAGCACATCATGGGCATCGCACGCGATCTGGCCGGGCCGCACGCCATGCTCACAGGCTCAAGCCCGGTCGACGGCTGGGGCCCCGGGAGGGCTGCCCGCGGCGATGCAACGTGGTCCCGCGGCTTCCTCTTCGCCCCCGCGCTCACCGTCGGTGGCGGCACCGCCGAGGTACAGCGCAACATCGTGGCCGAGAAGGTCCTCGGTCTACCGCGCGATCCCTGATCCTCCCGGGCCTTGCGTCCCCGGTCCTCCCGGCCCCGGGTTCAGAACTCGAGGGGCCCGGCGTGGGCGAAGCCCTGACGGACGCCCTGGCCCGCCCGGGCGGTGAGCTGCTCGGGCTCGTAGAGCATGAGATAGGCGTTGCGGGCGTGATCACGTGAGCGGTTCTTGAAGACCTGCGCCAGCGTGGCGGGGTCGTCGGACTCGTCCTCGTGGACGAACACCTCGAGGATGGGCGTGTTCGTCATGAGCTGGGCCGTCATGATCCCGGTCGAGGCCTCGTGGGCGCAGACCTTGTCGACCTGCTCCTTGCCGGGCATCCCCAGGGCGACGACGATGCGGCAACCCTCCTCCTCGATGAGCTTCTTGGCCGCCACGGCCAGGTCCTTGAATCCCGGGACGGTGCGGCGGACGACAGTGAAGCGGGTGCCGTAGCCGGGGCACTCGGACAGCTCGTCGATCGCCTCGGCACCCATGTCGTAGCGGGCGAACATCGTGTCGACCACGCCGATCAGGTCCATGACCCATTCTCGCGCAATGGACCAACCGGCCCGGCGGCGTCCAGAATCGGGGCATGACAGGGACCAATCCGAGGACGTGGGTCGAGCGGGACGCCGCCGTGGTCTGGCACGGATTCACCCAGATGGCGGCCTACGCCGGCAACGTACCTCTCGTGATCGAGCGGGCCGAGGGCAGGGAGCTGATCGACGCCGACGGCGTCCGCTACCTCGATGCGATCTCCTCGCTGTGGGTCAACACGCTGGGGCACCGGGTCCCCGAGCTCGACGCCGCCCTCATGGCCCAAGCGGGGAAGATCGCGCACTCGACCATGCTCGGCAACGGCAACACGGTGGTGGTGGAGCTGGCCGAGGCCCTCGCTGGGGTCGTCCCTGTCGACGATCCGCACTTTCTCTTCGCCGCGGACGGCGCGGTGGCCGTCGAGCAGGCGCTCAAGATCGCCTTCCAGTACTGGGTCAACAAGGGCGACGCCGGGCGCACCTCGTTCCTCGCCCTCGGCGACGCGTACCACGGGGACACCATCGGCTCGCTCTCGCTCGGCGATGGCGGTGTGTTCAGCGCCGTGTTCGAGCCCCTGTGCTTCCCGGTAGTCCGCACACCGGGCTACGCGGACCCGGGCTGGGCGGCCAAGGCGTGCGCCGCCATCGACGCCCACGCCACCGAGTTGGCCGCGGTCGTGCTCGAGCCGCTCGTCCAGGGCGCGTCGGGGATGTTGTGTGCCTCCGCGGCCGATGTGGGCCAGGTTGGCGAGGCGTGCCGCCAGGCAGGCGTCCTCTTGATCTGCGACGAGGTGGCGACCGGGTTCGGGCGGACGGGCACGCTGTTCGCCTCCGAGCAGTGCGGCGTGCGCCCGGATCTGTTGTGTCTGGGCAAGGGGATCACCGGCGGCTACCTGGCCATGTCGGCCACGGTGGCGTCGGGCGAGGTGTTCGGCGCGTTCCTCGGCGCCGACCTCGGGCCCGAGACCTTCTACCACGGGCACTCCTACGGCGGGAACGCCTTGGCGGCGGCGGTGGCGCTCGAGCACCTGCGCCTGATCGAGTCATGGAGCGTGCTCGCCAATGTGCGGGCGCGCGCGGATCAGCTGTCGTCCCTCCTCAGAGAACGGGTCGCCGATCGAGCAGTGGTGCGCGAGATTCGTCAGCGGGGGCTGATGGTGGGGGTGGAGCTGGCCCCATCCGAGCCGGGGGTGCGCTGGGGGCGGCGGGTGTGCGCCGGCGCCGTATCCAGGGGCGTGCTGCTACGACCGCTGGGCGACGTGGTGGTGCTGATGCCGCCTCTCACGATCACCGAGGACGAGGTGGTGCGGACGGTCGACGCTCTGGATGGGGCGCTCGCAGACCTGCCGGGCTCGGGCACGGGATCCGGCACGGGCACGGTCGGCGGATCGTGAGCGGTGCCGGCGAGACCATGTGGGCGGCCCGGATCCGGGCCCAACTCGCGCAGGTCGTCGACGAGGGCCGCTGGCGCTCGCCTCGCGAGTTCGACGCTCTGGGGCCGGCAGGCGTGCTCGATGGCGGGGCGGTGGTGTCGTTCGCGTCAAACGACTATCTCGGATTGAGCGCACACCCGGATGTGGTGGCGGCGGCCCACGGGGCCCTGGACCGCTGGGGCGCCGGGTCGGGGGCGTCGCGCCTGGTGACCGGGTCCCGCCCAATCCACAGCGAACTGGAGCGGGCATTGGCCGAGTGGAAAGGGACCGAGGCCGCCGTCTGTTTCCCGACCGGGTTTGCCGCCAACCTCGGCGTGCTGTGCACCTTGGGTGGCCCTGGAGTCCGCGTGTTCTCGGACGAGTTGAACCACGCCAGCATCATCGATGGTTGCCGGCTCTCCCGTTCGGCGCTGACCGTGTACCGCCACCGGGACATGGGCCAACTGGAGGAGCTGCTGTCGGCCGGCACCGGCGCCGGCGTGGATGCCGCCGCGCCGGCGATCGTGGTGACCGACTCGGTCTTCTCCATGGATGGGGACGTGGCCCCGCTGGACGAGCTGGTGACGCTGTGCACGCGCCACGATGCCCTGCTGGTCCTCGATGAGGCCCACGCCGTCCTCGGCCCCCACCTCCCCGCTGGCGCCGAGCGGGACGGAGGCGGGGGAGCGGGGGATGGAGGCCGGGCCGGCGGGTACGGGGGAACGGTCGTGCGGGTCGGCACGCTGTCAAAGACATTGGGCTCGCTTGGTGGTTTCGTGGCCGCGTCCCGTGACATCGTCGACCTGCTGGTCAACCGGGCCCGTTCCTACATCTTCTCGACCGCGCCGACGCCGGCCGACGCTGCCGCTGCGCTGGCCGCCCTGCAAGTGCTGCGCTCCGCTGAAGGGGCTGCCTTGACGGCCCGCCTCGCGTCGCTGATCGACCGCCTCATCGAGGCGGGCGTCGCACCGCCGGGCCATCCGAGCCCGATCATCCCGGTCGTCCTCGGGAGCGAGCAGGCCGCCCTCGATGCCTCGATTGCGCTGCTCGAGGACGGGCTGTGGGTGCCGGCCATCCGACCGCCCACGGTGCCGATGGGGACCAGCCGGCTGCGCGTCACCGTGTCGGCCGCCCACCGTGACGACGACGTGACCCGCCTGCTCCATGCGCTGGTCCGGCTGCGGCGCCCGGCTCCCGCTGCCCTCTGACCGGGTTTGCCGGGGACCAGCATGACCGGGCAGCAGCGCGACTCCGGAGCAACTCCGGAGCAGCGCGACTCCGGAGCAGCGCGACTCCGGAGCAGCGTGACTCCGGAGACAGCATGACTGAGACCGGTGCGCGTCCGCACCGACTGGCCGTGGTGGTGGGCACCGGCACGGACGTCGGCAAGACATGGGTCGCCGCCCGTCTCCTGGCCGGCCTCCGGGCGGCGGGTCTACGCGTGTCCGCCCGCAAGCCGGCACAGTCCTTCGAACCGGGCGACGATCCGGGCACTCGCGACGCGTCCGTGCTCGGGAGGGCCAGCGGAGAGCCTCCCGAAGACGTGTGCCCTCCCCACCGTTGGTACGAGGTTGCCATGGCGCCACCGATGGCGGCCGAAGTCCTGGGCCGCCCGCCCTTCACCATCCAGGAACTCGGGTCGGAGCTGCGCTGGCCGTCGGCCGCGGTCGACGTGGGACTGGTCGAGACGGCGGGTGGCCTGCGTTCGCCGCTGGCCGCCGACGGTGACTGCCTCGCGCTGTGCGAGGTGCTGGCCCCCGACGTCGTGGTGCTGGTCGCCGATGCCGGGTTGGGGACGATCAACGCGGTGCGGCTCACCATCGGCGCCCTGCGCACGCGGCCCCGCGCAGTGGTGGTCGTTCTCAATCGCTTCGATGCCTCCGTCGACCTGCATTCGCGCAACCGTGAGTGGCTGCGGGCGCGTGATGCACTCACCGTCGTGACGGTTCCCGGCGGGGAGAGCGAGCTCACCAGCTTCGTCTCGGGATGACAGATGTCGACGCGGCACCGGGCCGACCGTTCATCGGTGGTGAAGCAACCGCATCCGCCGGTGGGAGATCGAAGCGAGCGACCGCTACGCCGTCGGCCGCCGTGCCGGAACTTCGGTGGCGACGCCCGTTCGCAGGAGTTGGCGGGGCGGATCGTACAGCGGGCGGGGCGGATCTCGGCACTGCACCGGGAACAGCTGGCGGACATCGCTGAGTTCGATCGGGCGGAGGGGTGGCGGGGGGACGGCGCTACGTCGATCGTCGCCTGGGTGACCGGGCAGTGCGGGGTCAGCACGTCGACGGCTCGGCAGTGGGTGCGTTCCGCGACGAACCTGGAGTCGTTGCCATGCCTGGCGGAGGGGTTGGCGTCGGGGGCCCTGTCGCTCGATCTGGTCGAGCCGTTGGCGGAGGTGGCGTCGCCGTCGAGTGATGCCGCACTGCGGGAGGCGTCGGCGCATTGGAGTGTGCGACAGGCGCGTGAGTTGGCGGCGTGGCATCGAGCGCAGGGTGGTGCTCTCGAGGGCGATGAAATGGTCGGTGGATCGGCGGCTCGTGAGTTCGAGCGCCGGACACTGCGGTTCAACGACACGCGGCGCTCGGTGTGGGTGGCGTTCACCAAGGACGATTACGCCGTGGCGAAGTCTGTGCTGGTGGGGCGGGTATCGGCAGAGAAACGAGCGCAGGAGGGACAGCGAGGGCCGGCGCCGGCAGCCGATGCGGTCAGTTACACGCCGTACGACCAGCGCCTGTATGACACATTGTTGGACCTGTTCCGGGCGGGCAGTGGATCGGGATCGGGCGCAGCGGGCTCGGCGGGCGCGGCGGGCTCGGCGAGCTCGGCGAGTGCGGCGGGAGTTCGGCCCCGGATCGTGGTGCATGCGCCGCTCGAGCTGCTCATCGGTTGCTCGGGTGAGGGCGTGGCCGAGATCGCCGGGGTGGGCCCCGTTCCGGCCGAGGTCGTTCGGCGCCTTGCCTGTGACGCCAACGTGGACCTCGCCGTGGAGGACCGAGAAGGGTCGATCCTCGATCAGGGACGGGCCAGGCGGGACCCGACACCGGTGCAGCGCGTGGAGATCGACCGGAGGGACAAGGGATGCCGGTTCCCCGGCTGCAGCTACACCGAGTTCACCAATGTGCACCACGTCGAGCACTGGGTCGATGGTGGCCTGACAAACCTGGACAACCTGGTCACCTTGTGTGGTCGGCACCATCGTGCCGTGCACGAGTTGGGGTGGTCCCTCTCGGGCAACGCCGACGCCGTGCTGACCTTCACCAGCCCACACGGGCGTTCGATGCGGTCGGTACCGTCGCCGACGTGGCGACGGTCATCCGTGGTCAGATCGGCGCAGCCGGGCCGCAATGGGCCGATGCGTCGTTGAACAGCCGATGTGTCGTTGAGGGGCCGATGCGTCCTCGAGGGCTGGTCGGATCCGGCTAGTCGGAGTGGAGTTCGTGGTGGGCGGTGTCGCGGCAGCGCGCCATCCAGCCGGTGGGGATCACGGTGACGGTCATGCGGCATCCGCACTCGGGGCAGAAGCGCGGGGGATCGAGCGCGCGCCCGCATCCATGGCACACCGTGGTGGGTTTGCCGCAACCGGTGCAGTGTGTCGTCACGGAGAGGGACACGGATCGATGGCGGCCGGTCGGGTGGTGGGCGCTCAGATGGCGGCGGTCAGTGCGCCGATCGGCATGCGCAGGTCTTCGAGCATCTGGAGGTCCTCGTCGGGCGAGCGACCGAGCGTCGTCAGGTAGTTGCCCACGATAAGGGCGTTGATGCCCGCCGTCATCCCCATAGCCTGGAGGTCCCGCAGGGTGACCTCGCGGCCGCCCGCGTAACGAAGGATCACCGACGGAAGCGCAAGGCGGAAGAGCGCGATCCAACGGACGGCTTCCCAGGGGCTGAGGATGGGCCGGTCGCCGAGTGGGGTGCCGGGCCGAGGATTGAGGAAGTTCAGGGGCACCTCGGTCGGCTCGAGATCCTGGAGCTGGGTCAGCAGCTCGACTCGCTGGGCTTCGGTCTCGCCCATGTTGATGAGGGCGCCACAGCACAGTTCCATCCCGTGTGCCTTGACCAGGCGGCAGGTCTCGGCGCGCTCGTCCCAGGAGTGCGTCGTGACGATGGTGGGGAAGTACGAGCGGGCCGTCTCGACGTTGTGGTTGTAGCGATGGACGCCGCCTTGGGCGAGGCGCCGGGCCTGGTCCTCGGTCAGGATGCCGGCACTCACCGCGACGTTCAGCCCGGTCACGTCGCGGATCAGCGGGACGAGATCGAGGATGCGGCGGATGGTGCGCTCATCGGGCCCGCGCACGGCAAGGACGATGCAGAACTCCGATGCGCCGAGCGCCGCCGTCTCGCGGGCGGCGGCGAGGACCTCGGCCGTATCGAGGAAGGGTGTCGCCTTGACGGGCGTGTCGAAGCGGGAGGACTGCGAGCAGAAGTGGCAGTCCTCGGGGCAGCCGCCGGTCTTGGCGGAGAGGATGCCCTCGATCTCGACCGCGGGACCGCACCAGGCCAGCCGGACCTGGTGGGCGAGCGAGGCCAGCGCCATGACCGCGCCGTCGGGCAGCGCGGCGAGGGCGGCCAGCTCGTCCGCCGTCAGGAGGCGGCGCTCATCGAGGAGGGCGTGTTCGGCGGCGGCGATGACGGTCCGGTCCGCCGCACTGAGGGCGACTTGGGGCAGAGGCGGCGGCTGCGCAGCAGAGGAGGCGTGGTGGAAGGCGACGGGGCTCGTGGTGGTCACGGCGCCCACGGTAGTGGCAGGGTGTGAGCCTCCGGAAGTTGGCCGGAGCGCTGGGAGGAGTGGTCATGGCCTGGGATTTCTCGACCGAGCCCGAGTTCGAAGAAAAGTTGGAGTGGATGCGCGGTTTCGTGCGCGAGGAGGTCTTCCCGCTCGAGACGTTGGAACTCACGTACGACCAGGTGCGGGTCGTCGTGCGGCCGCTGCAGGAGCGGGTCAAGGCCGAGGGACTGTGGGCGGCGCACCTGCCGCCGTCGTTGGGGGGGATGGGATTCGGGCAGGTGCGGCTGGGGCTGATGCACGAGATCCTGGGGCAGTCGCCGCTGGCGCCGGTGGTGTTCGGCAACAACGCGCCGGATTCGGGGAACGCCGAGTTGTTGGCGGTGGGAATGGAGATGAGCGGGGACGAGTCGCACCGGGAGCGGTGGTTGCAGCCGCTGTTGGATGGGGACCTGCGATCCGCCTTTTCGATGACCGAACCCGACACCGCTGGATCTGATCCGACGCTGTTGAGGACGTCGGCGATGCGGGACGGCGACGAATGGGTGATCAACGGGCACAAGTGGTTCACCTCCAACGGATCCGTGGCGGACTTCCTGATCGTGATGGCGGTGACGAATCCAGAGGTCCATCCGTACTCGGGGTCGTCCATGATCATCGTGCCGGTTGACACGCCGGGGGTCGACATCGTGCGGGACGTGGCGACGATGGAGGATCCGGACACGCCGTACGGGCGGTTCGGCAATCACGCCGAGATCAAGTACGTGGATGTGCGGGTGCCGGTCGGGAACCTGGTGGGCAAGGAGGGCTCGGGATTCGTGCTGGCCCAGCACCGGTTGGGGCCGGGTCGGATCCACCACTGCATGCGCTGGTTGGGGCAATCCCGACGGGCCTTCGACATGCTGTGTGAGCGGGCGGTGTCGCGTTACGCACACGGATCGATGCTGGCGGAGAAGCAGACCATCCAGAACTGGGTGGCCGATTCGATGGCCGAGATGGCCGCAGCCCGGCTGATGACGTTGCAGGCCGCCTGGAAGATGGATCAGGAGGGGGCGGCGGCGGCCAGAGTCGAGATTGCGATGATCAAGTACTACGGGGCGAAGGTGTTGTACGACGTGATCGACCGCGCCATCCAGGTGCACGGTTCGCTCGGGTTCTCGTGCGACCTCCCGCTGGAGTCGATGTACCGGGCTGCCCGGGCGGCTCGGATCTATGACGGGCCCGACGAGGTGCACCGCCAGACCGTGGCCCGGCGGGTGCTGAAGGGGTACGAGGCGCACAAGGTGCCGTCCGAGCACATCCCCACACGGCGGGCTGACGCCCAGCGGCGTTTCGCCGATCTTCTCGATACCTTGACCGTCGATGCGTAGATGTGGATCCGCTTGGGACCGCGGGAGCCGCGCCGCAGGTGGACGTCGGGGCGGTGCTGACGGGCACGCCGGCGCTGGCGTTGGTGTTGGCGGGCTGCGGCGGGACGTCCACACCGAGCTCCATCTCGTTCGTCCGGTCCCATTCGACGTCGGGGTCGATTCCGGTCTCGACATTCACGTCGACATCCACGTCGACATCCGCGTCGAGGTGTGGATTGGTTCTTGTGGATGGGTGCGTGCGGGCGTGGGGCGCTTGCAGTGCGCGCAGGGGCACGCCATTCGTCGGGTCATTCCGGGGCGTGGCAGACCGCCTCGACGTTGTTCCCGTCCGGATCGCGCACGAAAGCGCCGTAGTAGCAGGGGTCGTACTCCGGCCAGACCCGGGGTTCGTGCAGCACCTCGGCACCGGACATCCGGGCCGTGTCGCAGAAGACACGCACGGCCTCCCGATCGGGCGCCTCGAAGGCGATGTGGGTTTCGCGGAAACCCTCGCCCGTCTCGTGCGGCCCTATCCAGAACATTGGCAGCGGAGGGATCCCGTACCCGATCGCCTCGTCGAATTCCATGACGCGTACCCCGCCTAGAGGGGCAAGAACGGCGTCGTAGAAGGTTGCGCTGAGGCCGACGTTCTCGCATTGGAGGGAGATGTGAGAGATCATCGCCAGAGTCTGCCAGCGAGCCACAGGAGCCGCTCTTGCCTTCCGAATGTCGTGCTCTACCAGGGTGCGAACGGGGTTGGGCTCACCCCGGTCACAGTCAGCGGCCCTACCGTCGAAAGAAACGCAGGTCAAGCCTTCGCCCTAATCTGCGCAGGTGGTCAGCGCGACGATCGACTGGGCAACCATTGCGACATTCGCCACGGCAGTCGGGACACTCGTGCTGGCCGTCGCCACCTTCGCCTCCGTGCGCTCCGGCAACCGCTCGGCCCGAGTCGCCGAGGCGGCCTTCCAAGTCAACCTCCGACCCGTGCTGGTCACCTCGCGGCTCCAGGACCCCGTGCAGAAGATCAGGTGGATCGACGATCACTGGTCGCACGTCGAAGGCGCCCAGGCCAGCGTCGAGCTCGTCGATGGGAGGATCTACCTGGCCATCTCGCTGCGCAACGTCGGCTCCGGACTCGCGGTGACCTTCGGATGGAGCGTGATGACCGAGCTGGCAACCGTGGACGTCCCGCACGCCGATGCCGATCGATTCCGTATGCAGACCCGCGACCTGTACATCGCAGCGGGCGACATGGGGTTCTGGCAGGGTGCGATCCGGGAGGCTGACGATCCCGACTACGCCGCATTGAGACGCGTCGTTCAGGAGGGAGGTCCGTTCACGATCGAGCTCCTGTACGGCGACCACGAGGGCGGGCAACGCACCGTGACCAGGTTCGGCATGATTCCGCGCCCGACCGCCGAGGTGACGAGGTGGTTCCCCGCGGTCGCCCGCCACTGGAACCTCGACCGGCCCGATCCGCGCTAAGCACGCTCCGCCGGCCTGCCTGTGGGCTTGATCCAGGCGGTCACCGCCGGGATGGGGCAACGGAGACTACGGGCGGAGGCCCCGCAAAAGAGACGCGCAGACCCGGTCGAAGCCGGCGGCCTGATCTTCGACGAAACCGATGCCGAGGAGCTCGAGTGAGACCCATCCATGGATGGTGGCCCAGATCAGCTGCGCCGTCTCGGTGGGTGACGCGTCGGCGATGACATCCGCAGCCATGGCGCGCTCAACGACGGCGACGAGGCTGTCGAAGGCCCGGGCGGCGACCTCGAGGGCGCCCGGGCTTGGTTCGAACCCGGGAACGGAGCGTAGGAACATCACCTGGTACCCCATCGGATGGGCCAGCGCGAGGGCCCGGTAGCGGCGACCAGCCTCACGGAGGGCTTCGTAGGGATCCTGGATGTCGGCGATGGAGGTCAGGGCATCCCTGAGCCGCTCGAAGCCCTGGACGAAGAGCGCCTCGATGATCCCGAACTTGGAATCGAAGTGGTTGTAGACGCCCATCGGCGCGACGTGGGCGGCGGCGGCGATCCGGCGCACCGAGAGTCCGTCGGGGCCCTCCGTCTCCAAGATGTCGGCCGCAGACGCGAGCAGCGCCGCCTCCATCCCCGCACTGGGAGTCCTGGTCCGGCGGCTCTCCGTCACATCCGTAGCGTACTGAAGAACATCGTGCTATAACAATAGTACAGCGTTCTATACGGATATGGATCTGGATCGAGAGGAGCTGCAGATGTCCCGGATCACCCCGCACAGCATGCCCACCTTGGCGTCGTCCGGTGACGAGATCGCCCCCGTCGGCCACCTTCCGGCCCAATCCAGCCACCGCCGCTGGATCGTGCTGCCCGTCCTCTGCCTCTCGGTCTTTCTGGTGGTGGTCGACAACACCATCTTCAACGTGGCGCTTCCCACCTTGAACCGCACGCTGGGAGCGTCCATCACCTCGCTGCAGTGGATCGTCGACGCCTACAGCCTGGCGTTCGCCGGACTGCTCCTCGCCGGTGGGGGTATCGGGGACCGTCTGGGGCGCAAGGGCACCATGCAAGCCGGCCTGGTGTTCTTCGGACTGTTCTCGGCCGCCGCCGCCTCTTCGCACACGACGGGCGCTCTCATCACGACCCGGGCGCTCATGGGCGTCGCTGCCGCCTTCATCTTCCCGGCGAGCCTCGCCATCCTCACGAGCGTCTTCCCCGATCCCTCGGAGCGTCAGAAGGCCCTGGGCATCTGGGGCGCAACCTCGGGCATCGCCGTGGCGTTCGGGCCGATCACCGGTGGGGCGTTGCTCGAGCATTTCTGGTACGGGTCGATCTTCCTCGTCAACGTGCCGATTGTGATCGTGACGCTCGTTGCCGGTGGGTTCTTGATCCCCCGGCTTCCCAGGGTGACCCTTCACCCCTTCGACATCCGTGGCGTGGCGATCTCGACGGTGGGGATCACCACGTTGGTACTGGCCATTATTGAAGGGCCGCAGTGGGGCTGGGCGTCGGTCGGGACACTGGCGTGTTTCGCAGCCGCGGCCGTCCTTTTGACCGCCTTCACATTGTTCGAGCTGCGCACCGAGGGCCCGCTGCTCGACGTTCGGGTCTTCAGGATTCCACGATTCACCGGCGGAGCGCTCTCCATCTCGGTGGCGTTCTTCTGCCTCTTCGGGTTCATCTTCCTCATCACCCAGTACTTCCAGTTCGTCAAGGGGTATTCGACTCTCTCCGCCGGCGTGCACACGCTCCCGTTCGCGATCGTCGCCGCCATCTTCACGCCGGTGGCGGCGGTCGTTGCGCTGAAGGTCGGGACGCGTGCTGTCGTGACGGCCGGGCTGCTCCTCATGGGGGGCGGTCTCCTGGTGGCGGCGTTCAACTCGGAGGCCGACACCGCCTACTTCGGACCCATCATCGTGGCCTTGGTGCTGCTGGCTCTCGGACTCTCCTCCATCACCGCACCGACAGCGGAAGCGGTGATGGGCTCGGTGGCCGATGAACAGCGCGGCGCCGCCGCCGGCGTCAACAACACGACCAGAGAGCTTGGTGGCACGCTCGGGGTGGCCGTCTTCGGCTCCATCTTCGCGTCGTCGTACGCCCCGCGCATCATCAGCGCCTTCCGCTCGCTGCCCATCCCGGCGGGTCCCAAAGCCGAGGCCCATCAATCCATGGCCGCTGCCCTGGTCGTGGTGGCCCACGCCCCGCACGCGGACCAACCCGCGCTGCAATCGATCGCCTTCACTGCATTCCACAGTGGGCTGCGGATGGCGTGCATCGCTGGCGCCGGCGTCGCCGTCCTCGGGGCGCTCGCTGCCTTCAGACTCCTGCCGGGACGGGGGGCCGCCGAGGTGGAGCTGGACCCGGATCTCGAAGCGTGTCCGGCGCAGCTGGAGTTGGCGACAGCCTGAGACGGGACCGCGACCGGGACCCCTGTCCAGGAGCGGCGCGGGGGAGGCTCCTACGCGAAGACCAGTGGGGCGTGCCGCACGCCGGCAATGACCGGGCTGGGCGTTCGTTCGACGGGTCCGGCCGGGGCGATCGAGCCGAAGCGGTCGAGGAGCTCGTGCAGCACGACCCGACCCTCCAGGCGGGCCAGCGCGGCGCCCAGGCAGAAGTGAGGCCCGAACCCGAAGCTCACCTGTGGATTGGGGTGACGGTCGATACGGAGCTCGCCCGCGTCCGAGCCGAATACGGCCTCGTCACGATTTGCTGACGCGTACACAAGGAGCACGGGATCTCCGCCCGCAACCTCCTGCCCCCGGATGGTGGTGGGTGCGGTCGCCGTGCGCATGAACGATATGACTGGGGTCGTCCATCGCAGCAGCTCCTCGACGGCACTCGGGATCAGGGCCCGGTCGGCTCGCAGGGCGGCCCACTGGTCCGGTCGTTCGGAGAGGGCGACCAGCCCAGCGGAGATCAGGTTGCGGGTGGTCTCGTTCCCGGCGACGAGCAGCTGAATCAGAAACATGGCCAGCTCGGCCTCGCTCAGGGCATCTACACCATCCGCCCCATCCGCCCCATCCGCCCCATCCACACCGTCCCTGGATTGGGGAGCGCCCACCGTCGCCAGCACCGACACCAGGTCGTCCGCCGGCACCTTCCGCCGCTCCTCGGCCACCCCGATCAGGTACTCCCACATCTCGATCTGCAAGAGCCCACGCTCCTCCTCGGATCGCTCGCTCTCGCCCGGGATCACCGCCTCGGACCACTCGAAGAAACGGGGCCACTGCTCGCCGTCGACCCCGAGCAACTCGCAGATGACCTGCAGCGGGAACGGGATGGAGAGGTTGGAGACGATGTCCGTCGGCTCGCCGGGCACGATCAGATCGACCAGCGCCCTCGCCTTCGACGTCACGCCCGCCTCCATCAGCCGCACCATCGACGGCTTGAAGCCCGGCTGGACCAGCCGCCGGTAGCGGGTGTGCTGCGGCGGGTCCGTGTGCATCATCGTGGGCGGGGTTTCGTACGTCGTGCCGATCTCGTCGATCAGGATCCCCCGCGACGAGCAGAACCCGACCGGATCGGCCCCGATGGCCGACACCTCGGGATGCGTGGTCACGGCCCAGAATCCGCCGCCCTCCCGTTCGACCCAGCACACGGGCGATGTCCGCCGTAGCTCGGCGTACACCTCGAAGGGGTCACCGACCGAGTACAGCGCCGGGTCGGTGAGGCGGCCTGCATCGGCGACCATTGATCAGACGATCAGACCGTTGGGACGCGGGTCTCCCTGTGCTTCGAGCAGTGCGTAATAGGCGGCCAGGGTCCCGGGACCGTCGGAGACCGATTCGACGGATCCATCCGCGGCAAGGTTCAACAGCGCACCCTCGATGATGAAACACACATCCGTGTCCTCCTGGTTGTCCTCGGGCACGTGCAGCGTGTGCACCGAGTTCGCCGGTTCGTAGAGGTACGAGCCGGCTGTCACGTAGAAGTCGTACTCGAGGTAGTGCCACCGTCCGGCGGACGTGAAGGCATCCACCGAGCCGGTGTGGCGGTGGGTCTGCAGTTGGACGCCGGGGCGGAAGCGGTTGTAGATCACCCATGTCCCGCGCTGGGAGTCGAAGCGCACCACCTTGAGCAGCACGCCCATCCCGGTCTCGGCCCACGGCGCGTCCTCGGCGCCGACGACGCGAACGGTGTCCTGCTGGCTGTCGGGGGTGGCGATCGACATGGGATTGGCTCCTCTGGATAGTGCGACTGGGTCGTGCGATGTTCCGCCGGCTCGTGTGATGTCCGACGGCTCGTGCGACGTTCAGCTGGGTCAGCTTGGCAGTGATGCGAGCGTATCGAGGTCCAGGGCGGCCTCGAGGGCGGCCGCCGTGCGCAGGACGACCAGGTCACCGTGCTGAGGACCGACGAGCTGCAAGCCGATGGGGAGGCCACCGCTGGACAGGCCGACGGGAACGGTGGCCGCCGGCGACCGGGTCATGTTGAACGGGTAGGTGAACTGGACCCAGTTGGCGGTCGCCTCACCGTTGACGGAGCTCGTGATCTCGTCGGCGAACGGGGCCACGGCCGAACACGTGGGCGTCACCAGGATGCGGGCCGTGCGAAACAGTTCGACCAGCCGGAGGTTCATGAGATGGAAGCGGTCGAAGACCTGGAGCAACTGCTCGGCCGTCGTCGTCTGCGCGAGGTCCACGAAGTGGCGCAGGACCGGATGTACCTCCTTCCAGCGCGGGTGATCCATGAAGGGCCGCAGGGTGCGCCGAGTGGCGGCCCCCGTCAAGGTGAGGAAATCACCGACGGGGTCGGCATCAAAGACGGAATCCAGCACGACGACGTCCGCGCCCAGCGACTCGAGGACCCCGACCGCTCGCTCGCAGACGGCGGCCACCTCAGTGTCCACCGTGGCGTAGCCGAGGGTCGGCGCGTAGGCGACGCGAATGGGGACGTGAGGGTCTTCGAGTGCGGCCAGCCACGAGGCCTCGGGGCGGGGCAGGGCGCGCAGGTCGGTGGGGTCGGGGCCGACGGCCACATCGAGGGCGCGGGTGACGTCGGCGATGCGCATGGCCATGGGGCCGTTCGTCGACATGTCGACCCATCCAGGCGGCTTGGGGCCGCCGGCTGGGACCCGGCCCAGGCTTGGCTTCATGCCCGCCAGGCCGCAGCAGGCCGAGGGGATCCGGATGGAGCCGCCGCCGTCGGATCCGGTGGCGAGGGGCACCATGCCCGCCGCCAGGGCGGCCGCCGCGCCGCCGGACGATCCGCCTGGTCCCCTCGATGTGTCGAACGGGTTCAGCGAGGGGCCGAAGATGGAGTTGGTCGTGTTCCCCATCCAGCCGAATTCGGGAGTGTTCGTCTTTCCGACGACGACACATCCGGCCGCCCGCATCCGGGCGACGAAGGGGTCGTCCTCGGTGGCGGGCGGGTCGTCGACGTGGAGCGCCGAGCCGTAGGTGGTCCGGAATCCGACCGCGTTCTGGAGGTCTTTGACGCCGAGCGGGATCCCAGCCAGCGGGCCGGGGTCGCCGCCGCGGGCGATCCGGGCATCGACGGCGCCGGCTTCGTGGAGGGCCCGCTCGCCGTCGACCGCGACGAAGGCGTGGTACGTCGGGTCCAACCTCTGGATCCGATCCAGAGAGGCCTGGGTGAGTTCCCGAGCGCTGACCTCCTTGGTCCGCACGGCGCGGGTGAGCTCGGCAAGCGAAATGGTGCGGAAGTCGATTTCTGCCATGTCGTTCTCTCCCACTCTCCCTCTTCGCTCTTCGTTCTTCGCTGTCCGGTGCCAGTCGCCATTGCCCGATGCGGGCTCGGTCCCCGTTCCCTGCTCACGGCTGGGCTCTTCTGTGCCGTGCCCCCCTGCCGCCCCGCCCCTTTTCGCCCCGCCCGGCCGCTCCGCCGCTAGCGGGCCGACGGCGACAGGCCGGCCACCGCCTCGGCCAGGTCGACTCCGATGGGAATGACCGCGGGGGCGGGGATTGTGACGCCGTGATCGACGTATCGCTGGATATGGGCACGGCACTCGGCCACCGAGCCGTGCACGACGAGCTCGTCGACCACCTCGTCGGGGATGGCCGCGAGCGCCCCCTTGCGATCGCCGGCGGCCCATGCGTCCCACATGGGTTGGAGGGCCGGACCCCGGCCGAGCCAGCGGTGGAACTCCGCATAGGCCTCGACGTTGAGATAAGCCGTGATCATGCGGCGCCCCACGGTGCGGGCCACGCCGGCATCATCGGTGACGATCACAAAGATGCGGGCGACGATCTCACGCGGTGAGCCCTCCGCCGCTTTCTCGACCTCGGCCACGGACGTCGCAACGTCTTTGGCGCTGAGCCAGTTGAGGATGGCGCCGTCCGCCTCCCTCCCGGCCAGATGCAACATGCCAGGGCGCAGCGCGGCCAGGTAGATGGGCGGCAGCTGCTCGGGGATCCTCGAGAGGCGGAAGCCCTTGACCCTGAAGGTCTCGAATTCCTCGGTGACCTTCTCCCCACTGAAGGCCATACGCAGGAACCGCAACGTGTCGCGGATGCGGCGGTACTGGTTCTCGAAGGCCAGGCCGTTCCAGTTCGCCACGATCACCTCGGACGACGCGCCGAGACCACAGGCGAACCGACCGGGTGCGGCATCGGCCATGGATGCGAGGCTCTGGGCCAACAGCGCAGGACCCCGTGTGTAGGCGGGGGTGATGGCAACGCCGAGATTCAGTTCAGGCTCCCAGGCCGCAGCCAGCGCGAGCGGCGTGAACCCGTCGGCGCCGTCGACCTCGGCCGACCAGACGTCGGTGTAGCCCAGCTCGCGCAGGCGGGCGAACCACTCGCGGTGGGCGTGCAGGGGGATCCCATCGAAGGGGATCGTGATGCCTGGTCTCGCTGGCGCGGTCCCGGCCGCGGTTGGGCTGGCGCCGTGGGCGGCGCTCATGCCTCCATGCGCTCCTCGGAGCCGTCCGAGCCGTCTGACCCGGCGGCGCCGTCCGAGCCGACGGAGCCGACGGAGCCATTGAGCGACCCGTCGGGCTCGTGCTGGAACTCTGCGTCGTCGAAAGCCAGGGCGAGCTCGGTCTCCTCCTCGGCAGCGTCATTGAGCGGCACGGAGACGCCCCAGCGTGCCATGCCCTCCTCCATACGACCGATGACGGTCTCGATGACCTCGACCCGACCGCGGCGCTTGTTCTCTGACGAGATGACGTCCCACGGTGCGAGCCGGCCGTGAGTCAGGCGCAGCATGTCGGAGACCGCCTCGTCGTACTCTCCCCGCTTCTCTCGATTGCGCCAGTCCTCGTCCGTCAGCTTCCAGGACTTCAAGGGATCGTCACGGCGCCGGATGAACCGGCGCAACTGCTCTTCGTGCGACATGTGCATCCAGATCTTGATCACGATCATGCCCTCTTCGGCCAGCGTGTGCTCGAAGTCGTTGATCTCCTGATAGGCGCGGCGCCATTGCACCTCGGTGGCCAGGTTCTCCACCCGTTCCACCAGGACGCGCCCGTACCAGCTTCGGTCGAAGATGGTCATGCCACCCCATCCGGGCAGCGGTGGCCAGAACCGCCACAAGAAGTGATGGCGCAGCTCGTCCGGCGTTGGCGCGGCGAACGGTGCGACGTGCACGTGGCGGGGGTCGAGGGCCTCGACCAGTCTCTTGATCGCCCCTCCCTTGCCGGCGGCGTCCCACCCTTCGAAGACGATGCACACCGGAGGGCCGAGTCTCCCCTCGTTGAGCTGACCGCCGTTGATGAGTCGCAGGTGCAGGAGGCGGCGCTGCGCCCGGCCGAGGCGCTTGGCCTCCTCGTCCTTGGACAGCTTCAGCGAGAGATCGCAGTCCTCCAACCTGGGGTACCCGGGCTCCCCCCTTTCGACGCCGGCCGAGGTGCCCGCGTCCTGGTGGTCCTGGTGGTCCTGGTGGCCCTGGTGGCCCTGTGGACCCGGATGGTCCTGGGTGGCAGGGAAGCCGGCGTCATGGCGGCCGCTGATCTGGCCGCCGTGATCGTGCTTGCTCACGTTGCCTGTTGTAGCCGATCCACAAGGGCCGCGGCGACCCCGTCCGGGCTCACGACGGTGCCGTCAGTGGGGGCCGACGGCTTGGATGGTGCCGCTGGCGCACCGAGCGGGGTGTTGCGGGGGTTGTCGACCGCCTCGACCGCTCGCCGCACCGTGGCCGGTTCACCCGCGATGACCAGCAACTCCCGGTTGGAGAGGTGGCTCACCCGGCCCACCTTGCGCCCGGATGGGTCGAAGATGCCGATCCGGGCCCCGACGTATCGAGCGGAGTCGAAGGCGAGCGTTGCCACCTCGCGTCGCACGGCGCCGCCTCCGTGCTGCGCCCCGATGGCGCATATCGCCTCGAGCTCCGCTAGGTCGAACCACGACTCGTTGTTGTAGGACAACACCAGCAGATCGCAGTCCACGGATTGCACGACGGATGCCAAGGCCCCCGGCATGGTCCGCTTCGAATTGAACACCGAGTGCGTGGATGGGTCGCGGGCGTCGACCCGCTTGCGGGCCACGCCGTACGCCTCGGGCGCATCCCAGGCCACCAAGCGTCTCCCACACGTGGTAGTTGGTGAAATACCTGTGCTGGTTGTACGGCGGATCGAGGTACGCCAGATCGAAGTGCCCCAGCGTGGGCGCCAGCGCCACCGCATCGCCCTGGATGGCGCGGCCCGGCCCCGCCAGTAGCTCCGGCACCCGCAGCTCCAGCGGGTTGAACGACCGGGGCGCCCATTGCTTCACGTACGCCATCTGCACGCCGGTCGTCGAGTCGACCCGGTCCGCCGCCTCGATCAGCGACGTCAACAGGAGGGGGAACAGGGGTGACCCCGCATACTCCGAGTCGATGGCATCGCGCACGGCATCTATCCGAGCAGCGTTGTGCGGTTGGAAGAACCGGGCCTGACGGCTGAAGGTGTCGTGGACGTAGCCCGGTTTTCCGGGGAGACCGTTCAGGCGGGTGACGGCCGCCCGCAGCGACCCCACGTCGGTGGCGGCGGCATCCGCCTCGATGTAGGTGCGGGCGAAAGCGTGGGCGTAGCGGGCGCTGTCGACGGCGGTGACGTGGACGCCCTGAGCCTTGAAGGCCTGGGCCACCCGGGTGGTGCCGGTGAAGAGATCGAGCGCCGTCCGGGCGCCCGAGGCCTGGCAGATCTGTGCGAGGACGGGGACGAGGCGCCGCTTCGATCCGATGTACTTGATCATGGGCGGCTCACGCGGCCCACCCTACGATGGGTCGTCATGGCCCCCGGGGACCATCCAGAGACCGCGGCCGAGCCCGCCGCCGAATCGGCCGCGGACTCCCACTGGGTGCGCTGGCACCAGCCGTACGAGGACCCGTCCTCGAACCTCACGCTTCGGCTGCGGACGGTGCAGTCGATGGTGCGCGACGTGCTCGACGAGATCCCCGGTGAGCATCCGGGGCGGATCCGGGTCGTCAGCCTGTGCGCCGGTCAGGGTCGTGACGTGATCGACGTCGTCGCGACCCATCCAAGAGGTCCGGAGGTCTCGGCGTTGCTGGTCGAGCTCGACCCCGCCCTCGTCGCCTTCGCCCGGGACCGTGCGGCGGCCGCCGGTGTGGCCGACAGGGTCCGGATCGTCGAGGGTGACGCCTCGCAGTCCCACTGGTACGCGGACGACGTGCCCGCCGACCTCGTCCTCGTCTGCGGCGTGTTCGGGAACATCAGTGCGGCTGACATCACGGCCACCATCGAGGCGATGCGCAGCTTCTGTGTCCCGGGCGGCCACGTCATCTGGACCCGGCACCGGCGCCCGCCCGACGCCACGCCCGCCATCCGGGCCGATTTCGCGGCCGCAGGGTTCACCGAGGTTGCCTTCGAGGCGCCCGAGGGGACGGTCATGACCGTGGGTCACCACCGCCTCGATGCGCCACCGACACCCTTCGACCCCGGCCACGTCCTCTTCGAGTTCGTTGGCGACGGGTTCGCGCCCGCATGAGCGCTGGCGACGAGGACAGAGCCCGGTCGACCCCAATCCAGACGACACCGACGTCCCAGACGCCCCCGACGACCCGTCACCACCTCCATCCCCTCGAGCTCACCTCCATGGCGTGGCGGACGGCAAAGTTGGAGCCGGCCCGGGTCATCGTGCCTGCCCTGGTCATCTTCGGCCTCGATGCGCTCCAGGGCACCTTCTACACCGAGGTCGCCGTCGATCACCTGGGGATCGAGTCGCTCGCCGGCGTCTTCGTCTTCGGCGCCTCCACCCTGGGGCTGACCTTCTACAGCGGCATGCTCGAGCGACTCGTCGGCTCCGTTGAGCGGAACGAGCCCGCGCAGCCCATCCACGTCGTGCTGCGCACACTGCCGTGGCTGCGCCTGCTGGTGGCGGAAGCCATCCTCGTCGTGATCGGCGCCGCCGCCGCCCTGCTGATCGTCATTCCGGGTCTCGTCGTGGGAACGCTGTTCGCCCTGGTCGGGCCCCTGATCAACTTGCTCGATACCTCGGTGCCCGAAGCATTCCGGCGATCAGTGCGGGTCGTGTGGCCCCACTTCATCCTCGTCTTCTGCTTCATCACGCTGCCGCTGGCGATCGAGCACGAAGTTGTGATCCTCGTGGCCGCCCTCGTACCCCATGAGAAGATCTGGCTGGTCTTCCTCACGACGTTCATCCTCGGCGATCTGTTCGGGATGGCGTTGGGTCTCATGGAGGTGACACTCGCCGAGCGGCTCGTCAGGGGAGCGCACGGCCCCGGGGACGACCTACTCTCGACAGACGTGGAGCGGCCTGATCTTTCCGAACAGCTCCACTCGCCCCATGCGGACCACTCGCCCGGGACCCTTGGGACGCCCGGGACCCCCGGGATGCCCGGGACCCCCGGGAGCATCGGGGATCGCATGACCGGCGAACACCACACACCGTCCGGACACTGAACGCCTGGACAAACCAAGCCCCATTCCACAGCCCAATCAAGGAGGCCACGATGGAAGAGACGATCCACGGAACGACGATGCCGGTGCTCGAGCTCTCGCTCCAGCCGGGCGAGTCGATCGTGTCGGAAGCCGGCGAGTTCAGCTGGATGTCCGATGCCGTCCAGATGGCCACCAACACCGGCGGCGGCATGGGCGGCAAAGGCATCATGGGGGCCGTCAAGCGGGCGGTGTCGCGGCGCCTCCTTCATGATGACCACCTACACCGCCCAGGGTGGACCCGGATCCATCGCGTTCGCCTCGAAGTTCCCGGGCCACATCCTCCCGATCGACGTGGCGCCGGGGAACGAGTTCATGGTGCACCGGCACGGCTTCATGGCGGCCACGCCCGGGATCGAGCTCTCCATGGGATTCCAGCAGTCGTTCCGCGGCGGCATCTTCGGCGGCGAGGGGTTCATCCTCCAGAAGGTCGGCGGCCAGGGCCGCGCCTTCATCGACCTCTCGGGCGAGGTGCTCGTCTACGACCTGGCGGCCGGCCAGACCATGCGGGTGCACCCCGGTCACGCCGGGCTCTTCCAGGCCTCGGTGACCTTCTCGACGCAGAAGGTTCCCGGTCTGGCCAACCGCTACATGGGCTCCGACGGCCACCACTTCGCCGTGCTGACAGGCCCGGGCCGTATCTGGCTGCAGTCGATGCCGCTGCCGATCCTGGCCGGCGTCATCGGCGAGTACATGCCCGACCGCGACGACCACCACGGGGCGGAGGGCGTGGCGGCGGGCGTCGGCGGCGCCAAGGTCCTGGGCGACCTCTTCAAGTAGGCCGCCTCTTCGAGCAGGCCGCCTCTTCCAGGAGGCCGCTGCGCTCCGTCCGCCGGAATCGGCTCGGCAGGAGGGCCCGGCGGCCCGCCGCAAGGGTTCAGACGGTGGCGGCCGGCGGCGCCGGGTCGGGCTGGTTCCACTCGATCCAGCCGGATCCCTCGCGGCCGTCGTCGGTGCGGCACCGCACCATCGCCCGGGGGAACCGGCTGGTCCGGCCGTCGTCGTTGCGCAGGAGCACGGGCCCGAAGGCGACGGGCGTCACCTCGATCCCCAGGTCGAGTTCGGGGCCGGGGCCGGGGTCGGCCCCGATGTCGATGCGCGCGCTGGATGGGAATCCGTGGCCGGCGAGATCCTCGGTCACCGTGAGGGCGGTGGCGGGGTGCACGGCGCCCGGGTGTCTGGATGTATCCGAAGAACACGGGCATGCCCGGGATACCCATCCGGATGTCGGCGAGGTGGACCCGGGTGCCGTCGTCGAGTCGCATGGAGCACCAGCACCATCCAAAGGCCCACCAGTCCCGCACGCCCCAGGAGTGGTCCCGCTGGCCCTGTCCCTCGACGCTGAACGTCTCGCCGTCGACGGTGACCGTGCCCGAGACGAGGCAGGGGATCTCGTAGCGGGTCGTCAGGTCGTAGTGGTAGGGGACACCGTCGGTCGTCCAGGTGAGGTCCAGGTCGAGCTCGCTCGGGGTGCCGGTCCCTTCGCCGTGGGCGTAGACGTCCGCGGGCCGGACGATGGTGCGGGCCGGGACGCTGGCGGCGAGGCGGAACTCCTCGAGCGGGCGGCGCAGGTCGATCTCGACCCGTTCGCCGTCCTCACTCTCGCTGACGAGACCGTTCTCCGGGGGAACCGGCATTTCGTAGTTGGCCGAGCAGACTCCGGGGCGGTCCGGCCAGACGATCCAGGTGGTCCACCAGGCGACCTGGCGGTTGGGGTAGAGCCCGAGCCGCAGCCAGCCGCCCATGGAGCCGTCGGCCCGGACGAAGTCGCAGTAGTAGGACTCGTTCCACAGGTCGTCGGCGTCGGGGGTGTGGCGGGCTTCGTCGCCGGGCACGACGACGTGGGCCGCCGTCACCGGGCCGGGCCCGGATGCATGGCGGAGGCACCCGCAGGTCCGGGCACCTCGACGATGGGATCGTCGCGATCGTCGAACTCGGTGCGGAGGGCCTTGGACATCACGGCGTGCTGAAAGTACAGCGTCGTGATGTAGGTGAGCTCGAGGATGGCGACCTCGTCGAGGTGGCGCTGGAGCTCGGCGAAGAGCTCGTCGGGGACGCGCCCGTGGTCGTAGACGAGGCAGTCGGTGTAGGCGAGGACCGCCCGCTCGGCGGCGCCGTAGGTGCCCTCGGGGGCGACGCTCCAGGCGGGGATGTGCGTGATCTGCGCCTCGGGCATGCCGAGCTCGCGCATGGACTTGGCGTGCTGGCTGAAGACGAACTGGCTGCTGGCGGCGTAGCCGGCGCGTATCTGGCCGAGCTCGCGGCAGCATGGGGTCGAGGATGCGTGTGGGCGACTGGTACAGCCCGAAGCCCTTGACGCAGTGGTCGAGGATGTCGGGGCTGAGCGCGAACACCGTCCACCAGTCGCCGGTGGTGCCGTCCCAGCGACCCGGCTCGGCGACGGGGTCGCGGCCCTCGAAGAGCCATTCGTACATGGTGGTGACGATGGGCGCAGTGGCCTCGTCCTTGGGAACCTGGCGGAGGCGGGGCATGGGTCGGTGTGGTGGGGGTCGTGTGGATGGGTCGGTGTGGTGGCTCAGACGGGGGTGGGCTCGGCGGGGAGCTCGGGCTTGGCGGCCAGCTCGGCGTCGACGGCCTTGGCCGGGATGTGGGAGACGTCGGTGCGGGTGAACTCCCGCATCCAGCAGGCGAACTCGAGCAGGATGCCGTCGGGATCCTGGAAGTAGACGCTGCGGACGAAGACGCCCGAGTGCATGGCGTCGCTGATGCCCCATTCGGAGTCGTCGTGGTTGGCGATCTCGGTGCAGTCGATGCCGGCGGCGAGGAGCCGGTCGCGGTACTCCTCGATCTTCTCGGGCGCCACGTCGAAGGCGACATGGTTCATGGACCCGATGGCGCTCGTGAGGTCGCCCTGGTCGGGGCGCGGCCGCGGGCGCGCTGATGCCGGGGACGCCGTCGGGCGCGTTGGGGAACCAGAAGAAGGCGAGGCAGTCCCCGCCGCCGCAGTCGAAGAAGAAGTGCTGGCCCATGCCCGCGGGCAGTTCGATCGTCTTGACCAGCGGCATGCCGAGCACGTTGGTGTAGAAGTCGACCGTCCGCTCCATGTCGCGGCACACGAGTGCGAGATGGTTGATGCCACGCAACTCGAATCCGCCCGGTGCCTGTCTGCCGTCCTCGGCCTGTCCTCGCCCGTCCGCGGGCCCAGGATAGGCCGCAATCCTGCCGCCGCCTCAGAACGTATGTCCGTCTGTCAGGTCACGCGAGGAAAGGACGGCTCGGCATGGCAGCAGCGGGGTGGGCACGCAGGCGCAGCAGCCGAGATGATGCTCTCGGAGGCGGGAACCGAGACGATGCTCCAGGTGGCAGGAACGCGGGGAGGGTCCCGGTCGAGGGCACCCGGCATGTCGGGGGCGTGGCCCTGGCCAGGGCCCTCCCCGTCAGCGGTGCTGTCGACGGTGGCGCTGGCCCTGTCCCTCGTGCTCGTCGTCCCGGTCGGGACGGCGGGTGCGTCGACGAGGACCATCCGGGTGTCGACGGCCAAGGTGCCCGGCGTCGGGACCGTCCTCACCACCGCCTCGGGTCTGACGCTCTACCGGTTCACCGAGGACATGGCCGGGAACCTCGACATGCACCGGAGCGTGCGCCAAGATCTGGCCACCGCTCCTCGCGTCGAAGGGTGCACATGTGTCCGGACCGCACGGCCTCAAGGGCCTGTCGCTGCTGAACGTCGGCAACGGCCACTGGCAGGTTGCGTTCCACAAGGTCGCGCTCTACCGCTTCGAGGGTGACAAGAAGAAGGGCCAGGCTCACGGTCAGAACGTGGGCCATGTGTGGTTCGCCGTCCTGAAGAGCGGCATCCCGGCCAGCACGGCCGTCCGTGCCCCGGCCGCGATCGTCGACCACGGCACCCGGCGCAGCAACGACGCAGCCGGTGACCCCGACGACGCAGGCGCAGCACAGGGTGACCCCGGCGCCCGCTCCGGTACCGACCCAGACGCCGGCAAACCAGACGCCGGCAACCCAGGCGCCGGCGCCGGCGCCGACGACGGCACCCCCTCCACCACCGACCACCACGCCGACGACGGCACCACCGCCACCGACCACCACGCCGACCACGTCGGGCGGCGGAGGGTATGGCTACTAGGAGGGAGTTCCTTCCCGTCCGGGACCTGGGCCGTCGTCGGGGCCACGGCCGGGCTCGCGGTCGAGGGCTGGCGCTCCTGGCGGCCGTCCCGGGCGGACCGTGGCACGCCATGACGGCGCAGGGGGTCGTCCTCGTCGGCCCGGCGGTGCTCGTGCTCGTGGCGCTCGCCCTGGTGGCCGAACGGCTCTGGCCCGCCGTGCCGCGTCCGTTGGGCGCCGCCGGCCATCGACAGGACGCGGCCTACCTGGCGCTCTACGTGGTCGGTGGCCGTGCCCGCCGTGACGCTCATCGGGACCGGTGCCGCGGCGTCGATCGGGCGACTGGACGGAGGGCTGACGCTGCATCCGCTGGCAGACCTGCCCGCGCTGGGCGCTGGTTGCCGCGGTGCTGGTGCTCATGGATCTCGCCAACTGGACGTCGCACCTCCTCAACCACCGCGTGGAGCCCGTTCTGGCGTTTTCACGCGCTGCACCATTCGCAGGAGGAGATGAGCATCCTCACGTCGTTCCGCGCCCATCCGCTGGTGCACACCAGCTTCCAGTTGGCGGCGATCCCGCTCGTCGTGCTGGGGACCGGTGGTGCGGTGCCGGCTTCGGTCCTCGTCGGCTACGTCGTGCTGAGCACGCTGCCGCACGCGAACGTCAATTGGAACTTCGGTCCCTTGCGTTACGTGGTCGTGAGCCCGGCGTACCACCGTTTCCATCACGACCGGGCCGACCGCCGCGGCGTCAACCTCGGCACCGTTCTCGTCGTGTGGGACGTGCTGGCGGGCCTGGCCGTCTTCCCGGCGCGCGGACCCGGCCCGAGCCGGTGGCGACGGGGCTGGCGGGCCGACCGCTGCCGGTCGAGCAGGAACCCGCCGGGGCCGGGTGGGCGCTGACGATGGGCCGCCAGCTGTGTTCCCCAATCCAGGGCGGGGCGCGGCAGCCGGTCGCGGTCGGGCTGCCCGACATGGCGGGAGCATCCGGTGGCTAGGTGGCTGGCGGCATCGGTGGCGGCCCGCCGGGGCGACGGGATGGCGCTCGGGGCGGTGGTGGCGGCAGCCATCCTCATGATCTGCTCCGGATTGATCCATCTGCACCTGTGGGACATCGCCTACCGGCACGTGGCGACGCTGGGGCCGTTGTTCATGGTGCAGGCGGTGGCCGCGCTGGTCGGCGCCGTCGTGGTCGTCGTGGCGCGGGTCGTGGTGGTGGCGCTGGCGTGCTTCGCGCTGATGCTCGGAACCGTGGTGGGGTTCATCCTGGCCGACACGGTGGGCATCTTCGGGTTCACGCTCCCCGTCGTGACCGGCTGGGCCTACGAAGCGCTGGTGGCCGAGCTGGTGAGCGCGCTGCTGTTGGCGCTCCTCGTGGTGCGGGCGTGGCGGGGGGCACGGATCGAGCGCGTGGCGCACGGGGTGGCCGGCGGGGTCTAGCGGGGTCGAGTGGGGTCGAGTGCGGTCGAGCGGGGTCGAGCGGGGATCGAGCGGGGCGAGCGGGGCGAGCGGGATCGAGCGGGATCGAGCGGGATCGAGCGGGATCGAGCGGGATCGAGCGGGATCGAGCGGCGGGGCTCAGCCCGACGCGATGCCGACCATGGCTGCATTCAACCGTTGGCCCCCCATGGAACCCAAGAAGGGCGCATCGCCGAAGGTGAAGATGCCGCCGTCGGCGCCCTGGAGCCAGTATCCAGCGCCGCTGCTGGTGGCGGCCATCCCGATGACGGGCGCGTTGAGCCCGCGCCGTACATGGAGCCGTACGGTGCGGCGTCGCCGAAGCTGGCCACGTTGCCGTTCGCGCTGGCCAGCCAGTACCCGTTGGAGCTGTGCGACCCGGCCATGCCGGTGATGGCGTACCCACCCGGGGCGAACGCAGGCTGGCCCTCGAACACCGCGTTCCCGAAGTTGAAGACCTGGCCGTTGGCGTCGACGAGCCAGTAGCCGCCGTTGAGGAAGCTGGGCGCGGCCGCCGTGACGGGATAGGCGAGGCCGTAGGAGCCGGCGGAGCCGTAGAAGTGGGCGTCACCGAAGGCGAAGATCGCCGCCGTCGCTGGCGACGAGCCAATAGCCCCGACCGTCGAGGGTGGGGATCATGCCGATGATCGGTTTGTTCAGGGTGATGCTGCCCGTCGAGCCGTAGAAGCCGGCGTCACCGAAGGCGAAGATGCCGCCGTCGCTGGCGACGATCCAGTACCCGCCGTGATCAGGGGTCGACGCCATCCCGACCACGGGCTTGTTGAGTCTCATGGAGCCGGTCGACCCGTAGAAATTGGCGGCACCGAAGGTGAAGACGCCCCCGTCCGCGGCGACCTGCCAGTATCCAGGTGGCGGCCCGGGCGGGCAGCCCGGACTGCCGGCGGGGCTGGCCGCGGGTTGGGTGGGCGAGACGGTGGGCGGACCGTCGTTGTCAGGTCCGAAACTGAGATTGGCCAGGTACATGGGCCGGATGCCGCACGACAGGTACCCGATGGTGGTCCCCTGCCAGGCGGCAAAGGCCATGACCAGCCCTCCCGAGGAAGGCGTGAAGACGTCGGGGCCGCCCGGACCGGACATGCCCGGTGCCGAGGCGAGCAAGGGCCCGGAGCCCGACTCATCGATGCAGCCGGCGCTCGGGCCGGCCGGACAGCTGGCCCAGCCGATGGCGTAGGTGGACGCGCCCTCGTCGCTCCCGGCGTAGAAGAGGTAGTAGGTGTCCTGGCCGCCGTTCTGCGTCTCGACCATGTCAGGGCCCTCGACGATCCCGCTCTGCCAGGCCTCGTCGTTTTGGAGGAGTGGAACCGGGTCGGCCGACGTCACGGGCCGCAGGCCGGTGGTGAGCGGAACGGACCAGATGATGGTGCTCACCGGTGGGTCGAGGTGGTTGCCGTCGCTCTTCCAGATGAGCCAGGAGGCGCCGGTGGACGAGTTCGTGAAGATGTCCGGGTCGATGCTGCCGCCGTAGTTCCCGTTGTCGACGGTGGTGGTGTCGGGGTCCATCCCGTCCTGGCACACCGCTGGAGCGCTCGACGTGTCGACGTAGGGGCCGATCGGGGTCGCCGAGGTGGCCATGCCGATGCACTGTTCGCCCGTCGACGCCTCCGTCGCCGTGTAGTACATGACGTACTCGAAGCCGTTGTCGGCGACGTTGGGTGCCCAGGTTTCCCCCGGCTTGGCCCACGACGGGAGCGTGGGAAGGGCGTCCACGCCGCTCAGCTGTGTCCACGTGATGCCGTTGCTCGACGTCGACACCTGGATGTTGATGGTCTGGCTGGCCGACGCAAAGTTCTGTGTGGCGAAGCCGTAGTAGGTGTGGGTCGAGGGGACGTACAGGACGCTCGGGTCGGGAAAGTCCCCCGAGGTGGACGGGGCCCAGTTGTCCGCGCTGGCCGCCGGTGCACCGACGACGCCGATGGCCAGCGCGCCCCCGACGGACACGAGCGCAGCGAGCAGCGACAGGGTGGCTGAGCGGCGTAGAGACCGGCGTCGCTGTGGTCTGAGGCGTGGGGGGGTCAACATCCTCCTTGTTGGATTGCTTCGCAACGTGCCGATCCCGCGGCGACATGCTACTGAACGGGACGGGGCGGAATGGGTCAGTTGGCCGGAGTTTTCGCTCGGTGGGGGACGACCGTTCCCCGGCGACGGGTCGTCGATCCTGTCCGTTCCCGATAGTTTCGTCCGGGTAAGAGCGACGAAGGGCGACGAAGGGACCACCATGACCGAGCTCCGTAGGCCCCTCGTCGACGCTGGATTCAAGTTCATGAACGTGACACACAAGGCGATGCTGCGGGTGAGCGGTGGGCGGTGGCCCCGCGACCTCTTCGGTATGCCCGGGGTCGAGCTGCACACGATCGGGCGCAAGACGGGCCAGCCACGCTCCAGCATGCTCGCCTCGCCGATCCACGACGAGAACCGGGTCGTCCTGGTGGCCTCCAAGGGGGGCGACGCCCGGGACCCCGAGTGGTACCGCAACCTCACGGCCAATCCGGACGTCGAGATCACCATGAACGGTGAGACCCGCCCGATGCGGGCCCGCACGGCGCCGCCGGAGGAGAAGGCGGCGCTGTGGCCCGACATCGTCGCGGCCTACAAGGGTTACGCTCAGTACCAGGAGCGGGCCGGTCGTGACATTCCGGTTGTGATCTGCGAACCACGGTCGTCCTGAGGCCGAGGTCGGCCGCCTGTATGGAGCGGGCGCCGGGTCGCAGGCCGGGCCACGTCGACCGGTGCGGCAGGAGCTCGGGGTCCGCCCGGCTCCATCCAGAGAGGGGGCGGTACGATGCGGCCAATGTCGATGGAGCCCGCCGGCTCACCAATTGAGGACGTAGGCGCAGTGACGGGCTCCGACCCAGCTGGCGGGGACGCCGCCTTCGACCTGAGCATGGCCGTCTCGCAGCTGGCGTCGAACAGCACGGATCTGCGGATCATGCTCAAGCTACTCGTGGCCCAGCTGGCCGACGTGTTGGGGGACCGCATCACGGTCGAGCGGGCGGGCGGTCGCTTTCGCAAGTCCGAGGAGGTCAAGGCGGTGCGGATCTCCCTCGGCGACGACACGCTCGAGGCCGTGGTCGAAGGCCCGTCGGTGCGGTGCAGCATCGGCCACTCCTCGGGGGGCATCCGCATCCGCAGCGAGCAGGTCGACCTCGCCGCGTGGCTGACCCGCCTCCTCGCCACCTTGCAGGCGGAGGCCGCGCACAGTGAGCAGACCCGTCTCGCCCTGGAGAACATCGTGATCGGAGGCCCCACGTGAGCGAAGAGCCGCAGCCGACAGAGCTGCAGCCAACCGAGCCGCACGACCTGCCCAAGGACGCCACCCACCGGTTGGAGGAGCTGGAGCACGGACTCTTCACGTCCGACCTCTCGGTCAACGAGTTCCTCTTGGTCAAGGAGGCCGGCTTCCATCCGCTGGGGTTCGTGATGGGGTCGTCGATCTACCACATCGGTATCCAGACCCGGAAGTGGGGAGAGAGCCAGGAGCTGACGAAACTCACCGAGGCGATGTACACGGCGCGCGAGCTCGCGATGAACCGGATGGAGGAGGAGGCCGAGGAGCTGGGTGCGGACGGCGTGGTCGGCGTACGCCTCGACGTCAATTACTACGAGTGGGGCAACGACTCGGCCGAGTTCATCGCCTTCGGCACGGCGGTCAAGGCGGAGGACTCGACGTCCTACCTCAACGCGCTGGGCAAGCCTTTCACCTCGGACCTCTCCGGCCAGGACTTCTGGACCTTGATGCAGACCGGGCACGTCCCGCAGGGGCTCGTCATGGGCACGTGCGTCTTTCACATCGCGCACCGCAAGCTGACCCAGGCGCTCGGCTCCATGGGACAGAACGTCGAGCTGCCCAACTTCACCCAGGCCCTCTACGAAGCCAGAGAGCTGGCCATGACGCGTATGCAGGACGAGGCGGGCCGGCTGAACGCGAGCGGCATCGTGGGGGTCCGCCTGGAGGAGAAATCGCACCAGTGGGGCTCGCACACCATTGAGTTCCTCGCGCTGGGGACGGCGGTGACCAAACGCAGCGGGGAGGTCACGCTGCCCAAGCCGACCACCATCATCTCGCTCGACAACTGATGGGCGACTGCGACTGATGGGCGACGGGCCGGGTACGCCGGGTACCGATCTTCCCGAGGCGGCCGTCCGCCGCCTGGAGTCCACCGCGTTCTCATCCGGCCTGACCGTGCCCGACTTCGCCGCCTGCCTCGACCTCGGGCTCGAGCCGGTCGCCCTGGTCCAGGGCTTCTGCGTCATGCAGTGGGGCTGGTACGGACAGGGCTCGGGGTACATGCGCGGCTTGTCGCCCTACGCGAGCGGCTCGCCGGGTGACGGGTCGTACACGGAGACCTACCGCTGCCCGCACGGCTTCGTGTCCAACGAGCACCGCTCCTGGGGCCAGAACCTGGAGCAGCCCTGGGTCGAGGACGCCTGGGCCCACGGCTACGGGACGGCCTACCGCCGCATGCTCGAGGAGGCCGGTACCCACGGCGCCCACGGCGTCATCGGCGTGGTGGACCGCATCTCGAGCGTGGCCGACACCGGCACGACGGAGTTCCACTTCCTGGGCACCGCCATCACCGTCGCGGGTGGCCCGCCACCGGCCGGCGGGACGCCGTGGAGCACGTACCTGGCGGGACAGCGGCTGACCAAGTCGATCGAGGCGGGGTTCATGCCGGTGGCGGTGGTCGCCACGCTGGCCTCGGTCCGGGTCTGGGCCTACTGCATGACCGAGTACCTGATGGAGGGCACCGTGGGCTTCGGCTGGGGCGCCCCGGTGGCTCCGCAGCTGGTCGAACAGGTCAGCAAGGCCCACATGGCCGCGCGCCAGCTGGCGCGCAAGCACGTGCGCCGGCAGCTCGACGGCGACGAGCTGCACGGGGCGACCATCGACGTCGTCACCCGGGAGCTCTCCCAGGGCGACGAGGTCATCGACTGCACGCTGCGGGGCAACCGGGTGCGGCGCTTCAAGGACTTCGATCAGGTCGTGCTCCCCCGGCCGACGGTGCGGCTGGCGTGAGCCCGGGCGGCACACCATCCACGGACGTCCGGGCCGAGATGCTCCGGGGCGCGCAGGCTCTGGCGGCGACGCCGGCCCCGTCGCAGGCGCGCGGCATCACCTCGGACCTGTCGGTCGACGAGGCGCTTCTGCTGCACGCCGCCGGCTGGGAGCCCCTCGACCTGGTGTGCGGTGTGGCCGTGGTGTCCGTCCCGGTCGGCGTGTGGAACTGGGGGAGAGGTTCCATCTCCCTCGCCTCGGACGCCCACGACACCGCGGTGGACCAGGCCGCGCGGCAGCTGCGCGGCGAGTGCGGCAAGGTGCACGGGCACGGCGTGGTCGGCGTGCGGGTCGAGGTGGCGGTGGGTCCGCACCACGTCGACGTGGCGCTGGTGGGCACCGCGGTGCGACCGATCGACGGGAAGGACGCCCGGGGCAGCGACGCCGCCCAGGCCTTGCCGTTCGTCTCCGACCTCTCGGCCCGCGACTTCACGCTGCTCCAGCGCGCCGGCTGGATGCCCCTCGGCCTGGCCTTCGGCGCCAGCTTCGTCTACGCCCCCCGGCGCTCCGCCGGCGCCGCCATGAAGCAGTCGACCCAGAACGTCGAGCTGACCAATTACACCGAAGCCATGTACTCGGCCCGCGAGTCGGCCATGGAGAAGATGCAGCGTTCGGCGCTCCAGGTCGGCGGCCAGGGGGTGGTCGAGGTCAAGGTCACCGAGGGCCCGCTGCAGTTCGCCCGCCACGTCGTGGGCTTCACGGCCTGGGGCACGGCGGTCCACCTGGTCGCCGAGGAGCACCAATTCGTGCGGCCCGAGGTCGTGCTCCCGCTCGACGATGCGGTGGTCACCTTCGAGGCGGAGAGCCTGCGGGGGAACGGGAAAGGAAAGGGACGGAAGCGATGAGCACGCAACAGGGGAAAACCGGGGAGCGGGATTGGGCTGCCTGGGCCCGCACCTTCGAGTCCATCGACGGGCCCGACGAGTTCGCCGCCCTCTTCGCCCCCGGTGGTCGCTTCTGCGACCCCGTGACCCCGTGGACGACCGACCTGCACAAGGTGGCCCGGGACACCGACGCCATCTTCCCGGACTGGGCGCAGCGGGTGGACCGCATCCGCGGCGGGGAGGATTGGGCCGTCTTCGAGTGGACGGGCACGGGCACCTTCCACGCCGGCGAGGGCAAGGCCGGCATCGCCATCGTGATGACCGGCGCCACAGTGATCGACGTCGACGCCGACGGCAAGGTCACGGCCTGGCGCGACTACCTCGACACCAACGAGCCCACCCAGCAGATTCAGAACGGGCTCGAGCGGGCCATTGAGGGCGGCTGAACCCACCCACCTCGAAGACTCACTCCGCCTGCTCGGCCACCGCCTTCACGTAGGCCATGCGGGCATCACGCTGCTCGTCGAGATCCTGCGCCGCCTTCTCGTCGCCGGCCATCTCCGCGTCGATGTCGGAGTCGGCGAAGCCCATCACGCCCATCTCCTCGAACGCTGAGCGCAGTTTGGGACCCCAGAGCCCGATGTCACGCAAGATCGGCACGATGCGCATGAACAAGAAGTTGCGGAACTCGCGCAGCGACTCACTCTGGTCGACATAGGTGGTGAGCTCGGCCGGCAGTTCCAGGCGCTCGAAGACCTCCTCACCCAAGAAGCGGTCGCGCATGAGGTAGCAGGCCTCGATGCAGAAGGCCTCGCGCTCGTCGCGCTCGGCCTGGGTCAGCTGCGGGTAGTAGTCGCGCAGCGCCAGGCGGCCGAACATGACGTGACGCGCCTCGTCCTGCATCACGTAGGCGTTGAGCGCCTTGGCCAGCGGATCGGTGGCGTTGTTTCGGATGATGCCGAAGGCGGCCAGCGCGAGCCCCTCGATCAACACCTGCATGCCCAGATACGTCATGTCCCAGCGGCTGTCGGCGATCACGTCGTCCAGCAGCGCCTTGAGGTGCACATTGAGCGGGTAGACGAGCTGCACCTTCTCGTGCAGGTAGCGGCTGTAGACCTCGACGTGGCGCGCCTCGTCGATGACCTGGGTCGCCGCGTAGAACTTGGAGTCGATGTCGGGGACCGTCTGCACGATCTTGGCGGTGCAGATGAGCGCGCCCTGCTCGCCGTGCATGAACTGGCTGAAGCGCCAGGCCTCGACGTGGCGGCGGAACTCACCCTTGCGCTCGTCGGACATCGCATCCCACCACTTGGTGCCGAAGATGGGGAGTATCTCGTCGGGCATGCCGACCGGGTTGGTCAGGTCGACCTCCTGGCTCCAGTCGAGCCGGTCGCTGCCGATCCACTGACGCCGGGTGCCCTTGTCGTAGAGGCGCAGCAGTTGGTCGCGACCGCCCATGTAGTCGAAGTCGAACATGGTCGTGGACGGCGACTCGATGCCCCATTTCGCTTCGAAGCCGAGGTCCGTGTCGGTGATCGGGCTGGTGGTCATGAGGCCCCCTTGGGTCGCGCCACGTGCGGGTGTGGCGACATCCGCTACCACGCGACGCTACCCGCTCGCCGGGATGTGACGTGATGTGGCGGGGCCGCTCCGCCGCACCGGGCCGACCGGGTGTCGGGAGCCGGCCCGGTTCTCCTCTCAGCTTCTCCTCAGCGAAAGTCGAACGCGACCTTGATGGCGCCGCTGTCCTCCTGGTTCGCCAGCACGGTGAACGCCTCGCGCCACTGCTCGAGACGGAACGTGTGGGTCAGCATGCCGGTCATGTCGATGCGCCCGTCGGCGGCCAGGCGCAGGTAGTGCGCGATGCCGTGCAGGCGCACGCCGTCGATCTCCTCGACCCCGAACGCGTTGGAACCCACCCAGGAGAGCTCCTTGAAGTACAGCGGTGACCACTCCCAGCGCTCCGGCGCGTGCACGCCGCTCTTGACCATGGTGCCGCGGGCCTTGAGCAGGCGGACCCCGATCTCAGCCGTCTGCGCGGTGCCCACCGTGTCGTACACGACGTCGAACCCACCCGGGTGCGCCATCGGCAGTGTGCTGCCCTCGAACCTCTGCAGCACGCCCCCCGACCACGCCGCCGCCTCCTCGAGGAGCTGCTCGATCGGGAACGGGTCCACCACGGTCGCCCCCAGCTTCCGGGCCAGTGCGGCCTGGGCCGGCCAGCGGGCGACCACCATGACCTCGACGCCGGGATAGAGCGCCTTGATGATGGCGGTGGCGGTGCTGCCCAGCGCACCCCCGCCGTACACGAGGACCTTGCCGCCCGGCGGTGGCGGGTGGCGGGTCACCGAGTGCAACGACACGGCGAACGGGTCAGCGATGACGGCCACCTCGTCGCTCACGCCGTCGGGAACGGGGATGAGCATCGACTCGTGGGCCGGCAGGTACTCGGCGAAGCCCCCGGGGGCGTCCTTCGAGGTGCCGGTGTGGATGCCCGGAGCGATCGGTCCCTGGGTGAAGTGCCAGCACAGGCTGTAGTCGCCGTCGTGGCAGGCCGGGCAGGGCGGATCGATGCCCCGGGGGCCGCAGGACAGCCACGGGTTCAAGACGACCCGCTGGCCCACCTCGAGGGTGGTCACCGCGGGGCCGACCTCGACGACGTCGGCCACCACCTCGTGCCCGAATACGGTCGGGAAGGAGAAGTACCCGTTCAGCGCACTGTCGCCGAAGTCGTCGCCGAAGTCCATGAAGACCATCTTGGCGTCGGAGCCGCAGATACCGGTCAGCCGCGTCTTGGCGACGGCCCAGTCGTCCCGGATCGGCGTCGGGCGGTCGAGCTCCTGCAGGCGCATCGGGGTCCGGGAGAGCCCGACCATGAGTTGGTTCGACTCGTCCGGGGGCGCCGAGCGCTCGGGCCGGACGCCGTAGAGCAGACCTTGCATACGTACGCTCCTACTTGAAGGGGCCGATCAGGACGATCGGTCCGATGACAGCGGTGAGGACGGCGAGGGCGGTGGGACCGACGACGCTGTCGTTGGACTTGCTGGCGTTGATCGCCAAACCGAGGGCGATGAGCACCAGCCAGCCCAGCCCGACGACGATGCCCGCGATGGCGAGGCCGTCGCCGCGCTGCGTTCCGTTGGACCGCTTGATCTGCGCGTGGGCGACGAAGCCGAGGACGATGCCCGCAATCGCCGGAAGGAAGAACAACCCGGCACACGAACAGACGAGCGATGCGATGCCCAGTCCGTTCGCGCTCGGCACGGCAGCGGCGCGTGACGCCGCGTACGGGCCGTACCCGTAGGTCCCGGACGCGCTGCCGGCGCTGTAGGTCGCAGTCTGTGTCCGTCCGGCGGTCGTCGTGGGCTGCGACGCCGGCCCGGCGGGAGGGCCGGTCCACGACTCGGGCGGGTACCACCTGCCGTCGGATGCCAACCACCATCCGGGACCCTGAGAGGTGTCGCTCATGCCGTGACCGTTCCGTGCGTGCCGAGTGCACGATGGAGCATACGGGCCAGGTCCCTGGCACGAGGTGGGTCAGGCGACATAGGGGCAGTGCCGGCATCCGGACCCGCAGCAGAAGCCGCGACGGGCCAGATAGGCCGCCGTCAGCACCGTGAACCCCGAGAGGGGATCGAGATACGTGTCGGCACCGGCCCGAAGGGCTTCGTCGTGTGCCCGCAGGATCTGCCGAAAGGACGGATCGCCCGGCGACAGCCGGTCGTGATGTGGTTCCGTCAAGGGTCGGTCAGCGAGCGGTTCGGAAGCGGGCGTGCCCGGACCGGGACCCTCGTCGACGTCTGGGGGCTCGCCCATGCGACCAGAGCCGCATCGAACGGTCCAAAGTTTGGACCGTTCGGGCTCGCTACCTCCTGGCGGTCTTCCTCGTGGCAGTCTTGCGGGCCGGAGCCTTGCGGGCCGGAGCCTTGCGCGCTGGAGCCTTCCGGGCCGGAGCCTTCCGGGCCGGAGCCTTGCGGGCCGGAGCCTTCCGCGCCGGAGCCTTGGCCGCCGCCGGAGCGACGGACTTGCCGGCAGCGGCGACCGCGGTGTCGACCGTCGGGTACGCACCCTTGGCCAGCTTGGGTGCCTTCGCCGGAGCAAGGACCGCGTCCTTGAAGGCCTTGACCGGCGTGATGCGCGCCTTCTTGGACGCCTTGATCCGGATGGCCTCACCGGTGGCCGGGTTGCGGCCCATGCGCGCAGGACGGTCCACCTTGACGAACTTGGCGAAGCCGGGAATGGAGACTGGCTCGCCCTTCGACACCACGGCGGTCACGACGTCAGTGAACCCGTCCAGGACGGTAATGACGGTCTTCAACTCGACGTCGGCTTGGACGGCGACAGCTTTTGCTAGTTCTCGCTTGTTCATGGCGCCCATTGTGGCCGACGCGACCCGGTGATGCACATTCCTGGGGCCAAAACATCGATTTTTCTGTGACGACGAGGCTCAAAACCGGTCCCGAGCGTTCGATTTCACGCCTGTGCGGGCACTCTCGGCGCACCCGATCGGCCTACGGCATCAGCTGACCCCAGTAGGGCCGGGCGTCCTCGGTCTTCTGCAGGAGGATGATCACCGTTCCCCACGGGTCGCGGCACCAGGTCGTCTGCAACCCAGCCACATCGGCAATTCCGGTTGTCAGGAACTCGACGCCGCGGGCTTCGAGGTCTGCTCTGGTCGCGCCGATGTCGTCGCACAGCATGCCGAGGTGTGTGATGCCGACCTTGGTCACGCTGGGCCGGCCCGGCGGCTGCGGGGCGACGGGGGCCGCCGGATACTCGATGAGCTCAATGACGCGGTCGTCCTTCCCGAAGCCCACGATGGCGGCAGTGACGACCACCGGTGACGGGACGAGCTGCCCCATGTCCTCTTCGATCTGCGCACCCTCCATCCGGTAGGGGGGAGAGAGCACCCGGAGGCCGAGCACGTCGGCGTACCAACGGCAGGCGGCCTCCACATCGGGGACGCAGATGGCGCTGTGGGCCAACCCGATCAGCACGCCGTCAGCGTAGGTCGCACGCGACGATGGCGGATCGCCCTCGTCGAGGCTGTTCGTCAGCTCCAGCGGGCGATCTCGTGCTCTAGGCGCTTGCTCCAGTGACGGAACTTGACGTTGAAGCGGTGCTCGACCTTGCGCAGCACGATGATGCTCACGAACACGAGTGGCGCGGCGAAACCTGAGAGTGCGCTCAGAACGACGAGGCGCGGGCTGCCCCTGCGGCTCCTGGTCCGATCCACGCCCTTAGTGCTACACCCTGGGAATCCGTGCACGCCAGGGCCGATTGGCACTAGGCATTGGGGGGTGAGCGTGCCCACATGAACGACATGGACCCCGAGGAGACGCCGGGAGGCACGGCCGTGGCCGAATCCGGGCAAAGCGGGACGCCGAAGAAGAGCCCGGGCCCGCGGCGGGCGCGTCGGATCAGCGCATGGGTGCTGGTCGTGCTGGCCTCGCTGCTGATACCCATCTCGGTGATCTCCGTCTGGGCAATCCGCACGGTGACCAACACGGACCAGTACGTCGCCACCATGGCGCCACTGGCGCGGAACCCGGTCATCGTCGACCATCTGGCTCAGAAGGCGACCGACGAGCTCTTCTCGACGGGCATCGTGCAGAAGAAGGTGACGGCGGCGCTGCCGCCCAAGGCGAAGCCGATCGTCACGCCGATCGTGAACGAGGTCCACAGCTACGTGTACGGCCTCGCGCTCAAGGTCTTCGAGAGCCCCAAGTTCGGACAGCTGTGGGACCTGCTGAACCGCCATACCCACGATGCGGTGGTGGACGTCCTCACCGGCAAGCAGACGCCCCTCACGTCGAAGGTGGAGAAGGCGGGCGGGATCGTCGTCAACGTCACTCCGGCGCTCAACGACCTGATCGCACAGGCCAACTCGCACGGCGTCACGCTGTTCAACCCGCTCAAGCCGATCCTGACCAAGGGCGACAACCTCGGCGTCACCGTGGTGTCGAAGTCGCAGGTCTCGAAATTCTCGGGCCTCTTCAACCTGATCGTGAAGCTGAAGTGGGCCGTACCGATCGTCGCGCTGGTGCTGGCGGCCCTCGGCATCATCGTCGCGGTCGAACACCGCAAGACCTTGTTACGGATGGCCATCGGGGTGGCCCTCGTCACCCTGCTGATCCTGGCCGGCATCTCCTTGGGGCGCATCACGTTCATCAACCAGGCTTCCGGTCACAGCATCAACCGGCAGGTGGCCGCGGCCGTCTGGGACACCATGCTCCGGTTCCTCAAGACCGACCTGCGCTGGACGCTGCTCGTCGCGGTCCTGGTCGCCCTCGGGTCGTGGCTGGCCGGGCCGGCCCGCTACGCCGTGTGGATCCGCTCGACCTGCGCCAAGGGCGGCCGTTGGGTGGGCGCCCAGGCCCACGAGCTCTCCGCCGGCACCGGCCGGGCCGCCGCCGGTTCGGACCGGGTGCGGCGCTCGGGCGGTTGGATCCTCGAGCACCTGGGCGGCCTGCGCGTCGTCGGGGTGGTCCTGGCGGCGCTCTTCGTCGTCTTCGGCGGGAACCTGACCGGGTGGAGGCTCCTGGTCATCGTCATCGTGCTGGCCGTGTATCTCGGCGTGCTGCAGCTGGTGGCGGCCTGGGCGCGCAAGGTCGCCGCCCCCGCCGCCGGCTCGGGCACGGCGTAGGTGGCGGAAGGGGACCTTTGTCCCTGGTCCGGGCGCACGCAGGACCTCATACTGGGAACACAAGGCGTGGGTTCGCCGTGAGGCGGTAGGCGGGTCTGTGGTGACCGGCAGGGCTCACGCACTGGAGATGATCGAAATGGCTCAGATCACGGTGATCGTCGGGGCGGTCGCTCTGTTCGTGGCCGGCATGCTGGCGTGGCTCACCCTGTGGCACCGCCGGGCCGCATCGTCCTTCCAGAGGGTGCGCGTCGAGAGCGGGCGACCCCGCGTCGTCCGCCGAGGCACGGAATCGGGTCGCAACACCGAGTAGGCGCCCGGGACGCGCCCTGGGCGCGGAGATTCGGTGGGCCGGCGCCGGGCCGCCACACAGCGATCTCGGGTTTCTTACGCCGCACTTATGTGCGGCCCGTAGCCTGTGCACCATGCGCTCCAGGTGGCGTTTCGGTCTGGTGGCGATCATCGCCGCCGCGGTGGTCGGCGGCTTCATGCCGCACGGCCTGCTGACGACCGCCGCGCGCACCACGACCGAGATGGTGCAGATCGCAGAATCTCCGGTCTCCGCGCCCCTCGACTGCAGCGACGCCACCTGTGGCAAGGGCAGCCCGGCGCCCGCTGCGCCCGCGCCCGCGGTGGCGCTGGCCGCCGTGCTGGCCGGAGCCGCCGCCGCCGCCTCGGCCGCCCGCACCATCCGCCGGCGGCGTGCGCACGTCGCCCTGTTGCCCGCCGGGTCCAGCGACCCGCTCTTCCACCCGCCTCAGTTCTCCTAGCTCGCACCTGACGTCGGCGCGCCTGATCCACCCCTCTTGGGGGTGAGGTCCCGCCGTGACACCAGCCAAGGAGGCCCTCCGACGGCCTCCGTATCGAGCCTCCGAGCGCGTGCATCCCTCGCCGCCTCGGCCAATGAAGGAGAACCACATGTCGAAATCCACCACCGGGCCGTCGCGATCGGCGCGGCCCCCAACGAAGAACCAATCCGTGACCCGTCAGACGGTGAGAGCCGGCCGGACGCCATCGCGGCGTGCAGCCGCCACCTTCCGTTCCCGGCACCCCGTCCTGGCGGCGCTCGTGCCGGTGGGGCTGGTGGTTGCTGCTGTCGCCACCATGGTCGTCATCAAGGCGGCGGGGGGCTCCAGCTCGTCATCGGCGGCGACGGCGTCGCACCTGGCGGCGGGAGGGTCGGCCGCGACGGTCGATGCGGGCACAACGCCGCTGTCCCAGAGCGTCCTGGCGTCGCTGGTCGTGTCGCCGGCGACGCTCGAGACGGTCGGCAGCCCCGGATCCGTGACGCTCCCGAGCCGGGTCAGCGGGAACGGCGGCATCGAGCGAGGAGCGGACGGGAAGCCCGAGATCACCTACATCGGCGCCGAGTACTGCCCCTATTGCGCGGCCGAACGCTGGGCTCTGGCGGTCGCGTTGACGCGCTTCGGGACGTTCTCCAACCTGTCGGGGACCCACTCCTCTGATGCCGACGTCTACCCGGACACGCAGACGCTCTCCTTCTACGGTGCGAGCTACACCAGCCCCTACGTCGACTTCCAGGCCGTGGAGGAGGCGACGAACCAGCAGGTCGACGGCACCTATCAGACCCTCCAGGTCCCCACGGCCGCCGAGAGCTCGCTCCTGGCGACCGCCGACCCCGAGGGGAGCATCCCCTTCCTCGACATCGGCAACCGGTACGTGATCACCGGCGCCAGCTACTCGCCCCAGGTGCTCCAGGGCCTGTCACGGTCCCAGATCGCGGCTCAGTTGGACGATCCGTCGAGCCCGGTGGCGCAGGCGATCGACGGGACCGCCAACGACATCACGGCGGCCATCTCCAACGTGACCGGGGACCAGCCCGCCAACGTCTCCAGCGCACCGGCCATCGCCGCCATCGCCAAGGAGCTGGGGGCGTGACGGTGGTGGCGACCCGAGCCTCACGACGGGTGCCCGGCTGGGCGTGCGGTGCCTCGCTCGGGCTCTCCCTGGCGGCGGTGGCCATCGCGGCGTACCTCACGGTGACCCATTACACCGACCCCGCGGCACTCGCCTGCCCGGATACGGGGATCGTCAACTGCGCGCTCGTGACCACGAGCTCGTGGTCGGTGCTGCTGGGAGTCCCCCTGGCCGTCCTCGGACTGGTATGGGCGATCGCCATAGCGGCGCTGACCGTCCCGTGGGCCTGGCGCTCGGGCACGGCGTGGGTCGACGGCGCTCGGCTCGTCGTCTCGGGCGCCGGCGCGGCCATGGTCCTCTATCTGGTGTACGTGGAGCTCTTCCGGATCGGCGCGATCTGCCTGTGGTGCACGGCCATGCACCTCACGGCCGTGTGCCTCTTCGGGGTGGTCCTGGCCGCCAGGGCCACCGCGAGACGGGTGGTCCCGATCCGCGCCTGACGGACCCGGAGTGGTTCTGGTCACATCTCGCCGCACGGCCTACGAGGCGGTCCGGTGCACCCAGCGCTCGACGGTCTTGGCCAGGGCGGGGAGAGGGAGTATCCCCGCCCGCAACACGACATCGTGGAACTCCCGCAGATCGAAGCGATCAGCGAGGCCATCAGCCGCTGCCGTGCGCAGTCGGACGATCTCTCGGCGGCCGACCATGTAGGCGAGGGCCTGTCCCGGATAGGAGATGTACCGGTCGACTTCGGATTCGATCTCGATCCGGGGCAGCGGCGTGTGCTCGGCCATGTAGTCCATCGCCTGCTGGCGGGTCCACCCCATCGCGTGCAGGCCGGTGTCGACGACGAGCCGGCTGGCCCGCCACGAATCCGCCGCGAAGAGACCCATCCGGGCCAGGTCGTCGGTGTACAGGCCCATCTCGTCCGCCAGCCGTTCGCTGTAGAGACCCCAGCCCTCGGCACACGCCGTGTCGTACAGCACCCGCCGCGCCGGGACCAGGTCCCTCGACTCCATCGCGATCGTGAGCTGGAAGTGGTGTCCCGGTACGGCCTCGTGAAAGGCGATGTCCTCGGCGACGTAGCGGTGCCGCTCTTCGGGTCGAGACGTGTTCAAGAAGTACGTCCCCCGGCGCGAGCCATCGATCGCTCCAGGCATGTAGTACGCGGCCGCCATACCCGCCTCCTCTGCTTGGGAGACGGGCTCGACCGTGCACGGTTCGTCGGGGACTGCCGCGAACCACGCGGGCGCCTCCGCCTCGGCCGCGGCCACGACGCGGCGGGCGTGCTCGAGCATCTCCTGGCGGCTCTGGTAGCGCAACGAAGCGTCATTGGACAGGCGATCGAAGATCTCTGCCATGTCGGTGGTGTTGAAGAGCCGAGAGCCCGTCTCAACGAGCTCCTCGCGCACCTGCCCGACGATCTCACGCCCCATGGCATGCAGCTCGTCGGGGGTTGAGCTGATCGATGTGTGGAGCCGGGCCAGGGCCTCGTACATCGCAGCACCGTCGGGCAGGAAGCAGAGGCCCGGGTGGGCATCGTCACGAGCCGAGGGGAGCACGTCGGCGCCAAGTGCGTTCCTGTAGGCGACCAGGGCCGGACGAACGTGCGTTTCGGTCGCGCCGGAGACCTGTCGTGCGAACGCTTCGTCGTCCTCGCGGCTTCGAATGATCGCGCCCACGGTGGGGTCGGCCACCATGAGGTCGAGCTGGGCCATTGCCGACTCGACCAGGCGGGCGACGGCCGTGCGACCCGCCTTGGCGCCCTCCTCGTGGCGCTGCGCCGCCAGGGCGAGCAGGTCGGGCATGCCGCGCAGACGAGCGAGGTAGCCGGCGCGTCGTTCGTCCGTGTCGAGCTGGAGCTTGGGCAGCATGGCGAGCACGCTGCCGACCGGGGAGGCGAAGGTGTCACTGATGGTGAACTCGATGGTTGGGACCGCGGCGGCACCCGCCATCCCTCTGGACAGGTAGCGGACGAAGTCGAGGGTCTGGAGCTCGGTCTCACTCAGGCCGTCGTCGGGCATCTGCTCCGCGCGCTCGGCGATGGATGTCACCTCGCGGGCGTGCTCGGTCTCCGCCGCGACGCCGAAGTCGGGGAGGAGGTCGTCGTAGCCGGGAAACCCGTAGAGCGATCCGTTCAACGGGTCGGCCCCGAGCTCCGCCGTGAGGAGCTCAGCGGCGAGCTCGTCGGGTGACATCGCCGGAGGCTAGCGCGCACACCGTGCAAGACTCGCCCGTGGGAGGGGTGGCCACAGGCCGGGCGGCGCCGGCGCGGGGGGTCTCCGGACGTGGCCCTGATCGGGGCCGGACGATTCGGGTTACGGCCGCGTCAGCGGTCGGAGGTCGGGCCGTCAACGGCACCGACGGCAGCGGAGTGCAGGGACGTGTACAGCTCCGTCATCTCGGGCATCTGGTAGTGGGCTTGAAGACCGCTCGGGTTGGGCAGCAACCACAAGTCCGCGGTGAGCAGCCGCTCCGGCTGTTCGCCGACCGTCGCCTTTGGGCGATGAAATGCCGTGCGGTAGGCCTGGACTCCGAGGACGGCGACGCAGCGCGGCCTCAGAACGGCCACCTTCCGCTCCAATTGGATTGCGCCTGCTTGCAACTCCTCCCGGTGGAGCTCGCTGGCCGCGGTGGTCGACCTCTCGACCAGATTGGTGATCCCGATGCCGAGGGCGGGCAGGCACTCCTGCTGAGGCGGTGTCAAGACCGAATCGGTGAACCCACCCGCGTGCAGCAGCTTCCAGAAGCGGTTCCCGGGTCGCGCGAAGTGTTGGCCCAGTTCTCCAGAGAGTCGTCCCGGATTGATCCCACAGAAAAGGACATGCAGATCCGGTCCGACCAGATCAGGGACAACCCCGGGCACGGAGACCTCCAGGTTCCGACGGTTACCGTCCATTGACTGCGTGGCGATCGACGACGCCGGTCAGGGTCCGCTCAGAGGGGCTACGACCTGTTCGGCCAGGTACTCGATCTGTTCCTCACCCGGGTCGAACAGCGACACGTAGGAGATGCCGATGCGCCGTCGCCGCTGGTGCATCTGTTCGCGTACCTCGGCCCCGGTATCCATCAGGTACAGGGTGGAATCGGCCATTGCCTCCGCCGGGACCCCCGTCGCCGCTGACTCGCGCTCGACCTCGCCCGAGATGTCGTCGCCCACGATCGTTCGGGCGACCATTGTGTGCAGCTCGATGCTGTCCGGGTCCCGGCCGGCCGCCTGGCCACTCTGTCGGGCCTACGTCGCCTTTTCGGCCATGCGGTCCATGGTGGAGTCTGCCAACGAACCCGTGACAGACCATTCGCCGGTGTCCTGCGTCGGGATGATCGAGACGATGTCGGCCGCCCGACCGGCCAGGCGCATCATGGTGGGGCCGCCGCCACCGAGGAGAACCGACGGGCGGACTGGTTCGCTGGCCACCAGGGGAGCATCGATCACGTCGAAGAAGCGACCGTGGAAGGTGGTCGAGGGCTCGGTCCAAAGCTGACGCATGAGGGTGAGGGACTCCTCCAGGCGCGCGATCCGCTCGGCCGGCCGCAGAAACGGCTCTCCCGTGGCGGCGAAATTGCGCTCCACGTAGCCTGCGCCGAGTCCCAGCTCGAGTCGGCCACCGGAAAGGCGGTCGATGGTGGCGGCCGACCTGGCCGTGAGCACCGGGTTGCGCAGAGCCATGTCGAGCACCAGGGTGCCGAGACGGATGGTGCTGGTGACCGACGCGATGGCCGCCAGGGCGGCCAGCGGCTCCCACTGCGGCACGACCTGGTGGTCGGTGAACGTGATGGATGAGAACCCCAACCGCTCGTAGCGACGCACCCGCTCCACCCACGATGCCACGGGGAGCTGCCAGAAGTGCAGGCCGAAGCGGAATCTTCGTTCGCTCACCGAGTCGGACCCTAGGCGCAGAGGAGCACGCCCTCCTCGTCTGACACGCCGGAGCTGGGAACAGGACGGCGAGGTCGTCCGCGAGGTGGTGGCCTCGGTGCCCGCAGCGAGCTCGGCACAGCACGCTGCCAGTTGCCCGCGCGACGGCCGACTCGGCGAAGATGGTGGACGTCATGGAGCGGTGTGACTGATTCGACCGACGAGGGTTGGGGACGGCTGGGGCCGCTTGACAAGGCAGTGCCCGTCACCCGGATGCGGGCCATGAGCTGGCGCCGCAGGGACGCACGCCGCGTCGACCAGGAGGGGGAGCTCCTCGCGGTACCTGTCCTCCTCAGCTACCTGTGGCTGGTGCTCGGCGTGCTCACGGTCCTCGAGGCCGCCAACGATCTCTTCGGGGTCGCGGGACCGCATTGGCTGTACGACAACTGGCTCCATAACGCGATCCTCGCGGTCTGTGCGGCTCTTGTCCTCGGGCGTGCCGCCTTCGAACCGGTTGCCCGACGGGCCTGGCTTGCGTTCGGGGTGGCGCTGTCCCTCTGGTTTATCGGAAGTGCCGCCTGGACGGTTGTCTACGCCGGACAGCCCAACGCTCCGTATCCGACGTTCGCAGATGTGCTCTGGCTGGCCTGGTACCCGCTGGTCGCGGTCGGGATGTTCTACCTGATCCGAATTCGCGTCCCGCGCTTCGAGCTTCATCGTTGGATGGACGGGATTGCGGTGACGCTGCTCGTCCTGGCCGTCGGGTTCGCTCTCGTGGTCCAGCCCGCGGCACAGCACAAGACCGTCGGGGCGCTCGCCGCGTTCGTTGCCTTCGTGTACCCGGTTCTCGATGTCCTGCTCATCGGAGCCGTCCTGGGTGTCTACGGGCTCCTCGGCTGGCGGCCCGACACCATGTGGATCCTGATTGGACTGGCCGTGGTCAGCACGTCCGTCGCCGACGCCGTCTTTGCCGTTCAAGAAGCCCAGGCCCGAGCCGTCGTGTCCGGAGACCGCTATGACTTCGTCTGGACGGCGGGCGCGCTCCTGATCACCCTCGCCGCCTGGGTCCGGGCACCGGATGCAGATGCGAGACCGGACGCCGTCACCGGGATGCGCGCGGTGGCGCTGGCCCTGTTCGCGCAGGCGCTGGCCATCGGCATTCAGTCGTATGCGGTCTTCAGAGAGGTCGGCAGGAGTGAGCGGATCGTCACCATCGTGGTGCTGGTGGTGGCTTCCGTGCAGATCATCTTGACCCGACCGCGCAGGCGGGAGCACGACGTTCCCCGAACGCCTGAACCGGCCCAGACGGCGCAGGGCCACGACCACTCGGAAACGTGAGCCGAGGGGGTACCCAGGCAGGCTCCTTGGTCGGGAGCGGAAAGCTCAGGTCCAGTGGACGCTCAACACGTCCTGGTGGATCGCGACCAGGCATCCCACGACTCCAGCGGCGGGCAGGAGCCACCGAATCGCCAATGGCCATCGTTGCAGCGCCGAGCGCGACGATGGCCGCGATGGCGGCGATGCCAACGTAGGCAAAACGACCACCGTAGGTCGCGGTCTGGAACGCCAGGAGCCAGACACAGGCAAGAGAAAGGAGCGCGATGGCGCCGAGGACGAGGAGTACCTGGTTCGAAATACCTTGGTTGATGAGTCCGAGAAGCAGGACGAGCACAACGAAGGTGATCAAATAGCCAAGGGATTGTGGCCAATGGAACTGTCCCCATCCCGAGCTGTACCAGACGTTCGACGCGATCTTGTTCGGGACGTTGAAGACAATGAGGTCGAGCGGGTCCCTCACGACGTAGTGGACACCGTCCGGCAGGCCGAGGCCGCCGTCACGAATGAGATAGGTCATGGTCGCGTGGCGGGCCAGGGGGTCGCCGTAGCGCACCCAGTTCTGGATGAGGTACCAGGCGCTCACCACCAGTGCTGAGAGCGCGCCGTACGCGAAGAGCACCAACCGCCGCCGCCACGTCGGGGCCATCAGCGCCAGGAACGGCACGATGAGGGCGAGGGGAACGACCGACAGCTTGGTGGTCAGGAGGAACCCGTACACCACGCCGGTTGCGATGATCCAGCCGGAGGAGAGATCTCGGATGAACCGCAGCGCACAGAATGTGAGGACTGCTCCGAGAAGGTTCACGAGGTTGTCGTTCGTCACGAAGGCGGAGTGGAAGACAAATCCGGGTAGGAATGCGACCAACGCCGCGGCGATGACGGGTGTCCAGATGTCCCGAGTGGCCAGCCGGGTGGCGAAGAACGCCATCAAGACGGTTGCGGCGCCCAGGATGACGTTGGGAAGTCGCAGCCAAATGAGAAACCCGTGGTCCGGATGGTGGAGGAAGAACTCTTCGCGTGCTTTGTCGCTCGTGAGGTCCAGCTGGTTGGTTGGTGGCGGCTCGACTTGCAGCCCGACGAGTCGCTGCCAGCCCGCCATCAGCAAGTAGTAGAGAGGAGCTTGCTGCGGTTCGTCGCCGTTGCAGGAGAGGATGGTTGTCTGCGGAGTTGCCGGACAGTTGAGATCGATGCCGTACCAGTGGCCGCTGGCAAGCGTTTCGATGTTCAGGACGTGGCCAGGCTCGTCTGACGACTCCCAAGCCGGAGTCTTGATGGCTATGACGGATCCGAGGGCCACGAAGGCCAGGACGATCACGAGCAGCGCGACCCTGACGCGAGCCGGCGAAGGGCCGCCGCCACCCAGGGCGTTGGCGAGACGTTGGCGGACGGGAGGTCTGGACACGTCCAGCGCACTCGTCATGGGCAAATTTTTATCTCCATGTATTCACCATGTCAGGAGCCCGGATCGAATGGTGTGACGCTCGATCCGCTCTGACGTCGCGAAGCATGGTGCAGGCGCGCCAGACTGGTCAAAAGGAGTGGGGGACCGCCGCACCGATCGCGTGGACGAGCAAATTGCGTCATACAGACCCTCGATCGTCGTCCGTCCTCCCCTCCGAGGGTCCCGAGTCTCGCACCACCCGTGACAAAACAGGATCCGGCGATTCGAAGTGTCCCCGGTCATACCTTCGACTGCTCAGTGGCGAGAGTGGTGTCAACCATTCCCGACGCTTGCGCGAGCACGGCATCGTCGCGAAAAGGCCTTTAGTGTTGACACCGTGCCTTCCGAAACGATGTCAGCGGCCGTCTATGTGGGTGACGGCAGGATCGCCGTCGAGGACGTACCCTGTCCGGATCCGGGTCCGGGAGAGGTGCTCGTCGAAATCGCCGAGTGCGGGATTTGCGGGTCCGATCTGCACATGGTGCTGGAGCGTTATGCCAAACCGGGCGCCATTCTCGGCCACGAGTGGTCCGGAATCGTGACGTCTGCGCCGAGCGGCTCGGGCTGGTCCCCGGGTGATCGGGTGGTGGACAATCCGGCCTCGGGGTGTGGTGTGTGTCGACCCTGCCGACGGGGGCGCCCTTCGGTGTGCCTCAAGCGTCCCCGGGCCTCGTTCCTCGGTTACCGAGGTGCGTTCTGTCGATACAAGACGGTCGCCGCCAACGGCCTGATCCGGATACCCGATTCTCTGCCGACCAGGGTGGCCGCTCTGGCCGAGCCGACGGCGATAGCCCTCCACGCCGTGCGACTGGCCGCCGTCGGCCCCGATGATCGGGTGCTCGTCACCGGGGCCGGTCCGGTGGGGCTGCTCATCACCGCCGTGCTGCGCGGCGCAGGGGAGCTCCGACATCACGATGAGTGAGCCTTCACCCGTTCGCCGTCAGCGGGCACTCGACGTCGGAGCCACCCGGGTGGTGTCGCCCGATGCGCTCGTGGAACCTCCCATGGCCCTGCCGGTAGAGGAGCCCTTCGCGGTGGTGTTCGAATGCTCCGGCATCGCCAGCGCCGTCGAGTCGGCCTTCGGCCAGCTGGACTACGCCGGAACTCTTGTGATCGTGGGTACCGGTTTCGAACCTCCTCGATTCAACCAGAACCGCTTGATCATCTTCGAGCTCGAGATCGTCGGCGCCTACAACTACAACGAGGACGGCTTCCAACCGGCGGTGGACTTACTCAACAGCGGCGCGTTGCCGATCGACTCATTGATCGAGCCACACGACATTCCGCTCAGCGAGGTGATGAACTCGATGGAACGGCTGGCCCGGGGCGAGATCCCCGGCAAGGTGATGGTGAAACCGGGTATGTCGTCGTGAGCACGACACCATTTGCTCCCCGGATCAATCATGTGGCGATCAGTGTGGATGCCGACGTCCTCAACGATGAGGGCCGGGCCGCGCTCCTCGACTTCTACTCAGAGGTTTTCGGATGGATCGAAGGGGACAACAGCACCGAAAAAGGGAATCCCCTGATCCTCTATACCGGGACCTTGGGTCAGTTCCTCTACCTGCTGCCGGCAACGGACGAATTCATGGTCGCGCCGAACATGGACCACTTCGGGATGGAGGTGTCCACCCAAGAGGAAATGATGGACATATTGGAACGAGTCAAGGCGTACCAGATCAGGGACGACCGCGTCCGCATCACCGATGTCGGCGCCATGGTGACCCGCCACAACAGCAGCGAATACACCCTTACCAGCGTCTACATCTGGTTCTTGATCCCGCTGTGGATCGAGCTCCAGCACATCGAGCGACGCTCCAAGGACTGAGGTCCGGTCCGCTTCCCGGTCAGCTCCTCTGATGGTGGCGGCCCGGCGCGGGCGAGCAGAACGAGGCCCCGGTGGAGCCCGCAGTCGCGATCGACCCGACCGAGTGCACTTGATCCGAGCGCGGGTGAAATGGCACGCGACCTTCACGAGCCGGCTCATATGCGGCATCCCGACCGTGAATTCGCTCCAGAACTCCCTAAAGTAAGTCCGTGGCCACACGGACTCCGGGACTCGAGGGCTATCCCGGCCTGCCGCGGGTGCGAGTGTCGGAAAGAATCAGCCCGTCAATGGTGACGGTGATGCTGAGCCAGATCCGAACGCGCTTCCAGCGGAATTGACGGACTTTCGCGCCATGACGTATGAGCCGTCAGGATCACCCGCAATTGCAATGCGCGAACCGGACCATCAATATACCGACGTGTCTCCTGCATGGCGTCGAGCGCTGTCGCCGGCCGTGGTCGCAACATACCTTGTGCTCGGGCTCATCGCCTATTGGCCCGTCTTGCCGGGTATCTCAAATCGGCTGTTCGGGCAGACGAGCGACTACGTGCTGTCCGCATGGTTCATTGGTTGGGTCCCGCACGCGATCGCCCACGGCCTGAATCCTTTTTTCACCAACTCCATGTTTGTGCCGACAGGCGTGAACTTGGCGCAGAACACGGCAAGCCCACTCCTCGGCTTGCTTGGCGCTCCGTTGACCGAAGCGTTCAGCCCGCTGGTCAGCACGAACGTCCTCATGGTGCTCGCCATGCCCCTCTCGGCCACGGCGGCGTTCGTGGTGCTGCGAAAGTGGAGTGTCTGGCTCCCGGCGGCGGCGATCGGCGGTCTCGTCTATGGCTTCTCGCCGTACATGGTCGGCCAGGCAACCGATCACGTGGTCTTCACGTTCGTCCCAATTCCGCCATTCATCGCACTGACCATTGTGTCGATCCTGCAACGCAAAGGATCACCCTGGCGACTGGGCATTCAGCTCGGACTCCTCATCGCGGCCCAGTACTTCATTTCCCAAGAAGTGCTGGTGGACATCGCCATCGTCAGCTTCGCTGCTCTCGTCTGCGTCGCCCTTCGTTATCCGCGGCGAATCTCAGAGTTTGCCCGCGCGATGGGTCGGCCTCTTTTGGTCGCGGTCCCGCTTGTCGCCGCTCTGCTGGCCTATCCCGTCTGGATGCTGACTGCGGGACCTCAGCATGCAACGAGCGCCGCCAATCCCGTGCTGAATCCGTACCACAACGATCTGCTCGACTTTTTCGTTCCCGGACCTTTACAGCACCTTTCGTTTGGGATGCGATCGCTCGGTAACCACTTGATGCTGGGACCCTTCCCGGCAGGATACGTTTCGACTGCCAGCAACCCGGTCGAGTTCAATGGCTTTATCGGCGCTGCCGTCCTTGCCCTCTCGGGCTTTCTCGTGTGGCGCTCTCGACGCAGTCCGCGGATGCAATTGGCGACGGTGTTGTTCTTGGGCACAGCGCTGCTCTCTCTTGGCCCATACCTGGTGGTCGACGCTCGAGCTACCGATCTTCAGCTTCCGTTCCTCGCTCTCACGCATCTTCCGTTTGTTGAGAATGTCCTGCCCGTTCGTTTTTCACTGGAGATGTTCGGGTGCCTGGCGGCAATAGTCGCATTCGGCTTGGACGACATGCAACGGGTCCGGCCACGACCAACGTGGTTGACGAGCCGTGTCTTCGCTGGTGCATTCCTTGTGGCACTCGTCGTCACCCAACTCCCGCAGTGGCCCAACTTCACGCCGGAGCCGGTATCGACACTACCGACAGCGCTGCGCGCGGCCATCCCGGCAGGGGATCCGGTCGCCATCACCTACCCGTACTCCACGACGTTCGTCGTTCCTACAGACCAGCCGATGGGATGGCAGATGCAAAGCGGGTACCCCTTTCGCCTCCTGGGAGGGTACGCACATGTCACGGACTCGCACGGAGACAACCTGATAGTTCCGCCGATCATGAGCCCATCGGGCCTGCAGGAGTTCCTCACAGGTTTCAACCTCTACGGGCGACCGGTGACCTTGAGCCCCAAGTTGGTGGCCACGACCCTGGCCACTGTGTCCAAGTACGACATTCGATTGGTCATCGTTGACCGTTCAGAACCTGGAAGCGGTCCGATTGTAAAGCTGTTCAATGAAGCCCTCGGCCCTCCCACAGTCTCCTCGGGCCAATTCTCACTTTGGGCCAACTGGCGTCAGCCCGCGAACAGCTAGGGCGGACGTCCCGAACGTGCCCGACTACCGCCCGCATCCCCGACGGGAAGGCTGCCAAAGGGCTTTCATCAGTGCTGTGTGGCTCTCGAAATTGCTTTCCTACGAGTTGGGCTGGTCCCCGGCCGCACGTAATGCCACCAGGAGGGAGTCGTACGCACCACCACCTGATCCGCCCAACGTCGCCGTCAGTGGCCCCGCCTCCGTCGCCGGCATCATTCCCATCGCACCGCCGCCGGAGGTATCCGAGAACACCTGGATCCAGCCGGCTGCGGGTGTGCGCCGGGCGGCGTAGACCCAAGAGAAGGCATAGAGCGCGACGTCGTCCGCACCAACGGAAGCATCGGTTGCGACCGACGGGACCAATCTGAATTCGTTCGTGCCACTACTGTCCGCGATGTTGACGGCCGGCATGCCTGTGAGCTCCAGGAGTAGACAGGCCATGCAGTCATTGCCGGGATGGAAGGTCACTCTGAGCGAAGTCGCTCCGCCGACGGCAGAGTTGCACAACCAGATCGACCACTGCACCCCAGTAGGGTCATCTGCGAGTTGATCGCCGACCTTGTGCCAGAGTCCGCCCGCGGAATCGGTGACCGTCTTGACGTCACACGATCGGTAGGGCCTTCTTTTGTAGTTACCGCCAGAGATCATCGCCACCAGTGTGTTTCCAGGGGTCGGATCCACGGGAAAGCTCTGCGACGTGCGCACCGTCCGAAGGGGCCCGGACGGGTTGCTGTTGGTATAGCAATCTTGGAGAAGGACCGGTCCCGACGTTCTGCCGATCTTTCTCAACGCCACGATGACAGCCCCACCATTGGTGGCCTGCTCCAGTCCGGTCCAGGAGGCGGTCTGCACTCCCGTATCGCTCCCGCTGTCCAGGTTGTCCGCGATCCACAATTTCTTTGAGACGTCAGCCGAGCGTGAATTCCACCCGGATGGAACGGTGGCTGTGTGCATGTCACCGGTCACTACAGAAAGCAGCAGTTCGTTGGGCTGGGAGGTGGCGAAGTTGGTTGCCACACTGACCGACGAATCAGCGATGGCGGTCACCCCGATCTGATCGGTCAACTGGTAGCCGCTGAATCCGGCGTACTCCAGAAGCTCGATGCTCATTCCGGTGATGGAGTCGTGCGGGAATCCGTCGACCATCGCAGTCACGATGTGCTTCGTGCCGCCGACTGATGATTCGCAGCACCACACGTCGACGCCGAGGTTGCGAAGGTTGGTGGTTTCCACGACCTGTTTCCAATGATTCACACCATCTGACACCTGGCCAATGGTTGGAACGCTGTCGCCTCGGGTTTCTCTCGAGATCACAGCAATCAAGAGGGAGCCTTTGGTCACGGTCGACTCGAATGTGCACGTTGTCGACGTGCCTGAGCGGGCCCGGGCTCCCTTCTTCGATTGCAGAAGCGTGGTCCTTCCAGACGTGGTGGAACGGTGCTGGCGCGAGCCATCGGCACCAGCGGCGTAGCTGTCGGTACCGATCGCTGCAACGCCTACGAGCCCGCTCGCGAGCAGGGTCCGGCGCGTTATGACACGACGACGCCCATCCTGACTCATAGTGATTGCGAAAGACCGCCTATCTTTGCAGTTGCCGATTACGGATCGAAGTTACAACATTTGATTACGAGCGCCGCCGTCGGTTCGAGAATCGGCCAGCGACGGAGCGACGCCCACTCAGTTCTTGATCGTGACTGGGACGCCGGGGCTGTACCCGGTGTTGCCGGCGGTGTCCGACGCCGTGCTCTGGAGGGTGTAGGACCCGTTGGCCACCGTCGTGGTGCTCAAGATCAAGACATAGCCATAGATGGTTCGCACCGCGGTCCCCACGATCGTCTGGTCGAGGGAGCCGCCGGTCAGGGCGAATTTCACCGCGGCCACACCTCCCACATCGGCTGCGGTGGCGTCGAGGACGGCGTCGCCGCTCAAGATGGTGCCCCCCGAGGGCACGAGCACCGAGGTCGTCGGTGGGGGATTGTCGACCGTGACCTGGACACCGGGGCTGTATCCGGAGGTGCCGGCCGTGTCCGTCGCCACGCTCTGGAGGGTGTAGGACCCGTTGGCCACGGTGGTCGTGTTCAGAATCAGGACGTCGCCATAGATGGTCGGCACCGCGGTCCCCACCACCGTCTGGTCGAGAGAGCCGCCGGTGAGCGCGAATTTGGACCTCGGCCACCAATCCGACATCGGCCGCGGTGGCGTCGAGGACGGCGTTGCCGCTCAAGGTGGCCCCGGACGAGGGGACGAGCACCGAGGTGGTCGGCGGTTGATCGATGGACGTTTCGAAGGCCAGTGCAATTTCGGCGTGGCCGTCGTCGTTCGGGTGGATGTTGTTCTGGCTGCACATCAGGGTCCACGCGCAGATGAGCGCCACGTTCTCAGGAACCGTCATGCCGTCGTAGGACCCGGTCAGTGCGAAGTTGGTGGTCTGGAAGAGGGTCGCGGGGTCCGCCATGGCTGCCCTATTGGCGTTGTAGATCTGACCCAGTTCAGCGTTGAGATAGAGATCGCCTACCTCGGACTGTTGGGCCGCCGTCTGACCACTCGTCCCTGACAACCACTGGTTGAGGAAGGGGTCGTAATAGTCCATTCCGTAGATTGCCAGTGTGGGATCCGCTGCTCGCAAACCATTCAGGATCTTGGGCAGGTTGGTGGTGACCTGGTTCAAGCCGGCCACGAGGCAGGACGTCTCGACGCCGGCGGAGCCGATGCACCCATCCACATCGTTCGCTCCGATGTCGATGGTAAGCATCGCCACCTGGCCGGGGTGGGAACGAAGAAAGGCTTCCGCGTCTCCCAACTGGGTGCCCGTCGTGTAGGAGCAGCCGGGCCCATTGATCACTGAACTGGTCGTCGCACCCGAGCAGGCCAAGTTCACCAATTGGAGGCCTGGGTGGCTCAGCAGCTCGTGCTGATAGACCAAGTTCACGTAGTCGTTGGAGGTGGTACTGGCACCGACTCCGGCGGCGATGGAATCTCCCAGGGCCACGTCGTACTGGACCGGCTGCACGGCGGCGGCCATCGGAGATCGAACGACGGAGCCCGTGGCGGCCACCCCGACGGTCGCGAACAGGCCGACCAAGCCGAGGATGAGCGCCGCCCGCCGACCAACGACGCGATGAGAAAACCGCGAAGTGCCCGGTCGCTTCGAGGTTGGTTGTGTCATGTCTGTTCGAGCGTAGTGCGAGGGCCGCTCGGAGCACACGCGGACAGGTCGACATGAGCCGAGGACGGTCCCCGATCCTCCAGCTGCGCCAGCTGTGGTCGCCAAGAGGCTTCGCGGCTCCTGCGCGGAGTTCAGTACCATCGCACGGGTGAGCGCAGGAGGCGATGTTTCACCCGGACACCCGTCTGATCCCGGCTGCGAGGTTGAGTCGGAGGTTCTCCACCATTATGCGGAAGGAGAGGAAGAGCACCGGCTGGGGATTGAACCGAGAGGGCGTCTCGAATTCCTCCGCACGATGGATCTCCTGCGCCGCTGTCTTCCTCAGCCTCCGGCGAGCATCCTCGACGTGGGTGGTGGCCCTGGCCGCTATGCGCGTGTCCTGGGGGAGATGGGTTACCAGGTGGAGCTTGTGGATCCCGTCGAGCTCCACGTGGAGCAGGCTCGTACCGTGGGTGTAAACGCTCGTATTGGAGACGCCCGCCACCTACGGACGGGCGACTGCTCGGTTGACGCCGTTCTCCTGATGGGACCGCTGTACCACCTGACGGAGCGCGCGGATCGGATACTCGCCTGGTCCGAGGCGGCCAGAGTTGTACGGCCCGGAGGTGTCGTCGCCGCTGCGGCCATCTCCCGGTTTGCCTCGCTCATCGACGGCCTGAGTGGCATGCACCTCGTCCAGCCGGCATTCCAAGCCATCGTGGACACCGACATCCGCACAGGACAGCACCGCAACCCGGAACGTCGCCACCGTTGGTTCACCACCTCGTACTTCCACCATCCCGACGAGTTGGCCGATGAGATGTCCGAAGTTGGGCTCATGGCCGAGTTGGTAGCGGCGGTGGAAGGCCCGGGCCAGCTGATGAGGGACTCGGTCGGTGCCTGGCTCGATGATCCGGTTCTCCGGGGGATCCTCCTCGAGTCGATCGCACGCGTCGAGACCGAACCCACAATGCTGGGTTCGACTGCGCACCTCTTCGCAGCCGGTAGACGTGGAGAGTGAGCGGATCGTGGGAGGTGGCTCTGGGACTTGAACCCATGAACTCCTGACGGCCAGGACCACGAGAAATCCAGTGTGGTCGAGGCGTGTTCTCGCAGGTCGTGTCGGCGGGCCGGTCCCTCCATCTGGGCCTGGTCTCCCGGTCCAGGCTCTCCGGCCGCACTGGGGGACGCATGTCCGCCGCCACCTGATCGTGGTGGGCCATAGGGTCCGAACGACCCACGTTGACAGAAATCATGGTACTAGTCATAGTAGTTCTGTGTCCGTTGGACTACTTCCCCCCGAGACGGCCGTTGACAGCGACCGGCAGACGCAGCCCTGCGACACCGATGCCGACCTCCTCTTCCCGGAGGCTCGTCAACGACGGCGGCGACGGATTCTTCTCGTCGGGTTGACCGTCTGCACGGTTCTGACGGTCGGCGTCGTGTTGTTCGCCGCCGGAGGAGGCGGACGCTTCTTCGGAGTCCCACCGTCCGCACCCAGTGGCGGAGGACCTACGGGGAGCGCGATACCTCACCAATCCCTCCCACCGGCACACCGTGGGTCGGTTCCCGCGACAGGTGGCACTGGCGTCTGTGACCACGGGATCGTGCCACTCGTTCCGAACAACACGAAGGCGTCCGCGTCTTTGCTTCCGTGCTACAAGGTGAATCTGCCGGGCGGTGTGTCCGTCGTCACTACTCCGTAGAGCACGAGGACCACACACGTGGGATGGACCCCGGGCGCAAAGAGGCTGCGCTTTGAGGAGATCGGTCGCCGTTGACGCAGATGTGGACTGCTCAACCTGTCACGGCTCTCAATGAGTCCGGTGACCGTATCCGGTCATCGTGATCCCCGGTGGCCTGGGCCGTGTCCCAAATGCCGGATCGGCGGCTGACCTGTCAGCCGACGGGGCGGACCGTCAAAGTAACGGTGCGGGCCGTGGGGAAGCCGACGCCATTATCGGCAACGACGACGATCGGGTAGATCCCGCTGCTCTGGGGTCCCAAAGTGCCGCTGAGAGTTGCGGACCCGTTGCCGTCATCGGTAAGCGACAGTCCGGGAGGAAGTGGCGACGTCGTCGACAGGGAAGGCGTGGGATTGGCTGTGGTCGTGATGAGTGCGTCGAAGGTCGAGCCCTCTGGCGCCCGGTAGTGGGTGGGGCCCCGGAATACGGGAGCGCTGTCCACCGTGATGACGAGGCTCTGTTGGGCCAGCATTTTCGGCCTGTTCTTGGCGGTCAGATTCGAGACTGTCACGAGGCCCGCCTCGTTTTTGGAGGGCTTTCCCGAGATGACCGCCGTCCCGTTCCCGGCATTGCGAAGGATCAGGCCACGGGGCAGGTTGGAAGCCGTAATAGTGGCACCGGTGGCATCACAGGTCACCGGGTAGCCGAATTCGCTCCCCACGACCGCCGTCGCGGTGGCGGCACTTGTGAAGGTCGGACCGCAGCTCGTCGTTCCCTGGACACTGGCGGGTTGTTGTGACGAGGTGCAACCCGCGTCCAGTTGATCGGCGTTGACACCGTAACTATTGCCGCACTCAGTCACTACCGCGTTGTCGCCCGAGCCCGAGTCGGAGTAGTCGTCCCCGCTCGGGTAGAGGACACCCAGCGCGCCCGGGAACGCATTGTCCTGGATCGTCAGACCGTTGGAGCCCCAGACCCACAGCGCCGCGATGTACGGAGTGTCACAGAAGTACGAGTAGCTGGCGGGCGGATCACAGGTCCCGTCGTAGGCCGGAAGGACGTTGTTGGAGATGTTGACCCCCGCCACGTTCTTAATGGCGCTGGCGTAGCCCGCCCACGGGTCGCGATGGACCCGCCATAAATCGGAAGCGAGGCCCCCGTCATGGTGTTGTCGGTGATCGTCAGGCCGACGTTCTGGTACGGCTGGGTCGTGGCCGTGGACGCCGTGCCCGTGATCTGAATGAGCGGACCGCCACTCATGACTGTGTTGCCTGTCAGGGTCACGTTCTGCTGCTGGACACCGGGAACCTGACCCTGGAGGGAGGCCAGCCAATCGGCCCCGAAGTTCGACCACACGCTGTTTTCAATGGTGATGTTGTCCTGGGCCGCCCAGAACGCCGTACCGTCGGGATTGAACCCGGTGCTGTAGTCGTCGTACTCAAAATCCATCGCGTCGGTGCCCAGATTGTCCCACGTGGTGTGATTCACCGTCAGTCCATCAACGGACTCGACGGACAGGCCGTGGTACCCGATGTTCTTGAAGGTGGAGTTCGTCACGGACACGTTCTTGGAGAGCGCGTCGGACTCATTGTCAGCCGACACGCTGTAGGGCGGCGAGAGGTACAGCCCGTCACCTTGGATGTCGCTCACGTTGTCGTTGTTGAGGTTCAGGTCTGTGTCGGCTTGAAGCTCGATTCCGTAGTCGCCCTCGCTCACGTCACTATTCGTGGCGTTGTAGTCGCCGACAATGTTTGTGCTCGTGATCGTCAGATTCGTGTCATCCCACAACTCGACAATGGGCGCAGCTGGCGCCGGGTTGGCTGTCTGCTCCAACGTGGAGCCATTGCCCTCGATCGTCAACCCGGTCGTGGCCTGCAGCAACAGCGTCCCGTTGATGATGAAGCACCCGTTCTTGGGGAACATCACGGTCGAGTTGGCGGGCACGGCTGCCAGAAAGCCCTCGAGCGCTGGTGTGCTGTCACCGCTCGCACAGCCCGAAGGGATGCTGGCCGGCAGCGAAACGCTCTGCGCAGCACCTGCGGGCAAGGACGGCGAGAACGCGCCCATCGCGCCAATCAACCCGACGGTCAGGCATCCGATCAGCACCAACTTCGCGCGAGTTGCGACGCGCCTTCTCATCGCGAACCTTTTGACGATCTTCATTGAAACTTCGCCCAATTTCTAAGTGGCGTGCGGGGGGAGATTGGAGTCTTCCATCAACCAATGGGGCGGACAATGAGTTTGCATAACCGTCACGAAGCGACTACTCCATCAACAGATACGAGGGCGATCAGTTCGCGTAATGGTCACAAAGGGGCCACGACACGTGCCGGATCGGTCCGGTGAACTCGACCTGCGCAAGCAGAGTGCTCGTGTCAGGTTTTCTCGCCGCGGCAAGACTCTCAGATTCTGAAGCGAGTCCGTTGGTCATCCCTGGTGGGCTCCCGTCTCCATTCCGTCCGGCTTCCCGGCGCTGCTGCCCTCGGCGTTCGTTTGGGGTCGCGGCGGCCTGCCGGCAACGCTTCATGGAGCGAGCAAGGAGCGGGCGAGCCTGATCGAAGACCACTCATTCGGGCAAGGATCTCCGTCAGACTTCGACCGCGCCCCAGAGAGCTTTCCTGGCGTCTGATTCAAAAAGAATGCGCTGTGTCCCAATCGCGTTCCGCGAGCGCAGCTGCTTCAGGGTCGCCGACCACTGCCGCGTCCACCCGCTTGGCGATGGCGACTTTGGTCCTGTTAACTTCTCGCCGACGTGCGAGCGACTCAAACAGAACGCTGGCCGACGGTTGCTCGAATTTAGGAAGTTTGACGGTTGAACGTTCGAATACGGAAGGATTGTTATGCCGGCCTTTGAGTCATTGCTGTATGAATCTCACGACCGCAAGGCGTACATCACGCTCAATCGCCCCGAGAGGCTCAACGCAATCGACGCGGTCATGCCTCGTGAGATCCGCACTGCCGTTGAACAGGCAAATGACGATCCGGACATCCATGTCATCGTTCTTCAAGGTGCTGGCCGAGCTTTCTGTGCGGGCTATGACCTGAAGTCGTTCGCAGAAAGTGGAATGGGCACCCAGCGCACAGTATGGGATCCGATCAAGGACTACCGCGTTATGAAACGCAACACCGATGATTTCACGAGCCTTTTCCGATCGCTGAAGCCGACGGTGTGCAAGGTTCAGGGCTATGCGGTTGCGGGCGGGAGCGATATCGCCCTCTGTTGCGACCTCGTCGTGATGGCCGAAGATGCACAGATCGGCTACATGCCAGCTCGAGTGTGGGGATGTCCAACCACGGCCATGTGGGTGTACCGGCTTGGAGCTGAGCGCGCGAAGCGGATGCTTCTGACCGGTGACACCATCTCTGGGGCGCAGGCGGCCGAATGGGGGCTTGTTCTCGAAGCCGTGCCTGCCGACGCCTTGGACAAGCGAGTCGAAGAGTTGGTCGACCGCATTGCCGGCGTCCCGATCAATCAATTGGCAATGCAGAAGCTCATGATCAATCAGGCGTTCGACAATATGGGCCTCCACGGTACGCAGATTCTGGCGACGGTCTTCGATGGCATTACCCGCCATTCTCCGGAAGGCCGTTGGTTCCAAGAACTGGCCGCGACCGAAGGGTTTCATGCGGCGGTCGACTGGCGAGATTCGGGACGCTGGATCCCGGAGGGTGGGAAGACATCACCCGGCTGAAAGGAACCCAAAGACCACTCGAGGATTGAACCTCAACCGCAGGCGGGTAGTAGACCTGGTGCGCGAAAGTCCCTCAGAGCATGCCTGTGTCGGCGCGGGATGGAGCAGTGGTCTTGCAACGGCGCCATTTGACGAGCCCTCCATCGCCACCGGTGGCCCCGTCCCGAGCGAGGTGCCAGGCTGTGACCGTCCCTACTGCACGTTTTTTGGAGGTGCCAGATGCCCACCTCAGCAGAGATCGTTCAGGACTTCATCGCCACCTTCATAAGGGCGTGGCCTACCGCTGACACCACCACGCTGGGACCATTCTTCAGAGAGGACGCCGTCTATCACAACATCCCGCTGGAGCCGGTCCGGGGGCGCGCCGCCATCCTGGCCACCTTCGCGCAAATTCATGAGCATGGGAGGTCAGGTAGATGTCGACATTGCTCACATGGTGGCCGAGGGCCCGATTGTGATGACGGAGCGAGTCGACCATTTCAAGACTGAAGGCGGAACGAAGATCTCGTTGCCGATGATGGGGGTCATCGAAATCCACGATGGGCTCATAACCGCCTGGCGTGACTACTTCGACCTCAGCCAGTTCACGTCCCAGATGCAGGTGGGAATCTGAAGGCTCGAATGGTCCAGTGCGGAACGCTCGAGGCACCCGCGCTCTCCACCGTTACGAGGTGGGGCAACCGCAAGGGTTCGAGTCACTGGTGATCTGGCGGAACAACACGGAGCGGGATACCACCACTCGCCGCCTCCGCCTATGACGTCGGGACGGCTCCGACGACGTTGCTGATGTGGATCCCGAGGCCCGGGAGCGAGCCCTTGAAGTTGGCGTCGCCGAACGCGAAGACCCCGCCGTCGTTGCCGATCAGCATGTACCCGTCCCCGTCTTGGGTGGGGACGATGGACACGATGTTGTTGACCGTCACTCCGATGGTGGGTAGGTCCTTGTAGAAGACCGCGTCTCCGAAGTTGGACACCTTGCCGTTGGCGGCCACCAACCAGTATCCGTTGCCGCTGTGGGTGGCCGCGATCCCGACGATGGGGGAGGCGCTCCCGCCCGCTCCGCCGTGGTAGCGGGCATCACCGAGGGCGTACACCGAGCCATTCGAGCCAACGAGCCAATAGCCCTTGTTGGTGGGGGTGGCGGCGAGTCCCACGATGTCGTTCACCGAGAGGTGCAGCCCGGGGAGGGACTGCACGTAGGTGGCGTCTCCGAAGGCGAACACGCCGCCGTCGCGACCAACCAGCCAGTAGCCCTTGTTCGTGGTGGTGGGCACGATCCCCACGATGTCATTCACGTGAATCCCGAGCCCAGGGAGCGAGCCCCTGTAGCCGGCGTCACCGAAGGCGAACACGCCGCCGTCCGATCCGACCAGCCAGTACCCCTTCTGGGTTGCAGTGGGCACGATGCCAACGATGTTGCTCACGTGGATGCCGAGGCCCGGGAGGGATCCGTAGTACCCCTGGCCTCCCGTCGGGAACACGAAGACCCCTCCATCAGAACCCACCATGTCGTAGCCGCTGGCGTAGGTGTAGTGGTCAGCTGCCCCGGTGGCGCTGGTGCCACCGGGTGTCGTGACCGTCACGTCCACGGTGCCGGAGCCTGCCGGTGCGACGGCGGTCAGCTGGGTCGCCGAGACGACGTCGACGCCGGTCGCCACCACCGTGCCGAACTTGACCGTCGTGGCGCCGCTCAGGTCGGTTCCGGTGACGGTCACCGTCGTGCCCCCGACGAGCGGTCCAGAGCTCGGGGAGACAGAGGTCACTGCCGGCACGTTGGCGTAGGTGTAGTGGTCAGCTGCCCCGGTGGCGCTGGTGCCACCGGGTGTCGTGACCGTCACGTCCACGGTGCCGCTACCCGCCGGTGCGATGGCGGTGAGGGAGGTGGCCGAGATGACATGGACGCCGGTCGCCGCCACCGTGCCGAACTTGACCGTCGTGGCGCCGCTCAGGTCGGTTCCGGTGACGGTCACCGTCGTGCCCCCGACCAGCGGTCCCGAGCTCGGGGAGACAGAGGTCACCGCCGGCACGTTGGCGTAGGTGTAGTGGTCAGCTGCCCCGGTGGCGCCGGTGCCACCGGGTGTCGTGACCGTCACGTCGACGGTGCCGGAGCCTGCCGGTGCGACGGCGGTCAGCTGGGTCGCCGAGATGACGTCGACGCCGGTCCCGGCCGTCGAACCGAAGTCCACCGCGCTCGGCGCCGCTCAGGTCGGTTCCGGTGACGGTCACCGTCGTGCCCCCGACGAGCGGTCCAGAGTTCGGGGAGACAGAGGTCACCGCCGGCACGTTGGCGTAGGTGTACTGGTCACTGGGCACGGTGGGGCTGGTGCCACCGGGTGTCGTGACCGTCACGTCCACGGTGCCAGTGCCTGCCGGGGCGACGGCGGTGAGGGAGGTGGGCGAAACGACGTCGACGCCGGTCCCGGCCGTCGAACCGAAGTCCACCGCGCTGGCGCCGCTCAGGTCGGTTCCGGTGACGGTCACCGTCGTGCCCCCGACGAGCGGTCCAGAGTTCGGGGAGACAGAGGTCACCGCCGGCACGTTGGCGTAGGTGTACTGGTCACTGGGCACGGTGGGGCTGGTGCCACCGGGTGTCGTGACCGTCACGTCGACGGTGCCAGTGCCTGCCGGTGCGACGGCGGTCAGCTGGGTCGTCGAGATGACGTCGACGCCGGTCCCGGCCGTCGAACCGAAGTCCACCGCGCTGGCGCCGCTCAGGTCGGTTCCGGTGACGGTCACCGTCGTGCCCCCGCCGAGCGGTCCAGAGTTCGGGGAGACAGAGGTCACCGCCGGCACGTTGGCGTAGGTGTACTGGTCAGCTGCCCCGGTGGAGCTGGTGCCACCGGGTGTCGTGACCGTCACGTCGACGGTGCCAGTGCCTTCCGGTGCGACGGCGGTCAGCTGGGTCGCCGAGATGACGTCGACGCCGGTCCCGGCCGTCGAACCGAAGTCCACGGCGCTGGCGCCGCTCAGGTCGCTTCCGGTGACGGTCACCGTCGTGCCCCCGACGAGCGGTCCAGAGTTCGGGGAGACAGAGGTCACCGCTGGAGGGTTCACCCAAGTGATGGTGACCGGGGTCGAGACGGCCGTCAGGTTGCTGAGCGTTCCCGGTGGGCACGGGCCAGACGCGCAGCTGTCGAACTCGGCCACGTAGCGATGAGTCTCGGCCGAGGCCTGTGTCACCGTGGTGGTTACCGTCGTCCCTGATACGGCGCGTGTCAGGATCACCGGACTCGTGGCGTTGGTCACGTCGATGAGCGAGAAGCCGTACGTAGTCGGGCCGACATCTGACCCAGCGGTGCCCGTCAGGGTCACGTTCGCATTCAGGGCGACCGTTGAGGAGGCCGTTGCGGGAGAGGTGATCGACAAGGTGTTCGGGCCGATGCTGTTGTTGTAGATGTAGGTGTACTCGTCGGCGACGCCGGTGATGCTCGTGTCACTGCCGGTCGTCACGGTGACGTCCACGGTGTTGCCCACCGTGTTGGTCGCCAGTGCCGGCGACGTGGCCGAGATGGAGGTGTCCGAGTTCACGACGTAATCGGTGGCGACTGTTCCGCCGAAGTCCACCGCGGTCGCGCCGGTGAACCCGCTTCCGGTGATCGTCACGACTGCTCCACCGGAAGCGGGGCCCGAGGTGGCATCCACCGCGGTCACTACCGGTACCCCCGCTGCGGCGGCCGGCCCAGCACTTGCCAGGACGACTCCGGCCGGAACCGCGAGCGTGAGGGCGAGTCCCACCATGGCGGCCGTCGCCCTCAAGGAGCTGCCCCGGCGAGCAAGCCGCCCGGCCTTGTTGCTTCTCTCGTTGTTGACTCGGGGTTGAACGTCTCCCGCCGCCACTGCCTGATTCCGTCGTTTCAGTCCGCGCATGGCGGGACGGTAGCACCGCTGTTCGTTGAGTTCATCGGGGTTGCCGTCGTACGCGGACCGTTGTGCGTCCGTTGTGCGTTCGTTGTGCGTTCGGGTTGATCCGTTGGCTGGAAGAAGCACACAGGTCGGAGCATGGTGTCGCGATTTGGGAGTTCCGTTGACAATTCCGCGAGCCGATCCCACGGCGTGGAGAGCCCACTTGGCCCCGGCCTGAAGACGCTCCGTCTCTTTCCGTTGTCGGGCGGTCGGTGCGGGTTGGTGAACGGTAGAGACGACGGGTTGATCGTTCGTTGTGACGCCAGCCGACACGCAGGCGCGCTCCAGTAGATCCGAACGTCACCTTTCGTTGCTTCCCGGGCTAGATCGTTACTTTCGGCAGTAGCCACCCCATGGCTCTCTGCCCCACACTGCGAGTGCACACCAGCGCGCGAAAATCGAGAGCAACAGGAGTTCGTCTTTACGCACTGGGATTTGGCGAACAAATGAAGGCGGTTCTTGGCGAATCGCACGTGGCGAACGTGCGCGCTCTCGAACGAAGTGTCGTGCTGGCACGCGCCCTTGGCAAAGGAGAAGATTTCATGACGGTGTCGGTAGTCACTGCGGGTTCCACGACGGCAGCGGTCGTCGGCGTGGGCGCGGGCCAGGTGACGGACCCGCGCGTTGGCATCTCGACGGCGGCAAGCGCGTTGGCCTTCACCGGAGCGCCGCACCTGGCCCTCGAGGGGTTCGTAGGTGCGCTGCTCGTCATGGGCGGCTTGCTCCTGACGGGTCTGGCCAGGCGGCACCGGATGCGGACCGAGCCGGCGTTCGTGCCTGCCCAGGTCCCGGGAGACCGAGACCCCGTCGATACCTGAGCCGTGCGCCGGTGTCGGCCGGCGACGTTCTGCTAAATCAGTCCGTGCGCGATGCGCAGTGCAAGCTCGGTCAGGGTGAGCAGGGCGGCGAGGAACAGGATCGTGACGCCCAAGGTCACGCTGTGGCGCGTGGGTATGCCGCTGGGCGCCAGCGCCAGGCCGCCGGAACGGTAATTGCGCGCTGAGGTGCAGCGCCATGATCGCCAGCATGGCCAGCAGGTAGGTGGCGCATTCCACGATGCACAGGAGCGCCGGGCCGAGGACGAGGTCCCTCGGGGGTGTGAAGACCACGACCCACGCCGGTACGGCTCCGAACACGAACATGGGCAGCAGCCAGCGCGCGCTCAGCGTGCTCTCCTCGCTGGCTCCCTTTGGGGTGACTTTGAAAGCCTTTGTGTGGGAGCGCCACCCGAAGTACATGCCCTGTAGGAAGCACCCGAAGGTCCAGGGCCATCGCACCAGCTGAAAGAGGATCGCCTCCCAGGACCAGAGCTTGGCATCGCGAGGCCTGAAGACGTGGAGGTGCCGCAGGTAGATCGCGGTGCCGAGCACCAGGAGCGAATAGGCCCACATGTGCGTGTAGAAGGCCACCAAGCTGGCGTGGCCCCACGACTGCCTCAGCAGGACGCCCATGACAGGGAGCACCGTCGCAACCGTGAGCATGACGCCCATGACCAGATAGAAGAAGAGGGAGAACCCCATCCGCACCCGACCCCGCCACGGCACGCCGCGCACTCGGCCCGGCAGCCACTTGGTCAAGAGTGTCCCCAGGCTGCGGGCCCACTGGGACTCTTGCGTCAGCAGCTCGTCGACACTGACCGGCCCCGCGCCGTGCGCCTCGGCGTCGAGGACGAATACGCCGTCCCAGCCGCCCGATTGGAGCCACAACGTCGTGCTGTAGTCCTCCGCCAGCTCGGGGCCGAGACCCCCGACACTGCGCAGCGCGGCTGTGCGCACTGCGTAGTGCGAGCCGATGCATACTGGCGCATAACCGTCGTTGGCGCCCGCCTGCATAGGCCCGTGCAGTGTCGCCTCGCGGTACAGACGACCCCGGACCGTCCATCCCATGTCGGCGTTGGAGTCGCAGATGCTCGGCGCACAGGTATACCCGACTTTTGGTGCTGCGAACGGGCGCACCATGGCGGCCAGGTACGAAGACTCTGGAACGTGGTCGCAGTCCAACTGCACAACGACGTCGTAGTCGCGGTAGCCGACGGTGTCGTAGAAGTAAGCGAGGTTGCCCTCCTTCGATTTCGTCCGCCGTGGCCAGGTCACGCGCTGGTAGTCCTCGGCGCCGAAACGGGTGCAGACGCGAACGTGCCGCGCCGCACACCATGCAAGGGTCTCTGTCGTCGGTCTCTCATCGGCCAGCCAGACGTCGTAGGCGGATCGATAGTCCTGGGCGAGCATCGCCTCGAGTGTGGCGTGCACCACTGCCCACGGCTCGGACGGGGCTTTGGTGACGATCATCGCCGCCCGGAGATCGGGCAACGGGACCCTGGGATCGGGCCGGGTCATGCGGCAGGCGAAGAACAAGAAGTACGTGGGCATCAAGAAGACCCACGCGAGCAGGACGGTGCTGACGATGCTCAGCGGGCTCGTCCACGTGCCGTGTCCCGAGGCGAGCCACCAGAGCCAGAACCAGCCCCCGGCCGCCACTGCCGCCAGTACCAGGACGCGCAGCGTGAACTCCTGCCGAAGTGAGACGGCGGGGACGAGGATCGACCTCGTTGTGACAGCCGTCGGACTGTCGGCGACGGCCGCCGGAGCCCGCAAGTCGTGCACCTTGATCTATCGGCACGAGCCTGACCCGAACTGAGGGGTGTCATCCTCAATTTGTCCCACACAGCGGGTCTGTGACCTGCCCAAAGTGGGGGGCGATGGGACTCGGACCACGGCCTCGTGACGGCCAGCGGTCGTAGTTTTGTAACGAAGGGTCTCCTCGGGTCTCTACCGTCATCCTCATGGGCGCCCGGCGTCTCAGGCCGTCTCGGCAGATCCCCAACCGAGTGCGGGCGATAGGCCGCTTATTTTTCCTTTCGATCTTGGATGGCTCCATGGGTGCGATCATCGATGGGGTGCAAGGGTGCTTTGGCGAAGATGCCCGTCCGCGAATCGACAGAAGGCGACCTTCCCATTGTCGAACCGCAACACGACACGGTGAGAGGAGGGATGGGCCTCCTCTTCAACCTGCCAACTTTCGGATTGGCCCATGGTCTTTCGACATGACCCCGACGGGCAACGGGCCCGTCCGTAGGGAGACGGTCTAGGCGCCTAACTCTTCACATTGACGACTACCGGATCGCTTCGTTTTCGGTGGTCGGCGTGGTCATCAGCGATGTCAATGATTCGGTAGTGCCCATCGGGCAAGTGGTTTGAGTTCCACGCTGCAATCCACCCATACTCCGTATCAGTGGCAGTCAAGCGGATCCGAAAACCTATTGAACTTGAGATGACAAAAGCCACGCTCGATATGCCGAAGTCGCTTTGTGCGGATGCGATCAGCCAAGTGGCGCCTCCCACGGTCGCGTCGTATTCAGGTGTGACGATCGAGGTCGTAAGCGACTGAGCATCATATGGGAGACCGGCACGCACATACCGAGCAACCGTCGGTGAAGCTGCAAAGAAGCTAAGCCGGTTATCTCGGGCGAACGCAGCAAGGCGGCGAGTCCAGGGCACGTAGTAGGGATTTACGGTGAGGACTCGCTGGACCATTGAATCGGGTGCTTTCGCTATATTTGCGATCACCCGTGAGGTCTGTAACTCTGCTTCGTGCCAGGAAGTGGCGTCGTCCAGTCCATTGATCGTTCCCAAGGTGAACGTGAGACACACGGCTGCTCCGACCGTGACCACGCTCCCATACCAAAGAATCTGGTCAAACTGGCGGTTCCCATCGCTCTGCCGTCCCCTACCGAGGATGACGAGGTAACAGCCGACGAGAGTGAGTAGGTCAAAGGTCGTATATCGGCTCGCACCGCCAGCGTCCAGGCCCGCGGCGGCGCGTCCGGTGGTGATGAGTGCAGTGAAGAGGAGGCCGAAGCAGATCAAGCCCACTCCGAGCGCCGATCCGTCGCCCTCGAGAGGTCGGATCATCGTCAAGAAGACCAGCCACAGTGCGATGAGGGTGAGCAGGATTCCGAGCACCACTGCCAGGTTCCCGCCGTGCGCGTCGATGACGTTGCCGACGGAGAAGAAAAAGAAGCGCAGCCCTTGAAGCGGGTGGTCAAGCGCGTAGCCGTCGCTCGTTCCTCCGACCTGCGAGTTGTAGTTCACGAAGTAAAGCGCAGTCGTCACAGCCCCGGCGACGACCCAAGCAACGATGAACCGCAGTGAGCGACGCCTTAGAAGAAGGACGACGAGCCCCGCTGGCCAGATCAACAAACCCTGCAACGAGGAGTAACTGGCGACGATGGCAGCGAGAGTCGCCCCAGCAAACATCAGCCAGTCCCAGCTCGGGCTGTCGCACAGGACGAGAGAGACGCTGACAGCAAAGAGGACGAGATACCAGGAGAACTGGAAGCCCCATAATGCGTTTTCGTTCTGCGCGAATGAGAGCATCACGATCGCCACCGGCAAATAGAAGATCAACAGTGCTCCGGGCGACCATCGCCGGTGACCGATGATCAAGACGGCAGTGGCTCCGACCGCCGTCACGGCGCTGAGGAACTCTTCATCGAGGACATTGAAGTGGGTCGTCTTGGCAAGCAGCAGGACCACAAGATTCGGAAACAGAATGCGATTGTCTGTGTGCTGCGCCCACAACGCCGAAAGGGAGAGATGTCTCGAATATGCGCTCTCGATAAGTGCGATGTCACTCCATTGATCAACCCGGATCGTGTTGATCCCGTAAGCGTCGACCAGCCAGAAGTACGCGAGGACAAGCGCTGCAAAGCAAAGAATGGTGAGGACGTCAAGCCCTCTTCGCCGTGCCGGGGGTTGAGACGTGTCGTCCGCTTGGGACGAGGCGGTCACCGGGGCATGAAGCACGAGCTAATAGTGACACTTCGGCCCATCCAATACGCCAGCGCAGAAGCCCGGCTGCGGTGCTTTTCGCCGCGTCGTGAGGGATCGCAGAGGAATCTCGAACCGACGCACAAGGTGTGGCGGCCGGCGGCAAACGAGTTCGGACCGCCATCCTGACTGAAACCACACCCGCGTCGGGACACGGCAGCAAGCCTTAAGTATCAGCCACGCGTCCCGGCGTTGGCCACAGCTGCGGCACTCTGGCACGACCCAGCGACCCTCCTGCGCACCTACGAGACCTGCAGAGACCTGCGACCTGTCATCGATGCTGGAGAGCGTCCGCGAAGAAACGACCGGATCACGCGAACAAGATCGCTTTCGACCAACGGGACGCGTTGTCGCGCGGGAAAACTCGGGGACGAATCGGCAAGTTGATGAGCAGACCGAAATATCTCCCACTGACCAGAAAATTGGTGGAGGCGATGGGACTTGAACCCACGAACCTCTTGACTGCCAGTCAAGCGCTCTACCAGCTGAGCTACGCCCCCAGTGGCGAAGGAACACGCTAGCAGTCAACGGCCGGGCGCCCGCCCGCGGCGGGAGCCGAGAAGGCGCCGTAGGCGGGACCAACTTGGCGCCCGAACCGCCTGTGGCAGTGCTCAGGAACGTCCGGGTCGTCGCCTACCCTGGTGTCATGGCACGCGCGTACGACGTCGATGCGGTGGAGCGCAAGTGGCAACGCCACTGGGCCGAAGAGGGCACCTACGAGATCGACAACGACGATCCCCGGGAGAAGTTCTATGCGTTGTGCATGTACCCGTACCCTTCCGGGCCGGCCCATCAGGGCCACGTCCGCAACTACACCTTCGGTGACCTGGTCGTCCGCTACCAGACCATGCAGGGCAAGGGGGTCCTTAGCCCGATCGGCTTCGACTCGTTCGGTCTGCCGGCGGAGAACGCCGCCATCAAGACCGGTACCCACCCCCGGATCTTCACCGATGCGCGGATAGCCGAGCTCACGGCCTCGCTGAAGCGCCTGGGCGCGGTCTACGACTGGCGACGGGAGGTCCACAGCCACGACCCCGACTACATCAAATGGAACCAGGTCATCTTCCTCAAGCTCTGGAACGCCGGGCTCGCTTACCGGGCCCTGGCTCCGGTCAACTGGTGTCCCGGGTGTCAGACAGTCCTGGCCAACGAGCAGGTGCTCGCTGACGGCACCTGTGACCGTTCCGGCGACCTCGTCGTCAAACGAGACCTCGAGCAGTGGTTCTTCCGCATCACGCAGTACGCGGACGAACTCCTCGCTGCCCTCGACGGTCTGGAATGGCCGGAGCGCGCCAAGCTCATGCAGCGCCACTGGATCGGGCGTTCCGAGGGCGCCGAGTTCGACCTCGCGGTGGAGGGGCATCCCGACCTCACGGTCCGCGTGTTCACCACCCGACCCGACACCAGCTTCGGCATGACTTACGCTGTCATGGCCCCCGAGCACCCGCTCGTGGACGTCCTGACCACGGACGCACAGCGCGCCGACGTCGACGAGTTGCGCACCCGCGCCGCCGCCGCCACCGACATCGAGCGCATGGCCGAAGGGGATGCCACCACTCTGGGCATGCGCGGCGCCTTCACCGGCAGCCGTGTCGTCAATCCGTTCACCGGCAAGGCGGTTCCGCTCTACGTGGCCGACTACGTCCTCATGGGCTACGGCACCGGGGCGATCATGGCCGTCCCGGCTGAGGACCAGCGCGACTGGTTGTTCGCGCAATTGCACGATTTGCCGATCGTGCGGACGGTCCAGCCACCCGACGACTGGGAGGCCAGCGGGGGAGAGGCCTACACGGGAGAGGGCGCCAAGATCAACAGCGGCTTCCTCGACGGCCTCGACATCGCGACCGCCAAGGCCCTTGCCATCGACTGGCTGGAGGAGCAGGGGATCGGACGGCGCAAGATCAACTATCGACTGCGCGACTGGCTCGTGTCGCGCCAGCGCTTCTGGGGCTGCCCCATTCCCGCCGTCTACTGCGCCACGCACGGCGTCGTCCCGGTCCCCGAGGAGCAGCTGCCCATCGTGGCGCCCGATGACGTCGAGTTCCTGCCGACGGGGCAGTCGCCGCTCGCCTTCCACCAGGGCTTCCTGCACACCACGTGCCCCATCTGTGGTGGCCCCGCGCGTCGCGAGACCGACACCATGGACACCTTCGTGGACTCGTCGTGGTACTTCCTGCGCTTTTGCGACCCATGGAGCACCGACCGCCCGGTCGATCCGGCGGCCGCCCGCCACTTCATGCCCGTCGATCAGTACATCGGCGGGATCGAGCACGCAATCCTGCACCTGCTGTACGCCCGCTTCTACACCCGTGCTCTCATCGACGTGGGCATCGCGCCGGGCATCGAGCGGGAGCCGTTCACGCACTACCTGGCCCAGGGGATGATCCGCATGGACGGCACAAAGATGTCCAAGTCCAAGGGCAACCTCATTGCGCCCGAGCACTACTTCGACACGGTGGGCGCGGACGCCCTGCGCCTCTTCCATCTCTTCGTCGGTCCGCCGTTCGACGACATGGACTGGTCTGACCAGACCGATCAGGTCATTGACGGTTGTGGCCGGTTCCTTGACCGCCTCTGGCGCACCTGCACCACCGAAGCGCCCGCTCGCAGCGGAGAGCAGACGCCGGCCGACGGCGTGGTGCGCCAGGCCGTTCACCGCACCATCGCCGACGTCACCCGCGACCTCGAGCGGTGGTCGTACAACACCGCCGTGGCCCACTGCATGGAGCTGCTCAACCTGGTGCAACGCTACGGGCGCGGCGCCGATGCCGACGCCGCCGCCGGCGCCGACACCGATGGCGACGTCCACGCCGACGGGGGCGGAAGGTCAAGGTCGGGCGGCGCCCACGTTGCCGTGTGGAACGAGGCGCTCGACGCCCTCCTGTTGCTCCTTGCCGTCATGAGCCCGCATGTCACGGCCGAGCTGTGGGAGCACCGCCATCCGGGGGAGGCCTCGGTCCACCTGCAGCGCTGGCCCACCTTCGATCCCGACCTGGTCCGCCAGGACACCGTGACGATGGTGGTGCAGGTCAACGGCAAGGTCCGCGACCGCATCGAAGTGGACGCTGGCATCTCGCAGGTCGAGGCCGAGGAGGCCGCGCTCGCTTCGGCCAAGGTGAAGGACGCGCTCGGGGGCGCCGCACCCAAGCGTGTGGTGACTCGCCCGCCCCGGCTGGTCAACGTGGTGGCCTGACCCGCTCGGCCGCCGGCTCAGCCCCGCCCCAGCCCCGGGGTCTCAGTCGTGGAAGCCGGCGAGCACGTCGCGCCATGCGCCGGGCTCGACCTTGTAGGGCGCGTAGAAGCTGAAGCGGTCGACCAGGCCGTCGAATCGCTGGCGCACCTCGGCGGCCACTCTGTCCAGCGGGCACACGACGGCGAAGGCGTTGAGCACGTCGTCGTCGATCAGTTCACCCATCTTGACCCACTCGCCCCGCTTCGAGAGCGTGTTGAGCTCGGGCTGCAGGTCCCCCCATCCGTGGAGATCGAGCACGGGCCGGTAGGCCGGGGTCGAACCGTAGAACGCGATCTGCTGGCGCACCGCGGCGTCGGCCTTGTCCGTGCTCTCGTCGTCGGTCCCGGTGACCACGAAGGCCGGGTACGAGACGGTCAGATCCGCGCGCGTCTTGCCCGCCTTGGCGGCACCTCGCTCGAGTGCGGGCAGGCTCACTTCGCGGAGGTAACGCTCGGTGGAGAAGCCGTGCACCAGGAACCCGTCGCCGACCTCGCCCGCCACCTCGGTCATGTGCTCGCCCACCCCGGCCAGGAGGATCTTGGGGTTGCCGTAGGGGTTCGGGCCCGGATTGAAGAACGGCGTCATCAGCGTGTGCGTGTAGAACTCGCCCCGGAAGGCCAGCGGCTCGCCGGTTTCCCACGTCTTCCAGATGGCCCGGATGGCCAGGATCATCTCGCGCATGCGCGGCGCCGGGTGCGACCACGGCATGGAGAAGCGCTTCGTGATGTGCGGCTTGATCTGGCTCCCCATCCCCAGCATGAAGCGGCCCTTGGTCAGCAGTTGCAGGTCGTTGGCCTGCACGGCCAACGTCATCGGGTTGCGAGCGAAGGCCACCGCGATGCCGGTGCCGAAGTCCAGTTTTTCCGTGGCCGCCGCGCCGATGGCGATGGGCAAGAACGGGTCGTGGCTCGTCTCGGCCGACCAGACGCCGTCGTAGCCGCTCGCCTCGGCCTTGGCCGCCTGCTCCGCGATGCCGTTGGGGTCGAACCCGATACCCCCGTCGATCTTCATCGCGTGCTCCCCTTCTGTGCGTACGACTCACCTGGGTCCGACTCGCCCGGCCTCACTGCTCCTCCCCCGCAAGAAGCGCTCCAGTTCGGCGGCGATTTCGTCGCCAGACGGCACGGCCTCGACTCCCATCGCGTTTCCTTCGGAGGCATCGATGCTCTCTTCGAGCTTGCGCACCATGGCCTGGTGTTCGGCATTGTCGGCGATCAGCTGGTCCACCTGGCGCCGGGAGCTGTCCGCGGCGCGTCGCAGGGCGGAGGAGTCGAGCGACAGGGTGGCCACGCTGGCCAGGCCCTCGACCAGCGCGGCACTGGCCTCGGGGAACGGCATGCCCGCCACGTAGTGGGGGACCCGGGCCCACAGGCTCACCGCGGGCGTGCCGGCAGCGCCGAAGGCCAGCTCGAGGGCGGCGAGGACGCCGGCCGGCACCTCCAGCTCGCCCTGCACGATGCCGACCTGCTCTATCAGGTGGGACGAGGCCGACGGGGCGGTGGCGGCCAGCTTCACCGGGCGCGTGTGCGGCGCCGGCGCGGGGAACGCACCGAGTCCGACCACGAGGCGCACGCGCCAGGACCGGGCCAGCCCGACGACGGCGTCGGTGAAGGAGCGCCAGTGGAAGTCGGGCTCGGGGCCGACCAGGAAGAGCATGTCGCGCCCCGACTCGTCCTCCCCCTGACGCACCACCGTCCGCGGCCACGTGAGCTCCGTGGTCACCCCGTTGACGATGCCGCGCCACGGGCCGTCTGGCCCGCTGGTCGAGAAAGTGCTCGCCGTTGAACGTGACGATGGGCTCGGTGTGCCCCTGACCGAGCAGGGCCGCAATGGCCGTCGTGGCGCCGAGGCCGGCATCGACCCAGCCCTCGAGCGAGATCACGAGCACCGGGTCCTTCAGGACCGGCTCGCGGTGCACCTCGAAGATCTCGGTCAGCCCCTGGCCGTCGGGGCTCACGGCACCGTCTCCAAGGCCTCGGCCGCCATCTCGAAGAGGCGTTTCACCTGCGCCGGGTACCCGTCGACGCTGCCCGTGTCTCCAGCACCCGCCCCGGCGACGTAGCGGGCGTAGACGCCCTGGAGGATGCAGGCCAGTTTCCAGTAGCCGAACGCGCTGTAGTAGCCGATGTCCGAGATGTCGAGATCCGAGACCGCGTCGTAACGCTCCAGGATCTGGGCCCGGGTCGAGAACCCCGGCGCCGTGGTGGGCGACAGTCCGAGTACGGCCATCGTGTCGGTGCGGTCGGCCCAATAGACCATCAGCAGCCCGAGGTCGGCCAAGGGGTCGCCCAGGGTGCAGATCTCCCAGTCAAGGATGGCCCGCACTGTCCCGTCGTCCGCGAGCACCACGTTGTCCATGCGGTAGTCGCCGTGCACCACCGATGTCCGCTGCTGGGTGGGTATGCGCCGGGCCAGCTCGTCGCTCACCCGCTCGACCAGCTCGCCGTGGTCCACGCCTTCGACCTGCATCTGCTCGTATTGTCCCCGCCAACGCTTGAGCTGGCGCTCGATGTACCCCTCGTGCCGCCCGAGATCCCCGAGTCCGACCGCGTCGGGGTCGACGGCGTGCAGCGCGGCCAGCGTGTCCGCCATGTGGATCCCGACGCTGCTCCGGGTCGCCTCGTCGAACGCCGCCTCCGCTTCGGGAGCACTGCGCAAGATATGGCCCTCGACGAACTCCATGACAAAGAACGGCCGCTCGTTGACCGACTCGTCGGTGCACAGGCCCACCGTGACGGGGACCGGGATCCCGACCGGGCCTAGTGAGTGCATCAGCCGGTACTCGCGTGACATGTCGTGCGCCGTGGGGAGCACGTGGTGCAGAGGAGGCCGGCGCAGGGCCCACGCTCGCCGCTCGTCATCCTCGACCCGGTAGGTGAGGTTGGAGCGGCCGCCCGCGATCAGGGTGAAGGTCAGGGGGGGTGCGATCTCGGGCACGTGGGCGACCATCCACCTGGTGACCTCGGTCTCGTGGATCCCCGTCGGCTCCTGCGACATGGAAACTGACGCTAATCGGTGCCGCGCGGTCCATTCGGACGCCTGGACCGGGCCGGCGCGTCCCAGGTCCGGCCAAGGAAGCTCCGGTTGCCCGACCAGGCCCGGCCCCGAAACCCGCACGGCCGCCCCGTGCGGGAACAGCCATTAGCGTCGGTCCGATGGACGTCACCGACCAGACATTCCAGTCCGACGTGCTGGCCCGCAGCGCGGCGGTGCCCGTGATCGTCGACCTGTGGGCCCCCTGGTGCGGTCCCTGCAAGACGTTGGGACCGATGCTCGAGAAGGCCGTGGCGGAGACCGGGGGAGCGGTGGAGTTGGCCAAGGTCAACGTCGACGAGAACCCGCGGATCGCCCAGAGCTTCGCGGTGCAGTCCATCCCGGCCGTCTTCGCGATTGCCGACGGCCAGGTGGTGGACCAGTTCATCGGTGCGTTGCCCGAGGCGCAGGTGACCGCGTTCGTCCAGCGCCTGGCGCCCGCTCCCAGCGAGGCCGACACGCTCGTCGACGTGGGGGACGAGGCCTCCCTGCGTCGGGCGCTCGAGCTCGAACCGGACCACGCCGCCGCCACGGAAGCACTCGCCCGCATACTGATCGACCGGGGCGAGGCCGCTGAGGCGCTGGCCCTGTTGCAACGCCTCCCCGAGACCGACGCCGGCCGGGCGCTGGCCGCCGAGGCCCGCCTTCTCGAAGCCGGGGTCGATGTCTCGGGCACGGCCCGCGAGGAGCTCGCGGCCAAGCTCGACGACTTGCTCGACCGGGTGCGCGACGACGAGGTCGCCAGGCAGGAGTTCGTGGATCTCCTCGAGACGATGGGCGCCGAGGATCCCCGCACCAACGAATACCGGCGGGCGCTGGCCGCGCGCCTGTTCTGATGGCCGCGCCGGCGAGCGGAGCGCCGACGACGAGGACCGATACCGCCGGCAACAAAGCGGGCAACACCGCCCGCGACGCCACCACCGACTCCTCGGTTCGGATCGCCCCGGCCCTCGAACTCGGCGGCCGCCGTTATGACCTCAGCCACCGGGCGCTCGTCATGGGGATCCTCAATCGCACACCTGATTCCTTCTACGACAAGGGAGCCACCTTCGAGCTCGACCGGCTCTACACGCGGGCAGACCGGCTGGTGGCCGACGGCGCTGACATCCTCGACATCGGCGGCGTCAAGGCCGGGCCCGGGCCCGAGGTCACCGAAGACGAGGAGCTCGATCGCGTCGTCCCCGTCGTTGCCGGCCTGGTCGCGCGCTTCGATACACCGGTCTCGGTCGACACCTGGCGGGCCTCCGTGGCCCGCGCGTCGTACGCCGAGGGCGCGGTGATGGGGAACGACATCAGCGGCCTGGCCGACCCTGACTACGTGGTAGCCGCGGCGGAGCACGGCGCCACCGTCGTCGCCACCCACATCCGCCTCGCCCCGCGGGTTCCCGATCCCGAGCCGCAGTACGACGACCTCGTGCACGACGTGGCGCGCTTCCTCGCCGAGCGGGCGGCCCGCGCCCGCTACGCCGGCATCCCCGCCGAGCGGATCGTCCTCGACGCCGGCCTCGACCTGGGCAAGACGGCGGAGCAGTCGCTGACCCTCCTGCGCGCCTCGACCACCCTGGCCGCCCTCGGCTACCCGCTCCTCCTTTCTGCGTCCAACAAGACGTTCCTGGGCAAGGTTCTCGATCTGGAGCTCACCGAACGTCGCGAGGCTTCCATCGGCGCGGCGGCCCTCGGCATCACCTGGGGCTGCCGCATCGTGCGCGTGCACGACGTCAAGGGCACGTGTCGGGCGCGTGACGTCCTGGCCGCGGTGAGCGAGGCCGAGTGACCACGCCGGCCGCATCGACCTATCTCGTCAAGGGTGACGACGCCTCGGTGGTGGCCCAGGAGGTGCGCGTCCTGCTCGCCGAGGTGGTGGGCGACCGTGACCACACGCTCGTGGTGGAGGAGATCGGTGGGGGCCCGGGCGACGAGTTGAGCGTCGGCGCCGTGGTCGACGCCTGTCTGACCCCACCCTTCCTGGTGGACCGGCGTGTCGTGGTGGTGCGCGAGGCCGGGCGGCTGCTCACCGCGGACGTCCCCCGCCTCGTGGAGGTGATCGAAGACCCGCTCCCCACGACGGTCCTCGTCCTGGTGGGTGGCGGTGGGACGGTGCCCGCGCCGCTGGTCAAGGCGGTGAATGCGGCCGGGCGGATCATCGACGTGACCACGAGCAAGGCGGGGGACCGCAAGGCGTGGCTGCATGACCACCTGCGGGCGGCGCCCGTGAAGTTCGAGCCGGCGGCCGCCGACCTCTTGGCGGGTCACGTGGGCGAGGACCTCGGCCGCGTCGAGGGCCTCCTCGGCGCGCTGAGCGCCGCCTACGGCGAGGGTGCCCGCGTCAGCGTCGAGGACCTGGCGCCGTATCTCGGCGAGGCCGGCAACGTCCCGCGCTACGAGCTGACCGATGCCATCGACAAGGGCGAGCCCGGGACGGCGCTGGTGGTCCTCCACCGCATGCTCGAGGCCGGCGGCCTGGTCCCGGTGCAGGTGCTCGCCACGCTGCACGGCCACTTCGCCAACATGCTGGCGCTCGACGGGGACGACATCGGCAACGACCGGGATGCCGCCGTGCTCGGCACCGCGCCCTTCGTCGCCAAGAAGGCATTGGAGCAGTCGCGGCGTCTCGGCAGTACCAGGATCGCCGAGGCCATCAACCTCATCGCGGCCGCGGACCTCGACGTGCGCGGGGCGAGCGGCATGGACGCCGAGGTGGTGGTCGAGATCCTGGTGGCCCGGCTGGCCCGCCAGACGCGCCCGGCCCGGGGTTCGCGCCCGCGTGCCGGTGCCCGGCGCTAGCCAACCGCACGCTCTGGAGCGGACGGATCACCCCAGCCGTGACGAGAACCACCACCGGTGGTTCTCGGGGTCGCGGACGCCGTACTCGCGCAGGCCGTAGGGCTGGTCCGTGGGCTCGCGTTCGATCCGTGCCCCGGCCGCCTTGACCCGGGCGTAGTGCGCGTCGACGTCGGGGACGACGACCGACAGCCCGCCGTGGGACTGTGTGGCGTCACGCGGGGAGGCCATGGCGCTCTCGGCGGTCACCCGGTGCAGCCAGATCGGTGCATCGCCGTTGCGCACCTCGGCGTGGACGACGGTGCCGTCGTCGAGGCGGTGGAGGCCGCCCGAGGTCAGGCCGAACGTCCCGACGAGGTAGTCGTGAGCGGCCTCGATGTCCTCGTAGACGAGGATGGGAATGACGGCGGCCGTCGCGTCAATGTCGTTGGTGGTGCTGTGGTTGGCCATGTCAATCACCCCACGATGCGGGCTCGGCGTCTTCGACGAACCTGACCTCGGGCACGAGTGCGCCGTCGTCGGCGTCGGCCAGAGTGGCACCCCCCGGCCGGCGACTCGGCAGCGAGCTGGCGTGTTCGAAACGTGTCCTGCCCCTTCGTTCCGGAAGTCCCGTTGCTACCATCGGCCCCCGTGTCCGTGAGCTTGGGGCCTCGATGGGCGTCAGCCCCGAGGGCTGGACTGAGGGCAACCGTCACCGAGGCCGAGTTGTGCACATCGTCGACCCTAGGCACCTGACGGGGTGATCGGCGACACGGCAACGCCTGACGGAAACCTCCTGCTCACCGGCGACGAAGCAGGCACGGCGCCAGAAGATCGAAGATTCCGTCCCGACGTCCAGGGCCTGCGAGCCGTCGCGGTCGTGCTCGTCGTGCTGTTCCACGCGCACGTCCCGGGCTTGAGCGGGGGCTATGTGGGCGTCGACGTCTTCTTCGTGATCTCCGGCTTCGTGATCACCGGTGTCCTGCTCCGAGAGCGCGTGTCGACGGGCTCGACGTCGATCCTGAGCTTCTACGGCCGCCGCGTCCGTCGCATCATCCCGGCGGCGACGCTTGTCATCCTCGCCGCGGTGATCGCCTCGTATGTCCTGCTCGGCTCACTGAGCGGCAATCAGACTGCCGGCGACGCGCGGTGGGCATCGGTCTTCCTTATCAACATCCACTTCGCTTCGACTGGCACCAACTATCTCTCCTCCCAACTCCCGCCGTCCGTGCTGCAGAACTATTGGTCGCTGGCGGTCGAGGAGCAGTTCTACCTGGTCTACCCCGCCATCTTTCTGGCAGTCGCGACCCTCTCGCGGGGCCTGTCGTTGCGGCGACGGCTCGGCTTCGTGCTCGGCGTTGCGGTGGTCGTCTCGTTCGTGGCTTCGATCATCCAGACCAAGGGCAACCCGACAGCGGCCTACTTCTCGCCTCTTCCCCGGGTATGGGAGCTCGCGCTCGGAGGACTCGTCGCCCTCGGCACGGTCAGCCTACGCCGGCTGCCGCCGCGTGGCGCCGCTCTGCTGTCGTGGATCGGCCTCGGCGCGGTGCTGACGGCCGCGTTCGCCTTCTCGTCGAGCACTGCGTACCCCGGTTGGGCGGTCGCCGTCCCGGTGGTGGGTTCGGCCCTCGTGATCGCCGGCGGAGTCGCCAAACCTGCGTACGGGGCGGAGAGCCTTCTTAAGCTGCGGCCCTTCCAGTGGATGGGCCTGATCTCCTATTCGCTGTACCTGTGGCACTGGCCGGTGCTCACCATGGCGGCTCAGCACAGCCGCACCGGCACCCTGTCCGTGTGGGACTCCCTGTGGTGGTTGCTTGTCTCCTTGGGGCTGGCGATCGTCACCTATCTGCTGCTCGAGAACCCCATTCGCCACAGCAGACCTCTCATCACCAGGCGTTGGGCGAGCCTGGTGCTGGGTGGCTGCCTGATCGCTTCGAGCCTCACGGTGGCGACGGTGGAGCTCCACCTGCACGACACCGGGACGCTGGCGACACCTGGCCTGGCCAGTCTCGCGACGAGCGACCCGTGCCCGCCACCCTCACAAGCGGAGCTCTCCGGGTTGCTGGGTTCGGGTCCCGCGCCGAGCCACCGGGTCGTCGCCCGAATTCTCTTGGTCGGAGACTCGACTGCGTGCACGATGGTGCCGGGGCTCGAGGCCGTCGGAGCTCCGGCGGGAGTGCGGATCGAGAACGCCGCCGTCATCGGCTGCGGCGTGGTGAACGGGAGCTCACACGCTGTGCCCGGAGCCGAGTCGAGGCGACGCGAGGCGCGGGCACTCAGGTCCGGGCGTCCGAACATCGTTCTCTGGGCGAGCGCCTGGGAACGCACCTCATTGGTGGTCGGCAGCGGCGGCCACGAAAAGGTGCTCACCGCGGGATCGCCGCAGTGGTACGCCGTCATGCGGAAGCGCATGCACCAACGCGTCCGCGCAGTTCGCAGCCACCGGTGCGACCGTCGTTATGCTGACCCAGCCCCCGTTTGTCGACTTCGGAAATCCGCCCGGCCCGACCACGCAGGACAAGGCCTTCGAGCGCCTGAACACCTTGTTGACCGAATTCGCAGCGCAGACGCCACATGTCAGGTTGATCAATCTCGCCGCATATGTCTGCCCCTCGGGGCCCCCCTGCCCGCAGGGCGTGGACGGCTTAGGCCCGCGCGGAGACGGCGCGCACTACACCAGCGAAGGCTCGCTCTTTGTCGCGCGATGGCTCATGCCTCAACTCGGCATCGCGGCACTCGACAAACCGGACAAGCCATTGCCAGTGATGCAGATGGTCAAACCGGCCACTGGGACGGTCCTCAAGGGAACGCGTGCTGCTCGTTGCCATCTCGACCTTCAGCATCGGGGTTGTCAAGGTCGACTTCCAGATCACCGGTACCCTCGGTCAGCGCGGTAGTCGGTGCCAGCGTGTACGTCCATAACACTGGGGTGTCGAGATGGGACACAACGAGCGTGCCCAACGGCACCTACACGGTGCGAAGCGTCGCCTACGGTGCCGCCGGCGCCCGCAGCGTGAGCAAAGGCATCACCGTGAAAGTGGCGAACTGATTGGACTGGCTGAGCAGATCCGGTGACCTGCTCTGGCTGCACTTGATCCTCAGGTACGACGTCGCCTGTCCGGCTCCACACGGGCCCGCCCGTTCGTGGCGATGCGAGCAACGCGGTGCTGGACTGAAGCCCATGCTCGAGACACCACAAGAACTGGAACGCCTGCAGACCCTGCTCGATGCGTCCATGGCGTCGGCCGGTCCCCACCTGCGCGGGATCATCAGCGACGAGCGCCGGCTGGGCGCCCGGGAGCTGACCGAACGGCTGCGCGGGATGCGCCTGCTCGTGCTGGCCACCGTCACCGCGGACGGGAGGCCGCTCGCCGGACCGGTCGACGGCTACTTCTTGCACGGCACGTTCTGGTTCAGTTCGGCTCGGGACTCCGTGCGCATGCGCCATCTGGCGGCGCGGCCGGCGGTCAGCGCCACCCACCTGCCCGGCGAGAACTTCGCGCTCACGGTCCACGGGCGGGCCGAGCGCTTCGAGCTCGACGACCCGGAGTTCCGCGAGCTCCGTCAGGCCATGCTCGACGAGTACCTGCCCAAACAGGGTCCGTCCTTCGAGTCCTGGCTCGACGACGCCGATGCCGTCGGGGCACGGATCGTGCCGCAGAAGATGTTCGTTTTCAGCCTGGCGGGCTGACGGCCGACCCCTTGCGGGGTCCTGACCCCTACTCGATTACTCGGCGGACGCCTCAAGCGCGGCGATCCGCCGCACCAGCCGTGATTTGTGGTTGGCCGCCGTGTTCTTGTGGATGACGCCCCGGGCAGCGGCCTTGTCGATCCGCTTCACGGCCAGGCGCAGTGCCTCGGCACTGTCCTCGGCGCCCTGCTCGGCCGCCGACACGGCGTTCTTGGTCCGCGTGCGCAGCTCGGCCCGGACCGACTTGTTCCGTAGCCGGCGCTTCTCGTTCTGACGGTTCCGCTTGATCTGGCTCTTGATGTTGGCCACGTGTCGATCCTCAGTGTGCTCTCGAAAGGGGGCGGTGGTGGGCCGGGGGCTCACCGGTGCGGAGATGAACTGTAGCAGGTGGTGGGGCCATTTCCGCCGTCGCCACGGCGCCGGGCACCGCCATGTGCCCTGGCCAGGCGACCGGGCCGGCCGATGGGGCCCGGTACGATCGACAGACTGTGCCGCCCTCCGCAAAACCCTCCGGACCCGTCGCGGTCGAGCGCATCCGCAACTTCTCCATCATCAGCCACGTCGACCACGGCAAGTCGACCCTGTCCGACCGCATCCTCGAGATCACCGGCGCCGTCGACCCCCGCCTGATGAGGGAGCAGTACCTCGACTCCATGGACATCGAGCGGGAGCGGGGCATCACGATCAAGGCCCAGAACGTCCGCGTCGAGCACGCCGGCCATATCCTCCACCTCATCGACACGCCCGGGCACGTCGACTTCGGTTACGAGGTCTCGCGCTCGTTGGCAGCCTGCGAGGGCGCGGTCCTGTTGGTGGACGCGTCCCAGGGGATTCAGGCGCAGACGCTGGCCAACTGCTACCAGGCCATCGAGAACGACCTCGAGATCGTGCCGGTGCTCAACAAGATCGATCTCCCGGCGGCGGATCCGGTACGTTCCGCGTTAGAGATCGAGCACGTGCTGGGTCTTCCGGCCGAGGACATCCTGCGGATCTCGGCCAAGACCGGCGAGGGGGTGCCCGAGCTGCTCGACGCCATCATCGCCCGCATTCCGCATCCCGTCGGCGACCCGTCTGCTGCGCTGCGCGCCCTGATCTTCGACTCCTCCTACGACCAGTACCGCGGTGTCGTGAGCTCCATCCGGATCGTCGACGGCACGCTGCACGCGGGCGCGCGCCTGCGCTTCATGCAGGCCAACGCGGTGCACGACATCGAAGAGGTCGGCGTGCGCACTCCGGAGGCGGAGCCTGTCGGGGGGCTCGGGCCCGGCGAGGTGGGCTATCTCATCGCGGGGATCAAGGACGTCGGCGAGGCGCGCTCGGGCGAAACCGTCACCACGGCGCTCCACGGTGCCACCGACGCCCTGGCCGGCTACCGGGACCCCAAGCCGATGGTCTTCTGCGGCCTGTACCCGGTGGACGGGGACGAGTTGCCCGACCTGCGCGATGCGCTCGAGAAGCTCAAGCTCAACGACGCCAGCTTCACGTTCGAACCCGAGTCCTCCCGTGCGCTCGGGATCGGTTTCCGCTGCGGCTTCCTGGGCTTGCTGCACATGGAGATCGTGCGGGAGCGCCTTGAGCGCGAGTTCGATCTTTCCCTGATCGCCACCGCACCCAGCGTGGCCTACCGGGCCTTCCTCACCGACGGGACGGAGCTCGACGTCGACAACCCCACCGAGTTGCCCGACGCCAGCCGCATCGACCACATCGACGAGCCGATGCTGTCGGCCACGATCATCACGCCGAGTGAGTACACCGGCACCGTGATGGAGCTGTGCCAGAGCCGGCGCGCCGAGATGACCCGCATGGAGTACCTCTCACCCGAGCGCGTCGAGCTCGTCTATTCGGTGCCACTGGCGGAGGTGGTCATCGACTTCTTCGACCAGTTGAAGAGCCGCACCAAGGGTTACGCCAGCCTCGACTACGAGCCCGAATCCTACGCGTCGGCCAACCTGGTGCGGGTTGACATCCTGATCAACCACATCCCCTGTGATGCCTTCTCGACGATCGTGCACCGGGGTACCGCCGATACCTACGGTCGCAAGATGGCCGAGAAGCTGCGCGAGCTGATCCCGCGCCAGCTCTTCGACGTCCCCATTCAGGCCGCCATCGGGGGCCGCATCGTCGCCCGGGAGACCGTCAAGGCCAAACGCAAGGACGTCCTCGCCAAGTGCTACGGCGGCGACATCACCCGCAAGCGCAAGCTGCTCGAGAAGCAGAAAGAAGGCAAGAAGCGAATGAAGACCATCGGCCGGGTCGAGGTCCCCCAGGAGGCCTTCATCTCCGCGCTGCGCCTGGGCGACGACTGAGCGCGACCGCGGTCAGCCCAACGGCTCGTCGAAGTCGGGGTCGACGTAGTGGAACAGGAGTGAGGTGCTGAACTGCTTGCGCCGCATCTCGGGGCGGCCGTGGGGGATGTCCCGGCCGAGGAAGAGGAGGCCGTCTCCGAGCGCCTGGTAGACGGGCACGTGACCGGAGCTGGTTGCCAGCACGAGTGGCCACTTCGCCGTGGAGAGCGGCTCGGGCCACATGTCGATCAGGACCGACAGCGTGTACTGGCACTGCACCCTGTCCGTGTGCAGGGGGAGTCCCGGGCCTTGGACGTAGGAGGCGGAGTAACAGAAGGACGGTTTCACCGGGTGGCCGACGATCTGCGAGACGGCCCCGACCAACTGGTGCTGGAAGAAGCGCGCCACCGGTTCGTTGTAGGCGACGTGACGTCCCGTGGTCTGCTTGTCACCGAGGTGTACTCCGTTCGTCCCCGAATGGCGGACGAGAGTCCGGTAGTAGCGCCGCAGCCGGCCCAGATGCAGCGGCTCGACGAGTGCGCCGACGTTGGTGAAGCCGCACCGCCCGAACTCTTCGCGGGCGCACTCGGCCGAGCGGTCCCACGAGGCGATCTCCGCCGCGCCCCGGTCCGGGGTCGCCAGCACCCCGGCCGCGTGCAGCTGCCAGTGCCGCAGCCGCCCCAGCCGGCGGGCGACAGGCTCACCGGGCGCGATCGACTCGAGGGCGATGATGCTCTCGCGGTCGAGCAGGTAGGGCAGCCAGGCCCCGTGGCCGCGATGACGCACCCACGCGGTCCATGGGTCGTGGTGCACCGGCCAGGTGAGCCTGGCGACACCCGGCGGCCCTCCAGCACCTTCGAGTGTGCAGGAGTCGGAACGGTGGGGTCGCTGGTCGAAGTCGACGTGGAGCCGCCGGCGGGCAGAGGAGGGCACCAGGTGATCCGGCGCCTCCTCCAACACGAGCGCGTAGGGGGGCCCGACAACCTGCCAATACCCTGGCGGCCACGTCCCGGTCTCGGGCGCCTGCTCGGCGACGCCGGTGTCGACGCCGGTGTCGGTCACCAGCGCACCCACCCGTTCAGGGTGAACCGGCCGTCCTCGAACGCTCCCGAGGGGACGTGGACCTCGGTGACCTCATGGACGAATCGCGCCGGGAAGATGACGAGGCGGTTGGTGACCGGCTCGATGTCCGAGCGTGTGTCCAGCGGATCCCCGAGGGCGAGGTTGTCGTAGACGCGCAGGCGGCCCCCGGTGAAGGCCTTCGGCTCCCGGTACAGAAACAGGACGTAGGACAAGCGCCGGTTGGCCTGGACGGCGTCCGAGGCGTCGGTGTGGGCGCAGAAGTAGCCGTCGTCCTCGCTCACGGAGAGTTGGACATCGATCGCCGTGGGCTCCACGACCGCCTGGCCCATGCGACCGAGCACGTCGGGGAGGACCCGGTGCAGTTGGGAACGGACGAGCGCGACCAGCCTCGGGTCGAGGTCGGCGAGGAGACGTGACCGTCGGGTCGACCGGTTGACCCGTCCGGCCCCGTCGGGCCCGACGAGCACGGGGCTCTCGATCATCGAGGCGTCTTGCGCCAGCGCGTAGTCGAGCGCCCACTCCAGCACCGGAGGGGCGAGCAGCTCCTCGAGGAGCACCACGGTGCACGAATCGAAGTTGCGGGCGGCACCGATCGATTCGGGCAGGACACCGGGGCGAACCGGCCCCGCGGTCATCGGGTCAGGAGCCGGTTCACGCAGGACGACCAGTAGTTGCTGTAGGTGTGGAAGATGGTGGATCTCCGCCACTGCAGCGTGTCCTCCGCCTCCGGTTGCTGCGCCAGCAGGTGGCAGTCGGTGTCCGCGAAGAGTCCGACGGACCACGGCCCGTCCCAGGCCAACTCGGAGAACGCCCACTCCTCCTTGCTCCACGCGGTGGGCGTGACCCGGCGGAGCCACGCCGCCAGGTCGCTCCGCTCGGGCCGTTCCATGAGCGACGCGACGCGCGCCTGCGACTCCACGGACCAGGCGTTGGCGAACTCGGCCGTCATCAGCACGGCCCCGCTGTTCATCGGGCAGATGATGTCGGGGGCCAGGGACGAGCGGTAAGCGCCCCGAAAGGCCCAGTCACTCGGTCGGGCGGCGACGTCGCACCCCGCGAACCGTTTGGCGAGCGCGCGCAGGTCCCCGAAGACGATGGTGTCCGCATCGAGGTAGAGCATGGGGTCGAGGGCGACTGTGCCGATGTGCGAACGGTTGTCGAGGAAATAGCCGGATTCCTCATGAAGGGGCTCGACGAAGCGCACATCGTCGGCCGCCGCCACCAGGCGCTCGTGCCGCGCGCGGCCGTCGGCGTCGAGAGCACCTCGGTGCCCGACGACCAGCACGACCACCGGGAGGTCGGCATTGCGCAGGCGCAGCGAGGAGATGCTCCACAGGGTCATCTGGACGTAGCGAGGGGACAGGTCGATCAGGTAGACGCACCCCAGGCCGCGGGCTGCGCTCGGCGTGCTCACCCGGCTCCGCCCACGGACAGCCCCCCGAGGAGGGCCTGCAGCGTGTGGCTCGTGTAGTCGACTCTGAGGGTCGAGGTCAGGGGCGTCGACCGGATCCCACCGAGGACGAAGGTCGGCTCGGGCACCCAGTAGGTGTCCACCCGTCGGTAGATGAGCTGGTCGCAGAAGGCCATGGCCGCGTCCCAGGAGTCCCGGAACCGCTTGACCTTGCCTTCGTCCTCGATGGCCATGGCCGCGCACCGCCCGGCGGCGATACCCTCGGCCACGAAGGCCGTGTGGAAGCCGGGACCTGACGTCCCCATGTCGGTGAGGAAGCTCCCGTCCGCCGCCAGTTGACCCTCGACCATGCGGTCGCACAGTTCGATGGCCGCCTCGTGATGGGCGGGGTCGCCGGTGAGATCGCCGACCAGGTTCCAGACCTGTGCCTGCCACGCCAGGAGTCCCCACGGGTGGACGAGGCGGGCCCGCCGCATGTACCACGAGCGAACGGTGGGCCAGTCGACTCCGAGGTCGTCGCCGACCGCCACGGCGTAGGTGGCCAGGCTGAAGAGGGCGAGACCAGGAAAGAGATCGGCGTCGGCGCGTGACCGGCTCGTCCCCGCCGGCAGCACGCAGCCGTCGGGACGGATCATGGCGCGGAGTTTCTCGGCCAGCGCCCGGACGGGCGGCGAGTGGAGGGAGGGGTGCTGCACGCTGGCGACGGCCGCCAGCAGGCATGCCTCCGCACCGGCGCCACAGCTATGGTCGCGCAGCGCGAGCGTGGGCACCGGGTCGTTGCTCAGCCCGTTCACGGCGTGGTCGATGCCCCGTCGCGCTGCCGCGCGCCACTCCTCCCGGCCGGCGTGGCGGCCGGCGAGGTCCAGGACGCGCAGCGCATGCAGGCAGCGGGCGGCGGTGCCCGTGCGCACGTAGACGCCCTGGAGCGCACGGATGCCGTAGGCGGGCCAGCCGTCGACGTCCTGGCGCCGCACCAGGTGCTCGGCCATGAGGGCGACGTCGTCGGAGCCGAGAGCCTCACCCGGCTGGCGCCGGCAGTTCCCGCTGGCCAGCTCGAAGTTGCCTTCCGGGGTCCGCACCCATCCCGCCGTCTTGTAGGTCGTCCATGTGAAGGGCGGTTCCGACAGGCCGGCCTTCTTGAGCAATGCCCGCGCCGCCTCCTCCTTGGTCCACGCGTGGTGCACGACGACCGAGTCGAGGTAGAGCGCCGAGCGACCCTTCTGCTCGACCAGGACGGAGTCGCGTCCCCGTCGGAACTTCCGGGCGACCGACGTGACGTCGACAACGCCGAGGCGCTCGGGGCTGTGGAGGAGGCTGACGGACCACGACACGGTCTCGTCGGCATGACGTGCGCTGAACCGCGTGTCACCGACGGCAGCCCGGGTCGCCCGCACGAGTGCCTCGTCCAGGTCCTCCCCCCGCCCGACGCCGCACCCCTGGACCCCTCGGCCGTAGAGCGAGACGACGACGACGTCGATGCGGTGTTGGAACAGTTCGCCCGGGAGGGCGGACCCGTCGGGGACGTCCGCGCCCTGGCGCAGCGCTGCGGCCACGTCCTCTGCCCGCCCGAGCAGCCGGTCGCCGGCCCCCGGCAGGTCGAGCCACGACTCGGTCAGGTGCGCGTCCTCGCCGTAGGGAGGCCAGCTCACGCCGGGCTCCACCCGCTTCACGAGCTCGTGCCGGAACACGTCGTGCTCTTCGAGGTTCATGACCTTGGCGTTGGTCCACCGGGCGTGCCGGTACTGCTCGTAGGTACTGGTGAAGAACTGGGTGTTGGGCAGCGCGCCCCCGATCTTGTGCGGGCTGACCCTGCTGCGCACGACGATGCCGTAGCGGGAGAAATCGAGCTCGCTGGGGGTGACCTGCTCGAGCGGACCGAGGAAGGTCACACAGAATTTGAGCTCCTCGAGCTCGGGGATCGTCGGGGGACGGCTCAGCGAACGGAGCGTCTGCACCGTCGCGATGACGACATCCCGGCACGGGTCGGCGTCGGCAGGCTCGAAGTGCCAGAAGCCCTTGCGGCCTAGCCGGCGGTCGTCGTTCCGGCGGCGCAGGCTCAGGAAGGTACCGCCCGGATCGCTCTCCGGAGAGTCGAACCGGGCTGGCGGTCGCAACGCCTCGCCGGTCCCGAGGTAGTGCTCGGCGACGCGCCGCGCCGCGACCGCCGGATGGAGCCCCTCGGGCAGCCGCTGCCGCGACCAGATACGTGGCATGTTCGCCAGGAAGCCGGGGGTCTGAGGCGGCTCCCGCATCCCTATGTCGTGCCAGATGTCGAAGGACGTCTCGACTCGGTATCCGCGCGCTTCGGCGTACTGGCGTCCCCCTCGGCCGGGGAAGTCGACGAGGCAGGCCGTCCCCTCCACGTCGTATCCCTCGTCCTCCAACGCGGTGCAGGCTGCGCGGAACGACGTACCCGAGCTGAGAGAGTCGTCGACCACGACCACCTTGCGCGTTCGGTCACCCGCGCCGTCAATCCGGCGGAGAGCACCGTGCCCCTTCGCCTCCGGTCGCACGATCAGCCCCCTGTATCTGCCCCCGCCGGCCTGCACCATGGCGGTCACGAGCGGGACGGCGCCGAACCCGTTGGCGGCCAGCTGCGTCGCCTCGAACGGTTCGACCAGGTGCAACAACTCCCGGGTCAACTGCGCCAACCCCGACGAGGACATGGAAAGCGGCCAGAGATAGAGCATCCAGCGACCGCGCTGGCCGCGGCGGCCCAGGATCGGCTGCCGCTCGTTGGACCGAAGGACCCCCTGGCTCTTTATCAGCGCGAGAAGATCGTCGCGGCCTTCGTGGGTCACTCTTCCAACTCGAGGGCGGACCCACCCCGAGGCCCGGCCCCATCACCGACCGAATCGGTGACTTCGGTGGCTTCCTTGTCCACCAGGTGCCCGGCCTCGCTCCCGCCGCCTCCTCCTCCTTCCCCCTCGCCTTCTCCTTCCGACTCGCTCTCGGACTCCGACTCGCTCTCGGACTCCGACTCCGACTCGGACTCCGACTCGCTTTCTGACTCTGACTCCGACTCGGACTCACTCTCGGACTCGGACTCGGACTCGGACTCCGACTCGAGTTCGCTCTCCAATTCCGTCTCGATCTCGAGCTCCGTCTCGATCTCTATCTCGATCTCGATCTCCAGCTCGGTCTCGATCTCGGTCTCCAACTCACCGACCTCGTCGAGTGGTTGTGGCCCGCCGGGTGGGAAGACGCCCGGCTCAATGGGTTGTGGTCCGCCGGGTGGGAAGACGCCTGGCTCAATTGGGAATGGCCCGCCCGGTGGGAAGACGCCCGGCTCAATCGGGTGTGGCCCGCCAGGCGGGAAGCCCCCGGGCTCAATGGGCTCGGGACCGTCGCCCGGTCCCTCCCGTCTGACCACGCCCGATGCGGTGCCGGCCTCTGTCAGCGGCTGCCGGGCCGTCTCGACGTCGTCGCGAAGCTCCGACGGCTTGTTTCCTCGCGAGGTGGGCTTCTCTGCCATTGGCTCTGCTCCTCAGCTCGTCCGTGCATGGATGTTGAGCGTCAGGGGGAGGCAATGGATGCACGCTTCCAGCCATACGGCGATGCCGTTCGCCCGGCCGGCGGGCGGAGCACGCCGAGTCACACGAAAGTGCTCGAAAACGAGCAACTGGGCAACGCGAACCTGGAGACCCCCTCTGCTTCGCACTGTAAGACTGCGGTTTCTGCAAGTCAATGAACTTTTGCGTGACAGAACGGGTGCTCGGAATGGCCGCCCTAGCACTCGGTAGACTTGAGTGCTAGACCCGCCATGACCCCCCACGCTGACTCCGCCCCGACCGCCGACGCCACCGGTGACGAGCGCGCCCTGAACGCCCGCCGGGCCGCCATCCTCGAGGCGGTGGTGACCGAGTACATAGGGACAGCCGAACCGGTCGGCTCCTCGCACGTGGCCAGCGCGCCCGGTGTGCAGGTGTCCTCGGCCACTGTCCGCTCGGAAATGGTGGCGCTCGAACACGACGGCTACCTGGTGCAGCCCCACACGAGCGCGGGCCGCATCCCGACCGACAAGGGCTATCGGTTCTTCGTGGACCACCTCACCGCGCCCGGTGTGCTCGGCCCGGTGCAGCGACGCCAGGTGGCGCAGTTCTTCGAGCAGGTCCACGGCGAGATGGAGACGGTGCTCGAGCGCGCCTCGGGCCTGCTCTCCGAGCTGACCTCGTACGCGGCCGTCGTGGTCGGTCCCTCCCACGACACCGCGACCATCCGCTCGGCCCAGCTGGTTGCCCTCTCGCCGTCGCACGCGCTGCTCGTCGTGGTGCTCTCCGACGGGGCGGTGGAGAAGCGAACCATCGACCTCGGGGCCGACGTCTCCGAGGAGGTGCTGGCCCGTGCCGCGGCACTCCTCGGCTCCAACCTGGTCGGACGGACCCTTTCGGGATCGTGGACGGTGCCGCCGAGCGGGTCCAAGAGGGTCGACCGTCTGGTCGCCGCAGCGCACAGCGCGTTCGACTCCATGGAGGGCGCGATGGAGGCCGATCAGGTGTTCGTCGGAGGTCCGGCGCGCCTGGCCGAGTCGTTCGATGCCGTCGAGACCGTGCGCTCTGTCCTCGCCATCCTCGAACAGCAGCTCGTCGTCGTGACCCTCCTGCGCGACGTGCTCGACCGCGGCCTCTCGGTGGCCATCGGCACCGAGCACGGCTTCGAGCCGTTGTCGTCGTGCGCGGTGGTGGTCGCGCCCGTCTCGGTGGAGGGCCAGGACTTCGGTGCGGTGGGGCTGCTCGGCCCGACGCGCATGGACTATCCGCGGGCGATGGCAGCCGCCCACGTGGTGGGCGAGCGGCTCGGCGAGCGCATCGGTGGGGACGATGTCCGTCACTGACGGACTGGGCGACCTCTACGCGCTGCTCGGAGTCCGTCCCGACGCCAGCGACGAGGAGATCAAGCGCGCCTACCGCGCCCGCGCCCGCGAGCTGCACCCCGACACGAACCACGGCGACCCCGCGGCCGAGGCGCGCTTCAAGCAGGTCACGGTCGCCTACGAGGTCCTGCGCGATCCCGAGCGACGGGCCCGCTACGACCGCTACGGCCCCGAGGGCGTCTTTGGCGCCCAGGCGGGCGGCGCGGGCGGTTTCGGGTTCGAGGGGGGTCTGGGCGACATCTTCGAGGCGTTCTTCGGGCAGATGGCCGGAGGCGGGAGCCGCCGCCGGGGTCCCCAAGCCGGCGCGGATGCAGAGGTACGGCTCGACCTCGAGTTTGCCGAGGCCGTGTTCGGCAGCCGCAAGGAGATCTCCGTCCGCCTGCCGGCTCTGTGCACGACGTGCGCGGGCCGCGGCACCGCCCCGGGCACCGAGCCGGTGACGTGCATCGACTGCCAGGGCACCGGCGAGCTACGGCGGGTGCGCCAGTCGCTGCTGGGCCAGGTGGTGACCAGCGTCGCCTGTTCGCGTTGCAGCGGCACCGGCGAGATGATCCCCAACCCGTGTGGCGACTGCCGTGGCGAGGGGCGCCGCATGGAAGAGAACACGTTCACGGTCGAGGTCCCGGCCGGCGTGGAGGACGGCGTGACGTTGCGGCTCGCCGAACGGGGAGCCGCCGGTCAGCGGGGTGGGCCGAGCGGCTCACTCTTCGTGCACCTCGCGGTCGCGGCAGACGAGCGCTTCGAACGCCAGGGCGACAACCTGCACACCATGCTGACCATCAGTGTCGCCCAGGCCGCACTCGGCACCGAAACGGACATCGAGACGCTGGATGGGCCCCGGCACATGACCATCGGACCGGCCGCGCAGCACGGTCACATCGAGCGGATCCGCGGTATCGGCGTGCCCCACCTGCGCGGTCGCGGCCGGGGCGACCTGTTCGTGCACGTGCTGGTCGCGACACCGACCGATCTCACTCCCGAGCAGGACCAGCTCCTCCGGCAGTTCGCAGCGGCACGCGGCGAGGAGGTCTCTTCCCCCGGCAGCGGGGGAGGCGACGGCGTGTTCTCGCGCCTGCGTTCCGCCTTTGGGTAGCGCCGGTTCTGCCTACGCCGCCGTCGCTATGCGTGCGGCCGCCGCCGCCCAGGTCTTCGTCGACGACCCGGGCCAGCCGGTCCTCGCCGACGAGGACGCGCACCACCTGGGACGGGTCTTGCGGCTCCGAGATGGCGAAGAGGTCATCGCCGCCGACGGTCTCGGCCGCTGGGCACGCACCGCCTGGCGGGGCGGGTCCGGGCTCGAGCGCCTGCCCGACGCCGTCGTGCAACTCGAGGCCCGCGCCGAGCCACGCCTCACGGTGGCTTTCGCTCCGGTCAAGGGCGAGCGACCCGAATGGGTGGTCCAGAAGCTGACCGAGCTGGGCATCGACCGCATCGTGCCGCTGCGCAGTGAGCGCAGCATCGTCCGCTGGACCGGGACCCGCGGGCAGGCCACCGTGGAGAAGCTACGCCGGGTGGCGCGTGAGGCGGCGGCCCAGTGCCGCCGCGTCTGGCTGCCCGAGCTGTGCGACACGGTGGCGTTCGCCGACCTGCACACGCTGGGCGACGCGGGCGAGGTGGTGCTGGCCCAACTGAGTGGCGACCGGCCCACGGTGTCCCAGCGGGTGGTGGCCGTGGGACCCGAGGGCGGCTGGAGCACGAGCGAGCTCGCATCGGGGCTGCCCACGGTGGGGTTCGGGCTGAGCGTGCTGCGAGCCGAGACCGCCGCCGTCACCGCAGGAGCGCTCCTGGCCTCCCTGCGCACGGGAACCGTCGCCGCGGTGGAGGGTTCACCCGGGTGAGGGGCGCCCATGGTCGCAGGGGCGACCCGGGGACCGGTAAGTTCGGACCGGTGATGAGGCTGGTGCACAAGGACGGCGACCCCGGGGCATGACCGATTGCCTCTTCTGCGGGATCGTGGCGGGTGAAGTGCCCTCGGACATCGTGCACGAGACGCCGACGACCGTCGCCTTTAAGGACATCCACCCCGCGGCGCCACTCCACGTGCTCGTCGTGCCGCGGCGCCACATCGATGACGCCTCGACCGTGACCGCCGACGATGGCCCCGTTCTGGCCGACATGGTCATGGCCGCCCGGGCCGTGGCCGACGCCGCCGGGCTGGCGGGTCCGGACCGGGGGTACCGGCTCATCTTCAACGTCGGGCCCGATGCCATGAACTCGATCCCGCACCTGCACCTTCACGTGCTGGGGGGCGAACCGCTGAAGGGGCACTTCGGCATCGCATGACTGCCTCGTGACCACGACCCTGCGCGCCGAGTGCTTCGTCCCGGGCAACCATCTGATGGCCGGCCTGCTCGGAACCCGCGACGAGCATCTGCGCCGGATAGAGCAGGCCTTCCCGGACGATCAGATCGTGGTACAGGGCGACCGGATCTCTGTCGAGGGCCCCGACGCCGAAACGGTGGTGCGGCTCTTCGAAGAGCTCATCCTGATGGCGCAATCGGGCAAGAACCTCGACTCGTCCACCGTCGCCCGCGCCATCGACATGGTGCGCGAGGACATCCGCCCCAGCGACGTGCTGCGCTCCGAGGTCGTGCGGGCCGCGGGCGGCAAGACGGTGCGGCCGAACACGGCCGGGCAGAAGCGTTACGTCGATGCCATCTCGCAGAACATCATCACCTTCGGCATCGGTCCGGCGGGGACGGGAAAGTCGTACCTGGCCGTGGCGCAGGCGGTGCACGCCCTCCAGTCGCGGCAGGTCTCGCGGATCATCCTCACCCGCCCCGCCGTCGAGGCGGGCGAGCGCCTCGGCTTCCTGCCCGGTGACCTGATGGCCAAGGTCGACCCGTATCTCCGCCCCTCTACGACGCCCTCTACGACCTGCTCGAGCCCGAGGGCGCCCAGCGACTGTTGGATCGCGGGACCATTGAGGTGGCGCCGCTCGCCTTCATGCGCGGCCGGACGCTCAACAGTTCGTTCATCATCCTCGATGAGGCTCAGAACACCACTCCCGAGCAGATGAAGATGTTCCTGACCCGCATCGGGTTCGGCTCCAAGTGCGTGGTGACCGGGGACGTGACCCAAATCGACGTGCCGGGGGGGCGCTCGGGACTGGTCGGGCTCGAGCCCGTGCTCGGCGGGATCGACGACATCGCGTTCGTGCATCTGACCCGGCGCGACGTCGTCCGTCACAAGATCGTGGCCGACATCGTCGATGCCTACGAGGTGGCAGAAGGGCGGGCGGGTCTCACGCAGTGACCATCGACGTCTTCGCCGCCGATGAGCAGCAGGTTCATCAGATGGACGTCGCTCGCTGGGCCGGGTTGGCTCGCCAGGTCCTCTCGGCGCGCGGGGTCAAGGGGGAGACCGAGGTCTCGCTCCTCTTCGTCGACGAGGATGCCATGGCCGCGCTCAACGAGCAGTTCCTCGGGAAGAGTGGCCCGACCGACGTGCTGTCGTTCCCTATCGAGGATGAGCCGGGGCCCACCGGCCGCTCGCCGGATCTCGGTGGCAGCGGGCCGGGGTCCTCGGCCGAAGAAGGCACGCTCACGCTGCTCGGGGACGTGGTGATCTGCCCCGCGGTGGCGTCGCGCAACGCCGAGGAGCACGCGGTGTCCCTCGAAGACGAGGTGGCCCTGCTGGTCGTCCACGGGTTGTTGCACCTGCTCGGCATGGATCACGAGATCGAAGCGGAGGCGGAGCGGATGGAGGCGCTGGAGCAGCAGCTCCTGGCGCGCTTCTACCGGGTGAGCCGCCGAGCCATGAGCGTGGTCACCCTGCTCGCGGCGTCGGGGTTCCACACCAAGGACGCCATCCTCGTCGTCGTCATCGCCCTCCTGCTGGCCGGGTCGGGTGTGCTGGCGATGGCCGAGACCAGCCTGGTGCGGATGAACCGGATCAAGGCCAAGTCCCTGGTGGACGAGAAGAAGCGCGGCGCACGGCAGCTGGCCCGCCTGGTCGAGAACCCCGCCAACTTCCTCAACCCGATCCTGCTGCTCGTGCTGATCTGCCAGCTGGTCTCCGCCACCCTCGTTGGCATCGTCGCCGAGGATCTCTTCGGCGGCCTGGGCGTCCTCCTGGGCATCGTGTTCGAAATCGTCGTGATCTTCGTCTTCTTCGAGGCCGTGCCCAAGAACTGGGCGGTGCAGCACGCCGATCGGGCGGCGCTGTTGAGCGCCCCCATCGTCAGCACGCTCATCCGCTTCCCGCCCATCCGCTGGGTCTCTTCCATCCTGATCGGGCTGGCCAACCGGATCATCGGCGTTGCCGAGGACGACCAGGAGGGGATTCCGCACTCGTACATCACCGACTCCGAGCTCAAGGCCATGGCCGACGTCGCCCACGAGGAGAAGGTGATCGAGCACGACGAGCGCACGTTCATCCACTCGATCATCGACTTCGGCGACACCGTGGCTCGTGAGGTGATGACGCCGCGCCCGGACATGATCACGGTCGAAGCCGATGCCACCGTCCGTGACGCGCTGGAGGCCGCGCTGGGTGCGGGGTACAGCCGGATACCGGTCGAGGCGGACGGAATCGACGACATCATCGGGATTGCCTACGCCAAGGACCTCGTGCGCGCCGAGCGGGTGGGCAAAGCCGGGCAGGTGGTCCGCGGCAGCATGCGGCCGGCCAAGTTCATTCCCGAATCCAAGGAGGTCTCCGATCTCCTGCGCGAGATGCAGGAGGAGAAGTTCCACATGGCTATCGTCGTCGACGAGTACGGCGGCACCGCCGGACTGATCACGCTCGAGGACCTCCTGGAGGAGCTCGTGGGTGACATTGTCGACGAGTTCGACGTGGAGGAACCGACCGTCGAGCGCTGCGAGGACGGCTCGGTGCTCGTGAGCGCGCTCTATTCCGTGGACGACGCGGACGACCTGCTGGGCGCCGAACTCCCGCACGGCACGTGGGACACCGTCGGCGGTCTGATGTTGGACCTGGTCGGTCGGGTGCCCGACGCGGGCGACTCGGTGGAGGTCGACGGCTTCCGCCTGACCGCGGTCGACGTGCGCGGACGGCGCATCGGGCGAGTCCGGATCGAGGCGACAGGCGCACCCGCCGACCATGGCGACGTCGACGGCGCGGGCGGCGTTTCGCACAACGGGAGCTGAGCCGCCGTGCGCTCGGGGTTCGTGGCCGTCGTCGGTCGCCCCAATGTGGGCAAGTCCACCTTGGTGAACCGGATGGTGGGGACGAAGGTGGCGATCACCTCGTCACGGCCCAACACGACCCGGCACCGGATCCTGGGCGTGCTGCACGACAACACCGCCGATGCGCAGATCGTCTTCGTCGACACACCCGGCATCCACCGTCCCCGGAGCACGCTCGGTACCCGGCTGAACGAGACGGCGAACGACGCGCTGCACGACGTCGACGTGATGATGGCCGTCGTCGACGCAACGGCGGCCATCGGCCCGGGGGACCGGACGGTGCTCGAGCGGTCGGTGCGCCAGCTGCAGCGCGCCGCGAAGGAGGCCGGGGCTGCCCCGGGCGACCACGACGACGCGCCCCCGGCCTGATCGTCGTCGTGAACAAGATCGACCGGGCTTCCTCCACCCAACTCCTCGAGCGTCTCTCCGAGGCGAAGGAGGCCGTCGACGCGCTGGCCGACCTGCCCACTGTCGAATACTTCCCCGTGTCCGCCCGCAGCGGGCAGGGCATCGACGAGCTGACCACCCACCTCGTGGAGCGGCTTCCCGAGGGCCCGCCCTTCTTCCCGCCCGACGTCGTCACCGACACGCCCGAGGCGCTCTGGGTCGCCGAGCTTGTCCGCGAGCAACTGCTGGCCAAGACCCGCGACGAGCTGCCGCACGCGATCACGTGCCGGGTGACCGAGTGGGAGTGGCCGCACATCCGCGTCGAGATCCTGGTCGAGCGCGACTCCCAGAAGGCCATCGTCATCGGCAAGGGGGGCGAGGTCCTCAAGGCCGTCGGCATCGCCGTGCGGGCGGAACTACCCGAGGGGACCTACCTCGACCTGCACGTCAAGGTGGAGCGGCACTGGCAGAACCGCGCCGAGATGCTCGACCGCCTGGGCTACTGACCCGCCACCGGCGGAAATCTCTAATCGTCACCGTTTAGAGTTGCGCGGAATGCCGACCACACGCTCCCGCCGGACCGAGTTCGCGGTGGGACGGCCCGATCCGCCCTCGTTACACGATGTGGCCGACGCGGCCACGCTCGATCTCGCCTTCAAGGCCCTGGCCAACGAGACGCGGCGCGGCATCCTCGCCGTGCTGCACGACTGTGGCGGCTCCCTCGGTTCCCACGACATCGCCCGGCGCTTCGACATCCCGTGGCAGGGCGTGTCGCGCCATCTGAGGCTGCTGAGTGCGGCCGGTCTCATCACGTGTGACGTGCAGAAGAACGGCCGGGCCTACGCGCTCGACCCCGACGGCCTGCGCCGGGTGCCCGGCCGCTGGATCGGTCGGGTCGCCACGCCCGGCACGCGCACCGGGGACGGGAAGCTGAGCTTCGACTTCGCCGAGTAGACGCCGGGCGGCCGTCGAGCGGATGCTCAGGCGGCGCCGTCCTCGAGCGCCCGGCGCAGGAAGGTCTCGACCTCCGATCGGTCCACCGAGCGCCGCATGGGGGGCAGGGTCGAGAGGAGGACGCCGCGGTATGAGGCGGTGGCCAGGCGCGGGTCGAGCACGGCCACGACGCCGCGGTCGTCCGCGTTGCGGATCAAGCGGCCCGAGCCCTGGGCCAACAGTGTGGCGGCCCGGGGTAGATCGACCATGGAGAAGGCCCGCCCGCCCGCCCGGTCGCGGCGGGCCTGGAGCAGCGGGTCGTCGGGTCGCGGGAAGGGGAGGCGGTCGATGGTGACGAGCGAGAGTGCGCGGCCCGGGATGTCGACGCCCTGCCAGAAGCCGAGCGTGGCGAAGAGGCAGGAAGTCTCGTCCCGGGCGAACTCCTCGAGCAGCCGGTTCTTGGGGAGATCGCCCTGGAGCAGGAGCGTGTAGGGGAGTTCGGGCGCCAGCGCGTCGGCCGCCGCCCGGGTGGCCCGGCGGCTGGTGAAGAGGGCCAGGGTGCGCCCGCCCGCCGCCTCCAGCAAGAGAGCCAGCTCCTCGTGCAGGGCCTCCTCGGCCCCCGCGGCGCGCCGGTCGGGCAGGTGGCGAGCGACGTAGAGGAGCGCGTGGGCGCGGTAGTCGAAGGGGCTGCCCACGTTGAGCTCCTCGGTGGGGAAGCCCTCCAGGCCGACCCGTTCGACGATCCTGGGCGGGATGGTCGCGCTCGTCAGCACCGAGGTCACCTGGCCCCAGAGCATCCCCGAGAGCGCGGGGCCCACGTCGATGGGGGAGAGGCGCAGCCGGACGTTGCGCCGTGTGCCGTCGACCCAGGCGACCTCGCTGTCCGTGCGCGTCTCCAGGCGGTGCAGGTCGTCCGCCAGGTGTGCGGCGGCCTGCAAGGTGCGGGTCTTGCGGCTGGCGCGGTCGGGATCGGCGGCGTCGTCGCCGTCAGGGAGGAACGAGCGCTGGGCCCCACCGCGTCGCAGCGCTTCGGTCACTCGCCTGCTGAGCTCGGCCGCACGGGCGAGCAGGTCGGCCAGTTCGGCGTCGTCGTGGGGCGAGCGGGCGTCGTGGTGCAGGACGCGGGTCCCGATCCGGTCGCCCAGGAGTGCACCAAGAGTGTCGCCCGCGGCGGCGAGCGAGTCCAGCAGTTCTGCGTCACGTTGCTCAATGAGCGAGCGGGCGGCGTTCACCAGGGAGCGAATCCGGCCGGGGGTGACCTCGACGCCGAGGCTCGACGTCATGACCTCCTCGAGCTCGTGCGCCTCGTCGAAGACGACGACGTCGTGCTCGGGCAGCACGACGCCGCCGCTGGCGAGATGCGCCCCGTAGAGATGGGTGTTCACGACGACGACGTCGGCCGCCGCGGCCCGGTCGCGGGCGGCCTCGGCGAAGCAGCTTCCGCCCGAGGGGCAGCTGAACGCGCCAGGGCATTCCCGCGGTCCGACGCTCACCATGTTCCAGGCCCGGTCGGATGGCTCGAAGCTCAGGTCGGCCCGGTCGCCGCGATCGGCTGTCTGCGACCAGGCCACGAGGCGCCGCACCTCGTCGACCAGGCCCTCGGGCGGCGCATCGTCGGGGTCAGGTCGGTCGTCCTCTTCGACCCGATCGGCCTCGTCCGCCCGCCCGGCTCCCTGGTCGCCCAACTCCGCCTGGATCCCACCCGAGCCCACCTCGGCCACCCGCTGCCGGCAGATGTAGTTGCTGCGCCCCTTCAGGACGGCGAAGTCCAGCGGCACCGGCAGGCCGAGCCCCGACTCCACCAGTGGCAGGTCCTTCTCTGCCAGCTGGTCCTGGAGCGCCTTGGTCGCCGTGGCGACCACGGTCTTGACACCCGAGACAGCGAGAGGGACGAGATAGGCCAGGGACTTGCCCGTCCCGGTGCCGGCCTGTACCACCAGGTGGGTGTGGGTGACCAGCGCCTCGGCCACGGCGCGGCACATCTCCTGTTGCTCCGGCCGATGTTCGCCCCCGGGCATCTGCACCGTGATCTTGTCGAGCCCTGCGACAGCGTCGTCGCCCGCTTGGCGGGCGTCGGCCGCCGACCCGCCCGCGGAGCCGATGCTGTCGATGCCGCCGAGGTCGTCGAGGCTCTCGAGGTCGTCCCAGCTCTCCTCCATGCACCGATCATGCCCGCGGGCGATGACAGGTGCGGTCACCCCGGGGTCAGGTCGACGCCAGCGTCCGCCGCTCAATCAGGCACCGGCCCTCGGATTTCCCCGTCCCGGCGCTCTTTCGGGGGCTGCCCCGCCGAGGATCGAGTATTCGGCCCACTCCTTGGGTGACGTGGGCGAACCCAATCGGCTCGTCCTTCGCTGCCTCAAAGTTGTGAACCGCCTCGTCCATGCCCCGGACATCGAGGCTGTCCAGAACGTGGCCCGCCCGATCGCGAGAGACAACTGCGCCGTGTGAAGCAGCGGATTCCCACGACTCCCAGATGTCAGTCTCGGAGCCACCACGAATGGCCGCGACGCAGTCATTCGCTATCGGACCGGTTGAGGCTCCGAGTTGTCGCAGAAGACCGTCTCGGCCGAGCGTGGGCACCTCCGCACTATTCGGGAGGCACGCGGTAGGTCCCGCACCGTTGCACCGTCCTGACGACCTTGAGCCCACCGCCGCCTTGGCTACGGTATCCCTTCAGTGTTCGAGACGGGGGTGTGATCTGGTGCCGACGCGACGCGAGCTGCTGAAGGGCAGTGGCGGCGCCGTACTCGCGGTCGGCCTGGCAGGGTCGTCGACCGGCCTTCCACGCGGCGGCGGCCGCGGCGACACCCGGTGAAGCCGAATCCTCTGCTGCCGCGCCCGGACCCACAGCTCCGACTGCACCTGGATTCAGACCTGGCGGAGCTGGGCCGCTCTACTGGAGCACCTACGGCTACGAGAACGTCACGAACACCCTGATACCCGAAGACGTATGGAAGACCAACGTCGACTGGGTGGCAGCGACGTTTCGTGACTACGGCTACACCATGGTGTGCACCGACGGTTGGATCGACAACACCCAGCGGATCACACCACACGGCTACATCGTGAGCCAGGCGGACGACTGGGTGCACGACTGGGCCTGGTGGGCCAACTATCTCAAGGCCAAGGGGATGGAGCTGGGCGTCTACTACAACCCCTTGTGGGCCACGCGGTCGGCGGTCACGAATCCGTCCGTGACCGTCGTCGGGCGGCCCGACGTCAAAGTGGCCGACATCGTCAACACAGGCGACTACTTCGACGGGGGTGGGCTCCTGCAATGGGTGGACACCACCCGCGACGGGGCGGAGGAGTACGTGAAGGGTTACGTCGCGTACTTCCGTCAACTCGGTGCTGTGTTCCTCCGGATCGACTTCCTGGCCTATTACGAGACCGGTTTCGATCAGAACGACGGCACGGTGGGCGTGATGCATGGTCGTGACTCCTACCTGCAGGCGCTGCAGTGGATGCGGGAGGCGGCCGGGGACATGCAGCTGAGTCTCGTGATGCCCAACCTGTTCGACCACGGGTCCGGCGAGCGGCAATACGGCGATCTGATCAGGATCGACAACGACGCCAGCTTCGGCACCTGGTTCAACCTGAGTGGTGGCCGCCAGACCTGGCAGCCCGAGTGGTCCCAATGGAACAATCCCTTCCTCGGGTTCACCGGATTTGCTGACCTCTCCGGTCGGGGTCAGATGATCCTCGACGGCGACCCGCTCATCATGCAGTCGTTCACCCGCGACGCGGAGCGCCAGAGCGCGATCAATCTCTTCACCTTGGCCGGCGCCGCGATCGCGATTACCGATCGTGTCGACACCATCGGGGACAACGCCCACGTCTTCCAGAATCACGAAGTCCTGGCCCTCCGCAAGGCCGGACTGGTCGGCAAACCCGTCTTCAACAACAGCCACGGATTCGAATACGACCCCACGAGCCGGGACCCGGAGCGCTGGATCGGCCAGCTGCCCGACGGGAGCTGGGTGGTCGCCTTGTTCAACCGGGAAGACGGCCCGGGGAGCGTCACCAAGGCAATCGACTTCGCCGCCATCCTCGGCTTCACCGGCCCGGCGGCGGTACGCGACCTCTGGGCGCACCAGGACCTGGGTTCGATGACCAGCTACCAGGTGGCGCTGGCGCCACACGCGTCGGTTCTCTTGTCGGTGGTGCCGCACGATCCCGCCCACTTCCAGGCTGAGGTCGGCGCCTGGGCGGGCTCGGCCCGGTTCGAGAACACCTTTGGCGGCCACGAAGGCATGGGCTACGTCACCGGTCTCGATACCCCAGGGAGCAGTGTTGCCGTGGCCATCTCGGTGCCGAGCGCCGGCAGTCGCCGCATCGCATTTCACGTCGCCAATGCCACCGGCAGCCCGTCAATGCTGACGGCGCGCACGCTCGGCCCGGCGACCGGCCACGTCAACGGCACCGCCATGCTGCAGGTGCCGAGCGCTCCGGCCTGGACCTCGTGGCGGACCGTGCCGGTCAGGTTGACCATGACGGCGGGAACGAACCTTCTGGTCTGCAGCGTCGAGTCGGCCGATCAGGGCGGGGTCAATCTCGACTACGTCGCCCTGGCCTGAGCTCTCGGCGGTCGGGCCCACGTGTGGGGACGGATTCGAACGGTCTGCTGAGGAAGACTGGGCCGGTGCGCTCCTCAGATGATGTCCGCCTGCGTCGGGTCGGGTTCCGTGCCGGAACTGATGCGGAACTGACCGCACTCCACACCATAGAGGCGCCGATCGCCGCAGAATGTGGTTCGTATCGCATGCCCCAGGCGCTCCAGTCGTACATCGCCTTCGCCCGACATCTGCCGTCGCAGTTCGACGACCATGCCTGGGTTGCCGAGTTCCCCAACGGTGTGCCTGTGGCTTCCGGGTTCTGCTGGTCGAATTCGGCGGGCGACCGGCGGGTCATGGAGTGCGACCTGTTCGTGCGTCGCGACCGGCGACGGGAAGGCATCGGGTCTCAGCTCCTCAACAGGATCTGCGCCACAACGGCCGAAGAAGGGCGATCCCTGCTCACGTGGTCGACGTTCGACGCCGTACCGGGCGGCGAAGCGTTTTCTCGTCGGCTCGGCGCTCGAGCGGCGAGAGTCAACCGCACAAGCGAACTTTGCCTCGCCGATGTTGACTGGCCGATGGTCGAGGATTGGGCGCAGGCTCGACAACCACGGGAGCTCGGCTACCGCTTGGAAATGATCGACGGCGTCTTCCCTGAGCATCTCCGAGCCGACGGCGCGACCTTCCACCGCATCATGCAGACCGCACCACGCGACGACCTCGACATCGGTGACGTGGTCCTCGGTCCCGACGACATTGCTGAGCTCGATCGAGCCTTGCTCGAGGCGGGACGGTTGCGCTGGACGGCACTGCTCCGAGACTCCGCTGGCGCGTGCATTGGAGGAACGGAAGTCGTCTTCGAGCAACGGGAACCCACCATCGTCCTGCAACAGAATACGGGCATCGATCGCAGCGCATCGCGGCCGTGGGCTCGCCAAGTGGGCGAAGGCCGCGATGCTCGAGAGGATCCGAGACGAGCGCCCAGTGGCAGAGCGGATCCGCACCGACAACGCCCTCTCGAACAGGCCCATGCTCGCCTTGAACGCCATCCTCGGCTTCAACGTGGTCAGAACGCGAACCGAGTGGCAGGCGGACGTGAACCACACTCGCAACGCACTCAGCCACTGACTTCTGACCGCTTGGCGACGTGACGCCAGCCGGGTCTGCGGGGACGACGCGGTCGTCAGCTGATGGCGCCTTGACAGAACCCTTGACGCCAATGATAGTAGCGTCATGGCTGTTGCCCAGAGACCGTCCGCGACGGACGCGATCTCGAGTCAGCCCGGTCCCGTCGATGCGGAAGTTCTCTTCAGGGAGGCGAAGCAGCGAGAGCGGCGCCGACGCCTGGCGTGGCTCGCCGTCGGCATCATCGTCGTTGGTGCTGCGGTGGCGACCGTTGCGGCGACCAGGACAACGCCCAAGCCCCAAGCCCACCAGCCTTCTCGAGTCTCATCTCCGCGGGTGACCACGGTCCACGTTGCCGGACCGACGGTCGCGCCAGAGCATCCCTATGCCATGGCCACCGCTCCTGACGGGACCCTCTACGTCATCGACAGCGCCAGAGACCAGGTCCTACGACGCATGTCGAGTGGTCGGTTCATAGTTGTCGCCGGCAGTGGGCAGCGGGGCTTCTCCGGTGACGGAGGCCAGGCGACGGACGCAGCGATCAACGTCGAGAGTAATTCTGGCATTGTCGTCGCGAGAAATGGCACGGTGTGCTTTGCGGATACCTCGAATGGCCGTGTACGCGAAGTACTCCCCGACGGGGTTATTCAGACGGTGATCGGGGGCGGCTCCATGGCCATGACTCAAGGAGCCTTGCCCGCCCGAGAGGTCGCGTTGAGCGGGCAGTCCACCGTCACCGGCCTGGCCATAGGCCCAGGCGGCGATCTTTATGTCGCGGCGGGCCCCGTTTACCGCTTGGAGCCCAACGGGCAGCTCCAATGGGTGGTCGGGAGCGACGTGCAACCCCCGAACGATTCGGCCGGCGTCTATGCCAACCCAGCCGTGCCGCTCGACTTCGCAGCCTCCAGCCGCATTGCATTTGACGACAGAGGGGATCTCCTCGATGCGGGAGGCGGCGGGTGGGGCCTGTACGAGCGGACGGCATCGGGACAGTTGCGCTTCATCGAGAACTTCCACGGTGACGGATATTGGGGATCATTGGCTCCTGGTCCCGGTGGTTCGGTCGCCCTCGTCTCCGGGTTCGGACTTGCTTTGTTCCATCCCTCGGGGGCGCTCACGAGCATCACCGAACCGGGGCTCAACTCCGCGTTGGGTTCTGGCGCGCACAACCGGAACGTCTTTATCGGGGGCGATGGCATTGCCGTCGCGCCGAGCGGTGCCATCTACATCGACACGAACACGGGCAACACGTTCACGGCCGTGTCAGCGATTCTCATGATCACTCCAAAGGGCCGAGTCAAGGTGGTCTGGAAGTCGTAGCGCCGTTGCCGCGACTCCACAAAACCTCAATGGGAGCCGCCTCCAAATTCAACCCGCAGAGTGCTCGGTCACGAGCAGGTCAGCCAGGCGGCCGTTGTCACTCTTGCGGAGCAGTCGGGACCTGACCCGCGCCGTTAGGCCTCGAAGAGTGTACGAAGACGGGTGGTTTCAGATTTTGCTCGGGTTTTCCCGGCTTCGATTGCCGCTCTCATCTTCGAGTAATTCAGCAGGTCATGACCAAAGGCCTCTTTTTCCACTGCAGTGGCCAAAATCGTCTCGAATCGGATACCTGCCATCGAGAGCCGGCGGCATTCCTCCTGCAGGACCCTCTCGACGGCCGCGCCGATCATTGGCACGTCAGGTGGCACCGGTGAGGCAATAATTGCCTTTGTGACCGGGTGCCCGACGAGCGTATCGGCGTTGGTTGCCGATCGAGCGCCGCCGTCCATGTAGAGACCGTCCGAGAGGGCGACTGGAGGTGCGAGACCAGCTGCGGCGCAAGACGCGGCCACACCAAACTCAAGTGGGAGCCCGTCGGCACGTCCGAGCATCCGAAGTTCCCCAGTTTTGATGTGAACTACGAGGGCACGGAACCGTTCGGGCCAGTCGGATCCGGGTAGGTGCTTTGCGTAGAAACGGACCACTACGGGGGGAACCTGCAGTGCTAGTTCGCCGATGCGCCGGGTGTCGGGTGGCTCGAGGGGAGCCACTGCTCTTCCCATAAGGCTGCACACCTGACCGATCAGGTCGGTGTCTATGCCCAGAGGCTCCGGGGCTGCACCCAACCGGTCCATTGCATCGACGAATGCCCCGGACCTGTCGGACGCGAGCCACGCTCCAGCCCAGGCTCCCGCCGATGTCCCGATGATCACGTGAGCGAGGCCAAGATCAAGTCCCTCATCGGCCAGCCCGCTCGCCAGACCGGCGTACCACGCGCCGACGGGACCACCGCCGCCGAGGACCAGTCCGAATGCAGTCATACCGTCGTTTCGCATTCCGTTCAGTGAGCTGTTCCAAAGGGTATCCCTGGTGGCGATCAGTCGCGGGCACCCCCGGGGAGTTCGGGGGCATCGTGTCGCGGAGGACAGGAGGTTCGAGGGCGGCAGGCGTAAATTGCGACGATGCGCACGTTGAGCAACGTGCTGGCCGATGCCGTCGGCGGCTTCAGGGCGCCTGGAGCCGTCGCTGTGGTTCAGCAGTACGGAGCGAGGAGCGACGAAGTGAGCATCGGCGCCGACCCCCGCCAGCTTTTCGAAATCGGCTCGAATACCCAAGACCATGACGGCGCTCCTCGTGCTCCAACATGTGGAGCGTGGTGAGGCTGGCCTGGACGATCCCATCACCTTGCACCTACCCGATGTCCGCATCGCAATCCCGGGAGTGACCGAGCGGGTGACGATCCGCCACCTCCTGACCCACACGAGCGGCATCGACTGTGGAGACGACTTCACTGACACCGGGGAGGGTGACGACTGCCTGGAGCGCTACGTCGGGGAGGTCATCCCCTCGACCGGGCTTGTCCACGAACCTGGGGAGCGGTGGTCCTACAACAACGGCGGGTACACCATTCTCGGTCGGCTCGTCGAGGTGCTCGATGGTCGGCCTTTCGACGATGCTCTCATCGAGCGAGTCTTCGCACCGCTCCACCTCACGGCCACGACGACGGCCCGCCTTGAAAATGGTCGAAGTGTCGCCCAGGGCCATCGCTTCGATCCAAAGGTGGGAGCCTTGGTTCCCGAATCCGGTCGAATGCCCCGAAGTGCTGGGCCGGCGGGGAACGTCGTGGCGACCGCAGCGGACCTGGCCACGTTCTGCGGAGCCTTGTTCTCGGGAAACTCCGAACTCCTCGACCCAGAACTCGTGCAAGAGATGCTCAGGCCTCAGATCCAGATCCGCGACGGCGCTCAGGGCTTGGCGTGGGTGGTTCCAGCCTCCAACGTGGCTGTCCATGGTGGGTCCACCCGAGGAAGCACGGCCTTCCTGGCGGTCGTCCCGGGCCTGGGATCTTTCAGCGTTGTCGCCAACGGACCCGGAGCCGGCGCGATCGCTGGAGAGATCCGGGCACACCTCTTGGGGGTCCCGGCGCGACGTGAACCAACGCCAGGTGTTGGCGCGCACGTCGACGCCGACGCCTGTGTCGGGAGCTACGCGCGCCGGCACGCGCTGATCGAGATCTCACTCCAGGGGGACGCACTTGTCGCGGCCTCGACCCTGTCCGGTGCCGCCGCTCAGTTGTTCTCGGCGCCTGAGCCCGTCGTCCTCGAACCGGTCCGAGGTGGTCGATTCCTCAGCAGTCGCCCTTACGAGGATGGGTTCGGCGTCTGGGACTTTGACGATCTCGACCAGGACGGAGTGCCAAGCCGTCTGCTCACCAGAAGGCTTCTGAATCGAGAGACGTAACCGACGTGCTCCCGGCCTACGGAAGCACGTCGGCTTCTCCGCCATGTTGCCGGTGGGGTAACGTCCACGCATGCGGGCGTCACCGCTCGACCTGTTGGGATCAGCGGAACTTGCGCAGCATCTGGAGACGGTGGCTGATCGGCTTGCCGCCACCTGCACGATCGGTGCACCAGATCTGACGACTCCGTGTCTCCGGGTGGTGGCCGGTGGTGGGAAGCGCCTTCGTCCCGCGCTGACTCTTGCTGTGGCCGACGTTGGGCACGTTTTCGACCCTCGCGTTGTCGCCGCCGCGGTCGCCGTCGAGCTGGTGCAGGTCGGCTCGTTGGTGCACGACGACATCTTCGACGAGGCGGAGACCCGCAGGGGGATACCGACAATCAACGCGGTAGAAGGTCAGAACCAGGCGCTCCTGGCCGGGACCTACTTGATGGCACGGGCGGGCGCCGAAGCCGCCGTCGCTGGCCAGCGGGTGGCATCCGACGTGGCCCACACGGTGGCACTGCTCTGCGTTGGGCAGGCAACTGAGACCCAGCATTTGTTCGACCTGGGTCAGGAGATCGATCGCTATCTCTTCACGATCGAGGCAAAAACCGCTGCGCTCTTCGCCTGTTCGTGTCGGGTGGGTGCGCTCAGCGCGGAGCTACCGGATGAGCAGGTCAACAGATTCAGTGCGTTCGGAATGAACTTCGGCATGGCGTTCCAGCTCATTGATGACGTACTCGATCTGGTCGGTGACCCCGATCGGTTGGGCAAGCCCGTCGGCACGGACATGCGAAGCGGGGTCCTCACCCTGCCGGTCCTACTGGAACTCGCACAGCCCAGTGGAGGAGACCTCCGCGCGCTCTTGCGACGTCGGCACGCGGCCGACCTGGCACAAGCCTCCAGAATGATCGTCAGCTCGGGTCGAATCGACGACGTCATCGAGCTTGCCCGCCACTACGGGGAGGAAGCGGCGGCGGCGATCGCCGAGGTTCCGGGTGCGACTCATCTGTCGCGGTTCCCGCCTTCCTACGTCGATTGGGCCCTTGAACAGTTTGCTGCTGCCTGATCGATGGCATTGGGGTTTGTGGGCGGGTTCGAGATCATCTGGAGCTTCATCGTTCACATCCGCAAGCTGTGCCATGACGAGTGGTGTGCCTGTCGGCGCAGCCCCGCGGACTGGGATACGTCTCGTAGGTGAGTCGGACAACGGTCCCGTCCGGTTGTCGGCGCCCCCGCAATCAGCGTGTGAACTCAATGTCCGCAGATTTGTGCCGGAGTTGGGCGAGCCAGGCTCGGGTTGTGCCGAGACCAAGGATGAGTAGTTCTGACATAGCGGCCGCTCTCGTCGACAGCCCTTCCCGTCAACGGGTTGCGCACGGTGGCGTCGCGATGCCTCCACGGAGGGTTAAGAGGAGCGCAATGGGGCCCCGCCGACGAATACCACGCCTACCTGCGAACTTGCAAGGACGCTGTCTTCTTGACGACGAGGTTTCCACCGTCGGGTGGCGGGAGTGCTGGGTACTCGATATCTCGACAGTCGGCATTGGGATCACCTTCCGTCACCGGCGAGCGTCCGAGTTGACCGGTCGCAGTATCTCGGTGGAGGTTCCGTCCGCCGGTGATTCCAACAAGGTCCCGCTCGTGGGGCAGATCAAGAATGCCTTGATGATCCAACCTGGTTTGGTTCGGGTCGGGATCGAGTTCGTTGGGTCGGCTACCGCCGAGCACGCGGTTGCCGCGGTGCTGAGCGCTCTGAACGAGGCAAATGACTCGGGCACCATGCTCTTGTTGCGCATGACCCAGGGCACCTGACTAAGGGTCAAGAATGAGCTTGACCGCATCTTGAAGACCTGTTGCAAACCTCGGGGCACCCGCATGTTCGTTTCGCACAAGGATGGCCGGTAGTCCGACTCGTTCGGCTCCGAGCACATCTGCTTCTAGCTTGTCGCCGACCATGACACACTCGGACGATCGTTCGTCGCCCAGAGCAATCCGGTAGGACTGGGGATTGGGTTTTTCGTAACCGGTGAGTGCAGAGCTGAACACCTCGTTGATCAAGGAGCCGAGCCCGACGCCGTCAACGATGGATTCAAGTTCCGGCACGTGATTCGACAGGATGACGAGCTCCCATCCGTTTCGTCGGAGCCTCTCGAGTGCGTCGATGCTATCGGGGTAGAGGTGAAATCGAGCGGGGTCGCAGTAGTGGGGGCGTATCCGGGTGACCGCTCTCTCCCGGTCACGTGCCGGGACACCTACGGCCCCGTACGCGTGAAAGAAGAGCGGCGACATGCTGTCCCACCATCGATCCGGACCCGAGAGATCGACATGCGATCGATTCGGCACAAGCCAGGGGAAGCCGTCCCGCAGCTAGGGACGGATTTCATCCACCGTGATCTCGTGGCTAGGTGACACTTCGTCCAGAACGTCAACGAGGCATTGACTCCACCCCCCGGGCCGATAAGCCAAGGTGCCGTCAAAGTCGAAGAGGACCCTTCTCACCCAGAGAAGTATGCGCTTTTCTTGGACCAAGGCAGGTCTACGAGGAACCCCAATCCCGATGCCGTGTGGGAATGGCTAAGGGGCCGTCACGATGAGGTCACCTCAAATGGACTGCGCTCATTGCGCAGTCCCAGCAGCAAGTTGTCGACTGCACATTGCGCCATGGCGCTCCTGGTCTCCCTCGTGGCCGAGCCGATATGGGGAACGATGATGATGTTGGGGGCGTTCAACAGGGGCTCATCGGGGTGTGGCGGCTCATCCTGAAGCACATCCAAGGCGGCGCCAGCGATCGCTCCCTCGGTCAACGCCGAGGTCAGTGCAGCTTGATCCACCACGCCACCCCGTGATGTGTTCACAAGAAACCCAGTGGACTTCATCAACTTCAATTCGTCTCGGCCGATCATGTTGCGGGTTTCGGCATTGAGATCAACGTGAAGGGAAACGAAGTCTGCGTCTGCTAATCCTTGGGCGAGATCGTCCGCCGCGCTCTACGTCATCGACAACTGGCAGTACGCTCCGGGTGTCGACGTATTGCACATGCATCCGTGCGGCCAACGCCCGGCGCGCCACCGCCTGACCAATGCGGCCGAATCCCACAAGGAGCAGCCTTTTGCCTGCCAGGTCGCTCCCTAACGGGACCTCATTCCATCGACCGCTGACGACAGCACGGATTCCCTCGGAAATACGGCGAGACAGCATGGTCATGAGCGCCATTGTCAGGTCCGCTACGGCGTCGCTGAGCACCGGGGTGATGGTGACCACTATCTTCTTCAACCTCGCTGCGTCGAGATCAATGTGATCAAGTCCGACGCTCATCGTGCTGATGACTCGAAGCTTCGGCGCCCATGCGATCACTTCTCGGTCAACAATGACGTTGGAACTCACCAGTAGACCCTCGGCCTCGGCGATTGCGGCCTCGAAGACGCCATCGTCGGATCTGCCAGCGGGTAGCGCGGTGACGTCATACGCAGCGAACTGGTCCACCAAGAACTGGGCGAGCGGCAGTGCGATCACGACCTTTGAGCGCTCGGACATCGCCGTCACAGGTACGCAGACCTTGCTTTCGGACCAGCGCCTGGTCGAACCTGTTCCAGAGCGTCTCGGGCACCAAGTCCCAACAGTCTCATGTCAGACGCGACCTCGACCAGTCGAAAGCCTTGCTGCAGTCGTTTTACCGCTGTCTGTGCGTTACCAGCAATACCTGGTACCACGTTGTGACGATGGCATGCATCGATCACCCGGTCCAGAGCGTCCGTAAATCTCTGGTCAGTCTGGTCTGGTGCAGGAGGGAGGCCCAGGGTAACGCTCAAGTCTGCTGGTCCCACATAGACGGCGTCGACTCCCGGCGTCGACACGATTTCGTCGACGATGTCGACGGCGACCTGGGTCTCCACCATCACGATGCAGGTCACCTCGTCATTGGCGCGATCGAAGTAGTCAGAGCCCGCGTAGTAGTTCGCACGGAGTGGCCCGTAGCTACGGGTGCCCGCTGGCGCATAACGGCACGCCGAGACCGCCGCCCTCGCCTCTTCTCGGGAATTGACCATCGGCACGATGATCCCCCACGCGCCTGCATCGAGACATTTGCCGATGATGCCCGGCTCGTTCCACGGAACCCGCACAAGAGGCACGGTGGCGGTTGAGGAGATGCCCTGGAGCATTTGGACCATCTCGGAGTAGTCGATCAGGCCGTGTTGCAAATCGACGCAGACCCAGTCGAATCCACAGTGAGCCATGACCTCGGCTGACACGCTGCTCGGCACAGTCAACCATCCACCGAGGGCGGCACCCTGTTGAGCCCAGATGGCTCGTAACGAGTTTTGACGCATTGTTCCTCCTCGACAAGTGATCCTAGGTGCGGCTCCCGGCCGGAACCTGAAGGGTCCGTGTGGGTGTGAGTCCTCTCACACCGGGGACCGCCTCATTCGCGCCTCCGAGGTTGGTGATCCGCGACGTCGCAGGGCTACTCCGGCCAGTCGAGCTGCACCTCCGGGACGCCGACGGATCGAGCGAACGCCTCTACCTCTGCCCGTCCTTCGGCCTCGCCACGCGGATACCGGAAGACCTGACCGGCGAAGACCACGAAGGTCTCCTCGTCCGTGCGGAAGTCGCAGTACCAGCCTCCCGAGGCGTCTATCGACCGGCTCAGCGCTGCCGCGAGGTCGGCCACGACCTGGTCATCTACCTCGAACTCGATGAAGGTCCAGGTCAGGGGTTGGCCGGCGCTCACGTCACCGACGTCCCTCCTGCTGATCCTGTGAACCCCGAGGCGGACGGCCTCGAGGGGGTTGTCCTTCGAGAGGCTCTCTGCGATCAAAGCACCGGATGCACTCATGTCGGCATTGTGCTCTCTGGATGTGACGAGGGGATCAGAGATGGGACGGCACCCCTTTGACGCATCCCGACCGTCCCATCGAGCGACCGGGCAACGTAAGGAGGGAATCCTTGGCGCAACTACATGAACATGAGGTGGCGACTCGTCTTCAGGCACGACCTTCGTCAAGAGCTTCAATGAACCTTTTTGGCGCGACCGTGCGGAAAGCTTCCTCGCAGACGAGCGTGATCTCGCCCCAGTCGATGGTGCCGTCCAGTCGGACTCCGAGCCAGCCCCGCCCCCCGACGTACGGTGGCCGGAAGAATCGGTCGGGCTCCGTCGTGACGAGTTCATCCTGAGCGCCCGGCGGAGCTGCACACCACAAGTGAGGAAAGCGGTGATCGTGGTGGCCATCGAGCCACAGCGTCAAGAATTGCTTTCCTACGAAGAACGCTGGTGTTCCGTGGCTCCGCTTCTCCGTCACGCCGGGAAGACCCATGCAAATCACACGGACACGCTCTTCGAGGTCGGCGTACGCCATCGAAGGGACATTAACCTCCCGCCTCGCCCTCGATCGCGCGGACCCAGTGGGTATCCCATCTGGCCGGCTATTGGGACAAGTCCGGAGTGGTCGCAAGGCTGGGTGGTGACTCCTAGTACCTTCGGACGCATGCGCTTCGATCCATACACAAACAGCGGCGGACCGTGGTACCAAGACGTCTTGACCCTTGCCGGACACCTCGCCCATGGACCACTTGAAGCTTCCATTTGTCAGCTTGTGGAAGTGCGTGTCTCGCAGATCACGGGATGCGCCTTCTGCCTAGGGCTTCATTCGGACTGGGCGAGGAAGACAGGCATCGACAAGGCCAAGTTGGACACGTTGGCCGGGTGGCGAGAGGCACCTGGGTTCGATGCCCGCGAACGTTCAGCGCTCGAGCTGGCGGAGTCCATAACCCGAATAGGAGACGGCGAGAGGGTCGATGAACCCGTATGGGTGGCCGTACGACAGAACTTCGACGACGAAGAATTGACGGCGCTCCTCTATCTGGTCGGACTCATAAATGTGTGGAACCGGATCAATGTCACCGTCGAGCTACCGAGCGATCACGAGCTACCCAAGCGAAGAGCTCCAGTCAGTACGCAATAGACAAGGTCTCGCCCACAGCGTGCTGGCGGACCGAACGAACCCGCGCAAACGCTCATCATCGTCAGTCAGGATGGTTGTCACGATGATGATCCGTGTGTCGAATATTTGCCCCCCGTTCGCCTGGCCTCGCCACATCGACGAACTCCACGGTTCATGCCACTCAGTTGTTGCCAAGGCGGGGTCACTCCGGCCTACGATCGCAGAGAATGAAGAACGGATCCGTGACAGCGCGCGATGATGGCTCTCGGTGGTCACTCTGGTCCCGAGACTCGGTACTCTCTATCGGTTCTCGCAATTCGGTCTTGTCGGTAGGGTCAATCGGTTCTGTGCTTTCCATTGGAGGCGTGGGGTCTGCGGGCTCCGTACTCTCCATTGGGTCTTTCTTGTCCGCGGTCAGTGTCATGTCGGGACTGTCTTGGTGGTCGGTGATGGCGTGGCGATCAAGAAGGTCGATTGCTGGATCTGGTGCGAATCGCTAGCTGGCACGGGTGCGAGCGATGGGCCGATCTGGTTGGCCGGCGGGGCAGGTTGCAATCTGATCGGGGAACGCCCGGATGGAACGACGTCGACGTCGGCCAGCGAAGAGGGCCACGCTCCGACGTACCGTCTGCACTTTGCAGTTGGGAGGGCGATCTGGCCGCTGTGCGCGATAAAAACATGCAATGGAAGATCGGCCAACCGCTCAGATCGCTGACATCATCGTCGACTGCATCGACCCCGAGCGCGTCGCCGCCTTCTGGTCCGCCCTTCTTGGAAGACCGATCGCGGGTCGGAAGGGTCCTTACGTTTGGTTGGAACGCAACGAGGACGCCGTGGGATTGGGCTTCCAACGCGTCGCGGAGCCAAGACTTGGCAAGAACCGGGCTCACCTGGATATCTATGGCTCGGACATCAGCACGCTCAGGGACCGGATCGAAGCGCTCGGCGGTCAGCGGCTGGCGGGGTACGAAGACGGGGGGTTCCTTGTCATGGCGGACCCAGAAGGCAATGAATTCTGCGTCGTTCCCGCTGGACCTGTCGAGTTCGACGACGAAGGACGCGCCCGTTATGGCGAGGGCCTGCGACCTTGAGGGCGCCACGCTGTTTGACCGCGTTGAACATGCGGTGACCGCGGCGAGCGTCTCGTGCTCGCCGATCTGGCTGGACTCCGACATGTGCTGGGCGTTCGATCTCGTCGACCCATGGGAAACCAAGACGAGCTGAACTGGTGCAAATACAATCGGATCAGGGCCGAAACCAGTGAAGCCTGATGCACTGGAACCGGTTCGTTACGCCACCCGGGCCATACGCGGCATACCTCAACCCCACGTCGTCGTAGTCGAACGCGATCGTCGGCATCTCCGATGTGCCGAACAGTCCCATCCTTCCGAGTGGCGTATTGGGCACGGTCTGCCCTTCGGGCATCAGCACGGGTGCCCTATCCGAAGTGAGTTCAGGGTCCCGGCGTACAGAGACACACCCGGGACTATGGTCGGCCTGATGCAGATAGGAGCCGTGACGATCGAGGGCGTATCAGACGGCAGTCTCCAGGCACCACCGACGCTCATGTTCAACAAGTCCGATCAGGACTGGCTGCAGCACTCTCAGTTCCTAGACGAGGAGGGCATGCTGCCGATCGAAATGGGCGGGTTTCTCGTGCGTAGCGGTGACCGCCTCGCGCTCGTCGACACCGGAATAGGTCCACACTCCGCTCCGGACCGAACGGGAAGGTTCATGAAGAACCTGACGGCCCTGGGAGTGGAGCCGTCCGAGATCACGGACGTCGTGTTGACGCACCTCCACTTTGATCACCTCGGGTGGGCCACCGACGGGGAGCGTCGTCTGTTCGGCAACGCCACGTATCGGTGCCATGAGGCGGACTGGGACTTCTTCATGGGTTCCTCGCCATTCGATGACAGCGTGGCCGTTTCGTTGATGGGTGGCCGAGCGTCTGCGGAGCTGCTTCCGCCGATCGCGGACCGCCTCGAAACGTGGAGCGAGGACGGGAGAATTCTGCCAGGCATGGATGTGCGCAGCGCTCCCGGTCACACGCCCGGCAGCACGGTCATTGTCATTTCGTCTGGTACTGAGCGAGCCATGCTCCTCGGTGACGTGGTGCACTGTCCCGCCGAACTCCTCAGCGACGACTGGGAGATGGTTGGTGACGTCGACCCGCAACTCGCGGCGAAACTCACGCGAGGCTCTGGCGAGAGAGATCGAAGGGTCGGATATCCCAGCCGCGGCGACCCACTTCCCCGGACTGCAGTTCGGTCGGCTTCTGGCGGCCCAAGGCCGTCGACACTGGACGTTCGACTGACCTGCGTCACCCGCTGTTGCGCGCGCACCGGTCTACGTCTCCTGAAACAGCAGAATCCCTCTCGACCTTCCGAAGTACCTGCTCGGCCCTCGGGAACAGCGTTGCCACGGGCCCAGCGGTGACGTGCCCTGGTGACGAGCAGCAGGAGCGCACCGCGTTCGCCTGCATCAGCTTGTCCGGCAGGAGTCGTTCCAGGACTGCTCGCCATCTGCCTGGTAAAGCGCAATGGCGAGGTCGTCCTGTTCGGCCGGAGTCGCCTCGTTCGGGGGGACGTTGATGAGCTGCGGCATGCCGGCCAGCTGGGCCGCTTCGTTCCACGTCGCCTGGCTGAATTGGAAACCACCCATGTACGTGCCGCCCGGCGAGACGGCGTCGTAGTTGCCGCTTGACTCTGCCTGCAGAACGCATTGGAGGAAGGGGGGCAACGACGGGTCGCCCGTCGCTGGGTCGCCCGACGACGTGCCGGCGACGCTTCCCGGTAGTGCCGTGGAGGCGGCGGAAGGTGGGGGTGTCGCGCGCGAAGTGGCCACTGCGGCAGCAGCTTTGGCCTGCGCCGCCTGAACTGCTGCCGCCGCAGCCGCGGCCTGTGCCGCCTGCTGTTGGGTCACCGCTACGGCAAGCTCGCCCGTGATCTCTGACTGCTTGGACGCGAGCTGGACCTGGGTCTGGCGCGCGGCGTTAGCCAACGTTGCCTCCTGGTTGGAGGTCGCTTGGTCCCGTGCCTCTTGTTGCTCGAGTGTTCCGCGTTCGACACGCAACCCGTTCTCGTCGGAATAAAGGGCGGAGATGGTGAGGGCGATATCACCACTTACCACCTCTTCGTACTCCGCTCTCGTAGGCGCTTCCTTCTGGTTCTCGAACATGGCCTCGGTTCCGTTGACTTCCGGGTCCAAGTTGACGTAGGCCGACACCGCTTCAGACTGAAGCCGCTTGCGATCGAGCATCACCCGATTGATGTCGGTTTGGACCTGGTCCTCACTTGATCCGATCTCTGCCTCGTCGCGTTGAACCTTGGCGGCATCCACGTCGTACTGCTGTTGATAAGCGCCGATCTGGAGCTGCTCCAGCACGAGATCCTGGGTGATCTGGGCTGCCTGCGCTTTGAGATTGGACACTTGATCGGCCGCGACGGGTCCCAGAGGCACGACCACCGTTGCGGTGATCGCGGTTACGAGAGACAGGCCCACTATCCCCGTCCTGACACCGGCGAGCCTTTGCACTCGCCATCGGAGACCTGGCTTCGTCGTCGGGCACTTCTCGGCACCGGTCACGATTGGGCAACACGTTTAGTCGATTTTGCGTCGACAATGCAACCCCTGGGCTGGCTGAACTCCGGCGACGACGAATCGGTCAACGAGAGGCGGCCGTCCATCGCCAGCCTCGTATATCCCACCCGAAGCGTGGGATATACGAGCGCCTTCCCGCGTTCGAGGGCACCCCAGGGCCATTGCGTTGTGCAAACCTTGACGGTCGTGAGTCTGGATTACGCCGCCGATCACTTGCTCGCTGCTGTTCGGGCGGCGGCGGTCTCCGAGGCTCCATTGCAGACCAGATTGCAGACCGTCTGGGATGAGTCGGTGCAGCACGTTTGGGAGAAACCCTGCCTCACAACCGAACTTCTGGCTCGATTCAAGGCGCTCTGGGACCGAGTGACCGACCCGTCGGATGGCCCCCGGAGTACCAGGCTTCGGCAGTTGACACCGTCAGAGGCCCTCGAAGCGGTCGATGAGCTCATCGACTTAGCGGTTCAAACCGCGGTCGCGGCGTCTCAGGCTCCACCTGGCGTCAAACTCGCCACCCTTGCTGACCTGACATAGCAACGTCTTCCAGGCGCTATGCGGCAGTGGTGAGAGCAACCAGCCACGAGTGGAACCACGGGCAGCATCGCCTAAACGCTGATCTAGGCGGTTCCCTCCATCCAGGCCGCGAACTGCTCCCAGGTCGCTGTGCGCGGATGAGATTTGAACGGTGTCCAGTCGATACCGCCCCTGCTGATCTGGACCTTCCCCATTAACTCGCCGTCAGAGCGGACCTCGAACTCAACGTCCACGTTCTTCACGGTGATTGGGTGAGACAGGTTCATCGTCACGTCGTGAGCTGGCATGGTAGTAGAGCCTAAATCGGAACCACTCCCACTTGAGACAGTCGGGTCCGATACCTAATCGAGCGCCAAGCAAAGACGAACGGAAAATCGACGGTGGATGTCGCTCAGTTCAGCGCCAGCCAAGCTCCGGCGCAATGTCGCTCAGGATCGAATCGAGGACGTGGGCGCAGTAGTCGACACCAAGCTGATTGGGGATCGTCAGCAGCAGAGTGTCGGCGGCGGCGATCGCCTCATCCTGGGCCAGTTGTTTGATGAGCGTCTCGGGTTCCCCGGCGTAGGTCTTGCCGAAGCGCGCAATACCGCCGTCGATGAACCCAACCTGGTCCTGAGAGTTACCCTCGCCCCCGAAATACGTGCGGTCGAGGTCATTGACGATGGGGAAAATGCTGCGGCTGACCGAGACACGAGGTTCACGGGCGTGGCCGGCCTCGGCCCAGGCCTTGCGAAATCGTTCGATCTGCTCGGCCTGCAGCTGATGGAACGCCACACCGGTGTCCTCGCTGAGAAGTGTCGAGCTCATGAGGTTCATCCCCTGCTCGGCGGTCCACTCGGCGGTCTTCCGGGTGCCGGCGCCCCACCAGATCCGCTCGCGCAGACCGTCGGAGTGCGGCTCGATCCGTAGGAGCCCGGGTGGGTTGGGGAACATCGGCCGCGGATTCGGTTCGGCAAAGCCTTCGCCATTGAGGACCTCTAGAAAGACCCGCGTGTGCTCGCGAGCCATGTCGGCCTGATCGGCGCCCTCGGTGGGTACGTGGCCGAAGTAGCGATAGCCCTCGATGACCTGCTCGGGCGATCCACGGCTAATGCCGAGCTGCAGGCGTCCGCCCGAGATGAGGTCAGCAGAGCCGGCATCCTCAGCCATATAGAGCGGGTTCTCGTAGCGCATATCGATCACGGCGGTCCCGATCTCGATCGTGCTGGTCTTGGAGCCGACGGCCGCGAGCAGCGGAAATGGGGAGGAAAGTTGGTTGGCGAAGTGGTGCACCCGGAAGTACGCCCCGTCCGCTCCAAGCTCCTCAGCAGCGACCGCGAGATCGATCGACTGCAGCAGGGCATCAGACCCTGAGCGGGTCTCCGACTGTGGCGAGCGCGTCCAGTGGCCGAACGATAAGAATCCAATGCGCTTCATGACTGAGTGAACACCCTGAAGGCCGCCGTTGTTCCTCGCCACGGGCGAATCACAGGAGGCATGTCAACTCGCGTCGGAGACGTGGCCGCGGGAGGCGTGGCGAGTGCCTCCAGCCCACAGCTCTTTCTCCTGAAAAAGAGGTCCCGATGTACCGGTTCGCCCCGTCCCGGCCGGCGCAGGGGACGCTCCAGCCCTCCGCCCAGCCACAACAGACCGGCGGCTCGCGCCAAGCGACGCCCAAGAGTGTCTCAGAACATGCCGTTGGAGTTAGCCGATCGTTCTGGCACGTCTTGTATTACGTCCCAATGCTCGACGACCTTGCCGCCCTCTAAGCGGAAAAAGTCTGCCAACGCACGCCCAGGCTCACCAGGCTTGAGGATGAGGTGCGAATGGGTTGCAACAAGATTCCCTTCGGCGATGACCCGCTTGATATCGAGTCGTAACTCCGGATATTCATTGCGGAGGTAGTGCACGAAGCCGATGAAAGCCTCGGGACCGTCCTCTGCTTCAGGATTGTGTTGGATGTAGCGATCGCCGAAATAGTCAGCCACCGCCTTCTCAGGATCGCCTCCAAATGCCATCTGGTAGTAAGCGACAACCGTTTTCTTATTGGCTTCGATGTCAGTCACCGTCTCTCTCCAGTCTTTTGCCGTACGAAGACGCAAGCTCAACCACGAAAAAGGGGCTGGCGCCGAAAATCGAGGCTAGACCTCGCCCACGCCGGCGTGACCTCACCGATCTGAGAGAGGATCGTGGTCCAGCTTCACCACCCCGGCAGCGAGGATTGGGGCGGCGGCTGAGCAGCGATAGGGGACGCCTCCTGGACAGATAATTCTCCTACGGGTCCTGAAACGCCGGGGTGTAGCAGACAGCCACGAGCAAGCCTTCCGGGCTCAACAACCGAGCCGTGATCTGACCCCACGGCTCCGTGCGAGCACCGTGGATGAGGCGATAGCCCTTGGCAGTGAGTTCAGCTGCAGCAGCGGCCACGTCAGCGACCTCGAACTCGATACTCGCCTGCGGAGCGGAGATCTCGGCGGGCCATTCAGAGCTTCCGAAGCAAGCATTCGCCGCCTCAGAAAGGGGCCAGAGTCCGAAGTGTTTCGTTCCTTCAAGCTCGTGAGTGAAGACGTAGTCGCCCTCTTGGCCCTCAAAGCCCAGGCCTAAGGCGTCCGCGTAGAAGGACCGAGAGGCCTCAGTGTCCCGAACGATCGGAGCGATGCTCGTTACAAACTGGACTTCCATCAGCCTGCACCTCCAGGGTTACTCGCTATCAGCGTTTCCGTCCTATCCATACTCCTTCGCTGCGACATCTTCCCCGGACTACGTACACGGCTGGGTCGTCCCTCCCTCTCCAGTTGAGCACCCTCATCAGCAGGAGCGACGTGCCCTCCGTGCCGGAGTTCGGGGGCAGATCTCCAGGCTTGGCAACCGGATGGACATATCTCCGCGAGACTGACGGTCCGGCGCCTCGAATGAGTCAATGACCTCCGACATCATGGGGTCTGCAGAGTTCAACAGCGACGCCTTGGGCGCGTGAACTGCCACGGCCCGTGGCGTCAGCTGCGAAGGCGGACCGGTTGATGATTGCCGATCGACAACAGAAGACCATCGACTGCAAACACGGCACCCGCTCCGACGCTCACACCGCCGAGAGCGTCCGTCGGGTAGTGCCATCGCAGCACCACCACCGCAGCGCAGACCGCCACGACGACTACTCCACCCGCCACAGCCACAAGGGGCTTGGCGAACCAAGGCACGACGAGGAATGCCGCGGCAGCGAGCGCAGCCACAGCGGTGACTGTTCCCGACGGGTACGACGGGGAAGTGCCCTCGAAATGGCGGCCGACGAGCGGCTTGGCCACGGTCTGCACGATCAGCACGGCCGCGATCGGAGCGATGAGACACGACAATGCTCGCGTCCAGTTCCTGGATATTGCCGCCACGACACAGAGCACGGCCGCCCCGGCGATCAAGACCGTCAAGGAACCGAGGTGAGCCACGTCGGCGGCCCATCGAGAGGACAGGTCTGCGGGCAGGAGCCTGAGCCCGATCGCGTCCACCCGGTTGGCCCACGGTCGGTGAACGAATGCCAACCCGGCGAGAGTCGCCGCAGCGAGCAAGCAGCATCCCAAGAGCATCTCCATCAACGCCTCGGCGTGATGGCCGAAGCGATGGGGCGCTTCGAGGTGGCTGGGAGGTGCTGTCGACACGACCATGCAGACGAGGCTACGGGCCCGGGCGTCTGAACGGGCCTCGCGCCGGTCCGATCGCTCATGACAGACCCGCGCAGCTTTCTCGACCGAGAACCGAATTCTCCTGCTCCAGCAGGGAAATTGCCCCGCGTTGCGCCGCAGTCACTGGTTTGCCGGGTGCAGAACCGTGGGAATGATGGTCTTCCGAATTCGCACCGACGCACGCCGGACTCGATTGCTCCGGTCGAGCAAGCACGCCACACGGCCACCTTGGTCAGCGGCGCCACGCTTCGCATCCTCCCTGACCTCGGCCATTTCAGCATCGTGCGAGAAATGATGCCGACCCTGGCGGTCCTCTTGCACCAGTAGCGCGGATCACTCCGCTCCCGGTATCAATTTACGGGGGCACCCTCGTATAGGCCGCCAATGACCAAAGCCGGCTAGGTCTCGCTGCCATGAAGGCCAATGGGGCGGCCGTAGTGTTCGGGGCTGTCACTCGAGCCCGCACCTGAGCGCGGCAGCGTCGTGCGCCGTGAATCTGTGGCTGTATCCGCGCCGATGTGACATTCCGACGATCGCTCTGCCAGTGCAGACGGAGGGCACAGCAAGGTGCCATGAGGAGTCAGAGCGATCCCACTTGGCCGTTGGAAGGTTGTCGTCGAAGGCGCGCTGTGCTACTTGAGGCAACGGTTCGGAGCCCACCCCCAGGACGTCGGGGCAGTGTTGCGGAGTCGGTTCGGTGGCGGCGGATTCCTCCCAAGAACTGAGGACTTCCACATCAGCCGCAGCCTTGTCGACAGCGCAGGCCAGTCGAGAGGGATGCGAGGTATGAACCGACTCGTTGCCGATTTGAAGTTCGATGATCAGGCTGCCGCCCTCAATCTCTTGGAATTCGGCTCGCACGGATAGCCCAACCGCTGACAAGACCACCGAACACGCGATGTCAATGGCGTGAGCCGTGTCGATGGTGGCGACTCGGATTTTGTTGGTAGCGGTCATTGAACCTCCCATTGTGAAACGTCGGAGCGGCCCCGTCTTCGGAAGCCGGGGCCGCTCACATCACCGCGCCTCGTGACTGACGTAGGTGCGTCTCCCGGACTTATGCCCGGTCGTTTGCCTGTTATTCAATGGCCACTGGAAACAGGGGGAACCCAGGGCGCAACGGCGCTTGACCTCTGGGTCAACGACAGCACCTACCTGCCGGTGCAGTCCGTGGCCACGGGCCCGGTCGGCGGCTCCGACGCTGGGAAGACTTGGACGACGGTTAACCAGTACACGTTCCTCAGCCCGACGCAACCCAACCTTGCAACTCTTCAGGTGACCATTCCTCCGGGCTTCAGTGAGACCGTCTCGGCCTCGGACGGCTGATCAACGGCCGCTGTCGAGATAAGGGTTCTTTGGCGGTCGGCAGCCAAAGCCGCTTGGAGTGACGAAAAGTCGCCCCCCCAGAGCCTGACCAGCTGTGCCGAAGTGAGCTCACTCTGCCGCCAGAGTTAGGACTCACCCCAAAGGCATAGTGACAAACTGGCAGGTATGGTTCATGCATCTAGTCTCGGAGGGAGGAGGCTATGGGGCTCTTGAGGATTAGCGTCGTCTCGGCTGTGTTGACGCTGGCGGCAGCCGGGAGCGTTCTGCCCATGCAGGTTGCGAACGCCCAGCCCACCGGCACCACCGTCATCGTCCCGGCGGACAATGCGACCGTCTCGGGAACCTCTCAGACTCTCGACGCTTCGGCCACATCGGGGGCAACCCAGGTGCAGTACGAGATCACAGGCGGGACCCTGAGCGATTCGGTGATCGCGACGGCCACACCGACCTACTACGGCTGGTTCGCCCAGTGGAACACGACCACTGTTGCCAACGGCAGCTACACCCTCGAAAGCGTCGCCTCCTACGCTGGCGGGGTCAACGCCACCAGCGCGGGTGTCACCGTGACGGTGGACAACCCCGCCCCGGCGACCGCCGTCGTGTTATCTGCCAACAACGCCGTGGTCTCGGGCACCACGCAGTACTTCGATGCCACCGCTTCGTCGGGGGTGACCAACGTCACCTACGAGCTGAGCGGGGGACCCTCGGACCTCAGTGACCTGCAGATCGCCACCGGCACCGGCACCCTCATCGGATGGCTGGCGGCTTGGGACACGACCACTGTTGCCAACGGGACCTACACCCTGCAGAGCGTCGCCTCATATTCCGGCGGGGTCAGTGGGACGAGCCCACCGGTCACCATCACGGTCAACAACGCCCCTCCGAGCACCACCGTGGTATTCCCGGCGAGCGGTGCCACGCTGAATGCTACCCAGACTCAATACATCGACGCTGTGGCATCTCCTGGTGTGACCCAGGTCACGATTGATTTCACCGGTGAAGACACCCCATCATTCGCCCTCACCGCAACCCCAACTCTTTACGGTTGGATCGCCGTTTTTCCCGGGACTCCCATTCCATCGGGGGAGTTCTGCGGACCGTTTACTTTCTCCAACTCGATCCAGAGCGTTGCCTCATACGCGGGCGGAGTCAGCGGCACGAGTGCGTCCGTCCCCGTAACGGTCGATGATGTCTACGCCCAACTTCCAGGAGGCGGCTGTTAAGCGTCCGTTGTTTGCTTCTCGATTGCTTTCGCCTGCCCTCAACCATCGACATGCGACATTCCTGTCTCATTTGCCTCGCCCCGGGATGTCCGTAATGCGGAACTGCCCCACCGTCCCGGCAGCGAAGGCGGCACCCCGTCATCGCGGGGTTCCTGCTACGTCGGCCACGGGTAAATGAACGATGGCAGTGCTTCTCAACCGGGCGCCGACGACTGGAGGCTAACCAAATGACGGGCTTTACGTACCCGATCTACATCGAGGCCACGTCCGAGCAGGTCTGGAGGGGTCTCACCGACCCCGCTCTCATGAAGCGCTACTGGCGGCACCAGAAGGCCGGTGAGAAGACCTTTATTTCGGACTGGAAGAAGGGCTCCACCTACGACATGGCGCACGAGGAGGTCGGGCTTGTCGTGAGCGACCCCGAACAGGTGATCCTCGAGTCCGATCCGTACCGCCGGTTGTCCTACACCTGGCACACGATTACGCCTGAGTGGGCTGCCGAAGTCGGCATGGACGAAGCCACCGCTAATGTCTGGCGCGCCGAACCCCGCTCGAAGGTGACCTTTGACATTGAGGATGTTGGTCACGGAGTCGTCAGGCTCACGGTCGTACACGACGGGTTCGAGCCCGGTAGCGCCGTTCTCCATGGCATCTCTGATGGCTGGCCCGCCGTCCTTTCCAGTCTGAAGACCCTCCTTGAAACGGATACGACGCTTCGGACTTCATGACCAATCTGACCCACCACGCAACCCACTGGCGGCCGCGTACGGGTCCCAGGCCGCCGCAACCCAGTCGGTAACGCCAAAATCGGCGCTAGTGGGCACGTAGATAACTTTCGGCTGCTGAGCTTTCCCGTTGTTTGAAGAGCCCCGATCGCCACCGCCTGAGGTCCCAGGGCCCTGGCGGCTACCTTGGTGATCCGCTACAAGGCAGGAACGGACACGGGAGAGTCACGATGGGAAACGACGAGTGCAAGCCCGTGTCGGTATCCCGACGAATCGCAACCCCGGCCGCTGACATTTTCAAACTGCTGGCCGACCCAGACCGGCATCCCGAATTCGATGGATCAGGGATGCTGCGGCCGGGTGCCAGCAACGGGGTCATCGTGGGCGTGGGAGACGTGTTCGTCACGAAGATGTACTTCGCGGCGATGGGCGACTACGAAATGCATAACCGCATTGTGGTGTACGAGGCGGACCGGTGCATCGGCTGGGAGCCGGAAAACGCCGAACTCGCCAGGAACGGGTCCCGCTGGAGGTTCGACCTCACTCCAGATGGCGCCGAAGCGACCGTGGTGACGGAAACGTACGACTGCACGGATTCCCCCGAGAGCGTTCGTGAGGCCGTGGACAACGGCAAGGTATGGCTCGCTGGCATGACCAAGACACTGGAGCGACTCGACCAGCTCTGCACGGCGCAATAGCGAAGAGGTTTGAGCCGGCAAAGGTTCCGATTCGACGTTGGGCGCTGACCACGATGTGCCGAACCGTTCACCCTCTCGATGGCGTTCGAGGGCGATGTGGGCATGGAGTCATTCCGGGATTACGCTGCCTGCCCTGTGAGGTGGTTGCTTGGTTTCGCGATGATCCTCGCGGCGCCCGTCGGCCCGGGTGCGAGCAAGCCGAGCGTGGTGTTCGACGGCGACTCGATCACTGTCCTCGCTACCCCGGCAATCCATCAATTGATGGATCCGAGTTACGACGTTGAAATCCTCGCTGTCGACGGCATTCGCATCAACCAGAGCTTGCCAGCGCTTGAATCGGCGTTGAGGTCTCATCCCTACGCCGTGGTCGAGAATCTCGGGACGAACGATGCATTGCAAGGTGGCGCGCACTCCAACTGGAAATCGAGCTGGGGCACGCTGATGCGCATCACAAGAAACACACCGTGCGTTGTTTTAACAACCATCAACCCCGCCGCTGACACTCTCAGCCACAGACCGATCGCAACGAAAATCAACGCTGAGATCAGAGCTCTCGCGGCGCGAGACCCCAAGAAATACAAAGTCGCCGATTGGAGCCGTTTCTTGACTCGCAATGTCAGCAACCAGAGGAGGTATCTGCTACCCCAGCCGATTCTGATTCACCCGACACCAGCGGGAGCCGTGAAGCTTGCGACACTCGACCGAAATGCCCTGGCGAAGTGCGGGAGCCGGACCCCCGCCTAAATGGAGGCGACAACATTCCCGTCGACGCGGCCGACTACTGATTGCTTCCTAAACCCACCCATTGTCCGCGCACGTGTCTTAACAATTTCGACTTCATGCGTTTCGCCTGTGCCGACGGCGAACGCATAGGTTTTTACCTTCGAGAGACTGAACACCTCGAATCCCTTCACGGCGACACGATCGTCCACCCAAACCCGAACGGGCCCCCAGGTCTGATCGAAGGTGAAGCGGACATGGTGCTTCTCGAAATTCTCCCACGTCGAACTCGAGATTGATCTTGCCGTTCGCCATCTCCTACCTCCTATGTTTAGCCGGCGACCTTGTCCATGGATCTTGGTGAGATTGTCGTGCTTCTCACCGGCGCGGCGAAGCGGGTGGCCTGAAATTTGTTGATACGTAGGTTTGCCCGATGAGCTCGTGCGTGCTCCGGTCTCCGGTCTCGTCGCGCCGACGTTGGCCCACTGATGCCGAAGTGAGTGAATGTCCTACCCTCCAGGCGAACGGAGATAACCCTTGGCAGTCCTATCGCACGAGATCCTGGACCGAGGTGGAGAGTAGGCAAAACTCATTGCCCTCCGGGTCGGCGAGTACTACCCAGGTCGCCTCGGAAGGCTGTCCGACGTCGACGGTCGAAGCGCCCAGGCCCAAAAGACGCTCGAGTTCCTCACTGGTGCTACTTCCATCCGCGCGAAGATCGAGATGCAGGCGATTCTTGTGAACCTTTGGATCCAGAACCGGGAAAATGTCGATGGCCGGCCATGCCCTGTCAGCGGGGGAGATGCTTACACCGTCGTCGGATTCGTCAGCGATCTCCCAGCCCAGGACCGCGCACCAGAAGTGAGCGAGTGACAGGGGATCCGCAGCGTCAATGCAGATGTTCGTAAGGCGACTGGTCATGGTCCGAAGATACCCACCTCGACGGGAGGCCGCCCAGGGGTGACACGAACTGACCCGCCGTCTGGTGCCGGACACCCGGCGGAGAGGGACAGCTGCGCCAGCTCGACAACGATGCCGATCGATGGTCAATGTTCGCCGTGGCTCATGTCGAGGTAGTCACACCACGAGGCAATCTTGTCCCCGACGATGTCGAAGGTGCCCAACGGACGCTCCGGCAGCGGTCCTACTCGGTACTGATCTTGTCGAGCCTCTCCAGGCTGGCCGCCATGGACTCAAGCACCGAATTGGTCCCGTTGATCCACGTCCCGCCATCACGTAGGAGGTCCTCCGGCAAGGGACCGAAGTCAAAGACCTCGGTGACGACGGTGGCGTCATCACCGTCGGGAGTGAGGATGTAGCCCCAGCGGTAGCCCGCAGGAATGCCGACCTTGGATGGATCATCACCCTCAGCCCGAGAAGGGTCCCCGGGAGCCGGTTCCCAGAATATGCGCCGATGTGGCTCGAACTCCACCACATAGTTGAGCATGAGGTAGTCGTCTCCGAGCCGATGCATCTTCATGGTGAAGGTGTCGCCCACGTCGGAGATGGGACGGTCGAGGACGGCTCCGCGCAGCATGTCGGATCCGTCGAAATCTACGTGACGTGACGGATTCGCCAGGATCTTGAAGATGAGGGCAGCCGGTGCTTCGATTCTGCGTGACACCTCGACCGGCTTGCTTTCGTCTGTCATGGTTCAGTCCTCCTTGCTGCTTTGCACCCGCCCTACCGACCCTCACACAACAGTTCATACAGTCGGACGTTTCTGGTCCCGCAAATGCATTCATCGGTCAGAATTCTAATATTCTGGGGCCGATTCGTGGTATCCCACTTTGACAGGGTCAGCAAGGTGGAGCATGCCCAGGAGGTTCCGAACGCCGCACCGTTCCGAACTGGAGCAGGGGGGAATGGCGTCGTGAGACGTTGATGGAGGGCGGTCGATCTGACCGTCACCGACAACGCCCGGTTCTTCAGATTGCCTTCGAGATGGTGAGGAGACCAGTCACCAGAAGGAGAATGTCGACGGCCCATGCGAAGTGGGACGGTTCCATCAAGCTGCTGATCCGCGAACCAACGACGATGCCCGCCACGCAAGGCACGAGCGAAGAGGCAGCGAGACCAAGGTCGAAGGCTGAGATCAGTCCGGCGAGGGCCAGAAGCGGCAGGCCAATGAGATTCGAGAGCAGGAACACGGCGGAGATGGTGGCTCGGAATCTGTCGTCATGGAGCCCCGTGCGACGCAATTCATAGACGAGTGGCGGTCCATTGGTGGCCAGCGACGTATTGATAACCCCACTTGCAAAGCCCATGGCAACAGTTGTCGATCGATGTGGCACCACCGGCTCGGGGCGCACGAGGCGCGAGGAGACAACGATCCAGACTGCAGCCAGACATGTCGTCACTCCAAGAACGAGCCGCAACGTGGTAGCTGAGATCACGCTCAAGATGATCACCCCGATCGGCGCGCCAACAATCGCACCCAGTCCCAACCGCCTGGTAGTCGGCCATTCGATCTGTCGACGGAGGCGCAATGCGATCCAGGCGCATGTAACGGTGCCATTCAGAAAGACGATGACCACGGCGCTTTTGGTCGGTACCACAAAAGCCATGAGCGGTACCGCAAGAAGTGCGAACCCGAAGCCAACCGCCCGCTGCAGAGCGGCGGCGACAAAGACAATGCCGGCGATCGCTGCCACGGTACCCACGGAAATCACGTCGCGAACCTAAGGGATCGACCGCCTCGATCTCCAAAAAGGAGGCTCGGACCCGGACAACGGTGCCGGCGCTCGGTGATCCGTGCACACTGTGATGTCGGTCCACCAGGCTGTTCGACGATGGGGCTCGTGTGGGACCACCGCTGTGCGGCCTCTCCCGCGTCCTCCTGCGTCTGATGCACCTCACGAGGAAAGCTCTGCCACAAGGGAACCCAGCGATCGTCCTCTTGTTCGAGCGCCAGACCCGCCCCGCGAGTACCGTGCTGAGGGTCAGCGGTTCGCGACGTGCGATGAAAGCTTCGAGTTCTCGAACGTCTTCCATTGCCCGGTAGGAGATTGTCCCCGTCGGACCAGTACTGCAGGCACAAGGCAAGCCCATGAGTGCCGCTGGGTAACACCCCGTGCCGTCTGGGGCACCCCGGGATACTCGGCCGACATGCCGGAGAACTCGGATCGGAACCAGCAGACTGTTCGAGTGACAGATCCGGCCAGAGGCATCCGCGTCGCCACAATGGACGACCTCGAGGGCCTGCTGGCCATTGACCATGAGGCGGTGGGCCGCGACCCCGAGCGGATAACAGCAATCAGGGGCCATGTATCCGAGGGACATTGTTGGGTCCACCCTGGTGAAGCACACCTCGATGCGTACGCGGTGGTGCTGCCGCGTCATTTCTTCCGCAGAGACTTCTTGGACCTCCTCGTGGTTGAGTCGTCTGTTCGGCGGTCGGGCGTCGCAACGAATCTGTTGCGAGCACTTCTCGGCCTGGAGGGCACACATCAGGTCTTTACCTCAACGAACCGCTCGAACGCCCCGATGCGGGCGCTGCTGAGCAAGGAGGGGTGGCAGCTCAGCGGAGAGCTGGATGGACTCGACTCCGAGGACCCCGAGGTGTTCTTCTTCAGCTGGCGCTCGTAGCCGCCCAACCGGGACACCATGAGCACGAACCGAATACGGGTCAGCGACGCCCTTCCCGCGATGTCAGGGACGGTCGGAGACGGGTCACAGCACGCCCTATTGAACGAAGACCTTCCCGTCCCTTTCGGTCAGCTTGCCACGCCGCAGCGGAATCACCTTGGTCAACAGCCGGTAGCCGGAATCGAGGCCCGGGACTTTGGCGAAGGCACCCTGTGGGCCGAGGATCATACGACCCGTCGAGACGTCGTATTTGGCGCCGTGCCAGGGGCACACCAAGCAGCCTTCTTCGTCGATCGAGCCTTGGGCGAGATCGGCGCGAAGGTGACGGCACCGCCTGCTCACGGCGAAGAGTTCGCCCCCGGCGTTCCCCACGGCATAGTGGCCTGCGCCGCGAACGACACCAGGTTGCAGTTCTCCCACGGTTCCCACTTCGACTTCTTCACTCATAGTGACCCTCCTGGGCGCCTGACAACCTTAGGCACACAAAGGGCCCAATTTCTCAGGGTGCTGACTCCCAGCAATGGGGGTCACTTGGGGCGCCAGTGATGGTGCCGTGCAACTCCTCGAAAGAGGCGGTGCGAACCGCCCGGCGTCAGGGACACCATGGGGTCGCCTTCGTATCCGGTACCTTCAGGAGAACTCGCTCCCGGTAGCGTCACACCCGTGGATGAGCCACCTCACCTGCTGACCACGAGGGCGACCTACGACACCATGGCGGTTGACTATGCCCGCTTGCTTCCGGACCTTCGGGCGGAGACCGATTTGGACAAGGCAATGCTGGCCACGTTCGCCAACCTGGTTTCGGCGGCAAGCCTTGGACCGGTTGCCGACCTCGGCTGCGGGACCGGCCGCATCACGGCTCACCTGGACTCCTTGGGCGTGAATGCATTCGGGGTTGATCTGTCCCCGGCCATGGTGGAGCAGGCCCGCCAGGCGCACCCGCACCTGCACTTCGAGGTCGGTTCGATCACCGCCTTGGGCCTCTCCGACGCCGCCGCAGGCGGGGTCTTGGCCTGGTATTCGACCATCCACACGCCGCCGGATGACCTGCCGCAGGTCTTCGGCGAGTTCTCACGTGTGCTGGCACCCGGCGGATTCTTGCTGGTCGGGTTTCACGTCGGAGACGGAGATAGGCCGAGGTCGGTGCACTTCCGTGACAGCGTGTCGGTCGACGCGTACGACGTGACGCCCGAGCTGGTGGCCGAACTGTCCCGGGATGCAGGCTTCGTCCTGCGGGCACAACTGGTGCGGGCAGCGCAGGGTCGGGAACAGAGGCCGCAAGCCAGCCTCATCGCCGTCAAGCCGATCAATCCGTAGCCGCAGCAATCCGCGGGGACAACTCCATTGCCGTGACGCAGAACCTCGTCCGAGAGTGGCACCGTTCGTTCGGCCTACATGGCCCCGAGGCACTGCACCCGTCCCCAATAGCCGAAGCTCATCGCCTGGTCACGGTCGGCGAAGAAGTGGTCGGTCTCGCTCGTGAGCCATGCTGCGACCTCGTCGGAGCTTTCCGACGAGGATCGCGATGATGGTATTGCTCTGAGTGAGGAGATAGCCGACAAGGGACCGATGATCGAGCGGAATGGTTTCGGTGAAGACCTCGTCGCCGACCTTCTCGAAACCGGGTGGCATCTCGTGTTCAGGTGCCGAGTTCCTCGGGGGAGCGGGGTACCTCGGGAGATAGCGGTTCTGATACCACTCGGTGAATCCGGAGGCTTCTGTTGCCTGGGCGAGAAACCCGTGGTCGTACAGAATCACGAGGCCGCCAGGAAGGAGCACTCGGCGGGCCTCCGCCCAGAACCGGTCCCGATTGAGCCAGTGGAGGCCCGATCCGCACGTCAGAAGAGAGCATGCTGAGTCGAACACCGGTAAGTGTTCGGCCTCGGCTCGAGCAACGGGAACGCCGGCAACCGAACGCGCCACCCGCAGCATCGGGGCAGACGTGTCGATCCCGACGGCTCGGATCCCGTAGCGCCACAGCGCCATGGTCGACAGCCCGGTGCCGCAGGCCACGTCGACTGCGGGTCCCGGCTTCGGAGTGGCGATCCCGAAGGCTCTCTCCAGCGTCCGCTCGTGATGATAGGGGCGGTACCGGTGGTAGCGATCGGCGGCGTCGACGACGAACGGGTTCTCAACCACGCCGCACAGTGTCGCCCATGCGATCGATGGGCTGCTTTTGCCACTCGCGAGCCTGAGCGGGATGCCGATGACGGTGCAGACCTTCCTCGGCCCCCGGGACTGTCCGCATGGTGCCGCATGTCCCCAGCGTCTCGGGGCACTGCGGAGACCGATGAACGCTCCTTCTAAGTCCGAAGCTCCATCCAGCGATGTGGCTCCGGCACCTCGACGAAACCGACCTTTCGGTAGAGCTCGTGTGCGTCTCTGGTGCCGAGCAGGAGAAGTCGAATGGCGCGAACCTCGGGATGATCGACCGCCGTCGTGACGATGAAGGTTCCGAGTCCCCGGCCCCGCAACGCACGATCGACGAACACATCGCAGAGCCACCCGAAGGTGGCTCCATCAGTCACCCACCTGGCGAAGCCAACCTGCTCCCCTGATGGTGAGAAGCAACCCAGGGAGACTGAGCGCTCGACTGACTTGGCCACGACCTCCATCGTGCGCCCCTCCGCCCAGTAGGTCTCAGCGCTCAGCCAGCGATGGATCAAGGGCAGGTCGAGTCGCTTCCGATCGTCCGTCAGCATGAAACCGTCATCGCGAACCCAGTCCACGTTCGAACTGTAGATCTGAGCAGCGAGCGGTTGAAGATGCCGGCCGCCTCGTGCGTGCGGGACATCGGCGGAACGATCCGCTCGCTCCGACGTCGTGCGTCACGCCGCGTCTCGGACCACCTCGTAGGTGAGCAATGGCAGGCCGTCACCGATGGTCTGGGTGCCGACGAGGCGCAGAGGTGTCTTGTCGCTGGCCTGGCCGAAGAGGCGCTCGCCCACTCCGAGCACGACAGGAAAGATCACGAGCCGAAACTCGTCGACAAGCCCATGCTCGATCAGCGTGCGCACGAGCTGGTAGCTCGCATAGATGAGGATGTCACCGTCGATGTCCTGCTTGAGCTTGAAGACCTCCTTGACCACGTCATCCCTGAGCACGGTCGAGTTGGACCACTTGGGCTCCTTCAATGTGGAGGACACGACGTACTTGGGCAGGCTGTTCAAACGATCCGCCCATGCACCCGTCCGATCCGACCACCGGGCAGCGAACCACTCGTCGCTCTTGCGGCCCAGCAGAATGGCCTCGGATTGCATCGCCTCCTCGGTTTCGACTCTGGTCCACGCTTCGAGGTCGTTGCCCCCGAATTGGCCGAACCAGCCGCCGTGCCTGAATCCCTCCTGACCGTCCGGGTCTTGGACGACCCCATCGAGTGAGACGTTGGTTGTGACGACGATCTTTCCCATTTTCGCTTCTCCTCACGTTGGCGTCGAGCGTGACAACTGATGTAGACACCGCGACTTCGGGAAATTGGGCGTCCACCAACCGCCCAGTTCGAATGTCGGCCGGTGTCTCTATGAGGATGGAACCGCAACAGAGCAAGAGGAGAAGCAGACCGTGACGGTCTCAGCCGACCTGATCTCGAAGGCGCGGGCGGGTGATGGCGACGCATTCCGCCAGCTCACCGAGCCGCACCGCCGCGAGCTCCACGTGCATTGCTACCGGATGCTCGGATCCTTCCAGGATGCCGAGGACACCCTTCAAGAGACCCTGCTGGCGGCCTGGCAGAGCTTCGGCAGCTTCGAAGGACGGTCCTCGCTGCGCACCTGGCTCTACCAGATCGCGACCAACCGGTGTCTCAACGCGCGCCGGTCGGCCAGCCGACGCCCGGCCAAGGAGTGGGATGTGCCCAAGGTTGAACCGCCCGAGCCGACCCGGTTCGGCGAAGTCCTCTGGCTCGAGCCGTATCCTGACGCCCTCCTCGGGGGAGATCTCAACGTGCCGCTCGGCCCGGAGGCCCGCTACGAGCAGAGCGAATCGATCTCCCTGGCGTTCGTGACCGCACTTCAGGTCCTGCCGCCGCGCCAACTCGCCGTGGTTGTCTTCCGCGACGTCCTCGGATTCCAGGCGAGCGAGGTGGCCTCCATGTTGGGTTCGACGGTCAAATCGGTCAACAGCGCGCTCAAGCGGGCACGCGCCAGCCTGCAGCGACGGTGGCCGCAGGCTGGCGTCACCGAACCGCCTCCTGCGCCCGACTCCGGTCTTGAGGCTGCGGTCGTGGGGAAGTTCGTGCACGCGTGGGAGTCCGCTGATCTTGGTGCGCTGGTGGCCCTTCTGACCGACGAGGTCTTCATGTCGATGCCACCCATGCCCTTCGAGTACGACGGCCGGGACGCCGTGGCCCGCTTCTGCGCCAGCATCTTCGGCTCTGGCCGACGGTTCGAGCTCGTGCCGACACGAGCCAACGGTCAACCGGCGTTCGGAGCATATGTGCGCGCCCCTGACGGCATCAGCCATGGGGTGGGCCTCTTCGTCCTCGCTCTCGCCGGCGACCGGATCTGCGCCATGACCCGTTTCGAGAACGGCGTGTTCCCGTCGTTCGGGCTCCCGCGATCGCTGGCAACCCGATAGCGGCGTAGGGTGCCCGCATGACGACCTCCTACTGGCGTGGCGCCGCCGAGGATGAGGCCATGCAGGACGAGCACGGCTTCATCTGGCAGGCGATGCTCGACACGATCGACGTCGACCTGGCGGGGCGACGGGTGCTCGACGCCGGCTGCAACCGCGGGGGCTTCCTGCGCCTGCTCGTCGACGCCGAGGGCGTCGACGTGGGCTACGGATACGACCCGGCCGCCGGTGCCGTCACCGACGCCCGCCGTCTCGCCGGCGACAGGCCGCTCACCTTCGAGGTGGCCGACACCGTGCCCGACGGCTGGGGCGACTTCGACGTGGCGTTCAGCCACGAGGTCCTCTATCTGCTCGACGACCTCCCCGCGCACGCGGCCGCTCTCCTTGGCGCGCTGAAGCCCGGCGGGTCGTACTTCGCCGTCATGGGAGTTCACGACGGGAGCCCGATGATGTCGGCGTGGCACGCGGCGTCCGCAGTCGAGCTCGGCCTGCCACGGCTCTACCCGCTGGACGAGGTCGCGAGGATCTTCGTGGAAACCGGCTTCTCCGTAGCGGTGGCCAACTTGAAGCTGGAGTTCGTACCGGTCGCCGCGCACGGGCACGGGCACGACCATCGAAGGGACCTCCTGGCGTGGTTGGACTACTACACCCGGGAGAAGGTGGTGCTGCGTTTCACCCGCCCGTCCTCCTAGCCCCGTCGTCGAGCGGACGACCCCACGGGCCATCAGGAGTGCCGTCGCAGCGCCCGACATTCCCACCGAGACCGCGCGCCGGGAGCACCGTGGCTCGCGCCACGACGAGGCTCCGCCATCACCTTTGCCAGCAGCGATGCTGAAGATCAAGATGGCTCGGTGCCGACTCGGTCCCGCTTCGATGAGCTGATCGCCGAGGCCGAGTCCGAGCCGGTTGCCGGCTGGGACTTTTCTTGGTTCGAGGGCAGGGCGACAGAGGAACGTCCCTCATGGGGCTATTCGCACATGCTCGTGCCTCGGGTGTCGGCGGCTTCATCGCTACTCGACATTCAGACCGGGGGCGGAGAGGTGTTGGCCGAGGTCCTCGCTCGAGTCGATGACCCTCCCGACGTCCTTGCGGCCACCGAGTCGTGGCCGCCGAACGCAGAGATCGCCCGGCGGACGCTCGCTCTCTTCGGAGTCGCAGTCGCCGAAGTTCCCGACGAAGCCCAACTGCCCTTTGCAGACGGTCGCTTCGAGCTCGTGGTCAGCCGGCACCCGACCGTGACCATATGGAACGAGATAGCTCGCGTGCTCACCCGTCGCGGAACGTATCTCTCACAGCAGGTCGGCGGTGGATCCAACCGTGAGCTCACTGAGTTCATGATGGGACCACAGCCTGTGTCCGACCGACGGAGCGGGCAACGAGCGATCCAGCGGGCAGAGGAAGCTGGGCTCGAGGTCGTCGATCTGCGTCAGGAGTCCCTTCGAACGGTCTTCCTCGACGTGGGTGCGGTGGCCTACTTCCTCCGGAAGGTCCTGTGGACCGTCCCTGGGTTCTCCGTTGATCGCTACCGGAGCCGACTCGCGTTGATGCATGAACAGATCGAGCGAGACGGTTCGTTCGTCGCCCATTCGCAACGGTTCCTGATCGAGGCCAGGAAACCGGGCTGAATCCCATCGTGCCTGGTGCTCGCACCTCGAGGGGTCGCCGACGGACCGGCGTCGGTGGACGTCTGAGGCCCCGGCCGGGCACGTCGCAGACGGAGCAAGCGGCGCCGTCGGCTGCTACGGCAGGTCCTCGATGATGGCGACCAGCTCCTCGCGCCGCAGCCCCTGGCGTCGGGCGAGCTGGAGCAGGTCCTTCGCCCTCGTGATCACGGCGCTGCGCGAGGGTGCCGCGCCCGTGACGGTGATACCGCGCCCCCTGCGGAACTCGACGAGCCCTTCGTCTCTCAGCTGGCGCAGCGCGCGCGAGGACGGTGTTGGCGTTGACGCCCAGGACCGTCGCCAGGTCCCGGGCCGGCGGGAGCCGCTCGCCCGGCCCGGCCTCGCCGTCGGCCAGCGCCCGGCGGATCTGGGCCGCCACTTGCTCGTGGAGCGGCTCGGAGTCGTACGGGTCGACAGAGTCCATGGTGCTAAGTATGCTAGCACCATGGTGTTAGAAGTTCCGGCCGCGCCGGAGAGCGCGACAGCGACGGATGACGGCCCCGAGGCACCGGCGCCGGAAGCGCTGATCGAGGAGGCACGACGGACGCGCCGCCGCCGTTACCGCCGGTGGGCCGGCACGGCGGCCCTCGTCGCCGCCGTGCTGCTGGCTCTCGTCCGGATCCCGTTCGCCCTCGGCGACATCGGGGGTGGCGGAGGAAGCCCGGGTCCGTCGCGGCCGGTGCAGCCGCACGCCGCGCCCGTGACCCCGCCGGCGCAGACGGCTCCCGCGGGGGTGAGCGTGGTCGGACGCGGACCCACGGCGGTCGACTTCACCGACGCGACCCACGGCTGGATCGCCAGCGCCAGCGTGGCGCTGCCCTTGGGCAACCCCACCATCGTGCGGACGAGCGACGGTGGGCAGACCTGGCAACCGACGCCGGTGCCGAACCTGGCCGCACAGAGTGTCGACCCGGCGACGCGCTCTGCGCTCGGGGGGTTGGTCGGCCTTCACTTCGCCAATGGCGTGCGCGGCTGGTTCTTCCAGGCCGGCATCGGATGGCAGACGAACGACCGTGGGGTCAGATGGACCACGATGCGCTTCCCGCTCGACGGGGCCCTCGTCGCGCTCACGTCGGCCGGCGCCGACGTGTGGGCGCTTCTCGACACCTGTCCGATCGGTGCCGTGTCGTGTCCTCAGGACCTGGCGAAAGGTTTCATCTACCACGCCACCTCGGCCACGAGTCTGACGTGGCACCGCGTCGGAGGTCCCCTCCCCGCAGGGGTGGGAGCGCTCTATCCGGCCCCGGGGCACGGTGTCGTGGTCGCCCTCGGGCCGGCGACGTACCACCGCTCGGTCGGTCGCGTGGCGTCGGTCGCGCCGTCCAGCGGGTGTGTGCCGATCGGTCCTCTGACCGGTGGCGCACTGGCGGGCGTCTGCGGCGGGGGCGGCGGGGGCGACGCCTCGGCGAGCAGGATCAGCGTCTCCACCGACCAGGGCACCACCTGGCGGCCGCTGCTCGGTGGGCCCCCGTCGAGCCAGTACATGGGGTTGCTCACGACGAACGGGACCGACACGGTCTTCTACGTCACCGGCGGCCAGACGCTGTGGCAGACGAGCACGTCAGCGCCGGGGTGGCGCGCCGTGTTGCAGGTGGCGCAGGGCTCGACGGACGAGATCGAGCCTGTGTTCGTCGACGGCGCGCACGGGTTGGCGCTGGTCAGCAACGGTCTGGACGCCCACTGGTTCGAGACACACGATGGCGGCATCACCTGGGAGCCCGTCACGCTGCCCTGAAGACGGGCGGTCCAGGGTCCGACCTCGGTCGACGACACCGTCTGGCCCGGTGCCGGTTGGGGCCGGCGGCCCCTCGAGTCGACGGAGGGGGCTTAGCGCCCGACGACCTCCACCACGACCACCGACGAGTAGTCCTTGAACGCCTGCTCGCCGAACCCGGTCCACATGTCGACGGCGGGAGGCGGCATGTGCTCGAGCATCGCCGCCCGCTGCTCGTCGTTCATGCGCTCGCGGATGAGGCCGAGGATGAGCCAGATCTTGTCGCCGTGGAAGTTGGCCATCCCGTGTCCCGGCAGGGCGCCCCATTCCTCCATGGAGAGGTTGTCGGCGGCCAGGGGCAGGACGTTGGTCTCCTCCTCGTCGAGGTGGGCCACCAGATGGGTGCGCAGCGCGTCCAGGCGTTGCGCGGCCGCCTTCTGCGCCGCGGCATCGCCGCCCGGCCAGGCCGCCAGCGAGCTCTTGGCTTCTCCAGCAACGCGAGAGCCTCCTCGTGCTGGCGCTCCATCTGGTCGAACAGCGCGCCCTGCCCGGTGCATCGCTCACGAAGCAGGGGGAAGACCAGCTTCTCCTCGCCGTCGTGGTGCGCCTCCAAGAAGGAGAGGATGTTCTCGTAATAATTGGCGATGAGCGCCACTCGCTCTGCGTCACCGGGTTCGATGGCCCCGACCAGCTCGGGCGTGGCACCGAGCGAGTCCCGGAAGACGCCGTGCACCGCGTACATGTCCTCGACGTCGGGGCGTGGTGAACCTGCTTGCTCTGACATGGGGTCTCCTTGATTTCGGACCGCCACCGCCGGCGGGCTGGACACACTTCAACACGAATTGCGCCGCTCTGCCGGAAATTCGCCCCCGGCACGCCGCGGTAGGTTCAGCGGGTGACCTCCACCGTCCCTGGCCCGTGGGGTGTCAGGGGGCAGGACCCGGGGCACGACCCGGAAGAGGGCTCTGCGACGCCCGATCCGGTCCCGCCGGAGCTGGACCTCTCCCGGGTCCCCGTCCACGTCGGCTGCGTCATGGACGGCAACGGCCGCTGGGCCAACGCACGGGGGTTGCCGCGGACCGAGGGCCACGCCGCCGGTGAGACCGCGCTCCTCGATGTGGTCAACGGCGCCCTCGAGATCGGCGTCAAGTGGATCACCCTCTACGCCTTCTCCACCGAGAACTGGCGCCGGCCGCCCGACGAGGTGCGGTACCTCATGAACTTCAACCAGTCGTTGCTCATGCGCCGGCGCGACGAGCTCAACGAGAAGGGGGTGCAGATCCGCTTCGCCGGCCGGCGGGACTGGCGGGTGCCCCGCCGGGTGCTCAAGCGCATGGACGAGTCGATCGAGCTGACCAGGCACAACCGGCGCATGGTGATGACGATGGCCTTTAACTACGGCGGCCGCGCCGAGATCGTCGACGCCGTGCGCGCCCTGGTGGCCGACGGCACCCCGGCCTCCAAGGTGGACGAGAAGGCCATCGCGCGCCACCTCTACTTCCCCGACATGCCCGACCCGGACCTCGTCATCCGGACCTCGGGCGAGACGCGGATCTCGAACTTCTTGCTGTGGGAGATCGCCTACAGCGAGCTCGTCTTTCCCGAGACGCTCTGGCCCGACATGCGCCGCCGCCACCTCTACGAGGCGGTCATCGAGTACCAGCGCCGGGTCCGGCGCTTCGGGGCCGTCAAGCCCTGACGGGGTCGTCGGCGGCGGCACGACCGGCGGCACGCCGCCGAGCTGCGAAAATGGAAGCACCATGACCGTCACGAGGATCGCCCTGACCGCCGGGATCACCCTGCTGGTCCTCTTCGTGGTCGTCATCGCCTTCGCCATGCACGCCGGCCCGGCCGTGGTCGTCGTGGTCGTCCTGGCGGTGCTCGTGGGCGGCGGCAACCTGCTCTACGGCCGCCACTCGCACGGCGCCGCCGCCGTGGCCCGCGTCCGGGCCGACCAGGAGGCGCACGACCGGGCGGCCGACACGGCCGCCGAATCCCGCCGCGCCGTGGCCGAGGCCGCCCGCCGGGGCGAGCGCTACTGCCCGCTCGACCCGGCCCAGCAGCGGCCCCCCGCCGGCCCGTGAGCCTCTTCCGCGACAAGGGCGTCGTCCTGCGCACCTACCGCCTGGGTGAGGCCGACAAGATCATCGTCTTCCTGACCGAGCGCCACGGCAAGGTGCGCGCCGTGGCCAAGGGCGTGCGCCGCACCACGTCGAAGTTCGGCGGCCGCCTCGAGCCGCTCACCCACGTCGACCTCCTCTTGTGGCAGGGGAGGAGCGAGCTCGACATCGTGAACCAGGTCGAGGTGCTGACGTCGTTCCGGGCGGTCCGCGAGGACCTGGCCCGCATGCCCCGCGGCATGGCCCTGCTCGAGGTGACCGACCAGCTGGCCCAGGAGCGCCACCCCGACCCCCGGCTCTACGCGATGTTGGTGGGCGCGCTCGGGGCCCTGGCGGACGAGCGGGCCGACCCGAGGCTGCTGGCCCCCGCCTTCTTCCTCAAGGCGCTCGTCCTCGAGGGCGCCGGCCCCGTTCTCGACGAGTGCGCCGCCTGCGGCGAGCCCGACGGCACCGTGGAGCTGGTGGCCTTCGACCTCGTCGCCGGGGGCACCCTGTGCCGGGCCCATCGCAGCGGGCGACCCCTCAGTCCCGGCGCGCTCGCCCTCCTGCGCCGCATCCTCGGCGGCGACCTGGCGTCGGTGCTCTCGGGGCCGGCGCCCGCGGCCGCCGACGAGGTGGCCGAGCTGGCCACCGGCGCCATGGAGGCCCACCTGGACCGCCGCATCCGCTCGGTGCGCTCGACCGCCGGCCTTTGACCCCCCTCGGCGTCTACGTCCACGTCCCGTTCTGCCGGGAGCGCTGCGACTACTGCGCCTTCGCCACCTACACCGACCGCGACCACCTGATGGAGCGCTACGCCGACGCGTGCGTCCTCGAACTGCAGCAGGCCAGTGGAGCAGGCCACCTCGACCCCGCCACCTCCGTCTTCTTCGGAGGCGGCACCCCGTCCCGCCTCCACCCCGAGACCCTGTGCCGCATCCTCGACGCCATCCCGCGCCGCGCCGGCGCCGAGGTCACGGTCGAGTGCAATCCCGAGGACGCCGACGCCGCGCACCTCGGCGCCTACCGGCGCGCCGGGGTGACCCGCGTCTCCTTCGGCCTGCAGTCCACCCATGCGCACGTCCTGGCCGGGCTCGGCCGCCGCCACGTGCCGCACGCGGCGGAGACCGTCGCCGCCGCGGTGGACGAGGCCGGGTTCGCCACCTGGAACCTCGATCTCATCTTCGGCGCGGCCGCCGAGAGCGACTGCGACTGGGCCGCCACGCTCGGCCACGTCCTCGCGCTGGAGCACCCGCCCCCGCACCTGAGCGCCTACGGCCTCACCGTCGAGCCGGGAACGCCGCTGGCCCGGGACCGCGGCGCGCCACCCCGACGACGACGCCCAGGCCCCGCGCTACGAGGTGGCCGACGCGGTCCTGACCGCGGCGGGCTACGGCTGGGAGGAGATCTCGAACTGGGCCCGGCCCGGGCACGAGTGCCGGCACAACCACCTCTACTGGGAGCAGGGCGACTACGTGGGCATCGGTTCGGCCGCGCACTCGCACCGGGGCGGCACGCGCTGGTGGAACGTGCGGACCCCCGACCGCTACATCGAGGCGGTGGAGGCCGGGCGGTCGCCCGAAGCCGGGCGCGAGGTGCTGACGGCGGCCCAGCGCGAGTTCGAGGCGCTCTCGCTCGCGCTGCGCACGCCGCGTGGCGTGCCGTGGGACTGCCTCGAGGGGCCGGGCGAACTCGAGGGTCTCGTCGTCGAGGCGGGCGGCCGTGCCGTGCTTACCGTGCGGGGCCGGCTGCTGGCCAACGAGGTCAGCGCCAGAATCCGCTCCGGTATCCTGCACCGATGACAGAGACGGCCGAGGCGCCCGAGGCAGCCAGCGACGACCTGATGGAGAAGGTGGTCCGCCTGTGCCGCACGCGTGGCTTCATCTTCCCCTCGGCCGAGATCTACGGCGGCTTCCGCTCCACCTACGACTACGGCCCGCTCGGGGTCAACATGCTGCGCAACGTCAAGAACGCCTGGTGGCGGTCCATGGTCCAGCTGCGCGACGACGTGGTCGGGCTCGATGCGGCCATCCTGGGTCCCCCCGCCGTCTGGGAGGCCTCGGGCCACCTGGCCACCTTCACCGACCCCCTGGTCGACTGCAAGAACTGCCACGAGCGCTGGCGGGCCGACAAGATCGAGGGCGTCTGCCCCAACTGCGGCTCCCACGACTTCACCGAGGCCCGCGCCTTCAACCTGATGTTCAAGACCCACGCCGGCCCGGTGGAGGACGAGGGCCACGTCGCCTACCTGCGCCCCGAGACGGCCCAGGGCATGTTCACCAACTTCGCCAACGTGCTGGGCACCACGCGCAAGAAGCCGCCCTTCGGCATCGCCCAGGTCGGCAAGTCCTTCCGCAACGAGATCACGCCGCAGAACTTCGTCTTCCGCACCCGCGAGTTCGAGCAGATGGAGATGGAGTACTTCGTCCCGCCCGACGAGAGCCAGAAGTGGTTCGACTACTGGCTGGACGAGCGCATGAACTGGTACCTCGACCTGGGCATCCCGGCCGAGAAGCTTCGCCTGCGCCATCACGAGCAGAGCGAGCTGTCGCACTACTCGCGCGGCACGGCCGACGTCGAGTTCCTCTTCCCCTGGGGCTGGGACGAGCTCGAGGGCATCGCCAACCGGGGCGACTTCGACCTCACCGCCCACGCCAAGGCGTCGGGCGTGTCGCTCGACTACTTCGACCCGCAGACCAACGAGCGCTACACGCCGCACGTCATCGAGCCGGCGGCCGGCGCCACCCGGACCATGATGGCCTTCCTGCTCGCTGCCTACGGCGAGGACGAGGTGGGAGGGGAGGCCCGCACGGTGCTGCGCCTGCACTGGCGGCTGGCGCCCTACCAGGTGGCGGTGCTCCCGCTGTCGAAGAAGGACACGCTCGAGCCGCTGGCCCGCCAGGTGCTCGCCGCCCTCCAGCCGCACTTCATGTGCGACTACGACATCACCCAGAGCATCGGCCGGCGCTACCGGCGCCAGGACGAGGTGGGGACGCCGTGGTGCGTGACCGTCGACTTCGACTCGCTCGAGGACGACGCGGTCACCGTGCGCGACCGGGACACCACCGAGCAGGTGCGGGTCCCCATCGCCGATCTGGTGGGCGAGCTGCGCCGGCGTACCGGCGAGGGGTAGGGGCTCAGGCCGCCTGGCGGTACTTGCGCACGGCCAGCGGGACCGTCACCACCAGGATCCCGGCGCACCAGGCCAGCGCCTGCCAGATGGCGGTCGGGTCGTGCAGGCTGCCTCCCGTCATGAGCGAGCGCGCCGCGTCGACCACCGCCGTCACCGGCTGGTGCTTGGCGAAGGCCTGCAGCCAGCCCGGCATCACGCTCACCGGCACGAAGGCCGACGAGGCGAAGACGAACGGGAACAGGATGGGGAAGACCATGAGCTGCGCCGTCTCGGCGTTGGGGGCCGTCAAGCCGACGAAGGCGAAGCCCCAGCACACGGTGTAGGAGAACAGCAGCACCAGGAGGAGGCCGCAGAGGAACAGCCCGACGTCGGTGCCGATCCGGAAGCCGACGGCGAAGCCGACCGCCGTGATGATCAGCACGGTGAACACGTTGCGCACCAGGTCGGCCGTCGTGCGACCGGCCAGCACGGCCGAGCGGGCCATCGGCAGGGCGCGGAAGCGCTCGATGAGGCCCTTCTGCAGGTCCTCGGCCAGGCCCGACCGCGGTGTACATGGCGCCGAAGGTCACCGTCTGCACGTAAATGCCGGGCATGAGGTAGTCGACGTAGGGCACGCCGGGGATGTGGATGGCGCCGCCGAAGACGAAGGTGAACAGCAGCACGAACATGATCGGCTGGATCGCCGAGAAGAACACGGTCTCGGGGGTGCGGACCAGCGCCAGCAGGTTGCGCCAGGTCACCGTCGAGCGTGTCCTGGACGACCCAGCCGATGCGGCTGCCCGCCTGGGGGGCCGGACGCACGACGGCGTCCGGGGGAGGACGATGGTGCTCATGCGGCGTCCTTTCCGTCAGCGTCCATGGCGGCGGCGTCCGCGGCACGTCGCCGATTGCCGGCACGGCGCGCCGCACGCTCCTGGTCCGTCTCGGCCTCGGTCTTGTGCCCGGTCAGGCTCAAGAACACGTCGTCGAGGCTGGGCTCGCGCAGGGCCAGGCCGGCCACGGGGATCTGGGCGGCGTCGAGCGGCGCGCAGCACCTCGGCGCCTACGGCTGGGCCGTTCTCGACCGTGAGCTCGACGACCTCGTGGTCGACCACGGGTGCCTTGTCCGCCAGGGGCGCGAGCAGCCGGACCGCGTCCGCCACGGCGTCGACGTCGCCGAGGGTGACCGCGATGACCGAGGTGCCCAGGTCGGCCTTGAGCTCGGCCGGCGTGCCCTCGGCGATGACGCGCCCGTGGTCGACCACCACGATGTCGCGGCATAGGCGGTCGGCCTCTTCGAGGTACTGGGTGGTGAGCAGCACGGTGGTGCCCTCGCGCCACCAGGTCCTCGATGACGCCCCAGAGGTCCTGGCGGCTCTGGGGGTCGAGGCCGGTGGTGGGCTCGTCGAGGAAGAGGACCGGCGGGCCGGCCACCAGCGCAGCGGCCAGGTCGAGGCGACGGCGCATGCCGCCCGAGTAGGTCTTGAGGACGCGGTTCGCCGCGTCGGTCAGGCCGAACTCCTCGAGCAGCTCGTCGGCCCGGGCCCAGGAGACCTTGCGGCTCAGGTGGCTCAGGCGGCCGACCATGCGGATGTTCTCGCGGCCGGTCAGGTTCTCGTCGACGGTGGCGTACTGGCCGGCCAGCCCGATGATGCGGCGCACGACGTCGGGCTCGCGCGCCACGTCGTGGCCGAGGATGGCGGCCGTGCCCTCGTCGGGTTCGAGGATCGTGGACAGGATGCGCACCGCCGTGGTCTTGCCGGCGCCGTTGGGACCGAGCAAGCCGAGCACGGTGCCCGTCTCGACCTCGAGTGAGACGCCGTCGAGCGCGCGCACGTTGCCGTTGGGGAAGACCTTGACCAGGTCGTGCGCCTCGACGGCGATGGAGTCGGAAGAATAGGCCACTGGAAAAGAAACTTAATGCTAAAGTTACTTAGGTGTCAAGACAACCCGTCGCGACGAGACCTGGTGCAGCAGCTGCGCAACGAGATCATGGGGTACCTCGGCGCGGCCAGTGACTTCAACGAGGGTCTGGCCAAGAAGCTGAAGCTGAGCAGGACCGACATGCGCTGCCTCGACCTTATTGGCCGCCTGGGCCCGCTCACCGCGGGAAACCTCGCCGAGGAGAGCGGGCTGACGACGGGGGCGGTCACCTTCATCCTCGACCGCCTGGAGGAGGCGGGCATGGTGACACGGCGGCGCGACACCGAAGATCGCCGCCGGGTGTGGGTGGAGATCGTGCCGGCCGCGCGGCTGCGCCTGGAGGGGTTGCAGCAACCCCTGGCCGAGGACATGCGGCGCCTGGCCCAGCGGTTCAAGGAGGACGAACTGGCCGTCGTGCGCGACTTCATGCGTCAGGCCAAGGAGGTCTTCGAGCGCCAGGTCACGGGCTCCGGCAAGGGGGATGCGGGGGGGCCCGAAGACGAGTCCGAGGGCGGCGCCCGGCGCTGAATCTCGCTCGGGGCGATCGCCGGAGGGAAACTAGGCTGGCTTGACCCGTCCCAGGTCGGGAGGGGAGTGACCGCCGTGACCGCGCTCGCTCCGCGGTGCGCCCGCCAGGGCAAGGAGGCCCGATGCCGTACGTCTTCGATTTCGACCACACGCACGCCCGTCCACCCATGGAGCTCAAGGACCTCCTGGGCGGCAAGGGCGCGAATTTGGCCGAGATGACGTCGGTACTCGAGCTCCCGGTGCCGCCGGGGTTCACCATCTCCACCGACGCCTGTCGGGCCTACATGGCGGGTGGCTGGCCCACGAGCCTCGACGCCGAGGTGGCGGCGGCCCGGGCCCGGCTCGAGACGTCCATGGGCAAGGCCATCGGCGACGCCGCCGACCCGCTGCTGGTCTCGGTGCGCTCGGGCGCCAAGTTCTCCATGCCCGGCATGATGGACACCGTCCTCAACCTCGGCCTCAACGACGACTCCGTCGAGGGCCTGGCCAAGCAGACCGGAGACGAGCGCTTCGCCTTCGACTCGTACCGGCGCTTCATCGCCATGTACGCCCGCATCGTCCTCGACCTGCCCGGCGAGGAGTTCGACTCGCTCTTCGACGCCGCCAAGGAGCTGGCCGGGACGACGTCGGACGCCAAGGTGCCCACCGAGCTGCTGCGGTATCTCGTCGACTCCTACCAGCAGATCGTCGAGCGCCACACGGGCAAGCCCTTTCCCCAGCAGCCGGCGCAGCAGCTGCGCGGCGCCATCGAGGCGGTGTTCCGCAGCTGGAACGGGCCCCGCGCCATCGCGTACCGCGAGCGCGAGCGCATCGCGCACGACCTCGGCACGGCGGTCAACGTGCAGGCGATGGTCTTCGGCAACCGCGACGACAACTCGGGCACGGGCGTCGGCTTCACCCGCGACCCCGCGACCGGCGCCAAGGGCGCCTACGGCGACTTCCTGGTCAACGCGCAGGGTGAGGACGTGGTGGCCGGCATCCGCAACACCGAGCCCATCTCGGAGCTGAAGAGGAAGTTCCCTGCGGTCCACGCCGAGTTGCTCGACATCTTCTCCCGCCTCGAGGCGCATTACGCCGACATGTGCGACACCGAGTTCACCATCGAGCAGGGCAAGCTCTGGATGCTCCAGACCCGGGTGGGCAAGCGCACCGGCGCCGCCGCGCTGAAGATGGCCGTGGACATGGTCCGTCCGAGCGACCTCGGTATCTCCAAGGCGGAGGCGGTGACGCGCATCACCGAGGACCACCTCGACGCGGTGCTGCACCCTCAGTTCGCCGGCTCGGGCTTCGCCACCTGGGCCAAGGGCCTCGGGGCCAGCCCGGGTGCCGCGGTCGGGCGCATCTACTTCACGGCCGACGACGCCGCCGAGGCGGCGGGACGCGGCGAGCCGGTCATCCTCGTCCGCAACGAGACGTCGCCCGAGGATGTCCACGGCATGCTCGCCGCGGAGGGGATCCTGACCGCCCGGGGCGGTCTGGTCAGCCACGCCGCCGTCGTGGCGCGCGGCTGGGGCAAGCCGGCGGTCGTGGGCGCCGACGTCCTGCGCCTCGGCGACCACCAGGTCAGCGCGAACGGCGTCACCCTCTCCGAGGGGGACTGGGCCTCGCTCGATGGCGGCGCCGGCGTCGTCGTGGCTGGGCAGGTCCCGCTCACCGCGGCGAAGCCACCCGCCGCCTTCGACACCGTGCTGTCGTGGGCCGACGACATCCGGAAGGGGCACCTCGCCGTCCGGGCCAACGCCGACACCGGCGACGACGCGGCCAACGCGCGCAAGCTTGGCGCGGAGGGCATCGGCCTGTGCCGCACGGAGCACATGTTCCTCGGGGAGGACCGGCTCCCCGTGGTGCGCCGGATGATCCTGGCCCACTCGCCGGCCGAGGAGACCGCCGCGCTCGAGGAGCTGCGCGTCGTCCAACGCGAGGACTTCATCGCCATCCTCGCCGCCATGGACGGGTTGCCGGTGACCGTGCGCCTGCTCGACCCGCCGCTGCACGAGTTCTTGCCCTCCACCGAGGAGTTGGCGCACAAGGAGGCCACCGTCGGGTTGAACCCCGAGGAGCGGCGGCTCTACGAGGCCGCGTTCTCCTGGCGCGAGTCCAACCCGATGCTGGGGACGCGCGGCGTGCGGCTCGGGGTGATCAAGCCCGGGCTCTACGCCATGCAGGTGCGCGCCCTCATGGAGGCGGCGCGCCAACGGGTGGCCGACGGGGGACACCCCGTCGTCGAGATCATGATCCCGCTGACGGTGAGCCGGGAGGAGCTGGCGCTGGCCCGGGGCTGGGTCGAGGACGCCGTGGCCGAGGTCAACCAGGAGCGGACGCCCCGTCCCTCCAAGGGGGCGGCCAAGTCCGGCTCCGCCCGGGCGGGCTCGCTCGAGGTGACGATCGGGACGATGATCGAGACGCCCCGGGCCGCCCTGCGGGCCGCCGAGATCGCCGAGGTGGCCGACTTCTTCTCCTTCGGCACCAACGACCTGACCCAGATGACGTTCGGCTTCTCCCGCGACGACGTCGAGGGCCGCATGATGAGCGCCTACCTCGAGCTCGGGCTCTTGCCGCGCAACCCCTTCGATGTGGTCGACTTCGACGGCGTCGGCGAGCTGGTGCGGCTGGGGACCGAACGCGGCCGGGCCACCAAGCCCGGCCTGAAGGTCGGAGTCTGCGGCGAGCACGGGGGCGATCCGGCCTCCATCGACTTCTTCTACTCGGCCGGGCTCGACTACGTGAGCTGCTCGCCCTTCCGGGTCCCGGTGGCCCGCCTGGCCGCCGCACAGGCCGTGCTGGCGGCGCAGGCCCAGGAGACCGAGGCAGCCGCGCCGGCCAGGGCCAGCTAGGAGGCCGGATTCCCGGACCGGCCGGCGACCAGGTAGCGCCGGAGCGCGACCACCGTCCAGATCGCCTCGACCACGCCGAAGGGCCAGGCGCCCGAGAGGAAGCCGTAGGAGCTCGAGAGGGCACAACCCAGGGCAAAGGCCAGGATGAATGCCCGGCCGCGGGCCTCCAGGGCGTACATCCCCATCATGAAGGTCAGGGCGCAGACGCCGTAGATCGTGACGGCCATGGGGCGAACCTAGGCCAGGTCTGGGCGGCGACAGCGCCGCGGTACCGTCAAGGCGTGGGGATACCGGACGAGGAAGTGGCCCAGGTCCGGGCGGCCACCGACATCGTGGCCCTGATCAGCGAGCACGCGCTGTTGAAGAAGGTCGGCCGGCGCTGGAGCGGGCTGTGCCCCTTCCACACCGAGAAGACGCCGTCGTTCAGCGTCAATGCCGAGGAGGGCTTCTACTACTGCTTCGGCTGCCAGGAGTCCGGTGACGCCATCACCTTCGTCCGCGCCATGGATCATCTCGATTTCGTGGATGCCGTGCGGTACCTGGCCGACCGGGCCGGCATCACGCTGCACGAGGACCAGGAGGCGGGACGGGACCACAAACGCCGATCCGAACTGCTCGACGCGATGGAGCGCGCCGTCGAGTGGTACCACGAGCGCCTGCTGCGCGCGCCCGACGCCGGTCCCGCCCGCGACTACCTGCGTTCGCGTGGCTACGACGGCGACGTGGTGCGCCAGTTCCGGTTGGGGTGGGCACCTGATGACTGGGATGCTCTGGCCAAGGCGCTGCGACTCCCCGAGAAGGTGCTGTCCGACTCGGGCCTGGGTTTCGTCAACCGTCGCGGCCGCGCCCAGGACTTCTTCCGCGCTCGCCTCTTGTTCCCGATCTGCGACCCATCCGGTCGCCCGGTCGCCCTCGGTGGTCGTATCCTTCCCCCGCGGCCCGGGCTCGCACCCTCGGAGCGGCCCGAACCCAAGTACAAGAATTCCCAGGAGTCGCCGATTTACGCGAAGCGCCGCACGCTCTATGCGCTCAATTGGGCCAAGCGGGGGATCATCGCGCAGGGCGAGGTCGTGGTGTGCGAGGGCTACACCGACGTCATCGGCTGCTTTCAGGCCGGCGTGCCGTGGGCGGTCGCGACGTGCGGCACCGCGCTGGCCGAGGAGCACTTCACCCTGCTGCGCAACTTCGCCAAGCGCATCGTCCTCGCGTACGACGCCGACGCCGCGGGGCAGAGTGCGACGTCGCGTGTGTACGAGTGGGAGCGCAAGCACGAGGTCGACGTGGTGGTGGCGGACCTTCCCGGCGGCAGCGACCCCGGCGAGCTCGCCCGCACCGACCCCGCGTCACTGGCCCGGGCGATCAAGGAGGCCCGGCCGTTCCTGCAGTTCCGGGTGGACCGCATGCTGGGAGCGGGCGATCTCACCACCGCGGAGGGCAGAGCGCGGGCGGCTGAGGCTGCCTTGGCGGCGGTGGCCGAGCACCCCGATGACCTGGTGCGCGACCAGTACGTGATGCAGCTGGCCGACCAGTGCCGGGTCGACCCGGCACGTCTCCGGGAGCGCCTGGAACATCTTCGTGCCCACCCTCCGGCCGAGAGCCCCGCCCGGAGGGGCCGCGGACGCCGGGACGAGCCCCCGCCGAACGAGTACCCCGAGGACGACGGCGACCGGTTTGCCCCCGAGGACGACCTCGGCGTGGCGCTCCTGGCAACGGCGCTGCGACCAGGCCCGGGCCTCGAGGCGCTCAAGTTCGCGGTCCACCGACCCGAAGATGTAAGGGACCGAGTGCACGCGGTCCTCTTTACAGACTCCCTCCAACGTCAGGCGTTCGTCGGGCTCTTGGAGAACGACAGCGTGCACGAGGCCGTGGAGTCCGCGTCACCGGAGGTGGCAAGCCTGTTGCGACGCGTCATAGTCGAGGAGCCGATAACGGGAGACCCAGAGTTGGGCGACCCAGTCGACTCGGTGGTCTCCGTGCTCCTGCGCGGAGCGGCCCGTCGCGCGCTGGCCGACGTGGAGATCGAGTCTCGAGCGGGGGACGACTCATGGCGGGCCCGGGCGGCAGAGACGGCTCAGGTGCGGCTCTGGCTGGACGAACTCGAAGAATCCCCTTCTGGGCGCGACGCGGGCGATCGGTTGGTAGCGTGGTTGACTCAGAGGGAGCCGGAGGAATGACACAAGTGGCAGGGCAGGCGTGAGCGAGGATTCTGCAATCGTCATCGACGACGATGGTGTCGACGTGGCGCGCGAGGCAGCTGAGTCCCTGGCGTCGATCGCGCACGTCGCGCTCCCACCCGGCGTGTCGCAAGTCGACTTCGATGCTGCGCTCGCCATCGGACGCGAGCAGGGGCAGCTCACGCAAGACGAGTTGATCGAAGCCCTGCACGCCGTTGAGCTGACACCCGAAGTCCTCACCACATTGATCGACCGCGTCACCGCCGAAGGCGTCGTGTTGGTCGAGGAGGAAGTCGAGGAGGTCGTGACCGTCGAGGTCACCGTCAGCAAGGAACCACGGGCGAGATCCAACGGCGCCGTGAGGGCGGAGGCACGGCGGGAGGCCAACGGCAAGCGGTCCACCAGCACAGGCGGTGAGTCGGGCGGCAGCGCCGAGGACCCCGTGCACACCTATCTCAAGGAGATCGGCCGGGTCCCGCTGCTGAACGCCGAGCTCGAGGTCGAGATCGCACGGACCATTGAGGAAGGGAACGCCGCCGCGTCCAGGCTGGCGGCCCACGACTTCGCCCTGGCCGGTGAGGGGCCACGGGAGGACCTGCTCGACGCCGACGGGCTGACTCGGAACAGGCGGCTCATGCGCAAGGGCCTAAAGGCGAAGGACGAGCTCATTGAGGCCAACCTGCGCCTCGTGGTCTCGATCGCCAAGCGATACCGCAACCGCGGCCTGGCTTTCCTCGACCTGATTCAGGAGGGCAACCTCGGACTGATGCGGGCGGTCGACAAGTTCGACCACACCAAGGGCTTCAAGTTCTCCACCTATGCCACGTGGTGGATCCGCCAGGCCATCACCCGGGCGATCGCCGACCAGGCGCGCACCATCCGGATCCCGGTGCACATGGTCGAGACGATCAACAAGGTGGTGTGGGCGCAGCGCCAACTGTTGCAGGAGCTGGGTCGTGAGCCGACGATCGAAGAGGTGGCGCATCGTGTCGAGCTCCCGATGGAGCGTGTACGCGAGATCCTTCGCATCAACCAGGACACCGTCTCACTCGAGCAACCCGTAGGTGACGAGGACGACTTCAACCTGTCCGACCTGATTGAGGACAGGGGTGCAGTGGTCCCCGACGATGCGGCGACCCGCTCCCTGTTGGACGCCGCGGTGCGAGAGGCGCTCGGCCACCTGTCCGAGCGCGAGCAGGACGTGGTACGGCTCCGGTTCGGCCTCGACGACGGCAAGATCCGCACGCTCGAAGAAGTAGGCAAGGAGTTCGGGGTGACGCGGGAGCGAGTGCGTCAGATCGAATCCAAGACCTTGGCGAAACTGCGCCGACCCGACGCCGCTCACCTCCTGAGGGACTATCTCGAAGAGTCCTGATCGCACCGGTAGGCCTGGCCCACCGTCAACGGCGACTACCCGGTCCGCTGGTATCGTTCGGGGCCTGATTTCTCGACCCTTCCGGGGTAGCTCAATGGCAGAGCAAGCGGCTGTTAACCGCTAGGTTGAGAGTTCGAGTCTCTCCCCCGGAGCTTTCGTCGTCGTTTGCGCTGGTCAGCGGCGACTCATCAACCCTTTCAATTGCACGACCCCTGGGTTTAGTTCTGCGGCGGCGAGGTTGCTATGGCCGCCGGGGCAGGAGCTGCGGCCTCTGACCCCGGGTCGGGCCGGCGAAGAAGGTACGTCTCACCTATCTGGGTATCAGTGTCATCGTACACGCCACATCCGGTCACGCAGTTTGGTATCGCATCAGCGAACTGCTCGCTCTGCAGCAAGTTTTCAACGCCGCTGTAGTCCTCTTGGATAAACTCGTTCGTTGCTACAGAGGAAGGTAGAGCGTCCAGGGTACTAGGTACGCTTGCCGTCCCCCGACTCCGAGTGCCGCTTCGATCTGATCGATCGTGAACCAGTTGCACGTTCCGTAGATCGGAGGTTCGCTACACACCAGATATTGAGGTGCGGAACCGTTGTTCGGTACGCGGATCCAGGCGACATAAGCGAAGATTGCCGGGTCGGCCTCTATCCGAAATGTTGTGTACGTAGGATCAGAAACGTCGAGCTGGTACTGAATCTTCGTGGGGACCTGACCAGGACCGGGGTAGAGGTAGAAGTTCCAAAGGGTAAAATCGGTGGACCCGTCGCTATATTGTCCGTAGCGCACGCAATAGTTGCTAAACCACTGGCCACCCTGAAGGTAGTAGTAGCAGCCGTCGTCGGCCCAGTATCCATGAGCGCGAGGCAGCGACGCCATACCAACGATGGGTCGGTTCAGCGGTGAGCCACCCTGGGAGCCATAGAACGAAGTTGCGCCATCCCCGTATCCGAAGATGCCACCGTCGGAGGCCACCAACCAGTATCCGTTGCCAGAAGGTGTGCTGGCCATGCCAACAATCGCTTGGTTCAGCGGTGATCCTCCATGGGACCCGAAGAACCCGGCGTCGCCGTACCCGAAGATGCCACCGTCGGAGGCCACCAGCCAGTAGCCGTCTCCATCAGGCGTACTGGCCATGCCCACGATCGGCCGGTTGAGGGGCGATCCCCCATGGGACCCGAAGAACCTGGCGTCGCCGTACCCGAAGATCCCCCCATCAGAGGCCACCAACCAGTATCCGTTGCCAGAAGGTGTGCTGGCCATGCCAACAATCGCTTGGTTCAGCGGTGATCCTCCATGGGACCCGAAGAACCCGGCGTCGCCGTACCCGAAGATGCCACCGTCGGAGGCCACCAGCCAGTAGCCGTTTCCATCAGGCGTACTGGCCATGCCCACGATCGGCCGGTTGAGGGGCGATCCCCCATGGGACCCGAAGAACCTGGCGTCGCCGTACCCGAAGATCCCCCCATCAGAGGCAACCAGCCAGTAGCCGTTCCCATCAGACGTACTGGCCATGCCGACGATCGGCCGGTTGAGGGGCGATCCCCCATGGGATCCGAAGAAGTCGGCGTCGTTGTACCCGAAGATCCCGCCGTCGGAGGCAACCATCCAGTAGCCCCCGGTGTCGAACGCGCCGATATGTGCCGTCTCAGACCCACCAGGCGAGTTGACAGACGCCGATGATGGAGACACTTCCATGAACGGCAGCGCTGTGAAACAAACTACAGCGAAGACGACGAAGCGAACAGAGCGAACTCGCGAGTGCATGACAGGTTCCCCCTGCAAGTCAGTCCCCCTCGCCGAGCCGACAGTATCCCATGTCGTTTGATGGCGTCAATCAGGATTGCATGATGAGCAGAGGAGTCACAGTCGGTCCTTGCTCATTCTGAGTAAGACCTGAGCTGACCTTTAGAATGACCTGAAGACGAACGAATGACCTACCAAAATCGCCGCGAACATCGATCTGTTAATCGGTTGTTGGACGGTGGAGTGTCAGATCACACTCCAAACGGCTCAGCTGACAGGTGGGACTCGACCGAGCTATACCGGCCCTACGCGTTTGAGTGGGGAGAGCGGCTTCTGATCCTCGGCGGTGATGGACGCCTGGGCCAGGTCACACCACCAGCATGAAGAAGGACTCGCAGCCGGTAGTGCTCGAAGCAGGTGAAGCCACGCCCGGCCCGCTTGACCTTCTTGACGCACAGGTTGAGACCCTCGGTCGGGCCGTTGGAGGCGCCGGTGCGATGGTGGTTCAAGATCTCGGTGCGCCAGCGCTCGAGTGTCTGTCCGAGCGAGCGGATCTCTTCGACCTCGTCGCCCTTGCAGCCGACAATGGCCTTGTCGAGGAGCACTCTGGCAACCTTGACGTCCTCGGTCAGGTAGATGTCACGCACCGACTCCTTGGCCAGCCAGGCGCCGAGAAGCTCGTCGTGGGGATCGCCGTGGCGCAACCCGAGCAGGACGCGGTCATGACCGCGCTCGTCGAGTCGCTCGTAGCCGGCGAGCAAGAGCTTGCGGATGCGATAGAGCGGGTCAGCCTTGCGGCCTCGATGGCCGAGCGTCTCGTTCTGGACGCGCCGGCGCACCTTGTCGACGCAGCGGTTGGCGACGCGGACCACATGAAACGGGTCGGCGACGCGGATGGCGTGGTCGAGGTGTGGGGACGTGCCGTTGCGATAGCTCTCGGCCAGGTCGGTGGCGACGACACGGACGGCCCTCATCCAGGCCGGGTCCTGGTCGGCACACCATCGGCGCAGGTCAGGGGCGGCGTTGCCCTCCACCATGTCGATGATCCTCTTGCGGTCCAGATCGACCAGGCCGGTCACGTAGATGGTCCTGTGCTCTCTCGTGGCAGACAGGAACGAGGTCTCGTCGATGCCGAGGGCCCGGACCCTCTTGACGCGCTTCGGGTCCTCGATCAAGGGCGTGCCGTGCAGGACTACGGCGTCCATGACGGTCCACCAGCACACTCCGAGCTCACGGGCGACAACGGCGACCGGGAGGGCGAGCTCTCCGACCTGGCGGGTGGCTTCGGCTCCGGCGCGAAGGGTGAGAACGGCCCGTGGAGCCACGTGCTCGGTGCCCTCGGTCCACGTCTTGGCCGCACAATCGGGATCGGCACAGCGCCAGCGCCGCTTCAGCCAGACCAGACGGGCCGGACGTCCGAAGCAGGGCAGGTCCCTGATGTCGACCCTGACGCGGTCCTTGCCCAGCGCACGCACACCACAGCTGGGACACCCGACGAAGTCAGCCGTCGTCTCGACGGTGACGATCACCTCGGAGGGGGTCTCTTCCACCGCCAGCACCGCGAACCCGTCGAGTCCCAACAGTGCTTCAGCCAGACCGGTAGCGTCGTCCATCGTCAGGGGTCCTCCTCGTTGAAGTCGTCACGAAACCTCAACGATGTCGGGACCCCTGGCCGCGTTCGCGGATACTTCCCTACGTCACACTCCCCAGTTCAACGCGAAGAGCCGCTATACCGCGACGCTTGAAGTCCTCCTTAGGTGCGCCGGTAGTTCACGAGATGGACCAAGACACCCTCGGAGGTTGCGTCCACAATCCGGTCGGGACGACGACTTTGTTGTCCTAAAGCAGATGATCCGCAATCGGGGCGTAGTCGATCGAGACGCATTTCGATTTTCTGGCTCCTTCACTCGTGGTCGAGAGGGACGCGGAACAGACCATCAGTGCCTGAGAGATGTCACGCTGCTTCGCGCTCGATCCGCGCTCGAAGGATCGGAAAGTCGGTCATGAGCGGTCGTCGGTGGTATATCGACATGCCCATCTAGCTGGGATTATTCAAGTTGATGCAGTTCAGAATCTTCGTCCGGAGGCCTCGCTAGGTTGAGAGTTCGAGCCCTCTCACACGTCGTGTGTGGTCCCCTCGAAAAGACGTGATTCCACAGAGTTTTCACTCTTCGGGAGGAGACGAGATATATCCCGGAGCTCGAGAAAGATATTCGAGAGTCGAACGACATCGGAATAAACAGAAGAGTACAGGTACTCCACTGTCTCACCGTCGTCGTTGTTGATGTCGCGATGTACAAACTGCTCGCCGAAGATCGTCATGTTGATGAGCAAATAAGGCTTCTTCCGGGCCTCGACTTCGGATTTGCTCACGACGAATACCTTCACGCCTGATGCCTGGTTGCGGGCCATGATGCTGTGCATCTCGGTGTCGTCCAAGTCCTCCAAGACAAAAATGCGCTCGATTTCCTTTCCGTGAATCTCATGTGCTTGCCGGTTCGCATCGAGGTAGACGTCGCTGTGTTTTCCCCACCAGCTCTTGTCCTTACTGCCCGTAGTGGCCCACACGGGACCATTTAGGCTGAAGTACAGATCGGTAATCTCAGGACGTTCATGTTTCGGGACGATGAGACGGCCGTCGCGAATGCTCGTAGCCGCCGCCAGGCGGTTGCTGAAGTCTCTGCTCGAGTGTGGATCCGACTCAGAATGACCGAGCACTTGCACGAGGTTCAGGACACTGCTGAGCTCAATCCGGTTGGATGAGGACTGGATCTTCAGCAACCTTTCGCAAAACTCGATGAGACGAGTTCGCTCTGACGATCCGAAGGGATCCAACGTCTCGGCAAGCTGCGCATAGAGGTCGAGCCCTCGACCTTCCTTCGTAGCGTCTTGCAGCAGCAGGAGAAGCACTATCACGGCAAAGACCGTCGCCCCGACGGCGATGCCTGCGAGTGCGCGAGCGTCGGTTACGACTGCCAGCAGGACCGCGATCGCAATGGAGATACTTAGGCCGAAGAGAATCAGCCCGTTTGTGGTTCGAAAATAGTCAGGCATGCCACGGATCGGTCGGTGGGACCTGGTCGGAAGGAGCGGCGGCGACTGCATAGGACGCGATCGTCGTGTCAAAGAGCTCCTTCGCGAGGGTTCGGAAGAGGGGAATCTCACTCTTCTCAGCTCTTACGACCGCGTCCGAAAATTCGACGATGTCATCCTCCAAGGGTTTGGTCATGCTGGGCAGCACTTCACCCAGATCGGAGATGAAGGTGGTCAGCACTCGGATGTCGAGTGGATCTGCGATCTTGAGAAGCTCTGCATACTCATCTTGACGACTGTCGTGAACTTCCCGTTTGCGGAGCAGCTCGAATCCCAAGACAACGGTGACGGTGGCGGTTCCTGCGGCAACGGCTGCCAAGGCCTGGGCGTGGACCAAGAGTCCGAGAAGAGTGGCGACAGCGACGGCGACGAGAAGTAAGCAAAGTATGAGCCAGTTCGTGCGAATAAGTGAAGGCACTGCACACCCCATGCCGCTGATCTATGGTGGCAATGTATTACATGGAGCGATCGGTGACTACGGAATCGGCGGTTCGTGAGCTTGAGAGGCTCGGAGCTGAGGCATGGCCGTCGCTTGAGCGGGTCGAGCTCGATGGGTGGGTGCTCAGATATTCCGGCGTGCTCGGAACACGAGCGAATTCCGGGCTTCCCGTGGCCGACGGTGTGCTGCCGCTCGGAGAGAAGTTGCGTGATGTGTCCGCCTTCTATGGATCTCGAGGTGCGCCAGCGCTGATTCAGGTTTCACCAGCGTCTCGGCCCAGCCACCTCCAGAAGTCTCTTGCATCGTTGGGATACGAGTCCATTGATGACGTGCTGGTCATGACCCTGAGTGACCTGGCGTCGATCCGAAAGTCCGTTGAGCCGGCAGTTGTGGAGCCAATTGCGACTTCCGCCTGGATTGAAGAATGGATCGCGATTGAGGGAGAGGGCATCAGAGAGGCCCGTGTTCTAGTCGAGATGTTGGCCTCGGTCACAGCTGAACAACGGTTTGCTTCTGTCATGAAGTCAACAGGGGACGTCGTGGCGGTGGGCAGAGCCGTGGTGCAGGGTGAATGGCTTGGGTTCTTTAACCTCGCAACGGCCAGTTCATCTCGGCGGCAGGGGTACGGACTACGCACCATTGCGGTTCTGGCGGAGTGGGGGAGATCTGTGGGTGCGAAACGGGCGTATTTGCAGGTAGACGCCGACAACGGTGCTGCCATCCATCTCTACACCGGATTAGGGTTCACGAAGAACCACGAGATCCAGTTCATGCGAGAAGGATCGCACGTCATCTGATCAGCTCGATGTATGGGTGCATGCGAGTGGACGCCACGTGAACGGCCTCGTTACGAAGCGGACCCCCGCGGGCTGGGTGCCGGCTCTGACTTGTGGCACAGATCCTGAAGGTGTCGCTCAAGTGAGCCCGACCCGGCGAGCGAGGGTCTCTCAGATGCCCTAGACCCACTTGACAGTCTGATTCGGAACAGATGAGGCAAGTTTTGCGTCAGGCAGCCAGCCGGGCCGTGCGGACTGCATGGTCGAGCTCGCGGTCGTAGGTTCTCCAGGCGGCGACGAGTGGGCGTGGCGCTGGCGGAGACGGGCGCGCCAGATCGGCAAGATCTGTGAGAGCCGGGACGACCACGCGGGTGGCGAGCTCGGTGAAGAAGGCGCTGACACGGAGCCCGTGAGGTGTGACGCGATAGGTGTTGGTCCCGTCCACGCGTTCGATGAGGGCCTTCAGACGGAGTCGCCGCAGGTCATAGGAGGCCTGGGCCGAGGAGTAGTCCGTGCGCCAATGAGCGGTCATCTGGGCTCGTAGGGACTTGTTGGTCAGTCCGCCGATGACGTGGGCGAAGGCGGCGATGGAACCGAGGAGAGCCATAGTTCTCGGGTCTCCGAAGCGCAGGCCGGGGGCACGCTGGCCGTCGTGGACGCTTGGGAGGACGATCGACTCGAGTGTGGCCGGGTCGGGTAGGCCCGGCCGTCCCTCGCCGAGAGTGGCCAAGAAGCGGGCATTGGTGTCGGCCCCGGCTCGGCGCAGTGCGTTCCAGTTCTCGGCGCTCAGCGTCTTGTGCAGGGCGAAGTCCCTGGCGTTGTTCACCGTGGTCTCGACGCGGAGGGCCCGGCCTTCTTTGAGGTAGGCCTTGGCCTTCGATGACTTGTAGTGGACCTGGAGCTGGGGTGCGGTGTCGCGGGTGATGACCTCGGTGGCGAAGCGTCCTGGGGTCTTGGACCTGGCGCCGCTGAGCACGCGGCGATCGACGAGCAGGGAGACGCGCTCGGGACGACCGAGATCGAGGTGGTCGCCGATGGCCGCCTCGAACCAGGCCCGGGCCCGGCGCGGCTGGTCGAACACCGCGGTGTCGGAGACCTCGAACTGGGCGAGGGAGAAGGACCATTCGAACCCGGCTGCGCGATCGTGGGCGCAGAGGGGGTCGGGGACGACGGTCATCATGCGGGCCAGAAGTCCGCGGAGATGGCCCGCACCGAGACGGGCGCAGATGCGATGGGCGAGGGCGGGGTCCTCGACGCTGCGCAGTCCATTGTCGAGGGCCTCGTAGCCGACCCCGGCCTTGGTCAGCTGGCATTTGGCCCACTCGTGCCCGTTGGCGCAGCACCACAGCGGGTAGGGCGCGTAAGTGCAGATCTTGACGAAGGCCGGTCCCCATTCAGGGTCGGCGAAGTAGAAGTACCAGTGGTCGGGCACCGATGACTGACGACGCCAGGCCATGTGGGGATGACTCGGGCGATGCCCGGGGTGGGTATCGTCGACGTAGCCGCGCCAGACCGAAGTCCGTTCCTGGGCCTTGCCCACCAGCACCAGCCCTGGGCGACCAGTTGCCGTGGCAGCGTCTTGGAAAGGACGCGCCAGGTCCTCCTTGGACTCTCCGGTCTTGAAACGCACGACCGGGACGCCGGTCCTTGCCTCGAGCGCCTCGAGCTCGGCGACGAGCCGTTCGTGGTTGCGGTTGAGCAGGGCTGGGGAGGGAATGGTTCCTCCCCAGTTGAGCAGGAACTTGACCAGTCCGAACTCGTATTGGATGCCCGGGATGTACCCGTGGACACCGATGCGGTCCACCGAGGTACAGCGAAAGCTGACGTGCTCGTCCAGTAGCCTGGCCACGGTCCCCATGGCGGCCTCCTCTCCGACCGTTGCCGCGGTCGATCAGCAGTTATGTGTCGAGGGAGGACGTTATGGGGGCCTTCGCGTCTTCTGCTGAAAGTGGCACAGGGCCGGCTTGGCCGGCCCGGCACCGATTCAACGAGAACCAGACCGCCCCACCGCGAGCGAACTCAGACCAAGCTGAAGGTCGACAATCGTGAGCGCACCGCGACGACGTCGGTGGGTCTGAGATCGCTCGCTAAATGTTGTTCGCGAACCGCTCGCCCGTGGCACCCATGAATGCGGATCGTCCCCGTCGGGCCGACGAATCAGCTCAGGTGGTGTAGCACCGGCACGACCGAGCGGGGAAGCGGAACCAATGGGCCTGGCCGTCCCTCGTGGGACCAAACTTTGTGGTCGCCGGTCGGCCTAATCTGGAATTTGGTGGATCACGACGTAATGCCATGACAGATCGACGTGTACTCACATTCGCCAACCATCTCGGATCCGTGGGAGGCACTGAGGCGGCGCAGCTTGCCATCCTGCGAGGGCTGACTGCCCGTGGTTGGGATGTCGACCTCTTCTACCAGAGCCTCGGTGACTACTGGCCGAGCTGGCAGGCCTTCGTGAAGACGTCAACCAAAGTGACAAACTCGCTTCCGACGCGTGTTGCACCGGTGTCGTCCACCATCGGGGTCATGCGATCCATCCGTTTCGGTGTTCGGGACCGACCGTCGGTCGTCTACGTGCACAACGCCGGCGATGTACCGGTCGCCTTGGCTATCGGTCGGATGGTCGGCGCGCCCGTGGTGGCCCATCTCCATTTGCCACCTCCCATCAAGCAACCTCGGTGGCTCGATGCAGCCCTCCGGCGGGCCGATGAGGTCATTGTCCCTTCCGACGACACCTCCGTTCGGTGGTCGCGACGGTCCAGCCTTCGTGCGGATCGCCTTTCGACGATACCCACTGGCATCGATCTCGAACGGTTTCACCCACGTCCCGATTCGGAGCGCGGATCCATCAGGGCCGGCATAGGCGTCCGTCCGGCCGAGAAAATGATCCTCTACGTCGGTCGGGTGGAGCGGATCAAAGGCGTGCACGTTCTCTTGGAGGCGGTGCACGATCTGCCAACCGACGCGAAGGTCGTGGTGTGCGGTGGTGCAACCGAGCCCGGTTACGAGCAAGAACTGATGCAGGCTGGAGGGAACACCCTTTTCCTTGGCCGGCGAAGCGACATCCCCGAGCTCATGGCGGCAGCCGATCTCCTAGTCATGCCGAGCGACTGGCTGGAAACCCAGGGCCTGGTGGTTCATGAGTCAATGGCATCCGGAACTCCCGTGGTGGCTTCGGACATTGGTGGCCTCACGGCTTCCATGGGGGGATTCCCCAACCAGCTGGTCAAGCCGGCCGATCCCGTCGCGCTGTCCAGAGCAATAGAGCACTACTTGTCATGGCGAGACGACGACCCGGGTTTGGGGGACCGATCACGCGAGTGGGTTGCCGCGGATATGTCGATTGAGATGACCGCCGATTCCGTTGACTCAATCCTCAGCAGCGCCATCGATGGCGGATCCGATCAGCGTCCCGGAAGGCCTCCTGACCCTGACGGATTGGCGACACTCCGTCGACCAACCTCGGGATAACGACTGGCACTGATCCCCCTCATGCGACCTCACGTGGGGCAGCAGGTGCCGTGAGACCTCGCTCCTGCATGGAGCTCACCTGATAGCGGATGCCCAGGTGGCCGAATGCACCGTCGTAGAGGCCTCGGCAAATCGCTGCGAGACAACCGATCCGATCCTTTCTTTGGCGAAGAAAGACCCTCAAGATCAAGCGGGTGACGTTCTTCGGATAGTGGCCCACCTTGTGCATGATGTGAAAGTGGTAATACAGCATGTTGCGGGCCTCGTAGTAGTACTTCCACGTCGGGATGTCCCCTCCCTGGCGGATCGCATCGTGATGCACGACGGCCTCCTCGAGGATGCAACGTTCGAAGCCTGCCTGAGGGATCCGCCAATGGGTGTATTCGGTATCCTCGGCCCACCAGAAGAGCTCCTCCATTGGCAATCCCACCGTCTCCACGATCTCCCGGGAGATCAGGAAGCCGCACCATGAGCCCCAACGACCCACCGAACCATCGGGCTGAATCGCAATCGGGAACACAAAGGCCGATGTCGGAGCGTGGCTCGTCGCGGCCCACAAGGTGGCGAGGCATCTCGGCTCCGGAACGATGTCGTCATCCATCAGCCAGGCGTGGGTGAAGCCCTTGGCCAGGAAGTCCCGCAGGGCAATCGCCCATCCACCAGCCGGTCCGCCGTTCACCTCCGACCGGATGATTCGCACCTTCCGACCAGATTTCGGGAGGAGCGACGCCTCGACGGGTGGTCGGCTCGCGTTGTCCACGACGACGACTTCCTCGGGTACCTCAACTTGGGCGTCGATGGCAGCGAGGCACCGTGCGAGAGATTGCGGGGCATTGTGCGTGAGCACAAGCGCCACGATTCGGCGTCCCTGAATCTCAGACATCGTGGAGCGGCCCCTTGATGCACACTTTGCGGCTTAAGCCTCGGGACGAGACGCCCACGGCGCGACCATGGTACCAAGTGCCTGACCTGGTGACAGGCGGCGCCGCAGAACTCGGGGGGTCGCTTGCGTCGAGCTGCCGGCAATACGCCCGATGCCCCCGGGGCCGTTGGCACGAACACCCATCCGCTCCCGTCGCTCTTCTGGCTGTGGGCGAGCTGGCACGCGAGTCCCATGACTATTCTGCAGCCATGGCGACGGACGGGAGCAACACGAACGAGCCGAGCCTGGTGCTCATCCTTGCCCGGGAGTTCGCTGCCAACCTGGCGACCCCTATGTTCCTGATCGACGCGGAGGGCATCCTCGTGTTCTGCAACGAAGCAGCGGAACTCCTGCTCGGAAAGAGCTACGGCGAGATCGGCAGCATCGCCGCCAACGAGTTCGGCGCCATGCTGGAGCTGGGAAATCTCGACGGGACGCCAATGAGGCGCCGCGATTCGCCGGCAGGCGTGGCCTTCTACGAACGCGAACCCGTCCACCGAAAGCTGCTGGCCACTACCCTCGATGGCACCCGCCATCCGTTCGAAGTCACCGCGTACCCACTCTTCGGCCATGTCGGCGAGATGCACGGCGTGCTGACCGTGTTCTGGAGGGCGAAGGAATGAGGATCCGGGTGTGGGGGTGCCGCGGATCATTGGCAACGCCAGGCGCCGACACGCTCAGATACGGCGGCAATACCTCCTGCGTGGAGGTGCGTGGCGACAGCGGCGAGATGCTGGTGCTCGACGCAGGAACGGGCATGCGTCCACTCGGAGTCGCGATGAGCAACGACGGCGCAGGGCGAATCGACGTACTGCTCAGCCACCTCCATCTCGACCACCTGCAGGGCCTTGGTTTCTTTCGCCCGCTCTTTGACCCCGGTCGCGAGATTCATATTTGGGGCCCGTCCTCACCCGTTCAGTCGCTGGCCGACAGAATCTCTACCTATCTCTCGCCGCCACTCTTTCCCGTGCGACTGGCCGATATTCCGGCCCACCTGGAATTTCACGACGCTCCCGAGGGACCGATGACGATCGGCTCGTTGTCCGTGCGAGCGTCGTTGGTAACCCACCAGGGGCCGACGGTGGGATACCGAATAGAGGAAGATGGCCGTTCGTTGGTGTACCTACCCGATCACGAGCCCGGGCTCGGATTGGGCCTCTCCGGGCGACCGGTCGAATGGGTGAGCGGCTACCACCTGGCCCACCGCGCCGACCTGCTGTTGCACGATGCCCAGTACGGCGATGGCGAGTATCCCCACCACATCGGATGGGGCCATTCGGCTATCGCGCACGTCGTTGACTTCGCGCGCATGGCTGAGGTCCATCGGTTGCTCCTCTTTCACCATGATCCTTACCACACCGATGACGAATTGGAATTGTTGGTGGCTGATGCACAGAGGTCCTGGGGAGCCGAAAGCGAACGAGTGCAGGCTGCCAGTGAGGGCATGACGATTACGTTTGCCGCGGATGGCGTCTCGATCGATCCCGCGGGCGGTCGCGCTCGCACCAACTCCTAGCTTGGTGCGCGGATGAACGAAGAAGCAGAGCATCAGAGGGGTCACCGACAGAATCCGTGAACCACAACTGGACAGGCATTATTCGAGCGGAGCCGGTAGGAGTCTCTCTCCTGTGGGCGCGCTCGTGCGGTGGGGCAACGAAGGCTTCAATTGCGGCTCTTCGCGTTGAACTGGGGAGTGTGACGTAGGGAAGTATCCGCGAACTAGCCAGGGGTCCCGACATCGTTGAGGTTTCGTGACGACTTCAACGAGGAGGACCCCTGACGATGGACGACGCTACCGGTCTGGCTGAAGCACTGTTGGGACTCGACGGGTTCGCGGTGCTGGCGGTGGAAGAGACCCCCTCCGAGGTGATCGTCACCGTCGAGACGACGGCTGACTTCGTCGGGTGTCCCAGCTGTGGTGTGCGTGCGCTGGGCAAGGACCGCGTCAGGGTCGACATCAGGGACCTGCCCTGCTTCGGACGTCCGGCCCGTCTGGTCTGGCTGAAGCGGCGCTGGCGCTGTGCCGATCCCGATTGTGCGGCCAAGACGTGGACCGAGGGCACCGAGCACGTGGCTCCACGGGCCGTTCTCACCCTTCGCGCCGGAGCCGAAGCCACCCGCCAGGTCGGAGAGCTCGCCCTCCCGGTCGCCGTTGTCGCCCGTGAGCTCGGAGTGTGCTGGTGGACCGTCATGGACGCCGTAGTCCTGCACGGCACGCCCTTGATCGAGGACCCGAAGCGCGTCAAGAGGGTCCGGGCCCTCGGCATCGACGAGACCTCGTTCCTGTCTGCCACGAGAGAGCACAGGACCATCTACGTGACCGGCCTGGTCGATCTGGACCGCAAGAGGATCATCGACATGGTGGAGGGCAACGCCGCCCCTGACCTGCGCCGATGGTGTGCCGACCAGGACCCGGCCTGGATGAGGGCCGTCCGTGTCGTCGCCACCGACCTGGCCGAGAGCTATCGCAACGGCACGTCCCCACACCTCGACCACGCCATCCGCGTCGCCGACCCGTTTCATGTGGTCCGCGTCGCCAACCGCTGCGTCGACAAGGTGCGCCGGCGCGTCCAGAACGAGACGCTCGGCCATCGAGGCCGCAAGGCTGACCCGCTCTATCGCATCCGCAAGCTCTTGCTCGCCGGCTACGAGCGACTCGACGAGCGCGGTCATGACCGCGTCCTGCTCGGGTTGCGCCACGGCGATCCCCACGACGAGCTTCTCGGCGCCTGGCTGGCCAAGGAGTCGGTGCGTGACATCTACCTGACCGAGGACGTCAAGGTTGCCAGAGTGCTCCTCGACAAGGCCATTGTCGGCTGCAAGGGCGACGAGGTCGAAGAGATCCGCTCGCTCGGACAGACACTCGAGCGCTGGCGCACCGAGATCTTGAACCACCATCGCACCGGCGCCTCCAACGGCCCGACCGAGGGTCTCAACCTGTGCGTCAAGAAGGTCAAGCGGGCCGGGCGTGGCTTCACCTGCTTCGAGCACTACCGGCTGCGAGTCCTTCTTCATGCTGGTGGTGTGACCTGGCCCAGGCGTCCATCACCGCCGAGGATCAGAAGCCGCTCTCCCCACTCAAACGCGTAGGGCCTCAATTGCTGGCCATCTTCACGACGGCCTCGACCATTGGTGACGCTACGCGTCGTACTCGCTCCCTTACGAGGGCAAAGCAGCGAGACGCTGTTTCACGTGGGTCCATACCGTCACCCCACCTGATCGCAATGGGGGACCGATGGCGGCGGTGACCTGGCTGACCACGCTGGCGGGATGTTTGCCGAGGGGGAGAACAATCACCGTATCGACCTGATGCTCACTCATGAACTGCCGGAGAGCACTGACATAGCTCTGGGACAGCAATGCCGATTCAGCAGGTGATGTGCTCGTGTAGAAGGCCGAATCAAAGAACGCCTCTACCGCGGGAGGGTCCAGAGGGGGTGCATCTGGACTGGCGTACGTCGCGTGCGGTACGGGCCACCACCCGTACCCTCCGATGAGTTTGAACCGCATTCCAGATACCGCTTGGTCCAGCAGAGCCTGATCAACCAAGTCGGTATAGGAGTGTCCTACCTGTGGCGATTTCGGATAGGGATAGGCAAGGACAACGCTTCCGTTTGGAATGACGTCCACCATGCTTGATGTGAAGAAGGGAGCAACATGGTCCGGTGTGGCTGCCTGTGCGCCACTGGCGACAAAAGGAAGGATCATGGCCGCCCCGATAGCGAGCGGAAGGGCTGCGGCTCCTCTGCCCCTCCAATGGGCCCCAAGCCAAGCGGGTGGGGTCGAGCGGTTCAATCGCCCATAGAGTTCATCGAGTCCTATCGACACGATTCCCGCGGCAAACATCACGGTGAAGAGTGAAAATCGAACGGCAAGCAGCGACTTGAGGAACGGCATGTGCGCGAGGACTTCGAATGGCAGCGGGATCTTGGTGTAGTGCCCGTCGATATACAACCTCTGTCCCAATGACAAGACGAAGGCGACGACCACCATCGCGCTCGTGAACAGGATGATCCGACGATGCCGTAGCCATACGACCGTCGCTGCCAGCACGACGATGAGAGGTAATCCTAAGTAGAGGGTCTCCCCTGTACTGCTGACGTTCGCGAAGACTGACTTGAGGAGGAGAGGTGAAAGCCATTCACTTGATCCTGCCGCAAGGGGCGAGAACAGGTCGCCGTGGAGCGCCGACAAAGTGGCCGGCGATTGTGGAACGCCATGGAGGTGCTCTGCTCCAAAGAGCGTGAAAAACACCGGATAGATGAGAAGGACTCCGCCCACCAGGAAGCTGGACGCGAGACTAATCCCGATATATCTCCACTTCGTGCCCAGATCTGCTCGGCAAGCTACGAGGTACAGCGCGGTGGCGATGACACTCATCAAGACCGTGGTGACCAGGATCTCGGAGGAGATGAGATATTGTACGCCGCACAACGCACCGAGGATCGCTCCCGTTCGCGCCGGTCGCCATTCTTGGCGAACCAAGATCTCGTAAAGGAGCAAGAACATCAATGGGGGCAGTGGCACGAAAACGAGAAAGAGGTGCCCCAGGTTGAACATGATGTACGCCGAGTAGCCGTAGATCAGTCCCCCAAAGAAGGCGGCTGGCCACCACTTGGTCCATCGACGCAGAACCAAGCACATCGAGAAGGCCGACAGAACGACGGCCAAGCGGAGCAGAACGTTCCAGGTGACAATCGGCCCGAAAAGGGTTGTGATCGGCGAGAAGATCGCTCCCAACGCCACCATCGAAGTGTCATCGATGACGTTGAGTCCGGTTGGAAAACTCTGCCATTGACTAAAGAACGGATTGTGCCCGTGGGCGAGAGCGTATTGAGTCCATTGGAGAAACCAAATCTGACTGGCTCCGTCCGACCCGCCCTCTATGGCAATGCGGTTCTCTCCAGGGTACGTTGAAGGTCCGAACTCGAGGACGGCCAAGATCACATACAGCCCGAGACAGACCGCCCCAGGCCACCATCGGCGGCCTCTCCCGACATGGCTGCTATCCGGTAGGGGTGAAGTGCGGCCAGCGTCGTCGACGGATCGTTCTTCCGGCAAGGCAGGTGGTGTTTTTGTTGGCATCAATTCCGCCGCCCCTGGACTGGTTGTTGTTTCGGGCACCGGGCGCCTACCCGCGTGTCCGCGCTGGCGAATGGTATCAGCGCAGCGATAACCGGTGGCGTCCGTTGCCCCGCGATGCCTTGGGGCAGATATCCACGCAGCGACGATCTAACACGTCGGCAGGCGACGGTTCGCAATCGCCACGAAAGATCCGACATCGAGCAGCGCACCCAACGCACGAACGTCTTACCGCATCACGAACCCCGCCCTCCCGGCAGGACCGCCCTTGGATGGAAAGGGGCGGCTCGCTGTACCTCAAGGGGCTGGGCAAAGTGTTCTGCACCGAGCTGATCTCGCGCAAGGATGATCAGAGACCCCGCGTTCCGTGATTGTGGCCCGCTCCGGCGTCCACGCCGGTCTTCGATGGAGCGATTGGGCGGTCTTCGTCAGGCTGGCGGGCCAGACCAATCCGCATGAGGGTCGGACGCGGGGAAGGACTGCTCTTCCTGCTCGTCGACGTGCCGATCCATTCGGTCGTGCTCACCATCACTTGTCTGACCGGGTTCACCGTGCGACGTGGGCTTCTGGCTCTCGCTTGGATCTGGATTGGGCATGACGCTCTCCTGACGCAGGCCGGACCGGCTGCTCCGGCTCGCCCTCACGGACAGCCCCACTGTACGGGCTGGCGTCGGGCGACTGATCAGGCCCTGACTTCCGGACAGCCGAGGCGTGAATACCATGGCCCATATCCAGGGGGGCTGCGGTTTCATGCATGCATCGTCAGTGAGCGGCGTGACTTTTCTTCCGCGTTGCGGAGACCCTTTCCCTGACGGAGTGGATGTTGTGGATGAGTCCCTTGGCCGTTGGGATTGCGCGTACGACCGCCGAATTGAGCGGGCCGCCTAAACCGATCAAGACTGACAATGTCCTCCGCCGGTCGGGATAGAGCCGCAACAGCAGGTCGTTGTCAGGGAAGGTGCAGACGTCAATCCATTCGGCGCCGGTTGCATTGTGGAAATACTCCATCGCTCGGAGATGAAGCTGTACGCCCGGATCGAAGTGGTTGAGCTCCTCGTCGTGGCTGACCTTGATCAGGAAAAGGCCGGGATCGGCTTCGAGCGAGATCTGCATCGCGACGGTCCGTTCGCCCGCACGGAGGGTAAGCAGGTGGAGTCGGTCCTCGGCGGCAAATCGGCGACACATGTCAGCGAAATACGCAGGTTCCCCCGGCTGCGTCCGCATGGCAACACCGTTGTCCCTCTTGTAGCCGGCCGCCTCCAGGGCAATGAACTCGTCCACCGCGGCAGCGTCGCCGGCCAGATTGACAACTTCGAGTTCCGCGCCGAGATGCTCGGCCATGCGCTTGGCCCGCCGACGATAGTCACTGAGGTGACGCTTGGATTGACCGTCCGTGTAGTTGCCGTCGGTTCGCCGGTGCAAGAGGGGCTGCTCGAAGTCCTCGAGGACCTGCATCGGGAATCTCAACCGGCTGGTGGCCTGGCGAAGCGCTGAGAACGCCGGCCCGTCGGACAGCCAGGAGACGACGAAGTACATCCAGCCGCCATCGCTCCGATGGGTGGAGAGCGTCTTCAGCATCTCGGCCCAGGCCTCGACCGGGCGCTCCCGGTCGACCAGAGGCGTGCCGAGGTAGGTCATGCGCCGTATGTCCGTGCTCGCCACAGGCAAACGGAAACTGCCGTGGCGGGCCAGCCGGCGAATGGGCGTCGCCGCATAGAAGCGGTCTCGGGCCTCGACCACCACCAGCGAGATCTCGTGGCCATAAGGGAGGTGCGCCGCTGCCGCGAGTACGCAGTTGGGCTCGCACATTGGATTGGCATCGATGGCCCGAAGAGCCAGCGATCGCCATGCACGCGTCTCGTCGGCACTCAGGGCATCCACGGGGATGATCCTTCCCCTCATGCGTTCGACCGGTGAGACGACGCGCAATCCGTTTCTTACCGGTCCGTCAATCGGTGTTGTCTGTCTGTTGTTCGCCATTGCAGGTGAAGGTGTCCGCACCTCGAGGCAGCCCCAGGCGTTCCGCACACCCACCTGACGGACACTCCACTGAGGCCAATTGTTAGGAGCCGGTCGTCTCGCATTTGTCCGTTCGGTGTCTCAGGCAATACCCGATGCCCTAAAGCGTGGGCAGACGGGCTCGACTCAATGAGACCCAGCTCGTGGCCCACGGAGGTGCGTACTCGGAGGGCTGATCCGCCCCTAGTGTGATGCTCGTTCCCTGGCGGTCAGGGGACGAGGATCAACCACTGAAATGAATCGACCCCTTCGCCTTTCGCGCCTCGCATGGTTCGTGATCGTCCTCCTCACCTCGGTGAGCGTGGCCGAGATGGGGCTGCCTACTCCGACGTCCGCCGCGACGTCTGGACACGGCCATTCCTCTCCCGTCGCCCTCGGTGTCTACGCCGGACCGGCCAACATCGCGGGCGTTCGCAGCTTCGGAACAAACGTTGGGAATCACGTCCAGTACGCCATGGACTTCATCAATGGGTCGAGCTGGCAAACGATTGCGGATCCTTCGATCGGGCAGTCGGTGTGGCAGAACCAGGGGTACTCCATGATCTGGGGGGTGCCGATGCTGCCGAATCGTGGTGCCTCGCTCACCACGGGCGCAACCGGGGCCTACAACAAGTACTTCGCCAGCTTGGCCCAAACCCTCGTGGCAGACGGACAAGGGAGTTCCATCCTTCGGGTCGGTTGGGAGTTCAACGGGATTTGGTTCCCGTGGGCGGCACCGGGTCACGCGAAACAGTACGTCCAGTACTGGCGTCAGATCATCACGACGATGCGGTCGGTTCCCGGTGCGCACTTCAAGTTCGAGTGGAACCCCAGCCGCGGTGACAACGGTTCGGGGAACTTGGCCAACTACTACCCGGGCAACGCATATGTGGACTACACCGGGCTCGATGTCTTTGACGTCGAGTGGCAGAGCTACCCCGGTGAGCCGGCTGAGTTCCAACAGATGGAGACAGAGCCCTACGGTCTCGATTGGCTTGCTTCCTTCTCGGCGCAGCACCACAAACCCATGACCTTCCCGGAGTGGGGGCTTGGCTGGGGCGCCTGTGCCGGCGGCGCGCCGGTGACGGGTTCGGCCGCGGTGTGCGGTGGCGACAATGCCGTCTTCATCAACGACATGAGTCATTGGTTCGCCACCCACAACGTCTTAGAAGCCACCTATTGGGACTTCGGCTCGAGCAGCCTCACTGGAAAGCGGAACCATTTGGTGAAGGCAGCCCTCCATAGGGACTGGTCCCCCCCGGCTCGACATGTTGCGAAGTCGCGGGTCAGTCCTCACAAGGGCGGCTGACCAACCCACCCGTTCACACGGGACGCTCAACTCTTTGGTACGCGTCTTCGGTAACCGTGCAGGTCGAGGCGAGAGTTGTGCCTTCGTAGATTGATCGCCCCAGCGACGCCAACGTGATTGCAATTGGTCTGCAACCGCCTTCGTCTACCGTTCGCCGTCAAGAGCGATCGGGAGACCCGACAGCTTCTTAGAGGGGGATTCGACCACTGCCTGCATGTGCTCGTCGCACATGCAGGCAACATCTGTCTGGGTTGATCAGGAGGGGGCCGGGTGGGTTGTCTGGGAAGAGGGGTCCGTGCGCGCCTTCCGTTGGCTGCGCTCGGTCTGAGTGTCGTGGTCACGGTCGGAGTCGTGGCCGAACCGCTGCTGTCAGCGGCACTGTCGACGTCGGATTCACCGCGAAGTGTCGCTGTGGCCGCCCCAGTGTCGTCGGCGTCGTCAGCGTCCTCCACCGCCCCGAATCAGCCCGTCTACTCGTTGAATTTCCCCGCCAGCCCTGCTGGGAATCCCTCCTCAGGCGTGACCCTGGTCCCGAGTGCAGGCACCTCGCCTACCCCAAGCGCGATTGGGAGCGAGTCGTACTCCCGGACCGTCGCCCAGTGGATGAGCTCCGTCAGTCAGACCGCCCTTTCCACGAACTTCGGAAGGTCTGCGACGACCACGGCGCTCGGGCTCTCGTCCTCGACGGTCACCTACGGATCGGAGAGCGCTGAAGCCTTCAACGTCTCTGTATCCCCCTCGACTTCCGGTTCGGCCACGGTGAGCGGGCCCGCTGGACCCCTGTGTTCGGTCACGCTCAGCGGCGGTGCCGGTACGTGCTCACTGAGTGCGAGCCAGCTCGCCCCTGGCAGCTATGCCATGACGGCCGCCTTCGCCGGTTCGCCGGCGCTGGCGTCGTCGTCTTCGCCGGCTTCGACGCTCACCGTGTCACCGGTATCGGGTTCCGGTTCCGGTTCCGGTTCCGGTTCCGGCTCCGGCTCCGGCTCCGGCTCCGGCTCCGGCTCTGGTTCCGGCTCCGGCTCCGGCTCCGGCTCGGGCTCGTCGGTGATCGGTGTCTATGCCGGTGCGGGGAATCCGACAGCGGTCTCGGACTTCGCCACGACCATGGGGTCCCGGCCCCGCTATGCCATGGACTTCCTTGACGGGACATCCTGGTCGACCATTGAGAACCCGTCGTGGTACCTCTCCCAATGGGCCGGATCGGGCTATCAGATGATCTGGGGCGTTCCGATGCTGCCGAATTCGGGTGCGTCGCTCACCACCGGCGCAACCGGGGCCTACGACCAGTACTTCGCCACCCTGGCCCGGGCGCTCGTCGCCGGCGGGCAGGGGAGCTCCATCATCCGGATCGGCTGGGAGTTCAACGGGGGCTGGTTCCCCTGGGCGGCCAGTGGCTACGCCACGCAGTTCATCGAGTACTGGCAGCAGATCGTGAACGACCATACGCTCGGTTCCCGGTGCGAACTTCAAGTTCGAGTGGAACCCCACACGCGGTGACCAGGGTGTGGGCAACCTGGCCACCTACTACCCGGGCGATGCCTATGTGGACTACGTGGGGCTCGATGTCTACGACGTCGAATGGCAGACCTACCCGGGTGAGCCGTCCGAGTTCCAACAGATGGTGACCCAGACCTATGGCCTCAACTGGCTGGCCTCCTTCTCGGCACAGCACAACAAGCCCATGGTCTTCCCCGAGTGGGGCCTCGGTTGGGGCACCTGCAGTGCCGCCGGCCAGGCCGTGACCGGGTCGTCCCAGGTCTGCGGGGGTGACAACGCCACCTTCATCAACGACATGAGCCAGTGGTTCAGCACGCACAACGTCTTTGAGGCCACCTTCTGGGACTACGGGTCGTCCTCGGTGGATCAGGGGTCCAACCCCGACGCTGCGGCAGCCCTGAAGGCGAACTTCGGCTGATCCTGCTGCCGACCCGGATGGACGCGCGACGCACCGAGGTGGTGCGCCCCGGTGGCTGACGCGATGAGAACGCTCTGCCGGTCTGAGCCCGACGATGGGAGTGGCCTCTTGCGGTTCGGCGAAGGGTCGGACAGACCGCCATCGCCGGCAAGCCTCCGGCGGGTCCGACCCACCGTGTGTGTGCTGCCGAACCGCGTTACAGCGTGGCCGATGACGAGGATCGTTCGGGTTCGTCGTCGAGATGGCGTGCGACGATGTGCTCGGTGAGGCGTTCGACGACCTCCGATCGCTGCTGCGCCACGATCAGCCCATGGTCGAGCCCGTTGATCACGTCGATCCCCGCATCACGGTTGGCGATGATCTGTTCTGCCGACGACTTCTCGCCCTCGAAGAAGGCGGACGCCTCTGCCTCACCGCAGATGCAGAGGACGTCGGTTCCTTGTACTGACAGCTCATTCAGCCAGTAGATGCCGGATCGATGTCCCGAGCGGAAACGGGTGGCGAAGAGGTAGCCCTTGCGTGCGAGCCGCAGCACCTTCCACGAAGGCAGGGTGCGGTAGGTGCGCGCTGAGAGCCCCGGCGGGACGGCAGAACCTCCGCCGGGGGTCGACCGGTCCGGTCCTGCTCTCGGGCGGCTCGAACCGAAGCAGCGGATTGATCGCCAGCACGGCGCGCGGCCGCAGGTCGATTGCGCTCTCGAGCGCCTGGTACGCACCGGCGCACAGTCCTACCAGCACGACGGACGCCACCCCGCTCCCCGGATCCTCGCCCACGACCTCGCCCACGACGTCGGCGACGTCATCGAACGCTTCCGGTGGGCGCACGACGTGCATCGCCTGCCCCGGCCGGACCGGACTGTCGCCCAACCCGCTCAGGTCGAACCGGATGCACCGGAAGCCCTAGGCCGGCCCAATCTCGGGCGAGGTCCACCCAGAGGCGATTTGGCCCGACTGTGAGGGTCCCGCCCGCTGTTGAGGAAGAGGACCGGCGGTCCCGTCGGCTCCTCCAGGCCCGTGGTCTCGATGCCGAACAGGCGATGTGGTCCCAGCCGGATCAGACGCTCCGTGACCGGCACGCCGGCAGCGTTGGTCAGTTCCATGTGGTCCCTGCCCTCGGGGACACGTTGGGACTGCGAACGGTCGGGAGTGCACCATCGAGCCAGTCGGCCACGAACTCGGTGCTCCGGGGTACCTCGCTGTGGAACGGCTCGACGTCCATGAGCTCGGCCTGACCCTCCGCCACCACGCACTCGACCCGGTCCTCGGCAATCCCAAAGAGGCCGGCCGGAGGCCGGTCGGGCCGATTGAGCACGAGGGCGCGTTCGACCTGGGGGAGCGAGGACGGGGCGAGGGTCGACGCCAGGCTCTCAACCGACTGTGGCGACAGGACGAAGCCCGGTATCTCGGTGCCACCGTTCTCCGGGTGGGACCTGCCGTAGCGGAGCCGGAAGAGGGCGGATTGCTCCCGCAGGAACTCCCGTCCTGACGACGCAGGGGTCCCACAGCACCAGCCTGGTGACGCGGGGGCACGCGGCAGCTGCGCCGGCCGCCAGGAGCGCGCCCATTCTCATACCGACCAGTGCGAGCTCCGTGGTCCCCAGGCGCTCGGCCAGATCGATCGCGTACCCGATGGAACCCAGGTAGGCATCCATCCGCTCCGGGTCGTCCTCGCCGCCGGCCGAGTCCCCCGTGCCGTCGTAGTCGAAGCGGATGGCCGTGATGCCTCGTTCGGCGAGTGCGTCCGCCAACACCCGGTAGGTGTCGTGCGCGCTGATGTACTCACGGGCCACGGGTGGGCACAGGATGGCAGTGGCCCGTTGGAGCCCATCGTCGGGCTGGTGCACCCAGCCGAAGAGTGACCGCTCCTCTGGCCCGAAGAGGATGGGTGTGGAGATCGTCACGTGTCCTCCGATGGACGGATGACCGCGTCGACCGTTGAGTTGAGGGACCGCACACGTCCACGCGGGGGCCGGGAGGGGTCGCCGTCGAACAGCGTGATCAGGCGTTCCGAGTCGGGTGGCAGGTGGAACCAGGAGTCCGATGGCCGGTAGCCGGGAGCATTGACGGACACCCACTGGGCGAACCGACGGGTGCTGACACGAAGCACCGGATCGGGATCACCGGGCACCCAGGTGGCGCGCAGGCCGAGGTCGGCCTCGAGCGGGCGGGCCTGCCCGAGAGGGAGGAAGACATCGACTGACCTCACCGATCCGTCCCGCTCGCTCAGGGTGCCGACGACCACGTCGAACTTCGGCGGAGTAAAGCGGTACGCGTAGTTGAGGTCGTTGAATCGATCAAACAACGCGCTGGCATTGACGGAGGTGGAGCGGCGAGGCAAGACGGTGACCTCGTGGACGGCCTGCTCGACGAGGGACTCCCCGTTCGCGTAGGCGTCGATCGCTAGGTGGCCGCTGAAGGGCACCTGCTCTTCGTTGAAGACGTGTGCGTAGAGTCCGTTGAGTCCCTCGTCGATGAAACGTATCGACAGGGGAGCCGAGGCCCGTCGAAGAGAGAACCACGGCGCTTTGGGCTGTCCATCCACGTCGATGAGGCCCCAGCCCGCACCCAAGGCCAGATCGTTGAAGCCGAGCACCATGCCTCCGCTGGAGGTCTGGTTGCATCTCCATTCGGAGAACACCGCCTCGATGAGCATCGCGTTCGTGGCTCGCCCGAGATCGAGGAAGCGCTCAGCGTCGGTGTACCGCTCACGAAGGGGATCGACACCGAAGACCTCGCGCACGTAGTGAGCACGCACGTCGTCCATGTCCCAGGAACGGCCGGGGTCATGGTGCACTGCGCTCTTCCAACCGGGATCGTGGACGGCCAGGTTCGCACCACCGAATCGGGCAATCGCATCCGGCTCGGGGGGAGTGGCGAAGCACAGACACTCCACCGCGAACCGCGCACTGTCTCTGCGCAGGTCCTTGAGGCTGCGCAGGTATCCCCCGATGCCGAAGTACTGGCTCACTCCGACGTCCGGCCGGTACAAGGGATCGCCGCCCGACGGGTTCGTGCGGATGAACTCGACCCCCGGCAGGAGGTCGGACGTCAGCGAGGGAATCAGCTTGTCGAAGAGCTCCGACTCGACAGAGATGGCGGATGCGCCACTCATCGCCGCGATCTCCTCCACTTCCTGGTTGCCGCACACGATGGCCAGGGCCGGGTGGGAGGAGAGCTCGGTGAAGGCCTGGCGCAGTTCCTCCTTCACCGTCGTCAGAAAGGATTCGTCGTCGGGGTAGTCCATGAACGCGAACATGCAGTCGTGCCAGATCAGGATGCCCAGCTCGTCGCAGCCTTGGAGGAAGCCGGCATCGGCGTAGGCGGTGGTCCCAGGGATCCGCAGCATGTTCAAGTGCGCGTCACGGGCCAGACACAGCCTACGTCGGGTCTCGGCGTCGTCGGCCCGGAAACTCACGGCGTCGGGCGGAAACCAGTTTGCCCCACGGACGAAGATGGGCTCGTCGTTGACGACGAAGGTAAACCCTCCGTCGGCGCGATCCACCTCTATCGTCCGAAACCCCACGCGCCCGAGTGACTGCGTGTGCGACCCGGTCGACAGGCTGACCTCGCAGAGGGGCTGGCTCCCATGCGTGTGCGGCCACCATCGTTCGACCTTCTCGAGGGGCAGAGATGCATGCAGGGTCGCACCACCGGCGTGCTGCTCCAACTCGAAGGGGACCACGTCGCCCAGGCACGACAGCGTCGCGTGGTCGCTCCACCGGGGCGGGTCACCGTCCAGGCGAATCGTGGCCTCTATCCGACCTCCGTCGGCGCCGACACACGACGAGGTGAGGAGCGTGTCGAGGTCATCGCCGATGATGCCGCTCTCGGTGATCTGTACTGGACGCCACGGGCCCACCGTCCGCGGGGTCCCGGCCCACCCCGGGATCCTGCCCAGAAGGTTCGTGCGCACCCACCGCAGCCCCTGGTCCTCCACCTGGCTCGTCTTCCAGCGCGGCCGGGCATGGCGGGCACCCAGTACCGACGACAACGAGCCGCACCGGATCACGAGCTCGTTGTGCTCCGGGAGCTCAGGGAGCTCAATGGAGGAACGCACGAACATGTTCTCGGTCCGCGCCACGTGGTCACCGTTCACCCAGACGTCGGCCAACGTGGCGATGCCATTGAGCCGGAGCCGCCACGTCCCGGCCCTCGCCTCGAAGTGGCAGCGGAACCACCAATCCTCGCCGTCATAGTGGTGACCCACGACATTCTCCGCACCGTGGGCTCGCAGAGCTTCCGCCGCCGTGCCCGGAACGTTGGCGGGGATCCACTCCAGGTTGTCGAGCTGCGCCGGTTCCGGCGAGGTCAGCTGGCCCGCCGGCGTGCGGGCGCACGACCAGCTCGAGGCTTCGAGAAGGTCACGCGTCAAGGTGCACGGCCAATGACTCAATGGCGTGGTCCCATGAGGACTCCATTTCCGACATTGCGTCGGAGAGCGCCACCTTCTTGCCGCGCAGGGCCCTGGCCAGGACGAACTCCAGTGCCTTGGCGCTCTTGGCGACCTGTTCGAATGCTGCGGCCGCCGTCTCGCTCTCGGGATCCGACCCAGCGGAGAGCCATGAGACGTAGTCACTGGCGAGCTCGGCATTCGAACCACATTGGCGGACGGATCCGAAGGCGTAGCGGTGAAACGTCTCGAGACCGGCCTCGACGAGCCAGGGAAGGTCGTGCTCCATGCGCTTGCGCATCTGTCGAACCGGATTCCCCACGGAGCGGCGTGCGAGGTGCTCCCGGGCGATCTCGTTGGCCAGTGGGCGCAGGTCAGGCGAGGAATGGAGACGCTCGAGATCGATCGCTTCCGCGTACGGGGGGAGCGGGCCACTCGAAGCGTCTCGACCCGTGACGTAGTCGAAGTCCTCTTCACCGAGCTCGTAGTACCCACCGTTGTGGAAGTAGCCGAGTCGTTGCGCGGCCTCGTCGATCATCTGCACCGTAATGGTCGTCTTCTGGTGGCCCGTGCGGTAGGTGAGTCCCGCCGTATCGGGGAGCCACCAGGCGTCGACGTCGAGGGTCAGCATCCGACCGAGCGCGATGTGCTCCTCCATGTGGACCGGCAGCTCCCGCCAGAGATTCACCTCACGGACGTCGATGCCGTAGAGCCTACGGAGATCCTCGGTCAAGAACTTGAACATCGTCCACTGTTCGCCGTCGAAACCAGAGCTGAGCGTGAAGCCCATTGCCGCGATCGGCTCGAGCGAGAGCGCGTTGAGGACCTCGATCCACAGGTCTGCGGCACAGTTCGATTCCGGCCATATCCGCTCGCTCGAGTGCACGCGGTGGGGCTGATAGCTCTGCGGCTCCAGATCGAGGACCTGGACTCTCACGGCCAGAGGGACGCCGCGACCTCGTGAGGCCACCGGTCCAGGTCGAGACCGTGTTGCCAAAGCAGGGCGAGGACGATCCGGTCGATACCGAAGGCGACACATGCGCTGTGCGCCGTCCCGCCATCGGGCGTCTGGATCGCGAAGGGATCCCCGAAGTGGTCGCGATGGCAATTACCCGAGATGATCGCCACGTCGTGATCGGGGCTGCCGATCGTCGTGATCCCCTCGAGCTTCAAGACCTCGTCCTTCTGATTGGAAGCCATTGCGGTGCCCAGTCGGCCGAAGAAGGGGTCGTTCGCCGGGATCACGTTCAAGTCGAGTCCGAGTCGTTGCAGCATTGAGACGCCGAACTCGAGTCCCGAGTCACGGTGAGCCTGGGCCAGCTCGGGAGAGCCGACGAAAACGATCTCGTGCATCTGGAACGATTGCATGCGTGCCGGGTCGGTGCTCGGTTCGTGCCGGAAGCAGTAGCTCTGTACGTTGAAGTAGCGACCCGAGTCGGGCAACGTCCCCGTGCACATCGGATAGACCGGATGGCAGGCGGCGGAAGACAGGAAGACCTCGGCGGGCTCGAGCAGGTCGGCCCAGTCCTTTCCGGATTCTGATCTGCGCAGGAGCTCCGCGTGATCGCGGTCGTCCCCCGTGAAGACATGCACCGCGCCCATCAGGTCGGGGAAAGACTGAACGTAGTTCGTGCGCTCGAAGGTGCTGCGGTTCACGATCGGAGGAAACTGAATCTCCGTCGCGCCGAGCTCACCACCCCAGCCATCGACCAACCGGTGGAGTCCGCCGGCTACATCCGCGTAGCGCTGCGACCGGCCGAAGACGCCGAGAATCCCGGTCGGGTAAAGCAGTCCCGACTCAACGAGAGTCGTCCCAAAATCCGCCCCGATATCCATGTGTCATCCCTTCGAGATGGCGAGCATGTGTGCATTGTCCGCCAGAATGCGTGTGTTGTTGATCATGACGACGGCGCTGTAGGCGTCGCGAAGTTGGCGGCCCAAGCTCAAGCGTGATCCTTGGACGTAGCCGGCCATCCCGCACAGCGCCAGCGCCGCCGAGACAATGTCGACGACGAGCTTGGACGCCGCCACCTTGAGCGAGTTCATTGAGATCGTGAACGCCATCGGAACTCCATCGCGGTGCGAGCTGTCGAGGCGATCGAATTCATTGGTCGCGTCGTGAACGAGCGCTTCCAGCTGCCGATAATTGAGGAGAAGGTCGGCCAGTGCCGGAGCCCCCCGCGGCGCGACGTCGACGTTCTTCCGCGCCTCGGCGTGGACCAGAGACCGCGCCCGATCGACGGCTGCCGATGCGATGCCCAACCACACGCAGCTCCACAGAATGTGCGAGATCGGCAGCATGGTCTGCTCGGAGATCTGCCCGAACGGCACGGGAAGGATCATTTCAGTTGATCCCGTGGCGTGGAGGGTGAACCCCGGGCTGCACGTGCCCCGCATCCCCAGGGTGTTCCACTCGCCGGTCTGGTCGAGACGGAGCCCGGGCGGCCGGCACACCACGACCACCTGGTCGCTCGGCGGGCTCTGCTCGTTGCGCCGCGCGGTGGCCAGCACGGCGTCGGCGTACGACCCGTAGGAGATCACCGACGCCGCCTTCTCGAGCTCAAACCCGAGATCGTGTGATTTGACCGCACAAATGCTCTCGCGGATCGAACCTCCGACGCCGGCCTCAGTCGTCGCCGAGGCGAGCAGGAGCTGTTCACGTGCGATGTCCGCGATGAACTCCTGCAACGGGGCGGTGTGTCCGTGTCGCACCAGGCTGGCCACCTGGGAATGATGCATGGCCAGGATCATTCCGCTGGAGGAGCAGGCACGGGCAATGCTGGTGACCGTGGCGCCCGCCTCCGCGAGTGAAGCTCCGACGCCACCGAACTCGACGGGTATGAGGGTCCCGAGGAGCCCGGATGCCTGCAGTGCCTCGAACGTCTCGAACGGGAATCGTGACCGGCTGTCCACGTCGTCCGCGGCCGGGGCGGTGAGGTCCGATGCGATCGCTATAGCTCGGGCAACGGCTTCACGTCTTTGCACAGTCGTCATGCTCACCGGGGTTCTCCAATCATCGTGAGGTCGGCGATCGACGTACAGATCGCCTCAATGGACTCGAACGTGGACTTCTGAAGCATCTCCTCGGGGAACTCGAGATCGAATTCCTCTTCCAGGGCCAGCATCACGTTGACGCTGGCGTGCGACGTCATTCCGGCCTGGAACAAGTCGTCGTAGACCTGAAGGGTCGACACGTCTTCGGGCAACCGCGCGTGGTCGGCCAGTGTCCGGCGGACGCGTACCTCGAGGGGGTGCGTGGGCTCAGGCATCAACTCTTTCCTTTCTTCGCCGGGCTCCATCGTTCAGAAGGCCGTGCATTTCGTGACTCGTCGCCGACGCGCTCGGGTTGCCCAGGAACACCGCAGAGGGCGAACACGATCGCCGCGGCGAACGGTCCTTCGTGCGTCATGCTGAGGCAGAGCGAGGTGATGCCGGCCGATTCGGCGAGCTCCGCCGCGGTTCCCGAGAGCTCCAACGAGCACGCCCCGCTCGGCAGCCGACGTACTTGCATGCTGGTCCAGTCGGGCTGGTGGGCCAGTGGCTGCAGCACCTTGATCGTCGCCTCCTTGGCGGCCCAGCGCGCCGCCAGCGACGCCGGCGACAGCCCGACCAAGTTCCGGCTGCATTCGAGCTCGTGGTCGGTGAAGACGCGACGCAGGTATCGCTGGCCGTGTGTCCGCAGGGCATCCTCGACGTCGCTGACGGCGATCAGATCGATGCCCACGCGACAGCCTGGTTCCCCGTGCTCGTTCATGAGAAGGCCGGCCTGGTGGAGGTGCGAGACGGCTGCCGGGGTTTCGTTCCGGAGGAGGAACGACGGGCTGCATTCGGCGTCGGTGTCTCCGACCGGTCGCCGAGCGCGCCAGCTATTCGCCGGGTGGTTGTCGGCCGATGTCGCACTGTCATCGTCCGCATCCCCACTGAAAGCCCCATGGTGGTCATCCCTTGACATCGGGTTGAAGGCTAGGGGCCTCGTGTCCCATGACCGTTTCATGCATATCCCTCTTGAGAGTCTCAGAAACGCGTCAAAACGTTGGCTGAGTCGGCGACGGTGAGGTCTTGTGGAGTAGTTGTGGATCGATCGAACCGGCCACTCGCTGGCGCAGCCAGAGCGAAGAGGCACCAGAGCACCTGCGGGAGCCCGCCGTTGCTTACGAACGGCCAGATCACACCCAGGAGCAACAGGGTCAGGACACACACGACCAACGTGCGGCCGATGGCCTGTTCGACGGGGTCCCGGGAGCGCGATGCCCGCCTGGCCTGGTTGAACATCCCCCAGAGCAGGCACAGGTACACGATGAGGAGGGGATAACCGCCCTCAATGAGGTACTCGATGTACTGCGACTCGGGATAGGGCCACGAGATCGTCGATGGGAGCTCGAGCCCGTAGCCGGACAGCGGCCGCTCGGCGACGGCGGGCAGGTACTGGGTGGTCCAGACGTTCTGTCGGAAGGCCACGGTCTGTGGTTCGAGCGAGCTCTTGCTTGAACCCGCCACATAGCCGAACTGATTGTCCAGGCGTTGGGCGATCACCGGGCCGACGACACACAGGGACACCGCCGCCCCGACCACCACCCACACCATCATCTTGCCGAATCGTTTGTATTGGACGCCGAGCACGAAGACGCCGAGGACCAGGCAGACGATCACGGAGAGCTCTGCGGTCAGCAGCAGCCCGATCACCATCGCCGCACTGAGGCCCACGAGCAGCTTGCGGTGGTGCTTCAGCCGACCCGCCAGCGCCAGGGCCACCAGGACCAGCAGTATCGGGAAGAAATATCCGGCCAGCGAGGCCCAATTTCCGAACAATCCCGTGGCGCGAATGATGCCGGAGGTCTGGAGCGGGCTGGTGTTGCCGGTGATGTTCCACAGAGACGTCCGCAGCCCGCCGAACCCGACCTCCTGCAGCATGGCCAGGATCGCCATGGGGATGGTGGCGAACAACAGGACACCGAGCCCGACCCGGCGCTGCCGTGGCGTTCGGAGCGTGACCCGCACCGTCCGGTAGAGCAGGAAGAATTGCAGCTGTCCGATCAGGCTTCCCAGGGCAGAGACGCTGAGGTGCTGCCCGAGGGTGATGGCGTCATAGAGCCCGAAGAGCGCCCAGACGAGCCCGTAAGCCAGGAGCAACCACTCGAGCATCCCCCACCTGACCGCGGCGAGCCGTCTGGTCCCGAGGAGAACGGTGAGCCCGATCACCCCGATGAGTGCCTCGGACAGACGGACGTTCGGGACCAGGATGCCCGGCGCCAGCCCGGAGAGTGTCGGGACCAGTCCGACGAGCACCAAGCCTCCGAGCACCGGCCTGATCAGGACGGCGCCGACCAGGGCCAGGCAGAGCACGAAACCGATGCCGAACCGCAGGTTGTGGGCGCCGAGGGCAACCGCCACGACCGGGAGCACCAGGGCGCCCAGCAGGAGTTTCAGATCGTTCTTGTGGCGAGCGAACCGGCCCTTCGGTATGAGGCGAGCGCAGCGCTCCCGCGACGGGAGGCTGAGCGACGTCAGGGAAGGGCCGGCGTCAAGCGTAGAGGTCATCCCGATCGAGAAGCGCGATCCACGCCGGCGCGCTCCCCATCAGCCGGAGCCGCTCCAAGGCGTCGCCCACCGCTGACATCCGCTCACCCGACCTGATGACGAGCACGAGCATGGAGTTGGCATTCAGCTGGTGCGCCATACCCTCTTCGAGGGCGGTGTTGACCATGATCGTGGTGTCAGGAAAGTCGGCGCCGAGCGTCCGCTCGATGTATTGGGCTGCCGGCACGTCCCACCAGCGCAGCGGGGCCAGTGTCACCGCCTCGTGTGGACCGGATCCGTTCAAGACGGCATGCCCGAATTCGGGGACCGAGAGCTCACTCGGGAGGGCGGCAACCGGGCGATCGAACGCTTGGGCAACGTCACCGGACGTGTCGGCGCGTGGGTCGATCCGCTCCGCCACCAGGACGAGTATCACCCCGACGAGGAGACCCAGGAAGAGCCCAATCTCCAGTCCGTACTTGACGAAGAGGCTGTTCGTCTTGGCCGACGTTGCGAGCTGGACCAGATCGATGGTGTTGGCCGGCACGACGTTGCTGGTGTTCTTCTGGTTGACGACGTCGTTGGCGATCGTGTTCACGCCACGGATCGCCGCCTCCTTGGTCGGTGCCGTATAGCGCAGGAGCAAGACCGACGTGCCCGTCTCCACGGAGACCGAGAAGTGTTCGGTGAGAGTGTCGAGCGACACCCCGAGGTGCGCGGCAGCCGGGGACAGGAGGGCGTCGTCGTCCTGCAGGAAGGCCGCATAGTTGATGGCCAAGGCGTCTGCCTCGTTGGAGCTCCCCGGAGACGCGGGGGTGGCACCCGGCGGGACGGCCAGGGTCGCCTCCGCGGCATAGGACGGGTTCGACGACGCTCCGAGGACCAGCCCGGCAATCGCACCGACGAAGATGGCCGTCGCCAGTAACCAGGCCCGCCGGGGCAGCCAGGCGGGGATCCTCCGTCGAAGCTTGGGGAGTCTCGCGGTCCAGTCGCGCCATTCGGAGCGAACGGGTTTCGTGTCTGATTCGATCTGGAAGACCTCGATGGGCTGGTCGAGCTGAGCCTCGCGCACGGGTCGGGATGAGGTGGTCGACATGGGGCTGGCGCTCACTCCGGATGACGACGGCGCGCCGACTGGGATGAGATCTCGGGGTGCTCGCGTGGCGTCCCCGGCTCCGAAGTCATCGGTGTGTGGCGCGGGGGGCACCAAAGGTCCTGTTCACGGGTCACCGGCGTAGGCTACGTGCTTCTGGTCTCATCGCGGTGTAAGTGCTGTCTCACCCTGTGGACGCGAGTGGGACGGGACAGCCCGCGGACCCCCTTTCCCGACCTCACCATTGAGCCGTCCCATGGGACAGGCAACGGACGTGGGCTCGGTACGGTCCTCTCGATGTTGGTGTCCTACGTCCTGCGGGTGAATACGGATCGGATCGAGCGCGACGAGTTCGCGGGCGAAATCGAAGCCGTTGCCTCTGGTCGCAAGGGCGGCGTCAACTCGCTCGACGAACTGATGACCTTCGTGCAAAAGACGATAGACAGCGAGACCTCGGCCATCCGCGCCGCCCGGGTGGAGAGGGACGAAGCCGGGTGACCTGGGCTCTTTCTCAGACCCAAAGCTCCGTGGAACGGCCGCGTCGGCGGGCCTCCTTCGTCTGGTGCGATGCCATCGTGTCGCTGCTCGTCATCTCGGCCGTGGTGACCCTGACGGCGCGGCTGGCGGGCCCGACGGGCGCGGTCCAGCCGCTGCTCGCCATCGGTCTCGTCTGGGTCGTCCTGATGACTGGGTTGTGGACGTCGAACGTCTACGTCGGCATACGCCGGAACACGGGACGAATCCTGGTGGAGATCGGACGGGTGTCGGTCATCGTCATGGCCGCCATTCTGGCGGTGGAGGCCCTCGCCGGATCATGGGTCCGCGCTCGCATACCGCCCACCAGTGTCGCCTTGGCCGTGATCATGTCCGCCGTGGGCCTGATGGCCTGCCGGGTTGTCGTGGCCTATCGACAGCGCAACGACACCGAGAGCGCGGCCCGCGTCATCGTGGTCGGCTCCGGGGTCGTCGCGCAGGACATCGTCAGTCGGTTGGAACGGTCGGGGCGCTCGATCGTCCTCGGGCTGGTCGACGACAACGAGGATGCGGCCGAGGGCTCGGTCATCGGGTCGATCGGTGACCTGCCGGAACTGTGCCGCGCCTACAGGGCGAGCCGCGTCATCGTGTCCTTTACGCGATCGGACGTCCAGGAGCTCCTGCCCATCCTGCGCTCGCTCCCCGATTCGGTGGCCGTCGATCTTGTTCCGAGGTATTTCGAGTTGGTGGGCTGGGGTGCCCGGATCGAGGACTTCTCCGGTCTCTCGCTGGTTGCCCTCCCGCAACGATGCGAACCCGGAAAGAGGGACCGGGTCAAGCGTGCGTTCGACGTGGTCGTCGCCGGTGCCGCCCTCATCATCGTCTCGCCGATTCTCATCGTGTCGGCTCTGGCGATCCTCTGCACCACTGGTCGACCGGTTCTCTTCCGTCAAGAACGGCTCGGCCGCGGGTGCAAGCCCTTCCAGATCGCCAAGTTGCGGACCCTGAAGGAGCCCGACGAGAGCGCCTCCGCCAGCAACGGGCACGCACGACCGAAGCTCCACTCCGAGATGGTGGCGGGCCGGATCACTCCCATCGGCAGAGTGCTGCGCCGGACCGGGATCGACGAGCTCCCCCAGCTCTTCAACGTCCTCGCCGGCCATATGTCGCTGGTCGGGCCCCGGCCCTTCATCCCGGAGGAGTGCTGGGCGCTGTCGGCAGAGGCCGAACGCCGCTTTGACGTGCGCCCCGGCATGACGGGTCTGTGGCAGGTCAGCGGCCAACACAGCCTCAGGCTGGACGAGCTGATCCGGCTCGACACCTACTACGTGGACACCTGGACGTTCTGGAGCGACGTGCGGATCCTCGCCATGACCCCGTCACGGCTGTGGCGCGGCGGGGGAGACGGGGTGGCCAAGCTGGTGCTCGAGCCGACCTACGCGTTCGACGAGAGACGCAGCATGAGCCGGAGCTCATGAAGCTGCGCCTCCCAGCGATGGAGTTGCAGGGCACGAGCATCGTCGGTGGACCCGGCCAAGACGGAGAAGCTTTCCCGAGCGCGGCGGACACCGTCAGCGATGCCAGTGGGGTCGTTGGGGACGTGGACGGCATAGGGGAACAGCGTGCGGCCCACGGGCCAATCCGTGACGATGAGAGGTCGGCGGGTGTAGACAGCCTCGTAGGCGGCACGCATCACGGAACTGGGTTCGGTCGTCAGGGTCAGGACGACGTCGGCCTCTTGGAGGGCGAGTCCGTACGCGTCGGGATCGAGGAAACCGGTGAACGTCACGTTGGCCGGGGCGAGATCGACCAGCTCGGGAGCCCTCTTCGGATCTCCCGTCACGAAGAACTCGCAGTCGGGCACCAGAGCTGCGGCCCGGATCAGCGCTTCGGACGGCTCGTCCGGCGCCAGCCGACCGACACAGAGGACACGCAGGGCATCCGACGTCGGCCCGGGCGGGGGAGGAACGTCGAGCTCACCGGGTGCTTCGTGCAGTTCGATTGCCTTTCCGCCCCACTGGGTCACGACGTCGACCCATGGCTGCGACGCGACCGCGCAGCCGTCGACATGAGTGGCCAGCCACTGGTGAAAGGCCTGGAGCCTCGCCGAGACGGCATCGCCCTGCGCTCCGAAGCCCCCCGGATGGCTGTCCAGGACCACGGGGCTCCCGGTCAGCCTGCCGCAGGCCAGGACGACGAAGCCGGCGAGCAGGGGAGGATTGGTCACCACGAGGCTTCTCGGACGACGCCGCGCCACGTAGAAGACGGTGTTGAGGGTGCACAAGACGTAGCGGATCGCCGCGTGGGGCCTCCAGCTCGATTCGGGGGGGAAGAGGCAGTGGGCTTCGCCGCCGAGAGCCGCGGCGATCTCGCGGGAGCGGCCACTCACAGCGCCCCAGGCGACGAAGGACACGGGGGGCCGGGTCCTCTTCCCTCGGTGTCGGTGGTCGTGGCCTCCAGGAACCGGCGTCACATGCTCCGCCAGTTCGTCGAGGCCGTCGCCGGTGATCCGGCCGCCATCGAAGTGGTGATCGTGCTCGACGGTGACGTCGACGGCTCGTACGAATGCCTCGAGCGCGCTGCGGGAGGAGTTTCCCAACCTGCGCCCGATCCTGGCCGAACCCGGCGGGCAGATGGCGGCCCTCGAGGTCGGGGTGCAGCGAAGCGCGGGCGAGGTCGTGCTGCTGATGGACGACGACGTCATGCCCGGTCCCGGTCTGGTCTCGGGTCATGCGAGCCGCCAGGCCGGCATGGAGCAGCTCGTCGTCGTGGGCTACATGCCTGTGCAGCTCGGTGCCGGCGCCTCGCCTGTGACGAGATTGTACGCGGCGGAGTACGAGGCCCACTGTGCCCGACTCGAGTCGGGAGACCTCGAAGTCCTCGACGGTCTGTGGTTGGGCAACGTGTCCATGCGGCGGAGCGATCTCCTCCGTGTCGGCGTGGCGTCCGACCGGTTCTCCGTACGCTGGCACGCGGACACCGATCTGGGCCTCCGACTGCGCAAGGCCGGCGCCCGCGGAGTGTTCGATCGCCGGCTCGGTGCGGCGCACCTGCACACGCAGACGGCCGCTTCCTTCCTGCGCAGTGCCCATGAACGCGGACAGGGCGCCTGGCTGCTCCGTCGGGACCACCGAGGCCGGTTCGGCGAGGTCTCGCCGGCACCGATGCTGGAGGACCTCCCCTACCCCGCCCGTCGTGCTGTGTCGTTCCTCGGGCGGGAGGGTCGGGCCGGTTGGAGCAGCCGGTTCCTGATGACCCTGGGCCAATGGGGCGAGCGAATGGGCTGGACCCGTGTGTCCGAACACACAGCGCGTCTGTCACGAAAGATTCAGATCGTGTGCGGCTTCCGCTGCGAGGCGGGCAGGGAATGGCCGAGAGAGACCGAGGTACGGACACCTCAATATGTGTCCAGCACGAAATCCTGAAGGTCATGCGTGGGCGTGATCCGGCGCCCGCTGGCTCTGATGAGCACATCCAGCGTGATCTCCTCGGGCTCGCAGAACGTGGCCAGGCCACTGTTGGAGAGCTCGGCGGCAACCTGGAATTGATGGTTGTCGACGTGCTCACCCAGGTCTGCCCTGCGTGGAACGAGCACGGGACAGTGGCCGGCTCCCATGGCCTGGAGCGCCGTGCCGACCCCGGCGTGTGCGACGACCAGATCGGCCTCTCGCATCGCGGCGCCGAGGTCGTCCTGGGTCATCTGGGCCCGAGCACGCATGCCTGGCCGGTCGGGCGTCGTGGAACCGATCTGCCACGTTACCTCGGCCGAGCTGGGCAGCACCGCTTCGAGCGCGCTCGACGAGCCGCGGGAACCCGAAGCGACTGGTTCCCAAAGTGACGACGACCTTGCCTATCTCCCGGGGGGCGTACTGCTCGGGCGTGAAGGCGTCGAACACCGAGCCGCGGTACTTCCATGACCTGCGACAGGGTGCCCAGGCTCGAGACTGCCCGTAGCAATGGACGCCGGGGACCCGTTCGAGGATCCGGGCCGACAAGGAAGGCCCGGACGTTCTCGCCGCGCTCTCGATGTAGTGGCAGGCGATGCCGTACGATCGGGCGACGATCAGGAACGGCACCGCCACGATCGACCCGGTCGAGATGACGCGGTCCCACCTCCTGCTGCTCAGGACGCGGCGGGCGACCAGGGCGTCCTCGAGGACCCGCCGCACGTCCTTCGGCTGGGAATGCTTGACGAAGATCCTCTCCTCCGAGCCCAAGACGGAGCGGGTCTGGGGAGTATCCCAGGTCACCCAGGTCGACTCCTCGGGTTGCACCCCGAGGCGGGCCCGCAGAAGCCGGAGCTCCTCGAAGTGGCCGCCGGCACTCGCGACGAGGAGGGTCTGCACCCCTCCGTTGTGCCAGCTGGACATCCCGTGTGCGTCCAACCTCCGTGTGCGGCTTCCGAGGCGACGCAGATGGGACGCCGATGCTCCATCGTGCAGTGATGGATAGCTCCCGGGGACGGCCGTGACCGTCGCCATCGTCCATGACTTCCTCACCCAACGGGGGGGAGCCGAGCGGGTCGTGCTGCACATGGCCAGCAAGGTCAAAGACCCGGTGATCGTGACCTCGGTCTACGCCCCGGGATCGACGTTCCCCGAATTCCGAAAGCTCCCGGTCTGGGCCGACCACCTCGTCTCCGACGCGGATGCCGAGCGATTTCGGCGGCGGGCGTTCTCCTACGCCAAGATCTTCCGGGAGAAGGACCTCTCCTTTGCCGACGCCGTCATCGTGTCCACTTCGACCTTCGCCCATCACGTCAAGGCGGATCGGGCGCTGGTGTACTGGTACACCCCACCCCGCTTCCTCTACGACCCCGGCGCCTACTTTTCCCACAAGACGGTCGCGAGGGCATTCGAGGTGGCGACGGCGGGCTATCGCTACCAGGATCGCAAGGCGGCGCGTGCACACCGCAAGCACCTGGCCGTTTCGGCCCGGACCGCTGATCGGTTGAGAACGTCCTACGGTGTGGCGGCCGACGTCGTGTATCCGCCGTTCGACGCGGCGCGATTCGCCGGGCCGGCCATCACGCGCCCCCAATCGCCCAGAGCGCTCGTCGTGTCCCGGCTCCTTCCGTACAAGCGGGTGGAGATCGCCATTGCGGCCTGCGCCGAAGCGAGGATGCCGCTGACGATCATCGGCACGGGCCCCGATCAGGCCCGGCTCCAGTCGCTGGCGCAGTCGTCCGTCACCTTCGTCCCTTACGTCAGCCATGACGAACTGATCGACGCGTACGACTCGCACAGCGTGGTCCTCGTGCCCGGTATCGAAGACTTCGGCTACGTACCGCTCGAGGCGGCATCGCGCGGTCGACCGGTCGTCGCAGCCCGAGAAGGGGGTCCGGCGGAAACAGTCGGCGAAACGACGGGACTCCTTGTCTCGGGCGATCACCCGAAGGTGTGGGCCGATGTCATCGGTCGGGTCGGCGACATGGAGTGGGACGGCGCCGCGATGCAGCGATCCGTGTCACGCTTCGATGCGGCGCACTTCGACGCCGGCTTGATCCGGGGCCTGTGCGCCGGAGGCGACGACGACCTCATGGAGTGTTTCGACCTCGCCCATGCCTGATCGTGGGCCCACGCCGAGGGCGTCCCTAATGTTGATGCTGGAGCCGTACCGCCAGGTCGACGAAGCTCTGTGAGGGTTGGACACCGAGGTCGGCCAGCATCCGCTCACCGCGCGATATCGACGCACGCATCCGGCTGCGGTTCCCGGCTTCGAGGTGCAACGTTGCCAGCTGAATGTAGTAGCGCTCCTCGAAAGGGTCGGCGTCGATCAAGTCTTCGAGCAACGCGAAGGCCTCCTGTCGGTTCCCGGCTTCGGTGGCCTGTGCCAGCATGAGGTCCAAGAGCTGCAAGCGCAATTGAGTGAGCGCCTCCCGGGGGCCGGTCGTCCAGTCCGAGTAGCGGTCTGACGGAAGCAACTCTCCTCCGTAGAGATGGATCGCCTCGCGCGCCAGCGCGTGGGCGGAATCGAGGGGGAGGTTCTCCTTGAAGGCCCGACCGGCAGCCTCTTCGAAGACCGCGACGTCGGTGAGGACGCCATCCTCCAAGCAGATGAAGTTGTCGTAGCGGCGGAGCAGGTCGCCGCTCGATGACTTGATGCGCCACAAGATGTTCCGCAGCCGCCTGGTTCCCACGCCGGGCTCAGCTCCGGGCCAGAGGAGCTCGGCGAGCTCGTCGACCGAGATCCGGCGAAAGAGGGCCACGACCTTGAGGGCCTGTGCTGCGTGACCGAGGGGGATGGCGGCCGGCGTGCCGTCGCGGGAGACGGCGAACTGACCGAGAAGGCGGATCTCGTAGAGGGGTCGGTGTCCGCCGTCGGTGGGAGCGGATTCATGCGTCTCCATCTCTGCCGCGACGCGGATCGGAGCCGGTTCTTGCGGAGTGACGGGTGCGGTGTTGCTGGCGAGCACGGCGGTCCGGGCAACGGTCAGGCCATCGGCCCGAGAGGGCAGTCTCTCCAGGCGCGAGGTGGCCAGCGTGCTCCAGCCGTGCGCGCCGCAGCGTTCGAACTCCTTGCTCGCTTGCGCAAAATTGAACCGTGCGATCTGCGCCGAGCCGAGTTGGCGCTGCAGGAGAGCGGAGGTCAGCTTTATCTGGGCGTTGAGGAGTGGGGCACACTCGGGACCGGACAGGAGCGTCTCATCGAGATGGCTCAGCGCAGCGGCCGCATCGGGCTGGCGCAAACCCTCGCTCCACGCCACGAGGTGACGGGCCCACCCAGCCGACCCGCGTGGCGGCGTCTGGACAGCGACGGCGGCGTTCATGCGTAGCGGTTCGTAGTTGGCGAGCAGGGCGAGCTGCAAGAAGATCGGGAGTGAGGGCCAGTCCGTGCACCCCTGGTAGCCATCTGCCGCGACCGATTCGTCCTCGACCGCACGGAGCCACGCCGTGGCCCGGTCCATGTGACCTCTCTGCAATTCGCAATGGGCCAGGGCGGTGAGCACCTGCAGACGGGCGGAATGAGTCATCGCCGACTCGAGCGAGAAGAATTTGGAGGCCGTTTCGAAGGCCCGGGTGACCCGTCCGGCCGATGCCTGTGTCCACGCGCACCAACCGAGTGCTCGGGCGAGGAGCGGCCGGTCGTGCAGCGCGTCGAAATGTGACACCGCCGTCTCCGCGGCGGTGATGGCTTCCGACACGTGGCCCGCATCGAGCCGTTCCTTGGAGCGGACCATGGCGACCGCGGCGGCGAGAGGCCCGTTCTGGGTGAGCCCGACCGAGGAATTCATCCACGCGAACCAACGACCGACCAGCGCCGGCGCGCCCATCTGAATGAGTGAGCTCCCGAGCACGTAGGCCAGTTGGGGCGAGCCGACGTACAGGGCTTGCGTGTTCATCACGCCGACCACGTTTTCGTGGCCGTGGCCGCGGGCGGGGGTGTCCTCGTCCGAGACGAGCGCCGTCACCGCATCGAAGGTGACACGGGCCATGGCCCCGATGACGCCGTGCTCGTGTCCGGCGAGATCGAGCGCCCTCCGGGCGTACCGCAGGGCGTCGTCGGATTGGTCGGTCAGCACGGCGCTGGCGGCGGCGTCGGCCAACATGGCGACCGCGTCGTCCAATTCGTCTTCGACGCAGGCTTCGGCGCCCGCGGCCATCTGGCCCGGCGATTGCGCCGACGCCTCGGTCGCGAACGCGATGCGGGCGGCCTGGTACGTCGCCTGGCCCAGGATGGCAGCCGACGAGTTGACCGGCGTCAGTCGACGCAGGCACTCCATCGCCCGTTCCGGCCGACCGGCCTCCTGCCACAGCGACGAGGCACGAATCAGATGTCGAGCGGCCACCGCCTGACTCTGCGCGAACCGGGCGCCGAGCACTTCGTAGCGCGTCTGCCGCCGTGGGATCTGAGCGCTGCGACGCGCTCAGCGACGCCTGCGTGCACAGCATCGCGACGGTGTCGTCCCGCGTGCTGCCCGAGAGTCCCGCGTGCGCGGCCGCCTGCTCAGGCAGTCCCGCCCTCGTGTAGGCGTCCGAGACAACCTCCCGAGCACTGAGCTGGGCCTTGGACGTCGAGAGTTGAAACGCGGCGGCACGACACAACGGGTGGGCGAACTCCACACGATTTCCCAGGATCATGAGCGCGCCGAGATCGGTGGCCGGGCGGAGCGCCTCGGTGCTCAGGCCGGCGTGGGCCAGCGCGTCCTCCAGCACGGGCCGGGACATGCGCCCGACGGTTGCGATCGTCAGCGCGGCACGCGAGTCGCGGTCCAGCGACTCGACCCAGCTCCCGAACGCCTCCGCCAGCCCGGTGCCGATCGGCACCGGATCCGGAAACGGGATCAACCCGCTGAGCTCCTCGTCGGTGAGGTGCGAGCAGGCGGAGAGCATGGCGGAAGGGTTGCCACCGGTCGACCGCCACAGCTCCGAGAGCACCGAGGACTCGAGCTGCGCCCCGGTCTGGCGGACGAGATAGTCCGCCGACTGTTCCAATGTGAGCGGCTGCAGCTTGTGGGCCGGGAAGGCGGGTTGCGTGAACGCGAGCGTCGAGCCGTCGGGGTCGTCGCGCCAGGTGAGCACTAGGATGGCGGCGACGCCGAGCTCCGGATCGAGGACGGCGCCGGCGATGGCTTCGGCGAGATCCTTCTGGGCGGGAGCGCAGCCGTCGAAGACGAGCAGCGCAGGGGACGCAGCACCGCGGCACGTTGCCCGTATGGCGGTCATGAAGAACTGGCGGAGTTGATCGGCTCCGGCGCCACGGTCTCCGGCTTCGCCGAGCTCGAAGGCCTTCTTCCAGGGATCCATTCGGGCATCGTCGTCGGGCCGAGCGGGCAGCCGCACCAGGGTGAAACCCGACGTCTGGGCGATCATGGTCTCGACGAGAAAGCTCTTGCCCGAGCCCGGCAATCCATGGATCCCGACCACGGCACAGTGCCCGTCGCGCGCATCGCGGATGACCTTCTCCAGATGAGCGCCTTCACGCCTGAACCCGATATACGGCTCGAGCACGGCGGGAGGGGAGTGGGTCGGGAGTGAGGTCCGCACGATTTGAGTGGTGGCCGAATTGTCGATGGCCCGGTTGGCTGATCCGATGTGATCGATATCGGCGCCGATCGCACTTCGGTTGAGGATTGACCGCATCTCCTGATCAGCCGGATCGCGTGGATCCGGCTCGTTTTCACGCGGCAGCTGCGGCAACTGTGATTGGGACATCTCCAACAAACGTTCCTTCTAGGTCACACAAATCCGTTGTCGCAGGTGGCGTCACGGACACCAGCTGTGACCTTCAATCAGGTATCGCGGCGATGCGATCCGAGAAGGCCGCACAACAGGACGCGGCGAACCAAAGGTGTGGTACCTGGATCCCGTCCTGTCCGTCATGTGTTGCCGTCTCCGGTTATCGCATGCCGGACGGATATCGCACCGCCCGGCGATAACCCCCTCAAAAAGCACCTGCCAGAGCGCTTGTTTGCGAAGCTACTGCTGTCGTCAGAGACCTGTCAACACCCTGGGACACGTCCGTCACCATTGTCGGCGACACCGTCTCGACGAGCGCGAAGTCGACAGCAGCGCCCCGCGGTCAGCGCTCGTCGGCAACATCAATTCCTGGACAACAAAGAGACGTTGTCGCGCACTTGTGAACGCGGTCACATCCGGCGCGGACGCCGCGCGTGGCAACGGGTGTCGCACGTCCGGGTCGCGCCTGTCGCGTCCCCGGCCGGTTGCCCGAGTGACGCGACGACCTCCGTCCTCATGCACTGAAGATCGAGACATGGTCCGTCGCTCCCCGCACCGAGGACTCCGCCCGCGCCACCCAGACCGGCTGTCCCGGCTCCAGGCCGAGATCCGCGGCTGTCCCGCGGCTGAGCTGGACCCAGCAGTCGCCGCCGGCGGCGAGCGCCACGTCGACCTTGACCTCGAACCCGAGGTGGGTGACCCGGGTGACCGTGCCCTCGACCGCACCACGGAGCGGATGGCCGTCCCCGACCCCGTGCACCACCAGGTCGTGGGGGCGTACCCAGTCGCCTCCCAGTCTGGTGGCGGGGCCGAGGAAAGTCAGGACGAACTCGTTGGCGGGATGGTCGTACATGTCCGACGGGGTGCCCACCTGCTCGAGACGGCCGTGGTTGATGATGGCGAGACGGTCCGCTACCTCCATGGCCTCCTCCTGGTCGTGCGTCACCAGGACCGTAGTCACGTGCAGCGTGTCATGGAGGTCGCGCAGCCAGAGGCGGAGCTGGGTGCGCACCTGCGCGTCGAGCGCCCCGAAGGGCTCGTCCAGCAGGAGGACCTTGGGCTCGATGGCGAGCGCCCGCGCCAGTGCCATGCGCTGGCGCTGGCCACCCGAGAGCTGCGAGGGGTAGCGCTCTGCCAGGTGGGCGAGGCCGACCAGCTCGAGAAGCTCGTCCACCCGCGCCTTCACCTCGGCCTTGGGGCGATGCCTGATTTCGAGGCCGAAGGCGACGTTGCGCCGAACGGTCAGGTGACGGAAGGGCGCGTAGTGCTGGAAGCAGAAGCCGACACCGCGCTCGGCGGGCCGGGGCGCCGGTCAGGTCCTCTCCTTCTATTCGCACGGTGCCGGCATCCGGTGTGTCCAGGCCGGCGATGATGCGCAGCAGGGTGGACTTGCCGCCACCGCTCGGGCCCAGCAGGGCGGTGAGAGACCCCGACGGCACCTCGAGGGACACGTCGTCGAGGGCCACCGCCTCGCCGAACCGCTTTGAGATGGAGGCCACGTGGATGCTCACCCGGCCGCCTTCGTGTGCCACTGCTCCCGCTTGCGGTCGGTCACAGTCAGGAGTGTAAGGACAATGAGGGCCGCCAGACACAGCGCGACCGCCCCCACGTACGCGCTCTGGGTGTCCAGGCTGTCGATGCTGTCGGAGATGAAGAGGGTGAGGGTCTCCGTCTTGCCGGCGATCGCGCCCGAGACGATGGCCACCGCGCCGAACTCGCCGAGCACGCGGGCGGTCGTGAGCGTCACGCCATACGCCAGGCCGCGCTTGATGTTGGGAAGGGTGATGCGCCGGAAGACCGTGATGGGGCCGGCCCCCAGCGTGCGGGCCGCCTGCTCCTGCTCGGTGCCGATCTCCTGGAGCACCGGCAGCACCTCGCGCACCACGTAGGGCAAGGACACCGCGGCCGAGGCCATCACGATGGCGGGAAGGGCATAGATCACCGTGATGTGGTGGGTGGCCAACCAGGTCCCGAACCAGCCTGGCCGTCCGTAGACGAGGATGAGCGCCAGGCCGATGACGACGGGGGAGACGGCGAGCGGGATGTCGACCAGCGCATCGAGCAGCCAGGCTCCCGGGAAGCGATGGCGGGCGAGGATCAGTGAGACGCCCACCCCGAAGATGGTGTTCAGGGGCACCGCGATGCCCGCGACGATGAGCGTGAGGAGCAGCGCGTGCAGGGCGTCGGTGGAGGTGATGGCGTCCCACGCCGCACCGAGTCCGTGCTGAAAGGCGCGGTAGAAGACCGTCGAGACGGGCAGGATGACGAGCAGCGCCAGGTACCCGAGCACCGCGAAGCGCAGCGGCAGCCGCCAGGGGGAGCGCCTCACACCGTGTCCGGGACGTCGAAGCGCCGGCGGAGCCACCCGATGCCGAGGAGCACGAGCAGCGCGATGGCGACGAGCACGACCGACACCGCGCTGGCCGCCGGGAGATCGTTGCTCTGCGACAGGCTGAAGATCCACGAGGAGGCGACCTCGGTCTTGAACGGGATGTTGCCCGAGATCAGCACCACCGACCCGAACTCGCCGACGGCCCGGGCGAAGGCCAGCCCCGCCCCGGCCAGCACCGACGGGAGGATGCTCGGGATGATGACGCGCAGCAGCACCTGGCGCCGGCTGGCGCCGAGGGACGAGGCGGCCTCCTCGGTCTCCGCATCGAGCTCGGCCAGCACCGGTTGGACGCTGCGGACGCAGAAGGGCAGCGTTACGAAGGCCAACGCGCAGACGATGCCGAGGCGGGTTCCGGCCAGGTCGACGTGGAACGGGCTGTTCGGGCCGTAGAGGGCGAGCAGGGTCAGCCCGGCCACGATGGTCGGCAGCGCGAAGGGCAGGTCGATGACGGCGCTGACGAGGGCCTTGCCCCGGAAGTCGTCGCGGACGAGCACCCAGGCGATGGCGAGCCCGGCGATGGAGTTGAAGACGGCGACGATGAGGGAAGCCCCCAGCGTCAGCTCCAACGCGGCGACGGCCTCGGGCTGGGTGACGGCGCGCCAGAACTCGGCCCACCCGCCGCTGAAAGCGTTCGCGACCAGCGCGGCGAGGGGGAGGAGGACGAGGAGCGACAGATAGGTGACGGCGAGCGCCGGGCCGCCGACGCGCCCGACGAGCCTCCCCGCTCCGGCCAGGGCGGGGGCGGGCGCCGTGGGGGTGGAACGGTGCCCGCGCGCCCGCCCTGGCCGGCGGCCGGAGGACGCGCGTTCCCCGCCCGGGAGGCCCAGGTCGGCGACGCTGGCGCCCCCGCCGGTCAAGACGTCAGGGTCCCCGCTACCCGCTCGCGGTGGAGACGCCGAGCGACTGCTCGTCCTTGGCCACGATGCCGGTCTGGGGGTCGAAGAACTTCGTGTTGACCGCCGTCCAGCCGCCCAGATGGTCGATGGTGAACAGCGTCTTGGGCTGGGGGAACTTGAACTTGGCCGCCACCGAAGGCAGCACCGGGCGGTAGCCCTGCTGGCCCCAGACGGTCTGCCCGGCCGGCGAGAGGAGGTAGGTCAGGAACGCCTTGGCGGTCGGCCCGGCGGTCTTGGTTATCGCGATGGGGTTCTGGATCAAGATGGTCTGTGGCGGCGTGATGATGTCGACCGGCTCGCCCTTGGTCTTGGCGTAGAGGGCGTCGTCCTCGTAGTCGAGGAGCACGTCGCCCTGCCCGGAGAGGAAGGTCTGGAGCGCCGCGCTCGCGCTGGAGGGCTGGGCGACCGCGTTGTGCAGCAGCTCCGTGAGGTACTGCTGTGCCTGCGCGGGCGTCTTGCCCTGCTCGATCTCGGCGCCGTAGGCGGCCATGATGTTCCACTTCGCGCTGCCCGAGCTGAACACGTTGGGGGTGACGACCTGCACGCCCGACTTCACCAGGTCCGCCCAGGTGGTGATGTGCTTTGGATTGCCGGGGCGCACCACGAACGAGACGATGGAGTCGGTGACCATACCCTTGGTCGGCCCTTTGTCCCACGAGCTGGACACCAGGCCCGCCTTGACGACCTTGTCCATGTCGGGCGCGAGCGAGAAGTTGACGAGGTCCGCCGGCAAGCCGTCGACCACGGAGGTGGCCTGGGTGCCCGACGGCCCGAAGGAGGGCGAGACGGTGACGCCGGTCCCCGCCTTGGTCTTGGCGAAGTCGGCGGCGAGCACGCTGTAGGCGGGCTTGGGGGTCGAGTAGGCGATCAGGTTCACCGTGCCGCCGCTCTGGGCGCCGGCCGGGAGCGCCGTCAGGGTCAGGGCCGAGAGCGCGAGCGCGCCGACGGCGATGATCCGGCGGCTCGGCACGGGGGGTCGGGTCATCAGGGTGTGAGCGGGCGCGCTGGGTTGGGGTCTTGGTCGATGCATCGCCGCACACTAATACACGCGTATTGCTAAATGCAAGTGAAATAGTCATGATTAGGCCACGTGCGCCGACCTGGCCCTTTCCCGCTTTTGGCGGGCCGGTCAGGAAGGAGGCGAGGTCCAGGGCGGCCGGCTCAGCGTGCGGCCGACGCCAGCGCGCCGTTGGCCGCACGCGCCGCGTCCCTGGCCTCGAGCATGGCCCAGTCGGACCGGGCCATCAGGTCCTCGAGCGACGAACGGTCGCCGGCCCGGCGCGTCGTCCAGCCGAAGGACACCTCGACCGCGGCGCCGACGAATTCGGTTGTCTCGGGCGCGGCGAGATGCCACCGGACGCGGCTCGTGATGGCGAGGCAATCGGGCGCGGGGAGGTCGAGCGCCAGCACGAGGAACTGGGTGCCGCCGATGCGGGCCAGCACGTCGTTGCGGCGGAAGGCGACGGTGAGGGCGCGCGCCACGGCCTGGAGCGCCGCATCCCCCGCATGGCGCCCGACGCGCTCGTTCAGCTCCTGCACGTTGCCCACGTCCACGCACATGATCTGGACGTCGGTGTCCTCGCGGTCGGCGAACTGGAGCAGGTGGGTCCCCGAGACGATCAGGCCGCGGCGGTTCTGGAAGCCGGTCAAGTCGTCGCCCCGGGACAGCTCGAGCAGGCGGGCGCTCAGCTCCTCGATCTCGCGTTCGATGGCGGTGCGGCTGGTGATGTCCCGCAGGATGGTGAAGACCATGACGGAGCCGTCGTCGTCGTGGAACAGCCGGGCTGTCGTCTCGATGTCGATGTAGCGGCCGTCGCCGCGGCGCAGTCGTGCCACGCCCATCGAGGACCCGGTCCGGTCCCTTTCGGCGACCGCGATCTTCCAGCGGGGGTCCTCCTGGTCCACGAGACCCTCGCAGCCCCGGCGGCAGATCTCGTCCGCGCTCATGTCGAGCAGGGCGCAGGCAGCAGGATTGACGGCGGTGATCCGGCCGTTCGGCGTGAAGAAGAGCACACCGTCGGAGCTGTGCTCGAACAGCACACGGGAGGCGGTGACCCCGACCGTCCCGGTGTCCTGAACCACCATCCCCGTTCCTCCCACACCTGTCCGACCCGTTCGCCGCGGCGGGCTCGCCCCGCCCGGCGAGGATATCGAAGCCGCGACCTGCATCGGCGGTTCTTGGGCGGTGAGCGTGTGTGCTTTGTGACCTTCGGCTCTATTGAGCGAACCCTTTGCCGAGCTGATGCTTCAGTGAGCGCTCGTCTGTGCGTCGTTCAGCGCGCGGCCATCGACGTGCGCCCCACTGCCGTTGCCGGGACCCCCGGAGGCCGATGCAATGGGCGCGGGCCGGCCTAGGACCCGAGCCGGCTGTTGTAGCTCGAGATGGTGCTGTTGACGTTCGACTCCGCCGTCTTGACCGCGTTGGCCGGCGACACGCCCTGGGTGAACATGGAGATCTCGGCGTTGAGGACGTCGGTGCGGACGTCGTCGTAGGGACCGATGACCGAGCCGGCGGTGGCGGAGGTGTTGGCGCCGTTGTTGATTTCGTTGTAGGCCACCTTGTACTCGGGGTACGTCGCCCACAGGTGCTGGATCGTCGCCGACTGCTCCGACGACTTGCGGACCGGGATGTACCCGGTGCCGGCCGCCCAGGTGGCCTGGCTCTGGGTGTTGCAGAGATAGGACAGGTAGTCCCAGGCTGCCGCCTGCTGGATCGCCGGGACCTTGTCGGAGATGTAGACCCCCGAACCCCCCGGCTCGAGGCCGCCCCGGACCGACGAGCTGTAGACGGGGAAGGCGCCGACCCCGGCCTTGACGCTGGAGTACTGCCCGCTCTGGAGCAGCTTGGTCACCGTGCCCAGGGCGGCCGACGTGTCGATCGTCATGCCGTACTTCCCGCTCCCCATGCCGAGCAGGTTGTCGTATTGGTCCGGGCCCGTCGACTCGTTGGTGGTGGCGTCACCGGAGCGCACGAGCTGGTCGAGATCGGTGAAGACGTTCAGTGCGACCTTCGAGTTGAACACGCCCTTGGTGGCGCGGGCGGTCCGCCCGTTGTTGTTGTTGACGAAGAGCTGGTTGGCCGTGGCGAGCCACCCTTCGATCTCCGACGGGTCGAGCGCGAGGCCCATGCCGCTGCCCGACGCCTTGAGCGCCTTGGCGTCGGCGAGCATCTGTGCGAGCGTCGTCGGCGGGTCGGCCGGGTTGAGTCCCGCCTTCGTGAAGGCGGCCTGGTTGTAGTACAGGATGGGCGCCGAGACGGCGAAGGGGAGCGCCCACTGGACGCCGTTCACCCGCCAATAGGCGAGGGGACGAGGCAGGTAGTCGCTGGTCGAGTACTTGGCGGCGTTCATGCAGGACTGCACGGGCAAGAAGGAGTCGGTGTCGATGGCCGCCTGTGTGCGCTCGTCCTCGAGCTGCACGGCCGCCGGCAGCTGGCCGTTGGTGAGGCCGGCCAGGTACTTCGTCCAGGTGTCGTCGTAGCCCGCCTGCGTCACGAGCGTCACGTGGACCTTCGACTGGGACGAATTGAAGGAGTTCGTGATGGATTCGAGGGTGGTCAGGTTGGCCTCCGCGGCGGACTCCCAGAAGGTGATGTTCACCAACCCCTTGTGGTTGGCCAGCGCCGTGAGGTTGCAACTGGGAAGGCTGGCCGCCCCGGCGGACGTGCTGCCGGCGGCGACCGTCACCGAGGTCGTGGCCGTCGTGGCCGCCGCGGCGCAGAGCGCGGCAGCGGCGAGCCGGGGGAGGGAGAAACGAGGTGCGCGCATGGGTATTGCCTACCACCCGAAGGGTCGCCGACGTCGACACCCTCGTCGAGTTCGCGGTCCGTTCACCGTTCGGTCCTTCACTTCACGGCGCCGGTGGTGAGGCTGCGCACGAGCTGCTTCTGGAAGATGACCAGCAGGATCAGCAGCGGCACCAATGCGATCACGGCGCCGGCGAGCGACACCGGGATCTGGCTGACCTGGCTCCCGAGGAGCTCCTTCAACCCGATCTGGATCGTGTAGAGCGGCGTCGTGCCCCCGGTCGACACCAGCGGCCAGAGGTACTGGTTCCATGCGCCCAGGAACGAGAACACGGCGAGGGCGGCGAGCGACGGGCGGGCCAGCGGCACGGCGACGCGCGTCATGAAGCGCAGGTGCCCGTAGCCGTCCAGGATGGCGGCTTCCTGCAGGTCGCGGGGGATCTGCAGGAAGGCCTGGCGGAGCAGGAAGATCCCGAAGCCGGTGGCGAGGAACGGGACGGACAGGCCGGCATAGGTGTTGAACCAGTGGAGGGACGTGATGGTGTCGAGGTTGGTGATGAAGGTCACCTCGAGCGGGATCATCAGCGTGACCAAGCAGAGCACGAAGAGCGTCCGCTTGAAGGGAAAGCGGAGGAAGGCGAAGGCGTAGCCGGCCAATATGGAGGTGACCAGCTGCCCGACCACGATGATGGCCGTCATGATGATGGACGTGAGCATGTACTTCGAGATCTGACCCGTGGTCCACGCCGCCGTGTAGTCGTGCCACTGGGGGTGGGTCGGGATGAGCGGGGGCGGCCGCTCCACGAGCTGGTCCGGGATGAGCAGCGAATTGACGATCGTCACGTAGATCGGGAAGAGGACGATGACCGCCGCGGCAGTGAGGAGGGTGTAGCTGCCGATGGTGCGCAGCTTGCGCCTGGGGCGCCGCAGGGGCGGGCCGACTGTTTCCTCAGCGGGCATAGTGCACCCTCCGCTCCAGGAATCGCATCTGCAGGACCGTGAGCCCGAGCAGGAGGAGGAACAGGACGGTGGCCATGATCGCCGCCGTTCCCGGGTTGTTGTCGACCTGCAAGGTGTTGATGATGTTGTAGATCAAGACGTTCGTGTGCAGGCGGACGGCGTTCTCCGACGTGATGAGGATGTCGACGGCGCCGAAGGACTGGAAGGCGAAGATCGTTCCCACCACCACGGCGAAGAAGATGGTGGGGGAGAGCAGGGGCACCGTCATGCGCCAGAACCGGGTCCAGGGGCCGGCGCCGTCGATACGCGCCGCCTCGAGCAACTCGTCGGGGACCGTCTGCAAGCCGGCCAACATGATGATGAAGGACAGGCCGAGGAACTGCCAGATGGAGATCATCGCCACCGCAGGCAGGGCCCACGTCGTGCTCTCGAGCGCGGGGGGGTTGGGGTTGATGCCGAGCCAGGGCAAGAAGCCCACTACCGGATTGAGCAAGGTCCCGAAGATCACCGAGGCGACGGCGACCGAGCTGACGACGGTCGAGGAGAAGATCACCCGGTAGACGGCGATCCCCTTGAGTTTGCGGTGGGCGGCCACGGCGAGCAGCAAACCGAGCAGGAGGCTGATGGGCACCACGAGGATCACGAAGATGATCGTCGTGACGAGGCTCTGCGTGAACTGGGTCGAGGTGATCGTCGGGATGATCTGGCTCAGCCCGACGAAGCGCGACGGCAGGCCGGGCACCGGCGGCGTCTCGTAGAGCATCAGCTTGAAGTTGCGGAGGAAGGGATAGAAGGAGAAGACGATGAAGACGGCCATCGCCGGGACCAGCAGCAGGTAGCCGAGTCCAGCCTCCCGGCGCCGTCGGGCCCGCAAGCCGCGCGCCGGCGCGCCCGTTCCCGCGCCGCTCCCGGCTTGCCCCGCCGGCTTCGGCTCGGTGGCGTCGGTCGCCGTCGTCACGGCACGTCCCCGAGACGGACGCCGGAGGTGGCGTCGAAGAGGTGGTAGGCGCTCGGATCGGGGTCGATCGCGATGCGGACGGTCTCGCCCAGCGCAGGCTTGGGCGCGCCCGGTCCCTGGCGCACGATGATCCGCGCGTCGTCCTCGGTGTGGCAGATCACGTGCGTCTCGGCGCCGAGCAGCTCGACGAGGATCACGGTCGCCGCGATCGATCCCTCGGGGCTGAGCCGCAGCGCCTCGGGACGCACCCCGAGCACCACGTCCGGCCCGGCACCGCGCACGGCGTCGGCCACCGGCGGCGGCAACGGCACCGAGGAACCCGGGAAGGCCACGCAGAGGGTGCCGTGGGTGCTCCCGTCTGGTTCGGGGTTACCCGGCGCGCCGCCGCTCTCGACGAGCATGCCCGCGAGCAGGTTCATCCCCGGACTGCCGAGGAAATGGGCGACGAAGGCGTTGGCCGGCCGGGCGTAGACGGCCTCGGGCGTGGCCACCTGTTGCAGCTTGCCCTCGTTCATCACGACGATGCGGTGGCCCATCGTCATCGCCTCGACCTGGTCGTGGGTGACGTAGATCGTCGTGGTGGACAGGCGCGACTGCAGCTCCACGATCTCGGCGCGCGTCTGCACGCGCAACGCCGCATCGAGGTTCGACAGCGGCTCGTCCATCAAGAAGACGAGCGGCTCGCGCACGATGGCCCGGGCCAGCGCGACCCGCTGGCGCTGGCCTCCCGAGAGCTGGCTCGGCTTGCGGTCGAGGAGCGCGCCGAGGCCGAGCGTCTCCGCGGCACCCTTGACCTTGGTGCGACGCTCCTCCTTCTCCACGCTGCGTTGCCGGAGCGGGAACTCGATGTTCTTGGCCACCGTGAGGTGCGGGTAGAGGGCGTAGCTCTGGAAGACCATGGCCACGTCGCGGTCTTTGGGGTCGACGTCGTTGACCACCCGGTCGCCGATGGAGACGGTGCCGCCGCTCAGCTCCTCGAGGCCGGCCACCAGGCGCAGCGCCGTCGTCTTGCCGCAGCCGGACGAGCCGAGCAGGACGAGGAGCTCGCCGTCGATGACGTTCAGCGTCAGGTCGTCCACCGCCGTGGTCTCGCCGAAGCGCTTCGTGACCCCGTCGAAGCTGACCTGTGCCAACGTGCTCCCTTCGGGTGGCCCGCCTCGGCCACGGTCGATCGGTTTGCCGCACGGTAGCGGGGCGCCGGACCGCCGGCACGGGGACGTTCGGGCCGGCTCAGTTGGCCGGGATCTTCCACCCCATGGCCTCGGCGATCTCCTTGCAGGTGGGGCACAGCCCGTAGCGCCCGGGGTCGCGACCGGGGACCCACTCCTTGCCGCACAGGGCCCGCACGGCGGTCCGGTTCACCATCCCCTCGACCACACTCGGCCCTGTCGAGACGAATTCGTTCCCCTTGGGCGTGTACCCCTCGAGGACGATGTGGGCCATCCGGTCGTGGTCGCCCTCGTCGAGGTCGGGCGCCGGTCGCGCCGGCGCCAGTGTCGTCCCCCCGGCCTGCCCGGGGGATGGGGACCCGTCCGCTCCGACCACGGTGCCAGCGTAGGCCCTGGGCCGGCCGCTCCGGCTGCCGGCTCCCGCCCCTGACCAGGGGCCGGGTTGCTCGGGAATCACCCCGGCGCCCATATGGTTGACCAGTCAGAGGAATTCGGAACCAGAAACTCGGACCCAGAAGCCAGAAGGAAGCCTGATGACGAACGAGAACGTGACACTCCCATTGCTCCCCCTGACCTCAGGGGTGGTGCTGCCCGGGATGGTCTTCACCATGGCACTCGAGTCCGGCGAGGCCCGGGCCGCCGTCGAATCCGCCCGCTCCGCCGGGGGGCGCCTGCTGCTCGTGCCCCACATCGAGGGGCGCTTCGCCGCGGTCGGGGTGATCGCCGAGGTGATGGGGGAGGGCGACCTGCCCGGTGGCCTCCCTGCCGTGGCCATCCGGGGAGACCGCCGCGCCGTCATCGGGACCGGCGTGCCCGGCACCGGCGACGCCCTCTGGGTGGAGGCCGAGCCGCTCAGTGAGCCCGAGCCGGCCCCGGCCGACCACGAGCTGGCCCGGGAGTACCGCGCCGTGCTCGAGAACATCCTGCACAGCCGCGGGGCCGGCCGCATCGCGGCCCAGCTGCGCGAGATCACCGAACCCAGCCGCCTGGCCGACATGGCGGGCTACTCGCCCGACCTCTCGCTCACGCAGAAGGTCGAGGTCCTCGAGACGCTCGACGTCGAGGCGCGCCTGCGCCTCGTCCTGGGCTGGGCCCGCGACACCCTGGCCGACCTGACGTTGCGCGAGAAGATCAAGACCGACGTCGAGGAGGGCATGGAGAAGACCCAGCGCGAGTTCCTGTTGCGCCGCCAGCTCGACGCCATCCGCAAGGAACTGGGCCAGCTGAGCGACGGCGACGACGCCGACCCCGACGACTACCGGGCCAAGCTCGAGGCGCGTGACCTGCCCGAGCACGTGCGCAAGGCCGTCGAGCGCGAGGTCGACAAGCTCGAGCGCACCAGCGACCAGAGCCCCGAGACGGGCTGGATCCGCACCTGGCTCGACACCGTGCTCGAGGTCCCGTGGGGCGTCGAGTCCGAGGACCGGCTCGACGTCGCCGAGGCGTCACGCATCCTCGAGGCCGACCACGACGGCCTGGCGGACGTCAAGGAGCGCATCCTCGAGCACCTCGCCGTGCGCAAGCTGCAGGCCGAGCGCGGCCTGTCGCCGGTGGACGGGCGCGGGTCGGGGGCCATCCTGGCCCTCGTCGGGCCCCCCGGCGTCGGCAAGACGTCGCTCGGCGAGTCGGTGGCGAACGCCCTCGGGCGCAAGTTCGTCCGCGTCTCGCTCGGCGGGGTGCGTGACGAGGCCGAGATCCGCGGCCACCGCCGTACCTATGTCGGGGCCCAGCCGGGCCGGCTGGTGCGCGCCCTGCGCGAGGCGGGGACCATGAACCCCGTCATCATCCTCGACGAGGTCGACAAGATCGGCGCGGACTACCGTGGCGACCCTTCGTCGGCGCTGCTCGAGGTGCTCGACCCGGCACAGAACCACACCTTCCGCGATCACTATCTCGAGGTCGACCTCGACCTGTCGCGGGTGCTGTTCATCGCCACGGCCAACGTGAGCGAGACCATCCCCGGGCCGCTGCTCGACCGCATGGAGGTCATCCGGATCGACGGGTACACCGAGTCCGAGAAGGTCTCCATCGCCAAGCACCACCTGGTGGGCCGCCAGCTCACCCGGGCCGCGTTGCGCGAGGACGAAGTGCAGATCAGTGACGAGGCGCTGCGCGCCATCGTGGCCGACTACACGCGGGAGGCCGGCGTGCGCAACCTCGAGCGCGAGCTCGGCAAGCTCTTGCGCAAGGTGGCCACGAAACTCGCCTCCGGCGAGCGCCAGGCGCCCGTCGTGGTCGAGGCCGACGACGTGCGGGGCTGGCTCGGCCGGCCGCACTTCTTCTTCGAGGCGGCCGATCGCACCAGCGTGCCCGGTGTCGTCACCGGCCTGGCCGTGACCGGAGCGGGCGGCGACGTCCTCTTCGTCGAGGCCAGCGTGTCCGACGGCCCCGAGGGGCTCACCCTCACGGGCCAGCTGGGCGACGTCATGAAGGAGTCGGCCGAGATCGCGCTGTCCTACGTGCGCTCACACGCCGACGAGCTCGGGATCGACCCGGGCGCCTTCGCCGGCAAGCGGTTCCACGTGCACGTCCCCGCCGGCGCCGTCCCCAAGGACGGACCCTCGGCGGGCGTCACCATGACGACCGCGCTGGTGAGCCTCCTGCGCGACGTTCCTGTCCGCCCGGTGGTGGGCATGACCGGCGAGGTCACCCTCCAGGGCCGTGTCCTGCCCATCGGCGGGGTCAAGCAGAAGGTGTTGGCCGCGCACCGGGCCGGGCTGACCGAGGTCGTCCTGCCCGAGCGCAACGGGCCCGACCTCGAGGACGTCCCCGAGGAAGTGCGCGACGTCATGACGTTCCATTTGGCGGCCACCATCGCTGACGTGCTCACCCCGGCTCTGACCGGGGCGCGCACGGCAGCGGCGGCCGGTGGCGGCGGGAGTGAACTGGGCGCCGCGGCCTGAGGCCGGGCAGACTGGCACCGGGTCAGACACGGCACCGGGACCCGTCGATCGGAGCGGACAGTGGACGACAAGGACATCGTGGAGCAGATCGGTGAGCTCGCCGCCGAGGAGCAGCGTCTCGAGGAGGCGCACGTCGGCGAGGGGCTCAGCGACCTCGAGCTGGCCCGCAAGCGCGACCTCGAGGTCACCTTGGACCAGCTGTGGGACGTCCTGCGTCAGCGCCGGGCCAAGCGCGCCGCCGGCCAGGATCCTGACGCCGCCGCGCCGCGGCCGGCCGGGACCGTCGAGGGTTACCTGCAGTAGCTAGCGGCTCGCGCCGGGCGATCGCCGCACCCGCCGCCACACGACCGGTGCCGCGGCCAGGACCACGAACACGGCCAGCGCCAGCACGAAGAGCGCGTCGTAGGACCCGTAGCCGCCGTAGCTGAACGCGACCGTGTGCACCCCCGGGCCGACGGCGACGCCTACCAGCGCCGGTGCCACCATGACGGTGGGTGTCGGGCGCCCGTCGACGGTGGCGCGCCACCCGGGGTCGTAGGACGCGCTGAGGACGACGGTGGCGCGCCGGTTCGTCCGGACCACGGCACTGGCCTCGCCGTTGGCCAGGTCGGCGTGCTCGACGACGACGTGCCCCGGCGGCCCGCGCCGCGTCGACGCCTCGGGGGCCGTGGGAGTGGACGCCGCCTGTCCGTTGAAGGCCACCGTCAGGTCCCGCTGCTCGTCGAGGAGGGGGGAGTCCAACAGGGTGACGCTCTGCGAGCCGACGTCGGCCCGGGTCGCATGCAGCACCCCGGTCGTGTCGTAGACGTGGATGTAGCCGGCGTCGGGGAGTGACCACAGGCAGTAGTCGCCCGAGCACATGACCTTGTCGGCCTCCACCGGGGGCGCCATGGCGTGTGGAGTGATGATGTACCCGATGCCGAAGAGCGGGTAGTCGCCCGGGTTGGTCTCGTCGAAGTAGTACTCGGGATCGGTCATGAGCGACGCCGTCCGGAGCGTGTAGCCGACCTCGTCGACGTCCTTGCTCTCGAGGTACTTGAACACGGGCACCGCCCCGACGGTGAAGTCCTCCCCCCAGTTCGTCGGTTGGCCGGCGTAGACGCGGCCGTTGGGGTGCGCCGCGACATAGGCGAGCAGCGCATCGATCTGGGGATCCTGCTGCGTGTCGGCGTCGGCCTGCAGCCCGATGTTGGTCGCATTGTGGGCGTCGTAGCTGTCCAGCGCGCTCCAGGCCGGCACCAGCACGACCACCAGTGCGACGATGCACAAGCCGGCGACCAGTCCCCGCCCCGCCGGCCGCGCCGCCCACGTCCTGCCCTTCTCGGGGACGAGGCGCCACGCGCCCTGGAGCACGAGCCGGCCCAGGAACACGATGCCGATGCCGGCCAGCAGGATGCCCGAGAGCTGCACGGCCATCTGGAAGCGCCGGATGAAGACGTCGCTGCTGCCGGGCACGATGTCGTAGAGCGCCCCGAACGTCGTCCGCCCGAACGTCATGACGAGCGTGACGAGCCAGATGGTCACGAGGGCGCGGCCGGCCGTGAACGAGCGCCAGCGCCCGATGCTGACCCCGATGCCGACGCCGACGAGGATGGTGACGACGGGCCAGCGCCCGGCGTCGTAGAGCTGGCCGGAGAAGAGCCAGGACAGCATCTGCCCGGCGCCGTAGCCGTTCTCGAGACCGGTGCCCTCGAGCACCTGGTTGCGCGCCGCCCAATGCGACTGGTCGAGCAGCGGGACGATGACCCAGGCCGACGCCAGCGCGGCGGCCGCGGCGAGCGCCAGCGAGCGGCCTAACCGGCGCCACAGGTCTGAGGGGACGATGAAGGGCCACACCACGAGGGGGACGAAGGCCAGGTACCCGGTCTCGTAGTGCAGCGCCACCGTCAGCATGATGAAGAGGACGGCGGGCAGGGCGGCGCGCAGCGACGAGAGCGCCCGGTAGGTGAAGCCCCACGCCAGCGGGAGCGTCCACGACGCCCACAGCTGGGTCCACACCCCGTAGCCGACCCAGACGTAGGCCTTGGTCTCGTAGCCGATGCCGGCCGCCGAGGCGAGGAAGGGCGAGACGGCGGCGGCCGCCGCCGCCGTCCAGCGGCTCAGGCCGAAGAGGCGGCCGCTCCAGTACACCGCCAGCGGCCACAGCGCGAGCAGCAGGTACATCGACCACCGGAACACGGTGTCGGGGTCGACCACGGTGCCGATGGCGCCCGACACCACGGCGGGGAGGCTCTGGTAGTGCAGGAACTGGGGCGACCCCAACCCGAGGTAGGGGAACCAGCTCGTGAGGGGGAGGTGGCCCTGGCGGATCCGGGTCGCGGCGGTGCGCACCATCTGCTGGTGCAGGGAGCTGTCGTCGAGGTACGGCACGGCGCGGAGCTCGGGCCGGAGCTCCCATAGTCCCCAGGCGATGGCGAGGGCGACCACCAAAATGGGGCCGAACCACTCCCGTGGCGTGGCCCCGACCGGGGACGTGCCCGACGGTGGCGTCGCCTCCTCGACCGTGCTCACGGCGCACCATGATGGCGGGCGGCGGCGCGAGAAGGGCGTCTGGTCCCGTCGCGTCGGTTGTGTCAAATGTCGGCGCCCCGGTGCTTCGTCGGCTAGAACCCCACCCTGGGGCTGTAGCTCAGTGGTCAGAGCAGAGGACTCATAATCCTTGGGTCGTGGGTTCGATCCCCACCAGCCCTACGACGACGAGCCCCTCCGACGAACGCGGGCGCCGGGCGCCGCCCGTGAGGAGCGGACGTTCGCGCCCGACCGGTGGCCTTGGCCATACTGAGGCGGTGCGCCGGTCCCAGGCTTCCGCCCGATCGTGACGAGCGCCCTGTCAGCGGACGACGCCGAGGGTGTCGCCGTCCGCGACGAGGTGCAGCTGCTCGCCTCCGAGGGGTTCGCCGAGTGGCTCGCCAACCAGGAGGTCAGCCTGGTCTTCGGCACACCGCCGGCCAAGCTCTGGCTCGTCGGCGTCGACCAACGAGGCCAGCTGGCCGTGTTCGACCGTTCTCTCGACAAGGTCATGGGTCTGGCCAGCGACGGGAAAGACCGGCTGTGGGTCGCCACGCGCTACGAGATCTGGCGCTTCGAGAACGTCCTCGCCCCCGGGGCGACGACCGGCGAGGGGCACGATCGGCTGTTCGTTCCTCGTGCCATGTCCACCGTCGGCAACGTGAACATCCACGACCTGGCCCTCGAAGGGGACGGGCGCGACCTGTGGGTCAACACCCGCTTCGGGTGCCTGGCCTCGACGAGCGAATCGGCCAGCTTCGTCCCCCGTTGGCACCCCCCCAACCTTGCAGGCCCGACCCCGGGCGACCGCTGCCACCTGAACGGCCTGGCGATGATCGACGGAGCGGCCGCCTACGTGACCTGCGTCAGCCAGTCGATCGAGGTCGACGGATGGCGGGACGGTCGCCGCGACCAGGGCGTGGTGATCGACGTGGCCAGCGGCGACGTCGTGGCCCGCGGGCTCTCCATGCCCCACTCGCCGAGGTGGTGGCGGGGCAAGCTGTGGGTGGCCAACGCGGGCACGGGCGAGCTGGGGACGGTCGACACCGCGCGCCAGGAGTTCGAGCCGGTGGCCTTCGGGCCGGGCTTCCTGCGCGGGCTGTGTTTCGTCGGCGAGTACGCCGTGGTGGGATCGTCGAAGCCGCGCCGGGGGGACATCTATTCGGGGCTCGCGCTCGACGACGCCTTGGAGGCGCGGCACATGCAGCCCCACCTCGGGCTCTTCGTGGTCGATCTGACGACCGGCGAGCTCGTGCACTGGCTGCTCGTCGAGGGGAGCGTGCGCGAGCTCTTCGACGTGTGCGCGCTGCCCGGCGTCCGGCGTCCGGCCGCCCTCGGGCTCCTCGGGGGCGAGGTGCGCAGCGACCTGTGGTTCGACGACGACGTCCCGATCCCGGCGGCCGCCGCGGCCGGCGTTGTCTCCGCCCGATGAGCCGGGAGCGGGCTCTCCATCTCCACACGTACCAACCCGTCGTCTCCGATGGCGCCGCCTCGGTTCTGGCCGACCGCGGGGTCGCGCTGGCCGTGGCCGCCGGCTCGCGCCTGTGGCTCTTCAGCGTCGACGAGCGTTCGGGCGTGGTGGTCCGCGAGGTCGGGCTCGACGGCATGACCGCCGCCGCGTGGCACGGCGACACGCTCTTCGTGGCCTCGGCGTGGCAGGTGTGGACCTTCGTCGACGCCGGTCCCGAACCTGGCGGAGGTGCGGACCACCTCTTGCTGCCCCAGGTGGCCCACACGACCGGGAGCCTCGGGATCACCGATCTCGCCGTCGGCTCGCAAGGACCGGTGTTGGCCTCCAGGCTCTTCAGCTGTCTGGCCGTGCTCGACGACCGGTACTCCATGCGTCCCGTCTGGTCTCCGCCGGGCGTGAGCGCGTTGCGTCCCGAGACGAGGTCGCTCCTCACCGGGGTCGCCCTGGTGGAGGGGCGGGCGGCCTTCGTGACCGCGGCGGGCCTGAGCGACGACCCCATGGGTTGGGAGTCTTCGCTGGCCGGTGGCGGGGTGGTGCTGACGACGGGCGGGGAGCGGGTGGTGAGCGGGCTGACGGCGCCGCGCAACCCCAGGTGGAGCGGCGACCGGCTGGTCCTGGCCGACGCGGGCACCGGTCGCGTCCTGCGCGTCGACCCCGCCACGGGCCGGGAGGAGCCGGTCGTCACCCTGGCCGGCGTCCTCGGGGGACTGGACGTGTGGAACGACCTCGCCGCCGTCGGCTATGGCGATCCGAGCCGGGCCGCCATCGCCGGTCTCGAAGGAGGGCGCTCGGCCTCGGGGTCGGTGCGCGACGGGCTGGCTCTCGTGGATCTCGCACACGGCACGGTCGCCGGAACGATCGAATTCCTGGGCCACGCCGGCCCGCTCGAGGCGGTCGCCCTGTTGCCCGGCATCACCGCGGCGACCATCGCCGCGCCGCGCGGTCTCGTCGCCCAGTCGACGGCGGTGATCGGTCCAGCCGAGCCGCTCACCCGGCCCGGCCCGGCATCCGCACCCTGATCCGCAGAATCCCTCGTCGGGGATCATCCCCGCGGACGCCGCGGTGGGTCCATATCATGCGTCCGTCCGGTCATGGTTGTGTCGGGGTCATGGGTGAGTCGAGTGACGATCGAGTCGAGGGTTGAGAGGAGCTGACCTTGCAAACACAACGGGGCACACGGACGGTTGTCCATTCGGCGGCGGCGTCGCTGGGGTGGGTCGTACTGGCCACGAGGGACGACCCGCCGGCGTCGGCGCTCCAGGTGCCGACCCAGTTGACCCGGAACGGATTCTCCGTGCTCGAGCTCGTCATCGGGAAACGCTGTCCGATCTCGCAGGCCATGAGCGCGCTCCGCCACGCCGAGGCGACGACGCGGCGCGACAACCCGAACTGTCCCGTCCTCCTCGGCGGCGTGCGCGACTCGGCGCCACTGGCGGCCCGGTTGGCGGCCGAAGTCGACTCCGCCGGCCTCCTCTCCATCGACGGCTCCATGCTGTCCATCGTCTGGAAGATGCCCGGGTCTCAGACCACGACGCTCCTGCTGGCCTCGAGCGGTGCGGGCATGGTGGCGCGGCTCGGCCTGCACACCTCCGGCGCGGCGCTGGGCCGACAGGTGCGCGTCGTCACGGCTCCGGATCCCTCCGCCGTCGACCGGGCGCTCCGTGGTTGGCAGCGAGCGGCGGAAGCCGGCGCCTGGCCGGACCGCCCGTCGCAGGCAGTCGCCCGGCTGGCCGTGCCCACCGCAGCCGTGCTGGGTCTCGGGGCGGGCGCCGCCCTGCTGGGGGCGACGCCCGTGGCGGCCGCCCAGCGCAGCGGCGATGGTGTCGCGGCCCCGGCGGCGCAGGCACTGGCCAAGACGAACTCGCTGGGTGGCGTCAAGGTGGGGGCGGGCCAACGCGGGGGTGACGGGGTCGAGCGTTCGCACGCCACCGGCTCGCAGGGGCTGGTCGACGGTGGCGGGTTCAAGTGGTTCGTCAACACCGACATCACCTTCAGCACCTCGAGCTCGGCCAGCGCAGCCATGTCGGAAGGCAGCTTCACCCACGCGGTGACCGCATCGACACTGAACGGCGGCACGGTCCAGGACCAGCTCAACGACGCCTACGACGGGTACAACAGCCTCTTCGTGAGCGTCAACGGCACGTTCTGCACCGTGCTCGGCCAGGGTTGTGTGTCCTACAACAAGAACGGCCCGGCGGCCGCACCGAGCTGCAGCGGCCAGGACGTCGACTTCCCGGTGCAGGCCATCGACGGGCTCAACGTGTCGCGGCGGGTGTTCGTCCCGAAGAACGACCACTTCGAGCGGACCTTGAACGTGTTCAACAACCCGGGCGCGACGCCCATCACCGCGACGATGAGCACCTCCAACAACCTGGGCTCGGACAACAACACCGTCATCACCGGGACCTCGAACGGAACCGACACGCCTTCGAACAGCGACGAGTGGGTGACGACGTTCCAGAATTGGACCGGGACGACGACGACAGACCCCCGCTTGGGCCACGTCCTCCAGACGACCGGTGCGGCGGTGGGTGCCAAGAACGTGACGTTCAGCAACGGCAGCGATCGTCCGACCTGGGGCTACACCTTCACGGTGGACCCGGGGCAGACGGTCATCGTCGGCAACTTCGCCGTGGCCGACGGCACCATTGCGGCATCGAAGTCCGATTCGGCCCGCCTCGCCGCCCTGCCCGCCAACGCCCTGCAGTGCATGTCGGCGACGGACGAGTCAGAACTGGGGAACTTCGCCACCGCGCCGACGGTCACCACCCAGCCGGTGAGCCAGGGCGCCAAGTCCGGCGCCAGCGTCAGCTTCAGCGCGCAGGCCACGGCGGTCGGGCTGGACGAGACGCCGGCGGTGCAGTGGCAGGTCTCGAGCAACGGTGGGGCATCGTTCACCAACCTTCCCGGTGCCACATCGTCGTCGCTCAGCCTGCAGGGCATCACGGCGGCGCAGAACGGGGACCAGTACCGGGCCGTCTTCACCAACGGCATCGGGTCGGCCACATCGAACGCCGCCACGCTCACCGTGTCGAATTCGGGTTACTGGCTGGCGGACGCCGCCGGTGGGGTCCAGGCCTACGGCGTGCCCTACGACGGGTCACTGCCGGGCCTCGGGCTGAAGCCCGCCGCACCGATCGTCGGGCTCGCCGCCACGCCGGACGGCGGCGGCTACTGGCTGGTCGGCGCGGACGGCGGGGTCTTCGGTTTCGGTGATGCCAAGTTCCACGGCTCGGCCGCCGGGCTCCACCTGGCCAAGCCCATCGTCGGGATGGCCCCGACCTCCGACGGCGGCGGCTACTGGCTCGTCGGCGCGGACGGCGGGGTCTTCGCCTTCGGTGACGCAAAGTACGAGGGCTCAGCCGGCGGGGTGCACCTGGCCAAGCCCATCACCGGGATCGCGTCGACTCCGGACAACGGCGGCTACTGGCTGGTGGGCGCGGACGGCGGCGTCTTCAGCTACGGCGACGCCAAGTTCCACGGCTCGGCCGCCGGGCTGTCCCTGGTCAAGCCCATCGCCGGGATCGCGGCGACGCCGGACGGGGGCGGCTACTGGCTGGTCGGCGGGGACGGCGGGGTCTTCACCTACGGCGACGCCGTGTTCAGTGGCTCCATGGGCGGGAAGCCGCTCGACCAGCCGGTCGACGGCATGGCCGCCACGTCCGACAGCGGCTACTGGCTGGTCGGCGCGGACGGCGGGGTCTTCGCCTTCGGTGGCGCCGCCTTCAAGGGCTCGGGCACCGCGACTCCCTCCGCCCCCGTGGTCGGCCTGGCGGGCTGAGGCCGACCATCGACCTCAGGACCGGCGACCGCACCACCGTCGATCTCATTCGCTGACCGCCGGCGTCCGCGCCCAGGGAGCGGGCGCGCCGCGGCGGTCTACGCGCCGGGTGAGTGGGCCACCCAGGCGACGGCGCCCCCGGTGAGGTTCTCGGCCGTCCACCCGGCCTCGCTCAGCGCCTGGGCCGCCGCGGCGGAGCGGCCCCCGACGTGGCAGGCCACGACGACGGTGACGTCCTTCGGGAGCTCGTCGAGGCGCTCGCCCAGCTGGCCCACGGGGATGTTGACGCCGATCGGGTAGGCCCAGGCCTCGACTTCGTCCGGTTCGCGTACGTCGAGGAGGAAGACGTCCTCGCCGCGGGCGATGCGTGCCTTGACCTCGGCGGGCTCCACTTCGGCGTAGGGCATGGACCCACCCTAGGGCCCGGGCCCGGCGGTGCCCCTCGCCGGGGCGCGCCGCCGGTACTGTTTCGCGATGGCATTGCCTCGGAAGTTCCTCAACGACGACGAGGAACTGCTGGCCGAGCTGCGCCCGCACTGGATCTTCCTGTTCGGCCCCCTCTTCACCTCCATCGGCGTCTGGGCGGCCATCATCGTCCTGCTCGTCCTGTGGCGCAGCGAGCCCAGCTGGCTGAACTACCCGATCCTCGTCGTGGCCCTCATCCCGGCCCTCTGGCTCCTGGGCCGCTTCGCCCGCTGGCGGTCCTACGTCGTGGCGCTCACCTCGACCCGCATCCTCGTGCGCCAGGGAATCTTCGGGCGCGACACCGTGCAGCTGCGGCTGCAGCGCATCACCGAGGTCAACATCCGGCAGGCGCTGATCGAGCGGATGCTCGGCACGGGCAGCCTCATCATCGACGTGCAGGGCGAGGACGACTCGCTGACGCTGGAGTACATGCGCAAGCCGGCGGTCGTCCAGCGCGTCCTCAACTCGCAGATCAACGAGATCGTCGGCGGCGGCCGCCGCGAGCCGATCCCAGCGGACATGCAGCCACGCGATCGCCACGGTGCCCCCTACGCCGATCAGCACGACGAGGACACGAACGACACGCCGCCCTTCGGTGTGGGTGCTCCGGCCGAGGCGCCGGCCCCGAGCGGTGCCGAGCCGGCGCCGGCGCCGGCCGCGGCCGCCGGTGCACCACAGGGCACGCCCCCGTTCGAGATACGGGACCGGCTCATCGAGCTCGACGATCTGCGCCGGCGCGGCATCATCTCCGAGGAGGAGTTCGCCGCCAAGAAGAGCGAGCTGCTGAACCGCATCTAGGACGGCCGACCGGGGCGCCGGAGCAGGTCCCCGCAATCCCGGCGCAGCAGCAGAGTCGCCGTGGGAGGATGCCGGCTCACCCGGACAAGAAGGAAGTGGTCGCATGCACGCACACGTCGTCAACGTGGACATCAGTGATTCGGACGCCGCCAGGAAGGGACTCGAGGAGCTCGTCCCCACCGTGAAGGCGTCGCCGGGGTTCGTGGCCGGCTACTGGATACAACTCGACGAGACCCACGGGACCTCCATCGCCGTGTTCGAGACCGAGGAGCAGGCCCGCGCCGTGGCGCCCCCGGTCGGCGGCGGCATGGGTGGCGTCACCATCACCGGCGTACAGATCGGCGAGGTCGTCGGCAGCGCCTGAGGCCGAAGGGGCGGCGCGGGCCGCGGACTACCGTGGGGCGGGTGAGCGATCCTCGATACCGCTGCGACGGTTGCGGCAACCTCACCCGCTTCGACGTCACCATCTCGCAGAAGACCAAGGCCTTCCACCACTACACCGTCGGCGGCGACCTCGTAATCGAGGACGAGGAGGTGCTCGCCCGCCATGTGGACGAGGTGGTGTGCCGCTGGTGCGGCCACGGGCGCAGCGTCGTGGAGATCAGCGGCGAGGAGCTCGAGGAGCCGGGCGCGCCGTCGAAGGTGCCGTGAACGAGCCGCCGGCTGACATCCTGCACCGGCTCACGCCCATCCCCACCTACACGGACCATCCCGCCACGACGCCGCACGACGTCGTCGGCGTCGCGCCCGACGGCACCGCGTCCCGGGTCGACGTGGTGGAGGCCGCCGCGCCGGTTCTGCTCCTCTTCCTCTCGGCGGGATGCCTCGGCTGCCGCGACCTCTGGGAGGGCCTGTCCGAGCTGGCGACCGGTCTCGCCGGCGCGGCGCGCCTGGCCGTGGTGACCAGGAGCCCGGGAGACGAGGACCCCGGAGCGATCGGGGCCCTGGCCGGCGGCGCCGCGGGCGCGCCGGGCGTCGACGTCGTGATGAGCTCACCGGCCTTCCGGGACTACCGGGTCGGGGGCCCGCCGTTCCTGGTGGTGGCGGCCGCGGACGCCGTGCTGACGGAGAGCGTGGCCTGGGGCCTGGACCAGACCCTGCGCATCTCGCTGGCTGCTCTGCGGGGCTAGCGCGATGGCCCCGGTCACTGTCACAGCCCTTGGGCATGCTGGGCCCGAACAGAGAGGGTCATCGTCATGCCGACTTCCAGGGACACCGCCACCGACACCGCAAACGACACCGACACCGCAAACGACACCGACACCGCAAACGACACCGACACCGCAAACGACACCGACACCGAGCCCGAGGGCGGGTTCACCATCGACTGCGAGTGCTGCTCGCTGCAGGAGACCGCGGCCTGTGACGACTGCGTCGTCAGCTTCCTCCTCGGGAGGGAGCCCGATGACGCCGTGGTCATCGACGCCGACGAGGCCCGCGCCATGCGGATGCTCGAGCGGGCCGGCTTGGTGCCGACCCTGCGCTTCGACACCCGGGTGGGGTAGCCGCCGCCGCGCGCCGACGCGACACCGGCGCCGCGCCCGAGGTGGCCGGTGAAGCGCCACCTCCTCGTGACCAACGACTTCCCTCCCAAGGTGGGTGGCATCCAGAACTACCTGTGGGACCTGTGGCAGCGGCTGGACCCGACGTCCTACGTCGTGCTGACGGCGTCGTCGGACCCCGCCGCCGCGTCGTTCGACGCCGCCCAGGCCGAACGGGGCATCCACATCGAGCGAGTGCCGGGGAGCACCCTCTTCTTCCCGAGCGCGGGTGCGCGCCGCGCCGTGCGCGCGTGCATACGGGACAACGAGATCGACATGGTCCTGCTCGACCCCGTGCTGCCCCTCGGGCTGCTAGGCCCCCACCTCGATATCCCCTACGGGGTCGTCCTCCACGGTGCCGAGGTCACCGTGCCGGGCCGGATCCCCGGCACGCGGGCCGCCCTCGCCCTGCGTGCTCCGGGGGGCGCAGCTGATCGTGTCGGCCGGCAGCTACCCGGCGGCGGAGGGCCGCCGGGCCGCTCCCGGCATCACGGCTCCGTTGGTCGAGCTCCCTCCCGGGGTGGACATTGCTGCCATCGTCCCGCTCAAGGCGGCGGAGCGGCGAGCGGCGAGGGCCCGGCTCGGACTGCCGGCCCGGGGCGCGCTCGTCGTCAGCGTCAGCCGACTGGTGCCCCGCAAGGGTATGGACGTGCTCATCGAGGCCGCCGACCGGCTGGCGTCCTCCTACCCGGACCTGGTGGTGGCCATCGCCGGTGAGGGACGGGAGCTGGGCCACCTGCGACGTCTCGCCGACGAGAGCCCGGTCACCGTGCGGGTGCTCGGTGCCGTGAGCGACCAGGACCGCGCCGACCTCCTCGGCGCGGCCGACGTGTTCGTGATGGCGTGCCGGAGCCGTTGGCTGGGCCTCGAACAGGAGGGCTTCGGCATCGTGTTCCTCGAGGCGGCCGCGGCGGGGGTGCCCCAGATCGCTGGCAACAGCGGGGGGGCGCCGGAGGCGGTGCTCGACGGGGTGACCGGGCTGGTCGTCGCGGACCCGGGGGATCCCGGGGCGGTGGCCCAGGCACTGCGCGCCCTGCTGGCCGACCCGATCGCCCGCCGACGGATGGGCCGGGCGGCCCGCGCCAGGGTGCAGGAATCTTTCGACAACGACCTTCTCGCTTCTAGGCTGGCCGAAGCGCTGGCTGGAGTGGCAGTCTGACGCACCGCCGGACCGCAACGATCCCGGCAGGAAGGACACAGGGAACGTGGCCGATCAAGCCACAGAGAACATGTCAGTAGCGGCACCGCCCGAGCGGTGCTTCGCCGTCGTGGCGGACCTCGAGCGGTACCCCGAATGGGCGGCCGACATAAAAGAGGTCGAGGTCAAGGAGCGTGACGACCTGGGCCGGCCCCAGCTGGTCACCCTGCGGGCCGCCGCCTTCGGTCGCAGCACCAGTATGACCTTGGCCTACGACTACTCCGAGGCGCCGCGCGTCCTCTCCTGGACGCTCACCCAGGGTGACATCACCACCAAATGGGACGGGAGCTACATCTTCGACCCCAACGGCGACGGTGGCACCGACGTCACGTACCACGTCGAGGCGGAGCTGCGCGTGCCCATCCCGGGATTCATCAAGATGCGCGCCACGAGCCGCATCATGGCGACGGCCATGCGAGAGCTAAAGGCGCGGGTCGAGTCCACCTCGTGACTCCTGACGGGGGCCTTCCGGCCGCCGACGTCACGTACGGCATCGACATCGGCGGGACCAAGGTCCTGGGCGTCGCCCTCGACCCCGCCCACGACGTCGTCGCCGAGGCCCGTGTCCCCACCCCCAGCGGCACCCGCGAGATCGTGGGCAGCCACGTCGCTGCCGCGGTGGGCGAGGTGGTGGACCAACTCGACGACGAGCTCGGTGGCGGGCACGGCGCGCCGGTCGGCGTGGGCGCACCGGGCATGGTCGACCGGCGCGGTCGCCTCTGCTTCGCACCCAACCTGCCGCAGGCCCACGGGGTGGACTGGACCGAGCTGATCGGCGATCGGCTGCCCGGGCGGACGATCGTGATCGAGAACGACGCCAACTTCGCGGTGCTGGCCGAGCATCGACTGGGGGCCGCCCGGGGCTACCGCCACGTCGTGATGGTCACGCTCGGCACCGGCATCGGGGGCGGCATCGTGGCCGACGGGCGCGTGCAGGTCGGGTCGGCGGGCTTCGCCGGGGAGATCGGCCACATGGTGGTCGACCCGGCGGGGCCGGCGTGTCCCTGCGGCCGCCGCGGCTGCTGGGAGCGCTTCGCCTCGGGGGCCGGGTTGGGTGTACGGGCCCGCGAGGCTGCGCTGGCCGGGCGCCTGGGCGAGGTGGTCGCGGTGGCCGGCGGTGACCCCGAGAGCGTCCGGGGCGAGGACGTCTCGGCCGCCGCCGCCGCCGGCGATCCGGCGGCGCGCCAGGTCATTGAGGAAGTGGGGTGGTGGATCGGTTTCGGCCTGGCCAACCTGGCCTGTGTGCTCGACCCGGAGTGTTTCGTGCTGGGCGGCGGGGTGGTGCAGGCGGGCGACCTCCTCGTCGGGGCCGCCCGCGCCACGTTCGCCGAGCTTCTCGAGGGCGGGGACCGCCGCCCCAGGGCGGCGATCGTGCCCGCCGCCTTCGGGGAGAGGGCCGGCGCGGTGGGCGCGGCGCTCGCGGCGCGCCAGGGCGGCTTGTGGTGACGCGTGGCGTGTGGCGACGCGCGGCGTGCGGTGATACGGACCGGCGTGGTGCTGCCGACGTTCCGTGAGGGGCCCGACGCCGCGTTCGACGCCGCCGCGGCCGCGGTGGCCGCGGGGGTGGACGGGGTGTTCTGCTACGACCACATCTGGCCCCTGGGCCAGCCCGAGCGCCCGGCGCTCGCACCCTTCCCGATCCTCGGGGCGCTGGCCGCGCGCCTCGGCCCGCCCGCCGGGGTGCGCGGCGGGCCCTTCCTCGGCACGCTGGTGGCGCGGGTCGGCCTCGTCCCCAACGCCGTGCTGGCCGCGCAGTTCGTGGCGCTGGCCGGGCTGGCGCCCGGGCGGGTGATCGCCGGGCTCGGTACCGGCGACCGCTTGAGCGAGGAGGAGAACCTGGCCTACGGGATCCCCTTCGCGCCCGTGGCCCAGCGGCGCGCCGAGATGGTCGAACTGGGCCGGGTGCTGGCCGGCGTGGGGCTGTCCGTGTGGATCGCGGGCGGGACGGCCGGGCGTACCGAAGAGGTCCGGGCCGCTGGCGCGGCCCTCAACGTGTGGGACGCGGACCCGGCGTTGGTGGCGCAGCGATCGGGCGGCCCCGACGGGGTCGAGGTGACCTGGGCCGGCCCGCCGCCCGCCGCCACACCGACGATGGCCGAGCGACTGCAGGCCTTGCACGACGCCGGAGCCAGCTGGGCCGTGTTCGGGTGGCCGGTCGACGTCGAGGAGCTGGCCGCTGCGGCGAGTGCCCTCGGTGACGCCGGTGGCTCCAGGGGGGCACGGGTCCGGTCGTAGACTTCCACGATGGAGTTCCGTCGCATCAACGGCTTGCCGCCCTATGTCTTCGCCACCATCAACGATCTGAAGGCGGCGTCGCGGCGAGCCGGGCACGACGTCATCGACCTCGGCTTCGGGAACCCCGACCTGCCCTCCCCCGACGTGGCGGTGGGCAAGCTGGCCGAGGCCGCCCGCAACCCGCGCAACCACCGCTACTCGGCCTCGCGCGGCATCCCCAAGCTCCGCAGCGCGATCACGGATCTCTACCGGCGCAAGTTCGTCGTCGAGCTCGATCCCGAGACCGAGGTGGTCACCACCATCGGGGCCAAGGAGGGCTTCTCCCACCTCATGTGGGTGCTGGTGGCCCCGGGGGACACCGCGCTCGTGCCATCGCCGTCCTACCCGATCCACATCTGGGGACCACTGTTCGCCGGGGCGGACGTGCGCCAGGTCCCGCTGCAGGGACCCGACGCGGAGTCGGTCGACGCTCCCGACCCGGGCGAGGCGTTCTTCGACGGGCTCATGCACGCCTGGGAGGAGTCCTGGCCCAAGCCGCGGGTCATCGTGCTCTCGTTCCCCCACAACCCGACGACCGCCTGCGTCGACCTGTCCTTCATGGAGCGGCTGGTGGCTTTTGCCCGCGAGCACGAGGTCGTCCTGGTGCACGACTTCGCCTATGCCGACCTCGGTTTCGACGGCTACGACCCCCCGTCCATCCTGCAGGTGCCCGGGGCGACGGACGTGGCGGTGGAGATCTACACGATGACCAAGTCGTTCTCCATGGCCGGCTGGCGCGTCGGCTTCGTGGTGGGCAACCGCGAAATCGTCCAGGCACTGACCAAGCTCAAGACGTATCTCGACTACGGGACGTTCCAGCCCATACAGATCGCGGCCATCGTCGCCATGAACGAGGCACCGGACTACCCCAAGGAGATCAACGAGATCTACCGGTCCCGCCGCGACACGCTGTGCGACGGGCTCAACCGCATCGGGTGGCATCTGGTGCCGCCCAAGGGGACCATGTTCGTCTGGGCCCCCATTCCGGAGCCCTACCGCGAGATGGGCTCGCTGGAGTTCTCGAAGTTTCTGGTCAACGAGGCGGACGTCGCCACCTCGCCCGGCGTCGGGTTCGGACCCGGCGGCGACGGCCACGTCCGTTTCGCCCTCATCGAGAACGAACAGCGCATCGGCCAGGCCGTACGCAACCTGCGCGGCGCGCTTCCCAAGCTGGGCTAGGCGCCCCTCAGGGGAGGCCGGCGCCGGGCACCGTCGTCCGCACCTTCTCGATCGCCCCGTTGCGGGTCGCCCGGGCCTTGGCGGCGTCGCTGTCGACGGCGGTGATCATGTAGAGGGTGCGCCGATCGTCGTCGCCCAGCATGCAGGCGTAGCAATTCATGGACGTCGTGACGCGCTCTTGCACCTCGCCGCCCTCGGCCACGCGCACGCACTCGGGCGCTTGGGCGTTGGACACCCAGACCGATCCGTCGGCGCAGAGGCAGATGCCGTCGGGGGCGATGCCCTTGGTCGTGGCCCACACGCGCCGGTTGGTCAACGTGCCGTCGCCCTGGCGGTCGAACGCGGTGAGCCGGCCGCCGAAGCTCTCGGCGATGATGAGCGTCCCGCCGTCCTCGGTGATGACGGTGCCGTTGGGGAAGCCGAGATCGTCGGCGGCCTCGCAGCTGGTGCCGTCGGGGTCGACCCGTATCAGCGACGTGGGCGCGATGGCGCTCGACTCGACCGTCCCGTCGTAGAGGCCGTCGAGGTTGAATCCGAAGTTGCCGGAGTAGGCCTGGCCGTTCGACGCCACCACCATGTCGTTGGCGTGCCATGTCGCCCAGGGCTTGAGGTCGCCGTGCTCGACGAGCATCCCGTCCTCCTCGCGGCGCATCACGACACGGTCGAGGCGCGAGTTGAACAAGAGGCGCCCGTCGGGGAGCCAGCCCAACCCCGCCGGCTCGCCGTCGTAGTCGACCTCCACCCGGCGCTCGCCGTCGGGCGACACCGAGAAGATGGCGTTGTCGAAGAAGTCCGAGTACCACAAGCGGCCCTCGTGCCAGCGCGGGCACTCCCCGAAGTAGAGGCCGGAGAGGAACGGCTCGGCGGTCAGGGTCTCGCTTGTCATCGTGCACCTCCATTTCCGGCCGGCATCCGGCACCGCAGTTCAGCACAGCCGAACCTTCCGGTGCGGGGTCGGTCGCTCGGGGCTACCTTGGACTCGTGACCTACTGGGTGCTCAAGGCGGTCCTGACCCCGATCTTCTACGTGCTGTTCCGCGTCAAGGTGGAGGGCCGGGAGAACATCCCCTCCCACGGCCCGGCCGTCCTGGCGGCCAACCACCAGTCCTTCTGCGACTCGTTCTTCATCCCCCTCGTCGTGCGGCGCAAGGTCACCTTCCTCGCCAAGTCCGAGTACTTCGACTCGTGGAAGACGGCGTGGTTCTTCCGGGCCGCGGGGCAGATCCCGATCCGACGGACCGGGGGCAGCGCGTCGGAGCGGGCGCTCGACACGGCGCGCACCGAGGTCCTGGGCAAGGAGGGCATCCTCGGGCTCTACCCCGAGGGCACCCGCACCACCGATCGGTACGTGCACAAGGGCCGGACCGGGGTGACCCGGTTGTCGCGCGAGTGCGGGGTGCCGGTGATCCCGGTCGGCGTCATCGGTACGGTCGAGGTGCAACCGGTCAACGCCAAGATGATGCGGCCGTTCAAGACGGTGACCATCCGCTTCGGCGCGCCGATGAGGATGGACCCGCCCGAGAACCCGTCCGATCCGTTGGAGAACCACGACCACACCAAGTGCCGGGACTTCACCGATCGGCTCATGCACGAGATCGCCCGGCTCTCCGAGCGCGAGTACGTCGACGAGTACGTACCCTCACGCACGAGCGTGGCCTCAGCCTGAGCGAATCCGCAGCACAGAGGAACCGTAAACGTTCCGAAACAGGCAGTTCACAATTAGCGCCTAACGTCTGTGGCATGGCTGGCTACGTTGTGCGGATCGCACTGCCGGACCGGCCCGGTGCACTGGGCCTGGTGGCCAGCCGGATAGGAGCCGTCGGGGGCGACATCGTGGCCATCAACATCCTCGAGCGCGACGGGGGCCACGCCGTCGACGAGTTCGTCGTCGAGATCGGCGGGCACCATCTCATTGAGCTCTTGCAGAGCGAGATCCACGAGGTGGACGGCGTCTCGGTCCTCGAGATCCGAGTAGCCGACTCTACGGCGCCGGCGGGCTGACCACGTAGGCGCACACGTGCGCCCCGTCCATGAGGTGCGCCACCCGGCGCACCGTCGCCCCGGGAAGCGCGTCGCGGATGAAGGCCAGCTCGCTCGTGCAGGCCTGGGCGAACCCGTGGGCAACGGTGAGGATGGCGCAGTTGTGCTCGGTGATCCGCCAGCTGCCGTCGTCGAGCCGCTCCGCTTCGGCCAGGTAGCCGTCCTCGTCGAGGATGGCGGTCAGCGCGGCGACCTGCTCGTCGAAGGGAAGGTTCGCCGTCCGAGGCAGCGCACCGGCGACCCGCCGCAGGCGCCGTTGTTCGAAGAGCTCGTCGACCTGGCTCGCGCCGGGGCCGCCCAGGTAGCCGAGGAGCTCGGTCGTGAGGTCGCCGTAGCGCTTCGGGTAGAGGGCCTCGGCCGCCGACGTCAGCTCGTAGACGTGACGGGGACGTCCCCGGCCCGCGCCATCGGCGTCGTCGTCGTGGTGCACCAACAGCCCGTCCTCTTCGAGGTGGGCCAGCTGCAGCCGGATGGCGGCGGGGGTGAGGGAGAGCGCACCGGCCACCGCGGAGGCGTCGAGCGGTCCCTGGCGCTTCAACAGGTTCAAGATGGCCCGCCGCGTCGTGGGCAGCTGCTGCAGGGGCGACTCCGCCTCGCCGGCCGGCGTGGGCACAACGGCCTCGGCGTTCACGGCAGGATCAGGTGGACGTCGCCGAATTCGTGCCACAGGTAGCCCTCGGCCAGCGCGGCGGCGTAGGACACCTCGAGCAGCGGCCGTCCCGCGATGGCCTCGAGCATGGCGAGGTGTGACGCCTCGGGCTCGTGCCAGCCGGTGAGGAACCCGTCAATGGAGCGCACCGGGTGCTCGGGGGACACGATGGTCTCGGTCCACCCCTCGCTCGGGTGCACATGGCCGTGTTCGTCGACCACCGACTCGAGCGCACGCACCACCGTGGTGCCGATGGCGATGACGCGCCCACCGGAGCGACGGGTGTCGTTGATGCGGTGGGCGGTGGCCAGCGACACCCTGAAGTACTCGGCGTAGGGCGGCTCGCTGGCCTCGAGCGAGGCGACTCCGGTGTGCAGCAGGAGGGGCGCCACGCCGACTCCCTTGGACACCAGGCGGGTCAGCACCTCGGGCGTGAACGGCCGCCCGGCGCTGGGCATCTCGGCCGAACCCGGCTCGGTGGCGTACACGTTCTGGTAGGCGCCGATCGGGTAGCTGCCCTGGAAATAGCCGTAGCGGATGGGGCGCCCGTGTCGGGCCAGGAAGCTGTGCAGGCGTTCGGGCGTCTCGAGGCTCGAGACCCACAACCGCACCCCGTTCCCTCCGGGACCGGGGGAGTACGGGGCGAGCAGGGTGACGTGGCCCCCGTCGGCCAGGCGGATGATGTCGCCCGGGGCGGCACCGAGATGGGCCTGGCCGTCGCGGCGGACCTCCACGGTCCACAGGTCGGCCGGCAGCCTCGTCGAGAGGTGGATCTGCACGGCGGATCCGTCCGGCGCGGTGCCGTCGAGCTCGGCGGCCAGGGTGCCCGAGGTGTTGATGACCACCAGGTCGCCCTCGTCGAGGAAGCGGGGGAGCTCGGAAAAGGTGGAGTGCACCAGCGCCCCGTCGGACTTGGTCGCCACCAGCATGCGCACGGCATCGCGGGTCATCCCGCGGTACTCGGGCGGCGAGGGAGCCTCGAGCTCGGGGGGAAGGGAGAACGACAGCGGGTGCAGCTCGGGCAGGCGCACCGCTCCGGAGTGCTCCAGGACGGGCGCCGTCAGAGCGCTCATGCCACCGCTCCCGTCGAGAGGAGCTCGGGCGCCCGGTAGCGGCCGCTCGGGCGATCGCTGCCGATGAGCTCGAGGAAGCCGGGGACGACGGCGGCCGGCTCGGGCCGGTCGGAGATGTCCTCTCCGGGGAACGCGGCCTGGTGCATCGTGGTGCGCAGATCACCCGGGTCGACGGACCAGACCGTGAGCGCGGGGAACTCTGCCGCGAGCACGGCACCGAGGTGCTCGAGTGCCGCCTTGCCCGCGCCGTAGCCGCCCCAGCCCTCGTAGGCCTCGACCGCGGCGTCCGACGTGACGTTGAGCACGCGGGGGTGTGGTGCATCGAGCAGCAGCGGCAGGGCGTCCTGCACCAAGCCCAGCGGCGCCACGACGTTGACCTCGAAGGCGACCCGCAGCTCACCAAGGGGGTAGTCGGCCAGCGAGGGGAGTGGCGATGCGCCGAGCGTCCCGGCGTTGTTGACGACGAGATCGAGCCCGCCGAACTCGAAGGCGGCACCGATCAGTTCGTGACGGTGATCGGTGTCCGTGATGTCACCGGCGATGGCGACGACGCCGGCGCCGCCCGTCTGCTGCGCGCGGATGCGGTCGGCGGCGGCGTCCAACGTGGTGCGGTCCCGCCCGTCGACCACGAGAGACCACCCGTTTCGGGCCAGCCCTGCCGCCAATGCCTCCCCGAGTCCCCGGGATGCTCCTGTCACGATGGCCACGCCCATGGCTGCCCACCCTTCCGAGCGGCATGTCCGCTCCTCCGGATGAATATAACAAGGATTTCCTTGCTTTATTTCTCGTGATTGGCAATGTTGGCTCCTGGCCCCCTTGCCTCAGGTTCCTGGGACCTCGCTGAACGCACCGTCGGTCGCAGAACCGACGAAGTCGCCGTCCCCGCTGTAGGCGGCAGTGATGCGGTTCGTGCCGACCTGGACGAAGGTCGTGGTCAGCGTGGCCTGACCGTACGAGACGCTGCCGGTTCCGATCGAGATGCCGTTGTCGAAGAAGGTGACGGTTCCCGTCTCCCCGGACCCGGTGGTCGGGAAGACGTTAGCGGTCAAGGTCACGGGCTCGCCGAAGATGTAGGGGTTGTTCGAGCTGCCGAGGCTGAGGGTTGTCAGCGCCCGGCTCACCGTCACCGGCACGGCGACGGACGAGCTCGGCAGCAGGCCGGTGCCCGCCCCGTATGAGGCGGTGATGGAGTGCGGCCCCACCGCCAAGGTGGTGAGCAGCATGCTGGTCGAGGTCACCCCCTCGGACGTCGACAACACCGAGGAGCCGAGCGTCACGCCGTTGTCCGCAAACGTGACCATCCCGGTGGGGGTCGCCGTCCCCGCCGTCGGGGTAACGATGGCCGTCATCGTCACGCTCTCGCCATAGTTGGGTTCCGCCGACGACATCGCCAGCGACGTGGTGGTGGACCCAGGCGGGAGCGGTGCGGTGACGACCGTCTGGTTGATCGTGTTCGTCGAGGAGGTGCCGACGAAGTCATCGTCCCCCTCGTAGACGGCTGTGATCGGATGGGCGCCCAGGGTGAGTGAACCGGTCTGGAACGTGGCTTGCCCGCCCGAGACGGAGCCGCTTCCGATCATGAACCCGTTGTCGACGAACTGGACGCTGCCGGTCTCGCCCGGGACCGAGGAGCTGATGGTGGCGGTGAAGACGACGGCTTGGCCGACGAGTGTCGGATCGGCCGAACTGGCCACCGTGACTGTCGTCGCCGCCTCGGCCACGTCGAGATCGACCGGTGCGCCGGACGAGCTGGCGCTGAGGTTCGTGTCCCCGTTGTAGGTCGCCGTGATGGAGTGGAGGCCCCCCGTGAGGCTGGAGATGTCGATGCTGGCGGTGGCCGTGCCCGCAGCCGGGGAGACGCCCACGGTGGCGATCGGCGTCGTCTCGTAGTCGTAGAAGGTGACCGTCCCGCTCGGAGTGTCCGACGCGCTCGGGGTCGGGGTCACCGTGGCGGTGAGGGTCACGCTTTGGCCGTAGGTGGAGGTGGGGGACGACGACGTGACGGTCGTCTGCGTCGGGATCTGCCCGACCGCCTGCAACAAGGACGCGTTGCTCGGGGCGTCGTCCGCGTCGCCGCTGTAGCTGGCGACGATGGAGTGCATGGCGCTCGATCCGTAGATCTCGGTGCAGCTGACCTGCAGAGGGGTGACCGCCGGCAGGCCCAGGGACTGGCAACCCGTGACCGGGCTCCCGTCGTCGGTGAACGAGACCGTGCCAGTCGGCGTCCCGGTGCCCGGAGCGGGGAGCGAGACGGTGGCCGTGTCGGTGACCGGTTGGCCCGGCTCGGGGCTGGCCGAAGAGGCCGAGATCGTGACGTTCGTCGGGTTCGGATCGACGACCTGGGTCAGGACAGGCGACGTGCTGGCGCCGAAGAGGACGTCGCCGCCGTAGGTCGCCGTGACCGAATCGGATCCGACCGGCAGACTCGAGAGGTCCAAGGCGGCAGTGGAGACACCGGCCGCGTCGGTCGTGACCGGGGAGCGACCGACGAGGAGATCACCGGCGTCGAAGGAGACGGACCCCGTCGGGTTGGTGCCTGACGTCGCGATCACCTTCGCGGTGAACTGCACCACCTGTCCGTCGCTAGAGCCGGCAGCGAGCGAACTCGTGATGCTCGTGGAGGTGTCGGTGGCGGGAGCCCCGCCCGTCAGCCCGACCTGACCCGCGTGGGAGTAGTCGGCGGTGGCGCCGCCCAAGACGGACGTGAAGGTCCCGGAGGACGCTCCGGAGTCGACGACGTACTCAGCGCCCGGTGACGGCGTGAACCCGTTCTCGAACACGGGATCCGCGCTCCCGGCGAGCGACAGCGTGCCGTTGGTGATCCGCCCGTAGTCGGCTACCACGCTCGGCGGCCCGTCGATGCCGAAGGCCAGCAGCCCGTCCGGCTCGTTCGCGATCGTCGACGACCGGTCCATGTCGATCAGGCCGCTGGGAGCGACGCCGATGGTGCCGTCATTGGTCAACTTGGTGGAGGTGGTGTCGCCAACGGCCACGGCGCCGTCCACGGTGAGGGTGCCCGCGTTGGTGATCGGCCCGTCCAGGGTCAGCCCGGCGTGATCGGGCGTCGCGGAGGTCGCAGAAGTCACGGGCGATCCGGTCGTCGCGGACGTCGCGGTTGTCTGGGCCGTCGCGGTTGTCTCGGGCGTCGCGGTCGTGGTGGACGTTGCTGGCGCACCAATGGCGCCTACGGTCAGCGCTCCGTCGTTCTGCAGGCCGGACGTCACGCTCAAGCTCGCCATGGTGCCGATGGCAAGGCTGCTGCCCGCCGACACCGTGAGCTCGCCGACGGAGAACGACCCATCAGGGAGGGTTACCGCTGCACCGCTCGAGATGCAGACGTCGACGCTGGTGCTGTTCGGTACCCCAGCGGACCAGTTGGCGGCGGAGTCCCAGCCGGCCGAGGGCCCCGCGCCCATCCAGTTGTCGTGACAGCTCAACGCTTCCGCCGGGGGCGAGCTGCCCAACACGAGCGAGGAGGCGTCGAACGCGATCGTGGTCCCCGCGACCACCAGCAGTCCGGCCACGACAGTGCCGAGTTTCCTCGCCGGACGCCGGAGGGACTGGTGCTGTGCACCTCGAAGACCGGTGTCGCGACGTACCACGTTGCACTCCCAGCGTGCGTGCTGCGGTGAGCACCAGCTCGCACGCGCAACCCGGCGCTCGTGCCCATTCTGCCCGCTGCATCCGTGCGGTGCCAGGGCGAAAAGCAGCGACGGCTCGCAGATTTCCCGCGTGCCACACAGGAAACCTGCGCGCCGGGGCGCGGGGTCAGACCCCTTCGTCGAGGGCGGCCCACCCCTTGGATTTCTCGACCGTCCGGCGCCAGACGGCGTAGGTGGCGTCGGCCAGCTCGGGCGGGAGCTGGGGCTCGAAGAGCTGCTCGGGCTGCCAGAGAGCGTCCAGCTCTTCGAGCGACGACCACACCCCCTCGGCCAATCCGGCCACCGTGGCGGCGCCGAGCGCGGTCGACTCGAGCGAACGCGGTCGCGCCACGGGCATGCGGCTCTGTTCGGCCTGCAGCTCCAGGAGGAGGTCCATGGCGGCGGCGCCCCCGTCCGCCCGCAGCGCGGAGAGTGGGTGGGACGACGCGGCCGTCATGGCATCGGTCATGTCACGCACCTGGAATGCCATGGCCTCCACGCAGGCCCGCGGATCTGGGCCCGGCCGGCGCCCCGGGTGAGCCCGGTCATGATGCCGCGGGCCTGGGGATCCCACCACGGGCTGCCCAGCCCGGTCAGCGCCGGCACGAACGTCACGCCGCCGCTGTCGGGGACCGAGGCCGCGAGCGGGCCGATCTCGGCGGCTGACGCGATGATGCCCAGCCCGTCGCGCAGCCACTGGATCGCCGCGCCCGACACGAAGGTCGAACCCTCGAGTGCGTAGGCGACGCGGCCGCCGGACGCCGGCGCATGGTCACCGAGGTCCCAGGCGCAGCTGACCGTGAGCCCGTCGGGCGGGGGAGGACGTTCCGGACCCGCGTTGGCCAACGCGAAGCTGCCGGTGCCGTAGGTGACCTTCACCAGACCGGGTTCGAAGCACGCCTGACCGAAGAGCGCGGCTTGCTGGTCGCCCAGCACGCCCGCGACGGCGACGCCGTCGAGGACCGCCGATGCGGGGCCGAGGTCGCCGAGCGCGGCGGTGCCGAAGCGGCCGGCCGAGGGCCGCAGCTCCGGCAGAGAGCGGGGGGCACGCCGAAGAGGTCGCACAGCTCGGGGGACCAGGCCAGGGTGGCCGTATCGAGCAGGAGGGTGCGGCTGGCGTTGGAGGGGTCGGTGGCGTAGACGCCGCCGCCGGTGGCGCCGGTGAGGTTCCACAGCACCCAGGTGTCGACGGTGCAGAAAGAGAGCGCCGGATCGCTCGCGGAGAGCGCGAGGTCGCCCGAGCGCAACAGCCAGCTCGCCTTGGTCGCGCTGAAGTAGGGGTCCAGGACCAGGCCGGTCGTGGCGCGCACGAGTGGCAGGTGACCCGCCTCGGTGAGCTCGGCGCAGATGGCCGCGCTGCGGCGGTCCTGCCAGACGATGGCCCGGTGCAGGGGCTGCCCGGTCGAGCGGTCGAAGGCCACCAGGGTCTCGCGCTGGTTCGTGATGCCGATTGCAGCCACGGTCTCGCCGGCGTCGGCCAGGCGCCCGCCGACCTCGGCCAGGGTGGACCGCACGGCGTCCCAGATCTCGGCCGGGTCGTGCTCGACCCAGCCGGGTCGGGGGAAGTGCTGGGTCAGCTCGCGGTAGGCGACGTCGGCGACCCGGGCCTGTTCGTCGACGACGAGGGCACGCACGCCGGTCGTGCCCGCATCGATGGCGACGACCCTGGCCATGAAGGGCTGACGCTAACCGTTCGCGGGTATTCGTCGTCGGGGTGGCCGGTCCGGGAGGCCTTCCCGCGCAAACCATCGCGAACGGCCCGTGACCTGCAGAGATGATGCACCGGTTTGATTGACAAGGGCGTAACTACAGTGCTGTAATAACCACAGCATCTCGCGTCTCGGGGGTAGGGCGGCCACTATATGTTGTGGTAAGGCCATTCGAGCCCCTCCCGGGCGCCTGATCGGGAGACGCGCCGTGAGACACCGCTCCGCTGGTATGGGGTGGGGTGACGGCGTCGACGGAGACGTAGACCAGCAGGCAGAGCACCAACTCAGGCACGCAGCATCCCAGGACCGAGCCAACAGGAGGACCCCAGCGCCATGGCCATCGCCCCCCAGCGATCCGAGATCGGCATCCGCCGCCACTTCACGACCGACGGCGTGCACCCCTACGACGAGGTGCGCTGGGAACGCCGCGACGCCCGCATCACCAACTTCCGGGACGGCACGGTCGCCTTCGAGCAGCTGGGCGTCGAGGTGCCCGAGTCCTGGAGCGTGAACGCCACCAACATCCTGGCGCAGAAGTACTTCCGGGGGACGCTCGGCACCGAGGAGCGCGAGTGGTCGCTGCGCCAGGTGGCCGACCGGGTGACCGACACGCTGACGGCGTGGGGGATCAAGGACGGCTACTTCGTCGACGACGAGGAGGCCCTGGTCTTCAACCACGAGCTGAAGTACCTCATCATCCACCAGCAGGCGGCCTTCAACTCGCCGGTCTGGTTCAACATCGGCGTCCAGGGCGTGCCGCAGCAAGCGAGCGCGTGTTTCATCCTCGCCGTCGAGGACACCATGGACTCCATCCTCAACTGGTACACCGAGGAGGGGATCATCTTCAAGGGCGGCTCGGGGGCGGGCGTCAACCTGTCGCGCATCCGCTCGTCGCACGAACTGTTGAAGGGGGGCGGCACCGCGTCCGGCCCGGTCAGCTTCATGCGCGGTGCGGACGCGTCGGCCGGGACGATCAAGTCGGGCGGCAAGACGCGCCGCGCCGCCAAGATGGTCATCCTCGATGCCGACCACCCCGACGTCGAGGACTTCATCTGGTGCAAGGCGATCGAGGAGCGCAAGGCCCGCGTGCTGCGCGATGCCGGCTTCGACATGGACCTCGACGGCGCGGACAGCCACTCGACCCAGTACCAGAACGCCAACAACTCGGTCCGGGTGACCGACGAGTTCATGGAGGCGGTCATCGACGGGCGTGAATGGCATCTGACGGCGAGGACGGACGGTTCGGTCACCCGCACGGTGCCGGCCCGTGACCTGTTCCGCCAGATCGCCCACTCGGCCTGGGAGTGCGCCGACCCTGGAATGCAATACGACACGACGATCAACCGCTGGCACACCGCGCCCAACACGGGTCGGATCAGCGGGTCCAACCCGTGCAGCGAGTACATGCATCTCGACAACTCGGCCTGCAACCTGGCCTCCATGAACCTGCTGACCTTCCTCGACGAGAACGACGAGTTCGACGTGGAGGGCTTCAAGGCGGCGGTGGCGGTGGTGTTCACGGGGCAGGAGATCATGGTGGGCAACGCCGACTACCCGACCGAGAAGATCGGCGAGACGACACGTGCCTTCCGCCAGCTCGGCATCGGCTACGCCAACCTGGGCGCGTTGCTGATGGCACAGGGCCTGCCGTACGACTCCGATGCCGGGCGGGCGTGGGCCGCCGCCATCACGGCGCTCCTGACGGGCCACGCCTACGCGACCTCGGCCCGGACCGCGGCGCGCATGGGACCCTTCGCGGGCTACCACGAGAACGGCGATGCCATGCTCGACGTGCTGCGCATGCACCAGGCCGAGGCGTCGCGCATCGACGAGGACGTCGTGCCGCCCGACCTGCTCTCGGCGGCCCAGGAGGCCTGGGACCAGGCGGTCGATCTGGCTGAGGCCTTCGGTGTGCGCAACTCGCAGGCCAGTGTTTTGGCGCCGACGGGCTGCCTCGTAGGGGGCACGTTGGTGTCGACAGGTCGCGGGCTGGTGCGACTGCATGCCCTGGGCGATCCCGACGGCGCGCAGTGGCAGGACCTGGGGGTCGACGTGGCGACCGACGAAGGTCCGCGCCTCGCCACGAAGTTCTACGTGAACGGTGTCGAAGCCGTGGTCAACGTGGAGACCGAACGGGGGCACCAGGTACGGGGCACCGCAACGCACCGGATCCGGGTCGTGAATCGTGCGAGTGGCGCGTGGGAGTGGCGCCGATTCGGCGACGTGACGGAAGGCGACCTGGTGCCGTTGGCGCTGGGCTCCATGGTGGGAGATCCCCAACAGGTGCCGCTGCCGCCCCTGGCCGACGCGTACTGGACCGGCGAGCACCATGTCCGCGTGCCGCGCCGGATGGATGCCGCGCTGGCGGAGATCGTCGGTTATTTCATGGGTGACGGCTCGCTCCACAGCCGGGGTCTGCGGTTCTGTGTGACCGAAGCCGATTTCGATGTGGTCGAGCGCCTGCAGATGCTCGTCAAGGAATGCTTCGGCGCCCAAGCCAAGGTGACGCCGAAGCGCGGGTACCGCGAGGTCCGCATCGACTCGGTGCGCCTCGCCCTGTGGTGGGAGGCGTGTGGCTTCGCCAAGCACCTGCCCGCCGAGGGGCACACCGGCAAGGGATACGAGGCCCACGTGCCCGATGCGGTGCTGCACGCCAACGACCGTGAGGTCTACGCAGCCTTCCTGCGCGGCCTCTACGAAGCCGACGGCGACACGAGTGCCGGCTATCCGACGTTGAAGAACACGTCTCTCAACATGGTGCATGACGTGCAGTCGATCCTCCTGGCCCTCGGGTTCCCGGCCACCGTTTCCGTGCGGGACCGCACGCCGGGAGGGAGCTGGGGGACCGCGCCGCTGGCCACGCTGCGTCTGCTCAATGCGTCTTACTCACACCGCTGGCTCGACCAGATCGGCTTCATGAGCGACCGTAAGACTGCGGGCGTCCGTGTTGTGGACCCGGCGATCGCCCAGACCGGCCGTCACGACTACGTGCCGCTGACACGGATTCTGATCGACCGCCTGGCTCCTGAGAACGACCGCCTGCGCCGGGTGCTCCTCATGGAGCAAAGCCGCGGCCGAGTCAGCCGTCGGGTGGCGACCGAGCTCTTCGAGCGGACGGGTGATGCCGAGCTCGGGCATCTGCTCGGCTTCTTCTACGACACGGTGCGGTCCGCGGAGCTGGGGGACGAGGAGTTCACCTATGACGTGTCGGTACCCGAAAACGTGACGTACATCGCCAACGGCTTCGTCAGCCACAACACCATCGGCCTGTTGATGGACTGCGACACCACCGGGGTCGAGCCCGACCTCGGGCTGGTCAAGACGAAGAAACTGGTCGGCGGCGGCACGATGTCGATCGTCAACCAGACGGTGCCGCGCGCCCTGGCCAAGCTGGGCTACGGGGAGGACGCCAGCGAGCAGATCGTCGCCTACATCAACGAGCACATGTCGATCGTCGGCGCCCCCCATCTGGCCCCCGAGCACCTGGCGGTCTTCGCCTGCTCAATGGGTGACAACACGATCCACTATTCGGGCCACATCCGGATGATGGGGGCGGTCCAGCCCTTCATCAGTGGCGCCATCTCCAAGACGGTCAACATGCCCGAGGACGTGAGCGTCGAGGACGTGGAGCAGCTGCACATCGACGCCTGGCGCCTGGGTATCAAGGCGGTGGCCATCTACCGGGACAACTGCAAAGTGGCCCAGCCGTTGTCGACGACGAAGAAGGAGGGTGCAGCCATTGAGGGTGGCGACGTCGCCCCGGCTGGCTCGGAGGCAGAGGCCAGGTCCAGGGCGACCGCGGAACGCATCGCCGAGCTCGAGGCGGCGCTGGTGCACGAGCAGCAGCGGGCGTCGTCACCCCTCGTGGTCGGCGCGGTGCGTGAGCGCCTGCCCCGCAAGCGCAACTCCAAGACGTTCTCGTTCCGGGTGGCCGACTGTGAGGGCTACGTCACGGTTGGTGAGTACGAGGACGGGCGACCGGGCGAGGTTTTCATCAAGGTGTCCAAGCAGGGCTCGACGCTGGCCGGGATCATGGACGCCTTCTCCATCTCGCTGAGCCTCGGGCTCCAGCACGGCGTGCCGCTCGCCACCTTCGTGCGCAAGTTCGCCAACATGAAGTTCGAGCCGGCGGGCATCACCGACGACCCCGAGCTGCGTATCGCCACCAGCCTCATCGACTACATCGCCCGCCGTCTGGCGCTCGACTACCTCACGGCCATGGACCGCGCCGAGCTCGGGATCCTCTCTACGCTGGAGCGGACGCAGCCGACGCTGCCGGGCGTGGAGGAGATGGCGACGCCGTCGATCGGGCTCGTCGACGACGGGCTGAGCAAGGGCGTGGCTGGTGCCGAGCCGGCGGCTCAGGCGCTGGCTCGGGCCGAGCAGCTCGATGCGCCACTCTGCTACAGCTGTGGCAACACCATGCAGCGGGCCGGCTCGTGCTACGTCTGCGGGAGTTGCGGGTCGACCAGCGGGTGCTCGTAGCGAGAAACTGGCGCGATCCACAAGATGTTGTGACCCAGGTCGCCGGTCAATGAGCTGGAACGTGGTTTACGAGTCCGGAGTCGATGCGACAGAACAGCACTTGTAGCCACCGGACTCGTGCAGCCTCACATCTGGGATCTCAGTACGGCGAACTCGCAGCCTGGCGAGGACGGGTCGAAACCGTGCTCGATCAGCCATCGGGCCGCCACCAGGCTTCGCAACGACCACCACGCGCGGATCACGTCGAGGTCAACGTCGGTGCCATAGCCGGCGACGACCTCGCCAAGGTGCTCCTCGTGTCCGAGCGTCAGGATGGCGAGGTCGAACAGGGCATCGCCCTGGCCGGCCTCGGACCAGTCGATCACGCCGGTGATCTCGTCACCGTCGACGAACACGTGGCTGATCTGCAGGTCGCCGTGCGTGAACACCGGTGTCCACGGCCGGAGCGCAGCCTCGGCAATCCGGCGGTTGCGCGTGACCACGTCGGTGGGAAGGACGCCGTTCGTGACGAGCCACTCGCACTCGCCGTCGAGGCGCGACGCGACCTCGTCCAGGCTCTTACCGGGCCATGGTGGCAGCGGCGCGTCGTGCAGCATCCGGACGGCGGCACCCACCGCGGCCCACGCGGCCGGCGACGCGGTCGACGGCTCGCCCAGGCGGCCGAGTGGGGTCCCTGAGAGGGCGGCGAGCGCGAGCACAGGCGGCTTGCGCCACAGGACCTTTGGAGTCGGGATCGGTGCCATAGCCATCGCCTCGACCTCGACCTCGGTGCGCGTTTGATCAGCGTCGACCTTGAGGAACACGTCGCCGACACGCAGGGTCGCACGCTCGTTATGGGCGACGACGACTTCAACCTCTACCTCTTCCACATCGGCCACAAACGTCCTCCTCTCCACCAATAATCCTCCCTCACTGCGAGACAGCCCGCTGAGTCAATCGGTGAGACTCCATAGCCGACCGCGTCAACACTGAACGGGCCGCCAGAAAGGCCGTCCTGGATCTGCCGCGCTTACTCACTGCTTTTAGTCCAGGTCCAGAGCTCGCATGTCATCACACGCGAATTCCAGGGGCTACTTCTCTAACTGCGCGACCCACAAGATGTTGTGTTCGAGGTGGAGAGTCCCACCTGCGCCCGAGCGCAAAGAGAGGGTGCCCACGTACCGCAGAACCGGGCGTGTGGATAACTGTCCACAACTCCACCGTAGAGGGCAAATGAACCAAACGAGCCGACACGGGTCCCGGCAGGTGGCGGGATGACGGACGCACCGAACTCAGCCGCTGCATTCAGCGGCGCCGCGAGCCGAGTGGTCCCCGGATTGGTGAAAACGGAGGGTGCGGTCAGTTAGTGACAGTAATCCTGACGCCAGAACTGAATGCCATTCCAGCTGAGTTGATGGCCCCTGATAACAAGGTGTAGGTGCCGTTAGGAACCGTCGCGCTATTCCATGCACACAACCATCCGTAGAGCGTTGGCGTGGCTGTACACAGCAGCTGGCCGGAATAGCCGTAGCTGCCGCCGAAGAGCACGAACCCGACGCTGGTGGCGTTCGAGGCGGAGGCGTCGAGGTAGGTCGACCCGGATAGGGTCGCCCCGTTTGAAGGGATGAGAACGCTCGTTGTCGGTGGGTTTTTGACCGTGACGGTGATGCCTGCGCTGGTGCCGCTGATCCCGCTGGCGTTGGTGGCGACACTTTGGAGGGTGTAGGTGCCGTTGGGCACGGTGGTGGTGTTCCAAGCCGCCAGCCACCCAATGAGGGTGGCGGTGCCGGTGGCAACCTGCACGTCACTGAGATCCGAGGGCCCCCCGCTCACCTCGTAGATGACCTTGGTCACCCCCGCCGAGGCGGAGGCATCGAGGTATTGGGTGGTGCCCGAGATCGTGGCGTTGTTGGCAGGCAGTCCGACGGACGTCGACGGTGGGATGGCGATCTCACTCACCGTGGTGCCACCTGTGTTCGACACCCAGACGTGGTTGCCGTCCGAGGAGATGCCCGAGGGTCCGCTGCCCACGCCGATGGTATCGACGACCGAGCCGTCCGAGGCGTTCAGTTCGGTCACCGTGTTGTCACCGGAGTTCGACACCCAGACGTGGGTGCCGTCCGAGGAGATGCCCGAGGGTCCGCTGCCCACGCCGATGGTATCGACGACCGAGCCGTCCGAGGCGCTCAGTTCGGTCACCGTGTTGTCACCCTGGTTCGCCACCCAGACGTGGGTGCCGTCCGAGGAGATGGCGAAGGGTCCGCTGCCCACGCCGATGGTCTGGACCACCGCGCCCGTCGCGGCATTCAGCTCGCTCACCGTGTTGTCACCGGAGTTCGTCACCCAGACGTGGGTGCCGTCCGAGGAGATGGCCCAGGGAAAATTGCCCACGCCGATGGTCTGGACCACCGCACGGGTGAAAGCGTTCAGTTCGGTCACGGTACCGTTGCCGGGGTAGTCGTTCGTCACCCAGACATGCGTCCCATCCGAGGAGATGCCCAAGGGATCATTGCCCACGCCGATGGTCTGGACTACCGAGCCGTTCGAGGAATTCACTTCGGTAACGCCGTTCCATGTCGCCCAGACGTGCGTGCCGTCAGAGGAGATGCCCGAGGGTCCAGCAAGCCGTCCAAAGACCTTATTGATCTCCGAGGTGTCCGAAGCGTTTATCTCTTGCATACCCCCGAAGGGTGGGACGCCAAGCTCCGGGGGCGGGCAGTACGTCGACACCCACACGTGGGTTCCATCAGAGGAAATAGCACCGGGAGAGCAGCCCACGTTGATGGTCTGAACCACCACGGCGGCCGCCGAAGCGGGTGAGGCCTCGACCAACGCTGAGGTCATGAGCGATCCCCCCACCAGCAGCGACCCGGCCAGCGCCACCCGGAGACTCCTTCTGAAGGCTGTAGCCATGATGCAGCGCCCTCCCTTCCGCCCCAAGTTGCCGATCGGGGGGTCGATGGCTCGCGCGTAGGCCCAGAGAAGGGCTAACACACACCACCGTTCTGGCAACTGCGATGAGACGAAGTGGACCGGCCGCCCCGACCAAGTGCGCCACGGCACCGAACTCGGGCGGACAGCGATCGTCGAGTCTCACGATGCTTAAGGGGGGTGCCCCACTTGGCCGGAATTGTGACCGACCCGATCGGCGGGATGGCTCAGCTCAGCGGCCGCCAAGGCTTAATCCACCCCGCTTCTGGCCATCCTTCCGCCGCTGCCATCAGCGCCCCGTTCTGGGCTCCGTCGAGGGCCTCGCGAATGATGTCGGCATGCCCAGCATGTCGCGCAGTCTCCTCGACAAGGTGAAGCAGGATCCACCGAACAGTGCAGCCCTCGGGATCGGGAAACCAAGGAGCCTGCGGAAGCGGAACGCGGCGACCTAGATCGTCAACGTTCTGAACAACAGAATCTGTGTGCGTGCTCGCTTCTTGGTACTGCTCGAGGACGTCAGCCAGCGTTTCATCCTCGGAGAGGGCAAAACCCGCCATGTAGTCCTCGAAAGATCCACTTCTCGACGGCGCGCCCGCCATGTGATCGCTCCAATCGCGTTCTCCCTGCGTGAGATGCTTGACGAGTCCGCCGAGGGTGAGTGCGCTCGGAGTCGGTTGTAAGCGGGCTTGATCCTCCCGAAGTCCGTAGGTGGCATTGCGAACTGCCTCCCGTTGGTGTTCGAGAAACGTGAGCAGGCCATCTCGTTCGTTCTGGATCAGAGGTGCAGTCATCGGCATGTTCGCAGTCTTCCATCGAGGTGTGACTCAATCTGGAGTGCCCTCACAGACGATGTCGCTCGGGACGACGACGAGCTCTCTTTGGGAGCCTCAATCTCCTGAGACGATGGCAAGGGCGCCCGAGTAGGCCGGGACTGGGTGCCACCCTGCGGCACGAGTGGGGCAGGGTGGAAATGCGTCTCCGAACATTTGGGGACAGTGAGCAGACCCCGTTTGTTGAGCCACTCCCTATGCGAGTGTGAGCTGCTGTCGGTGGAGCCAGGCCTCGACGAACTCGACCGGGGTGAGCCAGCCGTGCACGCTGTGCGGCCTGTTGATGTTGTAGTCGATGCGCCAGTCCTCGAGAAGCACCTTGGCCTCGAGCAGGGACTCGAAGCGCTGGCCGTTCAGGAACTCGTCGCGTAGGCGGCCGTTGAAGCTCTCGATCCAGGCGTTCTGCCACGGCGAGCCCGGGTCGATGAACACCGTGTCGGTCCCGTTGAAGCGGCACCAGTCGGCCACGGCATAGGCGATGAACTCGGGTCCGTGGTCGAACCGTACATAGGCGGGTGCGCCGCGTTCGTCGGCCAAGCGCTCGAGGCAGGCCACCACCCCGTCGGCGTCGATGGATCGTTCCACCTCGATGGCCAGGCACTCGCGGCTGTACTCGTCGATGACGTTCAAGAGCTTGAGCATCCTTCCCTCTGCGGTCTGGTCGAACTGGAAGTCGAGGGCCCAGACGACATTGGGCCGGATCGGGCAGAAGGCGCCGACGGCGACCCCGATGCCGCGCAGCGGGCGCTTCTTCTTTCGATAGGGCACACGCAGGCCTTCGGCACGCCAAAGGCGGTGGATGCGCTTGTTGTTGACGCGCCAGCCGGCCTTCCGCGCCGCGGTGGCAGCCCGCCGCCAGCCCCAGCGGGGCCGCCGCCGCGAGAAGTCGCGTAGGAAGGCGCGGAGCGCCAGCTCGTCGTCGGAAGGCACGGGCGCGGGGAGGCGTTGGGTGGATCTGGGCTGGCCGACGAGGGCACAGGCTTTGCGTTCACTCACCCCGAACTGCTCTCGGAGGGCCACGACGGCCCGCCGGCGGCGGTCCGGGGTCAGAAGTTTCCCCGGTTCACCTCTTTCAACATGTCGATGTCGAGGGCCTGGTCGGCCACGATCTTCTTCAGCCGGGTGTTCTCGCGCTCGAGCTCTTTGAGGCGTTTGGCGTCGTCGGCCTTCATGCCGCCGTACTGGTTGCGCCAGCGGTGGAAGGTCTGCTCGGAGATCTCGAGATGACGCGCCACCTCCTCGACGGTCTTGCCTTGGGCCAAGAGCTTGTCGCCCTCGGCCAGCTTGCGGATCACCTGTTCGGGCGTGTGCCGCCGGTTTTTCATCTGTGCTGTCCTCCTCGTCCCATCTTGGGACATCGGACTCGCACAGGAGGTGGATCAGTTCACGGGGATCCGGTCAACAGTCCAATGATTGTCCAACCCATACTCCAACGCATGAACTCGATTGGATCAAAGGGTTGATGGACGCTGTCAACGATCTCGCTCAGAGCCCTCTTTGCTGGAAATCGACTAGCCAGCTGGTCGCGTGCCCATGCCAGGCGTGTTGGTCCGACAAACATCACGCGAGCCAGGCGACGTGAGTCGGTCTGACTTCGTTCGATGACTCTTCGGCACCGCTTTTCGTACAGCTCGAGGGCCAAGGGGACCGATGCACCGTTGGCACGTGACAGCTCGTCGGCCAGCCCTGCCGCAGCCCGCATGGCGTTTGAGGCACCAACCCCCGCGGTCGGCATGAACCCGACGGCAGCGTCTCCGCAGAGCGCAACTCGTCGGTCCACCCATCGATTGGCACGGATGTCGCGCATGGCCCACTGGTATGAATTGTCCAAGTCGCCAATCGCGGCGCTCACGACTGGGACGTGGTCGATCAGATCGGCCAGATGACTGGTCACCATCGATCGCACGTCATCTCCCGACAGGGCGTTCCTCGGGCCACCGGCCGCGCACATCACCTGGCCGGGTGCCGGATACGCCCCGAACACGTAGCCCGCTCCCCATGGCGTGGCTCATAATGATGCGGTGGGGTCATCGAAGTCCCGCCGGTCGGAGAAGCGATCAAACGATCGCCTGAGCGGCATCTTCCGCCGGTACGGGGCGGGAGCATGGATCCCATTCCGGCTGCGAACCCGATGACTCCTGAGGGCTACATCGAGGGCTTTGGGAACTTTGCCCGAGGGCTGAAACGCATCTTCGGAAGGCGACGACACAAGTAGGTCCCCTATCCCCGTACGCCGGATATGTGACCGCCTTACTGGCCAGGAACTCGCAAATGCGCTGCCACCTTGCGTTCAAGCTCGCCCCAAAGCGGGCCCTCCAACCGAGAGCGCTCCCTGACCAACTCGGCGCGGGAGTAGTGACCTGGCGGGACCCTGGCTTCAACTTTCACCCCGGTTGGGCGATGGACGAGCCAAACGACAGCCGATGTAACGCTGACACTTCGAGACGTCTGCGCGGACGACCGGTGACGCCATGATCCGTCATTCGAGAAAAACACCTCAACGTCCTGCTTTTCAATCTTCGAGTCGGCTTGGCCCTTCCCCACAAGGAAAACGGTACCTGGACGGTGGGGGTGTCCCAGTACGCCGGCTATGGGTCCGACTGAACCCAAGACGCGCTGCAGATGAGTTGCCCGGATCACTGTCGTGTGATGCACTCGATCCAGGCCCGTAGTTCTGATGCAGAGCCATCCGTTCGGGCCAATCCCACCATGAGTGCCACCCAAGCCTTGCCAGGGGACAGCCCGTAAGAGCCAACCGCTCCGAGGTCATGAAGAACACGGTGGCCCTGAGGTCCTTGGTCCAGTCCGCCCGAGGTGATCGCACGAGACGCGACAACCACCGCCACCCCGTCGTCGATCGCCCGCGCAATCGCCGAGAGGAGGGTCTCGGGCACGTTGAGGACGCCGAATCCTTCGATAACCACCCCTCTCACACCTTCGACGAGCAAGGCCTCGAGTGCGGACCCCGACATGCCGGGATAGGCCTTTACCAAGGCCACTCGGGTCTCAGCATCGTTACCACTCGGCCAACGGGAGGTCGGCTCGACCTCGAGGTCGATCTCGTGTTCGCCGATTCGACCGATTGCACCGGTTGGTGAGACAAATGGTTGGAGGCCTGATGTGGTCGCTTTTGTGACCGATCGCGCGGCATGGATCTCCCCGCCGAAGGCGACCAGCGCACCCAAGCCCCGTGCCGCGGGAGACGCTGCCAGCCGAACGGCGTCAGCGAGGTTGCCCGGACCGTCCGCACTGGCATGGGAGGCAAATCGCATGGCACCGGTGAACACGACTCCGCCGAGATCCGAGTCATCTCCGACGAGCAAATCGGTGAGGAAGGAGGTCTCTTCCAAGGTGTCGGTGCCGTGAGTGACAACGACTCCTTCAAACCCCGCACGAAGACTGCCGAGCACCTCACGGGCGATGCCGAGCATGTCCGAGGGCCGCAGGGCAGAGCTGGGCACCCGTTCGAGGTCAAGTGCCTGGGTTGACGGCAGCCCACTCGGCAACGCCTGGCAGAGACCTGCGACCGGCAGCAATTGGATGACGTCACCTCTGAGGGAGGCGGCAATCGTCCCCCCGGTGCCAAGTACCCGGACGGTCACGCCGACATCCTCGCATTCAGTCCATGTGGTGGCCCAGTTCACTGGATCGGTGAGGCGTCTCGTGACATTAGCGGGGACCCGCCTCGTCGAGCATTGGTCCGGCTGTGTTCCAGGTTGCACGCTGTAGCCCGGGCCCGACCGAGGACCGCTAGGCGCTCCACCTGGTATGACAACAGCCATGAGGCTGCTCGTACTCGGTGGCACGAAGTTCCTCGGTCGAGCGATCGTCGACGCCGCCCTCGGCCATGGTCACGAAGTGGTGCTCTTCAATCGGGGCAGGACGAATCCCGATCTCTATCCGGGGCTCACGACAATCCTTGGTGATCGCAGGACCGACGCCTCGAAGCTCAAGGGTGCCTCTTATGACGTCGTGATCGACGTCGCAGGGATGGACCCGTCGGATGTGGAGCCGACAGTAGCCACATTGCGAGGTCCGGTGGACCGCTACGTGTTCATCTCCACGGTTTCTGTATATGTAGATCACTCGATCCCCCAAGTTGAAGGCCAACCCGTACTGGCAATCGCCGACGACCTAAGTCCCGGAGAGGCATACGGCGCTGGCAAAGCTGCCGCCGAACGGGTGGTGATGGAAGCCTTCGGAGTCCGGGCGTTGGTGATACGCCCTGGCCTCATCGTCGGCCCGCACGACCCCACGGACCGTTTCGCCTATTGGCCAAGACGCATTGCTCGCGGCGGAAGGGTGCTTGCTCCCGGCGGACCGGAGCATCCCGCCCAGTTCATCGACGTTCGGGACCTGGCGGGATGGGTCGTAGCCGCCGCCGAGGCGGGCCTCGGTGGCATCTTCAACGCCACGGGTCACCCGACGACGCTTGGATCTGTTCTCGGTTGTTGTCGGGAGACGATTACAGGCAGCCACTCCACCTTGGTCTGGGTGAGCGACGAGGCCTTGATCTCTGCGGGAGTGAGCCCATGGATGGGCGTGCCACTGTGGATAGCCGCGCCCGGTTGGAAGGGTGCATCGAAGGTCAACATCACTAGGGCACTTGCTGCGGGGCTTTCCTTCCGGCCCCTAGAGCAGACGGTCCGCGACACTCTCACCTGGGACCTAGCCCACGGTGGCCCTACGGTCGGATCAGAGGGCCTCTGCACTGACCGTGAACGAGAACTCCTGTCCATTCTGGCCCCCGGGGGAGACACTCAGGGCAACCGATAGCGCCGGTTGCGACCGGTGGTCACGGCTCTGGTCAGAGCACCTGGGGTATCCCATTTCGTGCCGTTCGGATCGAGGCGAAGGGTGTCACCGTACGCCGGACCGCTGCACGATTCGGTGACAACTGACCTGTGGTGCCGAGAGGCACTGCTTGGAAGGATGTCGCCATGCCCAAGCCCTATCCAAAGGAGTTGAACCGCGACGACGTCGTAGCCGTGTGCCCGAAGCCGGCCGAAGGACACCACGCTCAAGCAGTACGCGGCTAACTTCGGGATCTCAGATTCGTGTCTGGCCAACTGGTTGGCCGTCGCCGATGCCGATGAAGGACGACGTGCCGGCCCGAGCAGCGAGGAGTTCTCCGAGCTGCGTGCGGCCAAGCGCCGGATCCGGCTGCTCGAGCAGGAGAACGAGGTCCTGCGCCGTGCGGCGGCCTATCTCTCTCAGGGGAACCTGCCCCCAAAATGATGTACCCGCTCGTCTCTGAACTGGCCGTTGACGGGGTTCCCGTCACGGTGACGTGCCGGGTGCTCAAGCTGGTCCGCCAGGACTACTACCGCTGGCTGGTTGCACCGATCACTGCCAGTGAGCTCGAGGAGGCCTATCTGGCCAACGCGCTCTTCGACGCCCACCACGACGATCCTGAGTTCGGCTATGATTCTTGGCCGGACGAGGTCGATGATCGGTTCGGTGCCTGCGAGCGCATCGTGTGGAAGGTCTGCTCGCAAAACGGCTGGTGGTCCAGCTTCGGCAAGAAGAAGACGAGGAAAAAGGCCAAGGTGCACACCCCGGCCCATGACGACCTCGTCAAGCGTCAGTTGGGGCGACGACCTCGACCAACGATGACTGGTAGACCTAACCGAAGACCCGACGAAGGATATGGAAGCTCGTACCGTCTGCACTCGTCGCAGAAGGCCCGGCTCCCGTCGACCATCAACGGCACTTCCTGTGGCTCGGCCGCGGTGAGTGCCGGATGCATATTCCACACCGACCGGGGATCGCAATTTCGTTCTCGAAAGGTCCACCGAGCCTTGACCCGCCACCGCATGGTGGGATCGATGGGTCAGGTCGGCTGAGCAGGAGACAACGCCGCCATGGAGTCCTTCTTCGCCCTGTTGCAGAAGAACGTCTTGAACACCAAGCGCTGGGACACCCGAGAAGAGCTCCGCATCGCCATCGTCACCTGGATCGAGCGGACCTATCACCGCCGTCGGCGTCAAGAGGCTCTCGGCCGGTTGACCCCTATCGAATACGAGTCCATCATGACTCCACTGATCACCGAAGCTGGGGGGCCGAACCTGTACCGAATCGTGCAGCAGTCACCGTGGCCAACCATGATCGGATTTCTCGTCACCTTTTTGTACATCCTCCGGATCGGTTCACGAATGCCGACTTTCTCCATCAAGTGGAGAGTGTCGGTCTGCGTCCATTGGACATGGAGGACCGTCCCGAACAGCTCCTGTTGGCTGCGCTCAAGCAATGAGGAGTACTCCGGTGCGGAGGTAGCCCCGTACATTGATACTTCTCTTGAGGGATCCACGGCGTATTCAAGGGGTGAGCGCACGGTCTCGGTGAGTCACCGACACTTGTCGGGATGAACCGAGGAGGTTGCTTGTGCGCCCTGCACGTCCTGCTTTGACTCAAGAGCAGCAACAGATGGTCAGACGATTGCGTGGAGAAGGCATGACCTGGCAGAAGGCGGCCAGGGCGGTGGGATGCTCCTTCACGTCGGCATGGTTTATCGGTGAGGGCCGGGGCGGTCGACATGCTCGACCCGCTTCGTGGACCCCACGGCCAGGGAGCTTGACCATTGCCGACCGCGAAGAGATCACGATCGGCTTGGTCAAGGGCGAGTCCTTCACCGCCATTGCCCGGCGGATCAACAAGGTGCCGTCCACGGTCAGCCGGGAGGTGGCGGCCAACGGCGGTCGCGACGACTACCGGGCCTGGGCGGGCTACCTGAGGGCCGAACAGCGATGCCGGCGGCCCAAGCCCACCAAGCTGGCGTCCTGCCCGCAGCTCTTGTCCGAGGTCACGGCTGGGCTCAAAGGGTTCTGGTCGCCCCAAGAGATCTCTCGCCGCTTGCGCATCGACTTCGCGGACGATCCGATGATGCAGGTGAGTCACGAGACGATCTACCAATCCCTCTTCGTCCAGGCTCGAGGCGAGCTCCGTCGAGAGTTGACTCGGTGCCTGCGAAGTGGGCGGGCCACCCGACGGCCTCAGGGCAGCAGAAGCAAGGTGAATTTCCGGATGCCCAACATGGTGATGATCTCTGAACGTCCAGCCGAAGTGGCCGACCGGGCGGTGCCGGGCCACTGGGAGGGCGATCTTGATCATGGGCAAGGACAACCTCTCGGCAGTCGGCACCCTGGTGGAGCGCTCCACTCGCTACACACTGCTCTTGCACCTCGGTGCCGGCAAGGACGCCTTGTCAGTCAAAGAGGCCATGAAGAAGGCAATTCGCACCCTGCCCTCCAAGTTGGTCAAGACCATCACCTGGGACCAGGGAGGCGAGATGGGCCGACATGTCGATTTCACAATCGAGACCAATATCCCCGTCTACTTCTGCGATCCCCACTCGCCTTGGCAACGTGGATCGAACGAAAACACCAATGGGCTGCTGCGCCAATACATGCCAAAGGGCACCGATCTCTCAGTCCATAGCGAGAAAGATCTGGCTGGGTTTGCTCGAAGCCTCAATGATCGTCCTCGCATGACCCTCGGATATCTGAAACCATCAGAGAAACTCGCCGAACTAATTGCGCTCACCCCTTGAATACGCCCACCGCTTGACTGCTGGTCCTGAATAGCTTCGGGAGTGCTGGTGGGTTCGGTCTGACTTGGAGTCCTGTGACGTTGCAAGACGTCGTCGACCGAGACCTTCCAGCCGCACATTGAAAGACGGCACGTCCCGTCTCCGAGTTGGGGTGATTGGTCCGGGTTGCTCGAACAACCCAGACCGCCCGTCGCTCCGATCCGGAACGGCCGTGCCATCCCTCAACACCTAGAGAGAAGGGATGACCATGACCATCGTAGAAGCTGTGCGCGGGATCACCGGTGGTGTCGACACCCACCTCGACGTCCATGTGGCGGCAGCGCTCGATCCGCTCGGTGGGCTGCTCGGCACCGAGAGTTTCTCGCACCGACCCCGCCGGCTACAAGGCGTTGCTGTCGTGGCTCGAGGGCTTCGGCGACGTGACCAAGATCGGCGTCGAAGGCACCGGTTCCTATGGGGCCGGCCTGGCCCGCCATCTGCGCCGGGTCGGCGTCGAGGTCATCGAAGTCGACCGGCCGAATCGCCAGAAGCGCCGGAGCAGCTGGCAAGTCCGACCCCCTCGACGCCGTCGAAGCCGCCCGGGCCGCCCTCGGTGGCCGGGCGACCGGCAGCCCGAAGTCGAGGGACGGTGCCGTCGAGGCCATCCGGGTCCTCGTCGTCGCCAAGCGCTCGGCCCGCCAGGCCCGGGTCAAGGCCCTCATCCAGATGCGCCACCTCGGCTACAGCGCGCCCGAACAGCTCCGTTGCCGGTTGAAAGGCCTCTCGGTGCCAGCGCTGGTCGCCGAAGGAACGAAGCTCCGGCCGACGCGATCTCCCGATCCGGTGACCGCTGCCACCAAGGCGTCGCTGTCCTCGTTGGCGCATCGCATCGAGCTCCTCGACGACGAGCTGGCCGAGCTCGACGAGCGGATCGAAGCGCTCCTCGTCGCCACCGTGCCTGATCTGCTCGATCTCTTCGGCGTCGGACCCGACACCGCGGCCGCGCTGGTGATGGCGGCCGGCGACAACCCCGAGCGGCTCCACTCAGAAGCGGCCTGGGCCCACCTGTGCGGCGTGGCCCCGGTCCCCGACGGCTCGGGCAAGACCAGCGGCAGGGTCAAGGCCCACGACGGCGGCGATCGCCAGGCCAACAGCGCGCTGTGGCGGATCGTCATGGTGCGCATCGCGCATGACCCAGAGACCCGGCTCTACTTCGATCGCCGCGTCAAGGAAGGCAAGACCAAGCCCGAGGTCATCCGCATCTTGAAGCGCTACGTCGCCCGCGAGGTCTATCGCTACCTGCCTCGCGGTTAGATCCTCGGGCTGTGGGTCTGGCTGTGCCCCGTACTGTCGCCCTTCGGAGCTGACTTGCCAGCGACTCGCCGACCCACAGCTCGGGCTCACGATCTGGAAAACGCGTGACCTAATAGGAGCTTGTCCTCGCCCCGAGTGACTCATCAATGTCGTGTCCGCTGTTTTCACTCCCGAGCCCCGAAAGAGGGGTTGACAAGTGATAGGAGCTCGCCGGGAGGGTGGGACACTGCGGAACGAAAGGCACAGGTCAACCAATGGGCTGCTATATCGTTGCAATGGTAAGTCTTGGGTTCTTGACATGGCTACCTGTCGGGTTCACGATTCACAATTATCGCTGTTAGATCGGGCAGCCCGCCTGGTCTAAAGGAGGTACCCATGACCGCCACTCAAAGCGCGATTACTCTTCTCGGATCGGTGGCCTTCGGGCTCATTGTTATCGCTGTGGTCGTACGTGTTTGGCCTCACCGCTCATAGTTCAGTGAGACGAAACTGCGGCTCTTAGCGGCACCCCAAGAGCGTCGCTGCCGATGAGTCTGCGGACACTCCGAGTCAGATCAGCTGTCCCAAACCTTGTAGGATCAGCAACAATTGGATCTGAGCTTTGGCGCGGGTTCGATTCAGACTGACAGGGTGAAGCCTCAGGATGCCGTAGCGCGGAAGTATGACGCCATCGCTCCTACCTGGACTCAGTGGGCGGACGCTGTACACCGCCCCTCCGGGAGCGCTACGCAAATGTTCTCGTGGAGCGCCTCCCACCAAATAGCCGCGTTCTCGAAATCGGCCGTGGATCCGGCGTACCCGTTGCAGCGGTACTCGCTCATCACTTCGATCTGCAGATGGTGAGGCACGCTCGACAAGCAGCGGACTACGACGAGGCCTCATTCGATGGCGTCATAGCCTCTACTCGCTGGTGCACCTTCCTCGTGAAGACCAGATCAAGCTCTTCTCCAGGATCTTCCGTTGGGTGAGACCAAGCGGCCTCTTTGTCGCCAGTCTGGGCGTCTCGGATCTCGCGGAAAGTATGGAAGAGGATTGGCTTGGCGCTGGGTCCATGTTCTGGAGCTCCTATGACGCCGGTACCAACCGGGCATTCCTTGAGCGGACAGGATTCACTATCGAGCAGGCATCCGTCATCCGCCAAATGAAACCATCCGGCGATGAGGTTGCCTTTCTCTGGGTGGTCGCGAGCAAGGCCAGTAGACTGCCCCCTATCGCACCGGCTCTGAGGCGTTACAAGAGAACGCACGAACGCGCAGGAAATTGCCTTGTGATGCGATGATGGATGGACACTCAGCGGTGGTGAGGAGACCTTGATGCCGCCAAACGAACAACAAGCCGAAGCCTGGAACGGCTCAGAAGCCCACTATTTCGTCGAGAATGCCGACAGGTACGACCTGCAACTCGAGCCTTTCACTCGGGCTCTCCTCGAACGCGCCTCACCCTCGACGCACGCGGCCGTGCTCGACGTTGGCTGTGGCTCCGGCGCGACGACGCTCACCACTGCCACAATGGCAGAGCGCGCCACCGGTATCGACCTGTCGCGGCCTCTGGTGGAGTTGGCCATGCGCCGTGCTGAGGCTAGAGAGATCACCAACGTCGACTTCATGATCGCCGATGCGCAGATCCACCAGTTCGCCGCTGGGACGTTCGACCTTCTCATCAGTCAGTTCGGGCTGATGTTCTTTGACGATCCTGTGCGGGCGTTCACCAACATGCGGCGAGCGATTCGCCCTGGCGGCCGCCTTGTGTTCGTGGCTTGGCAGGGGCTCCCTGCCAACGAGTGGCTGAGGTTGATTGCCGATGCTGCCGGTCGACACGTAGAGCTCCCCGAGTTTGGAGGGCGGGCGCGGGGACCAGGCATGTTCGCCCTCTGCGATGTCGACGAGACCGTCGCGCTGCTCAACGCTGCCGGATTCGAACAGGTGGAATGCGAATCTTGCACCCCCACCATCATTATCGGAGGGGGCGGAAGCCTCGAGGAGTCGACCGACTTTCTTCTCGATATGGGAATGGCGCGGGGACTCCTCAACCTCGTCGATCCGGACGTGCGGACTGATGTGATCCGCACCGTGAGCGCCGATCTCAGCGACAGATACGACGAAGGGATAGGCACGCGACTCGGTGCTGCAGCCTGGGTAGTGGCATCTCAGGCGTGACCCGCATGTGCGGCTCAATCTGCCCCAGTACATTGATCGCCGGTTCGGGGCGGGGCGTCGGGCGAAGTCACCCTGGAAAGCCTAAACAACATCTTGTGGGTCGCGCAGTTATAAGGGATAGCCCTTCGAATTCCCACGTGACGGGATTCGTACCGAGGTGGAGTGATCCCAAAGGGGGCTCACAGACGGGGCGGCGGCGCTCCGAAAAGCTGACCCATCGGGACAGACTTGGTCTACGAGGGATTGAACCAACCTAGGTCAGGATCTCGACGTACCCGTCCGTTCCATTGACGCGGATCCGCTGCCCATCGCGGATCAGTCGGGTGGCGTGCTCCACGCCCACGACGGCCGGCAAGCCGTATTCCCGTGCGATCACCGCACCGTGGGTCATCAGACCACCCACCTCGGTCACCAGGCCGGCGACTGAGACGAACAGGGGGGTCCAGCTGGGGTCGGTGTAGGCGGTGACGAGGATGTCGCCCGTATCGAGATCGGCCTCCGCCATGTCGAGGATGACGCGAGCGCGTCCCTCGACCGTCCCGGAGGAAACGGGTAAGCCGACCAGCGCGCCGGCCGGAACATCGACATGCGCGTACGTCCCGGCAACGACCTCGCCATCCGACGTGAACACCCGGGGTGGCGTGAGCGCTTGATACGGACTCGAACGCGTCCTTGCGCTGGCCGATGAGCTGCTCATCCACTTGGTTCGTGCGCACGACGTCGTGGAGCTCCTCGAACGTGAGGTAGAAGATGTCTTCCTTCTCACGAAGCACGTTGGCTTGAACGAGCCGATCGGCCTCTTCGAGCAGAGCCTGCTTGTAGACGAAATAGCGGCTGACCATGCCGTACTTCGGATACTCCCGATACCCGATGAACGTCCGGACCCGATCGATCATCTGCTTGGTCTCGTTGGCTTTGCGCTCGCCGTCCGGCAAGTCCCCCAAGCGCGCCAAGAGCTCTTGTTCCTTCTCCCGGGCCTCCTGACGGCCTTGCTCGAAGCGCCGCTCGCCCGCGCCCGGCTCGAAGTTCCTGATGTTGCCGAGGATGATGGGCACGAGCGTGCTGGGGTGTTCACTCCATCGTGGCCTCGTGATGTCGATCTCACCGACACAGCGCATGCCGTACTTGTCGAGCCATGCCTGAATGGCGTTTCGTGCCTCCTGCCCGCCGTCGAAGCGTGGGCAGTTCGTCCAGGAAATCCTCGTCCTCGACGTGCTCGAGAAAGGCCACCACCTCCGGATGCGGGCGAATCGCGTCCGCGACGTCCAGGAGCGCCAGACCCATCTCCGACGTGACGTTGTGGGGAACGGACTGTGTGAGCGTGTCGGCCGCGTTCTTCTCGCCCAGCCACGTCTTCGAGTGCTCGTTGAGCCACCCCGTGGCCTCCATCGCCGACATGAAGACCTGATGGCTCCGCGGATCGAACAGGATCCGCTTCAGTTCCTCGATGTCCGCCAGGATGAAGTCGAACAGCGCCGAGCCGGACTTCGTCCTGATGTCGCTCTTCAACGCGGCGATGGATTCCTGGCTACGCTCGATCAGCTCTTTGACGATGGCCGGATCGGTTTCGATGGCGACCGTTGGGCCACCGGCCGGCGGTACGGCGCCAGCCGGCGTCACACCTGGACCCGCGTCCGGGAGCGTCGGGATGAAGTCGCCGCGTTCGAGGATGGTCTCCAACGCGCCCCCGATGAGCGGATCGGATTTCACGATCACGTCGAGGAGGCCCGCGCGTCTCGCCGGCGACCCCAGGTCCGGGGCGACATCCACGAACAACCTCCCACCGGCCACGTACATCGGCCGGGGGGTCGTCAATTGCCAGAAGGAGATCCCCAGCGGCTTCATGGCGTCGGTCATCATCTGCCCATGACCGACGGAGATGAAGACGTGGTTCTCCTGGTCGCCGACATCGGGGATGGGGAACAGCGTGGTGATCGGCCGGCTCTGCACGATCTGGAACCCATCATCGTCCAGGCACCATTCGATGTCCTGGGGGTGGCCGAAGTGCGCTTCGATCGTCCGCCCCAGCTGTGCGAGTCGCACGACCTGCGCATCCGTCAGCGCCGGCTGTTCCTGCCGCTCCGGGTCGATCGCATCTTCCTGGGTCCCGCCTGACGGCGAGGCATGGATGGCAACCTGCTTGGTGGCGATCTGCTTGGTAATGATTTCGCCGTCGCGCACCGTGTAGACGTCCGGGTTCACCCGGCCTGACACCAGTGACTCGCCGAGGCCGAAGCTGGCCTCCACCACAACGACCTTGCGGTTGGACGTGACGGGGTCGGTCGTGAACAGAATGCCGGCCGAGTGCGGGAAGACCATCTGCTGCACGACCACGCCCATGGAAACCTTCCGGTGGTCGAAGCCGTTCCGCAGGCGGTAGGTCACGGCCCGCTCAGTGAACAGGGAGGCCCAGCAGCGGCTGACGTGCTCGAGGATCGCCGCCGACCCCACGACGTTCAGGTAGGTGTCCTGCTGGCCGGCGAACGAGGCCGTCGGCAGGTCCTCGGCCGTCGCGCTGGATCTGACGGCATAGGCAGCGTGCTCGCCGAGCCGGGCGACCGAGCCGGTGATCGCCGCCGCCAGATCTTCGGGTATGGCGATCCCTTCGATTGTCCGGCGGATCTCAGCGCTGAGCGTGCGGATCGCCTCCCCGTCATCCGGGCTCAGGCGCGATAGCCGATCAAGCTGATCGTCGATCGACGGCGCTTCCGCCATGATCCGCCGGAAGGCATCCGTCGTCACGCAGAAGCCGGCAGGCACGCGGATGCCTTCGATCCGCGAGAGCTCCCCGAGGTGCGCGCCCTTGCCGCCAACGACCGCGACCTGCGCCTGGTCGATCTCGTCGAACCCCAACACGGTAGCTGCCCATCCGTCCACCATTCCCTCCGGACCGCCCGGGTCGGTCTCATTCCTACCGTCGATCGTGCCCACTGCCTGTCGGCCGGACTCGTGGCGTGCATTGTCAGCACGCCATTGGTGCTTGCAGCAAGACCCCCACCTCGGTGTACCTTGGTAATGGCGGGGCGGATGAGATGGGCTGGGCGGTGCAAGAGCCAGCAATCTCGCGAGCTGACACCCGCGCTGGACCGGGAGTCTGCGGACGCCGGCGCGTGCCCACTTTGGTGGGTCAGGAAGCGAACATCTTCGGGAAATCGATCGCCTTCTGCCAGTCTCCTTCGACCGAGAGATTCCCCGTGCCGAGCAATTCGCCCGCGCTGCGTTCGCCCACCGCGAGCCTCAAGGTGTCCGGAAGTGACAGGGAAACGACGACATCGGTTTCGGCGGTGGGTCGCTTTTCGATCTGCACATGACCCTGGTCGATCACCACCGTGTAGTCAAAGCGCTGGTTTCCGCGCGTCACGACATAACGGAGCGTGCTGTCACGAGCCCGCTTCGGGATAAAGGCACGTCGCAGGACAGCGAATCTCATATCAAGGACCGATTCGGTTCCACCCATCGTGTCGACAAGGTGCTCGATCTCCTCGTCGGAGTGCCCGGTGATGGAGCGGCGCAATGCGCCAAGTGGGTCGCTGGCGCGTCGGGCATAGGCCACGGTGAAGCACACCAGTGCCGCGAGCCATGTCCAGCTCGCGACCTGCGCGAGGATCAGGAACATCTGCGTGGACACGGTCAGCGCTAGCACGATGCCCGTGACGGACTCCGCGATGAGACCAAGTCCCCACACTGCGGTGACGACTCGGAAATGACGCCGCACGTGAGGCAAGCCCCCGCGCTCGTTGTAGGCCAGCGTCTTTTCGGGCTCCCCCTGGGTCTCAAAAGTGCGAGCGACGTAGAACAGCAGGGGCCGAGGTGCGAACAAGGACCCCAGACAGATGAGTCCGATTGCGCCTGTCGGGATCGTGCCCCTGAACTTGAGAATGGTCTCATCGTCGTGGGTGAGGAGCGCACCGAGGACACCGATGCAGATGCCGACGAGTGCAAGGGTGCCAATGGGTTCCATTCGTCCCCGTTGGTGCCTTTCAATGACTATGTCTGCAAGCGGAAAGGCTGTGACGATGATCAGGGCGATCGCGTCGGAGTGCACGTGCGGACGAATCAACCAGTAGGCGACGGCGGGCGCCACACCCGCGAGGGCAATGTTCGGCGCGATCCGCCGTGCCGAAGGGATCACGGCATCGCCTTCGAGCTATCGGCCGAGGCGCGACGTGGTGTGGCTGGGCGCTCCCTGGTCGTCCTCCGGTCCTCGCGCTCAACGAGTGTCCACACGACGGTGGTCCACACCCCGTCCGGGTCGGGATCCTCCTGCGCGGCTCGCACAAGGTGCTCGATCCTTGACTTCAGATCGGCGAAGTGCTCCTTGTTGAGCCGGAGAACGGTCCGCCCGAGCGCTATCTCTCGCTGCCGCCCTGCCTCTTGCGCCAGGCTCGCGGCATTGATGTCGGCCCGGGTTGCTTCGAGCACCGCACCCAGAAAACGAGCGACGTCGGCCGGAGATGCATCATCGGCCGGTGGCTCGATGGGGGTCGGCGCATAGATCCGCTCCACCTTGCCGCCGGGGAGCTTGCGGTACTCGGAGATCTCGATGAGATGGCCGTCCTCCAACTGTGAGAGGTGGTGATACAGGCGGTCGGCGGGCATGCCAACTACCTGAGCCAGCTCTTTTGCAGAGCGGGGCTCCTCGGACAACAGCTCCAGAAGTTGAATCCGCAACGGGTCGGCCAGCGCACGGTGGACAGCCCGCAACTGTGTATTTGGATTCCTCCCCACTGAAAGGAAAATAATCCAATGACCCTCACCGGTCAAGGGGATCCCGTGGGGGCCGAGAGCAGGCTTGTCGCCGGGAAGCGACATCGACGGGCGGTCCCCTTCGGGAGAGGCAACATCCGCCCGACGGTGGGGATAACCGTTTCCACGGAGACTGACCCCCGTGTCGCGGACGACGGTGGGACCCACGGGGGCGTTGCTGTCAGAGCAGAACACCGGAGTCCAGTGGGTGAGCGTGAGAGATCGCTGGGAGACGCTGCGCCGAGGGGTGACGATATAGGCCATCTGGCAGAGGTTCCGGACGCCGTCTCGCCCGAGGATGGTTGGCATGACCAATCGAGTGAGGCATCTGTCAGAATTCCGATTGATGGCAGCGGATGGCGTCGGTGGACGCGCAAGCGAGGTGACGGCCCCATCCGTGCACTCTGAGCTTCCGACCGGAACCGTCACGTTCCTGTTGAGCGACGTTGAGGGCTCTGCCCGGCTCTGGGAAGAGGGTGAGGTGACAGCGGCCGCTGCCGTGAGCCACCACTACGAGCTGATGCATCGCATAATCGTCCGCCATCACGGTGGACTGCCCCTCGAACAAGGCGAGGGCGACAGCGTTGTGGGGGTTTTCGAGAGCCCTTCGGACGCCTGTGAGGCAGCACGCGAAATCCTCGCGACCTTCGCCGCGGTGGACTGGCCGACGGAAGTGCCGTTGCGTGTGCGGATTGCGCTCCACACCGGGGAGACGACCCTGAGGGACTCGGCGAACTACTACGGACGGACCGTCATTCGCTGCGCCAGATTGCGGGCGATTGCCCACGGTGGCCAGGCCCTGGTTTCAGACGCCACCCGCGACCTGGTCGCTGACCGGCTGGGTGCCGATGTCACGCTTCGCCCCCTTGGCTTTCACCGCTTGAAGGATCTGGACCGACCAGAGAGGGTCTGGCAGCTGTGTCACCCTCAGCTCGAAGCCGACTTTCCTGGGTTGCGCTCTCTCAATGCGCTGCCCAACAACCTCCCGGTGCAAGTGTCGAGCTTTGTCGGGCGCCCGACTGAGCTGGCCTCCATCAGCGAGACGATCGGTCAAGCTCGCCTCACCACCTGCGTCGGCTCCGGGGGTTGCGGGAAGACTCGCCTGGCACTCCAGGTCGGTGCCGAACTCGCTCACGAGCATTCCGGTGGCACGTGGTGGGTTGACCTGGCTCCTGTCTCCGATCCACTTCTGGTCGGTGAAGGGCTGGTCCGGGCCATGGGGCTCAGATCCGAACACGACCGGCCGCTTGTGGAGGTCCTGGCCGAGCAGCTGAGTGGAGCCGAGACGCTCGTCATTCTCGACAACTGCGAACAGGTCGTTGATGCAGTCGCCCAGCTGGTCGAAGGCCTACTCCATGCCGTACCAAACCTGCGAGTCCTGGCGACGAGCCGAGAGCCACTCGGACTACCCGGGGAAATCGTCTGGCGGTTACCGTCCCTAGAGGACCAGGCGGCAGTCGAACTCTTCATTGAGCGCGCACGGCAAGTTCGACCCAGATACCAGCCCTTACCCGAAGAAGTCGACGGCATCCTCGACATCTGTCGGCGCCTTGACTGCTTACCGCTGGCGATTGAGCTGGCCGCAGCCAGGATGCGCATGATGCCGGTCGCCCGCATTGCCGCTGCACTCGACGACCGGTTCCGGCTGTTGACTGGTGGCGGCCGCACGGCCATGGCCCGGCAACGCACTCTTGAAGCGTCCATCGACTGGAGTCATGATCTGCTCGAGGAGGCAGAGCGGACCCTCCTGCGGCGCCTTTCGGTGTTCGTCGGCGGGTTCACCCTCGAGGCGGCCGAGAACGTGTGTGCCGACACGGAGCTCGACCGTTACGCCATCCTCGAGCTTCTGACCCACCTCGTCGATAAGTCGTTGGCGCAGGCTTTCAGCAACGAGGGCAGTGATCGCTTTCGCCTTCTGGACACCATCAGGCACTACGCCGGGGCTCGGCTCGTCGATGCCGGCGAAGCTGACTCGACCCGGGAGCGGCACTTCAACTACTTCCTTGACCTGGCCGAACGAGCCGCCCCCGAACTGCCCGGGGCAGACGGCCCTGAATGGTTGGTCCAGTTGGAATTGGATCATGAGAACCTTCGAGCGGCGCTCGAGTGGATTGACGGGAAACAACTCCCGGAGCTCTTCGACAGGTTGGTCACCTCTCTGGCGCTCTTTTGGGAGCTGCGGGGACATCTCCAGAGCGGCGGTCGCTGGTTCGAGCGGGCACTGCGACCTCAGCATGAGCCGTCAGTGGCACACGCCCGCGCTCTGTGGGGTGCGGCACACGTCGCGCTCTATGGCGATGATCATGAGACCGCCATGCGGAGAGCACCTGAGGCTCTCAGCATGGCCGAAGCAGTCGGGGACGAGTGGGCCGTCGCCCGCGCCTTGAACACCATCGGTTACGTGCAGCAGTGGTTCGATGGTCCGGCGGCGCGCCAAGCGCTCGAACGAAGTATCGCGCTCGGGAGGACAATCGGTGACGACTGGGCAATGAGATATAACCGAAACCTGTGGATGCACCACCTGAACGGAGGCGCGGCGTACCTTCCTGTTTGAACACAAACAAGTTCGCCGGCGGTGAGACGCTGGCAGGAAGGAACGCCGATGTTGAGAGTACATGTTGAGGAGGCCCGCGGACGCGGAGCTGGTCGAGCGGCCTCGACGAGCTGGTGGCCGAGGGTGCGCGCCGCATGCTTGCCGCCGCCCTCGAAGCCGAGGTCGCCGGCCTACATCTCGAGCCTGATCCACGAGCTCGACGAGGACGGGCATCGCCTGGTCGTGCGCAACGGGCATGCCGAGCCCCGCTCGCTGGTCACCGGAGCGGGACCGCTCGAGGTCCGGGCTCCGAGGGTCAACGACCGCCGCATCGACGAGGAGACCGGGGAGCGCATGCGCTTCAGCAGCTCGATCCTGCCGCCATGGGCGCGCAAATCGCCCAAGGTGGCCGAGGTGCTGCCCCTGATGTACCTGCACGGAATGAGCTCGGGCGACTTCGTCCCCGCGCTCGAGGAGTTCTTCGGCTCAGCCGCCGGACTCTCGGCGTCGGTGATCACCCGCCTGACGACCGACTGGCAGCACGAGCGCGACCAGTTCGCGCACCGGTCCTTGAAGGACGTGACTACGTCTATGTCTTCGTCGACGGCATCCACTTCAACGTGCGGCTCGAAGAAGCCCGTCTGTGCGCCCTGGTCATCGTGGGTGTGCGCAGCGACGGGACCAAAGAGCTGGTCTCGATCTCCGACGGGCACCGCGAGTCGACCGAGTCGTTGGGCCGACGTGCTGCGCGGACCTCAAGTGACGGGGCATGCGCGCCCCGGTTCTCGCCGTCGGTGACGGGGCGCTCGGGTTCTGGGGTGCCATCTCCGAGGTCTTCCCCGAGACCCTCCATCAACGCTGCTGGGTCCACAAGATGGCCAACGTCATGAACGCCCTGCCCAAATCGGCCCAGCCCGCGGCGAGGGCCGCCCTCTGCGAAGTCCGCGACGCCGAGGACCGGGCCCACGCCGAGAAGGCGCTCGACGCGTTCGTACAGCGACTACCGAGCCAAGTGGCCCAAGGCCACCGAGAAGCTGGAAAGGACCGCGAGGAGCTGCTCGCCTTCTACGCCTTCCCTGCCGAGCATTGGGTCCACCTGAAAACCACCAACCCGATCGAGTCCACCTTCGCCACGGTGCGCCTACGCACCAAGGTGACCAAGGGACCGGGCTCGCGGGCGGCGGGCCTGGCCATGGCCTACAAGCTGATCGAGTCGGCCCAGACCCGCTGGCGGGCCCTCAACGCATCGCACCTCGTCGCGCTGGTCCGCGCCGGAGTAACGTTCGAGAAGGGGGTGATGGTCGAGCGATCAGACGACGCAACGAAGAGGTCGCCGCGTAGTCCGCCAGATTCCCATCCACAGGTCTTGACTATTTCTCCTGGGCAATCGCCGATGGCCTCAAGATGATGACTATCGCCTGGCTCGATCATGAAGGCATTGAGGAGGTGGCCGGACCGCTGGCCGAACTCGAAAAGGTCTCGGCAAAGCTTGGTAACAAGTTCTTCATCGCCTGGTGCTGCTTCGTCCGCGGCATCGTCGCACTTCGCCAAGGCGAACTCGCCGTGGCTCGGCTCGAACTTGAGCGTTCCGTCGACTACTCCCGCGAGGTCGGTGACCCGGCAACCGGGGGGATCGCCCTTGCCTTCCTCGGTGAGGTAGACGTGATGACCGGCAATTTCGATACCGGGAGAGCGTGCTTCGTTGACCTTTTGGGACGGGCCGATGGCACGGGCGACATGGCACGACCGTTCGCATCGTTCCATCTCGCCCAGCTGCTCATCGGGCGTGGCGAACTCGACGAGGCTGCGTCCACTCTCAATCGCTGGGCAGTGGAACTCCCGATGTTTCGTGCTTGGCTTCATTGCTTGTTGGGCTCACTCCTCGTGGCGAACGGTGAGTACGATGCCGCGTGCCATCCACTGGAAGTCGCCCGAGAGGCATCGGCCCAGGCCGACAACCTCTGGCTCACTGCCATGGCTTCCGATCATTCGGGGCGCTGGGCCCACAGGGCCGGGAACCTTACGGCTGCCGAGAACTGGCACCATCATGCCCTGTCACTTCGGCATGCTGGGAGGCTGCGAGCCGAGGTGGTGACGTCCTTGGACGCGCTGGCGGCGATCGCCGTCGACCGGGAGAGCCCGACCGAGGCGTTACGGCTGTTTGGCGCGGCCGACGTGCTCGCTCGTTCGATGTGCCTGGTCCGCCTGCCTGACCGCGAGATGGAACGTAGGGAGTTTCTTGAGCGGGCCCGTCAGCAGCTCGACGACCAATCCTGTGAGGATGCTCTCGCAGAGGGGTCGGGGCTGACGGTGGATGAAGCCGTGGCGTATGCCTCTCGCGCCCGCGGCGAGCGCAAGCGTCCCTCTTACGGGTGGGACAGCCTTACCCCTACGGAGGAGCGCTGTGGTCGAGCTGGTGGGAGAGGGACTCACGAACCCCCAGATCGCCGAGCGAATGTTCATCGCCCGGGGCACCGTCAAGGTCCACCTTGGTCACGTCTTCGCAAAACTGGCGGTGAGCACCCGATCTGAACTGGCCGCTGAGGTCGCGAGACGCTCGACCGGCGCTGCTCCTTCGATGACCTGAGCCGCCGTATGGCTGGGTGGCTCGCAGGTTCGGTCGTGCGTTCTCCGTCGGCTGACAACCCACCCTGGGCGGATCGCGCCGCGTGTCCGTCAAGCTTTGGTCGGCGGCGTCGATCGAGGTCGGGCGAGCCGGGGGAACAGCTTGGCCCCGAGGTGCAGGGCGAAGTCGATGGCCAACGCGGGCGACACCTTGGGATCCGAGTCCGGCGGGTCGGGCAGGTCCTTGTCGTGGCGGGCGTGTTCGTACAGGCCGTGGCACATGTGCCGACCGAGGGTGCCCAGCGCGCGTAGGGCGTCCACCTGCTCTGCCTGAAAAGGGGGTACCGGTAGGGGGTCGATGTCGGGCCACGTCTCGGGCGCCCGCGGCGTGTCGAGGCTGAGCACCGGCTCGAAGCTGCGTGCCGCCGCGTCGCGGGCGGTGAAAGGCTCGCCGAGGCCCCATGCCTGGCGCAGGGTCGCCAGCAGGGAGCTGTGGCGGTGCTCGTCCGTGCACACGGTCCCGTTGGGAACCCACGGGGACACGACGACGGCAGGGACCCGGTAGCCCGAGCGGTCGAAGGCGAATCCCAACTGTCCCGGCGACGCGTCCGGGTGCGGGGGCGGAACGGCTCCGGGAGGGACGTGATCGTAGGTGCCGCCGGGCTCGTCGAAGCCCACGAAGAGCAGCGTGTTGAACGCGTTCGACCCCGTCGGTGAGGCCGCGGACCGCACGGCGTGGTAGATCCGGCCCAGAAAGGCCTCACCGGCCAGGATGGACGACGGAGCATCGATGAGGACGTCCGCGCCCTGAATCAGGGCGCGTCCGAACGCGGGGTGGTAGTCACCGTGGCCTGCCATGAGGTTGGGCTCGATCAGCGAGAAGTCGGGCAGGGTGCCCTCTGCGGCGTCGCGCTCGAACTCGGCGAAGGGCACGAAGTGGGTGGCGAAACGGTCGCGCAGGCGGGGCATGTGAATGAACCCGGTGAAGGAGATGGGGTCGGGTTCGAGCACGTAGACCTTCCACGTCTTCCCGCAACGCTCCAGGCGGTTGAAGATCGTCTCTGCCTCGTGGTGGCGCATGAAGTTGCTCACCGGCCGGTTCACCACGATAGCCCGATGACGAGGCCGCGGTCCAGAACGACCGGTTGGCCAGCGTCTGCGACGGGACCTCGCTGAACCAGTGGTCGAACACGCCGAAACCCCGGGCCAGCGCGCTGATGACCGGTACCTGGTCCGGCGTGTAGCCCGTCATGATCTGGCTGTATTCCTCGTAGGTGGGTTGCCGGCCGAGCTCGAAGGTCAAGAAGCTGATGTAGTCGGTGACGAAGCCGTCCATCGTCGGCCGCCGACCCGGTGGCGGCGCGTTGTAGGGCGACACCATTTCGGTGGCGTCCTTGTAACGGTTGGCGTCGTCGAGCACGTTGAAGAGCTGGGTGTTGGTGTGTGGGAACTCCTCGCCCGGGTCGGGATCCGGTGCGTCCATCCCGTCAGCGACCCCGTAAGGGACGATGCCGCCTGGCGCGCCGTGCTCAGCCCAGTCCGGGACCGGGTTGGAGAGATCCTTGCCGATGACTCCTTCGAACGCCTCGACCTCCCCCGGGGCGTAGAGGCGCCCGAGCAGGTTGTCGAATGATCGGTTCTCGAACAGGACGAGCACCACGTGATCCATCGCGTTCTCTCGTACCGGTGGCATGGGCTCCTCTCCGCCATGGGTCGGCCGAGCGACCGCACGCTACCGCCCTACGTCGGTCCGTAACTTAGATCCGCCCACGAGCGGCTCGCTCCTCACGTGTGCGTCAAACGCTTCGGACCCCGAACCGATTGTGTCGAATCGGTCTCGCCAGTGAGAGCACGGACAGGAGGACGACGTGACGGGCGCCGTGCGAGCCGGTGACGAAGCTCGGCTCCGGTGTTTCAGCTCTTCGGCGTCAACTGGTACGTGAACGGGGCCGACGGCGGGGTCAGCGTCACCGATCGGTGACCCGACGTCACGATCAGCTTCGTCCCACCGGCTCCGATGTCGACTTCGGACGGGCCCAGCAGGATCGCCTTCTGGGAACTCGCGGGCGCCAAGATGCCCGAGAAGGCCGGGTGCTGGCCGACGGCGCCGATGCTGACCCAGGAGCGTCCCGTCGACGTGGTCACCGTGACTGCGTAGGCGGCGATGTCGATGGAGTATGTGGCCGTGCCCGCACCGGTCGAGATCGGGGTCACGAGCGGCGCCGTGGAGGCGGGGGCCGTCGGGTGCTGTGCCGCCGGGGTCCCTCCCGTCGCGTTCCCGTTCCCGCTTCCCTTTCCGATGACCCCGGCCTTCAGGAGCCCCAGCGCCGCGCCCGCGGCGAGCACGGCCAAAGCGACGAACACCACGGTCACGCGGAGCCACCGGCCAGGCCCGGGACGGACGCCGTGGGCTGCGAACCGCCGGGATCTTGTCCGTTTCCGCGAAGGTGGGGTAGGCGTCCGCGAAGAGCTGTCCCTGTCCGCCCGTCACCCGCGGCCGTGAGGCGGCGTGGCTGACGGGTCAGGCCTGAGCCCTGCTTCGTCGGCTTGCACGTCCATGGCCGGTTCTCGACCTCCCACGCCCCGAACTTGAATATCGCCAATTATGCGGTCCTGATACGCCCTGTGCGGACCAGGGACAGGATTCACGGTACCGCCCGCGGCGGGTCAGGTGGGTCGCACCACCGGGTCGGGCCGTCCGAGGCCCCGAGGATCGGCGATCGGCCCGACCCCGACCATTGATTCCGGCCCGAAGGACATGGCGACCGCGACCCTTCCCGGGGGGCCTGACCGGGCCGACGGCGCAGCCCACGAGGGCTGGCCGACCTCAATTCGATTGGGTTCATGCAGTGGCCTCGAGGGTGCAGCCGATCAACGGCCGACGCTCCCGTCGAGCAGCTCGCGGGTGATGTCCATGTGCCCGACGTGCCGCGCCGCCTCCTCAATGAGGTGGTACACCGCCCAGCGCAGCGTCGTCGGACGGAGTTCGCCCGCGGACGGCAGATCGAACGAGGCCGCCCCGTCGAGGACCGCGTCGGCCCGCGCCGTCTCGGCCCGGTAGAACGCGACGGCCTCGCTCGACGCCCCAGCCGTCGGGCAGCTCGAACATGCGGGCGCGCCAGCCCATGTCCATCGGCTCGCCGGCGAAGATGGCACGGAGCCACAGCCGTTCGGTGTACCCGAGATGGACCACGATCACCCCGAGCGAGTTGGCCGCCGGGGCGGGCCGCCAGCGCAGTTGCTCGCCGCTAGCCCCTCGACCTTGAAGATGGCGCTGTCGCGCAGGTGCTGCAGCCAGCCCCGCGCCATCGCCATCTCGTCGAGCGGCGTCGCCTCGTCTGGCCGCGGGACGCTCAGCTGCGGCGGTGTCTCAGGCACCGACGGCGCCCGCGCCGCAACGGCGCTCGCTAGGGCAGGCTCGACCATCGTGGTGGGCGTGACGAGCGTGCCGCCGCACACCGACGTGTACCAGTTGGAGATGGTGGTGGCGTCGGTCGCCAGCTGGGGATTCTTCCCCAGGCTCGAAGGACGTGATCAACCCCTGCTCGCTGGACGCGTTCTGAATGTCGGTCTTGATCTGCTGCACGAACGACAGGAGGTTCTTGAAGGCCGCCTGGACGTTGGCCGGCGCAGTCTTGATCACACTGAGTGCCTTCTGCACGTTGCCCTGGTCGGCGTTGAAGGCGTTGAGCATCGCCTGCTTCGCCGTCGGCGAAGTTGCCGATGTCGATCCCCTTCTCAAAGGAGCCGCCGGCCGTGCTCGAGCCCGTCTGCTCGTTCTTGACGTCCTTGCACATGGCGCTGTTGGGGGACGAACCCTTGGTGGATTGGTGTTGCCCTTGTGGCTGCTCGCCGCGGCCACGCTCACGGGGGCCAGCGTCAACGCGACCCCGAGCACGCCGATGCAGATCCCTTGCCACTTCGAACGGTGCTTCACGGTCCCCACCTCCGGTCTCGAACTGTTGCAGTCGACGTTACAGCACCCGTTGCGGTTCGCAGGGGTCCCCCGGGTCGCTGCGTTGAAGTTGTGTGCGAACGTGGCCGGGGACGGGTGGTCTCGTGGATCCGCACCCCGTACGGGCGGGGGTTATGGTGGGACGCCTGACGGGGCGTCAGAAACTGGGGGCAACGGGTTGGACGACATCAGCGGCAAGGTCGCCGTGGTCACCGGCGGAGCGGCCGGCATTGGCCGCGGCATCGCCGAAGCGTTGCTCGAGCAGGGGGCGCGGCTCGTCATCGCCGACGTGGAGGCGGCCGTGCTCGAGGTCGCGGTCAAGGAGCTGGCCGACGCGGGCGAGGTGCGGGGCGTCGTCACCGACGTCTCCTCGGCCGAATCGGTGGAGGCGCTGGCGGCCGACGTCTTCGCCCGTGAGGGCGCCTGCCACCTCCTCTTCAACAACGCCGGGGTGACGTCGGGTGGCGGCGGGCGGCCCTGGGAGCAGGAGGCCAACGACTGGGCCTGGTGCTTCTCGGTCAACGTCTTCGGGGTGGCCAACGGCATGCTGTCCTTTGTGCCCCGCATGATCGAGTCGGGCGAGCCCGGCGTGGTGGTCAACACGTCGAGCATGGACGGCGGCATCGCACCCGTCCCCTACGCGTCGGTCTACGCCTCGAGCAAGGCGGCCGATCTCGTGCCTCACCGAGGCGCTGGCCCACCAGCTCATCGCGGCGGGCACGCAGGTGCGGGCCGCCGTCTTCTACCCCTCGGGCGGCCTGCTCGACACGGGTCTGTGGACGGCCCAGCGCAATCGGCCGTCCGAGCTCGCCCGGACGAAGCCCAGGCCGCCCGCACCCGGCACCACGTTCGAGGAGTTCAAGGCGCAGCTCGAGGCGGCGGGACGCCCGGTCGAGGTGATGGACCTCCTGGAGCTCGGACGCTTCTGCGTCCAGGGCGTGCGGCGGGGCGACTTCATCATCGGGCACGGGCTCGAAGAGTGCGCCGCCATGCTGCACCGGCGGGCCGACGCGATCGGGGCCGGGATGCTCCCGCCGGCCGCGCTGAGCTGATGGCCGCCACCGCAGTGGCGGAGCGCTACACCATCGTCTCGGCCGACGGGCACGCCGGGGGTGACATCGGGGACTACCGGCCCTACCTGGCCAGCCGCTGGCACGACGAGTTCGACGCCTGGGCGGCCGAGTACGTCAACCCCTACGCCGATCTCATCGCCCCCATCGCCTACCGCAGCTGGGACAGCGAGCGGCGCCTGGCCGAGACGGAGTCCGACGGCATCGCGGCCGAGGTCCTCTTCCCCAATACCGTCCCGCCCTTCTTCGCCGAGGGCAACCTCGTCGCCCTCCCCCCGACGCCCGAGGACTACGACCGGCGCTGGGCCGGCGTCCAGGCCCACAACCGCTGGCTGGCCGACTTCTGCGCCCGCACGCCTGGCCGCCGGGCCGGCATCGTGCAGGTCTTCGCCAACGACATGGACGACGCCGTCGCCGAGGTGCGCTGGGCCGCCGCCACCTTCGACCCCTTCGGCGGCATCCTGCTGCCGTCCATCCCACCCAACTCCCACCTGCCCCCGCTGTGGGAGGACCACTACGAACCGCTGTGGCGGGTGTGCGCCGAGCTCGACGTGCCCATCAACATCCACGGCGGCAGCGCGTTGCCCGACTACGGGGAGCACGAGGCGGCGCGGGCCATGATGCTGATCGAGATCCCCTGGTTCAGCCACCGCTCGGTGTGGCACCTCATCTTCTCGGGCGTGCTGGAGCGGCACCCGACGCTGCGCTTCGCCGTCACCGAGCAGGGGGTGGCCTGGCTGCCCCGGGGCCTGCAGACGCTCGACTGGTTCTACGGGCGCATGACGACAGCGAACGCGGCGGAGGCGAACTTCTTCGGTGCCGCCGCGGCCAAGATGACGATGACCCCGACGGAGTACTTCGCCCGCAACTTCTGGATCGGCGCCAGCTTCCTGCGTCCCAGCGAGTCCCCGCTCTGCCGCGACCTCGGGATCGGGCACGTGATGTGGGGCGCGGACTACCCGCACTCCGAGGGCAGCTACCCCTACACGACGGAGGCGCTGCGGGTGGCTTTCGCCGACTACGCCGAGCCCGAGGTGCGCACCATGGTCGAGTCGACGGCGGCGTCCTTCTACGGCTTCGACCTCGACCTGTTGCGGCCGATCGGCGACCGCATCGGCCCGCACCGTGGCCGAGGTGGCCCAGCCGCTGGCCCCCGAGGACTGGCCGACGACGACGACCTGCAACGCGTTCGACCCCACGCAGATCCTGCGGGCGTGGTGAGCGACGAGATGGGAGGAGACATGCACACGGTCCGGTACGGCGCCCGTGCCGAGCAGGTGAACCGGGAGATCGAGGCGAAGAAGGCGGACATCTGGTCCGAGGCGGTGACCGCCCTCTACGAGACCGATCCCGAGATCGTGGCCGCCGTCCTGCCGCCACCGCTGGTGCCCGGCCCCGAGCCGCTCGTCCGCATCACCATCACCCGGGTCGAGATGCCGGGGCTGCCCGTGTTCGGGGCGGGCTGGATCGGCGTGCAGGCACGCCACGAAGACCGTCTGGGCGAGTACCCGATCTTCATGCCGATGACCACCGAGCAGTCGCTCACCGGTGGCCGCGAAGTCAACGGCGAGCCCAAGAAGCTCGCCGAAGTCGAGGTCACCCGGGAGGGCGCCAACGTGTCGGCCCGTATCGCCCGCATGGGGTCGGTGGTCTGCGAGATCACGGGACGGGTGACGGGACCCGGGAGAACTACGAGCTGGCCAAGACCGACTTCTGGTTCAAGCTGTCGCCGTCGTGCGAGGCTCCCGGCGTGCTCGACCAGGACCCTCTGCTCGTCTACGGCGAGAAGACCGAGCGGACGCGGCTCCACGAGTCCATTGAGGGCGAGCTGATCCTGAAGGAGGCGCCACTGGACCCGGTGGCGGACCTGGTCGTCCGCCGCATGGTCGACTTGAACTGGACGGAGCGGGCCTCGACCCAGGTGGGTCGCGTCATCGGCCCGGTGCCGCGCGCCGGGCTCGAGCCCTTCATTCACCAGCGCTACGACGACCTCTCGGTGCTGGGGGCGAAGCGATGAGTGACCGCTACACTGATCATCTCCGCCGACGCCCACGCCGGCCTCCCCTGCGAGGGGTACCGGCCCTATCTCGACGAGGCCTACCACCGCCAGTTCGACGAGTACCTGGCCGAGCGCCATGCCAACCGCGACGAGCAACTGCCGATGAACTACGACTACATCATGGGGTGGGAGACCGACAACGAGGAGGGGCTGCGCGGCGCCTGGGACATCGAGCAGCGCGACAAGGAGCTCGACGCGGACGGCGTGACCGCCGAGGTCATGTTCGCCGACGCCGACGCCATCACGGGCATGGCCTCGCCGCCCTTCGGCGCCGGCCTCTCTGCCGGAGCCATCGCCGACCCCGAGCTCGCCTTCGCCGGCGCGCGGGCCCACAACCGCTTCCTGGCCGAGATGTGCGCCCGCAGCCCCGAGCGTCACGGCGGCATCGCACTGGTGCCCATCACGCACGGCGTCGAGCGTTCGGTGGCCGAGATCGAGTGGCTGGCCGGACAGCCGGGCATCCGCGGGATCATGGTGCCCACCATGTGGCACGACCTGGTGCCCTACAACCACCCTGACTACGACCCCGTCTGGGCCGCCTGCCAGGAGGCCGGGTTCCCGGTGCACACGCACTCGGGGGAGGCACCCCAGGACGAGTACAACGACAACATCGGGATCTACCTGGCCGAGGTGGTGTGGTGGGCCGCCCGTCCCATGTGGCATCTCCTCTTCTCCGGCGTCTTCGAGCGCTATCCCGCGCCTCAAGTACGTGGTGACCGAGGCGGCCGCCTACTGGGCCGCCGACATGATGTGGAAGTGGGACCAGTACATGGGGGGCGGCCACACGACGAAGAAGATGGCGGCGCTCTTGAAGGGCAAGATCTCGAAGCTGCCCTCGGACTACTTCGGCGAGAACATCTTCATCGGCGCGTCCACCATGTCGAAGGAGGAGATCCGCCGCCGCCACATCCTCGGCTGCGACGTCGTGATGTGGGGGACCGACTACCCGCACCCCGAGGGCACCTGGCCCCACACCCAGGAGCGCCTGCGCAGCGACTTCGGCGGCATTCCGGTCGAGGACGCCCGCCAGCTGCTGGGCGAGACGGCGGCTCGCTGCTACGGCTTCGACCTCGACGCGCTGCGTCCCATCGCCGAGCGCATCGGCCCCACGCCGGCGGACCTGGGCCAGGACACCGTCGCTGCGCACCGATCCCGAAGAGGTGCGCGCCGCACGCTGGTGGAAGGACGAGTACCAGGTCCAGGCGCCGGGCTGAGCGCGCCGCCGTGAACCCGGCCACATGGAGTACTGCGCCAGCGACGACTGGCGCACCATCGTGTACGAGACGATCCTGCCCGTCGCACTGCGCGGCGTCGAGCTGGGCGACGAGGCGATCGAGATCGGCCCGGGACCCGGGTTCACCACCGACATCCTGCGCACCATGACCGCGCATCTCACGGCGGTCGAGCTGGACGAAGGACTGGCGGCTGGCTTGGCGGAGCGGATGGCCGGCGGCAACGTCGACGTCGTGGTGGGCGACGCCACCGCCCTGGATTTCGCGGCGGACCGATTCACCGGCGCCGCCTCCTTCCACATGCTCCACCACATCGCGCCCGCCGACAGCGCAAGACCGCGTCTTCGCCGAGCTGGCCCGGGTCCTGACCCCCGGGAGGCGTCCTGGTCGCCGCCGACGGGGTCCACACCGACGGCAGCGCGCTCTTCCACGAGGGCGACACCTACAACCCGATCGACCCGGTGGAGCTGGAGGACCGGCTCTCGCGGCCGGCTTCGGCTCGGTGCGCGTGCGGACGTACGACCTCGGGTGGGTCTGCACCGCACGGGCGTGCGACCGTCACGGCGCGACCCGGCGATGCCCGTGTCATGACCCTGCCGCGCTCCAGCCTCCGAGGGCGGCGGCGCCACCAGCGCGGTGACGATCCTCTTCGCGCTGCTGGCGGCGTTCTGCAACGCCCTCAACCTCGTCACCCAGCACGTCGCGAGCATCAGCGACCCCGGGCACTCCAAGGGATGGCGATTCGTCCGCTACCTGGTGTCGAACCCGCTGTGGCTGTTCGGCTGGGTGGTCCTGGCGGGATCGTTCGTGTTCCAGGCCTCGCGCTGCACAACGGCCAGATGTCGGTGGTGCAGCCGCTGTTGGTGACCGAGCTGGTCTTCGCCCTCGTGCTGCGCCGGCTGTGGATCCATCAGCAGATCCGCGCACATCACCTGGTGGGCCGCCGCCGTCACCTGCGGGTCGCTCGCACTCTTCGTGGCCGTGTCCGAGCCCACCGGGGGCCACGTCCAGCCGACGAGCTCCGCCTGGATCGGCGCCACCATCGCCACGGGCGGGGCGGCTGCCGTCCTGGCCCTGATCGGGCGGAGCGGCTCGCCGGTGCGGCGGGCGGCGGCCCTCGGTGCGGCGACCGTCGATCCTGTGGGCGCTGGTGGCCACGTTCATCAAGGCGATGACCGACACGCTCACCGAGTTCGGGCTCGTGGGGATGTTCACCCACTGGCCCGTCTACGCGCTGATCGTGGTCAGCATCCTCGCCGAGCTGCTGAACCAGGCCGCCCTGCACGTCGGGCCGCTCAGCATCTCGCAGCCGCTCATCGTGATCGTCGACCCGATCGTGAGCATCGGGCTCAGCGTCTGGGTCTTCGCCGAGATGTTCACCGAGAACGCGTTCCGGCTCGCTGTCGGCATCGCCGCCTTCGCCCTCATGTGCGCGGCGGCGGCGGTGCTGGCCCGGACCACCCCCGCCACCATGGACCGACGGGCCGCGTCCGGCTACATCTCCCCCTCCGGGAAGAAGCTGACCCAGTTCGTCTGCATGGATGCCCCGTCGGCGACGATGGTGGCGCCACAGACGTAGCGGGCGGCAGGGGAGCACAGGTAGACGACCATGGCCGCCATCTCGTCGACCGTCCCCAGGCGGACGGTCGTGCCCTGGGCCACCATCTCGTCGGCGAAGCCCGCTTCGGTGCGCCCGACGGGAGCCAGCTCGGATTCGAGCATGCCCGGCGTCGAGAAGATGCCCGGTGCGAACGCGTTGATGGTGACGCCGCGCCGCATCAGGTAGGGCGCCAGCGTCTTGACCATGTTGACCACGCCGGCCCGCGCCGCGCCGGAGTGGACGAACATCGGCGCACCGCGCTCGAAGGAGAACGTGTGCACGACGTTGACGATGGCGCCCGATCCGGCCGCGGTCATCGGTCCCATGAAACGGCTCGTCATGTTCCAGGTCCCGTTCAGGTTGAGGTCCACGACGGCGCGCCACCCGTTGTCAGAGATCTGGCTGGGCAGCCCGGGGAACTGGCCACCGGCGTTGTTGACGAGGAAGTCCACCCGCCCGAAGCGGCTGTAGACGGCGTCGTGGAGTGCGTCGACCTGGTCGGGCTCGCGGATGTTGGTGGGCACGACCAGGCAGCTGCCCCCGCCGTCCCGGATGGAAGCCGCCGCATCGTCGAGGCGCTCGGCCGTCCGCCCGGCGATGACCACGTGTCCCCCAAGCCGCGCGAGCGCGTGGGCCACCTCGCGCCCGAGGCCCGTGCCCCCGCCCGTGATGACGGCCACCGTGCCCTCGAACAGGCCCTCTGCGAAGACCGAGACGCCGGGGCCAGCCTCCCAGGTCACGTCGGTCTCACCCGGCGAAGTCCCAGCTGCCGCCCTTCTCGTAGTGGTGCAGGACGTTCTTGGCGATCAGGATGCGGTGCACCTCGTCGGGGCCGTCGGCCAGTCGCAGGGTGCGGGCGCCCAGGTACATCTGGGCCAGAGGGAGATCGCTGGTGACGCCGGCCGCGCCCCAGACCTGAATGGCCCGGTCCACCACGCGGCTGTAGGCGGCCGGCACGAAGACCTTGATGGCGCTGATCTCGGTACGGGCCTGGGGGTCACCCTTGTCCACCTTCTCGGCGGCGTGGATCGTCATCAGGCGGGCGGCCTGGAGGTCGATGTAGCTGTCGGCCACGAAGCCCTGCATGAACTGCTTGTCCTTGAGGAGCCCGCCGTGCACCTCGCGGGTGAGCATGCGCTCGACCATCAAGTCGAAGGCGCGCCACATCTGGCCCACCGAGTTCATGCAGTGGAAGATCCGGCCGGCACCCAGGCGGTCCTGGGCGGCCCGGTGACCGTCACCCACCTGGCCGAGCAGGTTCTCCAGGGGGACCCGGACCTGGTCGTAGCGCACCTCACAGTGGTCCGACCGCTGGCTGCCCCAGATCCCGATGCCGCGCTCGATGATGACGCCCGGGCTCGAGGTCGGCACGATGATCTGGACCATCCGTCCCGGACCCTCGTCGTCCTTGGACTCCTTGGCGCGGCACATCACGATGAAGAAATCAGCCGCCAGGCCGTTGGACGTGAACCACTTGTGCCCGTCGATCACCCAATGGTCGCCCTCGCGGATGGCCGTGGTCTGAATGGAGCGCGGGTCGGAGCCGGCGTTCTCCGGTTCGGTCATGGAGAAGCCGGACTGCATCGTCCCCTCGACCAGCGGGAGGAGCCACTTCTGTTTCTGCTCCTCCGTCCCGTATTTGACCAGGATGGTCTGGTTGCCCGAATTGGGGGCCACGACGCCGAACAGCGACGCCGCGCCCACGGCGTAGGCGAGGATCTCGTTCATGTACGCGTGCGCCATGAAGTCGATCCCCATGCCGCCGTACTCGGGAGGGAGATGGGGGGCCCAGAGCCCCGCGGCCTTCACCCGTTCTTGAATCTGGAGCCGCAGCGCCTTGGCCTCCGCGGGGCGGCGTCGGTGGCGTTGCTGCCCCGGGCCTGCCACAACACGGCCTCGTTGGGGAGGATGTCCTCGTTGACGATGCCGGCCGTGCGGAGCCGGATGTCGTTGATGTCGTCACTCAGCCCGGGAATGGGCGTCACGTTGATGGGCATGGGTCGGCTCCCCCTGTGATGGATCTGTTCCGTCGGAACCTTAGGCAGATTCGGTGGGCCGTCCCGCCCGGGCGACCCAGCGGCCGGTCAGCGCCCGTTCGTAGCGCCCACGCCCGACGAAGCTGACGAGCCAGCGGGTCAGCGCGCCGAAGCGGTTCTTGAAACCGGTGAGGAACGTGATGTGCACGACGAGCCACAGCAGCCATCCGACGAAGCCGCCCACCCGGAGCGGGCCGATCCTGGCCACGGCGCGGAAGCGCGAGATCACCGCCAGCGTCCCGAGGTCGCGGTAGTGGAACGGCTTGGTCGGCTTCCCTTCCAGGCGCCGCACGATGGAGTGGGCGGCATGGACCCCCGATTGCATGGCCACCTCGGCCACGCCCGGCAGGTCGTCGAGCGCCATCAGGTCGCCCACGACGAACAACTCGGGATGCCCCGGGAGCGAGCAGTCCGGGTCGACCACGACCCGGCCGGCCTTGTCGATCTCCGCGCCGGCGGCGTTGGCGACGGTGGCCCCCAGGCTCGAGCCGCGAGTGCCGGCTGCCCACACCTTGGTGGCGGCGGGTATCCACTCCGTGGAGCCGTCCCCTTTGGTGATCTCGACGCCGGCCTCGTCCATGTTGGTCACCATGGACCCGAGATGGATCTCCACTCCCATGCGGGTGAGATCGCGTGCCGTCAGGCGCGACAGGTACGTTCCCATGGAACCGACGAGCCGGTCGACGCCCTCCACCAGGACGACGCGGGTGTCGACGGGGTCGATCATTCGGTAGTTGCGTCGCAGCGCCCGCCGCGAGAGCTCGCGCAGTTGCCCCGCCATCTCGACGCCGGTCGGACCACCTCCGACCACGACGAACGTCATGAGGCGCCGGCGCGCCGTCTTGTCGGCCTCTGCCTCGGCCAGTTCGAAGGCCCCGAAGATCTGGCCCCGCAGGGCCAGGGCGTCGTCGAGCGATTTCATGCTGCACGAGGCGGCCCGGAACTCGTCGTGCCCGAAGTACGAGCTCGCCGCCCCTCCGGCGACGATGAGGCTGTCGTAGCCGATGGCGAGGGGCTTGCCGAACTCGTCGGCGTGGACCTCGCGGGTCCCGACATCGATGCGCTCCACCTCGGCCAGGACGACACGCAGGGACGGGTGGTTCCGCAGGACGTCACGGATCGCCGGGGCGATCTGCCCCTCCGAGAGGATCCCGGTCGCCACCTGGTAGAGCAGGGGCTGGAAGAGGTGGTGGTTCCTGCGGTCGATCAGTGTCACCCGGACGCGCTCGCGCTTGAGGGCGCGGGCGGCGAAGAGCCCCCCGAAGCCGCACCCGATGATCACGACGTGGTGGCGAGGGTCGCCTCCGCCGGTCACAGCAGCCGGTCCACGACGGTCTGGACGTAGAGCGCGAGGGGCATGTCCCGCAGCTCCTCGGGCGCGAACCAGCCGACGGCGTCGGTGGTGCCGCCGACCTCCGGCCGCAGGGTTCCCTGCCACGACGCCACGCGGTAGATGAGGCGCACGGTGTGCAGGCTGGTGCCGTCGGGAATGGTCCGCACGTCGGAGAGCACGTCGAGGAGGGGTCCCAGCGAGACCGTCAGCCCCGATTCCTCCTCGATCTCGCGGCGGAGGGAGTCCGGCGGACTCTCCCCGTGTTGCACGCCACCCCCGGGAAGGAACCAGTGCCCCGCCATGTTGAGCGCGGTCGAGGCCCGGGCCAGGAGGAGGCGACCGTCGCTGTCGCGGCAGACGCCGTAGGCGGCAAGGCGCTGACGCTGCTTCTTGGTGGGCACGCTGGAGATGCTGGTCCCCGCCGGGGCCGCCAGCCAAGTCCGCCGGAAACTACCCTGGCCGGCGGCCCTCGCGGGCCGGACCGAAAGGGGTACCCATATGGAGACCGCGGCCGCGCTGGAGGCCATACGGCGCCTGAAGTACGCCTACTTCCGGACGCTCGATCTCAAGCAGTTCGACGACCTCGGCGCGCTGTTGACCGACGACGCCACCGCCTCCTACGAGGACGGCGCAACCGTGCTCGAAGGGCGGTCGGCCATTGTCTCGTGGCTGACGGCGGTCCTGGGCGACCCGGGCATCGTGACCGAGCACCACGGCCATCACCCCGAGATTACCCTGACCTCGGACACCGGGGCCGAGGGGATCTGGTACCTACAGGACCGGGTCATCGTCCCGGCCGCCGACACCGAGATCGCCGGGACCGCCTTCTACGCCGACCGCTACCGGCTGACCGGGGAGGGCTGGCGCATCGCCCACACCGGCTACACCCGGGTCTTCGAGGAGCACCGCACCCATACCACCCTCGAGGTGCGCTCGTTCACCTCCCGGTTCGGGCCGCCCGCCTGACGGCAGGAGCTACATGTCCGCCCGGCTGGCCGGGCTGAACGTGAACCCGGGGTCGAACAGCGTGGCCGGTTCGAGTGCCTTCTCGATCGCCTCGACGAAGTCCGGCTCGAGCACGATGTCGAGCGCCTTGACGTTCTCGGCGATCTGCTCGGGGCGGCTGGCCCCCACGATCGCACTGCTGACGTTCTGGTTCTGCAGGACCCAGGCCAGCGCCACGGCCGCGGGAGAGTGGCCGGCCTCACGGCACAGCCCGGCGTAGGCCTGGACCGGCTCGAGCACCTCGTCGCGCAGGAGCCAGGTCATCTCCCCGCCCTCGGGGCCCACGGCCCGTGAGCCCTGCGGGTGACCGGATGCGCCGGGCAGGTACTTGCCGGTCAAGATCCCCTGCGCGAGCGGTGACCAGACGATCTGGCCGACGCCCTCCTCCTGGCACAACGGGACGACCTCGGCCTCGATCACCCGCCAGATCAAGGAGTACTGCGGCTGGTTGGACACGATGCGGTCGAATCCCATCTCGTCGGCGAGGCGCAACGCCTCCTCGATCTGCTCCGCCGTCCACTCCGAGACGCCCACGTAGTGGACCTTGCCCTGGCGCACCAGGTCGTCGAAGGCCCGCAGCGTCTCCTCCAGCGGGGCCTCGTAGTCGAACCGGTGGGCCTGGAGGAGGTCCACGTGGTCCGTTTGCAACCGCTCGAGCGACCCGTGGAGCGCCTCGGTGATGTGCTTGCGCGACAGGCCGCGTTCGTTGGGGTTGGGGCCAGTCGGCCAGTAGACCTTGGTGAAGATCTCGATCGATTCTCGCCGCACGTGCTTGAGGGCGCGGCCCAGCACCGACTCGGCCGCACCGATGGCGTAGGCGTCGGCCGTGTCGAAGGTGGTGATCCCGGCGTCGAGGGCCGCTTTCACGCACGCCGATGCCGCCTCCTCGTCAATCTGGCTCCCGTGTGTGATCCAGTTGCCGTAGGCGAGAGCGGAGACGGTCATGCCCGAGCGTCCGAGGTGGCGGTAGTCCATGGGCCCGGAGCGTACCCGTGCGCTCCTACGCTCGTCGGGTGGCCTCAGAGGAGACACTGCACGTGCACCGTGGGCTGGACCTGCCGCTCTCGGAGATCTCGTGGCGTGCCACGACGTCGGGCGGTCCGGGTGGCCAGCACGCCAATCGCACGCTCAGCCGGGTGGAGGTGCACTTCGACGTCTGCGCCTCGTCGACGCTCGGTCCGCGTCAGCGGGCACGTCTTCTGGACCGGCTGGGCCCGGTCGTACGGGCCAGCGCCTCGGAGTCGCGCTCACAGGTGCGCAACCGTGAGCTCGCGCTGAGCCGGCTGGCCGCGAAGATCGATGCGGGCCTCCGGGTGCAGCCGGCCCGCAGGCCGACCCGGCCGACGAAGAGCTCCCAGGTGCGCCGGGTGGAAGCCAAGCGGCGGCGTTCGCAGGCCAAGCAACGGCGCCGGCCTCCGCGACGAAGACGAGTGAGATTGGCCCCGTTCGTCGACGCGAGGGGCGCCTCACGTCGTGAAGTTGAATGCCGCCAGTGCGGGCCCGAGCCCACCGTCGAGGCGGCCCAGCAGCTCGGGGTCCTCCTCGGCCCGTGGGCCGCGGAGAGCGGTCAAGGCAGCGAAGCCCTGCGCGACCAGGGTGGCGTCCTCGGCGCCGGCGTCGGCCAACCCCAGATCGCCCGAATGAGGGAACGGGGACCCGACGGTGAGCACGATCTCGCCCTTTTCGTCCGGCTCGCCCTCCATGAACGAGCGCGCCCCTTCGGCCACGGCCGGCCCCTCCATCTCCTCGACGTTTGGCGCCTGCCAGGGCCCCGCGCCCCGGGCGGACTTGATGAGTCCCGCGCCGCTGACCCGGGCCCAGCGCACACCCCGGATCTCGTCCAGCGCCAAGTGGGGCACGTTCAGGTTGAGCACCGTGCGCACGGGCGCCGCCGCCAGCAACGGAATGATTGCCACGGCCAGTGCGCCAGCCGACTCCCACGGGTCGGGCTCCGCACCGACCCGCAACGACACGGCCAGCGCGCTGATCCCCAGCTGGCTGGCGGTCAGCGCCGCGCCCACCGTGCCGGAATGGAGCACCGAGCGGCCCACGTTGACACCGTGGTTGATGCCTGAGATCACCAGGTCGGGCTTGGGCCCCACCGCTCCGAGTGCGCCGGCGATCACGGACAGGGCGGGGGAGGCGTCGAGACCGTAGGCCTCGACCTCCTCGGCGCCCTCGACCACGGCGCGGTGGTAGGTGATGGTCGTCTTGTCGGTTACGGAGCCCACGGCGGCGCCGGCACCGCTGTAGTTGGAGCTCGGGGCCGACCACGACGATCTCGTGGGGAGAGCCCGGCCCGTCGCTGCCCGCGCCGTCGACCCAGGCGAGGAGCGCCCTCGTCAGCGCGGCCAGCCCGGGTGCCTCGACCCCGTCGTCGTTGGTGACGAGAATCCTCACGTGGGCTCACCCTACCGGCCGCTGCCCCGGTCGTACGGCGCCGTCACCTGACGTTGGGGTCCCGGTCACCCGGGCTTCACTGACTGCCGCACCGGCCCCTCACCCATGCAGAGGGCCTGGGTCTGCTTCAATTCACTCGCAATGACGGCCCGCACACCAAGGATCTCGATCGCCTCGCCCACGGGGCAGCAGTGGCGTATCGGGCACGGCAGTCAGGAAGTCGTCGTCTGCGAGGTGGGCGCCACGCTCCGCTCCTATGCGGTGGGCGAGAACCCGGTGATCGACGGTTTCGGTCCCGACGAGTGGTCACACTCCGGCCGGGGCCAGGTCCTCGCCCCGTGGCCCAATCGCCTGGCCGACGGCCGCTTCGAGTTCGACGGGGTGCGGGCCCAGGCCGCGCTCGACGAGCCGGAGCGCCGCAACGCCATCCACGGGCTCGTGCGCTGGATGCCCTGGACGCTTCAGACCCGGCACCAGAACCAGGTCTCCCTCCGCCTGCAGCTCCATCCTTCGCCCGGCTACCCGTTCTCCCTGCTGCTCCAGATCGACTACCACGTGGGCCGGGACGGCTTGACGGTCACGACGCGGGCCCAGTCGCTCGAGGAGAGCGCGATCCCCTTCGGCCTGGGCTTCCATCCTTACCTCACCGCGGGGCCAGAGACGGTCGACGGGGCGATCCTGCACGTACCGGCGCGCCACACGCTCGACGTCGACGACCGGGGGCTGCCGACGGGAGCCCTCACCCCGGTCGAGGGAACCGACCGCGACTTCACCACGTCGCGCTTCGTGGGTCCCGCCGTCCTCGACACGGCCTACACCACCTTGGAACGGGAAGCCGACGGCACGGCGCGGGCCAGCCTCGATGCGCCCGGAGGCGTCACGGGGGCCACGCTGTGGGTCGACCCCGGCTTCCCCTACCTCATGGTCTACACAGGGGACACTCTGCCCGAGGTGGCGCGCCGCCGCCGCGCCGTGGCCATAGAGCCGATGACCTGTCCGCCCAACGCGCTGCGCACGGGCAAGGACGTCATCGACCTCCAGCCCGGGCAGGAGTGGGCGGCCCGTTGGGGGATCGTCCCGCGGTGAACGGACCGCGATGAGCGATGCGCCGTTCGACGGCCAGGTCGTGGCGGTCACCGGTTCATCGAGCGGGATCGGCGCCGCCACCGCCCGCGCCTTCTCCGCCGGCGGCGCGGCAGTGCTCGTCAACTCGTCACGCTCCGTCGAGGACGGCGAGACCGTTGCCGCTGCGCTACCCGACGCGCTCTATGTGCAGGGCGACATCACGGATCCGGCCGTCCCCGATCTCCTCGTCGCCGCCGCCCTCGAGCGTTGGGGACGCCTCGACGTTCTCGTGAACAATGCGGGGACGACCGCCGTGATCCCGCACCACGACGTCCAGGCGGCCTCGGTCGACGTGTGGCGGCGGATCTTCGAGGTCAACGTCTTCGGGACGTGGGCCATGACGGTGGCGGCCTTGCCGGCCCTGCGCGCCGCGCGGGTCGGTCGTCAACGTCGCCTCGGTGGCCGGCGTGCGGCCGACCGGTTCTTCCATTCCCTATGCGGCGAGCAAGGCAGCCCTCAACCACATGACGGTGCTCCTGGCCAAGGTCGTCGGGCCCGAGGTGCGCGTCAACGCCGTGGCGCCCGGACTCGTCGACACGCCCTGGACCGCGGACTGGGACGTCGTGCGCGAGGTGGTCACGCAGGTGGCGCCGCTGCGGCGCTCGGGACAGCCCGAGGACGTGGCTGAGGTCATCGTGTCGCTGGCCCGTGCGGCCTACGTGACGGGCCAGGTCGTGGTCGTCGACGGCGGGCTCTCCCTGGCCACCTGAGGCTGCGTCACTCCGGCGGCGCCACCATCCAGCGCAGGGCGGCCGAGAGCCCCCGGGTCAGGGGGGTCACCGCGGCGGTGTCGACCAGCAGGTCGATCGGACCGGCCAGGGACAACCCCAGCTCCCGGCGGGCCCAGGCAGGCAGGGTGCCGACGGCGGCCGCCAGGACGAGGGAGTACACGGCCCGTTCGCTGGGCCGCCGGGCCACGCCGTGTAGGAGCCAATCCCGCGCCTCCCTGGCCTGCGGCCCGGCGTAGAGCTCGGGCCGCACACGGAGCAGGTAGCTCTCCACCTCGGCCGACGTGCGCGGGGCCCAGGCCGCCCCGAGGGCGAGGGCAACGGGGGCGACCTCCGCGTAGTACTCGTCGCACTCCTCGGGTGTGAGCGGCCGTGACCCGTAGCGCCGGGACGACGCCAGGAAGCTCGAGACCTCGGCCACGTGGATGAACGTCACCAGCTCAGGGTCGGCGGCCGAGTACGGCCTGCCATCGGGGGCCGTTCCCTCGACGCGGCGATGCACCCGGTGCACCTGGGCGATGGCCGCCTCCGCCTTGGCCACGGTCCCGAACGTCGTCGTGCCGACGAAGGCGGCGGTCCGCCGTAGCCGGCCCAACGGATCCTCCCGGTAGCCCGAATGCTCGGCGACACCGGCCATGGCCAGCGGGTGCAGCATCTGCAGCAGCAGCGCGCTGACGCCGCCGATGAGCATGGTGGCCAGATCGCCATGGACGAGCCGGGCCATCCCACCGGGCGGCATGTACGCGTCGATGGGATCGGTGGCGATCGGTGGCGGCTGCTCCCGGAGCCCGATGGCCCGGCGCACGGTGCGCGCCATGTCCCCGCGAGCCGGCGCAGCCAGCCCGCCCACCAGGCGCAACGGGGCCCCGGCGACCGTGCCGCCCAGCGCGGCAGCGCGCTCCACGGGGTTCAACGAGGCCACGAGGACAGCTTGGCACGTGGCAGAGTGCAGTCCATGCGCTTCGTCGTCGTGGGGGCAGGTGCGATCGGTGGCGCCGTCGGCGGCCGTCTGTTCCAGCAGGGATACGACGTCACCCTGGTGGCACGAGGCGATCACGGCCGCGCCCTGCAGTCGGGCCTCGTCCTCGAGGCGCCCGACGAGACGGTGACCCTGCCCATCCCCGCCGTTGTCGGATCCCGCTGCGTTCGCGTGGGACGAGCAGGCGGGGGAGGACACCGTCGTCCTGCTCGCCGTGAAGGGACAGCACACCGAGCACGCGCTCACCCAGCTCACCGCGGCGCCGCCGTCCACGCCGGTGGTCTGCATGCAGAACGGAGTGGAGAACGAGCGGCGTGTGCTCCGTCACTTCCCCAACACGTACGGCATGTGCGTCATGTGCCCGGCCACCCAGATCAATCCCGGCGTCGTCCAGGTGCACTCGGCACCCGACTCGGGCCTTCTCGACCTCGGCCGCTTCCCATCGGGGATCGACAGCTCGGGAGAGGCCATCGTGGGCGCCCTCGCGACCGCGACCTTCCAGTCGGTCGGCCGGACCGACATCATGCGCTGGAAGTACCGCAAGCTCCTGATGAACCTGGCCAACGCGGTGGAGGCGCTCTGTGGCCCCGAGGGCAGGTTCAGTGCACTGGCCAAGGAGGCGCAGCGCGAGGGCAACGAAGCCCTCGCCGCGGCCGGCATCGGCGTGGCCAGCGCCGAGGAGGATCGCGGCGCGCCGGGGTTCGTTTCTTCAGTTGTCGCCCACGTCCTCGGGAGAGTGGCATGGAGGTTCCAGCTGGCAGAGCCTGGCCCGGGGGGCGGGGTCCATCGAGACCGAGTTCCTCAACGGCGAGATCGTGCTGCTCGGCGCACTCCATGGTGTGCCGACACCGGTCAACGCGCTGCTGCAGCGCCTCGCGCTGCGCGCGGCGGCCGAAGGCGCAGAGCCCGGAGGCTGGCGCATCGAGCAGTTGAGCGAGCTGGCGGGGGTGCGCCACGGCGAGTGAACGAGCGGCTGTGCTGGCGGACGACTTCGCCGCGGCCAACGCAGAGGCCGTGGCCTTCGCCCGATCCTGCCCGGCGGACGTGTGGGTGCGGCCGGTGCAGGGCGAGGGGTGGCCGGTCGGTGTGGTCCTGCACCACATCGCCGAGGGCCACGCGCTCAGCCTGCGCTGGCTGGAGGAGATGGCCCGCGGCGACGGTGTCGCCGATACGGCCGCAGAGATCGACCAGGCCAACGCTGAACACGCGGTGCGCGCCCAGGACGTGGGACTCACCGAGACCGTGGTCCTCCTCGAGGAGAACGGCGCCCGCCTCCAGGCGGCGTTGCGGGCGCTCAGCGACGAGGAGCTCGACCGGAGCCGACCGTTCGGGCCCGCCGGCGGCCGGATCTTCCCGACCGCGGATCTGGCGGCAGTGTCGGCGCGCCACGCACGTGAGCACCTGGCGCACGCTTGCGCCGCGGCGGCGGGAGAGGCCTGACCCCAACGTCAGCGCCCCCGGCTGCCGTCAATCGGCGTGGAGTGCGCCCCGAACCTCGGCGACCGGGTCGGATCGCGGCGAGCCCGGTGTCTCAATGCGCAGCTGGTGCACGGTACCGCTGAAGGGCGCGGGAGGCGTGTAGCGGGCGGAGACACCGAAGCCGGTGTCGTGTCCGAGCCGGAGCCCCGCGCCGCCGTGCTGCAGCGCCAGGGGCAAGATCCCAGCGACGCTGATCTCGTCGACCTCGGCCTCGTCGACCACGAGGACCATCCGACCGGTCGCGTCGCCCTGGCCCACCTCGTAGTGGACGCTGACCTCGTGGCGGCCGGCCGGGAGGGCCGACGGCGCCACCAGCTCGAGCGCGTCGGCCGAGCGGGCGAACGTGAAGTGGGCGAGCCCGTCCACCAGGTAGAGGGCGTAGCCCCCGAACCAGTCGCCGAGGGCGAACACGACACCCGTGTCAGTCCCCGGGCCGGTGTCGATCTCGGCCGTCATGGCGAAGCCCCCGAAGAGCAAGGGGACCGACTCGTCGGCGATCGCCCCGCCACCGGGACGGAAGATGCGGGGCGAACCCGGCGGCCAGGTGGGCGGGATGAACCCGCCGAAGCGGTCGGCCAGGGCGTCGGAGATCGGCAGGACGTTGTTGCGTTCGGCCTCGGCCAACCACAGCTCACTCAGGCGGCGGACCCGTTCGGGCTCGTCGCCGGCGCGGTCGGTCGACTCGGAAAAATCGACCGACAGGTCGAACAGCTCCCAGCGATCCTCGTCGAACGTACGGCTGCCGACGGCGAGCTCCTCCTCGTCGAGAACGCCCGTGCTGATGTGGTTGGTGGTCGCCTTCCACCCCTCGTGGTAGATGGAGCGCGAGCCCATCATCTCGAAGTACTGGGTGCGGTGCAGCTCGGCCACACCCGGATCCTCCAGCACCGAGAGCAGGCTGACCCCGTCGACATCCTGTTGGGCCACGCCGTCGACCTGGTCGGGCACGTCGAGCCCGACGGCCGCCATGATCGTCGGCATCAGGTCGACGGCGTGCGCGAACTGGGACCGCACGGTCCCGGGCGCGGCGACGCGGTCGCCCCAGTGCACGATCAGAGGGGTACGGGTCCCGCCCAGCCACGTGTAGCGCTTCCAGAGCTTGTGCGGGGTGTTGCCGGCCCAGGCCCAGGCCCACGAGTAGTGGTTGTAGGTGCTGAACCCGCCCCAATCGTCGTAGTGCGGGAGGTTGTCCGCCATCGACTCCCGGATGTGCGCCGTGAAACGGTGCTCGTTGGCGCTTCCGTTGATGCCACCCTCGGCGCTGGCGCCGTTGTCGGAGAACACCATCACCAAGGTGTTGTCCATCGCCCCGAGGGCCTCCAGTGAGGAGAGCACGCGGCCGATCTGGGCGTCGGTGTGGGTCAGGAAGCCGGCAAAGACCTCCTGCTGGCGTGCGAGCATCCGTCGCTCGTTGGCGCCGACGTCACTCCAGGCCTGCACCCACTCGGGCCGCTCGGTGAGCACGGTGCCCGGGGGAACGATGCCGGAGGCGAGTTGGCGGGCGAACAGCTCTTCACGCCACACGTCCCACCCCTTGTCGAACAGGCCCCGGTAGGGGTCGACCCATTCGGGCGCGACATGGTGCGGTGCGTGCATGGCGCCCAGCGCGAAGTACAAGAAGAAGGGCTTGCCCGGTGCGGCCTGCTGCTGGTCCTGGACCATCCGGACCGCTTGATCGGCCAGATCCTCGCTCAAGTGGTACCCGTCCTCGGGCCGGCGCGGCGGGTCGACGTAGTGGTTGTCACAGACCAAGTTCGGTGTCCAGTGGTTGGTATCGCCCTGCAGGAACCCGTAGTAGCGCTCGAAGCCGAGGCCGAGCGGCCAGGTTTCGAAGGGTCCGGCCGCCGAGCGTTGCCAGCGCGGCGTGAGGTGCCATTTGCCGACGGCCAGCGTCGAGTACCCGGCGTCGCGCAGCAATCGGGGGAGTGTCGGCGGCCGACGTGGGCAGGCCGCGCGTTGTAGCCGGGGAAGGCGAGGGGGATGTCGGCCAGGAAGCCCATGCCCACCGCGTGATGGTTGCGCCCGGTGAAGAACGACGCTCTGGTCGGCGAGCACAATGACGTGACGTGGAAGCGGTTGAAGGGCGCACCTCCCGCGGCCAGCGAGTCCAGGTGCGGTGTGCCGAGGTCCGAGCCGAACGCGCCCAGGTGTCCGAAGCCGGTGTCGTCGAGCACGATGGCGACGACGTTCGGCGCGCCGGCCGGTGGCCTGGGGTCGCGGGGGAACCGGGGTGTCGACTCGGCCGCGGTGAAACCGATCTGCTGGGGCTCGTCCATGGCCCGCGAGGGTAGACCGTCGCAGGCTGATGAGATTCCTGCCCAGGGCTAACGTGTCTCCGATGCAGGGCCACGTCCCCGGACCTCCCCAGCCCCACTTCCCGGTGGGCCTGGCGCCCTTCATCGGCTACGTGGCCACCCGAGAGCCGCGCCCTCTCGACGACCGCTTCGACGACCGCCCTCCGGGGGAACCGGCGTGGGCCGACGGTGAGGACGACACGCTCGACCAGTTCGCCGACGTCGGGGACTGGGAACCGAGGCACCGGCCGTTGATTCAGGTGACGGCCGTCATCGTGTCCATCTCGTTGATCGTCGCCGGCCTGAGCACCGTGCTCGAGCTGTTGCTCACCGCTCGCTGACGGCGACGGCGCCCACAGAGGGCGTGTCAGGAGCTCCCTGCCGTCCTGCGTCGCCGCAGGAAGAGCCAGAGGAGCCCTCCCGCGACGACCAGGCCGCCGACCACGACGGCAACGGTCGACCAGGCGTTTGAGCCGCCGGACTGCGTCGGTGTCGAGGTCGTCGTGGCGCCGGCGGTGGTCGTCGAGCGGGGCGTCGTGGTCGTGGTGGAGGTCGGCGCGACGGTTGGTGGCGCAGAGAACGCCACCACGCGGTCCGCCGAGGCCGCCAGGAGCAGGCCCGCACCCACCGACGGGGTCGGGAAGTGATTGGCCGGCGTGCCGATGGTGGCCTGCTCCTGGACGGCACCGCTGGAGGGGTTGAGGGCGTAGAGGACGCCGTTCTGTCCGATGGTCCAGACCAGGCCGGCCGCGACGATGGGCGGCCCACCTCCGACCGACGAGCTCCAGAGGAGTCGGAGTCCGACGGGGCTGGTCGACGTCTGCACCGCGATCGTGCCGCTCAGGCACGGGAGGTAGACCGTCGTGCCCTCCACGGCGACGCCGCCGTCGATGTCGTCGCCGCAGGCATCTGGCAGTGCGGCCTCCTGGCCCCCGATACCGCCCAGATTCGACGCACTTGAGCAGGTAGACGATCCGCGACTTGCCCGCCGCCACCACCTGCCCGTCGGGGAGCAGGGCGGGAGCGCTGGACATGTCGAGGTCGCGGGCGTTGTCGGCCGCCCACGAGGCAGGAGCGAAGTATTGGAGGAGGGTGAGCAACGGCGAGAGCTCGAGCACCGAGTCGCTGTCGTCGTAGGCGTGGGTCGATGAGTACACCGAACCGTTGCCGACGCTCACCCAGACGTCGCCGTTCGCGTCGACCACCGGGGCGGCCCCACCCATCCAGACGGCGCCCTGGCTCTCCCCGGCCGCCGAGTCGACACCGAATTGGGCGGGGGTGCCACCCGTCTCGGGCACGGAGATCACCCAGCCGTGGTAGGTGGAGCAGTCGCCGTAGTTCCCGCCGAACCCGAAGACGACCCGACCCGCGTCGAGTGTCATGCCGGTGCGCTGCAGGAGCGCCGACGTGGTTGCGCCTGCCGGATCGACGTTCTGCGACAACTCGGTCGTTCCGGTCCCGGTGTCCAACCCGACCAGCACGTGCGCCGGGCTCCCGTTGACCAGCTCGTCGGCCACGACGAAGACCTCGGCACGCGCTTCGTCGATCACCGGAGTCCCGGTGATCCCGACGGTGGGCGAGATGTCGCCGCAGGGGAGCGACCGGGAGGGTACGGGCGTGCCGAGGTGGGTGGACCACTCCACCGAGCCCGTCGTGGCCGAGAGCGCGTAGACGGTGTCGTTCTCGGTGGCCACGAAGACGTGACCACCCGAAACGAGGGGCTCGCCGTAGAGCTCGCCGTCGAGGGCGGGCGAGGTCCAGTCCGGCGAGGCGAGGTGGACCGAGGAGACGGGCGTCGCCACGCCGCCCCCCTCCGGGTTGCCGTGGTAGACGGTCCACGACGTGGCGGCGTCCGGCACGGTCGTCGTGGTCGACGTCGTGGCCGCGAACGCCTCTCCGCTCCCGGCGAGCGCGAGCAGCGCGACTGCCGCGCCGGCAATGCCCCGAAGCGTCCGCCGGGACCGCGTCATACTCCCGGACGGCATGGAGCCGACGTGCCGTGACACGTCTGTCCTCATGCGGCGGGTCTCACCCCGGAAGGGGCACCTCTTCGGGCCCGTACCCGGACTTGCGGAGGAGGCGGCGCAGGTTGGTCAGCTGATCGGCATCGATGTCCTTGTGGCGCGGTTCGAACGTCTCGGTCTCGCTCCCCATGGTGACCAGGACGTTGCCCTTGTGGGTCTCCTGCACCGTGGCGACGGCATTGAGCAGTGACAGGACCGAATGCCACTCGAGGTTGTGGCTCAACGGGTGGGCGAAGATGTGAGCAAGGGTGTCGCGCTGATGGCCGTTCAGGTGCTCGGGCGCTGTCACGGCGCTCCTCCCGTCTCCTGTCGAGCCGACGGCCCGACGTGACCATCAGCCGACCACACCTCGATCGGCCCTCCGGGCGAAAAGTAGCACCGGCCGGCCGGTTCACGGGTGGCCCACGGATCCAGCGGGCCCTGGTGGGGTCGCCGCCGTACCGTGAGGGGACCATCGGCTCTGGTGGCGCCGGTCGGGTAGGGAGACACTGCAGGTGGCCCGAGGAGGTTGACATGAGGTTCCGCGATCGCCGCGATGCCGGTCGTCATGTCGCCGAGGTGGTGAGGCGCGCCGACCTCAGTGGAGGCGCCGCGGTGGTGCTCGGGCTACCCAGGGGAGGGGTACCCGTTGCCTTCGAGGTGGCGCGCGCCCTGGGGGCACCACTCGACGTCATCGTGGTGAGGAAGCTCAGCGTCCCCTTTCAGCCCGAGCTCGCCATGGGGGCGATTGGTGAGGGGGGCGTACGCGTGGAGAATCCGGACGTCATGCGTTCTCCTGGGCTCGGCGCGCTCGACATCGACACGGTCGAGGCGCGTGAGCGATCCGAGCTCGAGCGCCGCGCCCGGCTGTACCGGGGCGGCCGGCCGCGGCTCGACCTCAACGGGCACTGCGCCGTCATCGTCGACGACGGGATGGCCACTGGGTCAACGGCGCGAGCGGCGTGCCAGGTGGCGCGTGCCCTTGGTGCGGCGCGCATCGTCGTCGCGGTGCCTGTGGCGTCGCGGTCCGCGGTCGAGCGCGCTGCGTGGCGTCTGCGACGAGGTGCAGTGCGTCGAGGTTCCAGATCCGTTCTACGCGGTGGGGGAGTGGTACGGCGACTTCTCGCCCACTTCGGAGGACGAGGCCGTGGAGATTCTCCGGATGGCCGCCGTCGCCGGCGACGTGGAGGCAGCCGATCAGGCCGACGGCGAGGCGGGGGCGCCGGGGCGGGAAGGACCTGGCCCTCTCCGCTGAGGTCGAAGTGATCGGTCGCCTGGCTCGCGACTCGTTCGTGGCGAGGTTGGATGTCAACTCCGGTTCTGCATCGGGTCTACCCTGAATCTTGCCGATCAGGCTCAGTGAGATCCTCTTCGGTTCTCCCTCCGGACTGGAGGTCTACAGGTGGTCCCGATTCGGCGCACGCGATGTAGATGTCGTCGCTGATTCCCGAAGAATCGTCTGATGCGGTCGGCCCGCTGCGGCTGCACCGCTGGTCCGATCGGGTGGTGGTCGCCGTCGCGATCGTCGCCTTCGCGTCGGGGTTCGGGCAGTTCGGCGTCGTCGCCGCGCTGGGTGACGTGTCCACCCAGTTGGGACACGTTGCGTCCGGCGGTTCGATCGCGGACAAGGTGGGACTCTCGGGGACGAGCCTCGGGGTCGGGCTCGCGCTCATCCGCCTGGCCTCGCTCGGGAGCCTTGTGTTCATCGGCATGGCCGACCGACTCGGACGTCGGCGGGTCATCCTGGCCGTGACGATGGCCGGCTTGGCGCTCACCATCGTCGCCGCGGGGAGCCCGGGCTACTGGTGGTTCGTCGCCATCTTCGCCTTCGGGCGGCCTCTCCTCAGCTCCACCAACGCCCTGGCCGAGGTGATGGCGGCGGAGGAAACGGGATCACGTGACCGGTCGGCCGCCATCGCGTTCACCGCGGCGGGGTACGGGATCGGGGCGGGACTCTCCGCCATTCTGCACAGCCTCGCGTCGAGCGTGCTCGGCTTCAGAGGGATCTTCGCACTGGCGGTCGTCCCGCTGGCCGTCGTCTTCGCGGTGCGCGGATGGGTGGAAGAGCCGAGCCGGTTCATGGTGGCGGAGGCCGAAGCAGACCGCCCGCCCCCCGTTCTCGGCGCCGTGGGTCCGCGGTTCCGAGGGCGGGTGATGATCCTGGCCGTCATCGCGTTCGCCGTCTCCGTCATCACCGGCCCCGCCAACAGTTTCGTTTTCCTGTACGCCCAGGATGTCCTCCACCAGGCCGGCTGGATGACCGCTCTCATGGTTGTCGGCGCCGGGGTCGCCGGCCTTTTCGGGCTGCTGGCTGGGCGTTGGCTGGCCGACCGCATTGGTCGGCGGCCGACGAGCACGTTGGCCATGGTCGCCATCGCGCTGAGCGGTGCCCTGGCCTACTCCGGGTCCCGGCAGGCGCTCGTGGTCGGCTACACCCTCGGGGTGCTCAGCGGTTCGGTGCTCGCCCCGGCCGGCGGCGCATTGCTGACGGAGCTGTTCCCGACGTCGGTCCGGGCGTCGGCCACCGGGTGGTCGGTGACAGCGGGCGTGCTCGGGGCAGTTGCGGGCCTGGTGGCCTTCGGCGCGGTGGCGGATGTCGGCAACAGGTTTGCGTTCGCGGCAGACCTGACGTTCCTCCCCATCGCTGCCGCGGCCGCACTCTTCTGGCTCCTACCGGAGACGAAAGGCCGAGAGCCCGAGTCCCTGTGGCCCTCCGCTGCTCAGCTGTAGGTGAAGGTCATGGTGTTGGAGGTCCCGCTGGCCGTGGTGATCGTCACCTGCGCCGACGTCGACCCCGACGACGGCGGCGGGACGGTGACGGTGCACGAGTCCTGCACCGGGCAGCTCGTGGGCGCCACCTGGCCGTTGAACATGGCCACGATCTGCCCGTCGGAGCTGAGGAAGTTGGCGCCCGCGACGACGATGCCAACGCCCGCGCTCCCGCTCGATGGGGTGAGGGAGCTGATCACCGGCGGACCGTCGGCTGCCACGGGCACTGTCGTGCTCGAGGTGGTCGTCGTGGTCGACGTGGCGGAGGCGGCGGGAGGGCCGCCAGGCCGCCCCGCCTCCGTGTGGCTCGATGAGGGGGAGGCCCCAGCATGGCTCGGCGCCGTCGTGACGCTCGAGGACGGCGTCGCCGCCAGTCGGGGACCCGTGTGCAGCGAGACGACGAGGGCGATGGCGCCGGCCACGACCAGCACGGCGAGGAAGGCGACGGACGCGGTCAGCCAGCGCTCTGATCGTCGGCGGGCACCGTCCTGCCCGGACCCCCGCTCCGCGGTCACCAGCCCGGGGGAGCGTGGCGGTCGGGCGGGAGCAGGAGCAGGAGCAGGAGCCGAGGGGCGCGGCTCGACGGGAGGGGTGTCGCCGTGGGCCTCACGGGCGCGGCGCACTGCGATCTCCATCGCCCCCAACGCGCGCCGGCTCGGTGTGCCCGGGGGTGGCTCAGCCGCTTGCCCGTTCGTCATGCGTTCCTCGGAGTGATTCTGCCCTCTTCGGCGCTTCGGCTAACCGCGGCCGGCCCGCCCTCTCGGACTGGGGCGCGCAGCCGGCGTTGCGACCACGTTGGCGCGGCTCGAGTTTTCGCGCGACCCTGACCGCGTGTCCCCCGGCCGGCAGCTCGTGGTGTGTGACGGGGACGAGACCGGCGAAGAGCTGCTCAACGAGGCGCTGCGGGTCCTCGACCCGTCGGTGCTCGGGTTCGACCTCGAACTGCTTCGGTTCGATCTCTCCCTCTCGAACCGCCGTGCCACGGCCAATGCAGTGGTTCGCGATGCCGCGGCGGCAATCCGCGAGACAGGCCTTGGGCTCAAGGCCGCCACCATCACCCCGGAGGCGACGGGCGACGTCGGGAGCCCGAACCGCATCCTGCGTGAAGGCGTCGGTGGGTCTGTCATCGTCCGCACGGGCCGGCGCATCCCCGGGGTGGCCCCTCCGTCGTCGGTCGTCCATCCCATCGTCGTGGTCCGCATGGCGGTCGGCGACGCCTACGGGGCGGAGGAGCACCGGACGGGCGACCCGGGCAGTGCGGCCGAGCAGGCCTGGCGGACCGAGCGCATCGACCGCTCGGTGTGCCGTTCTGTGGCGGAGTTCTCGTTCCGCACGGCAGCTGAGCTGGGCGCGTGTGTCTACGGCGGACCCAAGTGGACCGTCTCGACGGTCTACGAGGGGATGCTGAAGGAGGAGATGGACGCTGCGGCGGCGCGGCATCCCGACGTGTTGTACCGCCCGACCCTCATCGATGCCGCGTACGCCGGGCTGCTGACCGAGTCAAGCCACGGCCCACTGGTGATCCCGGCCCTGAACCGTGACGGCGACTGCCTCTCCGATCTGGTCCTGGCCCTGTTCGGTTCCATCGCCGGCGCTGAGTCCGTCCTGTTGGCATTGGAGGAGGACATGCACCCCGCCGTCGCCATGGCCGAGGCCCCGCACGGAACGGCGCCGTCGCTCATGGGCAAGAACGTCGCCAACCCCATGGCGATGCTCTTGGCCTGCGCCGCCGTGCTGGATCACGCGGCACGGGGCAATCCCGTCGTAGCCGGGGCAGCCGCCGCCATCCGCCGGGCCACGCTCGGCGCGGCGGCCGACGGGATCCGCACCTTTGACCTGGGTGGGGAGGCCTCGACGTCTCAAGTCGTCGACGAGGTGCTGATCCGCCTGAGCGGCCGCCGGACGGACTGACAGCCGAGCCGCCGTGCCCGTCAGCTCAAACCCAAGGGCGCGAAGAGGTCGCCGCTCTTGTCCACCCGGCGCAGTACGTCGTCGGTCTCGAACCGGAGCAGCCCCGGGTCGCTGAGCGTGGCACATCGCTGCACCTCGGCGGGCGTGACGGGCGTCGACACCGTTGGCGTGGGCATCGCTCGCACCGAGTACACGGCAACGGTCGTCTTGGCCGGATGGTTCTGGCTCCAGTCGATCAGGACGCGGCCTTTCCGCAGGGATTTCCGCATGTTGGAGACCACGAGGTCCCCGTGGTCCGACTCCAACTTGCGGGCGATGTCGTGCGCACGCGCGCGCAGGCCGTCCCATGTTGTCTTCGGCCCGACGGCGGCATAGAGCTGCAGACCCTTGGACCCACTCGTCTTGGCAAACGACTCCGTCCCGTCCTGGGCGAGCTCGTCCATCACATAGCCCGCAACGACACAGCACTCGACGATGGAGGTGCGTTCGCCCGGATCCAGATCGAACACCAAGAAGTCAGGACGCGCCGGGAGCTTTCGGTGCCGGCCCACGTGCCAGAGCGGCACATGGAGCTCGATGGTCCCGAGGTTGGCAGCCCAGGCCAACGTCGGAAGATCGTTCACGATCGCGTAGGGGATGACGTCCTGCCCGTCGTTCGACGACACGGTCACGGAGCGCACCCAGTCGGGGGCGTGCGATGGGATGTGTTTCTCGAAGAATGACTTGCCCTCGACTCCGTCGGGAAACCGTTTCATCGTCAACGGTCGTTCCCGGACGTGGGGCAACATCACTTCGGCCACGCGCACGTAGTAGTCGATGAGCTGGCCCTTGGTGAACCCGCACTGCGGGAACAGGACTTTGTCGAGATTGGAGACGGACAGTTCCCGTCCGTCGATCGTCGTCCGCGTGGAGGAGGCGGCTGCGGCCATCAGGATGCCGGTCCGACTGGAACCATGTGCTGATTCTTACCCAGCACGGCTGGACACCGGGATGGTCATTCCACGACGACCTCGTCCGGCGACTTGTCTGGGCGTAGGCCCCGCCACGTCGGATGGCGGAGCCGGCGCGCCGTCGTCCACTCGCCGAACTCGACCTCCCCGACGAGGTCGGGCCGGACGAAGTGTGCCTGAGCCGCCTCACCTCCCGGCAGCGGCGATAAGAACGGGCTCTCTCGCGTCCAGCGCGCCGCCAGATCCTCGAGGAGTGCTCGACGGGCGCTGGCGCTGAAGCCGGTCCCCACCTTGCCGACGTAGCGCAGCCCGCCATCGTCCGGGATGCCGAGGAGGAGCGCGCCGAGGCTTCCCGCTCGCTCGCCCCGTCCGTCTGTCCAACCTCCGATCACCACTTCTTGCGTGCGGAAGGACTTGACCTTGACCCAGTCGGGATTCCGCCGACCGGGCCGGTAGGGCGAGTCGCGTCGCTTGGCGACGACACCTTCGAGGCCGTTCTGTATGGCCGCGGTCAAGATGTCCTGTCCGGACACACCTCGGAAGGACTCCGTGGTGGTGAAGGTCTCGCCGGAGAGATGCAGCGCTTCGAGCTTGGCCCGCCGCTCGTCGTAGCCAGCGCTCAGCAGGGAGTGCCCGTCCACATAGAGCAGATCGAATGCCACGAAGCTGATGGGGTCCGATACGGCCCGCCGGCGCGCCTCACTCGGGTTGGCCACGTGCATGCGGCGCTGCAGCCGGGAGAAGTTGGGGTGGCCGTCCTCACCGAGCGCGACGATCTCGCCGTCGAGCACGCACGTGGTCATCCCGAGGAACTTCCCTATGTCGGCCAGCTCGGGGAACGATGCGGTGACGTCGAGGTCGTTCCTACTGTGGGCCTTGACCCGCCCACCCTCGACAGTGAGGATGGCACGCACCCCGTCCCACTTGATTTCGAACGCCCAGTTGTCACTGTCCGGCGGCAGCTTCCCGGCTACGGCCAGCATCGGTTTGATGGAGACGGGAAGCGGGTCGGTGCGCGTGGTCGGACCGTGCCGGTGGATCATCCAGTTGCGGTCTTTCGTCTGGAACAGCACGAAACCGCCAGACGCCTTCGTCCCATGGAGCACGAACTTCACCTCGGTGTCGGACCATTTCTCCACCTCGTAGCGACCCGTGTCCCAAATGGTCATCCGGCCGCCCCCGTACTCGCCTTGGGGGATGTCCCCCTCGAAGGACGCGTACTCGAGGGGATGGTCTTCGGTGTGCACGGCGAGGTGGTTCTGGTCGGGGGACTCGGGGAGGCCCTTGGGGAGAGCCCACGAGACGAGGACGCCGTCGCGCTCGAGTCGAAGATCCCAGTGCAGGCTGCGGGCGTGGTGTTCCTGAATCACGAAGCGCTGGCGCCCGTTGTGCGTCGCAACCCGGCGGCCCATGGGCTCCGGTGTCTTCTGGGGGTTGCGCTTCGTGCGATAGGTGCCGAGCTTCCCCGCGTCTTTCGCCGAGCTCCGACCCGTTGAATTTGCTGTCACCAATCACACCGTACCCATCGCACGGGTTGGCCGATGCAGGAAGGGAGGAATGTGGCCGGCCTACCGAGGAAGCGTCTCGGTGAACTTCGGGAGCGCGCCTTTGGCGGGGCGGCACAGGCTGGAGAGCGAGTTCGGCCGCCTGCCATTCGGCACGTCACGAAATCGAGAGCTCACACTCTCCTCGAGCTCCAGGACGGAGGTCGATTCATGCGCCAGTTCGAGAGGTCAGCGAGATCCTCGTCGGCTGACGGCGGAACGGGAACACCGCGAGAGGCTGATTCATGTGGTTCCTCGGTTGTCTTCGAGGATCACGCTGCCACTGATTCCCGGACGGATCGTGCCAGACGCAGTTCCGCGACCGGGGACCCGGAACGCATCTGTCTAGGATTTCGGCTGTGATCAGCGTCATCGTCCCGGTGCGCAACGGCATGCCGTGGCTCGAGGAGCAGCTTCGAGCCTTGGCCGAACAGCGGTGCAACGAACCCTGGGAAATTGTGATAGCCGACAACGGCTCCACCGACGACAGCCGACTGGTGGTGCAGGAATGGGCAAATGACTCCCACGCGATTCGTCTCGTCGACGCGTCGGAGGCCAAAGGAGCGGGGGCCACGCGAAATGCGGGGGCCGGAGCGGCCCAGGGCGAGGTGTTGGCCTTTTGTGACGCCGACGACGTTGTGCAACCGGGTTGGCTGACAGCGCACGCTTCGGCGTTGGCCGACGCTGACGTGTCCGGCGGCGTCGTCGACTTCTGGTCGCTCAATGGCCTCACGCCGCCTTCCCCCGCCGCGTACGCCCCACCTCCTGCCACAAGCCAATTCGGCTTTCTGCCTGCGGCTATGAGCTGCAACCTGGCCATTCGGCGGCGGGCCTTCGAGGACATCGGCGGCTTTGCGGAGGACCTGATGACCGGAGAGGACACGGATCTGTGCTGGCGCTTACAGCTGGCCGGGCAACGCTATGTCTTGAGCGTGGACGCCGTCGTCGCCCGACGTGAACGGCGGGGCTTTGGCCCGGTATTCAGCCGGTTCACCGCCTATGGACGTTGCGGCCCGGTCCTCTACCGTCGGTACCGGGCCGACGGCCTTCGGCGCCAACTGACCGTGGCGGCCAAGACGTGGGTGTGGTTGGTCGTGTCGTCGCCACGACTCTTGCGGCCCGAGTTTCGCGTTCGTTGGGCCAGCATCGCCGGATGGAGAACTGGTCGTCTCGTGGAGTCTGTGCGACAGAAGGTGCTGTTCCTTTAGAGGTGTGGTGATCCGGCTCAATCCGGATCTGGAGTTCGAAGACCGCACGCACACATCGGATCACATTTGACATGAATCAGAAGCCAGATCGAAACTGACGATGTGCTCAAGCGATCGATGGTGGCGATCGCGACGGTCGCTGTCGGACTCGGGGCGGCGGGCTACGCGAGCGGATCGAGCGCATACGCCAGCACGGTGACACAGACCAAGCACGCCGTCGGTGTGCTGACGGAGACCTTCGTCGACCCGCACCGGACCACTCCCGCCTGGGGTCCCAATCCGCAGGATCCAACGCGCACGATGGTGACCACCATCTTCTACCCGGCGGCCGGGTCTGCGTCATCGCAACCACCTCGCCGAGGCGCGATCCCGGCCAAAAGCCAGGGTCCGTATCCGCTCATCGTTTTCGCCCACGGGCTGGGATCCGATCCGCTCCAGTACGAGAAGCTGCTCAGCTACTGGGCAGCGGCGGGCTTCGTCGTAGCGGCGCCCCAGTTCCCCCTCACGAGTGATCACACTCCGGGTGGCCCAGACGCCGGTGATGTGGTCAATCAGCCGGGAGACATGAGCTTCGTCATCAGCTCGGTTCTCAATGCCTCAGCCGGCACGAACAACGTTCTCAGCGGTCTGGTCGATCCACAGGATATCGGCGCCGCTGGCCACTCCAACGGAGCGATCACCGTGCTCGGCCTGGTTGCCAACACATGCTGCCGAGATCCGCGGGTCAAGGCGGCGGTGGTGATGGCCGGCGATGAGGTGCCGTTCCCGACGGGGACGTACGAGACGGCAAACGCGCCGCCACTCCTGCTGGTGCACGGAACGGCAGACGAGCTCCTGCCGTACTCGTTGGCAATCGGCATGTTCAACTCTGCACGGGGGCCCAAGGGCCTGCTCACCATCAAAGGTGGCAGTCACGAGTCCGCGGCCGGACTTTCCGTGTCGTCATCCGCGAGCGTATTGCGGACGACCACCGACTTCTTCTCTGCCTTCTTCCGCGGCGACCGGACCGCGCTCGCCCGCATCTCTGGTGACGGGAAGCGCGGTCTCGCAGTCGTGCGATTCGATCCAACGGTCGGTTCGACCGCCACGATCCCCGTTCCGCCGGCTCCGAAGCTGGACCTGCACGCCTCGGCGACGCCTCACACCAACCTGGTGGACGGCCAAAAGGTCACGGTGGATTGGAACGGTTACACACCGGGGAAGGTGGTCAACATCCTCGAATGTGCCCCGAGCGTCATTGCGTCGAACAGCTCGTCGGCATGCACATTCTCGGGCGCCAAGATCCTCACCCCTGATCCCACGGGACATGGTTCCGTGCAGCTCCAGGTCGTCACGGGAACGGTCGGGACGGGCACCTGTGATGCGACTCATCCGGGGTGTGTGATCGTGGTCAACAACGCGAGTTCAACCGAGTCGAACGCCTCGGTCAGAATTCCGATCAGCTTTGGTCCCTAGGGTCCGCAGAGATGAGGCCCGAAGACGCGCTCACTCCCGCGACTCGGGCCGCCAGGGACTCGGGCCAGGGTGGCGATGAGTTCTCCGCCAGCGATCGAGGTGGCGAGGTCTGATCCGCCGCAGTCTCTCTGTGGGGGAGCCGGTCTACCGCGAGGACGGCAGCGAGTACCGCTTGAAGAACTGCCACATCGTCTCGTTGGCATTGACGAGGACGATGCCCCGTCCGACGCCGGCCAGGATCCAGTTCTTCATGGGGCCTGTGTTGAGCGTGCTCCCCGGCCACACGTGACCAGATCCGGTGAAGCGCCAGAGGGCGACTTCGGTGCCTGACCGGCAGTGCGTATAGGTAATTGGCGTGGCTGTTTCCCCCGCGGAAATTGACCCGGCCGCGCCCACAATGGTGGCTCCGTCGTGGGGCCGTGTGCTGCAGCCGTCGGCCTTGACCCACTGGTCAATGCCCTGCATCACGGAGAGACGAAGCAGCGGGTTGGCGTTCGGTGTGCCGTCGAACTTGGCAATCGGATCGTTGACACTGTGGAACTCCATGGTGGGAACGGCACGTGTCGGGTGGATGACAGGGATCTCGACCTGACCCGAAACCGATGAGATGGCGGCGATGTGGTCGGATGCCCCGGCCGCCATGGCGTAGGCCATCATCCCGCCGTTGGATATGCCCGTCATGTAGACCCGCCGGAGGTCGACGGGCGTCCTCGTCGCAATGTTTGCAATGACCTTGAGAAGGAATCCCTCATCGTTGATGTGCTTGGTAACGGGCAGCCCGCAGCACTGCCCCGCATTCCATCCGTACTGAGCGTTCTTGGCCACCGGATCAGGGGTGAGCACCTTGGAAATGCGCGTCCCGTTGGGGTAGGCCACCAGATAGCCGTTCATGTCGGCGTTGGGGTCCATGTCGGAGGTGATCTCTTCCAGCTGAGCATTTTGGGTGGCGCCATGAAGGTTGAGCACCAGAGGCAGCGGCCGCCCGTCAATGGCGGCCGGTGGCACATGGAGCCGATAGTCGCGCTCGATGCCGTCGAACTTCAGCGTGAAGACGTACGACCCGGTCTGTGGCGCCAAGACAGGATGTGGAGTGGCGGCGGCCGAGGTGGATCCTGCGCCCAGGAGCACTATCCCGACAAGGACGAGGGTGGCCGTGAGACTCCTCGCCAATGCCACGCCCGATCGTCCATGGCGAGGCCACCAGGGATGGACGACCGCGGTCGGCGCTCTGCTCACTGATGGGCCCGTCCCCGTCTCGGGAGGGACGTATTCCGATCGACGGTCAAACGCTCGCCACGGCTATCAGGGTGTCGAGTGCTAACCGGGGCGGAAGGAGATGCTGCACGGCAGAGGTGGCGGCTCTCCGTAGAGGCGTTGGGCTCGTGTGGCCGCTGAACGAAATCTCGACGCGTGAGTAGCCGTTGACTTCAAGCACTCGACGCAGAGTGTCCTCACAGAACCAGCATGTGTGTTCAGGGTGTACCTGGCCATGGCCACCCCAGCGATAGACGAAGCCGCCGACGTAGAACACATTTGGCGTCGTCAGAACGAGCTGGCCGCCGGGTTTGAGGTGTCGCCGCACACTGGTCAGAAATCCGTGGACATTGTCCAGGTGCTCGATGATCTCGCCGGCAAACACGGTGTCGAAAGTTCGATGGAGGTCGAAGTCCTGAGCATCGGCTACGTGCACCTCGAACCCCTCTGTCCGGAGCGCACCGATCGTCTCTTCGTTGATGTCGATCCCTACAACATCCGGAAACTGGCTGACCATCAGTCCATGCAGCCAATCAGATCGCCCATAGCGTGAGGCACAACCGACATCGAGGATGGCCTCGCCTCGAATGAGTGGCGCGACCACGTCGAAACGATCACGGAGCACGCCGTCACCCCACGGTTGGTCTCCCCATTTCGGTTGCAGGAAGTGTCCGGTGGCCGGGCCATCCGAGGGAATCGCCCTGGGTCCCTTGTGTGACAGACCAGAATCTACGCCCACAGTCCTTACCTTCCCCACTGCCGATGGAACCTCTCCAGATCAACGGACAGGTTACGGCGACGCTGCTCCAGGCGCATATCGCCGCACCGGCGCAGGGCACAAGCCCGTCGACGCTCCTATCCGCTTGCAAGGGGCGATCAGGCACGAAGGCCCGGTCTTCTCCCTAGCGCCACGCGGCGCAATGCAGTTCCGCTTCTCGTCTTCACCGAGAAGCGAACCTCGTCGGCGCCTTCACGTTCCACGTCAGCCACATAAACCGACTCACCTTCAGAGACCGGCATCCCGAACCGACAGGAAATTGCCTCAATTTCTGCCATCGACCATTCGAGTGCATCGGCGACGGCACTGACGGCCCGGGCAAGCAGGTAGGTCCCATGGACGCTCGGTGCCGAGAATCCTGCGAGCGCAGCCGCAGCAGGATCAGTGTGGATCGGGTTGTCGTCATTCGAGATCTCAGCGAATCGGGTTGTCACGCCTTCGGGCAATGGTATGTCGATGTGTGCACCTTCCACGGAGCCGCCTTGCCGATGCCTCCGATCTCGGAGCGATGGAGCCGGAGTGCTCATCGACCGCAGCAGGAACCGACGACTCGTTTCGACCTCCGACGCGGATCCCGTGATCGAAGAGTGGGCGAGCCCGAGGCGTCCCCTTCGAGCGGCTTGGCTGATCTCGAGGTCCGACCTGATGGTGATCGCTCCCTCCTCCAACCGCCCCTGAGTGGCGAAGTCAACCAGAAGCACAACCTCGCCGGGAAGGACATGTGGCTCTATGAGCGTCCGGAGGCTGGGATAGGAAAGGATCTCAGCAAACAGCAAGGAAGATTCTCCGGAGGATCGGCCGATCATGGCGGCGAAACGCGATGCCTCCGGGCTACTCAAGTCGAGAAGAGTTCGGTCCACCATTTCGTTGATCGGCGCGCTCTTCTTCCCGTCGTCATCGGTCTTCCGCTCGTCGTCAGTCAACGGAGCAGAAGTAAGGGACCGAGGCGGAGGACTTGAGTGCGGAGGTTCGTTCATTCGACGAACGTTCTTTCATATCGAGAGAGCGCTACCTATTCTGCGGCTTCCGACAGTTCCGCCGGCAGACTCATCCGCCCAATGTAGTGGCGGAGCTTCGCCTCGTCGTGCACGAGAACACATCGCTCGGAGGGTGCTCACTTGAACGAGAGGTCTTGCTTTCGGAGCAGCCTTGGTTGCGCAGCACGGTGGCTCGATTCACTCGGGCGGGAGAAACGGAGTCAGCTGCGCTGCAACGCGGGCACCCTCCGATTGCGAGCGCGCTGGTCGCGGGGTAACTTCATATCGACTTCTTCACGTTCAAGGTCTCGGCTGCATCGGACGGTCACAGCGAAAGGTCACGAGTATCTGTCCTTTCAAAATGGATAATGAGGAGAGGTAGGGAGTCACGGATGGAGCAAGCGAGCCACGAGGTTCCCTCATTTGAACGTGCACTCGAGCTGCTCATCGAGGTGTCAGGAACCGCGAATCTTTCGGCGACGACGCTCCTCCTCGAGGCAGAGATCGACTCCCTGGACTTCATCGAGTGGATGACGGCACTCGAATTGGACGAAGTGGATCTCGACGACGCCATCCTCTATGAGCTTCTTGAAGAAGGTACGGTGACTGATCTTTACGAAGCCGTCGTGCGGTCGGCTCGATCGTCGTGATCGAGAATCGAGCCGCCGATGTCGCCATAACGGGCGTTGGGATCTGCTCGCCTCTCGGGACCGGTCTGAAGGCGCACACCGCCGGACTCGAACGAGGAGCTTCGGTCGTCGGCAGCCCGAGGTGGACCATGCGGGCCGAAACAGCGATGTGGCCAGTGGCGGAGATACCACCTGAGGAATGGGCGGGGGCGGAGCCGAAGTACGTGCAGCTCGCGAGCACAGCCGCGCGCGAGGCCCTCGGCCATTGTTCAGTGCTACCCGGTGAGATCGACCTTATGGTGGTGGGGACGGCTGCTGGGCCACGAGTTCCGTCGGATTGGAGCTTGGGTGGACTCGAGGCCCCAGTGGCGACAATCGACGGTGACCACGCATTGACGGTGGGCACGGCCCGCATCGCCGAGGCCCTGGGATTGGCGTGCCCGACACTGACTGTGAGCACGGCATGCAGCTCTGGGGCGGCGGCCATCGCCCATGCCTGGCATCGTTTGAGGACGGGTCGGATCAGCACCGCCCTCTGCATAGGCGTCGATGAGCTATGGATCGGTTCCGTGCTCAGCTTCGGCATGATCGGCGCTCTCAGTCGCGAGCCGTGTGAGCCTTATGGGCGTTCGGATGGCACGTCAATCGGGGAAGGTGCGGCCGCCGTCCTGCTGACGACGAATGAGAAGCCTGGCATCCCGCCATTGGGCTACATAAGCGGGGTCGGGCAATCAACCGATGCATATCATCCGTCACGGCCGGACCCCACTGGCCGAGGACCGTTCCTCGCCAGCGATCGGGCGCTTACGGTTTCGGGTTGGCAGGGGCCATTGGACCTGATCTCGGGTCACGGCACGGGAACTCGAGCGAACGACCGTGTCGAAGAGAAGATCGCAGACCTTCTGGCAGAGCGTCAGGTCACCGACGGCGATGGCGCAACCCCGACCTTCTCCCCGAAGGGGCTCTATGGCCATAGCTTCGGAGCAGCAGCTGCGTTGGAGTCCGTCGAGTTGCTTGCCGCTCTCCGGGGAGAGCTCGTGATCGACAGGCTGGCGTTCCTCAGACCGGGGTCTCGCCAGAGATGCTCGTATCCCTGGGTCGGTCTGAAGAACTCTTTTGCCATGGGCGGACTCAACACTGCGCTTGTGATCTCATCGAGGCCTCTGTACCCGTCCTCGTCGACGGCGACCAGGCGCCCAATGATCCGCGCCATCGGCGGTACCGCTGCCGAGGCGATGCGTTTCAAGGACACCACGATGGGATCGAATTGCCGGCTTGACGTTGGGGTTTCCGATTTCGAATCGTTCACTGCTGCTCAGTCCAAAGCGAAGAGAAGCAGGTGGTCACGTTTCGATGTGCTCACGCGACTTACCGTGACGCTTGCCGCTGGTCTGCTTGCCGTGAGCCACGCGGACGAACTGTTGGATCGCACCGACATCGGCCTCTTCGTGGCGACAGAGCGGGGTCCGGCACGGAGCTGGAACAAGGCGACCGAGGCTCTGCAAGGCGGAGCAGAACTGGACGCCGATATCGTTCCGAATCTGAGCCGCCACGCCCTCGTGGCCAACGTTGCGGAATTGATGGGGTTGAAGGGCCCGACGACCGCGTTCTACGTGGACGGAAAGGACGGGGGTGAGGTGCTCGATGCGGCGGTAGCTGCCATTGAATCGGAATGTGCATCCGCAATCCTGGCAATCGAAGTGGATGAAAGCATGTTGCACGCAGAGACGCTCGTCGCCGAATCAGACGATCAATATGCTCGGGGCTGTTTTCTCGTTGCCGATGGAGTGACCGACCTAAGGGGAGCAGGCCGTAGCCTCGAGGGGGAGAGAGACCTTAAGTCGATGTGCAGCGAGATGGCGTCGAACTGTTGGTAAAGCTGATTGGTTTGAGATCTCGCCACGCTGAACACTGGCGCATCACTGTGACGGGGCGAGGTTACGACGGCATCGGCGAACCTGGCACGGAACCCGCCTACCAACATCAGCCGCTGGGAAGGGTCGACGTCGGGATTCAAGCGATGCCGCGCACTGGACGTGGTCGGCACCCCGACAATGACAGTGCTCCTCGAGCGACGAACCGACCTGGGTTCCCCTCGTGGCTGACCTGAAGATCGACACCGTCGGTCAGGGCGTTTCCTCTGCGCGGACAGATGTAGCTCGGGCCGAACGGTTGACGTTCGATGCCCTCTGGTACGGAGAGATGAACGGAGACGCGCTCGACGCCGTGTTGACCGCCGCGACTCGAGCGTCGTCCGTGCCACTCGGAAGCGCGGTATCAGGAGGATTGGTCCGCAACCCCATGGAGTGTGCCTATCGCCTGGCCGACATCCGGCAGTTGACCTCGGCGGACCTCCGTCTCGGAATCGGGGCCCAGGCTCGTCAGGTGGTCCGTCACCAATATGGCGCTTCGTGGGATCGCCCGCTTGGTCGGTTGATCGAGTTTCGCCGTGCAATCCTCGCCATCTGGGAGGCGTGGGCCCGTTCGGAGCACCCAAGCTTCCGGGGGGAGTTCTTCCATCACGTCTACACGCCATATCCCTGCATTCCGGTCCTCTCCGGAAGTCCACCGTTGGTCTTGCTCGGAGCGACGGGAAGTCGTGCGCGAGCGATCGCGGCGAGTGAGTTCGACGGACTTATCGCCCACCCGTGCACGCCGATTCGCTTTCTCAGGGAGGTCATCGCCCCCGAATTCAGGGCGCAGTCAAACAGCAGTTGCAAAGCTCCGGAGCTCGTCTGCATGACCATGCTGATCTGCGTGGGGGATGAGGCGGCGTACAGGCAAATGCTCGACGAAATGCGAGACCGAATCTGGTACTGGGCCGCGGCGGGGGTTCATCAGGCTGCGTTCGAGTACGTAGGGCTGAGCGACGTGAGACGAGAGGCGATGGCTGGCGTGCGTCGCAATGACCGCAGCCGAATAGCCTCCGTCGTGAGCGACGAAGTGGTTCAAGAATTCTGCCGCATCGGCAACTCCAAGACCATCGGAGACGTCCTTCGTCAGGATCTGTCGGGAGTGGTGGATCGTGCCACGGTTTTTCTCGCTCCAAATCTCCCGGATGAAGATGGTCGAGCCCTTCTCGACGGTGTTCGTCGCCCCTGATCGCCTCGAAGAAGTTGCGCAGGAAGGCGCCCGGTCCGTCCCAGTCGAGAATCTCGCTCGGACGCCGGCGAGCGGGTCGCGCGGCGCCCGGCGCTTCGAAGAGCATTGTGACAGCGTTGACACTGACATACGTGCAAGTTATGCTTTCGACAGCAATTTGGGGGGTTGATCCGCGGCACATTTAGGGGGAAAGGCTGAGGAACTTCGGTCAAATGATGTGTGTATCCACTAGCTGAAAAGCGAGGAATGAAATTGCGCGAGCTTACGAAGACCAAGAAGAACTTGACGGCAATGAAGTTGGGTTCGACTGCATGCGGAATCGCCTTCCTTGGTGGAGCGGCTGTGGTGGTGCCTGGGATTCTGTCCAGTCCTCCGGCTGGAGCGGGATATGAAACTTGTTTTGACGGTACGAACCCTCTCTGCTTCGCTGGTTTCGACGAGAGTGTCGCAAACGGGGTCGCCGGGGCGAGCGTAAACCTGGGGGGTACCTGCAACGACGCCGTTTACCAGGGAGAGGGTGTCAACTCCTCCGAACTGCTGACGCAAAGCTCGCAAGTTCCCTGTGGAAACCTCCCATACAGCTGGGTGACTCCGACGTTCCCGGCCTCGAAATGCGCGTCAGGATGCACATCGGTGCTGTGGAGGAGCAACTCGGTCTACGCGGAGTACTACGAAGTCTTCGGCTAGATCTTTGGCCTGAAGGACTTCACGCTTCTATGGGGACGCCTCGGCCGTAGTCAGAAGGCGCTTCGGTGGTTGAAGACGCTTGCATCCTCAATCGCGTGGACCTGTGCCGAGCTCACATCGGATGGCCCTCGCGTTCCCGTCGGTGATCATCATGGCTGTTCAGGTCTATCGTCCAAGATCACGACTTTGACGGGACACCTGGTTCGGCATTGAGTCGCCGCCAGATAGCGTCCTCGGACTTCTCCCAGGCGTCTCGGTCGAGTTCGCAGGTCGCCATATCGATCGGGTGGCCTTCGCTGACCAGCTGCGAGCGTTGCACTCCAAGATCGACCCACAACGGCTCGCCGTCATTGGAAATGACCCTCTTCCACAGGTCGAGTTCCGGAGCATCGACGGCGTAGCGGATGTAGAGCTTGCGAAACGCCCAGGCCGAGAACACGTACTTCACGAACAGAGCGGCGGGCTCACCGCAGAGGTCCATTTGCGCGAACGACGGATCCACGAACGCATGGACATAGGCGTTCAAGTGCGCGGGAGACGCCTGGTAGCAACAGAAGACGGCAACGGGGAACCCGTTCGCTCGGTCCACCGCCACAAAGGTGCAGAGCGTGTCCATCCAGAGCTGTGCTTGGACCTCGGCCGGGCCGACCGTCACGCAGCTGATACGGAGCGAGTGCGATTTGAGTCCGGCCGCCATCAATGAGTTGCACCATGGCCCATCCCGTGGGGCGGGTGGACGGAGAACGAAGTACGTCGAATCTTGAGCCAACCCCGGTGTGGGCGTGCGGTCGTAGACCTTCGCCTCGGGCTGAACGAGGGCGGATCCGTCGGTTGCAGCGTCGCGCGCTCGACGGCTGTCTTCGAGCGCCGACTTGATCATCATCGGCCGTACGCGCAGCCAATCTTCGCGGAAGATTCCCGCCTGGTACCGGTCCCAGTAGCGGCCATCAAAGTAGTAGAAGTTGGGAAAGATGACCTCGAGGGAGAAGACGCTGGAGAAATCGTCTCCCTCTTTGTTTTGGCGGTCAACGAACTGGTTGATGTTGAATTCGGCCGTCTGGCCGATCAGTTTCCGCAACGAGAATTGACGAAAGAGCCGATCCAAGAAGAGAAACAGGCCGATGAGCACGAGAGCACTGCCGGCGAAATCGGGATGCGACACGAAGCCGAATTCAGCCGTTCCACTGTAGGGATCGCAGTTGTCCGCATACACGAGACCGACGCGCCGTCCGTCGATCTTCGATGTCACGATCGCCTGGTCCAGAATGTTCGCGAATGCCACCGATCTCTGGTACTGGTCGATCGGCAGAATCTTGCCGCCCAGTCGGAATCGCCAGTTGACCTCGGGATGGGTCTCCAGTTGATAGAGCCATTCCACTTCGTTCTGAGTAACCGGCTGCAATTCGACGACCAGGTCGAACTCGTCGGGACTCCCCACGAGTTGGTCGAGCGTGACTCCGCGTGACGGATCGGATGCTGCATCGGTTCCGTTCTCGTTCATCATGACGACCTCTCTGACCCCCGGTGCGCATTCAACTCCTCGGCAAGCGCGGTCGACTCTGCCGAAGATCTGCTGCCGAATGCTAGCCGCGATGATTCGTGCGTCCACTGTGTGGGTCGTAGTGCCCGAGGGCAGATCCACGAACGATGAGCTCGTCGTCGTTGCCCGCCGGTGTGAGTCCGATCTGCCTCATCGCCGAGTGATCTTGGTTGGCTCCGTCCCAGTGTTCCGAGCGCCATCTGCACCGATTCGAACGTGGCCGAACCTCGGCTGAGCAACGCAATCCGCGGCCCGGTCCATGCAAGTTCAGGGCTCAGAGCTTTATCGCGGGGTGCGGTTCGATGAGGACATCGGCTGTTCGAAGCCGTTTGAGCACCCGGTTCTCTCTTCCATACGACAGAGGCGCGAACAGGAGCGTGTCGAGAGGGAACCACAGACCTACCCACACCAACACCCACCCTCCGGAGTCAAGGACGAGGTTGGCGTTCCCACTGGCGCCCACGATGCTCGACTTGATAATCACGAGAACGAAACCCAAGACGACGAATGGGAGCCCGATCCACAGAGAGAACAGGCCATCGAATCGGACTGCTCGACGCTCTCGTTGGTTGTAGGCGATTCGATGCTCGCAGTAGCGGTTGAGTGTACGGCGTATCCGCTGGTCCAGTCCTTCCGAGATCTGGTCAGCCGGGAGAGCCAGTTCGAGCCGTACGGCCGCGCTGTAGTGACGGCTGCGTAATACGCTGATGCAGTACTCCAGCCCGGTCATGAAATTGCGGTATTCGGAGAAGAGGTCTGCTGGATCCAGCACGAACATCTCTTGCGGACTCGTGAGCGACAGCGAAATAACCTGCGGAGATTGTTCAGCCATGGCGCTACGGTCTAGTCGCGTCACCTGACCCAGACCATTGGGTGTCGAAGTTACTCTGCAGTTTCGCCCCCGGCCTGGTAGCGAGGGGCACATCCCAATGGAGCGCGATCGTCCGTAAACCGGGGCAAGTGACGCGCTCCCACCGCCGAAAAAGTCAGCGATCACTCACCGAATATTCGCTCTGGCGATCTTTCGCAGACGCGAAGCAGCACCCAATCTCACGCTACTTATATCCCATTGACTCAAGTTGAAACGTCCGTTAAAACGTGAAATGCGATCAGGAGTCTTTGAGGTTCGTAGACGGGGGATCCCAATGGACAAGATGAACCAACGCAGCGCGCACCGAAGTGCCTCGCCGGATAGCCGAGGGTTCTCTCGGCGCCAATTCCTTGCCGCCTCGGCGGGCGTGGCCGCATTGAGCGCCTTCGAATGGACGCCTATTTTCCAGGTCCCGGCGGCAAGCGCCCAAAGCACGCTGACACCGCCACCGAACTTTCCCTCATCCCTGCCGCTCTACCAACAGGCCTTCCAAAACTGGTCGGGTGAGATCGCCCTCGAGAACGCCTGGACCTGCGCACCGACCTCGGCCGCCGACGTCGTGACGCTGGCGAACTGGGCATTCCCGGTGGGATATGAAGTCAGGGCGCGGGGGATGATGCACAATTGGTCGCCTCTCGTCATCCCGGTTGATTCCAATGGGGCGGATCTCGTCCTTGCTGACACCACCCAGCACCTCACCGGCGTCACCATCGACTCCTCCGGTTCGCCTCCCACCGTCACGACCCAGACTGGGGTCACAATGGACGTGCTCCTCCAGGACTTGGAGAATGCCGGCCTGGGATTGACCGCACATCCGGCACCGGGGGATATAACAGTGGGGGGTGCCCTTGCCATCGACGGTCACGGCACCGCGGTTCCCGCCCAAGGTGAGACGATCATCCCCGGCCACACCTATGGCTCGGTCAGCAATCTCATCCTTTCTCTCACCGCCGTTGTGTGGAGCGCGTCCCAGGGCCAGTACGTGCTTCAAACGTTCGAGCGTTCGGACCCGGCTATCCAGCCTCTGTTAGCCCATCTCGGGAGAACGTTTGTGACCGAGGTGACTCTCCAGGTGGGTGCGAATACCCGACTGCGATGCCAGAGCTTCGTCAATGTTCCGGCCAGCGCACTCTTCGGAGCACCGGGTTCGAGCTCGCAGACCTTCGATTCGTATGTGGAACAGTCCGGCCGGGTGGAGACGATCTGGTTCCCCTTCACGTCCGCACCTTGGCTGAAGGTGTGGACGATCGCACCTCAGAAGCCTCTGTTGTCACGCGAGGTCGGTTCACCCTACAACTACGTGTTTGCTGACGTCATCCCAGAGACGGTCTCCGGACTCATCAAAGAGATCCTGAATGGTGATGTCAGTGTCACACCGACATTCGGTCAGGCCGAGCTCGCCATCGTCGCCGCAGGGCTCGTCGGCACCCTCACCGCCGACATCTGGGGATGGGCCAAGGATCTACTCCTCTACGTCAAACCGAGCACGCTCAGAGTCACGGCCAATGGATACGCCGTCCTGACCAGCCGAGCCAATATCCAGCAGGTGATCTATGACTTCATTACCTTCTACGAAAGCCAGGTAGCCGCCTATCAGGCGGAGGGGAACTATCCCATGAACGGCCCGGTCGAGATCCGGGTCACCGGTCTCGACGTGCCCGGTGATGTGATGATCGCCGCCGCTACGACGCCCCAGCTGTCGGCTTTGCGTCCGCGGCCAGATCAACCCAACTGGAACGTAGCCGTATGGTTCGACATCCTCACGATGCCCGGAACGCCGTACTCGGATCAGTTTTACCGGGACATCGAACAGTGGATGTTCACTCACTATGTCGGCTCGTATGCTGCGGCCCGTCCCGAATGGTCCAAGGGGTGGGCATACACCGACTCGGCGGCTTGGTCTGACCCCACCATGCTGAACGCAACGATTCCCGATGCCATCAATGCCGGGCAACAGGTAGGGGACAACTGGAACGCAGCCGTTGCCACTCTTGGTACCTATGATCCGTACCGGGTATTCAGCAACGCGTTCCTCAACTCCTTTATGACCTGAGGCCGTGTGGCCGTTGCGAGGAGGTCCGCCTAGGTGCCCGTAAGGGAACCACCGCTTGGGCCAGGTCCTCTCTGGAGGTAGGCGCCTCCGATCGCATCGTTTTCGACCTTTGGGACGAACGCCCCTACCGTCGCACTGTCACCGCTCCGCTCTCATCTGTGCAGGTGGACGGCCTTCGTCTCATCGGCAATCCCTGAGTCCCCATTCTGTGTCACTCTTCAGATGGGGATTGAGGAATCCGATGGATGATGGCTCAGGACACCAAGAGCCTGAACGACCGCTCGTGGCAGGTTTTGACCGCGACCGGGTTGCTCGGGAGCGGGATCGAGCATCGGCGGCTCACGACGCACTGGCTGACGAGCGTGACCTTTGCGCCAGGCGCCGTGACCACCGCGCAGAGCGCCGAGAGGAGTTGGCCAAGGACGTGGATCCCCAGAATGCCCTGGATCGATCCGAGGCCAAACGGGACCGTGAGCAATCAGCCGCCGACCGACTGAACTCCCAGGATGATCGATTTTCCTCTAATGGGGATCGGGTGCTTTCGGCCAAGGAACGCGCGGAGTACGTCGTGGACGAACTCACCGGAGCCCACCGGAGAGCCGCTGGACTCTTCGAGTTAGAGCGAGAGATCATTCAGGCGAAGAGAACGGGGCAACCCTTTACTTTGGCCCTCGTCGACATCGATGAGCTCAAGGCGGTGAACGACTCACGCGGTCACGCTGGCGGCGATGAGCTACTGGTTCTGGTGGCCGACACCATCAGAATTCACGTCCGTCCCGACGATCTCATTGTTCGTTACGGAGGCGATAAGTTCCTGTGCGGTCTTTTGGGACTGAGCATTGTCGACGCCGCGCGGCGATTCGACCGTGTCCATCTCGAGATTGCTCTGACTAGCCGATCATCTGTCACCGCCGGCCTAGCTGAAATGGCTGAGCCAGAATCACTCAGTGCCGTTATTCGCCGGGCCGACGAAGATCTCTATGACAGACTGAAGCAACGGAGCGGCGCTTCGTCCATAGGCGGATCGCGTACGCCAGCCTCATACGGCTGAAAATCTTGGGGCGATGAGGCCCGAAGGTCCCTCTGCTCTCCAGTACTAAGACCTGGTGTAGGTGATGTCGAAGTCGTGCTCCCATGTCGTGGCATCAAACGACTTCTCCCAGTGCGACGTGATCGTCTTCTCATCCGGGCTAACTCGACCTTCGAAGCACTGTGAGAATCCGGGGCTGTTGCGCCACAAGCGCCAGTGTCCATCGAGGAAGCTCATCTCATAGACCCGCGACACACCTCGGATGTCGGAGTACAAGACCTTGTAATCGGAGCAGGATTCATCCCGGCCAATTGCCCACCGTGCCGCGGGAGGGTTTCCCGACCGCTCGCTTTGGCGCATCACCAGAAGTGCGCCGTCTTCGATCCACTCAAATGTGACGTGCCCATGAGCGGTGTCGTCGCGACTTGGCAGGAAGGGCGCGTTCGACAGTTCCATGTTCCATTCGCCCGACAGGAACTCAAGATCGACAAGGGCGGGGTTGTGCTCGGATTGGCCCTTCACCTTTTGCACCTCTTCGTTTTCGTGACGTTGAAGCTACCTTTTCCCGATTCGACGAGAGGCTGCCACCCCTTTCCCAAAGTGTTCGGCGCCGACTCTCTGAAGCTCACCGAGAGCGATTTTGAGTCCCGATGCCTGCAGTGATGATGAGAACGGTCGCCCCGCCTTCGACGTCGGCGGTGTGCCAAACCCCTGGAGGATTGATCACCGCCTCACCCGGGTTGAGCACAACCGACTGAATCCGTCCGTCGATTTCTTGGTGCAGTTCGATAGTTCCTTCAACGCATACGACCAGCTCTTCCCCCATCGGGTGTACCTCCCACGACTCCCATGACTCCGTAAATCGGTGCATGGAAACGAGCCGCCCCTCGACCCCATCGGAAGAAGTACGTGCTTCATATCGTTTGTACCAGTCCATGTCGCCGGTGAATTGCTCCTGGGGAAGGACCCTCGCCCCCAGACCCAAGTGGACCGGGTGTGTTTGAAGGTTGAAGACAGCGCCATCCATTGCACAAGTGTGACAACGCGAAAACGCTTTGTCTACCTAAACCCGTCGCGAACGGGGAGGGGGCGTTGTCCTGGGCCCCGCACTCCGGGTCGGCGAACGAGACGCCGCTCACTTCGAGACCAACGCTCGATGTGCGTCTTACGAAGCAGCGGATCGCGAGTGGGAGATCCGCACTTCAAGCTGACGATCGGGTTGTCCTCCGGCCCGGTAGGTCGGACTGGCTAGAAGTCATGATCTGCCCACCGGGGTCACCACCGACTGGTACAGAACCACGACGCAGACGCCGTTTCCACTGACCCCGAGAGAGAAGTTCAGTCCGACAAGACGCGTATGTGGGACTTGTTGAACTCTCCCGTCCGATGAATCACATCTTCATCCGTGAGCCGCGCCTCGTCGGAGACGATCCGAGGCATTCCAAGAGTCGTGGTGGGCCGGCTCATTGCCAGGTAGCTACGGATCCGGTCCGCCAGTCCAAAGAGACGCTCCGCATCTTCCGGGCTCTCACAAGCACCGGCTGCCATATCGAGCGCGTTGGCAGACTCGATGAGAAGATCCATGCCCGTGTCGTACGCCCCAGTCATCATTCGGTACCAAACAGCTTGCGACGGCCGGCCGGGCGGACCCACGACTTGGTATTGGAACCCATCGGGACTCTCGATCTTGTCACCGTAAGCGGGGACGCTGGTGCTCTCAATGAGCGACCATCAGGGTACACCGGGCGACTGTCCGCCGCGGCCGCCGGATGTTGGGCCCGGCGGCGGGTTCCCATGGTGCCGTACCGTCGCTCTCCGACGCGACAAGGGGGGCACCCTCGGCCTACAGAGAAAATCGACCAACCGGATGCTCAACGGCTGGGTTGCGTTCGATCACATAGCGCGCGAGCGCGCTGCCGCCGATGTCTCCGAGTTTGGCCGAGGTGCCGTCGAACTGGAAGATCCACGAGGACGCACCGCGGGCTCCCGTACTGAGTCCAATCCGAGAGACCCGCGAGATGGCCGTTTCCTTCGAGCCGATGAGGGCCTTGAACGTGAGCAATCCATCGTGGCGAACCGTCGCGACGTATGGCCTCCGAGAAAAGATCAGGGCGAAGAGCACCGCGAGGACGGCGGCACCGAGGCCGATGGGTCTTCCAGAGTCGTTGGGAATGGCGGAGACGGCGATCAAGGTGAAGAAGCCCACAAACACGGGAGGGACGATGATCGTCGTCACGGAATAGAACCGCACCTGCGGCGCTTGTCCCCCCGGGTCCACCGAGCCGAACGGGGCACGGGCCAACTGTTCTCCGTTCCATGTTGGATCCACCTTTCGCGACGCGGGCACCTCGGGCTTCGACTCCGCCATCTGAGGCGGGCCATCTGAGGGACCGCTGGTCGAGCCACCGCCCCAGTAGCGCTGGGACGTCCACTTTTGCCCATCCCAGAAGTGCTCGTAGTTGGGGTTGTCTGGAACCCGATACCAACCCCGCGCCGTCACCTCTGGTTTTGAGGGGGCTGAGTCGCTCTCACTCACCGATCGCCCCGCCACTGCGTCACGCCCACAGCGCAGTTTACTTTTGCGGTTCGCCAGCGTGGCAAGTCGAGGCAGAGACAACGGTCAGTGCCGAATGCCGGAGAGACTGCTCGTGTGGGGTGTTCCTTTTCGCTCGGCGGCCGCATCGGCGACCACCGCGGATGCCCACCCTGCTCAACCGAACTGGTCGACGTGCTGGACGCGTCCCTCGCTCCTGGTGAAGAGCACGTCGTTGTACCCCTGCCTGGGGCCGACCATCTCGAAGGTCAGTGGGGGCACGAACGACAGGTAGAGCGCCCGCCTGCCCGGAGCGTCCGGGTTTTTCGGAGGTGGTGCCGCGTGCAGGGTGTGGCCGAAATGCACGGTGACGTCGCCGGGCTCAGTGGTGAGCGCCACGACCAGGTGATTCTCGGCTTCGCGTGCGTTCGGCAACCGCGAGGTTCCTCGGTGCGACCCCGGGATCATCTGGAGCTGCCCGGTGTCCGCTGTGGCGGCATCGAGCTGGATCCCCACGTTGAGCAGGGGACACTTCACCGGGTGGCCCCCCATGCCGCAATCGCGGTGCCAAGGCAGGTCGGCCAGCCCACCCTCGGATCCCGGCACTTTCATGACGACGCTGTTCCCATCGAGACGATCGTGGGCATCCCGGAGGTCCGGACCTCCCAGTGCAGCGATGCCGAGGAACCGGAGGTCGGCGCCCAGACCGGCGATCCGGGGAGACCCATCATTGAGGTAGTTCACCCGATTGCAGACCTCACGCCCCTCCACCGTGGTCCACCAAGATTTCCGGTCATCGGGTCGGGCCCGACCGAGGGCATCACTGACGTCGGCGGTGAGTGCTTCGATCTCGACCGGGTCGAGAACTGCCCGCAAATGCACGAAGCCAACCCTGTGCAGGAAATCCCGGGTTTCAGTTTCTGAATCTTCGAGGGTGAAGCTCTTCGTGAGATCCATTTCGAATCCGGATTCGTCCTCAATGCGGACTGGATGGTCGATGTCGAACAACGCTTGATTGCTAAAGGCGGCTCGAATCGCCGGTTCCCAGCGCGCCATCTGGCCAAAGCCGCCCTGACGGACTGTCAGCTGATCGGCATACAGAAGTGCGAAGCAGGTCTTGAGCTCCCACGCGAATGCACACCACGCGTCGAGGGAGAGCTCGACAAGCGTCTGCGCAGCGTCCGTACCCGATTGAACTGAGAACGTCCTCCCTTCGGGCACATACGTGTAGGCCCTTCCGTCCGAGAGCTGGAATCCCAGCGGGCGGACGACCCCAGCATCGGTGTCAGAAAAGATGGCCCCTCGCTTCTCGATGAGCGCGGGTAACTCCAGTTGGTGATACCAATCAAAATCAATCGGGCCGAATCGTTCCTGGTCCACAGCCGAAATGTAGCCGCGGAAGTTTGCCTCGGGCCTGGGCAACGCGCGTCACGTGTCCGACGCCCAGCCGTCCTACCAGGCGGGTGGGTCACCCCACCGACTCCAAGGGCGCATCTCGCTTCGCACCCTGAGATGGAAGCCCAGCTCCGATCTGTGAAGAGAGCGGCTTCGCCACTGCCGTAACATCGAGCATGGCCAACGTGAGTTCCCCGTCCCCCATCATTGAAGTTTTCGTCAACGCCATCCAGAAAAGCTTTCCGGAGAGCGAGAAGGCCAAGCTGGCTTCGTACGAAGAGGCGATTGCCAAGACAACGTCTGAGGGGGACCCCCATCGTGCCCGCCTTTGTGTGAAGTGGGCCATCAAGATGGCAGACGACAAGAGTCAGAAACATCCCCGATGGGAGCAGTTGAAGGAACGTCATCAGATCTGGAAGGACGATTGGTTCGCTTTTGACTTCGGCGTGGCCGATGCAATGCCGGGTAGTGGCACGCACCACAGGGTGGGAAAGGCTGAACCGCTTGAGGACGTGAGGATCCAGTGGGTGGAGAACGCCGTCGCCGTTGCCAAGAGGCTGGGCGAGGATGACGGTTGGGAGAACTCCCCATGGGAAGCACTGCTCACGGAGTTGACCGACTACCAGAAGTAGGTAGCGGCAGAAGGGATCGCCCCCCGTACCCCCGTACCGGTTGGGCCTAGCGGACCGTCAGGGCCCTGCGAAGTGCGGAAAGTCGCGCGCCGCGGGGCCATTGTCCGAGCCCCCGGCCTGACGGATGGCAGGGATCCCGGCGATGGCTTGCAAGGTGGGTCCGCCGTCGGTGGCCATGTCGACCACGGTTCCCAGGCCAGTCCCGACTCCGCTGCCCAAGAACGGCGCGTCGCCGAAGTTGAACAATCCGCCGTCCGCGGCGCTGAACCAGTAGCCCCCACCGGTCGGCATCGCCGCCATGGACACGATGGGTTGGGACATGTGGAACGACCCGGTGGATCCGTGGTACTGAGCATCGCCGTACGAGAAGATCCCTCCGTCCGAGGCCACGAGCCAGTACCCGTTGCCATCAGGAGTCGGCGCCATGCCCACGATTGGTTTGTTGAGGTGCATGGCGCCGGTCGATCCGTAGAAACGAGCGTCGCCGTACGAGAAGATCCCTCCGTCGGAGGCGACGAGCCAGTACCCGTTGCCATCGGGAGTCGGCGCCATGCCCACGATTGGTTTGTTGAGGTGCATGGCGCCGGTCGATCCGTAGAAATGAGCGTCGCCGTACGAGAAAATCCCTCCGTCGGAGGCCACCAGCCAGTAGCCGCCGGCATCAAGCGTTGTGGCCATGCCCACGATCGGCTCGTTGAGCGCGATGCCACCGGCGGAACCGAAGAAGCTGGCGTCGCCGTAGTTGAAGATGCCGCCGTCGGCCGCGACGAGCCAGTAACCCCCGTTGTCACCCGTCGGCGTGATCGCCACGATGGGCTTGTTGAGGTTGATGCTCCCCGCGTCGCCGAAGTAGCCGGCATCTCCGGTATGGGCCACCTTGCCCTGCGAGTCCACCTGGTAGTAGCCGATCGAACCTGTGCCAGAGAGGGTGATCGGAATGCCTGCGATCGTCATGGTGGCGGACCGGTCTCCGAGCGCGCCCGGATAGAAATAGACGTCCACGGCACAGAGATATTGAGATGGGAGTTCGACAGCGGAGCCGCTACCGGGGCAGGGGGCACTACCACTTCGTTCCGGGACGATCACATAGTCGTCCGCGCCCGGGCCGGAAAACAACAATTCGGACGAGAGGTCGATGGTGACAGGGTTCGAAGGACTGCCGGGGTTCTCCAGATAGAAGGTGTCGGGACCCGAAAAGGTGCCGAGAGTTGTGTCCGGGAAGCTGAGACTGTTTTCGGACACTTGGAGCGCCGGAGAGGATGCGCCCGCTCCCGCGCCAGAGCCGATAGCGACGAGCGACAGCGTGCTGATCAAGACTGCGGCCAAACCCAACGCCGCACCTCGACGAACTCGCAGACCCATTGTGTCCCTCCCTCTCCCACCGGAGCAAAGTGCTCCTCGGCGCCTTGGATTGCGAGACAGTAGCCGCCCTCGTGTTGGCCGGCGCAACCCGGCGGATCCTCGACGACCGGGGACTAACTCAAGTCAGAGTTCGATCCGTCGGTGGCAGTTCCAACCGGTGGCGTCTGTCGGAGTTCGGTCTCGGCAATGGCCCAGGCCGCGTTGACGAGCCCGATGTGGCTGAAGGCTTGGGGGAAGTTCCCCAAGAGCTCTCCGTTGACGGGATCGACTTCCTCAGCGAGCAGGCCGACGTCGTTGACGAAGGCGACGGCGCGTTCGAAGACGGTGCGGGCCCGGGCCGGCTGCCCGGCCCTGGCCATGGCCTGGGCCAGCCAGAAGGTGCAGAGGAGAAACGTGCCTTCCTCGCCGTCGAGCCCGTCGTGGGACCGGTAGCGGTAGACCAGGCCTCGCTCATCGGTGAGACGCTCTTCGGTCGCGTTGATCGTGGCCAGCACTCTGGGATCGTCGGCGGGAAGAAGTCCCACCAAGGGCAGCATCAGGCTGGAGGCGTCGAGCTCGTCGGAGCCGAAGCACTGGGTGAAGGCGTTGGCCCGGTCGCTCCAGCCTCTGGTCAGGATCGCCTCATGGATCTGCTCCTGGGTCCGTTTCCAAGCCTCGACTCGGTCGGAGGCGTCGAGACGGTCGGCTAAGGCCACCGCCCGGTCAAGGGCCACCCAGCACATCAGCTTGGAGTACAAGAAGTCGCGGGGCTCGCCCCGAATCTCCCAGATCCCTTGGTCTTTTTCCTTCCAGCGCCGGGCGGCGGTGTCTGCCAGTTGGACGAAGAACCGTCGCGTGGCCGGTGCCAGATTGGGGGGCGCACCCCACTTGTCAGGGGCGGCCATTGGCCCAACCCGTCGGGAGGCCTTGTCGAAGACGTGGTCCGAGAGGCGGTACACGGCGCTGAGCAATTCGCCGTAGACGTCAAGCTGGCGCTGCTTCCATGCACCGTTGCCCACCCGAACGGGGACAGAATGTCTCCAGCCCTCCAAGTGCGGCAGCTCCCGCTCGGTGAGGTCCCGTTCGCCGCCGATACCAAACATGATTTGCAGGTCGCCGCCCCGGTCGAGCGAGCCGGCGGCGGAGGAGGCGACGTAGTCGAAGAACTCGTTGGCTTCGTCAGGGCACGCCGCCACCCAGAGGGCCACGATCGTGAAGGAAGCGTCCCGGACCCAGGCGTAGCGGTAGTCCCAGTTTCGGGCACCGCCCACCACCTCGGGCAGCGACGTGGTCGCCGCCGCGCAGATCGCACCGGTGGATGCAAATGAGAGTGCCTGGAGCACCCTTCCGCTGTGGTGCACCAGGTCTCGCCACGGACCTACGTAGGCCTGGTGGAGCTCCGACCACGACTCCCATGCCGACACGGTGTCGTCGAACCGTGCGCCTATCTCGGATTGGCTCCAGACCTTGGCGGTGCCCGTCTCGGCCCGCTTGGCATGGTGGAGGGCGAAGCCCGCGCTCTCGCCGCGGCGGAGCTGGAGCTGGCCTGAGACCGCCGACTGGTCGACGGTCAGGGCCATCGGAGAGGACAGGACCAGCACGTCAGCGCCCCCCAATGCGGCCACTCCACCGTCGACAGCATCGAGCAGGGGATGGACCAGCCCGTACTCGGGGCGCGGGATGTACTCGAGGGACAACTCGACCTCTCCTTCAACGCACGTCGCACGCCGCAGCAGAAGATGCGGCGCATCCCTGCCAAGCTGGTGCCCCCGGTTGCCGTCGCCCATGGCCAGGGCATCGGCGATGGCAACCGTGCCCGTCGGGGTGCGGAAGGTGGTCTCCAACACCATGGTGCGGTCCAGATAGCGGCGAGTCACTTGTGTGGCGCTCGTGGCCCGGATCGACCAGTGCCCAGCTTCGTCATCGAGGAGGCGACCGAAGATCGACGGGCTGTCGAAACGTGGGAAGCACAACCAGTCAATCGACCCGTCCCGGCTCACGAGCGCAGCGCTGTGCCGATCCGAAAGAAGCGCATAGTCGGCGATAGGGGTCGTGCCCATGTGAGCTCCTTCGCTCGCCCGTACATCAGCGGGGTCGGTCTCTGGCCGTTCGGGTGACGCGTCGGGTCCCGCCGTCGGAGATCCGAGTTGTCAGCCGGAATACTCAGCGTATCCAGCCCCGAAAGACGAGGCCCGAGCGGCAGGCGTTGGTCACATGCTCACGAACCGATCCCATCAACTTTCCGGCGACCTCACCGTGGCCAACGCTCCCTTCCACGAGGAGATTCGCTTCGACATAGGCGACCAAGCCGGGCTCGGCTGCGTGAATGACGGAGAGCCCCGTTCACGACGCTGGAGTTCTGTAGCGATCTTTCCTCAGCCCGACCGAGCGACGCGCAAGTATGCTGCCAAAGGCCCACTTCGAGCTGTGGCTGCGTTGGGTCGCTCCGAGTCGGGAGGTCCACCAACGATGGGGATTCACCAGCCAGACCAGGCCATATTCCGGTCGGTCCTGCCCGAGGACATCGACTGGAAACCGTTCCCGTCGTTTCCGCCGCCGGCGCGCCTGGCAGTCGTCGTGGGCGAGCCTTCCCAACCGGGGCCTTACGTCATCAGGGTCAAGGTGCCCTCGGGCGTCAAGCTGATGCCGCACCAGCATCCAGAGGACCGCGTCTACACGGTGATCTCCGGCGTCTTCTACATCGGGCTGGGGAACCGCTTTGACGAGGAACGACTGCAGGCATACCCGCCCGGTGCCGTCATCGTGCTCCCGGGTGGTACCCCTCATTTCCACTGGGCAAAATCCGGTGCTTACGTCACCCAGGTGTCGGCCATCGGGCCGCTTGGTCTTGAATACCTCGACCCGGTCGATGACCCGCGGAACAAGTGAAGGATGCCCTCCCGCATTGACGGCAATGCGGCGACGAGGAGATGACGTCGAGGTAGCGAAGGATTATCTTGTGACGAGAAGCTCGCTCGTCGCTGGGCAGGACGGGCTCCGCTCCACTGCGAAAGTTGCGCGCTCGGGGCACCGAAAGAGATGGTGATCTATGCGATCCGACATCAAGCCCGGCGGTACCTTCCCCGATTACGCCCTGCCGGATCACACCAACACGGTGCGCAAACTGAGCGAGCTTCAAGGCGACGACCCGCTGGTCCTCACTCTGGCGCGGGGCAATTACTGTCCGAAGGAGCACCAGCAGCACCTGGAGCTTGCGGCGAACTATCCGAAGGTCGCCGTCGCCTATACCCAGATCGCGACGATTTCGACTGACGACCACCACTCGAGCCAGGAGTTCCGTGCGTCGGTCGGCGCTGTGTGGCCGTTCCTTTCCGACCCGGAGCGCACGGTGCAGAAGGATCTCGACATCCAGGAATACACAGATCCCGAGCACGATCCGATGATCCCGCACACGCTCGTCCTCAAGCCCGGGCTCGTGGTCCACAGTATCTACAACGGGTACTGGTTTTGGGGGCGCCCGTCGTTCTCCGATTTATGGCGCGATCTGTGCGTTGCTTCGAGCGAGATCCGCCCAGACTGGGATCTGAGCAAGCCAGGGCTGCGCGAGGCCTGGAATGCAGCCGACTACTCGAACTTTCACGGATGGAACAAGCGGGCTCCTGGGTCGACGCCGTCGTCGTATGAGTCATAGCTGAAGGTGGATCAGCCTGGGCTGGGCAGACGGGGTCCACCTCGAGGTTGCCTGCTGACGCTGCGAGCCGGAGCGGCGGGGTAGGGAGGCAATGGTGCGAACACCGGTCTGCGAGCTGCTCGGGATTCAACAGCCGATCGTCCAGACGCCGATGGTGGCGGTGCCCCAACTTGCGGCAGCAGTCTCGAATGCCGGCGCGCTCGGCATGTTGACGCGCCTAACCACGGTTGACTCGTGAATCGGCAGATCTGGGCAACTCGGGATGGAAAGTGCAGTTTGGGTGCACGGGGTCATCGCATGGTGCCTCCGCTACTGAAGACTTGGAGCAAAGGATGAACTTTCAGGCTGTCGTGGTGAACGTGGCTGATATCAACCGATCGATTGACTTCTATCGTGAGGTGCTTGGTTTTACGCTGCTGTCCCAAAAGGAGCAATTGGCGGCGGTCACTGCTCCAGGGAGCGACCGAGCTCAGGTCATCGTGCTGCGAGCGCTTGGGAGAAGTCCTGTCGGGGGAGCTCGCCATATCGGTCTGCGAGCCTTCGTATTGGAGGTCGAGTCAGCGGACCAACTGGAGAGGATCGTGAGCGATTTGGACACCCGGAAACTCCTCGTGAGCCGGCGTGAACACAGCGAGTGGACTGCAGTGGTCGGCCGCGACCCGGACGGAGTGGCCGTCGTCGTGGCCTGCGTCCCCGGCGGGGTTAGTGAGGAAAGCTGGAGAACGCTCGATGACCTCCTCTACGGAATCGGCGAGTAGGCGAAGTCAGAGCATCCGTTGTACTGAGACCGGGTTCTTCCCGGCCCAGGCCAGGATCCGGCGCAGTCCCTGCCCGGCATGGGCTCTGCGAGTGCGGTCCGCCGTTCAGGCGCACCGAACGGGTCTGCAAAGTGCCGCGTTTCGTGTATCACCGTCCCCTTTGTGAACTCCATGATGCTCACTGCTGGGCATCCCGTACCTGATGATGCATTCGCTCACTCAAGGTCCCCGCTGCCGACGATACAGAGGGTGAAGTGTCGATTGGCAGGGTGTTTGCCGCGTTGCGCCGAAATCGTGTCACGGCCCCGGAATCGTTCACCTGACTGCGGGTAGTCGAGAATCGCTTCCGCACGGTAGATGGAATGCTCGACTTCGTTGTCTCCGCTCGGCATGTGAGCTCCGGAGATTGGGAGACGTCACTGACCGGTGATGTCTCAAGTCATAGGAGACCCCCGGTTGGGAGGGGTCTCCTATGGACAAGGACCGCCTCTGGTCGAGCTGTGGCTGTTCGCAGGATGCGCGTCAGCATGCGATCTTCAAGCCCTTGACATCCAACGGCGATGGAGTAGCGTCAATCCGACGACGAAACGCAACACGAGTTACATGGCGTGACCCATGTTGAGTTGGTGTCCGCATCATCAACTGATCGGGGTTCGCCATGGTCGAACGTTCGAGTACCGCATTTACCAGGTTGTGCACGGGCACCGCACTCCTGGTGGTGGGGATGACTGCCGCTGTGCAGGTTGCCATCGCCGCGCCGGCGGCTGCAGCCGGGACAGCGGTCGGGGTCTTTGCCTGGGGCGACAACACCTATGGTGAGCTGGGCAACGGAACCAACACCGGTCCCGACACATGTTTCGGGAAACCTTGCGGCACGACGCCCGCGCCCGTCTTGCTCCCACCTGGCGTGACGCCGACGGCCATCGCCGGTGGTGGTGCAGCCGGCTACGCGATCGGCTCGGACGGCCACCTCTACGCCTGGGGCGACAACACGAACAACGGCGACCAATTGCAAGCCGTCAATGACGTCCCCTACGGCGATACCCCGGTGGTCGTTTCTCTCCCTTCGGGCGTGACTCCGACGGCCATCGCCGGGGGTGGTGCGGATGGCTACGCGATCGGCTCGGACGGCCACCTCTACGCCTGGGGCGACGATGCCTATGGCGAGTTCGGCAACGGCACCGCCGCCTATGGAGCGGTCGCCTCACTCGTCATGGTCTCTCTCCCTTCGGGCGTGACCCCGACGGCCATCGCCGCGGAGGGTCAGTCTGCCTACGCCATCGGCTCGGACGGCAAGTTGTACGCCTGGGGTATCAACGACTCCGGCCAACTGGGTAACGGCACCGGTACAAGCTCCGGCCCGAACTCAGGTTCATGTTTGGGGGACCCATGCGGCACGCTACCCGCGCCGGTCATGCTCCCCTCGGGCGTGACCCCCAAGGTCATCGCCGCGGGGGGTGGGTCTGCCTACGCCATCGGCTCGGACGGCAAGCTGTATGCGTGGGGCGACAACTCCTCCGGCGAGCTTGGCAACGGCAGCATCACCGGTACCGGCGCGTGCGTCACGGCGCCTTGCGATCCGACGCCAGCCTCGGCCGTGCTGCCCTCGGGCGTGACCCCGACGGCCGTCGCCGCGGCGAATGAGGCTGCCTACGCCATCGGCTCGGACGGCAAGTTGTACGCCTGGGGCGACAATGCCTCTGGCAACCTCGGCAACGGAACGACTACGGGTCCCGACCCAACGCCCGCACCGGTCTCTCTCCCTTCGGGCGTGACTCCGACGGCCATCGCTGCGGAGAGTGAGTCTGCCTACGCCATCGGCTCGGACGGCAAGCTGTACGCCTGGGGCGACAATTCCTATGGCGGGCTCGGCAACGGCACGGACGGCGGTCCCGACACATGCTTGGGGGACCCATGCGGCACAACGCCCGCACCGGTCTCGCTACCGTCCGGGAGCGTCCCTCTGAGTTTGGGCTCCGAGGGAAGTTACGCGATTGTGAACGCGCCCGATGTCGCTCCCGTGGTCACGACCCAGCCGCTCAGCCAGACCATCTACTCGGGTTATGGCGCGACCTTCTCGGCGGCTTCCAGCGGCTACCCGACCCCCACCGTCCAGTGGCAGGCATCCGTCGACGGCGGCAGCACCTGGATCAACGTTTCGGGACTGACGACGACCAGTTTCACCGCCGTGCCACTCACGACATTCGAGAACGGCTGGAAGGTCAGAGCGGTCTTCACCAATGCGGGCGGCTCGGCAGCAACGAACTCCGCCACCATCACGGTCCTGCCCACTGTGGCTCCTGTGGTGACCAGCCAGCCGCTCAACCAGACCATCTACTCGGGTGAGACCGCCACCTTCTCGGCGGCCGCCAGCGGGGCTCCGACGCCGAACCTGCAGTGGCTGGTGTCCGTCAACGGTGGCGTGAGTTGGGCCTCCTACGCCGGGGTGATGACGACCCCCAGCATCACGACGGGGCCGCTCACGACCTTCGAGAACGGCTGGGAGGTCGAGGCCGAGTTCTACAATGCGGGCGGCATTGTGGACAGCAATCCGGCCACCATTACCGTCCGACCTGACATCGCTCCGGTGGTGACGACCCAGCCAACCAGCCAGTCAGAGCCCTCCGGCGGCACCTTTACATTCACGGCGGCTGCTAGCGGCACCCCGACGCCGACCGTGCAGTGGCAGGCATCCGTCGACGGCGGCACCACCTGGATCCCCGTTTCGGCTTTGACGACTCCGAGCATCACAGTCGGCCCCCTCAACGCCTTCGAGAACGGCTGGAAGGTCCGAGCGGTCTTCACCAACGGGGGCGGGTCAGCGGCGACCAACGCCGCCACGATCACCGTCACGTAGGACGGTGCAATCGATCTTCAGCGATTGCCAATTACTTCGCACAGCGAGCACGACGAGAGACAGACGAGGAAGGCGCAAATACGGAAACGACCGTAATCAGTCCATTTCCTCGGACTGAGTGCGCTCCTCGGTGTCTGTTTCCAGGACATAGGAGAGTTCCTGGCCCGGGCATGTGTCAAGACAGAGGAGAGTCCTAACTGGAAGGGGTCTCCCATGGACAAGGGCCGGTTCCTGATCGAGACGCACCTGCGGACGGGCCGCTCCATCAAGGAGCTGGCGGCGGCTCACCGGGTGTGCCGCCGATTTCCGAAACTCCCCAGGGGCGATCAACGAATTTCCCCAGTTGACTGACCGGTGAGTTGTTTGGATCGAGATTAGTCCTTGACCTTGGACGCCCCCTTTCGGAGCCCTTCGGTGCGGGCCCGATGCGAGCGCATCCGGTAGCTCTCGCCGTCGATGTTGAACACGACGCTGCGATGCAAGAGGCGGTCGAGCATGGCGGCGGCCACCATCGGGTCGTCGAAGATCTTTCCCCACGAGCCCACCCCGAGATTGGTGGTCATGACGATGGAGCTCTTGAGATAGCGCTGCGTGATGACCTGGAAGAGCGCAGCAGCCGCCTCGCTCTGCAGTGGCAGGTAGCCCACCTCGTCGATGACGAGCAGTCTCGGCCCGGCGAAGAATCGCATGGTGGTGGCCCAGCGGCCTTCGAGGGCGGCGCGGTGACAGCGGGCGGCCAGGTCGGCCGCCGTCGTGTAGTAGGTCCGATAGCCGGCGTTGATCGAGGCGTGGGCCAAACCAACGGCCAACATGGTCTTGCCGACACCGGGCGGCCCGATCAGCAGCACGTTGGTGGCGTCTTCTAAGAACCGCAGCGTGCCGAGCTCGGTCATCATCTTCTTGTCGACCGAGGGCTGAGCGCTGAAGTCGAAGTCGTCCAATGTCCACGGGGACGGCAGACAGGCGAACCGCTCGAGTCCGGCCCGGCGGCGGATCTCGGTCGCGCTCACCTCCACCTCGAGGAGGCGGTGCAAGAACTCGGAGTGTCCGAGCTGCTCTTTCCGGGCATGGTCGAGCTCGCCGGGCAGCGCTTCGGCAGCAGCACCCAGACGCAGGTAGGCCAGGTGGGCCCGGATCTCTTGATAGGTGGAGGGCTCGCTCATCGTCCCTCCGCGATCTCGCCATAGAGCGACAGGTCGACAACGGGCTCGCGCCCGATCGGCCCGAGAAGACGTGCCGCTTCTTCAAGTGCCTCTCTGCCCGGCGGACGGTTGGCTTTCTTGTCGCACGGACGCTGTGTGGTGAAGGCGCTGAGCACGGCGGCCTCGAGAGCTTCTTTGTGCTCGACACTGCGCACCAGGGCGCCCGATCCCGCCGGAGCGAGGCGGTGGGTCACGAGCACCGCTCCCGACGGTGCCACCACGTCGATCGTCGGAGAGCTCAAGCGGTGCGCGACGAGCAGGGTCGTGCCGGCCAGTCCCGGCGGCACCGAGTAGCGGTTGCCGCCAAAGGCGACGCTGGCATTGTCGGCGACGATCCGGCGGACCTCGGTCGTTGCCGGGAACGGTGCGGCCGGAAGGGCGAGCAGCGGTTCGGCGTCGGCCAGCTCAGCGACGGTGGTGCGTTCACCGCCCGGTCCTCTGCGTTCGCGCGGCATCACCGGTGGTGGCGCAGAAGACGTCGAGGGAGCGCTGAGCCTCTTGTGGTGTGGTGGCCGTCATGGTGCGCCACCAACGACCCGAGGTGAAGCGCACGGAGGATTCCACTGCACCTTTGCGGTTGCCCCGCCGGGGTGGACAGGGCTCGACGACGGCCCGATAGTGCTTGGCCACCGGGGCGAAGGAGGGCTGGACGTCGCCCGTGCCCGGCACGATCACGGTCGCCAGGCGGTCGGTCCGCCACACCCGCGGCGTCCCGCCCAGGCGCCGGAGCACCTCGTCCATGGCCTCAATGAGATGGGGCTGGTCCATCTTCTCGGCGAGCACGCCGCGCACCTTGCCCGAGTGCGGGAGCGTGCCCAACAGCACGTAGGCCGTCGCTCCCCACGGGGCACCTCGCCGCTCGAACCAGTCCCACTGGATCTCCTCGCCCGGTGGGTGCTCGATCTCGATGGTGTCGCGGCCCTTGACCCCCGAACAGGCTTCGCAGTGCGGACGGAGGCCGGCCAAGCGCACTTGGCGGGCGAAGCTCGGGTAGCTCAGCGGATAGCCGAGCCGCGAGACCTCGTCATAGAGGGCCGAGGCCCAGACGTGCGGATCGTCGACGAACCGGGCCTCCACGTACTTGGTGAACGGCTCGAGCGGGTCCGGGGCCGTCTTGGCCCGGACGCCCGGAACGGTCGTCCCGTTGATGTAGCCCCGGACGGTCTTGCGGTCCCGACCGAGGTGCCGGGCGATCGCCGAGATCGTCCAGCCCCTGCTTCTGAGTGCATGTGCTTCCACGTCTTCCCCATGTGTGAGCATGCGGAGCGGGTCTCCCTTCGAGCTGGCTTGCTTGGTCGCTCGTCAGCATCGAAGGGGGCCCACCGCCGCGGGTGGATGGTTCAGCTCACCGGGCTCAAGGTGGGGAATTTCAGTGATCGAGGGTGGGGAGATTCAAAAATCGCGGGCAGGTGAGCGAGAGCTGGCTCTTCAAGCTGCTGCGCCGCTACCGCCTCGAGGGTAAGGCCGGGCTCGAGCCACGCTCTCGGCGACCCAAGACCAGCCCGACTCGGATCGCCGACCTCTACGAGGACGAGATCGTGCGCCGACGAAAGGAGCTCGCCGAGGGTGGCTTCGACGCCGGGGCCGAGACCATCCACTTCCACATGGCCACCCCTGGACGTGAGATCCCTTCGGTCTCGACCATCCACCGGGTGCTCGTCGCCCGGGGCTTCGTCACCCCCGAGCCTCACAAGCGGCCCAAGAGCTCGTGGACCCGCTTCAGCGCCGAGTTCCCCAACGAGTGCTGGCAGGCCGACGTCACCCACGTCGAAGTGGCCGATGACGTCGTCTATGAGGTCCTCAACATCATCGACGACCACTCGAGGCTGTGTGTGGCGTCAAGGGTCTTCGTCACCACTCGCTCGCCCGACGTGGTGCGCACGCTGCACAAGGCCGCTGCAACCTGGGGCTATCCGAAGCGATTTCTGACCGACAACGGGCGCATCTTCACCACCCCACCAGGGTCCGCGGTTGGCGCCATGGAGGCGGAATTGTTGTCCCTTGGCATCGAGACGAGGCACTCTCGGCCCTACCACCCCCAGACCTGCGGCAAGGTCGAACGCTTCCACCAGACCATGAAGAAGTACCTCGCCAAGCAGGAGCCGGCCACGACGAAGAAGCTCCTGCGGGGTCAGCTCAACCGCTTCGTCGACTCTTACAACACCGAGCGGCCGCATCGAAGTCTCGGACGTCGAACGCCCCTCGAGGCTTGGAGCGCCCGGGAGAAGGCTGGACCCGTCGGCCCTCGCATCGAGGCCGCCGGCTATCGCATCCGCCACGACAAGGTTGATCGCGGCGGATCGGTGACGCTGCGCTACAAGGGGAAGCTGCACCACATCGGGGTGGGCTGTCCTTACGCCGGCTGGCGGGTCATCTTGCTCGTGGCTGGCCTCGACGTGCAGATACTCGGCATCGACGGCTCGCCGCTGCGGCACCTGACCTTGGATCCGAGCGTCGACTATCAGCGGATCCCCTGAAGCCATAGACCTGGCCGAATGCCAGCTCTACGATGTCTCGAGACATCGCTCTCCGATGTCTTGACACATCACAGAGTGCGCCCCTCGGGATTCGAACCCGAAACCTGCGGATTAAGAGTCCGTTGCTCTGCCGTTGAGCTAGAGGCGCACCGGAGAGTGTAGGCGAGCGACGATCACCGCCTCGAAGTGCTGTGTCGAATTGTGGACACCCCCGAATCGCCGGCCCGGGCTCGCGCCACGGACCGGCGACCCCCCGGGGCATCCCTCACCCTGCTCCCAGACAGCGGTGCGCCGAGAAGGTAGCACAGGGCATCGGAGGCCGACAGGGGCGTCAGATACACTCGCCCCGACCTGCCGTCAGCTGGGCAGGCATGGAACCGGATCGAAGATCAACCAACCGGCAGTGCAGGGGAAAGGAGGGCGGTGGAGCTCGAGTTCACGAGCGAGCAGGAAGAGCTGCGTTCCTCGGTCCGTTCGTTTCTCGAGAAGGAGTGCCCGGTCGATGTTGTTCGCCGTGTCGTGGAGACCGGTGAGGAACCCGAGAAGCTCTGGGGTTCCATGGTGGCACTGGACTGGCCCGCCCTGGCCGTCCCCGAAGAGAACGGCGGCATCGGCCTCACCTTCGTCGAGACGGCCGTCGTCGTAGAGGAGTTGGGCCGGGTCGTCGCCCCCGGGCCCCTTCTGGCCACGGTCACCCAGTTCGCCCCGATGGTCCGTGAGGCTGGCACCCCCGAGCAACGGCAGCGCTTCCTCTCGCCGGTCGCCACCGGGGCTCTGACCGGGACCGTGGCGCTCGCCGACCACCGTCGGGGTTCGAGGCTGAGCGACGTCACCATGACGGCAGAGCGTGCCGAGGGCGGTTGGGTCCTGGACGGGACCAAACTTGGGGTCCTGGGGGGCGACGGGACGACCGAGGTTGCCGTCGTCGCTCGGGCGGGTGACGGCATCGGCGCCTTCGTGGTCCCCGCGGTCGATGCCGGCCTGGCCCCCGTGCGCTCGCTCGATGCGAGCAGGCCCCTCTCCACGGTCACGCTGGACCGTGTGCTCGTCCCCGACGACCGGGCACTCGGTGAGCCCGGGAGCGCGGCCTCGACGCTCGCCGTCACCCGCGCGCTCCAGGAGGCCACTGTCGCCCTCGCGCTCGAGACGGTCGGCGCCTGCGACGCGCTCTTCCAGATGGTCCTCGCCTACGTGAAGGACCGCCAGCAGTTCGGGGTGGCGATCGGCTCGTTCCAGGCGGTCAAGCACAAGATGAGCAACATGTTCCTCTCCCTCGAGCGCGCCCGCTCGCTGTGCTACTTCGCCGTGGCCGCCATCGACGAGGACACGCCTGCCCGTGCATCAGCCGCCGCAATGGCCAAAGCCGCCAGCGACGACTGCCAGCGCGCCGTGTGCCGTGACTCGCTGCAGTCCTTCGGCGGCATCGGGTACACCTGGGAGCACGACGGGCATCTCTTCATGAAGCGGGCAGAGTCGAGCGGCGCTCTCTTCGGCGGCGCCGCCGAGCACTCCGTCACCGTCGCCAACGCTCTCGGGGTCGGCTCGGCCTGAGGGGGCTGGCGGGGTGCGCCCGGGTCAACAGCTGATCACTGCGCTCGATCTCGTTCCCCATCCTGAGGGTGGGTGGTACCGCCGCACCTGGGTGGCGGAAGCGGCCGACGGCGAGCGGCCCGGTGGGAGCGCCATCTACTACCTCCTGTTGCAGGGCGAGGTCTCGGCGCCGCATCGCATCGATGCCACCGAGCTGTGGCACTTCTATGCCGGCGACCCGCTCGAGCTCATCCTCGAATGGTCAGATGGGAGGCGCGTCGCGCACGTTGTCGGGCCAGACGTCGCGTCCGGACAAGCGCCGCAGGTCGTCGTCCAGGCTGGCGTCTGGCAATCAGCCCGCCCGTTGGGCCGTTACTCCCTCGTCGGAGCGACCGTGACTCCGGCGTTCACCTTCGAGGGGTTCGAGCTGCGGGAGGGACGCTGAGTCGTGGCCGATCGCCCACCCTTCTGCTAGGCAGGGTGTGATCGTCCCACGCGCGGAAGGAGGTCATATGAGCGAGAGCCCGGAGCAGGGATTGTCCGCCCTACTGAACGAGACGAGGACCTTTCCGCCGCCCGAACGTCTGGCCAAAGATGCCAACGCGCAGCCGGGGATCTACGCCGAGGCCGAAGCCGATCCCCTGGCCTTCTGGGCCGCCCAGGCCGCGCAGTTGACATGGGACACACCCTGGACCGAGGTGCTGGAGTGGAACCTGCCGTTCGCCAAGTGGTTCGTCGGCGGCACGCTCAACGTGGCGGTCAACTGTGTCGACCGCCACGTTGCCGCCGGCCTCGGTGACCGCGTTGCCTTCCACTGGGAGGGGGAGCCGGGGGATACGCGGACCATCACCTACGCCGACCTCTTGACCATGGTGTCCCAGGCCGCCAACGGCCTGACCGAGCTGGGAGTGCGGGCGGGGGACAAGGTCGCCATCTACATGCCGATGATCCCCGAGACGGTGGTCGCCATGCTGGCCTGCGCCCGGTTGGGCGCACCGCACACGGTGGTCTTCGGCGGGTTCTCGTCGGACGCCCTGCGGGGCCGGATCCTCGACTGCGACGCCCATTTCGTCGTCACCGCCGACGGCGGCTATCGCCGCGGTGCAGCGAGTGCGTTGAAGCCCGCGGTCGACGAGGCCGTGCAGGAGTGTCCGGACGTGCGGCACGTGGTGGTCGTCCGCCGGACCGGGCAGGACGTGGCGTGGGACGAGTCGCGTGACGTGTGGTGGGACGACCTGGTGCCCCGGCAGCCCGAGACGCACGAGGCGGAGGCCTTCGACGCCGAGCACCCGCTCTACATCATGTACACCAGCGGCACGACGGCGAAGCCGAAGGGCATCCTCCACACCAGTGGTGGCTACCTCACCCATGTCTCGGCCACCCACCGCCTCATCTTCGACCTCAAGCCCGAGAAGGACGTGTTCTGGACGGCAGCCGACATCGGCTGGGTCACCGGGCACAGCTACATCGTCTACGGCCCGCTGGCCAACGGCGCGACCTCGGTCATGTACGAGGGCACGCCGGACACGCCGAGCCGCGACCGCTGGTGGCAGATCGTCGAGCAGTACAAGGTCAACATCCTCTACACGGCGCCGACCACCATCCGGACTTTCATGAAGTGGGGGGAGGACCTCCCGGCTGCGCACGACATGACGAGCCTGCGACTCCTCGGATCGGTGGGCGAGCCGATCAATCCCGAGGCCTGGATCTGGTACCGCACCCACATAGGCGGCGACCGCTGCCCGATCGTGGACACGTGGTGGCAGACCGAGACCGGTGGCATCCTCATCACGCCGCTCCCCGGGATCACCGCCACCAAGCCCGGGGCGGCCATGACGCCGTTCCCCGGCATCTTCGCCGACGTCATCGACAACGAGGGAAACTCGGTGGGCAACGGCGAGGGTGGCTACCTCGTGATCACGCAGCCCTGGCCGGGGATGACCCGGGGCATCTACGGGGACGACGAGCGGTTCATGGAGACGTACTGGAAGCGTTTCCCGGGCCGCTACTTCGCCGGCGACGGGGCCAAGCGCGACGACGACGGCGACCTGTGGCTCCTCGGCCGTGTCGACGACGTCATGAACATCTCGGGGCACCGGATCTCGACGACCGAGGTCGAGCACGCGCTGGTCGGCCATCCGGCCGTGGCCGAGGCCGCGGTGGTGGGCGCCACCGACGCCACCACCGGCCAGGCCATCGTGGCCTTCGTCACCCTCAAAGGGGCGAGCGACGTCGACGGCGAGGCGGGGGAGCAGCTGGTCGCCGAGTTGCGCGACCACGTGGCCCGCGAGATCGGCCCGATCGCCAAGCCGCGCCAGATCATGCTGACACCCGAGCTGCCCAAGACACGGAGCGGCAAGATCATGCGGCGCCTCCTGCGCGACGTCGCCGACGACCGGCCGCTGGGCGACGTGACCACCCTGCTCGACCCGACGGTCGTCAACGCCATCAAGGACCACATGGCCGACGACAGCGGCGACAAGGAATAGAAGGCACCACCGGCATGGCGACGCTCGACCATCTCATCCTGACGGTGAACGACCGTGACGCCAGCGTCCGCTTCTACACCGACATCATGGGCTTCGGTCACGAAGGCGAGGACGGCCCGTTCTCGGTCATCCGGGTCAGCCCCGAGACCACGCTGCAGCTGGCACCCTGGGGCACCGAGGGGGGCGAGCACCTTGCTTTCGCCCTGTCACCGGAGGAGTTCGACGCCATCTTCGCTCGGGTGCGCGCTGCCGCACTCCCCTTCGGCGACTCGTTCCACGACGTGGGCAACATGGAGGGTCCGGGCGAGGAAGCCGGGGCCCGGGGCCTGGGGCCCACCGTCTACCTGTTCGATCCGAGCGGGCACCTCGTCGAGTTGCGCCACTACTGAGCACCACCGCTGAGGGCTCCCGCTGAGCGCCACCACCGAGGCCGCCACGGGAGCCGCCTCCTCCTAGGTGTACACCTAGGCCCGCGGATGAACCTCGAGCACCGTCGCCGACCCCATGCCGCCCCCGGCGCACAGCGTCCCCACCCCGATGCCGCCGCCGCGCCGGCGCAGCTCGTGGATGAGCGTCACCAAGATGCGCGCTCCCGAGGCACCGACGGGGTGCCCGATTCCGACGGCCCCGCCGTTGACGTTGACGATGTCGTGGGGGAACCCCAGCTTGCGTGAACAGGCCACCGCCATCGAGGCGAAGGCCTCGTTGATCTCGACCAGGTCCACGTCGGACTCGCTGAGCCCGGCCCGGTTCAGCGCCCGGGGGACGCACACCGTCGGCGCCAGCCCGGTGCGGGCGGGCTCTATCCCGCACGAGTTCCAGGACCGGACCGTCGCCAGCGGTTCCATGCCGTGGGCCTCGGCGTAGGAGCGGGCGACCACAACGAGGGCGGCGCCACCGTCGGCGATGCCCGACGAGTTCCCGGCGGTGATCGTGCCGTTCGGTCCGGTCAACGACGGCAGCGCGGCCAGCTTCTCCAGCGACGTGTCCCGGCGCGGGTGCTCGTCCACGCTGACGGTTGCCGTCTCGCCCCGTCCCGCCGGCACGGTGACGGGGAGGATCTCCTCCGCGAAGCGGCCGTCGTCGGTGGCGGCCACGGCCCGGATGTTCGAGTGGTACGACCAGTCGTCCGACTCCTCGCGGGTGATGCCGCACTCGCGGGCCGTGTTCTCGCCCACCGTGATGAGCATGTTCATGTTGGGAGCTTCGGGCGAGTCTGGATGGCTCGGCGGTATGAAGCGCTCGACGCCCCCGAAGGGATAGGGCGACTTCTCGAACAAGAGCGGTGACCGGGTCATCGATTCCACGCCGCCGGCGATGACCGCCTCGGCCATGCCCGAACGGATGTTGGCCGCGGCCTCCTGCACCGCCATCATCCCGGTGGCGCACTGGCGCTGGACCGTGCCGCCGGGCGTGTCGGGCGGCAGGCCCAGCGCGTTGGCCACGTAGCGGGCCGTGCATCCGCCACCCTGGAGGACCTCGCCGAGGATCAGGTCGTCGATGTCGTCCGCCTCCAGGCCGGCCGACTCGATGACGCCCGCCACGGTCTGGAGGCCGATGTCTTGAATCTTGAGCCCGGCCAGGCTGCGGCCGGATCGTCCGATCGGGGTGCGGACGGCGGCGACGATGACGGCATCGGTTGCATCGGTCATGTGTGCTCCTCAGGCCCGTACGAAGACGGGGATCGTGAACTCGTCGGAGATGGGCTGGAACGTTACCCGCAGGGGCATGCCGACCCGCAGCTCGTCGAACGGGCAGTCCACGACGTTCGTCATCATGCGCGGCCCTTCGGCCAGGTCGACGATGGCCGCCACGTACGGCACGCGGTCACGGAAGGGTGGCTGGTCGTTGTTGTAGATCACTGACCAGGTGTAGAGCGTCCCGTCGCCGCTGGCCTCGTACCATTCCACCCGCTCGCTCCAGCACTTCGGGCAGAAGGGCCGGGGATAGTAGGAGTAGGCGTCGCAGTCGAGGCAGTGCTTGATGAGGAGTCGCTCGTCCTTGGTGGCCTCCCAGAATTCGATGGTGTCGCCCTCCGGCGTCGGGAGGTCGAAACGGACCGTCGTCATGGCGCCTCTTCCTGGTCATGACCCGGTGGCCGCGCCCCGGGGCAAACAAACTGGCTGATCACCTCCGGGATTGACCCCCGGAGGCGCATCGGCCATGCTGCAACGAACCTGACACTGGCGTCAATTTCCAGCGCCGACCAGCCTCTTGGGGGATCCGCATCCGTGCTGATGGACGAACACCTGGCCCGCATGGCTACCGAATTCGGCGACCGGCCGGCCTTCGCCGTCGTCGACGTCGGATCTATGACGTTCGCCGAGTGGGACGGCGCCGCCAACGCCCTGGCCCGCCGCCTCCTCGACTCCGGCCTCGAGCCCGGCGCCCGGGTGGGCATCCACCTGCATCCCGAGCTCGCCCTGCACTGGCTGGTGTCGTACTCGGCGGCGCACCGGGCCGGCGGCGTGGCGGTCCCCATGAACCCCCGCCTGGCCCCGTCCGAGGTGGCCCATGTGCTCGCCCACTCGGGCGCGACCGCCGTGGTGGCCGACGGTGACCTGCTCGGGAGCGACCTGGAGGCCGGGTCCGGCCGCCTCGTCGCCCTCATCGACGCCGGACCCGAGGGGAGCCCCCCGCCACCGGGCCGACCGGACTCGGCGCTCAGCTGGGCCGATGCCGTCGCCGGCGACCGCTCGCCCTTCCAGGCCCCGCGCGAGAGCGACGACTTGGCCGACATCCTCTACACCTCGGGGACGACCGGCCGTCCCAAAGGGGTGGCGGTTCGCCACTCCAACGGGTCCATGATCGGGTCGGTCGAGCCCAACTGGAGCGGCGCCGGCTGGCTGCACGCCAGCCCGCTGTTCACCTTTGCCGGCATCGCGCTCGTCTACACGCCCATGAAGCTCGGCCTGCAGGTCATCTACCAGCCTCGTTTCGACGCCGACCGCTGGCTGCGGGTGGTCGAAGAGGAGCATCCGACGGCCGTCTTCCTCGTCCCCGCCATGGCGCACCTCCTCATCGACAATCCCCGCTTCGCCGCGGCCGACCTGTCGTCGGTGCAGATGTGCTCGGTCGGGAGCGCGCCGCTGGCCCCCTACGTGGTCGAGCGCCTGCAGGACAAGATGCCCCACGCCATGGTCTCGAACAACTACGGCATGACCGAGGCCGGCTCGGCGTACTGCATCATGCCCAAGGGGGAAGCGGTCAAGCGTCCCGGCTCGGTCGGGCAGATCGCCCCGCCCGCCGTCGTGCAGATCGTGGACGAGCACGACCGGCCGCTGCCGCCTGACGCGGTGGGGGAGGTGCGGCTGCAGATGCCGGGCCGCCAGCGCGAGTACTACCGGGACCCCGAGGCCACGGCCGAGACGTGGCGGGACGGCTGGCTGATCACCGGGGACCTGGGCAAGCTCGATGCGGACGGCTACCTCTATATCGTCGGCCGCTCCAAGGACGTGATCATCCGCGGCGGCAACAATGTTCATGCCACCGATGTCGAGCACGCACTCGTGCAACACGACGCGGTGAAGGAGGTTGCCGTCGTGGGCGCGCCGCATCCGGTACTCGGCGAAGACGTGGTCGCCTTCGTCGTGCTGCAACCGGGCGCCCGAGCCGACGCCGAGGATCTGCGCGCCTTCGGACTCGAGCACCTGGCGGACTACAAGGTGCCCCGCCAGTTCATCTTCGTCGACGCCCTGCCCCGCAATCCGACCGGCAAGGTCATCAAGCCGGAGCTCAAGGCCAGGCTGGCGGAAACACCGGCCTGACCGAGGCGATCGGCCCGGACTCCGTGCCTCAGAAGCCTGCGGCGTCCACCACTGACTTCAGAGCGGCCATCTGCTCGCCGTAGTGCGAGAGCGAGGTGTGGTCGAAGCGCACACTGAAACCCGTCGCCCCGATGGCGACGTAGGAGGCGAGGAAGTCGGTCGTCGGCCCGGGAGCGCCGAGCGGGTCGATGGGCGGCTCGGGGGCGAGGAGCACCTTGAGCGGACGCCCGCGCTCTTCGGCGGAGCGCGCCAGGTTGTCTCGAACCGTGGGGCTCGTCAGGAGCACGGTGAGCTGGTCGAGCTTGAAGCCGAAGGGCATCCAGGCGTCACCGAGCGTGGCCGCACGGCGCAGTGAACGGCGGGTGCGGCCGCCGACCCAGACCTCGATCTCCCGGGACAGGCCCGAGGGCTCGACGATGAACCCCTCGAAGTCGTAGTGCGTGCCGTGGTACTCGGGCACCCGTTGCCCCCACGCGGCGCGGATGGCGCGGATGGCGTCGTCGGCCCGTTCGCCCCGCCCGTCGAACGCGTGCCCGAGGACCTCGAACTCGGGTTGGAGCGACCCGACGCCGACGCCGGCGATGACCCGCCCACCGCTCAGAACGTCCAGGGTGCCGAGCCGCTTCACCAGCTCGAGCGGATGGTGGTAGGGCAACACGGCCATGTGGGTGAGCAGACCCACGCGCGACGTCTTGGCGGCAAAGTAGCCCAGCGTCGAGAAGGGGTCGAAGTAACGGCCGCCGCGCACGGTGGACGCAGCCGAGGGAATGGCGATGTGCTCGGAGCAGGCCACCCAGTCGTAGCCCAACCGCTCGGCCTCTTGGACCGCCCACACCACGTCGTCCACGCTGGCCGTCACCTCCCATTCAGGTGGGTCGAAGCGCGGGTTCATGTGCAGGACCGGTGTCACGATGCCGAGGGCGAGCGCCATGCTCGCAACGTATCTGCCTCTGGTCGGTTCTGCTCGATTCCCACCCCCACGGTCATGACTCGGCGGACTGACCGGTCGCGCCCGCGCTGTGTGACGCGCTGATGAAATCTGTCCGATCTGTCTTCGTGGCGCCCGGGGGGGACATGGGCGACTCGTATACTGGGACGATCATGACGGAGCGGAACCTGACCCAGGGCCGGCTGTACCGGTGTCAACACGAGGGCAATTCCCTCGGTCAGTCGCGCCTCGCCATGTCCGAGGTACAGATCTGTGGGATCCCCAAGCTGAGCCAGCGGGACGTGGCCCCGACGCCGTAGGAAGGACTCTCACCAGTCCGGCGTCGAGGAGCCGCTTCCCACAGGGGAGCGGCTCTTTTGCGTTCGGACGTGCGCTGGAGCAGCACGACCATGTACGAAATCGACGGTTCGAAAGAGAGAAGCATGATGACGACGCAGCTGTGCCGGCGCTGTCGGTTCCACCCGGCTTCTTCGCGGATCGCGGGGTACTGCTCGTGGGACTGCTACGAGGCCGACGACGAGGAGGAGGCCGACGAGGAGGGTGGCGAGAACGCCGCGTGACGGGCCGCGGCTCCGTCGCGCCGGGCGGCTCCCCGGCCGATCAGGCCGGGACCTTGACCGCCGGCGCAGCAGGGGCCGCCACGGGCGCCGGAGGCGTGACGCTGGGCGTGCGGGCGGGTGTGGAGGAGAAGCGGCTCTTGCGTGCCAGTGCCGGTCGTTCAACGAGCCGCCACGACACTTCGGCCATCACGAACGACGCGCCGAGCGCCAGGGGGACCCCCAGGAGGCCGAGGCCGGCCAACCAGGTGAGCCAGACGTAATGCCACAGGTACAGGCCGTAGGAGCGCCGGCCGACGTAGGTGGCGACCGGTGACGCCACCATCCCGGCGTGCCGCGCCCGCTCGTCACCCAGGTAGGCGATGACCAGGAGGCCGGCCGCGACGGAGACGGCGACCCAGGTCAGGGTGAAGACAGGGCTCGAGACGCGGTGGTCGAACACCCAGGAGCCCACCGCCAGCACGGCGAGGGCCACGCCCACCGTGACCCGTCCGCTTCCTGCTTCCACGACGCGCACCCACGCCGCGCGCCGTGACCACGCCACCGCCAGCGCCGCTCCCACCAGGAAGGCTCCCGCCCTGGTGTCGGTGCCCATGTCGAGGGCGACCGTCAATCCGTGCCCGCTGCGTGCCGCGACGTCGATGAAGGAGGCGACTGCGGCGAGCCCAGCGGCCCAGAAGACCGCGGTCCTGCTGCGCCGCGAGAGCAGGAGGACGACCACGGGGGACCAGAGCAGGTAGAACTGCTCTTCCACCGCCAGCGACCACAGGTGCCCCAGGGGCACGTAGCCCGAGAACCAGTTCCACACGTCGGCCCAGTTCGTGACGTAGAGGGCAGCGGCACCGACTCCCTGCAGCGCGACCCACGCAGGTGTGCCCGTGGCGGTCCCTCCCCCGGGCACCGTCGTCGTCCACGGCGCGTGGCCCCGCGTGGCCAGGACGACGGCGAGCCACCCGACCAGGAAGAAGCCCAGTGCGGGCAACAGGCGTAGGGCGCGACGCGCGAAGAAGTTCGACAGGGACACGCGGCCGGTCGCGGCGCGCTCCTCGACGAGGAGCCCCGTGATGAGGAAGCCGCTGAGCGCGAAGAAGACGAACATCGCCATCTGACCCATGGCGATGGGGAGCGACAGCGCGTGGGAGAAGAACACGACGGCCCAGGCGATGCCGCGGATTCCGTCGAGGGCGGGTCGGTGGCCGAGCCGGCGCGGGGCGGGGGCGCGAGCGGGCATGCGTTTGGGCTATCAGACGAATCTTGGAAACGGCTGGAGCACACATTGGATTCCGTTGAGCCCCCCATAGGAATCTCGTAAGAGAACCCGTCCCCGCAGTGGACTGCTACGCGCGTGTGGGTGCTCGCAGACCGCCCCAGAGCGGATCCGGACGACCCGACGCGTATGCGGCCTGCAGGTTCTGCAACCAGGTGAGGCTGTCGTCCAGACCTCCCGGCCGGTTGCGCTGGAGCCAGAGCTGGCGGTAGCGATCGACGAGCAGGTCGAGCTCGGCACCCAGACGGCCTCGCTCGTCCCCGGGCACCGAGCCGAGGGTTCCGTCGCCGGCGAGGCGAGCACGGGCGTCGCCGACCAACAGGGCGACGAGGTCGATGCTGAAGACGACCTCGTCGATCAGCAGCGTGGCGTCATCGCGGTCGGGGCGGGACCTCGTGGTGGCGCCGCGGGCCGTCTCGAGGCAGTCGTCGACCGCGTCGAGCTCGGCCGCCTCGAGTCCAGCGGTCAGGCCACGACCGACGGGGAGCTGCGGGTAGTAGAGGTTCATGACGAGGGCTGACATGTTCGGGAACTGTGGCGTGACGAGTCGATGGGCATCCCCGAGGGCCAGGACGGCCTCGGCCAGCCCGCCGGTCGGGTCGCCGAAGACGTGGGTGCTCAGCGCCGCGCCCAGGTCGAGGTCCTCGTTCGTCGTGAGGCACCAGGACACGGCGGCGCCGTAGGCCAGTCCGGGCTCGCTGACCACCCACTGCTGCAGGTGGCCCAGGTCGCCCCAGTCGGTGTTGAGGTAGCCCGACCCGCCGTGGGCCAGCGCCGCCGCCGCGGCCCGCCGGCAGGTGGTGCGGGCGTTGGTGATGCGGCCCAGGATGCTCATCCAGCTCGAGGTCCCCGGGGCCACCCAGAACGGCACGCCCGCCTCCGCCAGCACGGCGCAGCGCTCGTCGAAGGGATACCAGTCGTCGTAGCCCCACTCGCACACGGTCACGTCCCGGGGAAGTGAGGCGACCACGTCGGCCCGACCCGAGAACATGTCACCCCACATCAGCATCTCCCGTCCGGCCAGCTCCGGGAGTGCGCGCAGCGTGGCCACCCAGGCCAAGAAGTCATCCATGCGGTCCGCCGGCAGCTCCCACGCCTCGTCGAGCCCGACATGGACTCTTCGGCTGCTGAAGAGAGGAAGCAGCTCCGCCAGGAGCTCGCGGACGAGCACGAGCGAGGCCGGATCGGACGGTTCGATCGTCATCGGCGGCCGCGTGATGCCGTAGGGGTCGACGAAGCCCTCGGGGGCGATGGCCAGCGGCCGGTAGCGACCGTGGCTCAGCCAGCGGTTCATGTGCCCGAGGCAGTTCTGGTTCGGCACGAGCTCGACGTGACGGGCGCGGCAGAACGCATCGAGGTCCCGGATCTGTTGTGCGTCGAAGGGGCTCGCCGCGGCGTGGACCTCCGGATGGTGGCGGTAGGCGAAGGTGTGCTCCGAGTACAGCTGCACTTGGTTGACCTTCAGCGACGCCAGCCGGTCGATCACGGCCTGCAGGGTGGCCATGGTGGGGACCTTGTCGCGCGAGACGTCGAGCATGACGCCTCGAACCGCGAGGTCGGGATGGTCCTCAATCACACCGACGGGCAGCGCGCCATCGTGGAGCCGCTCCAGTTGGGCGAGGGTGGCCTCGCCGTAGAAGAGGCCGGCGTCGTCGGACCCAGCCAGCTCGACGCCCGACGGGCCGATGCGCAGCTCGTAACCCTGGGCGGGCAGTGATGCGTCGATCCGGCGCGTTGGCGGCCGGTTCGGCACCCGCTCGTCGGTCAGCTCGACGCTCCGTGGCACCGGCAGCAGGTTCACGCGAGCTCCTTGCGGTAGACGAAGAACACGTCGCTCACCCGACCGCCGACCGCGGCGTAGGGCAGGACCGGTCCCACCCAGACGACGGCGACCCGCCGGGCGCCCCGTCGGTGCAGTTCGTGCAGGGCGCCGAGGAGGACGCCCTTGCCCCGGCCCCGGCCCATCAGGTCAGGGCGCACGGCCACGGGGCCGAGGAGGCCACGCCGGTTCACCTCGAACGCGCAGAAGGCGACGATGGGGCCCGAATCGCCATCCTCGCGGGCCACGACGAGGTTGCCCTTGTGGAGAGCGCGCAGCACCTCGAGTCGCCAGTTCGACCAGTTGGTCGTCATCCACTCGTCGAGCTCCGCCGCGTCGTCCGCGCCGGCCAGGTAGTGCCCTCCGGGATCGTCCGGAATCGTGAGGAGGTCGACCTCCATGTTGAAATTCGTCTCGGCGCGGCTGTAGTGACGCCGCTCGAAGAGGCAGACGAGTGAGGTCTCGCTGGACGGCACGCCGGGCCACAGGAAGTAGGGCGGGTCTGCCCCTGCGCTCAGGCTCCGATGCCCCGCCGCAACGGCCCAGTCCTCCGCCGCCTGCACGAGGGCGTGGCCCAGTCCGCGACCGCGTGCCGACGGATCGACGGCCAGCAGCCGGACATGGGCGCCGTCGTCGCACTCGACACCGGCCACAACGCCCGTGGCAGGGTCGCCGAGGATCACGACCGACTGGTCCGCCGCAAAGAGCGCGCCGTCGAGCTCGTCGATCGACGGCGGGTCGGCGAACGACCGGTTGCACAGCTCCGCGACGCCCTCCAGGTCAGACGGGCCGAGCCGCTCCAGGTCGGTCACGGCCACAGGTTAGGGCCGTCCCTTTGCTTCAACCGAGCTCGTCGGGGAAGCGGAGCCGTGCCAGCTGGGTGGACTGGGCCACCATGTGGCCCCGGCTGTCCCACAGGACGCACGTCTCGTCCACCATGCCGTCGGCCACCAGGCCGGCCGTCATGCGGATGCCCAGCCAGCCCGGTGCCGGACGGGCCCGCACGTAGGCGGACATCTGCAGCGTGGGCACCCAGCCGGTCGAGCCGACCATGAGCGTGGCTGGCGGGATGGCGTCGGCCGAGAACAGCAGTGAGAGGGCGTCGGGCTCCCGCCCGTCGGCGAACCGCGTCCACCCGCGCAGCTCAGCCGGCGCTCCCGCCGGCGGGGGTGAGGCCGAAAAGGGGAGCGTGGCCGGGTCGAGCCGGAGGTCGAGCACGTCCATGATCCCGACGTAGACGCCGGTCGGGATCTTCGGGGTGAGGCGCACGCAATCCTCGGGATCCGGCGCACGCAGCGGTTCCGTGCCGTCGTAGCGGATGGTGGAGTCGGCGGGGATTTCGCCCAGGACCAACACCGCGTCGGCCAGGTCGAGCTCGCCCTGGGCCAGGACGGCGCGCACGTGGACGGCGGTGCGCCCACGGCGGAGAAGTGTCGTGCGCACGGTCGCGGGCCCGAGGTCGGGCGGCCGCAGGTAGGTGATGGAGGAGGACACGACCTCCCAGTCCGGGCCACCTTCGCTCCGTGCGGTCAGGCGAGCCGCCCGGCCGAGCAGGGCCAGGAGATAGCCGCCGTTGGGCTTGTCGCCCACCGTCCACAGGTGGTGGACGGTTGCCCCGAAGAGGTCCGGGTCACGGGTCGGCACCACCGCCGTCGCGGTGTCGAAGGAGAGATCCTCGGTCGCCGGCATGCGGGCGACCCTACCGGCGGCGAAAATGGCCCATGACGTTCGACATGGAGGCCACCTTCGGGGACGACTACCTCTACTTCTACGAAGAGTCCATCGACGACGAACACTCGGACGCCGACACCGCCGAGATCCTCGGGCTGCTCGACCTGCCGCCCGGTTCCCGGATCCTCGACGCGCCGTGTGGCCACGGGCGGATCGCCCGCCGGCTGGCCGCGGCGGGGATGTACGTCACGGGCGTCGACCTCACGCCGGCCTATCTCGAACAGGCCCGCTCCGATCCGAAGTCATCCGCCGACGCGGTCACCTACCTTGCGGGTGACGTGCGCAGCCTCCCGGTAGACGGTCCGTTCGACGCGGTGGTGTGCTGGCTGAACTCGTTCGGGTACTACGAAGACGCCGACTGCCACCGGGTGTTGCAGGAGTTCCACCGAGTCCTGCGGCCTGGCGGGAAGCTGGCCATCGACACCATGCACCACGACGGCGGTGTCCGCCACTTCACGCCGGCTCCCGATGCTGTGGTCGTCCAGCACGGTGACGACACGATGGTCGAGGTCTCCACCTTCGATCCCGTGCAGGGCCGGATGGTCATAAAGCGGACGGTCCATCGGGACGGTGCCGTCCGGCGCGCCTCGTACTTCGTGCGGCTCCCGACGCCGCCCGAGTGGGTGGCGTGGCTGCAGGCGGCCGGCTTCCACGACGTCGTGTTCCGGGCCGGCGGTGGAGGCCCGCTCGAGCTTGACAGCTGGGAGATGGTGGTGGCGGCCACCGCCTGAAACAACCCCTCGACGGCGTCGATGAACACGCCTACTGTGGCGCCAGACCCCCGAACCGATTCAAGGAGTGGGCTATGCACAGCTTCCGATCCTTCCTGATCGCCGCGGCCGGACTCTTGGTCGCTCTTGCGGTGGGATCCCTCGGATCCCCCCAGGCCGTGGCGGCGCCCACCAGCCCACCGACTGTCGGCGCCACGAACTGGTCCAACGCCAACGCGCCGTCGGCGTCGGGTTCCAACCTTCTCAACGACGTCTCCTGCACGTTGTCGACCTTCTGCGTGGCCGTCGGGGAGCAGAACAGTGGTGCCGGAGGCGGGACGCTCGTCGAGCAGTGGAACGGAACGTCGTGGGCGGTCGTGCCGAGCGTCAACGTTTCAGCGACGAGTGATGACGAGCTGGACTCCGTGTCCTGCGTGGGACCCGCGTTCTGCATGGCGGTAGGAAAGTCCGGGTCGGGAGCGGTGGCCGAGACATGGAACGGCACGACGTGGGCCCTGGCCAACCCGGCGATCCCGGCCACCGTGACCGGGGGCGCCTTCCTCTCGTCGGTCTCCTGTGTCTCGACGACGGTGTGCGAGGCCCTCGGGACGGGATTCGACGTGAGCACGCCGATCGTGTTCGGCAACCAGTGGAACGGGACGTCGTGGTCGCTGGTGTCCGCCGGCACTCCGAGCGCCTCCGGAGGTCCGCCGGTGATTGCGGCGACGGGCATGAGCTGCGTGAGCAGCACGTCGTGCATTGCGGTCGGCACCACCAGCCTGGGGAGCGCGACGACGACGCCCTTCGCGCAGCAGTGGAACGGATCGTCGTGGTCCCTCATGAGCAACGTCGTCGTCCCCAGTGGTACCGGCGTGACCGGCAGCGAGCTGGCCTCCGTGTCCTGCGCGGGCGCCTCGTTCTGCGAGGCCGTGGGCCAGACCATCGGTACCTCCAAGCAGAACTTGATCGAGACCTGGAACGGCTCGCAGTGGACGATCCCGGCGAGCGTCCCGGACACCTCGCCGACCCAGAACCAGGGGCTCACGGGCGTCGACTGCTTCAGTGCCACCACGTGCAGCGCGGTCGGCTCGGCGAGCGCCGCCTCGGGACCGTCGCCGGCCAGCCTGGCCCTCGAGTGGAACGGCACCTCGTGGTCGATCGTGAGCAACACGCCAAACCAGGGCACGCTGCAGACCACCGTGGCCGGCGAGTCGTGCGTGACCGACTGGGCCTGCGTCGCGGTGGGCGATTACCAGACGGCCCCTGCCCTCCCCGTTTCGTTCGCCCCCTTCATCATGTCCGCTCCCATCGCGCGGTCCGGCTACCGCTTCGTGGCCACCGACGGTGGCATCTTCTCCTACGGCGCCGGTGCGCCCTTCTTGGGATCGATGGGCGGCTCGCACCTCAACCAGCCCATCGTCGGCATGGCGGTCATGCCGGGCGGTGACGGCTACTACTTGGTTGCCGCCGACGGGGGCATCTTCTCCTACGGGTCGGCCCAGTTCTACGGCTCGACCGGGTCCATCCATCTCAACAAGCCCATCGTGGGCATGGCGATGACTGCGGACGGTGCGGGCTACTGGCTCGTCGCCTCCGACGGGGGCATCTTCGCCTACGGCGACGCCCAGTTCTACGGCTCGACCGGGTCCATTCACCTCAACCAGCCCATCGTCGGCATGGCGGCCACGCCCGACGGCAGGGGTTACTGGCTGGTGGCCTCCGACGGCGGCATCTTCAACTACGGCGATGCCGCTTTCTTGGGTTCCGCCGGGTCCATCCACCTCAACCAGCCCATCGTCGGCATGACGGCCCCGGTCGGCGGCGGCTACTACCTCGTGGCCACCGACGGGGGCATCTTCAGTTATCCGACCTCGGGGGGCCCGCCCTTCTTCGGATCGACGGGATCGATCAAGCTCAACAAGCCCATCGTGGGCATGGCCGCGGTGGCCGGGGGCTACTACCTCTCGGGATCCGACGGGGGCATCTTCGCCTTCCCGACCACGAACGGCCCACCGTTCTTCGGCTCGACGGGATCGATCAAGCTCAACGCACCCATCGTGGGGATCAGCGGCTAGGGCGGCGCAGGGCAGGGCCGGGAGGGCCGCGACCGGGTCGGGGGCGGGGGCCCCCGGGAGGGATCCTGGCAGGTGAACGGTCGTCGGCCATGGGTCGGCGGGAACATCCTGGTCACGGCCAGTGACGGGCAATCGTGGTGCCACCCTGCGCACCGCGTTCGTCGCTCACGGTGGACCCCTTGAGGAAAGCGCCATGCACGTCGATCGGCGGGCACGGGCCGGACCGAGGGACCGCCTCAGGGCGGAGCGGACCGTCGACCCGGCGGCCGCCGGGGTCACCCGAGGAACGCTGGGGACGGTCTTTTCGGAGAAGGCCGTGTCGGTGTCGCCGACGGCCATCACGGCCATCGTGCACGCACCGGCGTAGGAACACGGCGTCGGCGCTCGGTAAGGTCGGTCCATGGCTCGAGGCATCGCGGCATGGGGCACCTATCTGCCGTACTGGCGACTGCAGCGGTCGGCCATCGGCGGAGTGCTGGGGAGCGGCGGTGGGCGAGGGACCCGCGCCGTGGCCTCCTACGACGAGGACACGACCACGCTGGGGGTCGAGGCCGGGCGGCGGGCCCTGGCGGTGGGGACGGGCGCCGCGGCGGTACAGGACCTGTTCCTGTCCACCCCGGACCCGGGGTATCTCGACAAGACGAGCGCCACGACGGTGCACGCCGCCCTTGGGCTGGGGCGCGCCTGCGGGTCCTACGACTTCGCGGGATCGTCGCGCTCGGCGGTGGGGACGCTGCTGCTGGCGCTGAGCGGTGCCACCGGCGCCGGCCGCACCACCCTCGCCGTCCTCTCCGATCTGCGCACCGGCCTGGCGGGCTCGCCCGAGGAACGGGACAGCGGCGACGGGGCGGCGGCCTTCATCTGCGCGCCCGAAGGCGCCGTGGCCGAGTTGGTGGGCCGGGGGGCGGCGAGCGACGAGTTTCTCGACCGCTGGCGCGTGCCGGGCGAGGCGGACTCGCACGTCTGGGAGGAGCGCTTCGGCGAAGAGCTCTACGTGCCGCTTGCCCGCGAGGCGTACGCGGCGGCGTTGAAGGACGCCGGCCTGGCCGAGGGAGACGTCGACCATGCCATCGTCACCGGGTTGCACGTGCGGGCGGTGAAGGCGGTCGCGTCGGGCCTGGGCGTGCGCGACGGCGTCCTGGCGCCCGACCTGACCGCGTCGGTGGGGAACCTCGGCGCGGCCCATGCCGGCGTGGCGCTGTGCGACGTGCTCGAGCGCGCCCGACCCGGACAGGTGATCACCGTCCTGTCGCTGGCCGACGGCGCGGACGCCGTGGTGCTGCGCACGAGCGACGCGCTGACCGACGTGCAGCGGGCCCGGGCGGAGGCCGGGGTGCCGTCGGTGGCCGAACAGGTGGCAGCGGGCCGCGACGACCTCACCTACGCGACGTTCTTGACCTGGCGGGGCCAGCTGCGCCGGGAGCCGCCGCGCCGGCCGGACCCCGAGCGCCCCGGTGCGCCGACCGTGCACCGCTCCGAGGAGTGGAAGTACGCCTTCGCGGCCAGCCGGTGCCTGGTCTGCGGCTTCCGTCACATGCCCCCCACCCGGGCCTGCCTGTCCTGCCACACCATCGACCAGATGCAGCCCGAGCGCCTGGCCGACGTGCCGGGCACCGTGGCCACCTTCACCATCGACCACCTGGCCTTCAGCCTCTCGCCACCAGTCGTGGGCGTCATCGTGGACTTCGATGACGGCGGCCGCTTCCGCTGCGAGATGACGGACGTCCGGGCCTCCGAGCTGTCCATCGGCGCCCGGGTCTCCATGACCTTCCGGCGCGTGTGGACGGCCCAGGGCGTGCACAATTACTTCTGGAAGGCTCGCCCCGCCGGGGGGCGATCCGACAACGGTGAGCGAGGAGACTAGGAGATGGCGAGCAGCGGCATCCGCGACCAGGTGGCCGTCATCGGCATGGGTTGCACGCGTTTCGGCGAGCTGTGGGACAAGGGCGTCGACGACCTGCTGACCGACGCCGCCACGGAGGCGGCGGTCTCCGCCGGCATGTCGATCCACGACATCGACGCCTTCTGGCTCGGCACCATGACGTCGGGCGTGTGCGGCGTGACGCTGTCGCGCCCCCTCAAGCTCGACTACAAGCCCGTGACCCGGGTGGAGAACTACTGCGCCACGGGGTCCGAGGCTTTCCGCAACGCCTGCTACGCCGTGGCCTCCGGTGCCTATGACACCGCGATGGCCATCGGGGTCGAGAAGCTGAAGGACACCGGCTACTCGGGCCTGACCGGCATTCGCGCCGTGGGGGACGGCACCGACCCCGGGCTCTCGTCACCGGCGGCCTTCTCCTTCTTGGCCCCGTCCTACGCCCACAAGTACGGCGTCGACCGGGAGCAGATGAAGGAGGTCATGAGCCGCATCGCCTTCAAAAACCATCAGAACGGCGCGCGCAACCCGCGGGCGCAGTTCCAGAAGGAGGTCTCCATGGAGACCATCGCCAAGGCGCCGCTGGTGGCGGGCGACCTCGGGGTCTTCGACTGCAGCGGGGTGAGCGACGGCTCGGCCGCCGCCATCATCTGCCGGGTCGAAGACGCCCATCGATACTGCGAGAACCCGCTCTACGTGAAGGCGCTCGCCTTCGTGGCGGGACCGGCGGCGGGGCCGATCGACCCCGCCTACGACTACACCACCTTCGAGGAGGTGGTGCGCTCGGCGGCCGACGCCTACGCGCAAGCGGGGATCACCGAGCCACGGGTGCAATTGGCCATGGCCGAGGTGCACGACTGCTTCACCCCGACCGAGCTGGTCCTCATGGAAGACCTGGGCTTCGCCGAGCGGGGCACCGCGTGGAAGGAGGTGCTCGAGGGCTCGTTCGACCGCGACGGGGACCTGCCCGTCAACCCCGACGGCGGCCTCAAATCGTTCGGCCACCCGATCGGGGCCTCCGGCCTGCGCATGCTCTTCGAGTGCTGGTTGCAGCTGCGCGGCGAGGCGCCGCCAGAGCGCCAGATCAACACCGTCGGTCCGGGGCGGACGCTCGGGCTCACGCACAACTTGGGGGGCGCGCCGGGCGAGGGCGTCAGCTTCGTGGGCATCGTGGGCACCGAGCTCGGCTGATGGGCGGATCGGAGGCGGATGGCCCGGGCGTCGACCTGCTGGCCGAGAGCGAGGACCAGGCGGCGCTGCGCCAGCTGGCCCGCGACGTGGCCACCCGCGAGGTGGCGCCGCGCGCACAGGTGGCCGACGAGGAGGGCGCGGTGCCCGCGGAGTTGCGCAAGGCGCTCGCCGCGGCCGACCTGTTGCGCATCACCGTGGGGGAGCAGTGGGGCGGCCTGGGCCTGGGCGACGTCGAGGCCTCCATCGTGCTGGAGGAGATCGCGCGGGCCGACGTCTCCTCGGCCATCTGCTGCCAGCTGACGTACAACGGCCCGCCGCGGGGCATCGAGCACCTGGGGCCCGAGGCCATGAAGGAGCGCTGGCTGCCGGCGGCGGCCGACGGCGACGCGATCATCAGCATCGGGATCACCGAGCCCGATGCCGGATCGGCCGTGCAGAACATGCGGGCGTCGCTGGTGGAGGACGGGCCGGGCCGCTGGCGGCTCAACGCCTACAAGAACTACTCGACGCTGGGCGACGTCGCCCAGGGCGTGCTCGTGTGGTGCCGCTGGCCCGGCGGCGACGGGGCCAAGGGCATCGGGGCGGTGATCGTGCCGACCGACCGCGACGGCGTGTCGGTCACCGGGCGGCACAAGGGAATGGGTATCCACGCCGCCACCGAAGCAGAGCTGGCCTTCGACGGGGTAGAGATCACGGACGACGACGTGCTGCTCGCTGGCGACCCGTCGAGCACGGCGGCGTTCAAGGTGTTGCTCTCGCACCTCAACCACGAGCGCTGCGGCAACGCGGCCATGTGCCTCGGTGCCGCCCAGGGCGCGCTCGAGCACGCGGTGCGCTACATGAACGAGCGGGTCATCGGTGGGCGGCCGCTGGCCGAGCTGCAGGGGCTGCAGTGGAAGCTGGCCGACATGACGGTGCAGCTCGAGGGGGCCCGCCTCCTGCTGGCCCGGGCCGTGCGGTTGGCGGGTCCGAGCGGCACGCCGCCGCCGCTCGAGACGGCACTGGCCAAGACGGCGGCCAACTTGGCGGCCAAGTTCGTGTGCGACGAGGCCATGCAGATCCACGGCGGCTACGGCTACTCGCGCGAGTACCCGCTCGAGCGGGCGTATCGAGACATCCGTGGCCTGTGCTTCGGCGCCGGGACCGTGGAGGCGCAACGGAATTTCATCGGCCTGCGGGTGGCAGCGGGAGCACGCACCGGGTCGCCCGGATGGAAGGAACCGTTGGCGGGGACATAGGTCTCCTTCTGCTCCGGCCTCTGGAGCAGGTCAGGTCACTTCCACAGATCGGTGATCCGCACCCCCACGACGGCCAGCATCGAGCGAAAGTGGGGGAGCGACAAGCCCAGGACGTTGGACGGGGAACCGTCGACACCCTCCACGAACGGTCCGCCGCGGCCCTCGATGCTGAAAGCGCCAGCCAGCTCGAGCGCCACGCCGGTGGCGGCGTACTCCCTGAGCTCTTCCTCGGTCGGGCGCCCAAACCTGATGAGGGTGCTGACGACTTCCCGGACGCGATCCCCGGACCTCGTGTCGATCAGGCAGTGACCGGTGAAGAGCTGGGCCTGCCGACCCGAGAGACTCCGCCAGACCTCGATCACCGCAGCCTCCGACGCTGGCTTCCCCAATGACATGCCATCGAGCTCGAGCATCGAATCACAACCAAGGACCAGCGCATCGTCGTGACGGAGCGCCACGGAGGATGCCTTTCGCTCGGCGATGACGACGACGGCCTCAGCGGTTGTCAGATCGCCGACACCTTCGTCCACTCCGCTGACGTCGACCTTGGGGTCGAATCCCGCGTCGTGGAGAACCCGCAACCTTGCCTTCGAACCCGAGGCCAGGACCAGCGGCGGCGTCACGGGCGTCATGGGGCAAGTATGGACGCTGGACGCCCGAACGCCGGCTGATGACGCGGCGCCCGACGCCGATGCACCCTTGCCGCACGGCCGCCGCGTAGGTTTGCGGTGTGCCACGACCGGTCCTGGGTCTCAACCGGTGGGACGTCACGAGCCCGACCAGCTTCGCCGGCGACGTGGCGCGCAAGGAGATGCTCGGATGGGGGCAGGCCCTCCTGCTCTGCAACCCCATCATGACGTGGGACACGTACGTCCTTCTGGCCATGGCCGGCCAGACGACGTCGACCATCACGCTGGCGCCGTTCATCGACAACCCCGTCCTGCGGGATCCTGCGGTCCTGGCCAACTCGATCGCCACGGTCGACGCGGTGGCGCCCGGGCGCGCCCGGTTGGTCCTGGGTGTCGGAGACACCGCGGTGAGATTCCTCGGACGGCGACCGGCGACGGTGGCCCAGCTCGAGGCGGCCGTGTCGCAAATTCGTGCGCTGCTGGCCGGTGAGGAGGTCGACACCGGCGGGGTCCGTCCGGTTCGTCTCCATGATCCCCGTCCCGTTCCGGTCTGGATCGCCGCCGGCGGTCCGCGCACCATAGAGATGGCCGGGCGGGTGGCCGACGGGGTGTACCTGAGGGTGGGCCGGCATCCGTCGAACCTGCGCCGGGCCCTGGACGCGCTGCACGCCGGCGCCGAGGAGGCCGGACGCGATCCCGACCAGATCGGCGTCGGGCTGGTCCTCCACACGATCACCGCACGAGACCCCGGCGACATCGCAGCCATCAGCCGGTCGGTTGCCGCCGGTTTTTACGAGTACTCGCCGGCGCTCTTCGACACCGCAGAGATCCAATGGAACGGAACCCCCCTCGAGGAGCTCAAGCGGGTCGTCTGGCCGGACTTCCACCACGCTCCCGATCTCGTCGCCTCGGGCGGGTTGGTGAGCTTCCTCCCGGACGCGGCCGCCAACGGGTTCTCGCTCTTCGGCACCCCGCTCGAGATGGCCGCCCAGTTGCGCGACACGATGGCCGTTCTCGGCAAGGTTGACGTGGTGGTGACCCACCCGGTGCCCACGCCCGCACCGGGGAGTGACTATCCGCGGTGGTTCGTCGAAGACGTGTGGCCGCTGGTGTGAGATCGCCGCCGGGCGGCGGCGTTGGTGGTGCGGCTCCTCAGCGCTGCATCGACTTGGTCTCGATGAACTCCTCGAACCCGTACTTGCCCCGCTCACGGCCGTTACCCGACTGCTTGTAACCGCCGAAGGGCGCGCCCGGGTTGAAGGCCCCGCCGTTGATGTCGACCTGACCGGTCCGCATTTGCCGCGCCACCTTCTCCGCCCGGCCCGGGTCGCTGCTCCACACTCCGCCGGAGAGGCCGTAGGGGGTGTCGTTGGCGATCTCGATCGCCTCTTCCTCGGTGTCGTAGGGGATGATGGAGAGGACGGGACCGAAGATCTCCTCCCGGGCGATGGTCATGTCCGGGGTGACGTCGGAGAAGACCGTGGGCTGGACGAAGAAGCCCTTCTCCAGTCCCTCGGGTGCGGCCGCCCCGCCGATGACCAGCTTGGCCCCTTCCTCGATTCCCTTGTTGATGTAGCCCCGCACCCGCTCCCTTTGTACCGAGGACACGAGCGGCCCGAGGAGCTTGCCGGGCTCGAAGGGGTCGCCCGGGGCGAAGCCGGCGGCGGCGCCCGCCGCCAGCTCTTCCACCTCGGCCAGCTTGTCGCGGGGGACGAGCATCCGGGTGAGGGCCGAGCAGGTTTGGCCTGAGTTCATGTAGCAGGCGAACACCCCGGCCGGCACGGCCGCCGCCAGGTCGGCGTCGTCGAGCAGGATGTTGGCCGACTTGCCGCCCAGCTCGAGGGAGACCCGCTTGATGCCCTCGGCGGCGAGCTCCATGACGCGCCGTCCGGCCCGGGTGGAACCGGTGAAGGACACCATGTCGACCTTGGGGTGCGCCGCGATGGCCTCGCCCACAACCGGCCCGACGCCACTCACCAGGTTGAACACGCCGGCCGGTAGGCCGACCTCGTCGATGATGTCGGCCAGGATGAAGGCGTTGATCGGCGCCACCTCGCTGGGCTTGAGGACGACGGTGCAGCCCGCGGCCAGCGCGGGGGCCACCTTGAGCACGACCTGGTACAGGGGGAAGTTCCACGGCGTGATGGCGCCCACGACCCCGATGGGCTCGTGCACGACGAGCGAGTTGCCGAGCTCCTCTTCCCACTGGAAGGCCTCGGCGGCGTTGGCGGCGTCCGCGAACGCTCCCGCCGGCAAACCGACCTGGACGGAGCCCGACAGCGTCATCGGCATGCCGACCTCGTGGGAGATGACCTGGGCCACTTCGTCCGTCCGTGCGCCCAAAGCCTCGCCGATGCGGGTCAGCAGCTTGCCGCGCTCTTCCCGCGAGGTGGCGGCCCAGCCGGGGAACGCGGCCGCCGCGGCCTCGACCGCCTTGTCGACGTCCTCGGGCGTCCCCTCGGGGATGGTGGCGAAGACCTCCTCGGTGGCCGAGTCGATGACCTCCAACTTGCCCTTGCCGGTCGAAGGGACCCAGGCCCCGTTGACGTAGATCTTGTCGCGCGACGAGCATGGGTGCCCTCCCTTGGTGTCGCTGTTGAGCGTTCCCACCCTACCCACACCGGCGGTGGGTCGCTCGGGGGCTCCGTGCCCCGGAGCGCCCGGGGGCGGGTCGGTCAGTCCTTCTTGCCCAGGAGTGGGTGTTCGCCCATGCCGACCGGTTGCAGGTGTTGGCCCAGCACCTCGTGGAAGTGGTCGGCCACCTCCTGGGGTGTCCACCCGCCGTCGCGCCACATGGTGGCGATCTGTCGCGGCGTCTGGAAGAGGGTGTAGGCGAAGCCGGTGCGCCCGAGCACCTGCCCGTTGACGTAGGAGGCTCCCTCCGAGGCGAGGAAGGCGATCAGGGGTGCGTTGAGCGCGGGATCCTGGTCCGCCGGCGGCTCCGCCCCGTCGTAGAGCCCCTCGGTCATGCGGGTGAAGCCGGCAGGGGCCACCGCGTTGACGGTGATGCCGTACTTCCCGAGCTCGAGGGCCCACACGAACGTCATGCCCATGATGGCCGCCTTGGCCGCGCCGTAGTTCGTCTGTCCGAAGTTTCCCCGCAGCCCGGCCGAGGAGGTGATGTTGACGATGCGCCCGTACCCGGCCTCCTTCATGATCGGCGCGGCGTGGCGGACCGTGTTGAAGGTGCCCTTCTGGTGCACGGCGATCACGGCGTCGTAGTCAGCCTCGTCCATCTTCACGAGGGTGCGGTCACGCACGATGCCGGCGTTGTTCACCACGATGTCGATGCTGCCGAAGCTGTCCACGGCGGTCGAGATGATGCGGCCCGCACCGGCGAAGTCGCTGACCGAGTCGTGGTTGGGGACAGCACTGCCGCCTGCCGCCTCTATCTCCTTGCACACCTGGGCGGCGGGGTCCTCCGCGGTGCCCTCGCCGCCGAGGGTGACGCCGACGTCGTTGACCACGACCCTGGCTCCCTCCGCGGCGAGGCACAAGGCGATATCCCGCCCGATGCCCCGTCCCGCACCTGTCACCACCGCCGACCGACCGTCGAGAAGTCCCATGGGCGAGACAGTACCCCGGCGCCCCGTTCCCTGACAGCCGTGTCAGGCATTGCCGCTCGCGTTGTACGATCATGGCAACCGCCGGGCGAGGACGTTCGCCCACTCAGCTGTGAGGAGACCCGGGCCATGGCCTTCATTGAGAACGCACCAGAGCAGATCGTGGCCGCGGCCAAGGAGCTCCTCGAGAAGGGGTTGGTCGAGGGAACGTCCGGCAACATCTCGGCCCGCATGGAGGACGGCAACATCGCTGTCACCCCCTCGTCGCTGGACTACCGCATCATGACGGCGGAGGACATTGTGATCGTGAACCCGGCCGGCGACGTCGTCGCCGGTGAGCGCGGCCCGACATCGGAGAAGTACCTCCACCTCGCCGTCATGAACGCCTACGAGGACATCGCGGTGTGCATCCACTCGCATGCCGTGCACGCCACCATGTTCGCCGTGGCCCACGAGGACATCCCGAGCTGCATCGACGAGTTCACCGTCTACCTCGGCGGCGACATCCGCTGTACCGAGTACTGCCCGAGCGGCTCGGCCGAGTTGGGCGAGCAGACGGTCAAGGCTCTCGAGAACCGGGGCGCCGCGCTCATCGCCAACCACGGGATGGTCGCCATCGGGACGACGATGCAAAAGACGATGCACAACACCGCCCTGGTCGAGCGCTCGGCCAAGATCATCTGGGGGGCCAAGCAGCTCGGCGGCATCTTCCCGCTGCCCGAGAAGGTCAACCAGAACTTCGCCAGCGTCTACCCCTTCATGCGGTAGCCGCCCATGAACGAAGGTGCCACCCGAGCCCGGCTGGCCGAGTTGGGCTTGACCCTGCACGGTCCGCACCCGCCGCACGACCCGCTCGACGCGGTGGTCGTGCACGACGGCGTGGCGCGCACCTCGGGTCAGCTGCCGCGCGTCGCCGGCGAGCTGACCTGTCTCGGCCGCCTGGGCGATACCGTCACCGTTGAGGAGGGCACCGAGGCGGCCGCCATCTGCGCGTTGAACGCCCTGGCCGTGCTGGAAGAGGCGCTGGGGTCGCTCGACCGCATCACGCGCGGTGCTCACGGTGACCGGTTACGTGTCCTCGGCTCCCGACTTCCACCAGCAGCCGGCCGTGGTGGACGGTGCCAGCCGGGTGCTGGCCGACGTGTTCGGCGAGCGAGGCCGGCACACGCGCTCGGCCGTCGGCGTGGCCGCTCTGCCCCGCAACGGGGCCGTCGAGATAGAGGTGACGGTCGCCGTCAGTGAATGAAGGCGGCGCTCATGACGGGCCGCGCCGCGGCGGCGAGATCCCAGTAGCCCGTCGTGCCCTGATCGCGTAGCTCGACGACCGCGTTGATGGCGGCGCCGTAGGCCGCCACCGCGATGGCGCCGCCCACGGAGATCCGGCTCACCCCGAGCTCGGCCAGCTCGCCGACCGTGGGCGCGCCCGGCACGACGAGCACGCTGACCGGAAGGTCGACCTCGCTCAGCAGTCGCCGCAGGTCGCCGGGCTCGACCACCCGGGGTGCGAAGAGCACGTCGGCGCCCGCCTCCTGGTACGCCTGCAGCCGGGCGATGGTGTCGTCCAGGTCGGGTCGGCCGTGCAGGTAGTTCTCGGCCCGGGCCGTCAAGACGAAGGGCACCGATCCGCGTGTGGGCGGCCTCCGCAGCGGCCTGCACCCGCTCGGTCGCCCGGGCCAGCTCGTAAATCGGGTTGGCGGGGTCCCTCGTGAAGTCCTCGATCGACCCGCCGGCGAGTCCCGCGGCCACGGCGGCCCTGATGGTGGCGGCCACGCCGTCGGGATCGTCGGCGAAGCAGTTCTCGAGGTCGGCCGACACGGGCACCTCGACCGCAGAGGACAACTCAGCGCTGTGCTCGAGCACCTCCTCCCGGGTCACGCCGCCGTCGGCGCGCCCTCGGGTCGCCGCGAAGCCGCCGCTGGTGGTGGCGATCGCCTCGAAGCCAAGAGAAGCGAAGAGGACCGCCGACCCGATGTCCCAGGCGTTGGGCATCAGGAGCGGGGCGCCGGGGACGTGCAACGATCGAAACCGTTCGGCTCGTTGCGCCTGGGTTGTCGCAGAGATCATGACCGCACCGTACCGGGGCTGGCCGTGACCCGTGCCGGTCGCTCAGTTGGCCGAGTGCTCCGCCGGCTCGGGGAACTCCCAGTACTGGAACTCGATCGGTCATCGGCAGGATGTAGCGGACGTAGAGCGAGTGGATCTTGACGACCGTCTGGTCGTCCATGTGGAGGTCGATGAGCTCCATGCGGTCGTCCGTCTTGCGGAAGGCCTCGGCCCGTTCCTGAATGCCCCGCAGTTCGTCGAGGGAGCCGACGGCGAACCCGTAGTGGTCCATGCGGGGGCAGCGCATCGGGTCGTCCTCGGCGATGAGGAAGATGAACTGGTCCCAGTGGACGCAGCTGAGGATGAGCCGGCGGCGGTCCTCGGTCATGACCGCGATCTCCTCGAAGCCGAGTACCTCGTCGAAGAAGCGGCAGACGTCGGTCCGGTTGCCCGCGTCGAGAAGGTCCGCCGGCAGGGACATGGCCACATGGTTGAAGCGCGGATTGCCGGTCGGGTAGTAGGGGTGCGCCATCAGGACCGCACCTCGGGCACGACCATCACCTTGCCGGCGATGCGGCCGACCGCCAGGGCCTCGAGGGCGTCGGCGATCCCGTTGAGCGGGACGTCGTCGGGGTCGATCAGGAGGTCGGCGGGGAACCCGTCCGAGGCCAGCAGCTCGAGCGCCCGCTCGAAGCCGCCCAGGTCGTACACGAACGAACCGGTGACCGTGAGCTCGTTGAGGATCATCCGGTTGATGTCGAAGGTGGGGTGGTCGATGCCCGCTCCGACCATGACCAGGATGCCGCCACGGGCCAGCTGGCTGAACCCGGCCTCGATGGCCGCCCGGTGCCCTGAGCACTCCAGGACCACGTGCACGGCGCGGGACGACATGCGGTCGGGCTCCCAGGACGGGAACACCTCGAGGTCGGCGGGATCGACGATGGAGGTCACGCCGAGTTCGGCGGCCAGGCGGCGTCGGCCCTCGTGGGGCTCGACCACGGTGATGTCCGTGATGCCCATGGACCGCAGGGCCGCCACGCTCAGCACCCCGATCGGACCGGCGCCGAAGACCATCACGCTGTCGCCGGGAGCGACGCCCGACCGGGTGATGCCGTGCATGGCCACCGACAGGGGCTCGGCCAGCGCGGCGTGTCGCGGCGAGAGGCCGTCGGGGAGTCGCAAGACGCCGGCGGCCCGGCACAGGATGTACTCGGCGAACGCACCGTCCGAGTGTTCCGTCGCCATGCTCTTGCGGTTCTCACATTGGGACGGCTTTCCCTCGCGGCAACGGCGGCAGGTGCCACAGCGTGGTGACGGGCCGCCGACAACCAGCTCGCCCACCGACCACCCGGTGACGTCGTCGCCCACGGCGGCGATGGTCCCGCTCCATTCGTGGCCGGCGACGACGCCCGGGGGTAGTCCCCACCCGTCGCGCAGCTGGTGGATGTCGGACCCGCAGATGCCGCAGGCGTGCACGCGCACGACGAGCTGGTCGGGCCCCGGACGCGGGACCGACCGCTCCTCGACGGCCACCACGCCGGGCGACTGGTAGACGGCCGCCGCCATCACGTCCGGGAGCCGGTCGACGGCCGTTGTCCCCGCTGACGCTGACATGGGCGTCAGGTTAGGCGCTGGCCACGAGCCAGGCGAGGCCGCCGGCCAGGTGGCGCAGGTAGGCCGGCGTCTCCCAGGCACCGGGGAAGTGGCCCAGCGCGCTGTAGAAGGTGCGGGCGGCGCCGTCCTCCACGCTCCAAGCGAGCGGAAAGCCGCAGTCGGGCACGCGTCCACCGGGCACCGAGAGGTCGACCTGGTCCTCGGCCAGGCGAAGCAGGACCCGGGCGTCGGGGCGCAGAGCGGCAAAGAGATAGACCTCGTCGCGCCACTGCCAGCGATCACCGAGGTGAGCGGTGGCGGGGTGGTCCCTGTCGACCACGTCGATCGCGAACTCCTGGGTCCAGGGGTGTCCGTCGAAGCGGGCGCCCAGCATGGAGCCGTACTCGGGCCAGCCGTGATTGGCGTCCGTGGCGGAGTGCACCCCGAGGATGCGCAGGTCCCCGGCCCGCCACGCGTCGTGGGCCCGGGCCTGTTGCTCCGCGGACCAGGGGGTCTCCCCGATGGTGAAGAGAGCCAGGACGCGGGCCGAGGCCAGGTCGGCGGGCGACACGTCGCCGACGTCGGTCACCACGGTAGGGGAGAGACCGGCCAGGGCGGCGAGCTCGCCGAGTCCCGTCGCCGCCTGGGTCAGGACGCCGTGCACGCCCGCCGGACCGTCCGATGTAGGGGGCGACCTGGGTGACGATCAGCATGGTGTCGGTCACGCGGCGAGTGTAGGGCTGGTGCAGCGGCCCCGCCCGGTGCTCGAATGCACGGCAGCGGCGACGAGGAGGCACGACGTGAGTGACGCGAGCAGGAGTCCCGAGGACATCGCGGCGACCCTTGCCGAACTGGGTTCCGCCACGCTGGGCGAGTCGGGCGGGATCGCCGCCGACCGCAGGCTCCGGCCCGCGTGGCCCGGTGCCGCGGTGGCGGCCCCGGCCTACCCGGTGGGCTGCACGCCGGGTGACAACCTGGCCGTCCACGTGGCCGTGACCAGGGCGCCGCGGGGCAGCGTGCTCGCCGTCGACGTGGGCCAGGTGGCGGACCGTGGGTACTGGGGCGAGGTGCTCACGACGGCGGCCGAGGCAGCGGGCCTCGCCGGGCTGGTCCTCGACGGAGGTGTGCGCGACGTCGCCGCGCTCGAGGCGCACGGCTTCCCGGTGTTCTCTGCGACCATCGCGCTCACCGGTGCGACCAAGGACAAGCCGGGGACCGTCGGGATCCCCGTCCGGGTGGGCGGCGTGTGGGTGGCGGCCGGGGACTGGGTGGTCGCCGATGTCGACGGCGTGACGTTCGTTCCCCGCACCGCGCGTCGACGCGGTGCTGGCGGCCGGACGTGACACGCGAAGCGAAGGAGGCGGGCTTCTTCGAGGCTCTGCGGTCGGGTTCGACCACCGTGGACCTGCTCGGGCTCGACGCGTCGCTGGTGCGCGAGGGCGGCACCGGCCGGCCGAGTAGGGCTCGGGGTGGCACAATGCGGCCATGACCGAAAAGGCACCGGCAGGTAGCGAGAAGCGTGGAGCGGATGGAGGTGCAGCGGACGATCCCGGCCGAACCGGCGCGGATCTTCGCCGTGCTCAAGGACCCGAAAGGCCACGTCACGATCGACAGCTCCGGCATGTTGATGGACTCCACGGGCGAGCCGGCGAGCAAGGTCGGCGACGAGTTCGTCGTCCACATGGACCGGGAGGCGCTCAACGACTTCCCGATGGGGCGCTACGACGTGACCGTGCACATCACCAGGTTCGAGCCCGACCGCGAGATCGCCTGGACCATCACGGGACAGATCCGGCCGCAGATCGGCCACGTGTACGGCTACACGCTCGAGCCGGCCGAGAACGGGACGCTCGTCACGTCCTACTACGACTGGTCGAACATCGACCCGCAGTGGAAGGAGGCCGACATCTTCCCCGTCATCCCCGAGACGGCACTCCGTGCCACGCTGGGCATCCTGGAGCGGACGCTGGCGCACTCGACCCAGTGGTGACGTGCCCGCAGAACGCGAGCCTTCAATCGGTAGGGCGTCCTATCCGTAGGGGGTCGGGCGTAACCCGTTGCGACGCTACGAGCAATCGGCGCACCGACCGAGCATCGCGAAGTGGTGGAGATCGATGGTGAACCCGAAGCGAGCGTGCGCCTGCGTCGGCCACGTCCTCGAAAAGCGTCTCGGGGACTTCGATCAGCTTCCCGCACTCCTCGCAGACGAAGTGCCCGTGCACCGAGCTGGCCAGGTGATAAGTCGCCGGGCCGTGACCGAAATGAGAGTGCACGACCACGCCGAGGCGCTCGAGCTCGTCGAGGTTGCGGTAGATCGTGGAGATGTGGATGTCGGGAGCCTCGGCCTGCACCTCGGCGGCCAGCTCCTCCGCGGTCCGGTGCGCCTTTCGAGCGCGAAGAGGGCCCGAAGCAGGAGCCGGCGCGACGACGTCACCCGACCCCCGCTCTGGCGTACGAGCTCGAGTGCATCCTCGAGCGTGGCGGCCTCGGCCGGTCCGGCGGGCTCCGTCGGGGAGTGCTTCTTCACATCGCGATCGTACCGGCGAGGGTGTCCTTCCCCGTGCTGCGAGCGTGTCGTGAAAAGGTTATTGCGAGTCTGTCGCATTAACCGTACAGTGCCACGAAACGCCCAGAGCGCAGGAGGTGCGAGGACGATGGCAACGGCGCCCGGTCGCACGCACTCGCGCGCGATCGGCGGCTGACCGAGGTCGGAGTGGGCGTGGGTCGCCGGCATGGCCGACCGTGGTCGTCCTGCTCAACGTCGTCGGGTGGGCGTTGTTGGCCACGGCGGTCGGGCATCACTTCCACGTCTCACAGACCAAGCTGTTCGGTCTGGGCACGGGCGTGCTGGCCTACACGCTCGGGTGTGCGGCATGCCTTCGACGCCGACCACATCGCCGCCATCGACAATACGACCCGCAAGCTCGTCGGTGAGGGCAAGCGCCCATTGGGCGTGGGTTTCTTCTTCTCACTCGGTCACTCGAGCGTCGTCTTGGCTGCTAGCCATCCTGCTGAACTTCGGGATCCGGGCTCTCGACCTCCAGGTCAGCCAACAAGGATCAGGTCTCCACACCGCGACCAACATCGTCGGCACATCGGTCTCGGGGACGTTCCTGCTACCTGATCGCCCTCGTCAACCTCTTCGTGCTCGTCTCGATCACCCGGCTGTACCGGCAGATGCGATCGGGGCGCTACGACGCCGCCGAGCTGGAGCGACAGCTCGACAAGCGGGGCGTGATGAACCGGCTCCTCGGCGGCCACGCCCAAAACGATCGACTCGTCCGTGGAAGATGTACCCCGTCGGCGTCCTCTTCGGCCTCGGGTTCGACACCGCGACGGAGGTTGCCCTCCTCGTGCTGGCCGGTTCGGCCGTCGTGGGTGGGCTCCCCTTCTACGCGATCCTCTCGCTGCCGGTGCTCTTTGCCGCGGGAATGTGCCTGTTCGACACACTCGACGGCTGCTTCATGAACTTTGCCTACGACTGGGCCTTTGCCAACCCCGTCCGCAAGGTCTTCTACAACCTGACGATCACGGGGCTGTCGGTCGCCGTCGCCTTCTTCGTCGGTACCATCGAGATCCTCGGGCTCATCGGCCAAGAGGTCAATCTCAGCTCCCCGTTCTGGGACTTCGTCCGCGGGTTCAACATCAATACGGCCGGCTTTGTCATCGTCGGCTTGTTCGTCGCGACGTGGGCGGCTGCCCTTCTGTATTGGCGGCTGGCCCGCGTCGAGGAGAAGTGGGACGCGGCACTGATCCAGGAACCACAGGAGGAAGCGATGTCTGCCTAGGTGCGCGCCGCAGAAGGTCTACGAAGGCGGTGTCCCGGCCGAGAGTGACTGGATGGCCGCCATGCCGACGACCGGACGATTCAAGGTCAGTCCGCCGGCCGAGCCGAAGAAGCCGGCGTCTCCGTAGTTGAAGATGCCACCGTCGCGCGCCGACCATCCAGTAGCCCTCGCCGTCGGCCGTTCGGTCCATACCGACGATCGGAGCGCTGAATCGGATTTGCTCCCGCCGATCCGAAGTAGTTGACGCCGCCGAAGCTGAAGATGCCCCCGTCTCCCGACACCAGCCAATAGCCGCTGCCGTCGGGGGCGGTCGTCATGCCGACGATCGGTTCCTGCAAGGGCAAGCCGCCGGTGGAGCCGAAGAAGGAGGCGTCGCCGAAGGCGAAGATCCCGCCGTCGGACGCAACGAGCCAGTAGCCGTTGCCGTCGATGGTCGGACGCCATCCCCACGATCGGCTTGTCGAGCGAGAGGCCGCCGGTCGACCCATAGAAGGTGGCGTCACCGAATGCGAAGATCCCGCCGTCGGAGGCGACGAGCCAGTACCCGCCACCGTCAGGAGTCGGCGACATGGCGACGATCGGCGCATTGAGATGCATGCCGCCGGTGGAGCCGTAGAAGATGGCGTCGCCGAAGGCGAAGATCCCGCCGTCGGACGCGAGCAGCCAATATCCGGCATCATCGGGGGTGGCCGCCATCCCGACGATGGGCGCGTTCAGGTGCAGGCTTCCGGTCGAGCCGTAGAACTGGGCGCCGCCGTAGCTGAAGATGCCACCGTCGCTCGCGACTTCCCAGTAGCCGGGGGCACCGAGCGGTTTGACCGAGAGGGTCAGGCCGGACGAGCTCGACAGGAGATTCGCGTCAGTCACGGTGAACGTGACCGCGTACTCGCCGGAGATCGTCGGAGTGCCGCTGATGGTGCCGTTCGGTTCGAGAGCGAGCCCGGGCGGGAGCACGCCGCTTGTCACGGCCCACGAGTAGGGCGCCAACCCACCGCTCGCCCCGAGCGTGTTCGTGTAGGGCACGCCGATGGTCCCGACGGTGAGCGATGTGGTCGTGACGGTGGGCGGAGCCGACAGCGTCTCGATCGTGCCGCCAAAGTCCGTGCCGGCGCCGACCGCCTCGCAGTTCGCCGGGCTGGCGCACGACACCCCGACGAGGAAGCCGACCCCGAAGGGCACGCCCTGACTCGTCCAGCTGGCTCCTCCGGTGATGGTGTCGACGATGCTGGTCCCTCCAACGGCGGTGCAGTCGGAGGCGCTGATGCAGCTGATGGCGGCCAGGGGTGTGGTCCCAGCAGGAGATCCGAGATCGTTCCATTGCGAGCCGCCATCGACAGTGCGGACAACTTGGGACCCGGTGGCCTGGCACGTCGCGTCGCCGGTACAGGAGATGCCGTCAAGGGTCGTCACTGCAGTTGGCACGGTCTGCGGAGTCCACGTTGCTCCACCGTTCGTGGTGCTGAGAATTGCCGCATCCGGCCCGCCCGACGATGAGCCCACCGCGGTGCAGTGCTGCGAGTCCACACATGAGATTCCCGTGAAGTCGGTCACCGTGGCTGGGAACGACTCGGGCGACCAGACACTTCCGCCGTCGCTTGTCGCGATGATGCTCGGCGAACCGGAGCCGAAGTCGCTCACGGCGTGACAAATGGATGCGCTCACGCACGACACCGCCGTCAAGGCTCCGACTCCGGACGGAACACTCTCCGGCTGCCAGGTGATCCCGCTGTTGGTCGTGCCGATCACGACAGGAGCTCCCGAAGATGCCGAAACCTACGGCCGTGCAGTCGGCGGTCGTCGGGCATGAAATGCCGTTCAGTCCGTTGACCTCGGTTGGTATCGAGTCTGCGCTCCATGCGTATCCAGCGTTGACAGACCGCAGGACCGAGTTCACCCCGGCCGCGTAGCAGTCGGCTGTGCTCGGGCACGAGACAGAGTTCAGCCGGCCCGTTCCGGTCGGTGGATCTGCGCGACCCACGACAGACCGCCGGTCGTCGTCCCCATGATGGTTGAGCCCGCTCCGGTGTTGCCGCTGTTTCCCACGGCGATGCAGTCCTCGGGGGCAGAGCAGGAGATCCCCGTGAGATCCACCGCGTTGGGGGGAGTGCCCTGGAGTGACCAGGTCGAACCGTTGTTCGACGTGCCAATGACGTAGGAGGCGGAGTCGAGGTTGGTTCCGACAGCGATGCAGGTGGTCTCGTTGGGGCACGCAACCGCATTCGAGTTGCGAACCAGCAGGGATCGACGTTGTCGAGTGCCATGTCGAGACAGTTGTCGGTGCTCAACTGTGGTGGCCCCTCCACCCGATGCAACCCCGACGGCAACACACGTCGTCAACATTGAGCACGACGACGACGAGAGCGAAGTTGACCGCGGCTGATCCAGCGTTGTCCAGTGAGTTCCGTCCTCGGTCCCGACTATTGCTGGATTGCCATTAACCTCGCCTATTGCGACACATGTGATCGCATTCGGACAGGACACACGAGAGGGAGTCAGTTCCGGAAGGCGCAGTCTGAGCGATTCCAGGTAGAGCCGTCCGTTGTTTCAGCGATTTCGATGCCCTCCGACTGCCGTGCACTCGTCAATCGTGAAGCACGAGATCGACTGGGCGGGAAATGTCGAATCCTGAGTTGTCCAGGTCGTCCCTCCATTGCTCGACTTCATGATCCCCATGCCTCCGCCGGCGTAGCAGACAGAGGCGGATGGACAGGACACGGTGGACAGCGTGGTGACGCCGGACGGCGGAGCCGATCTGGACCAGGTGGAGCCTCCGTTGTTCGTCACGATGACGGTGGCCACATTGCCACCGTCATCGCCGACGGCGACGCAGGTGGCGGAACTGGGTGAGGTGCTCGGCGCGCAGGAGACGGCGCGCACGTTCGACAGGGCGGTATAGGAAGCAGTCGTCTTCCATTGCGCGGTGGCTGCCGCCGCTGGCAACGGCAGGAGCTGACCGCTCAGAATGCCGATGAGGGGAAGGGCCAGCAGCGTCGAGAGCGCGACGACTGTGATTCTTCCGACCGTACGCACGGTCACCTCCCTCCACCGAGGAGATTCGCCAAACGACTGATGGAGCGTACCCCCGACACTCCGGGTGTGGTGATCGACCCCCTCAGGGAACGGTTGCGCTTAGGCGGGTGGCTGGGCCGGCACGACGGCATTGGGAGGCGTCCACCCCGCCAAAACGTCGCAGACTCCCTGGCAGGCGAGACGGGCCATTCGGGTCCTCGTCTCAATGGTGGCACTACCGATATGAGGGAGCAGTGTCGCCCGTGGGGCGCTGAGCAGCCGCGGATTCACGTTCGGCTCGCCGTCGAAGACGTCGAGACCAGCAGCGAAGATGCCGCCAGACTCGAGTGCATCGGCCAGCGCGTTCTCGTCGACCACCGGTCCGCGTGCCGTGTTGACGAGGACCGCCGTCGGTTTCATGAGTTCGAGCTCCGCCGCCCCGATGAGGTGGCGTGTGGAATCGGTGAGCGGAACGTGCAAGCTCACGATGTCGGAACGCTCGAGAATTTCGTCGCAACGAGGGGACGAAGCCGCGGAAGCCAGTGTCCTTCCGGGCGGTGTGGATGACCTCCATGTCAAAGCCCAGCGCTCTTTGTGCCACCGCCCGCCCGATGCGACCGTAGCCAACCAGTCCGAGCGTTGCCCCGTGTACATCGCGGGCGAGGTGACTGCCGAACCCCCATCCCTTCCAGCGACCCTCACGAAGGTCCCGCTCCGCATCGGTTGTCAAACGTGTGGCCGCCAGGATCAGCAGGAACGTAAGGTCGGCCGTGGTGTCATCGAGCACTCCCGGTGTATTGCACACCGTGATGCCCATCGAATTCGCTGTGACCACATCGATGTTGTCGTACCCCACCGCCGCATTCGCGACCACGCGAAGCCGTCCGGAACTTCCAGCTTGGAGCACGGCGAGATCAATGCGATCAGTGAGGTGGCAGACGATCCCATCGCACTCCGCCGCCAACTTCGCCAGATCGCTCGATGAGAGCGCGACACCCTCATCGGGTGCCACGATCTCGTGGCCGGCCTCGAGCAGGGGATCGGTCCCGCCCTCGGTCAGGGGACGGGTGACGAGGACGCGAGCCACCTAGTGCGTGGTGTAGTTGATGGCGCCGGCGCCTTTTACGCCGATGGCGAAGCAGAAGCAATGGATGGGGGCGTGGTCGCTGATGGGGCGCAGCGAATGAACCTTGTCCGGCGGTATGTAGACGAGGTCGCCCTGCGTGATCGGGCGGTCCTCGCCGTCAATCGTCATGATGCCCTTGCCGTTCATGACGTAATAGAACTCGTGGGTGGGGTGTGAGTGTGGATCGACCAAGCCGCCGCCGGGTACCTCGAACTCGTTGACGAGCTCGAGGTAGCCACCATCGGTGATGTCCTTGAACTCCCGGGACTCGATCATCCACCAGACTGGAACGGTGCCGTTGTGCTCCACAACTGGCGCCTTGGCCTCAATGCTGCGAACGTCCATCCTCTGGGCCTCCCAAGTTTTCCTAGACTGACTCCGACGTCAGGTTAGGCCGCGAGACGCTGGGTGCGCACCCGGCGGTTCGACGGGGATGAAGGTGAGCGATGTCCAGAGACAAGACAGCGGCACGAGGCAGGACCTTGGTTCCCGAGCGGCTGACCGAGACCACATGGTTGCCCTTCGGTTGGATCCCCGTGGCCGACACCGATCCCCGGGACGGTGACCACCGCATGACCTTCGAGTGGGGGGACGCGCACGTGAATCTCATCGGGCACGCCCGGAGCGAGGTGCCGGGGATTGCCCGTGGCCTGCGCTGCGAGATGCTCTACCGTCATGACTCTCACACCCAGTCACTGATGGCGCTGAACGTTCCGGGCGTCATCGTGGTGGCGCCCGCCGACGTCGAATTTGCCGACGAGGCTGATGCCGAATCGATCCGCGCCTTTCGGATTGAGCCGCTGGAGTCTCTGGTGTTACACCGGGGCACGTGGCACTGGGGACCGTTCCCGATCGAGGGTCCCGAGGTCCGGCTCTTCAACGTACAGGGACTCCGCTACGCCGAGGACAACCGGTGCGTGGACCTGGCCACCAAGAGCCTGTCAGTCGACGTGGTCCTCACGTGACGCCAGCGATGGAGCCTGAACGTGTTCCGGGAGACAACTGTGGAGCTTGACGACGCCGAAGAGGCCGAGGTCGTGACGGCCACGGTTGCGGACCTGGTGGACGCGATCACGGCACAGGAATCGGGTCCGGACGCTCACGGGAGACCGACGTTCACGTCGACCAGCCCCGCATGGTGGGTAGGCGACCGCACGTTCGGAGGGATGGTGATCGCCCAGGCACTGAGCGCGGCCGTGCAGTCGGCCCCGCCCGGGCTCGACGTGCACTCGCTCCATGGTTACTTCCTTCGCCCCACGAGCCCGGGGTCGCGGACGACCCATACGGTGAACCACGTGCGCGACGGTCGATCATTCAGCACGAGGGAGGTGGTGAGCGCCGTCGAGGGCAAGGAGACCTTCCGCATGACCTGCTCGTTCCACGCCCCCGAGGACGGGGACGACTACCAGCTGCCCGTCGGTCCGGGCATACCGCCGCCGGGAGACATCGAAGGCTTCGAGGCGCCGTTCCCGTTCGACATCCGGGAGCTTGGTGCGACCGAGCAGCGAGAGGACGGCACATACCTGTCGACACGCCGTTGCTGGTTCCGCACCCGCGAGACCCTGCCCGACGACCCGGCCGTCCACGTCTGCCTGCGGGCGTACTTCTCGGACATGACCGGTGCCGCCTTCCGCCCTCTGAGCCTCGGGACGTGGGGGACCCACACGGACGCCAGCCTCGATCACGCGGTCTGGTTCCACCGGCCCTGGCGGGCCGACGTGTGGAGCATCTTCGACCTCCAGGCGCTCGTGAACGTGGGCGGCCGCGCCACCATCCGCGCCACCATGCACGGTGAGGACGGCTCTCTGCATCTGAGCATGGCGCAAGAGCTCCTGATACGAGAGCTCGATGAGCCGATGATCTTCGAGGCTCCGCCCTGGGTTCGAGACGCAGCGTCAGGAGCCCATGATGCTCCTTGACGGCCGGTCCGCGGTCGTGACCGGGGGTGCCTCCGGAATCGGCAGGGCCACCTGCCGGCGAATGGCCGCAGAGGGAGCTCGGGTCGCCGTCCTCGACGTCGACGGGGACGCGGCCGAGGTCGTGGCACGCGAGATAGGCGGGGTCGCCTATGCCGTGGACGTCGGCGATCCTGACTCGCTCCGCAGTACCGTCGACGCGGCCGAGTCCGAGCTGGGTGGCCTGTCCATCATCTACAACAACGCCGGCACGTCGACGTTCAACCGGCTCCACGAGATCGACCCGGCCGAATGGGACCGTGTGCTCCGGGTGAATCTGACCGGCGTGTGGGCGGGTATCCGCGCCGCCGTGCCACACATGCTGGCGGCCGGTGGCGGGTCCATCGTGAGCACGGCGTCCATCAGCGGCACGCGACCTGCCGCGGGGGAAGGACCGTACGCGGCCAGCAAGGCAGCGGTCGCGGCACTGACGGCGTCGGCTGCCCTGGAGTACGCACCGACGATTCGGGTGAATGCAGTGTCGCCGGGCATGATCCGGACCGCCATGACGGCGCCAATGTTCGAGTTCATGCCGAACCAGGTCGAGCGCTTCGAGAAGGGGACGCCCGTGGGACGGATCGGCGAGCCCGAGGACGTGGCCGACGTGGTGGTCTTCCTGTGCTCGAACCTGGCTCGCTTCGTGACGGGGCAGAACATCGTCGTGGACGGCGGACTGACCCTGCACGGCTCGGGCGTCGACGGGATCTTCGACCTGGTGTTCCCGCCGCGTCAGTCTCGGACCTGATGCGTCGATTCGGTGGCGCGCTCCTCCGGTCGCCTCGACGGCGTCTTCGGCCCGATCCTCCCTGACTAGCGCACGATCTCGACCAGCAGCACCCACGCGCTGTACACCGCGCCCGCGATGCCGAGGATCGCGGTCGGTACGAGCCAGTAGATGCCGCCACCCCACTGAATGACCAAAGAGATACCCGCGATGAGTCCTGGGATGGTGCCGATCGCGATCGCTCCCAAGCGAGAGGCGAACCACAAGACCGGGTCGCGTGGACGTTCGCGGCGGTGTGCCAGCTGGCTGCGTGCCGAAACGGCGAGGACCGGCAGCACGACGACGAGGATCTCGAGGCCGAGCAGGCGGGTGTTCTGAGGTACGAGGACCAGTGCGGACGCGTAGAGGACGAAAACGAGGCTGACGAGGGTCTCGGCGGCCCGGGCGGGCAGGAACCGGTGACCCTGCAGGATCCGGTCGAGGTTGATGGAAACGGCGACGAACAACAGTCCGGTCAGTGCTGCCGTGGCGCCCACCATGGCCTCGAAGAAGTACTCCCAGCCTGCGGTGCTGTAGCTGTGCACGGACGGAGTGTGCGCCTCGGGGTTCAGGCGTTGGGGTCGAAGAGGGCCCGGTAGACCATGGTCGTCATCGTCTCGAGGGCGACGTTGTCGATCGGCTGTCCGACGAACTCGCGCAGGTAGTGGAAACGGTCGAGCATGGCGAGCGTGGCCAGGCCGGCTGCATCGGGATCGATGATGTGGCCGGAGGAGTCGGGTCCGATCTGATCGGAAAGCGCTCGTGAGACCACGGTAAAGGTGTGGCGGATGACGTCGATCAGCTCGGGGTCGATCGTGGCCAGGTCGGTCCAGACTCTGAACAGCGGTGCGTAGCGGGTCCACAGCTCTGAATAGGCCCGGATCCAGCCGTGTACGTCTTCCCACTGCGGCGCCCCACCCTGCGCGGGCAGCATGCTCAGTGCGTCGTAGAGCTTCTGCACTTCGCCGGCGGCCTCTGTCACGAGTGCCCGCAAGAGGTCTTCCTTGTTCGAGAAGTACAGATAGAAGGTGCCATGGGAGGTTTTGGCGATCTCCACGACGTCATTGACCCGGGTGGCGTGGTAGCCCCGCTTGTCGAAGGCGATCATGGCCGCATCGAGGAGCTTGCGCATGGTGCGCCGCCCCTGGCTGCGAAGTATCCGCTTGCTGGCCGGAGCGCCGACGGCGTCCGCGTCCAGGGGCAGGCCGCTCCGGTTGGGTCCGTTGGGTGACGGCGTGGAGACCCGAGCGGAGCCCTTGGACGTCGTGGCCCTCTTGGCCGGCGTCGGGCGGGTTGTCCCCGTGGTGGCGGGCGCCGGGTCACGTTGGACTCTCGGCGATCCCATGCCTCGTGCATGGTAGTGCCGGGCCTGGTCGAAATGGCTAACCTGACACGGTGGTCAGGTTTGGGTGGGACCAAAAATGAGCTCGGAACAGGGATTTCGCGGGTGGTCACCTGACGCGAAGCGAGTTGTGTGACTCCTGCTGCCTCCTCGCCCGACGGCCCGGTCGTGACATCGCTGGCGGATGCCGTCGCGGACAATGTACGGCCCGGAGACACGGTCTTGGTCATGCTCGGGCACAGTCGCTGGACGGCTGCCGCACGGGAGCTGGCCCGTCAATTCTGGGGCAGCGATCCGGGCTTCACGCTCGTCATGACCAGTCTCGGCGCACTGGGTGCCCTCTTCTTCCGGGGGGGTCTTGTCAAGAGGGTCGTCACCGCCTATTCAGGCAACAGCTTCCCGACGTACACACCCAACCCGGTTTTTCGTCAGGCCTACGAGTCGGGCACCGTCGAGGTCGAGCACTGGTCAATCCTCACGTTGTCCCAACGACTGGAGGCCGCTGCCCGCGGTCTGCCCGCCGCCGTGACGGGATCCCTGGCCGGGTCGTCCATGGCAGCCAATGACTCCTTCGCCGTCGTCGACTCTCCGTTCGGCCCGCTCGGTCTGCTCGAGCCCCTGGCCCCCGATGTCGCGCTGGTGCACGCCGCGGCCGCCGATCCGGCGGGCAACCTCGTCTTCTCGGAGCCGCTCCTCGACGGCGTGTGGGGAGCTTGGGCCGCCCGCCGTGGCGTGGTGGCGACCGTGGAGCGTGTCGTCGACGACCTCGAGGGCCTGGGGCACCGGGTCCGACTCCCCGGGCACCGCGTCCTGGCCGTGGTGGAGGCGCCGTACGGGGCTCACCCGGGTGGTTGCTACGCACCGGGCCTGCCCGTGCGCAGCTACGGCGAGGACATCGCGCACTGGAGCGCGGTGGCCAGCGCCGCCGCCAATGACAAGCTCGATCAGTACGCGCAGGAGTGGGTGCTCGGACCGGCGACGCACGGCGACTATCTCGCACGGGTCGGCTCGGAACAGCTTCTGTGGCTCGAGGGTCGCTCCGATCCAATGTCGTGGAAGGCCGACGCCGACGCCCATCCGATCGTCGACGATCCCACCATCACCCCATGGGAGCAGGCGGCCTCGCTCGGGGCCCGAGAGGTCGAGCGGACCGTCGCCCGCGTCGGCGCCGACGCCGTGCTGGCCGGGGCAGGTGTGGCCAACCTGGCGGCCTGGGTGGCGGTGGCTCGGGCGAGGGCAGCCGGGAGCAGGGTGATGCTGACGGCAGAACTTGGGTTGTGGGGGTACCAGCCGACGCCCGCTGACCCGTACATCTTCAACCAACGGGTCTTCCCGGCCACGCCGTACCTCTCGGACGCGTCGGCGGTGCTCGGCATGGTGATCGGTGGCCCCGGGACCACGACGGTGGGATGTCTCGGTGCGGCCGAAGTCGACCGGGACGGGTCGTTGAACTCGACCGAGCTCGCCAACGGGCGCTTTCTGGTGGGTTCGGGCGGTGCCAACGACGTGGCCAGTCGGGCGACGGCCTGCGTCGTCATCACCCTGGCCCGGCCGGAGCGGCTGCCAGGCACGGTGGCCTACGTCACGTCTCCGGGCCAACGTGTGGTGAGCGTCGTCACCGACAAGGGCATCCTGCGGCGCGACGACGGGGTGCTGCGGGTCGCCGCGGTGCCTGATGGGGGGCCGTTGGAGGAGAGCGTCCGTGCCTTCGCCTCGTCGTGCGGGTACCAGCCCGACGTGGCGCGCCAGGTGGAGGTGCTTCAGGCTGTGGCCCCCGACGAAGTGCGGGCGCTGCGCGAGTTCGACCGCCAGAGGCTGTTCTTGGCCTGATCTGATTACGAAAGTACGTTTACGAACACGACGCCGGTGAGGGTGACGGAAAAGCAGTTCAGAGACGTGATAGATCGCAAGGGGTGAAAGATGGGCAATAAGCCCTACAGCTACAGTGACCGGCATCCTGGGGGGGATGCTCCGAGACGGATGATTGGGGACGGCATGCGAGTGAGCTATGGATTCAGGGCGCTGTCGGCGACAGTGCTGACGGGGGCGATGCTGGCAGTCGCCCTGGTGACGACGTCGGCCAGCGGGGCTGGTGCAGCCTCATCGACCAGCACCGCACCCGGTGTGACCTCGAACTCCATCACGGTGGGGACGATCTCGACACAGACGGGGACGTTGGCTGCGAACTTCTCCTCCCTGATCTACGGGGAGAAGGCCTACTACGACTACATCAATGCCCAAGGCGGCGTGAACGGGCGCATGATCGACTACAAGTACGCACTCGACGACGGCGGGAACCCCACGACGTTCAACCAGCTGGCGAGCACGCTCATCAATCAGGACCATGTGTTCGCCGTGACCGGTGTGGCGACGGCCTTCTTCTCGCCGAACCTGTTCGTCGAATCGGGCATCCCGACCTATGGGTACAACGTCACCGGGAACTGGGCCGGACCACCGAACCTGTTCGCGGCGGGCGGCTCGGTGCAGTACTACCCCGCGGGAGCACCGGAGGACTCCTACGTCTCGCGGCAGACAAAGTCGCCGTCTATCGCATTCGTCGCCTACGGGGTGGCGGCATCGGCGGCCGCGTGCCAGTCCGAGCAGAACGCCTTGCAGGACGGCGGCTACCACATCAGCTATTCCGACCTCAAGGTCAACTACCCAGGGTCCACCGTCGCCACCGACGTGCAGCGCATGAAGCAGGCGGGCTCCAACATGGTGATCAGTTGCATGGACGTGCAGGGCAACGTCACGATGGCCAGAGCCATTAAGCAGTACGGGCTCAAGATGACCCAGCTGTGGTTCAGCGGGAACGACCAGTCGACGCTCAACCAGAACGAGAGCCTCATGCAGGGCGTCTACTTCGGCATTGCGCACGTTCCGTTCACGGCGCCCCAGTCCGAATACCCCGGGCTGAAGCTCTACGTGACCGAGATGAAGAAGTACGAGCCCAACTACGTCGACGACGAAATCGCCATTCAGGGTTGGGAATCGGCAGCGCTCTTCGTCCAGGGCGTCAGGATGGCCGGCAACGATCTCACCTGGGCCAATGTGATCCACGAGGACAACTCCATCACCTCCTTCACGGCCGGCGGGCTCCAGTCGCCGACAAACTGGAAGGATGCCGGTCACAGTGGCCACGCGCCGCCCTACTGCACCGCGTACATCAAGGTGTCGGGTGACAAGTACGTGCCGACGCTCAACCAGGGGAAGAACGTCTTCAACTGCTTCGAGTCGACCAACGTCAAGAAGGACCCGGTCTTCCCGCTCCCGCCCGGCACGCCCGCTCCCGCCTGATCGCGGCGGGCGGGTAGGCCAGGGCGAAGGTCGGCACAGGTAAAGGGACAGCCAGATGGAGCAATTCATCGGGTTCGCGCTCCTGGGCGTCCCCTACGGGTGCACGTTCGCGTTGGTGGCGGTCTGCCTGGTCCTGACCTACCAGGCGACGGGGGTCTTCAACTTCGCGTTCGGGGCGCAGGCCTACGCATCGGCCTTCGTCTTCACATACCTGACCGAGTTCCACAACTGGTCCGGTTTCGAGGCCTTCCTGCTCTCGGTCGTCGTGATGGGGCCGTTGGTCGGCTTGGCCTTCGATCGGCTGATATTCCGACATATCGCCAACTCCAATACCACGGCGAAGCTTGTGTGCAGTCTGGCGCTGCTGGTCGGCATTCCCAATCTGCTTCCCGTCATCTTCGGGTCTCAGGCACTCGATGCCACGGCGACGATCTTCCCGTTCTTCAATCCGAACGTCGTGTACTTCACAATCCTGGGGACGCCGATCAACGGGACCTACCTGGCGACGATCTCGTGTGCGGTGGTGGTGCTGATCCTGCTGACCATCCTTCTGCGCTACACCAGCCTTGGCCTGCAGATGCGTGGTGCGGTCGAGAGCCGTCGCCTGGTGCAGCTCGACGGGGTCAATGCCAACGGCGTCGTGGCGGTCGTGTGGATGGTGTCCAGCTTCATGGCGAGCCTCGCCGGCGTCATCCTGGCTCCGAATTTCGGCGAATTCAATCCCGAGAACTACGTGACGTTGACGGTGACGGCCATCGCCGCCGCCGCCTGGGCGCTGCTGCGATCGATGCCCGTGGCAGCAGCCGTTGCCGTCATCATCGGGGTGGCCACGACCGTCCTCGACGGCTACATCTCGCCGAACAGCATCGTCAATGCCGCCGTCGTGCCGGCGCTCCCCTTCCTCGTCATCGTCGTCGCGCTCCTCTTTCTTCCTGGCATGCGCGACCTGGACGCCAGCCGGGATCCCATGGCCACGATCGATCCGCCCCCGCCTCCGATCGCCGCGACCACACGCGCACCCAGCATGGACAGGATCATCCGGGTTCTGTGGTGGCTCCTCTTCGCCGCCTTCTGCGTATCGATGTTGACGTGGATGCCCGTCGCGTGGGAGACCGTCTTCAACAACGGCCTGACGTACTCGATCGTGCTCCTTTCGATCACGTTGATCACCGGCATGGCCGGTCAGCTCTCCTTGTGTCAGGCCACGCTGGCCGGGGTCGGCGCCTTCACGGCGGCCCAGCTGGCCAACCACCTCGGCCTCAACCTGCTCATCGGAGGTCTCGTCGGAGCCGCGTTGGCGGCCGCCGTGGCCGTGGTGCTGGCGCTCCTCTCGCTCCGCCTCAAGGGCCTGGGCCTCGCCCTCATGACCCTGGCCGCCGCCCTGCTGTTCGACGCCACATTCTTCAATGAGGTTTCCATCTCCGGAGGTCAGGAGGGCGTGAACATCCAGGCAAAGTGGCTGGGCACCCATGCTTTCTTCGATTTCAACGGTCACGCGATGTTCCTCTTGTCGCTCGGCGTCCTCATCGTCGTGGTCATAGTCGTGCTGATGGTCCGCCGGGGGACGGTCGGCCGTAACCTGGCCGCTATGAGGGGGAGCGAGACGGCGACGGCGGGCCTCGGCGTCAATCCCTCGTGGCAGCGCATCGTCGTCTTCGCGCTCTCCGGGGCCATCGCCGGCGTGGGAGGTCTTCTCCACAGCCTTCAGCAGCAGGTGGTCAACCCGACCGACTGGAGCGCTGACATCTCGCTGGTTCTCGTCGTGCTGGTGGTGACGACCAGCGTGTCGACGGTGGAAGGTGCCATACAGGCCGGGATCGGGTTCTTTGTGACCGAACAGATCTTGTCGACCGTCCTCCCGGCCCGCATCGGAGCATCGAGCCTGACCGTCGTGCTGTTCGCATTCGGCGCCCTGACCTACGCGGCGCACCCCGAAGGTGTCCTCGAGTACCAGAAGCGTCGCTGGACGACGCGCTTCGAAAAGCTGTTCTTCGCGCGCGAGGCCGAGGAACTCGCCGCTCCGACGATCTCGACATCGAGCGCCAGTGGCTGAGACCACACCGCTCCTGAGACTGCGCGGCGTGTCGAAGTCCTTCGGCGGGATCCAGGCCGTCGCCAGCATCACCTTCGACGTGGGTGCCGGGGAGAGTGTCGGTCTCGTCGGTCCCAACGGTGCCGGCAAGACGACGCTGTTCAACTGTGTCTGCGGGCAGTTGCGCCCGGACGCGGGGGACATCGATTTCGCCGGAACTTCGCTGGGCGGACTGCCGACCTTCAAGCGCGCTCGCCTCGGTGTCGGCCGTACCTACCAGAAGGTGGAGGTGTTCACCGACATGTCGGTGCGCGATCACCTGATGGTGGCGGAGCGGTCTCGCCGGGGTGAGTTTCGTCTGTGGCGCGACCTGCTCAACCTGTCCAAGCCGACGCCGGAGGAGGTGGAGCGGGTGGACTCCACGCTGGACCTCGTCGGGATCACGCGCCTGGCCGACACGTCGGTCAACGCGCTCGGCCTCGGCCATTGTCGGCTGGTCGAGTTGGCCCGGGCGCTGGCCGCCGAACCGAAGATCCTGCTGGCCGACGAGCCCTCTTCCGGACTCGACCTCCACGAGACGGCGGAGGTGGCAGCGGTGCTCCGCACCGTGCAGCGCGAGCGGAACACGGCCGTCCTTCTGGTCGAACACGACTTGACGATGGTGGCCGATGTCGTCGACCGCACCATCGTGATGGATGTGGGGGCGATGCTGGCGGAGGGTACCTTCGACGAGTGCATGAGCAATCCGTTGGTGCGACACGCCTACCTGGGCCAGATGGGGATGATGTGACCGTCGCCACGGACTCGGGGAGCGTGTCGACGAACGACGGTACCGATGTGCTGTCAGTGCAGCATGTGAGTGCCGAATACGGCCCCTATCGCGCTCTCTTCGACGTGTCGTTCCGCGTTCCCGCGGGAGGCGTCGTGGCCCTGGTGGGCTCGAACGGCGCCGGGAAGTCCACCATTGCCAGGACGGTGACCGGGTTGGTGACGGCGTCGTCGGGCCAGGTGATCTTCTCGGGGGCGGACGTGACCAAGCTCCCGGCCTACAAGATCGCCCGCCTGGGCATGGCCCACGTGGTGGAGGGCCGCGGCGTGTTCTCGAGTCTCACCGTGGAGGAGAACCTCACCCTGGCCTTCCGCCAGCGGGACGGGCGGGGCAAGTTGCGCGCCAATCTCGAGCGTGCGTACAGCGCGTTCCCCATCCTCGGGGAACGGCGCCGTCAGATGGCGGGCACCCTGTCGGGCGGGCAGCAGCGCCTCCTCTCGCTGGCCAAGGTGCTGGTGGTGCCGTCGAAGCTGCTCGTGGCCGACGAGCTGTCCCTGGGGCTGGCTCCGGTCGTCGTCGACACGGTCTACGAGGGACTGGAGGAGATCAACCGCAACGGCACCGCACTCGTCGTGGTGGAGCAGCAGGTCAACCGGGTTCTTGGCCTCGCCAACTGGGCCATCGTGCTCAACCACGGCCAGGTCGCCTACGAGGGGGAACCGGCCGGCGCCGCCAAGGCGGTGGAGGCGCTCATGGCTCGTCGTGAGGAGGCCGCCGCCTCGGGTGTCGCCGAGGCAAAAGGCTAGGGACCAAGCGACACCGTGAGGCAGACCGAGGAGCCACAGGAGGCCACCAGATGAGAGAGCCGGTCATCGTCGACGTCGTACGCACGGCATTCGGCAAGCGCGGTGGAGCGCTGGCGAACTGGCACCCGGCGGACCTCCTCGCGTTCGCCCTCACCACCTTGATGGAGCGGACCGGCGTGGACCCCGAGCGCGTCGACGACGTCATCGCCGGCTGCGTGAGCCAGGTCGGGGAGCAGAGCACCAACATCGCCCGCAACGGCTGGGTCTCCGCCGGGCTGCCCCAGGGCGTGCCGGCGACCACGGTCGACCGCCAGTGCGGCTCGTCGCAGCAGGCGGTGCACTTCGCGGCCGCCGGCGTGGCGGCTGGCCACTACGACCTGGTCGTCGCGTGCGGCGTCGAGGTCATGAGCCGCGTCCCGCTCGCCTCCAACGCGCGGGGAGGAACGGGCCCGTTCCCGCCCTCCTTCATGGAGGCGGTCGACGGCCGCCTGTGGACCCAGTTCCGGGTCAGCCAGGTCCTGGCCGATCGCTACGGGATCTCGAGGGCGGAGATGGATGCCTACGCCTTCGAATCACACCGCCGAGCAGCCGAGAGCTGGGACAACGGGCACTTCGAGCGTGAGGCCGTCGCGGTACCGATCAAGGCAGAGGACGGGAGCTTCACCGAGGAGTTCCTGCGCGCCGACGAGGGCATCCGGCGCACCACCACGCCCGAGGCGCTCGCCGCGCTGCCGCCGGCCCAGCACTGGGAGCCCGACACGGCCCCCGACATCACCGCCGGCAACTCCTCCCAGACGACCGACGGTGCGGCGGCCATGCTCGTCGCCGATCGGTCGGTGGCCGAGGCGCTCGGCCTCCCCGTGCGTGCCCGCTTCGCCCATTTCGCCGTGACGGCTGACGACGCGGCCATCGTGCTGTCGGCGCCGGTGCCCGTGACCCACAAGCTTCTGGAGCGCTCTGGCATGAAGATCGACGAATTCGACGCGGTGGAGTGCAACGAGGCCTTCGCGGCCATCGCCCTCATGTGGCAGAAGGAGTTCGCCTACGACATGGAGCGCTTCAACCCTCGTGGTGGCGCCATCGCCATCGGTCATCCGTTGGGCGCCAGCGGTGTCCGTCTGATGGGGACGCTGCTGAACCACCTCGAAGCGACCGGTGGACGCTACGGGTACCAGACGATGTGCGAGGGCGGCGGCCAGGCCAACGGCACCGTCATCGAGCGGCTGGGCTGACTCCGGTCTGAGACTCGGCCGCCGACTCCTGCGCGGCCAGCAGCGGTTGGATCTTGCGGGTGACGACGATCCACTCGACCAGGAAGGTCAGACCGGGGACGAGGCCCGCCGCGAACATGAGGAGAATCCAGGGGATGTGCAGACGCGCCTTGAGCGCCAAGAACCCGGCCGTGACGAGGTAGACGATGTAGAGGTAGCCGTGGCCCACGCCGAAGATGGCGAGCTCGACCTTGAAGCCCCCCATCGCGATGTGGAGGCCTGTGAAGAAGAAGAGCGGGATGATGAGCACGCCGACGATGTTGGCCATGAGTTGGTAACGGAAGAGCGCACCCGCCAGGCCTCGTTCGGTGAGCCGCCTCATTGGGTCCGTCGGACCACGACCGACTCGCGGTTGCGCCAGGTCTTGGGTCCCTGCCTGGACAGCTCGGCGAGGCGCGCGTTGTAGGCGGCCAGATCGGGGTCTTCTTCGGCGGTCGCGGCCACAGCCTCCGGTGGCATCGTCGACGCAGACGACGAGGCGGTCTCATCACCGAGGTCCGTTCCGCCGAGCGTGTTCGCCTGTTGCCGTCGCATGCCCTTGAGGCCCACGTTCTCGTAGTCGGTGTGGATGAGCATCCACCAGAAGTAGAGGCCCAGGATCCCGAAGACGGGCCACATGACCGAGTACAGGTAGCTGAGCTGGTTCCCGTCCTCGGCCCGGGTCACCTGCCACCACGCGGCGACAGCGCAGCCCGGCACGAAGACGAGGACGGCCACGTGGAGCGACACGGCTCTGCGGGAAAGCCACCGTTCACGCACGGGGCCATGCTACCGGCCCGCGATCGGCCGATGATTTCGCCGCGCCAACCATTAGCCTGGGTCGGTGCTCCCCGCGGTGACCCGGCCCGATCCGCCCACGACCGGCGATGAGCGGAAGATGCTGACCGTGTGGCTCGACTACCAACGGGCCACGCTGCTCTGGAAGTGCGAGCGGATCGACGGGACCGCACTCGTTCGTCGCGGCGTGCCGCCCTCACCGCTCAGCCTGCTCGGTCTCGTGCGGCACATGGCCTATGTCGAGTGGCACTGGTTCGACCACGTTTTCTCGGGCAGCGCGTCGCCCGCGCCTCTCTCGGTGAAGGAGGACCACGACGCGGACTTCAACGACGTCGAGCCCTCGCGGGCGATGGCCGACATCGAGTTGTTCGAGCGCCAGTGCGACGTGTCGCGCGCCATCGTCGGTGACGCGGACAGCCTCGATGCTCTCGCCGCATCAGCGGACATGCCGATTTCGCTGCGGTGGATCATGGTCCACATGGTTGAGGAGTACGCGCGTCACAACGGGCACGCCGATCTGCTGCGCGAGCAGATCGACGGGGCCGTGGGGGAGTGAACGCGGGCGACGCCGGGACGGGCCCGGCGAGTGAACTGGCGGGGGCGATCACGACGGAGCACCGTTATGACCTGCCGCTGCCGCCGGAGGCCGTCTGGGTCTTGATCAGCGAGGTGGCGAACTACCGCCACTGGTGGCCCTGGTTGCGCGCGTTCGACGCCGACCGCCTGGCGGTGGGTGAGGAGTGGCACTGCGAGGTGCAGCCACCGGTTCCGTACCCGGTGCGGTTCCGCGTGACTATCGAGCACATCGAGGTGCCGTCGATCGTGCGGGCGCGCGTTGGCGGTGATGTGGTGGGCGACGCCACCCTGACCCTGCATGGTGCGGCGGACGGGTGCGTGGCCACGCTCCGCAGCTCTCTCGCCCCGGGGAATGCGGCCCTCCGGCTCGTCTCACGCTTTGCCGGCCCGATCGCCCGCCTCGGGCACGATTGGGTCCTCGACTCGGGTGCCCGCCAGTTCATCAGCCATGCCGTCGTGCCGGTCGCGGGCGACTAGCCAGCTCTGGTGAAGTTCTCGTTCCGTCAGATCCTGGCCTCCACCGCGGGTGCCGTGATCGCCGCGCTCATCGCATCGACCTTCGGGGTCAAAGGAACCATCATCGGCGTCGCCATTGGCTCGGCGGCCGCCACCATCGGCACGGCGTTCGTGGCGCAGTCCATCGAGCGCGGCCACGAGGCGGTCAAGCAGGTCGTGCGGGCGCCCGAGTCGTCCACGCTGCTGCGCAAGCTGGGGGCGACCGGTGCCAGCACCGATGCGGTTTCGTCCGGCGATGCCGCGCCGACCGAGGCGATGCCGACGTCGGGCGCCGACGCCGAGACGGTCGAAATCGAGCCGACGGCCACGTCGATGGGCCGGACAGAGCGCCTGGAGATCACGGCGGCGGCGGATGCCCCGGAATCGGAGCGGATCCGCGCCCGAACCCTGCCGATGCAGCCGGCCGGGCGATCGCGCGGCCCGCGTCGGTTCAGCTGGACCGCCATTGCCGGGACGGCGGCCATCGTGTTCGTGCTCGCACTGATGTTCGTCACCGCCGTCGAGCTGATCTCGGGCAAGCCGCTGGCCGCGATCTTCGGAAACGCCGGGAGCGGGACCAGTGTCCACGACTTCTTCACGCCGACCCCGTCCCCGACCCCGACCACCTCGACCACGTCGACGACGATCACGCCCTCGACGACGTCGACCTCGACGACGTCGACCAGCACGACCACGACCAGCACCACGGCGACGACGGGCACGTCGACCACGACGACGTCTCCCGGCGCCGCCACGACGACCACCACCTCTGGCACGCCGGCGGTGAGCGGGACATCGACGACGACGGCCCCCGGACCGTGAGGAGCCGCGAGAGCTCGGGCTACCAACCTTTGAACTCGGCGGGCCGGCGCTCCACGAAGCTGGCGATCCCCTCCTTGGAGTCGAGCGTACGGGTGACGAGCTCCTGTCCCATGGCCTCCTCGTGGAGCGACGTGGCACGGTCCACGTCGAGGGCGCGATTGGTCAGCCACTTGGCGATCCAGATGGCTTTAGTGGGCCCCTTGGCCAACCGGCCGGCGAGCTCTTCGAGTGTGCCCTGGAGCTCGGCCCGCGGCACCAGCCGGTTGACCAGTCCGATCCGGTAGGCCTCGGCGGCCGGCACGTCGTCGCCGAAGAAGAACAGCTCCTTGGCTTTTTGAATTCCGACCAAGCGCGTGAGGATCCAGGCCCCCCCGGCGTCGGGGGCGATGCCGCGCCGGATGAAGACCTCGACGAACTTGGCCTCCTGGGCCATCACCACGAGGTCGCAGGCCAGGGCGAGGTGCATCCCTCCGCCGGCCGCCGTGCCGTTGACACCTGCGATGACGGGTTTCTCGCAGTCCAGGATGGAGCTGACCAGGCGCTGCCAACCGTCGCGGATCATGCGGGATCCTTCGCCCACCACCGACTCGGGTGCATCATCGGGCTTGGGTCGAGGGGGTAGGCGTCCCCCGCGCAGGTCGGCCCCGGTGCAGAACGCCTTGTCGCCAGCCGCGGTGATGACGACCACCCGTACCAACAGATCGGCCGATGCGTCCCGGACCCACTCCGAGATCTGGTCCCGCATGAACTGGGTCATCGTGTTGCCGGCGTCGGGTCGGTTGAGGATGATCCAGCAGATGCCGTCATCGATCCGGCGGATGAGGTCGTCGCCCACCGGGTTCACCGTCGTGTCGCTCATCTGTCTCCTTGCGTGTGGTCGTCGGTTGCTCAGGCCAGCACGACGAGGGCGTCCGCGGCAACGGCGCCGCCAGGGCCGGCGACCAGCGGGTTGATATCGACCTCGGCCACCTCGTCCGAGAGGTCGACGGCCAGACGCTGCATCTTCATCAACACGTCGACCACAGCAGCACGGTCGGCAGCCGGCTGGCCGCGCACACCCCGAAGGAGGGCGCTGCTGCGGAGCTCGCCCAGCATCGCCGTGGCGTCCCGAGTCGTGAAGGGTGGGACACGGAAGGTCACATCGTGCAGCACCTCGACCAGGACGCCGCCGAGACCGAACATGACCACCGGTCCGAAGAGATCGTCACGGGCGATGCCGACCACGGTCTCGATGCCCCGCACCATCTGGGCCACCAGCACCCCGTCGACGCTCGCCTTGGGCGCAGCCTTCTTGGCGGTGGCCATCAGGCGCTTGTACGTGAGCCGGGCGTCGTCCTCGTCCCGGACGCCGACCGCGACCAACCCCAGGTCGGACTTGTGGAGGATGTCCGCGGAGATGATCTTCATCACGACGGGGAAGCCGATCTTCTTGGCCGCCTTGGCCGCCTCGCCTGGTGACGTGGCGATGCGCTCCACGGGCAGTGCGATGCCGTACGCCTCGAGCAGGGCCTTGGAGTCCTGCTCGGAGAGGCTCGTGCCGGATGGGGCCCGGCGGCCTCCGGGCGCGAGGAGCGACAGCGCGTGTTTCCTGGCCGGAGACGGGCGCAGCGCCGGCCGGGTGAACGCGGACTGGTACGAGGCGACAAAGCGATGGTGGTCGAAGTAGGCCTTCGCCGCCATCACCGCGTTGGTGAAGGTGCGGAAGGTGGGCACCGTGCTCCCGAGGAGCGTCTTCGTGTACGCCTCCTCGGTGCCGACCGGGGAACCCCACACCACGAAGATGGGCTTGTCCGTGGTCCCGGCCGCCTCGACGAGGTCCTCGCAAAGCTTGTTGCCCATTGACGGCAGGGCACCGGTGATCGGGCACAGCAAGAGGTCCACGTTGGGATCGGCGAGCATCGTCTGAATGATCTTGGGACCCCGCCAGTCGCGCACCGGGGCGCCCCCGTTGTCCACCGGATTCGACACGCGGAGATACGGCGGGATCCACTCGTGGAGCTGCGCCTGCGAGGCCTTGGTCAGCGAGGGCAGCTCGAGACCCGCCGCCGCGACCATGTCTGCCATGTGCGCGCCGGTGCCGCCCGAGATGGAGTAGACGCAGACCCGTCCGCCGGCGCCGCGGACCAGCCGCCTGAGGGCGTCGGGAGCGGGAGCCGTGGTGCGGGCCAGCGCAGCCGAAACCTCGAGGAGCTGGTCGAGCCCGTCGACGCGCTGCACGCCGTACTGGCGGAAGACCGCCGACACGACGTCGTCGGACCCGGTGAGGTGGCCGGTGTGTGCCTTGGCCATGGACGTGCCCTCGTCGGTGCGCCCGACCTTGACGGTGACGATCGGGACCTTGCGCCGCGCCGCGGCGTCGGCCGCGAGCTGCAGGGTCCGGCCGTTCTTGAAGCCCTCGATGTAGCAGGCGACGGCACCGGTGGTCTCGAGGCTCGAGAAGTAGTTGATGAAGTCGGCCGACTCCATGTCGGCTTCGTTGCCGGCCGGTGCCCAGTGCGAGAGCTTGATGCCGATCTCTTGGCCCTGGAAGATCGGGCGCCCCTGGTGGCCGCTCTGGGTGATGAGGGCGATGGCCTTGCCGGGCAGGTCCTCGCGGAAGACCTCGAATGCGTTGAGATTGGTGTTGGGCCCGAGGACATGGACCTGACCGCTCGCGATGATCTGCTCCATCTGGTCCTGGAGGTGCTCGCCCTTGGACCCCACCTCGGCGAATCCGGCCGCGAACACCACCGCGAACTTCGCCCCGGCCGCCACGGCATCGCGCAGGATCGGCAGGGGCTCACCGACGAGGATCGCCACGAGGTCGAGCTGTTCCTCAATTTCGGTCAGTGCCTTGGCACAGGGTCGTCCCGCCACGACGGGTCGATTGGGATTGACGAAGTGCACGGTGGCACCCCGCTCTTCGGCCCACACGGTGATCTTCTGGGTCAGTGCGGTGTTCGGCCGCGCGTTGGTGTCCGAGGCCCCGACGACGGCCACCCGCTTGGGGCGGAAGAAGGTGTCGAGGTCGATGGTGCGCAGGGCGGTCGGCCGGCCGGTGATGTCCATTCCGTCGCTCGTGGTGGTCCCAGGTGCCATGTCCCTCCCTCGTGCCGCGCCACCCCCGCTCTCGCGGGGGGCGCCCGTGCTGCTTCACAGCCGCGGCCGCCTCAGTTGGGCTCCGGCGCGCTGCCGCGGGCCCGCAGAGGGCCCGCGGGGGCCCTCACCGTATATGACGCCCCTGTCAGTGTCGATCCGGAATCACACAGGATCATCCCCGGTGGAGCAGGAATTCCGCCGAATTGTCGGGCCTCGGCCGTCGCCGTTACGGTAGGTGACAGACGTGTCAGTCTTTCTCCGGATTGGGGGCTTCATGGGCATCTTGGACGGCAAAATCGCCATCGTGACCGGGTCGGGACACGGCATCGGCCGCGGCGAGGCGCTGGAGCTGGCTGCGCAGGGGGCCAAGGTGGTGATCAACGACCTCGGGGGAACCGCCAGCGGCGAAGGAGCCGACAAGCGCCCGGCCGACGAGGTGGTCGAGGTGATCAAGTCCCGGGGCGGCGACGCGGTCGCTAACTACGACGACGTGGCCGACTTCGGCGGGGCGGAGAACATGGTCGCCACCGCCTACGAGGCCTTCGGCGGTCTCGACATCCTGGTCAACAACGCCGGCATCATCCGGGACAAGATGATCGTGTCGATGACCGAGGAAGACTTCGACTCCGTCATCCGGGTCCACCTCAAGGGTACGTTCGCCGCGACGAAGTTCGCCTGCATCCGCTGGCGTGAGCGCTCCAAGGCGGGTGAGAGCGTCCGGGCCGCCGTCGTCAACACGGTGTCCTCGGCGGGGTTGCAGGGGAACGTCGGTCAGGCCAATTACGGGTCGGCCAAGTCCGGGATCGCCGCGCTGACGATCATCACCTCGCTCGAGGGGGCCCGCTACGGCGTACGTGCCAACGCGATCGCCCCGGGCGGCGTGACGCGGCTGACCGGCGGCGTCCTGAAGGACGTCGAGCTCAAGGAGCCCGACCAGTACGGCGACGAGGAGTTCAACCGGCTGAACCCACAGAACTCGGCACCCATGGTCGCCTGGTTGGCCTCCGACGAGGCGCTCCACGTCACCGGCCAGGTGTTCCGTGCCGTGGGAATGAACATCTCCCACTACGAGCCGTGGCGGCTCGGGGGGACCATCGACAACCCCAAGGGCCAGAAGAGGTGGGACCCGGCGGAGATCGCGGCCGAGGTCAACGCGCAGATCTTCCACTCACGTCACCCCGGGCTGAAGATGGGCGGTGGGTGATCGGCGAGCCATCCCCCCGGCCCTGACCCGATCCGACCACCGAGCAACATGACCCGATCCGACCACCGAGCAAGAGGAGAGCAGGAGAACCATGGCCAACCGCCGCGTGGCGATCGTCGGGCGCGTCGACGTCTGACTGCGGGCGGGTCGATGACAAGACGGCCTTCCAGCTGAACTTCCAGGGCACCACGCGTGCGCTGGCCGATGCCGGCATCGACAAGTCCGAGGTCGACGGCTTCATGTCCCTGACCGGCGCGCTGCCGCCGGTGGAGCTGGCCGAGTACCTCGGCATCCGGCCCAACTGGGTGGACTCCACCGGCCACGGCGGCAGCATCTGGGAGTTCATGGTCGAGCATGCGGCGGCCGCCATCGCCCAGGGCCTGGTCGAGGTCGTCGTGCTCACCTACGGATCGACGCAGCGGGCCGACCTGAAGAAGAAGCTGCGCATGGCAAACCTCTCCTTCGGGACCCGAGGACCCATTCAGTTCGCTGCCCCGTTCGGCCACCCCGTGGGGTCGCACTACGCCATGGTGGCCCGGCGGCACATGTACGAGTTCGGCACGACGATCGAGCAACTGGCCGAGGTGGCCGTGTCCACCCGCTACAACGCGGGCTTCAATCCCGATGCCTACTACCAGGACCCCATCACGATTGACGAAGTCGTCGACGCTCCGATGGTCTGGGACCCATTGACCAAGTTGCACTGCTGCATCCGCTCCGACGGCGGTGGCGCCATCGTCATGACCCACGAGGAGCGGGCGCGCGACTGCGCCAACTCGCCGGTGTGGGTCCTTGGCACCGGCGAAGCGGTCTCGCACACGACGATGAGCGAATGGGAGGACTTCACCGAGTCGCCCTGCGTCCGCTCGGGGCAGATGGCGTTCGAGCGGGCCGGCGTCACGCCCGAGGAGATCGACACCGTGCAGGTCTACGACGCCTTCACGCCCATGGTGATCCTGACCCTCGAGGGACTCGGCTTCTGCAAGAAGGGCGAGGGCGGACCCTTCGTGGCGGACGGCAGGCTCCGTGTCGGCGGTGCCTTGCCGACCAACACCGACGGGGGAGGGCTCTCGGCCTGCCAACCAGGCATGCGGGGCATGTTCCTGCTCATTGAGGCCGTCAAGCAGCTGCGGGGAGAGTGCGGCGGGCGCCAGGTGCCCGACGCCCGATTGGCCTGCGTCAACGGGACGAGCGGCTGGTTCACCGCCGCGGGCACGGTGATCCTCGGGCGCGACTAGGGAGAGGCGCCCGTAGCCTGGGGCGATGCCCGCGCCCTACGACCTCACGCGGGAGGAGTTGGCGCAGCTCCTCGAGGGCCAACCCAGCTACCGGGCCCGGCAGGTGTGGGAAGGCCTCCACGCCCGGGTCCAGCGACCCGAGGACATGACCGAGCTTCCCTCGGCGGTGCGCGCCTCGCTCGAGGTGGCGCTCCCGCCTGCGTTCCGCGAGGTCTCCCGGCGCAGCGCCGACGACGGAGCAGACGACGAAGTGGCTCTGGAGGCTCCACGACGAGGCCCGCGTCGAGACCGTCCTGATGCACTATCCCGACCGGGTCACCGTGTGCGTCTCCACCCAGGCGGGGTGCGCCATGGCCTGCCAGTTCTGCGCGACCGGACAGGCCGGGTTCGAGCGTCACCTGAGCGAGGGCGAGATCGTGGAGCAGGTCGCGGTCGCCATGCGAGAAGTCACGCCGCGACGGGTGTCCAACGTCGTCTTCATGGGGATGGGGGAGCCTCTGTCCAACTACGACCGGGTGTGGGGCGCCGTGGTCCGGCTCAACGGTGACATGGGCCTCTCGGCACGCCACCTGACCCTCTCGACGGTGGGCATCGTGCCCGGTATCCGCCGCCTCGCCGCCGAGACGCTGCCCGTCAACCTGGCCGTCTCCTTGCACGCCGCCAACGACGCCCTGCGCAACGAGCTCGTTCCCATAAACCGGCGCTACCCGCTCGAGGTGCTGGCGATGACCTGCGCCGAATATGTGGAGGCCAGCGGGCGGCGCCTGTCAATCGAGTGGGCCCTGATCGACGCCGTCAACGATCGCGCCAGCGACGCCTCCGAGCTGGCGGCTTTCTCCCGGCCCTTGGGCGCGCACGTCAACCTCATCCCGCTCAACCCGACCCCCGGCTACCCGGTCGTGGGGTCCCCGCCGGAGCGGGTGCGGCGCTTCCGCGACCAGCTCACGGCGCTGGGGGTGAACGCAACGATCCGCGCCACGCAGGGGAGCGGAGATCGACGCCGCCTGTGGGCAGCTGGCCGCCGCCGCCGCGGTCGGCCCGGCAACGGCGGCGGGCGCCGTCCGATTGCTGCCGGGTGCCCGCGGTCGCTAGAACGTGGCCATGGCACACGCACGGAGGTCGGGCGTCGCGCGCCCCTCGTGGTTCTGGTTCCTCCTCCTCGACGGCGGCATCGTGGTCCTGGCCAGGCTGGCCCTGAGCAAGTCCACCTACGACATGGTGGACGAAATGAGCGGCGACGCCCTGCCGCCTCGCGAGGTTCTGCAGGCGTTGCTGGTCGGGACGGCCGTGATTCACGCCGCCGAGGCACTGGTCGCGGGCCGCATCGCCCGCCGGCGGGGCCTGCCGGCACGGGGCTGGCGTCTCCAGACGCTCATGGTGGGCTTCCCGTCTCTCTTGGCCCTCCGACGAACCGCCCAGCCGCCCACTGCGCCACCCGCGGCGCGCTCGAGATCAGACCCTCAGCGGTTCTGCCATTTGGGCGCCCGCTTCTCGGCAAAGGCGAGCGGCCCCTCGGTGGCGTCCTCACTGCTGAATACCTCGCCGGAAATCTCGGATTCGATCCGGTAGGCCTCTTTCATGTCTGTCGCCAGGCCGCGCAGCACCGATTCCTTTGTCTTGCGGATGGCGAAGGGGCCGTTGGCCGTGATGCGGTGGGCGTAGTCGAAGGCCCGTTCCATCAGGTCGGCGGGCCGGCAGACCTCGTTGAGCAGACCCATCTCGTAGGCGCGTTGCGCCGGCACCTGGTCCGCGCACAGCAGGAGCTCCATGGCGGCGGGGTAGGGGATCTGCCGGGGTAGGCGGACCGTCGTACCGCCACCGGCGAAGAGGCCGCGCTTGGGCTCCATCACCCCGAACGTCGCCGTGTCGCTGGCCACCCGGAGGTCGGTGCCGCCCAGCATCTCCATGCCCCCGGCGACGCAGGTGCCGTTGATGGCGGCGATGATCGGCTTGTAGAGCTTGGTGCCGCGCAGCACCGCCTTGACGCCGTCGTCGAGCCGGTAGCCGCCGATCTCGCTCACCTCGCCCGACTTCATCTTCTTCTGCAGCTCGGTGATCTGGGGGATGTACGTCTTGAGGTCCGCCCCGACGCAGAAGTCCCTCCCCACGCCGGTCACGATCGCCACGTAGGCGTCGTCGTCCTCACCGAAGCGGTCCCAGGCCGAGCGGAGCTGGAAGAAGTGCTCCATGTCCAGGGAGTTGCGTGCCTCGGGGCGGTTGATGGTGATGGTGACGACGTGGTCGTCACCGGCGGCGTAGTCGATCGGCATGGTCTCCGGTGCTTTCTGCGGAGGGGTGTCGTCGGCGGACGGGCCCGCCGCGCTCGGTCAGGTTCTGGCGTCTGGTCCAGGCGCTGCTGTCAGTCGCGGCTGAGCTTCGTCGTGAAGCTGGTCACGCTCACGATGCCGTTCTCATCCTTCGCCGTCTGCCCCCGGGCCCGGGAGACGAGCGACGTGTCGACGTCGGCCGCCTCGGCCCGCAACGCCTGCACGGTGCACTTCTCACGCGGCCGCACGCTGAACGGGTCGAACTGGAAGTGCTTCATGGCGTTGCGGTGGGTGATCTTGTTGATGTCCTCGTCGGACACGCCATCGAGGTACTTCATGAGGGCCTCCGGGGCGGTGGGCCACGTCGAGTCGGAGTGGGGGTAGTCGCACTCCCAGGTGATGTTGTCGATGTTCAAGTGGTCCCGGCTCTCCACACCGAACGCGTCGTCGATGAAGCAGGTGATGACCCGGTCCTTGAAGACCTGGCTCGGGAGCTGGTCGCCGAAGTCCTGGCCCGTCCACTTGTGGTGGTGCTGGTAGACGTAGTCGATGCGCTCGAGGGCGTAGGGGATCCAGCCGATGCCACCCTCGGAGAGGGCGAAGTGGAGGTCCTTGTACTTACGCAGAACGGGCGACCAGATCAGGTCGGCGGCCGCCTGGACCATGTTGATCGGCTGCAGGCTGATCATGACGTCGATCGGTGCCTCCACCGAGGTCATGAGGATCGTCGACGACGAGCCGAGGTGCATGCACACGACCGTGCCCTCGTCGGCGCACGCCGTCCAGAACGGGTCCCAGTGCGCGTTGTGCAGGGACGGCCAGCCGAGCTTCTCGGGGTTCTCGGAGAAGGTGACGGCGTGGCAGCCCTTCTTGGCCACCCGGCGAACCTCCTCGGCCCCGAGCTCGGGGTCCCAGATGACGGGGATCGACAGCGGGATGAAGCGGCCGGGCTCGGCGCCGCACCACTTGTCGATGTGCCAGTCGTTGTAGGCCCGCACCATGGCGAGCGCCTCGTCCTTGTCCTCGCGCCGGGCGAAGAGCTGGCCGCAGAACTGAGGGAAGGAGGGGAAGCACATGGAGCCGAGCACGCCGTTGACCGACATGTCGCGCACCCGCTCGTGCACGTCGTAGCAACCGACGCGCATGTCGTCGAGCGACATGGGCTCGACCCCGTACTCTTCGGGCGGTCGGCCGACCACCGCGTTGAGTCCGACGTTGGGGATCTCGCTGCCGTCGTAGTACCAGAAGTCGGTCCCGTCCGGCCGGCGGATCAGCTGCGGCGCCTTGTCCTGGTACTTCTTCGGCAGGAGCCCGTCGAACATCCCCCGGGGCTCAATGACGTGGTCGTCCACGCTGACCAGGATCAGGTCCTCGGTACGCATATGTCTCCTCCCCGATTCCGCCCGGGGCGCCCGTGCTCCCCTGACACTCGTGTCACATACCTTAGGCGCCTGGGCCAGGACGGCGAGGCGGCCGGTCGGCCCGGTCGGGCTCCCACCGGGCCGAGAAGGGAGGTCATGGCGGGAGGGGCTGGCCCTTGGACCCTCGAGCAGGCCGGAGAGCAGTCGGCTCGGCCTGCCCACGTGGGCGGCTCGGATAAGGACCTGACCGAGGAGCCAGGGAAGTCGACGAGGCCGGCCGCGGGTCTTCAGGTTCCGTTCACGCGTGTGCCACCTGCAGTTCGGATTCGGCGGTCGAACCGGCTGCGGTCGCGCCCGGAGCGCACAGGCCGCGGCGGGGCAGGATGATGTCGTCGATGATCCCGTAGGCGCACGCCTCGGCTGCCGTCATGTAGTGATCGCGATCGATGTCCTGCGCCACCTGCTCGACCGGGCGGCCGGTGTGGTGGGCGATGATCTCGGACATCCGCCGGGTCAGCGACATCACCTCGCGCAACTGGATCTCCATGTCGGAGGGGGCGCCCCGCGTGCCCGCCGAGCCCTGGTGGATCATGATGCGGGCGTTGGGCAGGGCGAACCGTTTCCCGGCCGCACCGCCGGAGAGGATCATGGCGGCCGCCGACATCCCCATGCCGACGCAGATGGTCGACACGTCGGGCTCGACGTGCTGCATGACGTCGTAGATCGCCATGCCGGCGTAGGCGACACCGCCGGGGGAGTTGATGTAGAGGTAGATGTCCCGTTCGTTGTTCTGGGCCTCCAGGAAGAGCATCTGGGAGATGATCAGGTTGGCCACCTGGTCGTCCACCTCCTGGCCCAGGAACACGATCCGCTCGCGCAGCAGCTGCGAGTAGATGTCGAAGGCGCGGTCGCCCCGGTTCCCCTCCTCGATCACGGTGGGGACGAGCACCTGGTGCAGACGGTTCGGGTGGCTCGTCGTGGTCGGGCTCATGTCGGTGCGCTCCTCTCGGCCAGGGTCCTTCCCACGTTATATCAAATATGAGATAATGGTGCACTGTGAGCGAGCGCCGGCATCCGACCGTGTTCCCGGGCTTCAAGGAGATGGCCGAACGGCGGCACTCCGTGTCGGGGCAGCTGACCTCGTTGCGGCGCCAGCTCGGTCTCTCCCAGGCCGAGGTGGCCTCCCGCATGGGGACCTCGCAGTCCGCCGTGGCCCGCTTCGAGGCGGGTGACCTCGACGTCCGGCTCTCGACGGTGGCGCGCTACACGACGGCGCTCGGGGCACGGCTCGAATGGAGGATCGAACATGGGTGAGCTGGGGCAGGCGGGGCCCGGCCCCGAGCCGCTCTCCGAGACGCTGGCGCGCCGGCTGCTGGCCCAGCGGGTGGTCCTTCTGCACGGCCCGCTCGACGACCTCTCCGTCACCCGTGTCGCGGCGGAGCTCATGACCCTCGATGCCGACGGCGACGAGTCGGTCACCCTTCGGGTCGACTGCGGCGAGGCACCCCTCGCACCGGCGCTGACGCTGATGGACGTGATTCAGCTGATGGGCGTGCCGGTGCGGGCCCTGTGCCTGGGACAGGTGGCCGCCGGCGCGATCGGCGTCGTCGCCGTGTGCGCCCACCGCTCGGCCATGCCGAGCACCCGGTTCTCGCTGTGCGAGCCGACGACCCAGCTGGAGACCCACGTGCGCAACGTGGCCCAGTGGGCCGAGATGCGCGCCGCGGAGCGGCTGCGCTTCTGCGAGCGGGTCGCGGGCGCCGCCGGTGCGTCGCTGGCCGCGGTGGAGGAGGACGTGACGCGGGGGCGTTTCCTGACCGCGGCCGAGGCGGTCGAGTACGGCATCCTCGACGAGGTGGGCCGTCCCGACGCGGCGATCCACCACCTGCCGGGGTCCGGTTCGGCGCCGATGGGATTCCGTCCCCTGCGCTGACGCCGGTCCGCCGGATCGGGCGGAAAGACCTGACGGCGCAGGCGTGCCTACGATGCGGCCATGGCCGCAACCGGACCCCGCCTGCCGCCGCTCCCGCCCGGGGAGTGGGACGACCGGTTGACCCGGGTGCTGGAGGGCTCACCGGGCGGGACGGTCGAGCCGATGCACATCTTCACGACCCTGGGCCGGGCCGACCCCGAGCTGTTCCGGCGCTGGCTCGCCTTCGGTGGGACGCTCCTGCCGGGCAGCCTGCCCGGCCGGCTGCGCGAGCTGGTGATCCTGCGGACCGCCTACCGCTTCGACGGACGCTACGAGTGGGCGCAGCACCTCGAGCTCGGTGCGGCGCAGGGCATCACCCGGGCCGAGATGGTGCTGCTCGGCGGTGGCGACGGCCCCACCGGTGGCCTCGACGCCGCCGAGTGGAGCCCGCTCGAGCGTGCCGCGCTGCGGGCGGTCGACGAGACCGCGGCCGACGGCGCCGTGTCCGACGCCACGTGGGATGCGCTGGCAGCCGAATTGAGCGAGAGTGAGCTCATTGAGCTCCTCATGTTGATCGGGCACTACCTGATGCTGACCACGGTGTTGCGCTCCCTGCGGATACAGCTCGAGCCCCGGGCCGAGGCGGTGGCAGGGCGCGTCGCTGGCGGGCCGGCGGAGTAGGGAAGGGCGTCGGCTTCCCGATGACCGCGCTGCTCGAAGGCCGCTGCATCACCGTGGTCGGTGCCGGCACCCAAGCGTCACGCGACCCCGACGCGCCGATCGGGAACGGTCGGGCCATTGCGGTGCGAGCGGCACGGGAAGGCGCGTCGGTCGTCTGTGTCGACCGCGACGAGGCGGCGGCCGAAGAGACCTGGCGCCTGATCACCGAGGAGGGCGGCAAGGCGGCGGTCGTGGTCGCCGACGTGACCACCGAGGAAGGCTGCCGCCTGGCGGTGTCCGACGAGCCGGGTCTGGCGCCCGACGGGCTCGTCCTCAACGTGGGGACCGGGTTCGGCATGGGCGTCGCCGGCACGTCACCGGACGAATGGGACCGGACGTTCGCCCTCAATCTGCGTGCCCATTTCATGCTGGTGCGTCGCGCCCTCGTCACGCTGCCCGACGATGCGTCGATCCTCTTCATGGGATCCGTGGCCGGCATCCGTCCCGGGAGCCGCATCCCCGCCTACGACGCCTCCAAGGCCGGGCTCATCGGCCTCAGCCGCCATGTCGCCGTCGAGGGCGCCCGCCGCGGCATACGGGCCAACGTGCTCGCCCCCGGGTTGATCGACACCCCCCTCGGACGCGCCGCCTCCGCCGGCCGGCCTTCTCGCACCCGCTCGCCCGTCCCGCTCGGCCGTCAGGGCACGGCCTGGGAGGTGGCCGCGGCGGCGGTGTTCCTGCTCTCGGACGAGGCGAGCTACATCACGGGGCAGATCCTGGCCGTGGACGGAGGGCTGACGCTCGTATGAGCGCGCACTCCGCCCAGCCGCGGTCGGGGTCCGTGACGCCGCGCCCGCCACGACTCGGTCGGCGCATGGCGCACTTCAACCGCGCCGTCACCAACAAGGTCTCGATCCACGTCGCCGGTTGGGCACCGGGCCTGGGCATCGTCATCCATGTCGGCCGGCGCACGCGTACCGTCTACCGCACGCCGGTCAACGTGTTCCGCACGAAGGACGGCTTTCGCTTCGCCCTGACCTACGGGCGTGACGCCGAGTGGGTGCGCAACGCACTGGCCCATGGCGCGGTGCGACTCGTCACGCACCGGCGCGAGTACGAGCTCACGAACCCCGAGATCGTGCACGATCCCCACCGCCAGCACGTCGGGCTGGTCGGCCGCAGCCTGATGCGCGTCATGCGGGTGTCGGACTTCTTGGACTTCACGCGGGCGGGGAACGGGACAGCGGCGCCGGCGGGGGGACCGCCCCCGCACTAGCCGCCCGAGTCCTCCGGAGCGCAGGTGTAGACCGTGCGGGTTGCCTGCTCCACGGGGTCGTACATGTGCTCGGTCGTGCGGGCGCAGTGCGACACCACCCAGCGCAGGTCGGGGGCACGCGTCAGGGGCTTGGTCGTGACCGTCACCCGCCGGACGCGGCCCTCGGCGACGAACCGCTCGAACTCCGCCAGCGACGGCGCCGGCATGCGCCCGGTGAACCCGCCCACGGGAAGGAACTCGCGGCCGGTGGCCATGATGTCGTAGCCGGTCGAGCCTGAGGTCTCGAAGACGTCGGCGGCCTGGTCCGGCGGGACGTGGGCGACGAACCTCTGGAGCAGCGTCTGCCACGGCCGGGAACGCGTAGGCGGCCTCCTGGCTGTAGTGGTTGACGGCCACCGGTGCGTAGGGCGAGTCGAACGGGCCGAGGCTCGCGCTCACGACGGCCGCCGACGCCCAGGCCGAGCCGAGGAGCATGGCTGCGGCGGCCAGCGCGGGGCCGACCGACACGGTCCAGACCGAGTCGTGGCCGGCGCGGAGCGACCAGAGCAGGATCCCGACGGCCAGGAGGCCGACCAGGACGGTCGAGGCGACGATCCACGGGCGCAGGCCGACGTAACCCGGGACGAGCGCGACGGAGAGCCGCGACGGTCGCCGCCGCCAGCGCGGCGAGCGCGCCGCGCACGGCCCGGCTGCGACGCCGGTGCCACGCCGTGGCCGCGCCCAGGGCGCAGAGCGCCGCCACCGGCGGGATGAGCGCGGCCGTGTAGTACGAGTTCAGGAACTGGATCCCGCTGAAGAAGCCGAAGGTCAGCACGAGCCAGGCGGACCACAGGATCACGGCGGCCCGCAGGGGATCGGTGCGCGGCCGGCGGCGCTGCAGGACGAGGAGCCACACCGCGGCCACCACCGCCGGCAGCAGCAACCACGCGTCGTCGTGGCCGAAGGGACCGTGGAGCAGCCGGTCCCACGACGCGGCGATGCCGAAGGTGCCGAATCCGTGCCGGGCCGAGTACCTCGATGCGGTCACCAGGTAGGTCGAAGGAAGGTTGCACCCCGCCGAGCTGCCGAACGCGTCACCGAGGCGGCTGAACCCGTTGTAGGAGAACACCTGGGTGAAGAGCGAGTCGTTGCAGCTGCCGTCGACGTAGGGCCGGCTGGACTGGGGGACGAGGGAGACGGCGGACATCCAGCTGAGCGACACGACGACGACGGCCAGCGTGGACAGCGCGACGTGGCCGATCCGGCGCAGGAGGGAGGTGATCGGCGCCGCCACGAGGTAGGCCGAGAAGAGCGCCGGCAGCACGAGCCAGGCCTGCAGCATCTTGGCCTGGAAGGCGAAACCGACCAGCACGCCCGCCCAGACCAGCGGGCGCAGTCGCCCTGACTGCGTGGCGCGGATGGTGGCGTCGGCCGCCAGCACCAGCAGCAGGATCAGCAGCGTGTCGGCGATGTTGCCGCGGTCGAGGAGGATGACGATCGGGCTGACCGCCATCACCAGCGCAGCCACGATGCCGGCCCCCGCCCCGCCCACACGACGCACGGCGCGGTAGAGGACGAGGATGGTGAGCACCCCCTCGACCACCTGGGGCAGGACCACCGCCCAGACGTGGAAGCCGAAGATGCGCAGGGACAGGGCCTGGACGAAGAGCGCGCCGGGCAGCTTGTCGACCGAGACGGTGCCCCACGGGTCGGCTGCGCCGAAGATGAAGTCGTGCCAGCTCATCGACATGCTGCGCGCCGCCCCGCCGTAGAACGGCTCGAGGTAGGCGCCGTTCATGCCCCAGGCGTAGGCGAGGCCGGCGAGCCCGGCGATGCAGAGCAGCGCGGGCCGGGCCCAGGGCGGCTGACCGGCGGGGGAGCGCCAGAAGTAGAGCCGGCGGGAACCTGTCGACGACGACGACGCCCGCTCGAGCACCGCGACGTTCGGGCGGTCGGTGCCGCCGACCCCCGCCTTCTCGTCAATCACGCCTGAACCCCCGATCCCGGGAACGTTGCTCGGGCGGGGAAACCCTTTGGTGATGCCGGCCCCGTCGGCCCAGGTCGGGGCGATGTTATCGGCGAGGCGCAACCTTTTGGGCGACCAGGTGGGTTGAGATGAGTGTGATGGGCGCACCAAGGTGACCGGGATCGTGAGCCGGAGGAACCGTCCGTCGCGCGCACGGGAGGAGTTCGACCACTTCGTCGTCGACTCCGTCGACGGGCTGCTGCGCGCCGCCTATCTCATCGCCTGGGACTTCGCCGAAGCCGAGGATCTCGTCCAGGAGTGCCTGTTGCGTGTCGCGCGCCGTTGGCCCCGTGTCCGCCGCATGGAGTACCCGACCGCCTACGCCCGCACGGTGCTGGTCAACCTCGCCCTCGACGGAGAGAGGCGCCGCACCCGGGACCGCGCCGAGCTCGTCCAATCCGGCGCGAGCCACCCGGTGGAGCACGAGGACGAGGCCGCGGTGCGGGTGCTCGGCTGGGTCGAGACCACGACGGATCTCACCCGGGCACTGGGGGAGCTGGCGCCGCGCCAGCGGGCGGTCCTGGTGTTCCGGTACCTCTACGACCTCTCCGAGGCACAGGTGGCCGAGGTCATGGGCTGCTCGGTGGGGACGGTCAAGAGCACCACCTCGAGAGCGCTGCAACGGCTGCGGGTCGCCGTCGACAAGCCCGAGCCATGCACAACAGAGAAGCCAGAAGGGAGCATCACACGATGAAGACCGAATTCGAAGCGGCGGTGCGTGAGGCGTTCGCCACCCGCGCCGGCCGACTGCCGGTGGGTGCGGCCTCGCGCCTGCGCTCGATCGACTACGGGCCGCGGGAGCACCGCCTGCGCGCGCCGGCGATCGGCCTCGGCGCAGTGGCGGGTGCCGCCACCGCGGGCACCGCCCTGGCCGTCGTGCTGGGTGGCTCGACGCCGGCCTACGCCGGCTGGAGCGCGACGCCGACGACGACGGCCGCGCCCTCGCCCGCGGCAGATGCCAGCTGCCAGAGCCAGCTCTCCGGCGCGCATCTTGGGCCGGCCGGCGCCAGCCTCGGCTCCGGCGCCTGGCAGAACGTCCTGACCGATGTGCGGGGACCCTTCACGGTGGCGCTCTTCCAGAACGACGGCGCGTACGCCGCATGCTTCACGAGCCCCTCCTTCACGGAGATCAACCAGGTCTCGGTGGGCAGCGGGTCGGGCGCGGCATCGATGAGCGTGCACGGGCAGGCGGGCAGCGGTTCGGGCCCGGGGAGCGGTTTCTCGAGCACGCTGGTGGGCGGGACCAGCTCCGGCGACCTCCAGCACGTCATGCAGACCCATCTGTCCAACTCGGGCGACGGGCCCTACACGTTGGTGGAGGGTCGCACGGCGTCGGGCGTCAGCGGCGTCACGCTCGTCCGCGACGACGGGCAGGACGTGGTGGCCACGGTGGCTGACGGGTGGCTCGTGGCCTGGTGGCCCGGCAGCGCCACTGCGACGTCGGCCCAGGTGAGCACCGGGTCGGGCACGACGAGCGAGGCACTCGTATCGAGCGCACGGACCCCGCTGCCCCCGCCTCCGTCGCCGGGATCGTGCACCTCGGACGGGAGCGGCGTCACGTCGTCCTCGGGGTCCTCGAGTGGCCCCGCCGTGAGCTGCGGTTCCTCGAGCGCCAACAGCGGCAACAGCGGCACCGCCGGCAACGCCGGCAACAGCGGCACCGCCGGCAACAGTGGGAACTCCGGAGGCTGATCAGGCGATCACCTCCATGCGCAGGCCCGTCGCGTCCAGCTCACCTCCGAGCTGGATGTGGGCCTGGGTCGCGAAGCGGCGGGCCGTCCATGCTCCGATCAGCGCGTCGAGCACGTCGTCGGGCGCCGCGCCGGGCGGAGGCCGCCGGACGAGCGCATCGACGTCGCCGAACACGGCCTGGAGCGCACCGACGCGCTCGACCCGGCCCGCCGCAGTCCTCTTGTTGGCGCGCATGGGCGCGCCGGTGAGGACGGCGAAGCTGAGCTCGGGGCACATCTCGAAGAGACGGGACTGGCGCTGGGGCGTCACGAGCGCGTCGACCTGTCCGATCTTGGGCAGGATGTTGAAGAGCTGCCTCGAGATCTTCTTGCCGCAGGCGAGCGCCGATCGGACGCAGGCGTCCTCGTAGCTGGTGGCGCCGAGCACGCTCCGCGCCGGCGCCGGGTAGACCGAGCTGCGCCGGGCACCGAGCAGGCGCCGGGCCTCGACATCGCAGCGCCGCGTCGTGCCGGTCGCCAACCCGATCGGGATGTCGATGGCGGCGGCCGCCAGGACACCCGAATCGAGCCGGCCGATGACGTCGCGCGGGTCGACGACGAGGTCGAGTCGCAGCGGCCCGGTCGCCCGGAGCGGCACCGTGGCCGAGACCCAGCCGGCCCGGCAGCCGTCGAGTCCGGCGACGAGGGTCTCGGGCTCCGCCACCGCGGTCGGACCGGCGGCTCAGGCCGGCCGTGCCAGGTTGACCTGATCCTGCGGCGTCAGCGTCACCTTCCGCCCGACCAGCTCGTCGACCTCGGCCTCGGCCAGGGCTTCGTCCCCGCCGTCGAGGAGTGCGTAGCAGCGGCCGCCGCCCGGCAGGTCGCAGACCAACAGCGCGCGCTCGGGCGCACCGTCCCGGCCGTGCAGGACCGAGTAGGCCGCGACCGTCGCCGTGCCCTCGGGTGACTCGACGATCCTCAGGGGCTCGGCCGCCGGGACGTACGGCGCGGGGTCGGTGACCGTGGCGGCGCCCGGATCGGTCGACCACACCCCGTAGGCGTGTTTCTGCATGTGCATGCCGACCCCGCTCACGAGGCCGTAGGAGCCGGGGTCGTCGCGCAGGGTCTCGGTCATGGCGGCCAGGGAGTGGGTCATGTAGTTCGACCCCGGGCCGCCGTGGTAGGGCAGGCCGCCGGTCTGGGTCACCGCGCCCGCCCGAGGATCGTCCTCACCGATCCCCAGTGCGTCGAGGGCGAAGCAGACGGAGCTGGCGAAGCAGGAGTAGAGGTCGAGATGCGCCACGTCGTCCACGCCGATGCCGGCACCGGCCAACGCCGCTCCCGCCGCGGCCGCCATGGCGGGGGAGCGCCACAGCTCGGGATGGCCGGCCACGTGGGCAGGGTCCTCGGCGTAGCCCCAGCCGCGCAGGTAGACCCGCCGCTCCTCGGGTACGCCCAGCGCGTCGGCCTTCGCCGCGCTGGCCAGGACGAGTGCGGCCGCCATGTCGACGTCCATGATCGCCGTCATCAGCTTGGTGTAGGGGTAGGCGACCAGGCGGTTGTCCGCCGCCGCCGTCACGATCTCGGTGGCGTCGCGGGCCACGGGGAACCAGGCGTGGGGACTGGCCGCGGCGACGGCGGTCATCGGTGCCATGACCCGGCCCAACGCGGCGCGGTGGTCCTCGAGGCCGCGCCCGAGGCGCGCCCGCCGGGCGTTGTCGAACAGCGCGAACGTCAGGTAGGCCTCGAACACGGCGTGGCTGATCTCGGAGGGGTCGAACTCCATGTCCATCGGGAAGGGCCGCTTCTCGGCCGGCCGGAACGACCACTGCGGCCGCTCGCCCGCCTTCTTCAGGCGGCGGACGGTGGCCAGTGCCTCCGCGCCGGCGATCAGCGCCAGGTCGAGGTGGCCCGCCCGGATCTGCCGCGCCGCCTCGGTGGCGAGCACGTGGGGCACGGAGCCGCCGATGCCCGAGTAGCGCCGCCGCGCCGGCGACGCACCCAGCCGTTCGGCCAGACGGGCGACGGGGTCGTCGTACTGCCAGGACTGCGAATAGACGACGTCGACGCTCTCGAGCGCGTGCAGGATGGCCGGGCCGTCACCCGTGTCGGCATCGTCCGCCGCGTCGCGGGCTACCCGCTCCCACATGTCCAGCGGCTCGGGCGCGGGCTCGCTGGCGATGCCGACGTCGAAGGGGTGCCACGTGTGGCGGGCCACACCGATGATGCAGGTGGCGCGGGGGTCGGTGGCGGCGCTCATGGCTCGGGACGCGACCGGAAGTGGTTCAGCCGCGCGACTTGCCGGGCATGGCGATGGCCCGGTCGGCGATGATGTTCTTCTGAATCTCGGTGGAGCCGCCGCCGATGGTCGAGTAGCGCTGGAAGGCGTAGAGGCGGGTCCACTTGCCCCGGTCCACCGCGTCGGGGCCGCCGCGGGCGAGCGCGCCGGCGGGGCCGAGCAGGTCGACGGCCAGCTCGGCCAGCGTCTGCGCCATCGACGACCACGAGAGCTTGGCGAAGGGGACCTCCGGCCAGTTCTTCTCGCCCTTCATGATCTTGGACAGCGCCCGCAGCGAGAGCAGCCGGGCCAGCTCGATCTCCGTCCACACCGTGGCGATGCGGTCCCGCAGCGACGGGTCCCCGAGCGCGCCGGGGTTCACGCTGCGGGCGGCCTCGACCATGGCGCGCAGGTCCGCGGCCAGGATGGCGATCTGGGACGCGATGCCGACGCGCTCGTAGCCGAGGGTGCCCATGGCCACCATCCAGCCGGCGCCCTCGTCGCCCAGGCGCCACGAGGCCGGGATGCGCACGTCGGTGAAGAAGATCTCGTTGAAGAGCTCCTCGCCGGCCATGTCGCGGATGGGCCGCACGTCGATGCCGGGCGTACCCATGTTGATGATGAAGGCGGTGATCCCCTCGTGCTTCTTGCCCCGCTCTATGGCGGTGGGGTCGGTGCGCAGGAGGAAGAGCCCCCACGTGGCGAGGTGGGCGGAGGAGATCCAGATCTTCGAGCCGTTGACGACGTACTCGTCCGTCTCCGGGTCGTAGATCGCCGTCGTCCGCAGGTTCGCCAGGTCGTTGCCCGCCATGGGCTCGCTGAAGCCCTGGCACCAGTGCTCCTCCGCTTCGAGGATCGACGGCAGCCACTGGGCCTTCTGCTCCTCGGTCCCCCAGGCGATGATCATCGGCCCGATCTGCCAGATCCCGTTCGTGTTGAACATCCCGGGGGTGCGGTACTCGGCCATCACCTCGGAGTAGAGGAGTCGCTGCATGGCGTTGATGGTGCGGCCCTGGGCGTACTCGGGTCCCCAGTGGATGGCGGCCCACCCACCCTCGTGCAGCTTGCGCTGCCACTTCTGCCGCCGCTGTTGGCTCGCCTCGCCGGAGAGGCTGGCGTCGTCGCCGAGGGACTCGGCCTCGAGGAACGGCGGCAGGTTCTCGTCCAGCCAGGCGCGGAGCTCGTCGCGGAACTTCTCGTCCTCGGGTGCAAGGGCAAAATCCACGGGGGAAGGGTACCCGACCACCGTGTACTCTGACGCCGGTGTCAGGGAACGGCACGGCCGTGAGCGAGGCGTAGGGGAGGCCGTGGACTTCACGTACGACGACGAGCAGCTCGCACTCCAAGAGGTGGCGCGCGGCGCGCTCGAGCGCGAGTGCGACCCCCAGGTGGTGCGCCAGCTGGCCGACGACCCGGCCGGGATCACCCCCGCGCTGTGGTCGACGCTGGTCGATCTCGGATGGACCGGTCTCCTGGTGCCCGACGAGAACGGCGGGACCGGCGCCGGGTTGCTCGAGATGTGCATCGTGCTGGAGCAGATGGGCCGCATCCCCGTGCCCGGCCCCTTCTTCTCGTCCGCCGTGGCGGCCACCCTGGCCGCCCGCGCCCTGGGCGCGCACGAGCTGCTGGGTGACCTGGCCTCCGGTGCCCGGCGCGGCACCGTGGCCTTCGGTGAGCAGGGGCACGGAGAGCCGCTGGGCACGGTGCGCACGCGGGCCCGCCGCAAGGCGGCGCAGTGGGTCCTCACCGGCGAGAAGCCGGCCGTGATCGACGGGCACACGGCGGACTGGGCCATCGTGGTGGCGCGCAGCGAGGAGGGGGTGCGCTCGTATCTGCTCGAGGCGCCCGGTGGCGAGGTCGTTCCCTCGCTCGACCCCACCCGCAAGCTGGCCCGCCTGGTGCTCGACGACACGCCGGTCGTCCCGATCGGGCCGCCGGGCAACCAGGGCGGCCTGTGGCAGCGGGTGCAGGACGACATCGCCATCGCCCTGGCGGCCGAGACCGTCGGCGCCGCCGACCGGGCGCTCGCCGAGGCGATCGCCTACACGTCGGAACGGATCGTCTTCGACAAGCCGGTGGCGACGTACCAGACCGTGCGCCATCGCCTGGTCGAGATGTTCCAGCAGGTCGAGATGTCCCGGGCCGGCATGCAGTTCGCCGCCTGGGCGTCGGACACCGAGGCTCCCGAAAGGGCCCAGGCGGCGGCCATGGCCGCCGGCTACGCCGCCGATGCGGGTGTCCGGGTGACCGGTGACGACATCCAGCTGCACGGTGGCGTCGGCTTCACCTGGGCCAACGACGCCCATTTCCTCTTCAAACGGGTGAAGCAGAACGAGCTTCTCATCGGTGGCACCGGCCCCCAACACCGGCGGCTGGCGGCGCTCTTCATAGAGTCGGCATGACCACGTTCGAGCTGCGCCCCATGCCGGCGGCGCTGGCCGAGCGCTACCGGGCCGAAGGGGCGTGGGACGACCGCTCTCTCGGCCAGTTCCTCAGCGACGCCCTGCTCGAGGATCCGACTCGCCGCTTCCGCATCTGGTCGCCGACCCACCCCACTGTGGCAACCGTCGGCGACGTCTACGCGGAGGCGCTGCGGGTGGCGGGCGGGCTGCGCGCGCTCGGCATCGGTCCCGGCGACGTCGTCGCCTTCCAGCTGCCCAACTGGGTGGAGGCGGCCGTCACCTTCTACGCCGGCGCCATGCTCGGCGTGACGCTCGTCCCGATCGTGCACTTCTACGGGCCGAAGGAAGTGGGCTTCATCCTGCGCCAGAGCCGGGCCCGGGCGCTGATCATCGTGTCCCGCATCGGGGCCCGCGACTACCTGTCCGAGTTGGCCACCATCCGCGACGGGTTGACAGACCTCGAGCAGGTGATCGTGGTCGGCGAGACCGGCGACGATGCGTCGTACGTGCGCTTCGACGACCTGCGCCGGACCGAGCCCCTCGACGGGCCCGTGCCCGTCGACCCCGACAGCCCGGCCGTCATCGGGTACACGTCGGGCACCACCGCCGATCCCAAGGGGGTCGTGCACTCCCACCGCACCCTGGGCTGCGAGGTGCGCCAGCTCGCCGCGCACCAGTCCATCCGCGACCGGCCCAGCCTCGTGGGCGCCCCGGTCGGCCACGCCATCGGCATGCTGGGCGGCCTGCTCTGCCCGCTGGTCGGCGGCCGGCCGATCTACATGATCGACGGCTGGGATCCGCCGACGGTCCTCAAGGCGATGGTGGAGGAGCAGATCGCGGCCGGCAGCGGCTCCACCTTCTTCTTCACGAGCCTGCTCGACTGCCCGGGGTTCGGACCGGAGCACGTGGAGCTGATGCGTTTCATCGGGTTGGGTGGCTCGCCCATACCCAACGCCGTGGCCGAGCGGGCGGACGAGCTGGGTATCTCGCTGGTGCGCTCGTACGGGTGCACGGAGCATCCGTCGGTGACGGGGTCGCAGCACGAGGCGCCCAAGGAGAAGCGGATCCACACCGATGGGTGCCCGCTCGAGTGGGTCGAGATACGCACGGTGGACGAGGACGGGCACGACGTCGGGGTCGGCCAGCCCGGCGAGATCCTCTCGCGGGGGCCGGACCGCTTCGCCGGCTACACGGACCCCGCGTTGTCGGCGGAGGCGATCGACGAGGACGGGTGGTTCCGCACCGGGGACGTGGGCGTGATCGACGCGGACGGCTACCTGACGATCACCGATCGGGTGAAGGACATCATCATCCGTGGCGGCGAGAACGTGAGCGCCGCCGAGGTCGAACAACTGCTGGCCCACATGAAAGGCGTGGCGGAGGTGGCCGTGGTGGCGGCGCCCGACGAGCGGTTGGGCGAGCACGGTTGCGCCTTCTTCCGCATGCAGCCCGGGAGTGACGCGCCCGATCTCGAGGCCGTGCGGTCGCACCTGGCATCGGAGGGCCTGGCCCGGCAGAAGTGGCCCGAGGAGCTGCGCGTCGTCGAGGAGTTGCCGCGGACGCCCTCGGGCAAGGTGCAGAAGTTCGTGCTCCGGGACCGGCTGCGCGCCGGCGGGTAACCGGGCCTCTCGTCCTGCGCCCGGATATCGTGCTCTCGCCGTCAGAGAACGGTACGCTCCGGCGGGCGTGATCGGGCGGAGCAAAAAAGAGAGGCACTCGTATGCGCAGTCGGATCCCCAAGGAGCAGATCGAACTGCTGAAGACGGTGCCCCTGTTCTCGGGCTGCTCGCAGGGAGAGCTCCGATCGATCGCCCAACTCGGCACGCCGATCGCGTTCGACGAGGGCACGTACCTGACCGAGGAGGGCGAACCGGGGCGGGAGTTCTTCTTGGTGCTCGACGGGGTCGCCTCGTGCCGAATGCGGAACAAAGAGGTCAAGCGGTTCTCACCCGGCGCCTACTTCGGCGAGCTCGCGCTGCTCCACGGCGGGCTCCGCACGGCCGACGTCGTGGCCACAACCCCCATGGAGCTCCTGGTCCTCGACGCCAGGGAGTTCCGCTCCATGTTGATGACGACGCCCAGCATTGGCGTGAAGATGCTGGCGAACCTGGCCGAACGACTCACCCAGGCGGACGCCCGGTACACCAACTGACGGGGGTACGCGGGGGCCCGGTGCCGCGGGTCAGCGTGGCGCCGGCGACCCGACCTTGCCCTCGAGCACCTCTTTCATGAGGCGGAGCTCCTTCGCGATCTGCGCCTGGCTGCCCGTCCTGGCCGCGGCGACCACGTCGTCGGGGAGGCCCTCGGGGAGTGTGACCCACAGCGTGAGCGTCGCCTCGCAGCCTCCACCGACGAGCGGGGTGACCACGAACTCCTCGTAGGCCTCGTTGCCGCCGGCCATGGCCGCCGCCACCAGGGTGGGCCGCACGGCGTCGACGGTCCAGAGCTCGACGGGGTGGCTGACACCCGGTCGGCGAGCGTCGGCGAGCCGGAAGGTGTAGCGGGCGCCGGGCCCGTGGTCTCCCACGCCGTCGCCCTCCCCGTCGTGGACCCGCTCCACGCCGGTGACGTCGGGGTTGTACTCGGGAAGGTTGGAGAAGTCGAGGCGGTAGTGCCAGACGTCGTCGCCCGGGACCGAGAAGACGGCGGTGGCCACCGCGGTCGGGGGAGCGTCGGGGGTGAGCGCGGGCACGGCGACAGTGTGCGCCGTCGCGGCCGAGCGGGCAACTGCCTGCTCGGCCGGCCCTAACCGGGGGGCCTGAGGATCTGGGCCGCCTCGCCGGCGCGCTGCACCGACAGGGCGGGGAGGTCGTCGCCGGCCTCGCCCAGCGCGCCGGCGGCGTACTGGACGAAGGTCCCGACCACCATGGCGCTCAGGAGCCGGGCCACCTGGGGGGCACCGGACTGCTCGTCGAGGTCGGGGCGGTGCGTCCGGACCCATTCCTCAATCGACGTCTGGAACGAGGTGAAGAGGTCGAGCCCGACGGCGCGGGCCGTCGACTCGCCCCGTATGGCCTCGCCCACCATCAGCCGGACGAAGTCCTCGACCTCGAACATGGAGACCAGGACGTCCGCCAGGAGCTGCGCCAACGGCTCGCCCAGCTGCCGGCCGTTGCCGTCCGGCTCGGGAAGCGGGGCGACGAGGGGAAGAAACCCCTGTTCGACGAGGACCGACTCGAGGAGGTCACGCTTGGAGGGGAAGTAGTGGTACAGCGACGCCACGTTGAGGTCCGCCGCCGACGCCAGGTCCCTCATGCTCGTGCCGTCGACTCCCCGTTGGGCCATGAGGGTGAGCGCGATCTTCAGGATCCGCCGCCTCGTCGACGACCCCGTCCCCGGCTCGACCGCGCCAGACTCGGCCTGACTGGCATCCTTCGGGTGGAAGTCGATCGTCATGTCCCTTCCCGTTCTCCGACGTCTCACCAGGGAATTCGTTATTGCCCGGCTGCCCCCCTCTCGTTGGTCGCCGACTTCTCGCTCCCGACTGGCACCCAGTCGAGCCGAGAAGGCCCGCCGCTGCGACCCCTCTCGAGTCGCAGCGACCCTCGACGCCCCAACACTTGTTTGCTATACATGACACGGGCGTCAGCTGCTACCCGTTCTGACACCCTCAATCTAGGGGGTGAAAGGGCGTCATGCCAGGAATTGATTCGGCGACGGACCCGGCCGTCGTTCCCTTCGACCCCTTCGAGTTGAAGGACGTCGTCAGCGGGAACATCCGGGACCCCTACCCCAAGCTCCACGAGCTCTGCCGCGAATCCCCCGTCCACACCGGGCCCATCGATCTCGGCGAGGGCGCCGAGTTGGCCGACCCCACCCGACCACCGCCCGTGACGGTGTTCGGGTTCGACGAGGTCGTGCAGGTCCTGCGGGACAACGAGACCTACTCGTCGAGCGTCTACGAGGGTGTCATCGGGATGGTGATGGGCCGCACCATTCTGCAGATGGACGAGCCCGAGCACCGCAGCATCCGGGCCCTCGTCGCGTCGAGCTTCCGCTCCAAGATGCTCGAGCGGTGGGAGGAGGGGCTCGTGGCGGTCGTGGTGAACGAGCTGATCGACTCGTTCGTCGAGCGCGGCCGGTCCGACCTCGTGCGGGACGTCACGTTCAATTTCCCGGCGCAGGTGATCGCCCGCATCCTCGGGTTGCCGCGGGCGGACTATCCGCGCTTCCAGCGCTGGACGGTGGAGCTGACCAGCGTCGCCGCCAACTGGGACCGTGGCATGGCGGCGTCGGCTGCCCTGCGCGACTACTTCGTCGCCGTCATGGCGGAGCGGCGTCTGGCGCCCGGCGACGACCTCATCAGCGACCTGGTGCGGACCGAGGTCGACGGAGAGCGCCTCACCGACGAGGAGATCTGCTCCTTCCTGCGCCTGCTGTTGCCGGCCGGCGTCGAGACCACCTACCGCGCCTCGGGCAGCCTCTTGTTCGCGCTGCTCAACGACCGGACCCAATTCGACGCGCTGTACCAGGACCGCTCGCTCTACGCCCAGGCCTTCGAGGAGGTGCTGCGGTGGGAGCCGCCGGTGACGGTGATCCTGCGACGGGCCACCCGCGACACCGAGCTGGCCGGCGTCCGCATTGAGGAGGGAGCCGACATCGCGCTCCTGATCGGAGCGGCCAACCGGGACGAGCGCAAGTACGCCGATCCCGACCGCTACGACATGTTCCGGGAGCTGCGCCAGCACGTGGGTTTCGGCTTCGGGGTCCACGTCTGCCTCGGCATGCACCTTGCCCGCATGGAGTCGCGGGTCGCCGTCAACACGCTGTTCGACCGGCTCGGTCCCTTTACGTTGGACCCCGCCGCCGAGCCTCCGCACATTGAGGGGATGGCCTTCCGCTCGCCGCTCTCCCTGCCGGTGGTGTTCGCCGCCGGCGGGTAGGTTCGGGGTCCATGGTCGGCAGAGCCAACCCGCTGCGCGACGCCGCGGCCATCGTGGGTATCGGGCAGACCGAGTTCGCCAAGGAGATCGACCGGCCCGAAGGGCAACTGGCGGCCGAGGCGGTCGTCGCCGCGCTGCGCGACGCCGGGCTGGAGCCGGCCGAGGTCGACGGCCTGTCCTCGTTCACGATGGAGTCGACCGACGAGGTCACCTTGGCCAAGACGATCGGGGCGGGGGACATCACCTACTTCTCCCAGGTCGGCTTCGGCGGAGGCGCCGCCTGCGCCACCATCGGGCACGCCGCCATGGCCATCGCCACGGGCCAGGCCGAGGTCGTGGTGGCCTGGCGGGCGCGCAAGCGGGGCGCCCGCGCCGCACGGCCGTGGGCCGTCGCGCCATCGCGGCTCCCCATTCAGGCGCAGTGGACCAGGCCGTTCGGCCTGCTGCGCCCGGTGGACGAGGTGGCGATGCTCGCCCGTCGCTACCTGTACGAGTTCGGCGGGGGGCGCGAACACCTGGCGGAGGTCGCCATGGCGGCGCGGGCCCATGCCAACCGCAACCCGGCCGCGCTGATGTACGACAAGCCGATGTCGCTGGACGACTACATGGCGGCGCGCTTCATCAGCGAGCCGCTGTGCCTCTTCGACAACTGCCTCGAGACCGACGGCGCGCTGGCGGTCGTCCTGGTGTCCGCGGAGCGGGCCAGGGACTGCCCCCATCCGCCCGCGCTCGTGCACGCCTTCGGCCAGGGACTGCACCGCCAGCACGAATCGATGGTCAACTACTACTGCGACGATCCGCTGCTGGGCCCCGCCTGGGCCTGTGCGCAGAAATTGTGGTCGCAGTCGGACATCGGGCCCGCGGACATCGACGTCGCACAGATCTACGACGCCTTCACGCCGCTCATCCTCCTCTCGCTCGAGGGCTACGGGTTCTGCCGGCGCGGCGAGTCGCCCGACTTCGTGGCCGACGGGAACCTGCGCTGGGACACGGGCTCGCTGCCGACCAACACGTCGGGTGGCGGGTTGTCCGAGGCGTACGTCCACGGGTTCAACCTGGTCACCGAAGGGGTGCGCCAGCTGCGCGGGACCTCGACCAGCCAGGTCGACGGCGCGCGCACCTGCCTGGTGACCTCGGGCGAGGGCGTGCCCACCAGTGCCGTCGTCCTGCGGGCGGCGTGAGATGAGCGAGCCGCTCGAGGTCAGGATCGACTGGGACCGCTGCATGGGGTCGGGCAATTGCCTGTTCTGGGCGCCGGACACCTTCGACCTGAGCGACGACGGCCACGCGGTGGTCACCGACCCGGCGGCCACGGACCCCGAACGGCTGCGGATCGCCGCGCAGGGGTGCCCGGTGGGCGCCATCTCGCTCTGGCGGGACGGCACCGAGGTCCCACTCGAGGAGGGTTCGTAGTGCCGATCGCCGTCAGCGAGGACCACGAGGCCCTCCGCCTCAGCGTGCGGCGCTGGGCGCAGACGCACTGCCCCCCGGGCGTGCCCCGGGCCGCGGCCGAGACGACGGCGCCGGACCTGCCGGCGGTGTGGGAGAAGATGGCCGCCCAGGGGTGGCTCGGGCTCCACCTGCCCGAGGCCGACGGCGGCCAGGGTTTCACGCTGGCCGAGCTGGTCGTGGTCCTCGAGGAGCTGGGTCACGCGCTGCTGCCCGGGCCCCTCCTCCCGACGGTCCTCGTGTCGGCGGCCCTGGCCCGCCATCGCAACGACGACGTGCGGCGCGCCCTGTTGCCGGGTCTGGCCGACGGCACCGTCACCGCCGCCGTGGCCCTGGGCGCCGCGACCATGGCCGGGGCCCGGGACGGCGGCGCCGTGACGATCAGCGGCGACGTGCGTCCGGTGCTCGGGCAGCCCGACGCACGGCTGGTGCTCGTGCCGCTCGACGGCGTCGAGGAGGGAGCCCGCTGGCTGCTGATCGACCGCGAGCAGGTGGGTGACGCGGTGTCGTTCGAGCCGCTCGCACCGCTCGACGGCACGCGGGCGGTCGGGCGTCTGCACTTCGGCGGGGGCGGGCTGGTCACGCCGGCGGCCGACCAGGTGTGGCTGGCGGACGAGGAGGTGCGCGCCCTGGCGCTCGTCCTGGCCGCCGCCGAGAGCGCGGGGATCGCGCGCTGGTGCCTCGAGACGGCGTCCGAGTACGCCAAGGTGCGGGTGCAGTTCGGCCGGCCGATCGGCCAGTTCCAGGCCGTCAAGCACGCGCTGTCCGACATGCTGGTGGCGGTCGAGCAGTGCGCCGCGGTGGCCTGGGATGCCGCGGCGGCGTGGAGCGAGGAGCGGCCGGGCGACGCGGCTCGGCACGAGCGTGAGCTCGAGCGCCCGCATCGCCGGTGCGGTCGGGCTCGGGGCCGCCTCCCACTGCGCCAAGCAGTGCATCCAGATCCTGGGGGGCATCGGCTTCACCTGGGAGCACGACGCGCACCTCTACCTCAAACGTGCGATGGCCACCCTGCAGCTGGTCGCCGCCGGCGACGTCGGGGCGCTCGAACACGGGGTGGCGGCCCTGGCCGTCGCCGGCGCCCGGCGCAACCTTGCGGCCGATCTGCCGCCCGAGGCCGAGTCGTTGCGCCACGAGATCCGCGACGTCGTGGCCCGGGTCGCCGCAGTGGCGCAGGCCGACCAGCGCGCCGCCATGGCCGAGGCCGGGTTGATCATGGCGCACTGGCCCCCGCCGTGGGGCCGGGGCGCCGGGCCCCTCGAGCAGGTCGTGATCGACGAGGAACTGGCCGCCGCCGGCGTCGGGCGCCCGCACCTCGCCGTCGGGGCGTGGGCGCTCCCGACCCTCATCGCGCACGGCACCGACGAGCAGCAGGAGCGCTGGGTGCGGCCCACCCTGTTGGGGCGCCTCAACTGGTGCCAGCTCTTCAGCGAGCCCGGTGCCGGCTCCGACCTGGCCGCGCTCAGCACGAGGGCGGAGCGGGTGGAGGGGGGCTACGTGCTCAACGGTCAGAAGGTGTGGACGTCGCTGGCGCAGGTGGCCGACTTCGGCATCTGCCTGGCCCGCTCGGACCCCGACGCGCCCAAGCACGCCGGCATCACCTACTTCATCGTCGACATGCACGCCGAGGGCATCGACATCCGGCCGCTGCGCGAGCTCACCGGCGCCGCCATGTTCAACGAGGTCTTCTTCAACGACGTGTTCGTCCCCGACGACGCGGTCGTGGGCGTGCCGGGCGACGGGTGGCGCATCGCGCGGACCACGCTGGCCAACGAGCGCGTCTCCATGTCGTCGGGCGCCTCCTTCGGCAACGGGGTGGAGTCGCTCATCAGGACGGTGTCCCGACGGGCCGAGCGCGGCAGCCCCGTCCCCCCAGTTTGGACGCCCGGCTCGGCCATCTGATCGCGGAGGCGCAGTCGATCGCGCTGCTCGGTCACCGCGCCACGCTGCGCACCCTCTCGGGGGTCGACCCGGGCAGCGGCTCGAGCGTCCGCAAGCTGCTCGGGGTCGAACACGAGCAGCGGGTGCAGGAGATGGGGATGGCGCTCTACGGCGCCGACGGCGCGGTGCTCGACGGCAAGGCGCAACGTTGGGAGGAGGGCTTCTTGTCCACCCGTTGCCTCACCATCGCCGGCGGCACGAGCGAGGTGCAGCGCAACGTGATCGCGGAGCGCATCCTCGGCCAGCCCCGGGACCCCGAGCCGGCCTGAGCAAAGCACGCCGGTACGATGGCCCCGCCATGAGCCCCGGCGCCGAAGACCCCGACGAGTCGTTCGACATCAACGTCGAGGAGGATGTCTGGCCGTTCCCCTCGGAGAGATTCCTCCACGAATGGGCACCGGGCGTCCTGCAGGCCCAGAACGCATGGATGTCCTCCATCGACTCACTGCGCGCGCCCGACCGCAAGACGCACGAGCTGATCCGCATGGTGTGCACCGTCGTCGCCCGACAACCCGGTGGTGTGCAGCGCCACGCCCGCCTGGCCGCCGAGGTCGGCGCCAGCTGGGACGAGATCGCCGGATCCATCCTGCTCACCGAGCCTGCCTTCGGGATCGTGCTCGCCATTCAGGCCCTGCCGGCCGCCCGGCGCGGCTTCAAACAGGGATCGGCGGGCGTGCACGACGTGGACGACGATGGTTCGCCCGCAGAATGACGCCCGTGTCATAGTTGGCCATGCGCCTCGCCCCTGACGAGACCCTGAGCGGGTTCCGCCGCGACTTCGAGGCATGGCTGGACGAGCACCTGCCGCCGCCCGACGCGGTCGCCGAACAGTCCCGACGTTCCTCGGCGCACCTGCCGGATTGGGCCCGCACCTTCCAGCGCGAGATGTTCGAGGCGGGCTACCTCGTGCCGGGATGGCCGCCCGAGCTGGGTGGCCGCAACGCCACCCCCCAGGAGCAGATGGTCTACTTCGAGGTCATCGCCGAGCGCATGGCGCCGCGCTCGCTCAACCCGCAGGGCCTCTCCATCTGTGCCGCCTCCATCGTCGAGTTCGGGGACGAGGGGCAGAAGGAGCGCTTCGTCATACCGACGCTGAAGGGCGAGATCACGTGGTGCGTCGGCATGAGCGAGCCCGACGCGGGGAGCGACCTGGCCTCGCTCGCCACCAAGGCGGAGCGGCGCGACGGCCACTTCGTGGTCAACGGGCAGAAGGTGTGGACCTCCGGCGCCCACGAGGCCGACTACTGCATGTGCTACGTGCGCACCGACCCCGAGGCGCCCAAGCACCGCGGCATCAGCGTGCTCATCATCGACATGCGGACGCCCGGCATCACGTGCCGGCCCCTGCCCGAGCTGACCGACCCCCACCACGCCGACTTCAACGAGGTCTTCTTCAGCGACGTCGAGGTGCCCGAGGAGAATCTCCTCGGCGAGCTCAACCACGGCTGGGCGGTGAGCCAGGGGTCGCTCCGCCACGAGCGGGGGATGCTCTGGGTCATGAACGTGGCCAAGATGGAGCGCACGCTCAGGGGTTTGGTGCGCCTGGCCCGGCGCCCCGACGGCCGTGGCGGGACCCTGGGAGACGACACCCGCCTGGCCGAGGCCATCGGCCGGCTCGCCACCGACGTCGCCGCCATGCGCTGCCTCGGGTACCGCGGCTTCGCCAAGGCGAGCCGGGGCGAGATGCCGCCCGAGCACGTCGTCCTCAAGCTCTTCACCAGCGAAGCCGAGCAGCGGGCCTGCCTGCTGGCGCAGGAGGCGCTGGGGCTCGAGGGCCTCGACCTCGACGGTCCGGGGCCCAACCGCTTCACCGAGTGGGACCTCGGCCAATTCGAGCCGGACCGGGTGGAGGAGAGCGCGATGGGCTCGTTCTACGACGGCGCCTGGGCCGTGCAGTACCTGCGCTCCTTCGCCGGCACCATTGCCGGGGGCACGTCGGAGATCCAGCGCAACATCGTGGCCGAGCGCGTGCTCGGCCTGCCCCGGGGGTGAGGGGCCGGCCCCCATGCTGGCAGCGATCGCGGCCGAGGCGGCCCAGCGCTTCGGGCCGGCCCCGGCCTTCGTCACCGATGAGGGGCTGACGCTCAGCTACGAGCAGTTCGACGCCATGGCCGACGAGGCTGCGGTGGGGCTGGCCGAGCTCGGGGTGGGGGAGGGGGACGTCGTGGGGCTGCTGCTGCCCTCGGTGCCCGAGCACTTCGTCGCCTATGTGGCCGCCGCCAAGCTCGGTGCCGTGACGGCCGCCGTCAACCCCAAGCTCGTCGCATCGGAGCGCACGGCCGTCCTGCTGGCCGCCGACCCGGTCGTCGTGGTCACCACGGAGGGACTCGCCCCGGTCGAGCCGGCCGGCCGGTGCACGACCGTCCTGGTGCAGCCGGCCACCCGGCCGGCCGCCGTGCTGGAGGGACTGCGCCGCCCGGGCGCCCATCCCGCGCCGCTGGCGGCCGACGACGACCGGCCCGTCGCCATCGTCTTCACCTCGGGCAGCACGGGCACGCCGAAGGGGGCGGTGTTCTGTGGGCGCCAGATCGCCTTCATCACCCGGTGTGACGTCGGCGAGACCTGGGGCGGCGGCGGCCATTCGCTGGCCGGCTCCGCACTGGCCCACCTCGGCCCGACCACCAAGCTGGCCGGCAATCTGAAGAAAGGCGGCACCCAGCACCTGTCGCAGAAGCCCTGGAAGGCGTCCGAGGCCCTGCGCATGGTGGCCGAGCTCAGGATCGCCGCGCTCAGCGGGGTGCCGACGCAGGTCGCCCTGATGCTGCGCGACCCCGCCTTCGGCCGCACCGACCTCTCCTCCGTGCGCGCCGTCGTCATGGGCGGGGGACCGGCGACTCCTGCGCTCGTTCGCGAAGCGTGGGAGCGCATCGGCGCGCCCCTGGCCGTTCGCTACTCGTGCACCGAGGCCGGCATCGGGTGCGGGACCACGTTCAGCGATCCCGACGAGGACGCGGAGGTGAGCGTGGGCCGGCCCCAGCCGGGCGTGCGTCTGGCCATCGTGGGCGAGGACGGCGGGGCGGTGGAACCGGGCGCCGTCGGCGAGGTGTGCCTGGGGTCGCCGGCGGTGATGGAGGGCTACTGGCGCACCAGCGGTGCCGACGCGGACGTGTTCACCGACGACGGCAGCGTGCGGACGGGCGACCTCGGGTGGATCGACGAGCGAGGCCGCCTGCATCTCGCCGGGCGCAGCCGCGAGCGCTACGTGCGCGGCGGGTACAACGTCTACCCCATGGAGGTCGAGGGCGTGCTGGCCGACCATCCTGACGTGGCGGGCGTGGCCGTGGTGAGCCGGAACGATCCGGTGATGGGCGAGGTGGGCGTGGCGGTCGTGGTCCCACTGCCCGACAGGCCGGCGCCGGGGCTGGCGGGGCTGCGGGAGTTCGCCGGCGAGCGCCTGGCGCGCTACAAGCTTCCCGACGACGTGGTGGTGCTCAGCGCGCTCCCGCTCACGGCCGCGGAGAAGGTGGACCGGCGCGCCCTCGAGCGACTGGTCGCTTCCACCTGAGCGGATTGGCGCGCCCGTCGCGCCCCTGACGTCGTGGTTCGGGGGTCGCCCGTGGGGCGGCATCCCCCCAGCGGCACAACCCGGGTTGGCCGCGACACACGGACCCCGGTGGGCCACAACAAATGGACAACGGTGGGGCTGACCGCCGCTCACCTGCGCCTGCGCACGGCATCCGGTCAAAAGGTCCCATTGCATTCTTGACGCTCTTTGCCGATGCTGAACCTTGGGAAGAGGAGTCAAGAGGGGGGAAGACAACGTGCATCGCTATGCCCGTCGTCGTGTCGCGGCGCTTCTGTTGCCGGTCGGCGCCATGATCATGAGTTCCATCGCAGCCGGGCTGACGAGCGCACCCGCCTCGGCCGCCGGGATCCTGCCGCCGGCCAACCCGCCGTCGAACATCGCGCCGGACAGTGGCGACTGGCTCACCGCGATCAACGACGCCCGCGCCCAGGAGGGGGTGGGCCCGATGGACGTCTCGGAGTCGGCGCTGGCGGGAATGCCGCTTGACGAGCAGGTCCTCACGGTGATGAACGACGAGCGCATCGACCGGGGCCTGCCGCCGATCGACTACGTGACCTCACAGCTCGACTCCTACGCCCAGGCCGGGGCGAACGCGGGGTCCGACCCCTCGTTCCCGGCCTCGCTGACCGGCGGCGCTCCCATCACCTACGGCGGCGCCGTCTGGGCCGGAGGCCTGACCTCGGTGCTCGAAGCCGACTACTACTGGATGTACAACGACGGCTGGGGCGGTGCGGCGACCACCAACGCGGCCTGCACCCCCGCCACCGCCTCGGGGTGCTGGGGCCACCGCGACATCATCCTGCACCAGTTCGCGAACTGCCCCACGGGCCCGCCGGTCCTCTCCATGGGCGCCGCGTTCTCGTCGACCGGTTACGCCGCCGGCTCCATGGCCGCCATCATCGTGAGCTCGTGTGCGCCGCCGAGCGACATCACGTTGACCTGGGGCCAGGTCGCCGCCGTCAACGCGGCGTCGCAGACCGTCGCCATCGCACCGACGAGCAACGGCAGCGGGTACTGGGAGGTCGAGGCGAACGGCACGGTCGCCGCCTTCGGGTCGGCGCAGAACTACGGGTCGTTGTCGGGCCAGCTGAACTCGCCCATCGTCGGCATGGCCGCCACCCCCGATGGTGGCGGCTACTGGCTCGTGGCCAGCGACGGGGGCATCTTCAGCTTCGGCGATGCGGCCTTCTACGGTTCGACCGGATCGCTGCGGCTCAACAAGCCGATCGTCGGCATGACCGCGACGCAAGACGGCAAGGGTTACTGGATGGTGGCCTCCGACGGCGGCATCTTCAGCTTCGGCGACGCAGCCTTCTACGGCTCCATGGGCGGAACGCCGCTCAACCAGCCCGTCGTGGGCATCGCGTCCGACCCCGCGACGGGCGGCTACTGGGAGGTCGCGTCGGACGGGGGGATCTTCAGCTACCGCGCACCCTTCTTCGGCAGCACCGGGGGCATCCACCTGAACAAGCCGATCGTGGGGATGGAAGCATCGCCCAACGGCCAGGGCTACCGCTTCGTGGCCTCCGACGGCGGGATCTTCACCTTCGGCCAGGCCCCCTTCGACGGCTCCACCGGCAGCATGGCCCTGGCGGCTCCCGTGGTCGGCATGGCGGCCGACAATGCCACCAACGGCTACTGGATGGCGGCGGCCGACGGGGGGATCTTCACCTTCGGCGGCGCCTCGTACCTGGGTCGGCTCGAAAGCGCCTAGACGACGAGGCGGGCCGGTGGCCCGGCGTGGGCGACCGGTTCAGACGACGCCGCGTGCGGCGAGGTCGGCCAGCTCGGCGTCGCTCAGCCCCACCAGGTCGCACCACACCTCGTGGTTGTGTTCGCCCAGCCGCGGTGCGCCGCTCGGCACGGGAGTCGGGTTCTTCGTCAGGCGGGGGTACGGCGCCTGCTGGCGCACGGGCCCGATGACCGGGTCGTCGACCGAGACGAGGTCGCCGCGAGCGGTCATGTGAGGGTCGGCGAAGATGTCTGCCGCGTTGTAGGCCGTCCCGACGGGCACGTCGTGCTCGACGCAGCGCGCCGTGATGTCGTCGGCCGCCAGGCCCGAGGTCCACTCGGCCACCAATCCGTTGATTTCGTCGCCCCGCGCCGCGCGCTCGGCCAGGGTGGCGAAGCGGGGGTCGGTGGCCAGGTCGGGGCGGTCCATGGCGGCGCACAGGCGGGCGAAGTTGGCATCGGAACCGGCCACGATGCACACGAAGAAGCCGTCGGCCGTCGGGTAGTTGTCGAGGGGAGCCGAGTGTGAGAGGCGGTTGCCCTCGCGTTGGCGGACGATCCCCAACCTGTCGTAGCCGGCCAGGGTCCACTCGAGGACGCGCAGGATGGACCCGTACAGGGGCGCGTCGATGACCTCGCCCCTGCCGTCGCCGCCGCGCCTCCCGCCGCCGGCGGCGGCATCGCGTCCGTAGAGCGACGCCACGGCGGCGAACGCCGCGAACGCGCCGGTCAGGTAGTCCGAGATCGTCACGCCGGGCCGCACCGGCGGCCGGTCGGGGTCGCCGGTGAGATGGAGGAGTCCGCCGAAGGCGATACCGAGCCGGTCCAGGCCCGGACGGGGGGCGTAGGGTCCCGTCTGTCCGAACACGCTGATCCGCACGTACACCAGGTCGTCGGGGAGGTCGGCCGGACCGAGGCCCCAGCGCTCCATGGTGCCGGGCCGGAAGTTCTCGCACAGGACGTCGGACATCGCCAGGAGGCGCCTGAAGAGGTCCTTCCCCTCCGGCTGGCGCAGGTCGCAGGTGACGCCGCGCCGTCCCCGGCCCTCGACCGCCCACGACAGCGAGTAGTCGGGCCCGTCCTCGACGGGAACGAAGGGCCCCATGGTGCGCATGAAGTCACCCTGGCCGGGCAGCTCGACCTTGATCACGTCGGCCCCGAGCTCGCCGAGCAGTCCGGCGCAGAACGGCGCAGAGATACGGGTGCCGACGTCGACCACGCGGATGCCGGCGAGGGGTCCTCGCGCCTCTTCGCTCACGTGGTCGGTTCGGGGTGGCCCGCGTCCCGCTCGGCCATGACCTCCCGCATGGAGCCCTTGGCCTTGCGCGCCGCCAGCGCGTCGAGCGCGGTTGCCGAATTGTGGACCCAGTGGTGCGCCATGAAGTGGTACTTGAGGGCGTCCTTCTTGCCCATCAGGGTCCCGGTGTGGTTGAGGGTGTCCTTCACCGTCTGGGCCGTGACGGGAGGGACGAGGGCCACCCGATCGGCCAGCTCCCGGGCGCGGGCGGCCAGCTCCGCCCGTGGCACGACCCGGTTGACCAGGCCCAGGCGCCACGCCTCGTGCGCGTCGATCGTGTCGCCGGTGAGCAGGAACTCCTTGGCCTTGCGGATCCCGAGCTCCCACGGCTCCACCAGCAGCTCCACGCCGGCTCCGGTGAGGCGGAGCACCGGGTTGGAGAAGACGGCGTCGTCGGCGGCGACGATGAGGTCGCACATGGCGGCCAGCATCAGGCCGGCGGCGATGCAGCTGCCCTGGACCGCGGCGATCGTCGGCTTGCGAAAGTCATGGATGCGCAGGCAGCGGTCGAAGTACATCGTCTTCTCGTGCGTGAACTTGCCCTCCGGGGTGTCGCGCCGCGCGACCCACGGGTCGTCCCCGTCGCCGCCCACCAGTGCCTTGAGGTCGTGACCCGATGAGAAGTGCTTGCCGGCGCCCGCCAGGATCAACACCCGGACCGCGTCGTCGGCGTCGGCGAGGTCGAAGGCGCGGTCGATCTCGTCGATGAGCGTCGAATTCTGCGCGTTGGCGACGTCGGGGCGGTTCATGGTGATGGTGGCGACCGCACCATCGGTCTCGTAACGGATCGTCTCGAAGCCCTCTGCCATCTCAGCCATCCTCCCTGTGCCGCCCATCGTCTCGCGTCGCGCCGTCTCGTGTCGCGCCGTCCGGTCCGGGCACGTTCAGCCCCGGGGGAGCCCGAGGACGCGCTCGCCCACCAGCGTCCGTTGGATCTCGTTGGTACCGGCAAAGATGGAGGACGCCTGGTAATACAGCCACGAGCGCTGCCAGGCGCCGTCGGCGGGGTTCCCCGGTGCGCCCTCCCAGAGGGGCGAGGCCGGCCCGAGCACGTCCAGCGCGGTCTGATGGAGCCGCTTGGACATCTCGCTCCAGTACAGCTTGAGCGCGCTGCCCTCGGGTCCGGGCGGTTCGCCCTTGGACAAACGGGTGAGCGAGCGCCAATTGTGGAGCTGGAAGAGACGGACCTCGGTGGCCGCCTGCGCCAGCTGCTGGCGCAGGCGCCAGTTCTCGAAGCTCCCGTTGTCACGGGCCAGACGGAGCAGCTCCTCGATGAGCTGCGCGTGGATCACGAGCTGGCGGGGGTTGATCCCACGCTCGTGGGCCAGGGTGGAGCCGGCGACGGTCCACCCTTCGCCCTCGTTGCCCACCCGGTGGTCGGCCGGCACGAAGACGTCGTGCAGCTCGACCTCGTTGAACTCGGCCTCCCCGGTCGACTGCACGAGGGGATGGACCACCACGCCGTCGGCGTGCATGTCGACGATGAGGGCGGTGATGCCCTGCTGGCGCTTCGGCGCGTCGGGATCGCTCCGGGTCAGGCAGAGTCCCCAGTCGGCGAACTGCGCGTAGGACGTCCACACCTTGCGCCCGTTGACCAGGTACCCACCCTCGGCGGCCGTGGCGCGCGTGGTGAGCGACGCCAGGTCGCTCCCGGCATCGGGCTCGCTGAAGAGCTGGCACCACAGCTCGTCCGCCGAGAGGATCCGCGGCAGGAAGCGCTCCTTGTGCTCGGGCGTCCCGTGGGCGAGCAGCGTGGGGCCCACCAGGTTGATGCCGATGCGGCCGACGAGCTCGGGTGCCCGGGCCCGTGCCAGCTCCTCGATCACGACGTAGTTCTCGACTGGCCCGAGGCCGCGGCCACCGTACTCCTCGGGCCACGTGACCCCGACCCAGTGGTCAGCGGCCAGGTCGGCCTGCCAGCGCCGACCGAACGTGACCGCGTCGGCCAGGTCGTCGAAGCGGGGCGGGAGCCCGACGCCGTAGGGCCACGGAAGGTGCTCCATCAGCCAGGCGCGGAACGCGTCTCGCAGCGACTCCTGCTCGGCGGTGACGCGCAGATCCATCCGCCGCAGCATGGCACAGCCGCCGCGAGAGGTGACACCGGTGTCAGGGAGGACCGTAGACTGCGCCGCCGTGGACTTCGACCTCTCGACCGACCAGCAGGCCCTGCGCGACGCCGCGGCCACGCTCCTCGACCGCATGGCCGGACACGACGCGCTCCGGGCGCGGGTCGGGACCGGGGTGGTCGTCGGGACCCTTCCGGGCGCGGGGGACGGGCCGTCGGGCGCGCCGGCGGGCGCGGGAGCCGCGTCGGACGCGCCGCGCGGCTACGACGCCGCGGTGTGGTCGGCCATGGCGGACCAGGGATGGACGGCCATAGAGGTCCCCGACGACGAGGGCGGGCTGGGACTGGGGATGGTGGAGGTCGCCGTGCTCTGCGAGGAGATCGGTCGCCGCCTGGTGGCCGCACCCTTCCTCCCCTCCGTGGTGGCCCTCGGAGCGCTGAGCGGGCCCGAGGCGCGCGCCGAGACCGGGACGCGGGACTGGCGTAAGGCGCTCGGGCAGGGCACGGCGGTCGGCTGCGTGGCCTTCGTCCCCGCCGCCGACGCGATCACGGTCGTCCCGTCGGGTTCCGGACGCGTCGTGCGCCTGAGCGGACAGACGCCGCCCACCGCATTCGCTCCGTCGGCCGACGTGGCCGTGGTGGTCGCCGGCGACGGGGTCTACGGGGTCGACCTTGACACCGAGGGGCGGCCCGACCCCGTCCCCGCCATGGACCGCACCCGGGAGCTCGGCATCCTGGCCTTCGACGGCACGGCCGCACTCACCCTCGGCGGCGCCGACGCGGCCGGGCTGCTGTTGGACCGTGCCGCCACCCTCGCCAGCGCGGAGATGCTCGGGGCAGCCGACCGCGTGCTGTCGATGACGGTCGAGTACGCGAAGGACCGCGTCCAGTTCGGCAAGCCCATCGGCTCGTTCCAGGCCGTCAAGCACATGCTCGCCGACGCGCTGGTCGACGTCGAGGGCATGCGGTCCACGGCGTACTACGCGGCGTGGTGCGCGGCCGCCGGCGACCAGGAGCGCTCGCTGTCGGCCAGCATGGCCAAGGCGTGGTGCTCGGACGCGTCGCGCCGTGTCATGGCGGCCGGGCTGCAGGTGCACGGCGGCATCGGCTTCACCTGGGAGCACGACATGCACCTCTACGTGAAGCGGGCCCAGCTCGACCAGGTCAGCTACGGAGACGCCTCGTTCCACCGGGACCGCATCGCCGCGTTGTTGCGCGAGCGGCTCGACGCCGGGCAGGCCCTCTTCTGACCGGCGTCGTGGTCAGCGGCCCAGGCTGCGGGTGCGCGTGCCGTTGATCTCGACGAACACGAGCGTCTGGTTCTCGACCCCCTGTGCCGCCGGGCGCCCGTTGCTGAGCGTCTGCGGCGGCACGACCACGGTCAGGCGGACGCCGACGAGGTAGCCGGACCGCACGACGGCGCTCTCGTGGACCTGGCCCTCGACGGACGCCGGGCTCGGGGCGCACGAGGTCGCCGTCGCCTGGGGCACCCGGGAGGAGTAGTCGGCGAGGCTCTCGGCGCGGGTGTAGCTGGTGCCGCTGGCCGTCCACGGCGTGGAGCCGCCGACGATGGCGGTGTACCCGCTGAGGGCGCAGGTGGTGGCCGCCGGGTCGAGCACGCCGAGCAGCTTCGTCTGGGCCCCGACCTGGTAGACGGCCATGCGGTCCGGGGGCAGGTAGTCGATGAGGCGCTCCAGGGTGACCGTGCCCGTTCTCGTTCCGCCGCTGGAGACGGTGTTGACGAGGTCCATGGTGAACGACGTCGACCCGGTGGGGGAGCCGAAGGTCTCACCGGACGCGTTCTGCACGGCGAGGGTCGCACCGCTGGGCGCGGCCGAGGCGCCGAACACGGCGAACAGGAGGGTCAGCAGCGCGAGGACGGCCAGCAGCGCGACAGGGATCAGGTTGCGGCGAGGCATGCGTCAAACGCTAACGCGGGGCATTCGAGGGCCACCTGGGACCCACGTTCAGGACGCGGCGGCGCGGCGGCGCAACGCGGCCCGGTCCGCCTTGCCCGAGCCCAGGAGCGGCAGGTGCTCGAGCCGCTCGACCTTTTCCGGCGTCTTGAACATCGCCATGCCCCGGCCGGAGAACCAACGCCGGCACTCCTCGAGGCCGAACGGTGCGGCGGACTCGACGAAGGCGGCGACGCGTTCGCCCATGAGCGGGTCGGGGTACCCGACCGCCACCGCGTGGTGGACGTCGGGATGTGCCTCGAGCACGGCCTCGACCTCGGAGGCCGAAATGTTCTCGCCACCGCGGATGATGACGTCCTTGAGCCGGCCCACGATGCGCACCCAACCCTCGCCGTCGACGGTCGCCAGGTCACCCGTGCGGAACCATCCGCCCCGCGCGATGACCGCGCCGGTCTGGTCCGGGTCGGCGTAGCCGGCGAACATCTCGGGCCCGCGCACCCAGAGCTCTCCGGCGGTGCCGGTCGGGAGCGGCGAGCCGGCGGCCGGGTCGGCGACCCGGAGCTCGACCAGGCCGACGGCGCGCCCGTCGGTGTCGCGGGCCTTCTCGAAGGGGTCGTCGTCGCTGCTGGTCGTCACGGTCGGCGCCTCGGTGGAGCCGTAGGTGCGCTTCACCCGACAGTCGAAGGTGCGCGCCGTGTCCTCGACGAAGGCCGGCGTGACCGAGGCGCCCCCGCTCGAGACCAGACGTACCGACGAGACGTCGACGTCGGGCCCATCGGCCAGGGCGCGCGCCATGGCGATGAAGAACGTGGGCGGGCCGGCCAGGAACGAGATCCGTTCGCGCGCCACGAGCGCAAGCGCCTGCTCCGGATCGAAGCGACGGACGAGGACCGAGCGCAGCCCGGCTGCACCCGGAACCAGCACCCCGTTGAGCAGTCCCGAGATGTGCGCCATCGGTGCCGGCATCAGCACCGCGTCCCCGTGGCCCAGGCCGTGCACGCGCGCCATCAACGAGGCCTTCCAGCTCAGAGCGCGCTGCGTGTGCAGCACCGCTTTGGGGACGCCCGTCGAGCCGGAGGTGAACAGGACCAGGGCCACGTCGGAAGTCCGGCTGGGGGAGCTGCCGGCGCTGACCGGTGCTCCCCCGAGGGCGTCGGCCAGCGCGGCGGGGTCGGAGATCGCGTCGGGCGTGAGTTCGACGACGAGCGCGGGGTCGATCTGTCCGAGCGCCCCCGCCACGTCGGCCGCGCCGAAGGAGTGGAGGACCGGCGCCGCCACGGCTCCGATGCGCCAGCAGGCCCGCGTCAGGACGGCCGCGGCCAGGCTGTTGGGGACCTGCCAGGCCACGGCGTCACCTCTCGTGACGCCCCGCTCCCGGAGCCCGCCGGCGACCGCGGCGACCAGCTCGTTCGCCTGATGGGCGGAGAGCCTGGTCGCACCGTCCACCACCTCGCCGCCCCGGGCGGAGATGAGCGTGTCGAGCGTGGGCACGTCCCACGGGCCGCCCGGCCGCCGGTAGGTACGGGCCTGGCTCGGCACCCAGGTCGGTCGGAGGCGGGCCGTCACGGCAGGGCACCATACCCGGGCCCCACTAACGTGACGACGATGCCAGGGCGGTCGACGGGAGCGGCGTGGACCTCTCGTTGAGGCAGGAGGACGAGGCGTTCGCCGACTCGTTCCGCCAGTGGCTGGCCGAGCATCCCCATCGCCCGCCGCCGTTCGTCGACCTGGCCGACGAGGTGGCGTGGGGACGGCAGTGGCAGGCCACCCTGGCGGCCGACCACTGGGTGGGCGTCCACTGGCCCAGCGCCTACGGCGGGCGCAGCGCGACGCCGGTGCAGGTCGCGCTGTACCAGAGCGAGTACGCCCGTTCGCAGGCCCCCCAGCCGGTGAACCGGGTCGGCATCAACCTGGTGGGACCCACACTGCTGGCTCACGGCAGCGAGGAGCAGCGGCTGCGTCATCTGCCCCCGATCCTCTCGGCGGAGGAGATCTGGTGCCAGCTCTTCAGCGAGCCTGACGCCGGGAGCGACCTGGCGTCGCTGTCGACCCGGGCCACGCCCACCGGCGGTGGTTACCTGGTGTCCGGCCGCAAGGTATGGACGTCGTACGCCCAGTTCGCCTCGTGGGGGCTGTGCCTGGCGCGCACCGACCCGGACGCGGCGCGCCCGCAACACGGCATCACCGCACTGATCGTCGACATGTCCGATCCGGGGGTCGACGTGCGCCCGTTGGTGCAGATGACCGGCGACGCCGAGTTCAACGAGGTCTTCCTGTCCGACGTCTTCGTGCCGGAGGAGCAGGTGATCGGGAGGGAGGGCCAGGGCTGGGCGGTGGCCGGCTCGACGCTGGCGCACGAGCGCGGGACCAACTTCCCGTTCAAGGAGCAGGTCGTGCACGAGACGTACCTGGCCCGGCTGTACCAGGAGGCCCGGGGGACGGGTGCGCTCGACGATCCCGTCGTCGCCGACGCGCTGGCCCGCGCCTATATCGATCTCGGCGTGCTCCGGCTGCACAACCTGCGGACCCTGACGCGCCTGGGGCGCGGCGAGGAGCCCGGTCCCGAGTCGAGCTGGATCAAGCTCACCTGGACCGCCATGACGCAGGAGCTCTCCGACGCCGCACTCCTGGTCACGGGGCGCGACCCGACGTCGGGCGCCTCCGGACCGTGGGCCCGCCAGTGGTTGTGGAGCAAGGCGGCCGGCATCGCCGGCGGGACGTCGCAGGTGCAGCGCGACATCATTGCGGGGAGGATCCTCGGCCTGCCCCGCTGACGCGACGGGCCGCCGGCGAGCAGGCGGGCGCGGCTCAGTTCCGGGGCGACCGGGAGGCGGACCGGTGACGATGGCGGACGGAGAGCACGGTGACGAGCGCACCCACGGCCAGCCCCACCACCAGCGTGGCGATGTCGTGCGGCGTGTCGTGGCCGGTGACGATCCGTGCGATCCCGTAGGAGCTGGCGGCCACCGACACGGAGAACCCGAGTGACGCCAGCAGGTTCCACAGGACGAACTGGCCGTGTTGCATCTTGGCCGTGCCCGAGACGATGGCCGGCGTGAAGAACACCGCCAGGCGGCCCCACCGGGCGTAGGCCCGCTCCCCGCGTTCGACCATCCGCTGGCGCCCGGCCTGGTGCTTGCCCGGGCGCTCGAGGAGCTGGCGGCCCCAGCGGTTCCCGATGGCATAGCCGATGAGCCCGCCCACCTCCCCGGCCAGGGTCGACACACCGACCACCACGGCCAGGTTCAGCCTGCCCTGGCTGGCCGCCACGGCCGCCGCTCCGAGGGCGGTGGCGCCGATGACGGGAACACCGGCCCACGACGCCGCCACCGCGACGAACAGGGCCAGGTACTGCCACCAGGTGCCGGCGATGTCCGTCGCCGCGAGCGGGTGCACGCCTGCGATGCCCGGGGTCAACCGGACCGCGCCGGGAGAACCCCGGCGCCGAGGTGTCACGTTGCCGGCGACGCGTCGGCGGTGCCCGCCGGCACCTCACCGGGAGTCTCGGAGCCGGCGAGGAAGGCGATCCCGACGATGGCGACGAGCAGGCCGACGATGGTGGCACCGCTGTGGGCGGACCCGCTCTTGGCCAGCGTCTCGCCGTAGACGACGATGCCGAGGATGACGCTCGAGAACAGGGTCACCGAATTGCTCGATGCCATGGCGGGCGCCAGCACCCCCGTCTTGAGGGCCGACTGCTGCAAGGCGAACCCGCTGACGGCAGAGATGACCAGCACGTACACCGACCAACTGCTCAGCAGCCCGAGCACGCCGCCGCCGATCTCGGTGACGAAGGTCTTCGTCACCGCCGCCTGCAACCCGTAGCCGAGTCCGGCCGCGGCGCCGAAGGTCAGCGCCTTGGACGCGCCCGTGAAGCGCCGGCCCACTGCGAAGAGGATGGCCACGAGAACGCCCGTCGTCAGGCAGGCGGACCACCACGCCGCGGCGCTCGGGTGCGAGGTGCCGCCTTGCGGCTGTCCGGCCGAGACGAAGAAGACGATCCCGATGAGGGTCAGGGTCGCGCCGGTCAACTCGCGCCGACCGATGTGCTGCGCCGTCAGCACCACCCCGAGTGGGAGCGCGATCACCAGGCTCAGTGCGGTGAGGGATTGCACCACGACGAGCGAAGCCCGGTCGAGCGCCATCGCCTGCACGACCCAGCCGAGCGACTGGAGGACGGCGCCCGCCAGCCAGACCGGTCGGCGAAGGATCTGGACCAAGAACCGCGGGTCGTCCTCTGCCGCCGCGGTGGCGAGTGTGCCCTTTTGTTGGAGGACCGTTCCGAGTGCGAACAGCACGGCCGCGAGGATGGCCAGCGACTCACCCATGCCGATCAGGTTAGTGAGGTCACCCGGGAACGCGGTGGGTGCGGCGTAACCTGGCACATGCCCGGAAAGGAGTTGCTGACCAGGAGGGCCGCCAGCAACCTCGCCGCGGTGAAGTTGGATCTCGCGGCGGCCAGCGCAGAAGGCGACGCCGACCGCGAGGCCGTGCTCCAGGCTCTCCTCTCGTCTGGCGGCGAGATCCTCGTCTACCGGCCTCAACTGCAGCACTACGCGCTGCTCTTCGGCGACCTCGAGACCGCGGCGCACGTGGCGGTCGTCGTGCCCGGCGTGGGCGACGGCACGAACCTCTGCCACGACTGGATCCCCGACGCCCAGAACCTCTACGAGGCCGTCGTCCTCCACCGCCGTCGTCCTGTGGAAGGGCTACGACAACCCGGCCGACGTCCTCGCCGCGGCGGCGGGGACCATCGAATGCAACGAGGACCTGACGACGGCTGCGCACGATCTGACGGCCTTCGTGGAATCGCTCGCCCTCGACCCCGACACAGTCGCTGACCGTGTCGCGCACAGTTTCGGGTCGATCGTGACGGGTGCCGCACTGGCCGACTGCGGCCTGTACGTGACCGACGTCGTGGTGGCGGGGAGCCCGGGCATGACCGTCGACGAGCTCCGCGCAGCTCCACGTCCGGCAGTGCCACTTCTTCTCGGAGCAGGCACCGGGCGACGCCATCGCCGAGCTCGGCGTCTTCGGGACCGCCCCCACCTCCCCGACGTTCGGCGGCACCAGGATGAGCACCAACGCGCCGGATCACCCCGACGTCGCGGCGCACTCCAGCTACTTCGAGCCGGGATCCCAGGCGCTCGAGAACATGGCCGAGGTCGTCACCGGCCGCTACGAGGACGTCGTGCGCCAGCGGCCGGCCTTCCCCGAGATCGCCGGCGGCCTGGTGGCCTGGGCCCTGCGGATGCCGGCGGTCCCGCTCAAGATGGCGGGGCGGCGCTATCGCGGCCCGGGTTTCCGGCTCCTCGTCAACTGGTGCCGCCTCGTCGATCTGGGGGCGAGCGAGAGCGGGAACCTGCTCTGCCAGGTTCTGGACGAGGGCGAACGGGCCCTGTTGTGGTTCGCCCACCACGTCGGCCGCGATCCCGCCGTGACCCGGACCGCCGACGCGGACCCCGGCGTGGACGCGCCGACGCCGACCGCATCCCAACCTGACAGCAGCGTCAGCAATCGGGGTCGACGCCACGCTACGTTGTGCCCGATGCCCGTCTGGCTCAGCGAGCACGACTACGCCACCTTGCGGGCCGCGTGCGCGCAGATGATGCCCTCCGACCAGGGCGCGCCGGGAGCCGAGGAGGCGGGCGTGGCCGACTACATCGACGGCTTCCTCGGCGCGTTCAGCTTCGACCCGCCCCGCATCTGGGCCGGGGGCCCGACGTCGGGGCGCCAGGGCGGTGAGGCCGCGTTCGGGCGGTTCCACCGGCTGTCCCGCCTGGACGAGCTGGCCTGGCGCATGCGGATCGAGGGTTCTCTGGGCCTGCCCGAGCGGGAGTTCAACGGGCCCGTGGTCGGGCTCCAGCAGCGCTACCGGGAGGGGCTCGCCGCACTGGGCGACGACTTCGCCCAGGTCGACGGCGAGGAGCAGCGGCGCCGCCTGCGGGCCGACGAGGACTTCTGCGCGCTGCTGTGGCAGCACTGCTGCGAGGGCATGTACGGGGCGCCCGAGTACGGGGGCAACCGCGACGGCGTCGGCTGGGCCTCCATCGACTACGAGGGCGACGTGCAGCCGCGCGGCTACAGCGACGCGGAGGTGTCCCAGCCGTGACGGCCGACGCCGTCATCATCGGGTCCGGGCCGGGCGGCGCCACCGCGGCCGAGGTGCTGACGCGGGCCGGGTGGTCCGTGGTCGTCATGGAGAAGGGGCGCAACCACCTGCTCGACCCCGACGACCTGACCAAGCCGGCGGGCGACTACTCCAACGACGAGATCAAGTTCATCTCGCGCTACTTCCTCGGCCCCGACCCGCTCATCGAGCCGCGCGCCTTCCGGCGCAACGCCGACGAGGGCGAGCACACGCACGTGGGCGAGGTGAACTCCATCCCCACGACCGTCGGCGGAGGCGGGACCCACGCCGACGGCAAGGTGCCACGCTTTCGCGAGGAGGACTTCCGCCTCCTCTCCACCCACGGGCCCCAGGAGGGTGCGGCCGTCGACGACTGGCCGATCGACTACGACGAGCTCGAGCCCTTCTACGCCGAGGTCGAGCGGGCCATCGGCGTGGCCGGCCGCGCCGGCGCCAACCCCTTCGCCGCCTGGCGTTCGGGCCCCTACCCGATGCCGCCGGGGGCGCCGATGTACGGCGCGGTGCTGTCGTCGGCGGCGGCCGAGAAGGTCGGGCTCCATCCCTACGAGGCGCCGACCGCGGCCAACAGCATCGCCTACGACGGGCGCCCCGCCTGCAACAACTGCGGCTTCTGCGCCTTCTTCGGCTGCCCCATCCACGCCAAGGGCGACCCCGTCGCGCTGCTCACCCGGGCCATGGCCACCGGCCGGGCCGAGCTCATGGCCGAGACCTACGTGACCCGCATCGTCACGGAGGGCCGCCGGGCCACGGGCGTCGAGTTCATCGGCCCCGACGGGGTGACCCGCACCATGGACGCCGACGCTGGTCATCGTGGCCGGGGGTGCCATCGAGACGCCGCGCATCCTCCTTCTCTCCGGCCTGGAGCACCCCGCCGCTCGGCCGCCACCTGATGTGCCACTTCCAGACGATCGTCGTGGGGCACTTCCCGCACCTGCGCCTGCACCCCCACAAGGGCCGCGCCGTCACCCACGTGCACGACGACGCCATGGTGCAGGACGAGCGTTCACGCGAGGTCGCCCGCGGAGCGGGGCTGCCGTGGATCCGGGGTGGCCTGGTCGAGCACAGCGGGGGCGGGTTGCCCATCATGGAGGCGCGCCACTCGCCCTGGGGCCGTGGCCACGCGCAGGTCATGCGCGACTCGAACCTCCGCGAGCGGATGTGGGCCTTCATCATGCAGGGGGAGGACCTGCCCTACGCCACCAACACGGTCGACCTGAGCCCGTCGATCCGCGACGCACGGGGCTTCCCGGTGGCGCGGGTCACCTACCAGCCGGGCCGCCACGAGCTGGCGGCGTCGAAGTACCACGGCAAGATCCTCCAGAGGGTCCTCGAGGAGATGGGGGCCGAGTGGGTGCTGCACACCTCGTCACCGGGCGTCTCCTACCACGGCGTCGGCGCCACCCCGGTGCCCGAGAGCCGCCACGTCATCGGCACGGCGCGCATGGGCGACGACCCGGACACCTCGGTGGTCGACCGCTGGGGCAGGGTCCACTCGCTCGACAACGTCGTCGTGGCGGACTCGTCCGTGTTCGTCACGTCGAGCGGCTACGGGCCCGACGCTCACGCTGGTGGCCCTGGCGGCGCGGGCCGCCCACCACCTGGCGGGGACGACGCCGGGGACGTAGGCGCCGGCCGCGGCTACGACATGCCGCGGGTGAGCAGCATGGTGCCGGCGATGGGCCCGCCGCCGTTGGCCACGGCGGCCACCTCGGGATTCCGGCCACCCGGGCGCACGACCTGACGCTGCCCGCCCTCGCCGCGCAGTTGCACGCAGGCCTCGTGGATCAGGCTGAACCCGTGCAGGCGGCCGCCCGAGAGCTGGCCCCCGGCCGTGTTCAGGGGCAGCAGCGCCGTCGCGGGCGATGTTCGCCCCGCCCTCAATGAAGGGCCCGCTCTCCCCGCGGCCGCAGAACCCGAGCGCCTCGAGCCACACGATGGTGAGCACGCTGAAGCCGTCGTAGAGCTGTGCCGTGTCCACGTCGGCCGGCGTGAGCTCGGTGCGCTCCCACATGGAGGCCGCGGCGTCGCGCGCCGCCATCGTCGTCATGTCGTCGAACTGGTCCCAGCTCGGCCGGCCCCGCAGGGCGGTGCCCACCGCGTTGATCTGCACGGCGGGGTGGTCGAGGTCGCCCGCCACGTCACGGTGCGACACGATGACCGCCGTCGAGCCGTCGCATGGCGCGTCGCAGTCGAAGAGGCACAGGGGCGTGGTGATCATCCGCGCCGCGAGATAGTCGTCCATCGACATCGGATCGGTGTAGACGGCCTTGGGGTTGAGGGCCGCGTTGCGACGCCCGTTGAGAGCGATCTGGCCCAGCTGCTCGCGGGTCAGGCCGAACTCGTGCATGCGGCGCTGGCCCACCATGGCGATCCAGTTGGCGGCCGAGACAGCCCCGAAGGGGAGCGACCACTGCATGAAGCTGCCGAAGCGGGGGACGGCGCCCCCGCCCCCGCCCGATCCGCCCATGCCCTGGCGGCCCCCCGTGCCCTGGGCGGTGCCCTCGCTCACGGTGCGGTAGACGAGGACGTGGCGGGCCAGCCCCGCCGCGACGGCCAGGGACGCCGCGATGACGGCGCGCATCTGCCCGGCGCCCTCGCCGCCGCCGTCGTGCCAGTTCAGCGACAGGCCGAGGGCGTCCTGGACCTCGGGCGTGGTCGGGCCGGCGAACCCGGGCGTTCCCGTCCCCATGCCGGGATACGTCGAGAGCCCGTCGATGTCGTCCCGGCTCAGCCCGGCGTCGGCGATGGCCGCCAGGGCCGCCTCCACCGTCAGGTCCAGGTCGGCGCGGCCGAGCCGCCGCCCGACGGCCGACTGAGCCGATGCCCGAGATGACGGCCCGCCGCTCCAGTGGCTCCTCGGCCGGACGCGGGCTCACGACGCGTCGTCCGCGGGCGTGAAGAGGGGCAGCCAGACGTCGTCCACGTGCTCGAACACGACGCGCACGGGCATGCCGATCCGGACGTCGTCGGGTTCCACGTCGACCAGGTTCGTGGTGAGGCGGACGTCGGGCTGCTCGTCGATCGACACCCAGGCGATGATGTAGGGGTCGCTGCCGGGGATCCACTGCTGGTAGTTCACGGTGAACGTCTCGACGTGGCCCCGACCGCTGACCTCGGTGCGGCGCGACGTCACGCGAGAGGCATCGCGGACACACGGGCCCCGGCGGATGGATGAAGAACCCGCAGGCGTTGCAGCGCAGGAATCGCAGGACGCCGTCCGCCCCCGAGGTCCAGTAGAACGCGACGTCGTCGCTCAGGCGCGGCAGGAGACGCAGCATCGGGCCGTTGGCAACCATGGCGGCATGTTGGCACACGCACGACGACCGGCGCCCGAGCGACGGTGCGGCCGCGGCTGTGCTCAGCCCCCGAGGACCCCCGCCGCGACGAGCGTCTTCCTCGCGGCCGTCGACCCCGCGCACGTGCTCGGCCCCGAACCCCGCCTTCTCGGCCGCATCGACGTTGACCGCGTTGTCGTCGAGGAAGAGCACCCGGTCGCGGGGTACGGGCAGTCGCGCCGCCACGGCGTCGAAGACGGCGCGGTCGGGCTTGACCATCCCGAGCTCGAAGGAGAGGAAACGGTAGGCGAAGGCCTCCGTGAGCGGGATCGCCTCGTAGTTGGCCTCCCACTGGAACGAATTCATGTTGGAGAGGAAACCCACCGGCACCGCCTCCAGCACGTCGGTGACGAGCTCCAGGGCCCCGGGTTCGGGCGCCCCGGGCCAGCGGGCGAACTCCTCGAGGAACGCGGCAGGCTCGAGGTCGAGCTCCCAGTCGCCGACGACCCCGGCGGCGAACTCCTCGGGCGTGCACCGCCCCGCCTCGAAGCAGGCGCACCCAGCGGCAGCTCAGCCAGCGGGCCCACAGCTCCTCGTCGCTGCCGATCCCGCTCAGTTCCCGCATCGGTCCCACCCCGCCGGGGTCGATGAGCACCCCACCGAGGTCGAACAGCACGAACCGACCGGGCGCCCCGTCATGCCTGCGATGCTAGAGGCCGCCTCTCGGGATGGTTCAGTACACTCTTTCCGGCGAGGCGGACGGACGCAGAGCGCAGACGCGGAAGGGAGGACCACGTGAAGCTGTCGATGACGCTGAGCTACGCCGGGGGCCTCGCCGAGTCCGCCCGCCAGGCGGCGGAGCTGGAGAAGGTCGGGCTCGACGTCGTCTGGGTGGCCGAGGCCTACAGCTTCGACGCCCCGAGCTTCATGGGCTACCTGGCGGCCAAGACCGAGCGGGTGGAGATCGGCTCGGCCATCCTGCCCATCTACAGCCGCACGCCGACGCTGATCGCCATGACGGCCGCCGGCATCGACGCCATTTCGGGCGGCCGCTGCCATCCTCGGCCTGGGCGCCTCGGGCCCCCAGGTGATCGAGGGCTTCCACGGCGTGCCCGTACGACCGCCCGCTCACCCGCACCCGCGAGATCATCGAGATCTGCCGCGACGTGTGGGCCCGCGAGGCCCCGCTCACCCACGACGGCGCGGCGTACCACATCCCGCTGCCCGCGGGGCAGGGCACCGGCCTCGGCAAGCCGCTCAAGATGATCAACCACCCGGTGCGTTCCCGCATCCCGATCTGGGTCGCCGCGCTGGGCGAGAAGAACGTGGCCATGACGGCCGAGGTGGCCGACGGCTGGCTCCCGATCTTCTTCGTGCCCGACAAGGCGAAGGAGGTCTTCGGCCCGTCGCTGGCGGCCGGCGCGGCCAAGCGCGACGCCGCGCTCGGCACGCTGCAGATCGCCGCCGGCGGCATCCTGGCCATCGGCGAGGAGGCGGAGGTGGCCTCCATCCGCGACCTCGGCCGGGCGCCGCCGCGCTCTACATCGGCGGCATGGGCGCCAAGGGCAGGAACTTCTACAACGCGCTGGCCTGTCGCTACGGCTACGAGAAGGAGGCGGCCGAGATCCAGGACCTCTACCTCTCGGGCCAGAAGCAGGAGGCGGCGGCGCTCGTGCCGGACGAGCTGCTCGAGGCGACGTCGCTCTGCGGCCCCGAGTCCTACATCAAGGAGCGGGTGGCCGCCCTGGCCGAGGTGGGCGTGACCCACCTGAACGTGACGCCCGTCGGCGCCGATCCTGTCGCCATGATCGAAAAGCTGCGAAGCTGGGTGTAGCCCGCCACCGCCCCGGTCAGCGAGGACCGGCCACGGCGGTGCCACGTCGGAGCGCCCGAGAGGAGCACCCATGCACGACCTGATCATCCGCGGCGGCACCATCGCCGACGGGTCGGGGCAGCCGACGGTGACGGGCGACGTCGCCATCGACGGCAGCATCGTCACCGCCGTCGGCGAGGTCGACGGCAGCGCCCGGCGCGTCATTCGAGGCCGAAGGCCTCCTCGTCACGCCCGGCTGGGTCGACATCCACACCCACTACGACGGTCAGGCCACCTGGGACCCGGAAGTCTCGCCGTCGGGCTGGCACGGGGTCACCACCGTCGTCATGGGCAACTGCGGCGTCGGCTTCGCCCCGGCCCGCGAGTCCGACCGCGCCTGGCTGATTCAACTGATGGAGGGCGTGGAGGACATCCCCGGCACGGCGCTGGCCGAAGGCATGAACTGGAACTGGGAGACCTTCGGCGAGTACCTCGACGAGGTCGAGCGCACCGCCCGCGTCCTCGACGTGGCGTCGCTCGTCCCCCACGGCGCGCTGCGGGCCTACGTGCTGGGCGAGGGCCGGGCCAACGACTGGCCAGCGAACACCGACGAGATCGCCGAGATGGCGGCCATCGTGCGCGAGGCCGTGCACGCCGGGGCCATCGGCGCGTCGACGACACGCACCGTCCTGCACCGGGCCAAGGACGGCGAGCTGGCGGCGGGCACCACGGCCTCGGCCGAGGAGCTGATCGCCATCGGCGAGGCGCTCGGCAAGGCGGGACACCGGGTCTTCTCGCTCGCCAGCGACCTGCGCGACCTCGACCACGAGTTCGCCTGGATGCAGGAGATCTCCGTGCGAGCCGGCGTGCCGGTGACCTACCAGGTGCTCCAGGCCGACTTCGCCCCCGACCTGTGGCGCGAGTGGATCGACCGCGGGGTGGCCGCCAACCGGCGCGGCGCCTGGCTGGTGCCCCAGGTGGCGGGCAAGCCGACCTCGCTGATGGTCGGCTTCCAGTCCGTCACCCACCCTTCGCGCACCACCGCGCCTACCAGGAGATCGCCCACCTGCCCCTCGCCGAGCGGGTGGCCCGCCTGCGCACGCCCGAGGTGCGCGCCGCGATCCTGGGCGAGGAGCCCCGCCCGGGCGGCTTCGTCCAGCTGCTGCGGGCCAACCTGCACAAGCTGTTCCCGCTCGGCGACCCGCCCGACTACGAGCCCCCGCCCGAGCGCAGCGTCACCGCCATGGCGGCGGCGCAGGGTCGCACGACCGACGAGGTCCTCTACGACCTGATGCTGCAGCGAGACGGCCGGGAGCTCCTCTACCTCCCGCTCCTCGACTACTCGGCCTGCAACCTCGACGCCGTGCGCGAGATGCTCACCCATCCCGCCACCGTGCTCGGTCTGGGCGACGGTGGGGCCCACTGCGGCGTCCTGTGCGACGCCAGCCTGCCCACGTTCATGCTCACCCACTGGGCCCGTGACCGCCACCGCGGCGAGAAGCTTCCGGTCGAGACCGTGGTGCATCTCCAGACCCGGCGCACGGCCGAGCTCTACGGCTTCCGCGACCGGGGCCTGCTGGCCCCGGGCTACCTGGCCGACCTCAACGTGATCGACCACGACGCCCTCACCCTCGAACCGCCCGAGATGGTCTACGACCTGCCGGCCGCGGGCAAGCGGCTCGTCCAGCGGGCCGGCGGTTACGCGGCGACGATCAAGTCGGGTGTCGTGGTGCGCGAGCACGACGAGGCGACGGGGGAGCGGCCCGGGCGGCCTCCTCCGCGGCCCGCAGCCTCAGCCGGTCTGACGCCGCCGTTTCAGCCCGGCGCTCGGCCGCGCGCAGCACGTCGGCGAAGCCGCGGACCTCCAACGCCGTGATGCGTGACCCGTCGGTCTCGAAGACGTCGCGCACCGTGCGCGTCGGCCCCGCCCAGGTGGACGTCGATGTCGACCGTGACGGTGGAGCCGTCGATCTGCAGCGGCCCGGGATCGGGGCGGAAGTCCTCGAAGGTGAAGGTGTGCTCGGTGTAGTAGGCGAGGATGGCGCTCGTGCCCGCTGCGGCGGTCGCCGTCCACGTCGAAGACCGCATCGGGCGCGAAGAGGCTCCCGCAGCAGCTCCGGCGTCCTGCGCGGTGACGGCGGCGAAGTAGTCGTCCACGAGTGCCGCCGGCCCGTGGTGACGGGAGGGGAGGCGGTAGAGCCGGCGCGCGTTCGAGCCCGAGCACGCGGACCTGGGTCGCGGTGGGGCAGGCGGCGACGGTGGCCCGGATGGCCTCCACGGCGCCGGGGAAGGTGGCGTCGTGGTGGGGATAGTCGCTGCCCCAGACGATGCGCTCCGCGCCGACGAAGGGCGCCAGGGCGGGCAGGGTGCGCTCGTCGACCTCGAAGCTGATGGCGCACTGGCGGGCGAAGTACTCCGAGGGCCGCAGCGTCATGTCGGGGCAGAAGCCCCCGAAGGATTCGGCCTGTTCGTCCAGGCGTTCGAGCCAGAACGGCGCCCAGCCGCCCGAGGACTCGAGGAAGATGCAGCGCAGTCCCGGGTGGCGCTCCAGCACCCCGAACGCGATGAGCTGGGCGCAGGCCAGCATCTCCTCGAACGAGTGCGACACGGCGTGCAGCACCAGCGGGTTGAACGGGCGGTCCGACCCGAGCGTCGGCACGATGACCGAGCTGCCCTCGTGGATGCCGATCGGGACGTCCAGCTCCTCGGCCGCGTCCCACACGGCGTCGTAGGCGCGGTCGGTCAGCGATCGTCCGAGACAGGGGTTGGGTCGGACGAAGCCGGCGGCGAAGCCGAGCTCGGACACGGCGCGGTGCAGCTCCCGCGACGCCGCGGCCGGGATCCTGCAGCGGCAGCATGGCCGCCCCGAAGAGCCGGCGCGGGTCGGCGGCGCAGTAGCCGGCCAGCCAGTCGTTGTACGCCGCGGCCAGGGCCACCGCGGCGGCGGGGTCGTCGACCACCGAGAAGTACAGCCCGATGGTGGGGTACAGGACGGCCTGGTCGATGCCCTCGGCGTCCATGTCGCGCAGGCGGGCCACGGGGTCCCACCCGCCGGGGAGGGCCTCGGCCAGCGGGCGGAAGGTCGCCGGGTCGTCGAAGGTGGAGCCGGGACGGGCGAGGTTGCCGAGCGGCACGGCCAGGATCTCGGTGTCGCCGACCACCACGTGCTCGTAGCCGGCCCGGTCGGCGCTGATGCGGGGGCGGTAGCGCTCGGGCAGGGCGGCCCAGGCCGACGGCGGCTCGACCACGTGGCCGTCGGCGTCGACCACCGGGCCGGCGCGCGGCGGGAGCGGGGTCGGCCCGGGCTCCGTCATGGCGGCGGGGTGCGCCAGTCGTCGGCCGGCGGGCAGCGGGTGCCGGAAGAGGCGGCTGGCGTTGCCGCCGGCCACCGCCCGCAGCTCGTCGTCGGGGAGCGCGCCCCAGTTCTCGGCCAGCACCCGCTGGGTGTCGGGCCACGACGAGTCGGCGTGCGGGTAGTCGCTCTCCACCATGATGTGGTCGAGGCCGATCACGTGGCGCTGGGCGACGGCGGACGGATCGTCGATGGAGCAGAACCAGAAGTTGCGCCGGAGCACCTCGCTCGGCAGCAGGTCCGACGGCCAGGCCGTGCTCTCCGTTCCCGACGCCGAGTGTCCGAGCACGTAGTCGGCCCGGTCCATCAGCATGGGCACCCACCCGATGCCCCCCTCGGACATGGCGACCTGCAGGCCGGGGAAGCGCAGCGGCACGCCCGACCACAGCCACTCACCGGCCGCCAGCAGCGCGTTGACCGGGAAGACGGTGGGGAGGAGCTCGAAGGGCGGGTCGGGCGAGGGGAGCGGCGCCCAGCCCGACGCGCCCGTGTGCAGGCACACGACCGTGCCGGTCTCCTCACAGGCCGCGAAGAACGGGTCCCAACGCCCGCTGAAGATGGAGGGCAGCTGGAGCTGGGCCGGGAACTCGGGGAAGCTCACCGCCTTGAACCCCCGCGCCGCGTTGGCCCGCACCTCGGTGGCGGCGATCTCGACGTCGGCCAGCCAGGGCAGCTGCAGCGGGATGATGCGCTCCGGGTAGCTCCCGGCCCACACCTCGAGGTGCCAGTCGTTGAAGGCGTGCAGGCAGGCCAGCCCGAGGTCCTTGTCCTTCGCCCGCGAGTAGACCGCCCCGCAGAACCCCGACACGAGCGACGGGAAGCACAGGGAGGCCCAGATGCCCGCCCGGTCCATGTCGGGCGACACGCGCCTCGATGTCGAAGCAGCCCGGGCGCATTTCGTCGAAGCGGGCCGGGTCCATGCTCCATTCCTCGCGCGGCCGGCCCACCACGGCGTTGAGCCCGACGTTGGGGTAGTGGTTCCCCTCGAAGACCCAGCTCTGGGCCCCGTCCTCCTGCTCGACCACCCGCGGCGCCCCCTCGGCCAGCGCGGCGGGCAGGCGACCCTCGAAGAGGTCGGGCGGCTCAATGAGGTGGTCGTCCACCGAGATCACCGGCACCCGGATCGGCCGCGGCTCGGGGTCGGGCAGCAGGGTGGCCCGGCCGGGTGCGGGTCCTGTCTCGACGGCTCCCACGAGAAGGTGACACTATCGTCAGCAACGTCGTCCGGCCCCGGGGGTGCGCATGACCACACACGTCGAAGAGGTCATCACCCGTGTCGGCCTGCTCATCGACGGCGACGTGGTGGCCGGGGGCGACGGCACCTATCCGGTGACGAACCCGGCCCGGCCGTCCGAGGTCGTGCTCGACGCCCCCTCCACCTCGCCGGCGCAGCTCGACCTGGCCGTGGCGGCGGCACGCCGGTCGCAGCCCGCCTGGGCGGCGCTGGCCCACGAGGAACGGGCCGCGTTGGTCGTGGCGGGCGCCGAGGCGGCTGCCGCCGCGGTCGAAGCGGGCGATCTGGCCCGGCTGCTGACCCGTGAGCACGGCAAGATCTATTGGGAGGCCGTGTTCGACGCCGGGACCATGGGGGGCATGGCCGCCGCCTTCGCTCCGCTGGTCGCCGAAGCCCTGGCGCCGCGGGAGCTCAGCGGCGGTTCGACCCGCGATCGAGTGGGTGCCCCACGGCGTCGTGGCGGCCATCCTGCCCTTCAACTGGCCGGTCTCGGTGATGGCCAACAAGATCCTTCCCGCCCTCCTGGCCGGCAACACCGTCGTCGTCAAGGCGCCACCGACCTGCCCGGCCACCGTCCTGCTCGTGGCGGCGGCCATGGCCGGCTCATTGCCGCCGGGCGTCCTCAACGTGGTCAACGGCCCCGACGCGGCGCTCGGCGCCGCGCTGGTCGGCCACCCCGGTGTCGACATGGTGTCCTTCACCGGCGGCACCGCGACCGGGCAGGCGGTCATGGCCGCGGCGGCCGCCACGACCCGCCCCGTCGTCGCTGGAGCTCGGTGGCAACGACGCCGCCATCCTGGCTCCCGATCTGGAGATCAACCTCGCGTTGGCCGACAAGCTCGTCGGGGCGGCGTTCGACAGCAGCGGGCAGATCTGCATGGCGATCAAGCGCCTCTACGTGCGCCGTGACCGGGTGGACGCGATCGTGGCGGCCATGGCGGAGCGTCTGTCCCACCGACATCGTGGGCGACGGGCTGGTCGACGAGGTCACGATGGGGCCGGTGCACACGGCGGGCGCCCGCGACCGGGTGGAGACCTTCATCGCCGAGGCGGACGCCGCGGGGGCGGCCGTGCACCGGCCGGCACGGGTGCGGGAGGAGGACGTGGCCGCGGGCGGCTATTTCGTCTCACCAGCCCTGGTGGTGGCGCCGCCACCCGATTGCCGGATCGTCCGCCAGGAGCAGTTCGCCCCTGCGTTGCCGGTGATCCCCTACGACGACATCGACGAGGCGGTGGCGGCGGCGAACGACACGCCGTTCGGGTTGTGCGCATCGGTCTGGAGCAACGACGACGCGCTGGCCGCCGACGTGGCGGCCCGGCTCGAGGCGGGCACCGTGTTCGTCAACGCGCACGGGATCTCCGCCATCGACATGTACGCGCCGATGGGTGGGTGGAAGCACTCGGGGTTCGGGGTCGAATTGGGCACGGAGGGCATGCAGGCGTACGCCCGCCAGCGCGTGACGGTGCGCCGCCCCGGGCCGGGATCGTGGGAGGTCCCGGCGTGACGGTCGCCATCCGGGGCGGGACGGTGGTGGACGGTACCGGGGCGCCGCCGGTGCGGGCCGACGTCGTGATCGACGGGGATCGGGTCTCTGCGATCGGGTCCGGCGGGGGCGCTGGAGCCGACACCGTCATCGACGCCACCGGCATGCTCGTGGCCCCCGGCTTCATCGACCTGCACACCCATTACGACGCCCAGCTCTTCTGGGACCCCAACGCCAGCCCGTCCCCGCTGCACGGCGTGACCACGGTGCTCGGCGGCAACTGCGGGTTCTCGCTGGCACCGATGGCGCCGGAGCACACGGACTACATCGCGCGCATGATGGCGCGGGTCGAGGGCATGCCGCTCACCGCGCTGCGTGCGGGTCTGCCCTGGGACTGGGGCTCTTTCGGGGAGTGGCTCGGCCGCCTCGACGGGCGCATCGCCGTCAATGCCGGCTTCCTCGTCGGCCACTCGACGCTGCGCCGGCTGGTCATGGGCGAGCGCGCCGTGGGAGGCGCGGCGAGCGGCGAGGACATCGACGCCATGGAGGACGCGCTCCATGCCGCCCTCTCGGAGGGCGCGCTGGGGTTCTCCACCTCGCAGGTGCACACCCACAACGACGGCGACGGCCAGCCCGTCCCCTCGCGCGCGGCGGGGCGGGACGAGATGGAACGCCTCGCTGCGGCCGTGCGCGCCCACGACGGGACGACGGTGGAACTGATCGTCCCCGGCTGCCTCAACGGCTTCACCGACGAGGAGATCGACTTCCTGGCGACCATGTCGCTGCTGGCAGACCGGCCGGTCAACTGGAACGTGCTCGGCGTCTCGGCCATGAACCCCGACGGAGTGTGGAGCCAGCTGGCGGCCGGGACGGCGGCGTCCGCAAGGGGGGCCACGGTGGTCGCCCTCACGCTGCCGCACACGATGCAGTTGCGCCTGAGCTTCGAGCACGGCGCCATCCTCGACGGGCTCCCGGGTTGGCGCGAGGTCTTCGCGCTCCCGATCGACCAACGCATGGCGGCGCTGTCGGAACCCGAGACCCGCCGGCGGCTCGACGCCGGCGCGCAGTCCGACGAGGCCGGCATCCTGCGCCATCTCGCCGTCTGGGAACGCCTCATCTTCGAGGAGACGTTCGCTCCGGAGAACGCCGAGGTCGAGGGCCGCACCGTGGGCGAGGTCGCCGCGGGCGCGCGGGGTGGAGTCGTTCGATGCGCTGCTCGACGTGGTGCTGGCCGACCGTCTGCGCACCGGGCTGCGACCTCCCATCGTCGCGTCGGAGGAGGACTGGGTGCTGCGGGCGCAGACCTGGGAGGACCGGCGTGCCATCGTCGGCGGTTCCGACGCCGGCGCCCACCTCGACACCATGTGCGGCGCCATCTACTCCACCTCCATGCTGGGGGACGGGGTCAGGGCCCGCGGGTTGCTCAGCTGGGAGCAGGCGGTGCGGCAGCTGACCGACATCCCGGCCCGCCTCTACGGTCTGCGTGACCGGGGGCGCCTCGTGCCCGGAGCCTTCGCCGACGTGGTGGTGTTCGACCCGTCCACCATCGGCCACGGCGCCGTCCGCACCCGGGACGACCTGCCGGGTGGGGCCAGCCGCCTCTACGCCGAGGCGGTGGGCGTGGGCCACGTCCTGGTGAACGGGACCGAGATCGCCCACGACGGCGTGTTCACCGGCGCCGCGCCCGGGCTCGTGCTGCGATCGGGACGCGACACCGAGACCGTCCACGCCGGATCCGACTGGGCGGGTGCCGCCGCCTGACGGCGGCCCGGCCGCGCTCCCGCGCTGTCACAGAAGGCGGGTCTCGAGTGCTGTCTCGCGCGTCGTGTCGCCCTCTTTCGTGAGGGAGTAGGCCACTTTGCCTTCGACCTCGGTGAAGGCCTCCCCGAGCTCGGTCCCGAAGAAGACGAGGCCGGTGCCGTTCTCCGTGGCGTAGCCGTCGGGGAGCGTGCCGTCGGCGACGAGACGGTGGATGAGCGGCCGCCGCTGTTCCTCGGCGTCGTGGTGCGGACTGTTGGAGTAGGGGAGAAAGGCCAGGCCGTTCGTGACGGGCCGCAGAGTCGGCCCGAACGAATCGGTGGTCCCGCCCACGTGCCAGCACAGCGAGCCGGCCGACACGCCTTGGAGCACCACGCCCGCCTCCCAGCACTCCCGCAGGATCGTGTCGAGTCCGTGCAGGCGCCACAGGGCGAGCAGGTTGGCCGTGCTGCCGCCACCGACGAAGATCACGTCCTGGGCCAGCAGGTGGGCCCGCACGTCAGGCACGTTGGGCATGGGGAACAGCGCCAAGTGGGAGGTCACGAAGCCGAGCTTGGCGAGCGCGTTGTGCGTCATGGCCAGCCTCGGCGCGTCGTCGCCCGTGGCGGTGGCGAGCATGCATAGCCGCGGGTGCGCGCCGGCACCGGCCAGGTCCGCGGCCAGCCGGTAGGACGGCCCTGGCCGCACGTTCGAGGGATCGGGCCCCTCGGCCTGGAACCCGATGGAGGTGGCGACGATGGTCGGTTGGCGCGCCGCCACGTCAGGAGGAGAGGACCTCGGGGTTGACGATGTGCAGCGGGCGCGCCCCCGCCATGAGACGGCAGAGGTCCTCCGCGATGGTCCGGGTGTGGTTGGACTCGGTGTCGTAGGTGGCCCCGCCGATGTGCGGCGTCAGGACGACCTGGGGGAAGGTCGTCAGGGGGTGGTCCGGTGCCAGGTGCTCGCCCTCGAAGTGGTCCAGTCCGGCCGCGGCGACCTTGCCCGACGCCAGAGCGGCGACCAGCGCGTCGGTGTCGTGGATCTTGGCCCGGGCCGTGTTGAGGTACACCACCCCGTCGCGCATCTTGGCGAACGCATCGGCGTCGATCAGCCCCGTCGTTTCCTCCGTCACCGGAGCGTGGATGGAGATGACGTCCGCCCGGGCCAGGAGGTCGTCGAGCGAGCTGGTGGCGTCGGGTGCGTAGGGGTCGTAGGAGAGGACCTCCATGCCGAGGCCGCGCAGGCGCCAGCGCAGCGCGCGCCCCACGGCCCCGAGACCGACCAGGCCGACGGTTTTGCCGGCCAGCTCCCAGGCGCGATAGCGCTGGTACGGGATCTTGCCGTCGCGATAGATCTCACCTTCGCGCACGTCGCGGTCGGCCGGGACCACGCCCCGGGTGGCCGCGAACAAGAGGGCGATGGCGAGCTCGGCCACGGCGTCGGCGTTGCGTCCCGGCGCGCGCAGCACGGGCACCCCGGCGGCGGTGGCGGCGGGTACGTCGACGTTGGTCGGGTCGCCGCGGCAGCTGCACACGGCGATGATGGGCTGCTCGTAGAGCTCGGCGCCGCAGACGTCGCTCTCGACGATCACGATGGACGCGCCCTCGGCCGCCGCCCGTTCGGCCAGCTGGGTGGCGTTGTAGATACGGAGCGAGGGCTGGTCCAGCCACGAATCGAGCACGAGATCCGCCAGCTGATGCAGCAGGTCGAGGCCGGGACCGCTCACGGCGGCCGTCACCAGAGCCTTGGGGCGGGAAGCTGTCATGACGTGGGAAATCTCCTCTCGCGGCGGGCGTCGTCCATAATGACGTGATCATGACACGCGTGTCAGATTCATGAAGGCGGCCGGGGGCCCGGTCACCGTGGGCGTCGACGTGGGCACCACGTCGGTCAAGGCGCTCGCGGTCGACGAAGAGGGTCAGGTCGTCGCCCGTAGCAGGGTGGCGCACACTGTGGTGGCGCCCGAGCCCGACATCCTGCGCCACGACGCCAAGCGGGCGTGGCGCTCCGGCCCGCGCAAGGCGTTCGCGGAGGTGACCGCGCAGCTGGAAGCGGACGGGAACGTGCTGGCCGGGGTGGCGGTGGCCTCCATGGTCCCCTCACTCACCGCGGTGAGCGACCGGGGCGTGCCCGTGCTCCCCGGCCTCCTCTACGGGGACCGCGAGGGCCGGATGCCGAGCGACGCGCCACCCCGCTCCGCGGTCCTGCTGCCGGGAACCATGCCCGACGCCGAGGGGTTCTTGCGCTGGGCCTCCACCGCGGTGCCCGATGCCCGTGGCTACTGGACCTGTCAGGCCGTGGCCACCCACGCCCTCTCGGGCCTGCCGGCCATCGACACCGGCGTCACCGCGTCGCTCGGCCTGCTACACAGCCACGGGCGCTGGAATTCGGAGCTCCTGAGTTCGCTCGGCGTGTCCGAGGAGCAGATGCCCATGGTCGTGCCGATGGGTGAGGCCGCCGGCACGCTGCCGGGGAGCGACGTCGTCATCACCGCGGGGACCATCGACGTGCTGTGCGACCAGATCGTGGCGGGCGCCACCGAACCCGGCGACGTCCTCGTGATCTTCGGGGCGACCCTCATCTGTTGGGCGGTGTGCGAGGAGTGGATCGTGGCGCCCGGTCTCATCAGCTACCCGCACACGACACGGGAACGCTTCCTCATCGGCGGTCCGAGCAACGCGGGCGCCCTGTTCGTGGACTGGGCCCGCCGTCTGCTGCGCGGCACGCCGCGCCCCGGTCCCGAACGCGAGCGTCTCGAACCGCGGCTGGGCGACCCCGGCCGCGTCCCCGTCTGGTTGCCCTACGTCCGGGGGGAGCGCACACCCTTCGAGGATCACACGCTGCGTTCGAACCTGTACGGGCTCGACATCGGATCGGGTGCGGAGGCCCTCGAGCGCGCCGCCTACGAGGCGAGCGGCTTCGTGGTGCGGCGCATGCTCGAGCGCGCCGGCGTCAAGGCCACCCGCATCGTGGCGAGCGGTGGCGGCTCGCGGGTGACGGCCTGGATGGCCGCCGTCGCCGACGCCACGAACCTGCCCGTGGAGACCGTTGCGGTTCCCGAGGGGGCCGCGCTCGGCGCCGCCTACTTCGCCCGCATGGCGGCCGGGCTCGAGGTGTCACTCGACGACTCGGTGCGCTGGTCAGCCGTGGGTCGCCGGATCGAGCCTGACCCGACGTGGGTGCGCGCCGCCGACGCTCGTTACGCCCGGTTCAGCGAGTTGGGCACGGGCACCTAGCCGCCCCTGCTATCCGTTCGGTGTGAAGGCCACCTTCAACGCGCCGCTGCGGTCCTGGCGGGCCAACGCCTTGAGTGCAGGCCACCATTCCTCGAGCCCGAAGCGGTGCGTGAGCATGGGGGTGATGTCGAGCCGGCCGTCGTCGACCAATTGGAGGTAGTGCGCGATGGCGTGCTGGCGCCGGCCCTCGAAGTCCTCCATCCCGAACGCGTTCGACCCGGCGATGGTGATCTCCTTGAAGTAGATGGGAGTCGACTCCCAGCGCTCGGGTGTGGCGACGCCGGTGTAGACGAGACGCCCGCGCTCGGCCAGCACCCGCACCCCCACCTCGAGGGTCTCGGCCTTGGCGATGGAGTCGAAGACGACGTCGATGTGGCCCGGATGGGTCACGGGCAGCCCGTCGAGCGGGGCGTGCAGGACGGCCCCGGACCACTCGGCCAGTGCCTCCACCAACGCCAGCCGGGGCTCGTGGGCGAAGACGGCAGAGGCCCCGAACGCCGTCGCCATCTCGCGCTGGGCCGCGAAGCGGGCCACCACGCCAACCTCCACTTCCGGGTACAGCGCTCTCAAGATGGCGACGCTGGTGAGGCCGAGGGCGCCCGCTCCATAGACCAGCACCCGGCCGGAGGCCGGCGGTGGATGGCGGACGATGGCGTGGAACGAGACGGAGAACGGGTCGGCCAGGACCGCAGCCTCGTCGGAGATGCCGTCCGGCACCGGGATCAGCATCGAATCGTGCGCCGCCAGCTGCTCGGCCCACGCGCCGGGGGCCCCCGTGATGACGCCGACGTGGACGCCGGGCCCGAGGTCGCCCTTGGTGAAGCTCCAGCACAGACTGAGGTCGCCGGACTGGCAGGGGGGGCAGGGCGGGTCGATGCCGCGTGGCCCGCAGGTCAGCCACGGGTTGAGCACGACCCGCTGCCCCACCTCGAGGCCACGCGCCTGTGGGCCGAGCGACACCACCTCGGCCACCACTTCGTGGCCGGGAACGTGGGGGAGCGACGAGAACGCGGCCATCGGGTTGTCGATGTCGCCAGTGTTGAAATCGCCCAGCACCAGCTTGGCGTCGGAGCCACAGATACCCGACAGGATCGGACGGGTGAGCACCCAGTCGGGACGCACGAGGCGGGCGTCGTCCATGTCGTGCAGGCCGAAGGGGATGCCGGCCAGCATCTCCTCCAGCTCGTCCTCCGGCGTGGGCCGGACCTCGTCCTTGGCGGGAGGTGCGCCGAACAGCAGGGCCTTCACCGGCTCGCCCCATCTGCCGCACCCTGGTCGCCCAGGGCGCGCATGCCGACGATGAAGCTGTCGATGTCCGACGTCTTCGCCTCAATGACGGCCTTCATGTCGGGCAGGTAGTGCTCGAACCTCTCGCTCTCGATGGCATCCACCATGGCCGCCGCGATCTCCTCGGGCGGTTCCTTGGGCCCGTCGTAGAGGGGCGCGTCGTTGTCGGGCTGGTCCCAGATTTCTGTGTCGATGGCGCCCGGGAGGATCAGCTTCACCGAGACGCCGGACCGATCGAGGTCGACGGCCATCGACTCGCTCCAACCGGCGAGCGCGAACTTCGAACCGGAGTAGGCCGCCTCGGCCGTGATGCCCAGCCGGCCGCCCAAGCTCGACACGTTGACGATCGTCCCCGTGCCGCGCTCGAGCATGCGCGGGAGCACGGCGAGCGAGATGGCCACGGGGGAGAAGTAGTTGATACGCATCGTCCGCTCCACCTCGGACATGGTCAGCCGCGTCACGTGCCGGCGCATGGGGACGGCGGCGTTGTTGACCACGACGTCGAGTCCGTCGTAGTGGTCCCAGATCTCGAGCACCAGGTCCGCCGCGGCGTCCGGGTTGGAGAGATCGGCTGCCCACCGCTGCGAGGCGGGCGAGGTGGCGCGGCAGTCGGCCAGCACCTCATCGAGGCGGTCGGCCCTCCGGGCCACCAGGGCCACGGAGTCACCCCGGCGGGCGAGCGCGCGGGCGAGGGCGGCGCCGATGCCCGACGATGCGCCGGTGACGAGGACCGTCCGGTCCGTTTGCGCAGCACTCACCCTCGAACCTCCCCGGCCGTGCCTCTTCCAGTGTGCCGCGTACCGTCCTTGGGGGACGCGGCAGTTTCGGGGTGAGCGAGGGGTTTCGAACCCCCGACCTCCAGGACCACAACCTGGCGCTCTAACCAACTGAGCTACGCCCACCGAGGGCCATAAGTGTGGCACACCTCCCGGTGGTCGCCGGCACGTTCCCCTGGGCTGCGGATGCCGCGATGCCGCATGCTCCCGGGCGCCCAACCAGCTATGTCAGGCTGTAATGCGCTGCATGCCCCCGTAGCTCAGCGGAGAGAGCAGTGGACTTCTAATCCAATGGTCGCAGGTTCGATTCCTGCCGGGGGCGCAGATGTGCAACTGACATGGACCGGTTACACCGAGGTCCGGGTCTTTTGCCTCAGTCGTTCGTAGGGAGTCTGCCCGCTCAGGGCGCCGTGGGGGCGAGCGTAGTTGTAGAAGTCCTCCCACTCGCCGAGCTTGTCGTTGAACAGCTCGGTCGTGTCGATGACGACCCCGTCGAGCTGGCGGTAGAACTCCTCGTTGTCGATCCGGTGGGACCTCTCAACCTTGCCGTCGAGTCTCGGGGGGCGGTTTCAAGGGGTCCGCGCAACTTCTCGGTGAGCCCGTGAGGCTTGAAATGACCGAGGAGGTTGCGAAATGGGGAAGCCACATCTGACGGCTGAACAGCGAGCGATGGCCCTGCGGCTGCGGGCGCAGGGGCTCAACTTCACAGAGATCGGGGAACAGATCGATTCCTCACTCCAGACGGCTTGGAACGTGATCATGAAGCCGTCCACCCGGATAGTGAAGCCCTTCGGCTGGTCACCTGGGCCCGGCCGGTTGAGGCTGGCCGAGCGGGAGGAGATCAGTCTCGGACTGCGGCGGGGAGCGACGCTGACGGCCATCGCTGCCCAACTCGGCCGGTCGGTGTCGACGGTCTCCAGAGAGGTGGCGGCCAATGGCGGACGCGGCGACTATCGGGCTTGGCGGGCCCACGAACGGGCCCACCAACGATCCCTGCGGCCCAAACCGAGGAAGTTGGCGTCTCGTGAGCTGGCAGCCGAGGTGACCCGGTGCCTGCGCAAATGGTGGTCGCCGCGGGAGATCTCCAAGCGGTTGCGTCTCGAGCACCCAGACGATCCGATGATGTGGGTGAGCCACGAAACGATCTACAAGACCCTGTTCATCCAGGGCAGAGGCGAGCTGCGCCGAGAGCTGACCCGGTGCTTGCGCTCGGGGCGGGCAAAGAGACGACCCCAGGGCCGGCTTGAAACCCGAGGCCGAATCCCCGGCATGGTCATGATCAGTGAGCGGCCCTCAGAGGTAGACGACAGGGCCGTCCCAGGGCACTGGGAGGGCGACCTCATCATCGGGAAGAACGCCCAATCCGCTGTGGGCACCCTCGTCGAGCGGTCCACCCGCTTCGTGATGCTGTTACATCTTCCCGACGGGCGCTTGCCCGTTCAGGTCGACGCGGCCATGCGCAGGGCGATCCAGAAACTCCCAAAAGAGCTCGTCCGGACGATCACCTGGGACCAGGGAAAGGAGATGCACCGACACGTGAACTTCACTGTCGACACCGGCGTCCAAATCTATTTCTGCGATCCCCACAGCCCATGGCAGCGAGGCTCCAACGAGAATACCAACGGTCTGCTGCGCCAATACATGCCCCGCGGCACCGACCCCTCGGTCCTTAGTGCCCGAGATCTCACTCGCATCGCTCGGAGTCTCAATGATCGGCCACGCGCCACCTTGGGATTCATGAAACCATCAGAGAAGCTTGCTGAGTTACTTGCTCACACCCCTTGAAACCGCCCGGGCAGAATCGCGGTGTTGTGGATTTTGAGCGATGTGACGAGTGCGGGTTCAACGGCGAGGAGTGGAGCGATGCTGCAGCTCTCTCGGCGATAACAGGCCTACCCCCCCGGTTCGCCAATGCTGTCACGGGTCTCAGTTCCGTCGATCTACTCCGGCGACCAGTGGATGGCCAATGGTCGATCGCTGAATATGCAGACCATGTACGAGAGGTCCTCTTTGGAATGAGGTTCATGCTGGACATGACGCTCACAGAGCCAGGAACGGACCTCGGTGAGTCGCCATCTTCAACATTCGAGCCCGAGCCTCGCCAGATCGACATCGACGCGGCGTTGGTCGGTATTGAACGAGAAGCGACTTCGTTGCTTGAGACTTTCTCGGAATTGTCTCCCGAAGAGTGGCGCTCGATTGTGACGCTCGATGGGGGAGATGTCGATCCACACTGGATTGTTCGCCACGCGGTCCATGACTCGACCCATCACCTTCTCGACATCGAGCGCCTTCGCCTAGCTCGCTGACCGCTGGGTGAGTTCCTAACGGCAGTCAAGCCCCTCAAGCTACGTTTTCGCTAGCTTCTTTTCGTGGCGGGTCGGTGGCCGGAGCGACCTTTCGGGCCGACTCCTTTCTGCCTCGGCCCGCCACCCTGTTCTTGAAGGTTTTGGTTTTCGTGATCCGACGACGGGCGGCCCGGACCTTGGGGTCGATCTTGAAGCGGTCGGCACACGCAGCCTTGCCTTCGGCTTCGGTGATCACATCTCCGTCCTCATCTCGTAGTTGGTAGAGCTCTCCTTTGCGCCAACAGGCGGCGATCCGGGTGATGAGGACGGCTGCGACTGAGCACAGTGCTGAGTTGTGGTGCTTGCCCTCGACCATGACCAGTCGGTAGTAGCGCTGGGCCAGTGTCGGGTCGATGCGTCGAGCGTGATCAGCCGCCAGATAGAGGGCCTGACGCAGGACGGCATCACCGGCCTTGGTGATGCCCTTGTGTCCAGCCACCAGTCCGGACTGGTCGATCTTGGGCACAAAGCCGGTGAAGGAGCGCACACCGGCCAAGTTGGCGAAGCGGTTGAAGTCGCCTGCGTTGGCCAAGATGGCCGCCGAGAGGACGGGCCCGATCCCCGGCGCCGAAGCGACGATGCCCTTCGGGTCGGCCTCGTCATAAAGGACGGCGATTCGCTTGTCGGCGGCGGTGATCTCGTTATCGAGGCTGCGGAACACTCTCACTTCTGAGGCGATGTCGTGAGCCAACTCGGTGAAGTCGATGCCCCCGCTCGACCACAGAGCAACGGTTTCGTCCGCCATGGCCAAGAGTTCGTCGGCCTTGTCCTCTCGCCACAGTCCCGAACTCGAGCGGATCAACAACGCGCTCAGCCGGGCGCGCCCGAGACGCTTGAGCGCCCGTGGATCGGCGTATTTCTCCAATATGACCAGGGCGGTCTTCGACGCGGTGGCCGATCCGAGCGAATCGGCCCAGGCCGGTCCCAACAGCTCGACGAGTGCCTCGAGACGGAGACTCGCCGCGCTGCGGCGCTTGACCAGGCTGAAGCGGTGACGCACGGCACGGCGCAGGGATTGCGCCGGCCCGAGGTTGTCGATGCCGCGGAGGCCCTCGGGGTGCAGCAACGGCAGACGGGCCAGCACCCGTGAATCGAGCCGGTCGGTCTTGGTGTGCTTGTTGTAGTAGTCCCGCAGGTCAGCCGACTGCTCGGGCGGCACCAAGATGACCGTGGCACCGCGTGCTTGGAGCCAGGCCGACAGCGGCACCCAGGCGTTGCGGGTGGGTTCGAGGATGACGGTCACCGACGCACCGTCGGGGATCTTGGTCCAGAGGTGCTCGAGATCGGTTGTCGTCGTGCGGAACTTCCACGATGACCAGATGAATTCACCTCGCTCGTCGGCCAAGCTGGCCCAGTGGTCGGCCCGACAGGCGACATCGATGCCCAACCTCACTTCGTTCATGGCGTGGTCCTTTCGCTGGACGGTTGATCAGTCGGCTCTCCGTCGTCAACCGGTGCACGTTCCGCAGGGGTGTGACCATCCAGACATTCAGAAGCAGGGGTCCGAATCGATAATCGGCCGCCGAGTTCCAGAAAAGGGATGCACGTGCGTCGGGGAGGCTCGTCTGGTCGACGATCACTGTTGTGGAGTCGAGCTGGCGCTCGCTCCGGCCCCCGTAAAGTCAAAGCCAGAAGAACCGACCCGACGCACCCTACGAAGGACTTCCGCCAAATCGGTGGATGCCCAGAACTAACGCTAAATGCCCCGGTACGCCGGGACAGCGGCCACTGGTAGCGAGTCATCACTCAAACGGCAATGATCCTTGAGTGACTATCACCCAGGTCGTGATTTTCCCCGATGACTGGAACAGATTGAACGATGCCGAACGAAACGAATACACAGCTTCGGCGGCGGCACACGGAATCGTATTGACGCTAAGCCCGAGCACCACGACCAATCCCGACCAGCTCCTAGTGGTGACCAGCGACCCCACCATCGCTGCGCCGTATTACTTGGGTCCCGTGCAGTGTGGTCGGGCTCGTTGGGAGCACAACCTGCGGGAACTACTTGAGATGGACGATCCCTGCTTTCCAAACCCCTTCCGTGACGATCCCGGATCGATCCGATCCCTCTAGCGCCAGAAGACTGTCCCCGAACCGGATTTGTGCACGCTTCAGGCTCGGTCGGCGAGACTGGGCTGGTGCGTAGAGATCCGATTCGCATGTGTCCGTCTGATCCAGATTGGGCCTCCAGCTTCGAGCGAGAGCGCGTTCGCCTGACACTGATCCTGCGGCCATACCTGGTTCAACCGCTCGAACACATGGGCAGCACCTCGGTTCCTGGTTTGGTGGCCAAACCCATTATTGACATGGTGGCGGTGGTCGGAGACATCTCGCCAGTGATCGCGGAGGAACCCTCGCTACGAAAGATCGGATGGGTGCTTGCTCCTGAAGCTGGAGACGAGATCGAGAGAAGGTTGTCCTTCTGCACGCCTTCGAAGGAACTACGAACGCATCATCTCCACGTCGTGGAGGAGTCCTTCCCGCGGTGGCACGGTTGGCTTGCTTTTCGCGACTACTTGCGCAAGAACCCCGATGCCGCTCAGGAATACGGCGAGCTAAAGACGCATCTATCCACAGAACATGGATCTGACCCGAATGAGCGGGACCAGTATCGGGCTGGCAAGGCAGATTGGGTCAACACCGTCACATTGCGGGCTCTGGGGAGTGAGCCGTAGGACGGACGCCTGCCCACACGCTCGGGGGTATCCCTGTTCGCCGGTTATACAGGTGATCCACCTCCTGGGATAGGCATCCGGGGGAACCTCCTCGGGTGCAAACCCGACCAGGAGGTGTGCGGTGGAATGGATCCCGGCTTTCGAGTGTCACGTCCGTCCCGACGGTGAACACGTCTATCGGATCGGCCACCAGCTGATCGACGAGTTCTTGGAGTTCGTTGTCGGTCGAGCTCGTCCGAATACGGTCCGGGCTTATGCCCACGACCTGAGGGTCTTCTTCAGCTTCGTGCGCAAGGACCCGCTCGAGGTGAGGCCCAAAGACGTCATGGCCTTCGTCACCGCGCAACGACGTCCGAAGCCCGGTTCGGAGAACGTGGTGCGCATCGACGGCTCGGCCGGTCTGTCGGCTTCGACGATCAAGCGGAGGCTGGCTGCGGTCTCGAGCTTCTATGGCTACCTGATCACCCGTGACGACGTGGCGCTGACGGTCAACCCGGTTCCCCGGGGCATCGCCACACGTCAGAGCCGTTCACGAGGTGGTCGTGGCCTGCCGCTGGTGCGCGGGGTGCGCCGACTGCCCCGGATCCTCGACCCTTCCGAGATCGACGCGCTGATGGGTGCGCTGCGCACCGAACGCGACCGGGCCATGACCCAGGCCATGGTGCTCGGGGGTCTCCGTCGTTGCGAGGTGCTCGGGCTTCGCCTGGGCGACCTCGGGCTCGGCCAGTGGCGGGTGCTGATCAGAGAAGGCAAGGGCGGACACGAGCGTCTGGTCCCGTTGTCGCCGACGTTCTTTGCCACCGTGGCTTGTTACATGGACCAAGAGCGTCCGACCGAGACGACGAGCGACGCCCTCTTCGTCGCCCTCAAAGGTGTGCATCGCAGTCAGCCGCTTTCGGTGCCCGGCCTCGACCAGATCATCCGGGCCGCCCGCGCACGCGCTGGTCTGAGCCACGGCACCTGTCACGAGCTGCGCCACACCTGCTTCACCCGATTACGCGAAGCCGGCATGGCCATCGAAGCCATCCAGGCCCAGGCCGGACATCGCTCCATCACCTCGACCCCGGTCTATCTGCACCTCAGCGTCGACTGGTTGGCCGACGAGTACCGCCGGGCCTCGGAAGCCATCGAGGCTCAGGCACTCGTCGGGGTGGCCCAATGAACGCACTGGCACGCGTGCAGCCGCTCGAGGTCCGGCGTCCAGGTGGCGGGAGGCCCGAGGTCACCTGGCCCAAGATCGCGGCCGGGGCTCCGCTCATGGTGGCCACCATGGCCTCCTACCTGGATCAACTCGAAGTCTCGGCCCGACCGGGCACGGTGAGCGCAGCCGAGCTGACGCTGCGCTTCTTCGCCCATTGCGTCACCGAATCCGATCAGTCCTGCACCTCGGTGGCCGCCATCGGACGGGTCCACATCGAGGACTACAAGCGCTGGCTGGTGGCCCGGCGGGGCAACACCGGCGAGCCACTCGCCACCATGACCATCCGGCATCGACTGAGCACGGTGCGCACCTTCTTCGAGCGCATCATGGAGTGGGACTACGACGACGCCCCGGCCCGGCTCTTCATCTACATGAGCGACCTGCCCGCCCTCGACGAGCCGCTGCCGAGATTCTTGGACGACCCGACGGCGGCCAAGTTCATGGCCGCACTGGCCCAGGACTCCAACCAGCGCCGTCGTCTCATGGTCGAGCTCTTGGCCCGCACCGGCATGCGCGTGGGCGAACTGGCCGGACTCGAAGACGACGCCATGGTGCGCCACGGCTCGGTCCACCGCCTGCGTATCCCGCTGGGCAAACTGCACAACGACCGCTACGTGCCCCTGCTCCCGATGCTGGTCGATTTGATTCTCGACTACCAGGCGGTGCGCGGACGGTCGCGGTCAGGTCGCCTCGTCGAGCACGACGACGGTCAACCCTTCGACCGACGCACCATCCACCGCTATGTGGCGACGATCGCCAAGCGGGCCGGGATTGGCCACGTCCATCCTCACCAGCTGCGCCACACCCTGGCCACCCAGTCCATCAACCGCGGCATGAGCCTCGAGGCCATCGCCGCCCTACTCGGACACCGCTCGATGGACATGACGCTGACCTATGCCCGCATCTCCGACGACACCGTCGCCGACGCGTATTTCAAGGTGACCGAAGCGGTCGAGGCCCAGTACTACGGACGCTCGGGACCGGCCCTGGCGATCACGTCGACGTCGAGGGCCAAGGCGCCCGCCAGTGACCATCGTCGACTCCTGGCCAACGGTCACTGCACCAGACCCGCCCTACTCGACTGCGCCTTCGAAAGCGTCTGTGAGCGCTGCGGATTCTTCGAGACTGGACCCCAGTTCCTCACCATCTTGAAGCGGCAACGAAAGCACGCCGACGAGCGTGGTCAGAGTGAGCGCAGCCGCCTCTTCGACGGCCTCATCGAAGGAGTCGCCGAGGCCCAGTGAGTGTGCTTCGATGGAACAGAACCCAGGGGCCCTACGGATCACCTGTATAACGCCGGCTTGGTGGCGCATACGACCTCGCTGACACAGACCGCCTGGTCTGTCGCCGGAACGGCGACAGATAGACCGCTACAGTCGCAGTCGGTGCCGGAGCTGGACGTAGAGACTTTGCAGCAGGTGCTGGATCAGGTTGAGTCTCCCTACACCGTGGACGAGGTCATGGAGAACGGTGATGTGCGCCTGCGCTTGCCGGTGGCACATGCTCACATTCGTCCCGGAGGAACGATCTCTGGCCCAGCCCTCATGGCCATCGCCGATGGGGCCGCCTGGGCTGCCGTTCTCTCGGACAGGGGACCCGACATGTCGCCAGTCTCGACGAGCCTCCATATCGATTTCCTGCGCAAACCCGATCCGGATGATTTAGTCGCTGATGGTGTCGCCCTGAGGCTTGGCCGAACTCTTGCGGTGATCGAAGTTTCGATCCGCTCGGCTGGAACGGAGACATTGGTTGCCAAGGCTCAGGTCACGTACGCCATTCCATCCGACGGCTAAGCGCTCAGGCGAGCGCCCTCCGGTGCAGGATGCGGGTAGCCCCTTTCGCCGGGAGGGTGGGACACTTCGGCACTTCGAGGTCATGTCTCACGTGCTTATTGCGCTGTCAAAAGTGGGATACCTCAAGTAGTCGAACACTGTCGATGAATGTCGATTCCTCAATCACGATCTGAAAGCCGATGGATGGGTGTCCGGACCACAAGAGTTGTCACAAGGGATCTGGTGCTTGCAACCGTTGAACTCGCCTGGAACAGCCCGACCCGCACACCTTCGCTCGAAGTCGTGAATGTCGCTGGGGGCTCAGCTCTCGGGCGTGCCCGCATCCAATCGGCTCCGAACCTCCGACGCATTCACGCCGAGAGCGTCGAGCAGCACCGCCGCAGGATCTGGTGGTTGGAGAGTGAGGATCTGAGCCAGTACCTGCTGGGCCGTGACATAGAGCCTCCGATGGTTGGGCTTCGACGCTTCCTCAAGCACTTTCTTTGCCGCGGGCGTAATGCGGAGGCGATCCTTTTGCGCCACGTCCCTGAACCTCGGCTTCTTCGGCACGGCGCGCATCGGCAGTGGGGGAGCGTCGGCGCCGGACCCCAGGCTCAAGGTGCCCAGGGCTTCGTGATCGAGCGAGTCAAGTGCCTGGCGAGCTTGCTGCAGGCTCACGCCCAACACGGCTTCGATCGAGGGATCCTCGAACAAGGCGAGCAAGATGTGATCGGTGCCATATCGGCGATCACCTCGGCGCCGAGCCTCCTCACCGGCCTGCAGGCAGATGGCCCAGGCGTGAAGCGTCTCTGGCGCAACGAATTCGGTAGTCATGATGACTCCTTGTTGTATTTGGTGTGGACGGATTGGCGGGTGACGCCCAAGGCGTCTCCGATCTGCTGCCAGGACCAGCCCTTTTCCCGGGCCGACGCCACCTGGTTCGCCTCTACCCTCTCCGCCAGGCGGTGGAGGGCCAACGAAGCGCGCAGCCCAACTGCCGGATGATCCGACGAGAGATTCACGCTGAGCTCTTCGACGTCCATACTTGTCAGTGTAAACTGACAGACATAGAGTTGTCAACCTAAACTGACACAACCAGCCCGGTGGATTTGCCGTCCGATCGATGCCTCAAAACGTGCGGCCGACAATTCCGATGAGGTGTCACCGACCGCCGGGACTGGGTGCCGCCCTGCACTATGGGGGCAGTGCGGGGTCGCGGCAGGAGCAACTGCAATCATGGATGCGTGGTATCCGGATGATGGCGCTCCGTCGGTGATCGGAAAATCGTCCGACGAACGAGAGCAGCATCGTCGATCACTCTGGGCGTACTACGACCGGCGGGTGGCTGGACGCTTGCCTGGCTTGGCTAACGCCCACGCCTACTGGACCGGTCTAGGCGTCACCGTCGAAGTCGAAGACATCGCCGCTGAAGCTGCGCAGCTTGAACGCCTACTTCGTGAACTCTCTGCAGTCCGCTTTGTCGAGGTAGGTGCCGGGCCAGGCACTTTCACCCAATACCTTTCAGGGAGTGGCATCGCCATCGACCAGAGTCGAAAGGCGCTCGACGTTCTGCGCACCGAAGCTCCGGGAGTACCTGTGATCCAGGCAGATGCCACAGCCCTACCCGTAGGACCCCACGCCGTCGACCGCTGCTTCTCCGCCCACCTTTATGGCTTGCTTCTTCCAGGCGAGCGTGAATCCTTTCTTGCCGAGGCGCACCGGGTTGCGTCCGAGGTCGTAATCCTTGACGCCGGTCGCCCCCAGGGAGTGAGCGCCGAGGAGTGGCAAGAGCGGACCCTGCCGGATGGAGATCACTACAGGGTCTTCCGCAGACACTTTGATGCGGACGCGTTAGCCGCCGAAGTCGGTGGTGTAGTCCTGTTCGCCGGGCAGTTCTACGTGCTGGTGGGCACTGCGTCGGCCTCGTAAATCTCAGTTCCCGAATCGAGGAGGACCGGGAAAGATGTGCCGGTGCTCGAGCTTTCCGTTGCAAGCCCCAGCCACGTCGGACCTCCGCTTCGCACGTGACCCATCTCAATCCTCGCTGCCGGGACAGTGGAGCAGTACGGCACTTTCGGGTTGAGCTGCGAGCGACAAACATGGCGCCATGCAACACGGCCAACGCGCAAGAATCGCATTTCACATTCCACTCGCCAAGGGGAAAGAACAGTGCTTGACCACATTTACATCTCGGTAAGCGACGTGCCGCGCTCACTGGCATTTTATGCGGCTGCCTTGGAACCCTTGGGGTGGAGAGAGCTCGGGAGCTACGACTCCTCCGTCGGACCCGCGGAAGTTCCTGATCTCTACGGATTTGCCAACGGTGCCTACGGTTCTGGCGTCGCAGTCGGCTCCAGTATTTGGCTACGCCAGCGCCAGTTCGGTGAAACCGGACTGTATGTAGGGTTTGTTGCTGACGATGAGGCCGAGGTCAACGCCGCGTACGCTGCAGCGATTGAGGCGGGCGGGACTAGCGAGGGCGAGCCAGCGATACGCGCGTACTTCGGACCGAGCTACTACGCAGCCAACATCGCTGACTTCGACGCCAACCACCTGGAAATAGTTCACAAGAGCTTCAACCCGCCAAGCCGTCAGCATCTCGTGTAGACGGCGTCGATGGGTTGGCGGTGCTTGCGGAACACCGCCAACGTCCAAGAACGCCATTGTCATCCACTAGGAGATTGTTCCGAGCCGCCGCGACTCCTGAGGGCCGAGTATCGCGCCAGTGATGAGTCATGCCCGTTGGGCGGGCCAGGCACCCACCCAAAAGCTTGGCTGGCTACTCCGGTTAGCGGAACTAGGGCTGGCTGAAGAAGGACCGCAGCATGGGCTCATAGTGCTCGAGCGGGGGCGTGGCGTATGTTGGATCGAAGGACGGCATGTCGTAACAGCGCACGAACTCCTCGGTGAGGTCGTAGTGCTCGTGCCCCCTGAACTCGTCGCGGGCGTCTCGGTCACCGCCTACGTGGTGCCAGAAGTAGTACCCCTGAAACACGCCGTGCTCAAGGACCATGAAGTGGTAGGCCTCGCTCACCCATGGCTTGAGGATGGCGGCGGCAATGTCGGCGTGATTGAGCGGTCCGAGCACGTCACCCACATCGTGCAGAAGGGCGCATACGAGATATGCGTCGTCGCGGCCGTCCGCCTCGGCCCGGTGGGTCGTCTGCAAGCTGTGGGTCAGGCGGTCGACGGCGAAGCCACCGTGCTCGTTGTCGAGCAGGCGCAGTTGCGCCAGCAGCCGATCGGGCAAGGCGCTCAGGTCCTCGTCCTCCATGGCCAGCATGGCCGCCCACTCCTCGGCGGTGGACTCGTCCATTCGGGTGAAGCGCGCTCGGTACGGGGTGGTCGTGGGCGTCACACGCTCATTGTACTGCCGTCGTCACTCTCAGCGCCGCGGCGCCAGCCCAGGACTCGCTCCGATGAATTCCCGGTGGCAAGTCCACGTTTTTGTGCCAGCGCCGGTTCATGTCGCCGGCTCGGCGCAGTGGTCGCCAATCAACGTCGCTGATGACGTCAACACTCGCTTGCACCTCCGACCCGTCTACGTTAGAAACCCACTTAGTAGGGCCGTCGGCGTGGGTGACGGTCGCCTGTACGCTGCGTTCGTCGCCGAGCATCCAGGCAACGGCCTTCGGAAACAAGAGGAGATCAACAGTTGTCTGCAACGCTGAAGTTGACGCATAAGGCAATCGGAGCGGAGGTCCGTCGTGGCACGTACGATGTCGTGGTCGACGGTGAGCGGGTCGGAACTGTCGAAATGAACGACACGATCGAGATACCAGTCGAGCCTGGACGTCATACCCTGCAGGTCCGCAATGACCGAAAGTCGAGCAGCACGGAAACCTTCGACGCCGACGAGGGCGAGATCGTCGCCTTCCGATGCACCGGAAAGAGGTTCCTGCCGATCTTTCTGGCATCCTTCATCGTTCCCAGGCTGGCACTGACACTCGTTCGCGATTGAGTCGGCGTCGCCGTCAGGGCGCTCACCAGCTCGTCGTCATCGACGCCCGGCTCGCCTGGAGTGGGCGTGCCACCTGACGCCGACTGGAGCAGCACTAGAGCGCCGGTGGAACGGTTCCTATGACGCACGCGACTGGAGGCTGGAGTTCCAACGTCTCGATACGAATCGCCACGAAACCAGCCGCCTCGAACGCTTGGACGATCTCGCCTGCGGCAGCGACCGTCGTCTCGGCGGTCGCGCCCGGACTTCGTGGCTGCGAGACGATCGTTACGCGTCCTCCGGAGCGCGATAGACCCGCCAGCTCTTTCATCCGGAGCGCGGGCTGTGACCACATGCCCATGTTGTTCACGGCCAGGACCTTGTCGAACGGGTGGTCGAAGGTGGGTGGGTCGTCGATCGAGGCAACCATGAGGGACACGCGGGCGGCACGGATCCCCGCCGCGTTGCGACGCGCAGCCTGGGCGCGCATCACCGCAGACCGATCAATGCCGACGACCTGGCCTCGACTCGCCCGCCGCGCAATCTCGCGAACGGCGATGCCTGGTCCGAACCCGATTTCGAGCACGCGATCCGAGGGTTGCACGTCCATCAGTGACACCGCCCAGACGTTGCGCTTCCGGTTCGAGGGCCGGAGCGCCATCTCCCATCCCACGAGACGACCAGGCAGTCCCCGGGGATTCATGAACTGAGAGACGATTCGACGACCAAGCTGCGATCTAATGCTCATGATCGTGGTTTACAACCTGAAGTCTGCTTGAAGTCAAGCTCCGAGTGACCCAGTATGGAGGCTCGGGGCGCACTTGAGGGTCCGGCGCTGCATGCTCCAGTTCCTCTGCTGCCAGTCGGCACGACGGGGGCGATCGGTGGCAGGCAATTCGAAGGGTGCCGGCCGAGCGCGCAACGCACATTTGGGAAATACTTGACGCCTCACTATGGATACACCACAAACCAACTACGTGCGTGTCGGCGACGGCGATGTCGCGTATCAGGTGTTTGGTGACGGACCGATCGACCTCCTGCTCTCCTATGGGCTGGGCGTACACGTAGAGATCATCTGGGAAGTCCCGGTATGGCGGAGGATTCTCACCCTGCTCTCCTCCTTCACGAGACTGATTCTCTTCGATCGGCGCGGCACTGGAGCCTCCGACAGTATTTCGTTCGACGGTGTCCCGACCTGGGAAGAGTCGATTGAGGACATGATCGCCGTGCTTGATGCTGTCGAATCGACACAGACGGCGATCATGGCAACACTCGACACCGGAAGCAACGGAATCCTTCTCGCCGCGATGCGACCCGACCGCGTCAGCCACCTCGTCCTGTTCAACACGGGTGCCCGCTACCTGTTTGCCGACGACTATCCAATGGGCGTGCCTCCCGAGGCACTCGACGGCTTGATCGAACTGATGGCCAACGAGTGGGGGACCTTGGACTTTATGCGCCTCACAAATCCAACCTCCGCTGGAGACGCAGAGTTCATGAACCTCTCCACGCGAATGCTGCGCGTTTCGAACACCCCCCGCGCGGCGGCGGCACAGTACGACTATCTACTTCGACGCGACGTCCGTCAGGCCCTCCCGATGATCCAGGCGCCGACGCTGGTCCTTCACGTCAAAGAGAACGTGCTCTTGCCAATTGAGTTCGGGCGCTACCTTGCGGAACACATCGCCGGTGCAAAGTTCATCGAACTCCCTGGCGGTGACCTCTCGACCACAGACTCGAACATCATGATGATGGATCACGTGGCAGAGTTCCTGACCGGCGAAATGCCGGTCACCGAGATCGACCGCATACTGACCACCGTCCTGTTCACGGACATCGTGGGTTCGACTGAGAAGGCTGCCTCGCTGGGCGATCAGCGCTGGGCATCGTTGCTCGACTCCCACGATCGCGCCGTGCGAGACGCCCTTGTGCACTTCCGCGGCCAGGAGATCAATACGACCGGAGACGGATTCGTGGCCTCATTCGACGGTCCAGCGCGGGCGATCCGCTGCGCAAAAGCGATCGGCGACGCGACGCGGTCGCTCAACATCGATCTGCGCATGGGACTGCATACAGGCGAATGCGAAGTCAGGGGAAAAGACCTGAGCGGATTAGCGGTCCATATCGCGGCTCGCATCGGGGCACTCGCGACGCCGGGTGAGGTCTTCGTATCGGGAATGGTAAAGGACCTCGTCATGGGTTCTGGAATCGACTTCAGCGAACGTGGCGAGCACGAATTGAAGGGGGTCCCCGGTCAGTGGCCCATCTTCGCCGTATGCAACTGAGCCTCGATCCACCGATGAGCTGACCACGTAGAATGGAGTCACCCCGCCCGCCTGGCCCCGAATACCGAACGACATGGTGTCTCTGGGTCGCCCGTCCGCCGGGACGGTGGGCAGTTCAGCACAAATGGGCTGGTAGCTAGCGGGCCGTTCCCAAGGCATTTTGAAGCGTTTGCACCACCGATTCCAGGTCCTTGAGAGTAGGGAGACTCGCTGCGATCCCTTGACTCCCAACTGCAACCGGCGTAGAACCTAGAGCCCAACGAGCAGACGGAGGCCCACAGTTGGCTGCAGAGCGGGTTGAGCACAAACTTGTCAACGTGACCTCGCACGTTCTCAGCTTCGAGGGAAGTGTGGGAGCCATCGGCCTCTGCTCGTGTGGTGAGCTGATGTCGGCGGAGGGATACCGCACTCACGAGGTGACCAAGGAGCTCAGGGACGCATGGAGGTCTCACCTTGCCGGTGTCCTGACCGACGATTCAGCGTGAGCTGATCCCTCTCCCCACAAACCCCTTGACGGCCGACCTTAAGAAGGCCATCAAGTCGAGACCTTCCGCCGAGCAGTTGCATCTCGTGCTACCCACTGCCGGGCCTGGGCTACCAACCGTCCCAGCTCAGAGCTGTGCGGCGAGCTCGACCGGAGGAGTTGCGTCAGCCTCTACGTGCGAGTGGCCGCCACCTGCCAGGAGAGGGCTCCGGCGGGATCCCAGGTGAGGTCGATAACGGTGGGTTCGATGGACTCGACCTCCCATATCCCCGAGAGGGCAGTCCGAATCTCGTCCTGAGTCACCCGGCGCGGTCCCCAGTCACCCGGCTGGACGTCGCTGAAACAGAGCATGTGATACCGACCACCCGGAGGAACGACTGCAGCCAGGCTGTCGATGTAGCGCTCGCGCTCGTCGTCATCGAGAACGTGGAAGAGCCCGCAGTCGAGCACCGTGTCGAAATGTTCCCCCAGATCAATGAGGCGAAGGGCGTCCGCCACCAGAAATCGCGCCTCGATGCCCCGCTCGGTCGCCTTCTTCATGGCCAACTCGATGGCCTTTGCCGAGAGGTCTACTCCTACGACTTCGTGGCCGAGTGAAGCCGCCAGGAGCGCGTGCTCGCCGGTGCCGCATCCCGCGTCGAGCACACTTCCGACGAAGTCCCCGGCCTTGGCCAGGCGGTCGAAGGCTGGCTGCGATCGCCCGATGTCCCACCCAGGTGGAGTCTCAGACGCATAGCTGTCATCGAAGTCGTGAGGTGGACGCTGCACGGAAACCATACTGTCAGGAATTGGCCTTGGTCCCCGAACGCCAGTCCGGAAACACCGTGGACTGTTGAATACGATGCTAAGAATCCAGACAGATCAGTGCATCAATGGATTGAGATCCGTCCACCCTGCTTATCGTCATGCGAAGAAGCCGCACTTGATCCTCTTCTTGATCAAGCACCTGCACGTCGCCGGCAATCCATTGGTCGGGCCTCAATCATGGTTCGACAATGAGGTCGAACGCGTTCAAAAGTCTGACAGGCGAAGTGAGGCCATCGTGTCCCTGTCTCCGTTCGCCGGATAGAGGCGAGATCGAACTGCCTGGTATCCGGCGCTCGTGAGCGGTCAGTGCGAACTATCTTCGGTCGAGGTCCCGTTCGGAGGTGTCACCATGGCGAAGCTCATCTACATTACCAACACGTCACTCGACGGTTACTGCGAGGATCGGGACGGTGGCATTGATTTTGGTGCCCCTGATGAGGAGTACTTCAGTTTCATCAACGACCTTGAGCGCCCGGTCGGCACCTATCTCTACGGACGCCGCATGTACGAAGCGATGATCTACTGGGAGACAGTACCCATCCCCGATCAGCCGTCCTGGCTGGTGGACTTCACCAACACCTGGCGAGGGGCAAACAAGATCGTGTTCTCGAAGACCCTGGCATCGGTATCAAGCGCGAGGACCACCCTTGAGCGGGAGTTCAACGTCGAGGTGATTCGGCAGATAAAGGCCGACACAACCCACGACATCACGGTTGGCGGAGCTGATCTCGCTGCCCAAGCGTTTGGGGCGCGCTTGGTGGACGAGTGTCACTTGTTCTTCTGGCCACTAGTGCTGGGAGGCGGCAAACCCGCTCTTCCCGGGCACGGGCGTCTCGATCTTCAGCTACTCAATGAGCGACGCTCCCGCAGCGGAGTCGTCCAGCTTCACTACCGCATTACCCAGTGAGTGACCTTGCCTCTGGGAGGCCCCCAATGTGCTGATTCTGGGTGGTCACAGGGATCGGGGGTGTCACCTAACGACGGGTAGAAGGCATCGTGGGCCCGATCGATCGGCTGACATCTGGCAGATCCGCGGCTTCGAGAAACGGACGTTTCTTTGGGCAAGAATCTGGAGTCATGACCGCTGAGGCAGAAGTTCCAGAGACCCGGTTCGCCCTTCTCGGAGACGACCGAATCGCCTATCAGGTCTTCGGCGAGGGCGACGTCGATGTTCTGTACGGACCGAGCTCTACCGAAGCGATGGAGGTGCGCTGGGAATGGCCCCCCTATGCAGTCTTTCTCCGTCGCCTCGGCACCAAAGCACGCGTGATCATGTTCGATCGACGCGGATCGGGATCCTCCGATGATCCCTCAGGTGAGGCGCTACCGAGCCGCGAGCTATGGGCAGACGAGGCCCGCATGGTGCTCGACACCGTGGGGTCGGAGAAGGCAGTCGTCGTTAGGAGCAGTTGATGCTGGCCCTACATCCATAGTCTTTGCCGCCACCCACCCGACGCGTACTCGAGGACTGATCCTTGCCAACACGACGGCACGCTACGCCGCCGCCCCCGACTACCCATGGGGCATCCCAGAAGAGATGCTTCCATTGGGAACCCAGGTCATCCAAGACACCTGGGGAACCGAAGCCACTGCGGACTTCTCATGCCGGACGCAGTCCGTGACCCCGCGTTCCGACGTTGGGTGGCCAAGGCTCAGCGTCTCTCGCTTCCTCCCAGAAAAGCGAAGATTCATTTCCAATGGGAGCAGGCCACCGATGTCCGTGAGGCGCTGAGTTCTGTGCGGGTCCCCACGCTGGTCCTACACCGGCAAGGAGCGCAACCCATTACCATCGACGCTGGACGATATCTCGCCCAGCACATTGCCGGAGCACGATTTGTGGAGCTCCCCGGCAGGGACTCGTTGTTATTCACGGAGCCGACGGCCGACGTTTTGAAGACGATCGAAGACTTCTTCAGCGGCCTTCACGGGGTCCCTGAACCGGACCGTGCGCTCGCCGCCATCTTGTTCACCGACATCGTTGAGTCCACCGCACGGGCCTCTGCCCTCGGAGACCGGGAGTGGAGAAAGCTCCTCGAAACCCACGACGCCGCGGCCCGCACCGTCGTCAACCAACACCGGGGTCAGGTGGTAAAGATGACCGGCTACGGCATGCTCGCCACCTTTGACGGACCCGGCCGGGCGATCCGCTGCGCTCTCGCACTGGGCGAATCCCTACGGCCCCTCGGTGTCGAGATTCGAGCTGGCCTGCACACCGGGGAAGTGGAAATGCGAGAGAGGGACATCGCCGGGATTGGCGTCCACATCGCGGCCCGAGTCATGGATGCCGCCTCTCCGGGCGATCTCCTCGTGTCGCAGGCTGTGCCCATGCTCGTCGCTGGGTCTGGCATCGAGTTCGAGGACAGAGGCGAACGTGAGCTCAAGGGCGTACCGGGGGCTTGGCGGCTGTACGCGGTAGAAGGCTGATACCGGATCGGACTGGAGCGGATCAGGTCGGAACGTCGACAGCCGGACCGTTGCGGGGCGGGCCGGACAGGGTAGGTGCCCCAGGGAACGCCGAACCGGATGCGTGGTTTGGTGGGTCCTCGCGATCCAGCGGGAGCAGCATGAACAGGGCGATACTGACCGTCGGGGCGGCCAGGCACGACAGATACGGGCGAAGTAGCGTTGTTAGGCACGGAGCGATGGAGGTATTCAATGCCAGGCTTTATCCAAATCATGGAATTTGAGACGTCCAAAATCGACGAATTAGAGAAGCTCATGAAGACGTTCCAGGAGGAACGTGGTGACGCCTTGCTTGCGACCAAGGCCACGATCACGGAGGACCGAAGCCGACCGGGCCGCTACTTCGTCATCGTCGAGTTCGACTCCTACGAGGAGGCGATGAGGAATTCCAACGATCCCGTGACGAGCGAGTACGCGGAGAAGGTCAGCGCCATCCTGAAAGCTCCGCAGATCTTCCATGACCTAAATGTGCGGTCCGTGATTCACAATCGTCAGTAATGGGGGACGGCATTCGCGGACGGTTCTGAGGCAGCCTCGAAACGCCGGCAGTGCGCCAGGAAACGTCCTCAGAGATCGATGAGCGGGCCGAGCCAGGAGACGGCACGCCGAGCGGCGGCAAGTGCGTCACTCTCTGTCGGGTATTCATGACCGGAGAAATGGCTGACCGGCGTCCATGCACCCATGTCCTCAGGATCTCTACGGAACTCTTCAAAACCGAAGGTTCCATTTGGCCGTGAAAAGATGTCCACGCAGCGATTGGCTTCGTCGGTCTGGTGACTGGCGAGCACCATCCACGATTGATCGAGCCGTGAAGACATCGAGCGAATTGTAGTGACTCCATTCGGCGCTTGATGACACCCGACAGTCAAGGCACCAGTGAATACGCTCGTGGTGCTCCCCGGCGAACGTAGGGTGGCCAGATGCGAGTCACCATCTTGGGAATGGGCAACATGGGTCGGGCTTTCGCCGCCAGGGCGATTGGGACTGGCCACCAGACGACCGTTTGGAATCGCACCCCGGGTCGGGTCGCCGCCCTCGCGGCCAGCGGTGCTATCGAGGCCAACACTTGCGCGGCGGCGGCGGCGGGTGCTGACGCCGTTCTGGTCGTGCTTGCCGACGACGCAGCCGTCCTCGACGTCTGCCTGGGCGACGATGGTGTGTTGGCATCGCTCGAACCCGATGCCGTGTTTGCCAACGTCAGCACGGTCTCCCCGGAGACTGCTCGACGCCTTGCCAAGATGGGACCTGAGGATCGGGTCCTTGACGCTCCGGTGATGGGATCGCCAACCATGATTGCTGGCGGTGTGGGGAGGTTCCTCATCGGCGGTCCCGCCGCAGCGATTACTGCCATTGAACCTCTATGGAATGACCTTGGGTCCGGCTACACCCACTGTGGGCCGGTCGGAACCGGGGCAACGATGAAGATCCTGGCCAACTCGTTGTTGATCACGGGGGTGGCTTCGCTCGCCGAGGCCATCGCCACGGCCAGAGGTCTGGCAATCCCCGACGAGTTCCTAAGGACCCTTTTTGCCGACAGTCCGGTGATAAGTCTCGCCAGCAATCTCCGGTTGGACAGTCTGCTCGATGCGACGCATCCGGGTTGGTTTTCTCCGGCACTGGCTCGTAAGGATCTCCGCCTCGCCATCGACCTGGCCGAAGAGTCCGGAGTTGGTGTGCGCATCGGACCCGCAGCCGAAGCGCTTTTGAGTACCGTTATCGATGCCGGCGGAGAGTGGCCAGACTTCGCCGCGGTGATCGAAGCACTTTCCTGAAAGTCCAACGGAGACGACAAACTCCATCCGGTATCTGTCGAGACCGGATGGACACCAAGTGTCGCAATTCGCGCCGGGTTTGGGTGTGTGTCGTCGTCCGGCGCCAGGAAACGAGCGAACTAGTACCTCTCGACGAGATGTTCTCTTTGTGCGGGAAGCTCGTATGGATCTGGCCAGAAGTCCGTGATCCGGACAATCTTGCCGTCCTCCCGAAGGTCGAAGAAACACAGCCCAGACTGGACACTGCCACCAGGATTGGTGAACTCGATCCAACTGGACGCGTGTAACCCTTCACCAATAATCCGGTTGACCACCAGATGCCAATCACCCGGGAACCCTTCGACGTTGAATCGCACATAGTTGGCACGACCACGGACCCGTTCACGGGTCTGAGGTCCTTCGTACACCACATCTTCGGACAAGAGGTCGCCAAAAGCGACCCAGTCTCTCTCATTCGCCGCCGCCCAGTATGCGGTTACTACCTCATTCGCATCTACCACCAACAGAACGCTAGACCTCTGGGACCTGCCTCTGAACGCCGGGAGGAGGGACGCTTCGGAATTTTCGGTCTATGCGACGAACTGAGCGTCGCGGTCCAACGTCAGCCCCAGGCAGAGACGGTAATCGAGACGACGGACGATCCCCGTGTGGCCAGCGCGCCAGCAGATGGAGACTGGCGCAGGACTGTGCCCACTGGCGCGGCGCCGTTTACTGCTCCCGTCTGACAATACGAGTGCGGCGCATCCAAGGCCCAAGAGCACCAGCGAAGGTCGTATCGTCGCCATGCTAATGAACTTGAACCGCTCGAAGGGATGCCCAAGATCGCCTGTTAGTCATCAGCCTTTTGACGACCCGTCGATGGGTCGATTTCGGTCGTATCGAAATTGATCCAGGGCAGCTCGATGGGCGACGGGCCGATCGCACCCTGCGTGATCGAACGTACGACATCGCCTAAACGGGCCGGCAGGACGGCCTCGCTGGTGGTATCGAGCTCTTCGACGGTCCACCATCGCCATGCCGCGTGCAGTTCGTGCTCTAGGGGTTCCCATCCCGCAGTCGATGGCTCGAACCTCTCCGTGCGCAACGCGAAAAAGGAGTCCACCGAGTACAGAGGCTGGCCGCGAAAGGTCCACTCGCCCTGGCACCTCGCGACGAGCTCGCCCAATTCCGCAGTTTCAACGACAGCACCCGTTTCCTCAGCGAGCTCGCGTGCTGCGGCTTCGACGAGTGATTCGCCTGGCTCGACCCCTCCGCCGGGAGTGATCCAGAGGGGGGGCTTGGGGTCATAAGGGTCTTCGATCCGGAACAGCAATACGCTGCCGGTCTCGTCGATGACGACCACGCGCGCCGACGGCCGGTGGAGGGGCGTGGTCATCACCCCATCGTGACCGATTGAGAAGCGCGGACCCATTCGTTCTCGAATTACCTGCACCCAGCCCGTGGGACTCGGCACTCAACGAGCGCCGCTCGGCTGTGGTGCCTGTGGTTCGAGTTCAAATGGCGGATATTCGTCCGTGAGGAGCAAATAGTAGGTCTGAACGCGCAGATACCAGCGCATGACGTTGAGGACGAAAGCTCGCATTCCTTCGGGCCATCGGCCAGTGAAGAGTACAACGAAGAGAGCGATCACGGTCATGACCGTCGCCACGATCTCCAGCACAAACAGTGCGATTACATGCGGAATAACAAGGATGATCCGGAACGCGACGGTGAGGCGGTTGCGATCAGCGAGCCGAGGCTCGAACTCGACCCGTACGCGGAGGTCCTCACCACCGTCGGTCGGCGTCATTCCGAAGGCGAAGGGCGGGTACTCCTCGCACATGAAGAGGTAGAACGTATAGGTACGGAGTTCATATCGCATATACATGGCTTGGATGTTGGCGAAGCTCTCCGGGAGTTCGCCCGTGAAGAGGATCGCAAACCAAGAAATAATGCCGACCACCTGGGCGAGGATCCGCAATCCATACAGAATCACGAAATGCGGGATGGCAAGCAGCCAGTTGACGATCGGTCGCCAGTTGGCGACCTTCTCCGGCGCGTCGAAGCTGAATGTCGCCGGGTAGGAGGAGTTCATATCTTGCATTTGCGCCTCCTCAGGTCGCGTAACGATCGAGGTTAGCTGCTGGGACCCGATGCCGCTTAGATGTTCCGCTTGCGGTGCAGTCGAACCGGAGTCGTAGTCTGCGATTCCTTCGGCACATCGGTTGGTTGCTGGAACGTCGGAAGTGCCGGTCAGAGACACAGAGCGGTCGGCAGGCACTCGTCCCTCGATAGCTCACCCTCTCCCGGCGGCGAACGGGGACACCCTCGATTCGCACCCACCGGGCCGCGTGGCCGGTGGGTGTGGGGCGGGCCAATCCACCGAGATCGTTCGTCTAGAAGGCCTCGGTGCAAGGGTTTGACTTCGTGAACCCGTCCTTGATGGACTCCTTCACGAGATCTTTCTGTACCGAAGTCAATTGCCGAACCGTGGTGACAAAACCCTTCACGTTCCCGGCCTGCGCATCATGAACCTGGGTGATGGCGATGCGGTTGGATTCGGCGTCAATTGCCTTCAGGTCATTCCACTGTCGCTGCCCGGATGTGGGCTCACCGAGGGCCTCGAGCTGTTGGGGTACGACCTGGCGAACCGACAAGGCTTTCGCAAAGAAGGCCCCTGCCAGGCGCATGGTCTTGACGTCTGGTGCATACGGATTGAAGTTCGGGTAGGGGAATGACCCTCCTTCCGCGGTGGTGATTTGCGTCGCTTCGGCAGCGCAGAAGGTATTGACCTTAGCGATGAAACTTGGAGTAATGGTCGCTGTGGTCTTTGCCTGGGTGATTCCCGGGGACACCAACAGGCACAAGCCAATCACGCCAACAGCAACGCCGGTAACACTCCGCTTTCGCACTTCAGACTCCCTCACGACCGCATGATGCCTAATCGTAGGTCCGTCTTTGCCCGCAAGAAAGGTTCGCGCCCCGGGGTGTTCGTGCTGATCCCGTTAGGGCCATTCTTCGGGGTCGTCCCCAGGGCCGTAATGGTGACGTGCCGGAATGTCCCGCCGTCCCGGCGAGGTGGGGCAGCGCGCCGCCCTTAATCGCGCCGGCTTCTCCGGAATCTCATCTACTGACGCGTGAAGCCGCCCAGGTGGTACGGCTGTACCGTCACCGGTACGCCCGATCCCGCCGTCCGGCTCAGCATTTCGAGGATGGCCTGCATGGGCCTCCCCTACACCTGAATGCCCGTGGTGGAGTCCAGGGTCGATGCGTAGGCGCGCTCTGCCCGCTCGCGTACCACCTCCATGTGGAACACCATGGAGTCCGCGTCGGGGTGAACCTGCACGACTCCGACCTGTTCCATCCTCACTCGAGTACTCATTGAACGCGACCAGGCGGGGTTCATTCGTTTCAATGAATTCGACCAACTCCTGTACGCGCTTCTTCTGGTCTTCAAGTCGGCTCGTCTTAAGTCTGTTGGTGGCAATGAAGATGAACGGCCCAGACATGTCTCATCCTCATCTCGCATGTGACGTCGGCACATGCGAAGCCATTCTCGTCCAATCGATACTCGAGTGAGAGGGTCAGATGATCGCCCCGCAGCCGGCATTGTATTGGGACACTTTCGAGTGATCGAAATCAGAATGCTCAAGCCAACGTCGCTTGTTCGATGCCTCTCGGCTGGACGCATATGACCGGGTTCACCTTCGAACGTACCAATGTCCGTTGACAGCGCTCGACTCCGAGGGTAGACGTGCCGGATGGCAAATAAGAACGCAATCGTCACGGGATGCTCGAGTGGTATAGGGCGGGCAACGGCCCTGGAACTGACCGCACGGGGCTACGAGGTCGTTGCCACCGCGCGACGGTATGACTCGATAGCGGATTTGGCCGTCGCACGCACCCTGACCCTTGACGTCGACTCCGATGAGTCCGTGGCCGCTGCACAGGCCACCGTCGGCCACGTCGACGTCCTGGTGAACAACGCCGGATTCGGGATCGACGGACCAGTAGAGGAAGTCCCCCTCGTCGAGGTCCGCCGCGCCTTCGAGACGAACTTCTTCGGCGCGGCGCGCATGATCCAGGCCTTCGTCCCCGCCATGCGCGAACGAGGCTCTGGCACGATCGTCAACGTGACCTCCGTCTCCGGAATCGTTGGCGGCCCCTTGGCCGGGTTCTACTCCGCGACCAAGTTCGCCCTCGAGGCACTGTCTGAGTCGCTGCACCTAGAGGTGGGCCACTTCGGCGTCAAGGTGCTCGTGGTCGAGCCGGGGTCGATTGCGACGCGCTTCGGGGAAAACATGGTCGACCTCCGCGGTCGACCCGGACCCTACGCGGAGCTGGCTGCGAAGTGGGAGAGTGCCATGGGCGTACTTGGCGGCGGGGAAACCGTCCCGGGTCCCGAGCTCGTGGCGACGAAAATCTGCGATGCGTTAGAAGCGGAGCACCACCCGCTCCGCCTGCCCGTCGGCGCCGACGCCGAGCTGATCGCGGCCAGCCGCCAAGGCGGGAACTTCGACGACTTCGAGCTGGCCATGCGTGAGGCCCTTCAGGTCGACTGGTAGCGCCCCGAACCCTGAAATTCCCCGATCTGCGCAGATACACGGGAGGGGCTGATGTCGCCACCGGCGGCGTTGGATGGCACGCCCACGCGGGGCGAGCCGGGCGGCGATGACGACGAGCTGGTGAGCGCCCTGACGGCGACGCCGACTCAATCGCGAACGAGTTTCAGTGCCAGCCTGGGAACGATGAAGGATGCCAGAAAGATCGGCAGGAACCTCTTTCCGGTGCATCGGAAGGCGACGATCTCGCCCTCGTCGGCGTCGAAGGTTTCAGTGCTGGTCGACTTTCGGTCATTGCGGACCTGCAGGGTATGACGTCCAGGCTCGACTGGTATCTCGATCGTGTCGTTCATTTCGACAGTTCCAACCCGCTCACCGTCGACCACGACATCGTACGTGCCACGACGGACCTCCGCTCCGACTGCCTTATGTGTCACCTTCAGCGTTTCTGCCAGCGGTCCGTTCGCGTTACTGGCCCAAGGTATTTCCTCATCCCCGCAGTGAACTGGGCATGGCGGTCTTTCGACTCAGGCTAGGCCCAGTTGCTGCAGAATCCCGGCTGAGTCGCCGAAACCCCACCGTTCGATTGCCCGTCCAGATGCAAAGCGAAGTGCTCCCATCGCATTGAATCCGAGCTTTCGGCCCGTGGGAGCAAGCCCACCCAGCGGCCCTTCGTGGGTTCCAGTGGCACGTATGTACGAGACAGCTCGGTCACCTTCGCCAACTACCCAAATGATCTCCTCTCGATAGTCAGGAAACGCAGTTCGCAGCGCGGTAAACCGAAGCTCGGCAGCGTTCAGGGACCCGCGCCTTCAAGGGCCGACGCATCAATGTGATCAACCAAGTCGTCACTGATCAGCTCATCGATCAGATCGAGTCGTCCGTTGTTCCAGATCTCGTTCGTGATGCGCCGCAGGAGCGCTTTCGACTCCTCCGTCTGACTCGGCATGGCGGATCTCCTTCCACTCGATCGACCATGGTGCCTCGTCGTGGGGCATCTGCCAAGCTCTTCGCCGTTCACCGTTCCGGCTGATTGGGGCACCCTGATGACGGCTAAATGTGGCCAGCTCTATGAGACTTACGTCGCCTCGTCTTCGGTAGTAGACCGTGGAACGAGATGTTCTCTTTCCATCCTTGGGCGGGCTCTCGAAGGTTATGTCCGCCGCCTGAACAGCGCCGAGCTGTTCGAAAATGTCAGCAAGGGAGCGAAAGAGCCTCGGCACGTTGCCCTGGTCTGGTCCGCATGTCAGGAACGAAGCGGGGTGATCGCCAGGGGATGCCGACGTTGGCGTTCGGCCGCGAGGTTCTGGAGTTCCCTGTGCAGCGCCAGGCGCTTATCCATGTCACGGGTACGGTCGAGGTCCGCGCGTAGGGCGTCGTAGCGCTCCACTAGCGCTCTGTCGTTCAGGCCGGTGGTGTCCATCCCCTCAACGCTAAGCCGAGCATGGTTCGTAATCGCGGATAGGCAGCGGCCAGCGATTCCCTACAGGCTGGAACACACCTGGCCGCTACACGGCGTAGGGGGCACCCTGAGATCGGGTCGGTCCGAAGCTCATTCTCCCCGTCAACCGCCACCCACTTGGACTCGAACTCAGTGCGTATCTCAGATCAAGCTCATCACGGCGAAATCGGCCACCCGAGCCAGCTTTCGCGATCAGGACTGCCGCTGGTGCTCATCCACTATGCCCAGTGTGCGCGATCGGTGTGCCCTGAGCCTTGACCCCAACCCGGCGATAGGGGCGCTCTGTCGCTCCGTATGTATTCGGGCAAGGGGTCTAGGGCAAGCTCACGGTGCCGGAGCCGCTAACCGAGCCGTACTGGTTCAACGGATTGGCGTTATTGCTGGTGTTGCACGAACCGCTCTTCGTCTTGGGCAGAATGAACGCGAACTGCGCGGTCAAGGTGAACGAACCCGTTATTCCTGCGTAGGCCCCCGTGCCGCTCACGATCGGTACTGGCGCAGAAGCCGTAAAGGATGTCGAGCAGTTCGACTGATTGATCGTCGGGTTGACGTTGTTTGTCGCGGCGTTGAACTGCTTCAGGTTCACAGTGATGGTCCCCTTCTTGAGCACCGCCTGATTGGAGTTCTTCCCCTTCTTCGTTATGCCGTAGTCCCCGATAGCCCCCGTGATCAAGATCTTCCCACCACCGTTGTTAGTGGGACTCGGCGTCACGAAGACCTGGATGCTACCGCTTGATGCTGGCGACTGCGCAAAGGCTGCCGCGGACCCGAATGTCAGACCGATGAGTAAGACGGATCCTGCGGTTGCGGCTTTCAAGATACGAGTCATGATCCTCCAACGAGTTGGGTGAGACCCGGAGTTTGACATTGATAAACGGGCTTTGCAACCCTAGATGCTCGAGCGACGGTGGTCCCGTCGTGCCGTGCCAGCGTGTCTCCCTGCCGACGTCGGGGCTACCCCCGACGAGACCTTCTGGACCCGCTCCATCCGAGGTGAAGAGTCCCCGCAACAGGGGCATTCCTGAGACGCCAAATCTCTACGGCAGCAGCACAGTGGAAAACTGAGGAGCACAGATCGAAGCGAGGTCGCCATGGACAAGATCCGGCTTCACCGAGACCAGGTGGCCTTCGCCGCCGCGGTCGTCCTCCCGCTCGGCGTGGCGGCCATCCTCGTCCCCTTCCGCTCGAGTTTCACCAACACGGCATCCGCTCTGATCCTCGTGGCAGTGATCGTAGCGGTCGCAACATTGGGTAGTCGGATCTCGGGGATCGTGGCCACGATCTCTGCCACCGTGTCGTTCGATTTCTTCCTCACCCGACCCTACGAGCAGCTTGCGATCACCCGCCGTCAAGACATCGAGACTGCCGTGAGTCTTTTCGTTGTCGGGATCATCGTGACCGAGCTGGCGGCGCGTAGCCGTCATCACCATGAGACAGCAGTCGAGGAAGCCGACTTCGTCGCACTGATCCACGATGTCTCGGAACTCGCCACATCGGGTGCACCCTCTCGTAGGGTCGTTGAACGCGTGCGAGACGAACTCGTTACCCTGCTGCACCTAAGATTATGCCGTTACGAGTCCGGCTCGTCCGACGAACCCATGATGCAGCTCGAACATGACGGACGGGTCTTCCTCGGGGGTCGGGTTTGGAGTGTCGATCGCATGGGGCTCCCCGGCCCACAGATCGAGTTGCGGGTGCAAAGCCAAGGCCGGGCGCTGGGCCGCTTCGTCATGACGCCGACGCCGGGGTACGAGGTTTCTTACGAGCGACGCGTGGTGGCCGTCGCGATCGCCGATCAGGTCGGCGCATCGTTACGACCTCTTTTTGGTTCCCGTGTGTAAGGAACCGCACGAGTCGCCCAAGAACATCCAATTAGTGCTGGAGTGAGTTACCCTCCCGGCGTTCGCGGGCAGGTCCTCAGCTCGTCGCAGGGTCGGTCATCGGCGTGTGAAGGTCAGGTGGGTGACGCCGCTCGGTGACGAGACGGCCTCGACGTCGTAGCGCTCCTCGACGCCTTCGAGGCCGTCCCAGAGACGAGCGCCGCGGCCGAGCAGGATCGGCACCTGCACGACGTGGAGAGTGTCGATGAGGTCGGCGGCGAGGAAGTCGCGGACGACCGTCGGGCCACCGCCGATGCGCACGTCGAGGTCACCGGCGGCCTCCCGGGCGAGGTCGAGTGCCTCCTGCGGAGAGGCGTCGACGAAGTGGAACACGGTGCCACCCTCCATCTCGATCGGCGGGCGCGCGTGGTGCGTCAACACGAACACCGGCGTGTGGAACGGCGGGTTCGGCCCCCACCAGCCCCGCCACTCGTCGTCGGTGCCGACATCGGTCCACGGGCCGGTCTGCGCACCGAACTTGCCCCGGCCCATGATCTCCGCACCGAACCCGAGCTCAATCCGTTCGGCGAACGAATGGTCGACACCGACTGTGCCACCGGCATCGCCGACCATCGAGTGCCAGAAGCGGGTGGCGAAATACCATTCGTGAAGGCGATGGCCGGCGTGGCCGAACGGGGCGTCGAACGTGATGCCTTCGCCGGTCCCGAACCCGTCCAGGGAGATCGAGAAGTTGTGGACACGGACCTGGGACATGGCGGCCTCCGGAGCCTTGGGTGATCGCGATATACAACTGGTGAAGTTAACCCCAACCCGGCGGACTGGTGCAGGTCTGTCAGGCCACGAACGGCTGTAACCGTTCCACGAGTTGATCGGCGCCAAAGGCTCCGACGACGAGTGACTCCGGAGTGCCTTCAATCGCCACGGCGGGTACACTGTGCACGTTGTTACGGCGAACTTCCTCGACCGCCTCGTCGTAATCAATCCCCCTGACGATTACTCCGCGGCGCTTCGCAGCGGGCGCCACCTCGGTTCGGTGTGGACCAGAGATCGGTTCGGCCCACCTTGCAACAAAGTGGATCAAGATCGAACCCATGTTTGTACTTTACGGGTAGCCCTGGTCATACCCGCCACCACGAAACGCCCACCACCCGGGCGTTCGGGGACATGCGATAGACATTGATAAGCCCACTTGACTCTCACCATCGGGGAGGGTTCACACTTCACCTTGTGGACGACCTCATGGCAATAGGTGAGTTTTCGGAGCGATCCGGGCTATCAGCCAAACGCCTAAGGACGTATGCCGCCGAGGGCCTCCTCGCCCCAGCGGCCGTGGATCCATGCTCGGGGTACCGCTACTACTCGCCAGGACAGTTAGCTGACGCCCGCGTCATCGATGCTCTACGACAGGCGGGCGTGCCGCTCATAGAGATCGGTACATTTGTTCGCAAGCCCTCCCGGACACAGCTCGAGGTCTGGGGCAGACAGCTCACAACCGATGCCAATCGCCGCCGGGATGCCCTTGCTCTTGCCGGCCATCTGTTCGCAGCGAGCGAGGATCCAATGTTCCCGACCGCCAACCCACAGTCCAAGGAGGAGATCATGACCACACTTCGAACCGCAGGGCGTACCGATATTGGGCAGCTGCGGGGGAACAACGAAGATGCCATCGTCAGGACGGATCACCTCGTGCTCGTGGCCGACGGGATGGGGGGACATCCTGGTGGTGAGATCGCAGCGAATGCCGCTGCAGGAGTGGTTCCGGCGGTCTTCACGGGCCAATCGTTGGACGAGCTCGAGGCGGCCGTACGCGCCGCAAACTGGGCTATCCGGGATCGTGCACACTCCCAGGCCCGATTGGACGGCATGGGCACGACAATTTGCCGCGGCTGGACTCCTCGCAGACGGACAGATCGCGCTAGTCAACGTCGGCGATAGCCGAGCCCTTCTGTGGCATGAGGATGCGCTGACCCAGTTGACACAGGACCACAGCGTGACCGGCGAACTCATCCAACGCGGAGAGCTGCGAGAGGAAGAGGCCGCTCAGCACCCCCACTACGGAATTCTGACCCGAGCACTCGGCGTAGGGGCTGATGTCCAGATCGACCGCAGAACTCTTGTCCTCGAAGAAGGCGATCGGATCGTCCTTTGTACAGACGGTCTATTCAACGAGTTGTCAGGAGAGGAGATCGCGCGCACCATGATGCAAGGTGGAGACATGGTGACGATCGTGGACAACCTGATTGACAGTGCCGTAAGGCACGGTGGTCGCGACAACGTTTCGGTCGTGGTCGCTGAGGTGGCCGCTTAGTACCCCAGAATCGACCTATCGGGGACTCACTTCTTCGGTCACGGTATCCCCAGGGTGCCGAACTGCCCAACCCTCCCGGCAACTGAGGTACCCAAGATCGTTCAGGTCTGAGTAGAGCGTCCAAATCCGATCGCATCCACGACTGCTTTCGGAGCAGCCGCCTGTAGAGCAGCGTCAGGACCGACGCCAAGGGCATCATTGACAGTGGAAAACGCAAGCCTCAAGGCCACGAAGGCTGTCACAGCGAAGATTTGGGAGTCACTGAATCCAACAGAGCGCAGGCTTCCAACGTCCAGAGCCGTGGTGTGGTTCGGATCGCTCGCCACCTTACGTGCCCATGATGCCAACGCGCGCTCGTCGTCACTTAAGGACTCGTCGCTTCCGCGGATAACGGCGGCCGCAAACTCAGGATCAGTGACCCCTGCCAACTTGGAGCCCCACGCAAGGGAGCAGTAGGAATCACCCAGAGTCGATGCACACGCGGCGACGAGGATGCCCCGCTGGCGGAAGCTCAGGTTCTGATCCGCGATCGATTGACCCATCAAGTCGAAGAGATTCGTCACCAGACCCGCGTTGTGGGACCACAGCTTCGACACGTTCATCACGTAGCCATCCTCAGCGATGTCCTCGTCAAAGAGTGCTTGGGCCTCCGAGGTGATTGAAGGAACTTCCAGGAAGCCGATAGTGCTCATTGCCACTCCTCCTCTAGTACGCGGGCTTCTGCGCGACTCAACGCGAGGCGACGCGCTTACGGGACCATACCGCCGGATCCCAGCTCTTACGTCACGGGCAACGTGTAGCGCGAAGGTGCCGAACTGTTCCACCCTCCCGGCGATCTGGGGCAGTCCGTTTATTCCGAATTGACAACGGGAATCCTCGGCTCCAGCCTGGATCGACGTGGTTTAGACGAGCGAAATCTGTCAGGCAGGCTGGAGGTCGTCGATTAACGCTACGTCGAACTCGATCGCCGCACCCAAGAGGTCCTTGGTGTAGATCCCAGGGTCAAGTCAGTGGAGTTGTCCGGTTCGCTGGTCTGGGGGACGGCTGACCGGTGGAGCGATCTGGACCTCAAGATCAGGGGTCCATTCACTCGCCGGGCTTCCTGGCGACGCAGCTGAGTCAAGATGGAGAAAGATCCGGAAGGAGGACCATTCAGATGCGACTCCTGGTGTCCAGTGCAAAGGGTGCTAACGGCGCAGGATACGGAGCCATCCTCGCCTTTGATTTCGTCGGCAACGCATTGGGAACCTTCTCTGACGACAGCCGCGTCACTGACCCCCGAGGATTGTGCGTCGATCCAAGCGGCGACCTGCTCTATGTCAACAGCGGCAACGATCGCGTGCTCGCCCTTGACCACAAGGGACAAGTCCTGAAAGACACCGGCCCGATCAACGCACTCGACCCCGGCGGAGGAGTCTTCGGACCCGATGGGCGCTACTTCGTGGGCTCCCGTCGTCTCCGCACCATCATGGCTATGCCGGCGGGCCTAGACGGGCCCGCCATTCCGTACCTTCCCCCAGAGGTCGTCCCATTCCCAAGGGGGTTTGCGTTCGCTCCCGATGGCTGCATCTTCTTGGCGTCGGGTATGAGCCCCTCGGGCATCGGCGAAAACACCATCAAGGTATTCGGTGCTGATGGCCATCTCCTCGCGCCACGTTTGGTCGAAGATTCGCAGCTGAGCCCCCTTGATCTCGCAATCGCGCCCAACGGCAACATTGTGGTGTCGTGCGAATGGCCCTTCGGCGGGTGCGACGCCATCTCGAGCGTTCGCGAGTACGACAGCACCAGCGGCCGACTCGCCAGGATCTTCAGACCTGACGGTTCGATCCTCTTCCGCAACCCCAGAGGCCTGCGGTTCAGCCCAGACGGCGATCTCTACTGTGTCGCGCGAGATGAGGTCGTGTCCTTCGATTTCGTGACGGGCGACTTCTCCGGAGCGATCGTCAAGTGTTCCGACCTCTTCGGGCAGGCACTCGTATTCTTCGGCTGATCGTCAGCCGCGGTCACCATCGATGTAGCAGCTCGACGCCCCGGAGGTCAGATGCGCCCAGAGGCGGCGTTCGGGGACGTTCGGGGTTCAGTCCCAATGGACCTTTGACCGCCAGTCGTAGCCCTGGCCTGGCACCGTCTCAAGCGGCGAGCCGTCCTTACCCGCCAAATCCCAGGCCAGCTTGTGTCGGAGTCGAATCACGGTGTACGTGGCTCTCCGGGGCGCAAGCTGACCAGGGTTGCCCCATGTTTCCACGTGCTCCATGGAGAGCACTTCACCCTGGCGGGTGACGAGCGCAACGGGAACCGGGTACTCAATCGGGGTCAACTGGACGCGATTCCAATCGACCGTGACCTCTCTCCGGTCAAGTCGATGTGCAAGGTGCCGTCGTCGAAGCTGGCCACGAAAGTGAAGCTACCGCTGATCCACCGATCCGCCCTCCGACCGGGCGGTATGGGACACGCCTCGTGGATATCAGGGCCGGTCGCTCTCTGGAACGACGGCGTTGCGAAGCCGCAGTCGATAGACGATGAACCACGGAATACCCATGACCTGAGTGAGGTCGTCAGGGAACCGAGTTAGTGCCTCTGCTGTGGGCTGAGTTTCGACAATCCGTTCGATCACGAATCCATGGTCGGCGAAAGCTTCCATGACTGCCGACAAGGGTCTTCGCCAGAACCACTGCATCACTACCACGTCGGCCTTAGTCCAGGTATCGCTCACCAGTTCCGTATCGAAGTAGCCACCCTTTTGTGACGGAAATAGTGGTCCAAAGGGATGCTCCAGGGAAATCACGACCCAGCCGTCAGGCCGGAGCGCGTCAGCGAAGGACCTGAGCGGCACCGTCCAGTCCTCTAGGTAGTGCAGTACGAGGGAGCAGGTGATCCCATCGACGGAGTCAGGTCCAAGTGGTAGCGGCTCAGCGAGGTCTGCGACGAAGAAGCGGCCCCGGTCCGAACAGCGACGCTGGGCCTCTTCGACCATGGCCGGGCTCAGATCGACGCCGATCACTTCTGCCCCGTTGTCCAGTAGCCACTGCGCTTGGGCCCCCGAGCCGCACCCGGCATCGAGAATCGTGAGATCCGAGAGAGGGGAGGGGATCAGACTGCGTAGTGCTGGTCGCTCCAGCCACCCGTTGAATGGACCATCGTCGCTGACCTTTGACCACACAGGGGCCAGTCGGTCATAGACCTCCCGCGTGTGCCGAGTGTGATCTGCTTGGTTCATCGGAAACTGACCCGACATGGCCTCTGATTGTGCCCGATTCCTGATGGTGGACGTGAGTAACGTGACCACTCACCCGGCAGCGAGGATTGAGACGGCCGCTGAGTGATCCACCACTTCGGTGAAGGGGTTGGTCAGCGTGTGGGTGGGTGCCCAGGCCAGGTCTGACTCCAATAAACCGGCTGACGTCCTTTGGGACTGTCTTTAGTTCGATCCGTCGGCCTGGCCCGGTCACCCACTCGACACCTGCCGGTCGGACGGAGTGACCTCATAGGAGCCTGCCTACACAGGCCCGTCGCTGTCCTGTCCGTCGTCCCGCTCGGTGCGGTGTCACCCCAACCAACCAACCAACGAAGGGATGACAGTGACCACTCTGGCACGGAGCATCACCGGCGGCGTCGATACGCACCTCGACGTCCACGTAGCTGCGGCTTTAGACGAACGGGGGGCCCTCCTCGGCGTCGAGAGCTTCGCCACGACCGAGAGCGGCTACAAGAAGTTGCTGGGGTGGCTCGCCGACTTCGGCCCCGTCGAGCTGGTCGGTGTCGAAGGGACCGGGTTCCTATGGAGCCGGGCTCACCCGCCATCTCCAGGCCGAACGAGTTCGTGTCGTCGAAGTGGACCGCCCCAACCGCCAGCGTCGCCGACGCAAGGGCAAGTCCGACCCCCAAGACGCCATCTCGGCCGCCCGTGCCGCCCTCTCGGGCGACGCCTGTGGCGAGGCCAAGACGAGGGACGGAAACGTCGAATCCATGCGGGTTTTGCGGGTCGCTCGAGTCCTCGGCGCGCAAGGGACGGACCCAGGCGCTCAACCAGATGCGCAACCTGGTCTCGACCGCCCCCGAGCCCATAAGGGCCGAGCTCCGGGGCCTCAATGTCTTCCATCTCCTCGAGCGGGCCTCGGCCTATCGGCCCGGGGCGAAGCGCGACATCGTCTCGCTGACCAAGTTCAGCCTGCGGATGCTGGCCCGGCGGGCCCTCATCCTCGAAGAGGAGATCACCGAGATCGACGCCATCCTCAAACCCTTGGTCAAGGAGACCGCGCCCGAACTTGTCGCAACTCTCGGCATCGGGAGCGACGCCGCCTCCGCACTTCTCGTCGCCGCCGGGGACAACCCTGAACGGCTGCACAACGAAGCGGCCTTCGCCCACCTCTGCGGCGCCTCACCGCTCGACGCCAGCAGCGGCAAGAACGAGCGACACCGACTCAACCGCAGCGGCGATCGCCAGGCCAACTCGGCCCTCTGGCACATCGTGATCACCCGGATGGTCTATGACCCTCGCACCACCGAGTACATCAATCGACGAAGGACGGAGGGTCTGACCAAGAAGGAGGCGGTGCGATGCCTCAAGCGCTACGTCGCCCGCGAGGTCTACAGCCTCTTACCTCACGACAAATTGGGACTTGACAGCCCATAGGAGCATCGAACGGGGGCATTTAGCGTTGGTTCCGGGCATCCACCGATTTGGCGGAAGCCCTTCGTAGGGTGCGTCGGGTCGGTTCTTCTGGCTTTGACTTTACGGGGGCCGGAGCGAGCGCCAGCTCGACTCCTCAACAGTGATCGTCGACCAGACGAGCCTCCCCGACGCACGTGCATCCCTTTTCTGGAACTCGGCGGCCGATTATCGATTCGGACCCCTGCTTCTGAATGTCTGGATGGTCACACCCCTGCGGAACGTGCAGCGGTTGACGACGGAGAGCCGACTGATCAACCGTCCAGCGAAAGGACCACGCCATGAACGAAGTGAGGTTGGGCATCGATGTCGCCTGTCGGGCCGACCACTGGGCCAGCTTGGCCGACGAGCGAGGTGAATTCATCTGGTCATCGTGGAAGTTCCGCACGACGACAACCGATCTCGAGCACCTCTGGACCAAGATCCCCGACGGTGCGTCGGTGACCGTCATCCTCGAACCCACCCGCAACGCCTGGGTGCCGCTGTCGGCCTGGCTCCAAGCACGCGGTGCCACGGTCATCTTGGTGCCGCCCGAGCAGTCGGCTGACCTGCGGGACTACTACAACAAGCACACCAAGACCGACCGGCTCGATTCACGGGTGCTGGCCCGTCTGCCGTTGCTGCACCCCGAGGGCCTCCGCGGCATCGACAACCTCGGCCCGGCGCAATCCCTGCGCCGTGCCGTGCGTCACCGCTTCAGCCTGGTCAAGCGCCGCAGCGCGGCCAGTCTCCGTCTCGAGGCACTCGTCGAGCTGTTGGGACCGGCCTGGGCCGATTCGCTCGGATCGGCCACCGCGTCGAAGACCGCCCTGGTCATATTGGAGAAATACGCCGATCCACGGGCGCTCAAGCGTCTCGGGCGCGCCCGGCTCAGCGCGTTGTTGATCCGCTCGAGTTCGGGACTGTGGCGAGAGGACAAGGCCGACGAGCTCTTGGCCATGGCGGACGAAACCCTTGCTCTGTGGTCGAGCGGGGGCATCGACTTCACCGAGTTGGCTCACGACATCGCCTCAGAAGTGAGAGTGTTCCGCAGCCTCGATAACGAGATCACCGCCGCCGACAAGCGGATCGCCGTCCTTTATGACGAGGCCGACCCGAAGGGCATCGTCGCTTCGGCGCCGGGGATCGGGCCCGTCCTCTCGGCGGCCATCTTGGCCAACGCAGGCGACTTCAACCGCTTCGCCAACTTGGCCGGTGTGCGCTCCTTCACCGGCTTTGTGCCCAAGATCGACCAGTCCGGACTGGTGGCTGGACACAAGGGCATCACCAAGGCCGGTGATGCCGGCCTGCGTCAGGCCCTCTATCTGGCGGCTGATCACGCTCGACGCATCGACCCGACACTGGCCCAGCGCTACTACCGACTCGTCATGGTCGAGGGCAAGCACCACAACTCAGCACTGTGCTCGGTCGCAGCCGTCCTCATCACCCGGATCGCCGCCTGTTGGCGCAAAGGAGAGCTCTACCAACTACGAGATGAGGACGGCGATGTGATCACCGAAGCCGAAGGCAAGGCTGCGTGTGCCGACCGCTTCAAGATCGACCCCAAGGTCCGGGCCGCCCGTCGTCGGATCACGAAAACCAAAACCTTCAAGAACAGGGTGGCGGGCCGAGGCAGAAAGGAGTCGGCCCGAAAGGTCGCTCCGGCCACCGACCCGCCACGAAAAGAAGCTAGCGAAAACGTAGCTTGAGGGGCTTGACTGCCGTTAGGAACTCACTGGTCCCGTTGGACACCTGCAAACTTGCGGGCAACCCAGAAGGCTGCCAGGCGACGTGCTCGGGTGAATCGACCTTTCCTACTCGGCCTTGGCGGTGGATCAGGATGCTCGCTCGCCGATTCCCGATCAGGGAAAATCCAGCTGACAGCCGGTCTGAGATCCGCCTGGAGCGAGTTCATAAAAAGGACCGCAAGGAAGGCAAAACAAGAAAGGCCAACAGGGGCCACAAGAAAGACATTGCTTCCTGTGGTGGACGGTGTTAGGCAACCTCCGCAACGCTCGTGAGGAATAGCGGAGGTGCCCCGATGAGGAGCCGATCACGTAGCTGGCTGTACCTACGAGTGTCCGTGGCTGCACTTCTGGGTGGCCTGGCTGTGGGGCTGGTCACAGAATCTCCGGCCACGGCGACGACGACCCTGCCGACGACGAGCGTGCTCGTTCCCACCAACGGGGCGACGCTGTCGGGCACAGCTGCCACCTTGGATGCCTCCGCCTCCGATGCCACCAGCGTGGAGTTCTGGATCTTGGGCGGCTCTTACGGCTTCAGCGGCCACCTGATCGGGACGGCCACGGACACCCTCTACGGATGGTTGGACGACTGGGACACCACTACGGTCGTCAACGGCTCTTACGTGCTGTTCTCGGAAGCCTTCGGTTCGGGTGGGAGCACATTCAGTTCGGGAATCAGCATCACCGTCGATAACCCACTGCCGACCACGAGCCTTCTGGTCCCCTCGAGCGGTGCGACGCTGTCGGGATCGACCTACGTTGACGCTTCCGCGTCGAACGCCACCAGCGTGGAGTTCTGGATCTTGGGCGGCTCTTACGGCTTCAGCGGCCACCTGATCGGGACGGCCACGGACACCCTCTACGGATGGTTGGACGACTGGAACACCACCACGGTCGCCAACGGCTCCTACGTCCTGTTGTCTCAAGCCTTCAACTCCTTTGAAAGCGCTTTTAGTTCGGGCGTCACCGTCACCGTGGCCGACCCGGGCCTTGCCGATCTTGCCAACTCGTCCTTCACCGTGACGGGGTCGGACGTTGTCGGTGGAAACGGCTGTAGCTTCGTGTATGGGGCGCTCGACGCGGTATACCCCGGCAGCGCGGCCGTCGGTAACGTGACCCTCCACATTGCCGGTTGCGCTACTCCGTACACGTTCACCGGGTCCTTCACCATCACGACCGGCGTTGGCACCCTGAGCGGCAGTGCCACGGGCCCGATCATCACGCAGGAGATCGGAGTGGACTTCGTTCAGATCTATCAGATATCGCTCTCCGTGAATACCGCGACCGGCTCCTTCGCGGGAACGACGGGGAGTCTGCTGTTCTCCACGTCGTCTCAGCCGAACGTCGCCTCAGTCGCCGTTGAATAGCCCGTCGGGCCGCGCAATGATTCAGGCCCCCCCGATGACCCGAACGGTTGGACGCCGGGCAAAGCCGGGTTTCCAGCACAGTGGGGGACACTGGCCAACGGATTTGTCTAGGCAACTCGACCGACCGGCTCCGACTCAGACCCAACGAGTCCAAATGGCTCCGCGCCAGGTTCCGTACCTGACCACGCAGAACTCATCGGGACCCAACCAGACCACGCGACCAGGACTCGTCTGGGGTTCAAACGGTCTCGGGTTCAAATCCCGGTAAAGCGAGCACCGGTAGCCCGATTAGACACCGTCATCCCGACTCGTTGCGGTTGATTCAAGTCGGGTCAGTTCCGTCGAGACGCAGAGCGTACAACCAGACGGTCATCGCCACGGCCGCCGTCACCCTCTACGGATACATCGCCTTCTGGGACACCACCAGCGTCGCGAACGGCGTCTACTCGCTCCAGAGCCTGGCCACCGACCGATCTGGCAACATCACCTGCAGCGACGGGATCACCATCAGGGTCAGCAACTGACAATTCCCCCCGTCCCGCCCCGCCCCGACGGGCACCGCACGGAGAGCGCCCGCCGGCCGCTACCCGGGAACTGGAGGAAAGGGGTCCGGGGGAGCACTCAACCGATGGCGATGCCAAAGGGACTCGCGCCGACGCCGATCTGGGTCTCGACGCTGTTGGTGGCCGTATTGATCGGCGTGACGGTGTCATTGCCTGCCGTGCTCACATACGCCGTGGTCCCATCAGGAGTGATAGCGATCCCGAACGGCTGATCGGCCACGGCAATGGCCGGCTCAACGGTGTTGGTGGCCAAGTCGATGGGGGTGACCGTGTTGCCAATTTCGTTGGTAATGGCCTGGGTCACGTACGCTGTGGCCCCGTTGGGCGTAATGGCGATGTCGGTGAAGCCGGAACTGCTGTTCACGGCAAAGGTCGTTCCGGCGGTGTTGTTGGCCGTGTCGATCGGCGTGACGGAATTGCCAAGGCCACCACTGCCAAGGTTGTCCACGTAGGCAGTGGTCCCGTTGGGCGTGATGGCGATCGCATACGGTCCAGCCCCGACGGTGATCGGTGGCCCGGCGGTGTTGGTGGCCGTGTCGATCGGCGTGACAGTGCCGTCCGCGTCATTCGCTACGTAGGCGGTGGCCCCGTTGGGCGTAATGGCGATTCCAATGGGGTCGTTGCCTACCGTGATCGGAGTCCCAGCGGTGTTGGTGGCCAAGTCGATCGGCGTGACGGTATTGGCTTGCGGCGTGGTCACATAGGCCGTGGTCCCGTCAGGCGTGATGGCGATGTCCCAGAGGGAGTCAGTGCCGACCGTGATCGGACTCCCTGCGGTGTCGGTGGCCAAGTTGATCGGGGTGACGGTGTTGCCCAAGAAGTTGGTCACATACGCGGTCGAACCATTAGGCGTAAGAGCGATGTCAAAGGGGTTGGTGAGGCCGGTGATCGGAGTCTCGGCGGTGTTGGTGGCCGTGTCGATCGGGGTGACGGTGTCGTCCCCTTCGTTGGCGACGTAGGCAGTAAGGGGGCGGGTGATCGTGATAGCGACGCCCGAACTGAATGCGCTTCCCGCCGAGTTGAAGGCCTCAGACACGAGGACGTAGGAACCGTCGGGGACTGTCGTGTACCAGCTGCACAACCATCCGTAGAGCGTCAACGTGGCCGTGCAAAGCACCGGGCCCGAAAAGCCGTAGCTACCGCCCAAGAGCCGGAACTCGACACTGGTGGCGTTCGTGGCGGAAGCGTCCAGGTAGGTCGATCCGGACAGAGACGCCCCGTTCGAAGGGATCAGAATGCTCGTGGTCGGCAGTGGGTTCTTCACGGTGATGCTGACGCCAGAACTGAGTGCACTTTCAACCGCGCCTCCAATCGCGTTGAAGGCTTCAGACACCAGGACGTAAGAACCGTTGGGGACGGTGGTGGTGTTCCAGGCGCAGAACCATCCGTAGAGGGTCGACATCGCCGTGCAGAGCACCGGGGCGTTATAGCCGAACTTGCCGCCGAAGAGCAGGAACTCGACCCTGGTCGAGTTTGACGCGGATGCATCCAAGGTGGCAGCTGTTCCGGACAGCATCGCCCCATTCGAAGGTACGAGAATGCTTGTCGTCGGAGACGCGCTGGCGCCGTTGGCGGACGACGCAAACCACGGCACACTCAATAAGCTCACGACAAGCCCAATGCTCACAAAGAAGGCAGCCGCCTGTCTGCGGCGATCGCAAAAGGCCGAAGGGTGAGACGCCATTGGCAAAGCCCTTCCCGCAGGCAACCATCCGCCTGCACTCGCCCCTCGCTACTCTCGAAACGAGGCACTGTCAAGGGAAGGCGATGACCGGAGTGCCGCCTATTCGACGCTCCGTTGAGGGCGTGGTGCGAAATGCCACATTCTTCAACCCACAGCGGCCCTTTTCCTTTGGTTCCCGGGCGCCACCGCCCCTCTTTCTGCCGCGCACCGGGGATCGTGGGCACGGCAGGCGCCGCCGGGGAAAGAGAAGGGGACGTGGCGCCGGGCGGGGGCTCCGTGGGGTCGCCCTGGTTCGATCGGATTGCGCCAGCTGGCCTCGGACTCGCCCGGTGCCGGGTGGGGAGTTTCAGACTCCATCATCTTCTATCTGGAATTCGCGGATACCGTGGCTCGAAATGAGCGAGCCGCACGACAGCTGGCAGCACGGCGTGAGGAACAGGCTGAAGCCTATGCGGGACCGCTTGGTGCACCGGCTCGGCGGCACGATGGCCGAGCCGCCCCCTCGCGGCCTCACCTACGACCAGCTGGTGCATTTGCTCTACCCGCTGCTTCCGCAGGCACTACGTCGCGACGTCGACGAGGCGGCCGAAGGGGATCTGGCACGAGTATCGACCATTCGCAGAATGCTTGGTTCGATCGAGCATCAGATCGCGCCGACGGCATTCTCGGTGCAGTTGTCCGACGACGATACCGTGCGCTGCTCCGTCGGCGGCGTTGAGCTCTTGTGTGATGCCGCCGACGCGGCCGTCACCCCTGGACTGCTCTCGGGCGCATACGAGGCACACCTCACCGCTGTCTTCGAGCGGTACTGCACACCCGGGATGACGGTGGTCGATGTCGGTGCCAACCTCGGGTACTACTCCCTGTTGGCCTCCCGGTTGGTCGGACCTTCGGGCCGGGTCGTGGCCCTCGAGCCGAACTCGGAGAACTGCCGCCTCTTGTTGTCGTCGTTACGCCTGAACGGGACCACGAACGTCCAGCTGCTGCCCGTGGCCGCGGACATCGCGACAGGTTGGGCCTACTACTCGACGCATGTCGGCTCCAACGGTGGCCTGATCGAAGACGGGGACCTCCTGTCCCGCCCGGGGAGCGTGGTCCCGACCTTCCGCCTGGACGACATTGTCGACGGCCCGGTCGGGCTCTTGAAGATGGACGTGGAGGGGGCTGAGGGTCGGGTCGTGAAGGGTGCGACCCGCCTCATTGAGCGCGACCGTCCCATCGTCACCACGGAGCTGAAGGACGAGATGCTGCGTCGCGTGTCCGGGACCACGGTGGCGGACTACCTCGGGTACTTCGAGGACCTGGGCTACGCGCCATCGGTCCTCGAGAAAACGACCGGCGCGGAGAAGCCATACCAGTCGGTGGCAGACATGCTGGCCGACTGGGGTGAAGTCGACGAGCTGCGTGACGTCCTTCTTCTGCCCGGCACGGCCTGACCCTGCGAGCGGGTCGAGGCACATCCTGGGTCCGTGCACATCCGTGTCGAAGGTCACCACCTCCCCGGAGCCTCATGCGGGCCCGGGCCGGACTACCCCAACGGCCATCCCAACATCCATGTCGCGGTGCAACGAAGGAACAAACCGGCCGAGCTGCTGGGGCTCGTACGCGGCGACGCTGAAACCGCCACCTGGACGCTCGAGTGCACCGCCGACGAGACGGCTTCCGGGGTGGACCTGAAGGGCCCCTACATCCAGGGCTCGCGAGGTGGGAGGTTCGTCTACCTCTCCTGGGGCGTCGTCGGCGCCGACAAGACGTTCGCCATGTTCCGCCGGGCCAAGCTCATGCTCGAGGCGGTGCCGCCTGACGTCATTCGATCGGCCGTGGCTACCGGGCTCCTGGTCGGAACGCTCGGGCTGACCGACGAAACAGGGCACCCGCGCTGCGCCGCCGTACGGCCGCCGCTGATCGAATGGTCGGCCGGGATGGTCGCCCCTTAAGCCGCCGGCGTCGGACCCTGGGAGGAACACACGAGTGTGTCGAGCAGTTCGTCGACATCGTCCCTGATCACGAGCGCCTCCACCTGGCGGGCCCGTATGAAACCCTGCTCGACAGCATGGCGGACGAAGGCGAGGAGTTCGTCGAAGAAGCAGTCCACGTTGAGGATGCCGCAGCGTTTGTCATGGATCCCCAGCTGCGCCCAGGTGACGGACTCCATGAACTCCTCGTAGGTGCCAAACCCGCCCGGCAGCATGACGAACGCATCCGACATTTGGGACATGAGCGCCTTACGCTCGTGCATCGTCGTCACCACGTGCAGGTCGCTGAGCGTCCCGTGAGCGATCTCGTGGCCGGCCAATGATTCGGTGATCACCCCGGTGGCCCGTCCCCCCGCCGCCATGGCGGCGTCGGCAACCACACCCATCAGGCCGACCGAGGCGCCGCCGTAGACCAGCTCGATGCCGCGTTGGGCGAGTGCCGTACCGAACCGCTCGGCGGCGACCGAAAAGGCCCTGTCCTCGCCGAGACTCGAACCGCAGAACACGCCGACGGCGCCCAATGTGCTCACGCCGGGCTCCCCTCGGGTATCGGGACCGCCGCTCGGGAGGCGGACGGGGCGGGCCGTCGCCGGCGTCGCACGATCGTCTCGGCCGCGTCACCGTCGTGGATGGACAAGGAGAACGCCGCGCCGACCAGCGCGAAGAGTGCCGCCGTGAGGAACGCCAGGTGGTACGCGGTCATGTCGGGCGCCGAGGTACCGCCGCTGGCCTGGGTCGATCCGACTCCGATCAGGACGGTGGAGAGGACGGCCACCCCGGTGGCGCTGCCGACCTGGCGCATGGTGTTGAAGAAGGTCGATGCCCGACCCATCGACTCCGGCGTGATCATGGCGAACGACGCAGCCTGGTTGGGCACCATCACCTGCGCCATCATCCAACCGAGCACGAACATGAGGCCGCGGATGAACCAGAGGTTGGTGGTCACGCTGATCTGGGTCAGCACGAGCATGCAGAGTGCGAGCCCGATCAGGCCGCCGGTGATGTGACGCCGGGGTCCGATGCGCGGATAGATGAGGCGACTGGCGAATTGCGCGCCGATCATCACGCCGAAGGCCTCCGGAAAGGTGGAGAGGCCCGACTGCAGCGCGGACAGCCCCCGCGCGTCCTGGAAGTACAGCGGGATCAGGTACAGCATCCCCAGGAACGCTGCCGCAGCCAAGAACATGACGCAGTTGGTCGAGCGGAAGAGCCGGCCCCGGAGCAGGTGCAGGTCCACCATCGGTCGAGAGGTTCGCAATTCCACCAGGACGAACACCACGAGCAGCACCGCCCCGCCGACGCAGGTGGCGATGACCGTCGTCGACGACCACCCCTGCAGCGGGCCTTCGGAGACGCCGTACATCAACAGTCCCAGCCCGGCGCCGCCCAGGACGAAGCCCGGCACGTCGAACCGGCCGGCATCGATCGCCCCGGTCCGCTCCAGGGACAGCGCACCGAAGATGACCGCCGCGATGCCGATGGGTAGGTTGACGAAGAACACCCAGCGCCACGAGAAGTTGGTGACCAAGAAGCCGCCCAGCACCGGCCCCAAGGCCGGCGCCATCGTGGTCCCGAGGGTCAGGATGCTGGCCGCCCGGACCCGCTCGGCCGGCGGGAAGACCCGGTAGAGCATGGCCATTCCGACGGGGGCCATCATCCCTCCGCCGGCACCCTGGACGACCCGGAACAGCACGAGCTCGGTCATGTTCTGGGCTAGGCCGCACAGCACCGAGCCGAGCGTGAAGACGACGATGGCGACGAGGAGCACCCGCTTGCCGCCGAAGCGGTCGCCCAGCCACCCCGACGCCGGGATGAAGACCGCCAGGCTGACCAGATACGCGATGACGACACCGTCGACCGCGGTGGGCGGAATGTGGAAGTCGCGGCCGATCGTCGGGAGCGCCACGTTCACGATCGTGATGTCCATGATGTTCATGAACATCGCCGACACGAACACGACACCGACAGCGATCTTCTGGCTCATGCGAGCGACGGCCACGTTCTCTTCCAGTCCTCTTGGTCCGCGGGCACAGCAGGTCAGGGGGTCGCGGCGAGGGGCCGCACCGTCCGGCTGCGCACCCTCGACCCTAGGCGCTCGCACCTCACCCTTCCCCCGCACAGGCCCCCGGGCTCCTAGCCTGGCGAAGCATTCGGGGAACGCCGGCGTCGGACCTGAGGGGCAGGGACCGCATGATCATGGGGAAGCGAGCAGGAGGCAGGGTCCGAGCGGTGTGCCTCGCTGGCGCGGCTGTCACCGGCCTGCTCACCGCGTACGTGCCGGATGCAGCGGCCGCGGCGCGGACGCTCGACGCCGGGTCGAGCACGGTCTGGCTGTGCCGTCCGGGCCAGGCCGCGGATCCGTGCACCTCGAGTCGGGCCGCCACCACCGTGACGGGCAAGGGCACGACCAGCGCCGCCCTGTACCCGCCCTCGTCACAGGCGCGCCGCTTCGACTGCTTCTACGTGTACCCGACCGTCTCGACCGAGACGGCCACCAATGCCGACCTCACCGTGCAGCCAGCCGAGCAGGCCGCCGCGGTGGTCCAGGCCTCCCGCTTCTCCCAGCTCTGCACAGTGTGGGCCCCCATGTACCGCCAGGTCACCCTGGCCGGACTACGACAGCTCGCGGGCCTCGGACCCGCGGTGGCCATCGCCTACCAGAGCTTGCTCTCCGCCTGGAACGATTATCTCGCCCACGACAACCACGGCCGGCCGGTCATCTTCATCGGGCACTCGCAGGGCGCCTCCCTGCTCATCAGGCTTCTGCAGACCCAGGTCGACCCTTCCCCGAGTCTCCTCAAGCACATGGTGTCTGCCATCCTCCTGGGAGGCAACGTGCAGGTCCCCGCCGGCGGGGTCGTCGGTGGGACCTTCCGCAACATCCCGACCTGCGGGTCCGCCTCTCAGACCCGCTGTGTCATCGCCTATTCGACCTTCGGTTCGACGCCGCCGGCCAACTCGCTCTTCGGGCGAGCCGGTCGTGGGGTGAGCCTGCTGTCGGGTCAGAATGCATCCGGGTCGCAGCAGGTGGCGTGCGTCAACCCGGTGAGATTCTCGCCCGGAGTCGGCCGTGTTCAGCCGTTCTTCCGCAGCGTGGCCGCTCGGTCGTCCGGTGTTCGGGTGCTCACGCCCTGGGTGACCTTCCCCGGCCTGTACACGGCGCAGTGCGAGCAGAGTGGCGGCGCATCCTGGTTGCAGGTGACGGCAACGCCGGCGCCTGGTGACCCGCGTCCCACCGTCTCGGCCACCCTCGGCCCCTCGTGGGGATATCACCTGGACGACGTGAACCTGGCGCTGGGCAACCTCGTGGCCGACGTCGGCAAGGAGGAAGCCGCCTACCGCTGAGGCTCTGTTCGAGGGAGCGATCCCTCCCCGAGAACGACGTCCGAGTCGGTCCTAGACTCCGGCGATGGTCAAAGTCATCGCCGTCGCCAACCAGAAGGGCGGCGTGGCCAAGACGACCACCGTGCAGTCGCTGGGTGTGGCTCTGGCGGAACAAGGGCGTCGCGTGCTCGTGGTGGACCTCGACCCGCAGGCCTGCCTGACGTTCTCGCTCGGCTTCGATCCCGACGAGCTCGACTCGTCGCTGCACGACGTGCTCGTTCGCCGGGCCCGGCTGTCCGATGTCGTCAAGGCCGTCCCGGGCGTGCAGGGTCTTGACCTCGTGCCGGCAACCATCGACCTGGCCGGCGCCGAGGTGCACCTCCTGAACAGAACGGGCCGCGAGCACGTCTTGGCCCGGGCCTTGCTCCCGGTGCTCAACGACTACAACGTCGTGCTCATCGACTGCCCGCCGTCGCTCGGCGTGCTGACGATCAACGGCCTTACGGCGGCGGAGGCCGTCATCGTGCCGCTGCAGTGCGAGGCGCTCAGCCACCGCGGCGTGGGCCAGCTGCTCGAGACGATTGAGGACGTCCGACAGTTCGCCAACGAGAAGCTGCGCGTGCTCGGCGTGATACCGACCATGTTCGACGCGCGCACCACCCACTCGCGACAGGTGCTCTCTGAAGTCGAAGAGCGCTACGGCCTGCCGTTGTTTCAGCCGCCCGTCCCCAAGTCGATTCGCTTCGCCGAGGCCCCGGGGCTCGGGCAATCGGTGCTCCAGCACGCCCCGGCCTCGCCTGGTGCCGTGGCGTACCGGACGCTCTCGACGTGCGTCTACGACGCCATGCAGACCGCCTGACCGAAGTGTCCGCCTCGCGGAGCGACAAGGCACCGGACCCCTTGGGCAAGCGAGCTCTGTTCTGGGTGCCGTCGGCGGGGGAGTCGGAGACCTCGGAGGCGGAGCCTGCACCCAAGACGGTGCCGTTGCCCGTCGGCAAGCGCGCGCTGTACTCGGGCGCCAAGCCCGCTTCGGACAGCCTGGCCGTCACGTCGGGGAATCCGCTGGACGAGCGGGGCGTCTTCACCGTCGAGTGCGCGCGCTGCAGTCAGACCTCGCACGTCGGAGTACTCGACCTGCTCATCTTCCAGTTCCCGTTGGGCGTGTGGTTGCCCAGAGGCCGCTTCGACCACCGCATGACCTGTCCTTCGTGCCGCCGGCGCGCCTGGTGCAGCGTCACCCTTCGCCGGGCCTGAACGCCGCCGGCACCTCGGCTGCATCCGGGTCAGCGTCCTCACCCTCCTGCCCGGGCTGAACGGTGGGGAGGCGGCGGGTGAAGGCCACGGCCAGCAGAGCGATGAGGGCGAGCACGGCCAGTGCGGCCCGCAGCCCGTTGATCCGGCTCGACGCATTGTCGTCCACGATGGCCTGCGCGGTGGAGGGCGGCACACCCGCCGCGTGCAGTGCGGCGTTCAGGTCGGCGTCGCTCACGAAGGGAATGCCCGCGGAGAGCTCCACCTGGGCCTGGGACGACATCTCCTTGGGGATCGCCGGATCGGCCGCCACCGACCCGAGGAACGTCGTCGTGAGGACGGCGATGAGGATGGTCCCCGCCAGGGCGGTGCCGATGGAGGCGCCGAGGTTGGTCACGGTGTTCTGGACACCCCCCACCTCGCCGCTCTGAGAGTCGGGCACGGCCGAGACGGTCACCGCACCCAGCTGGGAGGCCAGGGTCCCGATGCCGAGCCCGGCCAGCAGGAGAGGCCCCGTCACGATCTCAGGGCCGGCGCCCGCGTCGAGCGCGGCGAGTAACGCCACGATGCCGAGGAGCAACAGGCCGAAGCCGACGCGCACGATTCTCCGGGGGGAGGTGCGGGGAAAGATCCGGGGCACGCCCACGGCTGCAGCCAGGAGGGTGACCGACAGGGGCAACAGGCGCACGCCGGTCGCCACGGCAGAGAGCCCGAGGGCCACGGAGAGGAACAGGGGGACGACGAAGAACAGGCCGGCTTGGAGGAGGTACTGGAAGAAGAAGGACGTCAGTCCGGCCTGCAACCGCGGCACACGCAGCATGCGCGGGTCCACCAGGGCGGCCTTGCCGAGCCGGACTCGCCTGCTCTCCCACAGCACGAACAGGGCCAGGACGCCGGCGCCCCCGAGGATGAGCCAGATCACCGGCGAGGTTCCGAGCCATTGGGGCGCGTCGGCTTTCGGTTGGACCAAGCCCCACGTCCCCGATCGGATGATGCCGAAGACGACCAGGCCGAGTCCGGCCGCCGACAGGAGCGTCCCCACGGGGTCGAGCCGCACGCCCGGTACGGGCGGGGCATCGGCCATGCGGCGGGTCAGGGCAAGGATGCACACCACGATCAGGACCTCGCCGGCGAAGACCCAGCGCCAACTGAGATACGTGGTGAACAGGCCGCCGACCAACGGCCCGAGCGCCACCGCGATCGCTCCGGCCGACGCCACCAGCCCGTAAGCGCGGGGGCGCTCGGAGCGCCCGAAGTTCGTCGCCACCAGGGCCACGACCGCCGGCATGATCAGCGCGGCGCCCAGCCCTTCGAGGACCGACCAGCCAACGATGAGGACGGGGAGTGACTTCGCCAGCGCGGTGGTGAAGGAGCCGCAGCCGTACACGACGCACCCGATCATGAAGGCACGCTTGCGCCCCACGATCTGGCCGATCTTGCCGCCGGTGATCATGAACGCGGCCATCACCAGCGTGTAGAGGGTGATGGCCAGCTGAATCCCCGTCACGGTCGTGCCGACGTCCTTCGCCACCGTCGCGATCGAAACGTTCATGACCGAGGTGTCCAGGGTCATGAGGAACTGGGCCGAGGCCAGGGTCAGCAGAACGACCCGGCCGCTCGAGGAGGGGCTCGGTGCGGACCCTGCCGTCTCGCTCACAGCCGCATTGTGGCCCATGGCCACACCCGAGCGGCGAAGTGGTCGGGATGCGGGGATTTGAACCCCGGACCTCCTGCTCCCAAAGCAGGCGCGCTGCCAAGCTGCGCTACATCCCGTATCGCAGCCCCGAATGCTAGTTGGATGACCAGGCCCTTTCGTTGACGTCGCGTGCGACATCTTGGACGCCACGCATGCGCAGTTCCACCGACTACCCGAATGCGGCCATCAGTGACTGCGCCAATACCTACCGGCTGACCGAGCCCGTGAACGGAGCCGCGACGCGATCCGAAGAGCGACCGGAAGTGCGCCTGAGGCCACAGGGGCGATCCCCTGGGCGAGCTTGAGCCCAGCAGGTCGGTGATCACGCGGAGAGCCTCCAGGGGCACGACCAGGGTTCGCTGACGTGGTAGGCCGCTCGAGGGACTGGACCAGCACGATGTCAGGTCACGGGCCGGATCTGCGAGCCGCCTGGAGCGGCCGAGACCCCGACACCTCCTCAGGCGGGTCCTGCTGGCGGGCACCGGAGAGCGCCCACCGGCACCTGCCGCCCGGAGCGGTGAGCCGTTGCTGTTGGAACGGGCGCCCTCGACCGGTCAGGCGCAGGCCGCGACCTGCCGAGAGAACAACGTGGGAGACGTCGTGTCGCGCCCGTGTGGTCGGGGTCCGGCCTCCGTCCGACGGGGGCAACGAGGGTGACGGGCCGTTCCGACGCGGCCGTGCTCGACCCGCCGCCGGCGCTCGCCGAGCGTGGATCTCCGGCAGGGGTACCCGAAGCCACGCCGAGCAGTCGGGGCGGGGCGCCCGCTCCCACCGGACGACGAGGGCGTTGGCTCACCTTGGTCGCGCTGGCCGTCGTCACGACGTTTGGCGCGTGTCTGCGGGCCCACGGCTTGAGCGGCCTCGGGCTGTGGCGCGACGACGCCTGGGTGGCACTGTCCGCCCACGTCGGCATCGGGGAGGCCTGGCGCATGTGGTTCACGGCACCCGGCTCCGACTTTCTCGATCGCACGGTGCTCATGCTCACCTCCGGGAGCACGACCTGGGCCCAGATGCCTTCGTTCGTGGCCGGCGTCGCCGCGATCCCCGCCGCGTACGCGCTGGTCCGCTGTTTCCGTTTCGGCCGCCTGGCCGGGCTCCTCGTCGCGACGGCGATCGCGACAGCGCCGCTGTGCGTCGAGTACTCCACCCGAGTGAAGGAGTACGAGCTCGACATCCTGCTCTCGTGCGCCGTGCTGGCCGCGGGGGAGCTGGCCCGGCGTACGCCGGGTCGCCGGCAGCTCGCCGTCGTGGCGGTCTCCTCGGTGGCAGCGTTCCTCTGCTCGGCCTCGCTGGCGGCGGTGATCGCCGGCGTCTGGATCGCCCTCGCCGTTCACACCTGGCGCGGACGGCGACGGGCCTGGCCCCGGCCGGTCGTCGCTGCGTTCGTCGCCACCACGTGCGGGTGTGCGGCGATCGACCTCGCCTTCTACACCGAGATCTCCCCGGCGGAGAACCAGTTCTGGTTCCGGGAGGGCGCCTTCGTCACGCACCAGAGCCTCGGCTCCTTGTTCTCATCCCTGGTTTGGGTCGTGTGGCACCTCCTGGCGTACGGCATCGGCCTGGGCAATCTGACCGGGCCCCTCCGTGTCGTCCTCGTCACCCTCTGGCTGGTCCTCGCCGCCTTCGGTCTCTCCACGAACCGGTCGATGCTGGCCCCTGCCCTGGCCCTCGTCGTGGCGGTCCTCGCCAGCGCGGCCCGCGTGGAGCCGCTCGGGACCGGGCGCTCGGACCAATACCTCTACCCGGTGCTGCTCCTGCTCACTGTGGCCGGCGTGAGCCGGATGTACGCGGCAGTGGCCCGAGACGTGACGCGGAGGCCGCGGCGCGAGGTGGTCGCCGTCAGCGCGGTCAGTCTCTTGCTCGGCGGGCTGGTGCTCGGACTGTGGGCCGCCCATGCCTGGTCCGATCGCCCCGAGTATCCCGGTGTTGACGTGCGGGCGCTGGCCGCGCAGATCGACCGGCACGAGCAGCCGGGCGATCACGTTTTCGTGAGCGAGCTCATGCGCTTTCCATGGGCGCTGGCCGAGGAGACCCGGCCCGAGCTCCGCTTCGGTCGTGCCTGGACCAACGGCTTCACCGTCGTCAGCACCGATCCACGCGTGTTCATCGTGCCGTCGGAGTACTTCGAGGGTGGTTCGGACCCCAGGGCGTGGGCGGCGGCGATGGGTCACTACCACCGGCTCTGGTACGTCTGGTCGCCTCCGCTCGCCGACGATCCGAGCTACCGCGCCCTCCTCGCCGACGGGTGGCACCCTCGTACGGTGCTCAGGGCCCCGGGCGGGTCGGCCACCCTGCTCGTGCGGGACGTGAGTGCCGCCGGCGCCCGCGGAGTGCCTACCGGGGCACGAAGCGCTCGATATCTGTCTCGATACTCTTAATGGTCTGTTCGTGGAGCTCGGACTCCGCCGCGAAGCTCGCCCACTGCGAGACCGCCTCGCGCACCTCGCGTACGATCCGGCGGTATCCGGGTACGTCGTTGCGCTCGCCGACGACGTAGAGATCCTCGAGCTCGATGCCCTCGAACTTCCCGTTCACGGCCATGAGGTGACGGCTCGTCCACTGGCTGGACGGGTTGTACGCATGCGTGACGTCGTACGCCGGCGCCAACGTCCACTCCGAGTCTTCGGAGCGCATGAACGCGAGATTCTTGGTGTGGTCGTCGTGGTTCACCCCCATGACGTTGAAGACCATCCGCCGGTAGGCCTCCGCGAGCTCGTCGGACCCGAGCGCAAGCGCCTTGACGCTCTGCAGGTACTGGTCGTAGCTGTGGGCGGCCACCAGGTTGTAGTCCAGGTCGGCCAGCCCGCACAGCGAGATCACATGGAAGCGCTCACCAGCCATGCCCCGGTCGAAGCGCTTGGTCATGAAGTGGCGGCGCGGACCCTCGGCCAGGAGCTGGCAGGGCATCATGTCGACCCCGGCCGCCTTGGCCATCTTGCTGTAGGCGAACTCGATACGCCCGTACGGCGCGCTCTCGCCGAGCCGGTCCCCGTGCCCGTCCATGCCGGTGCCGCTCACCCCGTCGAGCTTGATCAGCCATTGTTCGAAGCCGTCCAGATTCTCGTCGTAGGCCGAGTGGACCTGGAACGTCTCGGGGTTGAAGGCCACGACGGCCTTGGCCCGCGCACCCCCCGCACTCGTGCCCACGTGGATCAGCTGCTGGAGGGCGGCGTGCGAGGTCTCGTCACTGGCGAACTCACCGCGCACCGTGAGACGTGCCGCGAGCACCAGGTCGGCCAGTTGGACGGCCGTCGGTGTCCCACTGGCCACGGGGCGCGCGGCGGGCCGGAACTCGAGCGCCCCCATGGCGCGCTCGGCTGCATAGGCCAGGCGGTCCAGCGGCGTGATGTCGGCCGGTGCCACGCCTTGCTCGGCCATCCAGGCGTCGACGAGCGCGTTGCCGAACTTGTCGGGGAGTGAGTCGGCGAGGAGCGGCGGGAGCCCGTAGAAGGTCTCTCGCCGCAGCTGGGGGAACTCGTAGGCCCCCTCGCGCAGGGCCATGTGCAGCGGGGCCAGCTCGATGCCGCCGCCGACCCATTCCTTGGTGTACGCGAAGGCGTACCAGCCGGTGGCCGGGTTCAGCGCGACGGCGCCGACTCGCCTGCCCCAGGCCAGCACCTCGATGACATCGGTCGGCTCATAGCTCACCGCTCCGCCACCTTCCGCCGTGGGGCGCGCCGGGGCCGCGCCGCTCGGTCCTCGCTGCTCACGGGCCGCCAGGAGGTCGAGCGGGTTGAACGCGCCGGGCGCGGGCTCCAAGGTGTCGAGCCAGTCCGCCTGACCCAGCGCACGGAGCACCTTGACCAGGGTGTGGACCGTCGCCCCCGCCCCGCTCTCGAGGTGCTTGAGGGCGCCGAGGGAGATGTTCGCCCTCTCGGCGACCTCGACCTGGGTCAGGCCCTGGCCGATCCGGAGATTGCGGATGTGTCCACCGATCACCTTCTCCAGCTCGTCACTTCGCATTGCGACCTCCTGCGGCCATTATAGTGACTATTCAGCTGGTGTCGTACCAGACCAACAGCCATGGTAGATATAAGTCCGACTATTACGGAGGAAAAATAGGCTCATATCCATAAAAATGACCATTGTGCCCCGGAGATGTTGGCCTCATCGCCGGCGACCCGGTCAGGATCGTCAGCCGTTCAGGGCGAGCCCGAGCAGGTCCTCCAGCTCGGTGATCGCCGCGTCGGGGTCGGTCACCTTGATCGTGTACATGCCGAGCGCTCGCGCCGGCTTGAGATTCACGCCGAGGTCATCGAGGAACACGCACTCCTCTGGCTGGACGCCGAGTCGCTCACAGGCAAGCTGATAGAAGCGAGGGTCTGGTTTGCGCACGCCCAGCACGCGTGACTCGAGGACCTCGTCGAAGAGCGCATAGATGGCGGTCACCTCGACCGAGAGAACGGCTTCCGCCCGGGTGAAGTTGTTGGTGAGGCAGGCCGTCTTGTACGCCGTGCCGCAGGCACGGATGGTGGCGACCATCTGTGGGCGAATCTCTCCCGCCAGCCGCTCGAGCACCAGCCTCCCGTCCAATTCGTGACCCGCGGCGCGGGCCTCGGCCGACCACATCGACCCGAACGTCTCCACGTCGACCTCGCCTCGCTCGAGCTTCGCCCACGCATTGGTGTCGGGATTGGTGGCGTTCACCGTGCGGATGAAGCCAGTCGGGAGCCCGCGTTCGGATTCCAGGTGGGCGAACGCCTCGAACGGGCTCGACGAGATCACACCGCCGAAGTCGAACATGACGGCTCGAATCACTGCTGCCTCCCAGATCGGGCGTCATTCTCGCGTCCCGCAGCCGGGCGCGATCGGCGGCCGCTCCCACCTCGCCTAGGCCCGCTCCACCGCCAGCACCTGCCATTCGTCGGGCACGCCCTTGAGGTTGTGGCGGCCGCGGTCGTCGAAGACGATGCCCGAGCCGACCACGAGGTCGCGCACGGTCCCGGTCACGAGCACCTCGTCGGGGCCCGCCATCGCGCTCACCCGGGAGGCGATGTGCACGGCCAGCCCGCCGATGTCGTCGCCCCGCAGCTCCACCTCGCCCGCGTGGAGCCCCGCGCGCAGCTGCAGGCCCGCGCCCCGTGCCGCTCCCACCATGGCCACGGCGCAGCGCACCGCCTGCGCCGGCGCGGCGAAGCGAGCCAGGATCCCGTCGCCGGTCGATCTTCACGAGGACGCCGTCGTGGCGGGCCAGCAGCCGGCCGACGTTGACCTCGAACTCGTCGAGCACGGCGCGCCACTGGCGGTCACCCGCCTCGGCCGCGCGCACGGTCGAGTCGACGATGTCGGTGAACAGCACGGTGGCCAGCATCCGGGTGGCCGCGTGTGCACCACGGGCGCCCGTGACGAACTCCTCCATCTCGTCGACGATGGAGTCGAACTCGCCGGCCCAGGGCAGCAGGTCGGGCCCGGGACGGTGACGAGGCGGGCTCCCGCGATGTGCTCGGCCAGGTACCGTCCGTGATCGCTCAGGTCGGCGTAGCTCTCGCGCCGGGCGAACACCAGCGTCGGGCACGTGATGGCGGGGAGGCACCAGCGCACGTCGGCGGTGAAGGTCACCAGGTTGAAGGCGATGGCCGTGGCCGGGCTGGCCCCGCGGCGGGCCGCCCGCCCCCACCATTCGCGGAAACCGACCCGGTGGGCCAGGCTGGGGGCGAAGATCGCGATGTCCTGGGGCACGTCGCCCTCGGTCAGCGGCACGTCGATGTCCGGCCGCGGCCGCGATCACCTCGTCGGACACGCCGAACCCGTAGTCCTCCGCCTGGCCGACCCGCGCCGTGCCGTTCACGAGGACGAGCGAGGTGACCCGCTCGGGATGCGTGGCGGCCAGCCACAGGGCCGCCATGGCGCCGCCGGTGGAGGCCAGCACGACGGCCGCGGTCGCACCCGGCGGCGTCCATCACGGCCAGGGCGTCGCGGCCCCAGCCCTCGATGGAGGGGTCCGTCCCGTGCGGCAGCGGATCCGACAGCCCGAGGCCACCGGCGTCGAAGCGGATGAGCCGGCAGAACTCGGCGACCCGCTCGGTGTAGCGCAGCCAGTTCGGCTCGTCGACCGTCTCGTCGATCGAGATCATGAGCCCGCTGTTGAACTCGAGCACGTCGACCGCGGCTCCGCGCCCGCCGCCGAACCGGCCCCACACCTGGTAGCCGATGTGGACGCCGTCGCGGAGCGCGTACTGGGTCTGCGGCGCCTCCATACGGTTTGCAGTCTGCCGTGCGCGGGCCCGGCGCGCGGCGACGTGGGAGCTGGCGAGCCAGCGCGGTCGGCTGGCTCAGCGGGCGCCGCGCACCAACCGCCCCGGCAGCTCGCCGGTGGGCTCGCCGTGCTCGAAGGTCACGGTCCCGCCCTTGATGGTGGCCACGTACCCCGAGGCCTGCTGCAGCAGTCGGCGGCCGCCGGCCGGCAGGTCGGCCGCACGAAGGGCGCCCCCAGCGACAGCGCGTCGTAGTCGATGAGGTTGAAGTCGGCCAGCGCGCCCGGCTCCACCGTGCCCCGGTCCGACAGGCCGTACAGGCGGGCCGTGTCGTGCGTCTGCTTCTTCACCACGTACTCGAGCGGCAGCGGTCCGCCCCGGGTGCGGTCGCGCGTCCAGTGCGTGAGCATGAAGGTGGGCATGGAGCCGTCGCAGATGGTCCCGCAGTGGGCGCCGCCGTCGGACAGCCCGAGCAGCCCCTGCGGGTGCAGCAGCATCTCGTGCACGTGGTCCAGGTCGCCCTTGGCGTAGTTGAGGATCGGGAGGTACAGCAGCCCCTGGCCGCCGTCGCGAGCCATCTCGTCGTAGGCCACCTCCAGCGGCGACACGCCCTGCGCCGCGGCCAGCCCGGCCAGCGAGCGCTCCGGCCCCGGCTCGTAGTCGGGTGGGTCCCCCAGCACGTAGGTGCGCGCGTACGCCCTCTCCATCGACTCGGCCACGGCCGCCGACGGCGGCGTCCACGACACGATCGAGCGCCGCACCTCGGGGTCGGCCAGCGCCGCCGCGAGCTCGTCGGCGACGAGCGCGGGCCCGCAGCTCCGGTAAGCCGGGATCTCCGAGAAGAGGCAGAACGTCGCGTGGTGCCCCGTGAGCAGCCCCGTGGGCCGACCGGCCACCTGCGGGTAGAGCTGCGCCCCCTCGGCGCACGCCTCGAGCGACGCCGCCAGCTGCTTGCGCCACAGCTCGGGGTCGTCGTCGACCTGCAGCAGCACGAACGACACGGGGCGGTCGATCGCCGCCGACAGCCGGCGCATCCAGTCGACCTCCTGCCATGCGTCCTCGAGCTGCTCGCCCGCCGAGCCCAGCGGCGCCAGCTCGAAGACGCCGGCGCCGGCGTCGGCCAGGGCGGCCCCGATGCCGAACAGCTCGTCCTCGGCGGCGTACGTCCCGGGCACCAGCTCGCCGTCGACGGCTCGGTGCCCGATGGTGCGCGACGTCGAGAAGCCGAGCGCGCCGGCCCGGAGCGGCCTCGAGCACGATGGCTCCGCATCGCCTCGATGTCCTCGGCGGTCGCCGCCTCGTTCTTGGCGCCCCGCTCGCCCATGACGTAGGCCCGCACGGCGCCGTGCGGCACCTGGGTGCCGACGTCGACCGTCCAGCGCCGGCGCTCGAGCGCGTCGAGATACTCGGGGAAGGTCTCCCACTCCCACTCGATCCCCTCGGCCAGCGCCGTGCCCGGGATGTCCTCGACGCCCTCCATGAGGCCGATGAGCCAGTCGTGGCGGTCGGGCGCGGCCGGCGCGAAGCCGACGCCGCAGTTGCCCATGACGAGCGTGGTCACCCCGTGCCACGACGACGGGGCGAGCTCGGGGTCCCAGGTGGCCTGGCCGTCGTAGTGCGTGTGGATGTCGACCCAGCCGGGCGTGACCAGCAGGCCGTCGGCGTCGATGATCCGGGTAGCGCCGCCCGTGACCTGCCCGACCTCGGTGATGCGGCCGGCATCGACCGCGACGTCCGCCTGTCTCGCCGCGGCCCCGGTCCCGTCGACGAGCGTCCCGCCCTTGATGATCAGGTCGTGCATGCCCCGCATCGTCTCACGCCGGCCGGCGGCACGCTGCGCCGGCCGGCGTGCTGCTCAGAGCGCTCGGGTTCAGACCTTGGCCTTGCCCAGAATGCGGTTCATCTTGGTGCCGCACACCGGGCAGGTGCCCTGGGCGGCGCGGCGGCCGTTGGCGAGCTCGACTTCTTGGCCGTCGAACTCACGCTTCTCACGGCACTTCACGCAGTACCCCTCGTAACTAGCCATGGCAATCTCCTCTGGTCGGTGATGGCCCTGGACGGGAGTCGAACGTAGCGGGGGGGTTCCGAAAATTGGGGGATGGTCGGACGGCCGTCGGGCGGGTCCGGGGGTAGGGTCGGCCCCGTGACAGACAACGGTGCAGGTCAGGACGGTGGTTGGCGGCAACGGGGGCAGAAGGCGACGAAAGCCTTGGCCGAGACCTGGGCCGCGCTGGCGGAGGCCTGCTACGAGCTCTCGGGCACCGAGTGGGCCCTGCCGACCGAGTGCCCGGGCTGGGACGTCAAGGACCAGCTGTCCCACCTCATCGGGATCGAGCGGGCGATCATGGGCGAGGCGGCTCCGCGATTGGGACGGCCCCCTCGGCGACCACGTGAAGAACGACTTCGCGGCGCCAACGAGCCGTGGGTCGCCGTGCGCGCGGCCGTCCCCGGCGCGGCCGTGCGCGCCGAGTTCGTCGAGGTCACCGAGACCCGCCTGGCCCAGCTCGGACGCGCGGCCGACGAGGAGTGGGCCGCCGTCGGCTGGAGCCCGGTGGGCGAGGTGCCCTACGCCGTCTTCATGGAGGTGCGGGTCTTCGACAGCTGGGTGCACGAGCAGGACGCGCGCCGCGCCCTCGACCGCCCCGGTGGGCGGCAACCTGGCTTCGGCCATGTCGCTCGACCGGGTGCAGGGCGCCATGCCCTTCGTGGTGGGCAAGAAGGCGGCCTGCCCCGACGGCACCGCCGTCCGCTTCGAGGTCTCCGGCCCCGGCCACGACGCCCGCGCCTTCACCGTCGCGGTCGAGGGCGGGCGGGCCCGCCCGCCGCGACGATGTGGCGCCGACGGTGACGCTCTCGCTGTCGAGCCTCGACTTCGTCCGCCTCGGCTGCGGCCGGGCCACGGCGGAACAGGTGGAGGCCGCCGGTGGCATCGGTCTCGAGGGCGACGCGGCCGTCGGCCGCAAAGTCCTCGGCGCAATGAACTTCATGTTCTGAGCGGGCCGTGCGCCTCGCCCCGGGGTCGGCCGGTAGAGTGGTCGGCTCGTGATGCGTGCCACCACCGAGCCACTGGAGGGAAACCTCGTCCGCCTGAGCGTGGAGATCGACGAGCCCGAGTTCGACCGTGCCCTCGGTGACGTCGTGCGCACGCTCGCCCAACAGGTGCGCGTGCCCGGCTTCCGGCCCGGCAAGGTGCCGCGCAAGGTGCTCGAGGCGCGCATGGGCGGCGCCGGCGCGCTGCGTGCCGAGGCGCTGCGCGAGTCGCTGCCCGACTTCTACGCCCGCGCCGTCGTCGACACCGAGCTCGATCCGATCGCGCAGCCCGAGATCGACATCACCGGCGGCGAGGACGCCGGCGGTGTCTCCTTCGACGCCGTCGTCCAGGTGCGCCCCCTTGTCTCCATCCCGGGCTATGACGGTTTGCAGGTCACCTTGCCCGGCCTCGCCGTCAAGGACGAGGAGGTCCAGCACCAGCTCGACCGCCTGCGCGAGAACGACGCCGAGCTCGACGTCGTCGATCGCCCCGCCATTGACGGCGACCTCGTGACCATCGACCTGCACGGCAACGACGCCTCGGGCGCCGAGGTGGTCGGTGTCGACGACTACCTCTACGAGGTCGGCAGCGGCTCGGTGGTGCCAGAGCTGGACGCCGAGCTGCACGGGGCCAAGGCCGGCGCCATCGTCGCGTTCGACGCGGCCAATCCAAACGACGCCGAGCAGAACATCGCCTTCCGGGTGCTCGTCAAGGAGGTCAAGGTCAAGAAGCTGCCCGAGGCGACCGACGAGTGGGCCGCCGAGAGCTCGGAGTTCGCCACCGTGGCCGAGTTGCGTGCTGACATCGAGACGCGGATCCGCCGGGTGAAGCTGATGCAGAGTCAGATGGCGTTGCGCCAGAAGACGATCGAGGCGCTGGCCGCGCTGGTCGCCGACGACGACGTCCCCGAGGTCCTGGTCGATGCCGAGGTCAACGAGCGGCTGCACGACCTCCAGCACCGGTTGGAGGCCCAGAAGCTGGGCTTGGCCGAGTACTTCCAGGCCACGGGCACCTCGCCCGACGAGCTGCTGGCCGCCGTCCGGGTGGACGCGCAGGCGGCCGTCAAGGCGGACCTGGCCCTCCGAGCCCTGGTGGAGGCCGAGGAGCTGACGCTCAGTGACGACGAGCTCGATGCCGAGATAGCGACCATGGCCGAGCGCATGGACACCACCCCGGCCGAGCTGCGCCGCCAACTCGACACGGCCGGCCGGACCGGCGCGGTACGCTCGGAGCTGCGCAAGGGCAAAGCGCTGGAGTGGCTGCTGGACAACGTGGATCTCTTCGACGAGGAGGGCAACCCGATGTCACGGGACGACCTCAGAGCAGATGCCTCGGGAGACGGTGCAGTCGAGCAGAGACGAGGAGAGCGAGTGACGATGGACAGTGGGAGGAACAGATTGAGGGCCTACGACTATCTCGTCCCCACCGTGATCGAGTCGTCCAACCGTGGCGAGCGCGCCTACGACCTCTACTCGCGGCTGCTCCGCGAGCGCATCATCTTCCTGGGCACCCCGGTCGACGACGCGGTGGCGAACCTCATCTGCGCGCAGATGCTCTTCCTCGAGTCCGAGGAGCCCGACAAGGACATCCACCTCTACATCAACTCGCCCGGCGGCGAGATCACGGCGCTCTTCGCCATCTACGACACGCTCAAGTTCATCAAGGCCGACGTGTCGACGTTCTGCTTCGGGCAGGCCGCCTCGGCGGCCGCCGTGCTGCTGGCGGCCGGAGCCAAGGGCAAGCGCTTCGCACTGCCGCATGCCCGCGTCCTGTTGCACCAGCCCTGGGGCGGCGTCGAGGGACAGGCCAGCGACATCGAGCTGCAGGCCAAGGAGATCCTCCGCATGCGCGACCTGCTGTCGGGCATGCTGGCCGAGGACACCGGCCAGACCCAGGAGAAGGTGGCCCAGGACACCGACCGCGACTTCATCATGACGGCGGAGGAGGCGGTGACGTACGGCGTGATCGACGAGGTCATCACGGCCCGGAACGTCGCCCCGCTCGAGGCCATCGGCGCCGCGTGCAGGACCGAACGGGTACAGGACGGGAGAAGCGATCAGGTGGCGAAGTTCGGTGAGGGTGGGGATCTCGTCAAGTGCAGCTTCTGTGGCAAGACGCAGAAGCAGGTCAAGAAGCTCATCGCGGGTCCCGGCGTCTATATCTGCGACGAGTGCATCGACCTGTGCAACGACATCATCGCCGAGGAGCGTGACGAGTCCACCGAGCTGAACTTCGAGGATCTGCCCAAGCCGCGGGAGATCTTCGACTTCCTCAACGACTACGTCGTCGGCCAGGAGTACGCCAAGAAGATCCTGTCCGTCGCCGTCTACAACCACTACAAGCGGGTGCAGGCCGGCCCGCCGGCACAGGAGGACGGCGTCGAGCTGGCCAAGTCCAACATCCTGCTGCTCGGACCGACCGGATGCGGCAAGACGCTGTTGGCCCAGACCCTCGCCCGCATGCTGAACGTGCCGTTCGCCATCGCCGACGCCACCGCGCTGACCGAGGCCGGCTACGTGGGCGAGGACGTCGAGAACATCCTCCTCAAGCTGATCCAGGCGGCCGACTACGACGTGAAGCGGGCCGAGACCGGCATCATCTACATCGACGAGATCGACAAGATCGCCCGCAAGAGCGAGAACCCATCCATCACCCGCGACGTCTCCGGCGAAGGCGTGCAGCAGGCGCTGCTCAAGATCCTCGAGGGCACCACCGCCTCGGTGCCGCCCCAGGGCGGGCGCAAGCACCCGCACCAGGAATTCATCCAGATCGACACCACCAACATCCTGTTCATCTGCGGCGGGGCGTTCGCCGGCCTCGACAAGCTCATCGAGGGACGCATCGGCAAGCGCGGCATCGGCTTCCGGGCCGAGGTGCACCGCAAGGATCGCGACGACGGCGAGATCCTCCGCCACGTGCTGCCCGAGGACCTCATCAAGTTCGGGCTGATCCCCGAGTTCATCGGGCGCCTGCCCGTGGTGAGCGCGGTCTCGCCGCTCTTCAAGGATGCGCTGGTGCAGATCCTCATCGAGCCCAAGAACGCGCTGACCCGGCAGTACGAGCGGGTCTTCGCGCTCGACAACGTGGAGCTCGAGTTCACGCCGGACGCGCTCGAGGCGGTGGCCGAGCAGGCGTTGCTGCGCGGCACCGGTGCCCGGGGCCTGCGCGCCATCCTCGAAGAGGTGCTGCTCGACGTGATGTACGACCTCCCGAGCCGCACCGACGTGGGCAAGTGCGTGGTGGACCGCTCCGTGGTGCTCGACCGGGTGGCTCCGACGCTGGTGCCGCTGGGGGGCGCGCCGGTCAAGGCGACCCGCTCCCGACGCGCCGCGTCCTGACCGACCAGGAGCCGGTCGCCGTGAAAGCCTCGGTGCCGCTTCCATTCGACGGGCTCGAGCGCGCGCTCGCCTGGCTCGATTCACACATCGACTTCGAGGCCCACATGCCGCGCCGCCGCGCCCTGCCGACACTTGACCACATGTGCGCGCTGACCGCACTGCTCGGCGAGCCTCAGCAATCCATCCCCTCCATCCACATCACCGGCACCAACGGCAAGGGGTCGACCTCGGCCATGGCGACCGCACTGCTCATGGCCAAGGGGCTGAGCGTCGGGACCTACACCAGCCCCAACCTGCACACGGTGGCGGAGCGCCTGGCGCGCAACGGCGAGCCGATCGACGACGAGTCGCTCACCGCCGTCCTCACCGAGCTGGCATTGCTCGAACCGCTGCTGGCCGAGGTGCCGACCCGTTTCGAGCTACTCACCGCCGCCGCGCTGTCGTGGTTCGCCACCGAAGCCGTCGACACCATGGTGATCGAGGTGGGTCTCGGCGGCTCCTGGGACTCCACCAACGTCGTGCACGGCGACGTCGCCGTCCTCACCAACGTCAGCTTCGACCACACCGACGTCCTGGGCCCCACGCTCGAGGGGATCGCGACCGACAAGGCGGGGATCATCGAGCCCGGGAGCAGGGTCGTGGTGGGGGAGATGCCCTCTGAGCTGGTCGAAATCGTGACGGCGCGGGCCGAGGAGGTCGGGGCGGCCTCGGTGTGGGTGGCCGGGCGGGACTTCGGCTGTGAGAGCAACCGGGTGGCGGTGGGCGGGCGGGTCGTCACCCTGTGGACCCCGGACGGGCAGTACGACGATGTCCTCGTCCCCCTGCACGGGGCGCACCAGGGCGTCAACGCGTCGGTGGCGTTGGCCGCGGTGCAAGCGTTCTTCGGCGATCCGCTCGCGCCCGATGTCGTGGAAGAGGGTCTGGCCGTCGTGCGCGTGCCGGGGCGGCTCGAGGTGTTGGGGCGGCGACCGCTGCTCCTGGTGGACGGCGCGGACAACGCGGCGGGTATGGCCGCGCTGGCTGCCGCGCTGACGGAGGAGTTCGCGGTCGACGGGGTGTCGGTCGCCGTCGTGGGGATGCTGACGGGTCGCGACCCGTCGGCCATGCTGGCGCCGTTGGCATCGGCGGGTGTGACCACTCTCGTCGCCTGCGAACCCGAGTCTCCGCGCGCCATGGCCCTCGCAGCGGTCAGCGAGGCCGGGCGCGCGCTGGGGCTGGCGGTTCACGAGGAACGCGATGTGCGCGACGCGTTGCGCCTGGCGCGGGGGATGGTCGGTGCCGACGGCCTCGTCGTCGTGGCCGGGTCGTTCTATATCGTGGGCACGGTGCGCGCTGACGCGCTCGCCTCGGCCGTCCCGTGGGAGGAGGCCGGTCGCTGACGGGTTGTGTAGTCTCGATCCCTCGTGGACCGCACCCTTGTCATCGTGAAGCCCGACGGCGTCGAGCGGGGCCTGGTCGGCGAGATCATCAGCCGCCTCGAGCGCAAGCAGTTGCGCCTGGTGGCGGCCGAGCTGCGCACCATCACCAGCGTGGTGGCAGAGACGCACTACGCCGAGCACCAGGAACGCCCCTTCTTCGGCGACCTCGTCGCCTTCATCACGCGCTCGCCCGCGCTCGTCATGGTGGTCGAGGGACCGAAGGACACCTACGCCGTGGTGCGGCTGATGATGGGCGCCACCAACCCGGCCGAGGCGGCGCCGGGTACGATCCGCGGTGAGCTCGGGATCGAGACCACCGAGAATCTCGTGCACGGGTCCGACTCGCACGCCTCCGCCGAACGGGAGATCGCGCTCTTCTTCCCGGGCCTGGCGGCGACGTAGGCGGGCAGCGAGCCTCGCGAGCTGACACGGGTGTAAACGCAGGTCATTTCGGTGTCGCACGCGCGCCGCCTTGTGGACGGTGCCGGAGTCCCATAGCCTGTGGGCGCACCGCCACGGGAGCCGGGTCCCCCCGGCACCTTCACGCCTTCCTTGGGGAGTGTTCCAAATATGGCCGAAAATCGCCTTTCCCTCCTTGGTCGTGACATGGCCGTCGACCTTGGCACCGCCAACACGCTCGTGTACGTACGCGGCCGCGGGATCGTCCTGAACGAACCATCGGTGGTCGCAGTCGACATCAAGGACGGTCGCCCGCTGGCGGTGGGGGCCGAGGCCAAGCGGATGATCGGGCGCACGCCGTCGAACATCCAGGCCATCCGACCGCTGAAGGACGGGGTGATCGCCGACTTCGAGATCTGCGAGAAGATGCTGCGCTACTTCATCCACCGGGTGCATCAACGCCGCTTCGCCAAGCCGCGCATGGTCATCTGCGTGCCGTCGGGCATCACGGGTGTGGAGCGCCGCGCCGTCATGGAAGCGGCCGAGTACGCCGGAGCGCGGCGCGCCTACATCATTGAGGAGCCGATGGCGGCCGCCATCGGAGCCGGCCTGCCGGTGCACGAGCCGACGGGCAACATGGTCGTCGACATCGGCGGCGGGACGACCGAGGTCGCCGTCATATCCCTCGGTGGCATCGTCACGAGCCAATCCGTGCGCATCGGCGGTGACGAGTTGGACGAAGCGATCGTCTCGTTCGTGAAGAAGGAGTTCAGCCTGGCGCTCGGTGAGCGCACAGCAGAGGAGATCAAGATCACGCTGGGGTCGGCCTACGCGTTGGAGCAGGAGCTGCACGCCGAGATCCGTGGCCGTGACCTCGTGAGCGGGCTCCCCAAGACGATCGTCGTCTCCACCGAAGAGATCCGGCGGGCGATTGAGGAGCCGGTGTCGGCCATCATCGACGCCGTCAAGGTGACGCTGGACCGGACGCCGCCCGAGTTGGCGGCCGACATCATGGAGCAGGGCATCGTCCTGACCGGGGGAGGGGCGCTGCTGCACGGGCTCGAATCGCGCCTGCAGCACGAGACGGGCATGCCGATCGTGGTGGCCCGGGACCCGCTGAACTGCGTTGCCATCGGCAGCGGCCAGTGCCTGGAAGAGTTCGACGCGCTCAAGCGGGTGCTGATTACAACCTCCACGCGCTGACCTATCGTCCGGTCTCTCCTGGGTGGCCCGGTCCCGGCGGTCGCGCCGTACGCTGACGGTCGTCATCCTGGTCGTCGTCTCGCTGTCCCTCATCTCGCTGGACCTCAACGGCCGGACGCACAGCCTGACGTCGGGGGTGAAGTCGGTGGCCAACGACGTCTATGCGCCGCTGCACCAGGGCGTCCTCGACATCATCAGCCCCATCGGGAACTTCTTCGCCGGCGCGTTCGACTACGGGTCGCTGCAGTCCGAGAACGAGAAGTTGCAGAGGACGATCGGGCAGCTGCGGGCAGCCCAGAGTGAGAAGGGATTCGAGCAGAACCAGCTGCGCGAGCTGACGGCGCTCCAGAACCTCCCGTTCCTACAGTCGCTGCCGACGGTCACTGCGCAGACCGTCGACGAGTACTCGTCCAACTTCACCGCGACGATCACCTTGGACAAGGGTCGCGCCGACGGAGTCGACGTCGGCTTCCCGGTCGTCGGTGCGGGCGGCCTGGTGGGCCAGGTGATCCAGTCCTTCCACCACACCTGCGTCGTGCGTCTCATCACCGACGGGCAGTCCAAGGTCGGCGTGACATTCGGGAACCAGCTCACCGGGATCGTCGACGGCCAGGGACCGCTCAGCTCCATGACGGCCGATCTCGTTGCGCCGCACACGCCGCTGCACAAGGGCGAGGTCATGTTCACCAGCAGTCTCGATGCCGCCTCGTTCCCGCCGGGGATCCCCGTGGCCTCCGTGCGGTCGTTCCACACCGCAGCGGGGGCGAGCCAGGAGACCATCGAGGTCGATCCCGAGGCGGACCTGAGCCAGCTGGCCTACGTCGACGTGGTGCAGTGGGTGCCGCCGGCATGACCGCCCGTTCCGTCGTCCGGGTGGCGTTGGTGATCTTCGTCGTCCTGATGGTGCAGCAGACCGTGATGGTCGCACTGCGCGTCAGCGGGGCGCACCCCGACCTCTTGTGGCTGCTCCCGATCACCGCCGCGCTGCTCGATGGGCCCGAGACGGGCGCCATCGTCGGCTTCTGGGCCGGGTTGTCCTTCGATCTGGTGCTGCCCACGCCCTTCGGGCTCTCTGCCCTGGTGGGATGCCTGCTCGGGTACGCCACGGGGTCGCTGACAGCGGCGGTGGACCCGCGTGCGACCTGGCTCAAGCCGGTGGCCGCGCTCGCGGGGAGCGTCGCAGCGGACATGCTGTTCGCCGTGCTCGGCGCCATCCTCGGACAGCAACAGATGGTGCAGATCGACTTCCTGGCGCTCTTCCTCGTGGTGGGTGTCTCGAGCGTGGCGTTCGTGCTCCCGGTCAACCGGCTGATGCGGTGGGCCCTGGCCGGAGCGAACAACAGACGCTCCCTCGTCTCGGCCCAGGCCGACAGCAGGATCTGGTGAAGCGGACACTTCGCCACCCCTTCCGCGGCGACCGGCTCCACCCCAAGCCATCCACCCGCCCGGCGCGGCGCCAGTCGTGGCGCGCCGACGCCCGCCAGCCGCGCATGCGGCCCCGCAAGAGCGTCAACGTGGCATCGATCGTGGGGTCGCCCGAGGAAGAGGAGTCTCGACCGAACCTCCGGCTGCGCATCGTCGGGGTCGTGGTGCTGCTCCTCTTCGCCGTCCTCGTGCTGCGGCTCTGGACACTCCAGGTGGTCGAGGGAAAGACCTACGCGGCAAACGTGACGCGCAACCAGGTGCGCGTCGTCAGCATCGCGGCCCCGCGTGGAGAGATCGTGGACCGCAACGGCACGGTCCTGGTGTCCAATCTCCCGCAGGAGGAGATCCTGCTGTCGCGTGCCGAGGCGGCGCAGAACCCCAGCATCATCGGGATGGTGGCCGCGCTCATCGGTCAGACGCCCAAACAGGTCAGCGCGTCCATCAGCAACGACCAGTACAGCCCGTACGAGCCGGTGCCCGTGGCGGTGGGGGTCTCGACGGCCACCGTGCAGTTCCTGCAGACGCACCAGTCCCAGTACCCCGGCGTCAGCGTCGAGACCGTGGCGCAGCGCACCTATCCCCAGGGCGGGACCACGGCCACCCACATCTTGGGCTACGTCGGCGACATCTCCCCCTCCTATCTGGCCGCCAACCCCAACCAGGGCTACACCCAGGGCAGCCAGGTCGGCGTGTCGGGGATCGAAGCCCAGTACGAGCCGTACCTGCGGGGCGTGGACGGGCGCCAGGCGCTCTCGGTCGACGCCAGCGGCACGGTGGTCGGCACCCTCAACACAACCGCGCCCCAGATCGGCGACACCGCCGTGCTCAACATCGACACCGGGCTGCAGCAGGTGGTGCAGAACGACCTCCAGCAACAGATCCTGACCGATCGCCACACGATCGACGCCGTGGACGGGCGGGTCCCGCCGGCCCCCAACGGCGCGGCCATCGTGATGAACCCCCAGAACGGGCAGGTGCTCGCCCTGGCCTCGTACCCCACCTACGACCTCAACGAGTGGGTCGGTGGGATCTCGTCGGCCAACTTCGACGCACTGCAGGCGAGCCAGGCGGAGAACGACGAGGCCATCGATGGCCTCTACACGCCGGGGTCGACCTTCAAGCTCGTCACCGCAACGGCGGCGCTCCAGGACGGGCTGATCACGCCGACCACGCCCTACGTCGACACGCTCACCTACAAGATCCCGGGTTGCCCGGCCCCCGGGGTGACCCAGGACACCAGCTGCATCCTGCACGACGACCCGGGCGACAGCGGGGGCACCTACAACGTCTCGACGGCGTTGACCGCGTCGAGCGACTCCTTCTTCTACAACCTGGGCGACATGTTCTGGAACGACCGTGGGCAGTTCGGCGACACGCCGATCCAGAACGAGGCCACCGACTACGGCGAGGGGACAATCACCGGCATCGACCTCCCCGGCGAGGCGCAGGGGCGCGTCGACAGCCTCCTCACCCGGCAGAAGCTGCACGCAGAAGCGCCCAAGGGATTCCCCAACACGCCGATGTGGTACACCGGTGACAACATCGAGATGGCCTTCGGCCAGGGCGAGACGGTGCTCACGCCGATAGAGCAGGCCGTGGCCTATTCGACGTTCGCCAACGGCGGCACCCGCTATGCGCCCCAGGTCGCCTCCGAGATCGTCGACCCCGAGACGGGCAAAGTCGTGAAGAAGCTCGCCCCGGAGGTCACCGGGCACGTCACCATCGCCCCGGCCAACTACAGCGCCATGCTCCAGGGGTTCGAGGGCGTCATCTCCAGCCCGCACGGCACGGCGTACCAGGACTTCCAGGGCTTCCCGACCTCGTGGAACCTGGCCGGCAAGACGGGTACCGCGTCGAACCAGCAGGGCCTCGAGCCCAACAGCTGGTTCGTGGCGTTCGGTCCCAACCCGAACCCCACCTACCTCGTGCTGGCCGTGATCGACCAGGGCGGCTACGGCGCGGACGCGGCCGCTCCGCTGGTGCGCAACATCTTCAACTACCTCGCGGCCAACCCGATCAGCTCCCCGGTGAAGACGCCGACGCCGGCCAACCCGCCCAGCCAGACCGCGCCCTCGTCCAACCCGCCGTTGGGGACACCCACCACCACGACGACGCCACCCAAGCCCGGCACCACGGGCGGTGCCACCACGACCACCACGACGTCGGGCGGAGGGTGAGCGTCCCGTAGGGTTGGTGGCCATGGAGACCCTGTGGCCGCAGATCGAGCGGCTCCTGCCCACTGTCTCCAAGCCGGCCCGCTACATCGGCGGCGAGCAGGGGGCGGTGTACCCCGACCACGGGCCCGGGAAGGTGGCCTGGTTGCTGCTCTACCCGGACACGTACGAGATCGGGCTGCCCAATCAGGGCCTGCAGATCCTCTACGAGATCCTCAACGGGCGGCCCGACGCACTGGCCGAACGCTCCTATGCCCCCTGGGTCGACATGGAGGCCGCCATGCGTGCCGCCGGCGTGCCCCTCTTCAGCGTGGAGCAGCACCTGCCGGCGGTCGCCTTCGACGTGCTGGCCTTCAACCTGTCCGCCGAGCTCGTCTACACCAACGTCGTCAACCTGATCGATCTGGCTGGTCTCCCCCTGCACACCGCCGACCGCGCCGGAGCCGACGCCATCGTCGTCGCCGGCGGCCATTGCGCCTTCAATCCCGAGCCGTTGGCCGACTTCGTCGATGCCTTCGTGCTCGGGGACGGCGAGGAGGCCGTGGGCGAGGTCAACGAGGTCGTGGGCGCCTGGTTGAAGGAGGCGCCGGCTACCGGGCGCGACCGGACCGCGTTGTTGCAGTCGCTGGCCCGGCTCGAAGGGGTGTACGTGCCCGCGCTCTACACGCCGTCGTACGCAGAGGGGCGGCTGGTGTCGACCGTGCCCGCCTCGGAGACCGTGCCCGCCGAGGTGACCAAGCGGACCATCAGCGACCTGGCCGACTGGCCGTACCCGGCGCGGCCGCTGGTCCCGCTGACCGAGGTGGTGCACGACCGCCTCAACGTCGAGGTGTTCCGCGGTTGCACGCGCGGCTGCCGTTTCTGCCAGGCCGGCATGATCACCCGGCCGGTGCGCGAGCGCCCCGCCGCCCAGGTGCGCGACATGGTCCGTCGCGGCCTGCAGTGGAGCGGGCACGACGAGGTGACGCTGACATCGCTGTCCTCGGCTGACTTCTCCGGCATTGAGGACACCGTGCGCGACATCGTCGACGATCCCGAGCACTGCGGCCAGGTCTCGGTGAGCCTCCCGTCGCTGCGCGTGGACGCGTTCACGGTGGGCACGGCGGCGGAGATCCAGAAGGTGCGCCGCACCGGTCTCACCTTCGCGCCCGAAGGCGGCACCTGGCGGATGCGCACCGTCATCAACAAGCTGATCACCGAGGAGGACCTCTACGGCGCGGTCGACGCCGCCTTCAGCCAGGGTTGGCGGCGCGTCAAGCTCTACTTCCTGATCGGTCTGCCCACCGAGCGCGACGAGGACGTGCTCGGCATCGCCGAGCTCGGCGCACGGTGCGTGGAGATCGGCCGGCGCCACCAGAAGTCGGTGACGGTGGTGGCCTCGGTCGGGGGGTTCGTGCCCAAGGCGCACACACCGTTCCAGTGGTTCGGGCAGGACACCGCAGACGAGCTCGAGCGCAAGGTGGCGCTGTTGCGCACCGAGGCCCGGCGCACCCGCGGCCTCACCGTCCGCTGGCACGACCCGGCGGCCTCCGTGGCCGAGGGACTGGCCAGCCGGGGCGACCGGCGCATGGGCGCGGTGATCGAGCGGGTCTGGCGAGCGGGGGGCACCTTCCAGGAGTGGTCCGAGCGCTTCGACCTGTCGCTGTGGGAGGCGGCCCTCGCCGCCGAGGGGTTGAGCACCGAAGAGGTGTGCCATCGCGAGCGGGCGGGGGACGAGGCGCTGCCCTGGGACCACATCTCGGCCGGGCTGCATCGCGACTTCCTCTGGGGTGACTGGCAGGACGCACTGGCCCGGGTCACCGTCGAGGACTGCCGCTGGACCCCCTGTTACGACTGCGGCGCCTGCACCGGGTTCGGCCTGGAGCACGTCGTGGCCTCCCCGGTCCCGCCCGCGGGCGGCAGCCAGGGCACGGGTCAGGACCTCAGCGTCGGGCACCGGATCCCGGTCCAGCTGGTCAGCCGTGTCTCCTGAGGAACAGCGCCGCCTGCGTCTGCGGTTCACCAAGGCGGGGAAGATCCGCTTCACGAGCCACCGGGACGTGGCCCGGATGTGGGAGAGGGCACTGCGGCGGAGCCGGCTACCCCTGTCCTACTCGCAGGGGTTCGTGCCCCACCCTCTGGTCAGCTTCGGGCTGGCGCTCCCGACCGGCTGCGAATCTCGCGGCGAGTATCTCGACGTGCGCCTTGGCCCGGCCGCCCCGGGGGAGACGCCGATTGCGCAGCTGCCGACGGCCTTGAGCGACCTGTTGCCCGTGGGAATCGACGTCGAGGCGGTGGCCCTGGTCCCAGACGCGGAGGGATCGCTCCAGCAGGAGGTAGCATCGTGCAGTTGGGAGCTGGAGGTGCTCGGCGTGCCAGGTGAGGAGCTGCAAGAGCGGGTGGAGAAGGTGCTTGCTGCTCCCATCGTCACGATTCGGCGGGAGAGGAAGGGTCGTCCGAGAGAGGACGACATCCGCCCGGCCATCTTGAACCTGTCCGTCACCGGCCCCGACGGTCACCTCCGGGCGGAGTTGGCCACGCATCCGCGTGGCGTCCGTCCATGCGACCTGGTAGCGGCCCTGGGCACCGATGCGGTGTCCGGACGGGCCTGTCGAACGCATCAATGGATCGAACGCGACGGCGCACGGTTCGAGCCGCTCCTCGTGAGCGCGCCCGGGACCCGTGCCGACGCGACACAGCACGCGAGGAGGGCTTTCCCTCATGTCCGAGACGGAGATCAGCCAGACCCCGGAGGGTCGCCCCCAGGAGGCAGCGGGGAGCTCTAGCCCCCCGGACGCGGCGCGCCCGTCGCCCCAGCGCAAGCCGAGAATCGGGGACACCCGGCCCGCGCCTGTCGCGCCCCCCCCCCAAGGAGCCGAGCCCCGTGGTGCCGCTGGTGCGGCCCGAGTCGACGGCGTCGAAGGAGACGGAACCCCGGGTGGCGGGGCGCGCCGCCCCGCCGGCGGGGCCGAGGCCGGGGCGAAGCGGGGGCGCAGCCGGCGCCGCTCCGGGCGGGACCGCCGCTCCAAGCAGGTGGGCCGCTACCTGGTCTGCGTGCACGTGCAACCCCACATGACCCAGATCGCCATGCTGGAGGGCCGCTCCCTCGTCGAGCACTACGTGTCGCGGGCGGCCGACGACACGAACCAGATCGACGGCAACGTGTACCGGGGCCGGGTCCAGAACGTCCTTCCCGGTATGGAGGCCGCCTTCGTCGACATCGGCATCCCCAAGAACGCCGTCCTGTACCGGGGCGACGTGCGCTACGACCGCGACGACATCGAGGGCGGGACCTCGCAGCAGCAGCCCCGGATCGAGGACGTACTCAAGGCGGGGCAGATCATCCTGTGCCAGGTGACCAAGAACCCGATCGGTGCCAAGGGCGCCCGGCTCACCCAAGAGGTCTCGCTGCCCGGGCGCTTCGCGGTCTTGGTGCCGAACTCGAGCGCGTTCGGGATCTCCAAGCGCCTGGGGGACACCGAGCGCCGGAGGCTGCGCCGCATCATCGACGAGGTCAAGCCGGCCGGCCACGGCATGATCGTGCGCACCGCCGCCGAGGGCGTCTCGGCTGACGAGCTGCAGCGGGACGTCACCACGCTGCTCGAGCAGTGGAACATCATCGAAGCCGAGGCCAAGAAGTCGGACGCACCGGGGCTGCTCTACCGCGAACCCGAGCTGTCGGTGCGGATCCTGCGCGAGGAGCTCAACGCCGAGTACCGGGGTGTCGTCATCGACGACCTGGCGCTCTTCGAACAGGTGCGCGACTACGTCCGGGCCGTCAGCCCCGAGCTCTCGGACCGCGTCGAGTACTACGACCCCGAGGTGGAGGGCCTCCCCATCTTCGAGCGCTACCACGTGCACGAGCAGCTCCACAAGGCGCTCGACCGCAAGGTGTGGCTGCCGTCGGGCGGCTCGCTGATCATCGAGCGGACCGAGGCGCTCACCGTGATCGACGTCAACACCGGGAAGAACGTCGGGAAGACCAATTTGGAGGAGACCGTCTTCCGCAACAACCTGGAGGCGGCCGAGGAGGTGGCGCGCCAGCTCCGTCTGCGCGACATCGGGGGGATCATCGTCATCGACTTCATCGACATGGAGGTGCGGGAGAACCGGGAGAGGGTGGCCGCCGCGCTGCGCAACGCACTCGCCCGGGACAAGACCCGGACCCAGGTCTTCGACATCTCCGAGCTGGGCCTGGTCGAGATGACCCGCAAGCGCGTCTCGGAGGGCCTGCTCGAGACGCTCTCGAACGAGTGCGCCGTCTGCGGTGGTCGGGGCGTGACCCTCGACGACTCCGTCCTGCGCTAGGATCTCGCTCTTATGTATGCCGTCATCAGGTCCGGAGGGAAGCAAGAGCGTGTGGCCGAGGGCCAGCGCGTCCGCGTCGAGCTCCTGGGCCAGCCCGTGGGGGCCGAGGTCTCGCTCGAGCCGGTCCTCGTGGTCGACGGTGACAGCGTGCTGGCCACGCCCGAGCAGTTGGCGGGCGCCTCGGTCACGGCCAAGGTCGTGGGCGAGGAGAAGGGCCCCAAAATCAACGCCATGACCTACAAGAACAAGTCGAACCAGCGGCGACGGTGGGGCCACCGCCAGCATTACGCCACGCTGGAGATCACCGCCATCACGGCGGCCGGGTAAGACCGAGGAGTCCGAGATGTCAAAGACCAAGGGTGGCGGGTCGACCCGCAATGGACGCGACTCGAACGCACAGCGCCTCGGGGTCAAGAGGTTCGACGGCTCCGCGGTGACCGCCGGCTCCATCCTGGTGCGGCAGCGGGGGACGAAGGTCTACCCCGGGGCGAACGTGGGGCGGGGAGGCGACGACACGCTCTTCGCCACGGCCGATGGTGTCGTGAAGTTCGGCGAGCGCCGCGGCCGCAAGCACGTCAGCGTCCTCACCGGCTGAACGTTCACCCGCGCCGGCGCGCCGGTCCTGGCCCCTTGCTCAGGGGCGTTGGTGCAGCTCGATCCCGTTGCCCGAGGGGTCGCTCGTGAACGCCTGGTGTCGCCCGGTCGTGCCCACCGGAACGGGGTCGGTCACCTCGAGGCCCCGGGCCCGCAACTCGGCGACCACGGCGGGGAGGTCGTCGAAGGCGAGGGCGAAATGCTGGCCCACGTTCTGGGGCACCGCCGCCTCAATCAGGTGCACCTGCTGGCCGTTCGCCGTGTCGAGCCAGGCGCCCGCGAAACCGAAGTCGGGGCGGCTGAAGTTCTGCACCAGCCCGAGTGTCCCGGTGTAGAACTCGATCGCGGCCGGCACGTCGACGACGTTGATGGCGACGTGGTCGACGCCGTTCGGGGCCAGGGAATTGGTCACGGCAGCGAGCCTACGACGTGGCGGACGACGGCGGCCACGACGGGCAGCGCCGCCGCCCCCACGGCGGCGATGGATCCGATCTCGGTGGTCGTGGTGGCGGTCGCCGCCGGGTTGGTGACCAGGGCCAGTCCGAGGACCTCGGCGCCGGCCTCGCGGGCGGCGATGGTCTCGAGGGCCATGGACATGCCCACCACGTCGGCGCCGGCTCTGCGCAGCATGCGGATCTCGGCCGGTGTCTCGAACTGCGGGCCCGGGAGCTGGGCGTACACACCCGGATGGGGGGAGATCACGGCGCCCTCCGGTCGGGGTGTGGCCAGGGCGAGCTGACGCAGCCGCGGGCTGTAGGCGTCGGCCATGTCGACGAAGACGGGGCCGCTCAGCGGGCTGCGCCCCGTCAGGTTGAGATGGTCCTCGACCACCATGACGGACCCGGTGGCGAGGTCGTCGCGGATGCCACCGGTCGCCGCCGTGAAAATGAGGGTCGTGCACCCGGCGGCGATGCCGGTGCGGACCGGGTGGACCACCTCGGCCGGCTCGAGGCCCTCGTAGAGGTGGCAGCGCCCGCCCAGGATGAGAACCCGGCGCCCGGCCATGGGCACGGACCAGCCGTGCGGCCGGTGCCCGCCTGCGGTGTAGGGCGGGAAGAACGGGAGGGTGTCGAGTGGCAGGGAGTCCTCGCCGGCGCCCAGCACCTCGGCCGTTCCCGAAAGGCCGCTGCCCAGCACCACCAAGACGTCGTGGTGGTCGGTCCCGATGCGACGGGCCAGCTCGCGGGCACTGCGCCCCGCCCGGTCCGCCGCATCCTCCATGGGGGGATGGTAGAGGGTGGTCCGGCTCCGGCCACGTAACATCGAGCGGGCATGCCCTCCACACCCGTGCCTCCAGCTCCACACCCCCTGGCCCCGCTCTCGGGGGACGAGATCATCGCCGCCCGAGAGATCGTCTTCGCCAGCGGCCGGGCCGAGGTGCCCGCCGAATCGCTCCTGTTCGCCTACGTCAGCCTGTGCGACCCGCCCAAGGATCTGGTGCGAGCCGTCGACCGCGGCGAAGGCGTCGCGGTGGACCGGCGCGTCCGCCTCGTCCTGCTGCAGGGACCCGAAGCCGACGTGGCCGAGGTGATCGTCTCGGTGACGAGGGGCGAGGTGGACCGCTGGGACATCGTGCGCGATGTCCGACCGCCGTTGCAGATCGAGGAATCGATTGGCGTCTTGGCTGCGTTGCACGAGAACCCGGAGTGGAATGCCGCCCTCGACCGGCGCGGCGTGGTCGACCGCTCCCTGGTGCAGATCGATCCCTGGCCGGCCGGCACGTTCGGGCTGGGCCACGAGGAGGGTCGGCGCATCACCCGCTGCCTCGCCTTCCTTCGTGAGTCCAAGGAGGACAACGGCTACGCCCGCCCGCTCGAGGGCCTGCTCGCCTTCGTGGACATGGGCCGGGGCGAGGTGCTCGAGGTGGTGGACCACGGCGTGGTGCCGTTCCCGCCCAAGTCGGGGAGCTACTACCCCGAGCACAACGGGCCGCTGCGCACGGATCTCAAGCCGCTCGAGATCGTCCAGCCCGAGGGCCCGAGCTTCGAGGTGGAGGGCAACCTCGTCCGCTGGCAGAAGTGGTCGATGCGGGTCGGCATGGATCCGCTGGAGGGGCTCGTCCTGTGGACGGTCGGCTACGAGGACGGCGGCCGGGTGCGGTCGATCCTCCACCGGGCCGCGGTCAGTGAGATGGTCGTCCCCTACGGGCACCCGGGCCCGATGCACGCGTGGAAGAGCGCGTTCGATGCCGGGGAGTGGGGCCTCGGCCGCATGGCCAACTCGCTCACGTTGGGTTGCGACTGCCTGGGCGAGATCCGCTACCTCGACGACGTCTTCGCCGACGAGCGGTGCAAGCCGCGCACGAGGCCCAACGCCATCTGCATCCACGAGGAGGACTACGGGATCCTCTGGAAGCACGTCGACATGGTCTCGGGCCGCACCGAGGTGCGGCGGTCCCGCCGCCTCGTAGTGAGCTCCATCGCCACCGTCGGCAACTACGAGTACGGGTTCTACTGGTACTTCTATCTGGACGGCACGCTGCAGCTCGAGGTGAAGCTCACCGGGATCATGTCCACCATGGCCGTGGCCGACGGTGATGCCGGTGACCACGCGAGCATGGTGGCGCCCGGCCTGGCGGCGCCCTACCACCAGCACCTGTTCAACGTCCGGCTGGACATGGAGGTGGACGGACCCGACAACGCCGTGTTCGAGGTCGATGCGGTGCGCACTGGATCACCGGGCAGTGCGGAGAACCCGTGGGGGAACGCGTTCGGCACGACGGCGACGCTGCTGGAGAGTGAACTGGCCGCCCGGCGCGACGTCGATCCCTCCCGCAGCCGGATCTGGCGGATCGCCAACCGGTCCTGCCGCAACGGCGTGGGGGAGCCGACGGCCTACAAGCTGCTGCCGGGCTCGACGCCGACGCTGCTGGCCGACCCCACCTCCAGTGTCGGGCGCCGCGCCGCCTTCGCGTCGCACAACCTGTGGATCACGCCCTTCGACGCCGAGGAGCGCCGGGCCGCGGGGGACTACCCCAACCAGCATGGCGGCGGTGCCGGCCTGCCGACCTGGACGGCGGAGAACCGTCCACTCGTCGACACCGACATCGTGCTGTGGCACTCCTTTGGCGTCACCCACATCCCCCGTCCCGAGGATTGGCCGGTCATGCCGGTCGAGTACACCGGCTTCACCCTGATGCCCGTTCGGCTTCTTCGACCGCAACCCCGCGCTCGACGTGCCCCCGTCGGGCGAGCACTGTCATGAGTGATCACGGAGCCCAGGCCCACTCGCACTCGCACTCGCCGCAGGAGTACCACCCGCCCGTCGAGGAGTATCTCGAAACGATGCTCTCGTTGGCCGAGGAGGGCGTGCCCGTGATTCAGGCCCGCATCGCCGAGCGACTGGGTCGCTCCGCCCCCTCGGTCTCAGAGATGCTCGACCGCCTCACCGAGGACGGGTACGTGAGCCGGGACGGCCGGCGACTCTCGCTGACCGAGAGCGGGAGGGCGCTGGCGGAGAAGGTGGTCCGAAAGCACCGCCTGGCCGAGCGCCTCCTGGTCGACGTCATCGGGCTCGAATGGCACAAGGTGCACCGCGAGGCGGGACGCTGGGAGCACGTGATCTCCGACGACGTCGAGGCCCGCCTGGTCGAGCTGCTCGGCGATCCGGCCACCTGCCCGCACGGAAACCCGATCCCGGGGTCGCACTCCTCCGCGCTGGCGGTCCCGACCCGCCCGCTCGCCGAGGTGGGCGCGGGCGAGCGGGTGCGCCTCCTCCGGATCAGCGAGGAGGTCGAGCTGAACCTGGGCTCACTGACCCTGCTCGACGAGGGTGGCTTCATTCCCGGCGTCGTGGCCACGGTGGCCGGCCGAGACCCTGACGGCAGCGTGAAGGTGGCGGTGGATGGCGGTGCCGAGGCGATCCGGGTCTCGCGCGACCTGTCTGATCGGCTGTTCGTCGGCGCGCCGTGACGCAGCGGCTGGTGGCCGACGCGGTCTTCACCGTCGACGCCGAAGCGACGATGCTGCTGCCGGGCGCTGTCGAGATCGACGACGGGGTCATCTCGTGGGTCGGCAACCCGCAGGAGCCTCCCGCGCCCGGCACCGAGGTGCGCCAGCTGGGCGGCCTGCTCATGCCGGGTCTCGTCAACTGCCACGGCCACTCGCCGATGACTCTGGTGCGAAGCGCGGGCGACGGACTGCCGCTGGACCGCTGGCTGAGCGAGTCCGTCTGGCCGCGTGAAGCACTCCTCGAGGACGAGGACGTCTACTGGGGCATGGTGCTCGGCGCGGCCGAGCTGCTCTGCAACGGCGTCACCACCACCTGTGAGCAGTACCGTCACCCGGCCGCGGTGGTGGACGCGCTGCTCGACTCGGGGATGCGCGCCGTGTACACCGCGGCCATCTTCGACGTGCCCGAGGCCGGGCCTGGTGACACCTGGGAGGTGTTGCTGGACGAAGCCTGCGCGCTGTTCGACTCCGTCGAGGGGAAGGACGGCCGGCTCCAGGTGGGATTCGGTCCGCACGCCACCTATACCGTGCCGCCGGCCGGTCTGCGGGCCATCGCCGGCGAAGCCAGGGCCCGCGACGCTCTGTTGCAGATCCACCTCTCGGAGACGAGGGCCGAGTGCCAGCAGGTCCTCGAGCGCTACGGGATGAGCGCACCGGCACTGCTGGCGTCCGAGGGCGTGTTCGACGGACGCGTCCTGGCTGCCCACGCGGTGTGGCTCGACGAGGCCGACCTCGGGCTGCTCGTCGAGCACGACGTGGCGGTGGCCCACTGCCCGGGCTCCAACGGGAAGTTGGGGGCGGGCGTTGCCCCCCTGCGCGAGCTGCTGGCGCGTGGCGTGCGGGTGGGCCTCGGCACCGATGGTCCGGCCTCCAACGACGACCTGCACCTGTGGGACGAGATGCGGCTGGCCCCCCTCCTCGCTCGCGCCATCGCGGGCGACCCGGAGGTGGTCAGCTCCGCGACGGCGCTGCGGCTGGCCACCCGCGGCGGGGCCGAGGCGCTCGGGCTCCCGGTGGGCGCGCTCGAAGTGGGTCGGCCGGCGGATCTCGTCCGCCTGCGCACCGACGATGCTCGGTTCACGCCCGCGGTGACCGAGACCGAGCTGCTGGGCCACCTCGTCTGGGCCGGGGCCGGTTACCTGGTGACCGACGTGTGGGTGGGCGGGGCGTGCGTCGTCGAGTCCGGGCGGTGCACCAGGATCGACAGCGACCGGGCCCGTGCCGAGGTGGGGCAGCGCGCTCGCCGACTGCTCGGCTCTTAGGCTTTTCCGCCATGCCCGGCTTCGTCGACCAGGCCCAGCTGCACGCGCGCGCCGGTGACGGAGGGGCGGGAGCGGTGTCGTGGCGCCGGGAGGCTCACGTGGACCGGGGTGGTCCGGACGGCGGCGACGGTGGTCACGGCGGCGACGTCTGGCTGGTCGCCACGGTGAACGAGTCGTCGCTGCTCGGCTTCCGGGACCACCCGTTCCGGCGGGCCACCGACGGCGTCCACGGTTCGGGGTCCAAGCGGCACGGTGCGCGGGGCAAGGACCTGACGGTGCCGGTCCCGGTCGGCACCGTGCTCCGCGGCCGCGACGGCGCCGTGGTCTGCGACCTCGATCGGGACGGGCTGCGTTTCCTGGTGGCCGAGGGTGGCCAGGGCGGACGGGGCAACAACCGGTTCCTCTCCAACCGCCGGCGGGCGCCCGCGTTCGCCGAGCAGGGGGAGAAGGGGCAGGAGCTCTGGCTGGACATGGAGCTGAAGCTCATGGCGGACGTGGCGCTGGTGGGCTTCCCCAACGCCGGCAAGTCGACGCTGATCTCGACCGTGTCGGCGGCCAAGCCGAAGATCGCCGACTACCCGTTCACCACGTTGGAGCCGCACCTCGGGGTCGTGCGGGTCGGCGGAGACAGCGACGGCACTGCCTTCGTCATGGCCGACATCCCGGGTCTGGTGGAGGGGGCGGCGGGCGGCAAAGGCTTGGGCCACCAGTTCCTGCGCCACATCGAGCGCGCCCGGGTGCTCGTGGTGCTGCTCGACCTCGGCGCGCCCGACGCCGGCGGTGACGCGCCGACGGCGCAGCTGCGCGTCCTGCTGTCGGAGCTGGGCGCCTATCGCCCGGAGCTCCTCGAGCGCCCGCGGCTGGTCGTCGGCAGCAAGGCCGACGTCGGCACCGACGACGAGGGTGTGTGCGAGTTGATGGTCTCGGCGGCGACGAACGCCGGCGTCTCGCAGCTGGTAGGGCGCCTCGCCACCCTCGTGCAGGGGGCGAGAGCGGAGGCCGACGTGGCTGCGACGAGAGAAGTGGTCGTGCACCGGCCGGCACTCGAGGGCGTGGACGTGCAGCGGGCCGGGGTCGGGGCGTGGGTCGTCGTGGGGCGTGCCGCCGAGCGCGCCGTGGCGCTCTCGGACCTCAACGACGACGGCGCGCAGGCTGAGGTCGTGCGTCGCCTGCGGCGCCTCGGGGTCGACCGCGCGCTCGCACGCGGGCGGGCGTCGCGCGACGGGGACGAGGTGACGGTGGGTGCCATGACGTTCACGTGGGGCGAGGACCAGTGATCGCCGTCGTCAAGGTGGGCTCGTCCTCGGTGACGTCCGAGACCGTGACCAGGCTGTGCGGCGAGCTGATCGAGGCGCGCCGGGCCGGGCACAGCGTCGTCGTCGTCTCGTCCGGCGCCATCGCCGCCGGCTGGGCGGCACTCGACCGTGGCGGGCAACGGCCCTCGGATCCGGCGGTGCTCCAGGCGGTCTCGGCGGTGGGCCAGCACCGCCTGATGCGGCTGTGGCAGGACGGCCTCGAGCCCCACGGTGCGCTGGCCGGGCAGGTGCTGCTGGCGCCGCTCGACTTCGTCCACCGGACCCAGTACCTGCACGCGCGGGGGACCTTGCAGCACCTCATCCACCTCGGGGTGGTCCCCGTCGTCAACGAGAACGACGCCGTGGCCGACGAGGAGATCCGCTTCGGCGACAACGACCGCCTGGCCGCCCTGGTGGCGCACCTCGTCGGCGCGCAGCTCCTCGTGCTGCTCACGGACGCGCCCGGCCTGCTCACCGCCGACCCGCGGCGTGACTCGGAGGCGTCGCTCATTGAGGAAGTGGTGGAGATCGATCACCAGCTCGAGCGCCTCGCCGGCGGTCCGGGCAGCGCCGCGGGGAGTGGGGGCATGGCCTCCAAGTTGGCCGCGGCCAAGATCGCCACCTGGTCGGGCGTGCAGACCGTGATCGCCGACGCCGGGCGCCCCGGTGTGCTGGCTGCGGCGCTGGCCGGAGAGGCGGGGGCGGGGACCGTGTTCCGGGCCCGGGAGGGCCGGCTCCCGGCCCGCAAGCTCTGGATCGCCTTCGCCCTGGGGTCGGCCGGCAGCCTCACCGTCGACGAGGGGGCGCGGACTGCGCTGACCGAGCGGGGACGCTCACTGCTGGCGGCCGGGGTCACCGCGGTCGCCGGGAGCTTCCGCCCCGAGGACGCCGTCGAGATCGCGGGCCCCGACGGCGTGGTCTTCGCCAAGGGCCTGGTCCGGGTGGGCGCCGAGGGTGCCACCGCATGGATGGGGAGGCGCAGCCAGGTCGTCGTCCATCGGGACGACCTGGTGCTTGTAACCTGACTCGATGACCGCACCCGCATTGGAGCAGCTCGCGGGCCGTGTCCGGTCTGCGGCCCGGGTGGTGGCGCGGGCGCCGAGCACGGTGCGGGACGACGCGTTGCGCCTGGCCGCCGACCTCGTCGAGGAGGAATGGCCCTCCCTGGTGGAGGCCAATCGGGCCGACCTCGAACGGGCCCGGACCGCCGGCATGACCGAGGCCGCCCAGGACCGGCTGCGGCTCAGCGAGGAGCGGGTGCGAGGCATGGCTGCCGGCCTGCGCAAGGTGGTCACGCTGCCCGACCCCGTGGGAGAGGTCACCGAGGGCTGGGTCCGGCCCAACGGCCTGCGGGTGTCACGGGTGCGGGTCCCCCTCGGCGTGGTGGGAGTGATCTACGAGAACCGCCCCAACGTCACCAGCGACGCCGCCGGACTCTGCCTCAAGGCGGGCAATGCCGCCTTCCTGCGCGGCTCGTCCTCCGCCGTCGACTCCAACCGGGCCATCGTGCGCGTTGCTCCGCCGATCGGCGGTGAAGGCGGGGCTGCCCGAGGACGCCGTGGCCCTGGTGGAGGACACGTCGCACGAGACTGCGACCGCGTTCATGCAGCTGCGAGGCTTCATCGACTGCCTGATCCCACGTGGGGGGCCGGCGCTCATCGCGTCGCTCATCGAGCACGCCACCGTGCCCTACGTGCTCGATGGTGACGGGAACTGCCACATCTACATCGACGGCGCTGCGGACCTGACCATGGCGCACGAGCTGGCGGTCAACGCCAAGACGCACCGCTTCGGGGTCTGCAACGCGGTCGAGACGATCCTGGTGCACGCCGGGGTGGCGTCCGACTTCCTGCCCCGGCTGGCGCTGTCGCTGGCGACGGCCGGTGTGGAGATCCGGGCCGATGAGCGCGTGCGTGCGCACGTGCCCGACGCGGTGCCGGCCCTGGAGAGCGACTTCGGCACCGAATTCCTGGGACCGGTGGTGGCGATCGGGATGGTCGACGACGTGGGGGAGGCGATCGAGCACATCGCGCGCTACAGCTCGGGACACTCCGAGGCGATCGTCACCTCCGACGTGGCGGTGGCCGACCGCTTCGTGGCCGAGGTGGACGGGGCGGCGGTCCTCGTGAACGCGTCGACACGCTTCGTCGACGGCGAGGAGCTCGGGCTCGGCGCCGAGGTGGGGATCTCCACCCAGAAGCTGCATGCCCGCGGACCGATGGGAGTGAAGGAGCTGACGACGTTGAAGTGGATCGTGCGCGGTGACGGGCAGGTGCGCCGGTGAGCAACGGGAGCGCAGCACTGGGTCTGCCCGACAGCGGCCCACCCCGGTTCGACTCCCTGGACGCGGTGCGGGGCGGCCTGGCCCAGGTCGGCTACCTGGCCGACGAGTCCATCAGCGGCGTGGTGTACCTGGCCGACCGGTTGGCCAAGCCGGTGCTCGTGGAGGGGCCGGCGGGCACCGGGAAGACGCAGCTGGCCAAGTCGGTGGCCGAGTTGACGGGGGCGCGGCTCATCCGGCTGCAGTGCTACGAGGGGCTCGACGAGTCCAAGGCGCTCTACGAGTGGAACTATCGCAAGCAGCTGCTGCGCATTCAGGCGGGGGAGCACGGGAAGGCCGAGAACGAAGGCCCGAGCTGGTCGGAGCTCGAGGAGGACATCTTCTCGGAGGACTTCCTCTTGACCCGGCCGTTGCTCGAGGCCATCCGGGCCACCGAGCCCGTGGTCCTCCTCGTCGACGAGGTCGACCGCGTCGAGCTCGAGACCGAGGCGCTCCTGCTCGAGATCCTCTCGGAGTACCAGGTGTCGATCCCCGAGCTCGGCACGGTGCGGGCCACCCAGCTGCCCATGGTGTTCCTCACCTCCAACAACACCCGCGAGCTCTCCGAGGCGCTCAAGCGCCGCTGCCTCTACCTGCACATCGACTATCCCGGACCTCGAGCGCGAGCGCGAGATCGTGCGGGCCAAGGTGCCCGGTATCAGCGAGGAGCTGGCCGACCAGGTGGCGCGCATCGTGCGCTCGCTGCGGACCCTCGAGCTGCGCAAGGCGCCGTCGGTCTCCGAGACGATCGACTGGGCCCGCACGCTCGTGCTGCTGGGCGTCCAGACCATCGACGCCGCCGGCGCCAAGGACACCCTGCACATCCTCTTGAAGTACCAGGTCGACATCGAGCGGGCCTCCAAGGAGCTGCTGTCGGCCACGCCGGGTTGAGGCCGTGCTCGACCTCCTCTCCGGCTTTGTCACCGAGCTGCGCCGCTCGGGGCTGCCCGTCTCGCTGACCGAGCACCTCGACGCCGCCGAGGCGGTCAAGCACATCCCCCTCGAAGACCGCGAGGCGCTCAAGTACGCCCTCGCCGCCACGCTGGTGAAGTCCTCGGCGCACTGGCGTGCGTTCGAGACGGCCTTCGAGGTGTTCTTCGCCGTGCGCACGAGGGGGACCGGGTCGGAGCTGGGGGAGGACGGCGAGGAGCTCGGCGAGGACGGCGAAGGCGAGGACGAGGGGTCCGGCGAGGGAGGTCGGCGCGGGCCAGGGGCGCTCGTGGAAGGGCGGCGGTGGCGGGGAGGGGATGACGCCCGAGGAGCTCGCCGAGCTGCTCTTCAAGTCGCTGCTCTCCGCCGATGCCGCCCTGATGAACGTGGTGGCCACCAACGCGGTCGACCGCTACGCCGGTATGGAGCCGGGGCGCCCCGTCGGTGGGACCTACTACCTGTACCGCACGCTGCGGAACCTCGACCTCGATGCCGTCCTGGAGCGGCTCATGGGCCAGGCGCAGGCGGGCGCGGCGGGTGGTTCGCTGACCGATCTGGAGGAGCGTCTGGCGGCCGACGAGTTCAAGGCGCGCATCGAGAAGTTCCGCCGCGCCGTCGAGACCGAGATCCGCCGGCGCCTGGTCGAGGACCGCGGCGCCGAGGCGCTGGCCCGCTCCGTGCGCAAGCCGCTCCCCGAGGACATCGATGTCATGCACGCCACCCGCGAGGAGCTGGCCATGCTGCACCGGGTCCTCCATCCGTTGTCGCGCAAGCTGGCGGTCCGCTTGGCCCGCAAGCGCCGCCACGGCCGCAAGGGCCCGCTCGATTTCCGGGCCACGATGCGGCGCTCGCTGTCGACCGGCGGCGTGCCCATTGAGCCGCGCTTTCGCCATCCCCGCCCGGCCAAGCCGGAGATCTTCGTGGTGGCGGACATCTCGGGGTCGGTGGCCAGCTTCGCCCGCTTCACCCTGCACCTGGTCTACGCCATCTCCTCGCAGTTCTCCAAGGTTCGCAGCTTCGTCTTCGTGGACGGCATCGACGAGGTGACGCGCTTCTTCGAGGGCGTGGTCGACCCGGCCGAGGCGGTGGCCCGCATCAACCTCGAGGCCGACGTCATCTGGGTGGACGGCCACTCCGACTACGGGCACGCGCTGACAGAGTTCCACCAGCGTTGGGGCGATCAGGTGACGTCGCGCTCGAGCATCATGGTGCTCGGCGACGCGCGCAACAACTACCACGCCTCGGGGTCCTGGGTGCTCGAGGACCTGCAGGCGAAGGCACGCCACGTCTACTGGCTGAACCCCGAACCACGCGACTACTGGGGCTCGGGCGACTCGATCGTCGGCGAGTACGCCGCCCACTGCGACGACGTGGTGGAGTGCCGCACACTCCGCCAGCTCGAGCACTTCGTCGGAAACCTGGCGTGAGCGCCGGCGACGAGGATGACCTCCCACACTCGGGGGTGCTGCGCATCATCCCACCTGAACCGAGCGGCGCGTCGCGGATCGTGCTGGTCCGCCACGGGGAGGCGGAGTGCAACCGTAGCGGCGTGGTGGGAGGGCGCCAGGGCTGCACCGGGTTGACAGACCTGGGGCGCCGACAGGTGGCGACCTTGGCCGACCGGCTCTACGAGAGTGGCGAGCTGCGCGACGCGACGGCCCTGTACTCCTCGGTGCTGCCCCGCGCCGTCGAGACGGCGGAGCGGCTGCGGCCCGTCGTGGGCAGCGGGCCCAAGGCCCTCGGCCCCGTCATTGAACGATGCGACCTCTGCGAGCTGCACCCCGGTCAGTGCGACGGTATGGCGTGGGAGGACATGGTCGAGACCTTCGGGGTGCCCGATTGGGACCGCGACCCGCGCTCCCGATCGCGCCAGGAGGTGAGAGCTGGGCCGGGTTCGTCCTGCGGGCTTCGGGCGCCGTACGCGATGTGGTGCGCGCCCACCCGGGCCAGTTGGTGGTGGCGGCCGTGCACGCCGGGGTCATAGAGGCGACCATGATCGCCTTCCTCGGCGTGTCGCCCGAGATCTACCGGCGGGGCTGGGTGCGCATCGTGCACGCGTCCATGACGGAATGGGAGTGGGTGCCGTCGGAGGATCGCTGGGTGCTGGTGCGCTTCAACGATTCGTGCGGGGTGCCTCGGACCTGAGAGGGCCCCGGGACCGGGCGACGAAGGCGCTCGAGAGCGGCGCGGGCGCGCAGGCGAGCCAGGCGTCCTCGATCGCCTCGCGCAGCGGCTTCTTCGGGACCGAACGCAGCGCCACCAGGACGGCGGCGTAGCCGTCGAAGTGTGTGATGGTGAAGAAGCCCTTGGTGTTGGTGGCCAGCACGGCCTCCTTGTCGGCCAGGTCCGCGGTCCGCAGCGCGAGGATGGGGCCGGGCGGTGGCTGGGTGTCGCCGAACCGCTTGAGGTCGGCCTTGGAGAAGGGGCGCTCCCAGGCGAACGCCTTGCCGGCGACGTACCATGTCCGGTTGCCGTGCCGTTCTCCTTCGGTGACCTCGGGCAGCGCCCTGACGAACCGCTCGACGTCGCTGAGGGCCGCCATGACCGCACCCTACCGGTAGCGTCGCAGCGCATGGCTACCCGATCGCCCCGTCCGCTGCGGTGAGCGCCGGCCCCGGACTCGAGGCCGCCGGGCTGCGCCGTCTGCACGACCGGCTCGCCCGCCACGTCGAGAGCGGGGAGGTGCCCGCACTGGTGGCGTTGGTGGCGCGGGGCGGCGACGTGCACACCGACGTGCTCGGTTCTCCGGCGCTCGGTGACCCGACGGCCCTGCGCCGTGACGCCATCTTCCGGATCGCCTCGCTCACGAAGCCCATCGCGGCCGCCGGCGCAATGGTCCTGGTCGACGACGGCGTGCTGTCGGTCGGCGACCCGGTCGACGCGCTCCTGCCGGAACTGGCCGACCGGCGCGTCCTGCGCAGCCTCGAGGGCCCGCTCGACGACACCGTCCCCGCCACCCGCGCCATCACGGTCGAGGACCTGCTGACTTTCCGGTTGGGGTTCGGCGCGATCATGGCCCCGCCCGGGACCTATCCGATTCAGGACGCCGAGGCGGAGCTGGGCCTGAAGACGCTGGGGCCGCCGTGGCCGCCCCCGCCCTTCGGGTCCGACGAGTGGATCGCCCGTTTCGCCACGCTCCCGCTGCTGCACCAGCCGGGCGCCGAATGGCGCTACAACACGGGCGCCCAGGTGTTGGGGATCCTGCTGGAGCGGTCGAGCGGCCAGCCTCTCGAGACCTTCCTGCGCGAGCGCCTGTTCGAGCCGCTGGGCATGGTGGACACCTCGTTCAGCGTGGCCGTGACGGAGCAGAGCCGGTTCACCACGGCCTACATGCCGGACGTCGTCACCGGCGCCCTCGCGGTGCTGGACCCGCCGGTCGGCGGGTGGTGGAACGAGGCGCCGGCCATGGCCAACGCGGCAGGGATGCTGGTCTCGACGATCGACGACCTGTGGGCGTTCGTGTCGATGTTGCTGGCGGGCGGACGGCACGAAGGCCGGCAGCTGCTCTCGCCCGCCTCGGTCACGGAAATGACACGCGACCATCTGACCGCCGCCCAGCGCGCCTCGGCACCGATCTTCCTCGGCGAGCACGGGGGGTGGGGCTACGGCATGGCGGCGCCCGGACCGCTCACCGGTCCGCCACCCGTCCCGTGGGGTTTCGGCTGGAACGGCGGCACCGGCACGGTGTGGACCAGCGACCCCGTGCGCGGTCTCACCGGGATCATGCTGTCCACGAGGGCCATGACCTCGCCCGAGCCGCCGGCGCACGTCGTGGATTTCTGGGATGCCGCCTCCCGCGCCATGGCGGACTGACCCGGGCAGGTCGGGCCTCGCCCGGGTACGCTGATCGTTCCGTCGCACAAGGGGACGAAGCTATGTACAAGATTGTCGTGGTCGGCACGGACGGCTCTCCCACCGCCGACCGGGCGGTCCAGACGGCCGCAGACATTGCGCGCTCGTGGGGCTCGGAGTTGCACATCGTCACGGCGGTGAAAGTGCCCCGCCCCGGCATGGCTGCCGCGACCGGCGCGCCGCTGGTCGACCCGGGCGTGGGGCAGGCCCTGGCCGCGGAAGCAGCGCAGTCAGTGGGGGAGGCGGCCGTCCAGAGGTTCGGGGACGGCCTGAAGGTCGTGGCCCATGCGGCCCAGGGCAACCCCGACGACGTGATCCTCAACACGGCGGTCGACGTCGCGGCGGACCTCATCGTCGTCGGGAGCAAGGGGATGCGCGGTGCCCGCCGCTACCTCGGCAGCGTGCCGAACTCGGTGGCCCACGGCGCGCATTGCGCGGTGCTGGTCGTCAAGACTGATTAAGAGGCCGGGCCGCTCCCAAGGATCCGTGGGCGACCGCCTCTACGTCGTCGTGTCGGGGCCGCCCGGGAGTGGCAAGTCGACACTGGCGCCCAACCTGGCCGGTGAGCTCGCGCTCCCGCTGCTGGCCAAGGACAGGATCAAGGAAGCCCTGCTGGCGTCGATCCCGGTGACCGACGTCGAGGGCTCGCGTCGCATCGGGCGGGCCGCGATGGAAGTGCTGTTCGCCCTGGCGTCCGAGTCCCCGGCTGGCGCGGTACTGGAGGCCAACTTCCACCGCACCGTGTCGGCGTCGTCGATCGGCGCCCTCCCCGGACCGACCGTCGAGGTGTTCTGTCGCTGCGCCGAGGATGTGGCGCGCCAGCGCTACCGGTCGCGCCGGCGCGAGCCCGGTCATTTCGACGCTGAACGGACCGACGAGGAGATCTGGAACGACGAGGTGAGCGAGCCCGTCGCCGGTGGCTGGCCGGTCGTCGAGGTGGAGACGAACGGTCCGGTCGCTGCGGCCGAGCTGGCGGCCCGGCTGCGTGCGGTCCTACGGCCACGGTTCGCATCCCCGGACACGTAGCTCCCACCGCGCCGGCGTGGCGCACTGAGCGGGTGCGGAGGGACTGTCTTCGATGACCGGATCGCGCGGAACGGCGACGCCGATTCGTTCGGTCAGATCATCGAGCGTCTGTTGTGGCGCCGACCCGGCTCTCCGACTCGGTCATTCGGCGACGTGGTTGAACACGGAGGCCGTCACGAAGACGGCCAGCACGGCAAGGACGGCAACTGCGCCGCGGCGCCAGAGGGCGCTCAGCGCGGCACTTTGGATCGTCATGGTGGCCCCCTCGTTCGTGGTGCTCTGGCCGACGCGCCCACAACCCTAACCGTGATGCCGGCGTCGTTTCATGGGCCCAAAGACCCATTCCCTCGAAGGCCGATAGCCTGCAGGAATGGCCGACCTCGGGCCATGGGAGCCGCTGACACCGGCAGAAGTGCAGGGTCTCTTCGCTGGGGCCGGCTTCCGATGGTGGATCGCCGGCGGCTGGTGCCTCGACCTTGCGGTCGGCCGCCAGACCCGCCAGCACACCGACACCGACGTGAGCATCCTCCGTCCCGACGCGGCCGGCTTCCGGCGGCACGTCGCCCTGTGGGACGTCCATGTCGCCGACCCCCCTGGTCGCGGATCGCTGCATCCCTGGCCGGCGGGATCCGAGCTCGAAGACCACGTGCACGACGTGTGGTGCCGCCGCGGCGAGGGTGAAGCGTGGGGCCTCCAGGTCATGGTCGAGGAGGTGGACGGCGACGACTGGGTCTACCGGCGTGACCGGCGCATCCGACGCCCGGTCGCGTCCGTGAGCGGCCGGGCGTCGGTCCCCGCCATGGCGGCACTCGCACCAGAGATTCAGCTGCTCTACAAGAGCACGAGCCTGCGGGACAAGGATCGTGCCGACTTCGAGCGAGTCGCCCCTCTCCTGAGCGAGGACGAGCGTGGCTGGCTGGAGCGGGCGCTCGCCATGAGCGCCCCGGATCACCCGTGGTTGCCCCGGCTCGGCGGAACGGGCGCCGGGTCTTAGCTGCGGGCGATACGGTTCGACGGCACGATGTTCCTCGTCCTGATCACCGGTCTGCCGGCAACCGGGAAGTCGACCATGGCCGAGGTCGCAGGCCGCGCGCTGCGCGCTCCCGTGCTCGGTCACGACTGGGCCATGAGCGGTCTGCGGCCCCACCGCGAGATCCAAGATGCTCTCGACGCGATGGGACTCTCGCGGGCACCGGGGTGTCGGGTGGTCGTTGCTCTGGGCGCTGGCGCGCTCCCAGCTCCGGTTGGGCTCGTCGGTCGTGCTCGACGGTGTGGCCCGTGACCCCGAGGTCGAGGGCACCCGTTTCGTGGCGCACGAGGAAGGCGCCGAGAGCCTCGTCGTCATGACAACGTGTGCCGACGCCGCGGTGCACCGTTCGCGCGTCGAGGGTCGGCAGCGCCAGATCCCGCACTGGTACGAGCTGGACTGGGACCACGTCGAGCGGGCGCGGAGGTCGTGGGTTCCTCCCGGCGGCGTCGATCTGGCCCTCGAGGCGGCAGACCCGTTCGAGCGCAACGCCGAGCGGTTGCGCACGCTCATCGCATCGAGGTCCTGACCGAGGAGGAGACGGCGCGAGCCGCCGCGAGGTCTGGCACGCTTGCGGCGTGTTCGAGCGCCTGACCGACCGGTCCCGCAGGGTCCTCGTCCTGGCGCAAGAGGAGGCGCGCCGGCTCGGCCATCCCTTCATCGGCAGCGAGCACATCTTCCTGGGGCTGGTGGGGGAGGGTGACGGCGTGGCGGCGCGGGCGCTGTCGTCGGCGGGGATCGAGCTGCAGCCCGCCCGAGAGGCGGTGCGACGGATGGCCGGCCCCGAACGATCCGAGGAGAGCTCGCCCCCGTTCACACCGGGGGCGAAGAAGGTGTTGGAACTGTCGTTGCGCGAGACCTTGGCGCTCGGCTCGAAGACGATCGGCACCGAGCACCTGATGCTCGGTCTGATCTCGCAAGGGGATGACATGGTCGAGTCGGTGCTGGCCGCATTCGGCACCGACGGGGACGATCTCAGGCGGCGGGTGGTGGACATCCTGCGCGGTGGCGACCCCGGCGACACACCCGGCCCCGGCCGCCCGGCGGCTGCGCCCGGCGGCACGATCGAACGGTTCTTCGACCGGCTGACCGCCCGGGACTGGGAGTCGCTCGGTGCGCTGCTCTCATCCGGCGTGGAGCGGATCGGCCCGTTCGGGGATCGCGTCACGGGGCGCGAGCGCTACCTGGATCTCCTCGAAGCATCCGTGCCGGCGGAGTACGGCAACGATGTCCACCGGGTCACCTACGCCGCGGACGGCCGATCGGGCTTCGCACGGGTCACGGAGCACCTGACCTATCCAGACCGGGAGCTTCACCTGGAGGAGGCGTATTCGTTCCACATCGACCACGGCGGTCACATCTCGCTCGTGGAGGTGTTCTGGCAGACACCGTCGTCCGACGACGCGCCCGGTCCGGGCGCTACCGGAGCGCCATGAGCCCGGCGGGGGTGGACGTGAAGCCGCACGATTCGAGATAGAAGTCGCGCTGCTCCTCGTCGAAGTCGACGTGGAGCCATTCGCACCCGGCGGACCTGCTCTCGGTGGCCGCGACCTCGACGAGCCGGCTGCCGATCCCGCTCCGGCGGGCACCCACCTCGACGAGCGTGTCGATGACGAAGGCGTGCACCCCGCCGTCCCAAGCCACGTTCACGAAGCCGACCAGGCGTCCGGTGTCAGACGCACAGACCCAGCCCAGACTGTGGCGCTCGACCTGACCCCGCCAGTCGATGTCGAGAACGGGGTGTCCGAAGCCCTCGGCGTGGAGCGCGTTGACGTCGGCGTTGGCGAAGGGACCCCGCCATTCGTAGTGCACGTCCATGGCGAGAACCTATGTCAGGGCAAGCCTGTGGGGCATGGAGACAATGCGCTGAGCCGGCGAACTAACAGGCGTAGTCCATGTCGTACTGCAGGCTGTTGTACTGCACGACCTCGGGCGGTCCGGGCAACTGGGCACCGTGGTTGGTCACCCAGTTCTGGTAGTCGGCGCAGGAGCCCGGCCCACTGGGCGACGGCAGGTAGTCGGCCATCCAGTAGGGCACCGACGGCGCGTAGTCGCCGACGATGGTGTTCCAGACGCCCGGGCTGGCGTAGATGCCGACGTCGGGGATGCCCTCGCTCTCGTGGAGTGCGTTGAGGGCGCCCTGGACGAACTGCGCGTTCTCCGAAAGATTGCCCGACCAGTTGGCGTCCTCGCTCTCGACGTCGAGCCACCACGGGATCGTTGTCGAGCCGGCTCCGGCCTGCGCGGCGTAACGCGTAGGCGGACTGTCCAGCCTGGTACCCGGCATTGCAGGACACGTCACCCAGGCACCCCGGCTCGTTCGTGGTCGACGTCCCGTAGCCCATGTAGACGTACAGGTTGAGCCCACCGCCCGCCCAGGCCGCTTCGCCGGCGAAGCAAGGGTTCGGGCTCGTCAATGAAGATCCGTTCACCTGGCCCACCTGCACGATGCCGATCGCGTGGTCACCGGTCGGGAAGTTCCCGCACTGGGCGTAGCTGATGTCGTACCCGTACGTGCCCGACACGTACGTCCCGCCCACGAAGGTGCCGTTTCCCGGTGCCTCCGCCATCCCGACGATCGGTCGGTTGAGCGGGGAGGGAGCCGAGCCGTAATAGCTGGCCGACCCGAAGTTCGAGACGAGGCCGGCGGTGTCCGTGAACCAGTAGCCGTTGTCGGTCGGCGTGGCTGCCGCCGAGATGATCGGGTTCTTCAACGGCAGACCACCCAGCGAACCGTAGAAGGGCGCCGTGCCGAAGCTGAAGATGCCGCCGTCGGAGGCCACCAGGAAGTAGCCGGCCCCGGCCGGCCCCGTGATCATGCCGATGACCGGTTTGTTCAGGACCAGGCTGCCCGTGCTGCCGTGGAACGTCGCATCCCCGTAGGCGAAGATCCCGCCGTCGGAGGCCACGAGCCAGTATCCGTTGCCGCTGGGCGTGGCGGCCATGCCGACCACGGGCTTGTTGAGCGTGATGGCCCCGGTGCTCCCGAAGAAGTGGGCGTCGCCGTAGGAGAAGATCCCCCCGTCGGACGCCACCAGCCAGTAGCCCTTGCCGTCCGGCGTCGAGGCCATGCCGACGATCGGCTTGTTGAGCGTGATGGACCCGGTACTGCCGTAGAACTTCGCGTTGCCGTAGCTGAAGACGCCACCGTCGGAGGCCACCAGCCAGTAGCCGCCCCCTCCCGGCGTGGCCGCCATGCCGACGATCGGCTTGTTGAGCGCTATGCCGCCCGTCGACCCGTAGAACGGCGCCCCGCCGAAGCTGAAGATCCCGCCGTCGGAGGCCACCAGCCAGTAGGCCGACGACGCCTGGGCTGCCCCGGCCGGCGGCGCGTTCGTGGTGACGACCGTCGTCATGACGGCCAACAGCGGCAGTGCCGTCACCAGCACGGCAAGGACGAGGCGGCGGATCAACTTCTCAGGAATTCCGCCACGCGGAAGGCCAGGTCGAGCGACTGCCGGGCGTTCAGCCGGGGGTCGCACGTGGTCGTGTAGCGAGCGCCGAGGTCACCCTCGAGGATCTCCTCGGCCCCGCCGAGGCATTCGGTCACATCGTCGCCGGTGAGCTCCACGTGGACGCCGCCGGGCCAGGTGCCCTCGTCGCGGTGCACGTCGAAGAAGGAGCGCAACTCGGAGAGGATGTCGTCGAAGCGCCGGGTCTTGTGGCCGCCGTCGCTGGTGAACGTGTTCCCGTGCATGGGGTCGCAGACCCACACGACCGGGTGCCCCTCGGCCTCGACGGCGCGGAGGATCGGTGGCAGCAGCTCCCCGATCCCGTCGGCCCCCAGCCGCGTGATCAGCGTGAGGCGGCCCGCCAGACGGTCCGGGTTCAGGCGCTCGCAGAGGGCGACAACCTCGGCAGGGGTGCAGCTGGGTCCCACCTTGGCGCCGACCGGGTTGTTGATGCCCGAGAGGAATTCGAGGTGGGCACCGTCGAGTTGGCGGGTGCGATCGCCGAGCCACACCATGTGGGCCGAGCAGTCGTACCAATCGCCGGTGAGCGAGTCCACGCGGGTCAGGCATTCTTCGTACGGCAGGATCAGCGCCTCGTGGCTGGTCCAGAAGTCGACCTCGTGCAGCCCTTCCTCGGCACCGAGGTTGATGCCACAGGCCGCCATGAAGCGCAGGGCGCGGTCGATCTCCGAGGCGATGCGCTCGTAGCGCTGTCCCTCGGTGGAGGACGCCACGAACTGCTGGTTCCACAGGTGGACCTGTGACAGGTCGGCAAAGCCACCCTTGGTGAAGGCGCGCAACAGGTTGAGCGTCGAGGCCGACTGGTGGTAGGCGGCCACCAGTCGCTCGGGGTCGGGCTTGCGCGCCTCGACCTCGAACGCCTCGTGGTTGACCATGTGGCCGCGGAACGACTGCAGCTCCGTGTCGCCCACCCGCTCGGTGCCGGCAGTGCGCGGCTTGGCGAACTGGCCGGCGATGCGGCCCACCTTCACCACCGGCACGCCCGCGGCGTAGGTGAGGGCCACCGCCATCTGCAGAATTATCTTGAGCTTGTCCCGGATCGAGTCGGCCGTGAACTCGGCGAAGGACTCCGCGGAGTCACCCGCCTGGAGCAGGAAGGCCTCGCCATTGGCCACCGCGCCGAGTTGTGCGGACAGGTGGCGCGCCTCGCCGGCGAAGACGAGCGGTGGCAGGGTGGACAGCCGCGCCTCGGCCTTCTTCAGCGCGTCCGCGTCGGGCCAGTCCGGCTGCTGCGCGGCGGGGAACTTCCGCCAGGACGCGGCGCTCCAAGAGGAGGAATCGGGTTGGCTCGTCACCACACCAGGTTAACGCCGTAGGATCGCCCCCCATGGCCGCCTTCCGGTTTGCCCTGCAGGCCTCCGGCGCAGCATCCCCCGCCGCGTGGCGTGACCTGGCGCGCAAGACCGAGGACCTCGGTTACTCGACCCTGTACGTGCCCGACCACCTCGACGACCAGTGGGCCCCTCTGGTGGCCCTGACCGTTGCCGCCGAGGCCACGACGACGCTGCGCGTCGGGACACTGGTCCTCGACAACGACTTCCGCCACCCGGTCGTCCTGGCCAAGGAGGCCGCCACCCTCGACGTCGTCACCGGTGGCCGCTTCGAGCTCGGCATGGGCGCCGGCTGGATGTCCACCGACTACGCGCTGTCGGGCATCCCGATGGAACGGCCATCGGTGCGGGTCGCCCGGTTGGCCGAGAGCCTCGAGATCATGCGCGCCATGTGGCGAAACGGGAGTGCCACCTTCAGCGGCGAGCACTACTGCGTGACCGAGGCGGTCGCCTCCCCTGCTCCGGTCACACCCGGGGGGCCGCCGCTCGTGATCGGCGGCGGCGGGAAGCGCATTCTCACCCTGGCCGGCCTCTACGCCGACACGGTGAGCATCGTGCCGAGTCTCACCGCCGGCTACGTCGGTCTCGAGGTGGCGGCCGAGTCTGTCGTGGAGAAGTACGCCGACCGGGTGCGGTGGGTCAAGGAGGCGGCGGGCGAGCGCGCGGTCGACCTCGAGTTCCAATGCTGGACCGCGACCGTGCAGGTCGTCCCGAACGCGGACGAGGTCGTCGCATCGTTGGCGCCGCTGTTCAACCTGACACCCGACCAGTTGCGCGCCGCGCCGGTTGCTCTGATCGGTACGGCGTCACAGATCGTCGACATCCTCCGGAAGCGGCGGGAGGACCTCGGCTTCAGCTACATCGTCGTGCACGAGGCGGAGATGGACGCGCTGGCGCCGGTGATCGCCGAGCTTGCCGGCTCCTGAGCCCCCCGTTCGTATCGGGATCCTCGGAGGGACGTTCGATCCGCCGCACGTCGGTCACGCGGTGGCGGCGCGGGCCGTGATCGGCCAGCTCGGTCTTGACCGCCTGCTCCTCGTCGTGGCCAACGATCCGTGGCAGAAGTCGGCCCAGCGGCAGGTGTCCGCCGCCGAGGACCGCTACGCGCTCACCGAGGCGCTGGCCGAAGGGATCTCCGGCGCGGAGGCCAGCCGGCTCGAGATCGACCGGGGTGGCCCCAGCTACTCGGTGGACACGGCCGAGGAGATACTCGCCGGGGCTGGCGGCCCCGTCGAGTTGTTCCTGGTGGTCGGGGCCGACCTGGTGCCCGAGCTCGGCTCGTGGCACCGCCCCGGGGACCTCCAGCGCCTGGTCACCCTGGCCGTCGTGTCCCGCCCGACCGACGCCGGCCGGGGCGTCGCCCCGGGCTGGCGGGTCGAGTGGATCGACGGCCCGCAGGTCGCCGTCTCGAGCTCGGAGGTCCGTGACCTGCTGGCGGCCGGCCGCCCGGTCGACGGCCTGGTCCCCGATGACGTGATCCGTTGCATCCAGCGCCGCACTCTGTACGCTGTCGGGTAGATGAGCGCCATGTCGGCCGGGTGGACGGAGTATTCGGACAGTCCCCCGGTGGGCCCGTCCCCGACACCCTCCCAGCGCCGGGCCGACCGCCGGCTGGAGCAGAAGCTGGCCCGGCGATCCCGCCGGCGCTGGGCGATCGCCGGGTGCTCCGTCCTCGTCGGCGCTTTCGGGCTCACGGTAGGGATACTGGACGTGCTCCATTGAGCCCAGGGTTGGACGTGCACGTCCAGCTGCCGCCCACGGCTGCCACGGCGGCCGAGTCGGCCGACGCCAAGCTCGGACGCGACACGGTGGTGCTGGCGATGGAGGAGCTCTTCGGCGTGGTCGACGCCTTCGTCATCACCAGCGCCCAGAACACACGCCACGTGCGCACCCTCGTCGAGGAGATCGAGCGGGGGGTCAAGGAGGCGCACGGCGTCGTCCCCGTCCGGATCGAGGGTCTCGGCGATGCCACCTGGGTGCTCATGGATTACGGCGACTTCATCGTGCACGTCTTCTTGCAGGAGACGCGTGAGTACTACGACCTCGAGCACCTCTGGTCGGGCGCACCACGGGTGCCCTGGCGCCGCGACGTCGAGAACGCAGGCTGACCCGAGGCTGCGCGCCGGTTCAGGGCGCGACGCTGAGGAACTCGATGAGATAGACGGGACCGGCGACCTGCGAGCCGTTGGCGATCGGGACGCTGGTGCGTTGGCCGTCGATCTCGAATATGACCCCCGTGCCCAGTCCGTTCTCCGTGGCGACGGTGGCGACGATCTGCGCCACGGCGAGCTCGGTGGAGGTGCCGGCGATCTGCCCGAAGGCACTGTTCATGTTCACGGTCACGACGTTGCCCTGCATCGTGGCCGACAGCACCACCACGTTGCTCGGGATGGCGGTGAAGGCACCGCCGGTCGTCTCGGCACTCGTGGGGCCCGCCAACAAGGCGGTGAGGATGGAAATCAGCGGGGCTGGGGCTGCCACCACGCGCGTGGCCGGTTCGAGCTGGTTCGTCGTGTTGAGGAAGAAGACCTTGACCGGTACGAGGGAGGAGGGCTTCGGCTGCGTCGTCGTGGTGGTGGGCAGATGGGGGTCGAGGAGATTGAAGGGCACCTTCGCCGGCGCGACCGTGCTGGGCGCGCTCTGGGTCGGGATGGCGCACCCCGCCGTTGCGATGGCCACGGCGAGCACGGCGAGCCCGGCGAGCCGGCGCATCACGAGTCGACCTCGGGCTCGTCACCGTTCGACTGCACCGGGAGCGAAAGGACGAAGCGCGCGCCACCGTGGGGAGATGACTCGACGCGGACCGTACCGTGCATCACGCTCATGTGCTCTGCGACGAGCGCCAGGCCCAAGCCGGTGCCCGTCCCTGCGCCGCGCCGACCCGATGCCGAGCCCCGGTAGAAGCGCTCGAACACCTTGGCGCGCTCCCGGGGGTCGATGCCCGGTCCCGCGTCGTCGACCGTCACCTCGACCAACGCGGCGGCGCCGGGACCGACCGCGATCGCGGTGACCCCGCCACCGTAGTGGGACGCGTTCTCCATCAGGTTGACCATGACACGCTCGAAGCGGCGCTTGTCGACCCCGACCCGCCACGAGCGCACACCGGGGTCGACCTGCACCTCGGGCGGCGCTCCCAGTCCGTGGTCGTCCATGTGCCCGAAACCGGCCTCGACCGAGCGCTGGACCAGCTCCGAGACGTTCACCTCCTCGAGGAAGACGTCGACCGAACCGCCGTCTGCCCGCGAGATCTCGAGGAGGTCGCCCACCATGCGCTGGAAGCGACGAAGGTCGTCGGCGAGCAGTTGCAAGGCCCGCTGGGAGCGCAGCGGGAGCTGGTCGCGGTCGCGCTCGAGGACTTCGAGGGCGGCGGCCAGGGTCGTCAGCGGCGAACGCAGCTCATGGCTCACGTCTGAGTTGAACCGCGCCTCGTGCTCGATCCGCTCCTGCAGCTGGTCGACCATGGCGTTGAAGGAGATGGTGAGGCCCTCGAGGTCGGGGTCGGCGGCGTCTGGGTCGAGGCGGGTGTCGAGTTCGCCGCCGGCGATGGCACCCGCCGCCCTCGATACGTCGGCCAGAGGGCGCAGCGAGCGCACGCTGGCGAAGCGGCCGAGCCCGACGCCCAGGAGGGTGGTGACCACGCCGGCACCGAAGAGGGTCAGCCCGAGGACGCGCAGCGTGTGGTCGAGGTCGGAGAGGTCGAACACCTCGAAGTAGGCGGCGTCCACGGAGGGAACGGGCACGCCGACGACGATCTCCGATGCTCCCTGCGCGTCGCGGTAGGTCTGGGTGGCGGCGGTGCCGGCGAGGACCACCTTGCGCAGTTTGACCGGGATGGACGAGGCGTTCACCGACAGCGACGAGACGTACGTCTTGGACTGGTGGTAGAGCACGGAGTGGGCGCCCGTGCCCTCGTCGATGGAGGTGAGAAGCGTGACGTACTGGGTGTCGCTCCCCTCCAGGGCGGTCCGCACGAGCAAGGCGTTGTCGAAGGCCTGGTGCTGCGCCGCCGACTCGCGCCCGGCCAGCAGGAAGTGGCGGGTCGTGAAGTACGACAGACCGCCCATCAGGATGGAGAGCACCAGCGCCCCGAGACCGAAGACGGCCGTGATGCGGGCGCCAATGCCCAGCTTCACCTCAGGGCACCAGCTTGTAGCCCATGCCCCTCACGGTGAGGATGTGCTGGGGGACCGCGGGGTCCGCCTCGACCTTGGTGCGCAAGCGCCGGATGTGGACGTCGACCAGGCGCCCGTCGCCGAAGTAGTCGTAGCCCCAGACCCGGTCCAGCAGTTGCTCCCGGCTGAGCACCTTGTTGGGGCTGGCGGCCAACTCGCACAGCAGACGGAATTCGGTGCGGGTGCAGTGCACCTCGTCGCCGTTGAGGTGGCGGAGCACCCCCTGTTCGGGGAGGAGCTGGAGGTCCCCGAAGGTGATCGCGCCGGGCTCCTCCTCGGCGGGCCGGGCCCGGCGCAGGAGGGCGCGGATGCGCGCCGCCAGCTCCTTGGCCACGAAGGGCTTGGTGACGTAGTCGTCGGCGCCGGCCTCGAGCCCGGCCACCACGTCGTGGGTGTCGGACCGCGCCGTGACGATGATGATCGGCACGGCGCTGTTGCGCCGCAGCGCCCGACAGCACTCGAAACCGTCCATGCCCGGCAGCATCAGGTCGATCAACGCCACGTCGGTGGGCGCCTCCGCAAAGAGGTCGAGGCCTTCCTCGCCGCTGGCGGCGTCCCTTACCTCGTAGCCTTCACCCTCCAGGGCAAGGCGCATGGAGGACCGGATCCGCTCATCGTCCTCGACGACCAGGATGCGCCCGCTCATCAGCCTCCAGCTCAGCTGATCCAGATCTGGGTGGGCCAGATTGAGCCCCCAATCATGCCGTACGCAGGCGTGCCCTGTGGCGTGGTGGGGTTGTTGAAGTTCTGCACGGTCGTGTCGCCGATCACGGCCCACACCGCCCGGTCGGTCCACAGGTAGGGGATGTCCAGGGCCAGGCGCTTGTTGACCGTCTGGTAGGCGGTCTCACGGACAGCCTTGTCCGTGCTCGCTCGGCCGGTGAGCAGCGCCTTCTCGATCACCGGGTCCGCGTTACGGGCCATGTTGATGGAGAGAGACCCCGAGCTGACCGTGGTCGTGCTCCAGAAGATGTAGTTGAGGTCGGGGTCGACCGCACCGAACTGCCGCCAGCCCAGGGCCTGGTACTTCCCGGCCAGCGCGTTGTTGATGGTGTCGTTCTGCTCCACGATGTTGGTCTTGACCTGGAAACCCACCTGCCCCCACGCCTGCTCGAGGTACTGAGCCGCCCGGATGGCCGCCGGCGAGTTGGTCGAGCCGTACGAGAACGAGATCGGCCCGCCATTGGTCTTGGCTGCCGCCTTGACCAGCTTGGCCGCCTGGGTGGGGTTGTAGCCCGGGTATTGGGTGGTCGAGTAGTACGGGGATCCGGGGACGAAGAGGCCGTTGCTCACCGGGAGGACGCCCTCGTCGATCACCTTGGCGTACTGGTTCCGGTTGATCGCCATGGCGGCGGCGCGACGAACGCTGGCGTTGTTGAACGGCGGGGCCAGGCAGTTGAGCTGGACGCAGTTCATGTCGGGCTCGCCGGCGACGTGGGTGCTGTCGTCGATGTAGGAGTAGCTCTTGTTCCCCCTGAACTGGGTGATGATCTGCGGGGTGTCGGTGATCATCAGGTCGATGGTGCCCGACTTGAGCGCCTCCGAGCGGGCCTCTTCGTCCGGGATCGGCTTGTAGGTGATCTGGGACAGGTACGGCATGCCCTTGCGCCAATAGTTCGGGTTCGCCGTGGCCGTGAAATGGTCGTTGGGGATCCACTCCTTGAACACGAAGGGCCCGGTGCCCACGGGGTGCGAGGTCCCGTTGGGGTTGGCCAGCATGGACGGCGCGGCGATGTAGGCGATCTGGCCGCCGATGCCACCGGCCAGGTAGTAGGGGAAGGGGACCCAGGGAGCCTTGAACGTGATCGTCACCGCCAGCGGACCGGTCTGGGTGATCGAGACCAGGGTCGGGCTGAGGACGATGCCGGTCAGGAGGGACTTGGCCTGGGCCTGGAAGTTCGTCAGCAGCGCCGCACCGTTGCACGGCGTGTCGTCGTGGAAGACGATGTTGGGCCGCAGCGTGACGGTCCACGAGGTGTAGGACGCGTTGGGCACGACGGACTGCGCTAGATATGGGACCCAGTCTCCGTTGAGCGTGATGATGGTGAGTGGGTCGAAGACCGTACGGGCGTACATGACGCCCACCTCGTCGAAACGGGCCTGCGTCGGGTCGAAGCCAGACTCCTCGGCGTCCACTCCGAAGACGAGCGATCCGCCCTTCTTCGGGGTCTTCGTCGAGATCCCGTTGCGACCCGGGCCGTTCGTGACGGCGCCTGCGATGCCGTCCCACCCCGTACCGAGTGCCGACGCGCCGGCCACACCTGCGGCGGCTGCCGCCCCACCTGCCAGCAGGGAACGGCGATCGAATCTCGCGACCATCGGTCCTCCCTTTCGCGAACCCAGCGGACCCCCCGTTGGTTCGCGGGCGACGTTAGTGCCCGAGGTCACCCTGGTGGGGGCGGTACCGTTGCATCCCGTGCCGCCCGACTGGGATCTGCCTGGCTTTTCAGCTTGGCTCGGCGGTCGCTCGGCGGCGACCCGCACCGCCTATGTCAGCGATCTGCGCGCCTTCGCGGCGTGGATGGCCCGCAGCGACATCGAGACACCCGAGCGCGTCGACCGCATGCACCTGCGCCGCTATCTGGCCTCCTTGGGGACGCGGCGGCTCGCCCGCGCCACCATCGCCCGCAAGGCGGCTGCACTGCGCTGCTACTTCTCCTGGCAGGTACGGCAGGGTCGCCTCGGCTCCGATCCGGCCCGCTCGTTGCGCGCCCCCTCGGGCGGTGGGCGCCTGCCTCGCGTCCTCTCCGGCGGGGAGGTGGCCTGCCTCCTCGACGTGGCGGCCGAGTCCGCCGTGGACCGGCGCGACCTCGCGGTGCTCGAACTGCTCTACGCGGCAGGCCTGCGTGTCTCGGAGCTCTGCGGGCTGGACCGGGGCGACGTCGATCTGCGCGGCCGGACGGTGACCGTGCTGGGCAAGGGCGCCAAGCAGCGCCGCGTGCCGGTGCACGACGCCGCGGTGGACGCGCTGCGCACCTGGTTCGAGGACGGGCGGGACCGGATGGACGGTCCGGCAGAGGCGGCCTTCGTGAACCGGCGGGGCGCCCGCCTCGGGCCCCGGGACGTCCGGCGCATCCTGGACCGCCGTGCCGTCTCGCCCACGCATCCGCACGCCCTGCGGCACACCTACGCCACCCACCTCCTCGACGGGGGTGCCGACCTGCGGGTCGTCCAGGAATTGCTGGGCCACGCCAGCCTGGCCACCACGCAGGTCTACACGCATGTCAGCAAGGAGCGTCTGCGTTCGGTCTACGGCGAGACTCATCCGAGGGCCTGAGGGGACCGCCGAGCGGCTAAGGTGGCCCGGCCCACCAGGGGGTGGGAGGCAACACCGACCAACATCACCTGCGCGCATTCCGCGGTCGCCGCCTCGGGTGGCGCTGCGCCAGGGGAGCAACCGACTGGAGGAACATTTCTATGGCCGTCGTTTCCATGCGACAGCTTCTGGAGGCCGGCGTCCACTTCGGCCACCAGACGCGACGATGGAACCCGAAAATGAAGCGCTTCATCCTTGGTGAGCGCAACGGGATCTATCTCATCGACCTGCGCAAGACGCTGACCGGGGTCGAGACCGCGTACTCCTTTGTCCGGGACCTGGTGGCGAACGGCGGCACCGTCTTGTTCGTGGGGACGAAGAAGCAGACCCAGGGCCCGGTCGCCGAGTACGCAGAGGCCTGCGGCATGCCGTATGTCAACCAGCGCTGGCTCGGCGGCATGCTGACCAACTTCACCACCGTCTCGGGCCGGGTGAAGCGCATGCAGGAGCTGCGGGCCATGCAGGCCGCCGGCGACTTCGACGGCATGCCGAAGCGGGAGGCGCTGCAGCACACCCGCGAGCTGGAGAAATTGACCCGCAACCTGGGCGGCATTGCCGACCTGGACCGGCTGCCCAGCGCGGTGTTCGTCATCGACACCAAGAAAGAGCACATTGCGGTGACCGAAGCGCGCAAGCTCGGGCTCCCGGTGGTCGCGGTCGTCGACACCAACTGTGATCCCGACGTGATCGACTATGTGATCCCGGGCAATGACGACGCCATTCGCTCGGGTTCGCTCATGTGCCGCGTGATCGCCGACGCCGTGGTCGAAGGTCGTTTCATCGCCGAGCACCGGCGCCAGATGGCGCCCGCGGCGCCGGCCGACGACGCCGCACCCGCCCCCCGGCCACGCCGGGTTCATGCACCGCCCGAGCCGGTGGAGGTGGCCTGATCGTGGCCGGCTACACCGCCAAGGACGTGTCCACCCTGCGCCAGATGACAGGCGCGGGCATGCTGGACTGCAAGAACGCCCTCGAGGAGACCGGCGGCGACCTCGAGGAGGCGGCCAAGCTCCTGCGCATGAAGGGCCTGGCCGGTGCGGCCAAGCGGAGCGACCGCGAGGCATCGGAGGGTGCGGTCGCCGTCAAGCGCTCCGGTGACGCCGCCGCCGTGGTCGAATTGCGCTGCGAGACGGACTTCGTGGCCAAGGCCGACGAGTTCGTGGCCCTGGCCGAAGAGCTGGCTGCGCTGGTGGCGGCCAAGGGCGAGGACGCCGCCGCGGAGCTCGACGGTGAGATCGAGCGGCTGCGGGCGACCCTCAAGGAGAACATCTCTGTCGGTCGGGTGCGCCGTCTGGTCGCCCAGCCCGGTCAGCTGGTCGACACCTACCTGCACCAGCAGGCTGGGCGCGGCGTCAACGGGGTGGCGGTGGTCGTAGAGGGCGGCTCGGAGGAGCTCGCCCATGACATCGCCGTGCACATCGCGTTCACCAGGCCCGCCTTCTTGAGTCGCGACGAAGTCCCCGAGGCCGAGGTCGCCGCCGAGCGCGCCACGCTGGAGGAGATCTCGCGCAACGAGGGCAAGCCGGAGGCCGCTATGGAGAAGATCGTCGAAGGCCGCATGACCGGCTGGTTCAAGGAGCGGGTGCTCCTCGATCAGTCGTACGTACGGGACGAGAAGCAGACGATCGCCGGCATGCTCGGCTCGGCCCGTGTCGTGTCGTTCGCGCAGGTCGTCGTCGGCGCCTGAGCGTGGGAGAGCCGCGCCGGATCGTCCTCAAGATGTCGGGGGAGGCGCTGGCCTCGGCCGCGTCCGACGAGACCATCGATGCCGCCACCGTCGAGCGGATGGCCAAGGAGATGACGCGTGCAATGGACGGCGGCGGGCTGGAGCTCGCCGTCGTGGTGGGCGGCGGCAACATTTGGCGCGGCACGACGGGTGAGAGCGGCGGGATGGACCGTGCCACCTCCGACACCATGGGGATGCTCGGAACCGTGATCAACGCGCTGGCGCTCCAGGATGCGCTCGAGCACCAGGACCAGCCGACCCGGGTGCTGAGCGCGCTCTCCATGGCGGAGGTGGCGGAGCCCTACATCCGGCGCCGGGCCATCCGGCACCTCGAGAAAGGCCGCATCGTGGTCTTCGCGGCCGGCATGGGGAACCCCTTCTTCACCACCGACACCCCCGCCGCGCTCAGGGCGGCCGAGATCGGCGCTGAGCTGCTGTGCAAGGGCACCCATTCGGGGGTGGACGGCGTCTACAGCGCCGATCCCAAGCTCGATCCCACCGCCACCCGTTATGACGAGATCTCGTTCATGGAGGTCATCAACCGGGACCTGCGGGTCATGGATCTGACCGCGATCACCTTCTGCAAGGACAATGACCTGCCCATCCGCGTCTTCGACCTCATGATCCCCGGGAATATCCCCCGTGCGCTCAGCGGCGAGCAGATCGGTACGCTGGTCCGCTGATGGACGATGACCTCGCCGGCCTGGTCAAAGATGACACCAGGGACAAGATGGGCAAGGCCATCGACCATGTACGCCAGGAAATGGGCAACGTGCGCACCGGGCGTGCCTCATCGGCGCTCCTCGAGCCGTTGCCGGTGGATTACTTCGGCACCCCCACGCCGCTGCGGCAGCTGGCCGGGTTCAGCGTGCCCGATGCCATGCTCTTGGTGATCTCGCCCTACGACAAGGGGTCTCTCGGCGCGATCGAGAAGGCAATCATGGCATCCGACCTGGGCATCAACCCCACCAACGACGGCACCGTGATCCGACTGGCCTTTCCGCCGTTGACCGAGGAGCGTCGCAAGGAGCTGGTCAAGGTGGTGCGGCACAAGGCCGAGGAGGGGAGAGTCGCAGTGCGCAACGTGCGCCGGGCGGCGCGCCACGAGCTCGAGGCACTGCAGAAGGACGGCGAGCTCTCGACCGACGAGCTCGAGCGGGTCGAGAAGGACCTCGAGAAGATCACCCACGAGCAGGTCGCGCTGATCGACCAGCTGCTGGCGCACAAAGAGCAAGAGCTGCTGCAGGTCTGAGGAGCGACGAGACATGCCCGACGACACTGACGACTACGGCGAATTCGACAGCGGCAGCGACGGCGTCGGCGACGCCGGTCCGGAGGGCGTCGAAGAGGATCCACCCAGCTACCACTCGGGTCGGGTGCGCATCATCGGGGCCGAGCCGGCGGGCGACACCGTGCGCGAGGTGACGGGCCCCGTGGCCGACGACCATCCCGAACTGCCGCACTGGAACGATGCACCCACCGGACAGGTCCCGGCGGTGCTGGATCGCAGCACCGGCGACGAGCTCGTCGCCCCGCCCACCTGGCGCGAAGAGGAGAACGACTGGGAGGCCCAGGAGGAGGTCTTCGAGCCCTCCATGCTCTCGGACGATCTTCCGGCCGTCGGCGCGCTCCTGAGCGAACAGAGCGAGGAGATCGACACCGAGCGCCAACCGTGGCACTTCGAGTCCGACGACACGCTCGTCATTCCCCCCGAGCCCGGCCTCGAGCCCGAGCCCGCACCTGTGTTCGAACCAGAAACGATCTTGTTGAAGGAGCCCGACTACGAGCCCGAGCCCGAGTTCGAGCCGGTCGAGGTCGCTCCGCTCGCGCCGGCCCCGGTCCCGACGGCGTCGGCGGCTGCCGGGTCGCGCCTCACCCCGCCCCGCCCCCCCGAGCAAAGGGCGCGGGCGCCGCGCACGTCCCGGTCCGGCGCCAACGTGCGCACCGGCAATGTGAGCACCGCGGGCACGACGGGGCGCGACATGCGGGTGGCCATCGGCTCGGGTGTCCTGCTCGGCGTGATCGCGCTGGCCTGCTTCGCCGCCGGCACGGTGGCGAGCATGGTCATCGTCTGCATCGTCGTGTTGCTGGCGACCGCCGAGGCGTACGCCGCCTTCCGGCGCGCCCAGTACCACCCTGCCACCTTGCTCGGGCTCGTTGCGGTGCTGTCGCTGCTCATCGAGACGTACAACAAGGGAGTGGCGGCGCTGCCGCTCGTGCTGGTGCTGATGGTGGCCGGCTCCTTCATCTGGTACCTGGCCCGGGTCGAACCTGGAGCGGAACCGGTGTCGGGGATCACCGCGACCGTCTTCGTCTTCGTCTGGGTCGGCGCGTTCGGGTCGTTCGCCGCGCTCCTGCTCGACCCCAACCTGTTCCCCGACCGCCACGGCATTGCCTTCCTCCTGGCTGCTGTCATCGTGACGGTGGCCGACGATGTGGCGTCACTCCTGGTCGGTTCGGCCATGGGACGCCACCAGCTGGCCCCGTCCATCAGTCCCAACAAGAGCTGGGAGGGGCTGATCGGCGGTGCCGTTGCAGCCATCCTCGTCTCCGTCGTGGTGGTCCACTTCATCCACCCCTGGACCGTCAGCAAGGCTGCGCTGTACGGGGTGGTCGTGGCGGTGGTGGCGCCGCTGGGCGATCTGAGCCAGTCGATGATCAAGCGACACCTGGGCCTCAAGGACATGGGACGGCTCCTGCCGGGCCACGGCGGCATCCTCGACCGTGTCGACGGGCTGCTCTTCGTGATCCCCGCGACGTACTTCGCGGTCAAGGCGATGCACCTCGGATGAGCTGATGCGCACGGTCAGCCTGATGGGCTCGACGGGCTCGGTCGGTACGCAGGCGCTGGACGTCGTACGCCGAGAACCCGAGCGCTTCCAGGTACACGCGCTGGCGGCGCAGCGCTCCTCGGCGGTGCTGGTGGCGCAGGCGGGCGAGTTCGGGCCCGAGCTCGTGGTCATCGGCGACCCGGACCTCTACCGCGAGGTGTGTGACGGCGTGCCGGCCGGCACCGAGGTCATGGTGGGGGAGGAGGGGATGGTCGCCGCCGCCCAGGGCGCCGACGTCGTGCTGAACGCGGTGGTCGGGTTCGCCGGGTTGCCCGTGACGATGGCGACGCTCGAGGCCGGCAAGCGGCTTGCGCTGGCCAACAAGGAGTCGCTCATCGCCGGAGCACCCATCGTGCAAAAGGCGCGCCGCACGCCCGGGGCGGAGATCGTCCCGGTCGACTCGGAGCACTGCGCCCTGCACCAGTGCCTGGCCTCGGTGCAGGGGACGACCGACGTGGCCCGGCTGCTCCTGACCGCCTCGGGCGGCCCGTTCCGGGGTTGGCCGGCCGATCGGCTCGGCACGGTCACCGTGGCCGACGCGCTCGCACACCCCACGTGGTCGATGGGACCGAAGATCACCATCGACTCGTCCACGCTCATGAACAAGGGCCTCGAGGTGATTGAGGCCCACGAGCTCTTCGGCATCGACTACGACCGGATCGGGATCGTGGTGCACCCGCAGTCGATCGTCCATTCCATGGTCGAGCTGCGGGACGGGTCGACGCTGGCCCAGCTGTCCGATCCCGACATGCGCCTCCCGATCGGCTATGCCCTCGGCTGGCCCGACCGCGCCGCGGCGCCCTTCGGTGCGCTCGACTGGTCGCGGCCGCTGAACCTGACCTTCGAACCGCCCGACCGCTCCGTCTTCCGCTGCATCGACCTGGCCTACGCCGCCGGCCGCTGCGGGGGGTCCGCCCCGGCCTGGCTCAGCGCGGCGAACGAGGTGGCCGTCGGCGCCTTCCTCGCCAACACGCTGGCCTGGGGCGCCATCGCCGACGTGGTGGCCGAGACGCTCGAAGGATGGGTCGACGACCCGGTCGACCAGGTGGAAGGGGTGTTGGCGGCCGACGCCGAGGCTCGGGCCCGGGCGCGCGTGGCGCTGGACCGACGCCTCGCCGCCGGTGGCGACCGGTAGCGTTGAGGCCGCTATGACGCTCACCGAGAAGGAGGCGCCGCCGGCCCAGCCGCCCCTCGAGCCGGATGAGGTGCCCGAAAGCAACCCGACCCGGGTGCTCCAGCTGGTGGTGGCTCTCGTCCTGATCACGGCCGTCTTCGTGGCCCTCGGGTGGGGCTACCTGCTGCTCTTCATCGCCATCCTCTTTGCGATCGTCATGCTGCACGAGTTCGGTCACTTCGTGACGGCCAAGCGCGCCGGCATGAAGGTGACGGAGTACTTCGTCGGATTCGGCCCACGGCTGTGGTCGGTCCGGCGGGGAGAGACCGAGTACGGCGTCAAGGCCATCCCCGCCGGCGGGTACGTGCGCATCGTCGGGTTCACCTCCACCGAGGAGGTGACCGAGGAGGACGAGCCGCGCGCCTACCGCCAGCAGCCCTTCCACCAACGCATCATCGTGGCGTCTGCCGGGTCGGCCATGCACTTTCTCATCGCGTTCGTCCTGGCCCTCGTGCTGGTGTTCGCCTTCGGGCAGACGACCAACAACTACAAGGTCAGTGCGATCGAGCACTGGCCCGGCCGGACGACGCCGGCCGCGCTCGCCGGGTTGCGGGCCGGGGACACGATCGTCTCCATAGACGGCAAGTCCTTCACCAATACCAACGCCATGACCGACGTCATCAAGCGGTCCGTCGGCACCCCGCTGACCCTGGGAGTCGAGCGCGACGGCAAGCTCATCCACCTGACGGCCACGCCCGAGAACGGCAAGGGGGTCAAGGTGGATGGCCAGCCGCTGGCCAACCGTGGCTACCTCGGCGTGACCATCGAGAATGCCACGAAGTCGGTGGGCGCGCTGGCCGCTCCGGGCGCCGCCGTGTCCACGATGTGGCAGGTCACCGACCAGGAGGTGAGTGGCATCGGGCAGGTGTTCTCGCCGTCGGGGCTGGGTTCCATGTGGCACCAGCTGACGAATTCCAGGTACGCACAATCGGTTGCCAACAATCCCCAGTTGGCCCCGCGCGCGTCCTCCATCGTGGGCATCGCCAACCTCGGCGCCCAATCCGAGCAGGCGGGTCTGGCCTCGGTCCTGATCCTGCTGATCGCCATCAACATCGTCTTCGGGATCTTGAACATGTTGCCGATGGTCCCCCTCGACGGGGGACACGTCGCCATCGCCGGCTACGAGTGGATACGCACGAAGAAGGGGCAGCCCTACTACCGGGCCGACATCACCAAATTGTTCCCGGTGGCGGCGGTCTTCATCGCACTGTTGGCCTTCGTCTCCCTTTCCGCCATGTACCTCGACATAACCCACCCGCTCCACCTGCCGCACTGATCGCCGTGGAGCTCTCCTCGTCGCTCCTCTCGCCCCGCCGGCCCACACGTCGCGTCACGGTGGGCGGCGTGCCCATCGGCGACGGTGCACCGATCACCGTGCAGTCCATGACGACGACGAAGACGGCCGACGTCGACGGCACCCTGGCCCAGATCTACGCGCTGGCCGCAGCGGGGGCGGACATCGTGCGCTGCACCTGCAACGAGGAGGCGGCGGCGGAGGGCCTCGCCCACATCGTGCCGCGCTCGCCGGTGCCGATCGTGGCCGACATCCACTTCCACCACGAGATGGCGCTCGCCGCGCTGGAGGCCGGGGTGCAGGGGCTGCGCCTGAACCCGGGCAACCTGCGCAAGGAGGCCGAGATCAAGCAGGTGGCCGCCGAGGCCCGCGACCGCGGTGTGCCGATCCGTATCGGGGTCAACGCAGGGTCGCTCCACCCGGATCTCTACAAGAAGCACGGCGGTGCCACGCCCGAGGCGCTGGTGGAGTCGGCCCGCAACGAGCTCGCGTTCTTCGAAGAAGTCGACTTCAACGACGTCAAGATCTCGGTGAAGGCCTCGTCGGTCGCCCTGATGATCGCGGCCTACCGGCTCGCTTCGGAGACCTTCGACCATCCCTTGCACCTCGGGGTCACCGAGGCGGGCCCGCCTCCCGGGGGGCTGGTGAAGGGCACGGCCGGCATCGGCGCCCTGCTGGCCGAGGGCATCGGCGACACCATCCGTTACTCGCTCACCGCCGATCCCGTCGAGGAGGCCCGAGCCGGCCGCCAGCTCCTCGAGTCACTCGGGCTACGCGAGCGCAAGGGGCTCGACCTGATCGCCTGCCCGTCGTGCGGGAGGGCCCAGGTCGACGTGATCGCGGTGGCCAAGGACGCCCAGGAGGCGCTCGAGAAGCTGAACCTGCCCATTCAGGTCGCCGTCATGGGCTGCGTGGTCAACGGCCCCGGCGAGGCGCGGGAGGCCGACATCGGCATCGCGGCGGGCAAGCAGAAGGGCCACCTGTTCATCCGCGGCAAGATCATCCGCGTCGTGCCCGAGGCGGACATGGTGCAAGCACTCGTCGACGAGGCCGAGCGCCTGGTGTCCGAAGGAGTCGAGGCGCGCATGGCCGCCGCCGACTCGAGTGCCGAGGCCGAGGCGGAGGCGGATCGGCGCGCGCTGCTCGAGACGACGGGCGCCGACCCCAACCACACCTCGGAGAAGATCGAGATCATCAGGCGTCACACCGACAACTAGCCTGCCCACCCATGTCCAAGGGCGCCATCGTGACGCGGGAGGAGGATTTCCCGCGCTGGTACCAAGAGGTGATCGCCGGCGCCGAGATGGCCGACAACGGCCCCGCCCGCGGCACCATGGTCATCCGGCCCTGGGGGTACGGCATCTGGGAGCTGATGCAGGCCGAACTGGACCGGCGGATCAAGGAAGCCGGCGCCGAGAACGCGTACTTCCCGCTGTTCATCCCCGAGTCCTTCCTCAAGCTCGAGGCCGAGCACGTGGAGGGCTTCGCGCCCGAGCTCGCCGTCGTCACCCACGGGGGCGGCAAGGAGCTCGAGGAACCACTCGTGGTGCGGCCCACCAGCGAGACGGTGATCAACAGCTTCTTCTCCAAGTGGATCCAGAGCCACCGTGACCTGCCGCTCCTCATCAACCAGTGGGCCAACGTCGTGCGCTGGGAGCTCCGCCCGCGGCTCTTCCTGCGCACGACCGAATTCCTCTGGCAGGAGGGGCACACGGCGCACGCCACCGAGGACGACGCGCGGGCCTACGCGCTGCGCATCCTGAACGACGTCTACCTCTCCACCATGGTCGGGGCGTTGAGCATGCCCGTGCTGACCGGTCACAAGACGGCGCGCGAGCGCTTCGCCGGCGCGGCCCGCACCTGGACCTGCGAGGGGATGATGGGCGACGGCAAGGCGCTGCAGATGGGTACCAGTCACGAGCTGGGGCAGAACTTCGCGCGCCCCTTCGACATCACCTACGCCAACGCGTCGGGCACGCTCGAGTACGTGTGGCAGACCTCATGGGGGGTGTCGACCCGGCTGGTCGGGGCGCTCGTCATGGGCCACGGCGACGACTTCGGTCTCCGCTTGCCCCCGGCGCTGGCGCCGGCGCAGGTGGTGGTCCTCGTCGTCAAGGACGCGCCCGAGGTCCGTATCGCGGCCGACGCCCTGGTCGCCCAGCTCGGGGCGGCGGGACACCGGGTACGCCTCGACGACCGCACCGACACCAGCTTCGGCCGCCGCAGCGTGGACTGGGAGCTCAAGGGCGTACCCGTGCGGGTGGAGGTGGGTCCCCGCGACCTGGCCGAGGGCAACGTCACCGTGGTGACCCGCCACCGGAGGGAGAAGCAGAACGTCGCGCTGGGCGCCGTGGGAACCAGCGTGGACAGGGTGCTGGCGACGGCCGGCGCCGAGCTCATGGCCGAGGCGACGGCGGCCCGGGAGGCCCGGACGGCGGATGCCGCGTCGCTCGAGGAGGCCGTGGCGGCGGCGAAGGTGGGCTTCGCCCGGGTCCGACTGGGTGCCCTGGGACCCGACGCCGAAGACCGCTTGGCCGAACACGCGATCACCGTGCGCTGCCTGCAACGGCCCGACGGGTCGCTGGCCGAGCCGGGCGACGTCGAGGCCGACCTGATGGCCGTGGTCGCCCGGTCGTATTAGCCCTGGGATTGCTATAATCATCAGGCTGTCCATTTTTAGATCAGTACCTCGTTGAAGCGTGGGCTGCGGCCCACGCTTTCGCTTTGCGGGGACACGTGCAGACGACAGGAGGAGGTGACGGCGATGAGCAGGGAGACGACGGACCTGGCGGACGCGCTGTCACCGCTCCTCGAGGCCCGGGGCCTGGACCTGGTGGATGTGGAGGTGCAGGGAGCCCAGCTCACGGTCTTCGTCGATCGTGAGGGGGGCGTCGGACTCGACGAGCTCGGCGATGCCACCCGGGACGTCTCGGCCGCCCTCGACGACCTCGACCCCATTGCGGGCCGGTACACGCTGTCCGTCTCGAGCCCGGGGCTCGAGCGGCGGCTGCGCAGGCCGGCGCACTTCGCCAAGGCCGTGGGGGAGACGGTCACGGCCCGGGTCGACGCCGGCACGTCCGACGTCCGGCGCATCACGGGGACGCTCGATGCCGCCGACGAGACGGGGTTCACCCTGGTCGGCCCCGACGTGCCAGGCGGTGAGGTGCGCATCGAGTACGACCAGATCGAGCGGGCGCGCACGGTGTTCCAGTGGGGGCCGGAGCCCCGGAAAGCGAAGAGTGAGAGGGTGACGCGGCAATGAGCAAGACCAACTTCGAGTTCCTCGACGCGCTGGGCCAGATCGCCCGCGACAAGGGGATCTCGGTCGAAACGTTGCTCGACGCCCTGGCCAACGCGCTGGTGGCGGCCTACAAGCGCCGTCCCGACGCCGCTGAGGAGGCCGTGGTCACCATCGACCCCGACTCGGGCGAGATCAGGGTCTACGGGCAGGAGCTCAACGAGGACGGCGAAGTCGTCCGGGAGTGGGACGACACCCCAGACGACTTCGGGCGCATCGCCGCGCAGACCGCCAAGCAGGTGATCCTCCAGCGGATCCGCGAGGTCGAGCGGGACATGAAGTACGAGGAGTACGCCGGCCGCGAGGGCGACATCGTCACCGGGATCGTCCAGCAGACCGACAACCGCTACACGCTGCTCGACCTCGGCAAGGTCGAGGCGCTCCTGCCCCAGGCCGAGCAGGTCTCCTACGAGCGCTACGAGCACGGCGCGCGCCTGAAGGCCTACATCGTCGAGGTCCGCAAGACGACCAAGGGCCCCCAGATCGTGGTCAGCCGTACCCACCCGGGGCTCATCAAGCGGCTCTTCGAGCTCGAGGTACCCGAAATCGGCTCCGGCGTCGTCGAGATCAAGGCGGCGGCCCGCGAACCGGGTCATCGCACCAAGATCGCCGTGTGGTCCAACGACCCCAACGTCGACCCCGTCGGCGCCTGTGTCGGCGCCCGCGGCTCGCGGGTGCGCATGGTGACCAACGAGCTGCGCGGCGAGCGCGTCGACGTGGTCCCCTTCTCCGACGACCCGGTCGAGCTCATTCAGAACGCGCTGGCCCCCGCCCGGGTGCGTGAGGTGCGTCTGGACGAGGAGACCGGCACCGCCACCGTCATCGTGAGCGACTTCCAGCTCTCGCTCGCCATCGGCAAAGAGGGGCAGAACGCCCGTCTGGCGGCGCGCCTCACCGGGTGGCGCATCGACATCAAGAGCGAGACCCAGCTGGCCGAGGAGGAGGCCGGTGGCTACGGCGACCAGGAGTGGGCCGAGGGCGAATGGGTCGAGGACGAGAGCGGTGAAATGGTCTGGAAGCCGGCCGAAGGTGGCGAGGCCATGTCGGCCGAGGAGTGGTCGCACCAGGCGGAGGACCCGGGTGAGGCTCCCGCCGCCGGGCCGGGTGCAGCCGACGGGGCGGCCGAGGCGTCAGCCGAGGCGGAACCTGCAGCCGCCGCGGCCGCCGGCGAGGCCGAGGTGACCCAGGAGGCCGCAGTGACCCAGCCGGCCGAAGTGACCCAGGAGGCCGAGGCATAGCGCCGACACGGACCTGCGTCGGTTGCCGGAGAGCCCTGCCGGCCGACCAGCTGATCCGGATCGTCCGGCTGCCGGGCGGGGTGCTGTCGGTCGATCGTCACGGTCCGGGGCGCGGAGCCTGGTTGTGCCGGGGTGCGCTCGGTTGCCTCGATGATGCGGTGCGTAGGCACGGCTTCGACCGGGCGTTTGCGGCGCCGATCGACGCCGCCGAGGTGCAGCAGTTGCAGGTACAGCTGGGCCAGGCGTGGGGGCGTCACAGGCCCGATGTGCGAGGATAGGGGGCTGGGTTGACGCCGGGCCCCGAGAGAAACCAAGGACAAAGAGAACCACTTGCCGAAGAAGATTCGCGTCTATGAACTGGCCAAAGAGCTAGGCCTGACCAACAAGGAAGGGCTCGAGCTGGCCCTTTCCCTGGGGATCGGGGTCAAGAGCCACTCGTCCTCCATCGAGGACGCACAGGCCGACCGCGTCCGTCGCAAGGCCGACGCCGAGGGCTTGCGGCGTCCGGTCCAGCCCGAGGAGCCCGCTCCGGCCAAGAAGGCCACCAAGGCGGCCAAGGCGGTGACGTCGGCCCCGGTGGCGCCGGCGGCCGCTCCGGCGTCGACCCCCGCCCCGTCCGCCGCCGCCCCCGCACCGATCGCCGCGCCGGCCAAGAAGGCGGTGGCGACCGCGTCGAGCTCCGCCGCGCCGAGCGCGGCTCCGGTCAAGAAGGCCCCGGCCCGCAAGGTGGCGGCCGCCCCGGCCGCGGCCGCTCCGGCCGCGGCACCCGAGACCGAGGTCCCGGCTCGTTCGCCTCGGCTGGTCAGCAGCAGCCGCCCGGCACCCGCCCCAGCCCCCGCCCCGGCCGCCGGGCCATCCGCGGTCCCCGCCACGTCGGCCCCCGCCGCGTCGGCGCCCGACACCTCGGCGCCGGCGGCGGCGTCGCGCACCACGAGGCCGCCCCTCAGCCCTTCGGGCAAGCCCGTGCCACCGCCACCGGGGCAGCGTCCGCCGCTCGGCCCCAGCGGACGGCCCATCCCGCCCCCGCCCGGATTGGGCGGCCGGAAGCCCAATGCGGCCGCTTCCGGCTCCCGGCCCAGCGGGGCCTACCCGCCGCGGACCGGTGGCCGCCCCTCGGGTGCGGGTCGCCCCAGCGGCGGTCCCGGAGGTCCGAGCGGTGGTGGCGGCTTCGGCGGCCGACCTTCGAGCGGCGGCTTCAGCGGCCGCAGTGGGACCGGCGCACCCGCGGGCGCACCGCCCGCGGGTGGACGCGGTGGCCTGCCCGGTCGGCGACCACCCCAGCGCAGGGCGCGCCGGCGCCGGCGCAACCTCGAGGAGCTCGAGCCGACGCAGCTGACCACCTACCAGCCCTCCACGGCACCCGTGCCCGAGGGCGAGGTCATCATCGAGCGGGGCTCGACCGCGCGCGACCTCGGGCCCAAGCTGAACCGCAGCGCCGGTGACATCGTGCGCTTCTTGCTCCTGCAGGGCGAGATGGTCATGGCGACCCAGTCGCTGACCGACGACATGATCGAGCTCTTCGCGGCCGAGATCGGGGCCGACGTGCGCCTGGTCGACCCCGGCGAGGAGCAGGAGGCGGAGCTGCTGGCCCGCTACTTCGAGGACGAGGACGAAGAGGACGAGGCCGACCAGCGGCCGCGTCCCCCCGTGGTCACCGTCATGGGGCACGTCGACCACGGCAAGACGCTGTTGCTCGACCGCATCCGCTCGACCGACGTCGTGGCGGGGGAGGCCGGCGGCATCACCCAGCACATCGGCGCCTACCAGGTGGAGTGGCAGGCCCACCCCATCACGTTCATCGACACGCCGGGCCACGCGGCCTTCACCGCCATGCGGGCCCGCGGGGCGCAGGCCACCGACATCGTGATCTTGGTGGTGGCGGCCGACGACGGCGTGATGCCCCAGACCATCGAGGCCATCGACCACGCCAAGGCGGCCGACGTGCCCATCATCGTGGCGGTCAACAAGATGGACCGGCCCGACGCCGACTCGACCCGCGTCCTCCAGCAGCTCTCCGAGCGCGAGCTCGTGCCCGAGGCGTGGGGCGGCGACACGATCGTGGTGGAGGTCTCGGCCCTGCAGGGCACCGGGATCGAGAGCCTGCTCGAGCAGATCGTGCTCGTGGCCGAGGTGGAGGAGCTGACGGCGCGGGTGGAGGGCGAGGCGCGCGGCGTCGTCCTCGAGGCCAACCTCGAAGCCGGTCGGGGGCCCGTGGCGACGGTGATCGTGGAGCAAGGGACCCTCCGGGTGGGCGATCCGGTGGTGGCCGGTGCCGCCTGGGGCAAGGTGAAGGCGCTGGTGGACGACAAGGGCGATCACATCAAGGAGGCGCTGCCGTCGACCCCGGTGCAGGTGCTCGGTTTCTCCGAACCTCCGCACGCCGGCGACGAGATGCGGGCGGCCAAGGACCTGGCCCGGGCGCGCACGCTCGGCGAGGCCCGCGCTCAGCGCTTCCGCCTGTCGGGGCACAAGCCGGTCGCGGCGGCGGCGGGGGCCAAGCTCGAGGACCTCTTCGAGCAGATCTCGCGGGGCGAGACGGCCACCTTGAACATCGTCTTGAAGGCCGACGTCCAGGGTTCGCTCGAAGCGGTGACCGAGTCGTTGAAGCGACTCGAACGCGACGACGTGAAGCTCAGCTTCGTGCTGCGCGGTATCGGCGGGATCACCGAGAACGACGTCCAGTTGGCCGCCGCCTCCAACGCCACCATCATCGGTTTCAACGTGCGCCCCGACAAGCGCTCGCGCGAGCTGGCCGAGGCGAGCGACGTCGAGATCCGGACCTACGAGATCATCTACAAGCTCCTCGAAGACCTCGAAGCCGCCATGCTCGGTCTGCTCTCGCCGCTCTTCGAAGAGATCGTCACCGGCGAGGCCGAGGTGCGCGAGGTGTTCCGGGTACCCCGGATCGGCGCCATCGCCGGCTGCTACGTGCGTGACGGGAAGATCACCCGCGGCTCCAAGGTGCGCTTCCTGCGCGACGGTACCGTCATCTGGAAGGGTGCCATCAACTCACTGCGCCGCTTCAAGGATGATGTCCGCGAGGTCGCCTCGGGCTTCGAGTGCGGCATCGGGCTGTCCGACTTCCAGGATCTCAAGGAAGGCGATGTGATCGAAACGTACGAGGAGCGCGAGATCGCCAGGAGCTGACGGGCTCTCGAACTCACGAGCTGAGGAGCTGACGCTGTGAGACGGCGCACGGCGACATACCCGCGTGCGTTGCGGGTCAACCAGGTGTTGCGGCAGGTGGTGGCCGAGGAGCTCGAGCGGCTGGCCGACGCCGACGAGCTGCCGATGGTCACGGTCACCTCGGTCGACACCGCAGCGGACATGCGGACCGCCGTGGTGTACCTGGCCTCCCTGAACGACGAGACGGCGGTGGTGCTCGAGGAACGCCGGGTGCACCTCCAGCGCGTCGTGGGCGCGCAGATGACGATGAAGCGCACGCCCCGGCTGACCTTCCGCGCCGACCCGGCGATCGCCGCCGGCTCCCGGGTGGAGGAGCTGCTGCGCGGGCTGCACGAGGGGGAGCCCCCGGTCGACGAGGCGTGAGCCGGTGACCGTCAACGGCCTGGTGGTCGTCGACAAGGAGGCGGGCTGGACCTCGCACGACGTGGTGGCCCGCTGCCGGCGCATCTTCGGCCAGCGCAAGGTGGGCCACGCCGGGACCCTCGACCCCGACGCCACGGGCGTGTTGCTGGTCGGGCTGGGCCGGGCCACCAGGCTGATGCGGTTCCTCACCGCCCTGCCCAAGACCTACACGACCGACATCGTGCTCGGCACCGCCACCTCGACCCTCGACGCGTCGGGCGAGGTGCTCGGCACCTACGACATGACACACGTGACGCCGGAGCTGGTCGCCGCGGCCGCCGCCGGGCTCACGGGCGAGATCGAGCAGGTGCCGCCGATGGTGTCGGCCGTCAAGGTCGGTGGCCGCCGCCTGCACGAGCTGGCCCGGCAGGGTGTCGAGGTGGAGCGTCCCGCCCGCACGGTGACCGTCTACCGCTTCGACGTCGCCCCCGACCCGGAGCGCCCGGGCGTGTACCGGGCCGAGGTCGAATGCTCGTCGGGCACCTACATCCGCGTGCTCGCCCACGACCTCGGACGGGCGATCGGCGGTGGGGCGCACGTCGCCGACCTGCGGCGCACACGCATCGGCTCGTTCGGCGAGGCCGACATGCGCACGCTCGAACGCATCGACTCCGGCGCCGTCCTCACACCGGCCGTGGCACTGCGCGACCTCGACGCCGTGACGGTGGCGCCGGCCACCGCCGCCGCCATCCGCACCGGGCTCCCCCTCGACAAGGTGCCGCTCGGGGCGGTCGGCGACGGGCCGTGGGCCATGCTCGACGGGCACGGGGACCTGTTGGCCGTCTACGAGGCGACCGACACCGACCGGATCCGGCCGGCCGTGGTGGTCGCCGTCGAGTGACGGGCACCCGACTACCCTCGGTCGCGATGCCCGCCCAGGGAACCGCCGTCACGATCGGGGCCTACGACGGGGTCCACCTGGGACACCGCGCGCTCCTGCGCGACATGTCGGAGCGGGCGCAGGCGGTGGGCCTGGCGACGGTGGTCGTCACGTTCGACCGTCACCCCGCCTCCGTGGTGCGCCCCAGTTCGGCACCCAAGCAGCTGACCGGCCTGGAACAAAAGCTCGAGCTGTTGGCCGATTGCGGCATCGACCACACCTTGGTGCTGCCCTTCGACGAGGCCCGGGCCGACGAGTCCGCCGAGGACTTCGTCAAGGAGATCCTGGTCGACGAGCTGTCGGCCCGGCTCGTCGTGGTGGGGGAGGACTTCCACTTCGGGCACGGCCGTCGGGGCAACGTGGAGCTCCTGCGCCGCCTCGGCGCCGAGTACGGCTTCGAGGTGGTCGGCGTCGGCCTGACCGGCGACGGCCGCGACGCCGTGTCCTCCACCCGCATCCGGGCCCTGCTCGCCGAGGGCGACGTGGAGGGGGCGGCCCAACTGCTCGGGCGGCCGCACGAGGTCCGCGGCCCGGTGGTGCGCGGTGACGGGCGGGGCGGACCCGAGCTGGGCTTCCCGACAGCCAATCTGGCCGTGGCCGACGACATCGCCCTGCCCGCCGATGCTGTCTACGCCGGGCATTTCCGGCGGGCTGACGGCTCGCATTACCGGGCCGCGATCTCGGTGGGCCGCCGGCCCACCTTCTACGAGCCGGGCACGGCGCCGGTGCTGGTGGAGGCCTATCTCCTGCACTTCGACGGCGACCTCTACGGGGAGGCGGCCCAGGTCTCCTTCGCCCACCGCCTGCGCGAGGAGCAGCGCTTCGAGTCCATCGACGCCCTGGTGGCCCAGATGAGGGCCGACGTGGAGGCCACCGAACGGGTGCTCGCCTCGGCGGAACTTCCCTGATCTTCCCTGATCAGCGGGCGGCTGCTACCATATTTGGCGGCTGGGGCAGGTCCTCGCCAACTCCGACAAGCTCCTCGAGGTTCTTCCTTTATGCCCGACACGCAGGCCACCATCTCCGAGTACCGGTTGCACGACAGTGACACCGGCTCTCCCGAGGTGCAGATAGCCCTGTTGTCGGGCCGGATCAACCACCTGACGGAGCATCTGAAGGAGCACAAGGGGGACCACCACACCCGGCGCGGCCTGATGAAGCTCATCGGCCAGCGTCGGCGGCTGCTCGACTACGTCCGCAAGAACGACGTCGAGCGCTACCGCACCATCATCAGCCGACTCGGCATCAGAAGGTAGCGGCAGCACCACAGAACCGGGCGTCTTCAGCCACCTGGCTGCCAGTCGCCGGTCACTTCGGGTGCGAGGTGGTCGACCACTGGGAACCAGCAACGAGGATGCCCCCGAGACACGAGGAGCATCATGGCTGACGCCATTTCCGTGTCGGGCCCGATCAGCGGGACCGACAGAACCATGTCATTCGAGGCGGGCAAGCTCGCCCAGCTCGCCGACGGGGCCGTCGTGGCCCGCATCGGCGACACCGTCCTGGTGGCCACGGCCACCGCAGCCCGATCGGTGCGGGAAGGGGCTGACTTCTTCCCCCTGACCGTCGACATCGAGGAGCGGGCCTACGCCGCCGGCAAGATTCCGGGCTCGTTCTTCCGCCGGGAGGGCAAGGCCTCGGACCAGGCCATCCTGACCGACCGCCTCATCGACCGCCCCCTGCGCCCCTCCTTCCCCGAGGGATTCCGCAACGAGGTGCACGTGGTCGGGACCATCGTCGGTGCCGATCAGGTGAACCCGCACGACGTCCTGGCCATCAACGCGTCATCGGCGGCGCTGATGCTCTCGGGCATCCCCTTCGACGGCCCCATCGGCGCCGTGCGCGTGGCCTACACGACCGAGGGCGCGTGGATCCCGCACCCGACGTTCGAGGAGGGCGAGGAGTCGACCTTCGAGCTCGTCGTGGCCGGCCGGGCCCTGACCGAGGACGCCGACAGCGAGATCGCCATCATGATGGTCGAGGCCGGCGGGACCGAGAAGTCGTGGTCCTACTACGACGCCGGCGCGCCCAAGGTGACCGAGGAGGTGCTGGCCTCCGGCCTCGAAGCGGCCAAGACGTGGATCCGCGAGTCCATCAACCTGCAGCGCAGCCTGGTCGAGGCGTACACGGCGGCGCGTGGTCCGATTCAGACCATCCCGTTCACGACCTTCACCGACTACCAGGACGACGTGTGGGCCCGGGTGGAGGCGGTCGGCACCGACCCCATCGCCAAGGCCAACCTCGTGACGAGCAAGGCCGAGCGCAACGCCGCGCTCGATGCCGCCGGCGACGAGATCCGGGCCGCTCTCGGCGACGAGTTCGCCGACCGCCCGGGCGAGGTCAAGGCAGCCATCCGCTCCTTGACCAAGAAGCAGGTGCGCAAGCGCATCGTCGAGGACGGCGTGCGCGTCGACGGCCGGGGCACCTCGGACATCCGGCCGCTCTCGGCCGAGATCGACCTGCTCCCGACCGCCCACGGCTCGGCGCTCTTCCAGCGCGGCGAGACCCAGGTGCTCAACGTCACGACGCTGGGCATGCCCCGCATGAACCAGCTGCTCGACACGATCACACCCGTCGACTCCAAGCGCTACATGCACCACTACAACTTCCCGCCCTTCTCCACCGGCGAGACCGGCTTCATGCGCGGCCCGAAGCGCCGGGAGATCGGGCACGGGCTGCTGGCCGAGCGCGCGCTCCTGCCGGTCGTGCCGGGCGCCGACGAGTTCCCCTACACCCTGCGCGTCGTCTCCGACGTGCTGGCCTCCAACGGGTCGACCTCCATGGCCTCGGTCTGCGGTTCGACGCTGTCGCTGATGGCGGCCGGCGTGCCGCTGCGGGCGCCCGTGGCGGGCATCGCCATGGGCCTCGTCTACGACGAGGGCACCTACGTGACCCTGACCGACATCCTGGGTTCGGAGGACGCCTTCGGCGACATGGACTTCAAGGTGGCGGGTACGGCGGACGCCGTGACGGCGCTCCAGCTCGACACGAAGATCGCCGGCCTCCCGGCCGACGTGCTGGCCAAGGCGCTCCTGCAGGCCAAGGAGGCCCGCCTCACCATCCTCGGCGTCATGGCGGGCGCCATCGCCGAGCCCCGCGACCACGTCGCCCTCAGCGCGCCGAAGATCGTCTCCATGGAGATCCCGATCGACAAGATCGGTGAGGTCATCGGGCCCAAGGGCAAGGTGATCAACACGCTGCAGCAGGAGACCGGGGCCGACATCGCGGTCGACGACGACGGCGTCGTGGGCACCGTGACCATCGGCGCCAAGGACGGCAACGCAGTCGAGGAGGCGCGCCGGCGCATCGCCCTCATCCTCGACCCGCCCACCGCCGAGGTGGGGGTCGTCTACGCCGGCAAGGTGGTCAACATCACCAAGTTCGGGGCCTTCGTGAACGTGCTGCCCGGCCGCGACGGCCTGCTGCACATCTCGAAGCTGTCCTCGCTGGCCGGGGGCAAGCGCATCAACAACGTCGAGGACGTGCTCGTGCTCGGGCAGGCAGTCGAGGTCCGCGTGGACGACATCGACCCTCAGGGCAAGGTGTCGCTCTCCTTGGCCTCGGCTCCCGAGCGGGCGCCGGAGCCGGCCGGCAACGCAGGCTCCGGCACTGGAGGCTCCGGCACTGGAGGCTCCGGCACTGGAGGCTCCGCCAACGGCGATGCCGCGCTCGACCGCGTCGGGCGGGGCGGCCCGGACGGACGGGCCCTCCTTCGAGGACGTGTTCGAGGCCGAGCTGGCGGCGGACCTGGGTGACCTCGGCCCGGGAGCAGCGGAGCCGGCTGACGGTGGCCGCAGTGACCGTGGCGACCGCGGCAACGATCGCCGGCCTTCGCGCGGTCGCTCCCGCCGTCGTTGATCGAAACGTCCGTCCTGCCGTGCGGCATCCGTCTGGTCACCGAGACCATGGCGGACGTCCGCTCGGTGGCGGTGGCCTTCTGGGTCGGTACCGGCTCGCGTGACGAGCCCGGCGAGCTCGCCGGGGCGTCACACTTCTTGGAGCACCTCCTCTTCAAGGGGACGGAACGGCGCAGCGCCGCCGCCATCGCCGAGGAGCTGGACGAGGTGGGCGGCGACTGCAACGCGTTCACCACCAAGGAATACACGACCTTCTACGTGCGGCTCCTCTCGGAGCATCTCGCGCTCGGGCTCGACATCCTGAGCGACATCATGTGGCAGCCGGCGCTGCGACCCGACGACATCGAGGCCGAGCGCACCGTCATTCTCGACGAGATCCTCATGCACGCCGACGAACCGGCCGACCTGGCGGCCGAGCGCTGGCAGTCGGCGCTCTTCGTGGGTCACGAGCTCGGTCGAGACACGCTGGGGACCGCATCGTCGGTGCAGCGGATCTCCCGCGAGGACATCCGCACCTTCTTCGAGCGGCACTACCGTCCTTCCAACATGGTCGTCTCGGTCGCCGGCGACTGCACCCACGAGGGGGTGGCGGACGACCTCGAGCGGCGCTTCGCCGGCAGCTCCGGCGGCTCGGTGCCCGTCCGCACGCCACCGGGACCCGACACCGTTGCGCTCGACGTGGTGCGTCGGCCCACCGAGCAGGCGCACCTGGTCTACGGCGCGCGCTCCGTCTCGCGCTTCGACGAACGGCGCTGGGCGCTGGCCGTCCTCAACCACGTGCTGGGGGGCGGGCTGTCGAGCCGCCTCTTCCAGAAGGTGCGCGAACAGCGGGGCCTGGCCTACTCAATCTGGTCGGAGCGGGCGGCCTACGCGGACGCCGGCTCCCTCGCCATCGTGGTGGGCACGGGACCCGAACATGTCGACGAGGTGTTGCGCATCGTCAACGAGGAGCTCGAGCTGTTGGCGACGGACGGGGTGACCGAGCGGGAACTGGCGGTGGCCAAGGGCAACCTGCGGGCCGAGATGCTGCTCTCGGGGGAGGACTCGGGCGCCCGCATGAGCCGCATCGGAGCCTCGCTGCTGCTGCACGGCGAGGTGCTCTCGGTCGACGAGGTCCTGCAGCGGATCGACGGGGTGGAACGCCGGCAGGTGCTCGAGGTGGCGACCGAGTTGGCGCAGTCGTCGCGCACGATGAGCGCCGTGGGCCCCTTCGACGCGCGTGACTTCGAGTCACACCGGCCCGCCGTGGCCGCCCGGTAGCCTGCTGGCATGTACAGGGTCGGTGTGGTCGGCGCCGGCGGCCGCATGGGCCAGGAAGTCTGCCGCGCCGTGGCGGACGCCGCGGACATGGAGCTTGTCGCCGCGATCGACCCCGGGCACGTCGGGGGCGACGCGTGCGGCCGGGCCATCGTCGGCGAGGTCAACGCGCTGGCCGACCTCGGAGCCGAGATCGTCGTCGACTTCACCATCGCTGAGGCGGTGCGCCACAACGTCGCCCACTATGCCGCCCAGGGTCTGCACGCCGTCATCGGGACGAGCGGGCTGTCCGACGCCGACCTGGCCGACGTGGCGGCGCGTTTCGAGGAGAGCGCGGCCAATGCGATCGTCGTCGCCAACTTCGCCATCGGTGCCGTGCTCCTGGTGCATCTCTGCCGCATCGCGGCACCCCACATGGATGGCGTCGAGATCATCGAGCTGCACCACGACGCCAAGCGCGACGCGCCGTCGGGCACGGCGATGCACACGGCGGCGGCCATCGCAACGGCACGGCGCGACGCCGGGCGCGGTCCCCTGCCGCCCGACCCCACCACCGAGGTCGTGCTGCCCGGCGCCCGGGGCGGCGAGGGTCCCGACGGGGTGCGCGTGCACTCGGTGCGGCTGCCCGGCCTGGTGGCGCACGAAGAGGTCATCTTCGGGGCGGCGGGCCAGAGCCTGAGCATCCGCCACGACTCCTACGACCGGCGCTCCTTCATGCCGGGCGTCCTGTTGGCGGTGCGCTCCGTGGACAGGCGCCCCGGCCTCACGGTGGGGCTCGAGTCGTTGCTCGAGCTGTGAACCCCGACGTCCGGGAGCGGCTGCTGCAGGCGACGTACGACTGCGTGGCGCGCTGGGGTCTGGCCAAGACGACCGTCGAGGATGCGGCCCGCGAGGCCGGGGTCTCGCGGGCGACGGTCTACCGCTACTTCCCCGGAGGGCGCGACGAGCTGATCTCCGCCGTCGTGGGGTGGGAGTTCGCCCGCTTCTTCCGCCGGCTCTACGAGGAGGTCTCCGACGCAGAGGGGCTGGAGGAGGTGATGGAGCGCGGGCTCGATGTTCGCCCACCGGGCCGTCGTCGAGCACGAGGTGCTCCAGCGCATCCTGGTCACCGAGCCCGGGATGCTCCTGCCCCAGCTCACGACGGAGGGCGACCAGATCCACACGCTGGTGGCCGCGTTCTTGGCGCCCTACCTGGTGCGGCACGGGATGGCGGAGGGCACCGACCTCGACCTGGCGGCCGACTTCCTGGCCCGCATGGTGCTCTCCTACATCAGCTCGCCCGGCCGCTGGGACCTGAACGACCCCGCGCAGGTGGCGCTCCTGGTGCGGTCGGAGCTGCTGGCCGGCGTCCGGTGAGCGACCCGCAACTGCAGCCGCAGCCGGCGCCGACGCCCCCCTGCTACCGCCACCCCGAGCGGGCGGCGTCGGTGCAGTGCGCCCACTGCGACCGCCCCATCTGCACCGACTGCATGGTGGAGGCGCCCGTCGGTTGGCAGTGCCCGGAGTGCACGTCCGAGGGGGCGAAGCGTTCGCGCCACGTGCCGGCGTTCACCCATACCAGCCGGGGCCGGACCGGCGTGGTGGGCTCGACCAACCCGACGCCCATCGTGCTCACCATCATCGCGATCAACGTGGTGGTGTTCTTCCTCGAGGGCTTCGGCACCAACGCCCGCGTCGTCGACCGTTACTCCATGTACCCGGACGGGGTGCACTTCGAGCACCAGTACTACCGGGCCTTCACCGCCATGTGGCTCCACGCCAGCTTCACCCACATCTTCTTCAACATGATCGCCCTGCTCATCGTCGGACCGGCGGTCGAAGTGCTGCTGGGCAAGGCGCGCTTCCTCGCCCTGTACCTGCTGGCCGGGCTCGGGGGGAGCGTCGGTTCGTACCTCCTCGGTCCGCACAACGAGATCGGTCTGGGAGCCTCGGGCGCCATCATGGGGGTCCTGGGCGCCTACCTCGTGGTGGGGCTGCGCCGCCGCTTGCCGGTGGCGCCCGTGGTCGGGCTGCTGGTGCTCAACTTCGTCATCGGGTTCACCGGCAACATCGACTGGCGGGCCCACCTGGGCGGCCTGGTCACCGGCTGCGTGCTGGCCTTCCTCTACGACTACGCCGGCGAATTGCGGGACCGGACGACGGCGCTGGTCCTGACGGTCGGGGGGAGCGTGGCCGTGCTCGCCGTGCTGGCACTGCTCATCACGGCGGTCGCACCGGGCCACGTCAACCTCAGTTGAGCCCCATTGGTTGACAGTGAGACAAAAATCGCCCTACTGTGTCAGCAGTGGGAGCCCTCGCGGCACGACCTGAACCCGGAGCCACCGGTGCCCTGACGGGTGAGCGCGACGGCGTCGTCCGCCATCTCGGGGCCGACGACCGGACGTCGACCCGTGTCCGCATCGTCGACGGGACCCTGCGCTGCCTGGCCCGCCAGGGCATCGCCAAGACCACGGTGGACGACATCGCCCGCGCCGCCGGCCTGTCGCGGGCCACCGTCTACCGGACCTTTCCCCGGGGCAAGGACGGCATCCTCGGCGCCGTCGTCGAGACCGAGGTGGCCAGGCTCTTCTCGGCGCTCGCCGTCGCCATGGGCGAGGCGAACGACCTCGAAGACGTCCTCGTGGCCGGCATGGTCGAGACGGCCCGGCGGCTGCGTTCGCACGACGCCCTGACCTACCTGCTGCGCCACGAGCCCGGGGCCGTCCTGCCCTACCTCACCTTCGCCGAGCTCGACCGCATCCTGCTGGTGGCCGGCGACCTGGCGGCACCCTTCTTCGCCCGCTGGCTCGAGCCCGGGCAGGCCTCGCGGGCGGCCGAGTGGGCCGTGCGCATCGTCCTGGCCTACTGCTCCGGCCCGCCGGCGGGCACGGACCTCTGCGAACCCGGCGACGCCCGCGCGCTGGTGCGCGCCTTCGTGCTGCCGGGAATCCTCGCCCTGCGGGTCGACGCAGCCGGCTCAAACTCGGGCCCCAACTCCAATCGTGCACGCAGTTCCACCGGATCACCACAGCCAACCACCAAGGGGGCGACACCATGACCACACTCGATGACGACCAGGAGCAATTGAGGTCCAACCTGGAGCTGATCGGCCGCGAGAGCATCAACGACATCGAGGCCGTGCTGAGCCTGGTCGGCCAGTACGACGTCGAGGGGTTCCACCGGGTGCCCGACAACTGCCCGGCCGAGTTCACCTGGGACTACCAGAAGGGCGCCAAGCCACAGCTCGACAAGCTCTACGAGAAAGCCAAGAAGGCGCAGTGGAACGGGCAGACCGATCTGGACTGGTCCATTGAGGTCGACCAGGAGCGGGTCGTCATGGCCAACGCCGAGGCCAATCCGGCCCAGATGCGCTACGACGAGGGCGCCCTGGCCGACACGGTCCTGGCGAAGTGGGACGAGAAGCAGTTCCTGCGGTTCGGGATCGAGAACCAGAACTGGCTGCTGTCGCAGTTCATGCACGGCGAGCAGGGCGCGCTGCTGTGCACGGCCAAGATCGTCGAGACCGTCCCGTGGATCGACGCCAAGTACTACGCCGCCACGCAGGTGATGGACGAGGCCCGCCACGTCGAGGTGTTCTCCAAGTACCTCGACGAGAAGCTCTCGGGCCACTATCCGATGAACGCCCACCTAGGGCTGCTGCTCGACGACATCGTGGCCGACTCCCGTTGGGACATGACGTATCTCGGCATGCAGATCATGGTCGAGGGCCTGGCCCTGGCGGCCTTCGGCTTCATCCATTCGATGACGACCGAGCCGCTGCTGAAGAAGCTGCTGCGTTACGTCATGGCCGACGAGGCCCGTCACGTGGCCTTCGGGGTGCTCAGCCTGCAGGAGTACTACAAGGAGCTGAGCGCAGCCGAGCTGCGCGAACGCCAGGAGTTCGCGTTCGAAGCAGCCATCCGGATGAAGGACCGCATGGTCATGCAGGAGGTGTGGGAGCGCATGGAGGTGCCCGTCGCCGACGTGATCAAGATCACGCAGGCGGCGCCCGAGCAGGACGACTTCCAGATCCTCTTGTTCTCCAAGATCGTTCCCAACCTGAAGAAACTCGGACTGCTCGACGCGGCCGACGGCTGGCTGCGCACCAAGTTCACCGAAATGGGCGCCATCGCCTTCGAGCACCTGACCGACTCCACCGAGGAGGAGGATGCCTTCGCCGACGGGTCACCGGCCGAGCGCCAGGTCGCCTGAGCGCGCCCTATCGCTGGTAGCGTGAAGGGGCAATGAGCCCCGCGCCGGCCCCGCCCCGCTTCGGGCGGGTGATCACCGCCATGGTGACCCCGTTCGACGACGACGGGGCGCTCGACCTGCCCGGGGCCGTCGACCTGGCTCGCTGGTTGGTGGCGCACGGCAGCGACGGGCTCGTGCTGAGCGGCTCCACCGGCGAGAGCTCGGTGCTCACCGACGACGAGAAGGTGGCGCTGTGGCGTGCCGTGGCGGAGGCGGTCACCGTCCCGGTCATCGCCGGCACCGGCTCCAACGACACGGAGCACTCGGTCAAGATGACGGCGCTGGCGGCGCAGAGCGGCGTGGACGGCGTGCTCGTCGTGACGCCGTACTACAACCGGCCCTCGCAGGCGGGTATCGCCGAGCACTTCCGGCTCGTGGCCGAGGCGGCCGGCGGCCTTCCCGTCGTGCTCTACGACATCCCGGTCCGTTCGGGACGGCGCATCGCCACCGCCACCATGCTGCGCCTGGCCCGTGAGGTGCCGGCCATCGTGGCCCTCAAGGACGCCGCGGCCGACCCACCGACCACGGCGCACCTGGCCGCCCAGGCGCCGGCGGGCTTCGAGATCTACAGCGGCGACGACGTCATGACGCTGCCCCTCCTCGCCGTCGGGGCGGTCGGGGTGATCAGCGTCGCCGCCCACTGGGTGGGGCCGCAGTTGGGCAAGGTGGTCGACGCGTTCGTGGCGGGCGACCTCGCCGTCGCCATCGCCGGCAACGCGGAGCTGCTCGACTCGTTCGACTTCGAGTCGTCCGCCGAGTTCCCGAACCCGTTGCCCGCCAAGGCCATGCTGCGCGCGCTGGGGCTGCCGGCCGGCCAGTGCCGGCTGCCGATGGGGTCGTCCACCCCCGAGCTCGACGCCCAGGCGGCCAAGATCCTGGCCGCCGTCGGGCCACCCGCGGTCACGGTCGCCCCGCTTGGCTGACCGCAAGAAGCCAAAGCCCGTCCGGGTCGTCTTCCTCGGCGGACTCGGCGAGATCGGGCGCAACTGCGCCTGTATCGAGGTCGAGGGCCGCATCGTCATCCTCGACTGCGGGATCATGTTCCCCGATCCCGACATGCCGGGCATCGACCTGGTCCTGCCCGAGTTCACCTACCTCCAGGACCGCAAGGACCGGGTGGACGGCATCGTGCTCACGCACGGCCACGAGGACCACACCGGGGGGCTGGCCTACCTGCTGCGCGAGCTGAGCGCCCCCATTTACGGCTCCGAGCTGACCGTCGGCCTGGCGCGGCACCGGATCGACGAGGCCGGGCTGGCGGACAAGACCCGCTTCGTCTCGGTGGCCGACGGGGAGCGGGTACGGATCGGCGCCTGCGACGTCGAGTTCATCCCGGTCACGCACTCGGTGCCCGAGGCCATGGCCATCGCCTTCCATACGCCCCAGGGCGTGATCCTGCACTCGGGTGACTTCAAGCTCGACCTGCAGCCGGTCGACGGGCGGCGCACGGACATGCCGCGCATGGGGGAGCTGGCCAAGACCGAGGGGATCCGGCTCCTCCTGTCGGATTCAACCAACGCCGAGGAGCCCGGCTTCACCGAGTCGGAGTCGACGGTGGGGGTGACGCTGCGGCGGGTCTTCGCGGCCCACGCGGGCAAGCGCATGGTGGTGGCCTGCTTCGCCAGCCACATGCACCGGGTGCAGCAGATCATCGATGCCGCGGTGGCCAACGGGCGCAAGGTGGCCACGCTCGGGCGCTCCATGGGCAAGAACGTCGAGCTGGGCACGCGGCTGGGCATCATCAGCATCCCCGACGGGACCCAGCTCGACATCGAGAACGTGGACACCGTGCCCCCGGGCGAGATGTGCGTCATCTCGACGGGGTCCCAGGGCGAGCCGATGTCGGCCCTGTCGCTGATGGCCACGGGGGAGAACAAGTGGCTGCGCATCGACGAGGACGACGTCGTGGTGATCAGCGCCCACCCCATCCCGGGCAACGAGTGGTCGGTGGGGCGGGTCATCGACGACCTGCACCGGCGGGGCGCCGAGGTGGTGCATTCGGGGGCCGAGGCGGTCCACGTCAGCGGGCACGCCCGCCAGGGGGAGCTGCGGACGCTCATCGACGTGACCCGCCCGGAGTGCTTCGTGCCGGTGCACGGCGAGTTCCGCCACATGGTGCATCACGCCCGCCTGGCCCTCTCCATGGGCCTCGACCCGGCCAAGGTGCTCCTGTGCGAGGACGGCGACGTGATCCAGCTCGATTCCAAGGGGATCAGCCGCGACGGCGAAGTGCCCGCCGGCTACGTCTACGTCGACGGCACCGTGGGGGACATCGAGCACGGGGTGCTCCGCGACCGCCAGAAGCTCGCCGAGGAAGGCGTGGTGATGGTGGTCGTCACGGTGGACCGCCAGGAGGGCACGTTGAGCTGCCCACCGGTGATCGAGACCCGGGGTTGGGTCTACGCGCCGGAGGCCGAGGAGCTGCTGGAGGAGGCGAGCGAGGCGGTGGCGACGGCGGTGACCAAGGCGCTGCGCGACGGGGCGCACGACATCGAGGTCCTGAGCCGCCACACCCGCAAGGCGTTGGGCAAGTTCGTCGGCGACCGGACGCGGCGCCGGCCGATGATCGTGCCCGTCGTGCTCATGGTCTGAGCCGGCCCGGCGTCAGTCCCGCCCGGCGTCCGCCGGCGGGGCACCTTCCCCTCCGTGAATGCCGCCCTCGAGCTGGTGGCCCCACCGGAACGACGGTGTGTACATCCCGACGAGGCGGGCGACCAGGACCACCAGGAAGATCTGACCCACGAGCGCCTCGAGCACGGCGTTGGTGCGGGGGAGTCCCGGCGCCGGCGTGAGGTCGCCGTAGCCCACGGTGGCCATGGTGATGTAGCTGAAGTAGGCGAAGTCGGCCGGGCCGTGGTGCCCCGACTGGGCGAAGAAGGAGGAGCCCGAGACCAGCTGGACCCCGTAGTCCGCGTTGGCGAACACCAGGCCGATCAGCACGTAGATGCACAGGGCGCCGAGGACGGTCTGCGTCGTCACCCGGGTGTGATGGAGGATGCGCCAGCCGATGGCGACGGGGCTGGCCAGGACCAGGAGCGACGCCAGGATCACGATGGCGCCGTAGGCCTGGTCGCCTCCGCCGAGCGCCACGCCGAGCGCCGCCAGCACGGTGAGGGCGACGGCCAGGCGGACCGCGTTGAGGAGTCGGTGCGGAACCTGCGACGTCCGGAAGGCCAGGAGCACGGTGAGCCCGAGCCAGGTCACGCTGACCACCAGGGCGAGCGAGCTCTTCCATCCCACGGTGAGGAACACGTAGTCGACGAGGAGGAACACGAAGACGATCCCGTACGAATCGGGTCCGAGGACGACGTCGCGGAGCGCGCGCAGACGACCGCTCCGTCCCGCGCCCTCAAAATGGCGCCTGGCCGCCGCTGGCTGACTCCCCACTGGTCCATCATGGCCACCCGGCGCCCGCCGGAAGCGGATTTCCCCGCGGCGGGTGGGGTGCCGGCTCTCCCGCGGCGCTTCAGTCCTCGACCCGCGTCCACCGCGGATCGGATCGACCCGCCCGATAACTCACCGCAGCGACGATCAGGATGAGGACCAGCGCGATGGCCAGCGGGATGATGATCCGCACGTGCAGCACCAAGGCGGCGCCCACCACTGCTCCCACGAACATCGCGGCGACCGAAATCAGGCGCCGGCCCGATTTCGATCCCTTCCCACCACCGAGCGTGCTGTCCGCACCGATTCCCGTGACCGTCAAGGTCAACACCGTGGTGGTCAGGTCGGGCACGGCCAGTTTGCGCGTGCTGGAATTCTGCACACCCATGGCCAGGCTGAGGACCACGATGAGGGCATAGTGGTAGAAGGGCGGAAGCGGGGAGCTCAAGGCGACCAGAACCACGGCGATCGCCAGCAGAACCGCCTGCCCGGCCGCCGCCACCGCCAGGTGGCGTCCCCGGTGATGGCCGAACCGCGCGATCATCCTGCCGCCGAGGACCGATCCCATCCCGAAGGACACCGAGCGCGACCAGTGATGCGCTGATGGAGAAGCCGTGGGCTCCCGCGACGGCGAACCCCAAGAACACGACGTTCCCGGTCATGTTGGCGACGAACACATGGCCGAGGAGGAGGTAGCTGAAGGAGTCGACCAGTCCGGTGACCACCGTCATGGTGACCAGGAGCGGCGGCAGCGGACCGAAGCGCCCGGAGCGGTCGGGTACCAATGTCTCGCGGACTTCGGTCATGAACGTGGTCATGAGTGAGGTGCTCCTTTCGTGGGTTCGACTTCCCGGCATAATGATGCAGATGGCCTCGCGGATGCCTGGAGCCGGGCGGTACGCCAAGGTCGAGCGCGAACAGCGATGGGTCCTCGGCGCAATCCCGAGCGGGCTTGGTGATCCGGTCGAGATCAGCGACATCTATGTGCGCCACACCGACCTGCGGCTCCGGCGCATGGCGTCCGAGCGCGAGGTGATCTGGAAACTGGGGCAGAAGGTCCGCGTCCGACCTGCCTCCCCCGAGATCGTGCGCATCACCAACCTCTACCTCGGGGAGCAGGAGTACGAGGTCCTGCGAGCGTTGGAGGGAGCACCGCTGGTCAAGACGCGCTGGCACCGGGCGTGGGCACGACACGTGCTGTCGGTCGACGTGTTCCACGGCCGTCTGGAGGGTCTGGTCCTGGCCGAGACGGAGCTGGGCCCGGACGAGGCTCCCCTGGGCCTTCCCGCCGGGGCGGTCGCCGAGGTCACGCAGGACGACCGCTTCTCCGGGGGTGCCCTGGCCTGGTTGCCCGCGGACGATGCACGACGGCTGGTGGCGGACGTGGCGCGGCCGAGCGGGCGCAGCGCAGCGGAGCGACCCCGACCCGGCGGTCGGGAACCCGCGGGCTGATCCGGAGAGGCCCGATCAACCTCTGCGTCGTGCGGCCGAGGTGATCAACTCGTTCAAGGGAACGTCGGCGTCCACCAGAGCCTCGGCCTGCAACGCACCGGCCATGGGGAGGCTGGCCGGATCGAGCACCCCGATCTGGACGAGAAGGGAAGCCTGGTCCCAATAGATGTGCTCGGAGGCGACCTTGGCGCCTTCGAACCCCATCACCACGACCACCGGTATCTCCACCCGCCGTCCCGTCGGCGCAATCCCGGGAAGCCAGTACGGCATCTCGGTCGTGTGGGTGAACCGGATGATCATCTCGTCGACGACACGCGCGGTGCCGACCGTCCGGGATATCTGCTCGACCTCGGTGTCTTGCGGCCAGGCCGGAATGAACCAGTCACGATAGAACGAGTGGAGCTGTTCGGTGTTCCGCCCGCCCGTGAGCACCGGCACGTGAAGGACGGTCGGATGATCCACCATCGTTCCCATGGTCGCGTCGGCGTCTTTTGCTTCGAACTCGAAGGCGACATGCTGGTCGAACAGCTGGCCAAGATCGGGCATCGGCGCCTCCCTACGGCTCTGGTTGCCAGCCAATCCAACGCTGCGCCCAACAATAGTGAAACGTCGTGACCTCGACCACGGGAGCGGACGACCCGAGCCGCGCCCGCCTCGGCGGCCGGGGCGCAGGCGCACGGTCCGTTGCGGGCTCCGTCTCGGTCCGCCCGGGCCGCACCGCCCTCTCCACGGTCGTGGCTTGGGCTAGAGTGTTCTCTGTGCCCGCGGTCTTCGAGGCCGTCCTCATCGGGCTGCTCACCTCCCAGATCGCCTTCATCGTCACGACGGTCTACCTGCATCGAGCGCTCGCACACCGGGCCATCACGCTGAAGCCCCCGTTGGCCTTTGCCTGCCGGGTCGTCATCTGGATCTCGACGGGAACCCGGCCGCGGCAATGGGTGGCTGTGCACCGGAAGCACCATGCCCACACCGACAAGGTGGGGGATCCCCACTCGCCGGTTGTCTTCGGTTTCTCCCTGGTCCAGTTCGGCAACGCCGTGCTCTACCGGAGAGTCGCCCGGAACCCGGTGGCCGTGACCCGCTACGCACGCGACCTCCCCGGCGACCGCTGGGACAAGGTGCTGTTCAACCATGCCCTGCTCGGTCTCGCCATCGGCGTGGGGTTGCTGGTCGCCCTGTTCGGATGGGAGATCGCGCTGATCGCCGCGACCGTCCACGCTTCGGTGTACCTGCTCGGCGGCGGCGCCATCAATGCCATCGGGCACAAGTGGGGGAAGCGCCCCCACGACAACTTGGCCACCAACAACCAGTGGCTGGCCTGGTTCGTGGCCGGCGAAGGCCTCCACAACAACCACCACGCCGCCACGACGTCGGGCCGGATGTCGATGGCCAAGGGTGAGGTCGATCCTGGGTGGTGGGCCATCTGGCTGCTGGTGCAGTTGCGTTGGGCGGCCGTCCGGCACGCCAAGCCGCTGCCCGAGCCATCCAAGGTGTGACCGGCGCACCCCTCGTGCTGCGCCCGATCGCAGTGTGACGGTCGGGTGAAAGACGGCTGACCCGTCACCCCGGCGCGTCCGGACCCGGGTCTAGCCGACCTCGTCCGAAGAACCCCGGGCCAACGGCAGATCGATCACGTGCGCCAGCTTTGGCCGGAGCCAACCCCGAAGAGCGGACAGCAGTGAAGGTCTCGCCGCGGCGGCCGGAGCGCGCCCGCCGGTTTCGACCGCTTCGCCGAGCGCGTCGGCCAGAACGCCGATCAGGGCGGGCACCTCGCCGAGTTCGACGGGAGTCGACGCCACGCAGAGACCGTCGCGCCAATGGCTCAGCACGACCTTTCGTTGTTCGGGATGCCCGGTGACCCGCAGCATCGCTCCCTGACCCCGGGCGTCGGGGACGGTCAACCGTTGGGATCGCACAACTCGATTATGGACCCGCGACGGAAACGTGTCGAGGCGACCGGATGGTCGCCGTCCGCGGGGTACATCGGTGTCGCCACTCCATCCGTCACGCGCCCGCGTCGAGGAGGGCGCGGAGCCATCGGGGACCCGCCACGTCCGCCCCCAGGGCCTGGGCGCTGCGGCACAACGCCCGGTCGGCCGACACCAGGGTCACGTGGGTCTGGGTGCCGGCCACGATGTCGAGGAGCATGTCGTCACCACTGCCCGGCGCGTGGCGGACGGTGACACCTCCTGCCACGCCCGCCTCGGCGCCGTCGCGCGCGCGTCCTTCGAGCACGATCACGACGGGTTCCGCCAGTCGCCCCGCCTGAACCGCGGCACGGACGCGCTCGACGAACGCCCGGGCTGCGGCTGGCCGATCCCGCCACCATCCGTCGGGACGAGACCCGATCACGTTCGCCGCGTCGACGAGGAGCATGGCGTCAGTCTGACCCTCGCCGGGAGGGGGCACGCGTGCAGCCGGTCGGGCCCCACGGCAGTCTCCTCGGCGGTTGCGGACACACGTTAGGGTCGCGGGCATGAATTTCTGGGTGACGTACCCGTTGACGACGCATCCGTACAACCCCGAATTCGTGACCAAGACGGCCCTCACCCGCTTCTGCACGGTCGCCGAGGCGGCCGGATTCGCCGGTGTCGGGTTCACCGACCATCCGGCTCCAACCGAACGGTGGTTGAAGGCGGGCGGGCACGACGCTCTCGACCCCTTCGCTGCCCTCTCCTTCTGTGCCGCGGTCACCGACAGGATGCGGTTGATCCCCAACATCGTGGTGCTGCCCTATCGCAATCCGTTTCTGGTGGCCAAGGCGGCGGCAACGCTTGACGCGCTCTCCGGGGGGCGCTTCACGCTGGCCGTCGCCACCGGCTACCTGCGCGGCGAGTATCGAGCACTGGGCGTCGATTTCTCCGAGCGCAACGCGATCTTCGACGAATCCATCGAGGTGATCCGGGGCGTGTGGAGCCAGAGCGACTTCGCGCACCAGGGTTCGACCTTCGCGGCGAAGGGCCAGACGGCGAACCCGAAGCCTGATCCACATCCTCCAATCTGGATCGGCGGAAACAGCGCCCTGTCCCGGCGCCGGGTGGCCCGCTATGGCGATGGCTGGAGCCCCTTCCCCGCGCCGAGAGGGTTGGCCCACACGGCCAAGACGCCGCCACTCGAAACCGTCGCCGATCTTCGTCCCATGCTCGACGAACTGTGGCACTACGTCGAGGCGGGGGGACGGGACCGTGGGGAGATCGACGTGTCGTTCGGTTCCAGCGCCGGTGGCGATCCCGGGAGTGACAGGTTCAACGCCGATGCCCAGCTGGCCGCGGTCGACGAATTGGCTCAACTCGGGATCACCTGGTCCGGCGTCGGCGTCCCCGGCGATTCGCTCGATCATGCGGTTGAATCGCTCGAGCGCTTCGGGAAATCGGTGATCGGCTGACGCGACGAAGCCGACCGGAGTACCGATGAGGCGCGCCGAGCACGCGCACGTGGACGTCCGGCGTGCGCATGGGCGGAGCCGGAGCATCCCGCGCCGCGCGATCCGCCAGCCGTACACTGCGCTCTGTGACCAGTCAGTCGCCCGGATCCGGGTTGGCGACCCTCGACCGGATCGACTGGGCCGACATCGCGGCCAAGGTACGACACCAGCACGGCGACGAATGGGTGGCTCGCTTCGGCGATCGCCTCTGGCGGGCGATGGTGGTCACCGCGGGCATCCTGAGCCCGGCCGACGCCGAGGACCTCACGTTCGGCGAGTCGCCGCCGCGCGCCTGACGCGGGCGGGTCGGCGGCGGCGTCCCTCTCGACCTTCCCGGGGACGCGGGCGAGTTCGAGGGCTATGGTGAGCGCGAGCACACGTCGAGGAGGTCCCCATGCCCGAGTTCCCCGGTGTTACCCACGTGGCCCTGACCGTCACCGACATTGATCGGAGCCGGTCCTGGTACCAGAACCTGATCGGGACTGCGCCCGTCATCGACGAGGACACGGGTCAGTTCCACCACGTCGTCTGGCTCCTGGGTAGCCAGACACTGGTCGGCATCCACCAGTTCCCCGATCCGCACGGTTCCGAACCCTTCGACGAGCGACAGCCCGGTCTCGATCACCTGGCGTTCGCCTGCGCCAACCGGGCCGAGCTCGAGCAGTGGGAGTCGAAGCTCAACGGCCTGGGCATCGACAACGGTGGCATCGTCGACGCCCCCTACGGCTCGGGCCTCTCCTTCCGCGACCCCGACAACATCGCACTGGAGTTCTTCGCTCCGCCCGGATAGGAGGAGCGGTTGGACCGTCGGGGATCTTCGGTGCGGTCGCCGCCGCCGCACCGAGTGCCCGCCTCCTAGCCGAGAGAGGCCACGAGCTGCTCGATCCGGTTGCTCACGACCGCGTCGACCCCGGCGCCGACCACCCGAGCCATGTCCTGCGGATCGTCGACCGTCCAGGTGGACACCTTCAACCCGGCGTCGTGCACGGCCGCCACCCCCTCCGGCGTCACCAGCCCGAACATCGGGTTCCAAAACTCGGCGCCCAGCTCCTCCAGCAACAACAGCGGCGGCGCCGAGCCCTCGACCCAGGTCAGGCCGATGCGCGCCTCGGCCGAGCGGTCCCGCAGCATGCGCAGCGCCTCCACGTTGCCCGTGACGAAGAGGGAGCGCCCGAGGCCCCCCGCCGCCGACACGACGTCCAGAGCGCCCGCCACCACCTCGCGCCGGGTGAAGTCGACCATCAGCGGGATCGGCACGGCGGCCATCACCTCACGCAGCGTCGGGATGCGGACGTCACCCTCGCCGAGAGCCGCCACCTCGTCCAGGTCCAGGTCGCCCACCGAGGCCTCGACGCCCCACAGTCGCTGCAGGCTCTGGTCGTGTAGCACCACGATCTCGCCGTCCCGCGTCCGGCGCAGGTCGAGCTCGACCCAGTCCGCTCCGAGCACCACGGCACGCGTGAACGCCGGCATCGTGTTCTCGCGCCGCCCGATCGGGTCGCCCCGGTGGGCGATGGCCACCGTCACGAGCGCGTGGCGTCGAGCGGGGCCTGCGCCGTCATCCACGCCTGCCGGCGCGGCCTCGCCGCCGATCGGCGGCCGCCGGCACTGAGTTGGACACGGCAACCGGCGGCTCTTGCTGGGTCACGTCGCCGGCTCGAGTGCTGCGCAACAACGGGCGGGCGAAGACGGCCGCCACGGCGCACTGCGCGATCCCGGCGACGACGAAGGGCAGTCGGATCCCTCCGACGGTGGCCAAAAGTCCGCCCGCCAGCGCGCCCACGGGTACGGCGCCCCACACGATGCCGCGCCACGCACTGCCCACTCGTCCCATGACGTGCGGGGGGGTCAGCCTCTGGCGGAGCGAGATGGTGACGACTGATATCAGGGCGACCGCCAGGCCAACGAGGACGAAGGCGGGACCGGCCAGGACCCAGCTGTGTGCCGCGGCCATGATCAGGTACCCCACGCCGGACACGACCGCGAAGCCGATGACCGTGGGCCCGCTGCCGAAACGCCTCACCTGACCGGCGGCGAACACGCTCCCGAGCAGGTTCCCGAAGGCACCCACCGCGAGGAAGATGCCGTAGGCGCCCTCCCGGACCCCCCACAGGTTGGTGGCGGCAAGCACGAGCACGCCGCCCTCCATGCCCTGGAGCAGGGAGAGGGACGCGATCATCAGGACGAGGACACGGAGGCGGCGATCGGCCAACAGCAGCCGGAGGCCCTCCCAGATGGAGCCCGACGAGTCTGCCGCCGCCGGCGGCTTCGAGGGGAACCGGACGAACGGGATGCACGACGCAATCAGGGCCAGGGCGTCGGCGAAGAACGGTGCCGACTGGCTGGCGGCGAAAAGGGTCGTGCCGACGACGGGACCGGCCAAGTGCTCGGCGCACACTTCGGTGCCCGTGAGCACTCCGTTGGCGCCCTCGAGCGCATCCGATCTGACGAGTTCGGGAACCGCGGCCTGAAGGGACGAGTAGTAGACGGCGCGCCCGGCTCCGTTGATCAACACCACGAAGATGAGAAGCCCGAGGCTGATTCGATCGCCGAGAAGGAGCAGCGCCATGACGAGGATCGCCGCGGCCCGCAGGACATTCGCCAGGACCATCACCGGACCGCGCGCAAAGCGGTCGGCGAACGCGCCCGCCGGCAGAGCCAGCAGCAGCCACGGCAGCGTGTCCGCGGCGACGACGGCCGAGACGGCCAGCGGATGGGGGTCGACGACGAGCGCCAGGAGCGGCACGGCACCATAAGCGAACCCGTCACCGGAACTGGCCAAGCGCGAAGCCGATCCAGAGGCGGGCGAACGGGCGTCCGAGTCGGCGGCGGTGCCGACCCCGACTACGAATCCTCATCGAATCCTTCGCCCTGCCCCCTCGTCATCATGAGTCGTCGCCGACGTCGCTCACCATCACGCAGCGTTGATCTGCGGACCCCGACGCGACAGACGGCGGGTGCCGCCTCGGCGAATCCAGCATGAATCGCTCAAGGCGGCGACCCGCCGTGTCGATAACTCACACCGCAACACCCCGTACCGATGTGGGATGGCACGATGACGGCTGAAAGCGGCTAGTCGCCGATGGATCAGCCGAAGTGAAGCACGTATTCGCTGTTCATCTGCCACCTCCCTCGTCGTCGGTACCGGTGAGGGAGTGAGAGGGCAAAACACCGTGCTACCGGCGCCCTTCACTCCCCGCGTCCGATAGTCTCGTCCAACTTGCAACCGGACTGCAACCATCCGTTGGGCAAATGTTGACCTCTGGCCAGGAGAGATAGGCCGAGTTGCCGCCTCCGGAACGCCCGTGTAGGAACGAATCGCGGCGCTGAGAGGCCTCGAAGGCACCCGGTCCGCCGTGCGACTCGAAATCAAAAAAAGTTGAGGATCGGCCGGGATGAGGGCGCCTCGACGGGGGTGAGCTGCGCTTCGCGTGCCGGTAGGTTACACCGGTGTGACTTGGGACGGCGTCCTCCGGACCGGCCTTCGAGGCCAGGGTCTCGAAGGCTCAGACGCCGTGACGGGGGCCGCGGAAGCTAGAGGCCGAGCTCGCCGGCCGCGCCCTGGCGCGACAGCACGAGGCGCGCGTCGTCCGCATCGTGGCCGAGGGGGGTGAACTCGAGGGACGCCCCCTGCAGGAGCCAGGCCTTCAGATCGCCGGGAGTCATCGGCTTGGAGAGGTAGTAGCCCTGAATCAGGTCGCACCCGGCGTCGGCCAGCATGGCGCACGTGACCTCGTCCTCGGCGCCCTCGGCGACGACGCTGAGACCGAGCGAGTGCGCCATGGCGATGGAGGAGCGCACGATGATCCGGTTGCTCGAACTCGTTGGGAAGGTTCGTGACGAAGGAGCGATCGATCTTGAGCTCCTGCACCGGCAGCCGGTGGATGTACGCCAACGACGAGTAGCCCGTGCCGTAGTCGTCGATCGCGATCCGGATGCCCAGGGCGGCCAGCTCCTCGAGGACCCGGCTGGCCTGCAGGAGGTCGGCCATCACCTCGGTCTCGGTGACCTCGAGTGTCAGCACGTCCGGCGAGAGGCCGTTCGCCTGCAGGTGTCTGCGCGACCCGCTCGACGAGCTGGCCGTCGGCGAGCTCGCGCCCCGAGACGTTGATGGCCATCCCGATGGGGAGGCCGGCGCGGTGCCAATCCGCCAACTGCGCGCAGGCCTCGGAGAGGACGAATTCGCTGATCTGGCTGATGAGGCCCATCTGCTCGGCGATCGCGATGAATTCGTCAGGCGGGATCGAGCCGTGCTCCGGGTGGTACCACCGGGCCAGCGCTTCGACCTGCACGATCTGACGAGTGCGGACGTCGGCGATGGCGTGGTACATCACGCTGAGCTCGGTCCTCGTCTCGAGCGCATGGGTCAGAAGTCCGCCCAGCATGAGCCACCGGCGCATGCTCTGGTCGTGCTCCACCGAGTACAGCTCGACGGTGCTGCGACGTTCCTTGGCGAGGTACATGGCGATGTCGGCCCGCTGGAGCAGCAGGGCCACGTCGTCCCCGTGCTCGGGGGCCATGGCGATCCCGGCGCTGGCCCGTCACGGCGAACGTCAGCCCGTCGATCTCGATCGGGCGCGACAGCGCGTTGTGCAGATCGTTGACCTTGGCGATGGCTTGTGCCGTGTCGGTGACCCCGGGGATGACCAGTGCGAACTCGTCGCCACCGAGCCGGGCCACGGTGGCACTGCTCCGAGACGGCGCGCAACAGCCGCTCGGAGACCTCGCACAGGAGGCGGTCTCCGATGGCGTGGCCGAGCGTGTCGTTGACGTCCTTGAACCGGTCGAGGTCGAGCAGCACGATGGCGACGCCGCCGCTCTTGTTCAGTGCGGTCGTCGCCCGGGTGAGGAACAGCATGCGGTTGGGCAGCCCGGTCAGCATGTCGTGGGTCGCCTGGTGTGACTTGCTGTCGACCTCGAAGCGCAGTTCCTCGACCAGGCGGGCACGCTCCAGGTTGGCGCTGGCGTGTGCGACGAGGGCCTCGAAGAGGCGGAGATCGTCGTCGTCGAAGGTGTCGAGCTCCTCGTCGCGATCCAAGGCGACGATGGCGCCGATCGCCGAGTTCTCGTTCATGAGCGGGGCCACGATGGCGGAGACGTACTCGCCGGCGATCGGGTCGGTGCAGATCTTGCGCTGCTGGGTGGCGGTGCTCTTGTGGAGGGACGCCACGCCCGGTCCGGATCACCTGACTGACGAAGGACGACTCCTCGAGGCTGATCGGTTCGACCCCGGAAGGCCCCCGTTCGTCCAACGAGACCCGGCGTGGGATACCCGACGGCTCGGCGAGCACGAGCTGTGCCCGGCGGGCACGCATCACCGTGCACACCTGGCTCAGCACCTCGAGGCTCATGGACGATGGCTCCAGGTTCGCGTGCCCAGCGTCCGGCTGAAGTCGTAGAGGCGTTCCAACGAGGCGAAGCGCAGGATCAGGCGGGTGTAGCCCCGGTACGCCGCGATGATCAGCGCCGCCGACGAGGAGGACGGGCACGGTCGCCCACAGGTTGACCCAGGCGCGATCGAGCACCACCACCGCCAGGCACACGCTCGCCGCCGTGAGCATCGCCGTCGATCATGATCTGGGATCCCGTCCGGCGCTCGGCCGTTTGGCCGTACAGCTTCGCCATGACCATGACCGCCATGTTGGCGGTGACCGAGATGGCCGCACAGGGCGGCGGCCGCCGCCACCCACCCTCGGAAACTGACGGGGCTGTGCGTTCCCAGGAGCTCGCGGAAGACGAAGGATGCGATGGCGACGCTCAGCCCGGCCATGGCCAGGTTGAAGAACGACCTTGAGCAGCTTGAGCCGGTGGAGGACGATGAAGACGACGACATTGGCAATGAGATAGGCGACGACCAGCAGTACGTCGGCGACAGGAACACCAGTCCGAGGAGCATCGGCACTTCTTCGACCGCGAAGTTGGTAGGTGTTGCCGCGGTAGTGCAGCGACACAGGGGTCCGGAGGGCAGCGACGAAGAGGACGCAGAGCACGGCGAACATCGCCGGCTGGGGAATCAGGATGCGGAGAGCTTCGGCGCCGTGGAGGGGGCCGCAACAGCGCCGCCGTCGCGGCGCACAGCGCCACGCAATAGGCGATGATCGCTGCCGTGGTCAGTGGTGAGCGCTGCTGAGAAGGACCGTCGACGGGCGCGGTGCGAGCAATGATGGTCGGCTCGACTCCGTCAACGGACCCGCTGCCAGCCTCTGTAGTTGCTTCCCCCATAGGTCCACCGATTTCGCGTGGGCGAGTGACCTCGGCGCCATCCGCTGGCACGGAGGGGTTATCGGCAGGACTTGTGCGTAACTTGAGAGTGGCACGGCGCCCGGGAACGGGCATTCCCCGGCCCGCCGCCGTCGCATCGGGCTGGTCGCAGGGCGAAAATGGGGGAGACAGCTCCGGCGCCTCCCGGCGCCGGCGTCAGCTAGGCGTTGCCGGCGTAGACGGCCCCCGGCGACGTTGGCGATGATCTGGTTCAGCGCCGGCTCGATCAGGTTGTCCACGGCCGCCTGGGTGATGTGCACGCCGTCGGAGGCCCGCGCCGCGATGCCGTCCACCACGGAGGCGTACGTCCCGCCCGGGTCGAGCACCGTGTAGAGGTCGTCGATGGACACGTAGGGGTACTGGGCCGCCACGTCCTCCACGATCTGGTTGTAGTCGTCGACCAGGCTGAACGGCGTCCCGTCCGCGAAGTAGGGCGAGGTGGAGAGGATCACCGCCCCTCCGTCCGAGTGGGCGATCTGCACCGCCTCCTCGAGGTTGGACTCGATGTACGACGCATAGGCGGGGTCGGCCAGCGTGGCGAAGCCGCCGTCGAAGCTCGCGGTCCTGCGTCTCCCAGTACCCGGTCTGAATCACCGTCACGTCGGGATGGAAGCGCGCCACGACCCACTGCAGCTGCGACGCCCACAGCGCGCAGGCGCCGGAGCTGAGGTAGAGCTGGCTCGGGTCGTTCCAGGGGAGGGTGGGTTGCCCGTTCGGTGAAGCCACAGCCCGCCGCCGCCCCGTCGTCGATCGCGTAGGGCGGGGAGGTCTGCTGCACGTATTGGCCCTCGTAGAGCGCGAGCGAGTCTCCGGCGAACGCGACGCGCAGCCCCCCTGGTGGGTGGCCTGTTCCCCGGGCACGTCGTTGATGATCGTCACGACGGGCGGGATCGGGGACGACAACGGCGCCGGGAAGAGGGGCGGGTGGAGCGGCGACTGCGCGCTCCCCGAGAACACGGCGTCGCCGAAGGTGAAGATCCCGCCGTCCTGCCGCGACCAGCCAGTAGCCGCCGCCGTCGGGCGTGGGTGTCATGGCGACGATGGGCTCGTTCAGGTGGATGCTCCCCGTCGAGCCCCAGAACTGCGCGTCGCCGTAGGTGAAGATCCCGCCGTCGGAGGCGACGAGCCAGTAGCCACCACCGTCGGCGGTCGCGGCCATGCCGACGATCGGCTGGTTGAGCGCCATGCCTCCCGTCGATCCCATGAACCGGGCGTTGCCGAAGGAGAAGATCCCGCCGTCGGAGGCGACCAGCCAGTAGCCGCGCCCGTTGGCGGTCGCGGCCATGCCGACGATCGGCTTGTTGAGCGCCATGCCTCCCGTCGAGCCAAAGAAGGTGGCATCGCCGAAGGAGAAGATCGCCGCCGTCGGAGGCGACCAGCCAGTAGCCGCCGCCGTCTGGCGTCGGCGCCATGCCGACGATCGGCTTGTTGAGTGCCATGCCGCCCGTCGAACCCCAGAAGGGGGCGTCGCCGAACGTGAACACACCGCCGTCGGAGGCGACCAGCCAGTAGCCGCCCTGCGGGTCGGCCGTGCCGCCGACGATCGGCTTCTGCAGCGGCACCTCGAGGGTGTCGCCGTCGTACCCGGCGCCGCCGAAGGTCATCACCCCGCCCGCGGCATCGACGATGGCGTAGGCCGAGTTGGTGGCCTTGGATGTGGTCGCCGCGCCGGCGCTCCGTCCGGCCCCCGGTCCCGGCCGGCGCCACGGTGACGAGCGCGCCGACGGCGAGGAGCGCCGCCAGGCCCAACACGCCACGGCGCCTCGCCCGCCACCTCCACGACGCTGCGCCTGACATGAGGCCACGATATAGGGATTGCCGCCCGCCCCGGCGACGCGCCCCGCCTCAGAGGAGGCGGAGCTGCTGGCTGCCCTCTGCCGTCCGCTCGGTGGTCGGGCCCCGCACCGGCACCGGTGCCACGGCGCGGTAGCGGTCCTGGCCCTTGACGCCGCAGCGCCGGGCCGCCGCGCCGCACGATGCCCTCCACCCGCTCGCGCTCGGCGTCCTCCTGGTACGCGCCGCCCCGGAAGCGTCGACGGTGCAGGCGGACCAGGTCCGGCCGGGCCGAGTCCAGCCAGTCGAGGTAGTGCCCCCGCACCGTGCCCCGCAGATGCAGCGGCCACGCCGTGGATGGAGACCGCGCCCGCCTCAGCGCAGGCCTCGACCACCTCGCGCAGGCTGGCCTCGGAGTCGGAGAGCCCCGGCAGCACCGGCGCCACCAGGACCCCGCACGAGATGCCCAGGGCGGTCAGCCGCCGCAGCGCCTCGACCCGGCGGTCCGGCGGGGGCGTGCCGGGCTCGGTCAGCGACCACACCGAGCGGTCGAGCGTCCCCACCGAGAAGCTGACCGACACCTCGGTGCGCTCCGACGCCGCCGCCAGCAGGGCGGCGTCGCGCAGGATCAGGGTCGACTTGGTCAGGATGCTGAAGGGATTGCGCGCCCCCGAGAGCGTCTCCACGATCCCTCTCGTCAGGTGGTACTTGCCCTCGGCGTGCTGGTAGGGGTCCGTGTTGGTGCCCATGGCGATGGTGTCGCCGCCCCACCTGGGCGAGTGCAGCTCGGCGCGCAGCCGCTCGACGGCGTTGACCTTGACCACGATCTTGCGCTCGAAGTCGGTCCCGATCCCGAGCCCGAGGTAGTCGTGGGTCGGCCGGGCGAAGCAGTACACGCAGGCGTGGCTGCAGCCTCGATACGGATTGATCGTGTGGCGGAAGGGCATCAGGCTCTCGGCCGGCACCGTGTTGATGATGGTGCGGGCGTTGACGTGGAGGAACTCCATCCCGGCGTAGGCGCCCTTCCCGACGTGGCGCTCCGCCACCCGCTCGTCCGGGAAGAGCGTGCCGCCCTCCTCGCTCTCGGCCAGGGCCCATCGCAGTGCCATCGGGGTTAGGATAGCGAACATATGTTCGTAAATCAACGGGCCGGGTGTCCACAAAGACGAGCCAGGTCAGGCAGTAATCTCAGGCCCACTGTGGTGACCAAGACCCGCGGGAGCGCCCCGACGTGTGCGCCCGCCCGCGCCACCAAGAAGCCGGCCGCGCGCCGAAGCGGTCCCAGCCCCCGAGGCCGCCGTTCTGGCGGGTCCAGGCCCGGGACCTGTGGGCCGTCGGCCTGATCACGCTCGGCGTCCTGCTGGCGCTGGCCCTGTGGGGCCAGCAGCTCGGCCCGGTCGGCCATGGCGTCGACTCGGGGCTCTCGCTGCTCGCCGGCTGGGCCCGCGTCGTTCTCCCGCTCGTGGCCGCCGGTGCCGGGTCTCGCGCTGCTCTTCGATCGCGGCGGCCGGCCCGATGACGAGCGGTGACGAGGGCGCCGACCCGTGGCGCCTCGCGGTCGGGACGGTGCTCGGCCTCCTCGGCATCTGCGGCCTCGCCGAGCTGGCCAAGGGGACGCCGCGGCTCTCGGCCTCGCACTCGCTGCGCGACGCGGGTGGCTACCTCGGCGCGGTGGTCGGCCGCCCCCTGCACGCCGGACTCGGGACGGCGGGCGCCGCCGTCCTGCTCGTCGCCGTTGTCCTCGTGGCCGCCCTCGTCGCCACCGGCGTCCCCCTGGCGTCCGTCGGCCGGGCCCTGCGCGCCGCCGCGGTGGCCGCGGGGCGCACCGCAGCGGAGCTGTGGCGCGGCAAGCCCTTCGTGATCGCCCCGGGCGGGACCGCCGACGATGCGGTGCCGTCCGCCTCGCCGGACCCGGCTCCGATCGTCACCGAGGACGACGTCGATCCCGACGACCTCGATCCCGACGACCTCGTGTCGACGACACCGACACGGACATCGACATCCCGCTCGATCCCGGAGCCCGAGGCGGTCGGAGCCACGCTGCCGCCGCCCGTCGCCGCGTCCACCCGCGGCCCCGGCGAATGGGTGCTGCCGGCATGTCGCTCCTGCACGCGTCCAAGAAGATGCGCCAGGACCAGCGCCAGATCGACGCCGCCGGCGACGACCTGGTGCGGGCGCTCGCGGCGCACGGGGTCGAGACCAGACTGGTCGGCAGTCGGGTCGGGCCCACGGTCACCCGCTACGAGATCGAGCTCGGGCCCCGGGGTCAAGGTGGCCCGGGTCACCAGCCTCTCGCAGGGACATCGCCTACGCCATGGCGTCGCCCGACGTGCGGATCCTGGCGCCCATCCCGGGCAAGTCGGCCATCGGCGTCGAGGTGCCGAACCGCACGCGTCAGCTGGTCTCCCTGCGCGACATCCTCGAGTCGAGCGAGGCCCGGCCGTCGCCCACCACGCACCCGCTCGAGGTGGCCATGGGCCGCGACATCGCCGGGCGCGCCGTCATGGCGAACCTGGCCGAGATGCCGCACATCCTCATCTCGGGTGCCACCGGCTCGGGGAAGTCGTCGTGCATGAACTCCATCATCACGTCGATCCTCATGCGGGACACCCCGGACAAGGTCAAGTTGATCCTGGTCGACCCCAAGCGCGTCGAGCTGGGCCAGTACGACGGCCTGCCCCACCTGTTGAACCCCGTGGTCGTCGACCCCAAGAAGGCGGCCAACGCCCTCGCCTGGGCGGTGAAGGAGATGGAGCGCCGCTACGACATGCTGGCCGAGAACGGCGTGCGGGACATCACCGGCTACAACCAGCTGGTGGAGGACGGGCTCATCGCCCCCGCCGCGCCGTCCGACCGGCGGCGCGTCCGCGAGGTCGCGGCGCGGGCCCTCGGGGAGGATCACCCCGCGGTCGACGACGAGGCCGACCTCGACGACGAGCCCGAGCCGCCCGAGACCCTGCCCTTCATCCTCGTGGTGGTCGACGAGCTGAACGACCTCATGATGGTGGCCGCCCGCGACGTCGAGGACTCCATCGTGCGCATCGCCCAGATGGCCCGGGCCGTCGGCATCCACCTGGTCATCGCCACCCAGCGCCCGTCGGTCGACGTCATCACCGGCGTCATCAAGGCCAACATCCCGAGCCGCATGGCGTTCTCGGTGTCCTCGCTGGCCGACAGCCGTGTGATCCTGGACCAGCCGGGCGCCGAGCGCCTGATCGGCAAGGGCGACATGCTGCTGCTCACGGCCTCCTCGAACATCCCGCGCCGCCTGCAGGCCCCCTGGGTCTCGGAGGAGGAGGTGCGCGAGGTGGTCCGGCACTGGGGCGCCCAGGGCGGCCAGTCCGAGCCGATCGTGGGGATCGAAGGTGTCGACGACGGGCCGTCGGGCGGCGCCGGCGTCGACGACGACGACGACGAGCTCCTGGCGCAGGCCCGGGATCTCGTGGTGCGCTCCCAGCTCGGTTCGACCTCCATGCTGCAGCGCAAGCTGCGCGTCGGCTTCGCCCGGGCCGGGCGCCTGATGGACCTGCTGGAGCGGGCCGGCGTCGTGGGGCCGAGCGAGGGCTCCAAGGCGCGGGCTGTCCTGATGACCCCCGAAGAGCTCGACGCACTGAGCCGGAGGTGAGCCAGGAGGCCCCGGCGCCGCCCCTCATGGTGGCGCCGTTCCGGCTCGACTCGCTGCGCGAGCCGTCGCCCCCGCCACCGCCACCACCCGAGCGGGGACGCCACGCCGTGCACTCGCACCGGCGCCGCCACCGCGGGCGACGCCGGGTGGCTCCTCGTCGCGCTCGCTCCTGCTCGTGGCCGCGGCCGGCGTCTTCGTCGGCGTGCGCCTGACCACCCCGGATCCGGCACCCGCCGCTCACCCCGGTCCTGCAGCGGACGGTGCACGTCCCCGCACAGGCCGTGACGCTCCCGTGGCCGACCAGCGGGCAGGCGGCGATCGCCGTCCCGTCCATCGGCATCGACGTGGCGTCCGGAGCCGAGCAGCCGGTGCCGGTGGCGAGCCTGACCAAGCTGATGACCGCCTACGTCGTGCTGCACGACCACCCGCTCGCGCTCGACCAGCCGGGTCCGGACATCACGGTCAGCCAGGCCGACGTCGACGACTACGACAACGACACCGTCGACGACGACTCCAACGCGGAGGTGACGCTCGGCGAGAAGCTGAACGAGGCAGCAGGTGCTCGGCGGCCTGCTCGTGCACTCGGCGGACAACTACGCCGACCTCCTCGCCCGCTGGGACGCCGGGAGCATCCCCGCCTTCGTGGCGAAGATGAACGCCGACGCCTCGCGTCTCGGCATGGACCACTCGCACTTCGCCGACGCCAGCGGGGTCGATCCGGGCTCGGAGTCGACCGCCTCGGACCTGCTCAAGGTGGCGGCCCCCGACATGGCCAACGCCGCGTTCGCCTCCATGGTGAAGATGTCGTCCGTCACGCTCCCCGTCGCGGGGACGATCTCCACCTACACGCCGTTGCTGGGCCTCGAGGGGATCATCGGCGTGAAGTCGGGGTTCACCACCGCGGCCGGCGGTTGTGACGTCCTCGCCGTCGTGCGCACCGTGCACGGCGAGCCGGTGCTCCTGCTCGCCGCCGTGACCGGCCAGCAGGGTGCCGGCATGCGCTCGCCCAAGCGGGGCTGCACGGGCTGGCGCTCGTCAATGCGTTGGGCCCCCTGATCGGCACCACGCTCGGTGCTGCCCGGCGACCAGGTCGTCGCCCACGTCAGCGAGGCCGGCCGCACGGTCGACGCCCGTACCGCGGCGCCGGTGTCCATGCTGACCTGGCCCGGGGTCACGCGCGACGCGGGTGTTCCACCCGGCGCGCCACCTCACGGACCAGGCCCGTCGTGGCGCACGGGTCGGCACCGTCGTGGTCACGCGTCGGCGGGCAGCAGGTCGCCGTGCCGGTGCGGCTCGAGCAGGACGTACCCCGCGAGTCGCTCCTCCAGCGCCTGTTCTGAACGCCTCGCTAGCCTGAAGCGCGTGCGCGCCCGGGCCCCTGCGTCGTCGGCGAACCTCGGGCCGGGCTTCGACACGCTGGCCGTGGCGCTCGACCGCTACGTGAGCGTCGACGTCGAGGAGGCGCCGTCGCTGCGCGTGCACAGCGAGGGCGAGGGGTCCGGCCTCTTCGACGACGCGTCGCACCTGGCCGCGCGCGTGGTCGCCGAGGTCCTCGGACACGACCGCTTCGCGGTGACGGTGCGCTCGCAGATACCGGTCGCCCGGGGGCTCGGCTCGTCCGCCGCCCTCGCCGCCGCCGCTGCCGCCGCCGCCGGCGCCGAGGATCCCTACGCCATCGCGGCCGCCTACGACGGGCATCCCGAGAATGCCGCGGCCAGCGTGTTCGGCGGGCTCGTCGCCGCCACCATGGTGGAGGGCCGCCCCGTGCACGCACCCCTGCCGCTCAGCGACTAGCTCGCCTTCGTCGTGATCGTCCCCGAGCGCAACCTCGCCACCCCCGAGGCGCGCGGCGTGCTCCCCGAGACGCTCACGCGGGCCGACACGGTGTTCAACCTGGGCCGCATGGGCCTCCTCCTGGCCGGCCTGGCCGACCCGGCGTTCGCTCGTGGCCGCCGCCACCGGCGACCGCATCCACCAGCCGGCCCGCACGGCCCTGTTCCCCGAGGCCCCGGCGCTCCTGGGCGCCCTGGTCGACGCCGGCGCACTCGCCGCCAGCTGGTCGGGGGCCGGCCCGACCCTGATCGGCATGGTGCACCCCGGATCGGCGGCCACCGTGCGCGGCCGGCGGCCGAGGCCGCGCTCGAGGCGGCGGGTGTTGCCGGGCCGGGTGCTGGCGCTCCAGGCCGACCGGCGCGGCATCGTCTACGGGGACGAGGCCGAGGTCCCGCTCTGACAGCGGAGGGCGGTCAGCCGCCGCAGCGTGTCGACGTCGCGCTGCAGCTGGCTGATCGCCGAGTTGACGTTGAACGTGTTGAGCACCTGGTTGTAGTTGGCCTGCGTCGGCTCCGCGTCGCCGAGGATCTCCAAACTGTTGGCCAGGGTCTGGGCCGCGTTGCGCGCCGCGCTCAGGTCGGCCTGCGGTGCCGTGAAGCCGTGGCCGACGGCGAGCAGGTTGGCGTAGGTGTGGATCTGGTTCCCGAGCTTGCGGTCGGCCGCTTCGAGGCACACGACCGGGTTCGACTGGGTCTTGCAGCGATCCGCGCCGGCCAGGTAGCTGGTCATGGCGGACTGGACGGTGCTGTCGGCGTTGGTGAGCGATCCGTTGGCGGCCCGGGACGAGGCACCGCCCGTGCCCGGGCTCGAGCTGCAGGCCGCCAGGAGCAGCGGCAACAGCAGCCAGCGCCCACCGTGCGCGCCGCGAACGTCTGCATGCCCTGTCGTGTCCACGGTCGAAATCTAGGCGCCCCGGTTCCCTAGACTCGGTCGGATGCCCCGGACCTACTTCATCCGCACGTTCGGGTGCCAGATGAACGAGCACGACTCCGAGCGGCTGGCCGGGTTGCTGGTGGCCGACGGTCTGGCCCCTGCCGCCAGCATGGAGGACGCCGACGTGGTGGTGCTCAACACGTGCTGCATCAGGGAGAACGCCGACCAGCGCCTCTACGGGACGCTCGGAAGGCTCAAGGAGCTGGTGGACGCCAAGCCCGGCCTCCAGATCGCCGTCGGGGGATGCCTGGCCCAGAAGGACCGCGAGCGCATTCAGGAGAAGGTGGGGTGGGTCGACGTGGTGTTCGGCACCCACAACCTGACGAGCGCGCCCGGGTTGCTGCGACGGGCCACGACCGAGGGCCCCGTCATGGAGATCCTCGACGCTCCGGCGCCCGAGTCGGGCAGCAACCCGCTGCTCGGTCCTCGGCGCCGTGCGCGAGGTGCCGTACGCGGCGTGGGTCAACATCCAGACCGGGTGCGACAACTCCTGCGCCTTCTGCATCGTGCCGTCGGTGCGCGGTCCGGAGGTCAGCCGGCCCGTCGACGACATCGTGGCGGAGGTGGAGCTGCTCGCCCGCGGCGGGGTGACCGAGGTGACGCTGCTGGGCCAGAACGTCAACTCCTACGGCCGCGACATCACGAGGCGGCGGCCCGCTGTTCGCCGATCTGCTCCGCGCCGTCGGTGCGGTGGACGGCATCGGGCGGGTCCGCTTCACCAGCCCGCACCCCAAGGACCTGCGGCCCGGAGACGATCGCGGCCATGGCGGAGACGCCCGAGGTCTGCGAGCAGCTGCACCTGCCGCTGCAGTCGGGGAGCGACACGGTGCTGCGCGCCATGCGGCGGGGCTACACGGCGCAGCGTTACCTCGAGCGCCTACGCCGCGGCCCGCGCCGCCATCGACGACCTGGCAGTGACGACCGACATCATTGTCGGGTTCCCGGGCGAGACGGAGGAGGACTTCGAGGACACGCTGGCCGTGTGCGCAGAGGCCGCCTACGACGGCGCGTTCACCTTCATCTTCTCGCCGCGCCCGGGGACGAGAGCGGCCGCCATGGAGGCCGACTTCGTGCCCCCGGATGTCGTCGCCGAACGCTTCGAGCGCCTCAAGACGGTGGTGGACCGCTCGCGCGCTGGCCCGGCACCAGGCCCGCGTCGGCCGCAGCGAGGAAGCGCTGGTCGAAGGGGTCAGCCGGCGCGACGAGTCGATGCTCACCGGCCGCACCCGGCAGGGGAAGCTCGTCCACTTCCCGGCCGGGACGAAGGCCGGGACACCGGCGCCCGGTGCGCTGGCCCGGGTGACGGTGACCGCCGGCCACCCCCATCACCTCTCCGGCCTTCTCGAGGAGGTGACGGCGCGGCCCCGGCATCGCGTGCGCATCCCGGTGGCGAGCGCTTGACTGCGGTCGCACTGGTCGGCGTCACCGCCGCGGGGAAGTCGGAGACCGCCCTGGAGCTGGCCCGGTGCCGGGGCGACTGCGAGATCGTCTCGGTCGACTCCATGTGCGTGTACCGGGGCATGGACATCGGGACGTCGAAGCCCGGACCCGAGGCACGGGCCGCCGTGCCGCCACCATCTCTTGGACCTGGTCGATCCGGACGAGGACTTCACCGTCACCCAGTTCCAGCAGGCCGGCCGCGAGGCGCTAGCCGGCATCGAGCCGACGCGGGCATCACGCGCTGCTGGTCGGGGGCACCGGGCTCTACCTGCGGGCGCGTCGTCGACGACCTCGCCATCCCGGGCCGCTACCCCGACGTCGCCGCGGCACTCGAGGCGGAACTGGACGAGGGTCGTGCCGAGACCGGCCGACCTGCACGCCCGCCTCGGCCGCGCTCGATCCGGTGGGTGCCGCTCGCATGGAGCCGACCAACCGCCGGCGGGTGGTCCGCGCGCTGGAGGTCACCATCGGGTCGGGCCGCCCTTTCTCCGACCTTCGGCCCCGGTCTCGAGGCCTACCCGGCCACGGGGAACGGCCCAGGTCGGCTTGTCGGTCGCACCCGACGAGATCGACCGGCGCATCGCCGCCCGCATGGCGGGCATGGTCGAGGCGGGCCTGGTGGAGGAGGTGCGGGCCTTGGCGGCCCGGCCCGATGGGATGTCGCGCACGGCGCGTCAGGCGCTCGGCTACCGCGAGGTGCTGGCGCACGTCGAGGACGGCCGCCCGCTGGCCGACTGCCTGGACGAGGCGGTGCGGCGGACCCGTCAGTTCGCCCGCCGGCAGGCCTCGTGGTTCCGCCGGGACCCCCGCATCACCTGGGCCGGCAGTCCCGCCGAGGCCTCGGAGGTGGTGGGGCTGGCACTCGCCGTGCACGGATTGAGCCCTGCCACCTGCGACAATGGTGGGGTGCACGCGACCAAGCACGAGGGAGCGGGCAACGACTTCCTGGTCGTGCTCGACCCCGACGACGCCATCCGGTTCTCCGTGGCCGAGGTGCGCCTGCTGGCCGACCGGCGCCGCGGCATCGGGGCGGACGGCATCATCCGGGTCGGGCCCGGCCGGGACGGCTGCGACCTCTCCATGCAGCTGCACAACGCCGACGGGAGCGAGGCCGAGATGAGCGGCAACGGCATCCGCTGTCTGGCCCAGGCCGCGGTGGACGCCGGCATCGTCGCACCGCCGAGCTTCACCGTGGCCACCGGCGGCGGCGCCCGCACCGTCGAGTACACGCCGGGCGATGCGCCCGGCACCGGGCGACGGCCCGCGTCGACATGGGCCCCGCCCGGCTCGGGCCCGACCAGCCCCAGGAGTTCGACGACCGCCGGGCCCGCACGGTCGACGTGGGCAATCCGCATCTGGTCCTGCTCGGCCCGGACACCGCCGCCGTCGACATCGCCGAGCTGGGGCCCAAGCTCCAGGCCGCCTTCACCGGTGGCATCAACGTGGAGTGGATCACCGCCGTCCACGACAGCGAGGGCGAGCTGCTCGACCTTCGGGTGTGGGAGCGCGGGGCCGGCGAGACGCTCGCCTGCGGCACCGGGAGCGTGGCCGCCGCGGCCGCCGCGGCGAGCTGGGGCGCCGTGCGGACCGCCGCCGCGGTGCGGGTGCGCAACCCGGGCGGGATCCTCGAGGTGACCCTCGGGGCCGACGAGCAGGCGACCACCTACCTGGCCGGCCCGGTGCGCAAGGTGGCCGACATCGACGTCCACCCGGGGATGCTCTCTTGAGCAACCTGCTGCCCGGGACGCTCATCGAGCGCACCTTCCGGGAGCGGATCATCCTCGTCGGGGTCGTCTTCCCCGGCCTGACCAACGAGATGGTCGACGACGAGTTGGACGAGCTGGCGCAATTGGTGGACAGCGCGGGCGCCGACGTCGTCGGTCGCGTCGTGCAGCGGCGCGACGCGCCCGACCCGGCCACGTTCGTCGGGCGGGGCAAGGCGGCGGAGATCGCCGAGCTCAGCCGGAGCCTCGACGCCGACACCGTCGTCTTCGACGACGACCTGACGCCGGCCCAGCACCGCAATCTCGAGAAGCTGTTCGGCCGCACCGCCATCGACCGCACGGCGGTGATCCTCGACATCTTCGCCCAGAACGCCCGCAGCCCCGAGGGCAAGGCCCAGGTGGAGCTCGCGCTCCTGCGCTACCGGCTGCCCCGCTTGCGGGGACGGGGCATCTCGCTGAGCCAACAGGCGGGTGGCATCGGGACCCGGGGCCCCGGCGAGACGCAGCTCGAGGTGGACCGCCGCCGCCTCGTGCGCCGCATGCACCGGCTCGAGGCCGACCTGCGCGACGTCGAGCGCACGCGGTCGCTGCAGCGGCGCAGCCGTGCCCGCGGGCGCCAGCGCGAGCTGGCTCTGGTGGGCTACACGAACGCAGGGAAGTCGACGCTGCTCAACCGGCTGACCGACGCCGGGGTCCCCGCCGCCAACCGCCTCTTCGTCACGCTCGACCCGCGTACCCGCCAGCTCTCCCTCCCCGGAGGCGAGACGGTTCTCATGACCGACACCGTCGGCTTCGTGCGCAAGCTGCCCCACGAGCTCGTCGAGGCGTTTCGCTCCACGCTCGACTCGGTGCACCTGGCCGACTTGGTCGTGCACGTGGTCGACGGGACGGCGACCAACGCCGAGGCCCAGATGGCGGCCGTGCGCGAGGTGCTCGCCGAAATCGGCGCGGCCGCCGTGCCCGAGCTGGTGGTCGTCAACAAGGCCGACAGCGCGCCCGAAGCGGCCAAGGCCATCGCGCACGGCATCGAGGGCTCGGTGGTCATCTCGGCCCGCACGGGCGAGGGCATCGACGAGCTGCTGCGCGTCCTCGGTGACCGGCTGCGCGGTTCGGACCGGGTGGTGCAGCTCGTGGTGCCCTGGTCACGCGGCGACGTGCTGGCCGCGATCCACCGCGAGGGCGAGGTCGTGGGCCAGAGCGACGGCGAGGAGTCGGCCACCTTGCAAGTGGTGCTGGACGAGGTGGGCCGCACTCGCTTCGCCGAGTTCGTGGCGGCGCCGTGACGCTTCCGCCTGCCGCCGTACCCCTACGACCGGCTGGCGGGCCTGGCCAAGCTGGCCGGTGCGCACGAGGGTGGCATGGTGGACTGCTCCATCGGGACGCCGAACGACCCGCCGCTGCGTGCCGTCGTCGAGGCGCTGGCGTCGTCGGGCACCGAACGTGGCTACCCCGCCTCGGCCGGCAGCCCGCAGCTGCGCGAAGCGGCCGCCGCATGGCTCGGCCGCCGCTTCGGGCTCCCGACCCCTCCGCTCGTCATCGGTGGCGGCGTGCGTGGGGACCAAGGAGCTGGTCGCCTCGGTGCCGCACGTGCTCCGGCTGCGCCAGCCGGACAGGGACACGGTGCTGTACCCGGCCGTCTCCTACCCGACCTACGCCATGGGAGCGGAGCTGGCCGGGTGCCGCGCCGTCGCGGTGCCGCCCGCGCCGGGACGGCTGGGCGGGCTCGATCTCGACGCCATCGACCCGGCCGACGCCGAACGCGCCCTGGTGCTGTGGTCGAACTCGCCGTCGAACCCGACCGGTGGGTCTGGGGGACCTCGGGGCGGAGGCGGCGTGGGGGCGGGCTCACGGCGTCCCCGTGTTCTCCGACGAGTGCTACGCCGAGTTCACCTGGGACGGTCCGCCGCGCTCGGTGCTCCAGCACGGTGCTGACGGCGTGGTCGCCGTGCACTCCCTCTCCAAGCGCTCGAACCTGGCGGGCGTGCGCGTCGGCTTCTACGCCGGGGATGCCGAGCTCGTCGAATTCCTCCGTGCCGTGCGCCAGCACGCGGGCCTCATGGTCCCGGGACCGGCGCAGGCGGCCGGCGTGGCCGCCCTCGGCGACGACGACCACGTCGAGGCGCAGCGGGCGCGCTACCTGGAGCGCCTGGCGTTACCTGGCCGACGTCCTCGGCGCCTACGGCTGCCCGGTGGACCTTCCCGAAGGCGGCTTCTACCTGTGGGTGCCGGTGCCCGCGGCTCGCTGGGCCGACGCCTGGGCCATGGCCGAGTCGCTCGCCACCGACGGCGGGCTGCTGGTCAGCCCCGGCGACCTCTACGGGGAGGCCGGTGCGGGGCACGTGCGGGTGGCGCTGGTCCAGCCCATGGACCGGCTGGCGCTGGTGGGGGAGCGCCTCGCCCGCGCGCAGTGATCGTCATGCCGCCCGCCGGGGCGACAGCCGCTCCACCGCCGGACCGGATGGCGGCAATGGCGGGCTCGGCCTGATCACCGCGCCGGTAGGCGAAGGTGAGCGGGATCGTCCAGCGCAGGTGTGGCCGCAGGGCCAGGTTGACGCACGGTGCCCTGGGCGGCGTGCACGTCGGCCAGGGACTTCGTCACCAGCGCCACATGGTCGTCCTGGGCGGCCAGATGCAGCGCGGTCACGGCGTCGGAGCACTCGGTCCAACGCCATTCGGGAACGCCTGCCTTTCGCAATCGCTCCACGAACTCCTCGGCGCCGGTGCCGAACCGGTTGAATGCCACCCGGTGACCCGCCAGGTCGCTCATGGTTGCGCTCGCGCCGGCCAGCGGGTGTGACGGGGCGACGACGGCGACGACCGGATCGGGCGGCAGCGCGACGAAGCGCAGCGGGCGGGGTCGCGCGCCGGGGACGACGAAGCCGGCGTCGCACCCGCCGTCGAGGAGCGCAGCGATGATCGTGTCCGAGTGGGCGTCGCGCACCTTGACGCTGCGGTGGATCGTGCCGAGCGAGCGCAGGACGAGGGGCACGACGCGGTGGGCGAAGGTGGCGTGCACCGCGACCCGGAGGCGCGGCGCCTCGTCGAGTGCATGCAGGGTGGCGGCTGCGTCCTCGAGGAGGTCGATGCGTGCGCTCGGCGTAGGGCACGAAGGCGTCTCCCGCCGGCGTCAGGGTCGCCCCCCGGGTGCTGCGGTGGAAGAGGCTGGCCCCGACCTCGTGCTCCAGCCGGGCCATGCGATCGCTGATGGCCGGTTGGGAGACGAACAGCGAGCTGGCGGCCCGGCCGAAGCTTCCCTCCCGCACGACGGCCAGGAACACAGCGATATCGTCTGTCTGTATGGTCATAAGCAAATCCTATGACCTGAACCCGCCGATTCCCCGCTACCGGTGCCCGGCCGAACCGGTCGATGATGGAGCGATGACGACACCCACGACCACGGAACCGGGCGCCCCCGCCTCCACGCTGGACCGGCGCAACGTGCTCCATCTCGCCGCAGACCAGTCGATGGCGGCCCTGTCGGTGGACGAGGACGCCTGGGCGCACCGGGAGCGGTCGACGAGCTGCGGGACGGGTCGCATCTGTCGGCGTCTTCGCCTACGAGTCGACCTGGACGTGGTGGGAACGGCATCCCGTCGGGACCGAGTTCGTGCTCGTCTTGTCGGGAGCGGTCGTCTTCCACCTGAGCGACGGCGCCGGCGAGCGCTCGGGCGAGCTGTCGGCCGGAGAGTGCCTGCTCGTCCCCGAGGGCGTCTGGCACCGGGCCGAGATCGCCACGCCGACGACGATGCTCTTCGTCACGCCGACGCCGGCCCTGACCGAGCACCGGGACGCAGAGCGGGGGTCCTGGCTAAGGTGCGGCATGGCTGATCTGCAGGCGAGCATCGAGGAGCTGTGGGAGCGCCGGGCCGAGCTCTCACCGGCCGACACCGACGCGGCGGCGCTGGTCGAGGAGGCCATCGACCTCCTCGACACGGGCCAGGCCCGTGTGGCCGAGGTCGATGCCGCGACCGACGAGGTGGTCGTCCACGAGTGGCTCAAGAAGTCGATCCTCATGCTGTTCTCGCTGCGCGGCATGGAGACGATTGAGCACGGGCCCTTCGAGTACGCGGACAAGCTTCCGCTCAAGCACGGGTTCGCCGAGGCGGGTGTGCGTGCGCTGCCGGGCGCGTCGGCGCGCTGGGGCTCCTTCCTCGGGCGCGGCGTGGTGCTCATGCCCTCCTACGTGAACATCGGCGCCTGGGTCGGGGCGGGCTCCATGGTCGACACCTGGGCCACCGTTGCCTCCTGCGCGCAGATCGGCGAGCGGGTGCACCTGGCGGGCGGTGTGGGCATCGGCGGCGTCCTCGAGCCGCCCAACGCGGTGCCCGTCGTCGTCGAGGACGACGCCTTCGTCGGCAGCCGCTGCATGGTCACCGGTGGGGCGCGCATCGGCAAGGGCTCGGTGCTCGGCGCCGGGAGCTTCCTCGACCCCTCCATCCCCGTCATCGACGCCGAGACCGGCGAGGAGATCTCTCGCGGCGTCGTCCCGCCCTGGTGCGTGGCCATCCGGGCCAGCCGCCGGCGCGAGTACCCCGGCGGGGAGTTCTTCGTGCCGTGCGTCCTCGTGATCAAGCGCCTCGGCGAGGGGGAGCGCCACGACAAGGCGCAGCTGAACCAGGTCCTGCGGGACCACGGCGCCAGCACCTGATTCCGGTGGGCGACCTCCTGGCGGCCACCAGGGACCTGATGGCCGTGCCCTCGCTCAGCCGTCGAGAGGGACCGATCGCCGACCTGGTCGAGACGTCGCTGCGGGCGTGTCCGTGGCTGCAGGTCGAGCGGGTGGGGGACAACGTGATCGCCCGCACCACGCTGGGGCGCGGCCAGCGACTCGTGCTGGCGGGCCACCTCGACACGGTCCCGCCGGCGGACAACGAGACGCCCAGGCTCGACGGCGACACCGTCTGGGGCGTCGGCGCCTCGGACATGAAGGGCGGCCTCGCCGTCATGCTCGACCTGGCGACGACCGTGCACGAGCCGGCGGTGGACCTGACGTGGTGCTTCTACGCCCGGGAGGAGATCGGTCGCGACGAGAGCGGGCTGCTCCAGCTGTGGCAGGAGCGGCCCGAGCTCGTGGCGGGGGACGCGGCCGTGCTGGGCGAGCCGACGAGCGCGCTGGTCGAGGCGGGCTGCCAGGGGACGATGCGGGTGCGCATCACGCTGCGCGGCGTGCGGGCCCACACCGCCCGCCCCTTCACGGGCCGCAACGCCATCCACCGCCTGGCCCCGCTGCTGCAGCGGGTGGCGGACTGGGCCGGTCGCGAGGTCGTCCTGGACGGGTGCACCTACGCGGAGCAGCTCCAGGTGGTGGCCGTCGAAGGGGGAGTGGCCGGCAACGTCGTGCCCGACGAGGCCCGGGTCACGCTGAACCACCGCTACGCACCCGACCGGGGGCAGGCAGAGGCGGAGGCCTTCCTGCACGAGCTCCTGCGGACGGACATGGGAGCCGGAGAGGGGCGACACCTGGGAGCTCCTCGACGCCGGGGACGGCGCGCCGCCGTCCCTGGAGCACCCCCTGTTGAGGTCCTTGGTGGAGAAGAGCGCGGCGCCGCCCAAGGCCAAGGTCGGGTGGACCGACGTGGCGTCGTTCTGGCAGCACGGCGTGCCGGCGGCCAACTTCGGCCCCGGCGACCCGCTGCTCGCCCACCACCCCGACGAGCGGGTGTCGACGGCTCAGCTCGAGCGGGCGCGCGACGTGCTGCTCGGCGTGATCACCTGAGGGGACCGGGAGATCCGGCGAATCGACCGGACCCGACCCTCAGCGGACGATGATCTTCCCCATCATGTACTGGTGGATGTCGCAGATGTAGCCGTACGTGCCCGCCTTGGTGGGCGCCGTGAAGTCTTCGTCTGGCCCGCGCCGATGTCGCCGGTGTTGAACTGGCCTCCCGTGGCGGTGAGCGTGTGGGTCACCGAGTCCTTGTTGGTGACGGTGACGGTCGAGCCCGGCGCCACCGACGCCGTCATGGGCGAGAACATGAAGTTCGAGATGGTGACGGAGTTCGTCGCCTTGGCCGTCGGCCGATGCACCCGAAGTACCGCCACCGGCGGAGCCGGCGCCGGCACCCCCTCCACCCGCAACAGGCAGACAGGAGCAGGGCGCGCCGCCGCGACCAGCACGACCGCCCCGCCCCTGAGACTGCGCATCGGTCCCCGCATCGATCAGACCGCCTGAGAAGTCGGGTTGAACGCCAGCGGCGTGCCCGACGACGTCTGGGCACCCGGGTACATCCCGAGCACGTAGTAGAGGACGGCGATGTGCTGCATCTCCACCGGCTGAATGGACGACGAGAGCGCGATGGCGGCGCTGCTCTTCAGCTTCGCCGTCTCGGCCTGGTAGGTCTGCGCCGCGATCGTCTCCAGGGTGACGGCGAGCTGCGCCAAGCCGGCAACGTCGGTCACCTTGGCGAAGTCCGACTGCACCGTCGGCGTCAGCGTCGGGTTGGTCACCGTCACCGCCGCCTTGCCGTGGGACTTCAGCACGGCGTTCCACGCCGCCGCGTGCTGCTGGTGCTGTCCCTTGACCGTCGTGGCGAAGGTGGCCACCGCCGGCGGCACCGTCCCCAGCTTCCCGGCCGTCGCGGCGGACAGGCCCGCCGTGTAGGCGAAGACCGCCAGGTTCTCGAGGCTGGCCGCCACCGCCGCCACCGCCAGGTCGCCGCGTCAGGCCGGCTCGGCGGGAAGCGCGGCTGGCCGAGACGCGGCGGGTCGACGCTCCGGCCAGCGCTGGGAGTGCCCCGCTCCCGATGGTCGGCGAGGGCCGCCCCTCCGGCCACCGCGGCGCCGGCGCCCAGGAGGAAGGTGCGGCGGCTGGTGCCGCGCATTTCTCCCAGCGCCTCGGCCATGGCGGGCATGCCGACGTCATGGTGCAGCTCGTCGAGTTCGAGCGTCTGCGCACGCAGCTCGCGCTCGCTTCCCTTGAACTTCTTCGTCCTGTCCTTGCTCACTTGACGGCTCCTTGTCCCGCCGGGGCGGCGCTGTTGGTCTTGTAGAACGCGTTGGGGAAGCCGACGCTGCCGGCCGCGGCCGGGAGCATGGCGGCGGTGCCGGGCGACAACGAGATCAGCTGCGGTGCTCCCGCCATCAGGAGGGCCTGCACGGCGAGCAGTACCGCCACGTGCTGCGCCTCGATCCCCATGATGCTGGCCAGCAGCGCCTTGTTCGTCTCGCTCTTGGCCAGGACCGTGTCCTTGACGTAGGTCTCGGCGGCGATGTTCTCGAGCTCGAGGGCCAGCGCGACCACCCCGAGCGCCCCCTGGGCCGGCGTGGCCGAGCCGAGGCTCGCCACCGCCTTCTTGACCACCGGGACGAAGGCCGGATCGGGCTTGTTCTGCGCCTTCCCGCCGAGGCCCTTGACGGCCGCATTGAAGGCGTCGGCGTGCTGCGCGTGCTGGCCCATGGTCACCTGGGCGAACTTGGTGACCACCGGGTTGGCCGACGACCCACCGATGTAGGGCAGCGTGAGCGCGGTCTTGTAGGTGGAGACGGCCAGGTTCTCAATGGAGGCGGCGGTCTGCAGGATCTGGACGTCGCTCGGACTGCTGGCCGACGCCGCAGAGGCCAGGGCACCGGTGAGCACTGCGCCACCCGCCGCGCCCAGGAGGGCGGCGCCGGCCAGGCTCGACGTGAGTGCCCGGGTGTGTGCCTCGTGGAACGCCTGGTTCGCTGCCGGGTCGTCCTCTCGGTGCGCGTGCGCAGTCTCGACGAGCTCGCCGAGCGCTTCGCGTGTCGGGCGCAACGCGTCCGACTGGAGGTCCTGGGACTCTTCGAGCAGCTCGGCGAGCGCTCGGGTATCTGCCGTCATGTGGGCTCCTCGCAGAGTGGATTGACCACTGTTCGGAGGCAGCCGCGTCGCGGATGCCAGAAAGACGACAGAGAGGAAGACTCCCTAGGACGGGGAGAGACGCGCCACGGCGCGCGTGAGGAGATGCAGGTCGTTCTGTCCCGGCAGCCGATCGACGCGGCGGTCGATCCGTTCGAGGATGTCGGCCCCCTTGGTCCCGTCGAACAGGTAGTTGACGAGGAACCCCACCTCGCGCTTCGGCATGACGCCGGAACCGACCGGTCGCCACCAGTGTGACAACGCGAAGCGCGTCATCTTTTGCGCCTTGGGGTTGTCACCGAGGCGGCGCGCCGCCTCCGACGCGTAGAAGTCGATGTGCCCGCCCTCCTGCTTCATGATGCGACGCAGGAGCTCGCGCAGGGTCGTGTGGCCCGCCGTCTCGGACAGCCGGGCGTAGCCGGCCTGGGTCGTCCACTCGTTGATGGCGCCCCACGTCATGTGCAAAGCGATGAAGGCCCGGCCCGCGAAGGCCGGCCGAGGCAATGGTGCTGAGTGTGCTGGCCGCCTGGCGGCGCCGGCGCCCGTGGCGCAGCGCGGCGATGCGCGGCGCGCCGGCCTCCTCACCGTGGGCCTCGAGCACCTGCCCGATGGCCTCGCCGTGCCACATCTCCTCGAACACCCAACAAGAGAGGAAGGAGGTGATCACCGGGTCCTGGTGGGCCGGCGTCAGCAGCAGGTCGCGCAGGTAGCAGACGGTGTGGTGCTCGACGTCGTGCATGTAGCGCAGTGACCGCAGGGCATCGGGTGGCAGCGGCTGGTCCTTGAAGTCGTCGAAGTCGATGCCCTCGAGGTCCAACCGTCCCGCCCGGACTTGTAGGAGTCGATGGTCGTTCGCATACCGCCTACTATCCGGACCACAGGTTACGCCCGGATGGGCGAATATCCGAGACATCCAAAGTGGGGAGCGGATCCGAACAGGTCATCCATGCGGCATATCGACGAAGTCAGCGACGCCCAGCTTGTGACGTCCATCGCCCGCTACAGCGAGGTGGCACTCGCAGAGGTCTACCGCCGTCACGGCGGGGCCGTGTTCGGTCTGGCCAAGAGGGTCCTGAACAACCCCACCGACGCCGAGGACGTGACCCAGGAGGTCCTCCTACGCCTGTGGAACCAGCCCGATCGCTTCGACCCTGTCCGGGGCTCGCTGCGCTCGTTCCTCCTGGCTCAGGCCCACGGCCGGGCCGTCGACGCCGTGCGCTCCTCGAGCTCCCGGCGCGCCCGCGAGGCCCGCGACGCCATGCGCACCGCCGAGGCGGACTACGACATGCAACGCGAGGTCTGGGACCTGGCGGTGGCCGATCAGGTCTCGCAGGCCATGGGCGAGCTGCCCGAGGAGGAGCGCCGGGCCATTGAGTTGGCCTACTTCGACGGCCGCACCTATCGCGAGGTGGCGCAGATGCTCGACCAGCCCGAGGGCACCGTCAAGAGCCGGATTCGCAACGGCATGCGCCGCATGCGCGCCGTCCTCGCCGACGCCGGCGTGCGGGGAGTTGACGCGTGATGTCCCACGACGAGGCCAGCGAGCTCCTGGGTGCGTACGCGCTCGACGCCGTCGACGGCGACGAGTTCACCGAGCTCGAGGAGCATCTCGACACGTGCCCGCGCTGCCGCGCCGAGCTCGACAGCCTGCGCGAGGTCGCCGCGGCCATGGGCAACTCGGTGGAGTCTCTCGCCCGAGGGGCTGTGGTCCCAGATCGCCATCCGCCTGCCCGAGCGCCAGGAGGACGAGGAGCCGCCGCCGATGCCGCGCCTCACGCCCGAGGTCCGCTCACCCTTCCGGGCTCCGCCCGACGGCCGCCCACGCCGGCAGCCGCACCCTCGTCGCCACGATCGGCGCCATCGCGGTGGCCGCCGCTGCCGTGGCCGTCGTGCTCGGCATCGGACTGGTGCGCGCCGACAACAAGGTCTCGAACCTCCAGGCTGCGCCGGCCACCGTGGCGGCCGCACTGCGGACGCCCGGCCACGACCTCGTCGACCTGGACTCGAGCTCCACCAAGGCCGAGCTGGCGCAGGTCGTCGTCGTGCCCTCCGGGCAGGGCTTCCTGGTCTCGTCGAAGCTGCCGGCTTTGAGCGACGACCGGACCTACCAGCTGTGGGCGATCGAAGGGAATCAGCCGATCTCCCTCGGCCTGCTCGGGGGCTCGCCGGGCCAGGCCGCCTTTACCATGGCCGGCTCGACCCGGCCCTCGCACCTGAGCATCACGGCCGAGCCGGCGGGCGGGTCCGTCTTCCCGACCGGCCCGATCATCGCCACGGGGACTGTCTGACGCCTGCGCCCAGCTGTTAGGTTCGCACCGCATGTCCGAGGAAGACGCACCCAAGAAGAAGCGGCGCCGGCCCATTGACGATCGGCGCGAAGGCCGAGCCGGTCAAGCTGGGCTCGATGCTGCTGACGCTCGTCGAGCCCCACCGGGGCCACGAGGTGGCCTACAACCGCTGGTACGAGCGGGACCACTTCTACGCCGGCTGCATGGTGGGCCCGTACAACTTCGCTGGGCGCCGTTTCGTCGCCACGGCCGACCTCAAGGCGCTGCGCGACCCCGACCCGTCGGCCATCACCGGCGAGCCCGGTCGGGGCTCCTACGTCGCCCTCTACTGGGTCCTCGACGGCTATTTCGACGTGTGGAACAGGTGGGCGCTCCGCCAGGTGAACGCGTTGCACGCCGCGGGCCGCATGTTCGAAGAGCGCGACCACGTGCACACGCTCCTCTACAACTTCGAGTGGGAGCACCGGCGCGACGTCGACGGCGTGCCCGTCGAGGTGGCCCTCGACCATCCCTACCGCGGCTTCGTCGCCGTCTTCATCGACCGCGACGAGTCGCTGTCCAACGAGGAGTTGTGGTCGTGGTTGCGCACGGAGCACCTGCCCGCGCTGATGCCGGGCACCGACGCCGACCTCGTTGCCGCCTTTACGCCCATCGCGCTCGAGGTGGACGCGCCCGGTGACGTACCCCGCGAGAAGGCGCGCGACAACCGCACGGTCCTGCTCTGGTTCCTCAACACGCCGCCCGAGGTGGCCTGGGAGCCGGTCATCGAGACGCACCGGCGGCGGCTCGAGGAGGCCGGCAAGGGCACGGTGGTGGCCGCCCTCCCGTTCATCCCGACCATCCCGGGCACCGACACCTACACCGACAAGCTCTGGGCGGACTAGCGCGGCGGGGCCGGCCCGCCTCAACCGCGGGCCAGGATCTCCACGTGGGTGACCACGAAGACCGCGTCGGGTGACGCCGCCCAGCGCAGGAATGCGGCCGCCAGGCCTTCGAGCTCGTCGGCGTCGCTCAGGCCGTACCCCAGCGCCTGCTCGGCGAAGCGCGAGTAGCGCACCCGGTCGGCCCACAGCCCGCCCCACCACGCCCGCGCCTCGGGGTCGGCGTACGTCCAGGTCGAGCTCGAGACGGTCACGTCCGAGAACCCGGCCTCGTGCGCGTGGGCCGGCAGCCGCGGCCCGATGCGGGCATCGTGGCCGTTGCGCTCGGTCACCGCGAGATACAGCTCCCGCCAGCGGTCCAGCATCGGGTCCGCCGGCGCCCAGGTGAAGGCCCCGTAGTCCGAGTCGCGGGCGGCCAGCACGCCGTCGGGGCGGAGCACGCGGCGCAGTTCGACGAGTGCGGCCGCCGGGTCGCCGAGATGCTGCAGCACCTGGTGCAGGTGGACCACGTCGAACGACGGCGTCGGGGTAGCCCAGCGCGAAGAGGTCGCCCACCTCGAAGCGCAGGTTCTCGAGGCCGAGACCTCTTGCGTGCTCCTGCGCCTGGGCCACCACGTCGGCGGCCGCATCGACCCCGACCACCTCACCCGGCGCCACCGCAGCGCCAGGTCGGCGGTGATGGTCCCGGGGCCACAGCCGACGTCGAGCAGCGCCTGACCCGGACGCAGGTGGGGGAGGAGGTAGGCGCAGGAATTCTCGGCCGTGCGCCAGGTGTGGCTGCGGAGCACTGATTCGTGGTGCCCGTGCGTGTAGGTCATGCGTACATTGTGGCGTGCCCGAATTGCCCGAGATGCAAGCGCTGTCCGAGCGCCTCGACGCCCTCCTGGCGGGCGCGACCCTCGAGCGGGCCGACTTGCTGGGTTTCTCCTCGCTCAAGACCTACGCGCCCCCGCCCGACTCGCTCTACGGCCACGACCTCGTGTCGGTCTCCCGCCGGGCCAAGTACCTCGTCTGGGCCTTCGACGACGGCAGCCGGATCGTGCTCCATCTGTCCCAGGCCGGCCGCCTCGATATTGAGGAGCCTCCGAAGAAGACCAAGCCGCGCGGCTCGGTGGCCCGCTTCACCTTCACGACCGGTGGCGACAGCCCGTCCACCGTCGCCGTCCTGGTCCGCGAGTACGGGACGCAGCGCAAGGCATCGTGGTGGGTGCTGCCGGCGGGCGACGACGGACCGCTGGCCGGCCTCGGGCCAGAACCGGGGAGCGACGAGTTCGCCGCCTTCATCCGCACGGGCAACTCCAACCGTCACCTCACCACCGACCTCCGTGATCAGCACGTCGTCTCGGGCATCGGGCGGGGCTGGGGCGACGACATTCTGCACCGGGCCAAGCTGTCGCCCTTCGCCTCGTTGCGCTCCCTCAGCCCCCAACAACGCGAGGACCTGCTCAACGCGGCGACGGACGTCCTCGCCGACGCGCTCGAGCTCGAGCGCGCCCGCGCCGGTGGGCTCTCGGAGGCCAAGCTGGGCGGCCGCTTCGCCGTGCACGGGCGCTTCGGTCAGCCCTGCCCGACGCCAGGGTGCACCGACACGCTGGCGCGTGTGTCGTTCGAGTCCTACGAGATGACCTACTGCCCGACGTGCCAGACCGGCGGCAAGGTGCTGGCCGACCGCCGCCTGTCGCGCCTCTTGAAGTAGCAATGGTCGAGGGGGGACCATCCTTCACTCCCTGCTCTACGCCGTGGTGGCCACGGGCGTTCGGGGGTGAGCGGCGCGCCTAGTTGAGCCGGCGCACCACCGTGACGACCTTGCCGAAGACCGTCACGTCGTCGGGGCCCTCGAAGACCATCGGTTCGTAGGCTGCGTTGGCCGGCGTGAGGACGACCTGCCCGTTCGTGCGGCTGAACGTCTTGACGGTCGCCTCGCCGTCGGGGATGCCGGCCACGACGACGTCGCCGTTGTCCGCCTCGGGTTGCTGGTGTACCACGACGTAGTCACCGTCGAAGATCCCGGCGTCGATCATGGAGTCCCCGCGCACTCGCAGCATGAACGAGGGCCCGTTGCCCGTGAACTGAGCGGGCATCGGGAGGAGCTCCTCGACGTTCTCCTCGGCCATGACACCGGTACCGGCCGCGACGTCGCCGACCAACGGCACGTTGTGGACGGCGGAGACGGTGAGCCGCGAGGTCGTGTCGGGGTCGAAGTGGACCTGAATGGCGCGGGGTTTGCTCGGGTCCCTCGACAGGTACCCCTCGCGTTGGAGCACGGCGAGGTGGTTGTGCACCGTGGCGGAGGAGGCCAGCCCGACGGCCTCACCGATCTCGCGCACCGACGGGGGATAGCCCCTGTCACGCTGGCAGTCGGCGATGAAGTTCAGGATCTGCAGCCGCTTCCCGCTCAGGACCTCGGCCATCGGCGTCTCCTCGTGCTCACCCCGGCCGTTCCACCGGGCCCCTCCCGGGGGCGAACATCCGTTCGTGAGGAACCAAGATAGCCAAGGTGGCGCGCGGAAGCAAACATCTGTTCGCTGTGGCGGGCGCGGGCGTCCTCCCGGTGCAGAGTCCGGTGCTCTAGGGCCCGCCGGCTTCCCGGTGGACGCCGAGGGCGGCGAGGAGCCGGTCGCGCAGGGCGTCGAAGGGCGGCCCCCCGATCCGGCGCGGGCGGGGCAGGTCGATGTCGACGTCGAGTGCGATGCGCCCGCCGGCCAGCACGAGGACGCGGTCGGCCAGCAGCACCGCCTCCTCGACGTCGTGGGTCACGAGGAGTGTGCCGGGCCGGTGGCGGGCGCACAGGTCGGCCACCAGGTCCTGCATGCGCAGGCGGGTGAGCGCGTCGAGGGCGGCGAAGGGCTCGTCGAGCAACAGGAGCCGCGGTTCGCGCACGAGCGCCCGGGCCAGGGCGACCCGCTGCGCTTCGCCGCCCGAGAGCGTGCCCGGCCAGGCGTCGACCTTGGCCTCGAGGCCGACCTCGCCGAGCGCGTCAGTCGCCGCCGTGTGGGTCCCCACCGCCCCGGGCAGCCCGATCACCACGTTGCGCCACACCCGCATCGACGCCACGAGGCGGGGCTCCTGGTAGACGACCGTCCGTGCCTCCGGCACGAGCACCTCGCCGATCGACGGCGCCTCGAGACCAGCGAGGATGCGCAGGAGCGTCGTCTTCCCGCTGCCGGACGCGCCGAGCAACGCCACGAACTCGCCCCGGGCGACCGTGACGTCCAGGCCGTCGAGAACGGTCCTGCCGTCGAAGGACTTGCCGACCCCGAGGGCGACGGCGGCCGGAACCGTCGTGAGGACGGAGGTCATCGGACCGCGCCGTGGCGCCGCCACGGCATGGCGAACCGCTCGAGGAGGCGGACCGCGAGATCGGCGGCGATGCCGAGGAGCGCATAGATGAAGATGCAGACGACCAGCACCGGGATCTGCTGCAAGCTGTTCGCCTGGGCCACCAGGTAGCCGATGCCCTGGTTGGCCCCGATGCTCTCGGTGAAGACGAGCGCAATGACCGAGATACCCGCAGCGAACCTCAGTCCCGTGAGGATGGACGGCATGGCCAGCGGCACGACGACCCGGCGCACGAGCCGCCAGCCGCGCAGTCCGAAGCTGCGGGCGGCCTCGACGACGCGGCGGTCCACGTTGCGCACGCCGTTGGATGTGTTGAGGTACATGGGGAACAGGGTGGCCAAGCCGATCAGGAGCACCTTCGCTGTCTCGCCGATGCCGAACCAGACGATGAACAGGAAGATCAGTGCGGGGTAGGGCACCATGCGCAGCATCTGGAGCGACGCGTCGAAGACCTCTTCACCGAGCCGGTTCAGTCCCACCCCGATGCCGAGGACCAAGCCGAGCCCGGCACCCAGCGCCAGGCCGAGCGCGGCACGGCGGACCGAGACGCCGACGTCGCCCACCAGGTCCTGGTGGCGGAGCAGCTCCACGAAGGCGCTCCAGGTCGCCGCCGGGGTGGAGACCGTGGTGGGCGGGATCACCCCGGTCTCCGTGAGGATCCACCAGAGGGCGAAGATCGCGGCCGGCAGCGCCAGGCGCAGCGCGACCGAGTAGCGCCGGGGTCGGACGGGGTTGGCCTCCGGACCCAGGCGTACCAGTCCGTCGTGCGACGTCAGGAGGTCCGCGGCCGGCGGTGGTGCGGTGGTGGCGGCCGGCGTGGCCAGCTGGGTCATGGCCGGGAGCGGCTCACGGCTGAAGACCCGCATCATTCGCCACCACCTTGTTGAAGGGCAGGTCGAAGATGCCCTGGACCTTCAGGTGCGACGGAATGAGTCCGAGCTTCTGGAACGTGTTCGCCTCGTTCTGTTGGTAGCTGATGATCGCGGGCGTGACCGGCGTGCCGACTTCTTGGGCCGATGCCACCGCCTCCTTGGCCACGGCCAGCGTGACGCCGTAGGTCTTCGTGTAGGTGGTGGCGGCCAACCCCGGGTCCTTCCGCAGCGCCGCCTCGGCCCGGTAGTACCGCGTGATGAAGTCGGTCAGCGCCGTCGCCTTCTGCTGGTTGGCCAGCGCGGCGTCGCTCGCCGTCAGGTAGCCGAGTGTCTCGGTGTAGCCGGCACCGCTCACGAGCTGGCGGACCTTGCCGGTGGCGAGGTCGAGGCCGGTCAGTGGTTGGGACACCACCGCGGCGTCGACCTGGCCGTTGGTGACGGCTGTGGAGGCGGCGGTCAGGGCCAGGTTGTCGAGGGTGACCGCGCTGTAGGGGATGCCGGCCTTCTGCAGCACCTGCACGAGGAAGTACTGCTCGACCGTCCCCTCCTGGACCGCGATGGTGTGGCCGCGCAGCTCCGCCACCGTCTTGATGGGCGAGTTGGCCGGGACGAGGATGCCGTAGGGGGAGACCTTGGGGTTCGCACCTTCCGTCGCCGCCACGACCTTGACGGGATCGCCGGCGGACTGGGCGAAGACGGTGGGGGTCTCCGCCATGTAGCCGAGGTCGACCGAGCCGCCCGTCTCGGCAGCAATGACCGGCGGCCCCCCGATGAAGTTCGTCCAGTTGACCGTGTACGGCGCGCCCTTGAGCGCGTTGGTGGCGGCGAAGACAGTCTGGACCGCCTTCAGCTGGTCGCCGAAGGTGATGGTGACGCCGTTGAGCGAGACGCTGCTCTTGGCGGAGCGAGCCGAGGCCGTGGTGGCGGCCGCGCCGGTCACGAGGCCGACCAGCAGCGCGACGGCGACGAGCCGTGGTACGGCACGGTGGAGCAGAGAGGCGCGCGGGCGCGTCTTCGGCATGTGCGGATGGTTCCTTTCGAGCGCCGCGCGGTGCGGCTGGTTGAGCGAGGTGGGTGGAATGTGGGTGGGGTCAGTAGGGCCGGTCGCCGCGGATGGTCACCCGTTGAATGACCCGGTGCGCATCGCCGTAGTCGCCGATGGCGTAGTGCATCGTCGTCCGGTTGTCCCAGAATCCGAGGTCCCCCTCCTCCCAGCGGTAACGGACGACGTACTCCGGGGTGGTCATGTGCTGGTAGAGGAACTGGAGAAGCGAGTCGCTCTCGCGCACGGTGAGCTCCTTGATCCTGACGGTGAAGCCCGGATTGACGAAGAGGTTGCGCCGACCGGTCTCGGGATGGGTGCGAACGACCGGATGCTCCACCTGCACGAGCTCGGTGAAGGTCTCTCCGTCCCACTCGCCCTTCCCCACGGCCCGCAGGAGTTTGCCGAAGGAGCGGCTGCCGTCGTGCACCGCAGTCAGCCCGTCGACCAGCTCACGGATGGGAGCCGACAGTCCCTCGTAGGCGGCCTGGGTGTCGGCCCACAGCGTGTCGCCCCCGGCCTCGGGGATGACGATGGCGTTGAGGATGGAGCCGAGGGGTGGCGTCTCCACGAAGGTCACGTCGGTGTGCCATTTCTCACGTTCGTTGTACTCGTTGCCGCGGCCACCGACGAGGTTGCGGGCCTTCGTGTAGTCGATCTCGAAGACCTCTTTGTGCTCCTCGAGCCCGGGGATGACGGGGTGCGCCACGGTGATCTCGCCGAAGGAGGCCGCAAAGTCCTTGTGCTCCTCGGGGGAGAGGTGCTGTCCGGGGAAGAAGATCACCTTGTAGTCGAGGAGGGCCTGGCGCACGGCGGCGAGCGTCTCGGGGTCGAGCGGGTGATGGAGGTCGACGTTGCGGATCTCTGCGCCGATGGTGCCCGACAGGGGGGCGACGTCGAGCTGGACGGTCGTGGCGGTCGTCATGGGCTTCCTCCCGGAGGGGTCGGTGGCTAATCCTGACTAATCCACTCGGAATTGTCAAGTAAGCCACCGGATCGGCCCTGTCACACCCTTTCCGTACGGTGATGACCGGGACGAACAGCTGTTCGTCGATCGGTTGACAGCGAACAGGTGTTCGTGCTCCAATGGTGAGGAAGCGAACAGGTGTTCGAGACAGGGAGATGCCATGTCGGTCGCATTTGAGCTCGAGTTCGAGGCGTGCCGCCCTCGGCTGTACGCCTTGCCCGACCACCCGGCGCGGTCCGCACCCTCCCCCCTGGTGCGCCGCCGCCGGTTGGTCGTCGGTGCGGTGGTCGCCGTCCTGCTGGTCCTGCTCGCGCTCCCCATCCGGTCCCTCGGCGGGAGCACGCTGGCCCAGGCGGCGCCCGCGCCGGGCCAGAACTACATCGTCAAGGCGGGGGACACCCTGGCGTCCATCGCCACCCGGGCCGACCCGTCGCACGCCGCCGTGCTGACCGAGCGGCTGGCCCGCGAGGTGGGTTCGACCGTGGTCGTGCCGGGGGAGCACGTCTTCATTCCCTGACTATCGTCGGCGGTGTGCGGTGTCCCTGGTGCGGTGTCGATGACGACCGCGTCGTGGACTCGCGGCAGGCCGAGGACGGCGGGGCCACCCGCCGGCGCCGCGAGTGCCTGGGCTGCGGGCGCCGCTTCACGACCTTCGAGCGGGTCGAGGAGGTCCCGCTGTGGGTGGTGAAGCGCAGCGGGCTGCGCGAGCCCTTCGACCGGGCCAAGGTCGTCGAGGGAGTCCGCTCCGCCTGCAAGAACAGGCCCGTCAGCGACGAGCAGATGGAGGAGCTGGCGCAGGGTGTCGAGGACGCCCTGCGGGCGGCGACGACCGAGCCGACCAGCCAGCAGGTCGGCGTCGCCGTGCTCGAGCGCCTGCAGGGTCTCGACGACGTGGCGTACCTCCGTTTCGCCAGCGTCTACAAGGGCTTCGAGGAGGCGGGCGACTTCCAGCGGGAGGCGGGGTTGCTGACCAAGACGACGGAGCCGAAGCGGAAGTGATCGACGAGACGCCGGGTGTGGTGCTGGCCGTCTACGCCCACCCCGACGACGCGGACGTCGGCTGCGGCGGGACGCTGGCCCGCTGGGCCAAGGCGGGCAGCGCCGTGCACCTGATCGTGTGCACCGACGGTGGGAAGGGCACGACCGACGCCGACGTGGTGCCCGAGCAGCTGGCCGCCGAGCGCGCCGGCGAGCTCGAGGCGTCGTCCGCGCTCATCGGGCTCTCCAGCGTCGACAACCTCGGTTTTCCCGACGGCGAGCTCGCCGACTCGGACGACTTCCGGCGGACCCTCGTGCAGCGGGTTCGCATGCTCCGGCCCGACGTCGTGTGCGGCCACGATCCCACGGCGGTGTTCTTCGGGCAGGACTACTTCAACCATCGCGACCACCGCATCGCCGGTGCCGCGCTCCTCGACGCCGTGGCCCCGGCCTCGGCGCTCCCGCACTACTACCCCGACACCGGTCCGGCCCACCAGGTGTCCTCGGTGCTCCTCTCGGGGACGCTCGAGCCCGATGAGTGGGTCGATGTCACCGACACCATCGAGATCAAGGCGGCGGCGGTCGAGTGCCACCGGACCCAGTTCGCCGGCCAGAGCGGCTGGGCCGGCGAGGCGGTGCGCCGCCGGGCCCTCGAGGAGGGCCGGAGGGCCGGCGTCGCCTTCGCCGAGGGGTTCCGCCGGTTGACCCTCGGTGGCTGACCAGGCGCCCGTCCCCACCATCCTCCACGTCGACATGGACGCGTTCTTCGCGTCGGTCGAGGTGCTCGACGACCCCTCCCTGGCGGGCAAGCCGGTGATCGTGGGCGGGGCGGGCGCCCGTGGCGTCGTCGCCTCGTGCACCTACGAGGCCCGCGCCTACGGCGTGCACTCGGCCATGCCGTCCCTACGGGCCCGCCAGCTCTGCCCCGAGGCCATCTTCTTGTCCGGGCGCCACAGCCGCTACGCGGAGGTCAGCGAGCAGCTGCACAGGATCCTGCACGACGTCACCCCGGTCGTGGAACCGATCGGCCTCGACGAGGCGTTCATGGACGTCGTCGGCGCGCTGCGGCTCCTGGGGCCGCCCGAGCAGATCGCGTACGGCCTGCGCCGCCGGGTGCGGGACGAGCTCGGCCTCGGCTGCGCGGTCGGGATCGGCCGCTCCAAGATGATCGCCAAGCTCGCCTCACGGGCGGCGAAGCCGCGGGCCAGCCGTCAGCGGCCTCGCCCCGGGGCCCGGGGTCTTCCTCGTCGAGCCGGACCGACGAGCTCGAGTTCCTGCACCGCCACGACGTCGAGGCGCTCTGGGGCGTCGGGCCCGCCACGGCCAAGCGCCTCCGCGATCTGGGAGTGCGCACCGTCGGCGACCTGGCTGCCCTGCCACGGGACACCGTCGTGCGCCGGTTGGGCAAGGCCAGCGGCGCGCACCTGGCGGCCCTGGCCCGCGGCGAGGATCCCGACCCGGTCAACCCGAACCGGCCCAACAAGTCGATCGGGCACGAGGAGACGTTCAGCCAGGACCTGGTCGACCCGCACGAGCTGGAGCGCCACGCGCTGCGCATGGCGGACTCGGTGGCGACCATGCTGCGGGGCGCGTCGAGCGCGGCCCGCACGATCACGGTGAAGATCAAGTTCAAGGACCTGTCGCTGCAGACCCGCTCGCACACCCTCGGTCGTCCCATCGCGACCGGCGGCGCCATCGGGCAGGTGGCCGCGGCCCTGCTGGCCGGCATCGATCCCGGAGAGGGCATCCGGCTCCTCGGGGTCAGCGCCTCCGGACTGAGCGTGGGAGGGGCGGACCAGCTCGCCTTCGATCTCGGGGACGGACTGGACGACGAGAATCAGAGCGCCACGGCGCGCGAGCAGTCGTGGCACGACGTCACGGCCGCGGTCGACGCCATCCGGGGCCGCTTCGGCCGCAGTGCGGTGGGGTCGGCCGCCATGGTCACCGACGAGGGGGTGCAGGTGCCGGCGCGGCGTGACGCGCCGTGGGGTCCCGACGTCTAGGGAAAGGCGCGGGCCACCGTCTTCTCACGGACAAGGGGACGCGCGCCGAAACAACATGCCGCGATCAGCGGAACGATGCGTGTCATGTCTCCGTTCACACGGCGACGTGCACGACGGCCTTGCGGCCCCCCTCGCAGTGAAGAACTGAATTGGAAAAGTCAACGCAGCTCGTGGTGCATCCCTCGCTGCCCTCCTACGATCCGCTGCCCGACCACACGAAGCGATCCTCGCAGGCACGTTCGCTGGCGGCCGAGTGCCGATGTTACGTTCTGGGACGTGGGAACCTCCTGGTCAGCGACCCGAGGCACATCGGATGATCGGGGGTGCCTTGTGGCCGGCTTCTCACGAGTGAGCCCACGATGGTAAGTGAGGTTGGTCTGGCGGGGCACGAGGCGACACGCGAAGGAGATCGACGTGCCCTCTCCCAACCGGTCGACCGCAGTCCATTGCCGAGGCTCTATCTCGCGCTGATCATCGTCATCACGGTGGGTGGCCTGCTCCTCAGGTTGCCCTCGTTCAATGACTCCCTCGCCGGCGATGAAATCTCGACCTTCTACATCGTTGTCGGGCACAGCCTGGGTCGGGTCATGAACCTCGTCTACAGCCGTCAGGAAACCACTCCGCCGCTGTACTTCATTCTGGCCTGGGTAACGAAGGGGTTCCTCGGCAACCCTGCGCAGTCCATTCGACTGGTTTCGCTGCTCGCCGGTACCGCGGCGATCCCACTGACGTTTCTGTTGGGGCTGTGGACGGTAGGCCGACGCGCCGCGCTCGTTGCCGCCACGTTGGTGGCGTTTTCTCCCTACATGATCTTCTACTCGACCGAAGCACGCACGTACATGCTCGTGCTTTTCACGGCTCTTCTGTCCTCAATCAGCCTCCTGCGAGCTCTGGACACGAACCGACCTCTGTGGTGGGTTGGGTATGCGGCTTCGACGTGTGCCGCGGTGTACAGCCACTACTCGGTGGTGTTCTTTCTCGTTGCCCAGCTGGTGTGGGCGTTCTGGACCCAGCCCACGGCGCGTCGAGCGTTGGTCATCTCGAATGTGGCCGCCGGGGTTGGCTTTCTCCCTTGGCTCGGTGGTCTCCGAGCGGACCTTGCTGCGCCGAATCTCATCACCCGTCTCGTTCCCGTCAACGTTCACGACATCGACGGCATCCTCGAGAATTTCTGGATCGGTCACCCCATCATCAAACTCAATGTTCTGCCCGGCGATCTCGCGGTCGCTCTTGCAGTCGCCGGTCTGGCCTTGGGAGCGTTCGGACTGGTACTGCAATGGAGGAAGCGTCACGGTCCGCGGTGGCAGATCGCGCCCCGAGTTGTGCTGATCATCGTCCTCGCCCTTGCGCCGGCTGTTCTGATGATTCTCTACAGCTGGCTGCGGGTCGACGTGCTCGGCGGTGGAAACATGATCGCGTCGTGGCCCGCCATGGCTCTTGCTATCGGAGCCCTCGTGACCGCCCCGGCGAGACCCTTCCGCGTTGCCGCCGTCACACTCACGCTCGCAGCATTTGTCATCGGTGGAGCAAAGATGCTCACGAGTGGCGCGCAGCGCGGGAACGCGGAACGCGGCAGTTGCGTTCATCGACAACACTGGGAAGAGCGGAGATCCAATTGTCAGTGTGTCGCTCTTCTCCAATCCGCTGTCGGAACTCGATGCTTCACTCTTTGGCACATCGAGCTTTACCTACATTCCCGGCAACCCGGAGGACCATGCCCGCCGAGCCACGGGCAGGGATCCGCACCCCGTGCTCCGACTGGGAACGCCACCTCTCGCAGAGCAGTTTCCCTATTTGGCCAGTCCCAATCCCGAACCAGTGTTCTTTGGCTTGCCGTCGACGCCGGCGCCGGTGGTTGCTCGACAGGCAGCGTCACTCGCTCGGAACGGCACGGTGTTCTTGGTCACCTACTTCGCTGTTCACCCTGACGTCTTGGTAAAGTACGATCCCGACCTCCCGATCAGCCAGTTCTTGAAGGCGCTCCCGGGCTTCCATATCGTTGGGCACGTGATGTATCCAGGTGATATCCCCGAGTATGTGTACGTGTTCCGAAAGAACCGATAGGCGACGAAACAACTGTCGTGGACGGCCCCACGATCTCTGAGACGCGACCCCTACGGCCCACTGAGTCGGCGCATCACGACGTCCAGCGCCGGCCACGGTGGACCCTCGCGTAGGGCGCTGAGGAGGTCGCGGGCTGCTCGTTGTCCCTCCGGGAATTGGTCGCCCGGATCCCAACGCCAGGCTGCGACCATGGCAAGAACGAGGACCCGGCACTCGTTGAGCAGTTCCTGATCAGCCTCCGGATAGCGCTCGCTGACCACTTCGGGCACATGGGCCAGGTCGAATTCGACAGGCCCACGGCAACACGTCTCGAGGTCTATGAACAGCAGCCCGTTCTTCGTGCTGAGCACGTTGCCAGGGTGGGGTTCGCCGTGCAGCAACTGCTCGGCGGCGCCGCGGTCGCCGATCGTTCGTCTCCGGCTTCCGAGCGTGTTGCTGAGAAGCTCCCGATCTGCGTCGGGCAGCTCCGGTGTGTGGTCGCGGCTGGCAACGAGTCGTTGAGCCTCCGCGACTCGATCCGTGAAGTGCGGCGTCGTGACATGGATCGTCCGCATGCCGGCATGCAGCCGCTCGAGCGCTTTCGCGTAGTCGGCTGCCGGGTGCTCTCGAGGAGTCACTGGTGCGTAGTAGGTCCACAGCGTGACCACGAAGCCGTCACGCTCGTAGACGCACGGCTCCACTCGAGGCTCAAGAGCCGCCACGGGGCAGTCGGTGTCCGCAAGCCGCTGGGCAAGCTCGACTTCGAACTGTGCGTTCTGATGCGCGACAGGTGCGACTCGGGCAAGAACGTCACAAGGCAGCAGGCGCAGAACGAGGTTGTTCGAGTCGTGAACAACGATGGCGTCGTCGACTGTCAGGGCCAGCGCTGAGACGGTCGACATGGCCGCAGCCACCGCACGTTGAACCTCTGATGCCTGCATCTTCGCCTTACCCTCCTCGCTTGGCGCCAGGAGATCGATTCATGAGCGCCGGGTGTGTTCAGCATGGCTGCCCGCGTCACGTCGTCGTTCCAGTCGCCGTGCCGAAGGCGGGATCGTGGGTGGTGGTGCGCTCCCTCCCTCGGTCAAGGGTGTGCAGGCCTCCCCGATGCCGGCGGCCACCAGCGGATCCAGTAGCCGTGTGGGTGGGTGTCGGCCAGCCGGATCGGCTCGGCGTCAGGACCGATGTGGACGAGGGTGGTGGCCAGGTCGGGCCCTTCCCGCGGCACCGGGGACGGCGGCGTGGGTAGTCCGGGCGTCTCGAAGGGCGTCTCGCAGTAGAGGTGGTGCACCGGCCGGTCGCGGCCGAGCGCACGCACCTCGTCGGCCAGGGTCCGCTGTTGCTCCTCGTCGAGGTAGGCCGCCACCCAGGAGTGGAACACGACCAGGGGCCCGTCGGCCGTGATGGTGGCCGCCATGCGGGCGAGGTCGTGCACCATGTCGCCCCGCTCGAGCCGGGGAGGGTGCGGTGCCGCCCGTACGTTGGCCAACGCGGCCCGCAAGCGTCCGAAGCGGGCCGGGTTGTCAGGCCACTGGCACGCCAGCAACCAGAGTGCGTCGTCGTCGGAGAAGGGGTCGACGGGCGAGAGATCGAGGCCGACCCGCTCCGCCATCAGGGGGAGCCGGAGGTCGGGCAAGAAGGTGAGGTCGTCGCGGGCCGAGCACTCCAGGGCGACGCCCGAACCGGCGACCCCGGCCGTGAGGCTGGTGTCGCCGATCGCCGCCCGGTAGACGTACGAGTAGTCGTCGAAGAGCAGGTTGAGGCCGGCCGAGGTGCCGAGGTCGAGCAGGGAGAGCGGTCGGTCCCAGCCGTACATTGCCGCGATGTGGCAGAGACCCGGCAGCAACGCGGTGCAGCGCCCGACCTCGTTCGTCTGGGTCGTTCGGGTGGCGATCAGCTGCACCAGCTCGGCGCGGTGGGCCCGGCAGAAGCCGGCGAAGGCGGCGGCGACGTCGGTCCCCGCCGGAGCCGTCGTGGGAGTGCCGCGGACTTCGGCCACCGTGTCGTAGAAGGCGGCCAGTGCATGCTCGGCGCCCGAGAGGAGCAGGTAATGCACGGCGGCCAGCAGGAGGAGGGGCCGGCGCTGGGGCAGTGGGGCCCCGTCGAGGAGCGACAGCACCTCGACGTCGTCGGCCACGCCCCGGCAGATGGCGGGATAGGTGGTGCCGCCGTCGCGCTCGGCCACGGCGGCGAAGCCCCGGAAGTGATCGGCCAGCGGCTGCTCGACGAGCACCTGGCTAGAAGCTGGCCGGGAGCAGCGGGCTCACCGCCCCGAAGAAGAACCAGAGCAGCACGAGAACACCGGCGGCGCCGACCACGTAGATCAGCCAACGCCGGCACCGGAACCGATATGCCGCGTAGAAGACGCCCGCCCCGACGGCCAGCGTCGCGAACCCCCAGAAGAGCGCATCGGCGAGCTCGATGGTGGAGTTGCCGGCCAGGTTCTGGCTCGTCGGTTCCGCACGTCGCCGCTCCACCGGCAGGCCCGAATTGGGGAAGAGCTGGGAGTGGACGAGCTTGGCCTGGACGATCAAGCGGGTCGACGCGCTGAAGCGCGGGTTGCAGGTCGTCAGGGTGAGGATGTCGGCGAAGACGTTGTTGATCACGTCGGTGTCGCTGGGCGACACGACGAAGCTGCTGGTGGCGTCGTAGACGAAGATACCCTGCAGAGTGGTGAGGACGATGGGGTCGCCGACCTTGACCGAGTCGAGGTTGTAGAAGGGGTGGCCGTAGGTGGTCCGGTGCCCCGCGATGGCGGCGTTGCCCCACTGTCCCGGGAGCGGCGTGCCGATGTAGTGGCCCGGGCCCTTGCGCAGGTCCGGTGTATTGGTGCCCTTCGACGACGACCTGGTTGATCCCGATCACCGGGATGCGGATGTCGCCGATGGGGTCGCCTTCTGCCGGGTCCTGCGTGCGCGGCGCGGCCCTGGGCGGCCCGGTCGGCAGCTTGTCGAGCGCGGTTTCCTCGGCGAGGGCATGGCGGATCTGGTCGCTGTTGGTCTCCTGCTGGAGCTGGGTCCGCAGCACGGCCTGGGTGTGGGACTCCTGAATGGCGGTGCCCCAGATCTGGTACGCCGTAAAGAGGAGCAGCACGATGCCGGCCCCGATCAGGACCCGCCCGACGATGTCGACGACCCTGCGAAATGGGGACATTCGGGGACAGAGATTAGGGCGGCCGCGAACCCTGGCCCGCTCGCCCGGCGCTAAGCCTGGACGGTGACCAGGGTCCCGAGGGGTGTCAGCGGGAAGACGACCTCGGCGTTGGAGGGAGGCATCTCGACGCACCCGTCACTCTGGGGGAAGCCGTAGGAGCCCCTCACGAAGCCGTGCAGGGCGTCCCCGCCGTTGAAGTAGCTGACCCAGGGGATACCCGGGTCCACGTAGTGGGATCCGTCGGGGTTGGTTCCGGTCATCGTCGTGACGGTGTAGCGGGCGTAGACGGGCCAGGTGCCGTTCTCCGTGGCGCGCCGGCAACGCCGGTATTGACCGGGGTGCTGTAGACCTCGGCGCCGTCCTTGTAGACGGTCGCCGACTCGGGCAGCGACTGGCTCACCAGCACGTAGTCCCAGGGGAGGGCGTCCGCCTGCCCGGTCTGCACGTCGGTCAGCAGGTCGCTCCACACCTGCGGTCCGGCGATGCCGTCGGTCTTCAGCCCGTGCTGGGACTCGAAGTTCATGACGGCGCCCTGCGTGATGACGTTGTCGGTGCCCGGCGTCCACAGCGTCAGGAGCGAGAGCGGCTGGTCGGGCCAGCGCCAGGTGAACGACCCGACCTGGTCGTTGCCCTCCTGGGTCGGCGACGTCACCGGGGTCGCGGGGGTGAAGGTGAGGGGGAGGTAGCCGAGCTCGGCCAGGAGCTGTTGGAGCCGCAGGATGGAGCCCGGTGCCACGGTGAACTGCGAGGTGACGGTCTGGGCCAGGTGCTGGCCCTCGGAGCCGACCACGCCGGTGGCGCCGCCGGGGACGGTGACCGTCTCGGTCGCGCCCGGCACGAGCGGCCCGGTCGCCTGGTACTGGAGCAGCGACGGTGACAGGACGGCCCAGGCGCCGGCGACGGCCGGGCTCAGGGTCGGCAGCGGGCTGCCGGGGGCGAGGTCGGTGGAGAACTGGACCGAGATGGTGGACCCGGCGGCGACGTTCGTTCCCGTCGGCGAGATGGAGGTGACGGTGAGCGCCGGGGGTGGCGCGGCCGAGGTGGCTGCAGCCTGGTTGTTGTGGAGGTGGTCGATGACCGCGAAGCCGCCCGCCGCAACGACGAGTGCGGCCGGCGCAGACGGTGACGACCACCCACAGCCGCGGGCCTCTCCTGCTGCGGACGTGCTCTCCGGACATGGCAGCGCGCATTCTACCTGGCACGGATCGGGTCTATAGCCCCAATTCTGTAGCTATTGCTGTCGTGATTTCCGAGAGGCGGGCTTCGTCGGTGACCTTGGCCCCGTCGGACTCCCGGACGTAGAACGCGTCCACCACCATTTCGCCGAGGGTGGAGGCCCGGGCCGAGACCACATCGAGGTCCGCCTCGAACAGGGCCCGGGTGATCCGGTGCAGCAGCCCGATCTCATCGGGGGCGCGCACCTCCAAGACGGTGGCCGTCTCCGACGCCTCGTTGTCGACGCTGACGTCGCTGCCCGGGAGATGGGCGGCGGAGCCCCGCCGGAGGGGGTAGACCCGCTCCCGCTCGGACAGGCGTTCGCCGATGGCCATGCGGTCGGAGAGCACGGCGGCCAGGTCCTCGCGCAACTTCGCCGTGTCGGGCCAGGTCCCCCGGGCCACCTCGACGGTGAACTCCTCGACGGCGACCCCCGTCCTCGCCGCTGACGTTGGCGGCCCGGACGTCCATGCCGTTGAGGGCCAGCGCCCCGGCCACCGAGGAGAAGAGGCCGCGCCGGTCCGGCGCCGCAACGATCACCCGGGGTGGCTGGAGCGACACCGACGGGAGACCCGTCTGGCGCACCTCCTCCAAGAGCTCCCGGTTGGCCGCCAGGATCCGGTCCGGTCCGGCCGGCTCGGTCTCACCCTGGAGCACGCGGTCGGTGCGCTCGACGAGGTCGGCGACGAGGCCCGCCTTCCAGGCTCCCCAGGCCGACGGGCCCGTCGCCCGGCTGTCCGCCTCGGTCAGTGCGGCCAGCAGGTGCAGGGTCGACCGGTTGCCAGCGGCGCGGGCGACGCGGGCGATCGTGGTGGGGTCGTCGAGGTCTCGCCGCGTCGCGGTGTCGGGCAGGAGGAGGTGATGGCGCACGAGGTCCACCAGCACGTCGACGTCGGCCGGCGGGAAACCCATGCGCGTGGCGATGCGGTCGACGACCTCCATGCCGACGGCCGTGTGGTCGCCGGGAAAGCCCTTGCCGATGTCGTGCAGGAGGGTGCCGACGAGGAGCAGGTCGGGCCGCTCCACCGTGTCGGTCAGCTCGGCGGCCAGCGCGGCGGCTTCGAGCAGGTGCCGGTCCACCGTGAAGGTGTGGTAGGCGTTGCGCTGCGGCTTGTTCCGGACGGCGGACCACTCGGGAATGAGACGAACGAGCAAGCCGTGCTGGTCGAGTGACTCGATCTTGTCGATGGCGGGCCGGCCGAGGCCGAGCAGCGCGATGAGCGACGCGCGGGTCTCGTCCGTCCACGGGTCGCCGGGCGGGGGCATGCGGTCGGCCAGGCGGTGCAGGGAGCCCTTGGCGATCGGCCGGTCGAGTTCGGCAGCGGTGGCGGCCAGGCGCAGCGGGAGCGAGGCGTCGTCGGACACGGGGGCGAGGCGGTGTCAGTGCGATCTCGCCGTCGACCTCCATCATGTCGGGGCCGAGGTCGACGGGAGTGGGCGGCGTGCCGGCGCGCGGCGCGGCTGCGGCGGAAGCGGCGTTTCGGGGGCGGCGTCGGGTCCCAGAGCCGTCGTCGACGCCACACGTCGTCGCTCACCCAGGCGATCTGCCGCCCCGCGGTCGAGACGGCCAGCATCAGCGCGTCCGCGTCGGGGAAGCCCAGCGCCGCCGCCACCTGGTCCTGGTCCTGCAGCAGGAGCGTGTCGTGCTCGCGCTGGGCCATGCGGTGCAGCTCGACCCTGATGTCGGTCAGGAGTGCGGTCGCCGCCGTCGAGCGATGCCAGGTCGGCGTAGTCGGCCAGCAGCGGCGCGTAGGCCGAGATGGCACGCAGCACGCTCACGTCGCGCAGGCCACCGTGGCTCTCCTTGAGATCGGGTTCGAGGAGGAAGGCCACGTCCCCTGCCGTGGCGCGGCGCTCGGCCATCTGCACCTCGAGCAGAGGCAGGTACCTGGTACCCAGCCGGTCGTGCCAAGCGACGCGGGCCTTCTCGAGGAGCGGTTCGGCCACCTTGGGCTCGCCCCAGACCAGACGGCCATCGAGGAGGCCGAGCGCCACCCGCACGTCTTCGGCCGCGACGCTGAGCACCTCCGAAGGCCGGCGCACGGAGTGGTCGAGGTGCACGCCCTCGTCCCACACCGGGATACCAGATGCCGTCGGCAACGACTCGGATGTCCCGAAAACCGTTGTGGACGAGCACCACATCGAGGTCGCTGTAGGGGCACAGGGAGGCGCGCCCGTAGCCACCCACCGCCACCAGGGCCATGTGCCGCTTGCTGTCGCCCGCCGCCTTCTCGGCCAGGCCCGAGAGCCAGGCGTCCGCCTCGGCGGCGTAGCGCCGGCAGAATTCCTCCCCCATCAGGCCAGGCTCGGCCAGCAGGCTTTTCCGCCGGTCACGCAGTGACGCATCAGCGGCCATGGCGGGAACGTAGCATTGGGTTCGTGAGCAAAGACGTAGAAAGCAGGCAGGGCAAGACCCCTATGACCTTCACCCACGCCGTCGCCATGACGGCGGTGGGCGTGGTCGGGATCATCGTGGCCTTCTGGATTTTGAGCAGCCTGGCCGGGATCATCTTCTTCTTCGTGAAGGCGGCGGTGGTCATCGCCCTGATTGCGGGGGTGTTCTGGCTGGTCTCCCGCTTCAGGCACTGAGGGCCCACTGCGGGCTGAGGTTCGGGCCGGGCCTCCGGTCACAGCCTCGAGAGGCCTCTTGGCTGGGGCTCGGCGAGACCGGCCGTTAGGCTGGCCGCCCGCTCATCTGCAGTGCGCGGCGGCGTGGCCGAGTGGTTTAGGCAGGGGCCTGCAAAGCCCCGTACGGCGGTTCGATTCCGCCCGCCGCCTCCAGGATGTTTGCAGGTCAGGTACTAGAAATGACTTGACCGGCGCTTACCGTGCGTCACGCGCGTTTGCTGGGGTTTCGCGTGATCCGCGCGTGAAGTCGCGTGATTTACGCGGGACCGGCTTCACGCGATCCGGATGACCTTTGACGCCGCTGGCGCTTTGAGTGCGGCCTGGTACATCTCCTCCATGGCGTCGGCCGTCTTCTCGCCTCGCGACTCGAAGAGGTGGCCGTAGATGTTCATGGTCGTGTTGTAGGAGGAGTGACCTGCCTCCTCTTGGATTTCCTTGGGGTGGGGGCCCGCTTCGATCTTCATGGTGACCCAGGTGTGGCGAAGGTCATGCCAGCGGAGGTCGGGGCGGCCAATCCGCTCACGCGCCTTCTTCCATGTCTGCGACGTGAATGACGACAGGTGGGGTGTGTTGCCCCGGGTGTTCACGAACACCAGACCGTCTTTTGCCGGACTGGGCACGCTCAGCGAGCTGGCGCTCGAGGATCTCGACCAGAAACGGCGGGATGGCGACCGTTCGGCGCCCGGCCTCAGTCTTGGGCTCATCGAAGCCATCGAAGCGACTTCCAACCTCGACGACTTGCTGGCTTACCGTGATCCGCCGGCGGAGTAGGTCGACGTCCCGCCGACGAAGTCCGACCATCTCGGACCACCGAAGGCCCGTGTACGCCGCAGTCCAGACCCACGACTGACACCACACAGGCATCGCCGCGGCCAGTTGCGCCACTTCCTCAGGGGTGAGCACTTCAATCTCGGAGCGCCGCTCCTTAGGGAGTCTCACGCCCCGGAGCGGGGACTTCGCCAGCCGCTCGTCCTCAACTGCGCCGACCATCACCGACCCGGAACACCGAGAACCGTCGTCGTACGGCTGACGCAGGGACACCACTGGCGTTCATCTCGGCGACCCACGCCTGCACTTCAGTCTTGGTGATCTTGGCGAGCGGCCGGCGGTCCCAGTGCGGCCGGATGTGGAGTCGAAGGTCACGTTCGTAGCGCGCGAGAGTGCGCGCACGGAGGTCGACCTTGGTGGCCCACCATTCATCGCACCATGCACCGAAGGTCATCCGGCCGCGTTCGGGTGGTCGTCGCTCCTGCTCGAGCTCGACCTCGCACGCCTCCGTAGGCCCTCGGCACCAAGAGCCCGTTCCGAGCCGAGACCCGCGCTCGACTTGAGCGCGATCTGCGCAAGGTCCGCGGGCGCTGAGAGCTTGCAAGCATCTGGCCCCGGAGGCGGCTGGTTACCGACTCCCGTGAGGCCGTCGTCCGGCCGGGTGGGCCGGGTGACCTTTCCACCCGCGCCCGCCCGGTCAGACCGATCAGATGCCTAATGAGCTGTTAGTTGCTGACCTTGATGGTGATCCCCGTGCTGTAGGTGGTGTTGCCGGCGGCGTCGGTGGCCAGGCTCTGCAGCGTGTAGGTCCCGTCGGAGACGCCGGTCGTGTTCCAAGCGAGGTAGTACCCGTACGCGGTCGAGGTTGCCGTGCCGAGGACGTACTTGGTGTAGGACCCACCGCTGATGACGAACTGGACCTTGGAGATCGGCGACGCCGTAGGAGGCCGACGCCGAGGCGTCGAGGGTGGCGCTCGTGCCCTTGAGGGTCGCCCCGGTGGCCGGGACCAAGATGGCCGTGGCCGGCGGGGTGTTGTCCACCGTGACGGTGATCCCCGGGCTGTAGGAACTGTTGCCCGCTCCGTCGGTGGCCAGGCTCTGCAGCGTGTAGGTGCCCCCGGGGACGGTCGTGGTGTTCCACAGCGCGATGTACCCGGCGTAGCTGGCCACGGCCGTGCCGATGACCGTCTTGTTGTAGGACCCACCGCTCAGGGTGAACTGGACCTTGGTGATCCCCACCCCATAGGACGCCGACCCGTCGGCGTCGAGGACGGCGCTCCCGCTGAGGTCGGCCCCGGTCGAGGGGACCAGGACCTTGGTGACCGGTGCGGTGTTGTCCACCGTGATGGTGATCGGCGCGCTCGAAGCCGTGTTGGCGAGGTCGTCGGTGACCAGGCTCTCTAACGTGTAGGTGCCCCCGGGGATCCCGGTGGTGTTCCAAGCCAGGTAGTAGCCGTAGGGGGTGGAGGTGGCGGTGCCGATGACCGTGTGACTGTAAGAGCCGCCGGTCAGGGTGAACTGGACCTTGTTGATCCCGGCCGCGGCCGACGCCGAGGCGTCAAGGGCGGCGCTCATCCCGCTGAGGTCCGCTCCGGTGGCGGGGACGAGCACTGTCGTGGTCGGCGCAGCCGTCCACTGGGCGTAGAGGGTGACCGAGCCGGCAGAGCGTGTAAGGCGAGGTCAGCGCACTGCCCCCGCTCGAGGCGGCTGAACCAACCATCGAAGATGTAGCGGGCGTAGGTAGGCGCCGCCGGCAAGGTGATCGAGCTGCCGTCGGGGCCGCTCTCCGATCCCACCGCGCTGCCGCCCTCGGAGTTGAAGCTGACGGTGTCGGTGGCATTGGCGCTCCACTGGGCGGTGAAGGTGATCGGCGCGCCGCCGCTCGAGAGGGTGTAGTTGGCGCCAGCCGGATATGTCGTGGTGCCGTCGTTCCATCCGGTGAAGGTGTGGCCCGGGTAGGTGAAGGGGTTGGCGGCCAGCGTGATGGAGGTGCCGTCGAGACCGGCTGCCCGAGGCCGGAGCGGTGCCGGTGCCCCCGTTCGCGGCGTAGCTGTAGTCGTCGGTCTGGTTCGCGCTCCACTGGGCGGTGAAGACGATGGGCGCCCCGGCGCTCGAGAGCAGGTAGCTCGAACCGGCCGGGTAAGTCAGTGTGCCGTCGCTCCACCCGGTGAACGTGTGCCCCGGGTAGGTGAAGGGGTTAGCCGCCAGGGTGATGGTGGTGCCGTCGAGGCCGCTGCCCGAGGCCGGGGCGGTGCCGCTGCCCCCGTTGGCCGCGTAGCAGTAGTCGTCGGTCTGGTTCGCCGTCCACTGGGCGGTGAAGACGATCGGCGTGCCGCCGCTCGAGAGGGTGTAGGTGGCCCCGGCGCCATAAGTGCTCGTCCCGTCGCTCCACCCGGTGAAGGTATGACCCGGGTAGGTGAAGGGGTTGGCCGCCAGGGTGATGGACGTGCCGTCGAGGCCGCTGCCCGAGGCCGGGGCGGTGCCGCTGCCCCCATTCGCTGCGTAGCTGTAGTCGTCGGTCTGGTTCGCGCTCCACTGGGCGGTAAAGACGATCGGCGTGCCGCCGCTTGAGAGGGTGTAGGTGGCCCCGGCGGCATAAGTGCTCGTCCCGTCGCTCCACCCGGTGAAGGTGTGGCCCGGGTAGGTGAAGGGGTTGGCCGCCAGGGTGATGGACGTGCCGTCGAGGCCGCTGCCCGAGGCCGGGGCGGTGCCGCTGCCCCCGTTGGCGGCGTAGGAGTAGTCGTCGGTGGCATTGGCCGTCCACTGGGCGTAGAGGGTGGCCCCGCCCGAAGGGATGGTGTAAGACGAGCCCGCTCCTCCGACCTCGGTACCACCGCTCGCCTCGGTGAACCAGCCGTCGAAGCTGTAGCCGGGGTAGGCGTCGGTGGGCAGGGTGATCGAACTGCCGTCGGGGCCGCTGATCGATGAGACGGCGCTACCGCCATCGGAGGCGAAGTTGACGGTGTCGGTGTTGGCCGTCCACTGGGCGTAAAGGGTGACACCCGCGCCGGGCATGGTGAAGGTCGCGGTACCGCTCGCAGCATAGGAGTACCCGGTGCCGTTGGCCGCAGTGTTCCAGCCGCTGAATGTGTAGCCAGCCCGGACGAGAGAGCCGGTGTTGGCGAGCACCGTCACGGTGACCCCCGCGACATAGGGGCTAGAAGGATCGACTGAGACACTCCCCCCCGTCGAGCCGTTGCCGTTGTAGGTGACGGCATACGTGTTCGCGGCCTCGTATGCCCAGGTGTCACCGACCTCATCTCCATTGACTATGCCGCCGAAGAGCACAATCTGAGACGTCGCAGGGTCGTAGGCCATGGAGGCGCTCCAACGACCCGAGGGATTCGTGGGAGGGAACAGCTCCGTCCAGGTCGTGCCGTTCCAGGTCCACGTGTCATTTAAGTAAGTGCTGCTGCTGCCATCGCCGCCGAAGAGCACGAGTTGAGAAGTCGCCTGGTCGTAGACGATGGAGGCGCCCCAGCGGTCCGAGGGGCTGGTGGCCGGGGACAACTGAGACCAGGTGGTGCCGTTCCACGTCCAGGTGTCATTGAGGTAAGCGCTGTCGTTGTCGTCTCCGTCGAAGAGCACCATCTGAGACGTCGCGGGGTCATAGGCCAACGAGGCGGCAAAGCGGGTGGCGGGAATGGTCGCCGGAGACTTCTGGGTCCAGGTGGTGCCGTTCCAGGTCCAGGTGTCATTGAGCGATGCGTAGTTATCATTACCAATGCCACCGAAGAGCACCATCTGAGACGTCGCGGGGTCGTAGGCCATGGAGGCGGCGTAGCGGACCGGGGGGCTGGTGGCCGGAGACTTCTGGGTCCAGGTGGTGCCGTTCCAGGTCCAGGTGTCGTTCATGAAGCCGGTGCTGGCGTACCCGCCGAAGAGGACCAAGTTCCCTGTGGCGGTGTCATAGGCCATGGAGGCGTCCCAACTGGCCGGGGGGCTGGTGGCCGGGGACATCTGAGACCAGGTGGTTCCGTTCCAGGTCCAAGTGCCATCGAGGTAGGCGCTGCCGGTATCGCCGCCGAATAGCACCGTCTGAGACGTCGCTGGGTCGTAGGCAATGGAGGCCCCGTAGAGAGCAGCGGGGCTGGTGGCGGGGGACATCTGTACCCAGGTGTTCTCACTCGCGCCGGCAAATCTAGGTGCCGGTACGAGGATCAGGGTTGCAACCACGAGGCTGAGGATGAGTGCATAGAGGAAGAGGCGCGACGGACGTGAGGTCCCCGACTCGGGCAGGGCGCTGCCACTCGCCGATGCAGACGAGCCCGTCACGGTGAGCCCGAGTAGCGCGCCGAAGCGAGCGGTGATGAGCCCGAGGCTCGCTCGAGTCCGATTCGCGCTTCTGAGGGGTGCGCCCATGACGTGCTCCTTTGCTCCGTAGCCCTCGCCAATGGGCACAGGCCTCCGACGCTAGGTCGCAAACGGAGTAAGTGCAACGCCGATGTCGGACACGTGGCTATTGCAGGACTTTCCGTTTCGGCGCCGAGCGCGTTAACTCTTCATCAAAGGGGCGGGGGCCGGCTCACACCTTGGATTTTGCTGACTTGAAATCAACTCGGACGTCGTGCTGCTGAGGCTCGGCGCGTTCTCCCGACAACCAGCACCCCTTGAGGTTCTGCCACAGTGGAAAGCGCCCGCCGAGGTCGACCTCCCTCGTATCGCGGGGGGAAGATTGGGGACCCGCCGCGGTGTCCGACCCCGACAGGCACCCCTGATGGTATCTGTGGCTTGCCTAAGGTCGCCGTCCACCGAGCTGCCGCAGCCCCGTCAGGCCCTCGAGGTGGTCGGGACAGGCCCAAACCCGGAACCAGCGGTCACCTTTGGGCGTGAACCAGCGCCCCGTCCCCGCCGGCGTCTCTGTGCAGTGTGTTGCCTGGAGCTGGTTCGAATACAGCATCCGCCAGCATCGGCCCGGCTCGGCGATGAACCCCGGGCATGGCTCGCCGGGTTTGGGCATTCGGTCCACTGGCCGAGGGTAGACCGGGGGAGGATCGGGCCGCACTGCCCGCTCTCGAAGGGTCGCACCGTTCGGCACCATGGGGACACCCGCTGACGAGCTTCAGCAATGTCCCCGTCGCCGGATATGTCGCGGGTGGCGACTCCCGCGGCGGCGAAGGGGACCACATCAGCCTAACGCCCAAAATCCGGACCTCGGCAGAGGTGCAATGTCAAAGCAGGTCGCTGCGACGCCAAAGGTTCAAGCTGCGTCGGTCGACTTCAGAGTCTTCAGAGCTACGTCGTAGAGGCTGTTCAGACCGTCGGTAGTTGCGTCGTGTCGCATGTGGGGTTCCCATCTCTCGGCGTCCAAAAGATCGCTGATCACAAAACCACTGGCCATCTGCACCGAACGGAACGAGGCCACGGTGAACAGGGCGGCTGCTTCCATCTCGACACAAATGACACCCTCTCGTCGGTACTGCTTCGCCTCGTCGACCGATTCGCGATACGGCGTGTCGATTGTCCAAGAGCACCCTGTCGAAAACGTGAGATCGGCGCGTCGGAGTTCCTGGGCAAGCTCGGCGGTAAGGGTCTCTGAGGCTTCGGCGTATTTGGCTGAGGCCACGTAGTGGTGCGAGACACCCTCGTCTCGTATTGCCGAGTCACAGAGCACAACGTCTCCCGCCCGGCAACCAGGCTGTAGACCACCTGCCGTCCCGATCGAGATGAACTTGGTGGTCCCCAGGGCGATGAAGTTCTCCAGCAAGTAGGTGGCGACCGGAGCACCAAACCCGAACCCGCCGAGGACACCTACCTCATGGTTGGTGCTCGGCAGGGTCAAGATCCCCCGGAATCCTCGTTTCGAGGCCGCCGGATCGAGGCGCTCTGACGCATAGACGTGCTCGAAAAGGGAGGGCTGATACGTGAAGATGATGCCCCTGAGCGTCTGGAACTCGTCCAGATCACCGTGCGCACGTGCGTAGTCGATGGAGTCTTTTGGAGCGCGGAAGGCGCTCAACCGATGTTTCCCGGGAAAGTTCGGGTACGAGATCGCACCCTCATGCTGATCTGCCATCACACCGCCATACTGCCTTCAAAGCGAGGTGAACCGACGAGATGGGGATGAGTGAGACACCGTCGATATCCGGCAGTCTCTGCGAAGGCCCGGCTAGCCCCGTTCGATGCTCCTATGGGCTGTCAAGTCCCAATTTCTCGTGAGGTAAGAGGCTGTAGACCTCGCGGGCGACGTAGCGCTTGAGGCATCGCACCGCCTCCTTCTTGGTCAAGCCCTCCGTCCTTCGCCGATTGATGTACTCGGTGGTGCGAGGGTCGTAGACCATCCGGGTGATCACGATGTGCCAGAGGGCCGAGTTGGCCTGGCGATCGCCGCTGCGGTTGAGTCGGTGTCGCTCGTTCTTGCCGCTGCTGGCGTCGAGTGGTGAGGCGCCGCAGAGGTGGGCGAAGGCCGCTTCGTTGTGCAGCCGTTCAGGGTTGTCCCCGGCGGCGACGAGAAGTGCGGACGCCGCGTCGCTCCCGATGCCGAGAGTTGCGACAAGTTCGGGCGCGGTCTCCTTGACCAAGGGTTTGAGGATGGCGTCGATCTCGGTGATCTCCTCTTCGAGGATGAGGGCCCGCCGGGCCAGCATCCGCAGGCTGAACTTGGTCAGCGAGACGATGTCGCGTTTCGCCCCGGGCCGATAGGCCGAGGCGCGCTCGAGGAGATGGAAGACGTTGAGGCCCCGGAGCTCGGCCCTTATGGGCTCGGGGGCGGTCGAGACCAGGTTGCGCATCTGGTTGAGCGCCTGGGTCCGTCCCTTGCACGCCGAGGATCGAGCGACCCGCAAAACCCGCATGGATTCGACGTTTCCGTCCCTCGTCTTGGCCTCGCCACAGGCGTCGCCCGAGAGTGCGGCACGGGCGGCCGAGATGGCGTCTTGGGGGTCGGACTTGCCCTTGCGTCGGCGACGCTGGCGGTTGGGGCGGTCCACTTCGACGACACGACTCGTTCGGCCTGGAGATGGCGGGTGAGCCCGGCTCCATAGGAACCCGTCCCTTCGACACCGACCAGCTCGACGGGGCCGAAGTCGGCGAGCCACCCCAGCAACTTCTTGTAGCCGCTCTCGGTCGTGGCGAAGCTCTCGACGCCGAGGAGGGCCCCCCGTTCGTCCAAAGCCGCAGCTACGTGGACGTCGAGGTGCGTATCGACGCCGCCGGTGATGCTCCGTGCCAGAGTGGTCACTGTCATCCCTTCGTTGGTTTTGGTTGGTTTGGGGTGACACCGCACCAGCGGGACGACGGACAGGACAGCGACGGGCCTGTGTAGGCAGGCTCCTATGAGGTCACTCCGTCCGACCGGCAGGTGTCGAGTGGGTGACCGGGCCAGGCCGACGGATCGAACTAAAGACAGTCCCAAAGGACGTCAGCCGGTTTATTGGAGTCAGACCTGGCCTGGGCACCCACCCACACGCTGACCAACCCCTTCACCGAAGTGGTGGATCACTCAGCGGCCGTCTCAATCCTCGCTGCCGGATTGTGGGGCAGTCCGACATACGGCGAACGGGGAGCTCAACCTGCTGAGTCGATAACGAAGGCCTCCTGTTGTCCTGACTCCACGGCGTTTCGCGCAGTAGTTCCCACGCACCCATGCTCACGGCATCGCTGGAGTGAAGTCCACACAAGATGGCCAGGCAGGCCAATGCCGTTCCGGTTCGTCCATGGCCTCCGAGACAGCCCAGCTCAACTCGCTCCCCAGCACGAGCGCGTTCCAGCAAGAGATCTCAGGGCGGCCATCACTGGAGCAGCATCGCTGGGCACGTCGAAATCGGGCCAGTCGAGGTGATCGTGGAGCCACGGAGGATCCCATTGCGGGTCCAAATACAGACCGAAATCGGGAGCATGGATCGTGGGCGTAGGGATGCCGGACGTCAAACGAAACGGCGGTGACGTCGGTCCCATCCGGCAGCACGACGACGGATCGATGGAGGTGCAGGTCAAACCGCTGATGATCGTGGTCAGGGACAGCGCACTTTGCCGGTTCATCGTCCACGTACCAGTGGACCTCGCATTGCGCGCACACCACGACGGATCGGATATCAGTCACGTCCTCATTGTTGTCGCAAAGTGCCAGCTCCTCGACCTCGCCAAGGCCCTAGAGGTGTCCCCATGCGCCGGGACGATGGGATACTTCGGCGCAACAGTGACAGTCCAGGCCTCGTTGCAAGCTCTCAGACGCTCGGCTCCTCCCAGGAATGCTCATTGCCTTCGCCAGGAGTGATCCACAGCATCGCCACTCCGTCGGGTGCGTTGTTGGAGTGCCAATGACCCCTCGGAACAATCGCAAGATGGCCCGTTGAAAGGGTTCGAATTGAACGACTGTCGTCCTCTAGCACTGTAAGTTCCGACTCGCCCGCCAAGATGAAAAGAAGCTCGTCGCCTTGGCCGTGGTACTCCCAGGGTGGTCGGCCTTTGAAGGCGGCGACACCACCCGTGCATCCGTGGAACGAAAAGTCCCCGATCGGACTTTCCGGTTCTCGGTCCACAGTCGCGAGGTCCACCTGGATCATCCTGGCAACCGATTCGTAATCAAGGTTGTGCACCGTCACCATTGGCCACCTCTCAGTCTTCGGATCGACCTACGGAACGATAATCACCTCTGCGATTGAGAGCCCACGGTGCCCGAGTGCGCTGCCGGGAGGGTGACCTCGGTAGACAACGTATTTTCGCATCGTCACACTTACGTCATGGACGATGCCGTCTTCAACCTTCAAACGAATCCAGTCCACTTGGGTCTCGGAGCGAGGGTGGTTCCCCAGGAGCCGTTTACCGGCAACCTTGAATGGTACGAGCGCTACGAAACACGCACAGATTCCGATGGAGTCGAGGGGCAACTCGTCTCGATGCACCGATACACAGCGTCGTGGGAGTCGTGATATGCACCCGTTAGGGGAAGAGTTGGTTGTGTGCACATCGGGAACCATCGAACTGCTCCAAGAAATCAACGGACAGATTCGGTCGGCTGTGCTCAACCAGAGCGAGGCGGTGATCAATCCCCCAGGGGTTTGGCATACAGCCAACGTCGACAACGCGGCGACCGTGCTGATTATCACAGCTGGTATCGGGACCAAGAATCGTCCTCGCTAAAGGGCCAGCGGTAGCCCAGTTCGATGCTCCTATGGGCTGTCAAGTCCTAATTTCTCGTGAGGTAAGAGGCTGAAGACCTCGCGGGCGACGTAGCGCTTGAGGCATCGCACCGCCTCCTTCTTGGTCAAGCCCTCCGTTCTTGCGCCGATTGATGTACTCGGTGGTGCGAGGGTCGTAGACCATCCGGGTGATCACGATGTGCCAGAGGGCGGAGTTGGCCTGGCGGTCACCGCTGCGGTTGAGTCGGTGTCGCTCGTTCTTGCCGCTGCTGGCGTCGAGTGGTGAGGCGCCGCAGAGATGGGCGAAGGCAGCTTCGTTGCGTAGCCGTTCGGGATTGTCCCCGGCGGCGACGAGGAGTGCGGACGCGGCGTCGGTCCCGATGCCGAGGGTGGCGACAAGTTCGGGCGCGGTCTCTTTGACCAAGGGTTTGAGGATGGCGTCGATCTCGGTGATCTCCTCTTCGAGGGTGAGGGCCCGCCGGGCCAGCATCCGCAGGGTGAACTTGGTCAGCGAGACGATGTCGCGCTTGGCTCCGGGCCGATAGGCCGAGGCGCGCTCGAGGAGATGGAAGACGTTGAGGCCCCGGAGCTCGGCCCGGATGGGATCGGGGGCGGTCGAGACCAGGTTGCGCATCTGGTTGAGGGCCTGGGTCCGTCCCTTGCGCGCCGAGGATCGAGCGACGCGCAAAACCCGCATGGATTCGACGTTTCCGTCCCTCGTCTTGGCCTCGCCGGCAGGCGTCGCCCGAGAGGGCGGCCCGGGCGGCCGAGATGGCGTCTTGGGGGTCGGACTTGCCCTTGCGTCGGCGACGTTGGCGGTTGGGGCGGTCCACTTCGACGACACGAACTCGTTCGGCCTGGAGATGGCGGGTGAGCCCGGCTCCATAGGAACCTGTCCCTTCGACACCGACCAGCTCGACGGGGCCGAAGTCGCTCAGCCACCCCAGCAGCTTCTTGTAGCCGCTCTCGGTGGTGGCGAAGCTCTCGACGCCGAGGAGAGCCCCTCGTTCGTCCAAAGCCGCAGCTACATGGACGTCGAGGTGCGTATCGACGCCGCCGGTGATGCTCCGTGCCAGAGTGGTCACTGTCATCCCTTCGTTGGTTTGGTTTGGGGTGACACCGCACCGAGCGGGACGACGGACAGGACAGCGACGGGCCTGTGTGAGGCAGGCTCCTATGAGGTCACTCCGTCCGACCGGCAGGTGTCGAGTGGGTGACCGGGCCAGGCCGACGGATCGAACTAAAGACAGTCCCAAAGGACGTCAGCCGGTTTTATTGGAGTCAGACCTGGCCTGGGCACCCACCCACACGCTGACCAATCCATTCACCGAAGTGGTGGATCACTCAGCGGCCGTCTCAATCCTCGCTGCCGGGACGGGGTTGATTTCACCGAGCCATGACTTTCTCAATGGCCGCTGTTCCATTCACTCTCCGCTATCACCCACTCCATACTTCGTCCGATCTCGGCTGGTGCGTCCACCTCATCCTCGATTGTTCTGAGCAGCCGAAATCCCAAGCCACGGGGGACCCCGGCACTGGCAACGTTTGCCTCATCACAGTGGATGTGGACCTCCTGTATCCCGGTCAACTGAAACGCGGCCGTCGTGAGGGCACGGGCAGCGGCGGAGGCGATGCCGCGGCGAGCCAACTCGCCCTGACCCAGTAGCCGATTTCGATCCGACCCGGGCCCAGCCGAGGATGTAGACCACGCTCAACCGATCAGCATGGTTTCAGCGAGGTCCCATATCGCTAGTCGTAGTTGTCGCCACGGTCGAAGGCGTCGATCGAGTGGGAGATAAAGTCGCCGAGCCCTTGGTCCAAAGGTTCTACTGAGGCCCACGCCAGCCATGGACTCAGATGATCAATGCTGGTTGATACCGCGTCAAAAAGCGCCTGCAACTCGCCACCTCGATACCTCCGCAACACGATCGGAGGGCTTCGAGTCTCTCGGGCGGTGCGCTAGGCATTGCCTCCAAGTCTGCCGTCTTGTGCCGTCGGGCGCCTGTCCCCGAACGCCGGCTATGTGCCGTACCTCGGACTCACAGCCCAGCTAGTCCAGGCCCTTCAAGACACGGGAGAACCTGGCGTCGGTTCGACACCAGCAAGCACGAGGTCTATGGCTTTGCCTCTCACCTCGGGACCACTTCCCTTGGTCCAATCGAGGTCCGTCGCCACCAGGCGACGACCCCGTTGAGGTTCGGCATGGACGAGCATTCGACCTCTCCGCCAATAGGCGTCCAGTACAAGGGCCACAGCGGCTGGCGGCGCATCGACATCGAGGCCGAGCGGCCGGAAGGCGTCAGCACTGTGTACGAGGACATCACCCAACCCCATCGCCTCGGGAAATCCGGGGAGACGGAATCCCCCCTCGGCCGCCATGCGAAGACGATCAGCCAGGTCCGCCACGGGCACCTCACCGAGTTGTTTGGCCGCGTTGCTCACCGCTCGGTCCGGTCGCAATCCGCCTCGAAGGAGGATGCGTGTGAGTGCCAGAGGCGTCATCTCAGCGCCTCGTACAAGGTGGGCGAGCACGTCACGCACCCGCCAACCAGCGCACCAGGATGCGGCGTTCCACGCAGTCTCGTCGAGCGATTCGACCTGGTCGGCGAATTTGAAGACGTAGACGAGCGACCTGTTGCGGTACATCGACAGCCTCCACGACCTTCAGTCTTGCAAATCAAGGGTCGCACGGCTCAGGCACCTGTCCCATATCGCCGGGACGGGGACGCGCCGCCAGCCCCAGCTGGGGTGTGCCGCAAATCGGAACTAAGGGCAGCCGTCCGCGGCCCAACCCCGAGGCGGTGGATGGGGTCGAGTCCGCGCCCTTTGCCCCCTCACCCCCAAACCCCTCGGGCGAGTCAGAGTGTGTCACCTGATCGGGCTGGCGCGCCACGCTGTCACCGCGGTGCCCTAGCGTTTCGTAGTGGACGAGGCGCTTACCCGGTGGCTGATGGTCGCCCGCGACGAGTGGGACCTGCCCTCGCTCGACGACTACCTGAACCGCCCGACGTGGCACGCGGCAGGCGGCTTGCAGGGGTCAAGGGCACCATGCTTCATCCGCAGCCCGACTGCCGACTATGGGCCGGCGCGGGCACTGTGTGCGGGCTGTCCAGTCCGCCAGGAGTGCCTCGAGGCGGCGCCGGTGGACGACTCTCTCGTTGGGCTTTGGGGTGGGACTGACGAGCGCGGGCGACGAGAGATCCGGCGGGGGAGAGCGTTACCTACTTCCGCATGACGACGATGTATTCCTTGGCGATCGGGTCGAGGACAACAGACACGATGTCACGGCCATCCTGAGCTCGCCCGTTCAGGAACCCTGGAGATGCAGGTCGGTCGACTCAAGTCCGGTCGTGTTGAGAGGGACAACTTGATATTTCATCGGCTCATTGTGGCCACCGGGTGTTCGTGGGCGACAAGGAACGTGGGATTTCCGCGTGATCTGGCGCCGCAGGGGTTACTGGATAGACCTCTGACCTGCGAGAACATCTAGTTAGGCAGGGGCCTGCAAAGCCCCGTACGGCGGTTCGATTCCGCCCGCCCCCTCCAGATGTTTGCAGGTCAGGCGCAGTAAGTGACTTGACCGCGGTTGACCGTGAGTGACGCGGATTTGCTGGGGTTTCGTGTCATCCGCGCGTCATCTCGCGTCATTTCCGCGTCACGCGTACGCGTCACTCCGTGAATTACGGGACGAAGCAGCGAATCTGCGACCCGCCCTGGTCGTTGAAGACCGAGTCCCCGAAGGGGAACCTCGCCTGGTGTGACCACGCTGAAAGGCCGGCGTGATGTGGGCCCGTCGACGTGGAGCACTCGCTCCCTCGATGGGCAGCTCGAGGTGTCCTGCGCGTGGCGTGACGGGCTCGGACGTCATGACAGCACTTAGCCCATCGAGGGGTAGCTCATCTCGAAGCCATGAGGTGGACACTCATTTCGGAAATTTGGCGCCTTCCTACGGTGGTCCGAACGCCCGAATAGGCGCTTCAGCCGGACCGATGGATCGGTTACGAAACCGTTGTCTACGGACACATGGGGGATACCCTGAACGCCGTGGAACTCCCAGAGCTCCTGGTCGTGGACGCTGGCGAATGGCGAAGATGGTTAATCACTCATCACGCCGAGTCACTAGGTGTATGGCTGGTATTGGCCAAAAATGGAACGGCCGATCCGACAACCATCTCGTACGACGAAGCGCTTGACGAGGCGATCTGCTTCGGCTGGATTGATGGTCAATTAGGGCGTCGCGACACCGCTACTTTCCGACGACGTTTCACGCCTCGAAAAGCTCGCAGCCCGTGGTCTCAAAGGAACGCTGCCATCGCTGAAAGGCTGATCGCCACCGGCCGAATGCATCGATCCGGCGAGGACGAGGTGCGGCAGGCAAAAGAGGACGGTCGATGGGAGTCCACCTACGCTGGGCAAGCCAGCATTGAGGTGCCGGAGGATCTTCTCGCTGCCCTGAGTGCCACTCCCCGCGCGAAGGCGATGTTCGAGATGCTCACAAGTGCGAATCGGTACGCCATCCTCTACAGGATCGGAAACGCCAAGAAACCCGAAACCCGCTCTAGACGCATCGGCCAGTTTGTCGAGATGTTGGCCCGAGGTGAGACCATCCACCCCCAGGCTCCATGATTACCCGAGTAGTTCACTGCTCCAGGGTGCCCCCCGTACGCCGGCTCGGTGAGCTGTCCCCGAGCGCCACGGGTACCCGACTGGTCAGTCGCCTCAGATGTCGACGTAGAGCTCAATCTCGTTCCCGTCCGGATCGAGCACGTGCACGCTCCTGGAGAAGCCCCGCTGCGCCTCGTAGAGGACCGGGGTCCCCGACTCATCGAGCAAACTTCGTGCCAGGCCGAACTCCTCCAGTGAGCTCCCGACCTTGAAGGCCACGTGGGCAAGCCCCGTGGCCTCACCCGCCGGCGCTGGCGCGACGGGACCGAGCTCCATCAGAGCGAAGTCGTGATGGTTCTCTGTGGTTTCAAGGGTGAAGAACGTCATCGGCGGATCAGAGAGCCTCGAGATGACCCGCATGCCCAAGGTGCCCGAGTAGAAGTCCTCGGAACGCTGGAGATTCCGCACCTTGAGGACGACGTGGCCGAGTTCTCGCACCTGCACGGTGATACCTCTGTCTCGATGAGCGACGACGGCCTAGCCCACGGCGGCACGCACGTTGTCGACCTCTTCGGCACTCATCGGCGGTCCAACCGCCCTGAGGTCGTGTGAGGCAGCGATACGCGCGAGTTCCTCCATGGGCGGGAACAGCGGTTGGGTCGGAACGACCCGCGCCGCGGCAGGACTGCTGAGGTCTCGAATGAGGTCGCGGAAGCTGGCGTTGTCATGCACCAGGAGAATCCGCGCCTCCTCTTCGCCGACCACCCGGAACGTGTGCGGCACGCCGCGGGGCATGGAGACCCAATGCCCGGCGCCGACGACCAGTTCCTCGTCGCCACAGCGCACCACCATTTGGCCGTCAAGGATGTACCAGGTGTCGTCCAGGTCGTCGTGAATGTGCAGCGGGGGCGACGAACCGGCCGGCAGGGTCATCTCGAGTACCACGGTGTCCATTCCGGGCGCGCAGCGGTGCTCGACGACCAAGGTGTCGAGGAACCACCATGCCTGTGCCTGCTCGTTCTCGCGGGAGTCAACAACTGCTCTCGTCACTTCGGCCACCTCCTGGTCAGAACCCGTCCCGTTCAGGTAGTCCGGTATCCTTACGATCTGAGATCGTATGGTAACCTTACGATCATGTCAAGCAATTCCTCTGGCCCGGACGGCCAGCGGCCACCGTACGTCGGGGCCATGCTCGGTGTCGTGTGGCAGTGGGTCCGAGTTCAGCTGTATGCGGGAGTCGTTGCGGCAGGATTCGACGATCTGAGCGCAGCGCATGTCGCGCTCTGGCGCTATCCCGGCCTCGAGGGGGTACGTCCCAGTCAGCTCGCGGATCGTGTGGGGATCACGAAACAGTCGGTCAACGACCTGCTCGGGCACCTGGAAGGACGCGGGTACATATTGCGCGTCCCCGATTCGGTCGACGGTCGGGCTCGTGTGATCCAACTTACCGCCAAGGGACGGCGGCTCCAAGAGACCATTTACGCCGCGGCTGGGACGGCTCAGCGGCAGATCGAAGAGATCCTCGGGCCACGTCGATTCGCACAGCTGCACAGCTCGCTCGAGCTCCTGACCGAACAACTGGAGTTTTTACCGGCCGTCCCCTAACATTGATACTTCTCCGAGGGTCCACGGCGTATTCAAGGGGTGAGCGCAATTAGTTCGGCAAGTTTCTCTGATGGTTTCAGATATCCGAGGGTCATGCGAGGACGATCATTGAGGCTTCGAGCAAACCCCGCTAGATCCTTCTCGCTGTGGACTGAGAGATCGGTGCCCTTTGGCATGTATTGGCGCAGCAGGCCATTGGTGTTTTCGTTCGATCCGCGTTGCCAAGGCGAGTGGGGATCGCAGAAGTAGACGGGGATGTTGGTCTCGATTGTGAAATCGACATGTCGGCCCATCTCGCCTCCCTGGTCCCAGGTGATGGTCTTGACCAATTTGGACGGCAGGGTGCGAATTGCTTTCTTCATGGCCTCTTTGACTGACAAGGCGTCCTTGCCGGCACCGAGGTGCAAGAGCAATGTGTAACGCGTGGAGCGCTCCACCAGGGTGCCGACTGCCGAGAGGTTGTCCTTGCCCATGATCAAGTCGCCCTCCCAGTGGCCCGGCACCGCCCGGTCGGCCACTTCGGCTGGACGTTCAGAGATCATCACCATGTTGGGCATCCGGAAATTCACCTTGCTTCTGCTGCCCTGAGGCCGCCGGGTGGCTCGCCCACTTCGCAGGCACCGAGTCAACTCTCGACGGAGCTCGCCTCGAGCCTGGACGAAGAGAGATTGGTAGATCGTTTCGTGACTCACTTGCATCATCGGATCGTCCGCGAAGTCGATGCGCAAGCGGCGAGAGATCTCTTGGGGCGACCAGAACCCTTTGAGCCCAGCCGTGACCTCGGACAAGAGCTGCGGGCAGGACGCCAGCTTGGTGGGCTTGGGCCGCCGGCATCGCTGTTCGGCCCTCAGGTAGCCCGCCCAGGCCCGGTAGTCGTCGCGACCGCCGTTGGCCGCCACCTCCCGGCTGACCGTGGACGGCACCTTGTTGATTCGCCGGGCAATGGCGGTGAAGGACTCGCCCTTGACCAAGCCGATCGTGATCTCTTCGCGTTCGGCAATGGTCAAGCTCCCTGGCCGCGGGCTCCACGAAGCGGGTCGAGCATGTCGACCGCCCCGGCCCTCACCGATGAACCAGGCCGACGTGAAGGAGCATCCCACCGCCCTGGCCGCCTTCTGCCAGGTCATGCCTTCTCCACGCAATCGTCTGACCATCTGTTGCTGCTCTTGAGTCAAAGCTGGACGTGCAGGGCGCACAAGCAACCTCCTCGGTTCGTCCCGACAAGTGTCGGAGACTCACCGAGACCGTGCGCTCACCCCTTGAATACGCCCACCGCTTGATTGCTGGTCCTGAATAGCTTCGGGAGTGCTGGAGGGTTCGGTCTGACTTGGAGTCCTGTGGCGTTGCAAAACGTCGTCGACCGAGACCTTCCAGCCGCACATTGAAAGCGGCACGTCCCGTCTCAGAGTTGGGGTGATTGGCCCGGGTTGCACGAACAACCCAGACCGCCCGTCGCTCCGATCCGGAACGGCCGTGCCATCCCTAACTCCAAAGACAGAAGGGATGACCAATGACCATCGTAGAAGCTGCGCGTGGTGTGACTGGTGGTGTCGACACACACCTCGACGTTCACGTTGCCGCCGCTCTCGACCCGCTGGGCGGGTTGCTCGGCACGGAGCGCTTCGAGACCAACTCGGCCGGCTACAAGGCGTTGCTGCACTGGCTCGAGACGTTCGGTGACGTCACCAAGATCGGCATCGAGGGCACGGGCTCGTACGGATCAGGGCTGACCCGCTACCTGCGTCGAGCGGGTGTCGAGGTCATCGAAGTCGACCGCCCCAACCGAGAGGAACGGCGCCGCAGCGGCAAGTCCGATCCACTCGATGCTGTCGAGGCTGCCCGCTCGGCGCTGAGCGGCCGGGCCAGCGGCCGCCCCAAGTCGCGCGACGGCGCCGTCGAAGCCATCCGGGTGTTGGTCGTGGCCAAGCGCTCGGCCCGCCAGGCCCGGGTCAAAGCGTTGATCCAGATGCGTCATCTTGGATTCACCGCTCCTGATCAGCTGCGTTGTCGCCTCAAAGGCCTGTCAGTCCCGGCTCTGGTGGCCGAGGGAGTCAGGCTCCGGCCGACGCGATCTCCCGATCCGGTGACCGCGGCCACCAAGGCGTCGTTGTCCTCGTTGGCCCATCGGATCAGCGCCCTCGATGACGAGCTCGCTGCACTCGATGAGCGGATCGAGGCACTCCTCGAGGCCACCGTGCCCGACCTCCTGGGTGTCTTCGGCGTCGGCCCCGACACCGCGGCAGCGCTGGTGATGGCAGCCGGCGACAACCCCGAGAGGCTTCACTCAGAGGCCGCTTGGTCTCACCTCTGCGGGGTGTCACCCATCCCGACGGGTTCTGGCAAGAAGGGTGGAAAGGTCCGGGCCCACCAAGGTGGCGACCGCCAGGCCAACAGCGCACTGTGGCGCATCGTCATGGTGCGCATCGCGCATGACCCACGGACCCAGGTCTATTTCGAACGCCGCGTCAAAGAAGGCATGACCAAACACGAGGTCATCCGGATCCTGAAGCGCTACGTCGCCCGCGAGGTCTATCGCTACCTGCCTCGCGGCTAAATCCTCGGGCTGTCGGTCTGGCTCACCCCCTAACTGTCGCCCTCCGGGGCTGACTTTCCAGCGACTCGCCGACCCTCAGCCCGGGCCCACCGACCTTGAAAACGCGTGACCTAATAAGAGCCTGTCCTCACCTCGAGTGACTCATCAATGTTGTGTCCGCTGTTTTCACTCCCGAACACCCGAAGAGGGGTTGACAAGTGATAGGAGCGTCGCTGCCGGTCTTGGGCGACCCCAGAGCGCTTCCGGGGCCGGCTCTACGACCCGGCCGCAGCCATTGTGGGGATCGGAACATTTCCCTTGACGGCCCTGGTTCGACCGGATCCATGCCACCGGGATGCCACAGACGCCACGAATCAGGGTGAATTACGGGCGAGGGCAACGGGCGAGCCGTTCTGAGCTGAGCAGTCACCGGCGGCACGTGCTCGCGGCTTGCCCCACGTACCACCAGCTCCCCTTAACGTCCCGCCACAACGGAAAGCGCCCGCCGAGGTCGACCTCCCTCGTATCGCGGGGAGAGGATTGGGGACTCCTGCCCGCGCGCGGCGTTCGACCCCGACAGGCGCCCTTCATGATATCTGCCGCTTGACAAAGGCCGGCTTTCGCCAAAATCTCTGAGCCTCGTCAGACCGGCCGAGCGGCCGCCCGCCTAGCCCGTATGTGCCTTGCAGTAGCGCGAGGGTGGGAAGTTCATTGCCCTCTCCTCACACTCAGGAGCAAAACAGGCGCCTGTCTTGTGCCATGTTTCCCTCAGCGCCCGCAACTGACGGCGAAACCATCCCCAGACTTCCGGCTGTCGAAGCGTGTCCACTGTTTGCGAAATCTACGCCACTCGTCGCAGCTGTCTCACGGGACAAGGACGCAGCAAGCACAACAGACGAACAACCTTTTCGCCTCTCGCCTGGCCCGACGTGGTGAACTGGGCCAAGGCGACAGGGCGAACCGTTCAGGACTGACCGGGAGCCACGGATCCGAACTGGCGTAGCCCCGTGAGACCGTCCAGGTGGCCCGGGCAGGCCCACACCGGCCACCAGCGGTCGCCTCGAGGCGAGAACCAGCGGCCCGTCCACACGGCCGGCTCAGTGCAGTGCGTGGCCTGCAGCTGGACGCTGTAGACCATGCGCCAGCATCGATGGGGCTCGGCGATGAACCCTGGGCAGGGCTCGCCGGGGGCTGGCATCGGGTCCACGGAGTCCGAGGGTAGTGGCGAGGGGTAGCGACGACAGAATTCCGCCCTGTCAGCCGTAACCGCCCCTCGTTCACGATCCTGACGGTACGGTCTACGGCGGAATAGAGCCGACCGGACCGAACCGGCACAACGCGGCAACAACATCTGCGGAGGTTGGGACCTCGGAGGCCGGAGGGCGGCAGATCCGGCGGGGAGCGCGGGTGGCCCTTCGTTCTGACCGGGAGCCAACACCCAGAAGGTCGTGTGATCGGGCACCGGCGGCGCGTCGTCCTAGGTGTGACTCTCGCGGAGGCTGTGACAGACAAGATCCGAAATAGAGTCATCAATTGCTGACTTCTTCGATTCGAAAGGCGACGCCGATGCGGAGGTGGTTGGTTCGAATACTGGTGACACGCGGGTATCGAGCCTTGCGCTTCGGCGATGCAGCACCAGTGGCGCGACTCTTCCGATCAGCCGCGCGGTTTCGATTTGCCGGATCCCATAGCTGGGCCATTGACACCAACGACATCCATCAGATTGAGTCGTGGTTCGAGCGGTTTGCGGCTCTCAAGCCTGAGCTCGTCGTGCTCGATGTCGTGGTGAACGGGCCTCCGTGGAACATGAGCACCTGTGTCATCTTCGATGACGCGTTCCGCGATCCTTCCGGTCAGGTCGTCTACGCAAACCATGGAGTGCAATACCTGCGACTGCGCTGGGGCAAGGTCATCCTTGACAAGGTACATCTGGATACTCAACAAGTGGCGAAATATGACATTTTGATGGGGTTGTCGGAATCCCAGTGAGGTGCTCCCGAATGCCGCCTTGCTCGGAGGAGGTGCTCAAATGACTCATGTTGTCCGCGGCCGACTCCTTCCGCCGGCCCAGGCGCCGTCCGTCGGAGAACGAAATGAGGAGATCGCTCGGCTGAGTGGTGCAGTCGTTGAGCACATCTTGAGCGGCTCACTCCCTTCACCTCTTGACTACGATCAAGATCACGACGAGTGGGTCGTGCTGCTGAACGGCGGGGCGGTGCTCGAAGTGGGCGGCGAACGCCTCGATCTGGTAGCCGGCGACTGGTTGTTCCTCCCTGCGCACGTGACGCACCGGCTGATCGAGACGCTGCCCGAAACGAGCTGGCTTGCGGTCCACTCTTTTCGGTGAAGACCAGGCACACCGCCAGGCAAGGGGGTGTTCCCACACGTCGGGCTCGGGGACATGTGCCATCGCGTGCGGTCGGGCGGCGCCGGAGTGGTTCAGCGGGCCACAAGGAACGCGACACTCCGTCAAGGGCTGAGGTGGGCCCCACATCGAGGTGGACGAACTCCTTCATGCTCGAAATGGCGGAGTTCTCCGGGCGCTTGGTGCCGACCCGAGGCAGACTCTTCATCAAATGACCGAGCCACTCTCGACCCGCTACACCCGGACAGCCGAAGGGATTTATCTCGCGTACCAGGTCTCGGGGGACGGCCCCATCGACTTGGTGGTGCCGATAACCGGAAGCGCCGCGATCGAAGTGATCTGGGAAGAGCCAGCAGTCAGTGCGTTTATTTCACGGCTGGCGTCCTTCTCCCGGCTCATAACATTCGACCCTCGAGGTTTCGGTAGCTCGGGCCGGCTGGACGCGGGCGCTCTTCCGGCTGTGCAGGCGTGGAAGGACGATATTGCCACCGTGATGGACGCCGTTGGCTCCGAGCGGGCAGCCTTCCTCGCGTGGGGCGAGAGCACTGGAGCGACGATGTTCTTTGCAGCGACCTACCCCGAACGAGTGGCGCGGCTCGTGTTGATCAACGCCTACGCACGATATATCCGCAACGATCAAAGCCCTTGGGGGCTGCCCGCCGATCTGGTTCCTTCCTTCGCCTCGACCATCCAGGAGCTCTGGGGCACGGGAGCATGTACGGCGGTGCTCGCCCCGAGCATGATCCAATCAGACGAGGCGCGACAACGGTGGGGCCGCATCGAGCGCCTGACTGCGAGCCCCGATGTACTGGCGGCAAGTACCCGCGCCGTCATGGAAAGCGATGTGACGTCCGCGCTGCCGTCAGTACAGGCGCAGACACTCGTGATGAGCAGGCGAGGTGATCGGCATATTCCCTATGAGCACGGCCGCGACATCGCAAGTCGCATTCCAGATGCCCGTTTCGTCGAGTTGGCAGGCGATGACCACTCACCGTTCGCGGGCCGAACGGACGAGCTCTTGGACGAGATAGAGGAGTTCCTGACCGGGACGCAATTGACACCGGTTCTCGATCGCGTTCTGGTCACGGTTCTCTTTACGGACATCGTCGGATCAACGCAGCATGTTGCTCAGATCGGCGACCGACTCTGGCGAGAGTCACTCAATCGTTATGACAACTCGGTACAGCGACAACTCGACCGTTTTCGCGGTCGCCTGATCAAGACGACCGGAGACGGCACGCTGGCAACGTTCGACGGTCCGGCGAGAGCGATCGAGTGTGCCCGTGCGATTACGGAAGCAGTCCGAGAGTTTGGCCTCAACATCCGTTCGGGTCTCCATACTGGTGAGATTGAGACTCGAGGCCAGGACGTCTCCGGCATGGCGGTACATATCGCGGCGCGGGTCTCGGCGCTGGCGGTGGCCGGCGAGGTGCTCGTCTCCCGTACAGTCACCGATCTGGTCGCGGGATCTGGTATTGAGTTCGAGAATCGCGGAGAGCATCAGTTGAGGGGCGTTCCGGGTTCCTGGCAACTGTTCTCAGTCAGGTCGTAGCGGCTCGAGTGCGGGCCAGCCGAGGGTATCGCCGCACGCTGGACCCGAGGCGGGTACTACCTGCCGCCACCTTTAGACGAGTCTCGCCCATTCGTGAGCCATCATCGGCATCGTGAACCGTCATGCCTGCGGGAACTCACTGGCCCGATCCGCCGTGTGCTGCCGGCGGCTCTATTACGAGACGTGCGCTGTTCGCCGGGTCGGAGTCACCGAGCCGCACCCAACATCGGAATGACCTTGATCATTTGTAGAGCCGGATTCTCGGCGTCCCACAAGCCTCGGAACTCCTCGAGTGGTCGGAAGCCGTAAGCGAGATAGAAGGCTCTCGTCTTGTCGTACCCGTCGTCGGGCTTGCTCGGAGCAAGCGTCTTCACTTGGATAAATTCAACGCCGTCTGCGGCCAGCGTGCTTTCGGCATGCCCGAGCAACGCCCGGCCGATGCCTTGGCGGTGAAGTTCCGGCAGCACGGCCATCACGTAGACCTCGGCGGCGTACCGGCTATGTCTCACGAGCGTGAGAAGCCCCACGTCCTCATCACTCAGTGATGCAACGACGGTGGGCGACCGATCCGCAGTGGCGACGTAGTCCTCAACGGAAGCTGGAATGCCGAACCACGTCGGGAGGGTCTTCAAGATCCTGCGGCAGATCGCCCCGGCTCCGACTGCTTGATCCCGTATCCGAAGGTCCACATCAGCGGCCACCCGTACAGCATGCCCCCTTGGGTGCACTCGGGTACCCCCATACAGCGGCACGGCCGGACACTTCGAGTCTCCTGGGTAACGATCCCGATTATCCGGCTCGCCGGGCGCCTACAGGATCCACCAGTCACGAAACGAGCCCGACGGCAAAGGGCCTCAAGGCGTTCGGATTTGTGGTCGATATTGGCGTAGCAACGGCGTTGCACCATGCTCGCTGACTCAAAGGCAACGTTGGACGCTCGGAGCGATGCCCGTAGTGGTCGAGGCAACAGACCACATCTGGCGGATCGCATCGAGCTGTCGCAATGCACCAGCGTACGCGTGGGTGCTTCCGAGACGCTTCCGTGGGAAGGAGGGTCGAACATGCAGTTCCGTCGTCGAGTAGCACGCCAACCTGCCGGCTGGGACGGAGTGTGCCAGATCGAGGGTGAGTTCGCTGCCAGGTGCCGCGTCATCGACATCTCGATGCTCGGTCTGGGAATCACGCTCGAGCACCCCTCGCCGACCGAACTCGCCGGGCGCCGCATTTCCGTGGATGTTCCAACGGTCATCGGTGACTCGTTCATGATGCGACTCGAAGGCAAGATAGCGAACGCAAAGACGACCCGCGGCACTGCTGTCCGCGTTGGCATCGAGTTCGATCAACCCTCAGAAGCCGGATTGGGCACCACCATTCTCGAGAGCACGATGAGCAACGACACGGACGTTGATGTGCGACGCTTTCGGCGGCACACCTCAATAGGATGAACTCAGGGCAGTGGCCGCCTCCCGCGTCCGTCAGTTGCACCGGCAACTGTTCGCCCTGACGAGCGTCGAAGCGACATCCAAACGACGCTCTGCGGCGTAGCAGGCTGCGGCACCAGGCACACCGAACGTGCCGGTGCAGAGCTAGGCCGCGCCTAACCCAAACCGCCGGACCAGGCGGGAGGCATCAAAATGGTGGGGTGCTGGAGCCACCGGAACTGGAGCGATTCATCAGAGAGGGCTATCTCGTCGTTCGTTCCGCCTTTCCGACGGAACTGGCGGAGGAATGTCGTCGTTCGGCAGCCCAGCAGTTGGGCATCGACCTCGCGAACCCGACTACTTGGGGACGGCCGGTGGTCAGGGGTGTGCCAACGGGGGATTGCTTCTGGGAGGCCGCCAATGCCCCGCGCCTGCTCGACGCCGTCGGCCAGCTGGTCAAGCCAGATAGCTGGCAGAGGCGCCCGAACTTAGGGGCATTCGTCGTGAGATTTCCCAGTGAGGAGGATCCCGGGGACGCCGGATGGCACATCGATTCGAGCTTCCAACCAACAGGAGACTCCCGCTGGTTCGTAAACTACCGATCGAAAGAGCGGGCGTTGCTCTTGTTGTGCCTGGTCTCCGACGTGGGGATGGGCGATGCACCGAGCCGCCTGCTCCCAGGCTCCCATCTGGAGATGGCAAGGCTGCTCGCTCCCGCCTGGGAAGAGGGCCTGCCCGGTGCCTACGGAGGCCAAGAATCGGAGATCCCACTCCCGGCATCGAGGAGTAGCGAAGTGTTTGCAACCGGCTCCGCGGGTGACGTGTTCTTCTGTCACCCCTTCTTGGTGCACGCAGCCAGTTGGCCCCACCGTGGTGAGCAACCCAGATTTCTGGCTCAACCACCAATAGCGGTCTCAAATGGACTGGATCTGGATGGTCCGCTGAATCGGCTGTCTCCTGTCGCCAGAGCGATTCGGCTCGGCATCAGCGATGGGGATCGTTCCTGAGGACCGCCTTGGATGACTCCGTGGGTGGGATCGGCTCCCACACTGACCGTCGGCGCTTGGCCATTCGACTCCACTCGATGGCGAGGGGCGGTGACCACGTCTCCCATGTCCCGACCGAGGTCACCACCCCTCAGCCACGATCCTTACGAGACGGTGAACGCCCGCATAGAGCCGACCGGACCGAAAGAGCACAACGGCCCGACAACACTTGAACCGGCGCGAGGTGCGTCGACGAGCGGCGAGAGGGGAGACTGATGCCATGGCTGACGACCTCACACCGCAGGAGCGCCAGGTTGTGCTCATGGCGCTTTGGAATCACAAGCTGGCGACCGCACAGCTGCACGCCTCGACAGACTCTCTTAGCGCCGGTGACCTCTCGAGGGGGATGACCCTCGTAGCGGAGATCGATCGAGTTGCCGGCCGTCTCGGCGGAGACCCGTATGCCCCGGCTTATGGACTCGGGCGATCTTCATAGCTCCGCTGCGGCGGATTCGGTCTTCTGTACGCCCTGGGGGTGACCCATTGGACGACGGCCGAACCTCTCAAGTGGGCGCCACCACCGCGCCGATATGGGTGGACAGGGGGACCAATGCTGCTGCTCAAGAACCGCGTTTTCGCCGCCGCGGCCGTCGTCGTGCTTGCCGGCGCTGCTGGGACAGCAATTGCGACTGCGCCGATTCTGGCAACGGGCGCCACCGAGACCGCTGTTATGCCAGTCGGCGCTGGTGCCGACCTTCCTGGCGGGATCACGCTCGGTCACCCCAACACAATCATCGGTTCGGTGTCGATTGACACGCCTCAAGACGGAACGGTGATGGCATCAGCTTCGGCCTACATCCTTCACCTCAAAGCTCCGGGCTACAGCGGTGCGATCTGCCGCCTCATACTGGACCGCTATCTCATCGGGAACGACGGAGAGGCCGCAGAGGGCGGCAATGTTCCAGGCGGCAACGTTGCGCCAGTTGCGAGCCTCGCGATCTCAGCATCTTGGTCAGGCGTGGCCGCCGGGCACCACACGGTCGAAATGGAATGCACTCCACTCATCCCAATCACCGGCTATGAAGTGCGACTTGATGGACCCCACCTGAATGTGTGGGCGGTCGGCTGAATCTTTTCAGCAAGGCGACCCGCCGAATGGACGGCATCAACGCGCACTCGGTCTCCTTATGTGTCTGAACGTGAAGGCGCCCGCCAGAAGAACTCGAGTTGAATCATGTCGGGATCTCGAAACGTGAGCATCGCATTGTATGTGTAGGAGGGCTCCTTGACACCGGAGTGTGCAATGCCGAGTTCATCAAGCCGGCACGCCCACTCATAGAGCTCTTCCCGACTGTCCACAATGAACTCCATGTGATCGAGACCGGTGACGAACTCGCGAAACGGTTCGCCAGGATTGGCCGAATGCCCAACGAGGCAGAGCACAAGACCACTTCCCGGCTCGACGAGCGAGATGTAGTGAAGGCGACCGTCTGGCGAGACGACCTCGTACAGCATCTCCATGGCCAACAACTCCCGGTACCACGACGCGCTACGAGCGGGGTCACGAACGGTGAGATTGACCTCTATCCGGCCGGTGATCGAGGGCACTTCTAGGATCTTGTCACCGATGCGATGATCCTCACTCCTGGCGCGCCCCTCTCTACGTCGAGAATCCCGACGCCCCGACGATATGACTCGGCACGAGTGTGTCTTGCGTCCGACCCGACATCCGACACACCCCTTCCGATAGGTACCTCAGTTCTGCCCTAGACCGGGCTCCCTCCGACGCACCACGCGTTGTCCGGCACCCCCTGGCACGGATTGGGCATGGTCGGGAGGTTTGTCGGCGCCGTCGTCATGGTTGGAGGCGTTGTCGGCGTCGGATAGTGGATCCCTGTGCACGAAGCCCCGAAACTGGAGGCAAATCCGGTGGCGCACAACACCTGGGTCAGGAGTTCGCCTCCAGTGTTGGCCGCTGTGGTCGTCGCACCACAGCTGCTCGGGGGCTGGGTCGTCTGGAGGTCGGACGGGGTCGAGCCGTCCGGTGCAATGTTGCCGCCGAAGCAGTTTTGTGGTTCTCCACCGAAGAACGTGATCTGCCCGAAGTCGCCGTTGGTCGCATTGCCATAGCCGCCATTGCCCGAATACGTGTTGTTCAGCAGTGCGTCGCCCTTGGGGTCGTAGATGCAGAACCCAAGCTCCACCTGTCCACCCGAGCCCGAACACAGCCCCGCGGGACCGGGATCGCCGTCGGGATAGGGCACGAACAAGGTGCCCCAGGCGTCATTGTTGGCAAAGGTGTTGTCCATCACGGTGACGTTGGTGGCACCCGACACAGTCATCCCTGTCCCGGGCGGCTCGCCCGACAACCCGGCACCAGGAGCCTGCGGGTTGTTGTTGTCGTGGGAGTAGTTGTCCATGAACACCCAGCACGAGTGGGTCTCCGTGAAGCCGCTGACCCCTCCGTAGGGACAGGCCCCGTTCTGAGGCGGCGGTGGGTCACCGGAGCTCTGCGTGTTGGTGTCGAGCCCGTCGGTGTTGTTGTCGAACTGCGAGTGCTCCATCACCAGCGTGCCGCCCGAGTTGGTACCCGAGTAACCGAGGGCGTTGTTTTCCATCCACGCGTTGTTGATCCACGCGTCGCAGAGCTGCTGACAGGCTCCGATGTACATGCCGGAGTCGGCGAAGTTGTTCGCATAGGCCTGGTTCCAAACTCCGGGACCTTGCGAATTCGAGGAGAAGATGCCGTAGTTGCCGAAGGCCGAGCCACTGCTTACTGCGCCGTTGAAGGTGTCGGTTGTCGTCAGGTAGCTTCCCTCGTAGCCCTGCAGCCCGATCTTTCCGCTGCCGTCACCGCCGTCCCACCAGATCTCGTTCCCGCCGTCGCCCGCCTGGTTCCCCCCGCTGTCCTCAACGAGTTGGAAGTTGCACACCGTGAGGTTGTCGACCGAGTCGCCGTTGGCCCAGATGTCGATCCCGTTCCGCCCGAGCGCGGCGCTGGACGAGTTCAATGCGCCGAGGTCCTGATCGGCGGCGTTGCTGCTGCATTGCGGCGCACCCGGCTTGGTGCCGTCCACCACGACCGAGTTCCGGTTCATTCCGCGCAGATGGATGTCGCTGGTATGGATCTCGACGCCGCCGTACCACCCGAGTGACACATCGGACGCGGACGGTGGACTGAGGTGGTCGGCCTGCTCGTGGTAATCACCCGGAGCGATGAGGATCCAGTCGCCGGGCTGAGCGGCGTTCACGGCCTCCTGGATGGTCTGATACTGGCCCGGGATCCCGTCGAAGGTCCCGACCAACAGCGCATGGCCGCCAATCACCGGACCGACGGATGACATGGCGACGACGGGCTTGTTGAGCTTCAGTGAGCCGAGCGATCCACTGAACGGGGCGCTCCCGAAGTTGAAGATTCCGCCGTCGGCCGCCACCAGCCAGTAGCCGTTGCCGTCGCCCGTGGCGGCCATGCCCACGATCGGCTTGTTCAGCTGGGTGCCACCCATTGATCCCTGGAAGCCGGCCGAGCCGAAGTCGAAGACGCCACCGTCGGACGCAACGAGCCGGTACCCGTCGCCGGCCGGCATGCCGCTCATCCCCACGATCGGCTTGTTGAGATGCGTACCGCCCATTGAGCCTTGAAACGTTGCATCCCCGAAGTTGAAGATCCCGCCGTCGGACGCGACCAGCCAGTAGCCGTTGCCGGTGGGTGACGCGGTCATGCCCACGATGGGAGCGTTCAGGGGTTTGCCGCCCATTGAGCCCTGAAACGTCGCGTCCCCAAAACTGAAGACGCCACCGTCGGACGCCACCAGCCAGTAGCCGTTGCCAGTGGGTGACGCGGCCATACCCACGATGGGAGCATTCAGGTGCATGCCACCAGTTGAACCGAAGAACGACGCATTACCGAAACTGAAGACCCCACCGTCGGACGCGACGAGCCAGTAACCGGTACTCGAAGGTGTAACGGCCATCCCCACGACGGGGTCATTCAGGGGTTTGCCCCCCATTGAACCGTTGAAGGGAGCCGCACCTTCGGTGAAGACGCCACCGTCGGAGGCTGCCATGAAGTAGCCGGCGGGTGGACTCGAGGCGGGCGCCGTTTCGGGCGTCGCCGCCGACGCGGTAGCCGCACCACCCGACAACGCCGGCGCCCCGACGAGTACGGCGAGCACCAGGGCCATCGCCGAAAGCAGGTGCGCTGCTAGAGACACGAAACGACTTCTCATGTGCTTACCCCCGACCCCATCACTGCGATTCGTACTGTGCAGCGACGGGCTTACTATTCATCGGAGCCCTCGTCAATCGACATTCTCTTATGGACCTGATCGCGGCCACGAGCGGACGGGGGTCCGGTGATCGAGGCCGAAGGCAGACGACGGTCGCGAGACCGATCCTGACAGCAAAAGCAGGCACTCAGCTGATGTGTCAGTGAAGGTGGTGCGTCCCGAGCCAACTCCGCTGACTCTCTCGAGCTATCCGCTCGCCGGCTACGGATTCTGGCCGCGAGCGGCCCGAGGTGGACGCTGTGGCCGGCGGGGGCTCGTTGGATGTCGTCGGAGAACTCTCAAGGCTGTGACTCGATGTCGACCACGACCGTCGGGAGCTGTGTGCCGCCCGCCGTAGTCGAAATTCACCCGCAACGAGTAGGTACCCGCTGCGGGTGCGGTGACGGTGAGCAGCCTGAGTGGCATGAGGTGGAACGCCGCAGGTTGCCGTTGACCCGGAGTTTTTCGTCCGTCGAGTCGAGTGTGAGCGTGCCCGAGGACGGCGTCACCTGCAGACCGTTCGGCTCCGACGCAACCTGCCACTGCACGGAGTGATGCCTGCGCCGCCGGCCGATGTCAGCGCCGAGCTCGACGGACGCGGGTTGTCCCGCGACGAGCGACGTCGCGCCGCTCGGGAGCGAGAAGCCGACCACCGGAAGCTCGCCGCCGGCGAACGACGGGGGGCTGTCGGCCGGCGACGAGGCCCATGCGGGGTCGGGGCGGGCCGAGAGCGTGTAGGTCAGGGTGCCGCCCGACCGGAGGACCGAACCCGGGAGCCAGGGCAGGTCCCACGTGCCGCCGGGGGAGTGGGGCGCGGCCGTGCGCCCGTGCAGCCGGTCGAGGGACGTTGGGAGCGGGCCGGGTCACGCCGGACACGGTCAGGGCGTGGACGTAGGGCCGGGAGGCCGCAGCCCCCGGGGCCTGCTCGACGAGGCGGCGGCCGTCCGGCAGGGTGATCGTCACGGACGGGAAGAGGGGACTGGCGAGCGCGAGGTTCGCCGAGCCCGGGGTCACGGGGAACAGGCCGAGGGCCGCCCACACGTACCACGACGAGATGGCGCCGAGGTCGTCGTTGCCCGGCTCGTCGACCGGTGCGTCGGCGTACTCGGTGTCGACGATGGCGCGCACGACCCGCTGGGTCTGGTCGGGCGCACCGAAGTAGTCGAACTCCCACGGCGCCCACTCGCCCGGCTCGTTGCCGGACCAGTCGTAGGGGGCGTTGCGGGTTGCGTTGAGGGAGCTCATGAACGTCTCGAGCTTGCTCGCCGCGGCGGCGTCGCCACCCATGAGGGACGCCAGCGCGGCCAGGTCCTGCGGGACGGTCCAGGTGTACTGCACGGCGTTGCCCTCCTCGAAGCCGGTCTGCCCGCCCGGTTCGAGCTGCGAGCCGTCTCGAAGGCCTGGCCGGGAGGGAAGCTGCCGTCACTGCCGCGGGCCTGGATGTAGCCGGTGGCGGGATTGAACTCGTACTCCCAGTTGGCGGAGCGCTGCATCATGGTGGAGGCCAACGCGCGGTCGCCGCTCCGCCGTGGCGATCTGGGCGATGGAGAAGTCGTCGAGGGCGTACTCGAGCGTGACCGAGCCACCGATGGAGTAGTCGATGGAGGTCAGGTCGAGCGACCCTGCGTTGACGTAGTGCTGGGTCAGGTACTGGCTCAGGTACTGGCGCTCGATCTCGAGCCCGTGGCCGGTCTCGTTCTGCGTCGCCCCCTTGATCATGTAGTGGAGCGCCGCGCCGACGTCGAAGTTGCGTGCGCCCATGGCGTAGGCGTCGGCGATGATGGGATCGGCCGAGTCGCCGTTCATCTGCGATTCGTCCCCGCCGACGATGGCCCATTTCGGGCAGCCAGCCTCCCTGCTCGCGCTCGTCGACGAGCGACTGCACCATGTCGCCGACGTCGCGGGGCGCGAGGAGGGACTCGAGCTGGACCTCGCTGCGGTAGATGTCCCACTCGGAGAAGTTGGCGTACTCGTCGCGGTCCCGGTGCGGTGTGCACGTTGCCGTCGCTGCCGGCGTACTCGCCGTTCACGTCGGACACGACGTTGGGGAAGAGGAGCGAGTGGTACAGCGCCGTGTAGAAGGTGTGCTCCTGGGCCGTGGTGCCCCCCCGTACGGCGATGCGCCCGAGGAGGGCGTTCCAGCTGGCCTGCGCCCGCGTGCTCACCCCCTGGAGCGACCACGCCGGGATCCTCCGCCTTGAGGTTCTGCATCGCATCGCGTGTGCTCACGAAGGAGATGCCGACCTTCATGAGCACCTGCCGCTGGGTCGTGGTGTCGAAGGTGACGTAGGAACCGCAGGATGTCCCCGTGCAGGCGGTGCTCCCGGTGGTGGTGCCGGAAGCTGTCCCAGGTGCCGGTCGACGAGAAGGGCCGGTTGAAGAGCGCCACGAAGTGCACGGTGTAGTTGGTCCCGGTCTGGCAGAACTGCCCGCTGGTCACCTGGCCCTCGACCTCGTCGTGCCCGACGCATGTGCACGCTCGCCGCCGTGACGGGATTGGCGCTCCCCGCCACCTTGAAGAGCACGTTGGACGCTGTGCCGGACGGGAAGTCGAAGCTCGAGATGCCGGTGCGCGTGGTGACGGCGAGTGAGACGGAGATGGGAGTCGGGCCGAGCTCGACCTGGTAGCGACCGGGGGAGGCCTGCTCGTCATCGGTGCGAGAACGTCGCGACCGCCGCCTCGGGGTCGGTTCCGATGGCGCCGACGGTGGGCAGGATCGGGATGTCCTGGTAGGAGGGGCACCCGGTGCCGCTGAGGTGGGTGAGGCTGAAACCGCTGATCCGGCTGTCCGCATAGTCGTACCCGCCGCCGGCCTGGACGGCGTTGGGGCTGGTGTCGGGGCTCCACTGGATCATCCCGAAGGGCACGTCGGCACCCGGGAACTCGCCGACGGTGCCGGGACTGACGGGCCCCGTGCCGGTGCCGTCGAGGGGATGGACGAGCGCCGCCGGGTCGGTCGATCGTCGCGGCGGGGTCGGCTGCGCACCCGCCGCAGTGGCCGGCACGCCGGGCGAGGCCGCCGTGGCCAGCGCGCTGAGCAGCGTCAGGGCGGCCGTCGCGATCATCGTCGCCGTCGTGGCCCGGGCCGGGTGGGGCCGTTCATCGTCGCTGACGGTAGCTGTCGAGGACGTGGTCCGGGCGTCTCCCGCGGGTATCCGCGGTTCTGTCACACCCTGCTGCCATGCTCGATCCTCATGGGTGTCGTGGACCTCCGGCGAGGTGCTCGGCTTCGACTTCGAGACCACCGGAATCGACCGCTTCAACGATGTCCCGGTCTCCTACGCGCTGGTGCACGTGGTCGACGGAGTCGTGGTCACGAGCTGGTCCGGCCTCATCGACCCCGGCCGTGAGATCCCGGCTGGGGCGACCGAGGTCCACGGGATCTCGACGGAGCGCGCGCGCGACGAGGGCATGCCGTTGCCGGAGGCGATCAGCCTGGTGGCCGACGGGGTGGTGTCGGCGAGCAGGCGGGGCGTGCCCGCTGGCGGGCATGAAGCTCGACTACGACCTGACCATTCTCGACACGCAGGCCAAGCTGCTCGGCGGCCGGGGCATCATCGAGCGGGGCTGGTGCGGGCCGGTGCTCGACGCCGTCGTCATCGATCGCCATTTCGACCGCGACCGCGAGGGCAGGCGGACGCTGGTCGACCTGTGCGACCTCTACGGCATCGACATCGGGAACGCCCACGATGCGTCGGCGGACGCGATCGCTTCTATCGAGGTGCTCTTCGCGCTGGCGGCGCGCTACGAGGCGCTGCGGGAGTGCGATCTGGCCCAGCTCCACGAAGACCAGGCCCGCTGGCACCGCCAATGGACGCAGAGCTACGACGGGTGGCGGCTGTCGCAGGGGATGATCCCCATCGACCCTCGCGACTACGAGTGGCCGGTTGCTCCGGCGGTCCTGCCGCCGGCGGCCTGATCCCGCTCAGGTCTTGAGGAGATCCCAGACCATGTCGACCCCCTCGTCCTCGGCGAGGACGACCTTGGCGGGGTGCTTCTTGTCGATGTGGCCGACGAGGCCGTTGTAGACCGAGTAGCCGACCAGCTCCTGGAGACGGCGGGGGAACGTCTTGACGAGCGCGGGCGGCACACCGAGCTGCTGGTTCTCCTGCTGGCGGATGTAGCCGGCGCAGTAGTTCATGGCGATGCCGACCCGGCGCTCGTCGGTGCGGTTGGCGCCACCGCCGTGCCAAAGGCTTCCGACCCAGACGAGGACGCTCCCCTTGGGCATCTCGGCCGGGATGGTGTCGTAGAGCTCGAGCGGGTTCGGGGGCTCGTCGCGCAGGTGGCTGCCGGGGACGAGTCGGGTGGCGCCGTTCTCCTCGGTGAAGTCGGTGATCGCCCACATGGTGTTGCAGATGATGGGGACATGGGGACGGGCGAGCGGGATGAGCTGGTCGTCGGCGTGAATCGGCTGCGCCTGTTCGTCGGGGCCGATGGCGATGGACGAGAGCGAGGAGATCAGGAGCCCGGGATCGAGCACGCCCTCGACCACGGGGAGCACGTTGGGGTGCACCGGGATCTTCTGGAAGGTGGCCCCGTGGACCAGAAGGTTGTACACCCGCAGGGTGTGCAGCCCTTCGAAGAGATTGTCGGCGGGGACGGTGCCGAGGTCGTGCTCCAGCTTGAGCAGGGCGTCGTCGATCTCGTCGAGCAGCTCGGGCTCGATGGCATCGGGCAGGACGGTGTAGCCGTCCTCGGCGACCCGCCTGAGATGGTCTTCCAGATCTGGGAGCGGGCTGGTGGCCGTAGTCGGTGTCACTTCCACAATTGTACGGACATGTCCCGCGGCGTGTCACCCTCCGTGCCGCGGACCCGTGGGGGAGTGCCGAATTGGTCCGGTGGTAGGGTTTTCGTCGAACGGGCCGTTGGCGCAGTTGGTAGCGCACTTGCATGACGCGCAAGGGGTCAGAGGTTCGAGTCCTCTACGGCCCACCACAATGCGGCTCTTCGGATTCTGACGGGGCCAGCATCTCATCGGACGACGATCGAGCCCAGCACCCGCCAGTTCGGCTTGCCGGCGTAGAGCAGGGCCCGGATCCGGTAGTTCTCGAAGTTGCGGAAGCCGAAGCCGATGCGCTTGATCCGCTTGATCAGGTTGTTGAGCGCCTCGGTGGGCCCGTTGGACACCCGGGCCAGGTGGTAGTTGCAGATCTTGTCGAACCAGGCCGGATCGTCCGCCCGAGCCTTTGGATCTCGGGCGGCATGGCCGTCTTCAGGCAGTGGCGCTGGAGCTCTTCGAGCATGCTGGCGGGCTTCGTCGGGATCGCTCGTTCGATAGAAGTCGCGCAGGCGCTCCTTGACCCGATAGGCGATGGCCACCTCGGCGTTCGGGATCGCCGAGCTCGAGCAGTGACGCACAGGCGCTCGGTCGCCTTGTCGGCGTCGAGCTTCTCCTCGCCCATGAGCAGGACCCGCCGGGCCCGATAGAGCGGGTCGTCGCGCCGGCCCCGGTGCCCGAGCTGTCTCGGTCTGGACCCGCCGCCGGATGGCGTCGAGGCAGCGGTTGGCGAGCGAGACGGCGTGGAAGGGGTCGACCACCTGGTGGGCTCTGGGCAAGCACGACCGAGTACACCGCCGCATAGGTGGCCGACATGTCGAGGGCGCCGAAGCGGATCCGCTCCTTCCAGGCCTGGGGCTGTTTGTCCAGCCAGCCGGCCACGTCCACGTAGTTGCGGGTCGGCAGGATGTCGATGATCTGGTGGTGCTCGACGTCGGCGACCGTCGTGGCGTAGTCCGGTCTGGGCTTGCGAGCCGAGCTTCACGAAGGCGGTCTCGTCGAGCCCGATGGCGCGTCGTCTGGTTCAGCCGCTTGCGATCGGCCTCGAGCAGGGCCCCGCCATAGGTGGTCACGGCGTCGTTGACCGTGTGCCAGTCACAGGCGAGCTCGCCGGCCACCTCTGACACCGTGCGGCCCGTTGCCCACCTGGACCGTCGCCCACTTGGCCGCCCTGGTCGTGAGCAGGCAGTTCTTGGCCGCGATCCGGTGGTCGGCGAGCACCCAGGTCCTCTTCGGGCAGCTCGGCGTCCGCACAGCGCATCCGGTGCTTCTTCCAGGCCAGGCGCATCGGGCGTCCCATAGACCGGGAGGTCGACGTAGCGGACCACCGGGCGCTCTTTGACCCGGGCCGGCCCGCCACAGGTCGGACATCGGACGTCGCTCGCCACCTGCTCGATCATCAGCTCGACGTCGGGGCCCGCGCCGCTCGTAGTGCAGGACCCGGACGTCTTTCAGACCCGACGAGGGCCGCGACGATCTCGCTAGGGTCGGTGACGACGAAGGTGCTTCTTGGTTGTTGGCTCACACCTCAAGCTTGAAGCACCTTCGTCGCGCTCGAGGTGATCCTGGTCAGGGGCATGGCTCCCCGCCAGATCCGAAGAGCCCACAATGCACCACGTCTCACCTGGGGGAATAGAGATTCTCGCGTCGTCAGTCTGTCTCAGGCTGCACAGAAATTGGGGCAGTCTGTGGGGCGATTGGGAGAGGATTCGAGCGCGGTCCGGCGCGTGTCGTAAATGAAGATTCCCCTCCCAGATGCCGGGCAGGCAAGCTGAACCCGCTCGATGGCCGGGGGCAAACGTTGGCCTGAGCAACTCGGGCTCCGGGTCTTCGAGCTTCCGGTACGCCCTCTTTCGCTGCAGGCTTTCTGGTGTCGGCGCTCACCGTTCATAGGGTGAAAAAGCCGAACGAGCCCGAACCCACGTGAACTGTTCCGACAGGTCAGACAGTGTGTGAACGGAGGCGGATTGGCCTGAATGTCGGCGTCCGCGGGATATTCGCGGGATGAAAATTGCCAACCGCCGGGGGTGGCAGGACGACGACGGCGCGGCGGTCCCACAGTGATCCGCTGGGGCGTCGTCGGTCCGGGCATCATCGCCACGGGATTCGCCGAGGCGATGCAGTGCGTCGACGGAGGATCCATCACAGCGGTGGCCTCGCGGTCAGCGAAGCGAGCTGAGGCCTTCGCGGACCGGTTCGACATCCCGACCCGGTACGGCGACTACGAGGCGTTAGCGGCCGACCCCGACGTCGACGCGGCGTACGTGGCCACCCCGCATTCGCGCCACGAGGTTGACACACTTGCCCTGCTGCAGGCGGGCAAGCACGTCCTGTGCGAGAAGCCGTTCGCCCTCAACGCGGAGCAGGCGGCACGCATGGCGGCCGAGGCGCGGAGCAGGGGATTGTTCTTGATGGAGGCCATCTGGAGCCGCTTCCTCCCCGCGTACCGCTCCCTCGTGGACGTCATAGGCGCGGGTCGCATCGGCGAGCCACTGCTGGTGGAGGGGGACTTCGGGTTCCGCCGCCCGGTGGATCCCACGCACCGGCACTTCGCGGCCGAGCTCGGTGGCGGCGCGCTCCTCGACCTCGGGATCTATCCCCTGCAGCTGTGCACGCTCGTGCTCGGGCCGGTCGAGCGCGTCGTGGCGGACGGGGTCGTCGGGGAGACCGGCGTCGACGAGGTCGTCACCGCCCTTACGCATCATCCGGCGGGCCGGTTGGGCGTGGTCAAGGCGGCCATCCGCGTGAACATGACGTGCACGGCACGCATCTCGGGAACCGACGGTGTGATCGACCTCCCCGCCATGATGCACTGTCCTGACTCCCTGACCGTGTCGAGCCCTTCCGGCGTGGAGCGCATCGATGCGTCCTACGAGGGGAACGGCCTCCGGTTCGAGATCGACGAGGTGCATCGCTGCCTCGAAGCGGGGCGTACCGAGAGCACGGTGGTCTCCTTGGACGAGTCGATCGCGCTGGCCACGACGCTCGACGCCATCCGGGCCGAGCTCGGCGTGGTGTACCCCGGCGAGGAGGCCGGGCCGACCCCTCAGCGCAGCCGGTAGAGCACCTCGCCGGCGTCGGGCACGACCAGGGTGTCGGGGTCGGCGGCCCACTCGGCGACGTCGACTTCGCCCGGAGCGAGGAAGCCCAGGTTCGCCTGCCGCACGCCAGCTTCGGAAATCCCGGTCGCAAGCGTGACCCTGACGCGCTGGCGCTCGGTGACGCCGTCGAAGGTTCCCGCTCCGTACAGGTGGGTGGCGTGCGCCAGCTCGCCCCACGGCTCGTCTCGGTAGCGGTCCCACTGCGCCAGGAAGAAGTCGCGGCAGTGGTACCCGATCTCCATGAGGCGCGGGTGCATGGCCGCGATCTCGGTGATGTGGGGCGCGTACAGCACGACCTCACCACCGTCGGCGACGACCGGCTCCACCTTGTAGAAGCCCTTGGCCCCCGTCCAGAGGTCGGGATAGCGATCGGGGACGACCGAGAGCACCCGCTGCACCGGGTGGTCGAGGTAGCGGACGTGCGTCTCGGCTGCCACCTCCGCCGCGGCAGCCCAAGCGCCGGGCGGGTCCCCGAACGACAGCGACTTCAGCCCCCCGCTTGCGTGGTCTACCACGACGCAGAGCGCGTGGCGCTCGCCCGAGAGGAGGTCCGCGGCCGCATCGACGAGCGCGCGTACCGGTGTGATGCCGCGCCGGCCGATGATGGCGCTGCTCGTGATCGAGCGCGCCGAGCCAGTGCGTGACGTCGATCATCTCCTGACCGGAAAGACCGGGGAAGAGATACTTGTTCCCTCCCGAGAACCCGATCACCTCGTGCGGCAGCACGGGGCCCACGAGCAGCGTCACGTCGCTCTGGACAGCGAGCCGGTTCACCCGTACGTCGATCGGGTCATGGAGCCGGCCTTCCGAGAGCTCGGTGACGAGGCGTGCCGGTAGGGCTCCGATCGGTGCGAAGGTCTCGTCGTCCCACCACGCGTGGTTGCGGACGGGAAAGGAGACCGGCCCGACCAGCGCCGTGATGGCTTCGTCGGACATGGGCGCATGGGTGCCGAGGGCGATCACCGCAGTGACGTCGCCGGCGCGTCCGCCGACACCGTCCTCGACGGCCCGTAGGAGGAGTGGCAGTGGGCAGTTCCTGGTCCCGTCGGGAACGACCACGCACAGCGAGCGTCCGGTGAGGTCCAGCGCCGCCACCTGGCTACGCACGAACGAGCCCACCTCCTCGGATGAGAGCAGTTGCCCGGGGCCGCCGAGCATGGCCGTCACCGTCCCGTCTCCAGCAGCGTTGCCCCCTTCGTGGTCAGTCGACCCAGCATGGCAGCTACCTCCGTCGCGAAGGGGATGTCGCCGAAGGCCCGGTGGCTGAGCAGCGAGAGGGGGTTTGGGCCATCCAACAGGGAGCGAAAATCCTCGGCGAGCGGATCCTCCAGCCGAGGGAGCGTCACGCCCGGCGCGGGGACGCCCGCCACGGCCGCGACCCAGATCGCAGCCACGAGGGCGAACGTCGTCATCTGGAGACCCCGAGCGCGGCGCGCCGCCACGACGGGGAGAAGGCGCTGGGGCAGCTTGCTCGACCCGTCGGCGCCGACCTGGGCGCACGTGTGTCTCAGCGCAGGATTGGCAAAGCGGCGAAGCGCATCGTCGGCGAACGCGGCCGGTGCCAGGGAGGCGGGGAAGGCGCCCACCTCGAGCGTCTGATCAACGAGATCCCGGACGAAGCGGGCGACGAGCGGGTCCGCCACGGCGGCTGCGATGGTGGAGTGCCCGGCCAGGAGTCCCCCGTAGGCCGCGGCGGAGTGCGGTCCGTTGAGCAGCCAGAGCTTGCGGCGTTCGAAGGCGGCGACGTCCGCGACAAGCTGCACGCCCACCTCGCCCAGATGATCGAGCCCCTCGACCGACTGCATGACCCACGAGCGGTGGCGCTCGGTGGCGACGGCCGCCTCGTCCCACAACCCGAGGGCGTTGGCGATGGTCTGCCGATCGTCGTCGGTCGGGGCCGGGACCATGCGGTCGACCACCGAAGCGGGGAAGCGCACCTCCTCGGCAATGAACGCCGTCAGCCTCGGGTCGATCTTCTCCGCGGCCTCGAGAACCCGGGTGCGCAGGACGCCGCCGTTGTCGAGGAGATTGTCGAGTGAGGCGAGGACCGGCGGCGCCAGGCCGGCCTGCCGGCGTCGGGCCAGAGCCGAGGCGATCAATGCCGGCGCGGTAGGCGGCGCCGATGCGTCCTCCTCGCTGGCGCTCTCGTAGCCCTTCTCGGTGATGGTCAACGTGACCAACGACGTGGTGGGCGCCGTGATCGCCTCGAGCGCAGCTACCGGGCCCGTCGTCACGGACGCAACCGCCGCGACCACCTGGAGCTCCATGTCCTCGCCCGGTTCTCGCACGGCCACCGTGAAGAGCCCGTCCTGGGGCTCGAGCTGCTGCTGCGCGAGGCGGCTCCGGAGCGTGACGCCCCGGATCAACGCCGGATGGCCCATGCGGAGCAGTGCGTCCGCGTACACGGCGACGTGGGCCCGGCCGAACGCGCCGAGCCCGATGTGGGTGATCACCGGCGCAGCGCTCCGGTCGTAGTCCGGGAGAAGGTCGGCGTGCGCGTGCAGTACCGTGCGCCTGTCCAGCCTCTGCGTCACGCTGCCCGTCATCCGTCCCTCATCCGGATAGCGCGAGACATGCAGGGTCGAACGTGGTGCGGCGCGAGCGGCGAGCGACGATCCTCGATGTCGCAGCCAGTGCCGGCGTGCACGCAGCAACCTTCTCGCGCACCATCAACGTGCCGGCCGGCACGACGACGCCGGTCACGTCGATCTCAAAGGACGTGTACGCATCAGGGTGGTCGGGGAGGGGTCGCCGCCACCAGCCTTCCGCCCGCTCGGCCGCTTCTGTGTCGATGACGAAGCTCCAGATGCCGTCGAGCCGCTTGGTCTCGCGTGTCGTGCGGTCCTGTGGTCGAAGCATCGTGTCTCCGTTCCGTCCGGGTCAGGCGTCTGCCAGCAGCCCTACGACGCTGTCGGCAACGCCGTCGGGCGAGCGACCGTCCGTGTCTATGGTCGCGGTTGCCACCTCGCGGTAGAGGTCGGACCGCTGGTCCGCCATGGCCGCAAAGGTCTTGGCCGGCTGGTCGCCCAGCAGCGGACGATGGTCGCCGACGTGCACGCGGCTCGCCAGCGCAGCGGGACTGGTCCGGAGCCATACGACAATGTGTCCGGCGAGGGCGGCGCGGACCGCCGGGTCGAGCACGACCCCGCCAGGGGCGGCCAGGACGGACGGCGTGTCGTCGGCCAGCGTGCGCAACACGGCCCCGGACTCCAGGCCCCGGTAGGCGGCCTCGCCCCCCTCCTCCCAGAGCTCCCGCACCGTCTTGCCCGTCTCCTCGGCGATGACGACGTCGACGTCGACAAGGCGACCGCCGGTCCGGTTGGCCACCAACGCGCCGACCGTCGACTTGCCCGACCCCATGAGCCCCACCAGCACGAGCTGCCTCATGGCTCGATCCCGAAGGCCTGACAGGCAAGGTGCAGCGCCAGGTCCGCCGCCGTCTCGGCGGCCTCGTCCTCGTGCAGACGGTGTTCGGCGACCAGGCCGGCCAGGTAGCCGGCGCTCAGCCGCCGGGCGACGTCGTGACGGGCGGGAATGCTCAAGAGGGACCGCGCATCGTCGTTGAAGCCGACGGTGTTGGCGAAGCCGGCCGTCTCGATCACCGACTGGTAAAAGCGCCGCATGCCCTCGGGACTGTCGAAGAACCACCACGGTGGACCAAGCCGCAGTGCGGGGTAGTGCCCGGCCAGGGGGGCCAGTTCCCGGCTGTAGGTCGTCTCGTCGAGGGTGTACGCAATCACCATCAGGCGGGGCTCGTTGCCGAACCGGTCGAGGAGGGGCTTGAGGTCGCGCACGTAGTCCGCCGCACGGGGGATGTCCGCCCCCTGGTCGGGACCGAAGCGGGCGGCGACGGTCGGATTGTGGTCTCGCCACGAGCCGGCGTGGATTTGTAGGGTGAGGCCGTCGTCGAGGCTCATGGCGGCCATTTCGACGAGCATCTGGCCCCGGAAGACCTCGGCCTCACCCGGGTGTTCCGTTCGGGCGACGATGCGACCGAAGAGCGCCTCCGCCTCACGGGGCGAGAGGTCCACCGTGGCGGGTGAGGGATGTCCATGGTCGGACGCAGTGGCCCCGGCCGCCACGAAGACGGCGCGGCGCTGGCGCAACGCGTCCAGATACCCGGCCCAACTGCAGGTGTCGTGACCCGTGAGATCGCCGAGCGTCGCCAAGTTGGCGTGGAAGCCGGGCCGCTGCGGGTCGACGACATCGTCCGGGCGGAACGTGGGCACCACTCGACCCGTCCAACCTGATCGGGGGATCCGCGCGTGCGCCTCGAGGGCGTCGAGGGCGCCATCGGTCGTGGCGAGGAACACGATGCCGAAACGTTCGAAGAGGGCGCGCGGCCGGAACTCGGGCTGCGCCAACTGCGCGGCGATGTCGTCGTAAACGGAGTCGGCGTTCCCGTGGCCTAGCGGCTCCGTCACGCCGAAGACCTCTTGGAGCGTGTGGTCCAGCCAGAGCTTGGACGGCGTGCCTCTGAAGAGCGCAACGCGCGTCGCCAACTCCCGCCAGATCTGCCTCCCGTCGGCGACGACCGGTCCGCCGTCGCGCGGCACCACGCCGAGGGACTCGAGCGGCACTCCCTGGCTGTAGAGCATGCGGAGGATGTAATGATCCTTCGTCACGAGCTCGGTCGCCGGGCTGTCGAACGGCCGGTCCTCGGCGAGCGCCACCGGGTCGCAGTGCCCATGGGGGCTCACAATGGGAAGCGACTTCGTTCCCTCGTACAGCGCACGGGCGAGACGGCGCACACCAGGGTCGGCGGGAAGCAGGCGATCCTCGTGCAGCACCAATGCAAAGCTTTGCATGGAAATCCCCCTGCGGCCAGATTTGTGAGCCGGCCTACCGAAAAACCGGTCCTCTCCACTGCCTTTCGCTCTGGTTCGGACGTCGAGTAGTACTGGCGTCGAAGTTGAAAACAACCGCCCTTGCCCTCGCCCTCGTACGCCGAGGGCATGGATGCTCAAAGCTGGTCCTGTTGCGTAGCGGGCTCAGTACTACTCGGCTCAAAGCCGAGTGATCGCACTCGTGTACGGGTATTTGATCAGTCGCCAGTTTGAGCGGAGGCCCACTCGTCCCGCCGACCGCTTCAGGCCTCGTTCGCAGCCCGCTGGCGCTCGAAACGATCCAAGAGCTGGTCCATGGCGAGTGACGCCTCGACCTGAGCGGTGTCAAAGCCAGCGGCCTGGTCGTACGCCATGGCGAAGGCGAGACCCTGAATCGCTGGTGCTACCAGCGATGGGGGATAGGCGTCACGATCGATGCCGTATTCGTCCAGCAGATGATCGAGCGCTTCGATTTGTAAGCGCCGGGTCTCTCGGGCGAAGGCGGCCACCTCGACCTGAAGGGCGGGGCGGTGGTTCGCCGCGGCGGTGATCTCAACCAACAGTCTGCTTCCTCGACGATCGGATGCCAGGCGCCACCACGCCCGAAGGGGTTCGGCTGACGACAGGGCCTCGGCCATCAATGCCAGGTTGACCTCACCTCGCCGACGGACAGCTGCGATGAACAGGTCGTCGATGCTGCCAAAGTGGTAGTGCACCTTGAGGCCTGTTTCGGTCTCCAGTCGCCTCGAAGTCACGGCGGCGTACCCATCACGCAGCATGATCTGTTCGGCCGCATCGAGGAGCTTTCGCCTTTTTTCGGGCGTGGCCGCCCTCAGGCGCCTGGTCGACCCGGCTTGAGCCGGCGACGTGGAAACCGAGCGTGGAACCATTGAGCTAGAGCATATGGTCCGCTATGACCACTGCCGTACGATGGCCAACGGATTAGCCCCTGCTGGCCCTGGGCTGGGAGGCTTGACACGGCTCCACCGCTAAGTTAGAACGAATGTTCTAACTTTAGAGAGGGCGGCCGATGGTTGTCAGTGATACCCACGTCTACTTCGACCCGTACGACGTCGATATCAACGCCGACCCCTATCCGACCTACGAGCGCCTTCGCGAAGAGGCGCCGATCTACCACAACGAGCGGTACGACTTCTGGGCGCTGTCTCGGCACGAGGACGTTCAAAAAGCGCTGGTCAACTGGGAAGTCTTTTCCAGCAGCCGAGGGGATCTGCTGGACGTCCTGCGGGCGGGCATTGAGGTGCCTACCGGCGTGGTGATGTGGGAAGACCCGCCAGTCCACACCACCCATCGCGGGCTCCTCTCACGCGTTTTCACGCCCAAGCGAATGGCGGTCCTCGAGGAGCAGGTGCGCGCCTATTGCGTTCGCTGCCTCGATCCCTTGGTCGGGTGCGATGGCTTCGACGTCATCGCCGAACTGGCGTCGATGTTGCCCATGCGCGTGATCGGAATGCTCCTCGGTATCCCCGAAGAAGACCAGATCGCCGTCCGCAACAAGACCGATCGCGATCTGCGCACCCGGCCAGGTCAGCCGATGCGCATCGAGCAGTCCGAAGTGGTCACGGGGGAGATGTTCGCCGACTACGTCGAGTGGCGCTCACACCACCCGTCAGACGACCTCATGACGATGCTGCTCAACGCCGAGTTCGAGGACGAATCGGGGATGACGAGGACCTTGAGTCGCCAGGAGGTCCTGACCTACACGTCCGTCTTGGCCGGCGCCGGCAACGAAACCACCGGGCGGCTGATTGGGTGGCTCGCCAAGGTCTTGGCGGATCACCCCGACCAACGTGCGCTGATCTCCGCCGACCGTTCTCTCATTCCGAGCGCGATCGAGGAAACGCTGCGCTTCGAGCCCACGGGTCACGCGTCGGCCCGCTACGTCACCGAAGACGTCGAGTACTACGGCACGACGTTGCCTGCGGGGAGCGCGGTTCTCCTCATGATGGCTTCGGCCAATCGAGACCCCCGGCGCTTCAAGGACCCCGCCTCTTACGACGTCAGGCGGACAGACGGCCAGCACATGACCTTCGGTTACGGCCTGCACTTCTGCCTGGGAGCGCACCTGGCCCGGCTCGAAGGGCGCGTGGCGCTCGACGAGCTCCTGAACCGGTGGCCCGAGTGGGATGTCGACTACAGCGGGATCAAGTTAGCCTCGACATCCACCGTTCGTGGATGGGAAAAGATGCCCATCGTCGTCCGATGACTGCGTCGGATCCGCTCATCATCGTCTCGAACGACACGCACATCGGCCCGCGCCTGGTCGAGGATCTCCGTCCCTATTGCCCCTCGAAGCACCTCGAGGAATTCGATCGCTTCGCGGAGAGCATGGCGTCGGAGCGGGCAACCTTCACCACGATGCTCGAGGGCAGTGGGTATCTCGACCACCCGAACTTTCGGACTCGTGGTCACTACGAATCTGCGGCTCGTCTGGCTGACTACGACTATGACGGTGTGGCAGCGGGGGTGATCTTCCACGGCAGCACGAACATGGAGCCGATTCCCTTCGTGCCGCAGTCGTTCGGCGAAACCGTCCCCAAGCCCGACCCAGACATGGCGGCGGTGGGGCAGTCGATCTACAACCGCTGGCTGGTTGACTTCGTGGCGCAGGCACCGCACCGCCACATCGGGCTGGCCTATCTCCCCCTCTTCGATCTCGAGCGGGCCCTTGACGAGGTGCACTGGGCGCACGATCACGGATTGAAGGGGGTCAACTTTCCTGCCATGCGAGATGGCGAGTTGCCCGAATACAACCGTCGTCAGTGGGAACCGTTCTGGACAGCGTGCGAAGAGCTCGAGATGCCGCTAGTAACCCATGTCGGCGGAAGGACGAGTGCACGCTACTCGGGCCTCGAGTCCATCGCCCTCATCCAGCTGGAGTCAGCCACGCTGTCGCAACGCGCGGTGCCCTGGATGATCTTTGGCGGCGTCTTCGAACGCCATCCCGGGCTGAAGCTCGTCATCACCGAGACACCCGGTAACTGGGTTCCAGCAATGGCGGCCGAGCTCGACGCCATTCGGGCGTTCTATGAGTTCAAGCGGGACGAGCCCCTGAACAACGCGCTCTTGCAGCAGGTGCGGCTTCGCCCGAGCGAGTACATGGCCCGCAACGTGTTCTTGGGTGCCAGCTTCGCCTCTCCCTACGAGGTGCAACAGGCGACGGAGCACGGCCTCGGCACGCAGGTGCTCTGGGGGTCGGACTATCCGCACCTGGAGGGCACGTTCGTCTACGACGAGGACCGGGAGGTCTCGCCAGTGACCCGTCTTGCGCTCCGCCACACCTTCAGCGACAGTCCCGCTGCAGATATTCGTCGCATGGTGGGGGAGAACGCAATCGGCCTCTACAACCTCGACCCTGTCGCCCTCTCGCGTATCGCATCCCAGATCGCGGCACCGAGCATTGAAGAGCTGACGACACCGATCGAACGGGTGCCCGAAGGGGCGAGCGTCACGGCATTCCGTGTCGGCGCCGGGAGCTGGAGCTGAGGCGTGCGATCCCTCGGATGCGCAGGACAAGCATGAATCCCAAGGGCCGATCGGCCATCGTGGCCGGTGGCGCCGGCGGCTTGGGCAGTGCGACCGTTCGCCGTCTCGTGGGAGTCGGCGTCGGAGTTGTCGTCATCGATCCCGACGCGGAGCGGTCTGAAGAGCTTCGGTCAGAGCTCGGCGACTCGGTCAGGACGATCCTTGGTACCGCCGAGGATGACCAGGTTGTATCGGAGGCCATCACTGTCGCACAGTCGCTCGGGATATTTTCGATTGCGGTCAGTGCTACTGGTGTCCTGATCAGAAGCCCTCGCCTGGTCGACGACGAGGGCACCCCGATCTCGAAGGACGTCCTGAAGGCAAATCTCGATGTCCATGTGGTGGGACCGTTCAACCTGGCCCGACTCGCGGCCGCGGCCTTCGCCTCGAACGTGCCCGACGAAGATGGGCAGCGTGGCGTCATCGTCCAGACCGCCTCAATCAGCGCTTTTGACGGGCAAGAGACCATGGTGCCCTATGCCGCGGCCAAGGGAGCCATCGAATCCATGACGCTCCCGATGGCCCGGGACCTGGCTCCGATAGGAGTTCGGGTGTGTGGGATCGCACCCGGCTCGTTTCTCACGCCGTTGACGTCGTCACGCTTCGTTCAGAATCTGCTCCTCGAGGACATCTTGTTTCCGAGGCGGTTGGGCAATCCGGATGAGTACGCCAGCCTCGTCGAGGCGATCGTCCGGAATCCCTACATGAACGCAGAGGTCATACGCCTTGATGCAGGAGCGCGGCTCAGCATCGCGATGGGACCGAGATCTCTATAGCAATCGCCGAACGGTGCGAACCGAGTCGAAAGGGAGAACAATGGGAAAACTCGATGGCAAGGTAGCGTTCATCACCGGCGCTGCTCGCGGGCAGGGGCGGAGCCATGCCGTACGACTCGCCGAGGAGGGCGCCGACATCATCGCAGTTGACATCTGCGGGCAATTGCAATCCGTCGGCTACGAGATGTCGACACCCACCGACCTCGAGCAAACGGTCAAAGAGGTCGAAGCGCTCGGTCGACGGATCGTCACCAAACAGGCCGATGTCCGCGACTACCCCGCCCTCAAGGCTGCGCTCAAAGAAGGAATCGACGAGCTCGGGCCGGTTGAGATCGTGCTTGCGAACGCCGGTATCGGGCCGGGAGGGATGGCCTCAAATGAGCAACAGTGGGCCGAGGTCATCGGTGTGAACCTGACAGGTGTGTGGAATACCGGCCGAGCAGCGATCCCGCAAATGATCAAGGCAAAGAACGGGGGCGCCATCGTCTTGACGAGCTCGACCGGTGGGCTCACAGGGGCACCTATCGACGCCGCTGGGATGATGGCCTACACGGCGGCAAAACACGGTGTTATTGGTTTGACTCGGTCTTGGGCCAACTCGCTGGCGCCGCACTTCATCCGGGTCAACAGCGTTGCCCCCACCACTGTTCGCACGCCGATGGCAGGTGGTGGCAACGTCGCTGAGATCATCGAAAACGTCCCGCAGCTCGCCGGATCGCTGCTGAATGCGATTCCGGTCGAGGCGGTTGATCCGATCGATGTCTCAAATGCGATTGCGTGGCTGGTGTCGGACGAGGCGCGCTATGTGACGGGATCGGTCATACCGGTCGACGCGGGCAACATCAATCGGCGATAACGCTCAAGGAAGGCACTATGACGGTACAGGCCACAATCGAAGAGCTCGGTGCTCGTCCCGGCGAAGGCGAGACCATCTCAGTCGTCGACCCGGTGACGGAGCAGCCGATCGCCACATTTGCTGACGGCGGCGTGACCGCCGTTGAGAGTGCGGTTGCTCGGGCCCGTGAGACGTTCGATTCGGGCGTGTGGCACCAGAAGCCGCAGACCGAGCAGGCACAGGTGTTGTGGCGCGTGGCAGAGCTGCTCGAGGTTCGAGCAGACGAGATCGCCCAGCTCGACTCGTTGAACACAGGAATGCCATTGCCTCAGGCCCGGCGGAACATTGCCGCCGCCATCGAGTTCTTTCGCTACTTCTCTGGCTGGTGCACGAAGATCAATGGAATCGCCCATGACGTCCGGATGACGGGCGGACTTTCGGGCCTCGATGCGTCGGTGCACGCGTACACGATCAAAGAGCCCGTGGGTGTGGTCGGGCTCATCGTCCCGTGGAACGGCCCGGCGTTCAACGCTGCGGCCAAGCTTGCGCCCGCCCTCGCCGCTGGCTGCAGCTGCGTGCTCAAGCCGGCCGAGGAGACGCCGTTGTCGGCGCTGATCTTCGAGCAGGTCCTCGCTGAGGCCGGCGTGCCTGATGGCGTCGTGAACCTTGTGAACGGCTACGGACACACCACCGGACAGGCTCTCGTCAATCACCCCGACGTCGACAAGATCGCCTTCACGGGTTCGACAGAAGTCGGCAAGCTCATCGTGCAGTCGGCAGCCGGGAACCTGAAGCGGGTCATGCTCGAATTGGGTGGCAAATCTCCCGTGCTCATCTACGACGACGCCGAGCTTGACAAGGCGATTCCCGCCGCCGCGATGGGAATCTTCATTCACTCGGGACAGGCCTGCGTCGCAGGATCCCGCGTATTCGTGCAACGGGGCGTCTATGACCAGGTGATCGAGGGTATAGCGACACTGGCGGGCAAGATCCGGCTCGGGGGCCCGAACGACGGCAAGGTCCACAGTGGGCCGATCATCAGCGAACGCCAGCTGAACCGGGTCATGGGGTACATCGACGAAGGCAAGAGCGATGGCGTCGAGGTCGTGACGGGGGGCTATCGGCTTGAGCGCACCGGCTACTTCGTGCATCCCACGGTGCTCGCGGGGGTCAGCCAGGACATGCGACTGTTCCAAGAGGAGATCTTCGGCCCAGTCGTTGCCGTCACACCGTTCGACGACGATGACGACGTCGTCGCCATGGCGAACGACTCCACCTACGGCTTGGCTGCTTCGGCCTGGACGAGGGACGTCTCCCACGCCCACCGATTGGCAAAGCGCCTCGACGCGGGAACCGTCTCGCTCAACTGTCAAATGATGTGGGATCCGGCCATGCCGTTCGGAGGCTTCAAGCAGTCCGGCTGGGGTTATGAAAACGGCCAAGACGGCCTCGAGGGCTACCTGAAAAACAAGACCGTCTGGGCGCAGCTGTG